>NZ_QTJR01000001.1 GCF_003382285.1 Lysobacter soli
CGCACTCTTCGTCATTCCAGCGAAAGCTGGAATCCATTTTGATTTTGAGTGTGCGTTGTGACTTCGAAGTTGAAGCAGCAGCGCAGCGCTGTATCGCAACGGTTGGTCGCCGCTACCGCTTCGTTGCCCCTCACCCCAACCCCTCTCCCGATGGGAGAGGGGCTCAGAGCGACGACGTCACGCTCGATTGAATCCGTCATCCCGGCGAAAGCCGGGATCCAGGCTGTCACGCCATCGCCGCACTCTTCGTCATTCCAGCGAAAGCTGGAATCCATTTTGATTTTGAGTGTGCGTTGTGACTTCGAAGTTGAAGCAACAGCGCAGCGCTGTATCGCAACGGTTGGTCGCCGTGGCCGCTTCGTTGCCCCTCACCCCAACCCCTCTCCCGTTGGGAGAGGGGCTGAAAGCGGCGTCACGCTCACTGAATCCGTCATCCCGGCGAAAGCCGGGATCCAGGCTGTCACGCCATCGCCGCATTCTTCGCCATTCCAGCGAAGCTGGAATCCATTTTGATCTTTGAATTCACGTTCGGAGTTCGCGTTAAAAGCAACACCGCAGCACTGTGCCGCAACGGTTGGTCGCCGATACCGCTTCGTTGCCCCTCACCCCAACCCCTCTCCCGATGGGAGAGGGGCTCCAAGCCCGCGCAGGAATTCAGCGCTTCGCGACCTTCTTCCCTTCCGCGTCGCCGCCGCCGGCGATCGGGAAGTACTGCGTGCTCGCGCACAGCTCCACGCCGTTCGCGCTCGCGGCCGGCAGGTCGGTGCCCTTCAGGCCGATGAGTTTGAGCGTCTCGCCCGTCGCGTCCTCGACCTTCGCCAGCGCGATGAAACCGGTGCGGTTGCCGCCGCACAAGGCGTTGGCCGGCGACTGCGTCGGCGGGGTTTCCTCTAGCACGCGGCGCAGTTCGATCGGCTGCGAGGCATCGACGATCATCGCCTGCGCGTAGGTGGCGCCGGCCGAATACTGGTCGCCGCCGGACACCAGCGCGACGCGTTCGGTGGTGAAGCTCGCGCCGTTCTCGCCCTTGATGAGCGTGTCTTCCAGCGACAGCTTGCCGGTGACGGCGGTCGCCACCGGGTTGCCCGGGTCGAATTCGCCCAGCGCGACCGGCTTGATCATCGGCGGCGCCGCGCGCTCGACCGGCTTGGCGTTGACGTCGGGCTGCGGGTTGGCGGCCGGCGGCGGTGCGGTGATCGCTTCCGGCGGCGCGGTGTTGACCGGCGTCTGCGGCTCGCAGGCCGACAGGCCCGCCACCAGCAATGCGGCCGCCACGCGCGGGGCCATCCACGTCAAACCGGGGTTCGTCATCGCCTTGCTCACTGATTCAAGCTCCTTGCGGGTCGTGGACGCGGCGGGGGAAGTCCGTGCCGGCTAGGCGGCGTCGTCCACGAGCGGTTGCAATTGCGGGTCGAGGGCGACGCGCCCGTCGAACACGAAGCAGCGGCCATCGTAATGTCGGCCGCCGACCTGCTCAAAGTACCCCAGGATGCCGCCGTCGAGCTGCAACACGTTGCGCATTCCGTCGGCCTGCATCCACAAGGCGGCCTTCTCGCAGCGGATGCCGCCGGTGCAGAAGCTCACGACAGTGGCATCGCGCAGTGCGTCGCGATGGGGCTGCAATGCCTGCGGCAGGTCGGTGAAATTGTCGATGGGCAGGGTTAGCGCGCCCGTGAAGGTTCCGTAGCCGAACTCCTCGCGGTTGCGCGTGTCGAGCATCACCACCGGCTTGCCGGCATCGTCGAAACCCTGGTCGAGCCAGCGCGCCAGCGTGTGCGGTTCGACCATCGGTGCGCGGCCGTCGGAGAGCGGCGACGCGTTGTCGCGACGGAAGCTGATGATCTCCGGCTTCACCTTCGTCTTGAGCCGGCCGAACGGCTGGGCCCGGCTGTGGCTGAACTTCACCAGCAGGTCGGCGAAGCGCGCATCCTCGCGCAGGGCGTCGAGGAAGCCGTGGATCGCGTCGTCCTCGCCCGCCAGGAACAGGTTGATGCCCTCGCCCGCGACCAGGATGGTGCCGCGCAGTCCGGCGGCGTCCGCCCGCTCGTGAAGGACCTTCGCGAGGTCGTCGGGCTGGTCGATGGAAACGAAGTGATAGGCGGCAATGTTGAGCATGCGCCTATTGTAAGCCGCAGTAATTACCTGAGCTTCGCGCCGTAACTGATTGATCAGTATTGCCCGGAAGACGGCGTCCGGCGCAGCCAATGCGCCGCGAGCATCAGCCACACCGCGATCGCCGCGATCACCACCTTCTGGCTGAGCCCGCGCGGCAGGTCCCGCCAGAGCGCATGCAGCCACAGCGCGACGAAGCAGAACACCGCCAACCCGAAAGCCAGCGCGAACTGCTGTCGCCAGCGCGGATCGCGCCGGAAGGCCCAGCTCTGCCACAGCATCCCCAGCGTGGTGCCGAGGAACGCGAGCGGCGCGGAGATCGCGTGGATCTTCGCCGCCATCGTCATCGCGGCCGGGCCGCCGCGGTCGGTCTCGGCCCACGCGGTGACGGCCACGCCGATCGCGCCGACCAGGAACAGGCACAGCGCGGCCGCGCTGCGTCGCTCGCGCCCCGCGGCCCCGTAGTAGCCGGCGCCGATCAGCGCCAGACTCATCGCCAGGCCGACATAGGCCAGCTGCAGCCACAACCCGAGCGGACCCAGCAGGTAGAAGCTCAGCGTCGCGCGGACGAAATCCAGGTCCGTGCGCAGGAACTGCATCGCAATGGCGACGAGCGCGAACACCGCCACGCCGCCCAGCGCCCACGTCCCGATCGTCCGCGTACGGGCGGAGGCGATCCGCTGCTGCGCGACGGCCGGGACGTCGGACATCACCGCGCCCCCATGTAATCCAGCTTGCCGACCGGCACGCCGTTGTGGCGCAGCAGCGCGTAGGCGGTGGTCACGTGGAAGAAGAACTGCGGCAGGCCGTACTGGAGCAGGTAGTTGCGGCCGTCGAAGCGGCGCTCCTTCGGCGTGCCCGGGCGCAGGACGATCTCGCGCTCGCCGGCGCCTTCGAACAGCAGCGCGTCGAGGCCCTCGACGAAGGCCAGCGTCTTCGCGATGCGCTGGCGCAGCTCGGCGAAGGTGCGTTCCTCGTCCGGGATGGCCGGCACTTCGACGTCGGCCAGCCGCGCGCTCACGCTCTTGGCGAAATCGCAGGCGATCTGCACCTGGCGCGCGAGCGGGAACATGTCGGGGAACAGGCGCGTGTGCAGCAGCACCTCGGGGTCGTAACCCTGTGCCTTCGCGTGCGCCTCGCCCTTGGCGAGCACGCCGTCGAGCGCGCCGAGCATGTGGCGGAATACGGGCACGCTTGCGTCGTGCAGGGACAGGGTCATGCCGATCTCCAGATGAGGAATGCGGCGATGGTACACGGCGATCCGGAGGTTCCGCGTCGATCCGCATCGACCCGCGTCGATCCGCAGACCTCAGGTGGGCGCCAGATCCGTGCGACCCTGCGCCAGCGCGCCGTACAGCGATTCGACACGGCGCATGAGGGTGTCCGAACTCCAGCGTCGCGCGTCGTCCGGGCCGGCCGCGGACAGCCGCGCGCGCAGCTCCGGCGAACGCAGCACCTGCGCCGCCCGCGCGGCGAAGGCGGCGACGTCCTCCGGCGCGATCATCGCGCTGTGCGTGTCGCGCAGCACCGTCGCCGTCCCCATCACGGCGGTGGAGACGATCGGCACGCCCAGCGCCATCGCCTCGATCAGTACAAGGCCCTGCGTTTCGGTCGGCGAAGCGAACACGAACGCATCCCCGGCCTTGTAGGCGTCCAGCAGCGTCGTGCGGCGGTCGAGATTGCCGAAGAACCGCACGTTCGCCCCGATGCCGAGCTCGCTTGCCAGCCGGCGCAGGCGAGCCTCGTCCGGCCCTTCGCCTGCGATGAGGAACAGCAGTTCGGGGAAGTCGTCCACCAGCCGCTTCACCACGCGCAGCAGGAAGGCGATGTTCTTCTCCAGCGACAAACGGCTGACCGTGACCAGCGTCTGGCGATCCGGCGCGATGCCGTGCTTCTCGCGGAACCTCGCGCCGTCGCCGCCGGTGAATTCGGCCATGTCGATGCCCGTCGGCAGCACGGTGTGCGGCGTGGTGATGCCGTACCGCTGCAGCACGTCGACCATCTGCGCGCTCGGAACGATGAGGTGATCCACGCCATGGCACAGCTTGCGCGACGCCGCGCGCGCGACGAAGCGACCCACCGGCGTCGGCAGCCACGGCAGGTAATGGCCGACGTATTCCTCGAAGTAGGTGTGGTAGGTCTCGACCGTCGGCACGCCGAGTTCGCGCGAGAGCTGCACGCCCATCGCATGCGCGCGGAACGGCGTGTGGATGTGGATGACGTCCCACTCGCGGGCCGCCAGTCTTTCGCGCATCGCGCGCGCGGCATCCGCGCGCATCAGTCTGTCTTCGGGATCGAAGAAGATCACCCGCGAGGGCACGCGCAGCACCTCGAACTCGCCCTGCCCGTCGTGCTGGTCCTGCCCGCTGCCGTCGCCGTAGTCGGGCGCGACGATCGTCACCGCGTGGCCCATCCGCGCCAACGAGCGGGCGAAGGTGCGGATCGAGGTGGACACGCCGTTCACGCGCGGGAAGTACACGTCCGACAGCATCAGCAGGTTCATCGCGTGCATCCGTCCGGCGCCGGCCGCCGGTTTGCACGATTGCAGCGGAGGTTTGTTACAGCCGTGTCACACCGGGCCGTCCCATCGCTGCGGCCCGGCGCCCTGGTCGCCCAGCCAGTCGCCCGGGTTCGCCAGCCGGCACCGGTCCAGCGACAGGCAGCCGCAGCCGATGCAGTCGTCCAGCGTGTCGCGCATGCGGATCAGCTCGGCGATGCGCGTATCGAGCTCTTCCCGCCACGCGCTCGACAGCCGGGTCCAGTCGCGGCGCGTCGGCGTGCGCGCTTCGGGCAGGCTCGCCAGCGCATCCCGGATCGTCGCAAGCGGCATGCCCACGCGCTGTGCGGCGCGGATGATCGCGATCCGACGCAGCGTATCGCGCGAGTACCGCCGCTGGTTGCCTTCGCTGCGCTGGCTGTGGATCAGGCCCTTCGCTTCGTAGAAATGCAGCGCCGACACCGCCACGCCGCTGCGCCGGGCGACTTCGCCGACGCTGAGTTCCTCGCTGCCCATCGGCTTGACCTCAACTTAAGTTGAGGTTCTATCCTCACGCCCGTCACTGTTTCGAGTCAACCCGAGTATGGATACCCGCACCGCGCGCGACGGCTACGTCGCACGCTCCGCGCCTGCGCCGACGATGCAGGCGGTCGTGTTCGACGACTACGGCCCGCCCGATGTCCTGCGGCTCGCCGATCTCCCGCTTCCCGAACCCGCCCGCGGCGAAATCCGCGTGCGCGTACGCGCGGCTGGCGTGCAACCGGCCGACTGCGCGACGCGCAACGGCTGGTTCGCCCAGCGTGGCATCGGAATCGCGCCATTTCCGCGGCAACTGGGCAACGAATTCGCGGGCGTAGTCGACGCAGTCGGCGATGGCGTGACGTCGCTGCTCGTCGGCGACGAAGTGCTCGGCTGGACGACTGCGAACGCCTACGCGGAAGCGGTCGTCGTACCGGTCGGGCAAGTGGTGCTCAAGCCGGTGATGATGTCCTGGGCCGTGGCGGGTGCGTTGTCGGCGTCGGGCCAGACGGCCCACACGGCGGTCGAAGCGTTGTCGATCCGCCGCGGCGACACGGTGCTCGTCCACGGTGCGGCCGGCGGCGTCGGCACGATGGCCGTGCAGCTGGCGCGCCTGCGCGGCGCGCACGTCATCGGCACCGCCAGTCGCGAAAACCACGAGTACCTGCGCGCGCTCGGCGCCGAGCCCGTGCTTTACGGGCCCGGCCTGGCCGAACGCGTGCGCGCCATCGCACCACACGGCGTGCACGCGGCGCTCGATGGCAGCGGGCGCGGCGCCCTGGATGCGTCGATCGAGCTCGGCATCGATCCCACACGAATCGGCACGCTGGTGGATTTCGAGGACGTGCAGCGCCTGGGCGTGCAGGCGATCCGCAGCGAGCGCAACCGCGAACGCCTGCAGGCGCTGGTCGACCTGCACGATGCCGGCCGATTGCGGGTGCACGTGCGCGACATCTATCCCCTCGCCTACGCCGCCGTGGCGCACCGCGACGTGGAGAACGGCCACGGACGTGGCAAGGTTGTGCTCATGGTGTACGAGACGAAAGGATTCGCGCTGTGATGGAAGGACGTCGGGATGGCGAAGTCGATTCGCGTTCGAACGAGATCGGCGATTCGCCCTCGCCCCAACCCCTCTCCCGCCCGCGGGAGAGGGGCTCCTATCCGGGTGCCGAGACGGAAAGCCTGTTCGATCGGAAGTACCGCGCCACCACCATCGGCGCGGTGGTGCTCGTCGCGCTGTACGCCTTCGAGGCGCTTGCCGTCGCCACGGCGATGCCGACGGTCGCGCAGGCGCTGGACGGCTTGCCCCTGTATGCGCTCGCGTTCGGCGGCACGCTCGCCTCGTCGGTGATCGGCATGGTCGCGTGCGGCCCGTGGGCGGACCGCCGCGGGCCTGCGCCGCCCCTGCGGCACGGCATCGTGTGGTTCTCGATCGGACTGCTGATCGCCGGCTTCGCGTCGTCGATGGAAGTCCTGCTGCTGGGCCGCATCGTGCAGGGCTTCGGCGGCGGCCTGATGTCGGTGGCGTTGTACGTCGCGGTGGGTCGCGTGTATCCGCCGGCGATGCACCCGCGCATCTTCTCGTCGTTCGCCGCGGCCTGGGTCGTGCCGGCGGTGATCGGGCCGACCATCGCCGGCGCGCTGGTCGAACACCTCGGATGGCGGTGGGTGTTCCTGTCGGTGCCGTTGCTCGCGATGGCTGCCGCCGCCTGCGTGCTGCCGGCGCTGCGCAACCTGCGGGAAGGCGAACACGCGCACGACGACGGAGGTCTGTCGCCGCACCGCCTCGCCTGGGCGGTCGGCGCGGCGGCGAGCGCGCTCGCGCTGCATTACGCAGGCCAGCGCCACGGCGCCGCGGGCGCCGGGATGCTCGCGATCTCCGCCATCGCGCTGGTCGTATGCGCGTGGCACCTGCTGCCGCGCGGCACGCTGCGCGCCGCGCGCGGTCTGCCGACGGTGGTGATGATGCGCGGCATCGCATCGGGCGCGTTCTTCGGGACGGAAGTGTTCATCCCGTTGTTGCTGTCGCGAGAACGCGGGCTGTCGCCGACGATGGCCGGCGCGGCGCTCACGCTGGGCGCGCTGGGCTGGTCGCTGGGCTCGTGGTGCCGCAGCCGGCCATCGCAGCCGTTCGCGCCGTCGCAGCTGCTGCGTTACGGAATGTCGTTGATCGTGGCCGGCATCGCGGGCGTGGCGTGCGCGGTGTCGCCCTCGGTGCCGGTCAGCATCGGCATCGTCGGCTGGATCGCCGCCGGCTTCGGCATGGGACTGCTGTTTCCCACGCTTTCGGTGCTGATCCTGGAACTGTCGCCGCCCAATCGTCAGGGCGTGAATTCCTCCGCACTGCATCTGTGCGATGCGTTGTTCACCGCGACGGTGCTCGCCGTCGGCGGCTCGGTCTTCGCGGCGTTGCTGACGCGTGCGCCGTCGATGGCGTATCTGGTCGGCTTCGCGATTTCCGCCGCCCTCGCGCTGCTCGGCGCGCTGCTGGCCTCGCGCGTGCGTCCGGTGGCCTAGCCTGCTTCGGCCGAACGCACCCAGCGTAAGCCCACGAAGATGCCCGTGATCGCGGCGCCGATGGCCAGCGCCGTGCCCGTCGCATTCTGCGGGCCGTACGCGAGGATCAACCAGACGACGATGCCCGTCGCCGCCAGCGACACGGCCATGCGCCAGGACGTCACGCTATCGAGCGCAAGTTCCAGCACGAATTCCAGCACTTCACCGACCAGCGACATCCCGGCATCCCTGCCGCGAACGCGGCGTCGACTTCCCCAGCCGGCAGCCTAGCCCGCCGGGCCGCGCATCGCCATTACCTCGCGACGCGGCGGTGCGCCGAACAGGCGGCGGTATTCGCGACTGAACTGCGACGGACTTTCGTAGCCGACGCGATGGCTCGCAGCCGCCGCCTCGATGCCGTCGACCAGCATCAGGCGACGCGCTTCCTGCAGGCGCAGCTGCTTCTGGTACTGCAGCGGCGTCATCGCGGTGGCGGCCTTGAAACGCTCGTGCAGCGACGACGCGCTCATGTGCGCGGCAGCGGCGAGCTGCTCGATGCGCAGCGGCTCGTGGTAACGCTGCTTGATCAGGTCGATGGCGCGCGCGACGCGCTGCGACGGGCCTTCCACGTCGCACAACTCGCGAAGGCGCCCGCCGAGTTCGCCGGTGAGCACGCGGTAATGGATCTCGCGCGTCGCCAGCGGTGCGAGGATCCCCGCTTCTTCGGGCGTATCGATCAGGCGCACCAGGCGCAGCACGGCATCGAGCAGCGTCGGACTCGTTCGACCGACGAACACCGCACGGCCGCCGCGACGCGACGCGCGTTCGGCCGGCAGTTGCTGCAGCAGTTCGTTGACCAGCGCGGTGTCGATGTCGATGCGCAGGCACAGGTAGGGCGAGTTCGGCGTGGCGTCGAGGATCTGCCCGGTGATGGGCAGCGACATCGACACCACGAGGTAATTCAGCGCGTCGTAGTGGAAGACGTCCTCGCCCAGCAGCGCCCGCTTGCTGCCCTGCACGACCACGCACAGGCTCGGGTGGTAGACGCCGGGCAACGGCAGCGAGGGTTCGCTGGCCTGGATCAGCGAAAGGCCCGGCACGATGGAATCATGCAGACCATCGCCGGGGATGTTTCGGGCAATCCGGTCGGCGAGCTCGGCCTGCTGGGCCTCCATGCCGTGCGGCGCTGCGATGACGTTGGAGCCTTGCGTGTTCATGGTCTACGCCTCCAATGGGCACGAAGCGATTATGCGCCGCCCGCCGAGTCCGCCAAGGACGCCGCGCACACCCCCGGAGGATCGGGCAAGGATCGCAGAGCATCGGGCTAACGTCGTCACGGGGGTCGGGCGCAGCATGTGTCCCACGCTTCCCCCACCTCGCAGGAGCCTCGCATGAACGTTCCCTTCCCCCGTCGCACCCTCGGCCGACAGGGCCTGGTCGTCTCCGCCATCGGTCTGGGCTGCATGGGCATGTCGGATTTCTACGGTCCCAGCGACGAGGCCGACAACCTCGCCGTGCTCAACCACGCGCTCGACATCGGCGTGAACTTCCTCGACACCGCCGACATGTACGGCGTCGGCCGCAACGAGGAACTGCTCGCCAAGGTGCTGAGTACGCGTCGCGACGAGGTCGTGCTCGCGACGAAGTTCGGCAACGTGCGCGCGCCCAACGGCGATTTCCTCGGCATCGACGGCTCGCCCGAATACGTGGCCGCCGCGTGCGATGCCAGCCTGAAGCGCCTGGGCGTGGACCACATCGACCTGTACTACCAGCACCGCGTCGATCCGAAGGTGCCGATCGAGGAGACCGTCGGCGCGATGGCGCGACTGGTCGAAGCCGGCAAGGTGCGTCATCTCGGCCTGTCGGAGGCCTCCGGCGCGACCGTGCGCCGCGCCGCCGCCGTGCATCCCATCGCGGCGTTGCAGAGCGAATACTCGCTGTGGACGCGCGATGTCGAACGCGATTCGCTCGCCGCCTGCCGCGAACTGGGCATCGGCTTCGTCGCCTACAGCCCGCTGGGCCGCGGCTTCCTCACCGGCGCGATCCAGAACACCAGCGAGCTGTCCGACACCGACTGGCGTCGCCAGAACCCCCGCTTCCAGGACGGCAACATCGACCAGAACCAGCGCCTGGTGCAGGCCGTGACCGAACTGGCAAGCGAACGCGGTTGCACGCCCGCGCAGCTGGCTCTGGCGTGGCTGCTGCACCGCGGGCCCGACATCGTGCCGATTCCCGGCACGCGCCGCATTTCGCGACTGGACGAGAACGCCGGTGCGGCCCGCATCGACCTGACCATCGCCGAGCAGCAGCGCCTGGATGAAGTGCTCGCGACGCACGAAGTCGCCGGCACGCGCTATCCGGCCGCCGGCATGTCCTCGGTCAACGCCTGATCCTCCGCCGGCGCGCAGGCGTCGGCGTCCTTCGAAACGCCCTGACGCGGCCGGTGCATACGGCCGCGACGGGCCCTTGCATCCCGACATCCGGAGAACACCATGTCCAATCAGACCCCTTCCCTCTCCCTCGACATCGCCGGCAAGGTCGTCGCCATCACCGGCGCGAGCAGCGGCATCGGCGAAGCGACCGCGCTGCGGCTGGCGCAGCACGGCGCGATCCTCGCACTTGGCGCGCGTCGTACCGACCGGCTCGAAGCCATCGCCACGCGCATCCGCAACGAAGGCGGCGACGTGTTCGTGCAGGCGCTCGACGTCACGCGGCGCGACGACGTGGAGGCGTTCGTCAATGCGACGATCGCGCGCTTCGGCCGCGTCGACGTGCTGGTCAACAACGCGGGCGTGATGCCGCTCTCGCGCATGGCCGATCTCAAGGTCGACGAATGGGACCGCATGGTCGACGTCAACGTGAAGGGCGTGCTGTACGGCATCGGCGCCGTGCTGCCGTCGATGAACGAGCGCGGCGCCGGGCAGATCATCAACGTCTCGTCCGTCGCCGGCCGCCAGGTGTTCGCCACGGCCGCCGTCTACTGCGCCACGAAGTTCGCCGTGCACGCGCTGTCGGAGGGTCTGCGCCAGGAATCGCCGTTCCTGCGCGTGACGACCATCGCGCCGGGCGCGGTCGAATCGGAACTCACCAGCACGATTTCCGATCCGGCGATGAAGCGCGAAGTGGACGAGGTGTTCCGCAAGGACATGCTGCCGGCGGATGCAATCGCGCGCGCCATCGCCTTCGCGATCGGCCAGCCGGCCGACGTTGACGTCAACGAACTGGTGGTTCGCCCGACGGCGCAGGCCTACTGATCGCCCTTCTGGTACGTCCCGATGAACTCCGCCTGCCCGAGCACATGGCCTTCCATGGCGTCGAGCAGGCGGAGCTTGTCGACGTCGCCGAGATCCGGCAATTCGATGTCCAGTGCGTAGAGCTTGAAGAAATAGCGATGCCGGCCGATCGGCGGACACGGACCGCCGTAGCCGGCGCGCTGCCAGCCGTTCTGGCCCGCCTTGGTGCCGAACGGCAGGCGGTCGGTCTGGATGTTTTCCGCTAGGCCCGTCGAGTTCGCCGGCAGGTTGTAGAGCACCCAATGCACGAATACGCGCTTGGGCGCCGCGGGATCGGGCGCGTCGGGATCCTCGACGATCAGCGCCAGGCTGCGCGTGCCCTCCGGCGCGCCGGACCAGCGCAGTTCCGGCGAAACGTCGTCACCTTCGCAGGTGAAGCGCGAGGGAATCGCTGCGTTGTGTTCGAAGGCGGGCGAACTGATCTGGAAAGCCATCCGCGACTCCTTGCCCGGTTCACGTCGCCCGGTTCACGACATCGACGCGATTGTTCGGCATCGCGCGCATGCATGCCGTCAAGGACGGCTAACGTTTTGACGTCACCGCACGGCGCAGGTTGTTGCGCGCGGACGCGTCCAGGCGCTGGTGGAAGAACGGCGTGAGGTAGATGCGCTCGCGCCCGAGCAACGATTTCAGGAAGCGCTTGCGGTTGATCTTGAACAACCACCCCGGCACGACGGCGCGGTATTCGGCTGCGATGCCGCGATCGTAGGCATCGAACACCGTCGGCTCCGCGCCGAGGATCGCCATGTCGCAGTCGAGGAACAGCGCGGCCTCCTCGTCCACGTCGTTCGGCTCCAGCACGCCATGCCGCGCGGTGAGTTCGATCAGCTGCGTCACGCGCGGCACGTCGATGTGGCGATCGGGCATGAAGCGCGCGATGTGTTCTTCGGCCAGCTGCGCCGAGCGCGTTTCGTTGTCCTTGCGGCCGGCTTCGTAGATCGCGTCGTGGTAGAGCACGGCGAGCGCGACTTCCGCCGGCTGCGTCCAGCCCGGCCCGTGCGATGCCTCGACGTAATGGCGCAGCACTTCGCGGACGTGCTCGAAGTTGTGGTACGCGCGTGGCGGCGTCGCATACGCGCTTTCGAGCGCGATGCGCTGGGGTTCGGGGAGATCGAAGGGAAGGTTCAGCGACATGGGCGGGCGGCGAGCTGACGTGGGTGCATTGTCGCGCTGTAAGCAGCCTGCGTCTTGCGTCATCAACATTTCGCGGAAGCCCGTCACCTGCACGCGGCCGTCGTGGTGGGAATGCGGGGCATCGCGGTCGTACACACATCGCATGCCCCGACCCTCACCCCAACCCCTCTCCCGGAGGGAGCCGGGCTCAAGCACTCAGGCCCGCGCGCGCCCCGCATCCACATGCAGACGCACCCACTGCGCGTAGCGGTCCATCCAGTCCTGCAGGAACTTGCGGCTGCCTTCGTTGGCGACGTTGCCCGAATCGTCGAAGAAGCCTTCCTTCACGTGGATGTACGCCTCTGGCTGGCCCATCGTCGGCGCGTCCAGGTAGGCCAGGATGTTGCGCAGGTGCTGCTGCGACATCGCGGTGCCCGCCGCGCCGATGGAGCCGCCGATCACGCCCGCCGGCTTGCCCTGCCACGCACTGTCGCCGTACGGGCGCGAGGCGTGGTCGATCGCGTTCTTCAGCACGCCTGGCACCGAGCGGTTGTATTCCGGCGTGACGAAGAGGACGCCGTCGGCCTCGCGGACTTCCTGCTTGAGCCGCTTCACCGGCGCGGCCTGATGGCTGTCGTCGTCCTGGTTGTACAGGGGGAGGTCGTCGATCCGGCACTCGTGGAAGGTGAAGGACGACGGCGCCATCTTCGTCAGCGCGTTGGCGAGCTGGCGGTTGATCGATTCCTGCCGGAGGCTGCCGATCAGCAGCCCGATGCGGTACTGGCTCATGGAACGCTCCCGTGTCGGAAAGCGTCCACTTTCGCGCCGCCCGCGATAACACGCGGTGATGGCGCGTCGCCCTGCGCTCAGGCCTTGCGCAGGAAGATCGTCTTCAGGACGAGGCCCTTGATCTTGTCGGAGTTGCCTTCGATGTGTTCGGCATCGTCCTCGACCAGGCGGATGTTGCGGATCACCGTGCCCTGCTTGAGCGGGATGGAGGCCCCCTTGACCTTCAGGTCCTTGATCACCACCACCGTGTCGCCGTTGGCCAGCGTGTTGCCGTTGCTGTCGCGCACGACCACGCTCGAGGAGGTCTCGCCCTCGCCTTCCACCGGCCATTCGAAGCCGCAATCGGCACAGACGAAGTTCGCACCGTCCACGTAGGTGTTGGTCAGGGTGCACTGCGGACAGGCGGGCGAAACGGGCATGGCACGGCTCCTGCTTGGGGCCGCGCATTCTACGCGACCGTGACGCCGATCCGCGGCGCAGCGCGGGTCAAGGCGCAGGTTTCTCGGGGAGCGATTCGCGCTCGCGCGCGCGTTCGAGTTCGCGGATTTCGGACACGTCGCGCTCGAGGAAATAGTTGAGGAAGGTGCGGATCACCGCGACCGCGGCGAGGCGTCCGATGCCGTCCCAGTCGGGCGTGATGGAGGATTCGATGATGTCCGCCGCCAGCTGGAACGTCAGGCCCGCCACAAGCCAGTGCGAGTAGCGCATCCACAGGTGGCGCCGCTCGTGCCGGTCGATCTCGCCCCGCGCCATCAGCAGCGCGATGCCGTCCTTCACCGCGATGAGCGTGCCCAGCACGATCGTGCCCAGCGCGATGAAGTCGATCGCCAGGATGGTCGGTTCGGATACGGCGATCAGCCAGCGCTCCATACGCCCTCCCCGCCGCGCATCGCGGCCGTGTCAACTCATCGCGTTCGATTCAGCCGCGCACCACCAGCCGGAAACCGACGTGGCAGGTCGAGGTATCCACCGGCTGCGCCATACGCGCCGCCGGGCGATAACGACGGCAATAGTTCGGCGCGCACAGGTGCGATCCGCCCTTCATCACGCGACGCGGGATACGCGCGGGATCGCGCGGGTCCAGGCTCGCGTCACGCTCGGCGCCGCGTGGATTCTCGAGCGTGCAGCACGAATGCTGCTGGATGCGGCCGTGGTCCTGGTACCAGTCGGCGGTCCATTCCCACACGTTGCCGATCATGTCGTACAGGCCATAACCATTGGGCTCGAACGAGCCGACCGGCGCGGTCCACGCGTAGCCATCTTCGGGCTTCAGCTCCCACGGGAACTCGCCCTGCCACGTGTTCGCCATGTGCTTGCCGTCGGGCACCAGTTCGTCGCCCCACGCGTATTCGGTGCCATCGCGCCCGCCTTTTGCGGCGAATTCCCATTCGGCTTCCGTCGGCAGGTCCTTGCCGATCCACTTTGCGTACGCGAGCGCGTCTGCGTAGGCGACATGCACGACGGGGTGGTCCTCCAGTCCATCGAGCGAACTGTCCGGACCGCGCGGATGCCGCCAGTCGGCGCCGGGAATGTACTGCCACCAGTGGTAGTGATTGCGCAGGTCCACGCGCCCCGGCGGCGGCACGAAGACGACCGATGCCGGCACCAGCATCGCCGGATCAGCATCGGGATAATCCGCCGCATCGGCCGGCTTCTCAGCCTGCGTGACATGCCCCGTCGCCGCGACGAAGCGCGCGAAATCGCGATTTGTCACCGCATGACGATCGATCCGGAAGGCATCGACGCGCACCTTGTGCGCCGGCTTTTCTTCCGGGTAGTGATCGTTCGAGCCCATCGTGAACGAGCCGCCTTCGATGCGGACCATGTCATCGTGCCGGCGGTCGGCACGCGTAGGGTTTTCGACCGTCTCGCTCAAGCATTGCCTCCGTTGGGGGTCTCGTCGCCGTCGGCGAACACGCGGTTCCAGTCGCGTTGCATGCTCACCACGCCGATGCCCAGTTCAGCGGCCCGGTCGAGCCCGTCGCGCAGCGCGCTCAGCCTGAAATCGCGATCGTAGGCGAACTCGCGCGTGGCATCGTCGTGGTGCAGGAGCCACGCCATGCGCGGCCCCGTGCCACCGAGCGTATACCGGATCATCGGCAGGTCGCCATCGGAATTTCCGAACGCGAACACGGGCCGGCGACCGATGTGCAACGCGATGTTGACCACCTTCTCATCCCGGTCGTCGAAGCTGCCCAGTTCGGGCAGTTTCCGCAGCACCATGCCGTCGGCGCCGTCTTCGAGTTTCATCCTCGTGCTGGAACCGACGACCTGCTCCGGCGGAATGCCGTACAGCTGCTGCGCGACCACCCGCACGAACTCGATGCCGCCGCCGGTGACGATGTACGTCTTGAATCCATTCGCGCGCAGATGATCGAGCAGCTCGCGCTGCGGCGCGTAGGTGTTGCGCAGGAACGGTCGGCGCAGCTTCGGATGCTCGGCCTGCCGCAGCCAGCGCCACGCGTTGGCGTGGAACTCCTCGACCGTCATGCCCGCATGCGTCGCGAACGCCGGCTCGAACACATCCTTCTTCGGCAGCGACATCAACGTCTTCACGTCGCCGTCGATCATCGCCTTGAACGCGGGCTTTTCCAGCAGCGACGGATCCTGCTGCGCCAGCCGCTTCACCTCGGCCAGCGCGAAGAACACCTGCACCTGCAGCGGATACTCGCACCACAACGTGCCGTCGTTGTCGAACGCGGCAATGCGTTCGGCGGGCGCGACGAAATCCGGGCCACCTTGCGCACACACGCGCGCGACGAAGTCGAGGATCCCCGACTTCGCCGCGCCGTCGTTCCAGGAAGGCAACGGGTCCATGCGTGGCATCCCTGCGTCAGCCGGACTTGCTGCTGATCTCCGTCATCTTCTGCTCGGCCTGCTCCAGGTTGAAGCTGCCGGGCGTCTGCGCGGGCGGGAACTCCTTGAACGTCGCGAGGAACTGGGCCGCCGCGGCCTGGGCGCCGTAGATCCAGAACGCATTGTGGAGCATCCAGTCCCAGTACGTGTTGGACGTGATGTCGGCACGCTCGTAAGGATCCATGCGCAGGTTGAACATCTTGGGCAGGCGAAGCTCGGTGAACGGCTCGGCCCAGATCTGCAGCGTGCCCTGGCAGCGCTGTTCCATGAAGACGATCTTCCAGTTCTGCCAGCGTATGCCGAGCACGTCGCCATCGTCGCTGAAGTAGAAGAACCACTTGCGGGGTGATTTCTCTTCCTCGCCCGTCAGGTAGGGCAGCAGGTTGTAGCCGTCGATGTGATTCTTGTACTTGCGACCGTTGACGGTGGTTCCCTTCTTCAGCCGATCGATGCAATCGGTGTCGCCGGCGGCGGCGAGCAGCGTCGGCAGCCAGTCGTGATGCTGGATGATCTCGTTGCTCACCGCGCCCGCGGGAATGCGGCCCGGCCAGCGGATCAGTTCCGGAATGCGGAACGCGCCTTCCCAGTTGCTGTTCTTCTCGCTGCGGAACGGCGTCATGCCCGCGTCCGGCCAGCTGTTCATGTGCGGGCCGTTGTCGGTCGAATAGATCACGATGGTGTCTTCGGCCAGTCCGAGTTCATCTAGCAGATCGAGCATCTGCCCGACGTTCTTGTCGTGGTCGATCATCGTGTCGTGGTACGGCGACTGGTGCTCGCCGGCCTGCCCCATGCTCTCGGGCTTGGTGTGCGTGATGAAATGCATGTGCGTGGTGTTGAGCCACACGAAGAACGGCTTGCCGGCCTTGTCCTGGCGCTTGATGAAATCGCTGGCCGCCTCGACGAACTCGTCATCGCAGGTTTCCATGCGTTTGCGGTTCAGCGGACCGGTGTCCTGGATCTTCTGCTTGCCGACGCGGCCCCAGCGGGGGTGCGTGGTCGCATCGTCCTTGTCCGTCGCCCAACTGTGGATCACGCCGCGCGGGCCGAACTGCTCGCGATACCGCGGGTCCTTCGGATAGCCGTACATCTCCGGCTCTTCCTCGGCGTTGAGGTGATAGAGGTTCCCGAAGAACTCATCGAAGCCGTGCAAGGTGGGCAGGTGCTTGTTCAGATCGCCCAGATGGTTCTTGCCGAACTGACCCGTCGCGTAGCCGCGATCCTTCAGCAGCGAAGCGATGGTCACCACCGAATCGACCATGCCCTGCGGCGCGCCGGGAATGCCTACCTTCGACAGCCCCGTGCGATGCACGCTCTGCCCCGTGATGAACGAGGAGCGGCCCGCGGTGCAGCTCTGCTCGCCATACGAATCGGTGAAGCGCATGCCTTCGTGCGCGATGCGGTCGATGTTGGGCGTGTGGTAGCCCATCAGGCCGTGCGTGTAGCAGCTCAGGTTCGCAATGCCGATGTCGTCGCCCCAGATCACCAGGATGTTCGGCTGTTTCCCGCCCCCGCCGCCCCCGCCTTTGCGCGCGGACGCCTTCTGCGGTGCGCTCCCGCTGCTTGCGGCGCCCTTGTCGGACCGCTGCGAAGGCGGTGCGGATTTGGCCACCTTGGCCGGACGGGCGGCTTTTTTCGCCTGAGCCATGACGCGTCTCCTTGTGGTGTGGGGGAAGCAGAACGAACAGCGGGATCAGCCGCGCGCCACGTCGAACACCATCGTGACGATGGCGTACAACCCGATCAGCAGCAGCGCGCATGCGGTGAGCAGCGTGTAGGAAACCGGATAGCCGCTTTCGCCATGCACCAGCCCGTGCTGGACCATGGCGTTGCGTTGCGCACGCAAGGTGCGCATGAAGTTGATGTGGTAGACGATGCCGACGATGAGCAGCAACACGCCGAGCATCACCAGCGCCATGCCGAAATTGCTTGGCGCGGCCGTGCTGATGTTCAAGACGCCCGACTCGCGCCCCCTGCTGAATACCTGGAAGATCGTGAAACCGAAGCCGATGAGCGACAGCGCGGTGCGGATCACCGACATCAGCGTGCGCTCGGCGCTGAGGCGCGTGCGCTGGAACGACATGCCGGTGCGGCGCATCGACATCTCGGTGCGATTGGTCGACAGATCGGTGCGGTATTCGGACAGATCCGTCCGGTGTTCCGAAAGACCCGTGCGGTGCGTCGAGAGCTTCGTGCGATGCTGCGAGAGCTCGACCGATGCGACGTCCGCATCGAGCAGCCCCACGTCGGGAATCGCCGGCAGCTGCGTATCCTCGAATCGCTTCGGCCGCGCCGGGGTTTCATCGTGCTGCGAGCTCATCGGCGTCTCCGTTCAGGCCGTGCGATGCGCACGCGCATGCCACCAGCGCACCAGCCGGTTGATCGGCCCGCGCAGCAGCAGGTAAGGAAGGAAGCACAGCACGACGATCACGTTGATCGCTTCCAGCACGTGGAAGGTGCCGAGCACGCGATACTGGTAGATGATCTCCATCACCAGCCCGAGGATCAGGATGCGCGTGGTCGCCTTCACGCCCTCGTGGAGCGACGCACGGCGCGCCGCCGGGTCGTTGACGATCTTCCAGAAATACGGACGCCGGCCCGTCTTCGCATCGCGTGTACCGTCGCGCAGCGCCATCAGCAGCGCCATGCCCGGTTGCAGGAAGAAGCGGAACGACATCGGGCCATGCGTGCGGCCGATCAGGTCGTCGTAGAAACGCACCACGTCGTGCACGAACGCTTCCAAGCCCTGCCCCTCCTGCATGACTGCACGGGAACAACCGGCAAATCGGACAGCTCGACTCGCGATGGCGGCGGGGAAAAACACGCCACCGGCGCGGCGCACCGGAACGCTTTTCTCGCAGTCGCCTCCGTCAGACTCGCCGTGAAGTGCAGCGTCCCCGGCGGCAGGCCATCGGATCATCGTGTCGATGCGGTGAAAGGGTCGTGACGGCGGAATGAACGATGCTGCGTCCTTGTGTGAAGAACGCTCGCGAACGGTTTGCGGCGCCGGGTTTTCGACGCCGCAGGCGTATCACCTGTTGCTGACAGCGGTCGCGTCAGGCAATCACTTCACCACGATGAGCTTGCCGCGCATGAGCGTCGCGTGGCCCGGGAAGCTGCAATAGAAGGCGTAGTCGCCGCCGGCTTTCAGGCGCGAACCGGCAAACGTGGTCTTGGTGCTCTGGCCGCCGCCGATGAGCGCGGTGGCCGCGATCACGCGCGGATCGTTCTTCGGCACGTATCCCGCCGCTGCGCCGGCCTTCAGTCCGTCGCGCGCGATGGCGTCGTACAGCACGGTCTGCGAGACCACCACGTTGTGCCCCATCGCAGCCACCGGCATCTTCCCGGTATGGGTGAGTTCGATGGTGATAGCCGGGCACGACGCCGACACAGTCGCGGTCTTGATGTCGTACTGCATCGCATCGTTGGCCTTGATCTTCACCGTGCAGTTGTCGGCGGCGAAAGCGTGCGACGAAACACCGGCGAGCGCGAGGCCGGCCAGCAGCAGAGCGGTTTTCATGTCATCCCCTTGAGCATGCGCAGGATTGCGTCAGGGGAAAGTCTAGGAAGCAACCTGCCCTGCGCTCTTGATCCGGATCAAGCCGTGCTGCGCGGCCTGCTTGCGACCGTCCTGCGTGCCGGTCGCTTCTGCGGTGCCTTCACGGCCGTCTTCTTCGTCGCCTTCTTCGCCGGTGCCTTCTTCGACGCCTTCGGAGGCTGCTTCGCGAACTCGCGCAGCGCATCCTTTCCGATCCATCGCGCGCTCGCCTCGTCGGAGGCCGCAAGCCGCTTCGCCACGAGGGTCGCTTCCGCGCGCCAGTCGGCCCGCCGGCCGATCGCTCGCAGCGCCCAGTTCACGCCTTTCTTCACGAAGTTGCGATCATCGGAGGCCTCGCGTTTGATCAGTGCCCGGCCATCGGCATACAGCGATTCGTCGCCCAGTCTGCCGTGCAACGCAAGGCTTGCGAGCAGCGCGAAGGCCGCGCGCTTCTGGAATTCGTCGCGGCGCGACGACCACTGCACGACCTTGGCGAAGGCATGCGGCGTCCGGTCGAACAACACGAAGCACAGCGTGTCGCACACGGCCCAGTTGTCGAAATCCCGACACCAGCGATCCATCTGCGCCGCGGTGACCTGTTCGGGCTCCTCGACATATGCCGCGAGCATGCGCGCCTCGTAGACGCCCGTGCTCCACAATGCCGCCGCGAGGTCGTGATCGCGGCCAAGCTGCTTCGCGAGCGCCTGGATGTCCTTCATCGACACACCAAGCGCGTGGTCGGACGGAATCGCGAATCGCGCCATGCCCGCGCGTGCGGCTTCGGACGCATGATCGCGAAGCCAGTCCAGCGCGAATTGCATGCATGCCTTGGGTGTCTCCGTCGTGGACGTGCGTGCGGCCATTCGCGTCACTTCCGCTTCAACTGGTGCAGCAGCAACGCGTTGCCTTCGCTGTCCACGCACACGGCCATGCGGCACACCGGCGTCACGATGATGTCGCTGCGGAAGGTGACGCCTTTCTTCTTCAGGTCTGCGACGGTGGCTTCGAGGTCGTCGACTTCGAAGCCGACCGTGCCGCCGGCGGCTTCGCTGGGCTTGGACGGCGTGGCGTTGGTGAGCGCGAAGCAACCGCCGCCGGGCAGGTCGTATTCGATCCAGTACTGGCCGTCCTGGTGGCCATGCGAGCCGCGCTTGAGGCCCAGCGTGTTCTCGTAGAAATCGCAGGCGCGATCGACGTCGACCACGGGGTACATCGTGAAAGCGAGCTTCTCCAGCATGGCGGCGCTCCGTCCGGTGGATTGCGCTCGTTTATCGGTCGGGCGACCGATGCGTCAAGGGGTGTTTGCGGCCAGCCGACCGGCGGACGCCAGCGGCACTCAACCGCGCCGTAAGGCGCGTCGTGCGAACAGCACGCAGATCACGCCGAACAACATGTGCGCAAGCACGGCATAGGCGATCCAGTCCGGATGCGCGAACGACGGCGAGCGTCCGACGCGCGAGAGCGGCATCACCACGAAGTTCATCACCACGTACAGCACGACGCCGTAGAGCACGCCGAGCACGACGGGCCGCGCCAGCAGCGACGGGAAACGGCGGGCGACCAGCGTGTAGATCGCCACGAAGGCCGTGGCCATCAGGACGTGCAGCACCGCGCCGAGCATGGCCGTCTGCGTGCCGCCGTCGTAGCTGGCCTGTCCCAGCACGCCGACCGCGATGGTCTGGAAGACGCGCCTTAAACCTTCCGCGTCCCACGAGAACCAAAGCGTCGTGGCGAAGATGAAGTCGCCAAGGGCGACGAGCACTCCGCCGATCAAAACGAAAGCCCAGAGGATGCGCGGTGCGAACGGACGGACGGAGGACATCGCGATGCTCCCGGTGGCGCCTGGCGCGGCCGGCCCATCCTAGTGGCGCTGGAAGGCCGGCACCCGTGACTTTCGTCATAGACAAAACGGTCTAGACAAAACGTTCTAGATGGATCAGCATCCTCGCACGCACCTTTCGAAGACCGCCATGACCCGCAGGAATGCCCGACCGCCGAAGCCCACCGCCGCCGAGCTCGACCTGCTGCGGGCGATCTGGCGTCTGGGTCCTTCCACGGTGAAGGACGTCCACCAGGCGCGGCTCGCCGAGCGCCCAGACATCACCTACGCCACGGTGCTGCGCCTGATGCAGGTGATGCACGGCAAGGGCTTGCTCACGCGCGACGAGAGCCAGCGATCCCACGTCTACGCCGCCGCGCATGCCCAGGACGCGTTGCAGACGAACCTGCTCTCCGAGCTCATCCAGAAGGCGTTTTCCGGCTCGGGCAAGGCGCTGGTGATGGCGGCGTTGAACGAACACGTGAGCGACAAGGAACGCGAGGAAATCCGCCGTTTCCTCAAGGACAACGCCGACGACAACGGCACGGAGCACCGCGATGACTGACTTCCTCGCCCAGCTGGTGCCGGCGCTCGGCCGCGCCCTGCTCCACTTCCTCTGGCAAGGCGCACTGATCGGAGTGCTTGCGGCGATCGCCCTGCGGCTGATGCGTGATGCACGTCCGCAGGCGCGCTACGCGGTGGCGTGTTCGGCGTTGCTGCTGTGCGCATTGGTGCCGACGCTGTATGTCGTCGCGCAGATATGGACGCCCGCGTCGACCGGCGGCGTCATTCCCGCGGGCGACGACGTACGCATCACCGCCCTGGCCATCGTCACCGGCGACGTCGCACCGGATTGGGCATCGCGACTGGACGCCGCGCTGCCGACGATCGTGCTGCTCTGGGCCGCCGGCGCCGGAGCGCTGTCGCTGCGCATGGTCGCCGGACTGCTGTGGATCCAGCGCCTTCGCGCAACGCCGCAAGCGGCCGCACACGCGCAATGGCAAACGCGACTGGACGCGCTCGCGCAGCGTTTCGGGCTGCGTCGCGATGTCGCGCTTCGCGTCGTCCAGTCGCTGTCTTCGCCGGTATCCGCCGGCTGGTGGCGCCCGATCGTGCTGCTGCCGGCGGGATTGCTCACGCGCATGCCGGCCGATCTGGTCGAAGCCCTGCTCGCGCACGAGCTGGCGCACATCCGCCGCCACGATTACCTCGTCAACCTGCTGCAGAACCTCGCCGAGGCGCTGCTGTTCTACCACCCGGTCACGTGGTGGCTGTCGCGTCGCATCCGCGACGAACGCGAACACATCGCCGACCGCCTCGCCGCCGACGTGACCGGTCAACCGCGCCGGCTCGCGCTGGCGTTGTCCGAACTGGCGGAGTGGTCTTGCAGCCACACCGTCGACCTGTCCACGCCCAATCTCGCGCAAGCCGCCCATGGAGGCCATCTGATGTCCCGCATCGAACAACTCGTCCGTCCCGGCGCGCGCCCCGTGCGCGGCGGCGTCGCCTTGCCGCTGGTCGGCGTCGCGATCGCCTGCCTGGCGTTCTACGCGCATGCGCAGATCGGCCAGGACGCGAAACCCGCAGCCGCCACGTCCGCGCAGGCGAAAGCCGATGCAGCCAGCCACGGGCAACCGTCCGCGCAACCGAAGGCGAAGCCCGCCGCCACGCCGGCGAAGAGCGCCTCGACGACGCTGCGACTCAAGCACGACGACGAGAACGCCTACGCGCTCATCAGCAAGGATCGCGACGGGTTCCGCATGTCCGGTTCGACCGACGACATCCCCGAGATCGAACGCGCCCGCCGCAGCCTGACCAACCAGGACTTCATCTGGTTCCGCCGCGATGGAAAGGCCTACGTGGTGTCCGACGCCGACACGATGGCGAAGGTGCGCGATGCATGGCGCGACAGTGATCGCATCGGCGAGCAGATGGAAGCGCTTGGCGACCAGATGGAAGTCCACGGCAACAAGATGGAGGCGCTGGGCGCGCAGATGGAACAGCTTTCGGCCAAGGCCGACGACGACCGCGCGATCAACGCATCCTCCCGTCGCATGGAGCGCCTGGCCGACCAGCAGAGCGCGTTGGCCGAACGGCAGTCGGAGATCGCCTCGCAGATGGCGCGAGCGGACGGTGCCGGCCGCGATCGCCTGGAAGCGACGATGGACGACCTGGGCCGCCAGATGGATGAACTCGGGCGCCAGATGGACGAGCAGAGCCGCGTGATCGAGCAGCAGACCGCCGCCTTGGCTGCAAACCAGGGGCCGATGGAAGCGCTGGGCCGCCAGATGGATGAAGCCAGCAAGCCGATGGATGCCCTCGGCCGCCAGATGGACGCGCTCGGCAAGCAGCAGGAAAAGATCATCGAGGAAGCCGAACGCAAGACGCGCGTGCTGCTCGACAGCGCGATGGCGCGCGGCCTCGCGCAGCCGATGCCGCTGGTGGCGCGGTGAGGTGTTGTTGGTTGGTTGGTTAGTTAGTTGGCTGGTTGGTTGATTGGCTGGTGTGCTGATCTCCAGAGCCGTACGACGCTGATGCCGTGACAGCCTGGGTCCCGGCTTTCGCCAGGATGACGGCTTTCAAGCCCCTCTCCCACCGGGAGAGGGGTTGGGGTGTAAGGCGGGACATGCGCCTTGCGCTGGCGCTTGCGATGCGTGGCTGCTGTTATCAGTGACCCGATCCGCGCACGAAGCAAGATCAAGATGGATTCCAGCTTCCGCTGGAATGACAGTGAGGTGGTTCGCCGGTGAGGGATGCCAGAGGGCTGCGGGCCTGGATCCCGGCTTTCGCCGGGATGACGGCTTCAAAGCCCCTCTCCCACGCGGAGAGGGTGGGATGAGGGGCGGCGGCGTAGCAACGCGCCATCACTTGATCGTGTTCTTGTAGATCCGCCCGTTCTTGACGATCACGCGGAAGTTCTCCTGCGGGCGCGTGATGATGCGGATGTCCGACAGCGGATCGCCTTCCACCAGCAGCAGGTCGGCGAAGGCGCCCGCCTCGACGACGCCCAGCCGACCCGGATACGGATTGCGCTTGCCCGACAGCCCAAGCAGCTGCGCGTTCGTGCTGGTCGCCATGATCAGCGCCTCGGCGGGCGTGTACCACTTCGTCAGGCTGGCGAGCAGTTCGCCCTGGCGGCGCGCGAGCGCGGCGGAGAACAGCACGTCGGTGCCGAACGCCGTCTTAAGGTGGTACTTCTTCGCGAGTTGATACGCGCGGTCGGTGCCGGTCAGCACTTCGCGCCCCTTCGCGTATTCCTCCGAATCGGGCGGGAACGCGCGCAACAGTTCCTCCGGCAGCGGCTGGATGCTGAGCCATACGCCGCGATTGGCGAGCAACTGCGCGGTTTCCTCGTCCATCAGGTTGCCGTGCTCGATGCATTGCACGCCCGCCTCTACCGCCTGCTTGATCGCCGCCGGCGTGTACGCGTGCGCGGTGACGTAGGTGCCCCAGTTGTTCGCGCCCTGCACCGCCGCGCGCACTTCTTCCGGCGTGAAGGTGACCACGTCCAGCGGGCTGTGCGGCGAAGACACGCCGCCGCCGGCGGTGAACTTGATCTGCGACGCGCCGCGCATCAGCTGTTCGCGCACGCGCGTGCGGACTTCGTCCGGCGTATCGGCGATGGCGGTGTCGCCCATGGTCTCCATGCGCGAATCGGCGGAGCCGAGCGTGCGCGGCAATTCTTCGGGACTGCGGAAATCGCCATGCCCGCCGGTCACGCTGATGATCGCGCCAGAGGGATAGATGCGTGGGCCGGCCTGCCAGCCTTCGTCGATGGCGCGCTTGAGCCCGAACGATGCGCCGCCCACGTCGCGCACCGTGGTGAAGCCGCGCTGCAGCGTGTCCGATGCCTCGGCGCCCGCCATCAGGTTCAGATAGCCCGTGCTGGCCTGCAGCGCGACGGCGATGCTCGGCCGCACCGCCAGCGTGTGCCAGTGCATGTCGATGAGGCCGGGCATCAGCGTGCGGCCGCCGCCGTCGATGATCGTCATCCCCGGCTCGGCGAAGTTCACGTCGGACTTGCCGATGGTGGCGATGCGGTTGCCGCGCACCAGCACGTCGGTGGCCGCCTGCAGGGTCGGATCCACGCCGTTGAAGATGCGCACGTTGCGGAACAGCACGCTGGTCTGCGCGGGCGGCGCGCTTGCGCCGGCGTCGGCGGGCGCAGGCGGCGCGGCGTCCTTCGCGGTGAGCTGCGGCGTCTTGTCGCCGCTGCACGCCGCCACGCAGAACACGGCGGCCACTACGATCGTCCTGAGCGGGGCCATGCGCGCGATCCCGACGTTGAATTGTTGGGCCTGCTGTACTGGGGCGGGAGTGAAAGAGGTGTGACGGCAGTGTTTCCGCGTGCAGCTGCTCGAAGCATTGCGAGTGCGGGCGCAATCGCACGCCCCGCCCCTCACCCCAACCCCTCTTCCGCTGGGAGAGGGGCCAAGAGCATTCACGCACCAACCGCGCAGCGGGCGATAGCGTGCCCGCCGATGCGAACATCCCCCGACGCACAAGCTCCGCTCGCACCACGCGTCCGTCCGCGAACCTCCTGGCGCCTGATCGCTACCCTCGCCCTGCTCGTCGGCACGCGCGTCGTCGCCGCGGACGCGCCCGACTGCAAGACGCGCCTGCTCGAATCCCTGGGCTGGCGCTTCATCCCGACGCCCACGCAGCAGGTGTCCATTGAAGCCGGGACGCCGTGTGATCGCGCCGACCTCGCGCAGGCGCAGTCCGCGGGCGATCTCGTCGTGCGCTTGCCTCGCAACCTCGACAGCGACGCTCGTTCGCGCCTCGTCGACGAACTGCTCCACCACCCCGCCACGCATTGCGCGTACGGATTCAAGCTCGGCGATGCGACGCGGCGCGCCGTCGACAAGCTCGCGGGCAATCCCGGTTACAAGTTCTCCGGCCTGCAGATGGGATGGATCGGGTTCGGCCCCACCGGCGCACGGCGCGACGGCTGGGAACCCGTCGCCTCGTTCGGCCGCGGCTACCGTCCACTGGCGTCGAACTCGCGCGCGATCGACGCCTTCTACCAGGGCCACGTGCGCGCCGAATGCGGCGTCGGGCGGCAGGTCGCGCAATACGCGACGCAGGCCGAACTCTACGGCCGCGACGGCTTCGACGCTGAATTCGACGCCGACGAGATCGTGATCGGAACCTTCAATCGCCTGCACGACACACGCAGCATCCTGCTGGGCACCTCCGCGGGCGAGTTCACGCGGGATGGGCTCGCCGCCGAGGCCTCCCGCGCGGGACGACAGGCCTTCATGGGCCTGCCCGGCTTCATCTTCCATGTGTTCGACCGCAGCAAGCTCGACGACTTGAACAACCAGGCCGAGAACTTCGTCGTCTACGACGTGGACGCCGATGCCGCCGCGGCCTTGCGCGAACACGGCGGCTTCGAGCACTACAACGAGCGCAACCAAGCCATCTGGGCGCTGGCGAAATCCATGCCCGTGTACCGGCCGAAGCGGTACTTCGAGCGGCTCCTGTTCGAACGCGACGCCGAACTTCGCGCCAGCCTGCCGCCGGCCGCGCAGGCGACGCTCGCGCAGCTGGACGCGGAGCTGGCCGATCCGTTCTATCGGGGCTTCCGTGTCTACGTGCACCGCCAGGGCGTGAAGCCCGTCGGCTTCCACATCGCCCGCCTGCTCGACCGCAATCCGCGCACGCCATTCCGCATCGAGCTGGCGCTGCACAACCTGCATACCACCCTGTTCGACCGGTACATGGCGCACGCCCTGCGCGGGTGCACGGCCGCCGCTCCCTGACCTGCACGATCCCGCCATCGCGTTTATGCTCTGGACATACCCGGGGACGAGGGTGGGCCCGCATGACGTGGGTGCAGATCGCATGGCCGATGCTCGCTGCCGCCAGCCTGACGCTGGGGCTGATCCACGTGTTGATCTGGATCCGGCAGCGTTCGATGCCGCAGCACCTGGCATTCGCGGTCGCCGCGGCTTCGCTGTCGGTGCTGGCGGTGCTGGAGATGGTCGCGCTGCACGCGCGTACCCCGGCGGAACTGGGCACGCTGATCCGCTGGATGCACGTTCCCGTCGCGCTGCTGGTCGCCTCGCTGGTGGCCTTCGCCCGCCTCTCCTTCGGCCCGAAGTACTTCGCGCTCGGCGCGGTCGCGCTGGCACTGCGGCTGGTCGCGCTGGTGGCGAACTTCACCAGCGGCGCGAACCTGAATTTCGCGGCGATCCACGAAGTCGGCCGCGTGCGCTGGCCAGGCGATGTCTGGGTCGCGTACCCGATCGGCGCGCCGAACCCGTGGGTGATCGTGGCGCAACTGAGCAACCTACTGCTCGCCGCGTACATGGTGGTGCTGCTGTTCTCGACCGCGCGCGCGGCCGATCCGCAGGTGCGCCGGCATGCCGCGATCATCTGCGGCGGCTGGTTGCTGTTCATCGGCCTGATGGTGGTCTCGGCACTGGTGATGACGCTCAACATCGGCAAGGCGCCCTTCGTCGGCACCCCGAGCTTCGTCTTCGTCATCGCGGCGATGAGCTACCAGCTGGGTTCGAACCTGATCGAATCCAACCGCCTGGCCGCGAAACTGCGCGAAAGCGAACTCGCGCGCCTGCAGGGCGAGCGCGACCTGCAGCATGCGGCCGAAGGCGCGCGCGTCGGCCTGTGGTCGTGGAGCATTCCGGACGATCGCGTCGTCGGCTCGTCCAAGTCGCGCGAGTGGTTCGGCGGGCACGAAGGCGAGTGCGACCTGGCGTCGGTGATGCGCCGCATCCATCCGAACGATCGCCCGCAACTGCGCAGTGCGATCGAAGACGCCTGGGAATCGGGAACCTTCACCACGACCTTCCGCCTGGCGCACGCGGAGCCGGAGCGCTGGCTGACGGTGAGCGGCGAGATGGAGTTCGACCAGGAAGGCCGCGCGCTCGCGATGCGCGGCGTGGCGCGCGACGACACCGACAGCCGGCTGTCCGGCGAACGCTTCCGCGCCCTGCTCGAAGCCGCGCCGAGCGCGCTGCTGCTGGTCGACGAGGCCGGCCGCATCTGCCTGCTCAACGCCGAGACCGAACGCATGTTCGGCTATGCGCGCGAAGAACTGCTGGGCCGCGACCTCGAACGCCTGCTGCCCGAATCGATGCGCGCCACCCACGTGCGCCATCGGCAGATGTACAGCCTCGGCCCGACCAAGCGCGTGATGGGCAACGGCCACGAACTGCATGGCCTGCGCCAGGACGGCACGGAATTCCCGATCGAGGTCGGCCTCAATCCCGTGCGTTTCGGCGACCAGACGCTGACGCTTGCGGCGGTGAGCGACATTTCCGAACGTCGCCGCAAGGACGCCGAACTCTCGCTGCGTCGCGACGAAGTGGCGCACCTGTCGCGCGTGACGATGCTGGGCGAGCTTTCCGGTTCGCTCGCGCACGAACTCAACCAGCCGCTGGCGGCGATCCTCAGCAACGCACAGGCCGCGCAGCGCATGCTGGTGCGCAATCCGGAGGATCTGTCGGAAATCGGCGAGATCCTGTCGGACATCGTCGAGAACGATCGCCGCGCCGGCGATGTCATCCGCCGCCTGCGCACCCTGCTGCGCAAAGGGTCGCAGGACCTCGCGCGGATCGACCTCAACGACACCGTGCGCGAATGCCTGCGCCTGCTGCGCAGCGACCTGCGAAATCGGGACGTCGTGGTCGTGACGGACCTCGCGCCCGGCCTGCCGCCGATCGAAGGCGACCCCGTGCAGCTCCAGCAGGTGCTGGTGAACCTGATCTTCAATGCGTGCGACGCGATGCGCGAGCAGGACGGCCGTCACCTGACATTGCGTTCGGTGGGGCGCCGCGACCACGTGCACCTGACCGTCGCAGACGACGGACCGGGCATCGACACGGGCATGCACGAGCGCATCTTCGAGCCATTCCAGACCAGCAAGCCCAACGGCCTGGGCCTGGGTCTGGCGATCTGCCGCACGATCGTGGAATCGCATCGCGGCCGGCTGTGGGCGGAGAACGCAAGCGGCGGCGGCGCGCAGCTGCACATCGAGCTGCCGGTGGCGCGGGTGGAGTGAGGTCGGGTGCGATGGAGCTGCGCGCGATGGCATTGCCCTCGCCGTCGCCCTCACCGTCGGCACCGTACCCGTCACCGTCATCCCGGCGAAAGCCGGGACCCAGTCTGATCACGATGGGGTACGCCCTCAACGGCGAACCCTCCCCCGTCATCCCGGCGAAGGCTAGGACCCAGGCCGATCACGATGGGGTACGCCCTCAACGGCGAACCAACTCACCGTATTCCAGCGAAAGCTGCAATGCGGGCATCGCAAGTGCCAACGTGATCGCACGCCCCGACCCTCACCCCAACCCCTCTCCCGGCGGGAGAGGGGCTCAACGGCGAAGGCTGATCAGCGCACCGCTCCGACTATTACCCCAGCGCCTCTCCTTGGGAGAGTGGCTCAACAGCGGAAGCTGATCAGCGCGCCACCGCGCGGCTCGCCCTCACCCCAACCCCCTCTCCCGCAAGCGGGAGAGGGCTAGAACGCACGCACCGTCATTGCCCCGAGAGTGGAATTCGTTCTCTTGCTGTTGCTGTTGCTGTTGCTGTCGAACAGCCGATCAGTTCACTAGCCCCGAAGGGCGCCGCACAGGATGTGCGGCGGTGAGCGCTGAGCCATGGAGTGAGGGCGATGCGTGCTTGCGAGCCACTGGCTCGCGCATCGCCCGAACGCCCGCGCCGCAAGCGCGGGCCAAACGAATCGCGAACGCGCCCTTGTGCTGCCCGGTCGTGGGATTGATTTGTCGGGGAACTGCCCTTTCTTTTGGTTACTTTTCTTCGGGCAAGCAAAGAAAAGTGACCCGAGCGCCGCAGGCGATCGGAAGCCTGGCTAGTGATTCCTTTGCTCTTCGACGCCACGAGTCAAGCGTGGAGAGTCCATGGATCCCGCCTTCGCGGGAATGACGAGCAAGGGCAACAGCGACAGCTACAGCGACATCAAGATGGATTCCAGCTTCCGCCGGAATGACGGTGAGGTGGATCGCCGCGACGTGAGTGCCCACACGCTGCGGGCCTGGCTCCCGGCCTTCGCCGGGATGACGGCTTCAGTACGCATGACGCCACCTGCGACGGCGGGTCGTAAACCTCACGCCACGTGCGCCCGCTCCGCCAGCCGCACCAGTTCCGCTACCGATCGCACGCCGAGCTTGTGCATCACGTGCGAGCGATGGACCTTGATCGTCTTCTCGACGATGCCCAGGTCCGCCGCGATCTGCTTGTTGAGCCGTCCCGCGAGCACGTGCACCAGCACCTCGCGCTCGCGTGGCGTGAGCACCGCGAAGCGCATCTCGACGCGGCATTGTTCCTCCGCCTGCGCGCGTGCCCGACGGTCGTGTTCCAGTCCGCGCGACACCGCATCGATCAGCGCGTCGGCCTCCACCGGCTTGGTGAGGAAATCGATCGCGCCGCCCTTCATCGCGCACACGGAACTGTGCACGTCGCCGCAACCGGTGAGGAAGATGACCGGGCACGCGATGCCGCGGCTTTCCAGCAGCGCCTGCGTCTGCAGGCCGTCCATCTCGGGCATCGACAGGTCCAGCACGATGCAGCCGGGAACGTCCGGATCGTAGCGATCCAGGAATTCGCGCGTGGAGCGGCTCGCAGCGACCTCGAAACCTTCGCTGCGAAGGATGCGTCCGAGTGCGACAAGCACGTCGGAGTCATCGTCGACGGTGTGAACGACTGCGGACATCGGACCACTCCTTGTGGGCTACTCGATGCAGACGCCGTACACCCGATTATTCGGACATCCAACCGGCCCCGTCCAGTGCCGCGTGCGACCGCTGATCGCCCGCCTCGCCTCTTCGCAAGAAGCATACCGCCCCGCGAACGCTGCCCGACTAGGGCCAAGGGCCAATTGAACGCCTTTCCGACGTGGCCTCTAGTGGCCGCATGCCCCGGCGCCCCCTCACGATTGCCGTCGTGGACGATGAAGAAGACGTCCGCCACGCGCTGCATCGCCTGCTTCGGTCCGCGGGGTTCGAGGTGCTCGTCTACGCCACGGGCTCGGAATTCCTGCGCCACGCACGCGAAAGCGCGCCGCACTGCGTGGTGCTCGACCTCCACATGGCGGGGATGACCGGCTTCGATGTGCAGAGCCAGTTGCGGGAGTGGGCGCTGCCGTTGCCCGTGGTCGTGCTGACCGGCAACGACACGGCCGAGGGCCGCCGTCGCGCACTCGACGGCGGCGCGAAGGCGTTCCTGAGCAAGCCGGTGGACGACGAAACCCTGATCGGCGCGATCCTGGATGCGGTCGGGCCGCACGGGAACGCGGCATGAGCGCGAGGACCGAACGGCGGACGACCATGAGCACTTCCATCCCCCCTTCCCGCGAAAGGCGCGCCCTCGCCCGCTTCGGCCTGGCGCTGGCGCTGCTGCAACCGTGCCTGGCGCACGCCTCGCTGCTGAGCGGCGACGCACTGGACACGATGGCCAACGTCGTGGCGTGGATCGCGCTGATCATCGTGCCGGTCGTGCTGATCGCCGTGTTCTGGATCGTGCACATCCTTCCCGAGCGCATCGCCGAGAACCGCAGGCATCCGCAGCTGGATGCCATCAAGACGCTTTGCCTGTTGTCGCTCGTCTTCGGCGGCCTGCTCTGGCCGCTGGCGTGGCTGTGGGCCTACACCAAGCCCGTGCTGCACAAGATGGCCTACGGCACCGACACCGCCGACCATCACGGCCATGCGGGCGACGCGCTCTCGCCGCTGCACGACGCGCGCGCCGCGCCTGAGGAGGAACCCGTCGCGGTGGCGGCCGCCGACACGCAGCCGCGCGCCGCGGAAACGCAGGCCGAGGTCGATGAACTGCGCCGTCGCATCCGTTCGCTGGAAATGGCGCTGGCGATGGGCGAACGCGGCGGCGCACGACCCGCACGCACGCCCGGCGGCGACGAGGAGTAAGCCATGGAAATCATCCTGCTGCTCATCTATTCCTTCTTCGTCTGGCTGATCTTCTTCAAGTTCAAATGGCTGCCGTGGAATTTCGTCAGCCAGATCATCGTCGTCTCGCTGCCGATCTTCGCGCTGACGGCGATGATCCTGGTGCTCAACGTCGTGGCACCCTCTTCTTCCGACGTGCGCGTGATCAACTACGTCGTGCAGGTGGTGCCGCGCGTGAGCGGACGCGTGATCGCCGTGCCGGTGGAACCGAACCGGCCCGTGCGCAAGGGCGACGTGCTGTTCCGCATCGACCCGGTGCCGTTCCAGCAGGAACTGCTCGCCCTTGAGGCCAAACTGCCTGAGCTGTCGGCCAAGCTCGACAGCGCGCAGGCGTACCAGCGCGAACTCAACGAAGAGCTGCGATCGGCGCGCTCCACGCGCGATGCACTGAACTCCCGGCTGGACCTCGCGATCCGTCGCGAACGCCAGACCGCCGAACTCGCCGGCACAGGCGCGGGATCGAAGTTCGACCATGAGCAGGCACAGACGGAAGCGGCGAGCCTGCGGTCGGAACTGACGTCCACCTCGGCGCAGATGGCGCAGGTGCAGCAGAAGATGTCGGCCAAGACGCGCGACGGGCAGCTGTCGGAAGTCGCGCAGGCGCATGCGGCGGTCGAACAGCTCAAGGCGCAGATCATCCAGGCGCGCTGGCAGCTGGAGCAGACAACCGTCTACGCGCCCGCGGACGGCGTCGTGATCAACCTGCAGCTGCGCGAAGGCTCTTACGCGGCGTCGATCCCGCTGACGCCGGTGATGAGTTTCGTGGAGAAGGAACAGATCGTGCTGGCGATGTTCGCGCAGAACGAGCTGGCCAACGTCGCACCCGGCAATGAAGCCGAAATCGCGCTGAAGACGCACCCGAACCGCATCATCAAGTGCGCGGTCGACTCGGTGGTGTGGGCCTCGTCGACCGGTCAGCTGCCGATCAGCGGCATGGTGCCGACCAGCGGCACGACGCCGCTGCCGCTCGGTCGCATCGCCGTGCGCCTGCGTCCCGCCGGTCGCGACGTGGACACCTTCATCGCCATGGGCGCGCAGGGCCAGGGCGCCATCTACACCGAGCGCGGCAAGCTGCTGCACATCATCCGCAAGGTGATCCTGCGGGTGGGCACCAAGCTCGACTGGCTCGTGTTGAAACTGCACTGAGGCCACGATGCGCGACGTCGCCGCGAGCCGATCCGCGATGAAGGCGCTCACCGGCGCCTTCCTGCTCGTCCTCGCGACGGGCTGCGCCGTGCTGCCCGAGCCCACGGGCGATGAAGTGCGCGGACAGGCGTTGGGCTACACGACCATCCCGCCCAACTGGTCGGCGCAGGCAAGCGCCGCGCAGGTCGACGAAGGCTGGCTGGCGAGCTTCAACGATCCGGTGCTCACGCGCCTGGTGCACGAAGCGCTCGAACACAATCCGGACCTGCTGATGGCCGCCGCGCGTGTCGAGCAGGCCAACGCGCAGGTCGATCTGGCCGAGTCCAAGCTGAAGCCCGCGATCGGCCTGCTCGGGCGCGCCGGTTCCAAGCCGATCGCCGACCTCATCCCGCTGCTCAGCGGCGTGATGCTGCGGCTGAGCTGGGAGATCGACCTGTGGGGTCGCATGCGCTACGCGCGCAATGCCGCACGGGCGGCGCGCGATGCGTCCAGCGCCGATTACCGCTTCGCGCAGCAATCGCTTGCCGCCAGCGTCGCCCGCGCGTGGTTCGTCGCCAACGAAACGCGCCTGCAGATGGCGCTCGCGGCGCAGATGACCGAGGCCGGCACGCGACTGGTCGACCTGTCCGGCGACCGCCTTCGCGTCGGCGCCGGCACGCAGACCGACGTGATGGTCGCGCAGGCGAACCTGGCAACCTACGCCGACGCGCAGCAGCAGATAGAACTCGCGCACCGGCAGGCGCTGCGTGCGCTGGAACTGCTGCTGGGGCGCTATCCGGCCGCGACGCTCGACGTCGCCGGCGCGCTCACGCCCTTCCCCGCGCCGGTGCCGGCAGGCATTCCGATCGACGTGCTCAACCGCCGTCCCGACATGATCGCCGCCGAACGCCGCGTCGCCGCCGCGTTCGACCTGGTGGGCGAAGCAAAGGCCGCGATGCTGCCGACGCTGTCGATCTCCGGCGGCTATGCGCGCATCAGCAACGCGGCCGTCGAAACGCGCGAGGACCTGGAGCAGACGACCAACACCATCAACGCCACGGCAGTGGTGCCGATCTACACCGGCGGCGCGCTCACCGGGCAGGTGCGCCTGCGCACGGCCGAGCAGAAGGAAGCCGTCGCCGATTACGCGCGCCGCGCGCTCAACGCGCTGGACGAAGTCGAGGACGCGCTCACCGCCGAGCGCGTGCTCGCCGATCGCGAACGCATCCTGCGCGAAGCCGTCGACGCCAACCGCGACATCGTGCGCATGGAGGAATCGGCCTACCGCATCGGCCGCGCCGACCTGCGCACCGTGAGCCAGCGCCAGCTCGCCGCATGGGCTGCCGAAACCGCGCTGCTGAGCGTGCAGCGCGAACGCCTCTCCCGCCGCGTCGACCTCCACCTCGCCCTCGGCGGCAATTTCGGCACGCCGTCGGAGGTGGCGCCGGACGCCGGCGCCGCACCCGCGGCCCACTGAGGACGCCCCGATGCGATGGCTCCTCCTGCTCATGCCGCTGGCGATCGCACTGGAGCACTTCGCGCCGCAACGGGCGCTGCTGATCTTCATCGTCGCTGGGCTCGGCATCGTGCCGCTGGCCTCGCTCATGGCGCAGGCGACCGGCTCGCTCGCCGTGCGCCTGGGCCCCGGCGTCGGCGGCCTGCTCAACGCGACCTTCGGCAACGCCGCCGAACTCATCATCGCGCTGGCCGCGTTGCGCGAAGGCCTGCACGGCATGGTGAAGGCCTCCATCGCCGGCACCATCATCGGCAACATCCTGTTCGTGCTCGGCGTCGCCATGGTGCTGGGCGGCGTGCGGCACGGCGAACAGCGCTACGACGGCCGCGCCGCACGCGTGCAGGCGACGATGCTGACGCTGGCGGTGATCGCGCTGATCATGCCCGCCGCGTACGGCGCGATCGTGCCGGACGCGCAGCCGCAGCTGGATCCGATCAGCGCGTGGATCGCCGTCGCGCTGCTGCTGGTGTACGTGGCGAACGTCGCCTACACGCTGATGGCCAGCCGCGCGATCCGCGCGCGCAAGCCGGGCGTAACCGACGAAACCGCCGCCGACCTGCACCACGCGCACCAGGCACCGCAATGGAGCCCGCGCAAGGCGGTGATCGTCCTCGCCGCAGTGAGCCTGGGCATCATCTGGCTCAGCGAGATCCTCGTCGGCGCGGTGGAACCGGCGAGCGAGGAACTCGGCCTGTCGGACGCCTTCACCGGCGTGTTCGTGCTCGCGGTGATCGGTGGCGCGGCCGAACAGGCGACCGCGATTGTTGCCGCCCGCCAGAACCGCATGGATCTGGCGATGTCGATCGCGCTCGGCGCCAGCGTGCAGCTCGCGCTGCTCGTCGCGCCGTTGCTCGTGCTGCTCAGCTACGTCATCGGGCCGCACCCGATGGGGCTCGTCTTCGGGCCGGGGCTGGTGCTCACGATCCTGTTCTCGGTGCTCATCACCGGCCAGATCGCCAGCGACGGCCGCACCGACTGGCTGCGCGGCGTGCAGCTGCTCGCGGTGTACCTGATCCTGGCGGCGGTGTTCTTCTACGTGCCCGACGTATCGGGGGCGAAATGAACGCCGCCGCTTCCCGCGCAGTGCACGATCCGCGCCGCTTCGTCGACCGGCACCGCTACGCGCTGCTGTTCTTCTCGCTGCTGCTCACCGTCGCCATCGGTCCGCTGCTGGAAACGATGCACTTCGGCCGCAACGCGATGGAAGCGTTCCTCGCGGTGAACCTCATCGCCGCGGTGTTCCCCATCGTGCTGAAGGCCGAACGCCGCACGCTGTTCTCGCTGATCGGTCTCGCGCTGGTGCTGCGCTGGTTCGCTGCCCGTGGCCCGCAGGCGCCGGCGCTGTCGATCCTCGGCGCCGTGATCTGGGGCGTCATCGCACTGGTCGCCGCGTACAACGCCGTGCGCTTCTCGCTGTCGAGCGTGCGCATCGACGCCGAGCGCGTGTACGCCGCGCTCAGCGCCTACCTGCTGATCGGCGTGTGCTGGGGCGTGGTGTACGCGGCGATGACGCGCGTGCTGCCCGGCTCGCTCCTGTCCGGCGGCGTCGTCCCGCCGGCCGGCATCGGCATGGGCGATGCCATCTATTTCAGCTTCGTCACGCTCGCCACGCTCGGTTACGGCGACCTCGTGCCTGCGACGCCCGCGATGCGCGGGCTGGCGGTGTTCGAAGCCGTGATCGGCCAGTTGTACCTCGCGCTCCTGGTGGCCCGACTGGTCGGGCTGCAGACCGCCGCGCACTCACGATGACCGCCGCATTCGAAGCGAAGGAGATTTCCATGAACACCCGCATCGCCATGCCTTTGACCGCGTCGGTCGCCGCGATCCTCGCGCTCGCGTCCATGGAGTGCCGCGCGATCGAACCGCTGGACACCTTCAGCGCCCGCATCGGCGGCTACGTCACCGACTTCGACACGCAGGTGCGTGCCGACGGCGAGACGCAGTCGGGCACCGAAGTGGACCTGCAGCGCGACTTCGGCCTGGACAAGAAGAACACGGTTGCGGTCGTTGGCGTGACCTGGCGGCCCTGGGACAACCACGAGTTCGGCCTGTCCTACTACCAGGACGATGCCGACGCGACGCGACGCATCTCGCGCGACATCGAGTTCGACGGGACGCTGTACGAAGCCGACAGCACCGTGCGCGCCTCCGTCGACCTGGATGCGTACGACCTCTATTACGTCTGGTGGGCCGCCAACAACGAGCGCTGGGCGCTGGGTCCGCGCTTCGGCCTGGTCTGGTACCGCATGCGCCTCGGGCTGGACGTCGAGATCGATTCGGCCGGCAACCGCATCGACGGCGCGATCAGCGAGACCGTCGACGCCGACCTGCCCGCGCCGAGTATCGGTGGCAGCTGGCGCTGGGCGCCGGCCGAACAGTGGCGGTTCTCGGCGGACGTCGGGTATTTCTCGGCGAACGTCAACGACATCGACGCCGACATCACCTTCGGGCGTATCGGCGTGGAATGGTTCCCGTGGGAACGCACCGGCATCTCGCTGGACTACACGCGGCGCCGGATCACCGCCGACGCCGAGAAGTCGGACTTCATCGGCAACCTGGAGTTCGTCGACAGCGGCCTGCGGCTCGGCGTGACGTACCGGTTCTGACGACCATGCACGCGAGCGGCCCTTCGACGATACGGACGATGCGGCACGCGGCCGCGTCGTGGCTGTCCGCGTCACTGTTCGCGCTGCTGTCCATCGTCGCGCTGTGCACGCCCGCCATAGGTCGTACCCAAACCACCGCACCGGCCGCAGCCCCCGCACACGTCGCGAACGCGCCCGCCACGCTGCGCTACTTCAATCGCGACATCGTGGTGTTGCGCGTGCCGTTCTTCGGCAACTCGCCGGAACGTCGCGCACGCGTGGCCGAAGCGAACATCGCCCGCATCATCGACGAACCCGGCGGCGCGACCGTCACCTACCAGAACGTGCCGCAGGGCGTGGCGATCCTGATGGCCGGCCAGCTCGTCACCGTGCTGGTCCCCGGCGATCGCGACACGCTGCGCGGCCAGACGATGGACCAGCTGCGTGCGCAGACCGTGTCGCGCCTGTCGGTGGCCGTGGATGCCGCCGAACAGGCGCGCATGCCGCAGCGCGTGCTGCAGGGCCTGATGTGGGTGGCGATCGCCACGGCGGTGGCCGTCGGCGCGCTGTGGCTGCTGCGCAAGCTCGTGCTGCGCGTGCGGCATCGTGTGGATGCCTGGGTCGTGCGGCGACTGGCGCAGCTGAAGAGCGAATCGGCGCGGCAGATGCTGTCGGGCCTGATCGCCAGCGCACGCGGCCTCGCGCGCCTTGCAATGTGGCTGATCGTGCTGCTGACTTTCGAGGAGTGGCTGCGCTTCGCGCTCGGCCGCTTCCCGTACACGCAGCCGTATGCGGCCGCGATGACGGAGTGGATCGGCGCGCGCACCGCCGGATTCGGCAGCGCGATCCTTTCCGCCCTGCCCGGCCTGTTCAGCGCGCTGCTGATCTTCCTGCTCGCGCGGCTCGTGACGCAGGCGGTGCGCATCACCTTCCACGGGGTGGAATCCGGGCGTTTCCAGATCCTCGGCGTCGACCAGCAACTGGCCGAACCCACGCGCAAGATCATCACCGTGCTGATCTGGCTGTTCGCCCTGGCGATGGCCTACCCGTATCTGCCCGGCGCGGAAACCGAGGCCTTCAAGGGATTAAGCGTGTTCGTCGGCCTGATGGTGTCGCTGGGCGCGTCGAGCATCGTCGGCCAGGCGGCCGGCGGATTCACGCTGCTGTATTCGCGCACGATGGCGCCCGGCGACGTGGTGCGCATCGGCGAAACCGAAGGCACCGTGCAGCAGATCGGCCTGTTCACCACGCGCCTGCGCACGCCGCTCGGCGTGGAAGTGAGTTTCCCGAACAACGTCGTGCTCGGCGGGATGCTGCACAACTACTCGCGCCATCCCGACGGCCCCGGCATGTGGATCGAGTCGAAGGTCACCATCGGCTACGACGCGCCTTGGCGACAGGTTCATCGCCTCCTGCTCGATGCCGCGCGGCGCACGCCGGGCGTGATGGAGACGCCCGCGCCCTTCGTCGCGCAGGCCGCGCTGTCGGACTTCTACGTCGAATACGTGCTGCGGGCACGCATCGCCGACGTGCAGCAGCGACTGATCGCGCGCAGCACCTTGCACGCCAACATCCAGGACGCCTTCAACGAAGCCGGCGTGCAGATCATGTCGCCCAACTACGAAGCCGACCCGGAAGCGCCAAAGATCGTGCCGAAGACGCACTGGGAAGGGCTCGCGGAGTCTTCCGTTCCGACCAGCGGTCGCGAGGATGCGCGGGCCTGAATGCGCGGCGTAGCAGCCGGGCCCGACCGACATTCCGAAGCAACAGGAACTAGGGCCAAGGGCCAATTTTCACGCCTTGTTTGCGCGCCTAACGTTCGGGCGTTGGGCCACCGGCCCGCGGCGTCGCTTGTGCGGCGATTCCCCTCGACACCACGCCCCCGGGGTGTTCCATGAACCAGGATGTCAAGTCCGAAAACCGCCCGCAGTTGTCCAACGTCCTCGTCGCCGCCTCCCTGCGCGCGGACCAGTGGCGGCACCTCAACGCCAGCGCACGCGCGTGGGCATCCGCCAGCCCGTCGAACGCGTCGAAGCAGCGCGAGCACTGCCAGGAGCGCCTGGACGACGTGCTGCGCCTGGAGCACTGCTGGGCGTATCCCGGGGAACGCCTGCTCACCGCCCTGCGCAACGCGCTGGGCGAAGGCGATGCCGCGACGTTCGCGCGGCTTGCCCAGAAAGTGTCTGCCGCGATCCTCTCCGGCGACTACCGCCGCGACGAACACGCGTGGGAGCTCGACGACGACGTCGACCGCACGGTGCTCGACGCATTGCCGCCGGACATCCTCGGCGTGCAGGACAAGCCCTACTTCGAAGTGATGGTCGTGACGCCGGCCGATCCCGGCCAATGGCTGCGCTCGAAGGACGAGATGCGCCGCATGCGTCGCCCCGAGGATCCGTTCCACTACACCGCCGTGCATGTGGCCAGCTTCGAGGACGCCGCACTGGCGATGATGGTCAACCACGACCTGCAGGCGGTGGTGCTGGTCGACGGCTTCGGCTTCAACTCGAAGCATGACATTCCCGACCTCAAGGATTTCGTCTCGCGGCACGTCGAACTCGATGAGGACGATTCGCGCGCCGGAACGCTGTCGCTGCGCCTTGCGCGCGCGATCAAGGGCTCGCGCCCGGAACTGGACCTCTACCTGCTCACCGACCGCTCGCCGGAGGAACTCGCCGGCAGCGACGAAGCCGCGCCGCTGCGCCGCGTGTTCCATCACGTCGAAGAACCGATGGAAATCCACCTGTCGATCATCGACGGCGTGAAGGATCGCTACGAGACGCCGTACTTCGACAACCTCAAGAAGTACGCGATGCGGCCCATCGGCACGTTCCATGCGCTGCCGATCGCGCGCGGCAAGTCGATCTTCGGATCGAACTGGATCCGCGACATGGGCCACTTCTACGGCACCAACATCCTGTTCGCCGAATCTTCGGCAACCACCGGCGGCCTCGACAGCCTCCTGGAGCCGACCGGCAACATCAAGAAGGCGCAGGAAGCCGTCGCGCGCGCGTTCGGCGCCAAGCGCGCGTACCTGGGCACTAATGGCACGTCCACGTCGAACAAGATCGTCGTGCAGGCGGTGTGCAAGCCGGGCGACATCGTCATCGTGGATCGGAACTGCCACAAGTCGCACCACTACGGCTTCGTGCTCAGCGGCGCGCAGCCGTACTACGTCGAAGCTTTCCCGCTCACGCAGTATTCGATGTACGGCGCGGTGCCGCTGCGCACGATCAAGCAGGCGCTGCTCGACTGCGCCGCCGGCGGCAAGCTCGATCGCGTCAAGGTCATCGACATGACCAACTGCACCTTCGACGGCCACATGTACAACCCGCGCCGCGTGATGCAGGAATGCCTGGCGATCAAGCCCGACCTGATCTTCCTGTGGGACGAGGCGTGGTTCGGCTTCGCGCGCTTCAATCCGATGCACCGCCGCCGAACCGCGATGGGCGCGGCCGCCGCGCTCACCGCGCGCTACCGCAGCAAGGCCTATCGCGCCGAATACGATGCGTGGAAGGAGAAGCACGGCGACATCGACCCGAGCAATCCGGCGATGCTCGACGAACACTGGCTGCCCGATCCCGACAAGGTCCGCATCCGCGTCTACCAGACCAACTCGACGCACAAGTCGATGTCGGCGTTCCGTCAGGGATCGATGATGCTGGTGTGGGACGAGGACTTCCACCACGTCGAGGGCCCGTTCGAGGAAGCGTTCTTCGCGCATACCTCGACCTCGCCGAACCTGCAGCTCATCGCCTCGCTCGACCTCGCGCGCCGGCAGATGGAGCTGGAAGGCTACGGGCTGACGCTGCGCATGACCGACCTCGCGTTGAAGATCCGTCGCGCGGTCAACACGCATCCGCTGATCTCGAAGTATTTCCGCGTGGCAACCCCGGAAGACATGATTCCCGCCGAATTCCGCGAGTCCGGCCTGCGCGACTACGGTCCGCCGGATTCGAGCTGGTCGGCGGCGATCGATGCACTGGACGAGGACGAGTTCGCGCTCGATCCCACGCGCCTGACGCTGATCTGCGGCGCCGCGGGCTTCGACGGCACGCAGTTCAAGGGCCTGCTCGCCGAACGCTTCGATATCCAGATCAACAAGACCTCGCGCAACAGCGTGCTGGTGCAGACCAACATCAACAACACGCATTCCGATGCGGCGCTGCTGATCAAGGCGCTGGCCGACCTGTCGCGCGAAATCGAATCGCGGCTGTCGCAGGAAGGGACGGTCGGTGCGCAGGTGTTCGCCGATCGCGTGAAGTCGCTGATGACCGACGTGCCGGACCTGCCGAACTTCAGCCGTTTCCACGACGCCTTCCGCGAGCATCCCGACGGCGCGAGCAACGAGGGCCACATGCGGCCCGCGTTCTTCATGGCGTACGAGGAAGACAACTGCGAGTTCGTGAAGTTGAACAGCGACGAGGTCGACAAGCGCCTGCGCGACGGCCCGGAGATGGTCTCGGCGAACTTCGTCATCCCCTACCCGCCGGGCTTCCCGATCATGGTGCCGGGCCAGGTCATCACCGCCGACACCATCGCCTTCATGCGCAAGCTCGACGTGAAGGAAATCCACGGCTACCACGCCGCGCAGGGCATCAAGCTGCTCAAGCCCTCGGCGCTGGGCAATCGTCGCGCGTCATCCATGTAGCGAACGGAACGCACCTCCGGCAGCACCACTCGGAACCACCCATCGGGAGCACGCCGTCATGCAAGGTTTCTTCCAGTTCCTTTCCGAAAACCCGTACATCCTGCTGTTCTTCACCGTGGGCATGGCGGTCCTGGTCGGCAAGTTCGCGGTGAAGGGCTACGGGCTGGGCATGGTCGCGGCCGCGGTGGTCGTCGGCGCGGCGCTCGCGACCTGGGCCTCGACCTACGGCGTGAAGCTGCAACTCGACAACTTCGCCAAGTCGCTCTTCTACTACCTGTTCATGTATGGCGTCGGCCTGCGCGTCGGGCCCGCGTTCTTCAACAGCCTGAAGAAGGACGGCATTACCTTCACCATCCTCGCCGTGATCTGCTCGTTCCTCGGCCTCGGGCTGGTGGTGCTGATGACGAAGTGGTTCGCGCTGCCCCCGGGCTCCGCGGGCGGCATCCTGGCTGGTTCGCAGACGATGTCCGCCGCCATCGGCACCGCCGAGATGGCGATGGAGCAAGGCGCGTACAAGGTGCCCGCGGGCACGACGGCCGAACAGGTGTCGGGCATGATCGCGCTCGGCTACGGCGTGACCTACATCTGGGGCACGGTCGGCATCATCCTGATCTGCAAGTACCTGCCGCGCTGGTGGGGCGTGGACGCGCGCAAGGCCGCGCAGGACTATGAGCGCGAGCATGGCGTGCGCAACGTCGACGACGCGGCGCTGACCGGCTATCGCGGCGGCGGCCTGCGCGCGTACCGGCTGGAGAACGTGGCCACCGCCGGCCAGACCATCGCGCAGTTCCGCGCGAAGTTCCCGCAGTACCGCATCGTCAACGTGCGGCGCGGGGAGGACTCGCTCGGCGCCGGGCCCGATGTCGTGCTGCTGCACGGCGATGTGGTCGCGCTGGGCGGAAAGCTGGGCGATCTGACGGAGAACCTCGGCCTGCTCGGCGCCGAAGTGGACGACCCCAAGGCGCTGAACGTGCCATTGGACCAGGCCGAAATCCTGGTGACGGAAAAGGACTTCGTCGGCAAGCCGCTGAAGGCGCTCGCGACGGAGGACTTCGCCGGCCAGGTGCAGGTCACGCGCCTCGAGCGTTCCGGCGAGCCGATTCCCGTCGGCGCGGAAACCGAACTCAAGCGCCTGGACGTGCTGTTCGTGACGGGCCTGAAGAGCGCGGTTGACAAGGCCGCCGGGATGCTGGGCAAGATCGCGCGCCCGAGCACTTCGACCGACCTGCTGACGCTGTCGGCGGGCATGGTGATCGGCCTGCTGATCGGCAAGATCAACGTGCCGGTGGGCGATTTCTCCGTCGGCCTGGGCAACGCGGGCGGCCTGCTGCTGTCGGGCATCTTCGTCTCCTCGATCGTCTCGCGCCTGCGCTACTTCGGCAGCACGCCGAACGCGGCGCGCAACATCCTGGAAGACCTCGGCCTGGTCACCTTCATCGCCATCGTCGGCATCAACGCCGGCGCGACGCTGCTGGAACAGCTGACCGGTTCGATCGCGCTGAAGATCTTCCTCGCCGGCTTCGTGGCGAGCACGATCCCGCCGTTCATCACCTGGGCGGTGGGCTACCACTTCTTCAAGATCAACCCGGCGGTGCTGATGGGCGGTGTCGCGGGATCGCGCTCGCACTCAGGCCCGGCGCGCGAAGCGGCGAAGGAGATCAACAGCACCGTGCCGTGGGTCGGCTTCCCGGTGGGCTACGCGATTTCCGGCGTGCTGTACACGGTGTTCGGTTACTTCGCGATGGTGTTGTCGCAGTAACGCGCAGGGAGAGCCGCCATGAACGTGAAGCGCCCCCGTGCCGGATGCGTGGCGGTCGCCGCCGCCTCGCTCGGCTGCCTGCTGGCGATGCCCGCGTGGGCGCAGACCGCTGCGCCCGCGCAGGCCACCGCGCCTGCGCAAGGCGAGGAGCCGAAGGAAACCGAGGACGACGTCTACATCGAAACCGCGCCGACCTCGACCGAACAGGGCCAGACGCGCATGAACGAAGCCTTCGCGCCGCGCGATCGCCAGCAATGGATCCGCGACACGCGGCGCAAGGCGTTCCAGGATACGAAGTGGGACCTGCAGGTGCGCTCGTTCTATCTCGATCGCGAGAAGTACGACGACAGCGGCAGCGAAGCGTGGGCGCTGGGCGGCTCGCTCGGATTCAAGACGGGCTATTTCCGCGACCGCTTCGCGTTCGGCGCGACAGGTTACACCTCGCAGAAACTCTACGGCCCCGACGACCGCGACGGCACGCTGCTGCTCGCGCCCGGACAGGAAGGCTACAGCGTACTTGGTGAGGTCTACGGCGAGTTCCTGATCAACGAGGACTCGCGCCTCACGCTCGGCCGTCGCGGTTTCGATACGCCGTACATCAACCGCAACGACGCGCGCATGACGCCGAACACCTTCCAGACCGTGTTGTTCCAGGGCCTGTACGGCGGCGACGAAGGCCGGCCCGAATGGCGCGTGGGCGGCGGCTACGTCGACAAGATCAAGGAGCGCAATTCCGAGGATTTCGTGTCGATGTCGCAGGATGCCGGCGCACCCGACGGCACCGATCGCGGCGTCTACGCGATCGGCGCGAACTACAAGTCCGGCGACCTCTCGCTGGGCGCGATCAATTACTACAGCGACGACATCATCAACATCTTCTACGCCGAAGGTAAGTACGGCATCCCGCTCGCGGAGAAGACCAAGCTGAGTTTCGCGGTGCAGTATTCCGACCAGACCAGCGTCGGCGACGACCTGCTGCGCGGCACGGATTTCTCGTCTGACCAGTGGGGCGCGAAGGCCGAGCTGGCACACGGCGGCGCGCTGTTCACCGCCGCTTACACCCGCGCCGGCGGCGACACCAACATGCAGAACCCGTGGAGCGGTTATCCCGGTTTCACCAGCGTGCAGGTGGAGGACTTCAACCGCGACGGCGAATCGGCGTGGATGCTGCGCGCCGGCTACACCTTCCCCTTCATCAAGGGGGCGAGCGTGTACGCGCTGTACGTCGACGGCTCCGATCCGCAATCGCCCACCGAGTACGCCAAGGACGAGTACGACGTCAATTTCCAGTGGGCGGTGGCCGATGGTTTCCTGAAAGGCCTGCTGTTCCGCATGCGCTACGCGCACGTGCGGCAGGAAGGCCCGGTGGAAACCGACCTGGACGACTTCCGCCTGATGATCTACTACGACCCGCCGAGTCTCTGACGCCACGCCGCGGAGGCAACGCATGCAGTGGTTCGCCTCGACGTTGTCGCGGTATCCGGAGCTCGCGGTCTATCTGGCGCTTGGCATCGGTTACTGGATCGGCGCGATCCGCGTGCGCGGCTTCACGCTCGGCGGCGTCACCGGCTCGCTGCTCGCCGGCATGCTGCTGGGCTGGCTGTTCGCGGTGCCGGTGGCGGCCACCGCGAAGTCGCTGGTGTTTTTGCTGTTCCTGTTCGGCATCGGCTACGAGGTCGGCCCGCGTTTCCTCGGTGCGATGAAGGGCGACGGCTGGCGCTTCGCCGCGCTGGGCGTGTTCATGCCGGTGGTCGGATTGATCGTCGCGATCGTCGTGGCGAAGACGCTGCGGCTCGATCCGGGCCTGGCCGCCGGCATGATGTCCGGCGCGCTCACCGAATCGCCCGCGATGGGCACGGCCAGCGAGGCGATCCAGGCGTTGCCGCTCGATGCCGCCACGCGCGAGCGCTATCTCGCGCACATCGGCGTCGGCGATGCGCTGTGCTACGTCTCCGGCGCGCTGGGCGTGATCCTCACCTGCACCGTGTTCGGGCCGAAGCTGCTGCGCGTGGACCTGGCCGCGCACGCGTTGCAGGTCGAACAACGCTACGGCATCAAGCGCCAGCGGCACGGTGTGGTGCCGGCGTGGCAGCCGTTCGAAACGCGTGCGTATCGCATCGCAGCGGCCGCGCCCATCGCCGGCCTCAGCGTCGCGGCCGCCGAACGCGTGATCGTCGGTGCACGTTTGTTCGTGCATCGCATTCGTCGCGACGGCGCGCTGCTGGAAATCGACGGCGACAGCGTGATCCACGCGGGCGACGTCGTGGCCGTCGGCGGCCGGCGCGATGTTCTCGTGGACGTGATCGGCGAACGCGGCGAGGAAGTCGACGACGCGGCGCTGCTCGACATTCCGATGGCCTCGCACGAGGTCTTCGTCGGCAAATCGCACTGGGCCGGCCGAACGCTCGAGGACATCGCGGCCCGCGACGAAGTGCGCGCGGTCTTCCTGCGCCGCATCCGCCGTGGCGGCCAGGACATCCCGATCGGCACGCGCACCACGATCGAGCGCGGCGACGTGCTCACCCTCGTCGGCCCGGAACCGGCGGTGCTGCGCGCGGCCGGCGTGCTGGGCGAGATCGTGCACGCGAGCGATGCCACCGACTTCGTGGTCGTGGGCTTCGCCATCTTCCTCGGCGCGCTGTTCGGCATCGTGGCCTCCGTGCCCATCGGCGGCATCACGGTGACGATCGGCACCAGCATCGGCGCGCTGCTGGCGGGCCTGGTCGTCGGCCACATCCGCGGGCGGCGGCCACTGTTCGGGCGCGTTCCGGATGCGGCGGTGAAGCTGATGCAGTCCTTCGGACTGGCGGCGTTCGTGGCGATGGTCGGCCTCGGCGCGGGGCCGCATTTCATGGATGCGCTGCGGCAATCCGGCGTCGGCCTGTTCTTCGGCGGCCTGCTGGTGACGATGACCCCGCTGCTGCTGGGCCTCTGGTTCGGCCGGAAAGTGCTGAAGATCGACCCGCTGCTGCTGCTCGGCGCGATCTCCGGCGCGCAGACCTTCACCGCCGCGCTCGCCGCGGTGCAGGAGAAATCCGGCAGCCCCGTGGCGGTGATCGGCTACACCGGCGCGGTCGCGGTGGCGCACCTGTTCCTCACCACCTGGGGCACGGTGATGGTGATGGTCATGGCGTGAATGCGCGGCGGGTTGGCGCGAATCCTGCCGGGTTGCGCTGCGCTGCAGCTTGGGCCAAGGGCCAATTGAGCCGGTTGCGGATCGGCGTAGAACTCGGCGGTGGACGGGACGCTCCTGCATGGGCCCGACTCCCGCCGCCCCACACGAGGATCCATCGATGAACAAGCGCACGCTCATGAAGTCGCTGTCGCTCACCGCCGCGATGGCGGCCGTGCTGGCGGTGTCGTCCGCCTCCGCCGCCGACGGCGACAAGAGCAAGATCAAGGGACTGATCACCTCCGTCCAGGGCAACACCATTGTGGTCAAGGACGCGGCCAACGTGGAGCAGACCATCACGTTGTCGCCCAGCACCAAGTACAAGCGCACCAAGGGCCTCACCGGCGTGGTGCACGAGAAGGCCGAACAGACGGCGCTGATGCCCGGCCTGCCGGTCACCATCGACGCGGTCGCCAGCGGCAGCGGTTTCGATGCCACCGAAGTTTCGTTCAAGTCGGAGGACTTCCGCACCGCGCAGCAGGTGCAGGCCGGCCTGGCGCCGACCACCGCGCGCATGAACGACTTCGGCAAGTACGAAGCCCTGGCCACGGCCGAAGTGCTGTTCGATTCGGGCAGCGCGACGATCAACTCCGCCGGCAAGTCCAGCCTCGACCAGTTCGCCGCGAAGGCGAAGGAAACGCAGGACTACCAGGTCGTGCTGCAGGGCTTCACCGATTCCACCGGCAACGCCGAAGCCAACCAGCGCCTGAGCATGCGTCGCGCCAACGCGGTGGCCAACTACTTGCAGCAGCAGGCCGGCCTGCAACCGGGCCGCGTGCGCGCGGGCGACGGCATGGGCGTGGCGACCGATGCGGGCGCGGGCAGCAACGCCGGCGCGCGCAAGGTCGTGGTGAAGCTCATCGTCGACAAGGGCGTGCAGGCGGGCAAGTAACGCAGCGTCGCGACGGCGGGTCACCTCCCCCGCCCGCCGTCGCGCCAGTGGAGGTTCCATGCGCATCCTGATGCTACAGGCGGCGATCGCCGCCCTCCTGCTGGCGACGCTGGACGTCGCGGCCGCGCCGGTACAGGCGCCGTCCGCGCCATCGGCCACGACGAACACGGCCTCGTCCGGCACGTTCACGCGCGAAGAACTCGACCAGATGATGGCGCCCATCGCGCTGTATCCGGACGCGCTGCTCGCGCAGGTGCTGATGGCGTCCACGTATCCGGGCGATGTCAGCGACGCGGTCGCGTGGTCCAAGGCGCACAAGGACGCCAAGGGCGAGGACGCGGTGAAGCAGGTCGCGAACGAATCGTGGGATCCGAGCGTGCAGTCGCTGGTGGCGTTCCCGCAATTGCTCGCGGTGCTCGGCCAGGATCCCAAGTGGGTGCAGCGCATGGGCGACGCGTTCCTCGCGCAGCCCGACGCGGTGATGGAATCGGTGCAGCGCCTGCGCCGCCAGGCCGATGCCGCCGGCAACCTCAAGTCGAACGAACAGCAGAAGGTCACCAAGCAGGCCGCCGCGCCCGCGACCGGCACGACGACGACGGTTCCCGCGGGCACGCAGACGATCGTGATCGAGTCGTCCGAACCCGACGTCGTCTACGTGCCCAGCTACAACCCGAGCGTGGTCTACGGCACGTGGATGTATCCGTCGTATCCGCCCTACTACTACCCGCCGCCGGCGTACTACTACCCGGGCGGCGCGCTTTTCAGCTTCGGCATCGGCGTGGCCGTCGGCGGTGCGTTGTGGGGCGACCTCGACTGGGGCCACAGCGATATCGACATCGACGTGGACCGCTACAACGAGTTCAACCGCAACACCAACCGCAATACCGAACGCAACGTCAACCGCGACCAGATCAGCCGCGACGGCAAGTGGCAGCACAACGCGGCCAACCGCGACGGCGTGCCCTATCGCGACAGCAAGAGTCGCGAGCAGTACGGACGCCAGCTCGACGGCGCCGGTCAGCGCGATGCGGCGCGTGGACGCGATCCGTCGCGTGACGCCGCACGCACCGCCGATCGTGACCGCGCGCGCCAGACGATGGAACAGCGCGGCTTCGAAGCGCCGGCGGCGAGCAATCGCGAAGCGCAGCAGCGCGCCGGGCAGGCGTCGCGCGATTTCGACCGCTCCGGTGGCGCCGCAGGCGCCAATCGCGGCGACTTCCAGCGCAGCGGCCAGGGCAACGCGCAGGCGCGCCAGGGTGCGCGCGACAGCGCCGGCATGAACCGCCCCGGCAACAGCAGCGCCTTCCAGGGCGCGAGCAACCCGGCGATGTCGCGCGGCGATGCCGGCCGCGGGCAGCGCAGCATGCAGCAGTCGCAGCGTCCGGCCGCTTCGCGCGGCGGTGGACAGCAGATGAGCCGTCCCTCGCGGCCGCCGATGCGCGGCGGCGGCGGGCGTCGTCGTTGAGCAGGAGAACCCCATGAGCGCATCCGTCCGCTGGCTCCCGCTCGCCTTCGCGCTGCTGCTGGCGTTGCCTGCACACGCACAACAATCCTTCGCCACGCCCGACGCGGCCGCCGACGCGCTTGTCGCCGCGCTCGGCACGAAGACCGCCGACGAAGCCAAACTCACCGCGCTCCTCGGCCCGAGCTGGGAGCAGGTGATCCCGCGCGGCAGCGTGGATCGCGAGGACGTCGATGCGTTCCTCGCGCGCTATCGCGAGAAGCGTTCGTTCGTGCAGAAAGATGCGACGCACCAGATGCTCGCCGTCGGCAAGGACGCGTGGACGCTGCCGGTTCCGCTGGTGAAAGGCAGCGGCGGCTGGGCCTTCGACGTGAAGGCCGGCGAGGCGGAAATCCGCGCACGCCGAATCGGCCGCAACGAACGCGAGGCCGAACAGGCCGTGCTCGCCTACCACGACGCGCAGATCGACTACGCCGCCGAGGATCGCAACGGCAACGGCGTGCTCGAGTACGCGCAGAAATTCGTCAGCACCGACGGTCAGCATGACGGCCTGTACTGGGCCGACGACGGCGGCGAGGAAAGCCCGCTCGGTCCGCTGTTCGGCGACGACACGCCCAACGGCGAATGGCACGGCTACCGCTATCGCATCCTCACCGCGCAGGGGCCGTCGGCGCCGGGCGGTGCGTACGACTACAAGCTCGGCGACGCGATGAGCCGCGGCTTCGCGCTGGTCGCGTGGCCGGCGCGCTATGGCGACAGCGGCGTGATGAGCTTCATGGTCAGCCACGAAGGCGAGGTGTTCGAGAAGGATCTCGGCCCGGACGGCGACCAGCTTGCGCGCGCGATGACGAAATTCGATCCGGACAGCAGCTGGGTCGAAGTGAAGGCCGCGCAGACCGCAGCCACTTCGAAGTGACCGACAGGGAACTCGCGATGAAGATGCCCGCCCTCGCCTTCGCGCTCGCCGTGGGGTTGATCCCTCTGTCGCCCGCACATGCGCAACAGGCCGGGGCGGTGGATCCCAAGGCGATCAAGGCGCTGTCGCAGATCGGCGAGAAGCTCCGCAGCCTGCGCGAATACACGGTGGATGCCACGGTGAAGACGCGTGCGCCGCTGGCGTCGGGCGAGTACCGCGATTTCGACGGCACCGCGAAGTACCAGGTGCGCGCGCCGGACCACCTGCACGCGTCCACGCGCGGCGTGGGGCTCGATCGCGACGTCGTCTACGACGGCCGCACCATTACCGTGTTCTCCCCGACGCAGAAGCAGTACGCGCGCATCGAGGCGCCCGGCACGCTGTCGACGCTCGTGTCCACAGTCGAGTCGCGCGTCGGCTTCCGCATGGCGCTGGCGCAGCTGTTCACCTGGGACGACCAGACCCGTTTGCTCGAGAACGCCGAACGCGCGAGTTTCTCCGGCGAAGCGCTGGTGGGCGGACGCAAGTGCGCGCACTACTCGTACAAGAAAGCCGGCATCGCGTGGGAAGTCTTCGCCGATGCAAAGCACCTGCCGTGCAAGCTCGCGTTCGTCGATACGCGCGATGCGGGGCTGCCCGGGTATACCGCCGAACTGACGTGGGTCGAAAGCGCCAAGCTGCCCGACTCCACCTTCGTGTTCACCCCGCCGGCCGGCGCGAGCGAGGTGGGCTGGGACAAGTTCCGCGCGCAGGCGCAGTAGCGCGAGGCGCGAGCTTCCTGAAACGTCATCCGCCTTTGGAGACGTCATCTCACCTGAAGACGTCATCCTGCCCTTGAAGACGTCATGCTCCCTTCAAGCCGTTACCCCGCTTTAAGCCGTTCTCCCCGCGAAGGCGGGGATCCATCTGCCAGCCGCATCATGCTCGACGAGGGCGTGATGCATTCACGCGTGGATTCCCGCCTGCGCGGGAATGACAGCAAAAGCGCTGCGATACCCGCGCGCCCTTTAAGCCATCATCCTCCTGCCCTTCAAGCCGTCATCCCCGCGAAGGCGGGGATCCATCTGCCAGACGCATCACGCTCGATGGAAAGCGTGACCTAGTCAAATGTGGATTCCCGCCTGCGCGGGAATGACAGCAAAAAGCGCTGCGATACCCGCGCGCCCTTTAAGCCATCATCCTGCCTGCCCTTAAAGCCGTCATCCCCGCGAAGGCGGGGAGCCATCTACCCGACGCATCACGCTCGACGGAGGACGTGATGCATTCGAGCGTGGATTCCCGCCTGCGCGGGAATGACAGCGAAAAGCGCCCTCACCCGCCGGTTCAAGCCGTCATCCGCCCCTTCAAGCCGTCATCCCCGCGAAGGTGGGGATCCATCTGCCAGACGCATCATGCTCGACGGAAGAGGTGGCACACGCGCGAGCAGCCCACGCCACGTGCACGAAGGATTTACCCCGCTCCGCCGACCATCGACGCAACCCGTGACGATTCGAAGGGAGCAGTTCGATGGCCGGATCCGGCCGCATGGTCGTGGTCGCTGCGCTGATGGGCAATGCGGCGGTGGCGGCGACGAAGTTCGTCGCGGCCGCCTTCACCGGCTCGTCGGCGATGCTCAGCGAGGGCGTGCACTCGCTGGTCGACACCGCCAACCAGGTGCTGATGCTCTACGGCATCCGGCGCGCCGCGCGACCGCCGGATCCATCGCATCCCTTCGGCTACGGGCGCGAACTGTACTTCTGGGCCTTCATCGTCGCGCTGATGGTGTTCGCGCTCGGTGCGGGCATCTCGTTCTATGAAGGCCTCGCGCACCTGCGCCATCCGCGCGAGATGGCCAATCCGCTGGTGAACTACCTGGTGCTCGGCGCGTCGCTGATGTTCGAAGGCGTGACGTGGTTCATCGCACTGCGCTCGTTCCGTGCAGCCAAGGGCAAGCGCGGCTGGATCCGGGCGTTCCGCGACAGCAAGGACGCCAGCACGTTCACCGTGCTGTTCGAGGACACCGCGGCGATGGCCGGCCTGCTGATCGCGCTGGCGGGCATTGTGGCGACGCAGGTCACCGGCGATCCGCGCTACGACGGCTACGCCTCGCTCGGCATCGGCGTGGTGCTGGCGATCACGGCGATCCTGCTCGCGCGCGAAACCAAGGGCCTGCTGCTGGGCGAACTCGCGCAGCGGCAGGTCGTGCAGGACATCCTTCGCATCGCCGGCGACGACCCGGACGTGCGCTGCGCCAACGGCGTGCTCACGCAGCAACTGGGGCCGGAGAGCATCATCGCCGCGCTCAGCGCCGACTTCCACGACGCGCTGACCACGCCACAGATCGAAGCCTGCGTGATGCGCATCGAACGCGCCGTGCAGGACGAGCATCCCGACGTCACGGCGTTGTTCGTCAAGCCGCAGACCGCCGAGACCTGGGCGAAGCGGCGCCTGCGGTGGGATCCGGACCGCGTGACGCCCGACGGGATCGACGCCGGCTAGCGTCCGTACAAACCGTTACAAATCCCCGCACCCGCGAACACAAGCGGGATACGGGCGTCCGCGAACCTGTGCTCCGTCGGCGAATCGTCGCCGCCCACCCACACCGGAGCCCGGACATGGACACGCTCGCCCCCGACCGCATCGACCCGTTTCGCCGCAGCTTCCTCGGCATCGCCGCCGCCGGCCTGGCCGCCGCATCGTTCGGATTCGCCCCGCGTGCGCAGGCCGCCACGCCGCGCGCGTCCGGCGCGACGACGCCCGCTCGCGGCGCGAACGTCGCCTTCGGGCCGGTGAAGCAGATCCGCGCCGGCGTGCTCGACATCGGCTATGTCGATGCCGGCCCCGCCGACGGCGCGCCCGTATTGCTGCTGCACGGCTGGCCGTACGACATCCACAGCTATGCCGACGTCGTGCCGTTGCTCGCCTCGGCGGGCTATCGCGTGATCGTCCCGCACCTGCGCGGTTACGGCACCACGCGATTCCTCTCCGCCGACACGCCGCGCAACGGCCAGCCGGCCGCGCTGGCCGACGACGTCATCCAGCTGATGGATGCGCTGAAGATCCCGCGCGCCGTGGTCGCCGGTTACGACTGGGGCGGCCGCTCGGCCGACATCGTCGCCGCGCTGCATCCCGAACGCGTCAAGGCGCTGGTCGCGGTGAGCGGATACCTCATCGGCAGCCAGCAGGCCGCGCAGGCGCCGCTCGCGCCGGAAGCCGAGCTGCAGTGGTGGTACCAGTTCTACTTCGCCACCGAGCGCGGCCGCGCCGGCTACGAGCGAAACCGCCACGATTTCGCGAAGCTGATCTGGAAACTCGCCTCGCCGAAGTGGGCCTTCGACGACGCCACCTTCGACCGCAGCGCCGCCGCGCTGCAGAACGAGGACCACGTCGACATCGTCATCCACAACTACCGCTGGCGCCTGGGCCTCGCGCAGGGCGAGTCGAGGTACGACGCGATCGAGCGCAGGCTCGCGACCTTCCCGTCCATTTCGGTGCCGACGATCACGATCGAAGGCGATGCCAACGGCGCACCGCATCCGTCGCCGGAGAGCTACGCGAAGCGGTTCACTGGCAAGTACCAGCATCGCCTGCTCACCGGCGGCATCGGCCACAACCCGCCGCAGGAAGCGCCGGCCGCGTTCGCGCAGGCGGTGATGGATGCGGATCGGATGTGAGGCAGAAGAACGCGGTGACGCAGGTACTTCCGCTGCGATGAGTAGCCCCTCTCCCGCTTGCGGGAGAGGGGTTGGGGTGAGGGCTGCTGGAGCGACGCTAGCACGGCCGCTGCCCTCATCCGCCTGCCGGCACCTTCTCCCGCACGCGAGAGAAGGGCTCCATCTGATGGTCTCTCGCCGTTGAGCGAAATCTGGATCACACCATCGGCGGATCCGTCTCGCGTACCCAGTGGCGATGCTGCGCGATGGCCTCGATGAACGACGCGATGGCCTGCTCGTCGTCCTCCTCGCCGGCGATGACGCCCGGATCCTTGCTGCCATCGGGCAACATCTTCGACGCGCCCGCGCCTTCCAGCAGCGAGCTGGAAGCACCCAGCGCCAGGATCGGCTTGCAGTGGCGGTACTGCTCCTTCACGAACTCCGCGGCGCGACCGTCCACCGCCAGCGCCTTCACCGCGCGTTCGCCGTCGGGCAGCACGAGCGCGTCGAACAGCGGCGCCGGTTCGTTCTCCATAGACGCATCGGCCTGCAGCGTTTCGCCTTCGGCCGTGACGAACGGACCGATGCGCTGGCCGACCAGGCGCGGCACCGCGCCGGCTTCGAACAGCGCCTGCTGCGCGGCGGCGAGCGATTCGCCGGCCACGCCGTCGCAAACCAGCAGCGCGATCTTGCGCGAACGGATGCTGCCGTCGCCCGGACGCGCGAGCAGCGACAGCGCCGGCGATTGCCGGACTTCCGGACGCGGCACCCGCTCGATCGCACGCGGCGATGCTTCGACCGGCCCCATGCCCAGGCCTGCGGCCACGGAGGTCGAAAGCTCGCGCGATACATTCATCAGGTTCGCCACCATGCGTTCGCGGATCGCCGGCACGGTGACCTTGCTCAGCTCGAAGCGGAACGCGCCGATGATGTGCGCCTTTTCCGCATCGCTCTGGCTGTCGTAGAACAGCGTCGCCTGGTTGTAGTGCTCGGCGAACTTCTCCGGACGCCCACGCAGTTCGTCGGCGCGAATCGGTTCGGGGAACGACACGAACCCGGCCGAACCGGCCTGGAACGGGCACCCACCGCCGAGGCTGTTGGGCTCGTACGAAACACGCCCGCGATGGATCGCCTGACGATGCATGCCGTCGCGCTGGTTGTTGTGCACCGGAGCGACCGGTGCGTTGATCGGGATCTCGTGGAAGTTCGGCCCGCCCAGTCGCGAGATCTGCGTGTCGACATAGGAATGGATGCGCCCGGCGAGCAGCGGATCGTTGGTGAAGTCGATGCCCGGCACGACGTGCGCGGTGCAGAACGCCACCTGTTCGGTCTCGGCGAAGAAGTTGTCGGGATTGCGGTTGAGCACGAGGCGGCCGATCGGCTCCACCGGCACCAGTTCCTCCGGCACGATCTTCGTCGCGTCGAGCACGTCGAAGCTGAACTTGTTCGCCTGCTCCTCGGTGAAGACCTGCACGCCGAGTTCGTACTCGGGGAATTCGCCGGCTTCGATCGCTTCCCACAGATCGCGGCGGTGGTAGTCCGGATCGGCGCCGGAGATCTTCACCGCTTCGTCCCACGCCAGCGAATGGGTGCCCAGCCGCGGCGTCCAGTGGAACTTCACCAGGCGCGATTCGCCGGCCTCGTTGACGAAACGGAACGTGTGCACGCCGAAGCCCTGCATCATGCGGTAGCTGCGCGGGATGGCGCGATCGCTCATCGCCCACAGCAGCATGTGCGTGGATTCGGGCATGAGCGATACGAAATCCCAGAACGTGTCGTGCGCCGATGCGGCCTGCGGCATCGCGTGGTGCGGCTCGGGCTTGAGCGCGTGGACGAGGTCGGGGAACTTCATCGCGTCCTGGATGAAGAACACCGGGATGTTGTTGCCGACCAGGTCCCAGTTGCCTTCGTCGGTATAGAACTTCACGGCGAAACCGCGCACGTCGCGCGCGGTGTCCTTCGAGCCGCGCTCGCCGGCCACGGTGGAAAAGCGCACGAACACCGGCGTGATCTTGCCGTCTTCCTGGAACGGCGCTGCGCGCGTGATGCGGCGGAGCGAGCGGTAGCACTCGAAGAAGCCGTGCGCGGCGGAACCGCGCGCGTGGACGATGCGCTCGGGAATGCGCTCGTGGTCGAAGTGCGTGATCTTCTCGCGGAGGATGAAGTCCTTCAGCAGCGCCGGCCCGCGCAGGCCGGCTTTCAGCGAATCCTGGTTCTGCGCGACCGGCACGCCCTGGTTGGTCGTGAGCACCTGCCCGCCCGAATCCACGCGCACGCGATCGAGCGGACCGACGGTCGGGTTCGTGCCGGGCGCGGCCTGCGTGCCGGCCTTGGGCGACGTCTGCGTTTCGGTAAGCGTGCTCGCGCCCGCCAGCGGCGTCGGCGTCGCATGCGCGCCTTCGGGCGGCGCAAGCGCGTTGTCGCGGCCGTATTCGGCGGCCTTGGTCGGGTTGTGATCGAACGCCGCGGCGAGCGCCTGCGTCTCCAGTCCCTGTCGTACGGCGGGATCTTCAGCGCCTTCGCCCGACATGCGCGCCGGCCCGCTGTCGGTGGGAGCGCGACGTGCGGAGCGTGCAGCGGTGCTCTTCTTCGTGGCGGACGTGCGTGCGGGCGCCTTCTTCTTCGGCGCTGGCGTCTTTCGGCTGGCCATGTAACGAACTCCTGTGGATGTGCAGACGTGTATGCAGGCAGGAAGACGCACGACGCGCCCTGACCTGCATGCAGCTTGGCGTCATGGAAGTCGACATTGCGTAACGCGCGGACCGTCGTCGTTCACGTTGGCGATGACGGTGTCATCGCGGTCGAGCCTGCTGGCCGCGCGCATGGGCCCGCCATTTCTTTCACGGTGTCTCGAACTTTCTTCAGTGCGAAGTGCTTGCCCCGTGCGCGCCGCGCACGTGGACGCCGCGTGGCGCGTCTGAACGCCCTCCGTCACGGGACTGGCATGCCGTTTGCGTGATGCTTCGCGAGAGACGCACACCGAACAGGGGAAAACACATGCAGGAAGGGGATCTGCCGAAAGGCTGGCGTATCTACGCCGAGCCGCCGGCGGCCGACGGCCGTTGCCGGCTCCGCCTGATCGCGCCCAACGGAATCAGCAGCACCTGGTGGCTGCGATCGAACATGACGTCGGGACAAGTCGTGTGCGCCCTCGCCCACGACCAGAGCCGGGCCGGCATGCGCCACCGGACGCACGGCGTGATCGACCGGCGCGCGCACGAAATCGACGACTCCGCCTGCTCGCCACGCTGAATGCAGGCTGGTCGGCCGCGGCGCTGTCACGCCGGAGCGACGTCGCGGGAAGCAGATTCATGGCGTCGTCACTTCCGTTACCGCCATGCAGGAACCCGCCGGCACGCTGGATATCCGTCGTTTCGAGAGCAGCGGAAGCGTCCACACGATCGAGCTGGGCGAGGCAAGCCTGGACGATCTGACCGAAGACCAGCTGCTGTGGATCGACCTGGAAGGCGGCAGCGAGCCGACCATTACCGATGTGCTCGGGCGGCTGGGGATCGACGACGAGGTCGCGGCCTGGTTCCTCGACCGCAGCGCGATGCCCGAACTGCGCGTGCGCAACGGCTGGTTCTTCGTGCGCGTGGTCGCGGTGCGCAACGATGGCGAGCTCGCCTATAACGGGACGGTCCTGGCGATCCTGGCCGGTCGCAATTTCGTGATCACGTCGCACAAGGACCCGGTGGACTTCCTGACCAAGCTGCGTGAGCGCGAATCGCACGATTCCGGCCTGGGCATGCTCGGCGCGGACAGCTTCACCGCGTCGCTGCTGGACTGGCACGTCAATTCCTATTTCGACGCGGTGGCCGATTTCGAAAGCGCCGACGAGCGCCTGGAGACGGACATCCTCGACGATCGCCATGGCGAATGTCTGCACAGCCTGCGCGGCCTGCGCAAGGCGGCATCGCGATTGCGACGGATGCTGTCGGCGCATCGCGGCGTGTTCGCCGCGATCGCGCGGCCGGACTTCCGGCCCGGCACCGACGGCGAAGTGAACCGGCACTTCCAGACCGTCGACATGCATTTCCAGCGCGCCATGGAAGCGGTGGAGAACGCACGCGAGGTGGTGATCGGCTCGTTCGAACTCTTCAGCAACCAGACTGCGCTGCGCACGAACGCGATCATGCGCGTGCTGACCATCCTGGCGGCACTGATGGGTGGGTTGGCGGTGATCGCGGGCGTGCTGGGAATGAACTTTGAAGCGCCCTTCTTCAAGACCGGCCTGACGGGATTCGTCATCGCCGTTTCGCTCATGACCGGGCTGGCGCTGGCGGGACTCGCACTGGCGTGGTGGCGAAAGTGGCTGTGAGTCCATGAAGAAGCGGGAACGGCGTGGCGCCGTTCCCGCTCGCGAGAGACGGCCGTTGTCGGCGACCGTTATTGCGCAGCGCCGCCGAGCTTGCCCTGCAATGCCCTGCCGCGCTCCAGGTGCATCGCGACGTGTTCGCGCGAGGTGGTGAGGAACGCACGGATGTTGTCGTCGGTGGCGGCCGGCAGCAGGCGCGTGTCGATGAGCGTCAGCGCGTCCTGATGGCCCTTCACCATCGCATCGACATAGGCCTTCTCGTACTCCTTGCCGGACTTCTGGTCGAGCGTCGACAGATCCGAGCGGCCCTTCTCCTCCAGCGCCGTCACTTCGGGGCTGCTCTCGTTCGGATTGAGCTTCTTGCCGGCTTCGAGGTTCTTCGAATGCTCGCGATGCAGCATGTCGGCGTATTGGGCCACCTCGCCCGTCACCTTCTTGCTCTTGGCCTGCTCGGCGGCGGCGACTTCATGCTTGTCGACGGCGCCGACCAGGGCCACTGCGTCGGCCTGCGTCAGTGTGCCCGCAGCCGGGACGCCAGCAGCGGGGGCGGCCGGATCGTTCGCCACCGCGCTGGTGGCGTCGCCCGTGGTGCCGGTGGTGTCGGCGGGCTTTTCGGTCGGATCGGGGGCGTTCGCCTGCGGGCCCGAAAGCGCGGTCGAATCCGGATTGGCGTCGTTCTCGTCGCGCTTGCAGCCGGCCAGCGCCAGCATGGCGATCGAGATCGCGAGGGAGAGCTTCAATGCATGGTTCATGTCGATTTCCTGTCGGTGGTTGCTACAAGGCGGGAGCGAGGCGATCAATGCAGGCGGAGCGATCCGTCGATGCGCGTGAACAGGCTTGCGCGTTCCCACGCGGCGCGTACGTCGGGCTCGACCTCTTCCCACGACAGTCCCGTCGCCTGCTCGTACGATTTCCACAGCACCGACGCGGCACGTTCGGCCGTCGTCCAGTCGGCGCCATAGATCTCGCGCGCACCTTCGCCGATGACGGCGACCAGCTGCTCGTAGCTGACCATTCGAGTGACGGCCATGGCTGTCCTCCCGCGATGCCTCGCAACGCAACGCGTGGCCCGCGCTGCTTGTATCCATGTCACCGCAAGTGTCATGCCATGGCGGCAAGCCGCCGTGCCGGCCTCGACGGCGCATCGGCGCGAAAAACCTTCCGGGCGCGCGCAGCAATTCGCCTGTTCACGGCATGCACGTGAGCTTCACGTGTGCCAATCGCGACTGAAGAAGACTGAATTCGATGCGCGCGGCACACACGAACGCAGAGCACGTTCCAACGATGCGCTGCACGATTCTTCACGAAATCTGGCTGCGCCAATTCCTATAAGGGACGGACGCTTTCAACGACAGGAATCCGTCCAATGGCACGTACGTCGAACTTCGATCAGGCCCAGGTCCACGAACTGCTGCTGCAGGCGCTGGAGACCGAGCGCGGCGGCATCCAGGTCTACACCGCGGCGATCAAGGCCGCACAGAACGAGGACCTCAAGAAGGAATTCCAGGAATACCTGGAAGAAACGCGGACGCACGAGGAAATCCTCACGCGCGTGTTCCAGCAACTGGGAATGGACACCGAAGAGCAGAGCCCCGGCCGCAGGGTCGTCGCGCACCAAGGCCAGTCGCTTGTCGCAGCCATCGAGATGGCGATCGAGAGCGCCGAGCCTGCCGCCGCCGAAATCGTCGCCGCCGAATGCGTGGTGCTCGCCGAAACGAAGGACCACTCGAACTGGGAGCTCATCGGCCAGGTCGCGCTGAAGGCGAAGGCCGAATATGCGGACGCGCTGAAGCAGGCCTATCAGGCGGTCGAGAAGGACGAGGACCATCACCTCTACCACACCAAGGGCTGGGCACGTGAGCTGTGGATCCAGTCGCTCGGGTTCCCTGCCGTGCTACCGCCCCCGGAAGAGGTCAAGCAGGTCGAGACCGCCATCGGTGCCGCGCGTGCCGAGCAGGCCCGCGACGAGATGCTGAAGCGGCATTGAGTCCACCCGTCGCGCAACGAAAAACGGCCGGAAAATCCGGCCGTTTTTCATCTACGCGTAAGCGGGCTCAGGCCCCGAGGCCGTGCTCGCGCGCGTAGGCGTAGAACTCCAGGTCGCTTTTCACTCCGAGCTTGCGCATCGCCTCGACCTTCTGGCTGCTCACGGTCTTTACGCTGCGGTTGAGCTGGCGTGCGATCTCCGACACCGTGTGCCCCAGCGCGAACAGACGCATCACTTCGGCCTCGCGCTTGGACAGCGCCGTCGTCGAATCGGGACTTTCGCCCTGCACCGAATCGATCTGCTTGCGCACTGTGGCGCTCAAGTAACTGCGGCCAGCCGTAGCGGCGGTCACCGCCGTCGGCAGTTCCTTCATCGCATCCGATTTGCTCACCACGCCGCGCACGTTGCCCAGGCGCGCGATGTTGTTGAGCACGCCGGGGTTGGCCAGCTGCGTCAGCACCACGATGCCGAGCTCGGGCCAGCGACGCCCGATCAGCTGCAGCAGGCTCAGGCCGTCGGCCGCCTGCTCGCCCGGCATGTTGAAGTCGGTGACCAGCAACTGGCAGGCGGTGCCGTCCAGCACGCGCAGCAGTTCGTCGGGCGAGGTCGCCTCGGCGACGACGCGAAAACCCGGACTCTGCTCCAGCAGCGCACGCACGCCACTGGACACGATCGGGTGGTCATCGGCGAGAACGATATGGAAAACCAAGCGGGCACCTCAGCTTCGATCGCAACGGAGCTTCACTTCCGGCCGCCGTGGGCGGTGTCCGGTGGCGGCCGCTGCCGGCCCTCGCATCCGGCCGGAGTATATACCCGCCCGTTCAGGCATCGTGATCCCGCATTTCATCAATCAGGCTAGACTGTTTCCATGCGTCGCATCGCGTTCCGCCTGCTCCTGTGCCTGATGCTCGTCCTGAACGGGATGGGCTACGCCGTGGCGGGCACGCAGATGAACATGACGCATGTGGCAATGGCGGTCGCGGCGTACGAAGCCGCCAACAACCCGCCGTGCCACGAGGCCGCGCCGGTCGAAACGGTCGCCGGGATGGCGCATTCGCACGACGCGCAGATGGCCGATGCGTCCGATCCGGGCGTTCCTTCGTGCTGCCAGTCCTCGCAGTGCAACTGCGATTGCCTCCAGCACGCCACGGCGGCCATGTCCGTCGTCGCCGTTCCCGCCGATGCGCCCGCGGGTGCCGACATCGCGCAACCGCGCGTCGTGAACCGCATCGCGCCGCCGCTGCCGAATCTGCTCCGACCTCCCATCGCCTGACTCCGGGCGCGCCCTGGCGCGCCGATCCCGCCGCGTGCGCGAGCGGTCGCCCTGACCGCCATCGCGCCGCATCCCGATGATCTGCACGGAGCAGTCCATGACATCCGATGTTTTTCGCCGTCGCGCGGCTTCGCCGTCGCGACGACGTTTCGTCACCGGCCTGGCGGCCGGGGGCGTCGCCACGGGCGCGGGCCTGTGGCATCTGCCGGGTACGGCCGTCGCGGCACCGGCGCATTCCCCCAACGTGCTCACCGGCACGCAGTTCGACCTGTCGATCGACGCCTCGCCGGTCAACTTCACTGGCCGCACGCGTCCTGCGGTCACCGTCAACGGCTCGCTGCCGGCGCCGATCCTGCGGTGGCGCGAAGGCGACACCGTCACGCTGCGCGTGGCCAACCGCCTGCCCGTGCAGAGCTCGATCCACTGGCATGGCCTGGTCCTGCCCGCCAACATGGACGGCGTGCCGGGCCTGAGTTTCGACGGCATCGGTCCGGGCGAAACCTTCACCTACCGCTTCGACATCCGCCAGTCCGGCACGTACTGGTACCACAGCCATTCGCTGTTCCAGGAGCAGGCCGGCCTCTACGGCGCGATCGTCATCGACCCGCGCGAACCGGCGCCGTACGCGTTCCATCGCGAACACGTCGTGCTGCTGTCGGACTGGACCGACCTGGGACCGGCCGCGCTGTTCCGGCGCATGAAGAAGATGGCCGGCTACGACAACTTCCATAAGCGCACCGTCGGCGACTTCTTCGACGACGTGTCGCGCGATGGGCTGTCGGCCACGCTGCGCGACCGCGGCCAGTGGGGGCGCATGCGCATGACGCCCACCGACCTGTCCGACGTCAACGCGAACACCTACACCTACCTGCTCAACGGCACCGCGCCGTCGGGCAACTGGACCGGCCTGTTCCGCAGTGGCGAGAAGGTGCTGCTGCGCTTCATCAACGGCTCGGCGATGACCTATTTCGACGTGCGCATTCCCGGCCTGAAGATGACCGTCGTCGCCGCGGACGGCCAGTACATCCATCCGGTGACAGTCGACGAGTTCCGCATCGCGGTGGCCGAAACCTTCGACGTGATCGTCGAACCCTCCGGGCAGGACGCGTACGCGATCTTCGCCCAGGACATGGGCCGCACCGGTTACGCGCGCGGCACCCTCGCGGTGCGCCACGGGCTGGAAGCGCCGCTGCCCGCGCAGGATGCGCGCCCGATCCTGACGATGGACGACATGGGCCACGGCGGGATGGCCGACGCCGGCATGGGGCACTCCGGTTTGAAGCCCGGCGCCAAAGGCATGGAAGGCGGCTGCGGCGCGAACATGGGCATGAAGGGCATGGAAGGCGGTTGCGGCGCCAACATGGGCCACGACATGGCCGGCATGGACCACGGCGGCGACATGCAGTCGCATCCGGCAAGCGAGCGCGGCAATCCGCTGATCGACATGCAGACGATGTCGCCGACGCCGAAGCTCGACGACCCCGGCATCGGCCTGCGCGACAACGGCCGCACCGTGCTCACCTACGGCGCGATGCGCAGCCTGTTCGACGATCCGGATGGCCGCCAGCCCTCGCGAACAGTCGAGCTGCACCTCACCGGGCACATGGAGAAGTTCGCCTGGTCGTTCGACGGCCTGAAGTTCATGGACGCCGAACCGCTGCGCCTGAACTACGGCGAGCGCATGCGCATCGTGCTGGTCAACGACACGATGATGACGCACCCGATCCACCTGCACGGTATGTGGAGCGACGTCGAGAACGAGAGCGGCGAGTTCCACCTGCGCAAGCACACCGTCGACATGCCGCCGGGCACGAAGCGCAGCTATCGCGTGCGTGCCGACGCGCTCGGCCGCTGGGCGTACCACTGCCACCTGCTCTACCACATGGAAGCCGGGATGATGCGCGAAGTGCGCGTGGAGGAACGCGCATGACCGGCCTCCGTTCCCTGCTCGCCTGCGCGCTGTCGCTGGCGCTCGCGCCCGCGTGGGCGCAGGACCATTCGCACCACCATGCGCCGCCGCCCTCCGAACCGAAGGCAACGGCCACGCACGATCACGCATCGATGGACCATGCCGCGCATCAGCAAGGCGCGGTGGATCACGCCGCGATGGGCCACGGCACGCCCTCGCAGGCTGCGCCCGTCGAGCCGATACCGACGCTCACCGACGCCGACCGCGCCGCGGCGTTCCCCGACCTCGCACACGGCATGCACCACGCGCCGGAGCGCAACAGCTTCGTGATGTTCGATCGGCTGGAAGCGGTCGATCTGGACCACGGCCGTGGCGAAGCGTGGGAAGCGCAGGCGTGGATCGGTTCCGACCTCAACCGCCTGTGGCTTCGCAGCGAAGGCGAACGCGAACGCGGCCACACCGAAGCGGCCGACCTGGAAGTGCTCTACGGCCGCAGCGTCACGCCGTGGTGGGACGTCGTCGCCGGCCTGAAGCACGACTTCAAGCCCGGCCGCTCGCGCGACTGGGCCGCGTTCGGCGTGCAGGGACTGGCGCCGTACAAGTTCGAAGTGAGCGCGACGGCCTACCTCGGCGAAAGCGGCGCGACGGCCGCGACCGTGGAGGCCGAATACGAGGTGCTGCTGACCAACCGGCTGATCCTGCAGCCGCGCGTGGAAGTGGAAGCGTTCGGCAAGGACGATCCAGCGCGTGGCATCGGCTCCGGCCTGTCCACGGTCGAAGCCGGATTGCGCCTTCGCTACGAGTTCACGCGACGGTTCGCGCCCTACGTCGGCGTCGCGTGGGAACGCGCGTACGGCGGAACGGCCGATCACCGTCGCGACGATGGCGAAGCGGTCGAGGACACGCACCTCGTTGCCGGCGTGCGGCTCTGGTTCTGACCATGTGCGACACGACGCACCGCCGACCCGCCCTGCCCCGCACCCGGTGTGGCGGGCGGCGGTGCGTTGACCTTCCCACCATGGGAAGGCCCACGCTGCCTCCATCGAATCGTCGAATGGAGTCCGCATGAATACCGCCGCCACCGCCGACCTGCGCCTGCCGATCGCCGGCATGACCTGCGCGTCGTGCGCAGGCCGCATTGAACGCGCGCTCGCCGCCGTTCCAGGCGTATTTCGCGCCGAGGTGAACCTCGCGACGGCGACCGCCAATGTCGCCACCGACGGCAAGGTCGGCGCGACCGTCCTCGCCGATGCCGTCTCGCGCAGCGGATACCGCGTGCCCGAGCGCACGCTCGACCTGGCGATCGGCGGCATGACCTGCGCCTCGTGCACGGGCCGCGTCGAGAAGGCCTTGCGCGCGGTGCCGGGCGTGATCGACGCCAGCGTCAATCTCGCGACCGAACGCGCCCAGGTGCGCGCGTTGCCGGATGTTTCTGCCGACGATCTCATCGCTGCCGTCGCGACCGCGGACTATCGCGCGCATTTGCCGGATGCCGACATCGCTGCCGTGACCTCCACCGAGTCGCGTGACGCCGAAGCGGACAAGGCTGACGCGCGTGAACGCCGCCACCTCTGGCTCGCGCTCGCGTTCTCGCTGCCTCTGGTGCTGCCGATGCTCGCGATGCCCTTCGGCGCACACCTGGCGCTGCCGGGCTGGGTGCAGTTCGCGCTGGCCACGCCGGCGCAGTTCTGGCTGGGCGCGCGCTTCTATCGCGCCGGCTGGGGCGCGCTGAAGGCGCGCAGCGGCAACATGGACCTGCTGGTCGCGCTCGGCACGAGCGCTGGCTACGGATTGAGCGTCTGGCACCTGATCGCCGGCGGCCATCGCGCCCCGCTGTATTTCGAAGCGTCCGCGGTCGTGATCGCGCTTGTGCTGCTCGGAAAGTGGCTGGAAACGCGCGCGCGCCGCCAGACGACGGCCGCGATCCGCGCCCTGCAGGCGCTTCGTCCGGCCACCGCGCGGGTTCGTCGCAATGGCGTGGAAACCGACCTGCCACTCGCGCAGGTCCGCGTCGGCGACGAGGTCGTCGTGCGGCCCGGCGAACGCATTCCCGTCGACGGTCGAATCGTGGAAGGACGCACGCACGCCGACGAATCCATGCTGACGGGCGAGTCGTTGCCGGTCGCGCGTTCGGAAGGCGACCGCGTCACCGGCGGCGCGGTCAACGGCGAAGGCCGCGTGGTGGTCGAAACCACGGCTATCGGGGCGGAAAGCGCGCTGGCGCGCATCATCCGGCTCGTCGAGGACGCGCAGGCGAAGAAGGCGCCGATCCAGCGCATCGTCGATCGCGTCAGTGCCGTGTTCGTACCGGTGGTGATCGCCATCGCCTTCATCACGCTGCTGGGTTGGGGACTGACGACCGGCGACTGGAGCGGCGCGCTGCTCAACGCCGTCGCGGTGCTCGTCATCGCCTGCCCTTGCGCCCTCGGACTCGCGACGCCCACGGCCATCATGGCCGGAACCGGCGTCGCCGCGCGCGCCGGCATCCTGATCAAGGACGCGCAGGCGCTCGAAACGGCGCAGCGCATCGCCATCGTTGCCTTCGACAAGACCGGAACGCTGACGCAGGGCAAGCCGACTCTCGTCGAAGCGATCGCGCTTGATGGCGACACGTCGTCGCTGCTCGCGCACGCCGCCGCGGTGCAGCGCGGCAGCGAACACCCGCTCTCGGCGGCCGTGATGCAAGCCGCGGGCGAGGCGCCGTCGCTCGTCGCGAGCGACATCCGCGCGGTACCGGGGCGCGGCGTGCGCGGAACGATCGGCACCTACGACGTGCTCATCGGCAGCGAGCGGATGATGCGCGAGGCCGCCGTCGATCTGGCGCTGCTGTCCGCGCGCGCCGAAACGCTGCTTGCCAGCGGGCATACGGTGTCGTGGGTGGCGGTCGCAGAACGCGAACAATCCCCTCGCCTGCTCGGCCTGCTCGCCTTCCGCGACACACCGCGACCGGGTGCGCGCGAGGCCATTGCACGACTGCACGGACTGGGCCTGCGCACGGTGATGGTCTCGGGCGACCAGGAAGGCGCCGCGCGCGCCATTGCCGCGCAGCTCGGCATCGACGACGTGCGCGCCAACGTGCTGCCCGAAGAAAAGGCAGCGACGATCGAACGACTGCGCAGCAACGGCGTGGTGGCGATGGTCGGCGACGGCATCAACGATGCGCCCGCCCTGGCCGCGGCCGACGTCGGCATCGCGATGGGCAGCGGCACCGACGTCGCGATGCACGCTGCCGGCGTGACGCTGATGCGCGCAGAACCGGCGCTGGTCGCCGACGCCATCGGGATCTCGCGCCGGACCACGCGAAAGATCCACCAGAACCTCTTCTGGGCCTTCATCTACAACGTCGTCGGCCTTCCGCTGGCGGCGTTCGGACTGCTCGACCCGGTGATCGCCGGCGCTGCGATGGCGTTTTCGTCCGTCAGCGTCGTCACCAACGCCCTGCTGCTGCGCCGCTGGCGCCCGCATCGCCTTTTGAACTCGCACGATTGAATCGCAAGGAGCCGACCATGCCCCGGATGCCAAGACCCGAACTCGCCGACGCACGCCAGCAGGGCCTGCACAACATCGGCGAAGCCGCGCGGCACAGCGGCGTCAGCGCGAAGATGATCCGGCACTACGAAAGCATCGGCCTGATCCCGCCGCCCAATCGCACGTTCGCCGGGTATCGCCTCTACAACGATGCCGACCTGCACCGGCTGGGCTTCATCCGTCGCGCGCGCGGACTGGGGTTCTCGATCAAGCAGATCGAAGCGCTCCTGGGGCTCTGGGACGATCGCTCCCGCGCGAGCGCCGAAGTGAAACGTCTGGCGGAATCGCACGTGGACGAACTGGCGACGAAGATCGCCGAGATGCAGGCCATGCAGCGGACGCTGCAGGATCTTGCGCGCCGCTGCCACGGCGACGACCGACCGGACTGTCCGATCCTGGAGGATCTGGCGAAGACGACCGACGCACGCGATGCGCATTTGCCATCGCGCCACGAACCGGACGATGCGCCGCTTTCGTTCGAAGCGGGGAACCAGCTGCGCCGCGTGGGTGGGCGTTGATCCCGGATCGGAGTATTTGCAGGCATTGCGGAGTGCAGGAAGGCGCTGGATCCCCGCTTTCGCGGGGATGACGACGCTGGTCTCGGCTGATCGAACTCCGGCTCGTCTCGTCTCGTCCCAAATCCCGAACCGCGAATCCCGACGCACGAATCGCGATACGGAAAACCAGACGCCCACAACGAAGCAGGGCCCCGTTTCCGGAGCCCTGCTGCGTTTCACTATTTGGCGTCCCCACGGGGATTCGAACCCCGGTCGCTACCGTGAAAGGGTAATGTCCTAGGCCTCTAGACGATGGGGACAAAACTGGTTTTTCAGCATCATCTCCGAAGAGATGGTGGAGCCAGCCGGGATCGAACCGGCGACCTCCTGCATGCCATGCAGGCGCTCTCCCAGCTGAGCTATGGCCCCACGTGCTGCTGGAAAGACGAAAATTCTAGCGGGCGTTCAGCGATGTCGTCAAGCGTTCGCTGCCAGATTTTTTTCGTCGCGTCCGCCGGTGCTGGTACCGGCGTCAACGGGGCGCAATGTTGCCACACCATGTCCCCGCTCCGCTAGATACTCGAGCCACTTTCCAAGAAACGTGTTCATCCGCGTGCGGTGGTCGAGCACTTCCGCCGCGGGCGGGTACATGCCGATGACGTCCTGCCAGCGACGCCCGACGTAGCAATTGGTGACCTCGAGCTGCCGCGCATCGTGGTACAGCCGCAGATATGCCGAAGGATCCTGCTCCCCGGTGACCGGATCGCGCATCGCGTACGTCAGACGCAGCTCCGTGGTGTACGGATGGCGTTCGATCACGTCCAGCTGCAGGTCCAGTCCGTCGCCGACGCTGGAGTGGTATGTGCCGACCGCCAGCGCCTCCGACGGAAACAGGCGCGCGAAGCGGACATGGTTTTCGGCATACAGCCCCATTAGCCAGCCGAAGCGGCTGAGGCGGGGAATGCGTGCTTTGCGGGTCGCGAGAGACATGGGCATGGGCATCGATATGGAGTCGATGCTACACGGCACAACCTCCCCGCGGCAGCGTTGACGCACGCCGGTGGCAGGCATACGGTAAGGGTTCCTCGCGAGCGCGTTTTCCGGGGTTTTCCCGCTACGCCGCCGTTCAGAACATCTCGCGATGGATCCCCAGCGTGGTCAGGACCTTGCTCGAGATCTCCTCGATCGAGGTATTGGTCGTGCTCAGGGTCGAAATCCGCTCCGCACGGAACATCGCCTCGGCCGCCGCGACTTCCCGCTTGCAGGTTTCCAGCTGGGCATAGCGGGAGTTCGGCCGGCGCTCCTGGCGGATCTGCTGCAGCCGGACCGGATCAATCGTCAAACCGAAGAGCTTGTTGCGATACGGCCGCAGGCGCGGCGGCAGGCGGTCGTGTTCCAGGTCTTCCTCGGTCAGCGGGTAGTTCGCCGCGCGCACGCCGTAATGCAGCGCCAGATACACGCAGGTCGGCGTCTTGCCCGCGCGCGATACCGCGACCAGCACAAGGTCCGCGTCGTCGTAGTTGATGGCTTGGCCGTCGTCGTGCGTCAGCGCGAAATTCATCGCGTTGATGCGCCGGTGGTAGGTGTCGAAATCCACCATGCCGTGCGCCTGGCCGATGCGGCGTTCGCGCGTCTGTTCCAGCTCGCGCTCCAGCGGTTCGATGAAGGGCGCGAAGACGTCGAGCATCAGCGCGCCGCTTTCTGCCAGCGCGTGGCTGACATCGACGTCCATGCACGAGTTGATCACCACCGGGCGAACACCGTACGACTCCGCGGCGACGCGGATCTTCTCGCCCACTTCACGCGCGCGCTCGACGCTGTCGACGAACGGGATGCGGTCGGTCACGAAGCGCGTCTGGGTGAACTGGGTCAGCAGACTGTGGCCGATGGTCTCGGCGGTGATACCGGTACCATCGGATACGTAGAAGACGGGACGCACGCCGGCCATCGGTTTTCTCCTGAACTGGGCGTTCACAATACAAAAAACGCCGATGAATCAAGCTTGTCTGCCCCCGGCGCCCGGGCGATCATATCCGGATCGCTGCGCGTCACGCGCCTGGGCGCGCCGGCCTTGTTCCGCCATTCCTTCGAATCGCTTGCTGTCCTTGCCTGCTGTAACTGCCTGGAGATCGCCCGCTTGAACGAGAACATCCTCTGGCTGCACGCGCTGCGCCTCACCGATCTGGCCCGCGTCGGCGGCAAGAACTCCTCGCTCGGCGAGATGATCGGCAACCTCGCGAACCTTGGCGTGTCGGTCCCCGGCGGCTACGCGACCACTGCCGAAGCCTTCAAGGACTTCATCGCGCATAACGACCTGCACCAGCGCATCTACGACAAGCTGGCGACGCTCGACGTCGAGGACGTCAACGCGCTCACCGCCGCGGGCGCCGAGATCCGCAGCTGGGTGATCGACGCCCCGCTGCAGCCGGAGCTGGATGCCGACATCCGCAAGGCCTACAAGCAGTTGTGCGACGAAAACGGCGGCGGCGACGTCGCCGTTGCCGTTCGTTCCTCCGCCACCGCCGAAGACCTGCCCGACGCGTCCTTCGCCGGCCAGCAGGAAACCTTCCTCAACGTCACCGGTGCCGACGACGTCGTGCACAAGGTCAAGGAAGTCTTCGCTTCGCTCTACAACGACCGCGCGATCGCCTACCGCGTGCACCACGGCTTCAAGCACGAGGACGTGTTCCTCTCGGCCGGCGTGCAGCTGATGGTGCGCTCGAACGTCGGCTCCTCCGGCGTGCTCTTCACGCTCGACACCGAATCGGGTTTCCGCGATGTCGTCTTCATCACCTCCAGCTATGGCCTGGGCGAGATGGTCGTGCAGGGCGCGGTGAATCCGGACGAGTTCTACGTCTACAAGCCGACGCTGCTGCAGGGCAAGCAGGCCATCCTGCGGCGCGGCATGGGCGCCAAGCAGCTGCGCATGGTCTATTCCGACACGCCCGGCGAGCGCGTGCGCACCGAGGAAACGCCGGCGGATCTTCGCAACACGTTCTCCATCAGCGACGAGGACGTGCACGAACTCGCGCGCCAGGCGCTGACGATCGAGAAGCACTACGGCCGCCCGATGGACATCGAATGGGCGAAGGACGGCGTGAGCGGCAAGCTCTTCATCGTGCAGGCGCGACCGGAGACGGTGAAGTCGCGCGGCCATGCCACGCAGATCGAGCGCTACCAGCTCACCCAGCGCGGCGAAGTCGTATGCGAAGGCCGCGCAATCGGCCAGAAGATCGGCACCGGCGTCGCGCGCGTCGTGCGCTCGCTGGCCGACATGAACCGCGTGCAGCCGGGCGACGTGCTCGTGGCCGACATGACCGATCCCGACTGGGAGCCGGTGATGAAGCGCTCCGCCGCGATCGTCACCAACCGCGGCGGCCGCACCTGCCACGCGGCGATCATCGCGCGCGAACTCGGCGTGCCGGCCGTCGTCGGCACGGGCAACGCACTGGACACGATCCAGGACGGCCAGGAAGTCACCGTCAGCTGCGCCGAAGGCGATACCGGTTTCATTTACGCCGGCACCCTGCCCTTCGAGCGCCACGTGGCCGACCTCGACAAGATGCCCGAGGCGCCGCTCAAGGTGATGATGAACGTCGCCAACCCCGAGCGCGCATTCGACTTCGCGATGCTGCCGCACGCGGGCGTGGGCCTGGCGCGCCTGGAAATGATCATCGCCAGCCACATCGGCGTGCATCCCAAGGCGCTGCTGGAATACGACCAGCAGGATGCCGCGACGAAGAAGAAGATCGACGAGAAGATGGCCGGCTACGCCAGCCCGGTTGATTTCTACGTGGACCGCCTGGCCGAAGGCATCGCGACGATCACCGCGTCGTTCGCGCCGTATCCGGTCATCGTTCGCCTGTCGGACTTCAAGTCCAACGAGTACGCCAACCTCATCGGCGGCTCGCGCTACGAGCCGCATGAAGAGAACCCGATGATCGGCTTCCGCGGCGCCAGCCGTTACGTCGATCCGAGCTTCACCGAGGCGTTCGCGCTGGAATGCCGCGCGGTGCTGAAGGTGCGCGAGCAGATGGGCCTGACCAACTGCTGGGTGATGATCCCGTTCGTGCGCACGCTGGAGGAAGGCCGCAAGGTCGTCGAGGTGCTGCGTTCCAATGGCCTCGAACAGGGCAAGGACGGGCTGAGGATCATCATGATGTGCGAAGTGCCGTCCAACGCGCTGCTCGCCGACGAATTCCTCGAGATCTTCGACGGCTTCTCGATCGGCTCCAACGACCTGACGCAGCTCACGCTGGGCCTGGACCGAGACTCCGGCATCGTCGCCAAGCTCTTCGACGAGCGCGATCCGGCGGTGAAGAAGCTGCTGTCGCTGGCGATCAAGTCCGCGCGTGCGAAGGGCAAGTACGTCGGTATCTGCGGCCAGGGCCCGAGCGACCACCCGGATCTGGCCGAATGGCTGATGGACCAGGGCATCGAATCAGTGTCGCTCAATCCTGACACCGTGGTCGACACGTGGCTTCGACTGGCGAAGGCCAAGGCGAAGAAGGCTGCAGCCTGACGGCTCGCGCTGTACCCTGCGATGAGCCATCGACGCCCCGCTTATGCGGGGCGTCGTATTTTGTAGACGTTCACGCACATCGCGCATCCATGCGCGTTCGCAAGGAGGTTGCTTTGCTCGCCGATCCGAAGACCCAGGCCGAAGTGCAGGATTCGCTGTCGAACCTCACGCGCCAGTTCGACCCTGACGTGCCGTTCCACTTGATGACTGCCGAGCAGTTCTGGGGCTGGGCGATGGACGTCGGCATTAAGCTCGGCGGCGCGTTGCTGGTGTTCTACATCGGCATGCACCTGGCGAAGTGGGCCGTTCGCGCGGCGGGCCGGGCCTTGACTCGCGCGCATGTCGAACCGACCTCGTCGCAGTTCATCGGTCGCGTGCTCTACATCGCGCTGATGATCGTGCTGCTGCTGGCGATCCTGCAGGGCTTCTTCGGGGTGGCGCCAACGTCGTTCATCGCGATCATGGGCGCTGCGGGCCTGGCGATCGGCCTGGCACTGAAGGACTCGCTGTCGAACGTCGCCTCCGGCGTGATGCTGGTGACGCTGAAGCCGTTCCGCGTGGGCGACGTGGTGCAGATCGGCGGCAGCAGCGGCACGGTGGAAATGGTCCGCATCTTCCAGACCCAGCTGCGCGGCGCGGACAACCAGACGATCGTGCTCCCGAACAACCTGATCACCACCGCCCCGATCATCAACCTCACGCCCGACACGCGCCGTCGCATCGAACTGGTCATCGGCATCAGCTACGAGGACGACATCGACGTGGCGCGCGCGGCGATCATGGACATCATGCAGGCCGACAAGCGCATCCTAGACACGCCTGCGCCCGACGTCGTCGTTTATGAACTGGCCGACATCGCGGTGCGCCTGGGCGTGCGCTGCCACGTGAGCAACGCCGACCACTTCGCGACCAAATGCGATCTCAACGAGCGCATCAAGAAGGCGTTCGACAAGGCCGGCATCAGCATCCAGCAGGCGCAGCGCGACATCCGTGCGCAGCGGCGTGTGCTCGAAGCGGTCCAATCCTCGGCAGCCAGCGCGGCCGGCGTTACCGATACCGCGCAGTCGTCACCCGATCAGCAATCGCCGAGCCCGTCGCCCTCGCCCGACCAGCAGTCGCAGCCGGACCAGCGCTGAGGCCTACTCGTGCGCGTCGCCGCCGAGGCGACCCATGAAGCCGCGGTAGTGGCGCAGTTCGGCGATGGAGTCGCGCACGTCGCTCAGCGCGGTGTGGCGGGCGTCCTTGTTGACGCCGGCCAGCACATCGGGCGCCCAGCGGCGCGCGAGTTCCTTGATCGTGCTGACGTCGAGGTTGCGGTAGTGGAAATGCTTCTCCAGCCGCGGCATCAGGCGATGGAGAAACCGGCGATCCTGGCAGATCGAGTTGCCGCACATCGGCGACTTGCCCGCCGGCACCCAGTTCTGCAGGAATTCCAGCGTCTGCTGCTCCGCCTGGGCGATGTCGACGCGGCTGTCGAGCACGCGCTGCCACAGGCCCGAACGGCCGTGCTGGTTGCGGTTCCACTCATCCATCGCTTCGAGGCGCGACAGCGGATGCGAGATCGCGAGTTCCGGGCCTTCGGCCAGCACGTTGAGCTGCTTGTCGGTCACCACCGTGGCGATCTCCAGGATGGAATCGCGATCGGTATCCAGACCCGTCATTTCGAGGTCGATCCAGATCAGGTGTTCGTCGTTCGGAGAAGGGACGGCCGCCATGCGCTCGCACTGGAATGAGGACCGGCGCATCATACAGCCAGCCCGCCCCGCGGCTTCGCGCCGCGCTCACGGAACGGAAACGCTACATGCCCTCGCCCGTCGCGATCGATCCCACGCACTACGCCGTCGTCTCGGCGATGATCACCCCGGCGTTCTTCCTCACCGCCGCCAGCTCCCTGCAAATCTCGTCGAACAACCGCCTCGCGCGTGTCGTCGACCGGATGCGCGCGGATATCGAGATCCTGCGCGGCCTCCCGCAAGGCCCGGCGCGCGTGGAGCAGGAAGCGCGCATCGCGACCCACCGGCAGCGTTCGTACCTGGTGCTCGCCGCGGTGCGCATGCTCTACGCCTCGATCAGCGCCTTCGTCGGCACGAGCCTGGGCATCGCGGTGGACGCCTTCTTCGGCTACCGGCTTGACCTGGTGCCGACGGGACTGGCGGTCGTCGGCGTACTGCTGATGTTCGCCGCGTCGGTGTGCCTGGGTTACGAGGCGACGCTGGGCCTGCGGATGCTGGATCGCGAATTGAACGAGCAGCTGGCGAAGGACCGACTCGAAGTGAAGGAGTGAGGTCGCGCGAGCGCCCTACTCTTGCGGCGCCGCAGGCGCGCCCTTGCCCCGCTTGCTCCTGAAATACGCCGTCAGCTTCGCGCCCGATTCCTCGCCCAGCACGCCGCCGGTGACCTGCACCCGGTGGTTATGGCGCGGATCGGCGAGCAGGTCGAACACGCTGCCGGCCGCACCGGTCTTCGGATCGCTCGCGCCGTACACGACCCGGGCGACGCGTGCGTGCACCATCGCCATCGCGCACATCGCGCACGGCTCCAGCGTCACGTAAAGCGTCGAGCCGAGCAGCCGATGATTGCCCACGCGCAGGCCGGCCTCGCGCATCGCCACGATTTCGGCGTGCGCGGTGGGGTCGCGCAGCGTGATGTTGCGATTCCATCCCTCGCCCAGCACCTGCCCGTCGGCGGACACCAGCACCGCGCCCACCGGGATCTCATCGTCCTCGCGCTGCGCGCGTTCGGCCAGCGCCATCGCGTGGCGCATCCAGCGCACGTCCGTGTCGTCCACGGGCTGCGCGTTCGTCGTTTCCTGAACCATCGCGACAGGATGCCCGAGGCCGCGCGGCCGTGCCACGTCGCATCGGGATTTCGGGCACGTCATGCCGTATTCGATCAGCCTTCACGCGCCTGAAACCGCTAAAATTGGCGTTCCCCGCGCCTGCGCGGACAGCCAGCCACCGACGGCCCCGCGCCACGGCCGCCCGCCACTCCAGGACCGCGCTTCGTCCATGAATTCCACGCCCATGAATTCCCAACACCGCAAACCGCTTCCCGGCACGTCGCTGGAGTATTTCGACGCGCGCGAAGCGGTCGAAGCCATCCAGCCCGGCGCTTGGGCCGGACTGCCCTACACCTCGCGCGTGCTGGCCGAGAACCTGGTGCGTCGCTGCGATCCGACCACGCTGGTCGCGTCGCTGAAGCAGCTCATCGAACGCCGCCGCGACCTCGACTTCCCTTGGTTCCCGGCGCGCGTGGTGTGCCACGACATCCTCGGCCAGACCGCGCTGGTCGACCTCGCCGGCCTGCGCGACGCCATCGCCGACCAGGGCGGCGATCCGGCGAAGGTGAACCCGGTCGTGCCGGTGCAGCTGATCGTCGACCATTCGCTCGCCGTCGAATGCGGCGGCTACGACCCCGATGCGTTCGCGAAGAACCGCGCCATCGAGGATCGCCGCAACGAAGACCGCTTCCATTTCATCGAGTGGACCAAGCGCGCGTTCGAGAACGTCGACGTGATCCCGCCGGGCAACGGGATCATGCACCAGATCAATCTGGAGAAGATGTCCCCGGTCATCCAGTCGCAGGGCGGTGTCGCGTTCCCCGACACCTGCGTCGGCACCGACAGCCACACGCCGCACGTCGATGCGCTGGGCGTCATCGCGATCGGCGTGGGCGGCCTGGAAGCGGAGAACGTCATGCTCGGCCGCGCGTCGTGGATGCGCCTGCCGGACATCATCGGCGTCGAACTCACCGGCAAGCGCCAGCCGGGCATCACCGCCACCGACATCGTGCTCGCGCTGACCGAATTCCTGCGCAAGGAAAAGGTCGTCGGCGCGTACCTGGAGTTCCGTGGCGAAGGCGCATCGAGCCTGACGCTCGGCGATCGCGCGACGATCTCGAACATGGCGCCCGAGTACGGCGCAACCGCGGCGATGTTCTTCATCGACAACCAGACGCTGGAGTACCTGCGACTCACCGGCCGCGACGACGCGCAGGTGAAGCTGGTGGAAACCTATGCGAAGACCGCAGGCCTGTGGGCCGACGACCTCGCGCACGCGCAGTACGAGCGCACGCTGACGTTCGACCTGTCGAGCGTCGTGCGCAACATGGCCGGCCCGTCGAATCCGCACAAGCGCCTGCCGACGTCGGATCTCGCCGAGCGCGGCATCGCGGTGAACCTCGACGCGGCGCTCGCGCAGGAGGCGCAAGGCCTGATGCCCGATGGCGCGGTGGTCATCGCCGCCATCACCAGTTGCACGAACACCAGCAATCCGCGCAACGTCATCGCCGCCGCGCTGCTGGCGCGCAATGCGAACGCGCGCGGGCTGACGCGCAAGCCGTGGGTGAAGACTTCGCTTGCCCCGGGTTCCAAGGCCGTGCAGCTGTACCTGGAAGACGCGAAGCTGCTGCCGGAACTGGAGAAGCTGGGCTTCGGCATCGTCGCCTTCGCCTGCACGACGTGCAACGGCATGTCGGGCGCGCTGGATCCTGCGATCCAGCAGGAAATCATCGATCGTGACCTGTACGCGACGGCCGTGCTGTCGGGCAACCGCAACTTCGACGGCCGCATCCATCCGTACGCGAAGCAGGCTTTCCTCGCCTCGCCGCCGCTGGTGGTCGCCTACGCCATCGCAGGTACCGTGCGTTTCGACATCGAACGCGACGCGCTGGGCCTGGACGCCGACGGCAAGCCGGTCACGCTGAAGGACATCTGGCCGAGCGACGAGGAAATCGACGCCATCGTCGCGCAGAGCGTGAAGCCCGAGCAGTTCCGCCGCGTGTACGAGCCGATGTTCAACATCCGCGTCGAACACGGCGAACGCGTGAGCCCGCTGTACGACTGGCGCCCGCAGAGCACCTACATCCGTCGTCCGCCGTACTGGGAAGGCGCGCTGGCCGGCGAGCGAACGTTGCGCGGCCTGCGTCCGCTGGCCGTGCTCGGCGACAACATCACGACCGACCATCTGTCGCCCTCCAACGCGATCCTGATGAACAGCGCGGCCGGCGAATACCTGCACAAGATGGGCCTGCCGGAAGAGGACTTCAATTCGTACGCGACGCATCGCGGCGACCACCTCACCGCGCAGCGCGCGACGTTCGCCAATCCGACGCTGGTCAACGAAATGGCCGTCGTCAATGGCGACGTGAAGAAGGGATCGTTGACGCGCATCGAGCCGGATGGCCAGGTCGTGCGCATGTGGGAAGCGATCGAGACCTACATGGAGCGTCGCCAGCCGCTGATCATCATCGCCGGCGCCGATTACGGCCAGGGTTCCTCGCGCGACTGGGCGGCCAAGGGCGTGCGCCTGGCGGGCGTCGAAGCCATCGTCGCAGAGGGTTTCGAGCGCATCCACCGCACCAACCTGATCGGCATGGGCGTGCTGCCGCTGGAGTTCAAGCCGGGCTTCAACCGCACCGTGCTGCGCATCGACGGCACCGAGACCTTCGATGTGACCGGCGAGCGCAAGCCGCGCGCCGACCTCACGCTGGTCATCCACCGCCGCGACGGCGAGCGCGTGGAAGTGCCGGTCACCTGCCGTCTAGACAGCGACGAGGAAGTGTCGATCTACGAAGCCGGCGGCGTGCTGCAGCGCTTCGCGCAGGACTTCCTGGAATCCTCGGCGCGCGCGGCCTGATCGCCGCGCCGGTTCCGCTTTCGCGACACGCACCTCTTCCCACCACGCAAGGAGTAGCGAAATGCCCGGAACCGTCACCCTGCACCGCGTGATCCGCGCGCCAGCCGAACGCATCTACCGCGCCTTCATCACGCCGGCGGCGATGGTGAAGTGGCTCCCGCCGCATGGCTTCACCGGCGAAGTGCACGCGATGGACGCACGCGTCGGCGGCAGCTACCGCATGTCGTTCACCAACTTCGGCACCGGTGGCAGCCACTCCTTCGGCGGCACGTACCGCGAAATGGTGCCCGGCGAGAAACTGCGCTACGACGACCAGTTCGAGAATCCCGACATGCCCGGCACGATGGAAGTCGACGTGACGCTGAAGACCGTCATGTGCGGCACCGAAGTGAGCATCGTCCAGAAGGGCATTCCGGACGCGATCCCGGTCGAGTTCTGCTACCTCGGCTGGCAGGAGTCGCTGGAGATGCTGGCGAAGCTGGTGGAGCCCGAGATTCCGGACGGGGCGTGATGCATCCGGCTGTCGCTCCGATGCCGGCTGTCATTCCCGCGAAGGCGGGAATACATCCTTCCGCGGTATCAAGACCTCCGAATGGCGTGATCCATCGGATGCATGGATCCCCGCCTTCGCGGGGATGACAGCTTCAAGCGGCGTGGCTTCAAGCGGCGACGCAGCCTCAGACAGCAAGACAGCTTCAGATCGCACGACATCCTCAAACAGCAACGCGGAACGAACTACCCATGACCCACGCCCCCCAGATCCGTATCCCCGCCACCTACATGCGCGGCGGCACCAGCAAGGGGGTGTTCTTCCGCCTCGACGACCTGCCCGAACGCGCGCGCGTGCCCGGCAATGCGCGCGATGCACTGCTGATGCGCGTGATCGGCTCGCCTGATCCGTATGGCAAGCACACCGACGGCATGGGCGGCGCGACGTCGAGCACGAGCAAGTGCGTGATCATCTCGACGTCGTCCCAGCCCGGGCACGACGTCGATTACCTCTACGGCCAGGTGTCGATCGACACCGCCTTCGTCGACTGGAGCGGCAACTGCGGCAACCTCAGCTCGGCGGTCGGGCCGTTCGCCATCGCCAACGGCCTCATCGATCCGGCGCGCATTCCGCGCGACGGCGTCGTCACGGTGCGCATCTGGCAGGCGAACATCGGCAAGACCATCGTCGCGCACGTGCCGGTCACGAACGGCGAAGTGCAGGAAACCGGCGACTTCGAGCTGGACGGCGTGACCTTCCCGGCAGCCGAGATCGAGCTGGAATTCCTCGATCCGTCCGACGACGGCGAAGGCGGCGGCGCGATGTTCCCGACCGGCAACCTCGTCGACGACCTCGACGTTCCCGGCGTGGGGACGTTCAAGGCCACGCTGATCAATGCGGGCATCCCGACGATCTTCCTCGATGCGTCGGACCTGGGCTTCACCGGTACCGAGCTGCAGCCGGCCATCAACGACAACCCGAAGACGCTGGCGATGTTCGAGACCATCCGTGCGCACGGCGCGGTGCGCATGGGGCTGATCGAACGCATCGAGCAGGCGGCCAAGCGCCAGCACACGCCGAAGGTCGCCTTCGTCGCGCCGGCGCAGGACTACACCGCCTCCAGCGGCAAGCACATCGCGGCCGCTGACATCGACCTGCACGTCCGCGCATTGTCGATGGGCAAGCTGCATCACGCGATGATGGGCACGGCGGCGGTGGCGATCGGCACTGCGGCGTCGATTCCCGGCACGCTGGTTAACCTCGCCGCGGGCGGCGGCGAACGCGAGGCGGTGCGTTTCGGGCATCCGTCCGGCACGCTGCGCGTGGGCGCACAGGCCCGACTCGTGGACGGCCAGTGGACCGTCACCAAGGCGATCATGAGCCGCAGCGCGCGCGTACTGATGGAAGGCGCGGTGCGGGTTCCGGGCGATTCGTTCTGACGTCGGGCCAATGCGGATAAGAAAAGCCCCGCTTTCGCGGGGCTCTTCATTTGCCTCATCGGCGCAGGATCACTCCCACTCGATCGTCGCCGGCGGCTTGCCGCTGATGTCGTACACCACGCGCGAGACACCGCGCAATTCGTTGATGATGCGGTTGGACACGCGACCGAGGAAGTCGTAAGGCAGGTGCGCCCAGTGCGCGGTCATGAAGTCGATGGTTTCCACCGCGCGCAGCGCGATCACCCATTCGTAGGCACGCGCGTCGCCGACCACGCCCACCGACTTGACCGGCAGGAACACGGCGAATGCCTGGCTCGTGCGGTCGTACAGGTCGGCCTTGCGCAGCTCGTCGATGAAGATGTGATCGGCACGCGCCAGCAGTTCGGCGTATTCGCGCTTCACTTCGCCCAGGATGCGCACGCCCAGGCCCGGGCCCGGGAACGGATGGCGGTAGACCATCGCGCGCGGCAGGCCGAGTTCGACGCCGAGGCGACGCACTTCGTCCTTGAACAGCTCGCGCAGCGGTTCGACGAGGCGCAGCTTCATGTCTTCCGGCAGGCCACCGACGTTGTGGTGGCTCTTGATGACGTGCGCCTTGCCGGTCTTGCTGCCGGCCGACTCGATCACGTCCGGGTAGATCGTGCCCTGCGCCAGCCACCTGGCGTTGGCGAGCTTGGCCGACTCCTCGTCGAAGATCTCGACGAACAGGTTGCCGATGATCTTGCGCTTGGCTTCGGGATCCTCGACGCCGGCCAGCGCCTTGAAGTAGCGGTCGGCGGCGTTCACGCGCACGACCTTCACGCCCATGTGCTCGGCGAACATCGCCATCACCTGGTCGCCTTCGTTCCAGCGCAGCAGGCCGGTGTCGACGAACACGCAGGTGAGCTGCTCGCCGATCGCCTTGTGCAGCAGCGCGGCGACGACGGAGGAATCCACGCCGCCGGACAGGCCGAGGATCACCTCGTCCGAGCCGACCTGCTCGCGCACGCGCGCGATCTGGTCCTCGATGATGTTCGCCGCGGTCCACAGCGTCTTGCAGCCGCAGATGTCGGCGACGAAGCGGCGCAGCAGCGTCTGGCCCTGCTTGGTGTGCGTGACTTCCGGATGGAACTGGACGCCGTACCAGCGCTTGTCCTCGCGGGCCATCGCGGCGACGGGGATGCGGTCGGTCACGGCGGTGACGGTCCAGCCCGGCGGCGCCTTGGCGACGTGGTCGCCGTGGCTCATCCACACGTCGATGCGCGGCTCGCCGTCGTGGTCGGTCAGCCCGCCCAACAGCGCGTCGTGCGCGACGAGTTCGACTTCAGCGTGGCCGAATTCGCGCGCGTCGGCCGCTTCGGTCGCGCCGCCCAGCTGCGCGGCGAGCGTCTGCATGCCGTAGCAGATGCCCAGGATTGGCAGGTTCGAATCGAAGACTTCCTGCGGGGCGCGCGGCGCACCTTCCTCCGTCGTCGATTCGGGACCGCCCGACAGGATGATGCCCTTCGCACCGAACGCCGCGATCTCCGCCGGATCGTGGTCCCACGCCCAGATTTCGCAGTAGACGCCGATCTCGCGGATGCGGCGGGCGATCAGCTGCGTGTACTGCGCGCCGAAATCGAGGATGAGGATCTTGTCGCTGTGGATGTTGGTCATTGATGGCGTTCGGTTGTGATGTCCTTGCCGTCCATGGCGTCACGCATCGGCTTCGGAACGCCCGGCCCGGCCGTCCATGGCCGGGCGTTCGCATGCGCGCGAGCCAGTGGCTCGCGAGCGCGCATGCTCACCCGGCGCGATAGTTCGGCGGTTCCTTCGTGATCTGCACGTCGTGCACGTGGCTCTCGCGCGCACCGGCGTTGGTGATGCGCACGAAGCTCGGCTTCTTGCGCATGTCCTCGATGCTCGCGCAGCCGACGTAGCCCATCGTGGCACGCAGGCCGCCGGCGAGCTGATGCACGACGTTGCGCAGCGGGCCGCGATACGGGACGCGACCTTCGATGCCTTCCGGCACGAGCTTGTCGGCGTCCGAGGCATCCTGGAAATAGCGGTCCTTCGAACCCTGCTCCATCGCGCCCAGCGAACCCATGCCGCGGTAGCTCTTGTAGCTGCGGCCCTGGAACAGTTCGACTTCGCCCGGCGCTTCCTCGGTGCCGGCGAACAGGCCGCCGATCATCACCGTCGAGGCGCCGGCGACGATGGCCTTGCCGATGTCGCCCGAATAGCGGATGCCGCCGTCGGCGATCAGCGGGATGCGGTCCTGCAGCGCTTCGGCGACCATCGCCACCGCGGTGACCTGCGGCACGCCCACGCCGGCGACGATGCGCGTGGTGCAGATCGAGCCCGGGCCGACGCCGACCTTCACCGCGTCGGCGCCGTTGTCCATCAGCGCGAGCGCGGCGTCGCCGGTGACGATGTTGCCGCCGATCACCTGCAGCTGCGGGAAGTTCTTCTTCACCCAGTTGACGCGATCGAGCACGCCCTGCGAATGACCGTGCGCGGTATCGACCACGACCACGTCCACGCCGGCCGCGGCGAGCGCTTCCACGCGCGCCTCGGTGTCGCCGCCGACACCCACGGCCGCGCCGACCAGCAGGCGTTCGCTGGTGTCGTAGGCCGCGTTGGGGTTGTCGGACTTCTTCTGGATGTCCTTCACGGTGATCAGGCCGCGCAGCTCGAAGCCGTCGTTGACCACCAGCACCTTCTCGATGCGGTGTTTGTGCAGCAGGCTCAGGACTTCCTCGTCGGTGGCGCCTTCGCGCACCGTCACCAGGCGGTCCTTCTTGGTCATGATGTGGCGGACCGGATCGTCGAGTTTCTTCTCGAAGCGCATATCGCGACTGGTGACGATGCCCATCAGCTGGCCGCCTTCCACCACCGGCACGCCGGAGATGTTGCGCGCGCGGGTGAGCTTGAGGACTTCGCCGATGGTCGTGTCGGGCCCGACGGTGAAGGGCTCCTTGATCACGCCGGCCTCGAACTTCTTGACCTGCGCGACCTGCGCCGCCTGGGCTTCCAGGCTCATGTTCTTGTGGACGATGCTGATGCCGCCGAGCTGGGCCATGGCGATGGCCAGACGGGCTTCGCTGACGGTGTCCATCGCGGCCGAGAGGATCGGCAGCCGGATGTTCAGGTCGCGGGTGAGTCGGGTGGTGAGCGAGACGTCCTTGGGCAGGACCGTCGAGTGGGCCGGGACGAGCGAAACGTCGTCGTAGGTCAGTGCTTCAGCCTGGATGCGCAGCATGGGCGGGGGCCGGGAGGCGGATGAAGCGCGTTATTGTAACGCTTTCGGCGGTCTCTACGCCTTTGTCGCATCGGACGTGTCGTTCTACGGACGGTGCGGGACGCGCTTGACGCGATTTGCTTCGCAAATCACGTCCCACACGTGCTCCATACCCGCCCCTCGCGGCTCCGCCGCGACCGCCCCTAACTTAGGGGCTGGGGCAAAAGCCCGGCTTCGTTCGCCACTGCTGCCTCGCTTTTGAGCCCCTCTCGCTACGGGAGAGGGGTCGGGGTGAGGGGCAACGAAGCGAAAGCGTAACCGGTCGTCTCAACCGAGCAGCGCTGCGCGACTACTTCACCGCGTGCCACCCCTGCCCCGAATCCGCCGCCTCCGCCGCTTCCAGCGTGTTCTGCATCAGCGTGGCGACGGTCATCGGGCCTACGCCGCCCGGGACCGGCGTGATCCAGCTGGCGCGCTGGGCGGCCGCTTCGAAGCCGACGTCGCCCACCAGTCGGCCGTCATCGAGGCGGTTGATGCCCACGTCGATCACCACCGCGCCCGGCTTCACCCATTCACCCGGGATCAGGCCCGGGCGACCCACCGCAACCACGAGGATGTCGGCGTTGCGGATGGAGGCTTCGAGGACCTCGGGCGGCGTGAACTTGTGGCAGCTGGTGACGGTGCAGCCGGCGATCAGCAGCTCCAGCGCCATCGGCCGGCCTACGTGGTTGGAGACGCCCACGATCGTGGCGCTCTGGCCGCGCACCGGGCGGTCGGTGTACGCCAGCAGCGTCGTGATGCCCCGCGGCGTGCACGGGCGCAGGCCGAACTGGCGCAGCGCGAGGTGGCCGACGTTCTCGGGATGGAAACCATCCACGTCCTTGCGCGGGTCGATGCGGTGAATCAACTCGGTCGCGTCGCGACGGTCCGGCAACGGGAGCTGCACCAGGATGCCGTGCACGTCGGGATCGGCGTTGAGCGTGTCTATCAGCGCCAGCAGCTCCTGGTTGCCCGTGTCGGCCGGCAGGTCGTAGTCGATCGCGCGGATGCCCACTTTCTGCGCCGCACGCCGTTTGTTCTTCACGTAGACGCTGGACGCCGGATCGTTGCCGACCAGCACGACCGCCAGCCCCGGGCGCGACTTGCCGGAGGCGACGCGCGCGTCGACGCGGCTCTTGAGCGTATCGAGCAGGTCTTCGGCGATGCGCTTGCCGTCGAGAATGCGGGCCGGAGCCTGGGTCGTGGAGACGGTCATGCCTTGGGCTGGAGTACATTCGGGCCGGGCATTATCGCTCAAGCCATCCCGGAAGGCCGGCCCATTCCGCAGGCTCCCGACTCCCCCGCTCCGGAACGAAGACAGTCCCCATGACCGAACCCGATTTCGAAACCACCCAGATCGAGGCTGCTGCCTTCCGGCGCCTGCTCCAGCACCTGCTCCAGGAACGCCCCGACGTGCAGAACATCGACCTGATGATCAACGCCGGCTTCTGCCGCAACTGCCTGGCTGACTGGTACCGCGAGGCCGCCGAGCATCGCGGCATCACGATGACGAAGGACGAGGCGCGTGAGGTGATCTACGGCATGCCGTTCGCGCAGTGGAAGGCGCAGCACCAGCGCGAGGCGACGCCCGAGCAGGTGGCCGCATTCGAGGCGGCGCAACGCCGTCACGCGCAATGAGCTTCGTGCGCCGCCAGTGGCTGGGCTGGGCGGCGCTGCCGGTCATCGGTTATGCCGGCATCGTCGCATGGCTGTTCTCCAAGCAACGCGACCTGATCTACCTGCCCGAAGGCACGCGCATCGACGTCGCGCAGACCGACTTCACCCTGGCGCGTGACGACGTCCAGCTGCACGGCTGGGTGCTGCATCCGCAGGCGTCGCGACCGGTGATCTATTTCGGCGGCAATGCCGAAGGCATCCAGCACCGGCGCGAGATGCTCGACCGCCTGCTGCCGGATCGTCCTGTGTACCTGGTGTCGTACCGCGGCTATGGCGCCAGCGGTGGCGTGCCGAGCGAAGCCGCGCTGCTCGGCGACGCGCTCGCACTGTTCGACGAAGTGCGTTCGCGCCATCCGAACCAGCCCATCGCGGTGATCGGCTCCAGCCTCGGCAGCGGCGTTGCCAGTTACGTGGCGAGCCAGCGCGACGTGTCGCAGCTGGTGTTGATCGCCCCGTTCGACAGCCTCGCCGCGGTCGCGCGGGTGCACTATCCGGCCTTGCCGATCCGCTGGATCCTTCGCGACCGCTTCGATTCGATCGACCGCCTGCGCGGCTACGAGGGCGACGTCATGGTCATACGTGCCGCGCTCGACACCGTCGTGCCGCCGGCCAACACCAACCGGCTGATCGCCGCGCTGGGCAAGCCGCCGAAAGTCGTCGACCTGCCGCAGGCCGGGCACAACACGATCAGCGGCAATCCGGAGTTCGAACAGGCGCTGGCGGACTTCCTGCGCTGACGCGTCAGGCCGCGCAGAATTTCGCGTAGTCGATGTAGCCCGGAAAGTCGCGTCCGGCAGCGCACACCGGGCAATCCGGATCGGCCGACAGCCGCGTTTCGCGGAACCGCATTCCCATTGCATCGAAGTGCAGCAGCCGACCCGCAAGCGGCTCGCCGATGCCGAGGATCAGCTTGATCGCCTCGGTCGCCTGCAGCAGGCCGATCACGCCTGGCAACACACCCAGCACGCCGGCTTCGGCGCAATTGGGCGCCGCTTCCGGCGGCGGCGGCTCGGGAAACAGGCAGCGATAGCACGGCGCATGGCCGCGGCGGCGGCCGGCATCGAACACGCTCACCTGCCCTTCGAAACGATGCACGGCGCCGTAGACCAGCGGCTTGCCGAGCTTCACGCAGGCGTCGTTGAGCAGGTAACGCACGGGGAAGTTGTCGGCGCCATCGACGACGACGTCGGCCCCTTCGATCAGCCGCTCGACGTTTGCGGCGGTGATGCGCTCCTGGAACGTCTCGATGTTGACCGTCGGATTCAGCGCCGCCAGCGCGATCCTCGCCGATTCGACCTTCGGCACGGCGATGCGGTCTTCGGTATGGAGGATCTGCCGCTGCAGGTTGCTGCGATCGACGATGTCATCGTCGGCCAGCACGATCGTGCCCACTCCCGCGGCGGCCAGGTAGAACGCCGCCGGCGAGCCGAGTCCGCCCGCGCCGACCATCGCGATGCGCGCGGCCTGCAGTTTGCGCTGCCCGGCTTCGCCGACTTCCGGCAGGCGCAGGTGACGCGAGTAGCGGTCGTAGAAATCGAAGTCGCGTTCGTCGCGGGCGACCGGCAGGCCTTCGGCGATCCAGCGCGTCGTGCCGCCGTCGACCGACGCCACGCGCGTGTAACCGGCGGCAATAAGCGCCTGCGCGGCCTTCATCGAGCGCGCGCCCGATTGGCAGATCACCAGCACGTCGGCGTTGCGGTCGGGAAGCGCGGCCTGGGGATCGGCTTCCAGATCGCCGCGCGCGATGCCGAGCGCGCCTTCGGCGAAGCCCGTGGCGCGTTCGTGCGACTCGCGCACGTCCACGATCACCGCGCCGTCGCGCTGGCGTCGCAGGGCGTCGGCGGGGGCGATGATTTCGATCCGGGAGGCAGTGTTCATGGCCCGATTATCCCCCCTCACGCGTAACGCAGGATCTCCACGACGGTGCCGGCCGCCAAACGCTGCGGTCCATCCGGTACCACGATCAACGCGTTGGACTCGCCAACCGCGCGCAAGCGATGGGAGCCGACCGCGGGATTCGGATCGGCGCGCAGCACGCCGTGTTCGTCGCAGAACACCGTGGCACGCTGGAATTCGCGGCGAGCGTGGGATTTTTCGATCGGCGCGACGAGCTGCGCGCGCTCGGCCGGGCGCGGTTCCGTGCGGCCCTGCAACGCGTCGATGAGCGTGCGGCCGAAACCCAGGAACGTCGCGAACACCGACACCGGATTGCCCGGCAACGCCAGCACGCGCGCCTGGTCGAGACTGCCGAACAGCACCGGCATGCCCGGCTTCATGCGCACCTTCCAGAAATGCACTTGGCCGAACTGCTGCACGACCGCCGGGATGTGGTCCTTCTCGCCCGCCGAAACGGCGCCGCAGGTGACGATCAGGTCGAACGCGCAGCCCGCATCGCGCAGCGCGATCTCCACCCGTTTCGGATCGTCGGGCAGTCGCGGCCACGCAGTCGGTTCCAGGCCTTCGGCGCGCAGCAGGCCCATGAGCAGTTCGCGATTGCTGTCGTAGATCTCGCCGGGCGCGAGCGACAGCCCGGGTTCGACGAGTTCGTCGCCGCTGCTGAACACCGCCACCGTCGGCTTGCGGAACACCGTGAGCGACGGCACGCCGAGCGATGCGGCGAGCGACACGCGCGCAGGCGTGAGGCGCTTGCCGGCCTGCAGCACGCATTCGCCAGCCCGCACGTCCTCGCCTTCGCGGCGCAGGTTCGCGCCGGCATCGGGCGGCGTCAGGACAACCACGCGGTCACCGTCGACGCGCGTGTTTTCCTTGATGACGACGGTATTGGCACCGGCCGGCATCGGCGCGCCGGTGGTGATGCGCACGCATTCGCCCTCGCCCACGCGGATCTCGCGGGCGCGGCCGGCGAACTGTTCGTCGATCAGGCGCAGCGTCGTCTCGCCTTCGCGGAGATCGGCATGGCGCAGCGCGAAGCCGTCCATGGCGCTGTTGTCGAACGGCGGCAGCGCAATGGGCGCATGCACGTCGGTGGCGAGGATGCGCCCGTGCGTGCGCGACAGCGGCAGGGTTTCGGTATCGAGGCGGTGCTTTGCCGCGACGTCGCGGACGATCGCGACGGCGTCGTCGAAGGCGAGCTGGATCGGGAAGTCGGTCATGCGGGGGAGTCGGTTTCGCCGGGCACCGCGCCGGCGGCGGCGAGGTCCTGCGGCGTGTTGAGGTTGCCGAAGCGTACGCCGTCCAGTCGGACGGCGACCATGCGCAGATGACGTTGCAGCGAATGGATCGCCAGGTCGTTCGCGGCGATGGCGCGCGCCGCGGCCTCGCGCAAGGATGCCGTGGGCCATAGCGCGACGAGCGGCTGCGGGCCGTCGTCGTCCACGGCGTATGCGCCGTGCGCGCTCGCGGCGGCACTCAGGCTGGGGACGAGGCAGTCGTTCACGCCGACCAGATCGACGGGGAGCGTCAGCAACCACGGCGTATCACAGGCGGCGGCGAGCGCATCGAGGCCGGCGAGCGGGCCGAGATCGCCGTCGTGGCGATCGGCCACGGCGCGAAGGCCGAGGCGCTCGTAGCGTTCGCGGCAACGGTTGGCGCTGATCAGCGTGGCGCTGGTTTCGGATGCGAAACGTCGCCGCCAGCGCTCGACCTGCGCGACGCCGTCGCGCTGCAGCCAGGCCTTGTCGATACCGCCGAGCCGGCTCGCGCGGCCGCCGGCGAGGATGCCCAAGGTGATGTCGCTGGCGGGGATGGGCGGCATTCGGGGAGTTTAAGGCCCCGCCGGCTGTCGTCCTGGAGTACTAAGGGTTCCGATTCGGGCCTTGGTCGGACGACGGCGCTGCAAACGCAGGCGCGCTGCGCGCGGAAGCGTTACAGGCCTGGATCCCGGCCTTCGCCGGGATGACGCAACCGCGCTGCGCCTGAAGCGTTACGGGCCTGGATCCCGGCTTTCGCCGGGATGACGCAACCGCGCTGCGGCTGAAGCGTTACGGGCCTGGATCCCGGCCTTCGCCGGGATGACGCAACCGCGCTGCGCCTCAAGCGTTACGGGCCTGGATCCCGGCTTTCGCCGGGATGACGCAACCGCAAAGGCGTTGGCGCCTGGCGCCAACGCGCGGTTGCGTCACTTGCCCTTCTTTACGTGGCGGATCATGCGGCGCTTCTTCGCGACCTGCCGCTCGGTGAGCACGTTCTTCTTGCCTTCGTACGGATTGGCGCCTTCCTTGAACACGAAGCGCACCGGCGTGCCGACCAGCTTGAAGCGCTTGCGGAAGAAGTTCTCGAGGTAGCGCTTGTAGCTGTCGCTCAGCGTGCGAAGGCGAGTGCCGTGCACCACGAACGTTGGCGGATTGTTCGCCGCCGGGTGTGCGTAGCGAAGCTTGGCGACGTGACCGCGCACGGTCGGCGGCGGGTTGGTTTCGTATGCGACTTCCAGCGCCTTGTTGACTTCGCTGGTGCTGAATTCGTGCGTGGCGGAAGCATGCGCGCGATGGATCGCTCGGAACAGCTCGCGCAGGCCGGAACCGTGCTTGGCGCTGATGCGCACCGCTTCGGCCCATTCCACGAAGCCCAGCTTGCGCGTGAGCAGCGCTTCGGCCTGCTGGCGCTGGTAATCAGTCAGGCCGTCCCACTTGTTGACGGCGACAACCAGCGCGCGGCCGGCGTCGAGCGCCAGGCCCAGCACGGTCGCATCCTGGTCGGTGATGCCCTCGGATGCGTCGAGCATCACCACCGCCACCTGGCACTGCTCGATAGCCTGCAGCGTCTTGACGATAGAGAACTTCTCCACCGCCTCTTCCACGCGCGCCTTGCGGCGTACGCCAGCGGTATCGACCAGCCGGTACAGCCGGCCGTCGCGCTCCATGTCGATGGAAACCGAATCGCGCGTGGTGCCCGGCACTTCGGAGGCGATCATCCGCTCCTCGCCGAGCAGGCGGTTGACCAGCGTCGACTTGCCCACGTTCGGGCGGCCGATGAAGGCCACGCGGATGCGCGACGGATCGGTGTCCAGTTCGGTCGCCGTGCCCTCTTCCGGCACGCGCTTGAGCACGGCGTCGATCAGCTCGTCGATGCCCTGGCGGTGCGCCGACGACACGGCGATGACGTCGGTGATGCCGTAGCGGGCGAACTCGTTGATCGCGGCCTGCGCGTCGAGGCCGTCGGTCTTGTTGACCACCAGCATCGCCGGGCGCGCGGTCTTGCGCAGCCAGGCGAGGATGTCGTCGTCCAGCGCCGAGGCGCCTTCGCGGCCATCGACGACGAACAGCACCAGGTCGGCTTCCTCGGCCGCCGAACGGGCCTGCCGCGCGGTGGCGCCGGCCAGTCCTTCGTCCTCCCCGGCGATACCGCCGGTGTCGACGATGGCGAACGGGCGCTTGCCCTCCGGCCGCGCCACGCCGTAGTTGCGGTCGCGCGTGACGCCCGGCTGGTCGTGGACCAGGGCGTCGCGGGTGCGCGTCAGCGCGTTGAACAGCGTGGATTTTCCAACGTTGGGACGGCCAACGAGGGCGACGAGCGGAAGCATGCTGGGAACCGGTGCGGTATGGGGAACGGAAACGGAGCGCCGTGACGGGCGGCGGGAAGCCGCGCGGTGGCCGGCTCCGGGGCCCGGTCCGTGGGTCATCGGGGTACGGCATGATGACGGGCCGGGCGACAAAAGGGAAACCGGGGCCCGCAATCCACATGAAAAACGGCCCGGACTCTCGCCCGGGCCGTTCGTCGTGTGCTGCCCTGCGCAGGCGCTTACTGCAGGCGGAAGGCCGTCAGCTCGCCGTTGACGTTCTGCACGATGGCGATGCCGTCGGCCACGACCGGGGCGGCCTTCACGGCCTTGCCGCCGACGCGCTCGCGCGCGGCGAAGGCGCCGTCGTCCAGCTTCAGCCAGTGCACGTAGCCGTCGAAATCGGCCACGACGGCGAAATCGCCCTGCACCGCCGCGCCCGTCACGTTGCGACGTGCCAGCGCCGGCTGCGACCAGAGGGCTGCGCCGCTGTTCTTGTCCAGGCCGAACACCGAGCCCGTCGGGTCGGTCACGACCAGGCGGTCGGACGCCATGCCGATGCGACCCGCTCCGCCGTGCTCCGCCGACCACATCGGGCGGCCGCTCGGGGCATCGATCGCCAAGGTCTGCTTCTTGAAGCTCGTGGCGAACAGCGTGGTGCCTTCGAGCACGGGCGTGCCGTCGACGTCGGCCATGCGATCCAGCTCGGTGCGGCCTTCCGGCTGCGCGATCGGCTGCTCCCACATCGGGCGGCCATCGTTCGCCGACAGCGCCGACACCGTGCCGTCGTCATTGCCGATGAACACGAAACCCGGGCCAAGCACCGGGCCGTCGTTGCCACGCAGCGACAGCATCGGCACTTCCTGCACCCAGAACCAGCGACGCTCGCCGCTGGCGGCATCGAACGCGGTGACACGGCCGTCGTTGGAACGCACGAACACGGAGTTCATGCCGATGGCCGGCGCCGCGATGACCTCGTTCGGCACGTGGGCCTTCCACTTCTCTTCACCGGTGCTGGCGTCGAGGGCGATGACTTCGCCATCCAGCCCGCCGACCACAACCAGGCCCTCGCCCACGCCCGGACCGCCGGACAGGCGGATGTTGGCCTTCTTGTCGGGGCGGTATTCCCAGACCTGCTTGCCGGTCTGCAGATCGAATGCGTGCACGCCGCCTTCGATCGCTGCCGCGAAAACGCGGCCGTCGGCGACGACCGGGCCCTGACGCACGCCGATGCGGCCTTCGCCCTTGCCGGCGTTGGCCGACCAGATCTTCTGCACCGTCACCGACGGGGTGATGTCGGTCAGTTCGGCCGGCTCGTTCGGCTTGCCGTCGTCCTTCTTCTTGTCGCCACCGAACCAGCCCTTGATGGTGGAGCAGCCGGCGAGCGAAGCCGCGCACAGCAGCACGACGGAGGTACGCAGCAGCATGGAACGGTGCTTCATCAGGACTTGGCCTCGGGCTTGGCGGGCGTGCCGCCGACTTCGGTGAGCTTGAGTTCGAGCAGGCGGCGATGCGGCGATGCCACATCGAGCTTGGCCATGGCCTCGGCGTAGGCAGTGCGTGCCTGGTCCTTCTGGCCGAGCGCGAGGTGCGCGTCGCCACGCACTTCGATGCCCGCCGCCGTGTCGGCATCCGCGACGAGCTTCAGCGCGGCGTCGGCCTGCTTCTTCTCGATCAGCAGGCGCGCGGTGCGTTGCTGGATGATCTGCCGGATCGCCGGATCTTCGGTCTTGATGCCCTGGAGCGTCGCGAGCGCGGCGTCGTTCTGGTTGGCTTCCACCTGTGAACGGGCCAGTTCGAGCGCGGCAAGGGCGCGATAGCTCGAACCTTCCTCAAGTGCCTTGACCTTGGCGTCGGCCGTCTTGTCCTTCGCGTCGATGGCGTCGATGGCGGCCTGGTACTGCGTGGCCATGCCCATGCGCGCCTGCTCGTGCCGCTGGTCCCACCACTTCCATCCACCGATGGCCGCCAGGCCCAGCGCGATGCCGCCGATCAGGCCCGCACCGTTGTTGCGCAGCCACTGCAGGACGCGTTCGCTTTGTTCGTGTTCGTCGAGAAGATCGTCAATCGCCATCGGTACCGGCTGCCGTGCTCTGTGGCCCACCGTGAGGCGGGAATCCGAAATAGGAGCACCGGCCCGCGTTGCGGGCCGGTGCGTGTGGATTTCCCGTACCGCCGGTCAATCGCCCGGCGTGAGGGAACCGTCAGAGGATAGCGTAAAGCGCGCCACGTTCGCGCGGCTGAACGGCGTCAGATCGACCGTCCTGCCCGCGTTGCGGACTTCGACCGCGGAGGAATTTCCCAGCACCACGCGCGAGACTTCGCCCGCGGAATAGGTGCGCTGCTGCCCTGTGCCAAGTTCGCCGCTTTCGATCACGCGGCCGTCGGCTCCGCGCACTTCCACCCAGCTGTTGCCGGTGAAGTTGAGCGACAACGCCGGCTGCGTGGCGGCCGGCGCAGGCAGCGTCGCCATCGAAGCGACCAGCGGCGTGCGGTGTACGGGTTCGGATGCCGTCGGCTGCATGGTGCTGGCCGGCGCGGCCGGCGCAGTCGCCACGTCGAGCGACTCGACCTTCGCGTCGTCCTTCTTGAGTTCGCGCGAGGCCATCCAGATCGGCACCGCGATGGCCGCCGTCAGCACGATGTAGATCGCGCGACGCGTGGCCTGTTCGAACACGCGGCGGTAGCGCGGCGTATGCGTGTGGCTGACCAGCTCCGACGGCGCGATCGGGCGTGCGCCCTGACCGAGTTCCTCGTCGAAGTGCACGCCGAGCAGGCGCGCATAGCTGCGCATCTGTCCGCGAACGAAGACCGGCGCACCCAGCTGGCTCGAGTCCCCCGATTCGAGCTGCCGGATTCCCTTGACCGGAATCTTCAGGCTGGCGGCGACGTCTTCCTGCGACAGGCCCGCCGCTTCGCGGGCCTGCTTCAGACGCACGCCAATGCTGGCGCCCATCTCAGGCGCGAGTTGGTTCGAGTTCATCGCTTTCCGTCATCCCCCATGCCGGAGCCCAGCTTCTGCGGGAACTCCGCCCTCATTCGCTGAACGTATCTTGCGGCGGCTGCCCTGTCGCCGAGTTTCTCTTCGATTTGTGACGCCAGCTGCAACGCGCCGGGGTCCGCGGGAGCAGCCGCCAGGCGGCGCTCGGAGAATGCGCGCGCTTCGAAGGCATTTCCTTGACGGAACTCAAGCTCTGCAAGCGCGCCCAGCGCCGTGGCGTTGTTCGGATCCAGTTCGATCGCCCGGCGCAGCTCGCGGCGGGCGCGATCGTCCTGGCCGGCACGGGCGGCGCAACTGCCGGAATTGGCCAGAGCCACCGCCGGCGTCGTGTAGCTCGGGTCGTGCAGCGCGCGCTCGAACCAGCTCAGCGACTCGGCCGCGCGACCTTCGCGGCACAGCCACACGCCGTAGTTGTTCTGCGCGGCACCGTTGCCCGGCGCGAACTCGGCGGCGCGCAGGTAGTGGCGTCCCGTTTCGGCGGTATCGCCGCGACTGGCGGCGACCAGGGCCAGCACCGTCTCGGCATCGGCGGATTTCGGATCGAGCTTCAGCGCCTTGAGCGCTTCCTTCTCGGCGGCGGCGTAATCGCCGGCCATGAGACGCGCGCGGGCCAGTTCGAGCGGCCGGCTCGCGGCGATGGCGGCGGTGTTGCGGCCGTTTCCGTTGACGTTGACCTCGGGCGCGGTGCGCTCGAAGTCCTGACGCTTGAAGTCCTGCCGCACGAAGGTCATGCGGCTGCACGCGCCGGTCGCCAATACCGCGACCGCCAGGACGGTCGTGATCGTGAGGCTCAGCGGGCGGCCGCGGACGTCCATGCTAGCGGGCTCCTGACATCACGCCGCCTCGTTGCCGAGGCCGCGTGCCTGCAGTTGTTTCTGGAATTCCGCCTGCCGCCGGGTGCGGTCCATGACCTGCCCCTTGAGCTGGCCGCAGGCGGCGTCGATGTCGTCGCCGCGCGTGCGCCGCACCGGGGCGATCATGCCCGCTTCGTTGAGCAGCTTCTGGAAGGCGCGGATGGCCGCGTCGTCCGGACGCTCGAAGCGCGTGCCCGGGAACGGGTTGAACGGAATGAGGTTGACCTTCGCCGCGTCCTTCATCTGCACGGCGTTGTCGAACTGGCGCATCAGGCGCAGCAGCTGGCGCGCGTGCTGCGGCTGGTCGTTCACGCCCTTCATGAGCGTGTACTCGAAGGTCACCGACGTGCCGCGCTTGCGCAGCGCGTAGCGCACGCAGGCGTCCATCAGCTGTTCGATGGGGTACTTCTTGTTGAGCGGCACCAGCTCGCTGCGCAGCTCGTCGTTGGGCGCATGCAGCGACACGGCGAGCGAGACGTCGCTTTCCAGCGCGAGGCGGTCGATCATCGGCACCATGCCGGCGGTCGACAGCGTGACGCGCTTGTTCGCAAGGCCATAGCCGAGGTCGTCGCGCATGATGCTCATCGCGCGCACGACGTTGTCGAAGTTCGCCAGCGGCTCGCCCATGCCCATCATCACCACGTTGGTGAGGCGGCGCTGCTGGTGCGGCACGTTGCCCAGGTGACGCGCGGCGACCCACACCTGGCCGATGATCTCGGCGGTCGACAGGTTGCGGTTGAAGCCCTGGGTGGCGGTGGAACAGAACTGGCAGTTGAGCGCGCAGCCCACCTGCGACGACACGCACAGCGTGCCCCGCCCCTTGTCGGGGATGTAGACGGTCTCGATGGCGTTCTTCGGGTCCATGCCGAGCAGCCACTTGTGCGTGCCGTCGGTGGACGCCTTGTCGAACACGACCTGCGGCACGCGCACTTCGGCGCTCGCCTCGAGCTTGGCGCGCAGTGCCTTGCCCAGGTCGGTCATCTCGGCGAAATCGGTCACGTACCGGTGATGGATCCACTTCATCACCTGATGCGCGCGGAACTTCTTCTCGCCGAGCGTCTCTTCGAAGAAACGCTCAAGCGAAGCGCGGTCGAGGTCGAAGAGGTTCATCTTCCCCTCGCCCGCGCCCTTCGCGACCACGCCCGCTTCCACGCGCGCAGCCGATTCCGTCGCGGGCGTGTCGCCAGCGAGTTGGATGTCGATGCGGTCGCGTTGCGTGGTCATGGCCTTTTCTTCAGTCGCTTAGCGGGCGTACACGTCGGTCGCCGGGAAGAAGTACGCGACTTCGATCGCGGCGTTCTCCAGGCTGTCCGAACCGTGCACGGCGTTGGCGTCGATGCTGTCGGCGAAGTCGGCGCGGATCGTGCCCGGCGCGGCGTCCTTCGGGTTGGTGGCGCCCATCAGGTCGCGGTTCTTCAGCACGGCGCCTTCGCCTTCCAGCACCTGGATCATCACCGGGCCGGAAATCATGAACTCGACCAGCGCGTTGAAGAACGGACGCTCGCGATGCACGGCGTAGAAGCCTTCGGCTTCCTGCTTCGACAGCTGCTTCATCTTCGAGGCGACGACCTTCAGGCCGGCCTTCTCGAAGCGGGTGTAGATCTCACCGATGACGTTCTTGGCGACGGCGTCGGGCTTGATGATCGAAAGGGTGCGCTCCAGCGCCATGGAATCTCTCCGGGTAGGCGGGCCGCCGAACGTGGTGACTTGACCAGGGTTCGCGCCCGAGGATAACAGAAAAACCCGCGTACGGACGCGGGTTTAGCCCACAAGGCTCCGGTAATTCTAGCGGATCGTTGGGCTTTTTTGCAGGGTCTGGCGGCGGGTTTTGCGCGATGTCCGTTGACGGTTCAGGCCGCGTCGGACTAGCATCAAACAAGCGTTTGATTCACCCACCGCAGCCGCAGGACCCACGCAGTACCCATGGCCACCACAGCCCACTTCTCCACCAAGGACAGGATCCTTGGCGCCGCCGAGGAACTGTTCGCCCAGTTCGGCTTCACCGGCACCTCCCTTCGCCAGGTCACCAGTCGCGCCGACGTCAACATCGCGGCGGTGAACTACCACTTCGGCAGCAAGGAAAACCTCGTCAACGAGGTCTTCCGCCGCCGCATGGACGACATGAGCGCCCAGCGCCTCGGCGCCCTCAAAACCGCGCTGGAAACGCATCCCGGCGAGCTCGAGCCGATCCTGGCCGCGTTCGTCCAGCCCGCGCTGGCGATGGCGCAGGACCGCCACGGCGGCGGCGCCTTCGTACGCGTGGTCGCCCGCGCCTACGCCGAAAAGAACGACCGCCTGCGCAAGTTCCTGTCCGATCACTACGGCCACGTGCTGCGCGAGTTCGCCAAGGCGATCGCCGGCTGCGTGCCGGGGCTGAGCAAGGAAGAGCTGTACTGGCGGCTCGACTTCCTGGCCGGTTCGCTGACCTACGCGATGGCCGATTTCGGCCTGATCAAGCGCCCGGCCGGTGTGACCGAGGCGGCCCATCGCGAGCGCGCGGCCCGCGAGCTGATCCGCTTCGCCGCGGCCGGCTTCAAATCCTGATTCGTTGAACCCCACGCTTCAAATTACTTGTCAGACAAGGATTTGCAAAACATGCCTAAGAAACTGCTTGCACGCCGAGTGGCCGTGCTGGGCGCCGGCGTCATGGGTGCGCAGATTGCCGCCCACCTGACCAACGCGGGCGTCGACACCGTCCTTTTCGACCTTCCGGCCAAGGAAGGCGACCCCAACGGCGTCGTCGGCAAGGCCATCGCCAACCTGGCCAAGCTCAGCCCCGCCCCGCTCGCCAGCAAGTCGCTCGCCGAGCGCATCACGCCGGCGAATTACGAAACCGGCCTGGAGCAGTTGCGCGACTGCGACCTGATCATCGAGGCCATCGCCGAACGGATGGACTGGAAGCAGGATCTCTACAAGAAGATCGCGCCGTTCGTGTCCGAGCACGCGATCCTCGCCAGCAACACCTCGGGCCTGGGCATCAACAAGCTGGCCGAAGTGCTGCCCGAGCAGCTGCGGCACCGTTTCTGCGGCGTGCACTTCTTCAACCCGCCGCGCTACATGCACCTGGCCGAGCTGATCCCGGCCAAGACCACCGACGCCGACGTGCTGACGGCGCTGGAAACCTTCCTGACCACCGCGCTCGGCAAGGGCGTGGTGATCGCCAAGGACACCCCGAACTTCATCGGCAACCGCATCGGCGTGTTCTCGATGCTGGCCGCGATGCACCATACCGAGCAGTTCGGCCTCGGCTTCGACACCGTCGATGCGCTGACCGGTCCGTCGATCGGCCGCCCGAAGTCGGCGACGTACCGTACGGCGGACGTCGTCGGCCTGGACACCATGGCGCACGTCATCAAGACGATGGCCGACACGCTGCCGGACGACCCGTGGCACCAGTACTTCAAGGCGCCCAAATGGCTGACCGCGCTGATCGAGAAGGGCGCGCTCGGCCAGAAGGCCGGCGCCGGCGTATACACCAAGCGCGGCAAGGACATCCTCGTGCTCGACCTGAAGGCGCAGGACTACCGCGTCTCGGCCGGCGAACTGGACGCCGAGGTCGCCGCGCTGCTGAAGGAACGCGACCCGGCGAAGAAGTTCGCCGCGCTGCGTGCCAGCCAGCATCCGCAGGCGCAGTTCCTGTGGGCGATCTTCCGGGATTCGTTCCACTACGCCGCGTATCACCTTGAATCCATTGCCGAAACCGCACGCGACATCGACTTCGCGATGCGCTGGGGCTACGGCTGGTCGCTCGGCCCGTTCGAGACCTGGCAGTCGGCCGGCTGGAAGCAGGTCGCCGACTGGATCGCCGAGGACATCGTCGGCGGCAAGGCGATGAGCAGCGCGCCGCTGCCGGACTGGGTGTTCGACGGTCGCGACGGCGTGCACGACAAGGACGGCAGCTTCAGCCCCTCGCGCAAGGCGCAGGTGCCCCGCTCGTCCAACCCGGTCTACGCGCGCCAGCGTTTCCCCGACCCGCTGCTGGGTGAGAAGTTCTCGCAGGGCCGCACGGTCTTCGAGAACGACGGCATCCGCATGTGGGCCGGCGAAGGCGACGACATCGCCGTGGTCTCGTTCAAGACCAAGATGCACACGGTCAACGACCACGTGCTCAACGGCCTGCAGGAAGCCATCACCATCGCCGAGCGCGACTTCGCCGGCCTGGTGATCTGGCAGCCGAAGGAACCCTTCTCCGCCGGCGCCGATCTGGCCGGCGCGCTCGGCCTGTTGCAGGCGGGCGACGTGAAGGGCTTCGAGGCGATGGTCGCCAACTTCCAGGCCACCAGCCAGCGCATCAAGTACGCACTGGTACCGGTCGTCGCAGCCGTGCGCGGCCTGGCGCTGGGCGGCGGCTGCGAGTTCCAGATGCATTCGGCCAAGGCCGTGTTCGCGCTGGAAAGCTACATCGGCCTGGTCGAAGCGGGCGTCGGCCTGCTGCCGGCCGGCGGCGGCCTGAAGGAATTCGCGGTGCGCGCCTCCGAAGCAGCCGGCCCGGGCGGCGACGTGTTCGCGCAGCTCAAGACGGCGTTCGAAAGCGTTGCGATGGGCAAGGTGTCGGCGTCGGCGTTCGAGGCGAAGGAGCTCAAGCTCGCGCGCGAGAACGACGCCGTCGTCTTCAACGCATTCGAACTGCTGCACGTCGCCAAGGCACAGGCCCGTGCGCTGGCCGAATCCGGCTACCGCCCGCCCCTGCCCGCGCGCCGCATCCAGGTCGCCGGCGACGTCGGCATCGCGACCTTCAAGATGATGCTGGTCAACATGCTGGAAGGCCGCTTCATTTCGCCGCACGACTACGAGATCGCCACCCGCATCGCCACGGTGATGTGCGGCGGTGAAGTCGACCGGGGCGCGATCGTCGACGAGGAATGGCTGCTCAGGCTCGAACGCGAACACTTCGTCGCGCTCGCGCAGATGCCCAAGACGCAGGAACGCATCGCGCACATGCTCAAGACCGGCAAGCCGCTGCGTAACTAAGCGACGAACACAGGACACAGAACCATGACCAAGCAAGTTCAAGACGCCTACATCGTCGCCGCCACCCGCACCCCGGTCGGCAAGGCGCCGCGCGGCGTGTTCCGCAACACCCGTCCCGACGAGATGCTCGCCCACGTGCTCAAGTCCGTGGTCGCGCAGGCGCCGGGCATCGACCTGGGCCGCATCGACGACGCGATCATCGGCTGCGCGATGCCCGAAGGCGAGCAAGGCATGAACGTGGCGCGCATCGGCGCGCTGCTCGCCGGCCTGCCGAACACCATCGCCGCGCAGACGATCAACCGTTTCTGCTCGTCGGGCCTGCAGGCCGTGGCGATGGCGGCCGACCAGATCCGCCTGGGCAACGCGGACCTGATGCTCGCCGGCGGCACCGAATCGATGTCGATGGTGCCGATGATGGGCAACAAGGTGGCGCTGAGCCCGCAGGTGTTCGCGAAGGACGAAAACGTCGCCATCGCCTACGGCATGGGCATCACCGCCGAGAAGGTCGCCGAGGAGTGGAAGGTCTCGCGCGAGGAACAGGACGCCTTCGCGATGGCCTCGCACCAGAAGGCGATCGCGGCGATCCAGGCCGGCGAGTTCAAGTCGGAGATCACGCCGTATGAAGTGATCTCGCGCATTCCGGACCTCGCCGGCAACGCGGTGCGCGTGAAGAAGTCGATCGTCGAGATCGACGAAGGCCCGCGCCCGGATTCGTCCATCGAAGGCCTCGCCAAGCTCAAGCCGGTGTTCCGCAACGGCCAGTTCAGCGGCAGCGTCACCGCGGGCAACAGCTCGCAGATGAGCGACGGCGCGGCCGGCGTGCTGCTGGCCTCCGAGCAGGCCATCAAGGACTACGGCCTGACGCCGCTGGCGCGCTTCGTGAGCTTCTCGGTCGCCGGCGTGCGCCCGGAAGTGATGGGCATCGGCCCGATCGCGGCGATCCCCAAGGCGCTGAAGCAGGCGGGGCTGACGAAGGACCAGCTGGACTGGATCGAGCTCAATGAAGCCTTCGCCGCGCAGGCGCTGGCGGTCATCCGCGACAGCGGGCTGGATCCGTCGAAGGTCAATCCGCTCGGCGGCGCGATCGCGCTGGGCCATCCGCTCGGTGCGACCGGTGCGATCCGCACCGCGACCATCGTCCATGGCCTGCGTCGCCGCCAGCAGAAGTACGGCATGGTGACGATGTGCATCGGCACCGGCATGGGCGCGGCGGGCATCTTCGAAGCGCTCTAAAGCACCCGTGTCGTTCGATCGAAAGGGCAGCCTCCGGGCTGCCCTTTCTCGTTGCAGGCCGGCCTTCTCGCCGATTTCACGTCCCTGTCGCGCAGCTGAGCACAGCATCGCAACGCGTCGCCGTTTCGCGATGGCCGGCGCGGGGCGTCGGCACGTCCACAGCAACGCGATGCCCTTGTTCGTTCCCGGCTCGTCCGATCCCCCGACAAGGAGAACGCTCATGTCCCTGCGCACTATCGCCGGCGCTTCGCTGGCCCTGCTGCTCACGCTGTCGTTGGCTGCCTGCCAGACCACCACGCCCGGATCGATGCAGGGCGCCGTGGAAGTGCGTTCCGGGGTGATCGAACAGATCACCGACGTGCAGATTTCCAATACCAAGACGCGGGGCCTCGGGGCCGTGGTCGGCGGTGCGCTCGGCCTGGGCGTCGGCAGCCTCATCGGCGGCGGCACAGGGCGCGACGTGGCGATGGTGCTGGGCACGATCGGCGGTGCGGTCACCGGTAACGCGGTGCAGCGTCGCAACCAGGAACCGATCCCGGGGCACGACATCATCGTGCGCCTGACCAATGGCGTGCTGGTGTCCGTCACGCAGGAACCCACGAATCTGCGCGTCGGGCAGAAAGTCTTCATCCAGGGCAGCGGCGAAGACGCACGCGTCACGCCGGCGAAGTAAGCGCCGCAGTCCGCCCCTGAAAGAGAAGGCGGCTTCGAGCCGCCTTCTTGCTTACCGCGCGCCGATCGCGCTCACGCCATGCGTGTCCCGTTCGGCACCGGCCGTTCGATCGTGGTGATGACCACGCCCTCCTCCGTCGGGAATCCCGTAAGCAGGAATTCCGAGATGAAGGGCCCGACCTGCTTGGGCGGGAAGTTGATCACGCCGACGATCTGCCGGCCGACCAGTTCTTCTGCTGCGTAGAGGTGCTTCACCTGCGCGCTGGTCTTGCGCACACCGTGCGGCCCGAAGTCGACCCACAGCTTCCACGCCGGTTTGCGCGCCTCCGGGAACTCCTCCACGCGCTGCACCGTGCCAGCGCACAACATCACTTTTTCGAAATCCGCCCAGCTGATCGTCTCGCTCATCCTGTCCTCGTTTTTCCTTCCATCCTGTCCTTCCATTCGTCCTTGAACTCGGCCCACCAATAGCTGAGCTGCGCGCCGACGAAGCCCACCGGCTTGATCGCCGACACCAGGCCATAGCCGCTCAGTTCGCGCCACCGCCGGTCGCCGTGTGCGATCGCGCTGGCGAGCAGTTCACCGGCGAACGTGGTGGGCGCCACGCCATGGCCCCCGAAGGCCTGCGCCAGCCAGAGCCCGTCATCGATCGCGCCGATCTGCGGCATCTGGTGCCGCGCGTAGCTCATCAGTCCGGACCACGCGTGATCGATGCGCACGCCATCCAGCTGCGGGAACACCTTCAGCATGTCGCCGTACAGGAGCTTTTCGACTTCCGCGGCGGACCGGTCGAGCACCGAAATCCGCCCGCCCCACAACAATCGCGTGTCGGGCAGCGGCCGGTAATAGTCGAAGGCGAAGCGTGTGTCGTAGACGGCGGCGCGCGTGCTCATGATCTCGTCCAGCCGCGCGCCGAGCGGCTGCGTCACCATCACGTACGTCGCGATCGGCAGTACGCCCGCATCGACTTCGGCGCGCAGGCCGGCGAGATAGCCACCGCACGCGAGCACGACGTCCTCGGCTTGGACCACGCCATCGGGCGTACGCACACGCCAGCCGCGGCCCGCGCGTTCGAGCGCGATGGCCGGCGTCTCTTCATGGATCGCCACTCCCTGCGCCATGGCGGCACGCGCGACGCCGCGCGCATATTTGAGCGGGTGGAAATGGAACGCGCCGGGTTCGAACAACCCGTCGTGATAGCGCTCCGTGTGGACCAGCGAACGCAGGCGCTCGCGGGGCATCCATTGCCAGTGCACGCCGTAGCGTTGTTCGAGCAGTTGCTGACGATCGCGAAGCACCTGCGGATCGCGGAACCAGTTCGCCCAGAGCACGCCGGCGTCGACGCGGTCGCACTCGATGTCGTAGCGCTCGGTGCGGGCGCGGATCAGCTCGACGGCGTTGATCGTGCCGGAATACAGGTCGCGGGCGCGCTCGGGGCCGAGGTCCTGCAACAGGCTCTCTTCGCCGCGCGAGAAGCCACCGAACACGAAGCCTCCGTTGCGTCCTGACGCGCCGAAGCCGACGCGTTGCGATTCAAGCAGCACGACATCGCGGACGCCACGTTCGGCCAGGCCGAGCGCGGTGTTCAGACCGGCGAAACCGCCACCGACGATGCAGACGCTGGCATCCACGAGCCCACGCAGCGGCCCGAACCCGAGCTCGCGGTCGGGAACGGTCGCCACGTAGTAACTGGAATCCAGGCCGCTCATGTCCGCACGACGCTCCGGCGGCGGACAGATCGCCGCCGCGTATCCAGAGTCTAGCGGTGCCGGCGCCGCGTGGCGGCGCACTGCGTCATGCCGACGTCAGTTGAGCTCTTCGACGCCCAGTTCGGCCAACGCGTTCTGCATCAGCTGGCGCGCGGAGTCGCTCAGCTTCTCGTGGTCGAGCGCGTAGCGGATGGTCGCCTCGATCAGCCCGATATGCGTACCGCAGTCGAAGCGCGTGCCTTGGAAGCGGTAGGCATTGACGGCCTCCTCTTCCAGCAGCGCAGCGATCGCGTCCGTCAGCTGGATCTCGCCGCCGGCGCCCGGCGTGGTCGATTCAAGCAGCGAGAAGATGCGCGGGTTCAGCACGTAGCGGCCGACAACGGCGAGATTGCTCGGCGCGTCCTCGGGCTTGGGCTTCTCGACGATCGCACGGATGCGGCCCTGCCGCTTGGCAAAGCCCTCGGTGGCGACAATGCCGTAGCTTGCGGTCTGTTCGCGCGGCACGTCTTGCACGGCGATCACGCTGGCGCCCGATGCTTCGGCGGCGTCCGCCATCTGCTTCAGCGCACCCGGACCGCGGTTCCAGATGAGGTCATCCGGCAAAAGCACGGCGAAGGGCTCATCACCGATCACCGCCTTCGCGCAGAGCACGGCATGGCCCAGGCCCAGCGCTTCGGCCTGGGTGACGAACACCGCACGCACGCCTTCGGGCAGCACGTTGCGGACGAGTTCGAGCTGCTCGGTCTTGCCGCTTCGTTCGAGCTTCTGTTCCAGCTCGTAAGCCTTGTCGAAGTAGTCGGCGACCGCGTGCTTGTAGCGGTTCGTCACGAAGACCAGCGTGTCGCAGCCGGCCTCGATGGCCTCATCGACGGCGTACTGGATCAGCGGCCGATCGATGATGGGCAGCATCTCTTTCGGGACGGTCTTGGTGGCTGGAAGAAAGCGGGTGCCGAGGCCGGCGACGGGAAAAACGGCCTTGCGGATTCGTGCGGACATCAAACCTTCCTGGCGTTGCGTGCGGGAAAGGCCACTACTGTCGCCGATTCCCGGTAATCCGGATGTGTACCTACCGGCTGGAATTCGGGAACGGCCATCCGCAGCAGGTTATTCAGCAACTCCAGGTCGTAACGGCTGCTCGCCTCGCGCAGCTGGGCGATCGAGCTTTCAAGGTGCGCCGCGGTCACGTCGCGCGGCTCGGCCTGGAGGATCTTCGGGTGCGTCGTCTGGCGGTAGCGCTCGTCGGCATGGAAGAGCGTTTCGTGCAGCTTCTCGCCCGGGCGCAGGCCGGTGTAGACGATCGCGATGTCCCGACCGGGATGCTTGCCCGCCAGGCGGATCATCTGCTCGGCAAGCAGCCTGATCGGTACGGGCTCGCCCATGTCGAGCGTGTAGATGGCTTCATGCGTTCCCAGCGCGGAGGCTTGGAGGATCAGCTGGCAGGCTTCCGGAATGGTCATGAAGAAACGCGTGACTTCCGGATCCGTGACCGTCACCGGACCACCGGCGCGGATCTGCTCGCGGAACAGCGGCACGACGCTGCCGGCCGAATCGAGCACGTTGCCAAAGCGAACCGTGACGAAGCGCGTGGCGAACTGTCCGGCCAGTGCCTGGCACGCCATTTCCGCCAGACGCTTGGTCGCCCCCAGCACGTTCACCGGGTCGACCGCCTTGTCTGTGGAAATCAACACGAACGTGCCCACGTCCGCGAGGCAGCACGCGTGCGCGACGGTTTCCGTCGCCAGCGAATTGTTGCGGACGGCTTCGCGAAGCTGCAGTTCGAGCAGTGGCACCTGCTTGTAGGCGGCCGCATGGAAGACGGCGTCCGGTTCGGCGCGCTTGAGCGCGTGCGCGATGACCGCCGGGTCGCCGCAATCGCCGAGCACCGAGATGTATTCGACGTCCGGGAAGTCGCGCTTCAACGCCGCTTCGGTGGTCGTCAGTGCAAGTTCGTCGACTTCGATGAGTGTGATGCGACGGGCACCGTGTCGCGCGCACTGACGGCAAAGTTCCGAACCAATCGAACCGCCCGCGCCGGTCACCAGCACCGAGCGTGCGCCGAGCCAGCCACGGATCGCTTTCCAGTCCGGCAGGACCGGCTTGCGGCCGAGGAGGTCTTCGATCGCCACTTCCTTCAGTTCGCCCGGCAGCGACCGGCCTTCGAGCACGTCCTGCAGCTTGGGCACCATGCGGAACGGCAGGCCCGTTCGCTCGCACGACACCACCACGCGCTGCAGCGCGTTCGCGTCGGCCGACGGCATGGCGATCACGAGCAGCTTGGCCGCGGTCTCGCGGGCAATCTCGGCGACATCCTGCACGCGCCCCAAAACCGGAACGCCCTGCACCTTGCTGCCGCGCAGACGCACGGCATCGTCAAGGAAACCCACTGGCTGGTAGGCGCCGGAGCGGCGAAGATCGCGTACCAGGGCCTCACCGGCGTGGCCGGCCCCGAGGATCAGGATGCGAACAGAGGACTTGGACGCGGATTCGACACGGCTGTCCTTCCACGCCCGATACAGCAGCCGCGGCGCACCGAGCATGCCCATCAGCACGAGCGGATACAGGACAAGGACCGTGCGTGGCACGGTGCCGAGGCGGTTGTAAAGGAACAGGCCCAGCACGATGGCGAACAAGCCGAGCACCGACGCCTTCAGAATGTTCCAGAGATCGGGCACGCCAGCGAAGCGCCACAGGCCGCGGTACAAACCCACCTGCCAGAACACCAGCCCCTGGGCCGCCAGGACCAGCGCGATCTCGGCCGACCAGAGTGGAATCGCGGGCGCGTTGACTTCTATGCCCCAACGCAGGCGATGCAGGGCTTGCCAGACGACCCAGACCATTGCGAGATCGTGCGCGACCACCGCCAGGCGCGGCAGTCCACTCTTCAAGCGATCACGCCATGAGCTCATCCATCGCCCCTTTTATTGCCTTGCAGACTGCCAACTAATTCAATGAGGAAGCTGCGCCTGAAACTTCTTCTGCAGGACCAGCCAAAAAAAAGCGCAGCACATATACCACGCGACCGTAGTACCGGCGATGAAGAACGCATCACGCGGCATAACGCCCCAGCTGGCGATTATGACCACCAGCGAAACAGCCGCATAGCACACGGTTACCCGACCGTGACCGGCCGCACGGGACCATGCCTGGTACGCATGCTGGGTATGGGGTGACCACCAGCGTTCGCCGCGCAATACGCGGCGCAGAAGAGTCAGGCCGGCATCGACGAGAAACACCGAAACCGGTAGCAGGGCCAGCGCAAACCTGTCTCCCATCCGTCCGCCCGCCACGGCGCAGAGCGCCCCCAGCGCGAAGCCGATCGCCCCGCTGCCGACGTCGCCCATGAAGATGCGAGCCTTGGGAAAATTGAAAGGCAGGAAGCCCAGGCAGGCCGCCGCCAACGCCAGGGCTAGAAGTGTCCAGGCGCCACCGGCGAACCAGGCCAGACCGACGGCCGCGATCAAGGCCTGGCTCGCGGCCAGGCCGTTGATGCCGTCCATGAAGTTCCAGACGTTGGTCAGCACCAGCGTGGAGACGAAGGCGGCCAGGCCGAGCCACATCGAGTCGTAGAGATCCCCGATCGCAATCGCCAACAGGGCCGACGCGAGTACATGCACGCCCAGGCGAATCCACGGGGACAGCGGCCGATGGTCGTCCACCCAGCCGATGCCCGCCACCATCAGCAGCCCGACGCCGAACGCCAGCATCAGCGGTGCTTGGTCGGGTTGGCGCACGCCAAGTGCGACAGCCGCCACCAGCAGCGAGATCACGATCGCGATGCCGCCGCCGCGAGGCGTCGCCACGCTATGGCTGCGACGTTCGCCGGGCTGGTCGATCAGCGACCGCATGAGCGCATAGCGCCGCGCGAGCCAGGTGCCCGCGACGCCGATGCAGAAGTGCACCACCAGCCATTCCAGCATCCGTCAGACCACCGCGTAGTTCAGCAGCGGCTTGATCGTGCCCCACTCCTTGCAGCTCGGGCACTGCCAGTGGTGGCTGCGCGCGCCGAAGCCGCAGCGGTTGCAGCGGTAGCTCGGGTTGCGAACCAGCAACTGGTCGGTGATGTGCTTGAGATCGTGCAACGTAGCGGCCGGGTCGGCGCCCTCCGCAAGCGTCAGGTCGATCAGCGCCGCTTCGCCGCGTACGGACGGGCGATCCTTCAACTGGCGTGCGAGATAGGCGCGCGCCGAAGGAACGCCCTCCTCGCTCTCGACCATGCGCGTTAGCGCGAGCACCGGCGCGATGCCGCGGTAGTGCTCGGTCATCTCGGCCAGGAACGCGCGCGCGCCCGGCGCATCGCCGACACGGGCATAGCAGTCGAGCAGCAGCGGCAGGATTTCCGGCAGGTAGTCGGGATCCACACGCGCCACGCGCTCGAATGCGCGGATCGCACCTGCATCGTTGCCCGCATCCACTTCCAGGCGGCCTTCGATCATGCCCGCGCGAACGGAATTGGCATCGGCTTCATACGCGCGCGCGACCGCGGCGCGCGCCGCGTCGGTGTCGCCGGCGGCGCGATGGCGATCCGCCAGCTCGCACTCGAACTGCGCGATGAGCTTGCCCATCGGCTCGCCCGTGGCTTCCTCGTAACGACGCGCGTTCTCGATGGCCTTGTCCCAGTCGCGCTCGGACTGGTAGATGCCGATGAGATGGCGAAGTGCGAGCGGCGCGCGCATGTCGAGCGCGACCAGGTCGGAGAACACGGTCTCCGCCCGATCGAGCAGGCCCGAACGCATGTAGTCCTCGCCCAGCGCGAGCAGCGCCTGCACGCGTTGCTGGTCGCTGAGACCGGGCCGCTGCACCAGCGCCTGGTGCAGGCGGATCGCGCGATCCACTTCGCCACGTCGGCGGAACAGATGGCCGAGCGCGACCTGCGTTTCGAATGTGTCCTTGTCGAGTTCGGCGATATGCAGAAACAACTCGATCGCCTTGTCGGGCTGTTCGTTGAGCAGGTAATTCAGGCCGCGGAAGTACGTCGTCGACAGCCGACTGACCTGCGTATCGCTGTGACGCTCGCCGCCGCGACGGCCGATGATCCAGCCGCTCACCGCCGCAATCGGCAGGAGGAGGAAGAACCAGAACCACTCACTGATGAAAGCCATGCATCAAGGTCCGGAAGTGGGTGCGGTCGTCGCGCCCGTGCGTTCGGCGCGCGCCAGTCGGCGGCGCATGGGAAGGACTACGCTGGCGCTGATCGCAAGGCCGCCGATGAGCACGCCAAGCAGCAGCGCGACCAGCAGCGACACGCCGAGGTTGGTCGGCAGCCGCGAGAATCCAAGATCGATCACGACCGGAGCGCGGTTCAACGCGCCGATGATGGCGCCAGCCGCAAGGCATGCGATCGCGATCAGGAAACGGAGCAGGCGCATCACGGCCTCCATCGGCCGCTGTGGTCTGCTTTAGCTTAACGGACCTACTTCGAAGGTCCAGTGGAACGACGATGCGCGCGTGGCGCCGCATGCGTCGCCGGCAATCAGTCGGCTTCTTCCAGCGGCACGACGCCGCTGACGCGCTCGCGCAATTCCTTGCCGGGCTTGAAGTGCGGAACGTGCTTGCCGGGCAGCGCGACCGACTCGCCCGTCTTCGGGTTGCGACCCAGGCGCGGCGGACGGTAGTGCAACGAAAAACTGCCGAAGCCGCGGATTTCGATCCGCTCTCCGGTGGCGAGCGACCCGCCCATCATTTCCAGGAGCGCCTTCACCGCCAGATCCACGTCCTCGCCCTTCAGGTGGGCCTGACGCTGGGAAAGGATCTCGATGAGTTCGGACTTGGTCATGCAGGCTCTGGTTGGCGGCGCGCCGGTTGTCACGCTTCTTTGTCGCAAACCGCCGCACGAGACGTGCAGCGGTTGCGGGGTCTTGCATATCGAAGGCGGCCCGGACGAGCCGGACCGCCTTCGGGTACCACGCTACAGCGGCTGTTACTCGGACTTGCTGCCCAGCTGCTCGCGCAGCAGCGCGCCCAGCTTGGTGGTGCCGCTGGAGGCTTCCGAGGAGGCGCGGTTGTAGTCGGCCAGCGCTTCCTGCTGCTCGGCCTCGTCCTTCGCCTTGATCGACAGCTGCATCGAGCGGCCCTTGCGGTCGTTGCCGATGATCTTGGCTTCGACTTCCTGGCCGACCTTCAGGTACTGCGAAGCGTCTTCGACGCGCTCCTTGGCGATGTCGCGGGCGGCGATGTAGCCCTCCACGCCATTGTCCAGCTCGATGGTCGCGCCCTTTGCGTCGACTTCCTTCACCTTGCCGCGGACGATCGAGCCCTTGGCGTTGGACGCCACGTACTGGCCCATCGGGTCCTGCTCAAGCTGCTTGACGCCCAGGCTGATGCGCTCGCGCTCCGGATCCACGGCCAGGACGACGGCTTCCAGCGTGTCGCCCTTCTTGAAGTTGCGGACCACGTCTTCGCCGGTTGTGTTCCAGCTGAGGTCGGACAGGTGCACCAGGCCATCGATACCGCCGTCCAGGCCGATGAAGATGCCGAAGTCCGTGATCGACTTGATCTGGCCCGACACCTTGTCGCCCTTCTTGTGGATGGCGGCGAAGGTTTCCCACGGATTGCTGGTGACCTGCTTCATGCCCAGCGAGATGCGGCGACGCTCCTCGTCGACGTCCAGGACCATGACCTGAACCTCGTCGCCGACCTGCACGATCTTCGACGGGTTGACGTTCTTGTTGGTCCAGTCCATCTCGGACACGTGCACCAGGCCTTCCACGCCCGGCTCGATCTCGACGAACGCGCCGTAATCGGTGACGTTGGAGACCTTGCCGAACACGCGGGTGTTGGCCGGGTAGCGACGGGCGATGTTGTCCCACGGATCCTCGCCCAGCTGCTTCAGGCCGAGGCTGACGCGGTTGCGCTCGCGGTCGTACTTGAGCACGCGGACATCCAGCTCCTGGCCGACTTCCACGACTTCGGACGGGTGACGCACGCGCTTCCACGCCATGTCGGTGATGTGCAGCAGGCCATCGATGCCGCCGAGGTCGACGAACGCACCGTAATCGGTGAGGTTCTTGACGACGCCCTTGAGGATCGCGCCTTCCTGCAGCTTCTCGAGCAGCTGCTCGCGCTCGACGCTGTACTCGCTCTCGACCACCGCACGGCGGGAGACGACGATGTTGTTGCGCTTGCGATCAAGCTTGATGAGCTTGAACTCGAGTTCCTTGCCTTCGAGGTAGGCCGAGTCGCGCACCGGGCGCACGTCGACCAGCGAGCCCGGCAGGAAGCCGCGCACGTCCTTGATGTCGACGGTGAAGCCGCCCTTGACCTTGCCGCTGATGCGGCCGGTGATGGTCTCGTTCTTCTCGAGCGCCTGCTCGAGTTCGTCCCACACCATGGCGCGCTTGGCCTTCTCGCGCGACAGGACGGTCTCGCCGAAGCCGTTCTCGATCGAGTCGAGCGCGACCTTGACCTCGTCGCCCACGCCCACGTCGATTTCACCGGCGTCGTTCCGGAACTGTTCGATCGGCACGATGCCTTCGGACTTCAGGCCGGCGTTGATCACCACCACGTCGCCGCGGACTTCCACGACGACGCCGGTGACGATGGCGCCCGGCTTCAGCTTGGCCAGGTTGGTCTGGCTCTGTTCAAACAGTTCGGCAAATGATTCGGTCATTGGAAAAATTACTCGGTTGAACACACGGGCCGCACCGGCTGTCAGGGCCTAACTGAGTTAGAAGGCATCAAGCAGCGCGTGGTCGACCCACCCGTTGTGTGGCGCGATGCAACTGCGCCATGTGTTGTGGTTGAACCATCGCGGGATTGCGATGGCACGATCTGCTACGGTGGAAACACGCCCGCTTGAAGCGCGCTCAGCGTGCAGGCAACAAGGCCAGCACGCGTTCGACCACGTCATCGATGCCGAGGCCGGTGGTATCGATGCGGACGGCGTCTTCGGCCGGCCTCAACGGAGCCACCGCGCGATTGGCATCGCGCGCGTCGCGGGCAAGGATCTCCCGCAGCAGACCGTCTAAATTAACGGAAACCCCCTTGTCTTTCAACTGCTTATAACGCCTTTCGGCCCTTTCGTCGGCACTGGCGGTCAGAAAGACCTTGTAGGGGGCGTCCGGGAAGATCACCGTGCCCATGTCGCGGCCGTCGGCGACCAGCCCCGGCTCCCGGCGGAAGGCGCGCTGGCGGTCCTTCAGGGCGGCCCTGACCTCGGGGATTGCGGCGATAGCTGAAGCCGCGGCGCCGGCGGTCTCGGTACGAAGCTCGTCGGTGGCGTCCATGTCGTTGACGAGGATGCGCAGTTCCCGGGAAACCGGGTCTTCCTGGAAGTCGATGCGGGTGTCGAAGGTGCAACGGACCAGTGCCGCCGGGTCGGCGAGGTCCAGGTCGGCCCATCCTGCCGCGACGCCGACGGCGCGATACAAGGCGCCCGAATCCAGGTAATGCCAGCCCTGGCGGGCGGCGACCAGGCGGCTTATGGTCCCCTTGCCGGAGCCGGAAGGACCGTCGATGGTGAGGATGGGAACGCTGGAGCTGGAGTGTGGGCTGTTCATGCGGGCATTATGCTTGCTCGGCGCCGGGAGGCCCGAAACGCGCTGGAAACACCCAACTCTTCGCGCCAATGCCGGGCCTCACTGTGGAGCCGCCGGGCGAATTTTCGCCTCGTGCGCGCAAACACTTGATCCACGGGGAATTTACCCGTTAGAATCGCAGGCTTCGTTCGTTATCCCATTTACCTGTAGCCGAGGTCTGTCATGAAGGTCCTGTCCTCCCTGAAGTCGGCGAAGGCCCGTCACCGCGACTGCAAAGTCGTTCGCCGCCGTGGCAAGGTCTTCGTGATCTGCAAGTCGAACCCGCGTTTCAAGGCGCGTCAGCGCTGATCCACGCTCCGGCGTCCTGCGCCGGGTCGTAACGCGAGTAAGGAGGCCGCCCCCGGGCGGCCTTCTGCATTGTGGCTTTCCCTCTACGTCGAACCGGCGTCGAGGCCCGTTCGGCGAGCGCAAACCTCCAAAACGTGACGGCCGCGCGCTGCCGGGCCATCAGGGGTTGTGCGTACAATCGCGCACTACCACGAGGGGGCTCGAAGGGGACTGACCATGAAGCATCTTGTTAAAGCCGTTCCGCTGTTCGCTGCGCTCGCCCTGTCCGGTGTCGCCTCGGCCGACACCCTGCTGGTCGAGCGCGTCCAGGAAGAAAACCAGGCAACCCTGCCCGCGCGTGGCCAGACCATGGCGCAGGTGGAAGCCAGCTACGGCGCGCCCGCGCAGAAGCTGGACGCCGAAGGTGGACAGAAGCGGCAGTGGCCGACCATCAACCGCTGGGTCTACCCGTCCTTCACCGTCTACTTCGAGAAGAACAAGGTGATCGACGCGGTGGCCAACAAGGCCAGCGCCGAGGAAGTCGGGCCCAAGCCGCCCATCCGATGAGGCTATGAACCAGAACACCCGCGCCCAGAGCACGCACGCACGCTTTCCTGCCGAGTGGGAACCCCAGTCGGCCGTCCTGATCGCATGGCCCAACGCCGATACCGACTGGGCCGACCGCCTGGGCGAGGTCGAGGAGACCTACATCGCGCTCGTCGCGGCGATCACCCGCTTCCAGGACGCGATCGTGTGCGTGGCGGACGAGGACGTGGAGGCGTACGCACGCGCGCGGCTTTCGTCCGCACGCGTTGACATGGCGAAGGTGCGCTTCATCGAGGCGCCCTACGACGACACCTGGCTGCGCGATTCCGGTCCGATCACCCTGCGTGACGGCGATGGATTCCGGCTGCTCGACTTCCGCTTTACCGGCTGGGGCGGCAAGTTCGACGCCAGCCAGGACGACCTCCTCGTCGAGCGCCTCACGGAAGCGGGAATCTTCTCGAAGAGTGCGCGCCAATCCATTGATTTCGCTCTGGAAGGCGGCGCCATCGACACCGACGGCGACGGCACGCTGCTGACCACCTGGCAGTGCCTGCACGAGCGCCATCCCGATGCCTCGCGCCAAGAACTGACGACCAGGCTGGCCGACTGGCTGAAGCAGGATCGCGTGCTGTGGCTCGACCACGGCTACCTGGAAGGCGACGACACCGACGCCCACGTCGACACCCTCGCCCGCTTCGCGCCGGGCGACGCCATCGTCTTCCAGGCCTGCGACGACGAATCCGATTCGCACTACGCCGAGCTCAAGGCGATGGGCGATGAGATCGCCGCGCTGCGTACGAAAGACGACAAGCCATATCGTCTGTTCCCGCTGCCGTGGGCGCAGCCGATCCTCGACGACGGCCGTCGCCTCGCCGCGAGCTACGCCAACTTCCTGATCGTCAATGGCGCCGTGCTGATGCCCGCGTATGGCGACGACGCCGACGCGAAGGCGCAGGCGGTCCTGGCCGAAGCCTTCCCGGGTCGCGAGATTGTTCCGGTTCCGTGCCGGTCGCTCATCTGGCAGAACGGCAGCCTGCACTGCATCACGATGCAGTTGCCGCAGGGCGTGGTTGCCGATTGACGCCTCGTTTGGCTGGCGTATCCGCAAACCAGGCGTTTCCGATCGCTGCCTGCATCCTGATGGCGTTGTATGCAGTCGGCCTTCTCTGCGCGGCTTGGATAAAGCCTGAACTGCAGAAGTTCTTCCTTTTCCGTCCACGCTGGCGGCACGGACTCCGCGCGAGTCCTCTAGGAATGACGGCCCAAGCCACTGTCGCGCTTTCGCTATCCCTCATGCTAGGCAGCCGACTCACCGGCGTCGACATGCGCTATGCGCTATGGCTGTTCCTGGCCTCGGGTGCTTTCAGCGCCATCGCGTGGTCAAACGACGCTGTTGCCAATCGCGAGCGCCGTTGAGCCAGCGTCCATGGGTCAGCCGCTAGAATGTGACATCTCGTCTGTTCTGACGCGCCACAGCTCCCGCCTCCAATGAAGAAGACCACCCTCCCCGTCGCGCTGATCCAGGAGCGCAACCACGGCGACGCCGAAGCGAACCTCGCGGTGATCGAACAGCGCGTGGCCGAGGCCGCCCGCCAAGGCGCGAAGCTCGTGCTGCTGCAGGAACTGCACAACGGCCCGTACTTCTGCCAGCACGAGGACGTGTGCGAGTTCGACCTCGCCGAAACCATTCCCGGCCCGAGCACCGAACGCCTCGCGCCGCTCGCCAGGAAGCATGGCGTCGTGCTGGTGAGCTCGCTGTTCGAAAAGCGCGCGACCGGCCTGTACCACAACACCGCGGTGGTTTTCGAAGCCGACGGCAGCGTCGCGGGTAAGTACCGCAAGATGCACATCCCGGACGATCCGGGCTTCTACGAGAAGTTCTATTTCACGCCGGGCGACATCGGATTCGAGCCGATCAACACGTCCGTCGGCCGCCTCGGCGTGATGGTGTGCTGGGACCAGTGGTATCCCGAAGGTGCGCGCCTGATGGCGCTGGCCGGCGCGGAACTGCTGCTGTACCCGACCGCCATCGGCTGGGACCCGGACGACCAGCAGGCCGAGAAGGATCGCCAGCGCAACGCGTGGATCCTGAGCCATCGCGGTCACGCCGTCGCGAACGGCCTGCCGGTGCTCAGCTGCAACCGCGTCGGTCATGAGCCTTCGCCGCTCGGCGCGTCGGGCATCCAGTTCTGGGGCAGCAGCCACGTGCTGGGACCGCAGGGCGAATTCCTGGCCGAAGCGAAGACCGACGATCCAGAAATCCTGATGGCCGAAGTCGATATGGAGCGCAGCGAGCACGTGCGCCGCATCTGGCCGTTCCTGCGCGACCGTCGCATCGATGCTTACGGCGATCTGCTGAAGCGTTATCGGGATTGAGTCCTAGCGAGCGCGACGGCGAGGTCGCCGTCTCCTGAGCCGTCATTCCCGCAAAGGCGGGAATCCATCGATTCACGGCGTCACGTCTTACGTCTGACGTGCTGCATGCAGGGTTGGATCCCCGCCTTCGCGGGGATGACGTCAAAGCCGGTTCGCGACCAGCGACGCAAGCCATGGCCGCGGTTACGCTTGGGCCATGCCAACGCCAACCGCCCCCGCTGCGACCCCATCCGCGCTGCACCTTCGCAGCGCCGTCGCCACCGATCTTTCCGCGATCACCGCGCTGTATGCGCAGGAAGTCCGCGATCACGTCGCGACCTACGAGTACGACGAGCCCGACGAGGCGGAGATGACCCGCCGCTGGCAGGCGGTGGTCGCGCAGGGCTATCCCTATCTTGTCGCCGAACGCGGTGGCCGCTTCGCGGGCTACGCCTACGCCAGCACGTACCGCACGCGCGAGGGGTATCGATGGACCGTCGAGGACACGGTCTACGTGCATCCGGACTTCGTCGGCCAGGGCATCGGACGCGCGCTGCTGCAGCGACTGATCGACGATTGCACCGCGCTCGGCCTGCGACAGATGGTCGCCGTCGTCGGTGACGTCACGAACACCGCCTCGATCGCCCTGCACGAGAAACTGGGCTTCAGGACCGTCGGCGTGTTCCAGGGCCTGGGCCGCAAGCACGGGCGATGGCTGGACACGGTCCAGATGCAGCTGGCGCTCGGACAGGGCGACGAGTCCGATCCGGTCTGAAACCGACGAACGGTCGGAATAAAACGAACGGCCGTGCTATTTTCTCGGCCGTGAACGCTCTGACCGCCACCAGCAAGGGTGCAGCCACCCGCGAAGCCATCATCGACCGCGCCTACGGGATCGCCTGCGCAGCGGGTCTGGAAGGCCTGTCGATCGGCCCCCTTGCCCAAGCCGTCGGAATGTCGAAGAGCGGCGTGTTCGCGCATTTCGGCTCGCGCGAAGACCTTCAGATGGCCGTGCTGGACGAAGCCGGCGTACGGTTCGTCGATCACGTGCTTCGCCCGGCGCTGAAGCATCCGCGCGGCCTGGCCCGCCTTCGCGCCATCCTGGAAGCCTGGTACGACTGGGTCCGCCAGTCCGAAGGCAGCTGCCTGCTGCTGAGCGCCGCCAGCGAGTACGACGACCGCCCCGGCCCGTTACGCGACCGCCTCGTCGCGCACGACCTCCGCTGGCGCCAGGAAATCGCCCGCGCCATCACGCTCGCCGTCGACACCGGCGAGCTGGCCGGCGACACCGATCCGGACCAGATGGCCTTCGAGCTGTACGCCCTCGCCCTGATCGTCCACCACGACGCCGGACTGTTCGGCTTCGACACTGCCGCCAATCGCGGCCGACGCGCGATGGAGCGGCTGTTCCGTTCCTACGCGCCCAGCGCCGCCGCCCCCGACGCCTGACTCCACCCCACGGAGGGATCCACCGTGTACCCGCTCATCGCCAAAATTAGCACGACCGTTCGTAAGCTCTTCGCCCTCTACGGACTCCGCCTGTGGTTCGCGATCGGCGGCCTCGTCGCGCCTCGGCGTGCGGTCGCCCGCGCCGCGCGGATCTTTTGCACGCCGATGCCCTCCTCCCGTACTCGTGCCCTCGCGGCCCCGACTTTCGATGCCCGGGAGGAAAGCGTCGCCGTCGACGGGCACCCAATCACCGCCTACGTCTGGGGCGACCCGAAGCGCCAGCCCTACGTGCTGTTCGCGCACGGCTGGTCGAGCCATGGCACGCGCGTCGGCGCCTGGTTGCCGCGCCTGCGGGCGGCGGGCTATGCCGTGGTCGCCTTCGACCAGCCGGCGCATGGCCGCAGTCCGGGCGAGCGCGCGACGCTGCCCTGCTTCACCCGCCACCTGATGGCCGTGGGCGAACACTTCGGCCCGGCAGCGGTCGTGATCGGGCATTCGCTCGGCGGCGCGGCGACGGCCAATGCGCTTTCGCGTGGCCTCAAGGCCGAGCGTGCGGTTCTGATCGCGCCTGCGGCCGATCCCGTCGCCGCCGCCGAGCGCTTCGCCGACCTGCTGTGGATCGGCCAGACCCTGACGCAGCGCATGTTCAAGTATTTCGAAAGCCGCATCGGCATGAGCTTCGACGAACAGCAGGCGCACCGCACCGCGCCGGTGATCGGCCGCCCTGCGCTGATCGTGCACGACCTCGAAGATCGCGACGTGCCGTGGTCGGAAGGCGAGCGTTACGCGCGTTACTGGCCCGACTCGCGCCTCCTGACCACGCGCGGGCTCGGTCACCGGCGCGTGCTCGACGACGAGGTGGTCATTGCGTCGGTGATGCGGTTCCTGCGCGGCGAAACCGTCGGCGAACGCGCGGTTTCGTCTCCGAACCTGCCCTTCGGCGTCGCATGAGACGGGCGTTCATTGCCCCGTCCCCGGTCAGGCCCTAAGCTTCCTGCAACCGATTTCCCACGACGGCGCCTGCGGGCGCCGTCTTGCTGCAGGACCGCCCGATCCATGCCGATTCACGCTGCACTGTCCGTTTCCGCCGAAGGGCGCCTCGATGTCTGAGTCGCTACAGGGTTTGCTCGAACGCCAACCGCACGCGATCGTCGAACGCGACGGCGTGCGCTACACCCTGCTCGGCACGGCGCACGTGTCGCAGGCGAGCGTGGAAGCGGTGCGCGACGCCGTCGGCAGCGGTGCGTTCGACGCGATCGCGGTCGAACTGGATCCGCAGCGCCTGACGGCGTTGACCGACCCGGACGCGATGGCGCGCATGGACCTGGTCGAGGTCATCCGCAAGGGCAAGACCGCCCTGTTCGCCGCGAACCTCGCGCTGGCCGCATACCAGCGCCGGCTGGCCGAACAGCTCGACGTCGAGCCCGGTGCCGAACTCAAGCGCGCCGTGCTCGAAGCACGCCAGCGAGACCTGCCGGTGCACCTCATCGATCGCGACGTCGGCCTGACCTTCCGTCGCGCCAGCGCGGGGCTCGGGTTCTGGGGCCGCATCAAGCTCGGCGCCGGGCTGATGACCGCGCTGTTCGTCGACGAGGAAGTCGGCGAGGCGGACATCGAAAAGCTCAAGCAGGGCGACATGCTGGAATCGAGCTTCAGCGAGTTCGCCAGCGACAGCCCCGAGCTGTACGAAGCCGTCATCGCCGAACGCGACCGCTACATGGCCGCGCGCCTCCGCGAGACGCACGGCGACGCGCGCGAAGTGCTCGCGGTCGTCGGCGCGGGACACCTGCAAGGCCTCGCGCGTCACCTGCGCGAGGAAACGCGAGATCCGGAAGCGATCCGCACTGAACTCGAAACGGTTCGCAAGAAGAGCAAGACGCCGTGGCTGGGCATCGCGATCGTCGCGTTCATCGTCGCCGCCATCGGCGTGGGCATCTGGCGCGGCGGTTTCGCGATGGGCGCGGACCTGCTGCTGCAATGGGTCGTGTGCACCGCCGGTTTCGCCGCACTGGGCTGCGCGCTGGCGACGGCGCATCCTTTGAGCATCCTCACCGCTGCCCTGTTCGCACCGCTCAAGCCGTTCCGCCTGGGCGTGCCGACCGGCACGTTCAGCGCGCTGACCGAAGCGCGCATCCGCAAGCCGACCTATGCCGATTTCATGTCGCTGCGCGACGACGTGCAGACCGTCCGCGGCTGGTACCGCAACCGCGTGGCGCGCGTGCTGCTGACGTTCCTGCTCACCAACCTGGGGTCGATGATCGGCGCCTGGACGGGCCTGTTCCGCATCGGTGGGCGGCTGTTGCACTGATCGCTACTACTGCGCGGCCGCTCATGGCGAATCGGATCGTCTTGGTGGATGCACCAGCGTCACCAGCACCACCGAGATGATCATGAGCAGGAACCACGAGCCGAGCTTGGCCGGAGAGACCGGTATCCAGGTGTGCATCTGGTTCGGATAGAGCCAGATGCTCGACCACGTCGCCACGTTTTCTGCGATCCAGATAAATGTCGCCACCAGCACGAACGCGAGCAGCTGCGGCATCGCGAGCGTCCCTTCGAGCAGGCGAAACTGCATCCGAACGCGGCCGAACGTCAGCGCCGTCGCGATGAACAGCCCGATCCGCAGATCGGGCATGAAGTGATGCGCGAAGAAGTTGACGTAGATTGCAGCGGCCAGTGCGATCGTGATCGAGCGTTGCGGATAGCGGTCGAGGCGGATGTCGAAGATACGAACCACGCGTGCCATGTACGAGCCGACCGCGGCATACATGAACCCGCTGAACAACGGCACCGCGCCGATGCGAAGCACGCTCTCCTCCGGATAGGTCCAAGAACCCATGTGGGTCTTGAACACTTCCATCGCCGTGCCGACGACATGGAAAACGAGGATGACGATCGCTTCGCGCGGGCGTTCGAGTCCGGTCGCCACCAACGTGATCTGCATAGCGACCGCCATCAAGAACAGCGCGTCGTAACGGGCGAGCGGCATCGTATCGGGCCAGTACACGCGCGTGGCCAGCACGGCGGCCAACAGCAGCGCGCCGAACAGGCTCGCCCACGCCTGCCGGACGCCGAACACGAGGAGTTCGACCAACGCGCGCCGTGCGAGGCTCGCCGGCCGCTTGTCGAGGAAGAACCCACCCCATTGCCGCAGTACGACGTCCACTTCGCCTCTCCGATGGCTGACGTCGGCATGTTGGCCGGCATGCGCGAAGTGGCGAGGTCGACGCGGTGAAGCGAAAGTGAAGTGGCACGGGCATCGCGCGGGTAGAAAAGGAAAGGGAGGCCAGTCGGCCTCCCTTTCAGTTTCACCCGACGGCAGGTGCGCTTACTCCACGTGTACCGCCGTGATCGTCGCCCCACCCATGGGGCCTTCCACCTGTTTGCCGCGTGCCCGGCGGATCATGCGCGAGGTGCTGTTGCGCAGGTCGTCGAGCATCGCGTAGATCGTCGGCAGAAACAGCAGGCTGACGACGGTGGAGAACGCCAGGCCGCCGGCGATGGCACGGGCCATCGGGTAATACGGCGGGCCGTCGCCACCGATCTGCGTCTGCGTCAGCGAGATCGGCACCATCGCCAGGATCGCCGTACCCATCGTCATCAGGATCGGGCGCAGTCGCTCCTTGCTGCCTTCCACCAGCGCGTCGGTGCGCGAGTAGCCGCGACGACGCAGGTTGTTGATGTGCTCGATCATCACGATGCCGTTGTTCACCACCACGCCCATCAGCACCAGGATGCCGATGAAGGCCATGATGTTGAACTCGGTGCCGGTGAGCCAGAACAGCCAGAACACGCCGAAGACCGAGAACAGCACGCCGGTCATGATCGCCGACGGGAACAGCAGCGACTCGAACACCGCCGCCATCACCACGTAGATCATGATCAGCGCAATCAGCAGGTTGAACATCATCTGCTTGTTCGCCTCGGCTTCGTCCTCGAACGCGCCCGACTCGAAGGTGTAGTTGTAGCCAGCCGGGAATGCGACGGCCTTCAGCACGTCCTCCATTGCCGTACGCGCTTCGGGCACGGTGATCTTGTCGCCGAGGTTGGCCTGGATCGCCACCGTCGTCTGCCGATTCGCGCGCTGGATCTGCGTCGCCGACGGCTTCACCGCCACGTCGACCATCGCCAGCAACGGCACGGTGCGGCCGTCGGGCGCGCGCACCGTGAAACTGGCGACGTCCTTCATGCCGAAGTCTTCTGCGCCCGCAAAACGCACCCACACCGGCACTTCGGTGTCGCCGCGACGGAACTCGCGCAGCGGCGCGCCGCGCAGCGCGAGGCCGACGAAGCTGGCCACTTCCTGCGCGCTGAAGCCGAACGATGCCGCACGTTCGCGATCCACGCGCACCGACAGCTCGCTGTTCTGGTCGCCGATGTCCACGCGCACGTCGCGCAGTTCCTTGCGCTTGGCGAGGATGGGCACGATGTCGTTGGCCAGTTCGACCAGCGTTTCGGTCGAATCGCCCACCAGCTGCACCTGCACGTTCTGGCCCGGGCCGCCGCCACCGCCGCCGCCACCGCCCTGGTTGCCGATGCCGATGTTGGCGCGCGCCGACTTCGGCAGGTCCTTGCGGAGCTGTTCGACGATGCCCTTCGACTCGCTGATCTTCTTGGTGTCGAAGGTGATGCGCGTGCCGCCCCAGCCCTGCTCGCTGTAGTACGAGTAGATCTGGGTGATGTTGTACTTCTTGCGGTTCGCGTCCAGGAACTTCTCGATCTTGAGGATCTCGTCGGACATCTGCTCCTTCGTGTACGCGCCCTTCCACTGGTAGAAGATGTTCGTCTCGGTGCCGTCATCGCCGCCGAACATGTTCTTCTTGGTGAGCTGGAACGGCACGATGCTGACCGCGATGATCATCAGGATGCCGAGCACCGCCTTGCCGCGGTGTTCCAGCGTCCAGCGCAGGAAGGTCGCGTAGCGCTTCTGCATGCGCGGGATGATGCCGCGGTCGGAGCGCACCGCCGGCGGCGTCTTCAGGCGCGCGGAGATCATGGGGATCAGGCTCACCGCGACCAGCCACGAGGCCAGCAGCGAGACCGAGATCGTGATGGCGATCTGCGACAGGTAGATCGACAGGAAGTTGCGCTCGCCGAACAGGTTCGGCAGGAACACGATGCAGTGGCACAGCGTGCCGGCCGACAGCGCGATGGCCACGTGCTTGGTGCCCAGGATCGACGCCAGCACCGGCTGGTCCGGCATGCGCTCGCGTTCCTGGTAGATGCTCTCCACCACGACGACTGCGTTGTCCACCAGCATGCCGACCGCCAGCAGCAGGCCCATCATCGACAGGATGTTGAGCGTGACGCCGGCGAAGTACATGAAGCCCAGCGTCATCACGAAGCAGATCGGGATGGCCAGCGTCACCATCAGCGTCGACGGCCAGTGGCGCAGGAAGAAGAACAGCACCGCGATCGACAGCACCAGGCCGATCGCGCCGGCTTCGGCCAGTTCGAGCAGCGACTTGGTGACGTTGTCGCCCTGGTTGTCGATGATGATGATGCGGATGTCGGACAGCTCGGGCTGCTTGCGGATCGCCTCCACTTCCGCCAGCGCCTTGCTGGAAACATCGACGAGGTTCGCGTTGCGTTCCTTGAAGATGTCCAGGCCGATCGCCGGACGCCCGTCGAGGCGACGCCCATAGTTCATGCGCTGGGGCTTCAGCCGCACCTGCGCGATATCGTCCAGCCGCACGCCCGTGTTGTTGATCACCAGGTCGCGCAGCTGCTGCAGGTCGACGATCTCGCCCACAGGCTGCACGCGCAACCGGCGGCCGCCGTCGTCGATCTGGCCGGCGGAGATCGAGAAGTTCACCGCCTTCAGCCGCTCGTTGAGATCGTTGAGGCTGAGGTTGTGCGCGGTGAGGCGGTCGGGATCGATCGCGATCTCCACCTCGTTCGGCGCCGCGCCGGTCACGTCCACGCGCGCCACGCCCGGGATGCGCTCGATGCGGCGCTTGAACTCGCGCTCGATCATGTCGTACGAGCCGGTCAGGTCGCTCTTGCTGGCCAGTCGGACGCGCAGGACGGGCTCGTCCGTCGTGGAGAACTTGAAGACGTTGAAGCGCTGCAGGTCGTCGGGCAGGTCGTCGCGGATCGCGTCGATGCGTTCGCGCGCCTCCGACGCCGCGATGGCCACATCGCGGTTCCAGTCGGAGAACTGCATGAAGATCTCGGCGCCGTCGGCACGCGCGTTCGCGTCCATGCGCTTGATGCCGGTCATCGTCGACAGCGCCTCCTCCACCGGACGCAGCAGCGTGCGCTCCACCTCCTCGGGGGTGGAGCCGGTGTAGGGCAACTGCACGAAGATGAAAGGCGGTGAGACTTCGGGAAAGGCCTCAAGCGGCAGGCGGATCGCCGCGATGAGGCCGATCACGAACAGCGACACGAAGAACATGATCGCCGTGACGGGCCGCTTGATGCTGAGCTCGGCAATACTCATCGCGCGCGCTCCTCAGACCGGCTCGGCGTGGCCGCCGGCGCCTTCGCCCGTGGCGACCGCCCCGTGCGTGCGCTTGGCGCGGTTGACGTAGTAGTCGTCCGCGCGGCGATCCAGCAGGTCGTACACCACCGGGATCACCACCAGCGTCAGCAGCGTGGAGACCAGCAGGCCGCCGATCACGGTGATCGCCATCGGCGAGCGCACTTCCGCGCCCTCGCCCACGGCCACCGCCAGCGGCAGGAAGCCGAACAGCGTGCAGGTCGTGGTCATGATGATCGGGCGCAGTCGCGAACGCGCGCCTTCCACCAGCGCCTCGCGCTTGGCGACGCCCGCCTCCCGCAGCTGGTTGACCTTGTCGACCAGGATGATCGCGTTCTTCACCACCAGGCCGACCAGCAGGATCAGGCCGATGAACACCACCACCGACACCGGCGAATTGGTGAGCAGCAGCGCGAGCACCGCACCGACCAGCGCCAGCGGGATGGTGAACAGGATGACGAACGGATGCAGCAGCGATTCGAACTGCGAGGCCATCACCAGGTACACCAGGAACACCGCCAGTCCGAACGCGAACAGCAGCGCGTTGACCGATTCGGCGAGTTCCTCGCCCTGGCCGCCGATGTGCATGCTCACGCCGGCGCCGAGCGGCTCCTTCGAGACCATGTCCTGCACTTCGCGAACGGCCGTGCCGAGGTCGATGTCGCGCAGGTTCGCCGAGACGATCGCCACGCGCACCTGGTCGGCGCGGTGGATCTCGCTCGGACCGGTCGTGGCGACCACGTCGGCGACCGAGTCCAGCGTCACCGGACGGTTGCTGCCCGGGTTCACGATGAGGCGACGGATGCTGTCGACGGACGCACGGTCGGTTTCGCGGGCGCGCACCAGCACGTCGATCTTGCGATCGCGGAAGCTGTAGCGCGTGGCGACGTCGCCGCGCACCTTCTTCACCACGACGTCGGCGATCTGGCGCGTGGTCAGGCCGAGCGCACCGGCGCGATCCTGGTCGAAGCGGATCTGGATTTCCGGGAAGCCCTCTTCCACCGTCGACTTCACGTCGGCGTAGTGCGGATTGGCGCGCAGCAGCTTGGCCATGCGCTGACCCGCCTGCTGGATGCTTTCCAGGTCCTGCCCGCGCAGCTCGATTTCCAGCGGCGTGGAGAAGCTGAAGAGCTCCGGACGGGCGAAGTCGACCTGCGCACCGGGATGCGCCGTCATCGTTTCGCGCAGGGCTTCGGTCTCGCGCGCCTCGACTTCCTTGCTGCCGCCGTTTTCCATCACGACGGTGAGCTTGCCGATGTTCTCGCCGCTCTCGGTCGGGTTGGCGTCCAGTCGCGTGCCGCTACCGCTCACGCCATACAGCGCGCGGATGCCGTCGTCCTTCGCGTGCTTGAGCTGCAGCTCGCGCACCAGGGCGTCGGTCTCGCGCAACGGCGTACCGGGCGGAAGCTTCACGGTCATCTCGAAGCGGTCCTGCGCCAGCTGCGGGATCAGGTCAGCACCCAGCAGCGGCACGGCGAGCAGCGTCAGCGCGAAGGCCACCGCCGCCGAACCGAGCACCAGCACCGGACGGTTCAACGCGTTCGGCAGCAGCTTCAGGTAGCCGCGTTCGGCACGGGCGTAGGGCGCCATCGCGAGGTCACTGAGCTTGCGCATGACCGGACCGACCACGGCGACCAGTCCGCGCCATGCACGCACGATCAGCCAGGCGATGCCGAAGAAGAACGATCGCAAGGTCCAGCCGATGCCGCGCTTGGTGTACGCCAGCGGCATGCCCAGCTTCGTCTTCGGCTCCCAGCGCGGATGCGGCGCTTCTTCCGGGAAGGCCATCGGCGGGCGGCCCTTGAGCGCGCTCAGCATCGGGATCAGCGTCATCGAGACGATCAGCGAGATGCCGATGGCGAGCGCCACCGTCAGCGCCTGGTCGCGGAACAGCTGGCCCGCGATGCCCTGCACGAACACCAGTGGCAGGAACACGGCGATCGTCGTCAGCGTGGACGCGACCACGGCCATGCTCACCTCGCGCGTGCCGGCAATGGCGGCGTCGAGGATTCCGAGGCCTCGCTCCCGCGCCTTCGCGATGCTTTCCAGCACGACGATGGAGTCGTCCACCACCAGGCCGGTCGCCAGCGCCAGGCCGCCGAGCGACATGACGTTGAGGCTCAGGCCCATCTGGCCCATGAAGAAGAACGTCGCGATGATCGACACCGGCAGCGACAGGCTGATGACGAACGTGCTCCAGCCATCGCGCAGGAACAGGAAGATGATCAGCACCGCCAGCGCGCCGCCGATCACCGCATCCTTCTTGACGTCGGAAATCGCGTGGCGGATGAACTGCGACTGGTCGTCGATCGTCGTCAGTTCGACGTCCGGCGGCACCTGCTGCTTGAGTTCGTCCAGGCGCTTCTGGATCGCGTCGGCCGTGGCGACCGTGTTCGCGTCGCCTTCCTTGTAGATCGCCAGTTCGACCGCTTCCTTGCCCGCCAGGCGGATGATCGCCTCGCGTTCCTTGAAGCCCTGCCGCACGTCGGCGATGTCCTTCAGGCGCACCGGCATGCCGCCGGCGACGGTCGCGCCGCCACCGGAATTGGCGCTCTGCACCGAGGCCGCCGCCGCCATCGCTTCGGCCGAACCGGTCTGCGCCGCGATCGCCGCCATCTGCGCCGCCGCCGAAGCCGCCGCACTGTCGCCGCCGCTCTGCGTGGTGACCAGCATCTCCCGCATTTCCGGCACGCTGGCGAACTGGTTCACCGTGCGCACGAGGTAACGCTGCGAGCCCTCTTCAAGACGGCCGCCCGAGATGTTGATGTTTTCCTGCTGCAGGCGCTGGATGACGGTGTCGATCGGCAGGTTCAGCTGCGCGATCTTCTGCTGGTCGATGTCGACCTGGATTTCGTCTTCCAGGCCGCCGCCGACCTTGACCGCGGCCACGCCTTCGACGGGCTCCAGCTTCTTCTTCAGGTCGTCGTCGGCATAGCGGCGCAGCGCGGTGAGCTGGCGCATGGCCTCGGTGTCGCTTGACGCGTCGGTCTTGGGCGACAGCGCGATGCGGAGGATCGGTTCGGTCGACGGATTGAAGCGCAGCAGCACCGGGGCCTTGGCTTCAAGCGGAAGTTGCAGCACTTCCATCTTGTCGCGGACTTCCAGGCTGGCCTGGTCCATGTCGGTGCCCCAGGCGAACTCGAGCACGACATCGCTCTGGCCCGTGCGCGAGACCGACTTCAGCTTGCGCAGCCCCTTGACCACGCCGACGGCTTCTTCCACCGGCTCGCTGATCAGAGTCTCGATTTCCGACGGCGCCGCACCGGTGTATTCGGTGCGGACCGTCAGCGTGGGATAGCTCAGATCCGGCAGCAGATTGACCTTGAGGTCGCCCAGCGCGATCAGGCCGAAGAGGACGAAGGTGAGGGTCACCATCGCCACCGTCACACGGCGGCGCGTGGAGAACTCCACCAGGTTGAAACCGGGCGTGTGCGCGTGTTGCGTCACGTGGGTTCTCCGCGATTACCGCTTGGTTTCGGGTTTGGCGACGGAAGCGACTTCCTTCTTCGCCTGCGGCTGGCCCAGCACCTGCACGACCGAACCGTCGCGCAGCGCGGTCTTGCCGGCGACGACGACCTGCTCGCCTTCCTTCACGCCGTCGCGCACTTCGGCCCATGAGCCGTCCATGTAGCCCAGCTTGACCGGCACGCGCTTGGTCTTGTCGCCGGTGACGACGAACACCGCCGGATCGCCGTCGTCTTCCAGCAGCGCCACGCGCGGCACGACGAGCGCATCGGCGCGCTGGTCGTAGTCGATCTTGATGCGGCCGAACATGCCCGGCTGCAGGATGCCGTCGCCCTTGAACGCGCAGACCACGCGGAAGGTGCCGCTGCCCGAGTCCACGACCGGCGATACGCGATCCACCGTGCCCTGGAACGTCTTGCCCGGCAGCGCGTCGACGACGAGCGCGACCGGCAGGCCGGCCTTGAGCGTCACCAGTTCGCGCTCGGGCACGTTGAGCGTGGCTTCCAGGCGCGAGGTGTCGACGATGCGGAAGATCGGCGTGTTGATCTGGACGAAGTTGCCGGTCTTGATCGAACGTGAGGCGATCACGCCGGAAATCGGCGCCTCGACGTTCGCGTACGACAGTTCGAGATTGGCCAGGCGATTGGCGGCGCGCGCGTTTTCCAGGTCGTAGCGCAACTGGTCGTTGTCGTTGGCGCTGAGCAGCTTCTGGTCGGCCATCTGCCGGGCGCGGTTGTAGTTCGCTTCCAGCTTGCGCATCGCGGCGCCGGTCTGGGCGGCCTGCAGCTGCGAACGGGCGGAATCGAGGCGAACGAGCGTCTGGCCGGCGCGGACCGGCTGGCCTTCCTCGACCATCACGTTGAGCGCGACGCCCGAGGTCTTGGCGACCACCTGCGACTCAGCCACCGGCTCCAGCGGCGCGGTGCCGGTGTAGCTGGCGGCGACGGCGCGGCGGGAGGCCTTGGCGACCTCGACCGGCACGGCTTCAGGGCCCTTCTTGTCTTCCCCGGCCTTGGCCTGGGCCTCGCCCTCGCCCCCGCCCTTGCAGGCGCTCAGCAGCAACAGGCACGGCAACAGGACGACAGCGGCGCGGGCAAAACCACGGCTGCGATTTCGGGTGAAGTGACGCATGAATTGGACCCCAAGGTGGCTGAGACCGGTGCTTGTGCCGGTGTTGTATGTAGGTATATCACCGCCCCAGTCACCTTCCATCCGCCGAAGGTCATGGTGACTGGAGCCACGTCGTTCGAACGCGCCCGAAAAGCGCGACGCCGGTACGCAAGAACCATCGATGCAAAAAGGGGCGGCTTCGTTGCAATCCGAACCATGGCTATACTTGCCGACTCTTGCGCGGCCGCCTTAATGGGGAGGTGCCACGCAGCCAGCACTGAACCTTTCGCTAGCCATTCGAGATTGCGGACTACGACATGATGCGACCGCTGATGATCGCCGCCTGCTTCCTGCTGACCGCCACCGCATTCAGCGCGTCGGCACAGGACGCCCAGGCTCCCGCCGCCCCGGCCGCTGCTCCTGCAGCCGCGACCCCGACGGCACCGGCTCCGACGGCTCCTGCCCAGCTCAAGGGCGATGCCGCCCGCGGCAAGCAGCTCACCTACACCTGCCAGGGCTGCCACGGCGTCACCGGCTACAAGAATGCGTATCCGAACTACCACGTGCCGCGCATCGGCGGGCAGTCGGAGGTCTACCTGACCAACGCGTTGACCGAATACAAGAAGGGCACGCGCAAGCACCCGACGATGCAGGCCCAGGCGCAGAGCTTCTCGGACCAGGACATCGCCGACATCGCCGCCTTCCTTTCGACCGTGAAGTGAGCAGATCCATGACGAACCCGGCCTTGACCAACAAGTTCCTCGCCATCGCCCTGCTCGCCTCCATCGCGCTCGCCGGTTGCTCCGGCGGCGACACGCCGGCCGAGCATTCGGCCGCCGATCGCGCCGAAGGCCACACCTCGTCCTCCGCGGGCCTGCCGGCCGGCCACATCGCCGCGGGCGAGAAGCTGGCGCAGACCAAGGGCAAGGCCACGGGCCAGTCGTGCTTCGACTGCCACGGCGCCGAAGGCAATGCGCCGATCGACGAGACCTACCCGAAGCTCGCCGGCCAGTACTACGACTACATCGCGCACTCGCTGCAGGCGTACCGCGACGGCGACCGCGACCATCCGCTGATGTCGAGCCAGGCGAAGGACCTGACCGACCAGCAGATCGCCGACCTCGCCGCCTACTTCGGTTCGCGAAAGGGATCGCTGCAGGACCTGCACGGCATGCACCACGACTGATCGCGTCCTCGCGACCGGTACGACAAGGCCCGCGCAAGCGGGCCTTTTTGCTTGCGTCTGGATCGCCGCCCGTGTCGAACTGCATTGCGTGCCGGCTGGATCAGTCGCCGGAAAAAGAAACGGGCCGCATGGGCGGCCCGTTGCTTCGTGCATGCCGTGGTGGCGATCAGGACTCGATCGGCACCAGCGTGATCTCGACGCGGCGGTTCTGCGCGCGGCCGGCTTCGGTGTCGTTGCTGGCGATCGGACGGCTCTTGCCGGCGCCGACCACGATGAAGCGCTCGCGGTTCAGGCCGCGGCTCTGCAGGTAGCTCGACACGGTGTTTGCGCGCTGCTCGGACAGCTTCTGGTTGTAGGCATCGCTGCCGACGCTGTCGGTGTGGCCGGCGACTTCGATCACCGTCTGGTTGTACTCCTGCAGCGTGCGCGCGACGTTGTCGAGCACCGGGTAGAACTCGGGCTTCAGGTTCGACTTGTCGAAATCGAAGGTGATGCCGCTCGGCATGTTGAGGGTGATGTTGTTGCCCTGGCGGACGACGTCCACGCCGGTGCCGGCGGTCTGCTGGCGCAGCGCGGCTTCCTGACGGTCCTGGTAGTTGCCGATGGCCGCACCGGCGAGGCCACCGACGCCCGCGCCGACGAGCGCGCGCTGGCGACGTTCGGTCGCGTCATCGCCACTGAGCAGGCCCGCGGCGACGCCGGCCAGCGCGCCGATGATCGCGCCCTTGCCCGTCTTGCTCATGCCCTGCTGCTGGCCCTGCTGCTGCGGTTGCTGCTGCGGATACGGCTGGCCGTAGTAGTTGCCGCCGCCGGTGGCGCAACCGGCGAGCAGCGCGGTGGTCACGACGGCCACACACGCGGCCTTGACGAAATTCTTCATGGAGTGGTCCTTGCTGGAAGACTGGCTTTTAAGCCGGGAGATCGATGAACGCGCACAAGCTAACCGCGTTCACGTCTCGCGCAAGTGATCGTCGCGTCCGATGTTCAGTCGGCGGCAGGGATCAGCGCCCGTGCCGCATCCGCATCGAGGCGCACGTCCCAGTTTCCCATCAGCGCCAGGTACAGCAGTTTGTCGAACTCCGCCCCGAAGCGGCGGATCACCGCATCGGGATCGGGGATCAGGCGACCATCGGAGATCAATCCGAAATGCACGCGGCCGTTGTAGCTGAGGATCGAGATGCCGATGCCGATCGAACCGGTCTGTGGCACCCAGAACATCATCTCGCGCAGCATGCAGCCCGCCAGGTACAGCGGCTGCTGCGGACCGGGCACGTTGGTCGCCACGGCGGTCGCCTTGCGACTGAACAGTTCCAGCGCCAATCCCTGCACCGACGCGGGCGCCATGCCGAGTGCGGCGAGCAATCCGTAGGCGACGATCGCCTGACGCGAGCGCTTCAGGTCTTCCATGCATTGCGCAACACGTTCTAGGCGCCGGATCGGATTGTCCTCACCGACGGGAAGATCGAGGAACACCAGACCGAAGTGATTCCCGAGCTTGCGCGCATGTTCGAGCGGACGCAGGTTCACCGGTACCGTCGCACGTAGCGTGAGTCCGTCGACGTGGTCGCCGCGCTCGATCATGTAGCTGCGCAGCGCGCCGGCAGCAGTCGCCATCAGCACGTCGTTGACGGTGCAGTCGCAGGCGCGGCCGACGGCCTTCACTTCCTCCAGGTCCAGCGGTTCGGCCCATGCGACGCGCTTGCTCGTGCCGAGCCGGCCGCGCAGCATCGACGGCGGGTCGTCGGAGAGCGACAGCGCGTGCAGCAGCTCGCGGGCGATCTCCCCGCCCTCCTTCGCCAGCACCGCGGCGAGTGAAGGGTCGCGGTACATCTCCAGTCCCTTCTCCACGACCTTGCTGCCCAGCTGCACATAGCGATCAACCGCACCGACGCGACGCGCGACGCCGGCGTGCTCCTTCTTGAGCCAGGTGCGCGGCAGTTCGCTTCCGTCTCCCTCGTCGGGTTGCGTGTCGGTCAGCGACAACAGCACCTGCACCAGCGCGATGCCGTCGGCGTAGCTGTGGTGGATGCGCGCGACCAGCGCCGAGCCGCCGCCGTCGAAACGTTCGACCAGGTGGAACTGCCACAGCGGTCGATCGTGATTGAGCGGCGAGGACGCAAGCTGGCTGACGAAGCGCTCCAGCGCGCGCTTGTCGGCGCGACCGGGCAAGGCGGCGTGCTGCACGTGCCAGTCGAGGTTGAAGTTCAGGTCGTTTTCCCACTGCGCGCCGGCCGGCGTGACCACGGCCTTCTGGCGGAATCGCCGGTAGGAAAGGAAGCGCTGCTTCACCACGCGCTTGAGCCGTTCCAGCGACATCGGTTCGGCGAACATCAGCACGCCGGTGATCATCATCGGGTTGGTCGGCCGCTCCATGCGCAGCCACGCCGTGTCGACCCGCGACATCGGTTCGCGGCGACCGCGCCGGCGTGCTCCAGTCCGTGTCGCCATGGCCGTCGGCTCTCCCGTGCGTGACCGGCCGAGTGAATCACGGCCTCGCGAGCAGCGTCAACGCGGCTCAGCCGCGCAGCTTGCGGTACGCCGCCAACGCCGAATCGCGCCCGGCGCCCATGTCGACCAGCGGCTGCGGCGGATAGTCGGGCGCCACGCGACGCAGCGCCTGCGGGTCCTGCCAGGGCGAGAAGCGCAGCGGCACCGGCAGCCCGGCGAGCTCCGGCACCCAGCGCGCGATATAGCGCCCGTCGGGATCGAACTTCGTCGCCTGCAGCACCGGATTGAACACGCGGAAGTACGGCGCCGCATCCGCCCCCGTGCCGGCGACCCACTGCCAGCCGAGCGTGTTGTTCGCCAGGTCCGCGTCGACCAGCGTGTCCCAGAACCAGCGCGCGCCGTGGCGCCAGTGGTAGCGCAGGTGCTTGGTCAGGAAGCTCGCGACGATCATGCGCACGCGGTTGTGCATCCACCCGGTGTGCCATAGCTCGCGCATGCCGGCATCGACGATCGGCACGCCGGTACGTCCCTGCTGCCAGTCGGCCAGCTGCGCCTGCGACAGCTTCGACCACGCGAAATCGTTGAAGCGCTCGTCGAAATTGCGGTCCGGCGTTTCCGGGAAGTGATGCAGCAGGTGATGCGCGAACTCGCGCCATCCCAGTTCGCGGAGGAAGGCGTCGATGTCCGCGCCATTTCCGGCCGTGCGTTCGCGTTCCAGCACCGACGCCACGCGCCACGGTGCGATCTCGCCGAAATGCAGGTGCGGCGAAAGGCGCGACGTGCCGATGCGGTCGGGCCGGTCGCGCTGGTCGCGATACCCGCGCAGCGCGCCGTCGACGAAGGCGTCCAGCGCCGCGTACGCGCCGGCCTCGCCGGGCGTCCATTCGTCCCAGAAGGTGCGATCCCAGCCGAGCTTTGGTGCGAGCTTGAGCGCCGCCAGCGGCACGCCCGCCGGACCTTCGTCGCTGTCGGGCAGGTGCTTCGGCGCATCGATGCACAGGCCGAGCTGCCACTGCGCCAGCAGCGTCTTCCAGTACGGCGTGAACACCTTGAACGGCAGGCCCTGCTTGTTCCGCACCGTCCACGGTTCGAACAGCAGCGCGGCGTTGAAGCTCTCCACGCGGACGCCCTGCTGGCGCAGCGTGGTCTTGATGTTCGCGTCGCGGCGCTCGCACGCCGGCTCGTATCGGCGATTCCAGAAGACCGCTTCGGCACCGGTGGTGGCGATCAGCGACTGCAGCGTCGCCAGGCTCGGCCCGAAGAAATGGCGCAGGTGCGAACCGCGTTCGCGCAGCGCGGCGTCGAGCGCGGCCAGCGAACGGTGGCGCCACGCGTCCGATGCCGCACCGGGCGCCCAGTCGCCGCCTTCATCGGGCGCGTGGATGTAGACCGGGATGGGCACGTAGCCGTTGTCGAGCGCCGCCTGCAGCGCCGGGTTGTCGTCCAGGCGCAGGTCGTTGCGGAACCACACCAGCGCAAGCGCGTTGGATTCGCCAGCGGACATCGGCCACCCGGGAAAGCGGAACGGAATCGTTCCGCAAGTATGCCCAAGGCACGCAACGGCGCGTCAATGCGCCGCCGGGGTCAGCCGCCGCGGTATTCGCGCGGAATGCGGTCGTTGAGACCGACCAGGATCTCGTAGGGAATCGTGCCGGCGAGCGTCGCGACGTCCTCGGCGCGGATCGCGTCCCCGCCCTGCTCGCCGATCAGCACGACGTCGTCCTCGTTGAACGCGCTGTCGCCGCCGATGTCGACCATGAACTGGTCCATGCACACGCGCCCGACGATGGGATACCGGTGCCCGCGGATCAGCACCGAGCCGCGCGAGGAGAGCGAGCGCGGGAAGCCGTCGCCATAGCCGATCGGCACCGTCACCACGCGCGTGTCGTGGTCGGACCGCCAGGTCGCGCCATAGCTCACCGGATTGCCCGCCTTCACCACCTTGAAGTACACGACCTGCGAGCGCAGCGACATCGCCGGCTTCACGTCGATGGTGCATTGCGAGGCGGGATCGGGCAGCACGCCGTACAGCACGATGCCGGGGCGGACCATGTCGAGCCAGGTCTGCGGGAAATGGAGCACGCCGCCGGAATTGGCCAGATGGCGCAGCGGCATTGGTGCGCCCAGGCGTTCGATGTGCGCGCAGGCGTCATGGAAGCGCTCGACCTGCTTGCCCGTCATGTCCGACGACGGGTCGTCCGAGCACGCCAGGTGCGAATAGATGCCCTTCAGCACGCACCACTTCGACGCCACCGCCGCTTCGACGAATGATTTCGACGAATAGCTGTGGACGCCGATGCGCTCCATGCCGGTGTCGATCTTCAGGTGAATCACGGCCTTGCGCCCCATCGCCTCGGCGGCGGCTTCCACCTGCCGGAGCTTGTCGAGCGAGGACACCGTGATTTCCAGGTCGTGCGCGATGAACTGCGCCACCTGCGGCCCGAAGATGCCGCCGAGCACCAGCACCGGCGCGGTGATGCCGGCGCGCCGCAGCGCGATGCCTTCCTCGACGAACGCGACGCCCAGTTGCTCCACGCCCTGCGCCTGCAGATGCAACGCCACCGGCACCAGCCCGTGGCCGTAGGCGTTCGCCTTCACGATGCCCATTACAGGCACGCCGACGTGCGCTCGGATGGCGCGGAGGTTGTGCGAAAGGTTGTCCAGATCGACCGTGATGCGAGTCGGACGCTCGCTCACGGCGGGAGGCATGCCAGGCGTGGAGTGCACTGCGTATCCGGTGCGGGGGCTCGGATTCGCATTCTAACGAGGGATGGCGCTACTCAACTCGACTAGAGCCCCTCTCCCGCATGCGGGAGAGGGGTTGGGGTGAGGGCTGGAACGATGATGCTCGGGCCTCGATTCACGGCGCCTCAGTCGCACCGCCGCTCGATCACCGTCTCGGTCTTCTTCTGCTGGTTGTCCTGGATCTTGCGGCCCGCGAACGCACCGCCGACGGCGCCTGCCGCCGTGGCGATCTTCTTGCCGCTGCCGCCGCCGACCTGGTTGCCCAGCAGACCGCCGACGAGACCGCCGGCGACGGTGCCGGTGACCTTGTGCTCGTCCTTCACTTCCTTGGGCTTCTGCACTTCCACGTCGTAGCAGTGCTTGCCCTTCGTGGACGAACTGCCCGACTGCCATGCCATCGCGGGCCCGGCAAGCGCGAAGGCGGCGACCGACACGATGAGGATGCGGGAGACAGGGAAACGAGGCATGACGGCTCTCCTATGGCGACCGCATTCACGCTGCGCCGGACGCCGTTACGGGGGCGTCAATCCGCGCCGGTTCACCGCCTGCGCGTTCGCAGGGCTTCATCTTCGTCCACGTGTTCGTAGTCGAAGCCCGCGTTCCGGATGCGTTCCGCGAAAAACTGCCCGTGAGAATCGGCGGCCATGAGGCCGGCGTGCAGATGCGGCGGAACGTCAAAGTAGCGGTATATCTCGCCGCTGGTGAACTCGACCTCGAGCACGCGCTGGTCGGCGTCGTAGCCGACGCTCGTCATGGCTTCCGATTCCACGCGTACCCGTTCCATCGGCAGCGGACGTTACCGCTGCGCGCGTTAGATCGACGTCGATGCGGCGCGGCAGGAGTTATTCGAAGCTGCCGACCGAATCGTGCGACAGGTTGTCGAAACGCGTGTACTCGCCGAAGAACTTGAGCTTGATCGAGCCGGTCGGGCCCGAACGCTGCTTGCCGATGATGACTTCGGCCAGTCCCTTGTCCGGCGAGTTCTCCTTGTTGTAGTAGTCGTCGCGGTAAATGAACATGATCATGTCCGCGTCCTGCTCGATGGCGCCCGATTCGCGAAGGTCGGCCATCACCGGGCGCTTGTCGGTACGCGTTTCCAGCGAGCGGTTGAGCTGGGACAAAGCGATCACCGGCACCTGCAGTTCCTTCGCCAGGCCCTTGAGCGAACGCGAGATCTCGGAGATTTCCGTCGCGCGGTTCTCGCTGTTGCCCGGCACCGACATCAGCTGCAGGTAATCGATGACGATCAGCCCCAGGCCGTGTTCGCGCTTGAGGCGGCGCGCCTTGGCCGACAGCTTCACCGGCGACAGGCCGGGTTCGTCGTCGATGAAGATCTTCACTTCGCGAAGCTGGCGGATCGCGCCGGTGACGCGGCTCCAGTCCTCGTCTTCCAGCTGGCCGGTACGCAGGCGCTGCGCGTTGACGCGGCCGACCGAGGAGATCAGGCGCATCGCCAGCTGCGAGGCCGACATTTCCATCGAGAACACCGCCACCGGCAGCTTGCTGCGGAAGGCGGCGGTCTCGGCCATGTTCAGCGCAAGCGTCGTCTTGCCCATCGCGGGACGCGCGGCAAGGATGATCAGGTCGGTCTTCTGCAGGCCGGCCGTCATCATGTCCAGCTCGGTGTAGCCGGTCGACAGGCCGGTCACGCCGCTGCCGTTGGTGTAGCGCGTCTGCAGCGTGTCGAAGGCTTCCGACAACGCCTTGGTGACCGGCGTGAAGTCAGTCTTTCCGTTGGTGTTGGCCTGCGCGATCGCCAGCACCTGGCGCTCGGCTTCCTCGAGGATTTCAGCCGAGTCGCGACCGTCCGGCTGGAAGCCGTCGTTGACGATGCCGGTGCCGACGTCGATGAGCTGGCGCAGGATCGCCTTGTCGCGGACGATCTCGGCGTAGGCGGCAATGTTGGCGGCCGACGGCGTGTTGGTCGCCAGTTCGATGAGGTAGGCGCCACCGGCGACCTGCTCGCTCAGGCCCTGCGATTCGAACCATTCGCCGAGCGTGACGGCGTCGAACGGCCGGTTCTTCTCGGCCAGTTCGCTGATGGCGCGGAAGATCAGCTGGTGATCCCGGCGATAGAAATCCTGGTCGCTGAGCTGGTCGGCGATGCGGTCCCAGGAATCGGGCGCGAGCATGAGGCCGCCAAGCACGGCCTGTTCGGCTTCGATCGACTGGGGCGGCACGCGCAACTGGTCCATGCGCTGCTCGTTGCGCGTCTCGAACCGTTTTTCCCTGCGAAAACCAGGTCGTGCGCTCATGCCCTCAGTCACCTTTTCCGTGCGCCGTCGCGCCGGCCGTGTCGTTATCGCGGGTCGGGCATCGTAGACGCGGAACGTGTCGGGGCGTTGCAGATAAGTCTGTGGATATCGCGTGGATACTCATGACGGGCATGGAGCCACGGCCTTGTCGCAGCAGGTGCGACGCCCGCCACGCGACGGGCGGTTGGATCGACGTCAGCCGACGGTCGCAATTCCGGCGCGGCTGCGCATCCCGGGCGAGATGACCGACAGCAGGTCGTCCAGCGCCTCGTCGCGCCAGCGGCCGATGCGCCGCGGCTGCAGCGCACCGGCGATGTGCTGGTCGATCAGGCGGGCGATGATCGGGAATACCGTGTCGGCGTCGGCTTCGCAGGCGTCGCGAAGGCTGGCGGCGATGAGGTCGGCGAACGAGAGCGGTGCCGACGGGAGCGTGCAGTCCTGCAACGAAGCCAGGGTGAGCTCGAGCGACGGGTCGAGCGCGGGAAGGTCGAGGCGCTGGTCCATGGCGGCGGCGATATCGGGAGAAGTGCCGCGACTGTGTCACGCACTATCCCGACGCCCTATCGGATTAATCCGAAAACACCCCCCGCTCTTCCTACGCGGAAGTTGACGCAAAAAGAAAGGGCGCCCGGAGGCGCCCTTTCCTTCAAGCTCGCGCGGTGACCGCGATCAGGCGACTTCGCCGACCACGATGACCTTGACGGTGGCTTCGATGTCGGCGTGCAGGTGCACGACGATCTCGTATTCGCCGGTGCGACGCAGCGGGCCTTCGCCCAGCACGACTTCCGACTTCTCGACCTTGTGGCCGTGCTTGGTCAGCGCATCGGCGATGTCGCGCGGCGTGATCGAGCCGTACAGCTTGCCTTCGGTCGAGGCGTTCGCGGTGATGGTCACCTCGACGCCTTCCAGCGCGGCCTTGCGGCCTTCGGCGCCTTCCAGGGCGGCCTTGGCCTTGGCTTCGTACTCGGCGCGGCGCGCTTCGAACTCGGCCAGGTTGGCGGCGGTCGCCGGGGCGGCCTTGCCGTACGGGATCAGGTAGTTGCGGCCGAAGCCCGGCTTGACGTTGACCTTGTCGCCGAGCTTGCCGAGGTTCTGCACGTTCTGCAGGAGGATCAGTTGCATGGTGTTGCTCCGTATTCGTTAGCGAGCCGGGGGCCCGCAGCGGGTTGCGCTGTCCGAAGACCGCGGCGTCTTTCCCTCACCCCTGCCCTCTCCCGCACGCGGGAGAGGGGGACAAGGTGTTTCCTCCCTCGCGGGAGGAAACGACGTCGCCTTAGGCGTTGTGGTTGTCGGTGTACGGGATCAGGGCCAGGAAACGGGCGCGCTTGACGGCCGTTGCCAGCTGGCGCTGGTACTTCGACTTGGTACCGGTCACGCGGCTCGGCACGATCTTGCCGGTCTCGGTGAGGTACTGGCGCAGGGTGTTGAGATCCTTGTAGTCGATCTCCTTCACACCCTCGGCGGTGAACTTGCAGAACTTGCGGCGACGGAAGAACTTGGACATGAGTGTGTGCTCCTAGGGCGTGATCAGGCGGCTTCGGCGTTGTCGTCGGAAGACTCGTCGGCCGTGCCGACGCCTTCCTCGTCACGGCGGCGACGCTCGCCACGCTCGGGCTTGTCGCCCTTCTCGTCCTTGTACTTCATGATCAGCGACTGCTCGGTGTCGGCTTCGTCGCGCTTGATCACCAGGTGGCGCAGGACGGCGTCGTTGAAACGGAAACCGTCGACCAGCTCGTTCAGGACGTTCTGGGTGCACTCGATGTTGAGCAGCACGTAGTGGGCCTTGACCAGGTTCTCGATCGGGTAGGCCAGCTGGCGACGACCCCAGTCTTCCAGACGGTGGATCTTGCCTTCGCCGCCTTCGATCAGGCCCTTGTAGCGCTCGACCATGGCCGGCACCTGCTCGCTCTGGTCCGGATGGACCAGGAACACGACTTCGTAATGACGCATTGTGTGATTCCTTGTGGATGATGGCCGCGGGCGTTTGCCGCGTCCGGATCAGCCCCCCGGCACCCGGAACTGGGCGCGGTGGAGCAAGGTCTCCCGCCGACCGGGGTCGTGGGAGCCGGAAAGTATGGCGGATCAAAGGGTTGAAGGCAAACGGGCAGCTACTTACCGGGGGGGCCACTACCGCCATCCTTGGCAGGACACATCCGGCTTCGGAGAGCCCTGGCCGGCCATCCCTGGCCGGGCGTTCGCAGCCGCGCGAACCTACGGCTCGCGAGCGCGTCGGCTCATCCAGTCGTCGATATGCGCCTCCAGCGCCTCCAGCGGGACCGAGCCCGTCTCCAGCACCGCGTCGTTGAACTCGCGCAGGTCGAACTTCGGGCCCAGCTGCTTCGAGGCCTTCTCACGCAGCTCGGAGATCTTCAGCTGGCCGATCTTGTACGCCAGCGCCTGGCCCGGCCAGCCGATGTAGCGGTCGATCTCGTTGACCACGTCCTGGCGGGTCTTGGGCGAGTTGTCCATGAAGAAGGCGATGGCTTGGTCGCGGGTCCAGCCCTTGCTGTGCATGCCGGTGTCCACGACCAACCGCACGGCGCGCCACATGTCGTAGGCGAGCTGGCCCATCCGGTCGTACGGGTCGTCGTACAGGCCCATGTCGTAGCCCAGGCGCTCCGCGTACAGGCCCCAGCCCTCGCCGTAGGCGACGAAGTACCCGACGCGGCGGAACATCGGCACGTCCGGCAGTTCCATGCCGCGCGCGAACTGGAAGTGGTGCCCCGGCACGGCCTCGTGCAGCGACAGCGGCATCATTTCCCACTTCGGCCGCACTTCCGGCTTGTAGAGGTTCACGTAGTAGAAGCCCGCCCGCGTGCCATCGACGGCGCCGGGCTGGTAATACGCGGTGGTAGTGTCGGGCGCGATGTTGTCCGGGATCGGCCGCACGCCGTACGGCAGGCGCGGAATGGTCTTGAAGACCTTCACCAGCTCCGGATCGATGCGCTTTGAGATCGCCTGGTAGGCGGTGAACAGCTCCTGCGGCGTCTTGTAGAAGAACTTCGGGTCGGTGCGCAGGTGTTCGAAGAACTCCGGCAGCGTGCCCTTGAAGCCGACTTCGGCCTTGATCTTCTCCATCTCCGCGCGGATGCGCGCGACTTCCTTCAGGCCGATCTGGTGGATCTGGTCGGCCGACAGGTCCGTCGTGGTGAAGTAGCGCGCCACGAAGTCGTAGTAGGCCTTGCCATCGGGCAGATCGACCGCGGCGATCGACGTGCGCGTCCTGGGCAGGTAGTCGTCCTTGAAGAACGTCGCGAACTGGCGGTACGCCGGCACGATGTCTTTCGCGATGACCTGCTTCGCCTCGGCCTGCAATGCGGCGCGATCGGCCGGCGAGATGGCGTCGGGAAATTTCGCGAACGGCTTGTAGAACGGGCTCTTGGCCGGATCGTCGACCAGCTGCGACTGGATCTGCGCCGGCACGCGCTCCATCAGCACGCGCGGCGGCGTGTTGCCGCTGGCGGCGCCCTCGCGCAGCAGGGCCTGGTTCTGCTCGATCAGCTTCGGCAGCGCGCGCATGCGGGCGAGCCAGTCGCGGTAGTCCTTCACCGTGGCGAACGGCAGCACCTCGGCGATGCCTTCGGCGGTCTGCACGCCGCCGCTCAGGCCGATCGGCTGCAGGTATTCGCGGTACTTCTGGCGTTCGACCGCCTTCTCTAGGCTCAACGCGAACACGTCGTAGCTGAGGCGGTCGTCTTCGGTCAGCGCATTGCGGTCGATCGCCTTCAGCCGCTGCAACGCCTTGCGGTCGCCTTCCATGCGCTGCTCGATCGCCGGCAGGCTCATGTCGGTCCACCGGTCGTTGTAGCGCTTGTCGCCGCGCCAGCTCGCTTCTTCCGGGTTCTCGCGCATGCCGCGCTCCCACTCCTCGTCGAACAGCGCGTGCAGCGCCTTCGCTGCGGGAGACTGGACGGAAGCGGTCGGCGCGACGCGCGTCGTGGAAGGCGCCTGCGCGAAGGCCGGCGAAGCGGAGAGGCAGGCGGCGACGGCCGCGGCGAGCAGTGCGTGTCGAAGCATGGGCAATCCCCCGGAAGATCGTTGGCCGAGTCTAGCCGCCCTCGCCTTCCACGGGTTTGATGGCGATTGCCGGGAACCGAGCCTTCACGACAGGCCGGCTAGCGTGCAACGCGTCCTCATCGACGGCGGCATCGCACGTGAAAATCGCCACCTTCAACATCAACGGCGTGAACACGCGCCTGCCCGCGCTGCTGGAGTGGCTGCGCCGCGAGCAGCCCGACGTCGCCTGCCTGCAGGAACTGAAGGCGCCCGAGGAGGCCTTCCCAGCGCAAGCCATCGCCGAGGTCGGTTACGGCGCGATCTGGCACGGGCAGAAGTCCTGGAACGGCGTGGCGATCCTCGCGCGCGACGCCGAGCCGGTGGAGATCGGCCGCGGCCTGCCGGGCGATCCGGACGACGTGCAGAGCCGCTACATCGAAGCGGCCGTCGGCGGCATCGTCGTGGTCTGCCTGTACCTGCCCAACGGCAATCCGCAGCCAGGACCGAAGTTCGACTACAAGCTCGCGTGGATGGACCGCCTCCACCAGCGCGCGCAGCACTGGTTCGACAGCGGCCAGCCGGTGGTGATGGCCGGCGACTACAACGTCGTGCCCACCGACGAGGACATCTACAACCCCAAGTCCTGGCGCAAGGACGCGCTGCTGCAGCCCGAAAGCCGCGAACGCTACCAGCGCCTGCTCGACCAGGGCTGGACGGACGCGGTGCGACACGTGTTCGGCGAGGAGCGCGTGTACACGTTCTGGGACTACTTCCGCCAGCACTGGGAACGCAACGCCGGCCTGCGCATCGATCACCTGCTGCTCAACGCCGAACTGCTCCCGCGCCTGCGCGCGGCCGGCGTGGATCGCTGGGTGCGCGGCCAGGTGAAACCCAGCGACCACGCGCCGACGTGGATCGAACTGGGGCCGGCGAAAGCGGCGAAGAAGGCGGGCAGCAAGTCGGCTAAGAAATCTGCGAAGAAGACCGCAAAGAAGGCGACGAAGAAAGCCGTCAAGAAGGTCGCGAAAAAAGCGACGAAGAAGGCCACGCCGCCGTCGAAGCGGACGCGACGCGCAGCCGGATGAAACGAAGCGATTACGACGCGTTGCCGCCGCGCTAACCCGCTCCTTCGCAGCATCGGTCCATCGAACACGACAGGAGCGATCATGGCCAGGCATCCGGACGACAAGCATCGACAGGAGCTCTACCGCGGCATGCCGTCGGTAACGAACCGCTCCTGGGGCACGCCGAAGCAGGACGACGGGTTCGGTTATCCGGGCCAGAGCGGCTACGGCGAATCGCGGCCGGACGCAAAACGCGGCGCTAATGCGGAGCGGACGGGCGGTCATCGCGGGCGCGGGCCACGCAACATCCTGCGTTCGGACGAACGCATCGCCGACGACCTGATCGAGCGCCTCACGCGCGACGAGGAAATCGATGCCAGCGAGATTCTCGTCGCCGTCGAGGCCGGCTCGGTGACGCTGACGGGGGAGGTGCCCGAGCGTCGCATGAAGCATCTGGCGGAAAACCTGGCCGCCGAGGTCCAGGGCGTCCGCGAAGTCCACAACCGCATCCACGTCGACAAGGGCGCCCGCTCGTTCGGCCCTCCGGGCCGGGCCGTGCGCAGCGGCTACGACCAGCAGGGCAGCGGCTTCTCCAGTTCCGAATTCGACAACTGGGACGACAGCAACGACGACGCGCACGACGAGAACCGGCGTGCACCGATGCGTCGGCCTCGGGAGCACTGAGGGCCCAAACACCGAGGGCTTGAATAAGCCAGCGCCTGAAATGCCGTCATTCCCGCGAAGGCGGGAATCCATCGGTCCGACGCATCACCCTTCGGCCAGCGTGCCGTCGCGTGGAGATGGATCCCCGCCTTCGCGGGGATGACACCTCAAACCCGCGAGATCCTTGCGCCCTGTAACGCACTGACATCGCCCCTGCACGTCCCGGTGCACAATCGCCGCATGAGCGATCCCCACGCGGCCGGTGCCGCCCCACGTCCCAGCCTGCGCGAGCGTTTCAACGCGTTGCGCAACCTGCCTCCGTTCCTCCGGATGGTGTGGTCCACCAGTCCCCTGCTCTCGCTGATGACCATCGGCCTGCGTGTCGTGCGCGCGCTGCTGCCGGTCGCCACGCTGTACGTGGGCAAGCTGATCATCGACGAAGCCGTGCGCCTGGTCGCGGCGGGCAACGGGTTCGACACGCTCGGGAATGCCTGGCACAGCGGCCAGCTCGATACGTTGCTTTCGCTGCTCGCGCTGGAATTCGCGCTGGCCATCGGTTCCGACCTGCTCGGCCGGCTGGTGAGCTACGGCGACGCGCTGCTGTCGGAGCTGTTCACCAACGCCACCAGCGTGCGCCTGATGGAACATGCGGCGACGCTGGATCTTGAGGATTTCGAAGATCCCGACCTGCAGGACAAGCTCGACCGCGCGCGCCGCCAGACGATGGGCCGCATGAACCTGATGAGCCAGCTCTTCGGCCAGGTGCAGGACGCGATCACGGTGGTGAGTTTCGCCGCGGGCCTGCTGGTGTATGCGCCGTGGCTCATCGTGTTGCTGGCGGTCGCGCTGGTGCCGGCATTCGTCGGCGAGGCGCATTTCAACGCGCTGGGCTACTCGCTCAATTTCGCCTGGACGCCCGAACGCCGCCAGCTGGAATACGTCAAGCAGATGGGCGCCAGCGTGGACACCGCGAAGGAGGTGAAGATCTTCAACCTCCACCGGTTCCTGATCGCCCGCTATCGCGAACTCGCCGACGCGCTGTTCCACGCGAATCGCGCGCTGGCGCGGCGGCGTGCGATGTGGGGCGCGCTGCTGGCGGCGCTGGGCACGCTCGGCTACTACGTCGCCTACGGTTACATCGCGTGGCGCACGGTGCGCGGCGATTTCAGCATCGGCGACCTCACCTTCCTCGCCGGCAGCTTCCTGCGACTGCGCCAGTTGCTGGAAGGACTGCTCGTCGGCTTCTCGCAGGTCGCCGGGCAGGCGCTGTATCTCGACGACCTGTTCTCGTTCTTCGAGATCCAGCCGGAGATCGCATCGCCCGCCAACGCGGCGGCGGTGCCGCGGCCGATCGCACGCGGCTTCACCTTCGAGAACGTCGGCTTCCGTTATCCCGACGCCGAGAAGTGGGCGCTGCGCGGGCTCGACTTCGAACTGCGTGCCGGCGAAGTGCTGGCGCTGGTCGGCGAGAACGGCGCCGGCAAGACGACGCTGGTGAAGCTGCTCGCGCGGCTCTACGACCCCGACGAGGGCCGCATCCTGCTCGACGGCCGCGACCTCCGCGACTACGACCTGGATGACCTGCGCGGCAACGTCGGCGTGATCTTCCAGGACTTCGTGCGCTATCACCTCACCGCCGGCGAGAACATCGGCGTGGGCCGCATCGACGCGATGGACGACGCCGACCGCATCCGCGACGCCGCACGTCGCGCGATGGCCGACGAGATGATCGAGCGCCTGCCCAACCGCTACGACCAGCTGATCGGCCGGCGTTTCAAGACCGGCGTGGATCTGTCCGGCGGCCAATGGCAGAAGCTCGCCATCGCCCGCGCCTACATGCGCGACGCGCAGGTGATGATCCTCGACGAACCGACGGCGGCGCTCGACGCGCGCGCCGAATTCGAGGTGTTCCAGCGTTTCAAGGAACTCTCGCACGGGAAAACGGCGGTGCTGATCTCCCATCGCTTCAGCAGCGTGCGGATGGCCGATCGCATCCTCGTGCTGGCCGACGGACGCCTGGAGGCCAGCGGCACGCACGAACAGCTGCTCGCGCAGGGCGGCCGCTACGCGGAATTGTTCGAGCTGCAGGCGGCCGGTTATCGTTGAGCCCGACGCGCCGGCACTTACGCCACAACCGGCAAACACCCCACGCACGACCGGACAGGAGCCCTGCCCCCATGCGCCACGCCTTGCACTGCACCACGCTCGCCCTCGCCCTCTCGATGAGCCTCGTCGCCTGCCAGGCGCGCCAGGGCGAGGACGCCGCACCGGCCAAGGCCGCGACCGCCGCTCCCAAGGCGTTGCCGACGCAGACGGTGACGAGCCAGAGCGGTCCGGTGACCGTCACCACGATCGCCAGCGGCCTCGAGCATCCGTGGAGCGTCGCGCTGCTGCCGGACGGCGGTTTCCTCGTCACCGAACGCCCGGGCCGCCTGCGCCATGTGTCGGCCGACGGCGCGGTGTCGGCACCGATCACCGGTGTCCCGCAGGTCTGGGCCGAGGGCCAGGGCGGGCTGCTCGACGTCGTGCTCGCGCCGGATTTCGCCACGTCGAAGAAGATCTTCCTCAGCTACGCCGAACCGGGCCCGGACGGCAGCGCCGGCACGGCCGTCTCGACGGCGACGCTCGGCGACGGCGCGCTGTCGGACGTGAAGCTGTTCTACCGCCAGGAGCCCAAGCTCGTCGGCCCGAACCACTTCGGCTCGCGCATCGCCTTCGACGGCAAGGGCCACGTCTTCATCACGCAGGGCGAGCGCAACGACCGCCCGACGTCCCAGAAGCTCGACATGCTGCAGGGCAAGCTCGTGCGCCTGAACCTCGACGGCAGCGTGCCGGCCGACAACCCGTTCGTGGGCCGCAAGGACGCGCGTCCGGAGATCTGGAGCTACGGCCATCGCAACATGCAGTCGCTGGCGACCGATCCGCGCACCGGCACCGTCTGGGAAGCCGAGCACGGGCCGAAGGGCGGCGACGAGATCAACCTCCCGCAGCCGGGCAAGAACTACGGCTGGCCGATCATCACCCACGGCATCAACTACTCGGGCCTGAAGATCCCCGAAGCCGTCGGCAAGGAAGCGCCGGGCATGGAGCAGCCGTACCACGTGTGGGAAATCTCGCCCGGCCTGTCGGGCATGGCCTTCCTCACCGCGCAGCCGGCATCGAAGTGGAACGACAGCCTGTTCCTCGGGGCGCTCGCCGACGGCAGCCTGATCCGCCTGTCGCTCGACGGCGACAAGATCACCGGCGAGGAGCGCCTGCTGAAGGACGTGGGCGCGCGCATCCGCGACGTGCGCGTGGGCAGCGACGGCAAGGTGTACGTGCTGACCGACGAAACGGACGGCAAGCTGCTTCGACTGGATCCGCCGAAGGGCTGAGCCGGGACCCAGGCCCGCAACGTGCGGGCACTGCGGATCGCAAAACCGTGTGTCGTCATTCCCGCGACGGGAGTCGAATGGTGAACGCGTCACGCCGTCCAAGGCGTGACGCGTCGGAACGATGGATCCCCGCCTTCGCGGGGATGACGACCAGAAACAGATGATTTCCCAAGGACACCCATGATCCGGACGATCCTTCTCACCCTGCTCCTGCTCGTCTCCTCGCCCACGTTCGCGAGCGAAAGCGAGACCGAACTGCTCGCGATGGACGCGACCTGGAACGAGCTGCGCATGAAGCCGGACGTGGCCGGCCTCGACCGCATCCTGGCCGACGACTGGATGCTCACCCACTCCGACGGCCGCGTGCAGTACAAGGCCGATTACCTGGACGAACTGCGCACGAGCGCGCGTCGCAATTCCGGCATCGGCAACGAGGACGTCCGCGCGCGCCGCTACGGCGACACGGTCGTGGTCACCGGCACCAGCGTGCAGTCGGGCGTCAGCAATGGGGTGCCGTGGAATGGCCGCTTCCGCTTCACGCGCGTGTGGGTGCAGCGCGATGGCGCGTGGAAGATGATCGCCTCGCATTCCTCGCGCATCGCCGAAGCGAAGTAACGCTCAGAACAGGTCGCCCTGCGGCGCGGGCTGCGCGACCGCAGCGTAATCCAAGCGTCCATCCACGATCCGCGCCGCCTTCGTGTACGGATGTTCTTCGATGCGGTTGGGGGCGATCAGGTGCACGACGGTCCAGCCGCGCGACTTCAGGTCGTCGCTGATGAGGCTGCGGTGGCACTGCGTCCAGTACGCCTCGGCGCACATCACGGCGGTGCGGCGCGTGGCCACGATCGCCTCGAGCCGGTCGCGCGCCTCGCGGTATTCATCGGTCCCCATGTAATCCGCGTAACCGCGGAAGGACGCGTTGCGCCACGCGGTGTTGGACGAATCCTTGCGCGGAGTGCGCCGGCCGCCCAGTTCGACCATCGGGATGTAGTCGATGCCGGCTTCGGCCAGCCCGCCGGCCATCGTCGCGGCGGCGAACTGCGGATGACGACGCGACGCCGGATAGCGCCGGACGTCGGCCACCGCCTCGATCCCCGCCTGCATCAGCAGGCTAAGGAATTGCGGCCATTCGCGCGTGGAATGGCCCACGGTCCAGATCGTTCGCATGGGCCGGAGCATAGTCGGCGCCATGTCGCCCAGATGAGAATCAATATCAAGTGAAGGCGTCTGGGCTACAATGGCCGCGCTTCCCCCACTCGCCCCAGACACCCCGATGTCCTCCGCTTTTGGCACCGAGACGGTGCTGGATGTCCGTCACTGGACGGACGATTACTTCAGCTTCACCACCACGCGCGACGACGGCTTCCGTTTCGAGAACGGCCAGTTCGTGATGATCGGCCTCCAGGTCGAACAGCCCGACGGCTCGCACAAGCCGCTGCTGCGCGCGTATTCCATCGCGAGCGCGAACTGGGAAGAGCAGCTGGAGTTCTTCAGCATCAAGGTGCCCAACGGCCCGCTGACCTCGCGCCTGAAGTCGATCAAGCCCGGCGACGAGGTGCTGATCGGCCGCAAGCCCACCGGCACGCTGTTGATCCACGACCTGCACGTGGGCCGCAATCTCTACCTGCTGGGCACCGGCACGGGCCTGGCGCCGTGGCTGGCGGTGATCAAGGATCCGGAAACCTACGAGCGTTTCGACAACGTCATCCTGACCCACGGCGTCCGCAGCGCGCAGGACCTCGCGTATCGCGACTACTTCGTCAACGAACTGCCGCGACACGAGTTCCTCGGCGAGCAGATCGCCGCGAAGCTGAAGTACTACCCGGCAGTGACGCGCGAGGCGTTCGACTTCGACGGTCGTGACCAGCGCGGCCGCCTCACCGAGCTGTTCGACAGCGGCCGGATGATGGAACACCTCGGCCTGCCCGCGCTGGATCCGGAGCACGACCGCGCGATGATCTGCGGCAGCCCGCAGATGCTGGCCGATTTCCGCGACATCCTCGACCGTCGCGGCTTCACCGCCGCGCCGCGCATCGGCACGCCGGGGCAGTACGTGTTCGAGCGGGCGTTCGTCGAGAAGTAGGTCAACCGAACGAGTTGATCGAACGCACCAGGCCGTACATCCACGACCACACGTCGGGCGCGGCCAGCGGCACCAGGATCAGCCCCATCGCCACGAACTTCGGCCACAACGCGCGCAGCGCGCCGCCGAAGGTGAGCGTGTTGCCGTCGTTGGTGAACATCAGGCCGAGCATCGCGTCCTTCTCCAGCCGCAGCACGACCAGGATCGTGGCGGCGAAGCTGAGCAGCAGCAGCATGATCGCGATGGACGTCAGCAGGCGCTCGTAGACCGGCGGATAGACCGACATCGCGACCAGCACCGAGACCGGCGCCAGCATCGCGCACCATGCGCAGGTCCGGATCGGGACGACACACAGTTTCAGTTCGGCCACCAGCTGCTCGGTCCAGCGCTCGAACTGCCAGGGATTCATCGCGTCCGGACCGCTGGTGCCTGCATCGCGCATCACCTGCAGCGTGCGCTTCGCCCACGCGCGCGGCGAGGCGCGCAGCAGCGCCGGCATGTCGCGCCGGTATTCGCGCAGCGACAGGTTGAACGGTGTCTGCGGCGCTTCGCGGATCGCCGAGGGCTTGGGCCAGTCGCGGATGGCGCGCTGCGCCTGCACCGGCGCGATGGTCCGCGCCAGCGACAACGACAGGTTGCCCAGCAGCCGCACCTGCCAGAACAGGTTCACCAGGAACGCCAGCCCCGTAGCGAGCACGATGCCGGCGATCCACCACACGTCGTTGTTGTCGATGCTAACCGCGCGCCCGTGCACGAGCAGCACCAGCCCCATCGCCGCCAGCCCGCAGACGACCGGCACCGCCCACGACACGCCCGTGATCACCCGCGTGCGGTTCGCGGTGCGGCGTGCGTTGCGGGTGAACACGGCGTTGTAGAACGCGTAACGGCGATTGGACACGTTGAGCCGCATGTACGCGACGATGCACAGCCCGGCGTACAGCAGCCAGATGCAGGCCAGCGCGTGCAGGTCGCGGCCGTGCGCGAGCATGAAGTAGCACGGCTGGCGCGTCGCATCCTCGGCGCTGGACTGCAGCAACTCGGCCAGCCGGCGTGTGGCGATGACCAGTGCGGCGGCGCCTACCGCGGTCATCGCCGCCAGCCACGCCGTTCGACAGGCCGGCTGCAGCGAAGCCGCGGCGGTGGGGTTCTGGCAGGGTGTCGCTTCGACGCGACGTCCATGCCGCCAGCGGCGCCACGCCGTCGCGGTCGTGGCGCGGAAATCGGAGACGAGCCCGCGCAGGAATGGCAGCATCACGCGGCCGCGGCATTCGCCCAGCCAGAGCCAGACGGCCGCGACGACGAAGAACAGGCCGCCCAGCATCAGCGCGAGGTACGCCGGCTCCTGCATCGCGAGCCGAACGTCGGCGACCGCGACGAGGCTGCGCTGCTCGTAGGATTTGCGGCCCAGGCCCTGGAAGCCGGCCATGGTGGCGACGTAGGCGACGGGCTCCCCGGGCTCGGCAAGCGCCCGCTCCTTGCGCGCCATGAACTGACCGAACGGCGCGTTGCCCTCGCGGAACTCGTCCAGCAACACCACCGCACGGAACGTGTTGGCGGCGTGGTCCGTGGCGAACGGGAAACGCGTCTTCTGCGTCCTGCCGCGCGCGTTTGCCGCGCCGGCACCCGCGACATCGTCCTGCCGCGGCGCGTGGCAGCGCTCGTCCTTCACGACCGCACGGCACGCCACCAGGTCGCCGTCTTCGCTCAGGCACGCCACGGGCTCGCCCGCCGCCAGCACCACGGCGCCGCGGCTGGCCTTGCGGTAGTCGGGATGCACGGCGAGGAAGTCCAGCTCGACCATCACCGGCAGCGCGCCGGGCAACGCCTTGCGCACTTCGCCCAGCAGGAACAGTCGGTCGCGGATGTCGGTGGCCACGATCACCACGACGTTCGGCGTGCGATACACCTTCATCGTGTCGAAGCCGCGATAGAGCATCAGCTCGTCCGATCGCGACGTCAGGCTGGGCTGGTACACCGGTGGGCGTTCCGACGCCGCTTCGGCACCGCCCATGTCCAGTTCGAGCAGGCGTCGCGTGGCCGGCAGCGCGGCCTCGGCGTGCTCGCGCTGCGCGCCGCGCAGGATGGAATGCTCGGCGCGGATCGAGGCGATGTTGGGCGGGAATTGCCGCGCGGAAATGCGCAGGCGCTCGCCGCAGCCGATGGCCGACGGGTCGTGGCGGGCCAGCCGCAATGCCTCGCCGCCGAAGGTGGATTCCTCCGCGAGGATCGTGACGTTCTCCACGGGAATGCCTTCGTCCCGGCACAGGTGGCCCAGCAAGCCGGCTACCTGCGTCGCCAGATTCCTGGCAAGCGAGTGGTACTCGACCGGCGCGGTGCCTTCGCCATCGCGACGCGCAAGGAACGGGTGCGCCACGATCGCCCGATTGCTTCCCACCGACGCCGACGGGCTGAGCATCGTCACGCGTACGCGTTCGTCGCACGGGCCGTTGCACAGGTTGCCCAGCGCCACGGCCATGGACTGCATAGAACCTGAGAAGCTGGGCCCGATGATGTCGAGCCCGCGCTCGCGCGTCCCAGGCGGCACGGCGGCCAGGTCGCAATCGACGAGTCGCGCGGCCTGCAGTTCGTCGGGGCCGATACCGTTGAACAGCAGCGCGCAACGCGCCGCCCGGGCGAACGCGGCCGGCTCCACGCCGAAGGTCTGCGAATCGCCCACCAGGAACACGGCGTAGTACTCGACATCGCCGCCGCTGCGCCATCCATCGCGGCGGAAGAGCATCACGCCCGGGATCTCGCGATGCAGATCGCGGCCGGCGTCGGCGTCGGACTTCCTGCCCGTGTTTGCGGCCTCCGCGTCGCGCGGGTGCCATGCCAGCGCGAACCCGTCGAGCACGTAACCTCGCGCCTGGAACGCGGTGATCATCGCCGCCATTTCCATGTCGAACGAGCGTCCGAGCCGTGTTTCCCACGGATCCGGCGCGGTGGCCACCGCGGCGTGCACCCTCGCCCGCGCGTTCGGCGGCAGGTGCGCCAGCGGCCGCAACGGCCTCAGTTGCGGCGTCGCCGAGAAATAGCTGGAGGCGCCGAAGCGCTCCTCGTCTGGCGCGTCGTCCGGCTCCCGGGCGTCATTCGCGATGGGGGCCGACGCGAGTGGCGCCGGCGCGCCGACCGCCGGGGACGAGGCGCAGGCCAACGCGAGCAGCAGCGCGACGATGAACGCGACGCCACGCCCTGCACCCGCCTCACGTGCCCCGCCCCGTCCACGCTGCGCGACGCAGGTGGATGCGGCCCAGGCACTCCAGCCCGGCCAGCGACCACTGAACATGCGACACCTCCAGACGAGGCAACGCCGGGGCTTTCGGGCAACGGCCAGCCGCCGCCGCGCGCGCGCCTACGCGGGGCCGCGGTCGCAGCGTGCTATGCGAATGCGCTGTTGCGACGTCAACGGCATGACGCCGCGGACATCGACATCAGGCCAGCGCGGCCTCGATGTCCTTCGCGATCGACTCGGGCTTGTCGGTCGGCGCGTAACGCTTGAGCACGCGACCGTCGCGGCCGACGAGGAACTTGGTGAAGTTCCACTTGATGGCATCGATGCCGAGCAGGCCGCCCTTCTCGTCCTTCAGCCACTTCCACAGCGGATGCGCGGCGTCGCCGTTGACGTCGACCTTGGCGAACATCGGGAAGGTCACGTCGTAGGTGAGCGAGCAGAAATTCTTGATCTCCGCCTCGTCGCCCGGCTCCTGGTGGCCGAACTGGTCGCACGGGAAGCCCAGCACGTCGAAGCCGCGCGCGGCGTAATCGCGCTGCAGTTTTTCCAGCCCCGTGTACTGCGGCGTGAACCCGCACTTGGACGCGACGTTGACGATCAGCAGCGCCTTGCCCTGGAACTCGCCCAGCGAGCGCGGCTGACCGTCGATGTCGGTGGCGGTGAAGTCGTAGGCGGTGGTCATGGGGGCGCTCCGGTTGGGTGCAGGTTGAAGGGAGGATACCTCCAAGGTTCCGCGACCTCGAAGGGCAGCCGTCATCCCGGCGAGGGCCGGGATCCAGGCTGTCACGCATTCCGAAGGGCGCGCATCGCAAGAACGAGCGGTACGAGCCTGGATCCCGGCTTTCGCCGGGATGACGGAGATGATGTGCTCGATGCAAGCGTCGCGGCCCCAACAACGAATCCAAAAAACAACAACGCCGGGACAAGCCCGGCGTCGCTGCGTGCAACCTTGTGGACGTTCGATCAGAACGAGGCGCGGAACTCCGCACCGAAGGTGCGCGGCTCGTTGATCATGCCGGTGAGGTTGTTGAAGTCGATCGCGCCCACCACCTGCACTTCGTCGGTGATGTTGCGGCCGAACAGCGCCACGTCGTACTTGCCGTAGTTCCAGCTGTAGCCCACGCGCAGGCCGCCTTCGACCAGCGACTTGGCGGTGAACTCCACCGAGTCGTACAGGAAGAAGTTCAGCTCGCCGCGATACATCCAGTCGGTGTAGACGTAGAACTCGTTGCCGTTGTCCATCGGCAGACCCCAGCGCGCGGTGAGGTTGTGCGTCCACTTCGGCGCCTGCGGCAGGCGGTTGCCGTCGATGTAGAAGCTGCCGGTCGGCAGGCCCGTGACCGGGTCGAGCACCGGCGCATCGGTGACGGTGCACGCCGCGCACCCGGCGACGTTGAGGTCGCTGTCCTTGATCTCGGTGTCGTTGTAGCTGCTGCCCAGCGTGACCAGCAGGGTGTCGGTCAGGTACGCCTGGAAGTCCATCTCGAAGCCCTGGCCCACCGACTTGTCGGCGTTGAGCAGGATGTTCGCGTTGGCGGCGCCGCCCACGGCGGTGAGCTGCTGGTCCTTCACTTCGTAATAGAACACGTTGGCGTTGATGCGCGCGCGGTTGTTCCACAGGTCGGCCTTCACGCCCGCCTCGTACGAGGTCGAGGTTTCCGGACCGGCGACCGACATGCGGTTGAACGCGCCGGCGGCCTGGATCGAGCTGCCGCGGTAGCCGGTGGCGACGCGGCCGTAGAGATTCACGTCGTCGTTGATCTCGTACGTGGCCGACACGTCCCAGCTGAACTTCTTGTCTTCCGGCGCCGCCGACAGCGTACCGCCGGGGCCTTCGGCCGCGAGCAGGTCCTCCTTCGTGCAGAGAACCGGGCCCGGGATGATGCCCAGCGTCGGGCCGATGCACGGCGCGAAGCCGGTGTTCCAGTAATCCAGGACGTTCAGTTCCTTCTCGTCCCAGGTGTAGCGCATGCCGGCGCGCAGTTCGAGCGCGTCGGTGGCCTGCCACGTGGCGGCGGCGAAGATCGCCCACGAGTCGTTGGTCTGGCGAACGCGCTCGTAGCCGTCCTGCTGGCCGTTGTTGAGCGAGTCGTAGCTGAAGCTTTCGACGTCGTAGTCCTCGTTGAAATAGAACACGCCGCCCTGCCAGTTCCACGGCGTGCCGGTGTTCGATTCGATGCGGAATTCCTGCGTCCACTGCGAGTGGCGCGGGATGCCGTCGGCGGTTTCGGACTGGAACGGGATGAAGCCCGGGCCGTCCGGCGTGCCGCCGTCGATGTCGCCGCGGCTGTAGGTTTCCACCGACTCGTAGCCGGTGATCGCGTACAGCGTGTAGGTGTCGCTGAGGTTCCAGCTCAGGCGCGCGCTCGCGCCCTGGCTGTCGAGCTCGGAGTGGTTCAGGCCGTTGAGCGAGACGCGGTCTTCGTCGAAACCCGAGACCAGGTCGTTCGTGCCCGGCTCGATGATGTTGGCGCGGAACAGGCGCGCGGTGCCGTTGAGGTGGCGCGCGTGCGCGTTGAGCAGCAGGTCCCAGTCGCCGCCTTCGTACAGGAACTGCACGCGGCCGGCGGATTCGTCGTAGCCCTCGAAGCCGTCGTTCGGGCCCGGGTAGTCGTTGGTGACCCAGTCGTCGCGGCGCTGGTACAGCACCGACGCGCGTGCCGACAGGTTCTCGGTCAGGCCGCCGCCGACGGCGCCTTCGAAGTTCACCATGTTGTCGGTGCCGACGCCGAGCTTGCCGTAGCCGCTGGTTTCCTGCGACGGACGGGCCGATTCGAACTTCACCACGCCGGCCGGGCTGTTGCGGCCGAACAGCGAGCCCTGCGGGCCGCGCAGCACTTCGACGCGATCCAGGTCGAAGATCGGGAAGCCCTTGAGGATCGGGTTTTCCTGCACGACGTCGTCGTACACCAGCGAGACCGGCTGCGAGGTGTTGAGGCGGAAGTCGGTGTTGCCGTAGCCGCGGATGTAGAAGCGCGGGAACGCGCGGCCGAAGGAGGATTCGATGTTGAGGCTGGGCACGCGGCCCGACAGCGAACGCACGTCGCCGCCACCCGAACCCAGCACGTCGAGTTCCTGCGCGTTGATCGTGCTGACCGAGACCGGCACGTCCTGCAGGTTCTCGACCTTGCGCTGCGCGGTCACCTGCACGGTGTCCAGCGTGGTGGCCGAGGTCGTTTCGCTCGGCGTGGTCTGCGCATCCTGCGCGAAGGCGGCCTGCGCCGGCAGCATCAGGGCGATGGCGACGGTCAGGGCGTGGCGGGGGAGCTTGCGCGGAGCGAGCGGCATGGACATGGGGCGGTCTCGATGAGCGGCGCCGAAAAGGTGGAGGCGCCAAGGGTTCGAAGGCCGACGCAGCGCGGCTTCTCTCCGGCGCGCACTACGGCGATGCGATGAGCGAAAAAATCTACTCAGGGCCGTCCCTTGACGGCCTCGGCGCGGACCCGGTCCCGCGCCCTGGCAGCTCGACATGACGCGGGAATGTTACCAGAGTGTTAAAGGGCCGTACCGGCGCGTATCGGGCGCCTGGTTCCCCTCATGACCAGCCCGCGTTTAGCCCTCTCCCGCTCGCGGGAGAGGGGGCAAAAACCCAGGCACCTGGTCGCCTCACCTCGAATTCATCACCCGGACCGCCGGCGCGAACGGCTTGATCCCCAGGGCCTCATGGATCTCCTCCGGGTAGTAGGCCGTATCGCCCTTCAGGACCAGCGCCACCTTGCGGATATCGGCGATGTTCTTCGTCGGATCGCCGTCGATCAGCACCAGGTCCGAGCGCTTGCCCGGCGTGACCGAACCGCGCTCGGCCAGCGTCCGGCTGTACTTGGCGCCGTTCCAGGTCGCGACCTGCAGCGCCTGCGACGGCGTCAGGCCGGCCTGCACGTAGAGCTCCAGCTCCCGCTGCAGGGTGAAGCCGACCATTTCGTCGGTGCCGGCGACCATCGGCACGCCCGCCTTGTAGGCGCGTCCGACGAACTCGACCATCTTCGCGTACGAACGCGTGTACTTCGCCGCGGTGGCGTCGTCGGGGATGTTCATCTCCGCCGCGCGGCGGCCGCGCTGCACGTCCGGCGGGAGGTGGTCAGCGACGTCGGCCACGATCGGCGACATCTCGCCTTCGCGCTGGTGCAGGAACTCGAACGTCGCCAGCGTCGGATCGATCACCACCTGCTTGCTGGCGAGGGTGTGGATGAAGTCCTGTACCGGCTTGCTGTCGAGATCGAGCCCGTCGGTCTTCTCGGCTGGCAGGTAGAAGCGCGCCAGCGTGCGCGTGTCGGTCTTGTCGTCGACGAAGAAGTTCAGCATCAGCTGGTTGATGTGCTGGATCTCGTCGAAACCGTCGTCCACCACGTCCTGCGCGCGCAGGAACGCCGGCACGTGGCCGCTTACGCGCAGGCCCTTGGAATGTGCGTAGGCGACGGTGTCCTTGAGGATGTCCTTCGGGAAGGAGTTGTAGATCTTGATCTGCGGGTAGTGGTGCCCGGCGTACCAGTCCACCGCTTTCTTCGCGTCGTCGAGGTTCTTCACCACGAAGCCGTTGCGCGCGGAGAACTTGCTCTCGCCCTCGATGAAACCGGCCGGCACGACGTCCGGCGACATCAGCGTGCCGGCCTTGATCTCGCCCAGCATCTGCTGGAGCGTCGCGTTGTCGTTGCCCATGTCGCGCACGGTGGTGACACCGGCGGCGAGGTTCAGCCCACCGTCCCAGCGGCCGACGTGCCCGTGCATGTCGAACAGGCCCGGCAGCAGCACCTTTCCGTTCGCGTCGATCTCGTGGTCGGCGGCGGCGGGCTTCTTCGAGGTCGGCGTGATCGACACGATCCTGCCGTCCTTCACCAGCACGTCGCTGGCGGCGCCGAGCGTCGCCTTCTCGCTGTCGAACACGCGCGCGTTGCGGATCAGCGTCGTGCCGGCCAGCGGATGGCCGAGGCGCTTGGCCAGTTCGACGAGCGCGTCGCCTTCGGCCTGCTTCTGCTGTTTTTCCAGATCGGCGGCGATGGCCTGGCAACCGTCCTCGACCAGCTGCACGAAGCCCGGATAGATGTAGGCGAACAGGCGCGGGTTCGCGTCGGTCGTCGCCCATACGAACGTCGGCACCAGGCCCACGCCCGTCACGGCAACAAGCTGCACGTCGCGCTTGTTCGCGCCGCACTGCACCTGCGCCTGGCCGACCTTGCGCGAGGTGAGCGTGCCGCTCGGGATCAGCGGCAGCTTGCCGTCGGCCCGCTTCGACAATGCGTTGAACGCCACCGAATACCCGGCCGGCGAGCCGCCCAGCGGCTGGTACAGCGCGGTGCCCTGCACCTTCTGGCTGCCCTCGTCGGAGGTCGACTTCCACTGCGCCTGGTCGCCGTCGCGGCGGAAGCTCTCGTCGATCTTCGCGCCGAAGGTCGAGGTGCCCTGCACCTTGTAGGTCTGGTACGTACCGTCGGGCGCGAGGGTGTATTCCTCCTTCAGCTCCGGACCGCGTCCGTTGTCCTTGAAGATGAACTCGACCTTCGTCGTGCCGTCGGTGCCCGTCGTCACGACCTGCTGCCCCGCCTGCTTGCCGCCGTCCACCAGGGCCACGTAGCGGAGCGTTTCGGCGGCCAGTGCCTGTGGTGCCAAGGCGAGCAGGCCAAGCGCCAGCGGCACCAGGGCGAGCGGGGCCAGCGCCATCCGAGTCTTCGTGTTCATGTCCATTCCCGTCCCATCCGTTGTCCGGACCGGCGGTCCGACTGTTCGGCGAGTGTAGCCAGCCTGTGCCGGTGGAGGCCGTTCATTCCCCCATGCCTTTCGTCATGGGTCCGCCTACGGGCCATCGGGTAGGCTTCGGGCTCCCTTTGACGAGGTTTCCAAGTCCATGAAGCACCCTCTCGCGCTGGCGCTGGCCGTGGCAATCGCCGCGACCGCCCCCACTTACGCCAAGACCCCCAAGCAAGGTACCGCCGTGAGTGCGCAAGCCGACGCCGCCAAAGGCACCAACCCGTTCTTCGCCGACAGCACGCTGCCGCTGCACTACCCACAGTTCGACAAGATCAAGGACAGCGATTTCGCGCCCGCCTTCGACGCCGGCATGGCGCAGCAGCTGAAGGAAATCGACGCCATCGCGAACAACCCCGAGAAGCCGACCTTCGAGAACACCATCATCGCGATGGAGAACTCGGGCCGCACGCTGGGCCGCGCCACGACCGTGTTCTTCAACCTGGTCGGCACCGACACCAACCCGACGCGCGAGAAGCTGCAGGGCGACTACGCGCCGAAGTTCGCCGCGCACCGCGACGCCATCAACCTCAACGGCAAGCTCTTCGCTCGCGTGAAGGCGCTGTACGACACGCGCGACTCGCTGGGCCTGGACGCGCAGGGCGTGCGCCTGGTCGAGCGCTACTACACCGATTTCGTCCGCGCCGGCGCCAACCTGTCGGACGCCGACAAGGCCAAGCTGAAGCAGATCAACGCCGAACTCGCGGGCCTTGGCACCAAGTTCAGTCAGAACGTGCTGGCCGAAGTGAACGCCTCGGCGATCACCGTCGACACGAAGGGAGAACTCGACGGCCTGTCGGACGAGCAGATCGCCGCCGCCGCCGAAGCCGCCAAGGCACGCAACCTGCCGGGCAAGTACGTCATCGCGCTGCTCAACACCACCGGCCAGCCGCCGGAGGCGCAGCTGACCAACCGCGCGCTGCGCGAGCGCCTGCACAAGGCCTCCGTCGCCCGCGGCAGCCGCGGCAACGAGTTCGACAACACCGGCATCGTCGCGCGCGTGACCAAGCTGCGCGCCGAGCGCGCCAAGCTGATGGGCTATCCGAACTACGCCGCCTACGTGCTGGAAGACGAGACCGCCAAGACGCCGCAGGCCGTCAACGCGATGCTCGGCCAGCTCGCCCCGGCCGCCGTCGCCAACGCCAAGCGCGAGGCCGCCGACCTGCAGGCGATGATCGACGCCGAGCAGAAGGCCAAGGGCCAGCCGACGTTCAAGCTCGAGCCGTGGGACTGGTCCTTCTACAGCGAGAAGGTCCGCCAGCAGAAGTACAGCTTCGACGAATCGCAGCTCAAGCCGTACTTCGAGATGCAGAACGTGCTGGAGAACGGCGTGTTCTACGCCGCCGGCCAGCTGTACGGCCTGAAGTTCAAGCAGCGCACCGACCTGCCGAAGTACCACCCGGATACGTGGGTGTACGACGTGTTCAACGAGGACGGTTCGCAGCTGGCCATCTTCATCTGGGATCCGTATGCGCGTTCGTCCAAGCGCGGCGGTGCGTGGATGAACTCCTACGTCGACCAGTCGGGGCTGACCGGCTTCAAGCCGGTGGTGGCCAACCACCTCAACATCCCCAAGCCGAGCGAAGGCAAGCCGACGCTGCTGACCTGGGATGAAGTGACCACCGCGTTCCACGAGTTCGGCCACGCGCTGCACGGCATGTTCTCGGACGTGAAGTACCCCTACTTCAGCGGCACCAGCGTCCCGCGCGACTTCGTCGAGTACCCCTCGCAGGTCAACGAGATGTGGGCCGACTGGCCGTCGATCCTGGCCAACTACGCCAAGCACTACCAGACCGGCGCGCCGATGCCGAAGGAGTTGCTCGACAAGGTCATCGCGGCGTCGAAGTTCAACCAGGGCTTCGCGACGACCGAGTACCTGGGCGCGGCGATGCTCGACCAGAACTGGCACCAGGCCACCGAAGGCCAGCTGCCGCAGGCCTCGGGCGTGATGGCGTTCGAAGGCGCGGCGCTGAAGAAGGACGGCGTGGACTTCTACGCGGTGCCGCCGCGTTACAAGACGCCGTACTTCAGCCACATCATGGGCGGCTACGCGGCCGGCTACTACGCCTACATCTGGTCGGAAGTGCTGGACGCCAACTCGGTGCAGTGGTTCAAGCAGAACGGCGGCCTGAGCCGCAAGAACGGCGACCACTTCCGCCAGACGCTGCTCTCGCAGGGTGGCAGCACCGACGCGCTGCAGCTGTTCCGCAACTTCGCCGGCCACGATCCGAAGATCGAGCCGCTGCTGGAGAAGCGTGGCCTGACCACCGCGCCGGCCGCACAGCCGACGGGCAAGGCGGCGAAGAAGTAAGCCGCTTCAGCCTCGCGTGAAACGAAGAGCCGCCCGGGAAACCGGGCGGTTTTTTTTCTTCGTTGATCGCGCCGCTAGAAACCGATGCCTAGCGCCCTCTGCTCCACCCGTACCAGACGCCCATCCTCGAACGTTGCTTCGAACCGGAGGAACCACTCCGGCAGCAAGCCGAAGCGTTCCTTGTCGGTCCCGTAGCACGTCGCGATGCGTCCACGCGCATCACAGCCGAGCACGATTCCGCGCCCGGCGAACAAACGCTCCACATCCGCCTGCGACGTGCCCGGCGGCGCCTCGCGCGCAATGACGCCGGCCCATTCGTGAGCATGCCGGTCGAACATCCAGCGTCCGCCGAAGTGCGCGGCGATCAGGTAGACGACCAACGCCAGCGGCAATGCACCGAGGACCATCAGCACACCGACGATCGCGCGGATGAAGCGCGATCTCTTTCTGCCCTCAACCATCCCTACCCCCATCCAACTCCTTTCGTAGATCGTTGGAGGCCGGAGGGGGATGCGTCAAGACGCGCTGCGTCAGCGCCCGCGCAGTCGATTCACCTCCAGAAAAATCTCCCGCGCCAGCACACCCTGATCCGGCTGGTCGATGAAGAACCCCTGCGCGCCCAGTCCATAGAGTTGCAGCGCCTCGGCGACGACCGACTGCGGAACGCCGCCCGGCGTCTGCGCGAGGAAGGACTCCTCCGCACGCAACGTGTACGGATGCACCTGCAATCCCGCCTTCAGCGCCCACGCCAGCATCGGATGCACGACGCCGGTGTTCTGCGCGGCGAGTTCCGCCTTGCCATCGCCGTTTGCATCGACCGGCGCGGGCAGCGTCGTGCGCGGCAGCAGGCTGCCCTTCCACGGACCAACGCCGCTCGCGTAGTTCGCGCGCATCCACGTCAACGCCGCCTCGCTCGCGAACGCGCCGTACCGCGTGTTCGCGTCGATGCCGCCCGCCGCCTGCACGAGGCCGCCGTAGATCGACGCCAGGTTCGCACCGTGCGCCAGGTTGTACGTGAGGTCGTAAGGCGTGGCGCTGTGGAAGTCGTCGTAGAGCTGCACCAGCGGCAGGTCGATGCCGGCAGCCGGCATCAGCGATTTCTTCAGCTCGATCAGGTTTTCGAACTCGAAGCTCTGCACGTAGATGCGGCGCGAATCGGTGAACCCCTCGGCGACCAGCGTTTCGACCAGCTTCGCGCCGAGCGAGGTGTGGATCGGCGTGCCATCCAGACGGCGGCCTTCCCGCGCGAAGTACGTCGGGTGCTTGGTTTCCGGATAGATGCCGATGCGGCGGCCGTTTCGGCTCTCGCGCTTCACCAGCGCGATGACCTCCGCCAGCGTCGGGATCGGATACAGCCCGTCGAAGCGCGTGTTATTCGGGCGAATCGCCGGAATGCGCTCCTTCGCGCGAAGCGTCTTCAGCTCGGCGAGGGTGAAGTCCTCGGTGAACCAGCCGGTCATCGCCACGCCGTCGATCGTCTTGGTCGTGCGGCGGTTGGCGAATTCCGGATGCGAGGCGACGTCGGTGGTGCCGGAAATCTCGTTTTCGTGCCGCGCCACCAGCACGCCATCCTTCGTCGCGACCAGGTCGGGCTCGATGAAATCCGCGCCCTGGCGGATCGCGAGGCGATAGGACTCCAGCGTGTGCTCCGGCCGATAGCCGCTGGCGCCGCGGTGGCCGATGACGATCAGGCCCATGCGGCCGGGCGGATCGGACGGACGTTGGCGATCGGACGAAGCGCTCATCGCCGCATCATCGGCGAAAGCGGCGGGCGTGGCGATGCCGAGAGCCAGCAGCGTGGCCGCGGCAAATCGGAACATCCGGTGGGTGAACACGTGCATGGGCTCGCTCCTTGCGGACAGGGGACGCCGGCTCCCCCGTGCAACCGGCCGCGCCATCCTCGCGGTCGAAGGTTGCGGTGCGTTGACCGTCCCGCGTCAGCCGCCCAGGCGATGCATCAGGCCGCGCGCGTCGAAGGGCGCGTGCACCTTCGCGTCGTTGTCGAAGTAGCAGTAGACATCGCGCGGGCGGCGCTCGGGCCGCGAGCGTTCGATGCGCGGCACGTCGTTCGGCACGCCGCCGGAACGCCACGCGCGGATGCGCCGCGCCCAGTCGTCGAGCGCCTTCTCGCCGTAGCCGCTGGCGTAGAGTTCCTCGTCGCCGTGCAGGCGAATGTAGACGAAATCGGCGGTGACATCGCCGACGAACGGGAACTTGCGCGCGGTGTCGGCCACCACCAGCGCGACGTTGAACTCGCGCAGCAGCGCAGTGAATTCGGGCACGAGGAAGCTCTCGTGCCGCACTTCCAGCGCGTGGCGCAGCGGATAGTCGCCCGATGCGCTCAGCACGCTGCGTCCTTTCATCAACGACACTTCGCGTCGACGCGCGAACTTCGCTGCTTCCGTCGTGTTCGTCGGCAGCTTCTGGAAGAAGGCACGCAGCCGCTCCGCATCGAAGTGGAAGTTCGGCGGCAGCTGCCAGAGGAACGGCCCGAGCTTGGGGCCCAGCGCGAGCACGCCCTGCGCGAAGAACGACGCCAGCGGCGTCTCGAAGTCCTTCAGGCGCTTCATGTGCGTGAGGAAGCGGCTTCCCTTCACGGCGAAGACGAACTCCTCCGGCGTTTCGTCGCGCCACAGGCGGAAGCTCTCGGGCCGCTGCAGCGAATAGAACGTGCCGTTGACCTCGATGCTGTGGAAGCAGTGCGCGGCGTATTCGAGCTCGCGTCGCTGCGCCAGGCCCGGCGGATAGAACACGCCGCGCCACGGCGCGTAACGCCAGCCGGAAATGCCGATACGCACCCTGCCCTGCTTCACCGTCATGTCCTGCCCCTCGCGCGCTTGAGAAGCGACAGGTCCGCGACGAACTGCGCGTAGGCCGCGTGGCGCTCCTCGTCGCCGCGCTGCCGCAGCACGAACGACGGATGCACCGTCGCCAGCACGCGCGTTCCATCCGCAAGCGCCTGCCACCTGCCGCGCTCCGCCATCAGCCGGAACTTGCTTCCCAGCACCGAGCGCGCCGCGATCGCGCCAAGGCACACGATCACGTCCGGCTTCACCGCGGCGAGTTCGCGTTCCAGCCAGATGCGACAGGCCGCGCGTTCGGAGCCGTTGGGACTACGGTGCAGGCGCACCTTGCCGCGCACTTCGTACTTGAAGTGCTTCACCGCATTGGTGACGTAGAACCTGGCGCGATCCAGCCCGAGTTCGGCGAGCGCGCGATCGAACAGCTTGCCGGCAGGGCCGACGAAGGGATGCCCGCTCAGGTCTTCGGCGTCGCCGGGCTGTTCGCCTATGACGAGCACGCGCGCATCGTCGGGCCCTTCGCCAAATACCGTCTGCGTCGCGGGCTTCCACAGCGGGCACCGTTTGCAGCCCATCGCGGCCTCGCGCATCGCGGCGAGGCCGTCGTCGACGGGCTCCGGCGCTTCACCGTCCCGCACGGCCGCGCGTTTGCGGACGCGCTTGGCAGGCGCTTTCGAAGGCAGGCGTTTCGACGGCGACTTGCGCGTGGCCAATGTACGACGTGTCCGTGGCAGATACGGACGCATCTTCGAATCGGGCCGGTCAAGGCGGCCTGAAGACATGAACGGCGAGACGACGCCGCCGCGATCAAAGCCGGCGCATCAATGCGTCGTGCGAACCACCGGCGCCAGCGACGGCAGCGAGATCGGCGCGGTGAAGCCCGCGATCGAGCGCTCCGGCTCGCGCAGCAGCATGCGGCGCACCTTCGCTTCCTCGTCGTGCGGCAGTTCGGCCAGTAGGTTCACTTCGCCCGAGACGAGCGTTCCCAGCGGTACGCCATCGCGATAGAGCACGCGCGACCCGGCCAGGCGCGGCACCTTTTCGCCGCTGATGATCGTGCCGACGAGGTTCAACGGATCGACTGCCGACACGCACACCATCGCGCCGTCCTGCGGGCGCTGGCGGATCTGGCGCATCAGGCCGATCGCCTCGGGCAGCGCGAACTGCTCGCCCGACAGGCCGGAGATAAAGCGGCCGCCGCGGATCTCGCCGCGCGCTTCCAGTCGATGGTAGACACGCACCAGTTCGCGCCACGGCGGCAGCCATTGCGCCTCGCGTTCGAGCAGGCGCCAACACACCACGCCGTAGCGGCGCAACAACGTGCGCGCGACGTGTTCGACGTCTTCGGCCGTATGCGCCTGCGGCGTCGACGCGCGACGGATCAATGCCCATCGGCCGGCGTCCTCGATACCGAACAGCGCGGCACGACGGCGACGCCCGTGATTCGACGCGCTCGGCCGCTTCGATGCAGGCACGAGCAGCGCACGCAGGCCCGCGTAGCTGTCGCAGTGCACGCGGCCGCGCGCGACGAGTTCGGCCAGCGCGTCTTCCAGTTCCGTGCGCAGCAGATGCGCGCCACCGACGAGTTCGTCGAAGAACGATGCGCCGTGTTCGCCGAGGTAATCGACGACCTTCTGCGCGCGGGAGGACAACGCTTCGTCCGCGGCCGGCGGCGGCGCCAGTCGTGTCCACACGGCGGCATCGCGACGCGGCAACAGCACGACCGGCGTCGCGCGGACCGGCGTGCTGCCCTTCGCCGCGCCGGCGTCGGTGGCACCCGCGCGCAAACGCGTCCACAACGTGCGGCCGGCGGTGCACAGGTCGTCCAGCCAGGAGATCGAATAGTCGTTGATGCGCGCCGGCAGCAGCTCGGATTCCCACGCGGCCGCGGGCGCTTCGAAACCCTCCAGCTGCGAGACGATACCGGCCAGCGCTTCGGGGCCGTTGACGCGCGCACTCGGCGCGACGCGTTGCCAGTCGAACAGGAAGCGCATGAAATCGCGCGGCGCGACGGGCTCGATTTCGCGACGAAGCCGCTTGAGCGTATAGCGGTGGACGCGCGCGAGCAGATGCCTTTCGCACCACTCGTCCACGCCGATGCCGGGCGTGAAGCGCCCCTGCATCACGTAGCCCTCGTTCTGCAGACGCAGCAACGCCAGTTCGGTGTCGGACTTCGACAACGACAGATCGTCGGCGATCACCTGCGACGGCGTCGGCCCCAGTCCGGTCAGGCGCGAACGCAGCAGCTCGACCAGCGCGTCCTCGCGATCCCACGGCTGCGCGGCGTACTCCGCCGGCGCTTCGATCGGCGGATGCATCGCGACGTCGGCGAACACCGCCTGCAGCTGCGGCAGGCGTTCGGCGGCGACCCACAGGCCGTTGCCGTCGCTGCCGCGCTGACTCACGGGTTTGTCGAGCGCGGGCGGCGCCAGCTTCGTCGCGCGATGCGCCTTGACCAGGCGTTGCAGCCAGTCGGCCCAGCCGTTCTCGCGCACCTCGCGTTCGGTGACGACGCCCAGGCCCATCAGCGCCTCGTGCATCTCGTCGGCGTTGCGCACTTGCGGCCAGCATTCCTCGCGCACGGCGTCGATGGCGTCCGCATCGAGACGGCCGAGGTCGTCGGCACTGCCGGCATCGGTGTAGCGGCGCGTCTGCACGGCCTGCGTGCGGCGCTCTTCCAGTGGCGCGTCGTCGAGGAACGCGTACGGACGCGCGTTGAGGATCTCCGCGGCGAACGGCGACGGTGCGCTGAGATCGCGCGCGACGATCTGGACTTCGCCCGATTCCATCGCACGCAGCACGTCGAGCCAGCCGTCGATGTCCATCGCCTCGTGAAGGCAGTCGTGCAGGGTCTGCGCGACGAGCGGATGGTCGGGCACTTCGCGCTCGCCGACGAGGTTTTCCGCGCACGCGACCTGGTCGGGGAACACGGTCGCGAGCAGGTCCTCGGACTTCATGCGCTGCAGTTGCGGCGGCACCTTCTTGCCGCCGACGAAGCGCGGCAGCGCGAGCGCCGTCGTCGCGACCCAACGCCAGCGCACGCCGAACAGCGGTGCGTCGAGCAACGCCTGGATCAGCACGTGCTCGGCCGACGCCGAATGCAGGTAACTCGCCACTTCGATCAGCGGAAAGCTGTGGCTGGTGGACAGCGACAGGATGATCGCGTCCTCGGTCGCCGCCGCCTGCAGTTCGAAATTGAACTTGCGGCAGAACCGCTTGCGCAGCGCCAGGCCCCACGCACGGTTGATGCGGCTGCCGTAGGGCGTGTGGATGATGAGCTGCGTGCCGCCGGATTCGTCGAAGAAGCGCTCCAGAACCAGCGTGTTCTGTGTCGGCATCGCGCCCAGCGTGGCGGCCGTGCTGCCGAGGTATTCGATGATCTGGCGCGCGGCTTCGGGGGGAAGCTGAATGTCTTCGGTGAGGTGGGCGAAGGCGGCGGTGGATTCGATGTGGGCGGCGAGTTGCGCGTTCGATGAACCCACATCGACATCGGCCGCGTCATTGCCTTGCTCGTCCCGACCCTCACCCCAACCCCTCTCCCGGGGGGAGAGGGGCTCAGTCACCGGCGTCAGGCGCGCGACGACTTCCTCGCGCAGACGCGACACGGCCACGGAGAGTTCATCCGTACGCCCCGGCGCCTCGCCCAGCCAGAACGGAATGCTCGGCGGCTGGCCCTGCGCGTCCTCCACGCGGACCTTGCCCGGTTCGACGCGCAGGATGCGGTAACTCGCATTGCCCAGCTGGAAGATGTCGCCGGCCATGCTTTCGATGGCGAAGTCTTCGTTGACCGTGCCGATGAAGACCGACTCCGGTTCCATGATCACCGAGTAGTCGCCGGTATCGGGAATCGTGCCGCCCGACATCAGCGCGGTGGTGCGCCCGCCCTTGCGGCCGCGCACGACGCGGTTCACCGCATCGCGATGCAGGTAGCCGGCGCGGATGCCGCGACGCGTGGTGAAGCCGTCGGCGAGCATGCGCACGATCGCGTTGAAATCCTCGCGCTTGAGCTGCGCGTACGGCCACGCGCGACGCACCCAGTCGAACAGCGCGTCCTCGCTCCATTCCTGGCAAGCCGCTTCGGCGACAATCTGCTGCGCCAGCACGTCCAGCGGCGCCTCGGGCATGATCAACGCGTCGAGTTCGCCGCGCCGCACGCCGTCGAGCAGCGCCGCGCATTCGACCAGCTCGTCGCGCGTCTGCGGGAACAGCCGTCCCTTCGGCGTGCCGCCCACGTAGTGGCCGGAGCGACCCACGCGCTGCAGGAACGCGGCGATTGAACGCGGCGAACCGAGCTGGCAGACCAGGTCCACGTCGCCGATGTCGATGCCCAGTTCCAGCGATGCCGTCGCCACCAGCACGCGCAGTTCGCCGCGCTTGAGGCGTTGTTCGGCGTCCAGGCGCAGTTCCTTCGACAGCGACCCGTGGTGCGCGGCCACCGCGTCCTTGCCGAGCTTTTCGCCCAGATGGTGCGCGGCGCGCTCGGCCATGCGGCGCGTGTTGACGAAGACGAGCGTCGTGCGGTGCTGTTCGACCAGTTCGCACACGCGCGTATAGACCTGCTCCCACTGGTCGGACGACATCACCGCGCTGAGCGGCGTCGGCGGCAGTTCGAGCGACAGGTCGCGCTGGCGCGTATAGCCGATGTCGACGATCTCGCAGTCCGGCGTGCCGTCGGGCGCGACGTTGGCCGAGCCGACGAGGAAACGCGCGACTTCCTCGATCGGCTTCTGCGTGGCCGACAGCCCGACACGCGTGAGGCGATGGCCGCACAGCGCTTCCATCCGCTCCAGCGAGAGCGCGAGATGGCTGCCGCGCTTGCTCGCAGCCACGGCGTGGATTTCATCGACGATCACCGAACGCACCGTCGACAACATCGCGCGGCCGGATTCGGAGCCGAGCAGCACGTACAGCGATTCGGGCGTGGTGACGAGGATGTGCGGCGGCTTGCGACGGTTCGCCGCGCGCTCGGCCTGTGGGGTGTCGCCGGTGCGCACGGCGGTGCGGATCTCGACGTCGGGCAGGCCCATCGCCGCCAGCTCCTCGCGGATGCCGGCGAGCGGTGCCTCGAGGTTGATGCGGATGTCGTTGGACAGCGCCTTCAGTGGCGAGATGTAGACGACGAAGGTCTCGTCGGGCAGCGCGGCCGCCTCGTCGAAGAGGGTTCCGTTGTTCGCATGCTCCAGCCCACGGCGGACCAGCATGTCGATGGCGGTCATGAACGCCGTCAGCGTCTTGCCCGAACCCGTGGGCGCGGCGACGAGGGTATCGCGGCCGCTGCGGATCGCCGGCCACGCCTGCATCTGGGCCGGGGTGGGCGCGGGGAAGGCCTTGGCGAACCAGGCGGCGACGGCGGGATGGAAGGCGCTCAAGGGCATGGGATCGATGGTGCGGGAGGCGTGTCTCAGGTTGTGAGACGACGATCGGCCAGACGTTCAGGTCGGCCGGGCTTGGGACGGCAGGACGGAGCGCGTTCAGGCTCGCGGGGCTTGGGCCTTCTCCCCTCGCCCATAAGATGGAGGCATGTCCGCCCTGCCCAACCCCACCGACTCGCCGGCCGATGCGCTGCGCGAATGGCTCGCCCCGTTCCGGCGCGTCTTCGTGCTGACCGGCGCCGGCTGCAGCACGAACTCCGGCATCCCCGACTACCGCGATGCCGACGGCCAGTGGAAGCGAACCCCGCCCGTCACCTATCAGGCCTTCACGGGCGATGCGCGCGTGAACGCCCGCTACTGGGCGCGGAGTTTCATCGGCTGGCCGCGCATCGACGACGCCAAGCCCAACGGCGTGCATCTCGCGCTGGCCGACTGGGAATCGCGCGGCGCCGTCTCGATGCTGCTGACGCAGAACGTCGATGGCCTGCACCAGCGCGCCGGCAGCCGCCACGTGATCGACCTGCACGGCCGGCTCGATGGCGTGGTTTGCCTGCAATGCCGGGCCGAATCGCCCCGCGCGGCGTTGCAGGCGCGGCTCGCCGAGGCGAATCCCGATTGGGCCCACCTCGACGCGACCACCGCGCCGGACGGCGACGCGGACCTCGACGGCCACGATTTCACCCGCTTCACCGTGCCGGTCTGCGAAGCCTGCGGCGGGATGCTCAAACCCGACGTGGTGTTCTTCGGCGAGAACGTGCCGAAGGATCGCGCGGTGCGCGCCGGCGAGGCGCTTAAGGCGTCCGACGCGATGCTCGTGGTCGGTTCGTCGCTGATGGTGTATTCGGGCTTCCGCTTCGCGCGGATGGCGCACGAGACCGGCATTCCGCTGGCGATCCTCAACCGCGGGCGCACGCGCGCGGACGAGCTGGCGGCGTTGAAGATCGAAGAGGAAGCCGGGGCGGTGCTTTCGGCGGCGCTGGGATAGTGGGGCGCCGTTCCGCGTTCCCGGTTTTTGCTGTCATTCCCGCGTAGGCGGGAATCCATCGTTCCGACATCCCACGCCTTACGGATGAGTTGATGCCGCTGACGGATGGATTCCCGCCTTCGCGGGAATGACAGCTGAAAGGAGGCGCAATGACCGCTGAAGAAGAACGGCAATGACGCTGAAAAAGAAAAGGCGCCCTGCGGCGCCTTTTCTTCGTCGACAGGAAGAAACGTCCTCAGACGTTCTGCCCCTTCGCCAGCAGGCTCGCACGACGGCTGTAAAGCACGTAGACGATCACGCCCACCACGTTCCACACCAGGAACCACTTCTGCGTGGTGTGCGGCAGGCTCCAGAACAGGTACAGGCAGCCGAAGATCGCCAGCGGGCCGACGACCCACGCCATCGGCGTGCGGAACACGCGCGGGCGGTTCGGATCGCGCTTGCGCAGCACCAGCATGCACACCGACACCGCGATGAACGCCACCAGCGTGCCGGCGTTGGCCAGCGCGGCGATTTCGTCCAGGCGTGCCACGCCCGCCAGCGCGGCGACCAGCACCGCGGTGAACAGCGTGATCGCCACCGGCGTGCCGGTGCGGGGGTTCACCTTCGACAGGCTGCGCGGCAGCAGGCCGTCGCGCGACATCACGAAGAAGATGCGGCTCTGGCCGTAGAAGAACGCCAGCAGCACCGTCGGCAGCGCGATCACCGCCACGATGCCGATCACCAGCGCGGCCTGCGGATGACCCAGCTCGCGCATGATCAGCGCCAGCGGTTCGGCGCTCTTGCCGAACACGGTGAAGGTCATTGCGCCCACCGCGGCCAGCGCGACCAGCACGTAGATCAGCGTGCAGCCGACCATCGAACCGATGATGCCGATCGACAGGTCGCGGCCCGGGTTCTTGGTCTCTTCGGCCGCGGTGGAAATCGCATCAAAGCCGTAGAAGGCGAAGAAGATGATCGCCGCCGCGGCCATGACGCCGCGCTCCACGCCTTCGGCATCGATCGACTTCGGGAAGCCGTAGGGCATGAACGGCGTGAGGTTGGCCGAATCGAACGCCGGCAGCGCGACGACGATGAACACGGCGAGTGCGATCAGCTTGAACACCACCAGGATCGCGTTGAGCGTGGCGCTCTCGCGCGTGCCGGCGATGAGCATGCCGGCGACGAGGAAGGTGATGACGATCGCCGGCAGGTTGATCACGCCGCCAGCGTGCGGGCCCGCCATGAGCGCCGTGGGCAGCATGACGTTCCACCCTGTCTGCGTGTGCACCCATTGCAGGAAGCCGGCGAAATAACCGGACCAGCCCACCGCGACCGTGCTCACCACCAGCGAGTATTCGAGGATCAGGCTCCAGCCAACGATCCACGCGATCGCCTCGCCCAGCACGGTGTAGCTGTAGGTGTAGGCGCTGCCGGCGGCCGGCATCATCGTGGACATCTCGGCATACGCCAGCGCCGCGCAGGCGCAGACCACGCCGGCGACGATGAAGGACAGCAGCACCGCCGGGCCCGCCTTGTCGGCGCCCACGCCGATCAGCGTGTAGATGCCGGTGCCGACGATGGCGCCGATGCCCAGCGCGACCAGGTGCGGCCAGCCCAGGGTGGGCACCAGCCGCCGCCCTTCCTCATGGACGGTGAGCTTGTCGATGTCCTTGCGCCGGAGCCATGACTGCATGGAAAACCTCGTTCGAGCGGGCTGTGAAGGCGCACATACTGAGCCATCGCCCCGCCGGATGCGATGTGCACTGCAGCTTGCGCGCCGGAGGCCCGATGCGGCACGGCATCCGCCTTCATCGCGCGGGCGACCCGGGCGCCCTACCATCGCCGTTCCTCCGACCGGTTCGTCGCCGATGAAAAAGTGGATCGCCCTGCTCGTCGTCGTCCTGCTGGCGCTGGCCGGCTGGATCGCCGCCGGCCCGTTCCTGACCATCAACGCGATCCGCGAGGCGGTCGCCGAGGAGGACACCGCCGCGCTGGCAAAGCACGTCGATTTCGTCGCGGTGCGGCGCAGCCTTCGGGCGCAGGTCGAAGACACGCTCGCGCGCAAGGCGGGCGTCGACGCGCAGAACAACCCGCTGGGCGCGTTTGCGTTGGGATTGGCGAACCAGGCCGCTGGCGGGATCGTCGATGCGCTCGCCACACCGGCCGGCATCGGCGCGGTCCTGCAGGGGCGCGGCCTGCTGCATCGGCTGACCGGCGGCGGTGTCGATCCCAACGACGGGCTCGCCCATGTCCCGCCGCCCGATCCCCTGCGCGATGCGAGCTACCGCTTCGAGTCGCCGTCGCGGTTCAGCGCCACCGTGCGCAACGCGGACGGGGATCCGGTGGTGTTTGTGCTCACGCGCGAGGGCTTCAAGTGGACGCTGACGGACATCCAGCTGCCGTTGCAGGCGCTGATCGGGCCCTAGCCTTACTTCACGACGAGCGGATTGGCCACGCCGTGCGGCACGTGCCCGGCGGCGACGTGGTCGCGGGCCGAGAGGATGTTGTGCTCGGAATCGTCGAAGAAGATGTCCGCGCCGAACGCCTCCAGGAACGGCCCCTTCGATCGGCCGCCAAGGAACAGCGCCTCGTCCAGCCGGATGTCCCACTCGCGCAGCGTGCGGATCACGCGTTCGTGCGCGGGGATCGAACGCGCGGTGACCAGCGCGGTGCGGATCGGCGATGCCTGCCCGGTCGGGAACGCCTGCTGCAGTCGGTGCAGCGCGTCGAGGAAACCGCGGAACGGCCCGCCCGACAGCGCCTGCGCGGCGTGGCTGCGCTCGTGTTCGGTGAACGCGGCCAGACCGCCCTCGCGCGAGACGCGCTCGCCTTCGTCGTCGAAGATCACCGCATCGCCGTCGAACGCGATGCGCAGCTGGTCGTGGCGTTGCTGCGGCGCGCGGGCCGGCAGCAGCGTCGCCGCGGCCACGCCGGCGGCCAGTGCACTGCGCACGTCCTCGGCGTTGGCCGACAGGAACAGGTCGGCGTTGAACGGCCGGATGTACGGATACGGCGGCGCGCCGTTGCTGAAGGCCGCGCGCTTGATCGCCAGCCCGTAATGCGCGATCGAGTTGAAGATGCGCAGCCCGCTGTCGGCCGAATTGCGCGAGATCAGGATGACCTCGACGCGCGGCGCTTCCGGCCGCGCCCCGTCGTTGAGCGCAAGCAGCTTGCGCACCAGCGGAAAGGCGATGCCGGGCGTGAGCAGGTCGTCCTCGTGCGAACGCTGGAAATCGGCGTAGGCGTCGATGCCCTCGCGCTCGAACAGCGCGTGGCTCTCTTCCATGTCGAACAGGGTTCGCGAGGAAATCGCGACGATCAGCGGATCGGCATCACGGTCGGGCATGGGGCGATTATGCCGCAGCGCCGTCGCGCTGATTGCGACCGACGCGGTCCTTCCTGCGCGCTGTCCGGGCTAGGCCACGAACTGCTCGGCCAGCATGCGCTCTTCCAGGTTGTGCTCCGGATCGAACAGCAGCGTGACGGTCCGGTCGTGCGATTCGCGGATCGTCACTTCCACCACGTCGCGGACTTCGTGCGAGTCGGCCGTGGCGCTGACCGGGCGCTTGTAGGGATCGAGCACGTGGAAGCGCACTTCGGTATCGGCCTTGAGCACGGCGCCACGCCAGCGGCGCGGGCGGAACGCAGCGATGGGCGTCAGCGCGACGACGTTCGCGCCCAGCGGCAGGATCGGCCCGTGCGCGGAGAAGTTGTAGGCGGTGCTGCCGGCGGGCGTGGCGACCATCACGCCGTCGCAGATGAGTTCGTCCAGTCGGGTCTGGCCGTTGAGGTCGATGCGCAGGTGCGCGGCCTGTCGCGTCTGGCGCAGCAGCGAGACCTCGTTGTAGGCCAGCGAGCCGACCGTGGCGCCCGATTCGGTCTGCGCGACCATCTCCAGCGGCCGCAGCACCGCGGGCTCGGCGGCATGCAGGCGTCCGAGCAGGCCCTCGCAGTCGTGCTGGTTCATGAGGAAGCCGACCGTCCCCAGCTTCATCCCGTACACCGGTTTGCCCAGGCCGCCATAGCGATGCAGCGTGGCAAGCATGAAGCCGTCACCGCCGAGCGGGACGAGGATGTCCGCGTCTTCCGGGGCGTGCTGGCCGTGCATGGCGGTGAGGGTTTCGAGGGCGCGCTGGGCGCCGTCGGCGTGGCTGGCGAGGAAGGCGATGCGGGGCGTCGCGGTCATCGGCGGCTCCGGGGTCGAGGGAGGCAGCATAACCGGTGGCGCGTGGTCGTCGCGCTGGCAGGTTGGGCCGCTTCGTTGCAGGGACGTCGATGTCTCCGCCCCCGGGTGAGCGCTGCGACCGGCGAGGCCGCTGGTCAATCGGGAAGAGTCGCTGGACTCCCGCCTTCGCGGGAATGACGTGAGGGACGGTTCGGGCGTGCCGGTCCGGTTTGGCGCCGCGCCAAGCAACAAAGAAAAAAAGCCCGGCCGAAGCCGGGCTTTTCCTCAACACGCGAACCACGAAGGCTTACGCCCCGGCCGCAGCCACCTGCGCCAAACGACGCACCGCCACCGACAGCGTCGGGTAGTCCAGCGCCTTCTGGTTGTGCAGGTCGGCAAACATCGCCAGCGTGAAGCGCAGCGACGAGTCGTCGCGCTTGAGCCAGGCGTCGACCTTCTGCTCGACCGGCTTCTTGCCGCCGTCGGCAAGGATCTGCGAGACCAGCGAACGTGCCTGCGTGGCCAGTTCGTCGCGCAGCGCGCCGCGGGCGAGCGCCTGCCAGCGGCCGTCGACCGGCAGCTGTTCGACCTGCTCGTACAGCCACGGCAGGCTCAGCGCCTGGCCCAGCGAGAAGTACGCCTTCGCCACTTCCACCGGCGAGATCTTGCGGGCGAGCGAGATCTCCACGATGTCGCAGCCGAACTCCAGCAGCGGCAGCGCGGCGAGCTGTTCGGCGAGCTTCGCCGGCACGCCCTTGCCCTTCCAGTCGTTCATGCGCGCTTCGTACGCGTCGCGGCGCATGCCCGACAGCACCGTCGGCAGCGACGCGCGAACGGCATTGAGGCCATCGCTGTAGCGCGCCATCGCCGCGGTGATCTCCGGCATCTTGCCCGGACGCGACAGCAGCCAGCGCGACATCGAGCGCAGCAGGTGCCAGATGACCTGCAGCGCATCGACCTGCACCGACTCCGGCACCTTGCCGTCGAGCGCGTCGATCTGCGCCCACAGGTCGCGCGCGTCCACCGCCTCGCGGGCGATGGTGTAGGCCTCGGCGACCTCGGCCGGCGTGCGGCCGGTGTCCTCGGTCATGCGCAGGGTGAAGGTCGCGCCCATGCGGTTGACCATCGAGTTGGTCACCGCCGTGGCGATGATCTCGCGCTTCAGGCGATGGCCTTCCATCGCCTTGGCGTACTTGGCCTGCAGCGGCTGCGGGAAGTAGCGCACCAGTTCCTTCGACAGGTACGGGTCTTCCGGCACGTCCGAGTCCAGCAGCTGCTGGAAGAGCACGATCTTGCTGTACGACAGCAGCACCGCCAGTTCCGGACGCGTCAGGCCTTGGCCGCGCGACTTGCGCTCGGCGATTTCCGCATCGGACGGCAGGAACTCGATCTGGCGATCGAGCAGCCCCTGCGATTCCAGCGTGCGGATGAAGTGCTGCTTGGAGCCCAGGCGGTGCACGCTCATCCGCTCCATCAGGCTCAGCGCCTGGTTCTGGCGGTAGTTGTCGGTGAGCACCAGCTGCGCGACCTCGTCGGTCATCTGCGCCAGCAGCTTGTTGCGCTCGGGCAGCGTCAGCTTCTTCTTCTGCACCTCGCCGTTGAGCAGGATCTTGATGTTCACCTCATGGTCGGAGGTGTCCACGCCGGCGGAGTTGTCGATGAAGTCGGTGTTGAGCAGCACGCCATGCTGCGCGGCCTCGATGCGGCCAAGCTGCGTCATGCCGAGGTTGCCGCCCTCGCCCACCACCTTGCAGCGCAGCTCGCGACCGTTGACGCGCAGCGCGTTGTTGGCGCGGTCGCCGACGTCGGCGTTGGTCTCGCTCGTCGCCTTCACGTACGTGCCGATGCCGCCGTTCCACAGGAGGTCGACCGGCGCCTTGAGGATCGCGCTGAGCAGTTCCGCCGGGCTCATCGCCGACACCGTCGGATCGATGCCGAGCGCCGTCTTCGCTTCGGCGGTGAGCGGGATCGACTTGGCCGAACGCGGGTAGATGCCGCCGCCCTTGCTGATCAGCGAGCGATCGTAATCATCCCAGCTCGAACGCGGCAGCTTGAACATGCGCGCGCGTTCCTTGAACGTCGACGCGGCATCCGGGTTCGGGTCGATGAAGATGTGGCGGTGGTCGAACGCGGCGACCAGGCGGATGTGCTTGCTCAGCAGCATGCCGTTGCCGAACACGTCGCCGGACATGTCGCCGACGCCCACGACGGTGAAGTCTTCCTTCTGGCTGTCGCGTCCCATCGCGCGGAAGTGGCGCTTGACCGACTCCCACGCGCCGCGCGCGGTGATGCCCATGCCCTTGTGGTCGTAGCCGACCGAACCGCCCGAGGCGAACGCGTCGTCCAGCCAGAAGCCGTGCGCGCGCGCGATGCCGTTGGCGATGTCGGAGAACGTCGCCGTGCCCTTGTCGGCGGCGACGACCAGGTACGGATCGTCGCCGTCGTGGCGCACGACGTTCTCCGGCGGAACGACCTTGCCGCCGGCGAGGTTGTCGGTGATGTCCAGCAGGCCGTTGATGAAGCGCTTGTAGCAGGCCACGCCCTCGTTGAACCACGCGTCGCGGTTCACGGCCGGATCCGGCAGCTGCTTGGCGATGAAGCCGCCCTTCGAACCGACCGGCACGATGACGGTGTTCTTCACCATCTGCGCCTTCACCAGGCCGAGCACTTCGGTACGGAAGTCCTCGCGGCGATCCGACCAGCGCAGGCCGCCACGCGCCACCGGGCCGAAGCGCAGGTGCACGCCTTCCACGCGCGGGCCGTAGACGAAGATCTCGCGGTACGGACGCGGCTTCGGCAGGTCCGGCACCTTCGAGGAATCGAACTTGAAGCTGATGTAGTCGGCCGGGCCGCCGTCAGCGCGCAGGCCGGACCCGCCTTCACCCGGCGCGTACTGGATGTAGTAGCTCGTGCGCAGTGTGGCGTCGATCACGCCGATGAAGCTGCGCAGGATGCGGTCCTCGTCCAGGCTGGCGACGCGATCGAACAGGCCCTTCAGCGCTTCGCGCGTGGCTTCGATCTGCGCTTCGCGCTTGCCGGCGCGCGCTTCGAGCATCGGCTCCAGCGCGGCGAGCGTGGCTTCATCGCCACCGGCCAGCACCGAAAGTTGCGCGCGGAACGCTTCCACGCCGGCCTTGATCTGCGCCTTGGATTCGCTGCCGGTGATCGGATCGAACTTCGCTTCGAACAGCTCCACCAGCAGGCGCGCGAGCAGCGGGTAGCGGTTGAGCGTCTCTTCCACGTAGCTCTGCGAGAACGGTACGCCGACCTGCAGCAGGTACTTGCAGTAGCCGCGCAGCATCGCGACCTGGCGCCACGACAGGTTGCCGGTGAGGATCAGGCGGTTGAAGCCGTCGTTCTCGGCGTTGCCGCGCCAGATCTGCGCGAAGGCTTCCTCGAAGTTCTCGTCGAGGCTGGACACGTCGAGGTTCGGGTTCGAGGTCTCGACCTCGAAATCCTGCACGAACAGCGTCTGGCCGTTCGCGTTGAGGCGGTACGGGTGCTCGGAAATCACCCGCAGGCCCATGTTTTCCATCATCGGCAGCGCGTCCGACAGCGGGATGTCGTCGTTCTGGCGATAGAACTTGAAGCGCAGGCCGCCGTCGCCGTTGTGCGCGCGGTACAGGCTCAGGCGCAGGTCGTCCGGGCCGTTGAGCGCGGCCAGGTGCTCCACGTCGTCGGCGGCCACGTCGGCGCTGACGTCCTCGATGTAGCCCGCCGGCAGCGCGCGACCATAGGTGTTGGCGAGCGTGAGGCCGCGCTGTTCGCCGTGGCGCACGACCAGGCGCTCGCGCAGGTCGTCCTGCCAGTTGCGCACGAGCTTGGACAGCTCGGCTTCGATCTTCGCGCTGTCGGTCTCGATCGCCTCGCCCGTCTTCGGACGCACGATCAGGTGCACCTGCGCGAGCGGCGATTCGCCGCCCAGCGTGACCGAGGAATCGACGTGTTCGCCGTGCAGTTCGCGCTTGAGCATCGACTCGATGCGCAGGCGGACGTCGGTGTTGAAGCGGTCGCGCGGGATGTAGACCAGCACCGAGAAGAAACGGCCGTAGCGGTCGCGGCGCAGGAACAGCTTGCTGCGCACGCGCTCCTGCAGGCCGAGGATGCCGGTGGCCGTGCGCAGCAGTTCCTCTTCGCTCGACTGGAACATCTCGTCGCGCGGCAGCGACTCCAGGATGTGGCGCAGCGCCTTGCCGCTGTGGCTATCGGGCTTCAGGCCCGACTGCTGCATCACGTAGTTGTGGCGCTGGCGCACCAGCGGGATGTCCCACGGGCGACGGTTGTAGGCGCTGGAGGTGTACAGGCCGAGGAAGCGCTCCTCGCGGATCGGCTTGCCCTTCGCGTCGAAGGTCAGCACGCCGATGTAATCCATGTAGCCCGGACGATGCACCGTCGCGCGCGAGTTGGTCTTGGTCAGGATCAGCGCGTCCACCGCGCCCGACTGCGGCATGTAGTGCGCGGCGAGCGAGGTCAGAAGGCGCGGCTTGCCGACGTCCTTTCCGCGCAGCAGCCCCATGCCGCTGGACTTGACCGCGCTGAGCACTTCCTCGCCGCCCTTCTGGACGACTTCGTACTCGCGGTAACCGAGGAAGGTGAAGTGGTTGTCGGCGGCCCAGCGCAGGAACTCCTGCGCCTCGCGCTTGCCGGCTTCATCGACCGGCAGGTTCCGCTGGCCGAGTTCGTCGGCCACGGCGAGCATCTTCGCCTTCATCTGCGGCCAGTCGCGCACCGATGCGCGCACGTCGGCCAGCACGGCTTCCAGCGCCTTCTGGATCTTCGGCATCGCCTCGGCCGGCTGGCGGTCGATTTCCAGGTGCATCAGCGATTCGGGCTGGCCTTCGCCGACGGACAGGATCTTGCCGGTCTTGTCGCGATCGAACGGCACCACCGGATGGCCCAGCACGTGCACGCCGATGCCCTGCTCGGCCAGCGCCATCGTCACCGAGTCGACGAGGAACGGCATGTCGTCATTGGCGATCTGGATGACGGTGTGGGTCGATTCCCAGCCCTCGCCCTTGAGCGTCGGGTTGAACATGCGCACCAGCGCCGCACCGGGCTTGCGGGCGCGGGCGAAATCGAGGAAGTCGGTGGCCAGTTCGGCCCAGCCCTGCGCGTCGTGCTGCGGCAGCTCGTCGCTGCTCATGCGCTTGTAGAAGGCGTTGATGAACGCTTCTCCTTCGGCATGGCGCGACTTGGGCAGCTGCTTGCGCATCGCCTCGACGATGGGCTCGAGCGAAACGGTGTCGTCCTTCTGGACGTCGCGGGCGGCGCTCTTCTTCGACGGAGCGCGTTTGGCCGTCTCGACCTTGGCGGCGGGTTTGGCGGAAGCGTTACGTTTGGTGCTCATGGCAACGGAAGTTCCAATGAAAGAAGGCCCACGCTTTCACGTGGGCCGGGGGATACGGTTCAGTACGGGCGGTTCGCGGACACGATCTGGCGCGAAGCCGTTTTGGCGGCTTTGTCGCGCGGACGACGATCGCGGCCGCGATCGACAGGACAGGCGGTGGGGCGTGACGATCCGAAACGTTTCATGTCGGGTTCGTGCGGTCTTCTGTTTTGCCGAAACTGTGTCGCCCGAACGGCCTGTCACCGCAGGCCGGTTTCGTTGCGGGCGATCACCAGGCGCTGGATCTCGCTGGTGCCTTCGTAGATCTCGGTGATCTTCGCGTCGCGGAAGTAACGCTCCAGCGGCATTTCCTTCGAGTAGCCCATGCCGCCGTGGATCTGCACCGCCTGGTGGGTGATCCACATCGCGGCTTCCGACGCGGTGAGCTTGGCGATGGCCGCCTCGTTGCTGAAGCGTGCGCCGCCCTTGTCGAACTCGCCCTTCTGCCAGGCCGCACGCAGCGTGAGCAGCGTGGCCGCGTCGAGCTTGCACTTCATGTCGGCGATCTTCGCCTGCGTCATCTGGAAGGTGCCGATCGCCGCGCCGAACGCCTTGCGCTCGCGGACGTATTCCAGCGTCTTCTCATAGGCCGCGCGGGCGATACCGATGGCCTGGCTGGCGATGCCGATGCGGCCGGCGTCCAGCACGCTCATGGCGATCTTGAAGCCGTGGCCGACTTCGCCGAGCACGTCCTCGGGCTGGGCGACGTAACCGTCGAATTCGATCTCGCACGTGGCCGAGGCGCGGATGCCGAGCTTGGGCTCGGTCTTGCCGCGATGGAAGCCGGCGCGATCGCCGTCGACCATGAAGGCGGTGATGCCGCGCGCGCCCTTGTCCGGGTCGGTCATCGCGAACAGCACGAAATACTTGGCGACCGGGCCGGAGGTGATCCAGCTCTTCTTGCCGTGGATGACGTAGGTGCCGTCGGCCTGCTTCGTCGCCTTGCAGCGCATCGCGGTGGCATCGGAGCCCGACTGCGGCTCGGTCAGCGCGAAGGCGCCGATCTCGCGGCCTTCGGCGATGGCGCGCACGTACTTCTGCTTCTGCTCCTCGGTGCCGAACTTCAGGATGCCGTTGCAGAACAGCGAGTTGTTGACCGACATGATGGTCGAATGCGCGGCGTCGCCGGCGGCGATCTCGATCATCGCGAGCACGTAGCTGATCGGGTCCATGCCCGCACCGCCGTATTCGGCCGGCACTTCGATGCCCATCAGGCCGTTCTCGCCGAGGGTGCGGATGTTCTCGAGCGGGAACTCGCCCGTCTTGTCGTGGTGCTCGGCGCTGGGAGCAATCTTTTCCTGGGCGATGCGGCGGGCCACATCCTGGATCATCAGTTGCTCTTCGGTGAAGCGGAAATCCACAGAGACACCTCGTGCTTGAGTCTTTGGTTCGATGGGCAAAACAGACTGCGAATTGTAGCCGTCCCGTGCGCGATTCGCAGGGGCGCGAGCGCATCGCAGCGCCAATACGGGCGCGATTCCGCCCGTTTCCGAACAACCGGCCCGACGCGAAGCGCGAAAGCGAGCGCTATCACCACGCTTCGTGCCGCGCCGCTTGACCCTGGGTACCCCGCGGACCGAAACTTATCGCTATATCGCGATAGGTTGATGAAGCATGGATCTGGAAGGCTGGTCTTCACGGCTCAAGGTGTTCGCCGACGCGACCCGGGTGCGCCTGCTGGCGCTGCTGGAGCGCGAGGAGCTGACGGTGGCCGAGCTGTCGGGCATCACCCGGCTGGCCCAGCCGCGCGTCTCCACCCACCTGGCCAAGCTGAAGGAGGCCGGCCTGGTGCGCGACCGCCGCTCCGGCGTCTCGGCGTACTACCGCTTCGACGACGCCGCCCTCGACGGCGCACAGCGCGCCCTGTGGACCACCCTGCGTGAGGGCAGCGACGACCCGCTGCTGCGCCAGGACGCCGAGCGCGTGGCCGACGTGCTGGCCTCCCGCGCCGCGGACCAGAACTGGGCCGACACGGTGGCCGGCGACATGGAGCGCCATTACTCGCCCGGCCGCACCTGGGAAGCGATGGCTCGTTCGGCGCTGCCGCTGCTGGAACCGGGCGACGTGCTCGACGTGGCCTCCGGCGACGGCGTGCTCGCCGAACTGCTCGCCCCCCATTCGCACCGCTACGTCTGCCTGGATTCGAGCACGAAGGTCGTGCTGGCCGCGTCCGAGCGCCTGCGCAAGCTGAAGAATGTCGAGGTGCGCGAGGGCGACATGCACGCCCTGCCCTTCGAGGACGCGCATTTCGACCTGGTCGTGCTGATGCACGCACTGACCTACGCCGAGCACCCCGCGCAGGCGGTGGTCGAAGCCGCGCGCGTGCTGCGCCCGGGCGGTCGGCTGCTCCTCACCAGTCTGGCCCGACACGAGCACCGCAACGTGGTCGAGGCCTACGGCCACGTGAACCTGGGCTTCAGCGAGAAGGACCTGCTGAAGTTCGCCACCAAGGCCGGCCTGGACGTGGGCAGTTGCGAGACCGTCACGCGCGAGCGTCGCCCCCCGCATTTCGAAGTGATCGCGCTGATCGGCCGCAAGCCCGGCGATGCGCGCAAGACGAGGAAGTCCTGATGGAAACCCTGCCCTGGCTGAACCCCGAACGCGCGCAATCGCTGCAGCAACTGCTGCGCGAACGCATCCTGGTGATCGACGGCGCGATGGGCACCATGATCCAGCAGCACGAGCTGGACGAAGCCGCCTACCGCGGCGAGCGTTTCGCAAAGGGTTACGACCACGCCTACGACCACGTCGAGCACGCCCACGGCGACAACTGCGGCTGCTCGCGCGACCAGCGTGGCAACAACGACTTGCTGAGCCTGACGCAGCCGCAGATCATCCAGGGCATCCACGCGCAGTACCTCGACGCCGGCGCGGACCTGATCGAAACCAATACCTTCAACTCCACCACCGTGTCGCTCGCCGACTACGGCTTGGAGCACCTGGCGCGCGAGCTCAACGAAGCCGGCGCGCGACTGGCCCGCGAAGCCTGCGACGCGGCCGAGGCCCGCGATCCGTCGCGCCCGCGCTACGTGATCGGCGTGCTCGGCCCGACCAGCCGCACCGCGTCGCTGAGCCCGGACGTCAACCGTCCCGGCTTTCGCGCCATCACCTTCGACGAATTGCGCGTGGCCTATCGCGAAGCCGCCGACGGCCTGATCGACGGCGGCGCCGACGTGCTGATGGTCGAAACCGTGTTCGACACGCTCAACGCCAAGGCGGCGCTGTTCGCGATCGAGGAAGCGTTCGACGCACGCGGCGTGCGCCTGCCGGTGATGGTGTCGGGCACGATCACCGACGCCTCCGGCCGCACGCTTTCCGGACAGACCGCCGAAGCGTTCTGGTATTCGCTGCGCCACGCGCAGCCGCTGGCGATCGGCCTGAACTGCGCGCTCGGCGCGAAGGACCTGCGCCCGCACGTCGACGTGCTCGCGCAGGTGGCCGACGCGTACGTGAGCACGCACCCGAACGCGGGCCTGCCCAATGCGTTCGGCGGTTACGACGAAACGCCGGAAGACATGGCCGACGTGCTCGGCGAGTTCGCGCGCGCCGGCATGCTGAACCTCGTCGGCGGCTGCTGCGGCACCACGCCGGCGCACATCGCGGCGATCGCGAAGGTGGTCGAAGGCATCGCGCCGCGCACGCTGCCGTCGCTGGTCGCCGCTGCCTGATCGCCCCCCGCCCTCATTCGACTTTCCGCGCACCGCGAACGGATTCCCTGCCTGTAATGACCATGTCCCTCCCCCGCCAGACGCGCCTGAGCGGTCTCGAACCGCTGCAGATCACCCCGGAATCCAACTTCATCAACGTCGGTGAGCGCACCAACGTCACCGGCAGCGCGCAGTTCAAGAAGCTGATCCTGGAAGGCCGGCTCGACGAAGCCGTCGTAGTCGCGCGCCAGCAGGTCGAGAACGGCGCGCAGGTGATCGACGTCAACATGGACGAAGGCCTGCTCGATTCCGAGCGCGCGATGGTCGACTTCCTCAACCTCATCGCCGCCGAGCCCGACATCGCGCGCGTGCCGGTGATGGTGGACAGCTCGAAGTTCAGCGTAATCGAAGCCGGGCTGCGCTGCCTGCAGGGCAAAGGCATCGTCAATTCGATCTCGATGAAGGAAGGCGAAGCCGAGTTCCTGCGACAGGCACGTCTGGTGCGCCGCTACGGCGCCGCCGTCGTGGTGATGGCGTTCGACGAAGCCGGCCAGGCCGACACGATGGAACGCAAGGTCGAGATCTGCTCGCGCGCGTACAAGCTGCTGACCGGGACGATCGGCTTCCCGCCGGAAGACATCATCTTCGACCCGAACGTGTTCGCCATCGCGACCGGCATCGAGGAACACAACGACTACGCCGTCGCGTTCATCGAGGCGACGCGCGAACTCAAGCGGCGGTTCCCGTTCAGCCACATCTCCGGCGGCGTGTCGAACGTGTCGTTCTCCTTCCGCGGCAACGAACCGGTGCGGCAGGCGATCCACGTCGTGTTCCTGTACCACGCCATCAGGGCCGGCATGGACATGGGCATCGTCAATGCCGGTGCCTTGCCGCTGTACGACGACCTGGACGCCGAGCTGCGCGAGCGCGTGGAAGACGTCGTGCTCAATCGCCGCAGCGACGCAACCGAGCGCCTGCTGGAAATCGCCGACCGCTACAAGGGCAAGAAGGGCGAGAAGAAGGTCGAGGACCTCGCGTGGCGCGAGAAGCCCGTGCGAGAGCGCCTGTCGCATTCGCTGGTGCACGGCATCGACCAGTACATCGAAGCCGACACCGAGGAAGCGCGCGCGCAGGCGACGCGTCCGCTGGACGTGATCGAAGGCGCGCTGATGGACGGCATGAACGTCGTCGGCGACCTGTTCGGGGCGGGCAAGATGTTCCTGCCGCAGGTGGTGAAGTCCGCGCGCGTGATGAAGAAGGCCGTCGCGTACCTGCTGCCGTTCATCGAAGCCGAAAAGCTGCGCACCGGTGACGTCGGCAAGTCCAACGGCAAGATCGTGATGGCGACCGTCAAGGGCGACGTGCACGACATCGGCAAGAACATCGTCGGCGTCGTGCTCGCGTGCAACAACTTCGAGGTGATCGACCTGGGCGTGATGGTGCCGGCGCAGGTGATCCTCGATCGCGCGAAGGCCGAGAACGCCGACCTGGTCGGCTTGTCCGGCCTGATCACGCCATCGCTGGAGGAAATGAGCCATGTCGCGCGCGAGATGCAGCGACAGGGCTTCGAGATGCCGCTGCTCATCGGCGGCGCGACGACCTCGCGCGCGCACACGGCGCTGAAGATCGATCCGCACTACAAGGCACCGACCGTGTGGGTGAAGGACGCCTCGCGCGCGGTAGGTGTCGCGCAATCGCTGATCAGCCCCGACCTGCGCGGCAACTTCGTCGCCGCCAACGACACCGACTACGCCGAGATCCGCCAGCGCCACAGGCAGCGCGGCGACGGCAAGCGCCTGGTGTCGCTGGAGAAGGCGCGCGCGCAGCGCTTCGACGGCGGCTGGACCGACTACGTCCCGCCCGCGCCGAACCAGCCGGGCCTGCATGTGTTCGACGACTACCCCCTCTCTGAACTCGTCGAGTACATCGACTGGACGCCGTTCTTCAACACGTGGGAGCTCGCGGGCAAGTACCCGGCGATCCTGACCGACGAGGTCGTCGGTGCGCAGGCGAGCGAGCTGTATCGCGATGCGCAGGCGATGCTCAGGCGCATCGTCGACGAGCGCTGGCTGACCGCGAAGGCGGTGTTCGCGCTGTGGCCGGCGAACGCGATCGGCGATGACGTCGTCGTCGATGCGAACGGCACTCCCACCACCCTGCACTTCCTGCGCCAGCAGGTCGACAAGCCGATTGATCGCCCGGACTTCTGTCTGGCTGATTTCATCGCTCCGAAGGAGAGCGGCCGGCAGGACTGGATCGGCAGTTTCGCGGTGACGGCGGGCATCGGCATCGAGGAACACGTCGCGCGATTCGAGGCCGACCACGACGACTACAACGCGATCCTGCTCAAGGCGCTGGCGGACCGCTTCGCCGAAGCGCTCGCCGAGCGGTTGCACGAGCGCGTGCGCAAGGAGTTCTGGGGCTACGCGGCGACCGAAGCGCTCCGCAACGATGCGTTGATCGACGAAGCCTACGTCGGCATCCGTCCGGCCCCGGGTTATCCGGCTTGCCCCGAGCATAGCGAGAAGGCGACGCTGTTCCGCCTGCTCGATGCGGAGACCAACGCCGGCGTGCGCCTGACGGAAAGCTTCGCGATGTATCCTGCCGCGGCCGTGTCCGGCTATTACTTCAGCCATCCGCGCAGCCAGTACTTCGTCGTCGGTCGCGTGTCGAAGGAACAGGTCGAGGATTACGCGCGACGCAAGGGCGTCAGCCTCGCGCAGGCCGAACGCTGGCTCGCATCGAACCTGGATTACGATCCGGAGTGACGACAGGTGGGGCGTCTTCGTCGGCCCCCCGTCCTCACAGCTGCACCAACACGAAGGCCGCCTGCGCGGCCTTCGTCATTCCTGACGTGCGTTCCCCGACCCAGCGGATGGCGTCGCCGAAAGATGCGCCATGAAACCAGGCAACAGCTTGCGGTTCGCGTACCCGCTGATGTGGTCGGCATCGAAATACAGCGGACGGCCGTTGTCCTCGACGACGCAGGTCGCATCGGGACAGAGGATCGGGAACGGATCCCATACGCTTGCCCCCGGCAACTGCGCGGCCATTCTGGCCAGGGAGTCCAGGACCGGCTTGCGCAACGCTTCCAGTTCGCCACGCGGCATCGTCAGGCCATCGCGGCACGCGGGATTTCCGCGGCTGAACCAGTCGGCGCATCGGTACGGCGTCGAGCGGAACACCGGCTTGGGCGCTTCGAACACGATGGCGACCCCACGTTCGGCCAGCGGCTTGAGCATGTCGAGCGCCACCTGCTCCGCCTCGTGCCGGCTGGCGATGGCCTCGGGCCCGAACATCGCGAGATTCACTTCCTGCGGAGCGACGCCACCCCACTGATCGGAATAGCGCGGCAAGCGCAGCGCTGCCAGGAACAACACATCGCCCGGCTTCGCGCGCGACTGCACGTCGGCAAGCGCCGCATCGCCGAACTGCCGGCAGTGCGGAGCCTTGTAGTCGCGCGACGGCTGCAGGCTTGCGAACGAGCAGCCCGCGCGCGTGTACAGGTAAACGTCGCGCCCGGAGTCCACCGCCAGCCTCGCGTAGAGGCCCATGTAAGCGGCGGCGTGCGAATCGCCGATGACGAACATCCGTCCGGCGGCGGGCGGCAAGGTGCAGGAGGACTTGGAGTAGATGCGAAGGTCGGCACCGGCGACGGTTTCCAGATGCCCCGAGGCGGCGCAATCGGGATAGACCGGTCGCGTTTCGCGGCCCATCGGATACCAGTCGTCGGCGTGCTGCGCGGTGACGCTCAGCGAGAGGTCCGGCTGCATCCGCCCGACTTTCCGGTACACGCCCATGAAGGCGAAGATCGCGATCACGCCGACGCCGATCACCGCGAGCTTGTGTGCGTTGCGGAACACCGCGGCGCGACGGAACGGCGTCTCGACGAAGTAATACGAAAACGCGGCAAGGCCAAACGTCACGAGCAGCGCCGCAATCTGCGTCGGCAGCGACTCCAATCCGACCGTCCAGCGCATCAGCACGAACACCGGCCAATGCCACAGGTAGAGGGAATACGACAGTCGCCCGATCCAGCGCACACCGCCGTTCTCCAGCAGGACGCGCAACGGTCCGCCTGCGTCGGAGCGATGAAGGAAGCCGAGCAAACCGAGCGTACCGAGCACCGCCGGCACCGAATCGGGCCACGGCGAATGTCCCGCCCGCGCGGTCGCCAGGCTGACGGCCAGCAGCGCCAGCGACACGAATGCGCCAGCGGTGGCGACTAAAGCCGGAATCCGCGTCGTGCCAGCTTCCCCCTTCGCCTGCGAAAGCACCTGGAACAGCAGCACGCCTGCCGCAAGTTGCCAGAACCGTGTGGTCAGCATGTAGAACGCGAGCGCCGGCTTTGCCTCGGCGATGTGGATCACGTACGGCAGCGATGCGATCAGGCCCGTGGCGAACAGGGCCATCGACCACTTGCGGCCGCGCGCCCCGAAGGCCCACGCGAAGAACAGGAGTGGAAACAGCACGTAGAACTGCTCTTCGACGCCGAGCGACCACGTATGCGTATACGGATTGAACTCGACCTTCGGCGAAAAATAATCGCCGTCGGTGCGCAACAGGACGAAGTTGCTCAGGCCCACGAACGCCCAGCGCCCGACCGCGTTGCTGGTGTCGCTCAGCCAGGCTTGCGGAATGAAGAGCGCGCTCGCGATGCCCGTCAGCGTCAGGCACGCAACCAGCGCCGGGGCGATGCGCCGGATGCGCCGGGAGTAGAAGTAAGCTAGGTACTCAACCAGCCGCGGCCGGTGGAGGTGCGCCATCGAGGCGCTGACCACGAAACCGGAAATGACGAAGAACACATCGACGCCCGTGAAACCGCCGGGGAGCAGACGGGCGTCAAGGTGGTAGGCGATGACCGAAAGCACGGCCAGCGCGCGCAGTCCGTCGATGTAGGGAAAGTAACGCTGGCGCGTGTCGTCCGTGGCAGGCATGCGTTGGGTTCGGATATGTCAGTGGCGGCGCGTCACGCCGGAAGCGTGGTCACCACACCAGGTCGTCGGGCACCTGGTATTGCGGATCGGCGTAAGGATCCTCGTTCGCCGGCGCGTTCGGGTCGACCTTCAACGCCACGGCGGGGGCGAAGATCGCTTCGGCCTGCGCGAGCAGTTCGGCGGTGACCAGCAGGTAGCGGCCGTCCATCTGCAGCACGCCGAGTTCGCCGGCGTTGAGCTGCTTGAGCTGCGCCTCGTTGACGTAGATGCGCTTGATCTTTCCGCCGTACGGGAAGTGGCGGGCGATCTCGGCGGTCGCGTCGTTGAGCGCCTTGTCCTTGACCAGCTCGGCGAGCTTCGCGCGCGCTTCGCGACGCTGGCGCGCTTCTTCCTGCTTGGCGGCTTCCGCGGCGATGCGCTCGTCCTTCTCGCGCTGGGCGCGGATGGCGTAGGCCTTCGCCAGGTCGATGTCCTCGCGCGACTGCGGCTTGCCGCCGTGTCGCGCGCCCGGCTTGCGGTTGTCGGGTTTGCGTCCGTCCTGGCGGCGATCGCCAGCCTGCGGCTTTCCGCCCTGCGGCTTCGCACCATGCGGCTTCGCACCTTGCGGCTGGGCGCCTTGGGGCTTGCCGCCCTGCCGGTTGTCCGGCTTGCCGCCCTTCGCGTGCGCGGGGCGCTCGGGCTTGGGCGCGGGCTTGAAGCCCAGGCCCATCAACTGGTCGCGGAGGCTGTTGCTCATGTGCTGCTGCGAAAGGAGGGTGACTGCAGACCCGAAGTATAGGCAGCCGGCGGCCGTGGCGCGCGGCTTTCCACGGTGAACCGTGCGCCGGCTTCAGTAATGCGGCGGCGGCGGTTCCTGCGAGGGCTCCGCGGCGAACGGGTTGGATGCGAGCGCGGCCCGCATGTGCCGCAGTTCCTCCAGGACACGATGCATCGCCAGCGCGTTGCGCGCCTCCTCGCCGCGCGTGGCGGCGAGTGCATCGCTCAGTTCGGACAGCGCCTGTTCCTGGAACGCAAGGCGCGTTTCCAGGTCGACAAGGCGCTGCTCGAGGTCGTCGCGTTGGTCGGGCATGTCAGTGCGTCTGGATCGAGCGGCCGCGCCCGATGCCGTAGTACGCCAGCCCGGCCGATTCGACTTCGTCCGGGTGGTACAGGTTGCGACCGTCGAAGATGACCGCGTCGTTGACCGATTGCTTCAGGCGCGCGAAGTCCGGACTGCGGAACTGCTTCCATTCGGTGACCACGACCAGCGCGTCCGCGTCGGCCAGCGCGGCGCGGGCCGAATCGCACAGCGTCAGGTCATCGCGGTCGCCGAAGATGCGGTGGGCTTCCGCGGTCGCTTCCGGGTCGTACGCACGCACCTTCGCGCCGGCGTCCCACAGCTGCTGCAACAGGCGACGGCTCGAGGCTTCGCGCATGTCGTCGGTGTTCGGCTTGAACGCCAGGCCCCAGACCGCAAAGGTCTTGCCCGCGACGTTGCCGTCGTAGTGGCGCTGGATCAGTTCGAAGAGATGTCCCTTCTGCTGCTCGTTGACGCCTTCCACCGCGCCCAGCAACTGCGCGGTGTAGCCGTGCTGCAACGCCGTGCGATGCAGCGCCTGCACGTCCTTCGGGAAGCACGAACCGCCGTAACCGGCGCCCGGATAGATGAAGTGCCAGCCGATGCGCGGATCAGAACCGATGCCTTGGCGGACCATCTCGACGTCCGCGCCCACGCGCTCGGCGATGTTCGCGATCTCGTTCATGAAGCTGATCTTGGTCGCCAGCATCGCGTTGGCGGCGTACTTGGTCAGCTCGGCCGAACGCACATCCATCACCACGATGCGTTCGTGGTTGCGATTGAACGGCGCGTACAGGCGCTTCAGGCGCTCCACTGCCATCGTGCTGGACGAGCCGATCACAATGCGGTCGGGCCGCATGCAGTCGTTGACGGCGTCGCCTTCCTTGAGGAATTCCGGGTTCGAGGCGACTTCGAACGTCACGTCGGTCCCGCGCGTGCGCAACTCATCGGCAATTGCCGCGCGCACCTTGTCGGCGGTGCCGACCGGCACCGTCGACTTGTTCACCACCACCGCAGGGCGCTCCAGATGCTTGCCGATCGTGCGCGCCACCGCCAGCACGTACTTCAGGTCCGCGCTGCCGTCTTCGTCCGGCGGCGTGCCCACGGCGATGAAGATCACGTCGCCGTGCGCGATCGCCGCCGCCGCGTCGGTCGTGAACGTCAAGCGGCCCGCCGCGTGGTTGGCCTTCACCATCGGCTCCAGGCCGGGCTCGTAGATCGGGATCACACCGCGATTTAGGCCTTCGACCTTGGCCTGGTCGATATCGACGCAGACCACGTCATGGCCGACGTCGGCAAGGCAGGTTCCGGTGACCAGGCCTACGTAGCCGGTTCCGAAGATGGTGACGCGCATGCAGTTACTCCGAGCGTGGCGAGGGGTGCACGGTAACCAGTCGCGAGTGAAGAGCCTGCTCGCTTCCGGTGAACGTCATCCCGGATACACGTGTGTTACTTGCCCTGCCCCGGCTTGCCGATGTCGAGCAGTTCGACTTCGAACACCAAGGTCTGATTCGGGCCGATCGGGCCGGCGCCCTGCGGACCGTACGCGAGCTTGCTCGGGATCCAGAAACGGAACTTGCTGCCCACCGGCATCAGCGTGAGGCCTTCCTGCCAGCCCGGCACCATCTGGGAGAGCACGAACGTCGCCGGCTCGCCACGATCGTACGAACTGTCGAAAGTCTTGCCGTCCAGCAGCGTGCCCTTGTAATGCGCGCTCACCACGTCGGTCGGCTTGGGCTTGGGACCCTTGCCTTCGGTGATGACCTGGTACTGCAGGCCCGAGGCGGTGGTCGTCACGCCCGGCTTCTTCGCGTTCTCGGCGAGGAACTTCGCACCGGCTTCGGCGTTGTTCTTCGCGTCGGTTTCGAGCTTGGCGATCTGCTGCGCGCGGATCTTCTGCGCGAAGGCTTCGCGGATCTCACCGGCCTGCTTCTCGTCGAGCAGCGGCTTGCCGCCTTCCAGCGACGTCTTGAGCGCCTTGTGCAGCGTGTCCAGGTCGATCTCGCCCTTCACCGGCTCGAGCGAGCGCGCCATGTCCATGCCGATCATGTAGCTGACCTGTTCCTTCTCCGTCTTAAGGCCCGCGATGGCCTTCGCACCGTCCTTGCCGGCTTCGGTCGTGGCGGTGTCCTTCTTGGCTTCGGCGTTGTCGGCCGGCTTGTTGCAGGCGGCGGTCAAGGCGGCGAGCGAAGCGACGGCCAGGGCGAGGCCGGTGTGGCGCGGAGTGAACTTCATCGGGGAGCTCCAGGAAGGAAAGATCGCCGGAACGGAACTCCGTCCGGCGTTGCGGCCTGACAAACTGCCAGCGGCGAACTGAACGTCAGGCGTACCACGCAACGCGCGGCACGCCCGTCGATCCACGCACACTGCGAGCGGCGCGCGTCGTGGACGAGCGCCGGAACGCTTCTTACAGAATGCCCATCAGTTCGACGTCGAACACCAGCGTGGCGTTCGGACCGATCGGGCCGCCCGGCGTGCCGTTCGCGCCGTAGGCGAGATCGCCCGGGATCCAGAAGCGGAACTTGCTGCCCACCGGCATCATGCCGACGCCTTCGGTCCAGCCGGCGATGACCTGGTTGAGCGCGAATTCGGCCGGCTGGTTGCGCGCGTAGGAGCTGTCGAACACGGTGCCGTCGAGCAGCTTGCCTTCGTAGTTGACGCGCACGCGGTCGGTGGCGGTCGGACGCGGGCCCGACCCCTGGCGCAGCACCATGTACTGCAGGCCCGAACCGGTCGTGATCACGCCCTTCTGCGTCTTGTTCTCGGCGAGGAACTTCGCGCCCTCGGCCTTGTTCTTGTCGCCCAGCTGCGAGGCCTGCGCCTGCATCTTGGCCTGCACCTTCTGCTGGAACGACTGGCGGATCGCGCCGAGTTCGGCGTCGCTCAGCAGCGGCTGGCCCTTGTCGAACGACGTGCGGATGGCCTGGATCACCACCGGCAGTTCGAGTTCGTCCTTGATCGGCGCGAGCGAGCGGCCGACGTCGGCGCCGACCAGGTAGGCGACCTTGTCCTTCGGCACGTCCGGCGCCTTCGTGCCGGCCGGCGCCTGGCCGGTACGCACGGCGATGCGCTGCATCAGCGCGGGGCCGACGGTCTGCGCTTCAGTCTCGGTGATCAGCGGCTTGCCGCCGTCGAAGGCGTTCTGGATCGCGCGCTGGAACGCGGCCAGGTCGATGTCGGGCGACAGCGGCGTGATCGACTGGGCGATGTCGGTGCCCACCATGTAGCTGGTCTTTTCGCGTTCGGTCGTCAGCACGTTCTTTTCCTGAGCAGAGGCCGCCCCGCCGATCAGCGTGGCCGCAGTGGTAAGCAACACGGCGGCGCCGCGCATCAATGCCTTCATGGGGAACCTACTCCGTATGGGTGTTGTGTCCGGCACGTGCCGGCGCCTTGCATACGCTCATCGAAACAGGCGCGGGCAAGCCCGGCATTGTCGCGGCACCAGCCCTCATCGGCAATCGCCAGCCGTGTCTACACGCGAATCTACGCACGAGGTCGTGAAGCGATCGGTGCGTGCGCGGCGGGGATTTGCGTGCATCGGCGCGAGCGCCAGCCGACATCCACCGCAAAGACACGGGCTCATCCGAACGGGATGCTTGCGGATTGGCCCACGGCTCCCGCCTGAACAGGCCAGCTCCCCACCGCCCGTCGGCTATGCCATCAGTTGGGTAGAAGCCGGTTGACTGGTCGTAATTTGGTGTTATAGTTGCCTACAACACCGGTCTACTAACGAGCAGGACGTTCACCATGAACCGCAGGTTCCAGAACTCCCTCACGGCACTCCTGGCTTCCGCTTCCGCCCTGGCGCTGTGCCTGGCGCTGGCGATGCCGTCCCCGCACGAGGCCCGCGCCGAACACATGGCCGTGCAGATGGGGCCGTTCGACGCGACCTTCACGCCGTCGGACGCCTCGCGCAGCCAGCAGGACCATCTCGACGCGCTGACCCGGAGCATCGAACGCCAGGCCGACAAGGTCGAAACCCTGGCCGACGCCGCCACCCTGGCCGCCGAAATCGCCACCGCCACGGCCCTGGCCCAGGCGGTGAAGACCGCCGGCGAGAACGACACCGAATCCGAACACAAGGCACGGACCGCCGCCCGGCATCGCCGGCAAACCCTCGTCATGCCTTACATCTCATTCGCACCGCGGGGCTGAACCATGACCGCAATCCAATGGAGCGACGGCGCTCCGATCTATCGCCAGCTGAAGGATCGCGTCATCGCGATGATGCTCGACGGGATTCTGAAGCCGGGGGACGCTCTGCCCTCCGTGCGCCAGGTCGCCGCCGAATACCAGCTCAATCCCATCACTGTCTCGCGCGCCTATCAGGAACTGGCGGACGAGGCTCTCGTCGAGAAACGCAGGGGTCTTGGCATGTACGTGACCGAAGAGGCGGCAAAGAAACTGCTGTTCAACGAACGCGAACGCTTCCTGCGCGAGGAGTGGCCGCTGGTGCTCGAACGCATCCTGCGACTGGGCCTCACCGCCGAAGACCTGCTCACCCCGGCCAAGGCAGGCTCGCCATGAACGCCTCCGCTTCGCTCGTCTCCGCAGCCGCCCCGGTCGTAAGCGCCCGCGGCCTGCGCAAGGCCTACAAGAACAAGCTCGCGCTGGACGACACCGCGTTCGAGATCCCCGCCGGCCGCATCGTCGGCCTGATCGGTCCGAACGGCGCGGGCAAGACCACCGCGCTGAAGGCGATCCTCGGACTGATTCCGTTCGAAGGCGAGCTGCGCGTGCTCGGTCGCGATCCGCGCACCGAACGCGACGAACTCATGCGCGATGTGTGCTTCATCGCCGACGTCGCGGTGCTGCCGCGCTGGATCCGGGTGAAGGAAGCCATCGACTTCGTCGCCGGCGTGCATCCGCGCTTCGATCGCGCCAAGTGCGAACGCTTCCTCGCCCACACCCAGCTCAAGCCGCAGATGCGCGTGCGCGAACTGTCCAAGGGCATGATCGTGCAGCTGCACCTGGCGCTGGTGATGTCCATCGACGCGCGCCTGCTTGTGCTCGACGAACCTACGCTCGGCCTGGACATCCTCTACCGCAAGCAGTTCTACCAGCGCCTGCTGGAGGACTACTTCGACGAGGAGAAGACCATCCTGGTCACCACGCACCAGGTCGAGGAAATCGAGCATATCCTCACCGACGTCATGTTCATCCGCGACGGCAAGGTCGTGCTCAACAACGACATGGAAACGCTGGGCGAGCGCTTCACCGAAGTGATGGTCAACGGCGACCGTACCGGCGAGGCCCGAGCACTGCAGCCGATCGACGAACGCGCCCTGCCCTTCGGCAAGACGGTGATGCTGTTCGACGGCGTACCGCGCGAACGACTGGCCGGACTGGGCGAAACCCGCACGCCGGGCCTGGCCGACCTGTTCGTCGCCACGATGAAGGGGACCTACGCATGAACGCGATCAACGAATCCCAGGAATTTCCCCGCTCCGCCGCGGTAGCGGCGACGCATCCCACGCACACGTTCAAGATGCTGCTCCGGCGCGAGTTCTGGGAGCACAAAGGCGGTTTCCTGTGGGCCCCGCTGGTGGCCGGCGCGATCCTGCTGGTGCTCACGCTGATGGGCATTGGCGCGGGCGAAGTGCTGCTGCGCAAGGTGCCCGACCGCGCGACGATCAACGTCGAAGGCGGCAGCTTCCAGGTAAACGGACTGGATCTTTCGCAGCTCACCGCGAAGATGAGCCCGAGCGAGCTGCACGAGTTCGGCGGCGTGATCGACGCCAGCCTGTACATGGCAGCGAGCTGGCCCTTCATCGTGCTGGCCTTCGTGGTGTTCTTCTATTGCCTGGGCAGCCTGTACGACGATCGTCGCGACCGCAGCGTGCTTTTCTGGAAATCGCTGCCGATCTCCGATCGCGACACGGTGCTGTCGAAGGTCGCCAGCGCGACATTGATGGCGCCGGCCATCGCCGCCATCGCGGCCATCGCGACGGTGTTCGGTTCGATGGTGGTCTACAGCTTCGCGGTGCTGCTGCACGGCGGTAACCCGGTCACGATGCTGTGGGGCCCGGCGAGTCCGCTCAAGGTGAGCATGCACCTGCTCGCATCGATCCCGGTGTACGCACTGTGGGCGCTGCCGACCGTGGGCTGGCTGATGCTCTGCTCGGCCTGGGCCAAGAGCAAGCCGTTCCTGTGGGCGATCATGATCCCGATCTTCGCCGGCATCTTCGTCAGCTGGTTCGACCTGATGCAGCTGTTCGACCTGGAAACCGGCTGGTTCTGGAAGAACGTCGTGGCCCGCAGCCTGCTGAGCGTGGCGCCGGGTTCGTGGTTCGACGCGGCGCAGCTGGGCGACGTCGACGTCGACGGCCCGCAGGCGATCCACTCGGTGCTGAGCCTGCGCACGATGTACTCGGTCCTCGCCACGCCGCAGCTGTGGGTGGGTGCGCTGGCCGGCGCGGTGATGATCTTCGGCGCGATCCGCCTCCGCCGCTGGAGGGATGAGGGATGAGCCGCGCTGCTGCGGACCACTGGTCCGCAGCGCGGCGAATGACTGGCCAGGGATGGCCAGTCAGGGCGATCCGAAGCCCGCACCGTAACGCCAGGGAAGGCGGCAGCGATCACACCGAAGTGGAAGCCGCGCCACGACGCCGGATGACTGTCTATCGCACGTCGGGCACTCGCAGAAACCTCAAAAACGGCTACGCCGCCCCGATCACCAAGGACCCCCCGATGCGCCCGAAGTTCGCCGCCCTGCTCTGCTTCGCACTGTTCTCCGCATCGCTTCCCGCGCTGGCCGCCAATCGCGCCGCCGACGCGTCCCCCGACACCGTCCTGATCGTCGGCGACAGCCTCAGCAGCGCGCACCGCATGGAGGCGACGCAGGGCTGGGTCTCGCTGCTGCAGGCGCGCCTCGCCACCGAAACTGAAACCCCGCCCGCCATCGTCAACGCGAGCCGCGGCGGCAAGACGCTGACCGACGCGCTGGGGGAACTTCCCGGCCTGCTCGAACAGCACCATCCCGATGTCGTCGTGCTCGAGCTCGGCGGCAACGACGCGATCCTCGGCGTGAAGCGCGATGCCATCGAACGCGATCTCTCGCGCCTGATCGAACTGTCCCGCGCGCAGGGCGCGAAGGTGGCGATCCTCGGCTTCGTCGTACCGCCGGCCTTCGACAAGGACGGCTCGGCGAATCTGCTGCGCGAGGCCTACGCGACCGTCGCAAAAAGCGCCGACATCGCGCTCCTGCCGTCGCTGCTCGGCGACATTTCCGCGACGCCGGCGCTGCTGCAGGACGACGGCATCCACCCGAATGCGGCCGCGCAGCCGCGCGTGCTCGACAACGCCTGGCCGACGCTGCGACCGCTGCTGCTGGGCGATGCGACGGGCAATGCAACCGTGCGCACCTCGGGCGCATCCAAGTAGGGCCTATCACGGAGAGACCCGCCATGCGCAAGCCCACCGTCGCCTTTGCCCTGCTTCCCCTCGCCCTGTTCGCCGGCCAGGCCTTCGCCGACGAATGCAAGCACTCCGAACCGCACAACCTCACGCTCGACTTCAACGGCGTGAAGACCGTGATGTTCGACATGGGCCCGCACGACCTCACCGTCACCGCATCGCCCGGCGCGAAGGGCGCCGTGCAGGGCAAGGCCTGCGCGTCCAATCCCGACCGATTGAAGGAACTGACGCTCACGCAGAAGCGCGTGGGCGACAAGATCATCGTCACGGCTGAGCGCGCGGACACCATCAGCATCAGTTTCGGCAGCGCGAACTACGCCTACCTCTCGCTCAACGCGACCGTGCCCGACAACGTGCTGGTGCAACTGGACGTCGGCTCGGGCGATGCGCGCGTCAGCGGCGCGGCGGCGATGAGCGCCGATGTCGGCTCCGGCGATGTCGAGGCCCGCAACATCCGCGGCCTGGTCACCGCCGACGTCAATTCCGGTGACATCGAGCTGGACACGATCGGTTCGCTTCGCGTGCTGTCGGTCGGTTCGGGCGATCTGACGGCACGCCGCGTCAAGACGAATGTCGACGTCGGCAGCGTAGGCTCTGGCGACATCGACCTTCGCGATGTCGGCGGCAACGTCAGCATCGAAAGCATCGGCTCCGGCGGGCTGGAAGCACAGAAAGTCGGCGGCAACGTCATCGCCGGCAAGATCGGGTCCGGCGGCCTGGACGCGCACGACGTCGCCGGCAACCTCACCGTACGCCGCGTCGGCAGCGGCGGCGTCGACCACAGCGGCGTGAGGGGCACCGTCAGCGTGCCCTCCGACGACTGATCCATCCACATCACCCGGGATGTTCGCCATGAACCTGCGTCTTTTCGCCCTCACTGCAGTCCTGTCCAGCGCGACGCTGCTGTCCGCATGCGATGCCACGACGTCTTCGCAACCGGCCGCGCAGAAGGCCGCAGACACCGGCGGCGTCGTGTCCGGTGCGGTGCAGAAGGCGTTGACGCAGGCGAAGAAGGAAATCGCCGAAGGCAACGTCAGCGTCAACAACAGCGGCACCGGCGGCAAGCGCGTCGAAATTTCACCCAAGGGCGATCTGCTGATCGATGGAGACCCGGTGGCGGTAACCCCGCAGCAGCGCACGCTGCTGCTGGAGTATCGCGGTCGCATCATCGATGTCGCGAACGCGGGCGTGACGATCGGCATGCACAGCGCCGACCTCGCCACGCAGGCGGTGACGCAGTCGATCAAGAGCGTCTTCACCGGCGGCTCGGGGGACGACATCGAGCGCAACGTCGAGGCGCAGGCGTCGAAGGTCGAAGCTGCGGCGATGGCGCTGTGCGACGCGCTGCCGGCGATGATGGAATCGCAGAACCGCCTCGCCGCGGCGATGCCGGAGTTCAAGCCCTACGCGAACATGACGCAGGCCGACATCGACGAGTGCCGCAGCGACGCGAAGCACAGGGGCGAAAAGGTGGCCGATTCGGCCGCCTCGGCGGCGGAGGAAGCGGCGAAGGCGGCCGAGGCGCCGACGAAGCAGTAAGTCTGGGGGGCGCGCAAGCTCGTGTCGCGGCGCCCCTGCTTTTGCCGTCATTCCCGCGCAGGCGGGAATCCAACGGACAGACGCATCACGGCCTTCGAAGGCCGTGACCGGGTGGATGCATGGATCCCCGCCTTCGCGGGGATGACAGCTAAAAATCGGGGATGACAGCTACGGGATGGCAGCTGAAAGAGACAGCGGCTGGTTAACCACCACCCCCACTCCCCTCATGGATCCCGCCGCGCGTAAGCGCCGCCGGATCCAGCAGTTCGCGCAGCTGCTTCAGCGATAGCCCGCTGCTCTCCGCTGCCACATCCAGCACCGGCCGGCCTTCCTTGTAGGCCTGCTTCGCGATCGCGGCGGCCTTCTCGTAGCCGATGATCGGATTGAGCGCGGTGACCAGGATCGGATTGCGGTCCAGCGCCTCGCGCACCCGATCCGGTCGCGGCTTCAGCCCGGCGATGGCGTCGTCGGCCAGCAGGCGCATCACGTTGCCCAGCAGCTGGATCGAATCGAGCAGGTCGTAGGCGATCAGCGGCAGCATCACGTTGAGCTGGAAATTGCCGCTCTGCCCCGCCACGGTGATTGCCGTGTGGTGGCCCATCACCTGCGCGCAGACCATGCAGGTCGCTTCGGGAATCACCGGATTGACCTTGCCCGGCATGATCGAACTGCCCGGCTGCAGTGCCGGCAATTCGATCTCGCCCAGCCCGGCCAGCGGGCCTGAATTCATCCAGCGCAGGTCGTTGGCGATCTTCATCAGCGCCACCGCCAGCGCGTTGAGCTGGCCCGACAGCTCCACCGCATCGTCCTGCGATGCGATGCCTTCGAACTTGTCGTCGGCCGATTCGAACTTGACGCCCGACAGCGCCGAAAGCGCCTTTGCCATGGCCTTGCCGAACCGCGCATCGGCGTTGATGCCGGTGCCGATCGCGGTGCCGCCGATGGGCAGCCGACGCACGCGGCCCAGCGCATCCTCGATGCGCGCCTGTGCCGACGCCAGCTGCGAGGCCCACGCGCCGAATTCCTGCGCGAAGGTGAGCGGCATCGCATCCATCAGGTGCGTGCGGCCGGTCTTGGTGACCTTGCCCAGCGCCTTGCCCTGGCGTTCGATCGTCCGGCGCAGGTGCTTGAGCGACGGCAGCAGCTGTTCGGTCGTGGCGATCAGCGCGCTGACGCGGATCGCGGTCGGGATCACGTCGTTGGAACTCTGGCCGAGGTTGACGTGATCGTTCGGATGGATCGCCTTGGCGACCTTGCCGCCGGCATTGGCCAGCGCCGCGATGACCTCGTTGGCGTTCATGTTGCTCGACGTACCCGAGCCGGTCTGGAACACGTCGATGGGGAACTGCGCGTCGTGCTCGCCCGACGCGACGGCCAGCGCTGCGGCGCGGATCGCCTGCGAGGCGCCCTTGCCCAGCAGGCCGAAGCCGCCGTTGACCTCGGCCGCCGCGGCCTTGATGAGGCCCAGCGCGCGGATGAACTCCCGCGGCATGGGGCGGCCGGAGATCGGGAAGTTCTGCACCGCCCGCTGCGTCTGCGCGCCCCACAGGGCCTGCGCGGGCACCTGCAACTCGCCCATGCTGTCTTTCTCGGTGCGGAAGCCGCTGTCGCGGCGGGCCTGCTTGGCCATAGGGGGTCCTCCGGTTCGGATGCGCCGAGCTTACGCCGGGCACGTTACGCGTGTTTCACCCTGCCCGGCCGGTCGCGAAGGGTCGCCCCGGGGAGCAGTAGTAGAATCGCGGTTTGCCTTCGCCATCTCCCACTGAAGCCCGCCATGTCCGTTGAAGCCCAGCTGCTCGCCCTGTCCCCGCTCGATGGCCGCTACGCCGGCAAGGTCGACGCGCTCCGCCCGATCTTCTCCGAGTACGGCCTGATCAAGGCGCGCGTGAAGGTGGAAGTGGAATGGCTACTGGCGCTGGCTGCAGAACCGGGCATCGTCGAGCTCGCGCCGTTCTCCGATGCCGCCGCCGCGCGCCTGCGTGCGCTGGTGGACACGCTCACGCCAGCCGATGCCGCGCGCGTGAAGGAGATCGAGCGCACCACCAACCACGACGTCAAGGCCGTGGAGTACTTCATCAAGGAACGCCTGAAGGACGACGCCGAGCTCGGCCCGGCGCTGGAGTTCGTGCACTTCGCCTGCACGTCCGAGGACATCAACAACCTCAGCTACGCGCTGATGCTCAACGAGGCGCGCCAGTACGTGCTGCTGCCCAAGCTCGACGAGCTGATCCAGAAGCTGCGCGCGATGGCGCACGAACACGCCGCTCTGCCGATGCTGTCGCGCACCCACGGCCAGACCGCCTCGCCGACCACCGTCGGCAAGGAAATCGCCAACGTCGTCGCGCGCTTGCAGCGCCAGGGCGAAACGCTCGCCGCCGCGCGCATGCCGGGCAAGATCAACGGCGCGGTCGGCAACTACAACGCGCACGTCGCCTCGTATCCGGACATCGACTGGCCGGCCTTCTCCGAACGCTTCGTGCATTCGCTCGGCCTGAACTGGCAGCCGTACACCACGCAGATCGAACCGCACGACGGCATCGCCGAAATCTGCGACGCCCAGCGCCGCATCGACACCATCGCGATCGACCTGTGCCGCGACGTGTGGGGCTACATCTCGCTGGGCTACTTCAAGCAGGCGGTGAAGGCCGGAGAAGTCGGCTCCTCGACCATGCCCCACAAGGTCAACCCGATCGACTTCGAGAACGCCGAAGGCAACTTCGGCATCGCCAACGCGCTGTTCGAGCATTTCGCGGCCAAGCTGCCGATCAGCCGCTGGCAGCGCGACCTCACCGACTCCACGGTGCTCCGCGCGCTCGGCACCGCGTTCGGCCACGCGCTGATCGGCTTCGACGCCCTGCTCCGCGGCCTGGGCAAGCTCAGCGCCAACCCGCAGCGCCTGGCCGAAGACCTCGACGCCGCGTGGGAAGTGCTGGCCGAAGCCGTGCAGACGGTGATGCGCCGCCACGGCCTGCCGAACCCGTACGAACAGCTCAAGGCGCTCACGCGCGGCCAGGGGATCAACGAAGCTTCGATGCGCGAGTTCATCGGCACGCTGGAGCTTCCCGCCGCCGACAAGCAGCGCCTGCTCGACATGACGCCGGGCAGCTACGTGGGCCTGGCGGAGAAGCTGGCGCGCGAGATCTGATCGGATTTCGCACGACCACTGCACGTAAACAGGATCCCTCATGACCGGCGATGCACCCGCCAACGGAATGACCGATCACGCGCAGGGCGTGCTCGAAATCGTCGGACCGGACATCGAGGGATCGCTGGCCTTCTACGCGGCGCTCGGCTTTGAAGTCGCGCGGCGCAGTGGCACGTTCGCCGTCGTGCACCGTGGTGACTTGCGCCTGTTTCTCGCGCAAGACGACAACGCGGCGACGGCTCCCCGCTGGACGAGCCTTCGCGTGATGGTCGTCGACGTCGACGCGTTGCACGATGACGCGCGTGCACGTGGCGTCGCGATCCTGCACTCGCCGCAGGATCGCCCGTTTGGCCTGCGCGAGTTCGTGGTGCGCGATCCGAACGGCCTTGACATCCGCTTCTGCCAACCCATCGCATCGATGCCATGAAGCTCCTCGTCAACATCGACGTGCCGGACGTACGCGAGGCGGAAGCCTTCTACACCGGCGCGTTTGGGTTGACGCCCGCACGGCGCTTCGGCGACGACGGCGTGGAACTGCTCGGCTTCGAAGCGCCGCTCTACCTGCTGCGCAAGGACGCCGGCTCCATCGGCGCCGGCAAAGCAGCACGCGACTACGCCCGCCACTGGACGCCCGTCCATTGCGACGTCGCCGTCGACGACCTCGACGCCGCACTCGCCCGCGCGCTTGCCGCCGGTGCGACGCAGGATTCCCCCATCCGCCAGGCCAACTGGGGCCGCATCGTCACCATCGCCGATCCGTTCGGACACGGCTGGTGCCTGCTGCAGTTCCTCGGCCGCGGCTACGACGAAATCGCCACGCCATGAACCGAAAGATCGCACCGAAGAAGAACGCTCCCGTGCGCACGACCGCCACCAAGACGGCGAAGTCGGCGCGCGCCGAACTGCCCATCGAAATCGACGCCCGTACGCTGCCGCCGCTCGGCATGACGCCCGAGCGCTTCCTGCGCGATTACTGGCAGAAGCGCCCGCTGCTGATCCGCAATGCGTTCCCCGATTTCGAGACGCCCGTCCTGCCGGAAGACCTCGCCGGCCTCGCGTGCGAGGAAACCGCGCTGTCGCGCATCGTCATGCACGACCGCGCGAACGATCGCTGGACGCTGCGCCATGGCCCTTTCGACGAAGACGAGTTCCCGGGCATGCCGCACCAGGACTGGACGCTGCTGGTGCAGGACGTCGACAAGTGGGATCCGGACATCGCCGCGTTGCTGGAGCAGTTCGGCTTCCTGCCGCGCTGGCGCATCGACGACGTCATGATTTCCTTCGCCGCGCCGGGCGGTTCGGTCGGCGCGCACGTGGACCAGTACGACGTCTTCCTGCTGCAGGCCTACGGGCATCGTCGCTGGCAGATCGACGCAGGCGCGAATCCGCCGCTCGACTTCCGCCCCGACGTCGAACTGAAGCTGCTGCGCGAGTTCAACCCGACGCACGAGTGGGTGCTGGGCCCGGGCGACATGCTGTACCTGCCGCCCGGCGTGCCGCACAACGGCGTTGCGGAAGACGCGTGCCTCACCTTCTCCGTCGGCATGCGCGCGCCGTCGGCGGCGGAACTGCTGGGCGATTTCGTGGACACGCTCGCGAGCGATGCGGACGATGCGCTGCGCTACACCGACCCCGACCTCGCGCCGTCCGCCGATCCCAACGAGATCGACACCGCCGCGATGAACCGCGTGGTCGAGGCGCTGAACCTGCTGCGCATGAACGATCCGGATCGCCTGGGCGACTGGTTCGGCCGCTTCATCACCGTGTACCGCGCGGGCGGCGAGGTGCAAAGCGGCGGCCAGGCGCGCTCGCGCATCGAGATCGAATGGGACCTGCAACACGGCGCCAGCCTGTTCCGGCACCCGTATTCGCGCATGGCGTGGCGGCGCGCGCATCGAAAGGGCGAGCCGGCGCGGCTGTACGTCAGCGGACACGACTATCCCCTGCCCGCCGACGACGCCGCGCTGATCGCCGACGCCGCGCAGCTCGACGGCGCCGGCTACGCGTCGCTGTCCGACGCCGGCCGCGATCTCGTGCAGGAGCTGATCCAGTCCGGCCACTTCAACCTCGCGCTGCCGGACGAAGAGGAATGAGCCGCCCGGACGCCGTGTTCACCGTCCAGGCGGTCGCCTTCGAGCAGGCCGCCGCGGAGCTGCGTGCCGTGCGCGACGTGGTCTTCGTGCAGGAACAGGGCGTCCCGGTGGAAATCGAACGCGACGCGCTCGATCCGTTGAGCCGGCACGTGATCGCCCGCGACGCGCAGGGCCGGGCCATCGGCACCGGCCGGCTTACGCCTGATCGGCGTATCGGACGCATGGCGGTCATCCCGGAATGGCGCAACCGCCGCGTCGGGGAGGCGCTGCTCAAGGCGTTGCTGGTCGAGGCCCGCACGCTCGGCTGGAACGAGATCACGCTGCACGCGCAGGTCGCCGCGCTGGCGTTCTACGCGCGACAGGGCTTCCTGCCGTACGGTGACCGCTTCGTCGAAGCGGGGCTGGACCACCAGTCGATGCGGCTCGTGCTGGGCGGGGTCAACCCCGTACTGCGGCGCGACGCTGGGCTGGCGGCGCTGCTCGGGGTCATCGAGGGCGCGCGCCGGCAGCTGCTCGTCTACAGCCGCGACCTCGATCCGGGGCTACTCGACACGGCCGAAGCGATGGCCGCCCTGCGGCGGTTCGCGGTCGGCGGCGGCGAGGTGCGCGTGCTGCTGCATGATCCGGACGCACCCCGGCGGGCGCTCGCCCCGCTGATCGGCCTGTCGCAGCGGCTGCCGAGTGCCTTCACGTTCCGCGCGATCGAGGAGCCGGTGGATCGCGACTACGCTTCCGCCTACGTGGCCAACGATGGCGGCGGCTGGTACTTCCGGACGCTCGGGCACCGCTTCGACGGCGAAACCCGGCTCGACGACGAAGCTCGCGCCCGCCAGCTGCGGGCCCATTTCACGCCGGTCTGGGAGCGGGCGCGCCCGTGCACCGAGTACCGGGCGCTGGGGATCTGAACGAATCCCCCGTCCCGTCCGGCGTTTACTCCGGCCTTGAACCCGCACGCCGCGCCCAAACGCTATTCACGGGCCAAAGCCGTCCGCGCGCCAACGCCCGCTTTTCGTCATCCGCCGGCATTCGCACTTCGACGTTGGTGTTAGCCGTTTGTCGGCGGTCAAGGGCTATAATTCCGAATCTTGGCGCCTGAATAGCCGCGCTCGCGCGCATCCAGGCTCACTCCGCCTTTCCCCACCGAGTTTCCCGATCGCCATCGTGGACAGTCTCCTGAAGCAGTTCTCCCAGTCCTCCCAGCTCGGCGCCAACGCCGCTTTCGTCGAAGACCTGTACGAGCAGTACCTGGTTGCTCCCGACAGTGTCGATCCCAAATGGAAGGCATATTTCGACGGCTTCAAGGGTCGCGAGGCCGGCGACATCCCGCACTCGGCGGTGATCGAGCAGATCGCGGAAGCCGGTCGCCAGGCCGCGCGCGGCGTGGTCTCCGTGGCCGCGGGTGCCGGCGATGAGCGCGAGCGCCACGTCGGTCGCCTGATCACGGCCTACCGTTCGCGTGGCCACCTGGGCGCCGACATCGACCCGCTGGGCCTGTGGCAGAAGCCCGACGCGCCGGATCTCGACCTGGCGTTCCACCAGCTCACCAGCAACGACCTCAACGCCGAGTTCAGCACTGGCGGCGTGGGCGGCCACGACCGCATGAAGCTGGGCGACCTGTTCGCCCTGCTCAAGGCCACCTACACCGGTCCGATCGGCGCCGAGTTCATGCACATCTCCGACGCCGACCAGCGTCGCTGGCTGTATGAGCGCCTGGAAAAGGCCGGCGGCAAGTTCGGCCGCACCGCCGAGGACAAGAAGCGCATCCTGGAGCGCCTGACCGCCGCCGACGGACTGGAGCGCTACCTGGGCACGAAGTACGTCGGCCAGAAGCGTTTCTCGCTGGAAGGCGGCGACGCGCTGATCCCGCTGATGGACAGCACCATCCGTCGCGCCGGCGAACAGGGCGCCAAGGACGTCGTCATCGGCATGGCCCACCGCGGCCGACTGAACGTCCTGATCAACACGCTCGGCAAGCCGCCGCGCCACCTGTTCGACGAGTTCGAAGGCAAGTTCGAGCACGTCCACAGCGACCTCGCCCACCAGGGCGACGTGAAGTACCACATGGGCTTCTCGGCCGACGTCGCCACCCCGGGCGGTCCGGTGCACCTCGCGCTCGCGTTCAACCCGTCACACCTGGAGATCGTCGACCCGGTGGTCGTCGGTTCCGTGCGTTCGCGCCAGTCGCGTCGCGGCGACAAGGGCGCGCAGCAGGTGCTGCCGATCCTGATCCACGGCGACGCCGCGTTCGCCGGCCAGGGCGTGGTGATGGAGCTGTTCCAGATGTCGCAGGCGCGCGGTTTCCGCGTCGGCGGCACGGTGCACATCGTCATCAACAACCAGGTGGGCTTCACCACCAGCGCCGTGCAGGACGCCCGCTCGACGCTGTACTGCACCGACGTCGCGAAGATGGTCGGCGCTCCGGTGCTGCACGTGAACGGCGACAACCCCGAAGCGGTCGTGTTCTGCGCCGAACTGGCGCTGGACTTCCGCAACACGTTCGGCAAGGACGTGGTCATCGACCTGGTCTGCTACCGTCGCCACGGCCACAACGAGGCCGACGAGCCGGCGGCGACGCAGCCGGTGATGTACCAGGTCATCCGCAAGCACAAGACGCCGCGCGAGCTCTACGCGCAGCAGCTGGTCGCCGAGGGCACGCTCAGCGCCGACGAGGCGCAGGCGCTGGTCGACGGCTACCGCCAGAAGCTCGACGACGGCGTGGTCACGACCGAAGTGGTCGAGGTCAAGCCGGACGAGTTCACCATCGACTGGTCGAAGTACCTGTCGGGCAAGCTCAGCGACCCGGTCGACACCACGTTCGACCGCAAGAAGCTCGACAAGCTCGCCGTCGCCATCAACGACGTGCCGGCCGACCTCAAGCTGCACCCGCGCGTGGCGAAGATCTACGAGGACCGCCGCAAGATGGCGGCCGGCGAGCAGCCGGGCGACTGGGGCTTCGCCGAGAACCTCGCCTACGCGACGCTGCTGGACGAAGGCTACAAGCTGCGCCTGGTCGGCCAGGACTGCGGCCGCGGCACGTTCTTCCACCGCCACGCGATCCTGCACGAGCAGACCAACGACGAGTACGTCCTGCCGCTGCGCCGTCTGGTGAAGAACCCGACCGACGTGACGATCATCGACTCGCTGCTCAGCGAGGAAGCGGTGATGGGCTTCGAGTACGGCTACGCCACCGCCGATCCCATGACGCTGGACATCTGGGAAGCGCAGTTCGGCGACTTCGCCAACGGGGCGCAGGTGGTGATCGACCAGTTCCTGTCCTCGGGCGAGGCCAAGTGGGGCCGCCTGTGTGGCCTGGCACTGTTCCTGCCGCACGGCTACGAAGGCCAGGGCCCGGAGCACAGCTCCGCGCGCCTCGAACGCTTCCTGCAGTTGTGCGCGCTGGAGAACATGATCGTCTGCACGCCGACCACCCCGGCGCAGGCGTATCACATGATCCGCCGCCAGATGCGCATGACCACGCGCAAGCCGCTGGTGGTGATGACGCCCAAGTCGCTGCTGCGCCACAAGCTCGCCGTCTCGACGCTGGACGAACTGGCCAAGGGCGAGTTCCAGCACCTGATCCCGGACGCCTCGGCGGACGTGAAGAAGGTCAAGCGCGTCGTGGTCTGCGGCGGCAAGGTCTACTACGACCTGCTGGAAGAACAGCAGAAGCAGGGTCTGGACGACGTGGCGATTCTGCGCGTCGAACAGCTCTATCCGTTCCCGCGCGCAATGCTGCAGGCCGAACTGAAGCGCTTCAAGAACGCCACCGACGTCGTGTGGTGCCAGGAAGAGCCGCAGAACCAGGGCGCGTGGTACCAGATCCGCCACCACCTGGCGGCCTGCCTGCAGTCCGGCCAGACGCTGCACTACGCCGGTCGCGCGCGCTCCCCGTCGCCTGCCGCCGGCCACCTCGCCGACCACGTCGCCGAGCAGACCGCGCTGGTCGCCGATGCACTGAAGAATCCGCTGCGTGGCGAGATCACGGCCGAATAACGGCCGCTCGCCACACTCCGCCCACACACACGACACACCGCTTACGTCATCCAGGATGCGCGCCCCATGAGCACCGAGATCAAAGTCCCCGTTCTGCCCGAATCCGTCTCCGACGCCACCATCGCGACCTGGCACAAGAAGGTCGGCGACGCCGTCAAGCGCGACGAGAACATCGTCGACCTGGAGACCGACAAGGTCGTGCTCGAGGTGCCCTCGCCCGTCGACGGCGTGATCAAGGAAATCAAGTTCCAGGAAGGCGACACGGTGACCAGCCAGCAGCTGATCGCCGTCGTCGAGGAAGGCGCGGCCGCCGCTGCTCCGGCCCCGGAAGCCAAGGCCGACAAGGCCGCGATCGACGCCAAGAACGTCGCCGCCACCACCGCCGAAGCCCAGCCGGTGACGCCGAAGGCCGCCGCGGCCGAAGCCACCAAGGCCGCCGGCGGCGTCGACCAGCTGCCGCCCGGCGCGCGCTTCACCGCCGTCACGCAGGGCATCGATCCGTCGCAGGTCGAAGGCACCGGCCGTCGTGGTGCGGTGACCAAGGAAGACCTGGTCAACTACGCCTCGGGCAAGACCGGCGGCGTCGCCGGTGGCGCGCGTCCGGAAGAGCGCGTGCCGATGACCCGCATCCGTGCGCGCATCGCCGAGCGCCTGATGCAGTCGAAGAACTCCATCGCCATGCTCACCTCGTTCAACGAGGTCAACCTGGGCAAGGTCATGGCCATGCGCAAGGAGCTGGGCGAGCAGTTCGAGAAGGCCAACGGCATCAAGCTCGGCTTCATGAGCTTCTTCGCCAAGGCCGCGGCCAACGCGCTGCAGAAGCACCCGGTGGTCAACGCCTCGGTCGACGGCAACGACATCATCTACCACGGCTACGCCGACATCTCGATCGCCGTGTCGACCGACAAGGGCCTGGTCACGCCGGTGCTGCGCAACGTCGAGCGCATGGGCTTCGCCGAGATCGAGAAGGGCATCGCCGAGTACGCCAAGAAGGCGCGCGACGGCAAGCTCGGCCTGGACGACCTGCAGGGCGGCACCTTCACCATCACCAACGGCGGCACGTTCGGTTCGCTGATGTCCACGCCGATCGTCAACCCGCCGCAGAGCGCGATCCTCGGCATGCACGCCATCAAGGAGCGCGCGATCGTCGAGAACGGCCAGGTCGTCGCCGCGCCGATGATGTACATCGCGCTGTCCTACGACCACCGCATCATCGACGGCAAGGACGCGGTGCTGTTCCTGGTCGACATCAAGAACCAGCTCGAGAACCCGCACCGCATGCTGCTCGGGATGTAATCCCGCTTCGAGCCCCTCTCCCGGCGGGAGAGGGGTTGGGGTGAGGGTCGGCGAAGCGACACGCCGGCCCTCCGTCGAGAACGACCGGCTCGCGCCCCACTCCGCCGTCCCCCATTCCGGCGCAGCGCGCCACCTTCATGCAGTCGCAACGAAGGGCAAGGCACAGGACATACGCAATGAGCGAACAGCAAACCTTCGACGTCATCGTCATCGGCGCCGGCCCGGCCGGTTACCACGCGGCCATCCGTGCCGCACAGCTGGGCCTGAAGACCGCGTGCATCGACGCCGCGCTCGGCAAGGACGGCAAGCCGGCGCTGGGCGGTACCTGCCTGCGCGTGGGCTGCGTGCCGTCGAAGGCGCTGCTGGACAGCTCGCGCCAGTTCTACAACCTGGGCCACCTGTTCGGCGAACACGGCATCACGGCGAAGGACGCGAAGATCGACGTCGCCACGATGATCGGCCGCAAGGACAAGATCGTGAAGCAGTTCACCGGCGGCATCGCGATGCTGTTCAAGGCGAACAAGATCACGCCGTTCTACGGCTTCGGCCAGCTGCAGCCGGGCAACGTCGTCACGGTCAAGCAGCATGACGGCAGCACCGTCGAGCTCAAGGGCACCAACGTGATCCTGGCCGCCGGTTCGGATTCGATCGAACTGCCGTTCGCCAAGTTCGACGGCGAGAACATCGTCGACAACGTCGGCGCGCTGGACTTCACCGCCGTGCCCAAGCGCCTGGGCGTGATCGGCGCCGGCGTGATCGGCCTGGAACTGGGCAGCGTGTGGAAGCGCCTGGGCGCCGAGGTCACCATCCTCGAAGCGCTGCCGGACTTCCTCGCCGCCGCCGACGCCGAAGTCGCCAAGACCGCCGCGAAGGAATTCAAGAAGCAGGGCCTGGACATCAAGCTGGGCGCGAAGGTCAGCAACACCGAAATTTCCGGCAAGGGCAAGACGAAGGAAGTCGTCGTCACCTACACCGATGCCGAAGGCGAGAAGACGCTCACCGTCGACAAGCTGCTGGTGTCGGTCGGCCGCCGCGCCGCCACGCGCGGCCTGCTGGCCGAAGGCACCGGCGTGAAGCTGGACCAGCGCGGCATGATCGAAGTCGACGCGCATTGCCACACCGGCGTCGATGGCGTCTGGGCCGTGGGCGACTGCGTGCGCGGCCCGATGCTCGCGCACAAGGGCTTCGAGGAAGGCATCGCCGTCGCCGAACTGATCGCCGGCCTGCCGGGCCACGTCAACCTCGACACGATCCCGTGGGTCATCTACACCGAGCCGGAAATCGCCTGGGTCGGCAAGACCGAGCAGCAGCTCAAGGCCGAAGGCACGCCGTACAAGGTCGGCACCTTCCCGTTCGCCGCGATCGCACGCGCCGTCGCCATGGGCGAGCCGGCCGGCTTCGTGAAGGTCATCGCGCACGCGGAAACCGATCTGATCCTCGGCATGCACCTGGTGGGCGTCGGCGTGTCCGAACTCGTGCACGAAGGCGTGCTGGCGATGGAGTTCAAGGGTTCGGCCGACGACCTCGCCCGCATCTGCCACGCCCACCCGACGCTGTCGGAGGCGATCCACGACGCCGCGATGGCGGTGTCCAAGCGCGCCATCCACAAGGCGAACTGATCGCCGCCGGCCGCGCAACACCCGCGTGCGCCGCAACCAGGCCGCCATCACTTCCCAGTGCTGGCGGCCTTTTGCTTTGAAGGAGATCCCGTGACCGGCACTCCGATCCGCAACGTATCCGACACCTCCGCCTGGGTCGCGATCTATCGCGCGATGGAGAGCGAGCGTCCCGATGCGATCTTCCACGATCCCTTCGCCCGCCGGCTCGGCGGCGAACGCGGCGAAACCATCGTCCGCACGCTCCCGCGCGGCGCATCGATGAGCTGGCCGATGGTCGTCCGCACCGCAGTGATGGACGAGATCATCCTGCGCTGCGTGCGCGAAGGCGTGACGACGGTCCTCAACCTCGCCGCCGGTCTGGACGCCCGCGCCTACCGGCTGGACCTGCCGCCCACGCTGCGCTGGATGCACGTGGACCTTCCCGAATCGGTCGACGACTTCCGCCAGCAGATGGCGGGCGAGACGCCGCGCTGCTCCGTTGAATTCATCGGCGCGGACCTGCGCGATGCGGCCGTCCGCCGCGACGTCTTCGCCCGCGCTGCCGCGAACGGGCCGGTACTGGCGATCACCGAGGGGCTCCTGGTCTATCTGGAACCCGCCCAGGTCGCCGAACTGGCCGCCGACCTGCATGACGTCGCACGCGCCCGCTGGTGGCTGACCGACCTCGCCTCGCCGCGACTGCTGAAGATGCTCGAACGCCGCTGGCAGCCGCAGCTGAAGGCCGGCAACGCGCCTTTCCGCTTCGGTCCGGCCGAAGGCACCGCGTTCTTCGCGCCGTTCGGATGGCGCGAGCAGGAGTTCCGTTCCACCTGGGACGAAGCCCTGCGTCTTCGACGGTCCCCGCCGAACATGTGGCTGTGGAAGCTGCTCGATGCGCTGCAACCTGCGCGCAAGCGCAGAGAGATGCGACGCATGTCCGGCATCGTCCTGATGCAATCCACCTGATCCACCTTCCGTTCCCGAGAGTTGAAAACATGCGTTCCCTTTGCGTTTATTGCGGCTCCAATTCCGGCTCCAAACCCATCTACACCGAACGCGCGATCGCGCTCGGCACGCGCCTGGCGAAGGACGGCATCACCCTGGTCTACGGCGGCGGCAACGTCGGCCTGATGGGCGTGGTCGCCGACTCCGTTCTCGCCGCGGGCGGCGAAGTGGTCGGCGTGATTCCCGAACAGCTGGTCAACTGGGAAGTCGCGCACAAGGGCCTGACGCGGCTGGAAATCGTCGGCTCGATGCACGAGCGCAAGGCGCGCATGTTCGACCTGTCCGACGGTTTCGTCGCCCTGCCCGGCGGCTTCGGCACGCTGGACGAGATGTTCGAGATGCTCACCTGGCGCCAGCTCGGCATCGGCGACAAACCGTGCGCCTTCTTCGACGTCGACGGCTTCTACTCGCCGCTGATGGGCATGCTCGACCGCATGGTCGCCGAACGCTTCCTGCACCCGGACCAGCGCGACGACCTGTGGCACGGCGACGACATGGACGCGATGCTCGCGTGGATGCACGCATACAAGCCGGCGCAGGCGGACAAGTGGATGGACGAGAAGCGGCGCGGGGCGATGCGGTGAGATCGAGCAGCAAGGGCGCTTTAGCTGCGTAGTCTTTCACCGACCTGTAAATCCGTCATTCCAGCGAAAGCTGGAATCCATTTTCCGCTTTCATCGTCACTCGCCAGAGAAGCAAGATGGATTCCAGCTTTCGCTGGAATGACGAGTCTCAATGCGCAGGCAGTTGCATCCTTGCGTCTACATGCTGGCCAGTGGCGAGCGCGGCACCCTCTACATCGGAGTGACGTCCGATCTGATCAGGCGGATCTGGCAGCACAGGGAGAACGAAGCGGAGGGCTTTACTCGCCGCTACCACGTCCATCGTCTGGTCTGGCACGAGTCGCACGCAACCATGGACTCCGCCATGCGGCGCGAAAAGTCGCTCAAGGCATGGAAGCGCGCATGGAAGCTCCAGCTCATCGAATCCACCAATCCACAATGGCGCGACCTGTATCCCGATATCCTCTGATCCTGTTTCGCCAAGGATGCCCCTCATGACCATCCCCGCCACGTTCAACGCCTTCCGCATCCACAACGACGCCAGCGGCTACCGCAGCGGGCTGGAGCAGGTCTCGCTCGACGACCTCTCGCCCGGCGAAGTGGTCGTCAAGGCGGCCTACTCGTCGGTCAACTTCAAGGACGCGCTCGCCGGCACCGGAGAAGGCAAGATCCTGCGCCGGTTCCCGCTGGTCGGCGGCATCGACGTCGCCGGCCACGTCGTCGCGTCCACCGACGCGAAGTTCAAGGAAGGCGACGCGGTGCTGGTCACGGGTTGCGGCCTCAGCGAAACGCGCGACGGCGGCTACGGCGAATACGCACGCCTGGAATCGAAGTGGGTGATTCCGTTGTCCAGCGGCCTCAGCCTGCGCGAGAGCATGATCCTGGGCACCGCGGGCTTCACCGCCGCGCTCGCATTGCTGCGCATGACCGAAAACCGGCAGACGCCGGATCTGGGTCCGCTCGCGGTGACCGGCGCGACCGGCGGCGTTGGCTCGCTCGCGGTCGACATCTTCAGTCGCGCCGGCTTCGAAGTGCACGCCATCAGCGGCAAGCCCGAGCACGCGGACTACCTCAAGGAAATCGGCGCAACGCAGGTGCTCGGTCGCGATGCGCTCGCGACGACGCGGCCGATGGAATCGGCGCAGTTCGGCGGCGGCCTGGACAATGTCGGCGGCCCCATGCTCGGCAGCCTGCTCGCGCAGACCGCGCCCTACGGCAACGTCGCCAGCGCCGGGCTTGCCGCCACGGCCGAGCTCGACACCACGGTCATGCCCTTCATCATCCGCGGCGTGTCGCTATTGGGTGTCGCCTCGGCCGGCACCGCGCGCGACATCCGCGAACGCGTCTGGCAGCACCTGGCCGACGACTGGAAGCCGCAGCACCTGGATCGCATCTGCACGCGCGAGGTCGGTCTGCAGCAATTGCCGGAGGTCTTCCCGACGATGCTGGCCGGCGGATCGCTGGGACGTACGCTGGTCGTGATCTGACGCACGGATTGGGCGCGCCGAACGTTCGCCGCCCGCTGTTGCGACAGCCCTGACGCTGGCTACAATCCCCAAACGTTCAGGGGGACACATATGGCGCGCATTCTCATCGTCGACGACTCGCCGTCGCAGCTCATGGGCATCCGGCGCATCGTCGAGAAGCTCGGCCATGAGGCCCTCACCGCCGAGGACGGCGCCGCGGGCGTCGAGGCCGCCAAGCGGGAGCTCCCCGACATGATCCTGATGGACGTGGTGATGCCGAACCTCAACGGGTTCCAGGCCACGCGTTCGATCACCCGCGACCCGACGACCTCGCACATCCCGGTCGTCCTGGTCACCACCAAGGACCAGGACACCGACCGTGTCTGGGGCATGCGCCAGGGCGCGAAGGCCTACCTCACCAAGCCCTTCAGCGAGGGCGACCTGTCCGACGTGATCGGCCAGGTGATGAAGCGCTGAACGGCGAAGGCGTCAGAACCAGAGCCGGTCGATCGCTTCGACCAGGATCGCGAAGGCGGTGATCCCGCAGACGCCCCACAGGAAGCAGATCGCATTGCGCATCCACCGCGCGCCGGGTTGAAGTTGGGAGTTCATGCCGCGATGGCACCAGACGACCTCCCGCCGCTCCATCGGATTAATCCGAAAGCCGCCTGATCCGAGCCCAAATACCACAAAGGCGCCGCAAGGCGCCTTTCTCGTTTCCACGCCGGGACGTCCCGTCAGGCGCGCCGCCAGTCGTCGCCGAATGCGTCGCGCAGCTGCTCGTACGCCTCGCGTTCCGCCTCGGTGTTGGCGCGCGGTGCGAGGACTTCCAGCTCCACGATCTGGTCGCCCGGCGGCTGCCTGCCGGTCGGGTCGTTCGGCAGGCCGCGGCCGCGCAGGCGCAGCTTGCGGCCGGCTTCCGAATTGGCTGGGATCTTGAGTTCCACCGGGCCACCGAGCGTCGGCACGCTGACCGTCGCGCCCAGCGCCGCTTCCCACGGTGCGATCGGCAGCACGTGGATCACGTTGCGACCGTCCACTTCGAACTGCGGGTTGGCGGCGTACTCGATCTCCAGCAGGAGGTCGCCGTGCGCACCCTGCCCGGCCAGCCGGATCACCTGCCCCGGCCGGATGCCCTTGGGCACGCGCACGTCGAGCGTGCGGTTGTTGACCGAGATGCGCACCGTGCCGCCTTCGTACACCGTCTCCAGCGACACGGCGAGCTTGGCGCGCGAATCGCCGCGCGGCTGCGGGCCGGCGCCACGCTGCTGGCCGAAGCCGCCTCGACCGAACAGGCTTTCGAAGAAGTCGGAAAATCCGCCGCCCGCGCCACCGCCGGCGAAGATCTCCTCGAAGTCGGGGCTGCCGTAGCCGTTGCCGCCGAACCCGCCCGGCGGAGGCTGCACGTCGTCGCCCGGACGATAGCCGCGCGCGCGCAGCTGATCGTAGGCCGCGCGCTTCTGCGGATCGCGCAACGCCTCGTACGCTTCGTTCACCGCCTTGAACTTCTCTTCGGCGCCGGCTTCTTTGCTGACGTCGGGATGGTACTTGCGCGCGAGCCGGCGGTACGCCGTCTTGATTTCGGCGTCGCCCGCACCGGGCTCAACGCCCAGGGTTTCGTAGTAATCCTTGAACTGCATCGATCGTCCGTCCCGTAAAGGCTGCCCGCGGCATGGCCGCGAAGGCGGGAGGTTAGCGCAATCGCGGCGAAGCCGAGGTCGCGAGGGATCCACGGAGCCGCGAATGGCGGTAACCCTTTGAAATAGGCGCACGCGCGCGGGCTTTCAAGCATGCGTTGACGCGGGGTTTCCCGGCGCAGGGTCTAGAATCGGGCGATCTTCCGCACCTCCGCACAGGAACCGCCATGACGATCCAGATCGGCGAACGCATCCCCGAAGTCCCGCTGCAGCGCATTCGCGAGGGGGTGGAAACGGTCGATACCAACGCCCTGTTCGACGGCCGCCGGATCGTGCTGTTCGCGGTGCCCGGCGCGTTCACGCCGACCTGTTCGGAAAAGCACCTGCCCGGCTTCGTGGAGCATTTCGACGAATTCCGCAGCCGCGGCATCGAAGTCGCATGCGTGGCGGTCAACGACCCGTTCGTGATGCAGGCGTGGGGCGAAAGCCAGAACGTGCCGGACGGCCTGATGATGCTGGCCGACGGCAATGGCGACTTCGCGCGCGCGCTCGGCCTGGAACTCGATGCGAGCGCCTACGGCATGGGCCGTCGCGCCAAGCGCTTCGCGCTGTACGCCGACGACGGCGTGGTGAAGCTGCTCAACGTCGAAGCGCCGGGCGAGTTCCGCGTGTCCTCCGCCGAGCATGTGCTCGAGCAGCTCAAGCACCTGTAATCCTGTCGGGAGGAAGCGTGCGCTCTCGCTTCTTCCCGGCTCACTCGCTTCCCGCCTGAAGGCGGAATCCCAGACTCGACCACGCCCCGCTGTCGGCCAGCGCCGTCAGCGTGTGCTCGCCGGGCTGCTCGAAATCGTGGACGAACGCGCCCTCGCCCACGGATTCGCCGATGAGCCGGCCGTCGAGCAGCCAGCGCACGCGCGCATCGCCGCCGAGCGCGCGCAGCGACAACCGCACCGCCTGCGCGCCACCGGGCGCAGGCGCGAGCGTCGCACGATCGTTCAGACCTTCGATGCGCAGCTCCTGCACCGCATCGCGTCCGTCGGCGACACAGTCGGGCGATAGCCGCGGCAAACGCGCCGCCGCACGCGCCGCGCTCGACAGCCATGGCGAGGCGAGCGCCGGCCAGCGGGCGATCTCGCGCGACTCACGCACGTGAGTCGCGCTGCAATCGGCCGACAACCGCAGGCCGGTGCGCGCGTCGACATCGAACCGCTCCACGCCCGCACTCCACAGGCGCGCGTCGCGTTCGGCGAAGGTCGGCGGCACCGAGCCGTCGAGCGTCCAGGCCTCGCGTCGCTGACGGCACAGCTGTGGTGCCTCGGGATCGGGCGGAAGGCCGAGCGGCCAGCAGATGTCGAGCGTCGCTACGCTGGCCGGCGGCGGACGCGGCGCGGCGTCGGCGCGCTGCCGCGGCAGGCTGTCGATCACTTCGAACATCAGCGGCAGCGCGGTGATCGCGCCGTACTGGCCGGGCAGCGGCGTGCCGTCGGGACGGCCGACCCACACCCCGACCGTGTAGCGCCGCGTGCCACCCAGCGCCCAGGCGTCGCGGAAACCGAAACTGGTTCCGGTCTTCCACGCCACGCGCGGCCGGCCGCGCGGATCGAACGTGTCGGCCGCGCTGCCGGGGCGCGGATTGGCTTCGAGCATCTCGCGCACGATCCACGCTGCGCCGGGCGACAGCAGGCGCCGATCCACGCGCGGCGCATCGCGCGTGTAGCGGACGCGACCGGCGACGCCGTCGCGATTGAGCGCGGCATACGCGCCGACCAGATCCTCCAGTCGCGCGCCGGTGCCGCCGAGGATCATCGACAGGTTCGGCGTCGCGCCGGGCGGCCACTGCAGTCGGATGCCCGCATGCGCGAGCCGCGCGGAAAAGCGCGACGGACCGACGCGGTCGAGCAGATCCACCGCCGGCACGTTGAGCGACAAACGCAACGCCTGCGCAGCGCCGACGGGACCGTTGAACGCCGCGTCGAAATTGCCCGGCCGGTAATCGCCGAACGCCTGCGGCGCATCGACCAGCAGGCTCTCGGAATGGATCAGCCCGTCATCGAGCGCCAGGCCGTACAGGAACGGCTTGAGCGTCGAACCGGGCGAACGCCACGCCTTCACCATGTCGACATGACCAACGCGCGCGGCGTCGGCAAACGCGAGCGAGCCGACATAGGCACGCGCTTCGAGCGTGGCGTTGTCGACCACCAGCAGCGCGGCGGACGTGCGTTCGGGCAGTTGCGAGAAATACGCCGCGACGCGGTCTTCGAGCGTGCGCTGCAGATCGAGGTCGAGCGTGGACGCGATGCGCACCGCGTCCGGTTGTTCGAAGCGAAGGCGCTGCGCCAGCAGCGGCGCGTAGCGCGGTGGCTGCAGCGATCGCGCGACGACCGGCTCCACGCGCGCGTCCGTCACCTGCGCGGGCGTCCACACCTGCATCTGCTGCATGCGCGCGAGCACCTTGTCGCGCGCGACGCGGGCGCGCTCGGGTTCGCGGTCGGGACGAAGGCGGCTGGGCGACTGCGGCAGCACGGCGAGCAGCGCGGCTTCGGCGTGCGACAGGCGCGAGGACGGTTTCCCGAGATACGCCCAGCTCGCCGCTTCCACACCTTCGACCGTGCCGCCGAACGGTGCGTGGTTGAGGTAAAGCGAGAGGATCTCGCGCTTGGACAGATGCACTTCCAGTTGCAACGCGCGCAACATCTGCCGCAGTTTGCGACCGGGCGTGCGCTGGTTCGACGCGCGTGCCTCCTGCCTCGAATCGAGGATGCGCGCGACCTGCATCGTCAGCGTCGAGCCGCCGGACACGACGCGCCCGCTGCGCGCCCATTGCCCGGCCGCACGCAGCATCGCCACGGGATTGATGCCCGGATGCCGCCAGAACCAGCGGTCCTCGTAGGTCAGCAGCGCCTGCACGTACAGCGGCGACACGTGCTCCGGCTCGATCGCATAGCGCCAGATGCCGCCGGTGTCGGCGAACGCGCGCAGCGGCGTGCCGTCGGCGGCGGTGACGACGGCGCCGCGGTCGCGCGCGTCCGGAAGCGGCAGCGGGAACGCGAGGTCGGCGAGCATCGCCGCGATGAGCAGCAGCTGCGCGCCGAGGAGCGACTTCAGCGCGGCGCGGCGGCGCTTCGACGAATGCTTCGCAGGAGTGCGGGTCTCAGTCACGCGTCAGCCTGCCCGTCGCCGTTACACCTTCCAGAGCCGTCATCCCGGCGAAAGCCGGGATCCAGGCTGTCACGCGCTCCGAAAGCGACGCGATGGCAAACGGACACGCACCCAGCTTGGATCCCGGCCTTCGCCGGGATGACGGCCTTCGGGTGGCGGGCAAAGTCCTGCAACACCACGTCGAACCTCACTTCCCTCCCGGCTGCGTCACCGTGATCACCGACGGCGCCACCTTGCCGACGCCGCGCAGGTCCGGCCGGTACATGTCCTCCACGAGCGACGGCGGCACCGTGTACGTGCCCGGCGTCACCGCGCGCACGAGGTAGAACACGCGCGCGGTATCGCCGACGTCTAGCTTGAGCGCCGCCACGTAGCGGTCGTCGCGGAACTCCTCGTGGCGGACTTCGGCCGCATCGTCGCGGTCGCTCAGCTCGATTCCGTCGATCACCACGCCTGCCCACTGCTTGCCGTCGCCGAGGTTGAAGTTCTCGATCTCCAGCCCTGCCGGCAGCAGGTCGGTGAGCAGCGCGTCGGGCATTGGCCTGCTCGCGCGCACGTTCACCTGCACGATCAGCGCTTCGCCTTCGGCCAGCGTGCCGCCGGTCCAGGGCTGTCCGTCGGTCGAGTAGTACTTGCGGTCGATGTCGATGACCGATTTGTCCGGCGCCGGTGCGCTGCGTGGCACGCCGGCGACTTCGAAGCTCGCGTACAGCGGCGGCTCGCCCTCGGGCGTGAAGCTCACGCCGCGCGCGATGGCCGCGGCGTCGAACAGCTTCCCCACCAGGCGCGCCCGACCGGCCGCGCTGGTCGCGTCGCCGACCTTCCATTCGCCCGAGACCTGCTTGCCCTGGTCGGCCATGAGCGCCTTGCCCAGGCGCGCGATGGCGACCTGCTCCTGCGTGCTCAGCCACAGCCAACCATCATTGCGCCGCGCGTCGAGCTCCTTGCCCAGCGCCACCGAACGCGCATCGAACTCCGGCCGGTCGAGCTTGTGCTCGTGCACCAGCGCGATCATCAGCGCATCGTCGCGCAGGCGGCTGCCGTAATCGCCGAGGTAATCCGGCCGATCGGCCGCATCGCGCGCGAAACCCTCGGCAATCGCCTTCGCACCGCGCGTCTTGTCGCCCTGCAGCGACAGCGCGATGCCCAGATGCACCAGCGGGAGGCCGGTCAGACTGTTCTTGCGTTCGTTGTCGTACAGCGCGCGCAGCGTGCCCAGCGGCGCGCGGTTGACGCGTGCGAGCGCGTAGCCGGCGTAGGCCTGGTAGGCGAACTTGAGGTGTTCTCGACGGTCGTAGCCGAAGAACGGCGCGCCGCCGGAGAGCAGATCCTCGTTGAGCACCTTCAGCGCCTTCTGCAGCATCGCGTCGGGCACGGCGAAGCCGGCATCGCGCGCGTCGAGCAGGAACTCCACGACGTAGGGCGTGATCAGCGGATTGACGTAGTCGCCGTCGCCCCACATCGAGAAGTGGCCCGAGCCGATCTGCATCGCGGCCAGACGCCCGAACGCGCCTTCCATCCGCGCCCGACGCTTCGCTGCGTCCAGGCCCGTCGTGCCGAGCATCTTCGCCGTCGCATCGTCGAGTTCGAGCGCGGCGAAACCCTTGCTGGTCGTCTGCTCGGCGCAGCCGTAGGGATACTCGAGCGCGCCCTGCAATGCCGTGGCGAACGGGATCGGCGGCAACGCGCCGACCGTCAGGCGTGCGTTGACCGATTCGGGCATCAGGCCTTCGGCAAGCGCCTGGTCCAGCGCGATCTGCCCCAGCGAATCGAGTACCTTCGTCCGCGCGCGCACGACCGACGGCCATGCCGGGCGCACCGGCAGGTCGTAGCGGCGATCGACCTTCACGCCGTTTCCGTCCACGCGTACGCGGACCTGCGCGACCGTCATGCCCGGACGTGCCTGCAGCGGGAAGGTGTAGGTGGTCTTCGCCTCGGACGCGAGCTGCGCGGTGCGCGTGCCATCGGCGATCGCGATCGGCCCCTCGCCCGTCACCTGCACCTTGAACGTGCCGGCGCGGCCGGTGAAGTTCTGCACGTCCAGCGTGACGTTGCTCTTGTCGCCCGGCGCCAGCACGCGCGGCAGGCTGGCTTCGGCCAGCACCGGCGCGCGCACGATAATCTCCGCCGCACGGCTGCCGTACTTGCTGGCCGAATACACGAGCGCGGAGACCCGCAGCGTGCCGTTGAAGTCCGGCACCGGCAGGCGCACGCGCGCGTTGCCCTTCGCGTCGAGCTTCACCGGACCGGCGAACAGGTCGACGGTCTGGACCTTCGCCGTCGGACGCCGCGCCTGCGGCAGCGCAGCCAGCGCCATGTCGCCGCCGAAGCGGATCTTCGCCATGCTGCCTTCGAAACTTTCGATCACGCGGCCGTAGACGTCGTATGCGTCCACGCCCAGGCGACGCTGCGCGAAGAAATGCGCCGCGGCGTCGGGCACGGGGAAGCGCGTGATGTTGAGGATGCCCACGTCCACCGCCGAGACGGTCACGAACGCGTCCTGCCCGGCCAGCTGCGGCGCGCTCACCGTTACCGGCAGGTCGCGTTCGGGCTGCATCTGCTTCGGCACGGACAGGCCGACGGCAACCTTGCGATCGCGACGATCCATCGGCACGAACGCCACGCCCACCGCGCGCGCCGGCGTGATCTTGCTGGGCGCGCTGCCGCCGCGGAACACCAGCGCGGTGACGTAGACGTCGTGGCGTTCCCAGTCCTTCGTCACCGGGATTTCGAACGTGCTGCCGGCCTTGGCATCGATGTCCTGTACGTAGAGCATGCGGTCGGTCTCGACCATCAGCAGGCCCTTGCCGGCGTGCGGCGGCGTCAGCGTCACCTTCAGCGTCTCGCCGGCGCGGTACGAGGTCTTGTCGAGCGCGAGCTTGACCTTGTCCGGGCGCGCATCCAGGCCGCGGTTCTCGTCGTTCCAGCTCCACCCTGCGGTAAACGGATAACGCGTCGTCAGTTTCGTCGCCGGGTCGAACACGTCGAGGCGGTAGTCGCCCCACTCGACCGGGACATCGACGCGCGCCGATCCGCCGCCCACGTCGACGGTCTTCGTCTCGATGTCTTCATAACGGCGGGTGAAGTCGTAATCCCAGCCGTCGTCGCGGTGGTTCCAGTGATAGTCGCGATGCTCGCGCACCAGCGTCACGCGCAGCGCATTGGCCGGGCGCGGCTGCGCGTCGCTGCCGTAACGGCCGATCTCGAATCCGAGCGTGGTGTTCGCGTCGGCACCTTCCTTGTCGTCGAACAGCGGGCGCACGCCGACGATCGCATCGGCCGGCCACAGCACGCGCTTGAGGCTGCGATTGACGCTGCGCCCGCCGGTTTCGTACACGCTGCCGGTGACGATCGCGGCGATGGTGCTCGTCGGCTTGGCTTCCTCGGGAAGCGCGATGTCCTGTTCGAGCTTGCCCTGTTCGTCGAGCTCGGTGTCGACGACGTCCGACGCTTCCTTCGGCAACGACAGCGTGGGATCGCCGAAGAACCAGCCCGGCAGCTGTTCCAGCGGATGCTGCTCGACCGCCACGGCCAGTTTCGCCGTGAAACGATTGCCCGACGCGGGTGCGCCGTACAGATACGCGCCATCGACCTGCAGCCGCAGCGGCTCGCCCGGCTTCAGCATGGGCTGCGCATCGAGGTCGAGCTTGAGGCGCTCGGGCAGGAACTCCTCCACGCGCAACGTCATGCCCTGCACGGCGTCCTTGCTGCCGGGATCGGTGCGGAATTCCACGCGCCAGCGGCCGGTCGCAGCATCCACCGGAATGACCTGCGCGTGACGCACGTAGCCTTGTGCATCGGGTTGCAGGCGCGTTTCCAGGAATGTCTTGCCGTCGGGCTGCACGTAACGCAGGAACACCGGCTGTGACGTCTTCCCTGCTTTCGCCGCGACCGGATTGCCGTCCTGGTCGCGCAGCAGCGCCGACAAACGCACGGTTTCGCCCGGGCGGTACAGATCGCGCCCGGACCACGCGAACACGTCGAACCACGCCTGCTCGCCGCCGCTCACCGCGAACTCGGACAGGTCCAGCGCCGGCTGGTTGAACGGCAGCATCGAGACGTCGCGACCCTTGCTCGCCACCAGCACGTACGCCGCATCGAGCTTGTACTTCAGCAGCGCGTTGCCGTTGCCGTCGGTTTCGGCCTTGAGCACCGGTTCGCCGCGCGAGTCGAGAATGCGCAACTCCACGTTCGGTACCGCCGCGCCCGACTGCAGCGACGCGGTATGCACGAACATCGTGTCCTTGTACGCGCGTACGTGAAGGCCGAGGTCGCTGATGGTAAAGAAGGCGGTCTCGTACTGATCCTGGAACTGCCCGGCGCGCTTCATCACCGCGAAGTACAGGCCGGGTTCCTGCAGTTCCTTGATGTCCTGCACCGGCAGGTACGTCAGCACGCGTTCGTTGGGTTTGCCGCCCAGGACGAAGCGGTTGACGTAGACCGGTTCGGCGAGACGATCCAGCGGCGTCTTCTCGCTGTATTCGCTAGCCAGTTCCCAGCTGCCGCGACGACCGCCGCGCTGGTATTCGGCGAAGAACTTCGGCAGTTCCTTCTCGCGCACGCGCAGGAACTCGACGTCCACTTCCGGCACGTTGACCGAGACCACCGGCAGGCCGCGACTCTCTCGCGCCGGAAGCACGCTGCCCTGCGAGGCGAAGCCGACCACAGGATCGAGCGGCCCCGTGTAGACCTCCTTGCGCAGCGGTTGCGCGAGGCGATCGCCCGACGCGGCGGTGAGGCCGGCCTTGATCGCGACGATGTAGTCCTTGCTCGCCTCCACGTGCGGGAAGCGCAGCACCCTGGCGTCGTCGGAGAGCACCCAGCTGCCTTTCACGACCGCGCCGTCCTTGTCGGTCACGGCGATCAGGTCGTCGAAGGACTGCGTGCCCACCAGCGGCTTGCTGAAGTCCAGCGCGATGGCGAGCTGTTCGTCGCCCTTCTGGTCCGGGTATGCGGCGACGAGCGCGAAGCCCTGCACCGTCTGCGATTTCGCCTGGATCGCCTCGCCGCTCGGCGCGGGAAGCTGGCCGTTCGCGTCGCGCTTGCAGCCGCTCAGCAGCGCGGCGGCGATGGCGAGGAATGCGAACCAACGAACCACGCGGCCATGACCCGGCCAGGCGTGAACGAATCCTTCCGATGCGCGCTTCATGCAGTCTCCCCGGTTGTGCGCCGAGTATAGATTTCGGCCACGAAAACTTCGCGGCCGAACGTCGTGCCGAACGGGTCGATGCGCCTGTCGGGGTTGTCACACGGCGTGTGCGATCATCGGCCGCATCGTCCCACCCGACCTGACGCATGCCGCGCGACGTACCGCGTCCTGTCATCACCGAACCCGACCTGCCGGCCAGACCGGCTGCCGCGTCGGAGCGCGACGTCCGGACCCGCAACCCGGTGCTGGTGATCCGTCACGGCGCGTTCGGCGACCTGCTCCAGGCGGACGGCGCGCTGCGCGACCTGCGCGAACACCATCGCGACCGCCGCATCGTCCTGCTCGCCTCGTCGCCGTACACGCGGCTGATGTCGCGCTGCCCGCACGTGGACGAGGTGATCGCCGATCCGCGCGCGCCGCTGCTCCAGCTCGGGCGCAACCTTGCCTTGCTGCGGACCCTGCGCGAGCGCGGCTTCGACCGCGTCTACGACCTCCAGGGCAGCGACCGCACCGCGCTGTACCGGCGCCTCATGCCCGAGCCCTCGCACTGGCTGCGCAAGCAGAATCCGTCCGACAGCGGCACTCCGGACAGGCTGGCCTATGCGTGGATGCTGGCGCAGGCGGGCATCCGGGTCCGCCACGCGGACGCGCCCGATCCGGGCTGGATGGCCGACGATGCGAGCGGGCTCCTCGCCGCCGCCGGCGTTCCTTCGAACTACATCGTGCTGATCCCCGGCAGCGCCGCCCGGCACGTGCACAAGCGCTGGCCTGGGCACACCGAACTCGCCCGGCGCCTGGCCGAACTCGGACACGCGGTGGTGGTCGTGCCGGGGCCGGACGAACTGGAACTGGCCCGCAGCCTCCCGGCCACCGTGCTCACCGCGCCGGAGGGATTCCTCGACTGGTTCGCCCTTGCCGGCGTGCTGCGGCGCGCGTCATTCGTCGTGGGCAACGACACCGGGCCGACGCACCTGGCCGCGGCGCTCGGCGTACCGGGACTCGCCCTGTTCGGGTCGCACACATCAGTCGAACGCACTGGCATCCGCATGCGCGCCTTCGATGCGATGCAGGTGCCGGACCTGGCGCAGCTGCCGGTCGACGTGGTGCTGGCGGAAGTGATGCGGCGCCTGCCGCGGCGCTGACGCTTTACCGCGTTCGCCACGGCGGTCACGATGGGTGCGTCCCCGCGCGTCCGACCCGCCATGAAGCTGAGCGACCTGTACCTGTATCCCGTCAAATCCTGCGCGCCGCTGGCGCTGGACGAGGCGCACGTCGAAGCACGCGGACTGGCCGGCGACCGCCGCTGGATGATCGTCGACGGCGACGGCCGCTTCATCACCGGCCGCCAGTTCCCCGAACTCACGCTCGTCCGCGCGCGACCCGGCGATGACGGCCTGACACTCGACGCACCGGGATTGCCGACGTTGGACGTCGCGATTCCGGTGCCGTCGGAGCATTCGGTCGTCGAGATCTGGAAGAAGCCGGTCGCCGCCACGTTCGCGTCGTCCGAAGCGGGCGAATGGTTCAGCCGGTACCTCGGCACGACCGTGCGACTGGTCTACATGGACGACACGGTGCAACGGCAGGTCGACCCGGCGTTCGCGCGCGAAGGCGACATCGTCGGCTACGCGGACAGTTTTCCGATCATGCTGCTGGGCCGCGGCTCGCTGGATCGGCTCAACTCGCAGCTCGACGTGCCGGTCTCGATGACGCGCTTCCGTCCGAATTTCGTCGTCGACGTGGAGGCGCCGCACGCCGAGGACGCGTGGACGCGCATCGCCATCGGCGAGATGGAGTTCGACGTCGCGAAGGACTGCACGCGCTGCAACTTCGTCAACATCGATCCGGCGACCGGGCGTCGGTCGCACGACGGCCAGCCGTTGAAGACGCTGACGGGCTATCGGCGTTTCGATGCCGGCGTGACGTTCGGGCGCCACCTGATTCCGCGCTCGGCGGGCGTGGTGCGTCGCGGGGATGAGGTGCGGGTGCTGGGTTGATCGACGGGCTCGCGACGCGGTTGAGTGGCGGCTTCCCCCTCACGCGTCCATAAACGAAAACGCCGCCCGAAGGCGGCGTTTTCGTTGACACGATAGTCGGATCGATCAGGTCGCGGCCGGCGAATCCGTTTCGCCCGACGCCTCGGCCGAAGCCTCTTCACCCGCGACCGCCAACGCGCCATCGATCGACGCATCACTGCCGTTCTCCTCGTCCTGGTCGAGCGAGGCGTCCACGCGTTCGATCGTCTGCAGGCTTTCCTCTGCCGACAGGCGCATCAGCGTGACGCCCTGCGTGTTGCGGCCGACCTGCGAGATCTCCGCCGCGCGCGTGCGCACCAGCGTGCCGCCGTCGGAAATCAGCAGCACGTCGTGGTGGTCGGACAGCTGCACCGCGCCGATCAGCTTGCCGTTGCGCTCGGTGGTCTTGAGCGCGATCACGCCCTGGCCGCCGCGGCCCTTGCGCGGGTATTCCTCCAGCGCCGTGCGCTTGCCGTAGCCGCGTTCGCTGGCGGTGAGGATGTCGCCATCGCCTTCGACGACGATGAGGCTCACGACGTAAGCGCCGCTGGTGTTCTTGCCACCGTTGTCGTCGCCTTCCTCGCCCTCCTCGCCTTCGGCCAGGCGGATGCCGCGCACGCCGGTGGCGGTGCGGCCCATCGAACGCACTGCGTCCTCGGAGAAGCGGACGGCCTTGCCGTTGCTCGCGAACAGCATGATGTCGCATTCGCCATTGGTCATCGCGACATCGACCAGCGCATCGCCCTCATCGAGGTTGATCGCGATCTTGCCGCGCTGCAGGCGGAAGGCGAACTCGGTCAGCGGCGTCTTCTTGACCGTGCCGTTGCGCGTGGCGAAGAAGACGTAGCGGCCTTCCTCGTACTCGCGCACAGGCAGCACGGCCTGGACTTGCTCGCCGTTTTCCAGCGGGATCCAGTTGATGATCGGACGGCCGCGCGCGTTCGGGCCGGCGTCGGGCAGCTGGTGCACCGGCAGCCAGAACACGCGACCGGCGCTGGTGAAGGTCAGCAGCGTGTCGTGCGTGTTCACCAGCCACAGGTGGTCGATGAAATCCTCGTCCTTCGTCGAGGCCGCGTTGCGCCCCTTGCCGCCGCGCTTCTGCGCGCGATACGCGCTGACCGGCTGGCGCTTGGCGTAACCGGAATGCGACAGCGTCACCACCACGTCTTCCGGCGCGATGAGGTCGAGGATGTCGAGGTCTTCCTCGCTCGCGCGGATCTCGCTGCGGCGCGCGTCGCCGAACTCTTCCTTGACGTTGCGCAGTTCGGTGCGGATCACTTCCAGCAGCACGGACGGATCCTCGAGGATCTCGATCAGGCCGCGGATGGTTTCCAGCAGCTGCTTGTATTCGTCGGTGAGCTTGTCCTGCTCCAGACCGGTGAGGCGATGCAGGCGCATTTCCAGGATCTGCTGCGCCTGCGTCTCGGTGAGCTGGTAGCGGCCGTCGATCAGGCCTACGCCATTGGGCAGGTCTTCCGGACGCGACGCATCGCTGCCGGCGGCGGCGAGCAGCGCACCGACCAGGCCCGGCTCCCACGTGCGGGCGAGCATGCGTTCGCGCGCTTCGTTCGGGTTCGCCGAGGTCTTGATCAGCTCGATCATCTCGTCGATGTTCGCGAGCGCGACCGTCAGGCCTTCCAGGATGTGCGCACGCTGGCGCGCCTTGCGCAGCTCGAAGATGGTGCGGCGGGTGACGACTTCGCGGCGATGCTTGACGAAGACTTCCAGCAGCTCCTTCAGGTTCAGCAGCTTCGGCCGGCCGTCGACGATGGCGACCATGTTGATGCCGAACACCGACTCCATCTGCGTCTGCTGGTAGAGGTTGTTGAGCACGACCTCCGCCGACTCGCCGCGCTTGACCTCGATGTAGATGCGCATGCCGTCCTTGTCGGACTCGTCGCGCAGCTCGCTGATGCCTTCGAGCTTCTTTTCCTTGACCAGCTCGGCGATCTTCTCGATCAGGCGGGCCTTGTTGACCTGGTACGGGATCTCGGTGACGACGATCGCCTCGCGACCGTTGTCGGCCACTTCGACTTCGGCGCGCGCACGCATGCGCACTCGGCCGCGACCGGTGCGGTACGCGGCGGTGATGCCCGCGGTGCCGTTGATGATGCCGGCGGTCGGGAAATCCGGGCCCGGGATGTACTGCAGCAGGCCGTCGATGTCGATGGTCGGCTCGTCGATCAGCGCGATCGTCGCGTCGATCACTTCCGACAGGTTGTGCGGCGGGATGTTGGTCGCCATGCCGACCGCGATGCCGGCCGAACCGTTGACCAGCAGGTTCGGCACACGCGTCGGCATGACGGTGGGCTCGAGTTCCTTTTCGTCGTAGTTGGGCTGGAAATCGACGGTTTCCTTGTCGATGTCGGCCATCAGCTCGTGCGCGATGCGCGACATGCGCGCCTCGGTGTATCGCATGGCCGCGGCGTTGTCGCCGTCGATCGAGCCGAAGTTGCCCTGGCCGTCCACCAGCATGTAGCGCAGCGAGAACGGCTGCGCCATGCGCACCAGCGTGTCGTACACGGCCGTGTCGCCGTGCGGGTGGTACTTACCGATGACGTCACCGACGATACGCGCCGACTTGTAGTACGGCTTGTTGCTGTGCGCGCCCAGTTCGTTCATCGCGTACAGCACGCGGCGATGCACCGGCTTGAGGCCGTCGCGCGCGTCCGGGAGCGCGCGCCCGACGATCACGCTCATCGCGTAATCGAGGTAGCTGCGGCGCATCTCGTCTTCGAGGTTTACCGGGATGATTTCCTTGGCGAGTTCGGCCATCGGGTTTCCGTGTCTGTTTGTTTGCGCGCGCCCGAACCGGAGGTTCCATCAGCGCGATGTTTCAGCCGCAAAACACCCCTTGCGGGCTGGCGTTCCAGTCCGCAGCGGGCGGTGTCGGATCGACAGGAAATGATAGCACGAAACGGGGTTTCGAGACACCCGAATCCCGGCCAGAAACAATGACTTGCGAGGGAATCCGGCGGGTTTTCCGCGATATTTGCGCGGGATCGTTCAGCACAGGCGTGCAGGCACGGCGCGACGGCCGCACCGAATCCTCGACCGGCCGTGCGGAGGGTGTCGCGGTGACCGCTCCTTGCGGCTCCTTCCCGGCGGGAGCGGAGCCGGCAATGTCAGCCGAATGCCGCCTTCATCGCCGCCTCGTCCGGCCGCTCGATCACGCCGCGCTCGGTCACGATGGCGTCGATCAGTTCGTGCGGCGTGACGTCGAACACGGGGTTCCAGGCGCCGATCTCGTCGGCCGCCGTGCGCACGCCACCGACGGCGAACAGCTCGCCGGGGTCGCGTTCCTCGATGTGGATCGCATCGCCGGACGGGGTTTCCATGTCGACCGTGGACGACGGCGCGACCACCATGAACTTCAGGCCGTGGTGGCGTGCGGCGATCGCGAGCTGGTAGGTGCCGATCTTGTTGGCGGTGTCGCCGTTGGCGCAGATGCGGTCGGCACCGACGACCACCCATTGCACGTCGCCGGAGCGCATCAGGTGCGAGGCGGCGGAGTCGGCGATCAGCGTCGGCGAGATGCCGTCCTGCTGCAGTTCCCACACGGTCAGGCGCGCGCCCTGCAGCCACGGGCGGGTTTCGCCGGCAAACACCTTGTCGATGCGGCCTTCGGCCACGCCGGCGCGAATCACGCCAAGCGCGGTGCCGAAGCCGGCGGTCGCGAGCGAGCCGGTGTTGCAGTGGGTCAGCACGCCGCTGCCCGGCGGAATCAGCGCGGCACCGAGCGCGCCCATGCGGCGGTTGGCCGCGAGGTCTTCGTCGGCGATGGCCTGCGCTTCGCGTTCGAGCACCTCACGCCAGTCCGCGCCGGCGGCGGCGAGTGCGCGGCGCATGCGCGCCAGGGCCCAGGCCAGGTTCACCGCGGTCGGACGCGCGGCATTGAGGCGCTGAAGCGCCGGTTCGAGTCGGGCAGCGGCATCGCGGCCGTCATTGGCCTCGACCGTGCGCGATGCGAGCACCACGCCCCAGGCCGCGGCGATGCCGATGGCCGGCGCGCCACGGACGGTGAGCGCATGGATCGCCTCGGCGACGGCATCGCTGTCGGCGCAGGTGACGTACTCGACCACGAACGGCAGCTTGCGCTGGTCCAGCAGTTCCAGGGCCTGCCCGGTCCAGCGGATCGGACGGATGCGGTCGTAGCGGTCGAAATCGATGGCGTTGGTATTCATGCGGCCAGTTTACAGGCCGCAGGTTTCAGGTCGGGAAACGGGCCCTCGCGCCCGCTTCCCGCACCCGTCATGCTGCGGGCTTACCGCACCTGGAAGTCGGCGCGGCAGCCGTTGCTCACCCAGATGCCGTCGCGATCCCACCCCCAGCTGCGGCCTTCAATGCACGCCGCCTTCGACTTCTGCTGCACCATCCGCGCGTCGCGACGGATGGTGACGTTGCAGCGGCGCTGGCGGTTGTCGTCGGAACCGCAGTAGAGCGTCTGCGCGGGGCCGCCGCCGTTCCAGCCGCCACCGCCGTGACCGCCTCCGTTACCGCCATTCCAGCCGCCGCCGTGCCCGCCACCGTAGCCGGTGGCGAACTCGGCGCGGCAGCCGTTGTTCACCCACACGAAGCCGCGACCGACGCCCCAGCTGCGGCCTTCGACGCAGGCCGACTTGGAGTACTGACGAACCAGTCGCGCGTCGCGACCGTCGATGGCGCACTGCTGGTATCGGTTGTCGTTGGAATCGCAGCGCACGGTGCGGCCGTCGCCACCACCGCCGCCACCGCCCCAACCTCCACCGCCGAGTGCGAACTCGGCGCGGCATCCGTTGTTGACCCAGATGCCGGTCCGGTCGTAGCCCCAGCTGCGGCCTTCGACGCAGGACGATTTCGATACCTGCCGCAGCAGCCGCACGCCGCCGCGCGTATCGGCGGCGCAGCGCTGCAACCGGTTGTCGTTGGAGTCGCAGCGAACGGCCCGGTCGGAACCGTAACGCTGCGCGTCGACCTGCGCGTGCGCGGCCTGCGCCGACAGCACGCCGGCGGCGATCACGGAGAAGAACCCAAGTACCTTGAGCGAATGCGCGAACATCGAAGCCCCCTTCGTGCGATGCGATTTTTTCTCAGACTAACCAGCGAGGCTTAACGGGGACCGCACCGGAACGGTTCCGCCCGCGGTTATTCAGCCGTTGGAAGGTTGCGGCTTCTGGTGGATCTCGAACTCGGCGCGGCAGCCGTCCTCGACCCAGATGCCGTTGTCGTCCACGCCCCAGCTGCGGCCTTCGATGCAGGCGGCGCGGGAGAGCTGGCGGAACACGCGCACGCCGCCCTTGGTATCGATTGGGCAATGGCGCGGGCGCTTCTCGACCGAATCGCAGCGCACGATCTCGCGCGGCGCTTCGTTGGCGACGTCGACCATCATGCGGAACTCGGCCCGGCAACCGCCCGACACCCACACGCCACGCGCATCGGCGCCCCAGTTCTGGCCGCGCATGCAGGGATTCTTCGAAAGCTGGCGCACCAGTTCGACGCCGGCCCGCGTTTCAGCCGGACAATGCGTCCAGCGGTTGCCCTTGGATTCGCAGCGCATCACGCGCGAACCGCTGCCGCTGCCGACGGTGCCGCCGTAGCCGAGCACGAAATCGGCGCGGCAACCGTCCTTCACCCAGACGCCCGCCGCGCTCACGCCCCAGGTCTTGTTCTCGTCGCAATCGGTGCGCGACAGCGTACGCAGCAGGCGGACGCCACCGCGGACGTCGGCCGGGCAGATGTTGTCCTCGCCGTCCTTGGATTCGCAGCGCAGGATGCGGTCGCCGTAGAAGCGGCCGCCCTCTTCCTGTGCGAACGCCTCAGGCGCGACCACCACACATGCCGCAAGCAACGTCGAGACCGCCAAGCTGCGCATCATGCACCCCTGTCTTCCAGACGCCACTGTATCGGGTCCGTGCGTAAACGGGCATCAAGGACGGGGACGATCCCGGAAGTGCGACCTCAGGCACGCGCGAAGTCGAAGGCCAGCACATCGGCGATGCGGCCGGTGCCGAGCATCGCCATCATCAGGCGGTCCATGCCCAGCGCGACGCCGGCGCACGCGGGGAACCCCGCGGACAGCGCCTCCAGCAGGCGTTCGTCGCGCGGCGGTGCGATGTCGCCGCGGCCGCGGCGTACCTCCCGGTCCCGATCGAAGCGCGCGCCCTGCTCGGCCGCGTCGGCCAGTTCGTGGTAGCCGTTGGCAAGCTCGAGCGGCCCGAGGTACAGCTCGAACCGTTCGGCGACCGGTACTTCGCCCGGCCGGATGCGGGCCAGCGCGCACTGCGAGGCCGGGTAGTCGTACACGGCCAGCAGTTCGTCCGGATCGAACGACGGCTGCAGCCGGTGCGTCATCAGCAGGTCGAGCCAGTCGTCGCGCGTCAGGCCCGTCGGGTCGATGACGACCTCGCCCAGCGCCGCGCGCAGTTGTTCGTCGTCAGCCGTCTCAACGTCGATGCCGAGCCGCTCGCGATACAGCTGGTGGTACGCGATGCGCGAGAGCGTCGCCGTCCGGCCGACCAGCGCCAGGGCGGCCTGCACCAACGCGGCGGTTTCGTCGACCAGACGCGTGTGGTCCCAGCCGAGCCGGTACCACTCCAGCATCGTGAATTCCGGGTTGTGGCGACCGCCCGCTTCGCCATCGCGGAACACGCGCCCGAGTTCGTAGCAATCGCCGAAGCCCGCCGCGAGCAGCCGCTTCAACGGATACTCCGGCGACGTGCGCAGCCAGCGCGTGCGCGGCGCGCCGTCGGTGCGGCCGCTGAATTCCAGGTGGAACGACGCGATGTTCGGGTCCGTGTTGCCGGCCACCGACATCACCGGCGTTTCCACTTCCATCACGCCGCGTTCGGCGAAGAAAGCACGCACGGTCGCGTTGAGCCGCGCGCGCAGTCGCAGTGCGTCGAACGATGCCGAAGGTTGCCAGTCGCTCACGCGCTCAGCCTCCATGCTGTGCGAGGAACGCAAGCAGCTTCGCTTCGTCCCAGATGTCCACGCCCAGTTCCGTCGCCTTGTCGAGCTTGGAACCGGCCGCTTCGCCCGCGACGACGAAACTGGTCTTCTTCGACACGCTGCCGGCGACCTTCGCGCCGAGCGCTTCCAGCTTCGCCTTGGCCTCGTCGCGGCTCATGGCCGACAAGGTGCCGGTCAGCACGGCAGTCTGGCCGTCGAGCGGACCGGCCGCGGCGACCTCGCCCTCGGGCGTCAGCGACAGCAGCGTCGCCAGCGATTCGCCGCCGCGACCGAGCAGTCGCGCGTGTTCCTCGTCTTCCAGCCATTCGGCCAACGAGATGGCCGTGTCGTTCGGCAGGCCGGCGGTGACGAAGTTGTGCTGTGGCGCGTCGAGCAATGCCTGCACGTTCGGGAACGCGCTCGCCAATTGGTCGGCGCGGATCTTCGTGATTTTTGGGATTTCCAGGTCGACCAGCAGCGTCGCCACATCCAGGCCGTCGCGCAGCTTCGCGTTGGGCGCGTGCGTGTCGGTGATCGTCACGCCGCGCGCGAGCAGGTCGTCGATCACCTGCTGGTTGCCGGGCTGGTCGAAGAAATGCCCGATCGCGCGCGCCACTTCGCCGCCGACGTCGGGCACGCGCTTGAACAGCGGCCACGGCAGGCGGCGGATCAGCGCGATGTCGCCGAACCACGCCGCCAGCGCCTTCGCCGTGCTCTCGCCGACATGCTGGATGCCGAGCGCGTAGAGGAAGCGCTCCAACGTGGTGGTGCGGCTGTGGTCGATCGCGGCGATCAGGTTTTCGGCCCACTTCGTGGCGACCTTGCCGGACTTGACCGTCTCCGGCGTCGTCCCGTCGCGCTCGTCGGCGCGACGCTTCATTTCCAGCAAGTCGTCGAGTTCGAGCTTGTAGAGGTCGGCGACTGATTGGAGGTAGCCGAGGTCGGACAGATCCTCGATGAAGCGCTCGCCCAGGCCTTCGATGTCCATCGCGCGACGCGACGCGAAGTGGCGGATCGCTTCCTTGCGCTGCGCGGCGCAGGTGAGCTCGCCCGAGCAGCGCCACACCGCTTCGCCTTCCTCGCGGACGATCTCCGAACCGCACACGGGGCATTGCGTCGGCATATGCCACTGCGGCGCGTGCGGATCGCGGTATTCGGGCACGACGCGCACGATTTCGGGAATCACGTCGCCGGCGCGACGCACGATCACCGTATCGCCGATGCGCACGTCCAGTCGCGCAATCTGGTCGGCGTTGTGCAGCGTCGCGTTGGTCACGACGACGCCGGCGACCTGCACCGGTTTCAGGCGCGCAACGGGCGTCGCGGCGCCGGTGCGGCCGATCTGGATGTCGATGCCTTCCAGCACCGTGGATTGCTCCTGCGCCGGGAACTTGTGCGCGATGGCCCAGCGCGGCGCGCGCGAGACGAAGCCCATCTCGCGCTGGCCTTCGTAGTCGTCGAGCTTGTAGACCACGCCGTCGATGTCGAACGGCAGCGAATCGCGCTGCTTGCCGATGCCGCTGTAGTAGCCGAGCAGACCTTCGGCGCCGGACACGACGTCGTTGAGCCCACTCACCGGAAAGCCCCACTCGCGCAGCTTCGCGAGCGTCTGCGAGTGCGTCGGCGGCAGTTCCGCGCCTTCGACGACGCCCACGGCGTACGCGTAGAACGCGAGCGGCCGCTGCGCGGTGATGCGCGGATCGAGCTGGCGCAACGAACCGGCCGCGCCGTTGCGCGGGTTGGCGAGCACCTTGCCGCCTACCGATACCGCGCGCTCGTTGTACTTCTTGAACGCCTCCAGCGGCATGTAGACCTCGCCGCGCACTTCCAGCACGGCCGGCCAACCGGAGCCGCGCATCTGCAGCGGGATCGCCTTGATCGTGCGCAGGTTGGCCGTGACGTCCTCGCCCGTCGCGCCATCGCCGCGCGTGGCGCCCTGCACGAAGCGGCCGTTCTCGTAACGCAGGCTGATGGCCAGGCCGTCGAGCTTGGGTTCGACCGAGAACTTCGGCGCGCGGCGCCCGAGTTTTTCTTCGATGCGACGCTCGAAATCGGCCACTTCCTCGTCGGTAAAGGCGTTGCCGAGCGAGAGCATCGGAATCGCATGGCGCACTTCGGCGAACGTGCCGCTCGGCGCGATGCCGACGCGCTGCGTGGGGGAATCGGTCGTCACCAGATCCGGGTGTTCGGCTTCCAGCGATTGCAGTTCGCGCAGCAGCTGGTCGAACTCGGCATCCGGAATCGCCGGATCGTCGAGCACGTAATAACGGTAGTTGGCGTCGTCGATGCGCTGACGCAGTTCGGCGATGCGATCGGCGGGAGTCTGGGTCTTGGCCACGTGCAGTCCTTCGGCCGTTGCACGGCGGGGGCGTGGGTAGTGTGCGGGTGAGGATGTGAGGACGGAAGCCTCGAGAGCGCATCGTGGCGGTGCGCGGATCCTTCGATGACCGTCATCCCGGCGAAAGCCGGGACCCAGGCTGTCTGGCTTGCAGCAATCGCTGGGCTCGCGTATCGGCGAAGACGCTGCCGCGTAGTGGCCTTCAGCTGGAGCGATCGTCAGTGCAACGCACGCCCCGACCCTCACCCCAACCCCTCTCCCGGAGGAGAGGGGTTCAAATCGTCATCGCGTTGAACGCAATGAGGAGGCTCGCAATCACCAGCGCGCCGGCTTCGTCAGCGGGGGCGCTTCGCGCTGGCGGTCGTAGGCGCGCAGTTCGTCGCGGATGTGGGCGATGCGCTGGCGGCCGAGCGCGTTGCGCTGTTCGTCCAGGACGACGCCGTCGAGCAGTTCGGCCATGCGCTGCGCGGTGGGCAGCATGGTTTCCCAGGCGTCGAGCGCGTTGACCGGCGCGGGCAGCGTGAGGAAGAACGCGATGGCCGGCGTCTCCATCGACTGGATGTTCGCCATGTCGAAGCTGCCGGGCTTCATGATGTTGGCGACGCTGAACACCGGGCCGCGATCGGGATGGTTCTCGACCAGGCGGTGGAACACGCCCATGTAGCCGTAGACCAGACCGGCCTTCTCGGCGGCGACGACGATGTCCGGGCCATGCAGTTTCTGCCCGGCGCGCGCGGCCAGGTACAGCGTCACGATCTTGTCGAACTCCTCGCTGACGCGACGGCCCAGCTCGCTGTTGGCGCCGCCTTCCAGCGTGCGGTCGAACAGTTCCAGCTCGGCCTGCGAGGTCGAGCCGCCGGCGGTGCCGCCCTGCGCGAGGTCGCGTTCGATCTGCTCGCCCAGCGTCGGCTCCTGGCGCGGCGCGCCGGACGAGGCGGCCGGTTCGCGCGGTACGCGCTTGCCCTGCCCCGGCTTTCGCGGCCGGCCGAAGAAGACGATGGCGGCGACGAGGATCAGGCCGGCGATCAGGATGCCGATCCGCAGCAGGGTCACGTCGGACATTCGTTGAACTCCTTCCCGATGTTGTTTCGATGCGACGGTCGCGCGATCACGCCACGCCCGCCAGGCGCGAGGCCTCGGCCAGGTCCACCGACACCAGGCGGCTGACGCCCGGCTCGCGCATGGTCACGCCGGAGAGCTGGTGCGCGGCTTCCATCGTCGCCTTGTTGTGGGTGACGAAGAGGAACTGTACCGCCTCGCTCATCTCGCTGACCATCTGCGCGAGGCGGCCGACGTTGGCTTCGTCCAGCGGCGCGTCGACCTCGTCGAGCAGGCAGAACGGCGCGGGATTGAGGCGGAAGATCGCGAACACCAGCGCCACGGCGGTCATCGCCTTCTCGCCGCCGGACAGCAGCGAGATGTTTGACACGCGCTTGCCCGGCGGGCGCGCCATGATCGACACGCCGGTGTCGAGCAGGTCCTCGCCGGTGAGTTCGAGGTACGCGTGGCCGCCACCGAACAGGCGCGGATACAGCTCCTGCACGCCGGAATTGACGCGATCGAAGGTGTCCTTGAAGCGGCCGCGGGTTTCGCGGTCGATCTTGCGGATCGCCTCTTCCAGCGTTTCCAGCGCGGTGGTGAGGTCGGTGTTCTGCGCGTCGAGGTAGTCCTTGCGCTGCTCGGCTTCGGCGTGTTCGGCGATCGCGGCGAGGTTCACCGGCTCCAGTCGGCGCAGCTTGCCGTCCAGTTCGGACACCGTGCGTTCCCACACCTGCGGGTTCATGTCGTCGGTGAGCGTGTTGACCACGTCCTCCAGCACGAAGCCCGCCTCGACCACGGCCGCGGCGAGCTGTTCGGCCTTGAGCACCAGCGCCTGCTGTTCCAGGCGGCGCTGGCCGATGGCCTCGCGCTGCTGGATCGCCTGGTCGTCGCGCTGGTGGCGGACCTGTTCGAAGCGGCGCAGGTCGTTGTCGATGCCGTCGAGCGTGGTCCGCGCGATGGTGAGGTTCTGCTCGGTCAGGACGCGCTGTTCGAGCGCGACCTGCCGCTGCTCTTCCAGCGTCGAGACCGGGTCGTCGCCCTCGGCCAGCTGCAGCGAGAGTTCTTCCAGCCGCGTGTCGAGCTGGCCGCGCTGCCCGACCATGCGCGAGACCGCCTGCTCCAGCGCGGCGATCTGCGTGCGCTGGGATTCGAGCGTGAGCGCCAGCGCGTGGGCGGCGTCGCGCGTTTCGCGAGCGATGTTGCGGGCCTGGTCGCGCGCGTCGGTCATCGCACGGCGTTCGCCTTCCAGCGCCTGGCGTGCGTCTTCCAGTTCGGTCATGCGCATCACCGCCTCTTCCTGGCGGTTGCGCGCCTCGCGGGCCTGGTCCTGCGCGGCTTCGAGGTTCTGCGCGAGCTGGGCCAGTTCCGCGTCGATCTTCTCGATGCGCGAACGCGCGTTGTCGAGGCGGCCCTGCTGGCTCTGCAGCTGGCCGGCGATTTCCGAGACGCTGCGATGCGCCATGTACAGCGTGCGCTGCGCGTCCTCGCGCTGCTGCTCGGCGGCGAGCGTGCGATCGCGCAGCTGCACCTGCAGCGATTCGAGTTCCTTCTCGCGCGCGAGCAGCGTTTCGATCTCGCCGCGCAGCGTCTGGATCTCGCGCTCGCGCAGCAACGCGCCCTGCTGCGCGGCGCCGGAGCGCAGCACGCGGACCCAGCCGGCGCCCAGGCGTTCGCCCGTGCGCGTGATGACCGACTCGCCCTCGCCCAGGGTCGGCAGCAGCGCGCGCGCCGCGGTGAGGTCGTCGGCAGCATGCAGGCGGGCGAGGATGCGGCGTATCGCGATCGGGCCGCGCACCTTCGAGGCAAGCGACGTCGGTGCGAACTGCACGGCGTCGTTCTGCGGATCGACCAGCGCCAGGCGGCCTTCGCCCAGTTCGCCGATGGCTTCCACCAGCGTTTCCGGCGATTCGACCAGCACGCCTTCGATCATCTGGCCGAGCGCGCTTTCCACCGCGTTTTCCCAACCGGCGTCGACGTCGAGCGCCTCGCCCACGCGCGTGGCCGAATCGAGCCCGCGCGCCTTGAGCCAGCCCAGCGCGGCGCCCTGCTCCTGGCCCAGCGCGGCGTGCTGCAGGGTCTCCAGCGACGACAGACGGCCGCGTGCGGCCTGCGCCTGCTTGCGCGCCTCGGCCAGTTCGGACTGCGTGGAACGCTGCTGCTCCTGCAGTTCGGCCAGCGCGGCTTTGCGGGTCTCCAGCTCCTCGGTGAGGCTGTCGATGGAGAACTTCTGCGTCTCGTGCTTTTCCTGCAGCTCGGCGAACGCATCCGACAGCGCGGTCAGGTCGAGGCCGGAGCGTTCGTTGCCGAGCGATTCGCGACGGCGATCGGCCTCCAGGACCTGGCGGTCCAGGTGTTCGATGCGCGTGCGTTCGACATCGGCGGCACGCGAGGCTTCGGCCTGCGCGCGGCTGTGCGCTTCCCAGCGCTGCTGCCAGTCGGTCAGCGCGGCTTCGGCCTCGCGCAGCGCGTCCTGGCGCAGGACGTCTTCCTCGCGCAGCTGCTCCAGGCGCGGCTCGGCTTCGGCCACCGCTTCGCGCAAAACGTCGAGCTTGGACTGGTCGCTGCCCATGTGCTGGCCCAGCTCGGCCAGCGCGGTCATCGCCTCGTCGCGCGCCTTGTTCAGGCGGTTGGCCATCTCGCGCTGGTGCTGGATCTGCTGTTCGATGCGCGCCAGCGTGCCGCTGACTTCGTAGCTGGCGGCCTGCGCCTTGTTGAGCGCCTCGGCGGCTTCCTCGCGCTTCACGCGGCCGGTCTCGATCTCGCGCTCGGCTTCGCGCTGTTCGGCGATGAGCTGCTGCAGGCGCGTTTCCTGCTGGGCGAGCTTCTCGCGCTGGCCCTGCAGCTTCTGGTCGAGCGCGCGGTGTTCCAGCGCTTTCCACTCGGCGTCCTTGACCTTCCGTTCGGCCTGGATCGCCTGGTACTGCTCGGCCTGGCGCGCCTGGCGCTTGAGGTGTTCGAGCTGCTTGCCGACTTCCTCGCGCAGGTCGTTCAGGCGGTCCAGGTTCTCGCGCGTGTGGCGGATGCGCGTTTCGGTTTCCTTGCGGCGTTCCTTGTACTTGGAGATGCCGGCGGCTTCCTCCAGGTAGACGCGCAGTTCCTCGGGCTTGGCCTCGATGACCTGCGAGATCATGCCCTGCTCGATGATCGAGTAGCTGCGCGGGCCCAGGCCCGTGCCGAGGAACAGGTCGGTGATGTCGCGGCGGCGGCACTTGGCGCCGTTGAGGTAGTACTGGTTGCTGCCGTCGCGGCTGACGGTGCGCTTGACCGAGATCTCGTTGAACGCCGCGTACTCACCGGTGATGGTGTGGTCGGAGTTGTCGAAGATCAGCTCGACCATCGCCTGCGACACGGGCTTGCGGGCGGAGGAGCCAGCGAAGATGACGTCGGTCAGCGAATCGCCACGCAGGCGGCTGGCCGAGCTTTCGCCCATCACCCAGCGCACGGCGTCGATGATGTTGGACTTGCCGCAGCCGTTCGGACCGACGATGCCGGTCATGTTGGTCGGCAGGTGCAGCGTGGTCGGATCGACGAAGGATTTGAAGCCGGACAGCTTGATCGTGGACAGACGCATGCGTCGATGTGTTCTCGGGCTCGATGCGTGTCGCCGGACCGCGCGCGCATCCTCGTGAGGTGGATGACGTATCTACGCTAACTGCTTGATCGGTATAGCGAAGCATCGGCGTTTATGCCGAATGACGAAAGAGTATAGCGAGGCCGGACGGCCCTGCGGGCCGGATCGCCGCTCCGTGGACGCCCCCGGTGGGACGGCCGACAGGTCGACGCGGCATTTACGGCGCCACTGCGAGGCTGGGGCATGGATCGAGGTTTCTGGGAGCAGGCGGGCGCGATCGCGTGGCCGTTGACGATCGCGCTGGTGCTGGGCCTGCTGGTCCATCGCGCCCTGCTCGCCCTGTCGCGCCGGGCCGACGCCCACGCCGCCACCCGGATGCGGGCGCGCATCACGCAGGTCATCGCCCTGCCCGCGGCCGTCGCGCTGCCGCTGATCTTCCTCAGCGTGGCGGTGCGCGCCGTGCCGCTGCCGGAGGACTGGCTGGACCGGATCCAGCACTGGCTCGGCGTCGGAACCCTTCTGTGCTTCACGTGGCTGGTGGTCCGGGCGATCGGCGCGATCGAACGGCGGATCCTGCGCCAGAACCCCGTCGAGGTCGCAGACAACCTCGAAGCCCGCCGCATCCAGACCCAGACGCGCGTGCTCAGCCGCATCGCCCAGGGCGTGGCGATCCTCGCCGGCGTCTCGATCGCGCTGATGACGTTCCCTGCCATCCGCCAGATCGGCACGACGCTGCTCGCATCGGCCGGCATCATCGGCCTGGTGGCGGGCATCGCCGCCAAGCCGGTGTTCGGCAACCTCATCGCCGGGCTGCAGATCGCCGTGGCACAGCCGATCCGCCTGGACGACGTCGTCATCGTCCAGGGCGAATGGGGCCGCATCGAGGAAATCGACAGCACGTATGTCGTCGTGCGCATCTGGGACGAGCGCCGCCTCGTGGTGCCGCTGCAATGGTTCATCGAGAACCCGTTCGAGAACTGGACGCGCACCACCTCGCAGCTGCTCGGCACCGCTTTCCTTTGGCTCGACTACCGCACGCCGATGGCCGAGGTACGAAAGGCGCTGCAGCACATCTGCGAGACCGACGAGCGCTGGGACGGCCGCGTATGCGTCGCGCAGATCACCGATTCGGACCAGTCGACGCTGCAGGTGCGATTGCTGGTGAGCGCGCGCAATTCCGGCGACCTGTTCGACCTGCGCTGCGCCGTGCGCGAGCGGATGATCGAATTCCTCAACGCCTCGCATCCCTATGCGCTGCCGCGCGTGCGCGTGGCGCGGGCGATCCGCGCGGCGGGCGATTCGGAATCGCGGCAGGCAGGGCCGCGCGAAATCGGCGAGCAGACGACCTCGCCCGGCGCGGAAGACGTCAACGACGCCGACGTCGCGCGGGCGGCCGCGCAGCCCGAGTAAGGCCTACGCCCGCAGGCTGCGTCCACTCTCCGGATCGAAGTAGTGCATGTGCTCGGGGTTGTGCCCCAGATACACCGTGTCGCCGGGACCGGGCAGGTTGCGCGGAGGCAGGCGGACGACGAGCTCGCCGCCACCGCAGGCCAGGTTGAGGAAGGCTTCGTTGCCGATGGGTTCGACGGTTTCGACCCGCGCCTGCAGGTGTCCTGCGCCGGGTGCAGCGAGCGAGAGATCTTCCGGACGCAGGCCGACGGTGAGCCGCTTGCCGGCAAAACCACGCAGGACCTCGCGCAGTCCGGCTTCCGGCTGCAGCGGAAGTTCGACGCCGTCCGCGAGCCGCAAGGCGAGATCGTCGTCGCGCTGCACGACCTCGCCTTCGAGCAGGTTCATCTTCGGGCTGCCCAGGAAGGTCGCCACGAACAGGTTCGCCGGCCGGTTGTACAGCGCCATCGGCGTGTCGATCTGCTGGATGCGGCCCTTGTCCAGCACGACGATGCGCTGGCCGAGCGTCATCGCTTCGACCTGGTCGTGCGTGACATAGATCATGGTCGTGCCGAGCTTGCGGTGCAGGCGCGCGATCTCCACGCGCGTGGACGCACGCAGCTTGGCGTCGAGGTTCGAGAGCGGTTCGTCGAGCAGGAACACCTGCGGTTGGCGCACCAGCGCGCGGCCGAGCGCGACGCGCTGGCGCTGTCCGCCCGACAGCGCTGCCGGCTTGCGATCCAGTAGCGATTCCAGTTCGAGCATCTGCGCCGATTCGGTCACGCGGCGGGCGATTTCGTCCTTCGACGCGCCGCGCAGCTTCAGGCCGAAACCGAGGTTCTCGGCCACGGTCATGTGCGGATACAGCGCGTAGCTCTGGAAGACCATCGCGATGTCGCGATCCTTCGGCGCCATGTCGTTGACCACGCGATCGCCGATGCGCAATTCGCCGGCGGTGATGGTTTCCAGGCCCGCGATCATGCGCAGCAGCGTCGACTTGCCGCAGCCCGACGGGCCGACCAGCACCAGCAGTTCGCCGTCGCCGATGTCGAAGGTCGCGTCGTCCACGCCGACGAAGCCGTTGGGATAGACCTTGCGCAGACGATCCAGCGTGACCTTCGCCATTGAGTTCCTCGGGTGTGTCCCTGCGGTCGAGCGGGACGGCGCTCGCATTCTGTTGGTTCCGGCGATGCAAATGGCGCCGGGCTTCGTTATCCTGCCATGTAACCGTTTTCATGCCTATCGCGCGGCCTTCATGGGGCCACGGACCCGACGGTCACGCACGGTTTGGCGGACGGGATCCGCTGCCCCTTCCCTCCCACGGCAGCGGGTCCCGCCGTTCTTGTCGGAACGCCCTGCACGGCGGGTCTGATTTCGTATTCAGTCGCGACAGGCCGGCGCCGGTACATCGCCCACGGAGACAGGCACGCGGCGGTCCATTACGCTGCGGCCTTTCTGCGTTTACCCCACCGCGGTGATCCCTTGAGCGAGACCTTCCCGACCGACAGCCACGCCCTGCTCGCCGACATCGGCGGCACCAATGCGCGCTTCGCGCTCGCGCGGCGCGATGCGGTCGACCCGTTGCTGATGGACAGCGTGCGCGAATTCGCCGTCGCCGATTTCCCCTCGCTGGCCGACGCCGCGCGCCATTACCTCGACACGACCGGCGCGATCGCGACGACCGGCGTGTTCGCCGTGGCCGGCCGCGTGGACGGCGACGAGGCGCGCATCACCAACCATCCGTGGGTGATTTCCGCCGTGCGCACCGGCGAACAACTGGGCCTGGGATCGCTGCGCCTGGTCAACGATTTCGCCGCGCAGGCGATGGGCGCCTCCCTGCTGCGTCCGCAGGACGTGGTGCCGGTCGGCGGCATCGGCTGGAGCGGCCACGACGCCGTGGACCGCACCTTCGCCATCATCGGTGCGGGCACGGGCCTGGGCGTGGGCGGGCTGCTGCGACGCGGCGGCCGCTACTTCCCGCTGCAGACCGAGGGCGGCCACGTCAGCTTCGCGCCGAACTCGCCGGAGGAAATCGAGATCCTGGTGCAGATGTCGGCCGAGTTCGGCCGCGTATCGAACGAACGCCTCGTCAGCGGCCAGGGCCTGGTGAACCTGCATCGCGCCCTGAGCAACATCGCCGGCGAGGATCCGGGTCCGCTGAAACCGTCGGACATCACCGCTCGCGCGAAGGAAGGCGACGAACGCAGCCTGCGCACGATCGACGTGTTCTGCGCGGTGTTCGGCGCGGCCGCGGGCGACCTGGTCCTGACGCTCGGCGCATGGGACGGCGTGTTCCTCACCGGCGGCCTCGTGCCGAAGCTGTTGCCGTCGATCGCGCATTCGGCCTTCCGCCAGCGCTTCGAATACAAGGGCCGGTTCTCGCCGGTGATGGCGCGCATCCCGACACTGGCGGTGGTGCATCCGCAACCGGGGTTGCTCGGCGCCGCCGCGCTCGCGCAGGACGTCGCCTAACGCCACACGTGGCCTTGAAGTGGGCTGTGCGAGGATCCGGCGAATGGCCGATCGCTCGCCCCAGCCAGTGCCCGAAATCGCCGCGACGTACACGTTCCACGCCCACGCGAACCGCGAGGTGTGGACCTGGGCGGCGGCGGTGTCGATCGCCGCGGAACTGCGCCGAGAGCTGATCGTCCAGCCACGTGCGCGCCTGCTGCTCTCCGGCGGCGGCACGCCGGGGCCGGTCTACCGGGCGCTATCGCAGGCGCCGCTGGACTGGGAGCGCGTGGACGTCGGCCTCGTGGACGAGCGCTGGCTGCTGCCCGACGACCCCGACAGCAACGCGTGGCTGGTGCATCACGAATTCCTGCGCGACCACGCCGCCGTCGCGCGCTTCGAACCGATGACGCAGGCCGGCCGGAACCTCGAAGGCGCGGTCGCGACCGCCAACGCGCACGCGCGCCGCGAAGCGACCGTCGCCGTCTTCGGCATGGGCGAGGACGGGCATACGGCGTCGCTGTTCCCGGACATGGCCGACGCCGAGCGCGTCCTAACCAGCCCGCGCGACTACGTCGCCGTGGACGCGCACGGCTGCCCCGGCGCGCAGCGATGGCCGCGCCGCATCAGCCTCACCCCGCACGGCATGAAGCGCATCGCGCACCGGTTGCTGCTCATCCAGGGTGCGCGAAAGCGCGCGGTGTTCGAAGAGGCGATCGCCTCCGGCGACGTGCAACGCTGGCCGGTGCTGGCGACACTGGAAAGCTCGTACGGCACGCCGCTCGACGTGCACTGGTGCGCGTGAGGTTCGGCCTCGGGATCAACCTTGCGCTTCGATCGACGTTTCGCTGCTGGTCGTATGCACTGCATCCTTCGACGCGATTCGCGCATCGCGCAGCAGGCGCCGCGCCACGAGCAGGTTCTTCAACGGCAACACCAGTCCGGATTCGAACGGACTGAGGATCACCGTCGTCACCAGCACGGGCACCAGGCCGACGGTTCGTGCGCGCGGATCAAGCGCGCGGCAGAGCCGGTGTGCGCGCACGGTGTAGAACAGCACCGGCGGCACCGTCACCAGCGTAAGCAGCACCGAGGCCTTCAGGCCGTCCTGCCGCCACTGCAATGCGGTCGCGGTGCACATGATGGCGAACCACACCACGTGCAGCACATAGGTGCGGATCAATGCCGTGCGCGTGCGGGCGAGTTGCTGCAGGAGGGCATCGCGATCCATGCGTGCGTGTGTCCGGTGGGAACGCGGCCACTGTAGCCCGGGCATGCGGGGCGGTGCCATGGCACGTCGGAGCTCTGCCCTCATCCGCCTGCCGGCACCTTCTCCCGCAGGCGGGAGAAGGGTTCTGCTTCGGGCGTGCTCACATCGGCGACGCGCTGTTCGCAGATTTGGATTACTCGAGCGGCGCCGCCGCGAGGAAGGCTAGACCTGCGGCACGCCGCGCGAACGTCCGACTTCCGATCGCGGGGGCGCACCGAACAGGCGCTTGTATTCGCGGCTGAACTGCGACGGGCTTTCGTAGCCGACATGGCGCGCGGCCGACAGCGCTTCCATGCCGCCGGCCATCATCAGCCGACGCGCTTCGTGCAGGCGCAGGTGTTTCTGGAACTGCAGCGGCGACATGGTCGTCACCGCCTTGAACTGGTGGTGGAACGAGGACGTGCTCATGTGCACGGTGCGCGCGAGCTCGTCGATGCTCAGCGGCTGCAGGTAGTCCTCGCGCAGTCGCGCGACGGCGCGCGCGATGCGGCTGGAGCGCGTGTCCTTCGTCGCCAGCGCGCGCAGGCGATGGCCGAGTTCTCCCGTCAGGACGCGATAGAGGATCTCGCGTCGCGCCATCGCGCCGAGCACCGGCAGGTCATCCGGCGTATCGAGCAGGCGCATCAGGCGAAGCACGGCGTCCATCAGCGGTGCGTTGACGCGCGCGGCGTAGAGGCCAAGGTCGAGGCCCTGCGCGACGTCGGGTGACGCGGGCTGCGGCAGCCCGGACTGCGCGATGAGCGCGGCCACGTCGTCCGGGTCGATATCCAGGCGAAGGCAAAGGTATGGCTCGTCCGGCGTGGCCTCGATCACCTGCCCCGTCACCGGCAGGGTCACCGACACGACCAGGTAGTTGAGCGGGTTGTAGACGTAGGTCTGGCCGGCGAGCGTCGCCGTCTTGCTGCCCTGCGCCACGATCACCAGCCGCGGCTCGTACACGACCGGCGTGCAGGCGGTGGGACCGCTCAGGCGGACCAGGCTCAGCGGCGGGAACGCGGTCGCGTGGACGCCGTCGCCCGGTGTCGATCGGGCAATCCGCTGCGCGAGTTCCGGCAAGGCGGCGCAACCGGGGCGATCGTTCGGGGAATCGATGGAAGGCATTGGAGTTCCGGGGAGTTGCAGCCGTTCCGGGAGGCGCTCGGATTATGACTTCCGGGCTATGCCGAAGCTTGCCGATCGTGCCGGCTCGCGACGGATTTGCAGGATCGGGCAATGATCCAGCAGCAATGGACTATCGCATGCCTCCGCCCGGGACTACCGTACGCAGGACACGGAACGCCCCGCGCCGACCCGCCCTGCACGCCCGACCACGCGCGGCCGCGGGGCCATCGGGTGTGCGGCCTTCCCTCCCCCGACGCTTCGCCCAGCACAGGCCGGCCACCCGATGTGGATTGTCCAGTACGCCCTGAGCCGCCGATACACCATCGGCGTGCTCGCGATCCTGATCCTGCTGTTCGGCACGCTGGCCGCACGGCGCATGCCGACCGACATCCTCCCGGAAGTCGGCATCCCATCGGTCAACCTGGTCTGGACCTATAACGGCCTGCCCGCGGCCGACATGGCCGCCAAGCTCACCTCGTTCTCCGAGGTGGCGATCATGAACACCGTCGACGACCTGAAGGAAGTCCGGTCCGACACGATCAACGGCGCCAGCATCGTGCGCATCGACTTCCAGCCGAACGTGAGCCTGGACCGCGCGCTCGGCCAGATCACGTCGGTGTCGCAGACGATCCTGCGCCGCATGCCGCCGGGCACGTCGCCGCCGCTGGTGATCCGCAACAACGTCTCGTCCACGCCGGTGCTGATGCTGGTGCTGTCGTCGGACTCGCTCACCGAGGCGCAGCTGTACGACTACGCGCGCCTGCAGCTGCGCTCGCAGATCCAGACCATTCCCGGCATCCGCATGTCGCTGCCCTACGGTGGCGCGGCGCGGCAGATCATGGTCGACCTCAATCCCGCCGCGCTGCAGACCTACGGCCTGACGCCGGCCGACGTCACCGGCGCGCTGGAACGCGGCAGCCCGACGCTTCCGTCCGGTTCCATCCGCGAGAACGCCCGCGAGATGCAGATCTCGCTCGATTCCAGCCCGGCGACGGCGGCCGACTTCCTCGACATCCCCGTCGCGTCGCGCAACGGCACGCTGGTGTACGTGCGCGACATCGCGTCCGTGCGCGACGGCGGCGCGCTGCAGACCAACGTCGCGCGCATGGACGGTTCCAGCGCGGTCGCGGTGGCGCTGATCAAGCTCGGCAACGCCTCGGCGGTGGAACTGGTGCGTTCGGTGCGCGAGCGCCTGCCGGAAATCGAAGCCTCCGCGCCGCCAGGCACGCGCATCCAGCCGATCTTCGACCAGTCGGTGTTCGTCGACAACGCCATCGGTTCGATCCGCCACGAAGCGCTGCTGGTCGGCCTGCTCGTCGCGCTGGTCGTGCTGGTGTTCATCGGATCGTGGCGTTCGAGCCTGATCGTGCTCTCGGCCATTCCGCTGGCGCTGCTGGCGTCGGTCGCGATGCTCAGCCTGCTGGGCTACACGTTCAACGTGATGACGCTGGGCGGCCTGGCGCTCGCCATCGGCATCCTGGTGGACAACGCGGTGGTGGACGTGGAGAACACCAACCGCAACATCGCGCTCGGAAAGGACGTGCGCACCGCGATCCTCGACAGCGCGAAGGAAGTGGTGTTCCCGGAGATGGTCTCGACCATCGCCATTTGCATCGTGCTCACGCCGATCCTGCTGATGACGGGCCTGTCGGCGTGGGTGTTCACGCCGCTGGCGCTGGCGGTGATCTTCGCGATGCTGGCCTCGTTCCTGCTGTCGCGAACGCTGATCCCGGTGCTGTGCTACCTGCTGCTGCCGGCCGACATCCAGTCCCGCGCGAACCCGCGCTGGGCGCCGGAGAAGTTCCTGCTGAAGGTCAACCACGCGGTCGAACATCGCCTCGATGCGCTGCGCGACAAGCATCATGCGCTGCTGGTGAAGCTCGGCCACCACGGCGGCGTGCTCGCCATCGCCGCGTTGCTCGTCATCGCCCTGGGCGGCGTGTCGGCGGTGTCGCTGGGACGCGAGTACTTCCCGCACGTCGACGCAGGCCAGTTGCGCTTCCAGGTGCGCTTCCCGTCCGGCACGCGACTGGAGCAGACCGCCGCGCGCGTGACCGAGATCCAGCGTGAGATCCGCAAGATCGTGCCGCCCGACGAACTGCAGACGGTCTACGAGCAGATCGGCGTGCCCGACGCGGTGAACCTGTCGCTGGTCGACAGCGCGGTGGTGGGTTCGTTCGAAGCGGAGATCATGCTGCAGCTGAAGACGCCGCACGGTCCGAGCCACGAATACCTGTCGCGGATCCGCCATGCCATCGCCGAGAAATTCCCGGACGTGAAGATGTTCGAGCGCCCGCCGGACGCGACCAGCCGCACGCTGGCGGGCTCGGCCGCCGCGGCGTTCGAAGTGCGCATCATCGGCCGCGACAGCGCGGGCAACCTCGCGCTCGCACGCGAGATCGAGCAGCGCCTGCACCAGGTGCCGGGCGCGGTGGACGTCGCGCTGCGCCAGGTGCTCGACCTGCCCGAATACCAGGTGCACATCGACCGCACGCGTGCGGCGCAGCTGGGACTGGACGCGCAGCAGGCCAGCCGCGCGGTGCTCGCGGTGCTCGGTTCGGCCGGCACGGTGTCGCCGGTGTACTGGACCGATACCGTCAACGCGCTCGCCTACACCGTGCAGGTGCAGGCGCCGCCGGTGAACATGACCAGCATCGACGAACTGCTCAACGCGCCGCTGCGCATCGGCAGCGACGGGCAGGCGGTGTTGCTGCGGAACATCGCGACGGTCACGCCGCGGCAGGTTCCGGCGAGCCTTGCGCGCACGACGCTCGCGCCGACGATCAGCGTGCTGGCGAACGTGGAAGGCACGGACCTCGGTTCGGTCCACGACGCGCTGACCGGCATCACCAAGCAGCTGGAGTCGCGCCTCAAGCCGGGCAACCGCATCGAGATCGTCGGCCAGGCCGGCGAGATGCAGAGCGCGTACGGCGAACTCGCCGCGGGTCTGCTGATGTCGGCCGCGCTCGTGTTCCTGGTGCTGGTGGTGAACTTCCAGTCGTGGATCCAGCCGCTGGTGGCGATGTCGGGCCTGCCGATCGCCATCGCCGGCGCAGCCATCGGCCTGTTCGTCACCGGCACGCCGCTGAGCGTGCCGGCGCTGATGGGCGTGATGATGGTGATCGGCGTATCGACCGCGAACTCGGTGCTGGTCACCAGCTTCGCGCGCGGACTGGTCGCCGACGGCCACGACCCCGAACTCGCCGCGTACGAATCCGCCGCGGTGCGCCTGCGCCCGGTGCTGATGACGGCGAGCGCGATGGTGCTGGGCATCATCCCGATGGCGCTGGGCCTCGGCGAAGGCGGCGAGCAGAACGCGCCGCTCGGCCGCGCCGTCATCGGCGGCCTGCTGTTCGGCACGCCCGCCACGCTGATCCTCGTTCCGTCCATCCTTGCCGTGCTCGGCCGCCGCATGCCGGCTGCCGCGCGCCACGCCGCCCATCCCGACGACACCCCCGGCACCGCAGACGCCGAGGCAGGAGCCACGCCATGACGACCGCCCCCTCCCACGCGCGCATCACCACGCGGGGCGCGACCTTCACCCTGACCGCGCTCTGGGTCGCGCTCGCGCTGTCCGGCTGCAACCGCAGCTCGGCCGAGCCCACGCCGTCGCAGGCGGTTCCCGACGTACTGACCGTGCAGGCAAAACCCGCCGACGCCGCGTTCGAACTGCGTCTGCCCGCGCGTGCGCTGGCCGGCGAATCGGCGCAGCTCTATCCGCGTGCGACCGGCTTCGTCAGCGAACGCCGCGTCGACCTCGGCGACAAGGTCGTCGCCGGCCAGGTGCTGGCGGTGATCTCCGCGCCGGAATCCGACCAGGCCGTGCGCGAAGCCGCCGCCGTGCTCGCGCAGGCGAAGGCGGACCAGGAACTGGCGAAGGTCAACTACGACCGCGCGCAGGTGCTGATCGGTTCGGGCGCGATCTCGAAGGAGCTCTACAGCGACCGCAAGGCGAACTTCGACGTCGCCGTCGCCGCGCGTGGCGCCGCCGAGGCGCGCCTGGCGGCCGCGCGCGAGCGCCAGGGTTTCCAGACCGTGCGCGCGCCGTTCTCCGGCGTGGTGGTCGCGCGCAACGTCGAGCGTGGCGATCGCGTGGTCGGCGACGTCGCCAGCGCGCAGCCGATGTTCGAGGTGAACGCCCTCGATCCGCTGCGCGTGGTCGTCGACGTCCCGCAGAACGTGGCGCTGCAGATCCAGCCGGGCGTCGAAGGCGATGTCACCTTCCCCGAGCTGCCCGGCCAGACGTTCAAGGCGCAGGTCGTGCGCAGCGCGCAGGCGATCTCGCGCGATGCCGGCGTGATGCGCACCGAACTGCGCCTGCCCAATCCCGACAGCCGCATCCCCGCCGGCATGGTCGGCAGCGTCGCGCTGCACCTCACGCGCGCGGTGCCGGCGATCGTGGTGCCGGTATCGACTGTCGTGCAGCGCGGCACGGTCGCGCAGGTGGCGACGGTCCAGGACGGCAAGCTCGCCTTCCACGACGTCACGCTCGGCCGCAACCTCGGCAACGACATCGAAGTGCTGTCGGGCGTCGCGGCGAACGACACCGTCGTGCTCGCGCCGAACGCACTGCTCACCGACGGCAGCGCGGTCAACGCCAAACCGATGGCGCCGCCGAAGAAGCAGTAATCGGGTTCAGGCCGGCGACTCGCCGGCCGCGTCCTTCTGCCGGCTCAGGTCGGCTTCGGCGCGCAGGAACACCGCGCCCAGCGCTTCGTCGCCATGCGTCGAGACCGCGCTGCCTACCCGCACCGCCAACCCGCTCTGCGAAGGTTCCGCCGCGGCGACGGCCAGCAGCGCGTCCAGGCGCGCTTCGCCCGCATCGCCCATCAGCACGGCGACGAACTCCGCGCTTTCGCTCACGCGGTTCACGCGATCGCCGGCGTCCAGGTCCATGCAGGCTTCGAAGCGCGATTCCAGCGCGGTCAACGCCTTGTCGACGGTGCGCTCGCCACTGCTTTCCACCGCCGCCGCATAGCGCTGCACTTCCAGGATGGCGATGCGGTAGTTCTCCTTCGCCTTCGCTTCAGGCTCAGGCTGCGGCGCGCGCGGCGGATCGAGCGCGGCGCGAACTTCGTCCTGGTAGCGGCGCGCATGCCCGTCCAGCAGCCCCATCGCGATGCGGCCCAGCGAATGCAGCCATTCGCGCTGCTCGCCGTCGAGCGTGCGCGGCTGGCGGTCGACGATGCACAACGTGCCGATCGCCTGCCCGTCGGCGGTCGTAAGCGGCATGCTCGCGTAGAAGCGGGCGCGCACCTCGCCGATCACGATCGGCAGGAACGCGAAGCGGGGATCGCGCGCGAGGTCGCTCACTTCCATCAGCTCGCCCGGCTGCAGGATCGCGTGCGCGCAGACCGCGACATTGCGCGGCGTTTCGTGCTCGGCCAGGCCGACGCGCGCCTTGAACCACTGGCGTTCGCGATCGATCAGCGACAGCAGCGCGATCGGTGCGCCGCACAGGTGCGCGGCGGCGCGGACCAAGTCGTCGTAGACCGTCTCGGTGGGTGTGTCGACCACGTGGTAGCGGTCCAGCGCGTGCTGGCGCGCACGCTCGTCGGCTGGAAGAACGCGTTGGGGGATCCGGGCCAAGGGCCGCACTTCATGCTGCGGAGGCTCGAACGTTGCCGCAGCGAAGGTCCAGACGGCGTCAACGCGACGCCGCCCGGGCCATGCCGTTCAGCGCAGCGCCACCCGCACGCGTGCGCCGGCGCGCCCGATGCGCAGTTCGCCGTCGCGCCACTGCACCGGCTTGCCGTCGATGGTGGTCGCGCCGGGCGCGGTGTCGTGCGGCCAGGTGAACACGATGCCGCCCGGCGGCAGCCGGGTGTCCGGCGCGATGTCGAGCATCAACGCCCCGTCGGACTCACGCAGCCGGTAGCCCACCGGACCGTACTGCATGCGCAGGTTCGCCACGCTGACGCCCTCGCCCGCCAGCCAGTCCGCGGGAATCCCGGCGGCGACGACGAGCGTGTCATCCAGGTCGCGCGAATACGCGAACAGGTCCAGCGCCGAACGCACGTAGTCCGACCCGACCCACGCATGCGGCAGGTCGCCGACGAAGAACGGCTTGCGCGGCGTGCGCGAGACGACTTCGGCCCACTGGTTCCACGCACGCGGCTGCTGGTCGGCGAAGAAGAAATCCAGCGCCTCATGCGCGCGATCGCGCCAGCCAAGCCGCACGAACGTGCCGATCGTGCGCAGCTCGTACGGCGTGTAATCCTTCCATTCGCGCGTGCCGTCGCGACGCGCCACGAACTCGCGCCAGTAGCGTTCGAACGTGTTGGTGAGCAGGTCCTGCGGAAGACGACCCTGCTCGCCGCCCGGCGCGAGCGCGATCGTGGTCGAGGTCGCATCGAAATCGCCCAGTTCCGCCGCGCCCGGCAGGAAGTCGATGCCGTGCTGCTGCGTCGCGCTGCGCAGCGACGCGTACAGGTCATCGCGGAATTGATCGCGTGAGGCGGCGAAGCGTTTCGCGTCGGCGTCCTTGCCGAGCCACTGCGCGATCTCGACCGCATCCTTGTAGCCGCGCAGCGCCCAGAAGTTGTCCCAGTACGAATGCATCGGCTTGGCCGAATAGCCTTCGTGGCTGATCGACGCCGGCATCATTCCGTAGAACGCGGGATTGCGCGCGCGGTTGGCCTCGGTGCGCTCGGACAGTCGGAGCTTCTCCATGTAGTCGAACGCGCCGACCACGTGCGGCCACATCGCCTGCAGCATCGCGCGATCGCGGTTGAAGCGGTACACCTCGGCGATGGTGAAGATCAGCTCGCCATGGCTGTCGTTCTCCGGCACCGGATCGCTGCCGCGGTCGTCCACGCAGCACGGCACCTTGCCGTTGTCGAACTGGTACGGCGCATACCAGCGCAGGAATTCGGCCGCGACGTCCTCGCGCCCCATGCGCAGCAGGCCCTCGCCGATCATCGCGCCGTCGCGGATCCACGCGCGCGAATACGAGCGCGTGCCCGGCTGCAAACGCGGACCGATGCGGCTGATCAGCATGTGCGCGAGCGCGGTGCGCAGCGTATCGACGACGTGCTGGCCTTGCTGGGGAACCTGTATCCGCACGCGGTCGAGCTTGCTGCGCCAGAGGGCGGCGGTGGCGTCCTGCGCCTTCGCGGCGTCGATGGCTTTCGCAGGCGTCACATCGCGACCGGTGAGACGCACGCTCCAGTCGAATTCCCGCGACTGCCCGGGCGCGAGTTCGACCGCATACAGCAGCGCGCCCGATGCCAGCCCGGTCGCGTCCGCGACCTGATTCTCCACGGCACCGAACGCCTTGCGTTCGCAGCCCTTCGAACAGAACGACGCCCAGTCCGCACGCGCGAGCCGCTGCACCACTTCCCCTTCGTCGAAGCGGCTGACGAACGCGGAATCGGCGGCCTTGCCCGTTTGCACCGGGAAACGGCCGGCAACGGTGATGGTGTCGGCGCTCGCGCTGATCGAACGGATCTCGCTGACGCCACCTACCGTGCTGAGGAACTGCGTCGGCGGATTCACCTGCATCGGCCGCGCCGCCAGCGCGAAGACATATCGGCGCGGGCGATCGCTCGTGTTGCGAAGCACGTAGCGCGCGGTGAGATGCGAATCGTCGCGCGTGCCGTGCGCGAAGGCGGTGGTTTCGAGCGCGAAGTCCGCGTGCTGCCAATGCACCGACGGGATCGGCAGGTAGCCATCCTGCAGCGACTGCGTGGTCTTCACGTCGGCCCATGTCACAAGCTTGCCGCCGCTCACCACGAACGGTTCGATGCTGAAGCCGCCCTTGCCGGTTTCGATGGCGCCGTCTTCGCCGATCAGTCCCTGCTCGATGCCGCCGTCGAGACCGAGGATCGTCCAGTACGGCTGTTCGCCGAAGAAGCCCCGCGGCCAACGGCCACGCGGCGCGTCCTTCGCAACGGAGCGGACGAAATCGTTGGGCGTCGCCGCGAACGCCAGCGGCATCACCTGCAAGCGCGAAAGCGCGATGCGGCCTGCCGGCGCTTTCAGCAGCGTCAGGCGGACGAAGCGCGCTTCGGATTCGGGCAGCGCGATGTGATCGCGCCCGCCGTCGGCTCCGCGCACCTCGCGCACAGTGCGCCAGGTAGCGCCGTCGTCCGAAAACTCGATTCGGTAATCGCTCGCGTGTTCGCCCGGCAGCCAGTCGAGGACGAGCCCGCCGAACTCGCGCGGCTTGCGCAGGTCGAGCGCGAACTGCGGCGCCTGCTTCGCGCCTACGTCGGCTCGCCATGCGGTGTCGGGCGCATCGTCGATCGCGGCACGTGCCGTTCCGTTGCGGGTTTCCACTGTCGCGCTTGCGGTGCCGGTCAGCGGCGAGTTGTCCTGCGGCGCGAGTTTGCGGAACGCCAGCTGGTCGAAGCACACCGAACCCTTGCCGCCGACGCTGTTGTAGATCGTGAATTCGATCCTGCGGCTATGGCGCAGCGTGGGATCCGGCGCCGGGCCCCACGCGCGACTGATGTGGCGCTGCTTGTAGACGACGGGCGTCCACGTCTTCGGGAAATCGTAACGCGGCTTGTTGACCCACCACACGTTGTCGCCGCTGTCGTCGACGACCTTGAACTGCAGGTCGTTCGGCGGCGAATCGCCGCGCAACTGGAACGAGAACGCGTAGTTGTCTGGATAATCGATCGGAATTTCACGCGTCAATCCGGCATAACCGGACACGCCGTTGAAGTCGTAGTCCAGGCACACGGCCTGGCCGTCGGCGCCCGGCACGGTGCGCAGCTTCCCGCTCACCTGGTCGGAGGTGACGACCTGCCACGGCGTGGTCGATTCGAAATCGTCCAACATGCGGATCTCGCCAACCCCCTGCGCGAACGCCATCACCGGAACGAGCACGAACGCCCACGCGAAACGCCTTGCCATCCTCACCCCTTCACGCTGCCGACCAGCAGGCCCTGCAGGTAGTAACGCTGCAGCGCCAGGAACAGGATCAGCACCGGCAACACCGTCACCACCGATCCGGCCATCATCATCTCGTTGTCCTGCACGTGCTCGCGCGACAGCGACGCCAGCGCGACCGGCAGGGTGAAATGCCCCGCGTCGCTCAGCACGATCAACGGCCACATGAAGTCGTTCCACGCGCCGAGGAAGACGAAGATCGCCAGCGTGACGAGGATCGGCTTGAGTACCGGCAGCACGATCTGGAAGAAGATGCGCGTCTCGCTCGCGCCGTCGATGCGGGCCGCTTCAAGCAGTTCGTCGGGAATCGAGCGCGCGTACTGTCGCACCAGGAAGATGCCGAACACGCTCGCCATCAGCGGCACGATCGCGCCGGCATAGGTGTTCACCAGCCCCATCTGCTTGAGCATCAGGAACAGCGGCATCATCGTGACCTGCGCGGGTATGATCAGCGCGGCCAGCAGCAGGCGGAACACGCGCTCGCGCCCGGCGAACTTCAGCTTGGCGAACGCATAGCCGGCCATCGTGTTGAGCAGCAGCGCGATCAGCGTGGCCGCGGTCGCGATCATCGCGCTGTTGAGCAGGTAACGTCCCATGCCCGCACGCGCGAACAGCTCGTGGTAGTTGTGCAGCGTCGGCGCGGCGGGCAGCAGCGGCGGCGGGAAATGCGCCGCTTCGCCCGGCTGCATGAACGACACCGACAGCATCCACAGCAGCGGCGCGAGGCTGATCACCGCGAGCGCGATCATCAGCCCGTTGACGATCGCCTTCGCCAGACGTGGGCTCATGCTTCTGCTCCCTTGCGCCGAGCGAACCAGAGCAGGCCGCTGGTCGCCACCGACATAAGCGCGAACAGCAGGAACGCCACCGCCGACGCGTTGCCGAGGTTCCACCACTTGAAGCCCTGTTCGTACATCAGGTACAGCACGCTGACCGTGCTCTCCAGCGGGCCGCCCTGCGTGATGACGTAGGGCTCGGCGAACAGCTGGAAGTAGCCCGACAACGTCAGGATGCTCACCATCAGCAGCACCGGGCCCAGCTGCGGCAGCGTCACGTTCCAGAACTGCTGGGCGGGCGTGGCGCCGTCGATGCGCGCCGCTTCATAAAGGTCTTCCGGGATCGACTGCAGGCCCGCGAGGAAGATGATCATGTTGTAGCCGAAGTTCTTCCACACGGCGAACAGGATGATCGTCGGCATCGCCCACGTCGGATCGCCGAGCCAGTCGATGGGATCCAGACCGATCGACGTCAGGCCCCAGTTCACCAGGCCATAGCGCGTGTGGAACAGATAACGCCAGATCACCGCCACGGCGACCACCGTCGTCACCACCGGCGCGAAGTAAGCCGTGCGGAAGAACGGCTTGAAGCGCGCGCTCTTCGCATGCAGCAGGAGCGCCGCGCCAAGCGACACCGCGATCGACAGCGGCACGCCGACCACGACGAAGTACATCGTGTTGCCCAGCGCCTTCCAGAACAGCGGATCCTGCAGCAGCGTCGCGTAGTTGTGCAGCCCGACGAAGCGCAGGTTCGACAGGTCCGCGAGCGAGTAGATGTCGAAATCGGTCAGGCTCAGCGCGAACGCGGCGAGCACGGGCAGGCCGAAGAACACGCCGATCACCGCCAGCGCTGGCGCGGCGAACACCCAACCTGCGGTGGACGCGCTGACGCGTGGCATGGCGTTCATCGCGCACCTCCAGCGGCGTGCTGGTCGAGCATCCAGCGGCGTTTTTCGAGGATCGCATCGGCACGGCGATCGAGCTCGGCTGCCGCTTCGTCCACGGTATACCGGCCGGCGACCATCTGCTCGCCGACGATCCGCAGCTCCTGCGCGATGCGCTCCCATTCGGGCACCTTCGGCGCGGGCCTGGCGCGTTCGAGCTGTTCGCGGAACGGCAGCGTAAACGGGTCCGTCGCCAGCGCTTCGCTACCGGCCCACGCGCTACGGCGCGGTGGCAGGTTGCCGGTCAGCGCGTGGAAACGCACCTGCACCTGCGGGTCGGAGAGGTACGCGACGAGCTTCCACGCCGCGTCCTTGTGCTTGGACTGCTCGAACACGACGAAACTCGCGCCGCCCGCGACCGACGCGCCGGGGCCGTCCGGACCGGGAAGCGGCATCGTGCCCCACTTGCCTTCCAGTTCCTGCGGCAGACGCTTGCGGAACTCGGCGATGTTCCAGGGGCCGTTAACGTAGAAGGTGAAGAAGCCGCGGCCGAACTCGTTCCAGACGTTGGCGATCTGCGTGTTCGCGAAGGCCGGCGCCCATTTCTTCTGGAATATGTCGTTGTAGAACGTCAGCGCACGCTTGAAGCCGGCGCTGCGGAAGTTGCCGTAGCGTCCGTCGTCGCGCAGCAGCGGATCGGGTTGCTGGATCGCGAGGTTGAGCAGCGGCTCGTATTCGTTGAGCGGCAGGTGGATCGCGTAGCGATCTGGCCCGACGTGCCGCTTCACGGCGGCCATCGCGTCGTTCCACTCGGCCCACGTGCGCGGCACCTGCTTCACGCCGGAAGCTTCGAGGATGTCCTTGCGATAGAACGGCAGGCGGGTCTCGACGTACCACGGCACCGCATAGACATGGCCGCCGATGACGCCCGTATCCCACGAACCACTGAAGTAGTCGTTCGCCGGCATCGTCGGCGTGCGCGCGAGGAACGGCTCGAGCGGCGCGACGGCACGCAATTCCACGAACTCGGCCAGCCACGTGTTGCCGAGGCCGCACACGTCCGGCAGGCCGTCGCCGGCGAACGCGGTCAGCAGCTTCTCGTGCGCGGCGGTGACCGGCAGTTGCTGCACTTCGACGCGGATGCCGGGGTTGGCGCGTTCGAAATCGGGAATGAGCTGGCGGACCATCTCGCCCTCGAAGCCCATCGCCCAGAAGCGCACGACGGTGCGGTCGTCGTGTTCGCTGTCGCATCCTGCGACTGCGGCGAGTGCGCACAGCACGATCGACGCGATGAACGCACGCGCCGTGATCCGCCGTGGCGTTCGCCCGCTCACTTCGTCTTCGGTTCCGGCGCCGGTGCCGGCTGCGGCGTCTGCGAGGCACGGTTCACGCGCGACTCGGCTTCGCCCAGCGCGCGCGCCGTCGCGGCGTCCTTTTCCGCCTGCGTCTGCGGCTTGGGCTGCGTCGGCGCGGCTTCGCCTTCCTTCACCGGTTCCAGCCAGCCGCCCTTGAAGCCCGCCTTCTGCAATCCATCGCGGATGTACTTGTTCCGCTTCATCACGTTCCAGACGAACTCGTTCCGGTAGTTGCTGATCATCGCCAGGATCGGCCCCTGGTCGATGCCGATGTAGTCGCTGGCGACCCAGCCTTCGCCCGGCACGAGGCGGCCGGTTTTCAGCGGAATGTCGAAGTCGAAGCTGCGGTTGAACGAATCCAGGAAGCCGTAGCTGGAATACAGGTATTCGCCGTAGCGCTCGTGCATCGCAACGGTCGAAGGAATGACGATTTCCGGCGCGAACGGCAGCGACGCGATCGCCGCGGTCGGCGCGATGGTGCCGTCGTCGAACGTGTCGCGCAGGCCGGCGCCGCGCGCGGAGTAGTGGCGGAACTGTCGCTGCTCGCCCCGGAATTCCTGCAACGTCTGCTGCGGACCGTCGCTGGCGGTCAGGCCCCACACTTCCGGGCCGTAGTCCTTCCACTTCATCGGATTGGCGATGGCGTAGGCGCGCTGCGCGTAGGCCGCGCGGCGGCTGTTCTCGAAATAATCGATGCCACGCTCGCGCATGTAGTCGTCCTGGATGCCGCGGAAATCGATCCAGACGTGGCTGTACTGGTGGCCGAACAGCGGGCCGAACGACAGGTATTCCTCGCCCTGGTAGACGCCCCAGGAGTCGTTGTACGTGCGCGTCCACACCGACCACGACTCCGGCGCCACCGGATGCGTCGGCGATCCCATCGCGAGGATGTAGAGCATCATCGCTTCGTTGTAGCCGGTCCAGTCGTGCTGGATGAAGCCGCTTTCGGGGAACCAGCCCATCGAGATCAGCGGCGCGTTGCGCTGCAGCCACGGCCAGTCCACGCGCTTGTAGAGCGTGTCGGCGAGGTCGCGGATTTCCTTCTCGCGCGGATCGTCGCGATCGTAATAACTCTGCGCGAACAGCACGCCCATCATCAGCAGCGCGGTGTCGACGCTCGAAAGCTCGACCCAGCTCTGGTAGCGGGCGCCAGTGTCCATGTCGAGGAAGTGGTAGTAGAAGCCGTTGTAGGCGCCCTTCCCTTCCGCCTGCGGGCCCGACGGAATGTCGCGGAAGAACTTCAGCGTGGTGAGCGTGCGGTCCACCGCCTGGCGGCGGCTGACCCAGCCGTTTTCGATGCCGATCGGATACGCGGTCAGCGCGAAGCCGACCGAGGCGATCGACGCGAACGGGCGCGAGGGATAACGGTCGGGCGTGAGCCCGTTCACTTCGTTGGTGGTGTCCCAGAAGAACTGGAACGTGCGCTTTTCGACGTCGCGGAACAGCGGCGGCAGTTCGAGCTTGGTCGGCTTCAACGGCTCCACCTCGACAGGCGGCGCGGACGCGATCGGGAACGCCTTGGACGCCGGCCCTTCCTGCTTGCATCCGGAAATGAACACGAGCACCGCCACCAGCGATGCAGTCCCCACGCTGCGTCGTATCGAATCGAACATCACCACGCCATCTTGTCGAATGGAAGTCGCCGTGCCTTGCCCATGCGGGCGAAGGCCGTACCACGAAACCGCCGACCGCCCCGACGAGAAGGCGGCCGGCGGCCCGGGTCAGAAGTTGAAGCCTAGCGAGAGCTTGAAGGTACGGGTTGGCAGCGCCTGTGCAAGCGGGATGCCGAATTCGGGGTTGGGCGAATTGAAGCCACCGGGGTAATCCTGGTAGCTGTTGTAGTTCGCCCAGTCGAACACGTTCAGGATGTCGGCGCGGGCCCACATCCTGAAGCCCGCGCCGGTGTCGAATTCCTTCATCGCCGCAATGTCGAACTGCTTGCTGCCATACGTGCCATCCGGCTTGTACTGGTCGATGAAGCAGTTGTCGGGCTGGTCGACGTTCACGCAGTTCACGAAGTAGCGCGGCGGCTGCGAGGTCAACGTCAGCTTGGCCGACAGCGTCGTGTTCCACGGACCGTCGTAGATGCCGGTGGCGACCAGGCGATGCTCCGGCACCTCGGCGTCATGCCAACCCAGCGCGGCCACGGTCGGGTAATCGAGCGAGAACACCTCCGGCGATTCGCGCTGCTCGCGCGCGTCGAGGTAGGTGTAGGCGACCGTGACGCTCCAGCCGGATTCGGCCGTGTACGGCTTTTCGGCCTTCAGGTACAGCGCGTTGGTCTTGGTCTCCAGCCCGTTGGTGCCCAGGATCAGGTTGCCGAAGGGCGCGAAGCCCTGGCCCCACGGCGGACCCCAGCTGAAGCCCGGGCGGAAGAACGAGCCGTCCGCCTGGCGGTTGCCAAGCAGGAACACGAAGCCGTCCTTGCTCTCCACGCGCGAGATCGTCACGTCGGTCAGCCAGTCGCCGACCTGGTTGCGCATGCCGAGGCTGAACTGGTCGGAGTACGGCGTCTTGAGGTTGTTGTCGAGCATGAAGACTTCGCGCCCAAGGCCCGTCTGAGACGCGAGCGTCGACAGCACCGCCGGATCGAAGTAGGCGTCGCTCCAGTCGAGGCACGGGGTGCCCGGTGCCGGCAGCGGACGCGGACACGAGCCGTCGGCGAGACGGAAATCGATGTCGGTCGTCGGAAACGTCGACTTGGTGATCTCCAGCTGCAGCCAGTCGAACAGGTTGCGGTCGTACGCGCGGCCGGCGCCGCCGTAGATCACGTGTTCCTGGTTGGCGAACAGGTCGTACGAGAAGCCCAGGCGCGGCTGCCAGCCGTCCTTGAAGGACTTCCGGTTGCTGCCGTTGCTGATGTAACGCTCGACGTTGATGCCCGAGTTCGGGTTGTTGATCGCGGTGGAGTTGCGCAGCGCGGCGGCGACGTCGGCCGGCGTGACGTAATCCAGGTACGTCGGGCTCTTCTCGTAGTCGTAGCGCAGGCCGAGGTTGAGGATCAGCTTGTCGTTGACCTCCCAGTCGTCCTGGAAATAGATGCCGTACTGCTTGTTCGACGACGACGCCGAGCCGTCGCCCACGCCCGGAAGCGCGGTGCCGAACTTGACGTGGATCGGCTGCGTCAGGCTGGTACCGACGTCATAGGTGAACTGCGGGTAGTACGGCTGGCGCTCGGTGGCGTCGACATCGACGTCCTTGAACTTCACGCCCATTTTCAGCGTGTGGCCCTGGAAGCCGGTGAAGGTCAGGTCGTTCTGGATGCCGTAACCCTTCTGCCCCTTGTCCTGGAAGTCCGAACCGCCGCCGCTGCGCACGATGACGTTGTTGAAATCGGCGTTGCCGTTGTCGCTGCGGTTGCTGAGGATGTACGCGATGCCGCTGGTATACGGGCTCGGGTTGAACGTCGAGTCCTCGTACGTCAGGTGGAAATCGTTGAGCCACGGACCGTTGGTGTACTGGTAGCGCAGGTCCGCGCGCGTTTCCTCGTTGAGCTTGTTGGTCGCGTAGCTCGGCAGGTTCTGGCCGCCGGTGTTGGTGAGCTCTTCCTCGTCGCGGTACTTGCCGGTCAGCTCGAAGTAGTGGTTCTCGCCGATCAGCCAGTCGACCTTGCCGAAGTACAGGTCTTCCTTGAACGGCGCGTTGAACAGGCCCGTGCCGGCTTCCGCCTGCAGGAAGTCCGGCAACTGGTCGATGGAGTAGCCGCGGCCCGGCGTGAGCGTGCGGGGCGACTCGTATTCCTTGGCTTCGTACGACAGGAAGAAATGCGCGCGATCGCGCAGGATCGGGCCGCCGAAGGTCGCGCCGTACTGCTCTTCCTTGGTCTGCACCTTGTCGTCGGCGCGCTCTTCGAACACCGTGGGCGTGCGCCAGTCGGTGGAGGTGTAATCCCAGAAGAAGCTGCCTTCGAAATTGTTCGTGCCCGAGCGCGTGGTGGCGACGATCGCCGCACTGCTCAGCTGGTCGTACTCGGCCTTGTAGTTCTGCGTGATGACCTTGTACTCGCCGATGGCCGACTGCGGGAACGGATTGCCGCGGCTGGAATCCTGGCCGCTGATGCCGCCGCGCAGCACGTAGTCCTTCTGGCCGACGCCGTCGATGTAGACGTTGATGCCGTTGGCGTTCTGCGCGCCGGACTTGATGCGCGTGGAGCCTTCGTTTCCGGTTTCGAACGCCACGCCCGGCGCGAGGTCGGCGAAGGCGAGGAAGTTGCGCGTGCCCTGCGGCAGCGACTCGATCTGCTTGTTGGTGACGTAGGTGGCGATTTCCGACGTCTTGGTTTCCGCGACCACTTCGCTGGTCACGGTGACGGCGTCGACGGTGGTCGCATCGCCGGCCGGCGCGGTTTCGGGAAGTCCGCCCGCGGACAGGTTGATCGTCGCCGTCTGGCCAACCTGCAGCGTTACGGTCTTCGTCGTCGTCTGCCCGTTGGCGACGGCGTCGATGCGGTACGTGCCCGGCGGCAGGCCGCCCAGGTTGTAGGTGCCGTTTGCCGCCTGCACTTTCCGGGTCAGGCCGGTGGCGGTGTTGGTCGCGGTGATCTGGGCTTCGGTCGCAGGCGCCGAATCGACCGTGATCTGGCCGCGGATGGTCGCCGAGGTGCTTTGCGCCATCACCGCGGGGGCGGCGACGACCAGGCAGCTGGCAAGGGCGCAGGCGAGCAGCCGGCGCGTCGGATGTCGGGGGAACCTCGAATTCATATGCTTCCTCTCTCCAAAAGCATGTCGAACCACGTGGAATCGTTTACAGCGAACAGACACAAGGAACCGTGACGTCCCGGGGCACAGGCCGTCACGGAGAACGCGGAAGTAGGCGGGAACCGCTCGATTCGCGCACGATGAGCCCGGTTTCCAGCAGGTCGCTGGTGGACGCGGGCGCTTCGTCGGCCGCTTCTCCGGCGATCTGCGCGATGAGCAATCGCGCCGCGCGCGCGCCGAGTTCGGCGATGTTGACGCGAATGGTCGTGAGGGCCGGGTGCACGTAGCGTGCAAGCGGGATGTCGTCGAAGCCGGCCACGGCGATGTCGTCGGGCACGCGCAGGCCGTCGTGCGCGAACGCGAACAGGCAGCCGAGCGCCATCATGTCGTTGGCGGCGAACACGGCATCGGGGCGCCTCGACGAGTCGATCAGCTCACGTCCGGCACGATGGCCGGACGCTTCGTCGAAGTCGCCCTGCAACACCCACTCGGGCGTGCCGGGCAGCAGGCGCGCGAGCGCATCGCGATAACCGCGAAGACGCTCGTGCGCATCGAAGTTGTCGGCGGGACCTGCGATGAAGGCGATGCTGCGATGGCCGGACGCGACGAGGTGCTCGACCATCGCCACCGCGCCACCAAAGTTGTCCACGCGCAGTACGGCCGCGCCGTCGAGCCCCGACTGGCTGTTGATCAGCACCGTCGGCAGCGACGGATCGAGGTGTTCGCCCAGCAACGTCGGCGTTTCGGCGAACGGCGACAGGACCAGCAGCCCATCGACGCGGCCGCGCATCGCGCGCAGTGCGGCGCCCTGCTCGTCCGGATTGCCGTGGTAGCTCGATACCAGCAGGTGCAGCCGCTTGGCGCGGGCGACCTGGTCGATGCCGCGCATCAGCTCGGAAAAGAACTCGCCGTGCAGGTCGGGCAACACGACGCCGAGCGTCTGCGTGCGGCGGCTGCTGAGGCTGCGTGCGGCGGCGTGCGGGGTGTAGCGCAGTTCCTGCGCTGCCGCGAAGACGCGATTGCGGACGTCTTCGGCGACGTTCCCATGGCCGTTCAGTGCTCGCGAGACGGTGGCCACGGAGACCTGCGCGATGCGGGCGACGTCTTTGATGGTTACGCTCGGCACGCTGTCAGGGCCTGTGCGGAGAATGCGCGCGGACTGTAAACGTTTCCAATTTCGAGTGTAAAGCTGGTGTTACGCGGGCACGGCAAACGTCGCCTTCGTCGGCGTTCTTGCAGGCAACTCGACCGGTGGATGTTGCACCGCGGCACTATCGCCGGATTCGGATGCGGACTCAGCCCGCCTCGGCCGGTGTCCGCGCCCGGATGGAAAGCGCATGGATGTCGGTCGTCATCAAGTCGCCCAGCGCGGCATATACCGCCCGATGACGGGCGATCGGCCCAAGGCCGGCGAAGGCCTCGCTCACCACGTCGACGCGAAAATGCCCTCGCCCGTCGGCCGCTCCGGCATGGCCAGCGTGGCGGTGGCTTTCGTCCTCGATTTCGAGCGACACCGGCGCGAGTGCGGCCTCGAGCGCGGCGCGGATGGCGCCGACACGTTGCTCGCGAGGCAGGCTCACGGCAGCACCTTGCGGAATGGCCGGACCTCCACGCGCTGGTAGACGCCGGCGGCGACGTAGGGATCGGCGTCGGCCCAGGCGCGGGCGGCATCGAGCGATTCGAACTCGGCGATGACGACGCTGCCGCTGAAACCGGCCGGGCCCGGATCCTCGGCATCGATTGCCGGGCAGGGGCCGGCGAGCAGCAGCCGCCCGGCATCGCGCAGCGCGGTCAGGCGCGCCAGGTGGTCGGGGCGGGCCGCCAGCCGCTGGGCCAGCACGTCGTTGCCGTCATAACCTTCGATCACGTACCACATGCCTTCGCGCGTCCTTCCGAACCATTGGGAACCGACCTGAATTGTAGTCGCCCCGCGGCTGGACACGGCCCGGACGAGGCCGTACCCTTGCCTTCACAAGGCCGGCTGCAGCGGCCCGACGCGACCGGATCCCCACACCGTCGCCTCGCACGCACCCGGTGCGTCGCTGCCCCCGACGGCCTCGAGCCCGAACTCCATCGCCCGCCACGCCCCCGCGTGACGCACCGGCGTTGGTCGTCCGGTAAGGGCCCGAGGTTCGACATATAGGAAAGGTTTCCTGACGGGAGTTCCGACCGGACCAGCATCTGTCCGGCAGGGTTCGACCCAGCAAGTCCGTTGCATCCACGGTGGTCCGTCGACCGCCAGCCTGAGCGATAGCAGTGCCCACGGCCCGGAGGGGCCGGCTCCGAATGACCGAAGAACGCGCAGCCGACGCGAGCGATCCGCAACCCGTGGCCGCCCCGGCCTCCACCGCGCCACAGCAGCAGGAAATGCCGCTGGCGGTGGTGCATGGCCAGCCCGTGCTGCAGATCCCGCAGGACCTCTACATCCCGCCGGACGCGCTGGAGGTCATCCTCGAGGCGTTCGAAGGCCCGCTCGACCTGCTGCTGTACCTGATCCGCCGGCAGAACCTGGACATCCTCGACATCCCGGTGGCGGACATCACCCGCCAGTACGTCGACTACATCCAGGCCATGCACGAGATGCGCTTCGAGCTGGCCGCCGACTACCTGGTCATGGCCGCGATGCTGGCCGAGATCAAGTCGCGCATGCTGCTGCCGCGCGCGGTGAACGAGGTCGGCGAGGAAGAGGATCCGCGCGCCGAGCTGGTCCGCCGCCTGCAGGAATACGAGCGTTTCAAGAAGGCCGCCGAGGACATCGACAGCCTGCCCCGCCTGGATCGCGATACCGCGCCGGTGCAGGCCTTCGTCCCGGACCGCGCGTCGGTGCGCCTGCCGCCGCCGGTGGAGCTGAAGGAAATGCTGCTGGCGCTGCACGACGTGCTCAAGCGCGCCGAGCTGTTCACCCAGCACGCGATCAAGCGCGATGCCCTCAGTGTCCGCCAGCGCATGGGCGAGCTGCTGGAACGGTTGAAGGACGGCACGTTCCAGCGCTTCGAAACGCTGTTCACTGCCGAGGAAGGCAAGCTCGGCATCGTGGTCACGTTCCTGGGCATGCTCACGCTGGCCAAGGAACAGCTGGTGGAGATCGTGCAGGAAGCACCGTTCGCACCGATCTACGTCAAGTCGCTCGCGCTGCTCAAGGACGGGGAAGAGATCGAACTGAGCAGCGAGTTCGACGAGCCGGCGGCCAACGATGGCTGAGTTCCGGACCGCACGCTCCCGCTACACCGCAACAACCGCAACGTCCTTGGATTCCCGCTGACGCGGGAATGACGAGCAAACGCAGACGCAGGGCAAAGATCCCTTCATGGACCAACCACTGATCACCCGCATCGTCGAGGCCGCGTTGCTGGCCGCGAATCAGCCGCTGACGCTGGCGCAGCTGCACGCGCTGTTCCCCGAAGACCAGCCGGCCCCGCCGGACAGCGTCGAACAGGCGCTGGAAGCCCTGCGCGCCGGCTGCGAGGACCGCGGCGTCGAACTGGTCGAGGTGTCCTCGGGCTTCCGCTTCCAGGTCAAGGCCGACGTGCACCCGTGGGTCGCGCGCCTGTGGACCGAGCGCCAGACCCGTTACACCCGCGCCACGCTGGAAACCCTGGCGCTGATCGCCTACCGCCAGCCGATCACGCGCGGCGAGATCGAGCAGGTCCGCGGCGTGGCGGTCAACAGCAACATCATCAAGGCGCTGGAAGAGCGCGAGTGGATCCGCGTCGTCGGCCACCGCGACGTACCTGGCAAGCCGGCGCTGTTCGGCACGACGAAGGTGTTCCTGGACTACTTCGGCCTCAAGCGCCTGGACGAACTGCCGCCGCTGTCGGAGCTGAAGGACATCGGCGAACTCGAACCGCAGCTGCAGTTCGAAGGCACGCCGGCGCCGATCGCGGCGGGCGTGGCCGACGAAGCCGCGGCGTCCAACGCCGAAGCGGCCGATGCGTCGGACGAGCCGGCGAACGAGGCGGCCGCGGACGACACCGCCACCGCCCCGTCGGATGCGGATGAAACCGGCGCCGAAGCAGGCGACGACATCGGCGATGAAGCCGCGGCCAGAGATACCGCCGACGCCGACGAGAACGAAACACCGGAAGCGGCCGCCGACGAGGCGACCGAAAACGAAACCGAAGCCGAAGCCGAAGCCATCGACGACGAGGTCGCCGACCTCGACATCGACGAAAACGAATACGCCCTGCAGGGCGACCCCGAAGCCGCGCCGGGTGAGCGCGCGGCGGACGAGAACGATCACGAGCAAGACAACGCCGTCGAGACGACGACCGTTCCCACCGATGACGAAGCCGAACTGGCCGAGTCGGAGCAACACAAAAATGACTGAAGAAAAGAGCCGCAAGCTCACCCTCAAACGCGCGCCCGATGCGGCCGCCACCGAGGCGCCGAAACTGGAAGAACGCCTGCACAAGGTGCTCGCGCAGGCCGGCCTCGGCTCGCGCCGCGCGCTGGAGCAGCGTATCGCCGACGGCCTGGTGAAGGTCAACGGCGAGACCGCGCAGGTCGGCGTGAGCGTCAAGAGCGGCGATCGCATCGAGCTCGACGGACGCCAGTTCGTCGCAAGCGCGCTGACCGATCCCTCCCGCGTGCTGATGTACAACAAGCCCGAAGGCGAAGTGACCACGCGCGAAGACCCCGAGGGCCGCCCGACGGTGTTCGAGGCGCTGCCCGCGCTGAAGGGCGCGCGTTGGATCGCTATCGGCCGCCTGGACATCAACACCACCGGCCTGCTGCTGCTGTCCACCGACGGCGAGCTGGCCAATGCACTGATGCATCCGTCGTTCGAAGTCGAACGCGAATACGTCTGTCGCGTGCGCGCGCCGGAAGGCGAGGACGTCGTGCCGGACAACATCGTCGACCGCCTCTCGCGCGGCGTCGCGCTGGAAGACGGCCCGGCGAAGTTCGACGAGATCGAACGCATCGGCGGCACCGATTCGCACGACTGGTTCCGCGTCGTGGTGAAGGAAGGCCGCAACCGCGAAGTGCGCCGCCTGTGGGAATCACAGGGCTGCCAGGTGAGCCGCCTCAAGCGCATCCGCTACGGCGACGTCGCGCTGCCGCGCGAGCTGCTGCGCGGCCAGTCGCGCGAATTGACGTCCGAGGCGGTGGAGTCGCTGCGTGGCAAGCTCGGCCTGGAAGACGGCGGCGCGCCGTCGGCGCTGACGCTGCAGCCGGTGATCGGCCAGCGCAAGGCCACCAAGGCCACGATCGACCTGACCGGCAAGGCCCGCTCGCACGGTTACGTGGGCGGCCACAACACCGCCGACGAAGGCCGTGAGCTGCGCCGCTTCGACCACGTGCGCGAGGATCGCGGCCGTGGTCGCGGCGGTCCGCGCAAGCACGGCGGCCTGACCGTCAGTGGCGAAGCCGCGGCGAAGGCCGGCAACAAGCCGTTCAAGCAGCGCAAGGAAAAGGGTCCCAAGCCGTTGCCGGAAGGCAATCCGGCCGCGTTCCGCACCTGGTACGTGCCGGACGGCGTGACCACCGGCCCGAGCGGCCATCGCAATCCCGACGGCGCGCGCGGTCCGCGCAAGCCGAACGCCGGCAAGGGCCCGCGTCCGGGCGGCGGTGGCGGTCGCGCCGGTGGCGGTTTCGGTGGCGAGCGTGGCGGCGGCTTTGGCGGTGAACGCAGCGGCGGTGGCGGTTTCGGCGGCGGCTTTGGCAGCGAACGCAGCGGGGGCGGTGGCCAGCGCAGCGGCCAGGGTCCGCGTGGCGGTCAAGGTCAGGGCCAGCGCGCCTCGCGTCCCTACGGTCATCCGGGCAACGCACCGAGCTTCCCGTCCGACCACGCCAACCCCGGCAGCTTCAACCCGTACGGCGACAAGCCGCGCGCGCCGCGTCCGGGCGGTCGTCCGGGCGGCCCGAAGCCGGCTGGCGGTCGTCCGGGCGGCAACCCCGGCGGCAACCGTCCGGGCGGCAATCGTCCGGCGGGCGGTCCGCGTCCGGGTGGTCCGCGCGGCGGTGGACGTCCGGGCGGCGGTCGCGGTCCGCGCGGCTGATTCGCGCAATCGAAGAGAGACGAGACGGGGCGCGCAAGCGCCCCGTCTCATTTCAAGCGATGGTGCGCCTCATCAGCGCAATCCCGGCATGCACGGGCATTTGCTTCGGGATCAAGGCGCCAAACGCGGCTGCGCGTCGTACCACTCGCGTGCCTTGATCAGGTGGAAATCGCGCTGTCCATCGTCGACGGCCACCGCGCAACTCAGGACGCCCCACTTCGCGTACAGGCTGCCGTCGCGCTGCTTGCCGTGCAGGCGCAAGCGCGCCATCACGTCATAGCGCTGGTTGCTCGCGTGCACGTCGTTGAGCAGCAGCGTCTTGCCGGCGAGGCGCACGTTGCCGCTGGCCTGCGCCTGGCCGGAGTCGATCAGCTTGCCCATCCACTTCGGGTAGTCCTTCTTCCGCGAGAACAGCGCAAGCAGGAAACCGACGTCCTTCATCGCGATCTGCGCGCGTCCGTCGATGCTCACCGGACGGTCCCAGTCCATGCGCGCACGCTGCAGGTCGATGCGCGTCCACCAGCCGCTGCGCGATTCGCCGCCGGGTTCGGTGAAACTGACGTTCTGCAGCGCCAGACGCGTGCCGTCGATGTTGAACGTGTGGCGCTTCAGGTCGGCGCGGCGCAGCTTGGTGTCGATGTCGACGTCGGTACGCAGCGCGATGCCCGCCAGGTGCATGCGGGCCGCACGCGCATTCACTCCGAGCGTGCCCTGCCCGATCGCGCCCGCGCCATCGAGCGTCAGGTCGCCCGACAGCGTGCCGGCGCCGCCGTCGAAACGCAGGTGTTCATTGGGCAGGTAGCGGTTGTACGCCCGCAGGTCCGGCACCTGCGCGTTGGCAAAGGTGAGGTGCGCGCGCATCGCCTGCCCGACCTGCTTCATCGCGCCGGGCTGGCGCAGCGCCTGCCGTTCCAAGCCGGACACGCTTTCCAGCAGCAGCCGCAGGTTCCGTCCCTGCACGAAGGGTTTCGCGGGCGCATCGTCGGCGGCGATGTCGAAACGCTCCATCAGCAAGTCCAGGCGCGGCAGCACTTCGTCGTTCGGACCTGCATCCAGTCGACCGTCGGCCTTCGCGCGACCGGCGATGCGGTTGCCCATCACGTGCGCGACCGCCTGCACGTCGGGCACGCCGACGCGACTGCCGCCCGCGACGCGGCCATCGACCACTCGCACGTCGGCGTCGACCACGCCGGCGCCGTCGAGCGACAGCCAGGGTGCATCGAAGAAATTGCCGAGCCAGCGCAGCGATGCGAAATGCCAGCGCCCGACCACGTGCCCGGAACTGCGCGGCAACAGGCTGCGTGGATCCTTCAGCGGCACCTGCGTGCCGCGGACGGTGAGGTTGGCATCGAGCGACAGACGCCCTTCGGCATGCGCCGGCGCGCGTGCGACCAGGCGCATGTCGCGATCCACGTCGAGCGCGACGTCCAGCGCATCGTCGAACGCCGCGCCGCGTCCGTCGTGACCGGTGACCGGCGTGTGCCAGCGCAGCCGGCTGCCCGGCGTCAGCGAACCACGCGCGAAGCCGAGGTCGATCTGCGCGCGACCATCGCCGGCGACGTTCGCCAGCGCGATGCGGCCCTGCGGATCGACCTCGACGCGCAGCGTCGGCGCCTTGCCATCGAGCTTCAGCTTCGCGTCGGTCAACAGCAGCTTCGCGATGCCGGGCGCTTGCTCGCGCGTGTGCCGCGCAATGGCGAAGTCGGCGTCGATGCGGCCGTCGCGCAACAGTGCTTCCTTGCCGAAGCGCAGCTGCACGCTCTCGAAATGCGCACGGGACGGCATCAGCTCCAGCGCGCCGCCGCGCAGTTGTTTGTAGAAGCCGACGTCGGCGCTGCCCAGGCCTTCGAGCACGAGGTCGCCCAGACGCCCGTTGCGGATCGAGTCGCTGTGGATCCGATCGAACTGCAGCACCCAGCCGCCGGGGCGCGCAGGCAGCGGCGGCCTGCGCGCGCCGCCGATGTCGACCGCACCTGTCACGTCAACCGCGATCACCTCGGGCACGCGCACCGTCTTTCGCAGCAGCGGAAGGATCCCGATGCGCCCATTCGCGCGCGCTGCATTCACTGCCCACGTCGCACGCCCGGCGTGGCCTTTCATGCGCACATCCCATACGTGCACGCGGCCGGGCCACACGGTGTAGCCCGGTCCCCATTCGATCCGGAATTTCTCCGGCTTCCGGTTCGCCGTCCATTCGCCGACCGGCGTGTTGATGAACACGTTGCCCGCGAGCAGGTAGAACGCGTACACGCCGAGTAGCGCGAAGGCGACGCGTCGGATCCACGCCCGCGCGGACACCGGGATGCGCTGCCACGAGCGCGAGACGGCGTTCAGTTCCATTGAGCCACGCCTCCGGATGCACGATTTGGACGCGGCAGGTTAACCGCGCAGTACGTCCGCCGGATCTCCGCCCGGCGGGAACTTTGCACCGTGCATTGCACGCGCGATGCGGTTAGTGGCGCGCCAGCTCGACCATGCGCGGATGCACGAGGCGTTCGAAGTCGTGCCAGCCCATGCGCATCAGCTCGCGATGCGTACCCGCGTTGAAGGCGATGTCGTCGTCATCGGCGAGGCTGGCCGCGGCGTACACCTCCATCGCGTAGAGGTTGCCGAACGGTGGCATCGCGCCGACTTCGCATTCGGGGAAGCGATCCTTGAAATCGGCTTCGGTCGCCAACGCGACCTCGCGTGCGCCGCTGGCCTTGCGCAGCTGCGCGAGGTCGAGCCATTCGTCCGACGGAAGCACGGCCATCGCGAGCTTTCCGTCGAGCCGCACCATGACGGTCTTCAGCATCTCGTGGCTGTCGATGTGGGCGCTGGCCGCGGTGTCGCGTGCGGTGAACGCATGCGGGTGCGTCATCGTGTCGTAATGGACGCGATTGGAACTGAGGAATTCCTGGAGGCGCGGGGACAGGGTTTCGGACGACATGGCACGGGCTCCTTCTACGGAGGCCGGGCGCGACGCGGCGCACGGGGCGGCGCGGGGCTCGGTCGTTGTCGATGGTTTCAGAACTGCCGCAGGCCGCGAAGGGCGGCTTCACGCGTGACGCGAGGCGCGGCCCGGCCAGTGTACGCCCGTTACGGGCGGACGGCGAAAAGCCGTGATTGCTGATTCGCAATTCGCAAGGGCAGAAACCCGACGGCTGGCGGGCTTCGCTTCCTCACGCGCTCGGACGCCACTTGCCGAATCGGGAATCCCGAATCACGGCTCACAACAACTCGAACGCATCCGCATCCAGCATCGCGGGGAAACGCTCGCGATGCGCCGCCAGTTCGGCCGCGGACAGCGTCACGGTGACCACGGTTTCGACGTCGGCGCATTCGGTCACCGGCTGGCCGACGTAGTCGATCACCGCGCTATCGCCGGCGTAATGCAGGCCGTTGCCGTCGGTGCCGACGCGGTTCACCGCGGCGACGTAGCACAGGTTCTCGATCGCCCGCGCGCGCAGCAGCGTCTTCCACGGGTACGCGCGCGCCGACGGCCAGTTCGCGACGAAGATCATCAGGTCGAAATCGAGCTGGCCGGCGCGCTCCACGTCGAAGCGGTTGCGCGAGAACACGGGGAAACGCAGGTCGTAGCAGACCAGCGGACAGATGCGCCAGCCGCGCCAGTCGAGCGTGAGGCGATCGCGACCAGCCGCGTAGCGTTCGTGTTCGCGCGCGTAACGGAACAGATGGCGCTTGTCGTACGTGCTCAACGCACCGTCGGGCGTGGCGAACAGCAAGCGGTTGTAGACGCCTTCACCGTCGCGCAACTGCACGCTGCCGGTCACCGCCGCGTCCAGGCGCGCGGCCTGTTCGCGGATCCATTCGACCGTGGCGCCCGCCATCGTTTCGGCGTTGCCGATGGCGTCGTTCGAGAATCCGCTGGTAAAGGTTTCCGGCAGGATCACCAGGTCCGTCGTGCCGCGTAGCGGCGCGATCAGTCCACCGTAGTAATCGCGATTGCCGGCCGGATCGTGCCAGCGGGTGTCGCCTTGGACGAGGGTGACGCGGAGGTCGTTCATTGCAATGCCCGTGTGTTTGTGGGGTTCACGTCAGAGCTTCTGCAATCGCTCGATCGCCTTGTCCAGCGTCGCTTCGTTCTTCGCGAAGCACAATCGCGCCAGGCGCTGGCCCCACGGCGGCGATTCGTAGAACGGCGACAACGGGATCGCGGCGACGCCCTTCTCCGTCGTCAGCCAGCGGCAGAAGGCGGCATCGTCCAGATCGCTCACGTCGGAATAATCCACGAGCTGGAAGTAGCCACCCGGCACCGGCAGCGGCTTCAGGCGCGTGGTGAGCAGCTGTTCGCGGAAGCGGTCGCGCTTGGACTGGTAGAACGCGCCGAGCTGTTCGTAGTGTTCGGGTTCGGCTTCGATCATCTCCGCGAACGCCCACTGCGCCGGGGCGAAGGTGCAGAAGGTGTTGTACTGGTGGACCTTGCGCAGCTCGGCCGACAGCAGCGGCGGCGCGATGCAGTAACCGACCTTCCAGCCCGTGCAGTGGTACGTCTTGCCGAAGCTGGACACGACGAACGCGCGCTCGCGCAGTTCCGGATAGCGCAGCACGGACTCGTGGTGGCGACCGTCGAACACGATGTGCTCGTACACCTCGTCCGAGAGCAGCCAGATGTTCGTATCGCGAAGCAGCGCCGTGAGCTGCGCGATGTCGTCCGCGGTGAACATCGCGCCCGACGGGTTGTGCGGCGAGTTGATCATCAGCAGGCGCGTCTTCGGCGTCACCGCGGCGCGGATCGCCTGCCAGTCCGGCGCGAAGGTCGCAGGATCCAGCGGCACGTGCACCGCGCGACCGCCGGCCAGGTCGATCGCCGGCTCGTAGGAGTCGTAGCAGGGATCGAGCACGATGACCTCCTCGCCCGGGCGCACCACGGCGGCGACGGCGTCGAAGATCGCCTCGCTCGCGCCCGAAACGACGGTGACTTCCGAGTCCGCGTCCGGACGGTGGCCGTAGCAGCGCTCGGTCTTGGCTGCGATCGCCTGCCGCAGCGCCGGCACACCGGTCATCGGCGCGTACTGGTTCTTGCCCTCGCGCATCGCGCGGTCGAGCGCTTCGATCAGGCGCTCGGGCACGTTGAAGTCCGGGAATCCCTGGCCGAGGTTGACCGCGTCGTGCTCCATCGCGAGCTGCGACATGACGGTGAAGATGGTCGTGCCGACCTTCGGCAGCTTGGTTTGCAGGGTCATCGCGGGGGAAGCTCGACGTGGGGTTGCGGACCGCCAAGTGTAAGGACGCGGGCACGGCGGCGTCATGACGAACGCTCATCTGCGCATCTCCCGGCCGTGGCCGGCGTCACCGCCCGTCGATTGCACCGGTCAGGTGCGGTGTGGACACTTGCCCCATGCGTGAACTGCAGATCGTCGACGCCGCCGAGCTTGCCAGCACCTACGCCGCCGCGGAGTACGTGGTGGTGCTCGACGGCGACGCCTTCCCGCTGCGCGTGGGCGAGCCGGCGCTGGACCTTGAGGCGTACGCCCCGGCGTCGCGCTATACCTTCATCACCGCGTGGAATCCGGCGTCGCAGCCGCGTTCGGACACGGCAAACGAAGCCGCCGACGCGCTGCTGGTCGCGCAGCTGGAGACGCTGGGCGCCACGCGGCATCCGGCCTGGGCGCAGGACGTCGCCGGCCGCTGGCGCGAGCCGGGCTGGCTCGTCGCCGACCTCGACGCGAGCACCGTGCTGAGGCTCGCGGAGGAATTCGGCCAGGCCGGCGTGCTGGACTGGGCCGCCAGCGAGCCGGTGCGCCTGCGGATGCTCGCATCGCCCCCGGCGGGCGCCGCGGTCGCCCACACCGACTGGTTGCCGGCCTGACCGCGAACGCCAGGGCCGCGCCGCCGCCCGACGCCGGCAAGCGGCGGCTTTCGCGAACCGAATAGAATGGCCGCCCTCGCGGCGCCGCCCGCCCCGGCTTTCCCGATGACGCCCCACGACCGCCCCGCCCCGCCGCTGCTGGCCGCCCGCGGCCTGCGCTTCGCGCGCAACGACGAACCGGTGTTCGGCCCGCTGGATTTCAGCGTCGATGCCGGCGAAGCGCTGCTCGTGCAGGGCGACAACGGCGCCGGCAAGACGACGTTGCTGCGCGTGCTCGCCGGGCTGCTCCGCTCGGACGGGGGCGAGATCGACCTGGACGGCGAGCCCGCCGGGCACGCCCGCCGCGCCCGGGCCATTGCCTATCTCAGCCATCTGCCCGGCCTGAAGGCCGACCTGACCGCGATGGAGAACCTCGATTTCCTGTGCGGCCTGCAGGGCCGGCGTCGCGCGCAGCTGCCGGAGAACGCCCTGGCGATCGTCGGCCTGGCCGGCTACGAGGACGCCCTTGCCCGCCAGCTCTCGGCCGGGCAGAAGAAGCGCCTGTCACTCGCCCGGCTGTGGATGTCGCCGGCGCCGCTGTGGCTGCTCGACGAGCCCTACGCGAACCTCGACCTGGAAGGCATCGAACTGGTGAACCGCATGGTCCAGGCGCACCTGCGCGACGGCGGTGCGGCCCTGGTCACCACCCACGGCGCCTACGCCGCCCCGCCGGTGCGCACGCGCATGCTGGTGCTGAACAAGGCGGCCGCCGCATGACGCCCTCGACCTCGCCCAGCCTCGTCGGCGCCGCGCGCGCCCTGCTCGCCCGCGACGCCCGCCTGCTGTGGCGCCGTCGCGGCGATGCGCTGCAGCCTGCCCTGTTCGCGCTGCTCGTGGTCACGTTGTTCGCCCTGGCGCTGGGCGCGGAGAAGGCGGCGCTGTCGAAGGTTGCGTCCGCCGTGCTGTGGGTGTCGATGCTGCTGGCCGGCCTGCTCTCGCTGGACACGCTGTTCCGCGGCGATGCGGAGGACGGCTCGCTCGAACAGTGGATGCTGGCGCCGGTGCCGCTGGCATGGCTGGTCGGCGTGCGCACATTCATCCACTGGGCGACGACTGCCTTGCCGCTGCTCATCGCCGCGCCGTTCCTGGGCGAACTGCTGTACCTGCCGGGCGAGCAGTTGCCGGTGCTCATGATCTCGCTCGCGCTGGGCACGCCGCTGCTGAGCCTCATCGGCGCGGTGGTCGCGGCCCTGACGGTCGGGATGCGGCGCTCCGGTATACTCGTGGCCTTGCTGGCGCTGCCGTTGTACGTGCCGGTGCTGGTGTTCGGCGCGGGCAGCGTGGCTGCCTCGGCGCAGGGGCTGGATCCGACCGGGGCGCTGCTGCTGCTCGGAGCCGGGCTGGCGGTGGCGTTGGTCGTGGCCCCGCTGGCCGCCGCCGCCGCGATCCGCATCGCACTGAGTTGAGTTCGACGGACGATGGACGGCGCAGGGAGCTTTGAGCCAGATCAAGGGCCGACGTCCCGGCCAACGCGACAATCCGCCGCAACCGCCACCGTCCGGTCGCACCACCGGACCGGCTGAGAAACTGATGAATCCGATCATCCGCTGGTTCCATAAACTCGGATCGCCGCCGTACTTCGATCGCTTCGCCGCTCGCTGGGCGCCCTGGGGCTACGGCCTCGGCCTGCTGGTGATGGCCTGGGGCCTGTACGGCGCGCTGTTCCAGGTGCCGGCCGACTACCAGCAGGGCGACAGCTTCCGCATCCTCTACATCCACGTGCCCAGCGCCTGGATGAGCATGGCCGTCTTCGGCCTCATGGCGGTTTACGCGGCCATCGCGCTGGTGTGGCGCATCAAGCTGTGCGAGATCCTCGCCATGGCCTGCGCGCCGATCGGCGCCGCCTTCACCCTCATCACCCTGCTCACCGGTTCGATCTGGGGCAAGCCGATGTGGGGCACGTGGTGGGACTGGGACCCGCGTCTGACGACGGAACTGATCCTGCTGTTCCTCTACCTGGGCGTGATCGGCCTGTACAACGCGATCGACGACCGCCGCGCCGCCGCGCGCGCCGCGGGACTGCTGGCGATCGTCGGCGTCGCGCTGCTGCCGGTCATCCGCTATTCGGTGGTGTGGTGGAACTCGCTGCACCAGGGCCAGACGATCCAGGTTTTCGGCGAATCGAAGATGGATCCGTCGATGTACGGCCCGCTCATCTGGATGGTCATCGGCACCAAGCTGTGGTTCGCCGGCGCGCTGCTGTCGCGCGCGCGCGCCGACAACCTGCGCCGCGAAAGCGGCAAGGCGTGGGTCGCCGACCTGGCCGGAGGTCGCCGCGCATGAGCTATCAGAACTACGTGATCGCCGCCTACGCGGTGTTCGTCATCGTGCTGGGCTGGGACTTCGTCAGCACGAAGCTGCAGATCCGTCGCGAGTTGCGCGGCGCACGCCTGCGTGCCGCGCGCGACGCCGCGCGCCCGGGCCGCGACGCCGAACTGACCCGCTAGCCGTATTCCGCTCGAGAGTGCTTTCCGCATGAATCCCGTCCGTCGCCGACGCCTGCTCTGGGTCATCGCCCTGGTCGTGGCCGCCGGCATCGCCACCACGCTCGTCGCGATGGCCCTGCAGCGCAACATCGCCTACCTCTACACGCCCAGCGAAGTGCTGCGCGGCGAAGCCGGCGAACAGGCGCGTTTCCGCCTCGGCGGCATGGTCGCGGCCGATTCGTTCAAGCGCGCGCCGGGCTCGCTCGATGCCACTTTCCGCGTCACCGACGGCGACGCGCAGATGCCGGTGAAGTACACCGGCATCCTTCCCGACCTGTTCCGCGAGAAGCAGGCCGTCGTCGCCACCGGCCGCATGCAGGGCGACGTGTTCGTGGCCGAGGAAATCCTCGCCAAGCACGACGAGAACTACATGCCCAAGGAAGTCGCCGACAAGATGGGCATGGCGCACAGGAAGCACGACGTCAACGCGCCCGCCGCCGGCGCGGCGAAGGAAGCCAAGTAAGTGCTGGGCGAGATCGGGCAGGTCGCGCTGATCCTCGCGCTGCTGGTGTCGGTGCTGCAGGCGGCGTTGCCGCTGGCCGGCGCGCAGCGCGGCGTCGCACCGTGGATGGCCGTCGCGCGTCCCGCCGCCTACGCGCAACTGGCGCTGGTGGCGTTCGCGTTCGTCATCCTCACGCACGGTTTCGTGAGGCAGGATTTCTCGCTGCAGTACGTCGCCGAGAACAGCAATTCGCTGCTGCCGCTAATGTACCGCTACACCGCGGTGTGGGGCGCGCACGAAGGCTCGCTGCTGCTGTGGGCGCTGATCCTGGCCGCGTGGACCGGAGCTGTCGCGCGCTTCTCGCGCAGCCTGCCCGACACCGTCATCGCACGCGTGCTCGGCGTCATGGGCCTGGTAAGCGCGGGCTTTCTCGCGTTCCTGATCTTCACCAGCAATCCATTCCTGCGGCTGCTGCCCGCAGCGGCGGAAGGTCGCGACCTCAACCCGCTGCTGCAGGACCCGGGGATGATCATCCATCCGCCGATGCTGTACCTGGGCTACGTAGGCTTCGCGGTGCCGTTCGCATTCGCCATCGCCGCATTGCTCGACGGCAAGGTCGATGCGCGCTGGCTGCGCTGGACGCGTCCGTGGACGAACGTCGCCTGGGCGTTCCTGACGCTCGGCATCGCACTGGGTTCGTGGTGGGCGTATTACGAACTCGGCTGGGGCGGCTGGTGGTTCTGGGATCCGGTCGAGAACGCGAGCTTCATGCCGTGGCTCGCCGGCGCGGCGCTGCTGCATTCGCAGGCGGTGACCGAAAAGCGCGGCAGCTTCCGCGGGTGGACGCTGCTGCTGGCGATCGCCACGTTCTCGCTCTCGCTGCTGGGCACGTTCCTGGTGCGTTCGGGCGTGCTGACCAGCGTGCATGCGTTCGCGGCCGACCCGGCGCGCGGACTGTTCATCCTGATCTTCCTGGGCATCGTCGTCGGCGGATCGCTGCTGCTGTACGCGCTGAAGGCGCCTTCGTCGGACGATGCCGGCAAGCCGTTCGAATTGTTCTCGCGCGAAACGCTGCTGCTGGCCAACAACCTGCTGCTGTCGACCGCCTGCGCGATGGTGCTGCTCGGCACGCTCTATCCGCTGCTCGCCGACGCGCTCGAACTGGGCAAGATTTCCGTAGGCCCGCCCTACTTCGCGCTGATGTTCGTGCTGCTGATGGCGCCGCTGGTGCTGCTGCTGCCGTTCGGCCCGATCACGCGCTGGCAGCGCGAACAGCCGTCCAAGCCGATGGCGATGCTGATGCCGTGGGCCGGTCTCGCGGTCGTGCTCGGCGCGATCGCGTATTTCATGGCGCCGCAGGGCCCTGTGAAGGTCGCCGCCGGCGTGCTCGGTGCGGCGTGGGTGCTGTTCGGCACGGCGCGCTTCGTGTGGACGCGCGTGCGTAGCCAGACCACCGGCCAGCGCTTCACCGCCGAAATGCTCGGCATGACGCTCGCGCATTTCGGCGTCGCGGTGTTCCTCGTCGGAGCGCTGTTGACCGAAGGCCTGACGACGCAGCGCGAGCTCGCCGTCGCGCCGGGGCAAACGGTCGAACTGGGCCGTTATTCGTTCCGCTTCGACGGCGCAACGCATTCGCAGGGACCGAACTACGAAGCCGACCGCGGCACCGTCACCGTCTTCGAGAACGGCCGACCGCTTACCGTCATGCATCCCGAAAAGCGCGCCTACGCGAGCGGCGGCCAGGTAATGACCGAAGCCGCGATCGCGCGCGGCGTCACGCGTGACCTCTACGTCGCGCTGGGCGAGCCGCTTGGCAACGATGCGTGGGCGCTGCGCGTGCACATCAAGCCGTTCGTGCGCTGGATCTGGGCCGGCGCGCTGCTGATGATGCTGGGCGGGTTCGTGACGGCGACGGATCGGCGTTTCCGCCGCGTGGCCGAAGCGCGCAGTCCGACCATCACCGCGACCGAACCGACTCCGGAGCCCGCACGATGAGCGATACGCCCGACAGCGCACCGCGCAAATCCACGATGCGCTGGATTCCGCTGGCGATCGTCGCCGCACTTGGCGTGCTGCTCTTCGCCGGCGTGCTGCTCAGCCGCAATCCCAACCGCGATGCCCTGCCCTCGCCGCTGATCGGCAAGCCTGCGCCCGCCTTCCGCCTGCCGGTGCTGCACGAAGCCGGGCGCCTGGTCACCGACAAGGACCTGCGCGGCGCACCGTACCTGCTGAACGTGTGGGGCAGCTGGTGCCCGGCATGTCGCGACGAACATCCCGTGCTCACGCGCTTCGCCGAAACCAAGCGCCTGCGCGTGATCGGTTTCAACTGGAAGGACGAACACGCCGACGCCTTGCGCTGGCTCGAGCAGTTCGGCAATCCGTACCTGATGGTCCTCACCGACTACGACGGCAAGGCCGCGATCGACTGGGGCATCTACGGCGCGCCGGAAACCTTCCTCGTCGATGGCGGCGGCATCATCCGCTGGAAGTACGTCGGCCCGCTCACCGACGAGGTGATCGCGAACGAACTGCTGCCCAAGCTTGCGCAGATCGACGCGCAAGCCGGACAGGGCAAGCCGCTGTGATGCGCGCGCTGCTGCTGGCCTTCGCGCTGATGCTGTCGGGCACCCCCGCATTCGCGCAGGTCGCCACGGACGCCACGCCGTTGCGTTTCGCCGACACCGCCGAGGAAACGCGCTTCCATGCGCTGGTAAGCGAGCTGCGTTGCGTGATGTGCCAGAACCAGTCGCTGGCCGATTCCAATGCGCAGATCGCGGTGGACCTTCGCCGAGAAGTGCTCGAACTGATGCGCAAGGGCAAGAGCGACGAGGAGATCAAGGATTTCCTCGTGGCGCGTTACGGCGAGTTCGTGCTGTACCGCCCGCAGGTCGAGAGCAAGACGTGGCTGCTGTGGTTCGGCCCCGCGCTGGTGCTGCTGGCCGGCGGCCTCATCGTGGTTGGCGCGTTGCGACGCCGCTCGCGTCCGTCCGCACAGGCCGACAACGAACGCACGGCTGATCGCAACGAAGAGCAGGAGTGGTGATGGGCGGTGCGATGTGGGGTTTCGTGATCGCCGGCCTCGTGCTGGCCGTGCTGACGCTGGCGTACGTGCTGCGACCGTTGTGGCGCACGCGCCGCGTGGCCGGCATCGCGGTGATCGCCGGGCTGACGCTCGCCACCGCGACGACCTACTTCGCGATCGGCACGCCAGCCGCGCTTGACCCGGCGCAGCGCGAGATGCCGCGCACGCTGGAAGACGCCATCGTAAAGCTCGAAGGCGAGCTGCAGCGCGATCCCAACCAGGTCGAGGGCTGGCGCCTGCTTGCCCGCGCCTACATCGCGCAGGGCAATGCCGCGAAGGCGTCCGACGCGCTGGCCCGCGCGCTCAAGCTCGCGCCGGACGATCCGGACCTGCTGGCCGAAGGTGCCGAGATGCGCGCCCTCGCCGCGCCGGAACGCCGCTTCGACGCCGAAGGCGTCGCGATGTTGCGCCACGCGATCGAACTCCAACCGATGCACCAGCGCGCGCGCTGGTTCCTCGGCATCGCGCAACGACAGGCATCGCAGCCGGCTGAAGCGGCGCGGACGTGGGAGCCGCTGCTTTCCGTCGTCGACGCCGCAGCTGCGGCGCCGCTGCGCGCGCAGATCGACGCAGCGCGTGCCGAAGCCGGGCTGTCGCCGCTGCCAGCGGCCACGGCTGCAGCCCAAACGCCTGCACAGGGCGGGCTGAAGGTGAAGGTGTCGGTCGCGCCGGAACTCGCCGCGAAGATCCCGCCGAACGCGACGCTGTTCGTCATCGCGCGCCAGGCCGGTGGCCCGCCGATGCCGGTGGCGGTCGAGAAGCTCCCCGCCGCCGGCTTCCCGCGTGAGGTCGTGCTCGACGACGGCGACAGCCCGATGCCGACGATGAAGCTGTCGCAGCTCGAGGCGGTCGACGTGCTCGCGCGCATCTCCGCCAGCGGCGATGCGATGCCGAAATCGGGCGATCTGGAAGCGAAAGCGAAGCCGTCGAAGGCGTCCGGCGCGATCGAACTGGTGATCGATTCCGCTCGGCCCTAAGGGGCCGCGGACGGATGGACGACGGCACGTAGCCGTACTTTCTGACATGCCCGCAATCACAACCGTGATGCCCTATCGCCACCGGGGCGATTAAGCTTGCGCCATGACCGAATTCATCCCGCCCGGCACGCGCTGGTTCGACCTTCCCTCCCCGTTCCCGATGAAACGCGGCGGCGAACTGCACGGCGCCCGCGTCGCATACGAAACCTGGGGCACGCTCAACGCCGCGCGCGACAATGCGGTGCTGATCGTCACCGGCCTTTCGCCCGACGCACACGCCGCGAGCAATGAAGCCAACCCGGAGCCGGGCTGGTGGGAAGCGATGCTCGGCCCGGGCAAGCCCATCGACACGAACCGCTGGTTCGTGATCTGCGCGAACTCGCTCGGAAGCTGCAAGGGTTCCACCGGCCCGGCGTCGATCAACCCGCTGACGGGCGCGCTGTATCGCCTGGATTTCCCGGATCTTTCGGTCGAAGACGGCGCCGATGCCGCCGCGCATCTCGTGCGCGGACTGGGCCTGGATCGCATCGCGTGCCTCATCGGCAACTCGATGGGCGGGATGACGGCGCTGGCGTTCCTGCTTCGTCATCCCGGCTTGGCGCAACATCACATCAACATCTCCGGCGCGGCGAAAGCGTTGCCCTTCTCGATCGCGATCCGTTCGCTGCAGCGTGAGGCGATCCGCCTGGATCCGAACTGGAACCACGGTCAGTACGACGATGCGCACTACCCCGAGTCGGGCATGCGCATGGCGCGCAAGCTGGGCGTCATCACCTATCGCTCCGCGCTGGAATGGGACGGCCGCTTCGGTCGCGTTAGGCTGGATTCCGACCGCGCCGACGAAGATCCCTTCGGTCTGGAGTTCGAAGTCGAAAGCTACCTGGAAGGCCACGCGCGACGGTTCGTGCGACGGTTCGATCCCAATTGCTACCTGTACCTCAGCCGGTCGATGGACTGGTTCGACATCGGGGAATACTGCGCGACACGCCAGAACGGCGAAGCCGACACGCGCGCGGGCCTGGCGAGCATCCGCATCGGCAAGGCGCTGGCGATCGGCGTGCACACCGACATCCTGTTCCCGCTGCAGCAGCAGGAAGAAATCGCCGAAGGCCTGCGCGCCGGCGGTGCCGAGGCCACCTTCCTGCCGCTGCCGTCGCCGCAGGGCCATGACGCGTTCCTGGTGGACATCGCGCGTTTCGGACCGGCGGTCGAGGGCTTCCTGAACACCCTCTAGGCCGGCTCAAGCGCCCTGCTTTCGCCTGGCAACCCCGCGCGGATTGACGCAGCGCAAGAAAGGCCCAGCGCGCCGCGCGGTAGAATCGCCGCCATGAACGCCCACGACGCGCTGCCCGACCTGCACTTTCCCGGCCACGAAAAGCTGGTCGCCGCCATCGATGCCGCGGTGTCGAGCGGCGACGAACATGCCGTGACTTCCGCGCTGCGCAGCACGCTGTGCGGCATGATCCGCGACCGCGACGTGCAGCTGCCGGCCTGCGTCCACGAGCCCATCGCCGACCACTACGCGCGCCGCGAGCTCTACCGAAGCCCGGAGCTTGGCTACAGCGTCGTCGCGATGACCTGGGGCCCGGGCCAGGGCACGCCGGTGCACGACCACTGTGGCTTGTGGTGCGTGGAAGGCGTGTGGGATGGCGAACTGGAGATCACGCAGTACGAGCTGCTCGAACGCGAGGGCGATCGTTACCGCTTCCGCGCCGCGGGTGGCATGCATGCCGGTCCGGGCAGCGCGGGCAGCCTGATTCCGCCGCATGAGTACCACACGATCCGGAACGTCAGCCCGGATGCCGTTGCGGTGTCGTTGCACATCTACAAGGCGGCGATGGAATCCTGCGCGACGTTCGTCCCGGACCAGGGCGAGTGGTTCTCGCGCGTCGCCAAGACGCTGCGCACCGACGAAGCCGCCTGAACCCTGCCGGCAGCGCCGGCCGTCACATTACTGACCTTCGGCATCTGGCCGCCGTCCCGCGGCGGCATTAGCGTGGGCCGCATTCATCGCCAGGAGCGCGCCACGTGCTGATCGACTTCGTACTCGCTTCGCTCCACCACCTGCTTGTCTTCGGCCTGGTTTCGATGCTGGTCGCCGAATCGGTCCTGCTGCGCAGCACGCTGGACCGCGTGTCGCTCCAACGCCTGGCCGGTATCGACATGGGCTACGGGATGACCGCCATGGCGCTGATCGCGGTGGGCATCGCGCGTGTCGCCTTCGGCATCAAGGGCCATGACTTCTACCTGCACAACCCGTGGTTCCACGCGAAGATGGGCGCGTTCGTGCTGGTAGGCCTGCTCTCGATCCTGCCGACGATGCGTTTCCTGCGCTGGCGCAAGGCGCTGGCCGCCAACCCGATCTTCCTACCCGATGCCGCCGAGACCGCCCGCATGCGTGCGATCGTCCGCTTCGAACTCATCCTGCTGGCGGCGATCTTCGTCCTGGCTGCCGCGATGGCCCGCTACGGCGGCCTGAGCCTGTAACGCTGCACCGCGAGCCGGCCCCTCGGCTATACTGCACGGCCGCGCCGGAATGGCGGAATCGGTAGACGCAGCGGACTCAAAATCCGCCGCCCTTAAAAGCGTGTGGGTTCGAGTCCCACTTCCGGCACCAGACAGAAACCCGCGAGCGATCGCGGGTTTTTTGTTTGTCGCGTCCGCGCCGCCTTCGTGTGCGAAGTGATCGCCGCACAGTCTCACGCCAGGAGACAACCAGCGCCGATCGTATGCGCCGCACCACAACGGGGAGTGGATGATGCCCAATGACACCTTCAGCGCGTACGACGAAGCCGGCAACCGTTACACGATCCATGTGCGGCGCACGCTGATCGAAACGCGCGGCGCGGGAGAGCGACGCGTGGTGGAAGGGTTGCGTTCGTATCATCTGAGCGACGGCGCGGCGGTCGATCGCATCGATGCGGACTCGTTCGCGATCGCTGCGAATGGACTGGCGCTGAAATTGCGGCCCGCCGGCGCCTGAAATCCCTAGATTACAGGCCGGTGTTCGCCACGCGCCGATACCGCACTTCGACCGCCCTCGCCGCCTCGCCCTGCGGCGAGATGTTCGTCATGGTGATGACGAGCTGGTCGGGATCGGGCTGTTCGATTTCCGTCCGCCAGTCCCAGCGCGGGCCGCCCTGGCCGTCGCCGTAGCTGCCGAGCACGTTGAAGTGCTCCGATGCGGCCGGTCCCGCCGAGAACATGATGCTGGTGCCGGTACCGAAGCTTTCGACCCACGCCGATTCGTAGGCGTTGTCGTCCAGGTGCAGGCCGTAGATGGCGACCCCTTCGATCGGCTCGTCGCCGAAACGGCTGCGGTATTCGTGCAGCAGGAAACGGCCGTCGAGGATTCCGCGGATCGTGCCGCGTTGCGGCGCTTCGCAGGCGACGTGGTCGGGCTGGAACCAGAGCCGGAACGTGCCTTCCCATTCGCCGATCATCTGCGCGAGGCGGTGGTGGCCGCCGCTGGCGATGGAGGCTTCGAACTCCTTCTTGCCCATGTCGTGCTCCGAGGGAGACGGTGGGCGACGCTAGAGGCGTCGCTGCTCAGGGCAGGAGCGTACCGAACACCACCCGGGAACGCTCGTCGTAGATGCGCAGCCACAGCGCCTGGCTGCTCCGCTCCGCGCAACGTTTTGCCTTGGGCAGCACCGCGGCCAGCGCGGCTTCGGCACTGGCGTAATCGGCGCTGGCTTCGGCGATCTGCTGCTGCAGGACGCCGCCGTCATGGCGCGATAGTTCGACGCGGTACATCGGAGGGCTCCTCCCGACGGGGGCGTCCGGAATGGACGTGCGGGGACAGGGTTCATAGGCTGCCAAGGTTTTCGCGGCGCCACAGTCAGCGAGGGCTGCGCTGCTTTGTAGGACTATCCCTACAACGGTCCCGCCGCCCCAGCTGAACGCAACTTCCATTCCTCCTGCCTACATACACGCATGTGCCTGATTGCCCTTTCGTGGAAGCAGCATCCACGCTACCGGCTGGCGCTGATCGCCAACCGCGACGAAGCGCACGACCGGCCGGCCGCGCCCGCCGGCGTGGACCCGGTCGATCCGGCGCTCTATGGCGGGCGCGATCTGCTCGCGGGCGGGAGTTGGCTGATGGCGTCCACCCGCGGCCGGCTTGCCGCCGTCACGAACGTACGAGCGGGCGCCGCGGAGGGCCCCATGCCCCGCTCGCGCGGCGCGCTAGTGCGGGAGTTCGTGGCTGACGACGGCAGCGTCGATGCGTTGGCCGGCCTCGCTCCCGAAGCGGCCGGGTTCGGCCGTTTCAACATGCTGGCCTTCGATGGCCGCCGACTCGCGTTCGCCAGCAATTACCCGCAGTTCCGGACGTACGACGTGACGCCCGGTCTTCACGCCATGTCGAACGGGGATTTCGATGCGCCCTGGCCCAAGAGCGGCCATGCGACGCGGGCCCTGGAGCACTGGCTCGCGAGCGCCGCCGCCCTCGATGGCCAGGCCGGCGACGAAGCCCTTGCGCCGCTGTTCGATGCCTTGGCCGACACCACGCCGTCCCCCGACGACACCCTGCCCGACACCGGCGTCGGCCTGCCGCTGGAACGCCTGCTGTCGCCGCCGTTCGTGCGCGGCGAGCGCTACGGCACGCGCTGCAGTTCCATCGTGTTGATCGAGGAGGCACGCGTGACGTTCGTCGAACAGAGCTTCGGTCCCAACGGACTGCGCCTCGGCCGCACCCGGGCGAGCTTCGACATCGGCTGACGTCCCCCCCGGACCGCCGGCGCAAGGCCGCACCGGCGACACGCAGCAATGCACGGAATGCGCTACCCGGTGCCCGGCCACGGGCCTACCATTGCGACATCGCCCCCGCGCGCCAAGGCCCCCGCGGCCGCATGGACACCCTCCTCCACCTCATCGCCGTCTACGGCCTGCTCGTCGTCTTCGTCAGCGTGTTGCTGGACCAGGGCGGCATTCCCGTGCCGGCGTATCCGCCGATCATCCTCACCGCCGCGCTCGCGACCAACCAGGGGCGCAGCGTGTGGCCGATCGTCGCGGTGGCCGCTCTCGCGGCCGTCCTTGCGGACTGGCTCTGGTATGTAGGCGGGCGGCGGCTCGGCGCGAAGCTGCTGCGATTGATGTGCCGCCTGTCGCTTTCGCCGGACTCTTGCGTGCTGATGACGCGCGGCATCTACGGGCGATGGGGTCCGCCTTCGCTGATCGTCGCCAAGTTCATCCCCGGCTTCGCGGCCGTGGCGACGACGCTGGCCGGCGAAACCGGCACGCGACCCACCCGCTTCCTCCTGTACGACGGCATCGGCGCCGTGCTGTGGGCCGGCCTCGCGGTGGCCCTGGGCGCGATCTTCCACGAAGCGGTGAACGACGTTCTCGATCGCCTCGAAACGCTCGGCCGCATGACGATTCCGGTCGTGCTCGCGCTGATCGCCGCCTTCGTGCTGTGGAAGCTGTGGCGCCGCCGCATGTTCCAGCGCCAGTTGCGCATGGCACGGATCACGCCGGCCGAGCTGCGTGCGCTGATGGACGGCGAATCGCCGCCGCTCATCCTCGATGTGCGATCGGAGCCGCAGCGCGCGCAAACCGGCTGGATTCCAGGCTCGGTCTTCGTGCAGACCGTCGCCGAAGCGCCCCTGATGCCGCGCGAGGAAGTGATCGTCTACTGCGATTGCCCGAACGAAGCCTCTGCTGCCGTGCTCGCGCGCGCGCTCAACAAGCGCGGCTTCAAGCGCGTTCGCCCGCTCGCCGGCGGTTTCGCGGCGTGGAAGAGCGAGGGCCAGCTGATTTCGTTCAAATAAGACGTCGCTACGAGGCCGACCATGGCCACCAGCCGCGTCCCGTGCTCGCATAGCGATCGGCCGCGCGTTCAAAACGGTTGCGCACGCTGATTCCGCCCGACAGCAGATACAGCGGCAGGAACAGCGGCCCGAGCGCGAGGTACTGATACACGTGCGCGCGTTCGTGGTCCGCCAGGACGATTGGCGCTTCCTCGCGGTGCCCCGCGCGATGCGCATAAGTCACGCAGGGCGAATCCAGGTCGTCGCCGGTATGCAGGATCACGTTGCCGAACGTGATGGCCCCGCCCGGCCCCCACGGCCACCGGTGAAACACCAGCGCCAGCTCGCGTGAGCGCCAGTGCGCGTGCGAACCGAAAGCGAGCCCGACCGCGCCCAGCATCAGGCCGACCAACGTGTTCGGCAGCGTCCACAGCGCGCCCAGCGCGATCGCGAATCGTCGAAGCATCGGCATGCGCGAAGCCTAGCGCATCGCGAACGACACGCGAGACGCCCGCATCAGTCGCCTTCGGGAATCAGCAGCCAGAGGATCAGGTAGACCAGCGCGCCCGGAAACGCCGCCGAGGCGATCGACACCAACACGAACAGCACGCGTGTGAGCGTCGAATTCCAGCCGAATCTTCGGGCGATGCCGCCGAGCACGCCGGCGATCATGCGATCGTGGCGGGAGCGGGTAAGCGTGCGGGTGACGTTCATGGCGCGTGCTCGCAAGGCCAGGCCGGCCGACGCGCGCGAGTCTAGCGCCGGCCGTCAGGGTGTCGCGTGACGGAATTGCGAGAGCTTCGCGCCGAGCCATTTCGCCGACGGTACCGTTCCCTGCCCCGGGCATCGCACGGCGTAGGCCTTGCCGCTCATGCTGCTCTGCGTGCCCGCGCGCTCGATGAACTGCTCGGCGGTGGCGACAAGGTCGCGCTTTCGCAGGTAGTCGTACTTGCGGCGAAGGTGCGCCTGCGCCTCGGTGGCCGGATACCACGAACCGTTGCGCTGGAAGTCGCACCCTGAGCGGCCGAGCGCGTCGATCAGTTGTTCGATCTCGCGCTGCGCCTGCGGCGGCGGTGCGGCGGCCGCCGACGTTGCCAGCAGCGCCAGCAGCGCGCCGGCGAGCAGCGTCGCAATGGCGTGCCGAATGCTCACGGCGTGGGCTGCGCCGCCAGCCACGGCCGCACGACGCCGGCCCAGATCGCGTAGCCGCTCGCGTTCATGTGCAGGCGATCGGCGACGAACAGTTCCTCGCGCGGCTGGCCCTGCGCATCGAGCATCGGCAGGAAGACGTCGAGGTAATCCACGCCTTGGGATTGCTGCGCGAACTCGCGCACGAGCGCATTGGCCTCGCGGATCTGCGGCAGCAGCGCGGCACGCGACGGGCTGGGCTTGATCGACACGAACGCAATGCGCGTGCGCGGCAGTTGCTTGCGCACCTTGCCGACGAACGCGGCGAAGTCGTCGCGAACCTGCTTCGGCGTGCGGCCTTCGTACAAATCGTTGTCGCCGGCGTAGAACACGATCGCACTGGGCGAGTACGGCGTGACGATGCGATCGGCGTAGTACGTCGAATCGCGCACGCGCGAGCCACCGAACCCGCGGTTGATGATCGGCACGCCAGGGAAGTCGTCGGGAATCGAATCCCACAGCCGGATCGAGGACGAACCGACGAAGACCACGCCGCCCGGCCGGCGTCGCACGACGCTGTCGGCCTGTTCGAACGCGGCGATGTCCGGTTCCCACCGGGCCGAGTCGCTGGTGGCCGCGGGGGGCGCGGTGGTCGTGGCGGGATGCGCAACGCAGGCGCCGAGCAGTGCGAGGCAGGCGACGAGGAGGATTCGGATCACGGTATGCGTCCTTCTTGATCGCCGCAGTTTCGCACGCGCGACGTCGACGCCGCGCGTTCGCATGCGCGTATGCGGACCTTCGTCACGCGGTACGGGCGGATCGGGCGATTACCGCGCCCGCTGGCCCAGCCAGTCGTGGATGGCCTGCGGCACTTCGCGCTGCGCGCGGCTGGAAACGTAGATGCCGATGTGCCCGCCACGGAATGACAGCTCGCTGTAGTCGTCGCTTCCGGTCAGCCCCGCCAGTGCCTTCGACGACGCCGGCGGAACCAGATGATCCTGTTCGGCGTAGATGTTGAGGATCGGCACCTCGATGCTGCGCAGGTCCACCGCGCGCCCGCCGATGTCGATGCCGCCCTTGATGAAGCCGTTGCCCTGGTAGAACTGCTTCACGAACTGGCGGAACGCCTCGCCGGCCTGGTCGGGCGAGTCGAAGATCCACTTCTCCATGCGCAGGAAATCCTCCAGCGCCTTCGGATCGTCCAGCACGTCCACCATGCCCACGTACTTCTGCACGAACAGCCGCCACGGCTTGAGCGTGAGGTAGCACCAGTTCATGACGTCGGCCGGCACGTTGCCCAGCGTGTCGACGAACAGGTCCACGTCGAGGCCGCGCGTCCAGTTGCCCAGCATGTTGTCGCTGGTGTGGAAATCCACCGGCGTCACCATGGTGATGAGGTTGCGCACCTTGTGCGGATTGAGCGCGGTGTAGCACAGCGAGAACGCGCCGCCCTGGCAGATGCCGAGCACGTTGATGCCGTCCATGCGGTATTCGCCGCGCAGGTGGTCCACCGCGCCGCCGATGTAGCGCTGGATGTAGTCGTCCAGTTCGAGGTAACGGTCGGAGCGGTCGGGATAGCCCCAGTCGAGCACGTACACGTCCTCGCCGCGTTCCAGCAGGCCGCGCACGATCGACTTGTCGTCCTGCAGGTCCACCATGTACGGCCGGTTCACCAGCGCGTAGACGATCAGCAGCGGCACGCGCGCGGTCGGCGCCCGGCCGTTGGGAAGCGTGTTGCCGCGGAAGCGGTACAGCACGACCTTTCCGTCGCGCCAGACTTCCTCGCGCGCGGTCGCGCCGTAATCGATGTCGTGCACCTGGTGCAGCGTGTCCAGGCCGGCGCGGAGCTTGGCCTGGAAGCGCAGCGATTCCTGCGCCAGCGAATCGGGCGTGAATCCCAACGGGCCGAAGGCGTCCATCAGCGCGTCCTCCCGCTCTTGCTCGCCGGCTTGCCGGCTTTCGTCGCCCTGGCCGGCGCCTTCTTCGCAGCAGGTTTTGCTGGCGCGACCTTCTTCGGTGCGGCAGACGATCGGGTTTCCTCCGCCGGCGCGCTGCGCGCCTCGGGTCGCGACGCCTGCCGCGACAAGGCTTCTATCGCATCGCGAAGGCGTCGCAGTTCGCGCTCCAGTTCGACGATCTTGCGATGCGCCGAATCCACTTCGGTCCGCGTCGGCATGCCCAGTTGCGAACCCAGCTGCTCGACTTCCTTCTGCATGCGTCCGCGCAGCGTCATCTGCGCGTTGACCAGCGCGGCGTAGGCATCGCGGAAGCGCGGCGACAGCGCGATGTCGGCATAGGCTTCCTCCGCCGCGTCGATCCACAGGTCGAACAGCGCGCGCACCGAGTCGAGCTGCTTGCCCGGCGCGCTGCGCTCCTCCAGCTTGCGTTCGAATCGCGCGAAGGCGTCCTGACCGGCTTCGGCGAGCAGCGCCTGGTAAGCCTGGCTCTGCTGTTGCAGCTCGACCTGCGCCTGCGCCAGCTGTTGCCAGCGTTCCTGATGCTCGCGCGCGAAGCCGAAGGCCGGCAACGACAGCCATGCGCGTCCATCCCACGGATGCGCGCCGTGCTGCATCGATTGCAGCATCGGCGCGAAGGCTTCGAACCACTTGGACGGATCGGTCTGCGCGCTGCCCGGCATGTTCGCGAACACCTGCGCGAACGGATTGGCACCGTCACCGCCCAGCGCCTGCTTCCAGGCGGAGGCGATGTCGCCCGCGTTGGCGCTGCGCCCGGCGAACTGCGCCGCCAGCTGCTGCATCTGCCCGAACCAGCCTTGGGCCTGCGCGTTGAAGCGCGACACGGCCTCGTCGGCCTGCGGCAGCCCGCCACGGGCGAACTGCGACCACCAGTCCACGGCCTCGTTCCATCCCGGCATGGTCGGCGTCGCGGCCGGCTGCGTCGCACGCAGCGCGTCGCCCCAGGCGTTCCAGTACCGCCGGTTCCACGCTTCGAAATCGTCAACGCCCTGCATCGCCATCACCGCCGTCGGGGAAGGCGGTCATGGTACCAACGCCGTGTTTCGCCGCCGCGACGGCGCCCGGTCAGGGCTTGGGGATGCGCAGCGTCTTGCTGATCATCAGCGAGCCGGAGAGCGCGAACATCAGCACCAGCGGATGGAACTGCCAGGGCCCCAGCTGCACCATGCCCAGCCACAGGTTCTCGCCGATGGCGCCCTGCGAGGCCGCCACGGCCAGCACGATCACCAGCAGCAGGCTGGTCGGGATCGGCGTGCCCTCGAAGTACTTCACCTTGTCGTCCTCGCCCGAGAGCGCTTCGGCGGTGACGTTGTAGCGCGCCAGGCGGCTAACGCCGCAGACGACGAAGTAGCTCAGCACGATCCAGTCCCAGCCGCCCTGCAGGCCGCACGCGTAGGCCAGCGCGGCCGGCGCGACGCCGAAGGAGATCACATCGGCGAGCGAATCGAGTTCGCGCCCGAGCGTGGACGCCGACTTGCGCCAGCGCGCGACACGGCCGTCGAGGGCATCGAAGATGAAGGCCAGCGGGATCAGCGCCATGCCGATGAGCAGGTCGTTCACCACGCCGTCCTGGAGGAAGCGCATCGCCGCGAAGATCGCGCCGGTGCCGCAGAAGGCGTTGCCCAGCGTAAACCAGTCGGCGAGATGGAACTCGCGCAACATCGAGAAATGGCGGCGCGGCATGCGGCGCTCCGTGATCGGTGAGGCCGCCAGCGTGCCAAATCGGGCGTGAAGCCAGCAAGAGGCGGCGTTGGCCCCTCTCCCGTCGGGAGAGGGGTTGGGGTGAGGGGCAACGGAGCGGCCGCGGCAAACAGTGTCGGCGGCGCAGCGCTGTGGTGTTGCTTGATCGATAAACCGCGAATGAGGATGGATTCCAGCTTTCGCTGGAATGACGAACCCGATATTGAGAGGTCATCAGCCCGAGTCCCGGCTTTTGCCGGGATGACGGACGAACTACCGCGGCATCGCGAGGTCCGAAGCGGTCAGCGCCTTCCCCACCCCGCGCGGCGTCGTCTCTATCACCGCATCGGTCGGGAGCGAGCCCGCGCCGTCCAGGTGCGCGTCCACCCGGTCCAGCGCTTCGTACACATACGGCAGCAGCGGCAGGTAGCGCGCGCCGTAGTCCGGCAGGCCGAGAAACGCATCGAAATGCTGCGCGTTGCGCACCTCCCAGTAACGCACGTCGCGACCTGCGGCCTTCGCCTGTCGCACGTACGGCGCACTGCTGAAGGCCGGCGGGATCAGCCCGTCGTCCGTTCCGTGGATCACCACCACCGGCAGCCCCTCGCGCGGCAGGCCGGCGCGCGTTTCGGCGACACCCTGCTTCACGCGTGCGGCATCGGCGTCGTTGCCGGTCCACATCGCGCGCAGGCACTGCAGCGTGGTAAGCGGCACGGTCGGGTTCTGTTCGACGATGTGGACGCCCGCGCCCGGCGGGATGCCGCTCGCGTCCGACCACCACGCCGCGCGTTCGGCGGCGGTAGCGGCACGCGGCGCGAAGTCCGTTCCCAGCGCGGCGTACCGATTGCCGCACGGCATGTCGCCGAAGCCATAGCGCCCGTACGCCGAGGCATAGGTGACGGCGACCGCGCGCCACAGGTCGAAGCCCACCGACAACGCGCCGGCACGCAGCGCCTGGTCGGTCCAGCCCGACGCCTTCATCGCCTCGTACGCCGAGCGCGCCTGCGCCACGGTGTCGTCGCCCTCGACGAGGCCGGCGGCCTTCAGCGCGGCGCAGCGCTGCGTCCACAGCGGCACCGACTGCGCGGTGAGAGGCGGCTGCGGCAGGTTCTGCAAGTGCAGCAGCGCGCACGGCATCAGCAGCGCCGCCTGCGTGGTGTAGTCGTACAGCGGTCGCGCGCCTTCGACGAACACGTTCGGCTCGCCCGCGACGACCGCGTCGAGCCAGTCGCCGTCCAGTGCCGCCGCACGCAGCACGGCACCGCCACCGTTGGAGATGCCGACCGCGATCACCCGCGTGTTGTCGAAGGTGAAAGGCGCCGCGGCGGGGAACGCTGCGTCCAGCGATTGCAGCGCGAACTGCGCCGCCTGCTTCACGTGGCGGCCCCAGTCGGCCTCGGGGTTGTCCTTCGAATGCGCGTGCTTGAACGCCACGCCGGACGTCGCGGTCGTTGCCGGATCGAACGCGAGCGGCTCACCACGTGCACCAACCGTGCCGTCCGCGCGCACGCCCTGCCCTGCGTCGAGGTCGAAGTAGTCCGTGCCCGCGCCCTTGTCGGTGTAAGCCACGGCGCAGCCCTTGGGGAGTCCCCATGCGCCGGCGACCGCGATCGAGCCGTAGATGCCGCGCGACCCCGACGAGGCGGTGACGACGACACAGCGTTTGCCCGTATCGAACGCATCGGGCACCTGCACCAGCACGCGGTGCGGCTGGTTCGCGCCGGCCACGGTCGCGAAGGCGCTGAATTCACGGCCGGCGATCGGCGCGATCGTCCCGTACAGCTCGCCATAGCCGCCGCCCGGCGCGAGATCGGCGATGCCGCGCCAGTTGCTCCAGAGCGCGCGCCGGCGCAGTTCCACCGGCGTCGGATGCCCGGCATCGGCGAAGGCCGGTGGCGTGAGCGCGCGCAATCCGGCAAGGCCGAGCCCGCCGCTGAGCAGGTCGTCGCCGCCGCGGTGATCGGTCGTGCGCGGTTGCGAGAACACCGGTGCGGCCTCCTTCGCGTTGCGCGGGCTCTGCGTGGCGCAGGCGGCCAGCGCGAGCGCGGCCCCTGCGACGGCGATGCGGACGGGCGTCAGGTTCATGCGGCGAGCCTAGCAATCCCATCCGCGTCGCCCATCGTACTTTCGTACCACCGCCGCGCCGGACGCACGGCCGCTTGCTAGGCTTGGCCGATGCCGAGCCTGCTTGTCGCCGACGACCATCCGCTGTTCCGCGCCGCCTTGCGCCAGGCGGCGATGGAGGCCGTTGCCGATGCCGAGATCCGCGAAGCCGGCAGCCTCGACGCCGTGCTCGCCGCGCTGGAAGCCGACGCCGGCATCGACCTGGTCCTGCTCGACCTGCACATGCCCGGCAACCACGGGCTGGCGGGGTTGGCGGCGATCCGCGCGCAGTACCCGGGTGTCGCGGTGGTGGTGGTGTCGGCGAACGACGACCCGCGCGTGGTGCGCCGCGCGCTCGATCACGGCGCGGCGGGTTACCTCCCCAAGAGCGCCGGACTGGACGAACTGCGCGATGCGATCCGCGCCGTGCTCGCGTGCGAGCAGTGGCTACCCGGTTCGCTGCGTGCGGCCGTAGCGCGCACGCAGAGCGACAGCAGCGATGCCGACCTCGCCGCGCGACTGGCCAGCCTGTCGCCGCAGCAGTTCCGCGTGCTGACGCTGGTGGCCGAAGGCCTGCTCAACAAGCAGATCGCCGATCGCCTCGACGTGCAGGAACGCACGGTCAAGGCGCACCTGTCGGCGATATTCGAACGCCTGCGCGTGCGCAATCGCACGCAGGCGAGCGTGGTGCTGCGCGAACTCGAACTGGCCGACCCGGCGCGACAGCTCGCGTCGTAGTCCGCGCAGGACGAATCAGGCGCCGTTCCCGCCATTGCGACCGTTGCCGCCTCCGTCGCGGCCATCGCGCGCGGCGCGGTTGCTGCCGCTCGCCTCGCCGCCCTTGCGACCGATGGCCGACATGTGTTCGCGGTCGCGGCTGACCGCTTCGCCGCCCTTGCGCCCGGCGACGCGCGCCTCGTCCGAACTGAATTCGTGCGCGCGCCCGCTCTCGTGCGCGGCCTTGCCGCCCTTGCTCGCGATCTCGCGCTGGCGGCCGGCATCCATCGATGCGAAACCGCGCTCGCTCTTGCCCTGTCGGTTTACCTGTGCGTGGTCGTTGGCCATGGTTGCGTCCTCTCGTGTGGGGTGGGCGCAGGCCCCGGAACCCGCCTGCACCGAGGAAAGGCGCAATTTCCATGCCATGACGCGCAAGCGGCCGATGACGCCGCGCGGCTCAAGGCCGGATGAAATTGCTTCAGGGAACAAAGCTGATGCGTGCGGCATGCGGCGCCGACAGGTGCGCCGGCGCAGGCTGTGCGGCATGTGACGAAGGCGCGGACATCCTTTCCGCCGATGCAGAACCGGCCTCAGGCGTGCAGAAATTTCACGACATCGCGACTTCGCGCGCGGCCAGCGCCCGGTCGAGCATGGACTTCAACGCCAGCGGCTTCACCGGTTTGGCCAGCAAAGAAAGGCCGGCCTCATGCACGGCACGGCGCACCTCTTCGCCGCGATCGGCGCTGAGGATCAGCGTCGGCCGCGCGCCGAATGCATCCGCCAATCGCCCGGCCAGGCGCACGCCGGTGTCGCCCTCGTCGAGGTGGTAGTCGAACAGCCACAACGCCGCCGGCGCGGTGCGCAACGCGACTCCGGCCTCGACGCCGTCGACGGCACAGACCACGTCGTATCCCCAGCGTTGGAGCACGCCGGCGAGCGCGTCCATCGCCAGCGGATCGTTGTCGACCAGCAGCACGCGCAGCGGGCCGCCGTCGTGCGCGGTCGCGTGCGACGTCGTCGTCGGGCGCGGCGCCAGCGGCACGCGCACCGAAAACACCGTGCCGGCGCCGAGTTCGCTTCGCAGCGCCAGCGGGGCGCCGAGCAACTGCGCGATGCGCTCGGCGATGGACAGTCCCAGCCCGAGTCCCTGCCCCGGCGCATCCTCGCCGCGGCGGAATTCCTCGAAGATCGCCGCCTGCTGCGCGGGGGCGATTCCCGGTCCCGTGTCGTGCACTTCGATGCGCAGTCCGTCGCCGTCGCGACGCACGCCGAAGAGCACGCTGCCCTGCGGCGTGTAGCGAACGGCATTGGCGAGGAAGTTCTGCAGCACGCGGCGCAGCAGTTGCGGGTCGCTGTGCGTCCACGCGCACGTGCCGACGAAGCGGAAGCGCAGGCCCTGCGCGGCGGCGATCGCACGGAACTCCGACGCGAGCGGTTCGAGCACGTCCCCCAGCGGGAACGCGCGCGGCTGCGGCTCCAGCCCACCCGCTTCCAGTCGCGACATGTCGAGCAGGCCGGTGAGCAGGTCGTTGGTCGAATCCAGCGCGCCGCCGATCTGCGCCACCGTCTCGCGCTGGCGCACGTCCAGCGGCTGCTGTGCCAGCGCATCGGCGAACAGCTGCGCGGCGTGCAGCGGCTGCATCAGGTCGTGGCCGATCGCGGCAAGGAAGCGGCTTTTGGCTTCGTTCGCGCGCTCGGCCTCGCGCTTGGCGACTTCCAGGTCCGCGGTGCGCTCGGCGACGCGCAGCTCCAGTGTTTCGTTCGCCATGATCAACCCGGCTTCTGCGCGACGGAACGCGGTGACGTCGGTGAAGGTGGCGACGAAACCGCCGCCGGGCATTGGATTGCCGCGGATTTCCACGATGCTGCCGTCGGGCAGCACGCGTTCGGACAGGTGCGGCGTGCCAGCACGCATGAACGCCAGGCGGCGTTCGAGCGCACGTTCGAGATCGCGTCCGTTCCAGCCGCGCGACGGCAGGCGTTGCAGCGCCCAGCGCGAGAGTTCGGCGATCGGCCGCCCGACCGTGAGCAGTTCGTCGGGAAAACCGAACAGCTCGGCGTAGCGGCGATTCCACGCGACCAGGCGCAGTTCGGCATCGACCACGCTGATGCCCTGGCTCATGTTGTGCAGCGCCGCTTCGAGCACGCGCTGGTTGAAGCGCAGGTCGGCGGAGGCTTCGCCGACGATGGCCGCGACGGTGTCGAGTTCCTGGCTGCCCGCGCGTCGAGCCGCATCGAGCAGCACGCGCGCCGAAGCCGAACCGAGCACGGCCGCGAGTTCGCGCTCGATGCCCGCTTCCACTGCCGCCGGCACCGCGCCGACGGCGGGGACGCCGTGCAGCAGTTGCTCGACGCGTTCGCGCGGTAGGAAGCGCAGGCCGGCGTCGCGTAGCGTGCGAAGGTCCAGCCCGCGTTGCGCGCGTCGCGGCGCTTCGCGTCGCCACATGGCCACGACGACGGTCGTCATCGTGCCGACGAACAGACTCGCGCCGACCGCACGGCCGAGGCGGCTCCAGCCCGTGAGGCCGAACAGACCGTCCGGCGCGAGCCAGCCCAGTTCGAACGGCCCGGCCACGATCCACGCCGGCACCGCGCCGCGGGCTTCGAACGTCAGCGGCAACAGCAGCACCCACGCCCAGGCCGCGAATCCCGCGACGATGCCGGCCACCGCCGCGCGCGGCGGCGTCTGCGGGCGCCATACCGCGAAGAACAGCGCCGGTGCGAGCGTCGCCAGCGCGGAGAACGACACCGCGCCGACGTCGGCCAGCGCGTCGCTGCCCGCGAGCAGCCGGCTGTACGCCCACGCCAGCAGCATGATCGCGACGATGCCGCTGCGGCGAAGCGCGATCACGCTGCCGCGAAGATCGCTTCCGTCGTTGCGCGACCACGCGCCGCGCAACAGGCCTGGCGCGAACCAGTGGTTGCCGATCATCAGGCTGAGCGTGAGCGTGCTCACCACGACCATGCCGGTCGCCGCGCTCAAACCGCCGAGGAACGCGAACAGCGCGAGCCCTTCCTGCCCGTGCGACAGTGGCAGCGCCAACACGAACAGGTCCGACGGCACGCCGGTGCCCGCGAGCAACGATTGCCCGGCCGTCGCGAGCGGGAGCACCGGCAACGCGATCAGCACCAGATACAGCGGGAATTGCCAGCGTGCGGTGCGCACGTCGCGCTCGTCGCGGCATTCGACCACGCCGACATGGAACTGGTGCGGCAGCACGAACATCGCCAGCGCGCCCAGCAGCACCAGCGGCGCGAAACCATCGGCACCGCGCGGCGGCAGTGGCGCCGCGGCGGCCTGCGGCAGATCACCCAGTCCGAACCAAACGAACGCGCCGAGCGCGAGCATCGCGGCGAGCTTGAACACCGACTCGAATGCCATCGCCAGCACGAGGCCGCGGTTGTGTTCGGCAGCGCTCGCGCGGCGCGTGCCGAACAGCATCGCGAACAGCGCCATCGCCAGCGCGACGTACAACGCGCTGTCCTGCCACGCCGGCCCGGCGGCGCCGTGCGAGCTGCGCGTGGTGAGCATCGCGAAACTCATCGCCACCGCCTTCAACTGCAGCGCGATGTACGGGATCAGGCCGAGCGCGGCGATCAGCGTGACCGTCGCGGCGAGCCACGCGTCCTTTCCCAGGCGCGTCGCGATGAGGTCGGCGAGCGACGTCGCGTTGGTCTCGCGCGAGAGCCGCACGAGTTTCACCATGAACGCGATCGCCAGGCCATACAGCAGGATCGCGCCGAGGAACGTCGGCGGCAGCGGCCAGCCGTAGCGCGCCGCCTGCGTCACGGTGCCGTAGAACGTCCATGAGGTGCAGTGCACCGCGAGCGAAAGCGCATACACGTGCCGCCACTGCCGCGCGAACACCGTCGGCCGCCGTTCGGCATACAGCGCCGTGCCGAACATCAGCGCCAGCCACGCCAGGCTGGCGACGGCGACGGTGGTGAAGCTCAGCATGGGCATGCGGCGGGGCTCATGGGCTGAGGATAGCGTTAGCCCCTCTCCCACCGGGAGAGGGGTTGGGGTGAGGGGCAACGGAGCGGAAGGGGTAACCCACCGTTGCGGTACAGCGCTGCGCTGTTGCCAACGCGAAGGGAAGCTCCGAGAGTCAGATGGGTTCCAGCTCTCGCTGGAATGACGGCGAGGATGCGGGAGGCATGACAGCCTGGGTCCCGGCCTTCGCCGGGATGACGCTGGAAAGGTGAGCCGACGAGATCACAGCCGTCGCAACGCAGGGCCCCTCTTCCTCCGGTGACCGAAGGGAGTGCAGACCGAGAGGGATTGGGGGTGAGGGGCAACGGAGCGTCAGTGTTCAACGCGCAGTGCAGCACTGCACTGACAGGTCGAACCATGACCCTCCGTTACCCCTCATCCGCCCTTCGGGCACCTTCTCCCGAAGGGAGAAGGAAGAATTGCTGCGGTCCGAGTACGCAAGGCGCACCCGGAATCCCGCATCAGAAGTCGTACCGCACCGCCAGGCTGTACTGCCGCGGCGCGCCGTAGAAGCCGGTGAGCACGCCCAGCGCCGCATTGAGGTTGTAGCCGGTGGTCCGGTATTCCTTGTCGGCGAGGTTCGTGCCCTGCAGCGAGAACGACCAGTTCTCGTCCAGGCGCCAGATCACGCCCGCGTTCACCAGGCCGTAGCCGTCCTGCGTGATCGGCTGCGCGCCGGTACGCACGATTTCCGTCGTCGCCACCACGTCGCTCTGGTAGCTGTAACCGACGCGCGCGGAGATGTCGCCGCCGTTGGACAAGGGCGTGCGCCATTCGACGTTCAGCGCACCCGAGAACTCCGGCGCGTTGGTGAATTCCTGTTCGTCGGCGATGTTGACGCCGGCGTACATGAACTCGTCGTACTTCGCATCCAGCCACGCGAAGTTGCCGCTGATCAGCCAGTGCTTCGTCGGCAGCCACTGGTATTCCACTTCCACGCCTTCCACCGTGCCGGAACCGGCATTGGTGAAGTCGCCGAAGAACGCGTCGTTCGTGCCGTCGCCGTTGCTGTCGTAGGCGGTGAACACCGACAGCTGGATGTCCTTGTACTTGTTGTGGAACGCAGCGAGGTTCAGGAACAGCGTCTGGTCCAGCAACCCCATCTTCGTGCCGATTTCATAGCTGTCGACCGACTCGTCGTCGAACGGCTCGGCCGAACGCGGCACCGCGGTGGCCTGCGCGCGGATGTTGTAGCCGCCCGACTTGAAGCCGCGCGATGCGAGGCCGTAGACCATGATGTCCGGCGTGACCTGGTAATCCAGCGACACCTTCGGCGAGGTGTTCTGGAAGCCGATGCGCTTGTCGAAGTTGGCGGCGATCGGCGTCGGGTTGTTCGCGGCGCAGCGCACCGCCAGCGTGCTGAAGGTCGCGTCGGTATAGCAGCGGTTGAGCACGACCGCGTGCTTGCGCTCGTCGGTGTAACGCGCGCCGACATCGAGCTTGAGCTTCTCGGTCAGGTCGAACGTCCAGTCCGCGTACAGCGCCCACTGGTCGGTGTAGACCGTGCCCTGCGTGTCGCCGAAGGAGGCGTTGAAGAAGTTGTTCAGCACCTGCCCGCCGGCCCAGCCGTCGAAGAAATACAGGCCGACCACGCCGCGGCTGCGGCCGCCGGCGTCGTAGTTCACCTGCAGTTCGTTGGTGACCTGCTCGTCGCTGTAGAACGCCTTCACGTCGGCGATCTTGTTGGGCAGCGTGTCGAAGTCGATGTTCGTCTCGGTGTCGGACTCGCGCTTGGCGAGGATGTACTTCACCGCCCAGTCGTCGTTCACGCGCCAGTTGACGGTGGCCGATGCGCCCTTCATCTCGGTGTCGTTGACGTTGGGCATGCCGCTGCGGATGTCGTAGCGATCGTCCAGCGGCGCGAAACCCGGCGCGAAGCGGTTCGGCGCGAGCATCTTCGCGCCGCGCACGCCGGACTGGTCGTCCATCCAGTCGAAGGCGAACTGGATGTCGAGGTTGTCGCTGACGTACGCACCCAGCTGGCCGCGCGCCGCGAGGATTTCCTTGTCGCTCACCGGCTGGCCGTTGGTGAGGTTCTCGCCATAGCCGTCGCGGTTGAGGCTGGCTACGGCGAGGCGACCGCGCAGTGCGCCATCGCCGACCGAACCGCTGGCCGCGGCGCGCACGTCGAGCTGGTTGTAGTTGCCGACGGTGACCGATGCCTGACCGTCCGGGTCGACGCTCAGACCGCGCGAGATGTATTTGATCGCGCCGCCGATGGTGTTCTTGCCGTACAGCGTACCCTGCGGGCCGCGCAGCACTTCCACGCGCTCCACGTCGAACACGTCGAGCAGCGCGCCCTGCGGACGGGCGATGTAGACATCGTCCATGTAGATGCCCACGCCGGGGTCCACGCCCCACAGCGGGTCGGACTGGCCGACGCCGCGGATGTAGGCGGTGATCGTGCTGGACGAGCCGCGCGCGGCGTAGATCGTCAGGTTCGGAACCTGCGCATCGAGGTCGCTGAGATCCTCGACGTTGAGCTGATCCAGCGCGTCGGCGGTGAACGCCGTGACCGCGACCGGCACTTCCTGCAGCGTCTCCTCGCGCTTTCGCGCGGTGACGGTGACGCCGCTCAGCGTGGTGGTTTCCTCGCCCTGCGCGGCGGCCGTGGTGTCCTGCGCCTGCGCGGCCGGGGCCAGCAGCGCGGCGGTGATGGCCATGCCGATGGCGATGCTCAATCCGGTGCGGTTGCTGTTGTGCTTCATGTCGACGCTCCTCCCCCAACTCGTTCAAGGACGCCCACCCCGTATTGCAGGCGGACGAAATGGACGACGGCCCTCCCCGTCATGGAGGCAAGCCTAGAGCGCAAGGTCCAAAGACCGCTCCTGTACCTTCGGACAATGCCGGCCACCCACCGCCGCGCCGAGACTTGCCCCATCGCCCTGGTTCGTCATTCCCGCGAAGGCGGGAATCCAACTGTCCCCTCCATCACCGCCTTCGAATGGCGTGACGCACCGGACACATGGATCCCCGCCTGCGCGGGGATGACGGCACGGGTTGCGGTCTGGACTGAATGATCCCGGGGACTTCGATGGCATTTCTGATCGTGCTGGCCGCGCTGTGCTTTTTGATGTTCGTCGCGTATCGCGGCTACAGCGTGATCCTGTTCGCGCCGGTGGCGGCGCTGGGCGCGGTGCTGCTGACCGATCCGTCGCTGGTCGCGCCGATGTTCACCGGCCTGTTCATGGACAAGATGGTCGGCTTCCTGAAGCTGTATTTCCCGGTGTTCCTGCTCGGCGCGATCTTCGGGAAGCTCATCGAGCTGTCGGGTTTTTCGAAGTCGATAGTCACCGCCACCATCGGCCTGTTCGGCGCGCAGCGCGCGATGCTGTCGATCGTCGTGGTCTGCGCGCTGCTGACCTACGGCGGCGTCTCGCTGTTCGTGGTGGTCTTCGCGGTGTATCCGTTCGCGGCGGAGCTGTTCCGCCAGAGCGACATCCCCAAGCGCCTGATTCCGGGCACCATCGCGCTGGGCGCGTTCACCTTCACCATGGACGCGCTGCCGGGCACGCCGCAGATCCAGAACATCATTCCCACCACGTTCTTCGGCACGAACACGTGGGCCGCACCGGTGCTGGGCACGATCGGCGGGATCTTCATCCTCGTCGTGGGCCTGGCTTACCTGGACTGGCGCCGCCGCACCGCTCGCGCGAACGGCGAAGGCTACGGCACGTCGCTGGTGAACGAACCGGCGGCGTTTTCCGGCCAGACGCTCGCGCATCCGCTCATCGCGATCGCGCCGCTGGTGCTGGTAGGCGTGGCGAACAAGGTGCTGACGTCGGTCATTCCGCGCTTCTACGGCGAGAGCCACAGCTTCGATCCGGCGGTCATCGGCAGCGCGGCGCCGGTGGTGCAGGAGGTCGCGAAGTTCGCCGCGATCTGGGCCGTCCTCGGCGCGCTGCTGATCGGCATCGCCACCGTGTTGCTCTTCGCGTGGAAGCCGGTGATGACCAGCTTCGCGGAAGGCACGAAGACGGCCATCGGCGGCGCGTTGCTCGCGGCGATGAATACCGCGTCGGAATACGGCTTCGGCGCGGTGATCGCGGCGTTGCCGGGGTTCCTCGTCGTGGCGAATGCGCTGGGCGCGATCCCGAATCCGCTGGTCAACCAGGCCGTCACCGTGACGGCGCTCGCCGGCATCACCGGCTCGGCGTCGGGCGGCATGAGCATCGCGCTCGCGGCGATGGCGGAGACCTTCATCGCGAACGCCAACGCCGCCGGCATTCCAATGGAAGTATTGCACCGCGTCGCCTCGATGGCCTCCGGCGGCATGGACACCCTGCCCCACAACGGCGCCGTGATCACCTTGCTGGCGGTCACCGGCCTCACGCATCGCCAGGCGTACAAGGACATCTTCGCGATCACGGTGATCAAGACGATCGCGGTGTTCGTGGTGATCGGCGTGTTCTATGCGACGGGCTGGGTATAAGCCCGTGGTTAGCCCCCCTCCCTGCGGCGACCGAAGGGATTGCAGAGCTAGAGGGCCGAGTGTGAGCCCTGCTTTAGCCCCTCTCCCTGCGGGAGAGGGGTTGGGGTGAGGGGCAACGGAGCGGCGCCCTGAATTCTCGCGTTCGCCGCACAACGCTACGGTTCTAGCTCTTGTAGCCCGGGCAAGCGAAGCGCACCCGGGAGCTGTCACGCTCGACCCGGGTGCGCTTCGCTTACCCGGGCTACAAACGCTGGCCGCTTAAAGCCAGCCGTTGATGCCCTGTAACACCCCAACGCAAAGTTTCGCCGCACCCCGCCCCCTCGAAACATTCCCAATGCGCCCGCCATCCTGCGGGTGGCAGTGTCGGTATCGGTCACATACCGATCCAGCACGGAGCAACGGGAATGAACGAAGCAGGACAGGCAGTCAGTGCGAAGCGCGCCGCCGCCACACGCCACACGCTAGCCGACAAGGTGAGCGGCCACCCCATCTTCGAGGCCGCTTGAGATGGCCGCCCGATACTTCATCGTGCTGGGCGACCCCACCACGGGCGGCGGCGAAGCAGTCGAAGGCTATTCGGGATGGAAGGTGGAATGCCAGGACGGCACGTCACGAGGTGTCGTTCGCGTGGGCGACCGGGTGGTATGCGGACAATGTGGCCCGACCACGGCTGTCGAGGGCTACCCGTTCGCATTCGTCCCGGACGCCTTGCTAGCTTACGACGATTGCAGGCTTGCCTGCGGACACAAGCTGATCTCGAAGATGCAGCGATTGTTCTCGTGGGACGACCCGAGTCCGTCCACCAGAACATCTAGCTCTGAAAGCGGGCGGACCGTCACGCGGTTTGCAACCGCTGCCGGCAATGCATCCATGTTCGACGAAGCTTTCATCCTGCGGTCGAAGGCCACAGGCCGCCCGCTTGCCAACCGACGCTACCGCATAACCAGGGACAGCGGCGTCGAGTCGGGAGTCACCGACGAGAACGGAGCGACACACCTCGTCGTGTCCGACTCCATCGAGGACTTGGTCATTCACCTTCAAGAGGAGGGGCCGTGAGCAGATTCGTTCCAGTCGGGCAATCAACTACAACGCCAAGTTCAAAGACGCAGAGGGCTGAGATTGAACTGGAAATCTACATCGCCGCGAACGGGTACGTGCAGAACGCTGGATTCACACAGAATCCCATTCCCGCGTTGGAGACAGGAAACATCACTGGGCCCCTTGCCATTGTCCTGCACCGAACCGTATCTACGAGCGCTGCATCGACGCTTTCGGCGTTCAGGCGCGGAATCGGAACGCATTTCCTGATTGACAAGGACGGGACCACCTATCAATGCGCCAGTTTGCTCAAGAAGACGGCGCACGTGGGACCGATCAGGGCACGATGTCATATCGAAGGCACTTGCTCACCCAACGAACTTGCAACGTTCAAGGACTGGGAAAGCAGGATGAAGTGCCATGACCACGAGAAGGGAAAGCGCTATCCAACGCGCTACCCGATGAACGAAGACAGCGTGGGCATCGAGGTAGTCGCCATGTACCAGGAAGCCACCATGCAGTGGGACGCTGCAACCCGCCATCGAAGATCTAGTAGGCATCTTTGTTATGCACAAAGGATGTCTACTGATACTTCCTGCCCTCACCCCACCCCCAACAACGCCCCCACCGCCACCGCATTGTTCAGCACATGCAGCGCAATCGTCGGCATCAGTGACCCGGTGCGCTTCACCAGCCAGCCGCCGAACAGGCCCATGGCGAAGTAGTAGAGAAAGCGCGGCGGGTCGTCGTGCATGGCGGCGAAGCCGAGTGCCTGCACCGCGTTGGCCCAGCCGAAGCTGATGTGGCGCGACAGGCCGCCCAGCAGCAGGCCACGGAACACGAACTCTTCGAACACGGGGCCGATCAGCGCCAGGATCAGCAGCGACAGCATCGGGCCGCCAAGCTGCGCGCCGCCTTCGACCATCGCGGCCACCATGCGCGTCTGGTTGGTTTCCAGGTTCACGCCCAACCGGGTCTGCACGAAGGTCAGCACCCAGCCGATACCGATCAACGCTCCCCACATCAGCAGCACGATCCACCACGTGCGCAGTGCGGTGCGGTCGCCGAGGAACTGGCGCCGTGTGATACCGACCAGCGCCGGCGCGAGTATCAGCAACGCCGTGCCTTCCGCGATGAGGAAGGCGCGGAACATCTGCGCCGATGTCGCCGCGTTGCCGTTGAACAGCTCGGCCAACGCAGCCGGTCGCACCAGCATCAGCACAAGCATCGGGACGATCAACGCGACGGCCGCGCCATACCACGCGCGCTTCAGTCCGATGGCCGGGAACAACGGTTCGCTGGCCTTGCCCTTCAAGCGCCGCGCCAGCCCGCGGTAGTGCGCGGGCACCAGCACCACACCTGGCGCCAGCAGCAGGACCAACAGCCACGCGAGGCAGATCGCCACACCCGGCAGCATGCTCGGGTTGACCAGCGTGAGCGGCGCGGCCATCGCCAGCGTGGTGAAGCGCGAGAGGTGGCCGGCGAAATTCGGGCGATCGGTCAGGTCCACCAGCTTGGCCGCCCCGGCGTAGTCGCGGGCGCCCATGGCGGCTTCGAACTTGAGCGACCGGGTCGCTTCGCACTTGATGCACACGTCCTTGAGTACGCGCTGCGCCGAGGCGTAATCACCGACGCGCATGTAGGCGCGCGCGGCCGCCTCACGGTCGACGAACTCCATCAGTTTCGGTTGGCGGCGCAGTTGCGCCAAGCCTGCCTTCGGGTCGGGCAATGCGAGGGCGGCCTTGACGCGCGCGGCGACATCCATCGGATCCTCCGACGGCGCGGCCTTCGCCAGCAGGTCGGCCGCTTCGTCCAGCTTCTTCTGGTTCGTCAGGTACTGTGCCGCGGCCCCGATGCGGGACGTGTCACCCAACTGGACCGCGATCAGGGCCAGTTCGCCGGCTCGCTCCGGGTTGCCGCTGCCGCTGAACTCGTGGCCCACCGACGTCTGGACCAGCAGCTCGCGACGGGACTTCTCCGGCCACTGGTCGGCGGTCTTCAGCAGGGCTTCGCCGCGCGTGACCGCTTCATCGCCGAAGAGGGATTCCATTTCGAACAGCGCCACCTGCGGCGCGGTCGGCCAGCGCTCGCGCAGGTCCTTGATGCAGGGTGCGAAGGTGTCCTCCGCGCCGGGAATCCAGCGGACACCTTCCGAGTCGCCATAGAACTGCAGGAAGCGGCATCGCGCGATGGCGAGTTCGATGTCGCCGGGCGCCTGCTGGATGGCGGCATCCAGCGCGGCGAGCGCTTCGTCATAGGCGAGTTGGGTGGCCTCTTCGACCTTGGCGATGGCCATTGCCGATTGCGCGCCTGGCAGCTCGGGAACCGGCTCCGCCGCCCGCGCCAGTCCGAAGGAAAGTGCCACAAGCGCACACAGCGCACGCAAAGCCGCGCGAGTATCCATACCCATCCCCTGTTGTCCCTACCCGAGTTTAGCGACACGGCTCACGGAAAATGAAGGGTGTGCGGAGGGGTGTTCTGGTGTCCCGTGGACAGGTTGGGGCCACGGTCGAGGCGGGGTTTTCCATGCGTGGCGGGGCCGGGTGATGGTTTTGTGGGAGGGCCCATGCGTTGCGGGCCTGGGTCCCGGCCTTCGCCGGGATGACGGATCAGAAGCGATGCGCAGGGTGCAGCCCGGGATGACGAATGAAAGCGAAAGCAAGGTGGGTTCCAGCTTTCGCGGAAAGTGCTTCGCGTGGCGAAAAAAGCGGCACGCGTGACGCTTGAAGTGCCAGCGTTGGCACTTTGAGCGACAACGTCGGCGCCTGAAGTGCCGGCGATGGCGCTTTTCTGACTCGGGAGCAATCAGAAAGGCGCCACGCGCGACGCCTTTTTCGCCACCGTCGGCACTTGAAGCGGTACGGGCGACACTTTGAGTGCCATCGACGGCGCTTTTTTCGCCACGGAGCAAAGAAAAAAGTGGCGCGCGAAGCACTTTGTTCGCCATCGCATGCACTTGAAGCGGCATGCGTGACGCTTTTTCGTTAGCGCCGGCACTTCAAGTGACTCGCGCGGCTTTTTTTAATCGGCATGAGCCGCTGAAACGCGGGGCGCGGCGGGGAAAGCGAGAGCATGTGCCCTGTCCGGCCTCGCCTGGGCGTTTTACGGGCGTCGCGCCGAACTTACGTCGGCATGTCCCCGATACGCAGCGACACCGTCACCAGGCTCGCATCGTCTGGATTGGTCACGACCGAAAAGCCCAGCGCACGGCACATCTCGATCATCGTGCGGTTTTCCTGCAGCACCTCGCCCTCGACCGAGCGCAGGCCGAGCCAGCGCGCGTACTCGATCATGATCTGCATCAGCCGCCAGCCAAGGCCGTGGCCCTTGAGGTCCGATCGCACCAGGATCCCGTACTCGCCACGATCGTAGTTCGCATCGGCATGAAGACGCACGGCGCCGAGCATCTCGCCGGTGGGCGGATCGATGGCGACCAGCGCGACGGAGCGCGCGTAGTCGAGCTGCGTGAGCTGCGCGATGAATTCGTGGCTGAAATGCTTCACCGTCTGGAAGAAGCGCATGCGCAGGTCTTCGTCCGACACGCGCCCGAAGAACTCGCGGAACATCGCATCGTCTTCCGGTCGAACCGGACGCACGAAGGCGGTCGCGCCGTCCGACAGCACGATGTTGCGCTCCCATTCCTTCGGATACGGACGGATCGCCAGCCGCGGATGCCCGCGCCCCTTGTGGAGCCGGCGCGAACGCGACACGCCGATGCGCGCATCCACCGCGATCAGGCCGTCCTTGTCGGCCAGCAGCGGGTTGATGTCGACCTCGCGGATGTCCGGAACGTCGACGACCAGCTGCGCGAGCTTGACCAGCACCAGCGCGACGGCGCGCTCGTCGGCGGCAGGCACGTCGCGATACGCCTTGAGGATCCGCGACACGCGCGTGCGGCCGATCATCTCGTGCGCCAATCGCAGGTCCAGCGGCGGCAGCGCCAGCACCTTGTCGTCGATCACTTCCACCGCCGTACCGCCGCGGCCGAACACGATGACGGGCCCGAAGGTCTCGTCGTCGGCGACGCCGGCGATCAGCTCGCGCGCCTTGGTGCGCACGATCATCGGATGCACCGTCACGCCTTCGATGCGCGCGTCCGGCCGCGCCTCGCGCGCGCGTTGCAGGATCGACGCGGTCGCCTCGCGCACGGCCTGCTCGCTGGGCAGGTTCAACCGGACGCCATCGACGTCGGACTTGTGCTCGATGTCGGGCGACAGCACCTTCACTGCGACTTGCAATCCTTCCGCGAGCCATTGCGCGGCGACACGCGCGGCTTCATCCGCGTCGCTCGCACGCGCCACCGGCGTGATCGGAATCCCGTACGCGCCCAGCACGCGCGTGACTTCGATGGGATCGAGCCAGCGACGGCCGGCCTTGATCGCGCCCTCCACGATGCCGCGCGCCGTTTCCGTATCGACGACGAAATCGTCGGGGAGGCTCGGCGGCGTTTCCATCAGCGTCAGCTTCGCTTCGCGATGGCGCACCAGGTACATGAAGCCGCGCACGGCGTCGGCTTCGGTTGGATAGTTGGGAATGCGCGCGGCATTGAGGCGGTCGGCCGCGGCTTCGTCGGCACCGAGCCACACCGCGAACACCGGCTTCTTCCGCGCCTGCCATGGCAACGACTCGCGCGTCCGCGCGAGCGCGTCGGCGCGACTGTGCGCGTCCATCAGCGCAGTCGGCGTGTTGAGCACGAGCAGCGCATCGTTCGCATCGTCCGTCGCCAGCGCGCGGAACGCGTCGGCGTACGACGCGTGATCGACGTCGCCGTAGAAATCCACCGGATTCGTGCCGGGCCACGCGCTCGATGCGATCGGCTGGAGGTGCGCACGCGCCTCGTCGGAGATCGACGCCAGCGTGCCGCCCATGTCGAGCAGGCGATCGGCGGCGAGCGCGCCCGTGCCGCGGCCATTGGCGAAGATCGCCAGTCGCCGTCCGGGCAAGGATTCGACGCGACTGAGCGCTTCGGCCGCGGAAAACAGCTCGTTCAACGCGCGTACGCGCAGCATGCCGGCGCGATGGAACGCGGCCGCGTAGACCGCGTCGGGCGAAGCGAGCGCGGCTGCGTGCGTGTGCGGCGCGATGGCGCGCGGCGCATGCCGGCCGGACTTCACGACGACCACCGGCTTCAACCGTGCGGCGGCGCGCGCGGCCGACATGAACTTGCGCGCGTCACGGATCGATTCGACGTACAGCAGTATCGCGCGCGAATGCCGGTCGCGCGCGAAGTAATCGAGGAGATCGGCGAAATCGACGTCCAGCGCGTCGCCGAGCGTGGCGATGGCCGAAAAACCGATCTCGCGGCTCACGCCCCATTCGACGAGCGCGGCGGCGATCGCGGCCGATTGCGACACCAGTGCGATGTCGCCCGGCAGCGGCGTGTGCGCGGCGAAGCTCGCGTTGAGCCGCGCATGCGGCGCGATCACGCCCAGGCTGTTGGGCCCGGCCAGGCGCATGCCGTGCGTGCGCGCGATGTCCTGCGATTCGGCTGCGAACGACCCTTCGCCCTGCCCCAGCCCGGTGCTCAGCACGACCGCGGCGGAGGCACCGTGCTCGGCCGCGGCCTTCGCGTATTTGGGGACCATCGCGGCGGGCGTCGCGATCAGGACCAATTCGGGCACGAAGGACAGGTCGGCCACGCGCGCGACGGACGCGACGCCCTCGATCTCGCGATGCCGCGGATTCACCAGGCCGATGCTGCCGGCGAAGCCGCCGGCTTGCAGGTTGCGCAGCACCGCGCGACCGATCGAACGCTCGCGCGGGCTACCGCCGATCACGGCGACGGAGGCGGGCGAGAACAGCGATGGGAGGGAATAGGTGCTCATCGGGCGCGTTGCCAGTCCGACATCATGCGCCACCACCATGCACGCGGCCACGTGCAAGTTTCAAGCTGACATCTCATCGGGCGGCACCGCAAATGGAGGCGTGTCCACCGTAACGGAGCCCCCATGCAACACGACGTCACGATCCGCTTCGAAGGCCTGCCCGTGTCCGATGCACTGCGCGAGGACATCCTGCGCCACGCGCACAAGCTGTGGCAGGTCGCACCGCACCTGCAGTCGTGCGATGTCGCCGTCCGCCATGCCGAACACCGCCACCAGCACGGCAACCGCTACCTCGTCCACGTACATGCGGTGATGCCCGGCGCAACGTTCGAATCCGGCCGCACGCCGACGAAGGATCATTCGCACGAGGACGCCTACGTCGCCGTGCGCGACGCGTTCGATGCGATGCAGCGGCAGGTGTCGGAACACGTGCGCAGCGTGCGCGACGGTGGGAAGCGGGCGGTGCTTTCGCGCGATGAGGATGCGGCGTAGCTGCCTCACTTCCCCTCCGTCATCCCGGCGAAAGCAGCGACCCAGGCTCGCAGCGTCTCCGAGTTCCTGATCACCCGGGCAGCGGGCCCGAAGCCATGCCAGCCTGGGTCCCGGTCTTCGCCGGGATGACGGCACTTCAGGCGTAAGCCATGCGCTGGACACGGCACGTGACCGCGCCGCCCGCACTTGTTAGCATTTTGACTAACAAACGCCGCCCGGCCGCACCACGCCCGTGTCCGCACCGCCCCGCAAGATCCTCCATGTCGACATGGACGCCTTCTACGCGTCCGTCGAACAGCGCGACGACCCGTCCCTGCGCGGGCGGCCGGTGGTCGTCGCCTGGCGCGGTGCGCGCTCGGTGGTGTGCGCGGCGAGCTACGAGGCGCGCACCTTCGGCGTGCGCTCGGCCATGCCGGCGATCCGCGCCGAGCGCCTGTGCCCGCAGGCGGTGTTCGTCCCGCCGGATTTCACGCGCTACAAGGCCGTGTCGCGGCAGGTGCGCGAGATCTTCGCGCGGCACACCGACCTCATCGAGCCGCTCTCGCTGGACGAGGCCTACCTCGACGTCAGCCAGACCAAGACGGGCCTGCCGACCGCGACCGCCACCGCGCAGGCGATCCGCGCGGCGATCCGCGAGGAAACGCAGCTCACCGCGTCCGCCGGCGTCGCGCCGAACAAGTTCCTGGCGAAGATCGCCTCCGACTGGCGCAAGCCCGACGGGCTCTTCGTCGTCCGCCCGCATCAGGTCGAGGCGTTCCTGGCGCCTTTGCCCGTCGGCCGATTGCCTGGCGTGGGCAAGGTGATGGAAGCAAAGCTCCAGGAGCTCGGCATCGAAACCGTGGCGCATCTTCGCGAACTGGGCGCGGCCGAACTGGAATTGCGCTTCGGCCGCTGGGGTCGCCGGCTGCACGAATTGTCGCTGGGCATCGACCACAACCCGGTCGAACCCGAGCGCCCCACCCTGCAGATTTCGTCCGAAGACACCTTCGAGCGCGACCTGCTGCTGGACGAGCTGGAGCCCCACATCCATCGGCTCGCGGAAAAGACCTGGGACGGTTACGGACGCGAACTCGAGCGCGATCCCGAACGTGTTGCGCGCACCATCGTGCTCAAGTTGAAGACCGCCGACTTCCGCATCCTCACGCGCAGCCTCACGCCGGTGGAACGGCCGACGAGCCTGGAGCAGCTGACGCGCATCGCCTGCGACCTGCGTGCCCGCGTGCCGCTGCCGGCGGACACGCGCTATCGGCTGGTGGGCGTCGGCCTGTCGGGGTTCATAGACCGCGAGGACGTGCCGATCGCGCAGAGCGACCTGTTCGAGCGCGATACGGCCGGGTGAGCCTGCACTGCAGCCGGAGTTCAGCGCCGCTCGTTCAACCCCGCCTTCTGCAGTGCCGAAGCCGCTGACTGCAGCGATGACGATGTCGCGGCATCGAGCTCGCTACGCTTCACGAAGTCCGCGATGTCGACGAACGCGCCGTTCTCGCGCCGACTGCGTAATGCGCGTTCTGCCATCGCGGCATCGATGCCGGGCAGCGTGCGCAGCTGTTCCACTTCGGCCGTATTGAGGTTCACCGCGACTTCGTTCGACGGCAAGCTCGGCGGCTTCACCGGCGTGTGGCCGAGCAGCCAGATGTCCGGGCCCAGCATCGCGCGCATCCGCTTTGGATCCTGCGCCACGGCGGCCTGCAATTGCGTCATCTGCGCACGCGCCTGCTTCAAGCCCGCGACGAACCCCGCCATGTCGCCGATGCGTCCGCGTTCGGCCATCGCCTCGGTCGTGCGCGGCAGCGTGGCGTCGGCGGTCGCGCCGTAGGTCGTGTCGAGCACGAGGTTGCGAATGCGCGTGCAATCGGCGGGCACGTCGGCGCAGTAGCGATCGACCAGGTCCAGGAATATCGGCGTGTCGGGGTTCATCGTCCAGCCGCGCGCGGTGGCCGCGGCCATCGTGCGGAACAGCGGCGAATAGCGCGACACGATCGCTTCGCGTGAGCCTTCGCCCGGCACGAACCAGCGATGGAACAGCGTGGCGATGACGCCTTCGGACGACAGCATCTGCTGGCCGTTGCGCAGCCGCGCCATGTCAAAGGCGGTGCTTTCGTTGGCGCGCGACCACGCATCGGCATCGTTGCCCGGCGGGACGAGCTGCTGCTGCACGAAGAGGTTCCGGCGCACGCCGTCGATGCGCCCGGCGCGATCGAGATTGCTCAACCAGAGCGGCACGAAAGGCTTGGCGCCCAGGCCCAGCGTGAGGTCTTCCAGTTTCGGATTGCGCGAATGGCGACGCACCAGGCTCTGGAAATGCGTGGCGAAGCCTTCGTCGAACGCGGTCGGGTAGTCGGTCACGCTCATGCTGCTGTGCGGCGTGCGCGACCAGCCGTACGGCAGGCCCGGCATGAGCCGGCGCAGGAACACGTGCCCCATCTCGTGCGTGAAGATTTCCTCGAAACCGCCATCGTCGATGATGTCGGCATCGACGACCAGATCAACGAAGAGTTCGTCGACGAAGCGCTGGCGGCCGTCCTCTTCCAGCCAGAAGCCGCGTCGCGCGAAGCCGCCGTCTTCGGCCGAGAGGTACAGCCACGTCGGTGTCGTGGTTTTCGCGCCGGCAATGCGTTGCGCGCTCTCGTCCAGCGCGAGCACGGTGCCGAGGAAACCCTCGCTCGCTTCACGCTGGATCTGCGCGTACAGCGCGCCCGAGGTCACGCGCGTGACGACCGGTGCGGCATGCCCGGCCCGATCCGGTCGGGTTTGCGGCTGGCCGTTCGCGAGCACGGGCGCGAGCACGCCCAGTTCGGCGGCCGCGACAGGCGCCGCCAGCGTGGCCAGTGTGAACAGGGCAGTCCACATAAGGGATTTCGACATCGCCGGCTCCGGCGCCGGCAGGGCCACCGGCGCGAAGCGACAGGATGAGCCCGGTGTGCACCGCAGCACGCCTGCCATGCGGCCGCCCACCGCCGGCACTTGCCCGCTGGCTCATGCGAGTGCTGGCTGCCCGGCGGACTTACGCCGGCGCGATGCAGCGGTCGAACAGGTCCAGCTTGCGGTCGTATTCCGGCGTATTCACCTGCATCAGGCCGAGGACCGAGTGGAACAGGTTGTCCTGGCTCGCCGGCGCATGGCTTTCCTGTTTCATGCAATCGATGTCGAGCTTGCGATCGGCCGCGAAACCCGGCGAGAACCACATCACCATCGGAACGTGCGTCTGCGTGTCCGGGGCGATCGCGTACGGCACGCCGTGCAGGTACAGGCCGTTCTCGCCGAGCGATTCGCCGTGGTCGGACAGGTAGATCATCGCCGTGTCGCGCGAGGACTGCTCGGCGAGGAAACGGATCGTGCGCGCGAGGAAGTCGTCCGTCGCCAGCACCGAGTTGTCGTAGGCGTTGACGATCTGGTCGCGCGTGCAGTCGCCCAGGTCGCCCGTCTCGCACGTGGGCGTGAAGCGGCGGAGCCGCTCGGGATAGCGCTTCGCATAGCTCGGTCCGTGGCTGCCGAGCTGGTGGAGCACGACGACCTGGTCGCCGGGGCGGCGCGCGATCTCACCCGCAAGCCCGAGCAGCATCACTTCGTCGAGACAGCCTTCGGCCGTGCACGCCTGCGGATCGCGCGCATGTTCGAACGACTCGAACGACAGGCCTTCGCACACGCCCTTGCAACCGGTCTGGTTGTCGCGCCACAGCACGCTGATGCCCGCGTGGTCGAGCACGTTCAGCAGCGACTGCGTGTGCGCAATGCGGTCCTCGTCGTAATGCGCGCGACCGAACGGCGAGAACATGCACGGCACCGAGACTTCCGTCGCCGAACCGCAGGAGGTCATGTCGGTGAAGTTGATCGGCCCGATATCACGCAGCTGCGGCGTGGTCTGGCGTGCGTATCCGTTGAGTCCCCAGTTCTGCGCGCGCACGGTTTCGCCCACGACGATGACGAGCAGGCGCGGTTTGGCGCTCGGATCGCGACCGACGACGTGCGCGTTCACGCCGATGGGCGTCTTCGGCCGATGCTGCGCGCCATCGTGCTGCGCCACGCGCACGAGCGAGACGATGTAATTGCCCGGCGTGATGAGGTGCCGGATTTCCTTGTGGTTGCGCATCAGCGCGGACAGGTCCTGGAACGAGGCCATCATCGCGCCGCCCGCCACGAGCAGCGACAGCGCGATGGCGCCCAGCCGAACAAGCACCGCACGGCCCATCGGGCGCTTCTTCAGGCGAACGCGCCACACCATCAGCGTGGGCAGCACGCCCAGCGACAAGAACGCCGGCAGCATGCCGACCGACAGCAGTTCGCCAGACTCCTTGCCATCGGTGTGCAGGATGTTGCGCAGCATGTCCGCGTCGAGATAGACCGTGTAGCGGCTCATGAAGTGCGCGGCCATGGCGGTGACGGGGATCAGCACCGTGAGCACGGGACGCACCGTCCAGCGATTGAGCACCAGGCACAGCAGCAGCATGTTGAGCGCGCCGATCATCAGGACTAGGCTGAGTGCGACGCCCCATCCCGACGCGCCCTCGAACGCGCGCGTGCCGCCGACGGCGCGGAAGAAGGCAGCGTTGCAGAACACGGTGAAGAAGACGGCGACGTAGAACGCGAGGCGTTCGACCGTCATTTCGGGGCGGATCGCGAGGAGCTGGCGGAACCGGCGCTGCGCTTCGTCGAACGGGCGACGCGAAACGATCGAGCTCATGCCTGCGTTCCCTGCGCGCGCGTGCCCGCTGCGAGCCGGCGCGAACGCACCATGGCCGGCCGGAACACCTGCCACGTCGCCACGGCGACGGTCCAGCAGATCGCCGCCGAGGCGAGGTCGTGCGAGGCGAAATGCGCGCCGCGCAATTGCTGCGCGATGCCGAAGAGCAGGCCCAGGCCAATGCCGGTGGTCAACCCCGCCCATCGCCAGCGCGGTCGCACCGCGCCGAGGAAGAAATACAGCGACAGCCACGCGTAGCCACCGCCCGCGTGCCCGGCGGGGAAACACGCACCGCGCTGCAGGCCCAGCGGTCGCACGTCCCACAGGCCGACGAAGGGCCGCAGCCCGCCGTAACGCGTGAGGTCCCACGGGCAGTCCATGTTCGACCAGGACTTCACCCACGCCACGCACAGCACCGAAAGCGCGACGGCGACGGCGAGGTACGCCAGTGGCGCGCGAAGCGGCGCCCACTCGACCCGACGTCGCGCGACGAGCCACGCCACCACCACGCCGATCCACAGCGCGATGCCCGCGTAGCGCCCGAACCGGTGGATGAGCGTCTGCGTCACGAACGCGTCGCGCAGCGCCCACTCGCCACCCTGCAACGCGTAGAGGCGATCGGCCAGCCACTGGTCGCCACCGGACCAGCGCATCGCCAGCAGCGCCAGTGCGAAGCCCAGCAGCGGCAGCAGCACGTGCGTGATCGCGAAGCGCACGCCGCCGTGCGGCAGGACGTCCATCGGAAGGTTCTGGATTCGGGGACGTGCGTGCATCGGGATGACGGACGTGGAGGTCGCACTGCGCATGACGGAGCGGAAGGCATTCGGTGATCGGAACGCTGCGCATGCTCGCGACGCGGGTGTCGGAATGCGGTCGGATCGGCGCCCTCCACGCAATGGCGTTCATCGGGCATTTCGCCGAGGCGATCCGGCCGCAATTCCGACGGCATTCCGATGCCGGCAGGCGCACAATGGGCACAGGCGCGTGCGCGCCGCCAGAAGAGGCAGAGACCGCCATGCGCGTGCTGGTCGTCGAGGACAACCACAACCTGGTCGCCAACCTGTTCGAATATTTCGACGCGCGCGGCTACACGCTGGACGCCGCGCCCGACGGACCGACCGGCCTGCATCTGGCGATCACGACGGAGTTCGACGCCATCGTTCTCGACTGGATGTTGCCCCGCATGGACGGCCGCGAAGTGCTCAGCCGGCTGCGCGATGCCGGCCGCGACACGCCCGTGCTGATGCTCACCGCGCGCGATGAACTGCCCGACAAGATCGCCGGGTTTCGCGCCGGGGCCGACGATTACCTCACCAAACCCTTCCACCTGCCCGAACTGGAAGTGCGGCTCGAAGCGCTGGTCGCCCGCGCACGCGGCCGCGGCCGCCACAAAGTGCTGCAGGTGGGCGACCTCAAGCTCGACATGGGCACGCTGGAAGCCACGCGTGCGGGCCATGCGCTGCACCTATACCCCGCCTGCCGCAAGCTGCTCGAAGTGCTGATGCAGGCCAGCCCCGCCGCCGTCACGCGCGACCGCCTGGAACATGCGCTGTGGGGCGATGATCCGCCCGATGGCGACATGCTCCGTTCGCACATCTACGAATTGCGCCGCAGCGTGGATGGGCCATTCGCGACGAAGCTGATCCAGACGCTTCCGCGCGTGGGCTATCGCATCGTCGCAGGCGATGTCGCAACGATCGCGAGCGAGGCCATCGAGTGAGCGCCAAGCGTTCCGGACTTCGTCGGCGCATCCTGCTCGGTCTGCTCGGCTACGTCGTGGTGCTGACCATCGCCGTGGTCATGCACGGCTTCATCGTGAACGAGCATGCCGAAAGCCTCGTGTGGCAGACGCTGCTCGATTCGGAAATGGATCACCTGCTCGAACTTCACGAGCGCGATCCCACCTTCCCCTGGACGAACACCGAAAGCCTCGCGTTCTACGATGGCCACCTTCCGGAAGACATGCCGCCGCCGCTGCGCGGCGTTCCGCCGGGCGTCTACGACGAGATCATGATCGACGGCGTGGAGCGCGTCGCCCTGGTGCGCGAAGTCGATGGCCGCCCGCTCGCGCTCGCTTTGGATATCACCGACCTGGAAGAACGCGAGTTCGACATGGGCCTGACGGTGATCGGCTCGGCGGTCACGCTGGTCGGGCTGCTGTGCATCGCGATCGCGTGGAGCGTCAACCGGCTCGTTAAACCGCTTCGCGACATGGCCCAGTCGATCGCGGCACTTCGGCCCGACCAGGCGGGCCAGCGCATCGAGACGCCCGACACGGCCAGTGCCGAACTGGTGGTCATCGCCGATGCGCTCAACGATTACCTGCAGCGCAACGACCGCTTCGTGGAGCGGGAACGCGTGTTCATCGACAGCGCGAGCCACGAACTGCGAACACCTGTGGCGGTAATCGCGGGCGCCAGCGAGATCGCGCTGCAGCAGCCGCATCTGCCCGAACCTGCGCGCGGGCAACTGTTGCGCATCCAGCGCACCGCGCGCGGCGTGGAAGAACTCGTGTCGTTGCTTCTCGTGCTGGCGAAAGACCCGGCGCGGCTGGCCCGCTCCAGCGACCACGTTGCGCTCGACGAGCTGATTCCGGGCATCGTCGAGGATCATCGCCATCTCACGCGCGACAAGGACCTGCAGCTCGACATCGTCGGGCTGAGGCCGTGCGAGATCGTCGCGCCGCTGCCCATCGTCCAGGTCGCCATCGGCAACCTCCTGCGCAATGCGATCGAGCACAGCGATCGCGGGCGCATCACGATCCGGCTTGAAGCACCGGCTACGGTGATCATCGAAGATCCCGGCCACGGCATGACGCCGGAAGAGATCGCGCAGATCTACGCGCGCGTCGCCCGCGGTGGCGGACGCGATGGCGGCGGCATCGGGCTCGATCTCATCTCGCGGCTGTGCGAACACCTGGGATGGCGACTGGACTTCGCGTCCGACGAAGGCCGCGGAACCACGACCACGCTGCGCATGGCGAGCTGAGTCGCGCGCCTTGTCGCACGCAGCCGGGCTGCGTAGGCTCGGCGTTCGCCATCGGAACCGCCACGACATGCACTCGGGCTGGAAGATCGCCGCACTCCTTGCGCTCGCCGCCTTCGCGCTGGGCTCGCTCGTCGTCGGCGCGCCGTATCTCGAAACAGCGCTCCCGGGCGGCCTGCCGCTCGGTAATGCGCTGGCCGCGTTCGGGCTGTGCGCGATCGCGGCATGTGGTGCGTCGATCGCGCGTCGAGGCCTGGTGCGCAGGCTTTCGCTCCTCGCGCTGCTGGTGGCGATGGCGTGGCTGCCGGTGTCGGTTGCGATGGCCGGCAACCTCGCGCTGGTGTTTTCCGGCGCGCGCGGCGATGCATGGATCGCGTGGAGCGCGGGCGTGGCGATCGCAACGGTCGCGTCGCTGGCGCTCGCGGTTCTGCAGCGGCTCGTGCTCGTCGTGTGGCCGCACGTTGGCGTTTCGCAGCGGGAACGGTGAGTCGCGGGCGCGTCCCCGGATAACCCAGTCGGCCTGTCACAGCGCATGCCTCTCGTCCGTCCTTGTACATGAAGCGGCCACCGCGGCCGCCAACATGAGAGACGACGACATGAACGCTGCCACCGAACTCGATTACACCGCCCTCGCGCCCAGCGCCTTCCAGCACCTGCTCCAGCTCAGCACCGGGCTGCACAAGGGCCCGCTCGGCGCGAAGCTGGTCGAATGGGTGTCGCTGCGCGTCTCGCAGATCAACGGCTGCGTGTTCTGCCTGGACATGCATTCGACGATGCTGCGCAAGGCCGGCGAAAGCCAGCGCAAGCTCGATACCCTCGCCGCCTGGCGCGAAAGCCCGCTGTTCGACGCCCGCGAGCGCGCGGCGCTGGCGTGGACCGAAACGCTCAACGCCCTCGGCGCGGCACAGGTGCCGCACGATGCGCTGGAGCAGGTCCGCGAGCAGTTCGACGAGCGCGAAGTGGCCGAGCTGACCTTCGCGGTCGCGGCGATCCGCGCCTGGAACGTGCTCAACATCGGCCTGCGCAAGCCGCTGCCGGAAGCGTGAAGCGTCACAGCTCCGCGGAACCTCTCCCGTTCCCGGGAGAGGTTCGCTCGCGCGATCTCAGGCCATCAGGCCGCGCAGCTTGTCGGGATTGAGCACCGACAACACCTGCACGATGCGGCCGTTCTCGTCGATGCCGATCGTGCTGATCGAATGCAGCTTTCCTTCGTGGAAGCGCAACAGCGCGGGCTCGCCGTTGACGTGGCCGATGCGGACTTCCTTTGCACCAGTCGTGCGGCGCGCAACGGCCCAGTAGAGGTCGGCGATGCGCCGTGCGCCTTCCAGTGGACGGATCACCGCCGTGACCTTGCCGCCGCCGTCGGAGATGAGGCGTGCATCGGCCGCCAGCAACGCCATGATCGAATCGCGATCGCCGCGCTGCATCGCGTGCATGAAGCGCTCCAGCAGGCGACGGTGCGTGTCGGGCTCGACGGCGAATCGCGGGCGATCGCGCTGCACGCGTGTGCGGGCGCGGCTCACCATCTGGCGGCAGTTGGCTTCGGTATGGCCCAGCAGTTCGGCGATCTGCGCGTAGTCGTAATCGAAGACGTCCTTCAGCAGGAACGCAGCACGCTCTTCGGGCCCGAGCTTTTCCAGCACCGCGAGGAACGCCAGCGACACCTGCCCCGCCACGTCCGCCTGCTGCTCGGGGCCGGGCGAATCGTCGACGGTCAGCGGCTCCGGCAGCCACGGGCCTGGATACACCTCGCGCTCGTTGCGCGCCAGGCGCAGGCGATCGATGCCAAGGCGCGTGGTGGTGGTCACCAGCCAGCCTTCCAGGTCGCGGATCGTCGCGCGATCGGCCTGGTGCCAGCGCAACCAGGCGTCCTGCACGACCTCCTCGGCGTCGCTGCGACTTCCGAGCAATCGATAGGCCAGCGCCATCAGGCGCGGACGATGGGTTTCGAAATCGCTGTTCACTGCGGTGCACATGGGAAGGTCTCGAACGGTGCCTGCTCCCAGGACGGGCGGGCAGGCAGGTTCGTGACACTTCGGGTTCAGTCGTCCTTCTGTTCGGGAACGGTGAGCACGAAGCAGTGGCGGCCACGTGGATGGCGCCACTGGCGTTCCGCGTACACGGCGGCGTCCGCGATGGCGGCGCTGTCGGTCACGAAGGTCGCGCACAGCTGGTATCGACGCGCATTGACGACCTGGTAGTCGTACGGCTGCGCATCGAACGGGTCCGCCAGGTTCACCCGCGCGCCGGGCTGCTGCGACAGCTCGAACAGCGTCGAGGGCAGCTCGCCCGTCCTGCGGGTCCAGCCCTCGATTTCCGCTTTCAGCGCGGTGAGGTCCTCGATGCGCCGCTGGTCCTGCCGCGCCTGGCGGGCTTCCATCGGCGTGCGCATCACGAAGAACGCCGCCACCAGCGCCGCCAGCACCGCGACGCCCGCGCCGATCAACCAGCCCCGTCCCGACCACATGCGGCCGGGGCCGGCGCCTTCCTCGCGTCGCAGGTCCTGCAGGTAGTAGCCGAAGACGCCCCCGGCGAGCACGCCGACCACGACCACCTTCAGCACGAAACGCGTCGTCAGCTCGCCGCCGAGCAGGTTGAACACGAGCGTGGTGAGGTCGCCGATGAGCACCGCCGCGGCGACGAACAGGGTCAGATAGGTGAGCCAGCGCCGCACCGGCGACAGGCGCTTGATCGGATCGCGCGCGACGTCGCGTGCGACGAACCACGACACGAACGCGAACACCGGAAACGCGATGATCAGCGCCGCGCACGACCAGCGAAGCGAGCTGTCGAAGCTGCGCCACGCGTAGTTCGGGTCGGCCGCGTCGGGCCAGGCGATGTTGATCAGGTCGAACAGCAGGCTGCCCAGATGCCAGGTCGCGAAGTACAGCGACGCGAACATCACCAGGTACAGGAACGCCTCGCGCGCCGACAGCGACGCACGCGGTCGCGGAACAGGCACGGCGAAGGGCACGTCGGCATATGCATCGATGACGCCGCGCGTCTGTTCGTCGCGCCACCCTGCGTCGGACAGCGCCTTTGCGATCGATGCCTTCGACTCCCCACGCAACAGCGCTTCGTGGACGAAACGCTCCAGTTCCTGCGATCCCGACGCCATGCGGTTCCCTCCCGTTGGATGCGGGCAGCCTAGCAGGCGTCGATCCGCATCCGGAATCGCAAGCCCGGCACCGTGCCGCACCACGAAAGCCGCGCAAAGAAAAAGCGGGCCGAAGCCCGCTTTTTCGTACGTCCGGCGAAATCGCCGAAGGATCGAACGCCCGGCTTACTCGGCCGGCACGCCCTCGCCTTCCTCGACGGCCTTCATCGACAGGCGGATGCGGCCCTGCTTGTCGACTTCCAGCACCTTCACCTTGACCGTGTCGCCTTCCTTCAGCTTGTCGGAGACCTTCTCCACGCGCTCGCTCGAGATCTGCGAGACGTGCACCAGGCCGTCCTTGCCCGGCAGGATCGTCACGAACGCACCGAAGTCCATGATCTTGGCGACCTTGCCTTCGTAGATGCGGCCCGGCTCGACGTCGGAGGTGATCTGCTCGATGCGCGCCTTGGCGGCCTGCGCAGCGGCGGCATTCACCGACGCGATGACGATGGTGCCGTCGTCCTGGATGTCGATCTGCGTGCCGGTTTCCTTGGTGATCGCCTGGATGGTCGAACCGCCCTTGCCGATCACTTCGCGGATCTTGTCCGGGTGGATCTTCATCGTCAGCAGGCGCGGCGCGTACTCGCTCAGCTCGCTGCGCGGCGCGGTGATGGCCTTGGCCATCTCGCCGAGGATGTGCAGGCGGCCTTCCTTCGCCTGGGCGAGGGCGACCTTCATGATCTCTTCGGTGATGCCCTGGATCTTGATGTCCATCTGCAGGGCGCTGATGCCTTCCTGCGAACCGGCCACCTTGAAGTCCATGTCGCCCAGGTGGTCTTCGTCACCCAGGATGTCCGACAGCACGACGAAGCGATCGTCTTCCTTCACCAGGCCCATCGCGATGCCCGCGACCGGCGACTTCACCGGCACGCCGGCGTCCATCAGCGCGAGCGAGGAACCGCAGACCGAGGCCATCGACGAGGAACCGTTCGATTCGGTGATTTCCGACACGACGCGGATCGTGTACGGGAACTCTTCCAGCGTCGGCATCGTGGCGAGCACACCGCGCTTGGCGAGGCGACCGTGGCCGATCTCGCGACGCTTCGGCGCGCCGAAGCGGCCGGTCTCGCCCACCGAGTACGGCGGGAAGTTGTAATGGAACAGGAAGTTTTCCTTGTACTCGCCCGACACGGCATCGATGATCTGGCCGTCGCGCGCGGTGCCCAGCGTGGTGACCACGATGGCCTGCGTCTCGCCGCGGGTGAACAGCGCCGAGCCGTGGGTACGCGGCAGCACGCCGGTCTTGCATTCGATCGGACGCACGGTGGTGAGGTCGCGACCGTCGATGCGGATCTTGGTGTCGAGCACCGAGTCGCGCATGGTGCGGTATTCGAGATCGCCGAATTCCTTGGCGTATTCGCCAGCCGTCCAGCCCGAAGCTTCGGCGCGGCCGGAGAGCTGTTCCCAGGTGTCCTTGCGGATGGCAGAGATGGCGTCGCGGCGCTCGGCCTTGTTGCGGATCTGGTAGGCCTGCTTCAGCGAAGCGCCGGCCGATTCGACGATGGCAGCGATCAGCGCGTCGTTCTTCGCCGGGGCAACCCAGGTCGACGGCTTGGTGCCGGCTTCCACGGTCAGCTCGTTGATGGCGTTGATGACCTTCTGCATCTCGCGGTGACCGAACATCACCGCGCCGAGCATCACGTCTTCCGACAGCATCTTCGCTTCGGATTCGACCATCAGCACGGCGTTGGACGTACCCGCGACGACCAGCTCAAGGTCCGAGTCGGCCAGCTGCGTGGCGGTCGGGTTGAGGATGTACTGGCCGTTCTTGTAACCGACCTTCGCGGCACCGATCGGGCCCTGGAACGGCGTGCCGGCCAGCGCCAGCGCGGCCGAGGCGCCGATCAGCGCCGGAATGTCGCCGTCGATTTCCGGATTCAGCGACATCACCGTCGCGATGATCTGGACTTCGTTCTTGTATTCCTCGGGGAACAGCGGGCGGATCGGGCGGTCGATGAGACGCGAGATCAGCGTTTCCTTCTCGGTCGGCCGGCCTTCGCGCTTGAAGAAGCCACCCGGGATGCGGCCACCGGCGTAGAACTTCTCCTGGTAGTCCACCGTGAGCGGGAAGAAGTCCTGCCCTTCGCGCGCGCTCTTGGCGGCGACGGCAGACACCAGCACGACGGTGTCGTCCATCTTGACGATGACGGCGCCGCTAGCCTGGCGAGCGATTTCGCCGGTCTCCAGCGTCACCTGGTGATCGCCGTACTGGAAGGTCTTGGTGATTTTTGCCACGTTGGGTTCCTATCGTTTCTGATGCGTTCCGGTCGAGGCCCCTGCCCCGCTCCGGTCGACCGCCCTGGGCGGTGCGTGTTCGGATGTGGTGTCGCGTGGATGCGCCGGGCGCGTCCGGGTGGTGCGCGGTGGAGGCCGTGTGCGCGTTGCGCGGGTCCACCGGTACTGCGATGAGGCGAGTGCACCTCAAAAACGAACCGCGGCGCATCGCTGCGCCGCGGTCGGTAGTGCGTTTAGCGGCGCAGACCGAGTTTCTCGATCAGGGCCTTGTAGCGCTCGTTGTCCTTGCGCTTGAGGTAGTCGAGCAGGCTGCGGCGACGGTTGACCATCTGCAGCAGGCCGCGACGGCTGTGGTGGTCCTGCTTGTGGACCTTGAAGTGGCCGGTCAGCTGCTCGATGCGAGCGGTGAGCAGGGCGACCTGGACTTCCGGCGAGCCGGTGTCGTTGGCGCCGCGCTTGTTGTCTTCGATGATCTTGCTGGTGTCGATGGACATCGGGTTGTTGCCTCGTAGATGCGTGGCCTGCAGAAAGCGAATCGACCGGAATGAACCGCGCCGACGCACCGCCTGGCCCGCCGTTTGCTGGTGGAATGTTGCGAAGGGGTACTGCTTAGGTGCTTGAAAAGCGGCGAAATTGTAACAGCAGCCCTACGCGAATGCGACCGCCGTGATGCGGGAAGATCGGATGCGCGAATGCCGAAGCCCGTTCATATGGCGGACGAGGCCGCCTGTTCAGCCCCGCTCTGGGCTGCCCAGCGGAACAGCCGCTGCGGGGCCAGGCGCGAGCCCGTCCGCTGGCCGAGGCCCAGGCAGCGGCCTTCCGGACCAAAGATGGCGACCAGTCCGTCGGCCGCCGGCGCGCAATCCGCGCCCTGCCCCTGCCCGAGCCGGCGCGCCGCGGTGGCGTCGACATCGACCCGCGGGAACTGCGACAGCCCAGCCTCGATCGGCAGCAGCAAGTCCTCGATCGCCGCTTCGCCGTCGGATTCGCGCATCGCACGCAGGGCGTCGAGCGTGACCATGCGGGGGGCACGGAACGGATCGACCCAGAGCCGGCGGAGCGTGGCGACATGGGCGCCGCATCCGAGCGCCTCGCCAAGGTCTCGGACCAGGCTGCGCACGTAGGTGCCCGAGCCGCATTCGACGTGAAGGCGCAGGCGCGCCCCGTCGCGCTCGATCAGCTCGAAGCGATGCACGACGACGTCGCGCTCCGGCGCCTCGATGGCTTCGCCACGACGGGCCTTGGCATAGAGCGGCTCGCCGCCCTGCTTCAGCGCCGAATAGATCGGGGCGCGCTGGCGGATCGGGCCGCGCAGCGGGGCCAGTGCGGCTTCGATGGCGGCATCGTCCAACGCCGGCACGGGGCGTTCGAGCAGCGGCGCGCCGTCGGCGTCATCGCTGTCGGTCGTGAGACCCAGCACCGCCGTGGTTTCGTAGGCCTTGGCCGAACCGAGCAGAAGCCCGGCGATCTTCGTCGCCTCGCCGAAACACAGCGGCAATAGTCCGGTCGCCAGCGGATCCAGGCTGCCCGTGTGGCCGCCCTTCTCGGCGCGGAACAGGTGGCGCGCCTGCTGCAGGGCCTGGTTGGAGCTCAGCCCCTGCGGCTTGTCGAGCAGCAGGATGCCGTCGAGCGGGCGGAAGCGCGTCTTGGCTTTCGTCATGGATCGTCCGCAGAAGGTCCGCAGGTCGCAGCGGGATCGAGTTCGTCCGCCGAAAGGCGGGACGAGGCCCAGGCTCCCGTGGCGAATCCTGCGTGGATCCCCGGGGTCAGGGCAACAAGTCGATGAATCGGATGGAAGTCGGGCTGACGAACGGCAAAACCTGCGTCAGCAGGCGCACGTGGCGGACTTACTTACTTGTCCGCGTCGCCCGTGTCGTCACCGGCGTCTTCGGACACGGCCGGGTTGTCGCGCAACAGGTTGCCGATGCGCTCGCCACGATCGACCGAATCGTCGTAGTGGAAATGCAGCTCCGGCACGTGGCGCATCTTCACCGCGCGGCCGAGCTGGTAGCGGATCTGCGGAGCCAGTTCCTTCAGCGCCTTCACGGCCTCCCGCGAACGCTCCTGCTGCAACGCGGTGACGAACACCTTGGCATGCGCGAGGTCACGCGTGACTTCCACGTCGGAGACGCTGACGGACGGCAGGCCGTGCTCGCGCACGGCTTCGTGCACCAGCGTGCCCAGTTCGCGACGGAGCTGGGCGGAAACGCGATCGGTGCGGTGGAACGTTTTAGGCATAAATCCAATTGCTGATTGGGTGGAACGAGAAACGGGCGGGGATGAACCCGCCCGTTCCTGTCTTACAGCGTGCGCTGGACTTCGATGCGCTCGAAGCACTCGATCTGGTCGCCCGGCTTGACGTCGTTGTACGCCTTCACGCCGATACCGCATTCGGTGCCGTTGCGGACTTCGTCGACGTTTTCCTTGAAGCGACGCAGCGACTCCAGTTCGCCTTCGAAGATGACCGCGTTGTCGCGCAGCACGCGGATCGGCTTGTTCCGCTTGACCACGCCCTCCACGACCATGCAGCCGGCCACGGCGCCGAACTTCGAGCTGCGGAAGACATCGCGAACCTCGGCGGTGCCGATGATTTCTTCGCGGATCTCCACGCCCAGGATGCCCGAGGCCACCTGCTTCACCTGGTCGATCACGTCATAGATGATCGAGAAGTAGCGCAGGTCCAGGCCGTTGGCTTCGATCACCTTGCGGGCCGAAGCGTCGGCACGCACGTTGAAGCCGATGATCGTGGCCTTCGCGGTGAGCGCGGCGTTGGCGTCCGACTCGGTGATGCCGCCCACGCCCGAGCTGATGACGTTGATGCGGATCTGGTCGTTGGACAGCGCGACCAGTGCCTGGCGCAGCGCCTCGACGGAACCCTGCACGTCGGCCTTGACGACAAGGTTGAGGCTCAGCTGGCCCTCGCCCTTACCCATCTGGGCCATGATGTCTTCCATGCGGTTGCCCGCGGCGGCGACCAGGCGCGACTCACGGCGCTTGGCGTCGCGCTGCTGCGCCACATCCTTGGCCAGGCGCTCGTCGTCGACGACCACGAAGTCGTCGCCGGCGTCGGGCACGCCCGACAGGCCCAGCACCTGCACCGGGATCGACGGGCCGGCCTTCTCGACCTGCTTGCCGTTCTCGTCGAACAGGGCGCGCACGCGGCCGTACTGCACGCCGCACACGAGGTAGTCGCCCTTCCTGAGCTCGCCCTGCTGCACCAGTACGGTGGCGACCGGACCGCGACCCTTGTCGAGCGCGGATTCGATCACCGTACCGTTGGCGCGGCCGGTCGGCATGGCCTGGAGGTCGAGCACTTCGGCCTGGAGACTGATGGCGTCGAGCAGATCGTCCACGCCGAGGCCGGTCTTGGCCGACAGCTCCACCATCTGCGTGTCGCCGCCGAAGTCCTCGGCGACCACGTCTTCGGCGAGCAGGTCGTTCTTGACGCGGCTCGGGTCGGCGTCGGACTTGTCGATCTTGTTGATCGCCACGATCAACGGCACGCCGGCCGCCTTCGCGTGCTGGATGGCTTCGCGCGTCTGCGGCATCACGCCGTCGTCGGCGGCCACGACCAGCACCACGATGTCGGTCAGCTTGGCGCCGCGGGCGCGCATCGAGGTGAACGCGGCGTGGCCCGGGGTGTCGAGGAAGCTGATGACGCCCTTGTCGGTTTCCACGTGGTACGCGCCGATGTGCTGGGTGATGCCGCCGGCTTCGCCGGAGGCCACCTTCGTGCGGCGGATGTAGTCCAGCAGCGAGGTCTTGCCGTGGTCGACGTGGCCCATGATGGTGACCACCGGGGGACGCGGGGCCTTCTCGCCCTGCGTTTCCTCGACGTGGGCCAGCAGCGCGTCCTCGGCGGTCGCGGCGTCGGCCTTGACCACGACGTGGCCGAGTTCCTCGGTCACCAGCGCGGCGGTGTCGTGGTCGATCGACTGGTTGATGGTCGCCATGACGCCCATCTTGAACAGCGCCTTCACCACGTCGCCGCCCTTGAGCGCCATCTTCTGCGCCAGGTCGGCGACGGTGATGGTCTCGCCGATCGCCACTTCACGGACGATGGGCGCAGTCGGGCGCATGAAGCCGCTGCCCGAACGGGCCTGCTCGGCGTGACGACGCGTCGGCTTGGACTTGCCGCGCGTGTTGCTCGAACGGCGCGCGCGATCGGTCGCGCTCAGGTGCATCTGGCCGGCGAAACGATTGGTGCGGTCGTCGTCCTCGACGGTCGCGACCATCGCGTGCGAACCGCGCGTCTTGTGCGCCGGGGCGCCGCGGGCGGCTTCGGGCGCACGGGCCGGCGCGGCCGGCTTGGGATGGCCGTGGCCGTGGCCATGACCGCTGGCAGCGGGCTTGCGCACCGGCTCGTCGGCATCGCCGGCGGCGGCGCTGGCATCGGCCAGGCGGGCGCGCTCTTCTTCCTCGGCCTTCTGGCGTGCGGCTTCTTCAGCCTCGCGACGCGCGGCATCGAGCTCGTCGGCGCGACGCTTGTCGTCGGCGGCCAGGCGTTGCTGCTCGGCGAGGTTGCGCTGCTTGGATTCCTCCAGCTTGCGCAGGATGTCGGCGCGCTCGTCGCTCTCGGACATCGGCTGCGAGTCGGTCGGCTTCACCAGCGTGACCTTCTTGCGCACCACGACGTCGACGGTCGTCTTGTTCTTGCCACCGCCGACGGTGATTTCCTGCTTCCGGCTGCGGTTGAGCGTGATCTTCTTCGCCGCGTCGCCCGGCTCGGCCTTGTCCTCGGCCTTGCCATGGGCACGCTTGAGGAAGCCGAGCAGCTTGACTTTCTCGATGCTGGTGACGACCTGGTCGGGGCCGCTGAAGGTCATGCCGGCCTCGGCCAGCTGCTCCAGCAACTTCTCGACCGGCGTGTTCACCAGTTCGGCCAGCTTGCGGATGGTGGTTTGCTGCGACATTCGGATTCGGTGTCCTCGTGGCGCGGGACGGGTCCCGCGCGTGTTGGCGTCATTCTAGCCCGGGGGTGCCAGGCGAGCCGACGCGGTATTCATTCGAACCAGTGCTTCCGCGCTTCCATGATCAGCGCGGCGGCACGGGCCTCGTCGATGCCTTCGACATCGGTCAGCTCGTCGGTGGCCATGTCGGCCAGGTCGTCGCGGGTGACCACGCCACGGGCGGCCAGCGCGTAGGCGGTGGCCTCGTCCATGCCGTCCAGCTCGAGCAGGTCGGCCGCCGGCTGGTGCTCGTCCAGCTCTTCCTCGGCCGCCAGGGCCTCGTTGAGCAGGGCGTCGCGGGCGCGCGAGCGCAGTTCCTCGACGATGTCCTCGTCGAAGCCCTCGACCGCCAGCAGCTCGCCGACCGGCACGTAGGCGATTTCCTCGACCGTGCTGAAGCCTTCGGACACCAGGATGCCGGCGATTTCCTCGTCGACTTCCAGCTTGTCCTGGAACAGCTGGCGGGCCGAGGCCTGTTCGGCCTCCGACTTCGCCGTGACCTGGTCCTGCGTCATCACGTTCAGCTGCCAACCCGACAGGCGGCTGGCCAGGCGCACGTTCTGGCCGCCCTTGCCGATCGCCTGCGCCAGGCGGTCTTCCGCCACGGCCAGGTCCATCGAGTGCTTCTCTTCGTCGACGATGATCGACTGCACTTCGGCCGGCGCCATCGCGTTGATGACGAACTGGGCGGGGTTGTCCGACCACAGCACGATGTCCACGCGCTCGCCGTTGAGCTCGTTGCTCACGGCCTGCACGCGCGAACCGCGCATGCCGATGCAGGCACCGATGGGGTCGGTGCGGTTGTCGTGCGCGACCACGGCGATCTTGGCGCGGTCGCCCGGATCGCGGGCGCAGGCCTTGATCGACACCAGGCCCTGGCCGACTTCCGGCACCTCGAGCTTGAACAGCTCCATCATGAATTCCGGCGCCGCGCGGCTGATGAACAGCTGCGGGCCGCGGGGCTCGCTGCGCACGTCAAACAGGTAGCCGCGCACGCGGTCGCCGGTACGCAGCACGTCGCGCGGGATGCCCTTGTCCTTCGGGATGATCGCCTCGGCGTTGCCGCCGAGGTCGACGTAGATGTTGCCGCGCTCCACGCGCTTGACCACGCCGGTGACCAGCTCGCCCACGCGATCCTTCCACGCGTCCACGACCTGCTGGCGCTCGGCTTCGCGCACGCGCTGGACGATGACCTGCTTGGCGGCCTGGGCGGCGATGCGGCCGAATTCCGGGTTTTCGATCTGCTCTTCGATGTAGTCGCCGACTTCCACGCCCTCGACTTCGTCGATGGCGTCCATCAGGCGTACCTGGCGGTCCGGCGATTCCATGACGACGTCGTCGGCCACGACTTCCATGCGGCGGAAGGTCTCGTAGCTGCCGTCCTTCTGGTCGATGGTGACGCGTACCAGCACGTCCTCGTCGTGGTAGCGCTTCTTCGCGGCCGAGGCCAACGCGGCCTCGATGGCCTCGAAGATGACCTCGCGGGGCACGCCCTTCTCGTTGGCGACTGCATCCACGACCAGCAACAGTTCCTTGCTCATCTCTCTGACTCCGCACGGTCGGCGACTCGCGCCGCCGGCTTTGATGGTGATTTGGTGATTACTTCTTCGCCTTCGAAGCGCCGCCCTTGGGCGCGCCCTTCGCCGGCTTGTCCTTGCCCGGCTTGACCGGGGCCATTCCCAGCGCCGCCCAGTCCGGGACCAGGCGCGCCTTGTCGATATTTCCGAATGCGGTGACGAACTCGTTGCCGTCCACGTCGAACACCACGTCGTTGCCCTGCACCCGCACGATGCGGCCCTGAAGGCGGCGGCGGCCGTCCTGCGGCAGCTTCAGGCCGACCTTGGCGGTCTCGCCCGCGAAGCGCGCGTAGTGCGCCAGCGTGAACAGCGGACGGTCGATGCCCGGGGAGGACACTTCCAGCGTGTACATGCCGCTGATCGGATCCTCGACGTCGAGCTGCGCGGAAACCTCGCGGCTGACCGCTTCGCAATCCTCGATGGTCACCGAACGCGGCTGCCCGTCCTCACCCACGGCCTCATCGGCCGGCACGTCGATGTACAGGCGCAGCACGGCGCTGCCGGGAGACGGCAGGTACTCCGCACCCAGCAGCTCGACGCCCAGCGACGCGACGGTCGGGGCGAGCAGGTTGGCGATTTCGACAGCTTTATCGGCCACGCGAACTGACTCCCATGAAACCGGCACCGTGTTGACGCCGCGGTGCCTCGATGCAATGCAATACCCAGCAAAACGCCTCTGCGCACACGTTCTTCCGAAGCACGCATTCCAAAGCAGTTACTTCCGGATCGCGAGCCCACAAGCGCGAAAACGACAAAGGGCCCTTGCGGGCCCCTTGTCCGTACAGCTGGATTTCGGTGTGGTCGCGTGAGCAGTGCGCGACCACCAAGCCCGAGCCTTTGGCTTAGGAAGGTCCGGATTCCGGACCTTCCGCCGGCGTGAGTCCTGAAGACTACGCCTGCCGAAGCTGGTAGCGGGGGCAGGATTTGAACCTGCGACCTTCGGGTTATGAGCCCGACGAGCTGCCAGACTGCTCCACCCCGCATCAGGCCGACCATCATAACGGCCGACTAAAACATGCGCAACCCCGATTCATGAATCAAATCGGATTTGCGCGAAAAAACTATCCCGCGAACGCCCGCTGGCACCACGCCATGATCGGATTCCACGCGAGGCCCAGCGCGAGCAGCGCCAGTGCGTTCACGCCGAAGGTGATGCGCAGGGGGCGATTGTCGGTGGCTTCGATGCCCTGCCCTTCCGGCTCGTCGAAGTACATCGCCTTGATCACGCGCAGGTAGTAGAACGCGCCGACCACGGCGAACACGACGCCGACCAGCGTCAGCCACAGCATGTCGCCCTGCAGCGCGGCGCGCAGCACGGCCAGCTTCGACCAGAAGCCCAGGAACGGCGGCACGCCCGCCAGCGAGGCCATCACGCACAGCACCAGGCCGGCCATCCACGGGTTGCGCGCGTTGAGGCCCTTGTAGTCCTCGATGCGGTCCGCTTCGAAGCCGCGACGCGACAGCACGACGATCGCGCCGAAGGCCGCGGCCGACATGATCGCGTAGCTGATCGCATAGAACAGCGCCGCCGCGAAGCCTTCGCGCCCGCCGCCGGCCAGGCCGATGAAGAGGAAGCCCACGTGCGAGATCGTCGAATAGGCGAGCAGTCGCTTGAAGTTGGTCTGCACCATCGCGCTGAGGTTGCCGATGGCCAGCGACAGCACCGCGAGGATCGCGAGCATCAGGCGCCACTGTTCCTCGAACGCCGGCGCGCCGATCTCGAGCAGGCGGTACGTCATGCCGAACGCGGCCAGCTTCGGCGCGGAGCCGATGAACAGCGTGATCGGCGTCGGCGCACCGTGGTACACGTCCGGCAGCCACATGTGGAACGGCGCGGCGCCGAACTTGAACGCGATGCCGGCGACGATGAACACCACCGCGGTGATCAGCATCAGCGTGTTGCCTTCGGCGATGCGCTGCTGCGTGGCGGTCGCGATCTGGTCCAGCTGCAGCGAACCGGTGGCGCCGTACACCAGCGACAGGCCGTACAACAGCAGGCCGGACGCCAGCGCGCCGAGCACGAAGTACTTGATCGCCGCCTCCGATGCGAGCGGGCTGTCGCGATCCACCGCGACCAGCGCGTAGGAGCACAGGGCCAGCATTTCGAGGCCCAGGTACACCATCACCAGGCTGCCGGACGACACCAGCAGCATCATGCCGGCGATGGCGAACAGCATCAGCACCGACACCTCGCCCTTGTACAGGTCGCGGGCGCGCAGGTACGGCCAGGTGTAGATCATCGACAGGATGCCGACGACGCCGATGGTCACCTTCATCACGTCGGCCGCGGTATCGCGCACGAACATGCCGTTGAGCACCGTGCCGTGGCCGCCCACGCCAGTGGCGACCATGAAGGTGGCCACGGCCAGGACCGCGATGGCGAACAGGTGGCTGACGACGCGGCGGCGCTCGTCGACGAACAGGTCGAGCATCAGCAGAGCGAACGCGCCGAGGATCACCACCAGCTCCGGCAGGAGCGGCAGCAGGTCGGCGGCGGAGCGGACAGGCATGTTCATTCGCTACAACCTCAGAGCTTCGACGCGGCGATCTGGGTCGCCAGGTTCGCGATGGCGGGTTCCATCAGGTCGGTCAGGGGCTTGGGCCACAGGCCCAGGATCAGCACGCCGGCGGCGAACACACCCAGCACGAAGGCTTCGCGTGCATTGATGTCCTCGAGCTCGGCGACATGCGCGTTGCCCACTTCGCCCCACATCGTGCGCTTGACCAGCCACAGCGTGTAGGCCGCGCCGATGATCAGCGTGGTGGCCGCGACGAAGCCGATCAGCGGATGCTGCTGGAAGCTGGCCAGGATCACCATGAACTCGCCGACGAACCCCGAAGTGCCCGGCAGGCCCGAGTTGGCCATCGCGAACAGCACGACGAACGCGGCGAACCACGGCATCACGTTCGCGACGCCGCCGTAATCCTTGATCATGCGGGTGTGCATGCGGTCGTACAGCACGCCGACGCAGGAGAACATCGCGCCCGAGACGAAGCCGTGGCTGATCATCTGCACCATCGCGCCCTGCAGGCCCAGGCGCGCACCGTCGGTGTTGCCGGCCTCGCGCACCAGCGCGAAGGCGATGAACGTGCCGAGCGTGACGAAGCCCATGTGCGAGACGGACGAGTACGCGATCAGCTTCTTCATGTCGTCCTGCGCCAGGGCGACCAGGCCGACGTAGACAACGGCGATCAGGCTCAGCGCGATCACCAGCCACGCCCACTCGGCGCCGGCGTCCGGGACGATCGGCAGCACGAAGCGGATGAAGCCGTAGCCACCGATCTTCAGCATGATCGCGGCCAGGATCACCGAACCAGCGGTCGGCGCTTCCACGTGCGCATCCGGCAACCAGGTGTGCACCGGGAACATCGGCACCTTCACCGCGAAGGCGATGAGGAATCCGAAGAACAGCCACATCTGCTCGGTCGCCGTCAGCGGCAGCGCGTACATGTCGGCCAGCTGCCAGCTGCCGCCCTTCAGGTACAGGTAGATCAGGCCCAGCAGCATGAACAGCGAGCCGAGGAACGTGTACAGGAAGAACTTGATCGACGCATACACGCGACGCGGGCCGCCCCACACGCCGATGATGATGAACATCGGGATGAGCATGCCTTCGAAGAACACGTAGAACAGCATCGCGTCGAGCGCGGCGAACACGCCGACCATCAGGCCTTCGAGGATCAGGAACGCGGCGTAGTACTGCGCCACGCGCTTGTCGATCGAAGTCCACGCGCCAATCATCGCCAGCAGCGTGGTCAGCGTGGTCAGGGCGATCAGCGCGACGGAAATGCCGTCGACGCCAAGGTGGTAGCGGATGTCGTAGGCCGGGATCCAATTACGGTTCTCGACGAACTGCATCGCCGGCGTCGTCATGTCGAAACCGGTGAGCAGCGGAATGCTCGCCAGCAGCGCGAGGAACGCGATGCCGGTGGCGAACCAGCGCGCCGCACCGGCGCGCTCGTTGCCGAAGGCCATCGTGGCCAGGCCGCCGATGATCGGCAGCCAGATCAGGAGGCTGAGCAGGAAGGAAGTGCTCTGCAAGGGCTCGGGGTTCACGTCGGGTCCTTGTCCTAGTTAGTGCCAGTAGCGGATCAGTGCGGCCAGCAGAACAATCAGGCCGATGATCATCGCGAACGCATAGTGGTAGAGATAACCCGACTGGATGCGGCGGGTCAGGTTGGCGACGAGGTCGACGACGCGGGCGCTGCCGTTGACCACCGCACCGTCGATGACGTGCGAGTCGATGGCGCGCGACGCCTTGCCCAGACCCAGGCCGCCGCCGGCGAAGCCGCCGATCCAGAGCTTGTCGAAGCCGTACTTCTCCTCGAGCACGCGCACCGGCCAGGCGAAGATGCGGCGCGCCTTGGCAGGCAGTTCCGGCTTCCACCAGTACATGATGGTCGCGAGCACGAAGCCGGCCAGGGTCAGCCAGAACGCAGGCGCCTTGAAGCCGTGCAGCGCATAGGCGACCGGACCGTGCCAGACCTCCTCGCCCACCTTGGCGACGGTATCGCGCGCGGCGCCCACGTCGATGGCGCCGAGGAAGAACGGCAGCTGCTTGTGATGGCCGAAGACGTCCGTGCCGAACAGCATCGGGCCGACGGTGAAGAAGCCGATCAGCACCGACGGTATCGCCAGCAGGATCAACGGCAGGGTGACCACCCACGGCGACTCGTGCGGCGTGTGCGCGTGGTGGTCGTCATGGCCATGGCTGTCACCGTGCTTCGCGTGCGCCTCGTGCGTGGCGTGCGCGACCGGCGCGTGGTGCGCGTCGTGGCCGTGCTGCTCGGCGAGCTGCGACTCGTGCTCGGTCGAATCCGCTTCCGGCGCGACATAGTGGTCGGGCACCGGATCGTGGAAGCGTTCCTTGCCGTGGAAGGTCAGGTACAGCAGGCGGAAGCTGTAGAACGAGGTGACGAACGCACCCAGCAGCACCGCCCAGTACGCGTACGTCGCAATCCAGTTGTGCGCTTCATGCGCGTGCTCGGCGGCGGCCTCGATGATGGTGTCCTTCGAGTAGAAGCCGCTGAAGAACGGCGTGCCGATCAGCGCCAGCGTGCCGATGAGCATCGTCCAGTACGTGATGGGCATGTACTTCTTCAGGCCGCCCATGCGACGCATGTCCTGCTCGTGGTGCATGCCGATGATGACCGAGCCGGCGCCCAGGAACAGCAGCGCCTTGAAGAAGGCGTGCGTCATCAGGTGGTACACGCCGGCGCTGTACGCCGACACGCCCAGCGCGACGGTCATGTAGCCAAGCTGCGACAGCGTCGAGTACGCGACCACGCGCTTGATGTCGTTCTGCACGATGCCGATCAGGCCCGTCCAGAACGCGGTGGTGGCGCCGATGAAGAGCACGAAGTACAGCGCGGTTTGCGACAGCTCGAACAGCGGCGACATGCGCGCGACCATGAAGATGCCGGCGGTGACCATCGTCGCGGCGTGGATCAGCGCGGAGATCGGCGTCGGGCCTTCCATCGAGTCCGGCAGCCACACGTGCAGCGGCACCTGCGCCGACTTGCCCATCGCACCGATGAACAGGCAGATGCAGATGAAGGTCATCAGCGACCAGCCGCCGACCGGCGCCAGCCAGCTGCCGGCCTCGGCCAGCGCGGGCCACGCGTTCTGCATCTGTGCGGCGGCCAGTGCAGGCTCGCCGGCACGCGCGAACACCGTGCCGTAGTCCAGCGTGTTGAAGGTGTACAGCACGCCGGCGATGCCGAGCAGGAAACCGAAGTCGCCCACGCGGTTGACCAGGAACGCCTTGAGGTTGGCGAACACCGCGGTCGGGCGCTTGAACCAGAAGCCGATCAGCAGGTACGACACCAGGCCCACTGCTTCCCAGCCGAAGAACAGCTGCAGGAAGTTGTTGCTCATCACGAGCATCAACATCGAGAAGGTGAACAGCGAGATGTAGCTGAAGAAACGCTGGTAGCCGTCGTCCTCGGCCATGTAGCCGATGGTGTAGATGTGCACCAGCAGCGAGACGAAGGTGACGACCACCATCATCATCGCGGTGAGCTTGTCGACCATGAAGCCGACGTGCGCTTCGATGCCGCCGACCTGGAACCAGGTATAGACGTTCTCGTTGAACGGCGAGGCGCCCTGCAGCAGCTGCCACAGCGTGTACATCGACAGCGCGCAGCTGACCGCCACGCCGAGGATGGTCACCCAGTGCGCTCCGGCGCGGCCCACTTGGCGGCGGAACAGGCCGGCGACGATCGCGCCGAAAAGTGGCGCGAGGACGATCAGCAGTAGAAGGTTTTTAGATATCACGGCTCATTTCCATTGCGTCGTCGTACTGCACCATTTCTTCTTTGTTCGTCTGCACTGCCGTCCCTCGCGGAACGCTGCAGGCTTCGGGTCGCCCTGCCCGACCATCCATGGCCGGGCGTTCGGCAGGCCGCGCGACAGCGTCGCGCAAGCGGCCTGCCTCACCCCTTCATCGAATCGATTTCGGCCACGTTGATCGTGCGGCGGTTGCGGAACAGCGTCACCAGGATCGCCAGGCCGATGGCGGCTTCCGCCGCGGCCACGGTCAGGATGAAGAACACGAACACCTGGCCTGCCGGATCGCTCAGCTGGCGCGAGAACGCGACGAAATTGATGTTCACCGACAGGAGCATCAGCTCCAGCGACATCAGCAACATGATCACGTTCTTGCGGTTGAGGAAGATGCCCGCAACGCTGATGCAGAACAGCACCGCGCCAAGCGCGAGGTAATGGCCGAGCGCCAGCCCGGCGCCGAAGAATTCGCTCACGGCTTGCCCTCCTCTGCCGGGGTTTCCGCCGGGACGACCGGCTTGACGGCGTCCATCTTCACGACGCGGACGCGGTCTGCGGCGCGCACGCGCGCCTGAGCCGATGGACTCTGGTGGCGCGCACCGACACGACGGCGCAGCGTCAGCGTCACTGCTGCGATCACCGCGACGGTCAGGATGACCGCAGCGACTTCGAACGGCAGCAGGAACTGCGTGAACAGCGCACGCGCCAGCCACTGCGTGTTGCCCGCGGCGGACGGATCGGCCGGGAATCCGGTCGCGACACTGGCCTTGACGCCGATCAGCGTCAGCATTTCCACCAGCATGATCACGGCGACGACCAGACCGAGCGGCAGGTAGCGCACGTAGCCTTCGCGCAGCGGCGCGACGTCGATGTCGAGCATCATCACCACGAACAGCAGCAGCACCATCACCGCGCCGACGTAGACCAGGATGAGCGCGACGCCGAGGAACTCGGCACCAGCGATGATCCAGGTGCAGGCGACGGAGAAGAACGTCAGCACCAGCAGCAGGACCGCGTGCACCGGGTTCTTGACGCTGATGACGCCGACCGCAGCCATCGTGGCGACGGCGGCGAAGACGAGAAAGGCAATCTGGGCGAGATCCATGTTCGTCAGGCCCTCAGCGGAAAGGCGCATCGGCCGCGCGACGCTCGGCGATTTCCGCCTCGAGGCGGTCGCCGATGGCCAGCAGCTGCGGCTTGGTCACGATGTTCTGGCCGCGCCGGTCGAAGTGGTACTCGTGCACGTGCGTCTCCACGATCGAATCGACCGGGCAGGACTCCTCGCAGAAGCCGCAGAAGATGCACTTGAACAGGTCGATGTCGTAGCGCGTGGTGCGGCGGGTGCCGTCCTCGCGCTTGGTCGAATCGATGGTGATCGCCAGCGCCGGGCACACGGCCTCGCACAGCTTGCACGCGATGCAGCGCTCTTCGCCGTTGGGATAGCGACGCAGCGCATGCACGCCGCGGAAGCGCGGCGACTGCGGCGTCTTTTCCATCGGGTACATCAGCGTGTACTTCGGCTTGAACAGGTACTTCGCCGTGAGGGCGAGTCCCTGCGAAAGCTCGATGAGCAGCAGGCTCTTGAAGTAGGAAACGATGCGATTCATGCCTGCCCCTTACACCCCGGGCTCGAAGATTTTGAAGTACGCCATGACCGCGACCACGCAGATCCAGGCGATGGTGATCGGAATGAACACCTTCCAGCCCAGTCGCATGATCTGGTCGTAGCGATAGCGCGGGAACGACGCGCGGAACCAGATGAAGCAGCTGGCGAAGAAGAACACCTTGGCAAGCAGCCACCACCAGCCGTCGACCGACAGCAGCGGGATGCCCCAGCCGTGGAACGGGCTCAGCCAGCCGCCGACGAAGAAGATCGAGGTCAGGAAGCTGATCAGGATCATGTTCGCGTATTCGGCCAGGAAGAACAGCGCGAACGCCGAACCCGAATACTCGACCATGTGGCCGGCCACGATTTCCGACTCGCCTTCCACCACGTCGAACGGCGCGCGGTTGGTTTCGGCCACGCCGGAGATGAAGTAGACGACGAACAGCGGCAGCATCGGCACCCAGAACCACTCCAGGAACCCGGAGTTGCCCGACTGCGCCATCACGATGTCGGTGAGGTTGAGGCTGCCGGCGCCGACCATCACGCCGACCATCGCGAAGCCCATCGCGATTTCGTACGACACCACCTGCGCCGCGGCGCGCATGGCGCCGAGGAACGCGTACTTCGAGTTCGAGGCCCAGCCGGCGAGGATTATGCCGTACACGCCCAGCGAGGTCATCGCGAGCAGGTACAGCAGGCCGGCGTTCGCGTTCGACAGCACGACCTGGTAGTCGAACGGCACCACCGCCCAGGCGGCGAACGCCGGCGCGAGCGCGAGCAGCGGCGCGAGCTTGAACAGGAAATTCTCCGCCCGCGTGGGCTGGATGACTTCCTTGAAGAGCAGCTTGAAGACGTCGGCGAACGCCTGGAGGATGCCCATGCCGACGTACATCGGCCCGTGGCGGACGTGCATCCAGCCGATGAGCTTGCGCTCCCATACCACGTAGAACGCCACGGTGATGATCACCGGCATGGCGATGGCGAGGACCTTCAGCACGATCCAGAGGATCGCGCCGATGTTGCCGAGCGACAGCAGCCAGTCGCGGAACGGATCAAACATTGCTTATGCCCTCCCCGCCTGCACGCGGCCCGACATCGGTGCGGTGGCGCCGTGGCCGGATTCCACCCACACGGTGCCCGGCGCGACCTTGTCGCTGACCGAAACCGGCAGCGTCGCGGTGCCCGCGGCGGTGTTGAACTTGCCGACCACGCCATCGGCGAAACCGAGCGCGGCGGCGTCCTTCGGATTGATCACCGCCTTCGGCTCGACGTTGAGCGGATGCGACTGCAGCGCTGGCGCGCGGCGCACGACCGCGTCGCTGCGGTAGATCGCCATGCTCGCAGCCACTTCCAGGCCGTCGCCCGAGACGTTCGGCGCCTTGCCAGCAGCGACGTTGACTTCGCGCATCTGCATGCCGGCACGCAGGCCAGCCAGGTCGATGAAGTCGAAGCCCTTCGCCTGCAGCTCGCCGCCGAGGGCGCGAAGCACGCGCCAGCCGGCACGCGCCTGGCCCGGCAGCTTGCCGCCGGCGACGGTCGCCTGCTGGCGGCCGTCGAGGTTGGTCAGCGTCGCGTCGATTTCCGGCAGCAGGCCGATCGGCAGGATCACGTCGGCGACCGCGCGCGTCGAACGGCACGCGAAGGTGCTGAACGCCACGACCTGCGCCGCGTTGAGCGCCTTCAGCGCGGTCGCGGTGTCGGCGAAGTCCATGCCCGGCTCGATGCCGTACAGCACGTACGCCGAGCGCGCATCGGCCAGCATCGACTGCGCGTCGCGCGCGGTCGGAAGCACGCCGTAGTCGGACAGGCCTACGGCGTTCGCGCCCTGCGGGATGCGGTCGAGCGAGGCGCCAGTGGCGGCGGCGAAATCGGCCGCGGCCTTGCGGATCTGCGCGGCGTACGGGCCGTTCTCGGCCAGCGCACCTACGATCACGACCGCACGCGTCGCGTTCTTCGCGATGTCGACCAGGCCGTCGTCGCCCAGCGTCGCAGCGATCTGCGACGGTGCGACGATCGCCTTCTGCGCGACGTCGTAGGTGAAGTCGAAATCGACCGGATTGACCACGTACACCTTCGCGCCGCGGGTCCAAGCCTTGCGCACGCGCTGGTTCACGAGCGGCAGTTCATGGCGCAGGTTGGAGCCCACGATGACGATGACGTCGGCGTGGTTGATGTCGGCCACCGGTGCGGCGAACGTCGTCGCATGCGCGGCGTCGCTCAGGTCGTGCTGGCCGATGCGGTGGTCGAGGTTGCCCGTGCCCAGCGCTTCGGCGAGTCGGGCCAGCAGCGCGCCCTCCTCGTTCGACGTCGCGGGGCCGGCGAGGATGCCGAGGCGATCGGCGCCGTTGTCGCGCAGGATCTTCGCGGCCTTGGCCAGCGCTTCTTCCCACGAGGCTTCACGCCATTCGCCGTTCTCCTTCACCATCGGCACGGTCGCGCGGTCTTCCGCGTACAGGCCCTGGTGCGAATAACGGTCGCGGTCCGACAGCCAGCATTCGTTGACCGCTTCGTTGTCGCGCGGCACGGTGCGCAGCACTTCGCCGCGACGCACGTGCAGGAACAGGTTGCTGCCCAGCGCATCGTGGTAGCCCAGCGATTCGCGCGCGATGAGTTCCCACGGGCGCGCCTTGAACTGGAACACCTTGTTGGTCAGCGCGCCGACCGGGCACACGTCGATGACGTTGCCCGACAGTTCGGTTGTCAGCGGTTTGCCGTCGTAGGTGCCGATCTGCAGGTTCTCGCCGCGGTACATGCCGCCGAGTTCGTACGTGCCGGCGATCTCCGCGGTGAAGCGCACGCAGCGCGTGCACTGGATGCAGCGGGTCATCTCGGTGGCGACCAGCGGACCGATGTCCTCGTCCGGCACCACGCGCTTGCGCTCGGCGAAACGGCTGACCGAACGACCGTAACCCAGCGACAGGTCCTGCAGCTCGCACTCGCCACCCTGGTCGCAGATCGGGCAGTCGAGCGGATGGTTGATCAGCAGGAACTCCATCACGTTGCGCTGCGACTTGAGCGCCTTGTCGCTACGCGTGGCGACCTTCATCCCGTCCATGACCGGCGTGGCGCAGGCCGGCGCCGGCTTGGGCATCTTTTCCACCTCGACCAGGCACATGCGGCAGTTCGCCGCGACGGCCAGCTTGTCGTGGTAGCAGAAACGCGGGATCGGAATGCCGGCCTTGTCGGCGGCATGGATGATCATGGAACCCTTCGGCGCGGCCATCTCGACGCCGTCGATGAAGACGGTGACGTGGTCCGGCGGCAGGTTCGGATTTACGGGCTGTGCGCTCATGCGGCGACCTTCTCCACCACCGTGCCGGCGCGCTGGTCGTCGACCAGGAAACGCTTGTTCACGATCGCGTACTCGAATTCATCCCAGTAGTGACGCAGGAAGCCCTGCACCGGCCACGCGGCGGCTTCGCCGAACGCGCAGATGGTGTGGCCTTCGATCTGGCCGGCGGCGGCGCGCAGCATCTGCAGGTCTTCCAGCGTCGCCTGCTTATCGACGATGCGGGTCAGCATGCGGTACATCCAGCCGGTGCCTTCGCGGCACGGCGTGCACTGGCCGCAGCTTTCCTTGAAGTAGAAACGCGCGATGCGCTGGCAGGCGCGCACCATGCAGGTGTCCTCGTCCATCACGATGACCGCGCCCGAACCCAGGCCCGAACCGGCCTTCTGGATGGCGTCGTAGTCCATCGTGAGCGACATCATCGTCTCGCCCGGCAGCACCGGCATCGACGAACCACCCGGAATCACGGCCTTGATCTTCTTGCCGTTGCGCATGCCGCCGGCGAGCTGCAGCAGCTCGGAAAACGGCGTGCCCAGGCGGATCTCGTAGTTGCCCGGCTTCGCGACGTGACCGGAGACCGAGAAGATCTTCGGACCGCCGTTGTTCGGCTTGCCCAGGTTGAGGAACCACTCCGCGCCGTTGCGGATGATCGCCGGCACCGAGGCGTAGGTCTCGGTGTTGTTGATCGTCGTCGGCTTGCCGAAGAGGCCGAAGTTCGCCGGGAACGGCGGCTTGTAGCGCGGCTGGCCCTTCTTGCCTTCCAGCGATTCCATCAGCGCGGTTTCTTCGCCGCAGATGTACGCGCCGGCGCCCAGCGCACCGTAGATCTCGATGTCCACGCCGCTGCCGAGCACGTTCTTGCCCAGCCAGCCGTGTTCGTACGCTTCCTTCAGCGCCTGCTCGAAGTGCTCGAACGGCTCGTGGTGGAACTCGCCGCGCAGGTAGTTGTAGGCCACCGTCGAACCGGTGGCATAGCAGGCGATCGCCATGCCTTCGACGACCGAATGCGGGTTGTAGCGCAGGATGTCGCGATCCTTCGCCGTGCCGGGCTCGGATTCGTCCGAGTTGCACAGGATGTACTTCTGCGTGCCGCTGCCCTTGGGCATGAAGGACCACTTCAGCCCCGTCGGAAAGCCCGCGCCGCCGCGACCGCGCAGGCCCGAGGCCTTTACCAGGTCGACGATGGCAGCCGGATCCATCTTCTCGGTCAGGATCTTGCGCAGCGCGGCGTAACCGCCGGTCTTGAGGTAGTTCTCGTACGACCAGGGTGTGTCGTAGTGCAGCGTCGTGTAGACGACGCTGTGCTCCTGCGGAGCCGGACCGACCGGACCGTAGCCCTGGGAATAATCGTGATGATCGTGCGCCATCTCAGCCGGGCCTCACTTCAGTCCGTCGAGCAGCTCGTCCACCTTCGCGGCGTCGAGCTTCTCGTGGTAATGACCGTTGATGACCACCACCGGGGCGCCGCAGCACGCGGCCAGGCACTCTTCCTCGCGCTTGAGGTAGACGCGGCCGTCGGAAGTGGATTCGCCCAGCTTGCAGCCAAGCTTCTTCTCGGCATGACGCACGAGGTCTTCGGCGCCATTGAGCCAGCAGCTGATGTTCGTGCAGAAGGCGACGTTGTTGCGGCCAACCTGCTCGGTCTCGAACATCGAGTAGAAGCTGGCCACTTCGTACGCCCACACCGGCGGCAGGTCGAGGTACTTGGCCACGGCGGCGATGAGCTCGTCGCTCAGCCAGCCGTCGTTCTGCTCCTGCGCGGCATGCAGGCCCTGCAGCACGGCCGAGCGCTTGCGGTCCGGCGGGAACTTCGCCAGCCAGTGGTCGATGTGCGCACGCGTCTTGTCAGACAACGCGACCATCGGGTCGACGTGCTGACAGGCTTCGAAATTTCCGGTCGCCTTCATTTGTCCAGATTCCTAAACGGGCCGCCGCGCTTAGCGGTCGACCTCGCCGAACACGAGATCGTAGGTGCCGATCATCGCCACGACGTCGGCCAGCATGTGGCCGCGAACGATGGCGTCCATCGACGACAGGTGCGCGAAGCCCGGCGCGCGAAGCTTCACGCGGAAGGGCTTGTTGGCGCCGTCGGAGACCAGGTAGCAGGCGAACTCGCCCTTGGGCGCTTCGACCGCCGCGTAGGTCTCGCCGGCCGGCACGCAGTAGCCTTCGGAGAACAGCTTGAAGTGGTGGATCAGGGCTTCCATGTCGTCCTTCATGTCCTCGCGCTTGGGCGGAGCGACCTTGAAGTTGTCGACGATGACCGGGCCCGGGTTGGCCTTCAGCCACTTCACGCACTGTTTGATGATCCGGTTCGACTGGCGCATCTCCTCGACGCGCACCAGGTAACGGTCATAGCAGTCGCCGTTGACGCCAACCGGGATGTCGAAGTCCATCTCCGCGTACTTGGCGTACGGCTGCTTCTTGCGCAGGTCCCAGGCGATGCCCGAGCCGCGCAGCATTGCGCCGGTCATGCCCCAGGCCAGCGCCTGGTCGGGCGACACGACGCCGATGCCGACGGTGCGCTGCTTCCAGATGCGGTTGTCGGTGAGCAGCGTCTCGTACTCGTCGACACGCTTGGGGAAGTCGTCGGTGAACGCTTCCAGGTAATCCAGCAGCGAGCCTTCGCGCCATTCGTTGAAGCGCTTGAGCTTGGCGCCCTTGCGCCACGGCGACTCCTTGTACTTCGGCATCCGCTCCGGCAGGTCGCGGTAGACGCCGCCGGGGCGGTAGTACGTCGCGTGCATGCGCGCGCCGGAGACCGCCTCGTAGCAGTCCATCAGCTCTTCGCGTTCGCGGAAGGCGTACAGGAACACGGCCATCGCGCCCAGGTCGAGCGCGTTGGAACCGACCCACATCAGGTGGTTCAGGATGCGGGTGATCTCGTCGAACATCGTGCGGATGTACTGCGCACGCTCCGGCGCCTCGATGCCCAGCAGGGTCTCGATCGCGCGCACGTAGGCGTGCTCGTTGCACATCATCGACACGTAATCCAGGCGATCCATGTAGCCGATCGACTGGTTGAACGGCTTGGATTCGGCGAGCTTTTCCGTCGCGCGATGCAGCAGGCCGACGTGCGGGTCGGCGCGATGCACGACTTCGCCGTCCATCTCCAGGATCAGGCGCAGCACGCCGTGCGCGGCCGGATGCTGCGGACCGAAGTTCAGCGTGTAGTTGCGGATCTCGGCACCGCTGCCGAGGCCGGACGTATTGCTCACGGTTCCGTTGGAAAGCTGGGCGCTCACTTCTTCACCTCGCCGCGCTGTGCAGCCTCGCCCTGCGCGGTCTCGTAACGGGCGTCGTCGCGGATCACGCGCGGGACGAGCACGCGCGGCTCGATCGACACCGGCTCGTACACCACGCGCTTCTTGTCGGCGTCGTAGCGCACTTCGACGTTGCCGATCAGCGGGAAGTCCTTGCGGAACGGATGGCCGACGAAACCGTAGTCGGTCAGGATGCGGCGCAGGTCCGGGTGGCCTTCGAACACGATTCCGTACAGGTCGAACGCCTCGCGCTCGAACCAGTTCACGCCCGGCCACACGGAGGTCAGCGAATCCACCACCGGCAGGTCGTCGTTGTCGGCGAACGTGCGCAGGCGGACGCGCTCGTTGTGCTGGCACGACAGCAGGTGCGCGACCGCAGCGAAGCGGCGCTCCGGCGCGGCAGCTGCGCCGTTGGGCTGCTCGCCCCACACGAAACGGCCGGCGCTCTTGCCTTCGACGCCGCGCGAGAAGCCTTCGGAGGACACGTCGGTGTCCCACTCGTCGCTGCCGTAGCTGAGGTAATCGACGCCGCTGACGTCGACGCACAGCTCGAAGCCGAACTCGTCGCGCAGCGCGACTGCGGTGGCGAGCCACTGCGGGGCGGCGACGTCGATCGTCACTTCATTGCGGCCCGGTGCGATGACGACCATCGCTTCCGGGAAGCGCGCGGTCAGGCGCCCGGAGAGCGCCTGGGCATCCATGAAATCGTAGGGCTGGGCCATGTCAGCGCACGCCCTGCATGTTTTCGCCGAAGTTGGTGCCGCGGCGAATCTTCTTCTGCAGCTGCAGGATGCCGTACACCAGCGCTTCGGCCGTCGGCGGGCAGCCCGGGACGTAGACGTCCACCGGGACAACGCGATCGCAACCACGCACCACCGAGTACGAGTAGTGGTAGTAGCCGCCGCCGTTGGCGCAGCTGCCCATCGAGATGACCCACTTGGGATCCGGCATCTGGTCGTAGACCTTGCGCAGCGCCGGGGCCATCTTGTTGACCAGCGTACCGGCCACGATCATGACGTCGGACTGGCGCGGCGAGGGGCGGAACACCACGCCGTAGCGGTCCAGGTCCAGGCGCGCGGCGCCGGCGTGCATCATCTCGACCGCGCAGCAGGCCAGGCCGAACGTCATCGGCCACATCGAGCCGGTGCGCGCCCAGTTCCACAGCGCGTCCATGCTCGTGGTGACGAAGCCGTTCTGCAGCAGTGGGTTGTCGCCCTCGGGGCGCAAGATGTCGTCCAGCCGCCCTTCGGGCAGCGGGTTGTGCATGAGGTCAGAGACGCTCTGGATCACTCCCATTCGAGTGCTCCCTTCTTCCAGACGTAGATAAAGCCGAGCAGCAGCATGCCGGCGAAGATGCCCATTTCCACGAGGCCGACCACGCCGAGTTCTCGGAACACGGTGGCCCAGGGCACGATGAAGATGATTTCCAGATCGAAGATGATGAACTGGATCGCGATGAGGTAGTAGCGCACGTCGAACTGCATGCGCGCGTCCTCGAACGCCTCGAAGCCGCACTCGTAAGGCGAGAGCTTCTCGATGGACGGACGCTGGGGGCCGAGCACCTTGCCCACCACCAGCAGGGCGACGCCGATACCTCCGGCGACGATCAGGAACAGCAGGGTCGGCAGGTATTCGGCCAGCACTCGGTGTTCTCTCGCTTCGTTTAGCTCGATCGCGTTACCGCGACCTGGCTCGGCGGCAGCCGCCTGGGTGATCCCCGCGCGAGACTCGGCCCGCCGTGCGTGCCGCACCTCGGTCGGTGGTGCTTGTGGTGCGTTTGCTGCAATTCACTGACAGCAGGGTTGTTCGGTGTGGTGCCCAAGGGGGGACTCGAACCCCCACGACTTACGTCGCTACCACCTCAAGGTAGTGCGTCTACCAATTCCGCCACCTGGGCAATCAAACCCACGCCATCGCTGGCATGTCGTCTTCCTGACGCGATCGGTGCCCTGTGGGCGTTGATCGCTCCGGTCATCGCTGACCGTACCCGGCAATCCGTGCCGGGCCGATGAAAACAAAGTTTACCGCGTTAACTCAGCCGCCCGCAGGGGGTTGCGGCTTTGCCGGTTCCGGCGATTGCGTCGCGGGCGCCTGCTGCGCAGGTGCCGGAGCCGCCGGGACCGCTTCCTGCGCCGCCGGCGCCTGCGGAACCGTGCTGGCCGGAGCGGCGCTGGCCGAGGCCGGAGCGGCCGAAGGCGCAGCCGGAACCGCGGCGTTGCCGGTGGCCGGCGCCGGTGCGCTCGGAACCGCCGGGACTTCGGCCATGACACCGCTCGGCGCGGCGCCGGTGTCGCCCGTGGCCTTGCGGGTGGCCTGCCAGGCCATGAAGAGGCTGATCGCGAAGAACGCGATGGCGAGCCACTTCGTGGCCTTGGACAGGAAGTTCGCCGAACCGCGCGCACCGAAGACGGTGGCCGACGCGCCGCCACCGAAGCCGGAACCGGCCTGGGCGCCTGCGCCGCGCTGCATCAGGATCAGCGCAACCATCGCGATCGCGATCAGCACATAGACGACGTTGAGCAGCAACAGCATCGTGGGATTCTACGAAAGTGGTTTCGAGTACGTCAGGGTGCCGCCGCGACAGCGATGGCGTGGAAGTCTTCGGCGACCAGCGAGGCGCCTCCGACCAGGCCGCCATCGACGTCCGGCTGCGCAAACAGCGCGGCGGCATTGTCGGCCTTTACGCTTCCGCCGTACAGGATCGGTAGCGAGCCAGCGATTCTAGCATCGCGCGCAGCGATTTCGCTACGGATGAATGCATGGACCTCCTGGGCCTGCTCCGGGCTCGCGGTCCGGCCCGTGCCGATGGCCCAGACGGGCTCGTACGCGACGATCGCGCCTTCGAACACGCCCTCGCCGCCCAGCTCGAACAGCGGGGCCAGCTGCTTCTCGATGCGCCACTGCGTCTTGTCGTCCTCCCGCTCTGCCAGGCTTTCGCCGACGCAGAGGATCGGCGTCAGGCCGGCGGCCTTGCAGGCGAGGAACTTGCGGGCGACCAGCTCGTTGGTCTCGCCATGGAACTGGCGACGCTCCGAATGCCCGACCAGGCCGTAGCGCGCGCCGACGTCCTTGAGCATCGTCGCGGACACTTCGCCGGTGTAGGCGCCCTTCTGGTTCTCGCTGACGTCCTGCGCGCCGAAGGTCAGGCCCTTCTCGCCGTAACGCACGACCAGGCCGGCCAGATACGGCAGCGGGGGCAGGATCAGGCGTTCGACGCCCTGAGGCGCCTGCATCGCGACGAGCGCGTCCAGCAGCGCCAGCGCGAAATCGCGATCGCCATGCAGCTTCCAGTTTCCGGCAACGATCTTGCGGCGCATGACCACTCCTCAGCGTCTCTCGGGATTGCGCGGCGGCACGACCGGCCGCGAGCGGCGGCAAGTTTACTCCACGTCGGCGAGAATCCCTCCCATGGACACGCCATCGCGCGCGGATTCGTCATTGCTGCAGGGTTTTCCGCCCGTCGCCACGCGCGATGCGCGCGTGCTCGTGCTGGGCAGCATGCCGGGCGTCGCGTCGCTGCAGGCCGAGCGCTATTACGCGCACCCGCGCAACGCCTTCTGGCCGATCATGGGCGAACTCGTCGGGGCCGATCCCGCGCTGCCCTACGCGCAGCGACTGGCACGGTTGAAATCCGCCGGCATCGCGCTGTGGGATGTGCTGGACCGTTGCGAGCGCGAAGGCAGCCTGGACTCGGCGATCGTCGATGCGACGGCGCAGGCGAACGACTTCGCGGCGTTCTTCAGGCAGCACGCGAAGTTGAGGACGGTGCTGTTCAACGGGGCCAAGGCGGAAGCCGCGTACCGTCGTTTCGGCCCGCCGCTGGAGGCATTCGGCCTGCTCGCATTCCGCCTGCCTTCGACGAGCCCGGCGAACGCGTCGGTCGCCTTCGCCAAGAAACTGGCCGCCTGGCGCGAAGCGCTGCAGGCGGCCGGAGTCGTGGAATCCGATTGATCGTCGCTGCGATTACTTCAGCTTGATCTCGCGCAGGCGCTCTTCCAGGTAACCGTGCGCGGTGATCGCTTCCGGATAACGGCTCGGGTTTTCGGCCGTGACGCACGAAGGCAGCACGTCGATCAGGAAATCCGGGTTCGGATGCAGGAAGAACGGCGTGGAATAGCGCGGCTGGCGCGCCTTCTCGCCCTTCGGGTTGACCACGCGATGCGTTGTCGACGGATACACGTGGTTGGTCAGGCGCTGCAGCATGTCGCCGATGTTGACCACGATGGTGTCGGCGTCCGCCGTGAACGGCACCCACTCTCCCTTGCGCGACAGCACTTCCAGGCCTTCCGCGCTGGCGCCGACCAGCAGCGTGATGAGGTTGATGTCTTCATGCGCGCCCGCGCGGACGTTGGGGACGTCGTCGGTGGTGATCGGCGGGTAGTGGATCGGGCGCAGGATCGAGTTGCCCGAGTCGGTCTTGTCGGCGAAGTAGCTCTCCGGCAGGCCGATGTGCAGCGCCAGCGCGCTCAGCACGCGCGAACCCAGCTGGTCCAGCGACGTGTACAGGCCATAGGCGACGTCGCGGAATTCCGGGATCTCCTCCGGCCACAGGTTCGGCGGCATCACGTCGGCGTACTTCGAATCGCGCGGGATCTCGCGGCCGACGTGCCAGAACTCCTTCAGGTCGAAGTGCTTGGAATCCTTGGCCGTCTCCACGCCGAAAGGCGTATAGCCGCGCGCGCCGCCGCTGCCGGGTACGTTGTACTTGCGCTTGACCTCGTCCGGCAGCGCAAAGAAGCGTTTGAAGACGTCGTAGGCGGTGTCGATCTGCGCGTCGGAGATCTCGTGGCCACGGATGCCGCAGAAGCCCCACTCGCGGTACGCCGCGCCGAGTTCGGCCACGAAGGCCTCGCGATCGGCCGGGCTGGCAGGCTCGCTGAAGCGGCGGATGTCGAGGGTCGGGATGCGGTTCACGTCGATTCCTGTTGCTGCGGGTCTGGAGGAGCCGCACATGATACCGCCCGCAGACGGCAGGCCGGGACCGCAGGAACGCCGGAGGGCCGTTCAGGCGGGATGTCTTTCCGCATGGGCTCCGCGCGACGGCATTGCCGGATAATGGCGGGCTTTTTTCCCGCCCCTCCTACCCCGCCCGGACGAATGGAAGACGTCGCCCCTCCCCTGCGCCAGCGCGCGAACGCCTGGCTGACCGGCCTGATCCTGGGCAACGCCGTCCTGGCCTGCCTCATCACGCTCAGCAACATCCCCCTGACCGACGCCGGCAGCGCCTGGCATTCGGCGCTGTTCCTGTTGCTGGCCCTGCCCGGGCACTTCATCTTCTTCGGCGCGATCGTCGCGCTGCCGGCGTACGTACTCGGCCGCGTCGTCCGCAATCCGCGCTGGATGATCGCGCTGGCCGTGCTGATGCAGACGGGGTGGCTGCTCCTGCTGCTCGCCGACGCGAAGGTCTTCGCGCTGTATCGCTTCCACCTCAATGCGATGGTGGCGAACATGATCTTCGGCGGCGCGCTGCAGGATCAGGTCGCCTTCTCGGCGAAGATGTGGGCGCTGATCGCGCTTGGCGCGGCCACGCTGCTCGCGCTCCAGGCCCTGGGCGCGCGGCTGTGGTGGCAGGCGCTGCGCCGCCGCCCGGCCCTGCTCCACATCCGCAAGGCGTGGTGGATCGCCGTCTCGCTGTTCCTGGTGAGCCAGGGCATGGCGGCGTACTCGGACGCGCGCGGCGATCGCGCGGTGATGTCGCAGCTGACCTACATCCCGTGGGCGCAGCCGATCACGCTGAAGAACGCGCTGCACCGCTTCGGCGTGCAGACTGCACAAGCCCATGAGCTGCCCGATGCCGGCGATCGCCTCGGGTATCCGCGAAGCGCGCCCCAATGCGCGGCCTCGCCATCGCTCAACGTGCTCGTGGTCCTGGTGGAATCGCTGCGCCACGACATGCTCGATCCTGCCGTGATGCCCAACACCTGGCGTTACGCGCAGGACGCGCAGTGGTTCCAGAACCACTACAGCACGGGCAACGCGACGCGCTTCGGCCTGTTCGGGCTGATGTACGGGCTGCCCGGCGGCTATTGGCAGGCGATGCTGGCGCAGCAGCGCGGGCCGGTGATGATCGACCGCATGCTCGCCGACCGCTATGCGATGCACATCTACGGTAGCGCGCCGCTCTACAGCCCCGAGTTCGACCGCACGGTGTTTTCGAAGGTGCGCGACCGCATCGTCATCGGGCCGCCGAAGGCGAAAAGCGCCGAGCGCGACCGCTTCGTGGTCTCGCGCATGCAGGCGGACATCCGCAACCATCCGAAGGGGCAGCCGTTCTTCGGCTTCGTCTTCCTGGATTCACCCCACGCGCCGTACCACCTGCCGGCGGGATACCGCTCGCCGTTCCAGCCGATGGCACAGGACGTGAACTTCCTTAATCTCGGCCCTGACCACGACCCCACGCCCGAATTCAATCGCTATCGGGCAGCCGTGCATTACAGCGACGCGCTGATCGGCGAATTGCTGCACACGCTCGAACAAAGCGGGCTTGCGAAGAACACCGTCGTGCTCATCACCGGCGACCACGGCGAGGAGTTCAACGACATGCGCAAGAACTACTGGGGCCACAACGGCAATTTCTCGGACTACCAGCTACGCACGCCGTTCGTGCTGCGCTGGCCCGGCCGTCCGGCGCGTCGCGTGGACGCGGCGACGTCGCACGAGGATTTCGTCCCCACCGTCATGCGCCACGCGCTCGGCTGCGAAAGCGACAGCGCGGATTACTCGACCGGCATGGACCTGTTCGGCGAACTGCCGCGCAAGCGGCCGCTGCTGGTGGAAAGCTGGTCGCAGCGCGGCATCCGTGACGGCGCGCTGATCTACCTGTTCGACAACTTCGGCTCGGCCAGCGTGGTGGATCGCAACTACGACGCGGTCCCGGACGCGGAGGTCTCGGTCGATGCGGTGCGCGAGTCGTGGGAAATGCTGACGCGCTTCCAGAAGCGGTAGCGTGAACCTGCCCTCTCCCGGGTGACGGGAGAGGGCCTTAAACCCTCAAGCTGCCGCAGTGACGGCAGCAGCGAGCTTGTCGAGCGTGTCCTGCATGAGCGTGGCGTCGTCGGCTTCCACCGTGACGCGCACGACGGGCTCGGTGCCGGAGGGACGCAGGAAGGCACGACCACGGCCGGCGACGGCCTTTTCGGCCTCCGCCAGCGCGGCCTTCACCGAATCGGCTTCGGCCGGCTTCGAGCCCAGGGCGAAGCGCACGTTGACCGTCTTCTGCGGCACCTTGCGGAAATCGCCCAGCGCCTCGCGCAGCGACACGCCGCGACGCTTGAGCACTTCCAGCACCTGCAACGCGCTGACGATGCCGTCGCCGGTGTTGGCGCGATCCAGGCACAGCATGTGGCCCGAGGTCTCGCCGCCCAGAACGCCGCCGTTGGCGACCAGTTGCTGGTGCACGTAGCGGTCGCCCACCTTCGCGCGGATGAAGCCGATGCCCTGTTCGGCGAAGGCACGCTCCAGCGCGTAGTTGGTCATCAGCGTGCCGACGACGGGGCCGCGCAGGCGACCGGTCTGCTGCCAGTCGGTCGCCATCACATACAGCAGGTCGTCGCCATCGCAGATCGCGCCGTTGCCGTCGACGAACAACACGCGATCGCCGTCGCCGTCGAACGCGATGCCGATGTCGGCGCCGGTCGCGCGCACGTGCTGGACGAGCGTGTCCGGGTGGGTCGAACCCACGCCGTCGTTGATGTTGATGCCGTTGGGGTCGATGCCGATGGCATCCACGCGCGCGCCGAGTTCGCGCAGCACGAGCGGCCCGAGCTGGTAAGTTGCGCCGTTCGCGCAGTCCATCGCGATGCGCAGGCCGCCCAGGTCGAAGCCCTTCGGCACGGAGCTCTTGCAGTGCTCGATGTAACGTCCCAGCGCGTCGCGCGTGCGCACGGCCTTGCCGAGCTGCTCGGACGGCACGGTGCGGAACGGATGCTCCAGCGCGGCTTCGATCGCCAGCTCGGTGGCGTCGTCGAGTTTCTCGCCTTCGGCGGAGAAGAACTTGATGCCGTTGTCGTGGTGCGGGTTGTGCGAGGCGGAAATCACGATGCCGCCGTCGGCGCGCATCGAGTGCGTCAGGTGCGCGACGGCGGGCGTTGGCATCGGCCCCATCAGCTGCACGTCGACGCCGGCCGCGACCAGGCCGGCTTCCAGCGCCGCCTCGAACATGTAGTTCGAAATGCGCGTGTCCTTGCCGATGATGACCACCGGATTGCGCCAGTCGCGGCGCGGCAGCGCGTGGCCGTAGGCATTGCCCAGGCGCAGGACGAAATCGGCCGAGATCGGCCCCTCGCCCACGCGTCCACGAATGCCGTCGGTGCCGAAGTACCGGCGGCTCATGCAGCCGCCTCTTCTGCCGGCGGTTGCGGCTGCTTCATCATCAACGCCAGCAGCGTGGCGAGGCGGTCGCGCAATTCGCGGCGATCGCAGATCTGGTCGAGCGCGCCGTGTTCCAGCAGGAATTCCGAACGCTGGAAGCCTTCCGGAAGTGTTTCGCGCACGGTCTGTTCGATCACGCGCGGGCCGGCGAAGCCAATCAGCGCTTCGGGCTCGGCGAGGTTGAGATCGCCCAGCATCGCGAACGAGGCGGACACGCCGCCGGTGGTCGGGTGCGTCATCACCGAGATGAAAGGCAGCCCGCGGGCGCGCATGCGTGCGAGCGCCGCCGACGTCTTGGCCATCTGCATCAGCGAGAACAGGCTTTCCTGCATGCGCGCGCCGCCGGTGGCGGTGAAGCAGACCATCGGGCAGCCGAGTTCGACGGCACGTTCGGCCGCGCGGGTGAAGCGCTCCCCGACGACGGAACCCATCGAGCCGCCCATGAAGGCGAAGTCGAACGCGGCGGCGACCAGCGGCCGCTGCTTCAGCGTGCCTTCCATCGCGACCAGCGCATCGCGCTCGCCGGTGGACTTCTGCGCGGCCTTGATGCGGTCGGCGTACCGCTTCTGGTCCTTGAACTTGAGCACGTCGGTCGGGCCAAGTTCGGCCGCGATCTCGCGCGTGCTGCCTTCATCCAGCAGCGCGGTCAGCCGGACGCGCGCGCGGATGGCCATGTGGTAGTTGCACTTCGGGCAGACCTCGAGGTTTTCCTCGAGCTCGGGGCGGTACAGCACCGCGCCGCATCGGTCGCACTTTTCCCACAGGCCTTCGGGCACGCTGCGGCGCTTGGCGGCGCCGGTTTCGGTGCGGATGCCCGAGGGCATGAGTTTCTTGAGCCAGGACATGCGTTGAGAGTATTCCCGTTCAGGCGTGAAGAATGCCGGAGCGGGCCCCGGCGGAAGCGGGGCAGTGTAGCGCAGCGGGCGTCGGCGCCCGGCGCTCCGCTACGCCGATTCCGCGATGGCCGGAAAGCCGTCCAGCGCGGCGCGGAGCGGCGCCAGGAACGTGCGGGCCTGTATGGCGGGCTCGGTCGCGTCGGCCAGCGCCGCCACCAGCGCGCTGCCGACCACGACCCCTTCGGCCTCGCGTGCCATGGCCGCCGCGCTGGTGGCGTCCTTGATGCCGAATCCCGCGACCACGGGCACGCGACTTCGCTGGCGGATCGCGTGCAGGCGCTCGCCCGCCGCCCCGGTGTCGAGCCGGTCCGCAGCGCCGGTCACGCCGGCGAAGCTGACGTAGTAGAGGTAGCCCTGCGCGTCGTCGCAGAGGAGTTGCAGGCGCTCGTCCGTCGTCGTCGGCGAGGCCAGCAGGATCAGCGCGAGGTCATGTGCGGCGAACGCGGCACGGAACTCGCTCGACTCTTCCGGCGGCAGGTCCACCAGCAGCACACCGTCCACGCCCGCATCGGTTGCATCGCGCGCGAACCGCTCGGCGCCACGGATTTCGACGGGGTTGAGGTAGCCCATCAACACCACGGGCGTATCGGCTTCGCGTTCACGAAACTTGCGCACGCTTTCGAACACGAAGGACAGGCCCGCGCCGCGCGAGAGCGCGCGCTCCGAGCTGCGCTGGATGGTGGGGCCGTCCGCCATCGGATCGGAGAACGGCACGCCGAGTTCGATCACGTCCGCGCCTGCCTCCACCAGCGCGTGCATCACCGGCACCGTGGCCTCCAGCGAAGGATCGCCCGCAGTGACGAACGGGATCAGCGCCTTGCGGCGATCGGTGCGCAACTGGGTGAAACGTCGGTCGATTCGGTTCATGGCGATGCCGTGTCGGGGAGCGCAGCCTCTCAAGGGGAAGGCCCGGAAGGCGTGGGATGGGAGGGAGGGAGATCCCGCCGCGTTCCCGACCTTCCCCTTGAGAAGCCGCAAACGTTGCCTGCGTACCGGAACGCAGGCGCGGTGCTTAGAGCGAAATGCCTTCGCGTGCGGCGATCGTGTGCACGTCCTTGTCGCCGCGCCCGGAAAGGTTGCACAGCACGATCGCGTCCTTCGGCAGTTCCCGCGCGAGCTTGATCGCTTGGGCGATCGCGTGGCTGGATTCCAGCGCGGGCAGGATGCCCTCGGTGCGCGAGAGCTGATGGAACGCCGACAGCGCTTCGGCATCGGTCACGCCGACGTAATCCGCGCGTCCGGTGTCCTTCAGGAAGGCGTGCTCGGGACCGACGCCCGGGTAGTCCAGGCCCGCCGACACCGAATGTGTTTCGATGATCTGGCCGTCGTCGTCGCACAGCACGTAGGTCCGATTGCCGTGCAACACGCCCGGGCGACCCGCGGCAAGCGATGCGGCGTGATGCCCCGTTTCCATGCCCTCGCCCGCCGCTTCGGCGCCGACCAGTCGCACGTCGGCATCGTTGAGGAAGGCGTGGAAGATGCCGATGGCGTTGCTGCCGCCCCCGACGCACGCGGTGACCGCGTCAGGCAGGCGACCGTATTCGGCGAGCATCTGCGCGCGCGCTTCGCGACCGACGACCGCGTTGAAGTCGCGCACCATGCGCGGATACGGATCGGGGCCGGCGACCGTGCCGATGATGTAGAACGTGTCGCGCACGTTCGTGACCCAGTCGCGCATCGCCTCGTTGAGCGCGTCCTTCAGCGTCGCCGAACCGCTCGTCACCGGCACGACCGTCGCGCCGAGCAGTTTCATCCGATAGACGTTGATCTTCTGGCGCTCGATGTCGGTGGCGCCCATGTAGACCACGCATTCCAGCCCGAGCCGTGCCGCGACGGTGGCGCTGGCAACGCCGTGCTGGCCGGCGCCGGTCTCGGCAATGATCCGGGTCTTGCCCATGCGGCTGGCGAGCAGCGCCTGGCCGATGGTGTTGTTGATCTTGTGCGCGCCGGTGTGGTTCAGGTCTTCGCGCTTGAGCAGGATGCGTGCGCCGCCGACCTCGCGGCTGAGCCGCTCGGCGAAGTAGATCGGGCTGGGGCGACCGACGTAGTGCGCCAGATCGGCGTCGAAGGCCGCGTTGAATGCCGGATCGACCCGCGCCGCGTCGTAGGCGGCGGCCAGTTCCTCCAGCGGCCCGATCAGGGTCTCGGCGACGAAACGGCCGCCGTAGCGGCCGAAGTGGCCGGCGGCGTCGGGGAAGGCATGGAAGTCGGGGCGGGACATACCGTGACTTTAGCGAACGACATCCGTCGGGAACATGCATAAAATCGGATTGTCCTGTCAGAAAACCTCACAGGTTTGAATGAGCCGAGACCTACCCCCGCTCAACGCCCTGCGCGCCTTCGAGGCCGTCGCCCGGCTGGACAGCGTCAGCCGTGCGGCCGAGGAACTGCACGTCACCCACGGCGCCGTAAGTCGTCACCTGAAGGCGCTGGAAGAGGCGCTGGGGACGGCGTTGTTCGTCCGCGAAGGCCGCGGCCTTGCCCTGACGCCGGCCGGACGGCGGCTGCACGAAGCCGCCGACGGCGCCTTCGCCCTGCTCCGCCAAGGCTGGAGCGACCTGCGCCGGCGCCCGCCGCAGGCGCCGCTGGTGCTCGGCTGTCCGGGTAGCGTGCTGGCGCGATGGATGATCCCGCGGCTGGACCGCCTCGCCCGCGAGCGCCCGGACCTCACCCTCCACCTCGCCGCCAGCGAGCGCACGCCGGACGTGGCGCTGACCGGGCTCGACGCCGCGCTGTTGATCGACCGCGCGCCCTGGCCCGCCGACTGGCAGGTGCACGAACTGGCGCCCGAACGCCTCGGCCCGGTGGTGAGCCCTCGCTTCGCCGGTTTCGATCGCCTGCGCGACGCGTCGCCCGATGCGCTGGCAAATGAATCGTTGCTGCACACCCAGTCGCGCCCGCAGGCGTGGTCGGACTGGGCGGCTGGGAGTGGGCTCGACGCCGGCGCGCTGCACATGGGCACCGCGTTCCCGCACCTGTACTACCTGCTGGAAGCGGCGAACGCAGGCCTCGGCGTCGCGATCGCGCCCGAACCGCTGATAGTGGAGGATCTGGCCGCCGGCAGGCTGGTCGCCCCGTGGGGTTTCGTCGAGACGCAGGCACGTTGGGTGCTGGTCACGCGACGCAGGACGAACGATCCGCGCGTCGCGCTGCTGGTGGCGTGGCTGCGCGCCGAACTGGCGGGCTGATCGCGCGGATCAGCGCGGCAATGAATCCGCGCGACGCACTTCCTGGACGAAGCGCCGCATCTTCGCGGTGTCTTTCTCGCCGGGCGCCGACTCGATGCCGCTCGACACGTCCACGCCCCACGGGTGCACGGTGTTCACCGCCTCGAAGACGTTGTCCGGATGCAGCCCGCCGGCGAGCAGGAATGCGCGCCCGGAATCGTGCGGAATGCGCGACCAGTCGAACCGATGCCCCGTGCCGCCCGCGCCACCGGCGGCGTGGCTGTCGAGCAGCAATGCGACAGCGCGTGCATGGCGCGACAACGGATCCGTTGCGACGTCGCCGCCCATCGCGACCGCCTTGAGGTAGGGCACGCCGAACGCCTCGCTGAAGGCTTCGTCCTCGCTGCCGTGGAACTGCAGCAGCGTCGGGCGCACTTCATCGATCACGCGCTGCACGTACGCGGCCTCGTTGTCCATGAAGAGCGCAACGACGTCGATGCCGTCCGCAACCACGTCACGCAGCGCGCGCGCCTGCTCGATGTCGAGCCTGCGCGAACTGCGCTGTGCAAACACCAGGCCGATCGCATCCACGCCCAGTTCGCACGCCAGCGCGATGTCGTCCGCGCGCGTCATGCCGCAGAACTTGATGCGCGTGTGCGCCGACGCGTTCATAGCGTCACCTCGGCGGGAAGGTTCCACTGCGCCGGATAACGCGGCCCGAGGAACACCAGTCCGGTGGGCGGCGCGGTCGGACCTGCGACCGTGCGGTCGCGCGTTTCGAGCAATTCGGCGATCCAACGCTCGGGTTTCTCGCCGCTGCCGACCATCAGCAGGCTGCCGACGATGTTGCGCACCATGTGATGCAGGAAGGCGTTCGCCTGCACTTCCACCTCTACGATGTCGCCGGTGCGCGTGACGCGGATGTCCTGCAACTCGCGCCATGCGTGCGGCGACTGGCAGTGCACGGTGCGGAAGGAGGAGAAGTCGTTTTCGCCCAGCAAGGCCTGCGCGGCGCGATGCATGGCGTCGGCGTCGAGCGGGCGGCGCTCCCAGCTCAGGTACTGCCGGCCGAGCGCGGCGCGCACGGGGCGATTGAGGATGCGGTAGCGATAGCGGCGCGCTCGCGCGGAAAAGCGCGCGTGGAAGTCGTCCGGCACCGGCCGGCACCAGCGCACCGCGATGGACGGCGGCAGGCGGCTGGTGACGCCGAGCATCCAGCTGCGCGGATCGCGCACGGCGTGGCTGTCGAAATGGACGACCTGGCATTCGGCATGCACGCCGGCGTCGGTCCGTCCGGCGCAGATCGTTTCGACCGGATGGCCGGCGACGAAGGAGATCGCGAACTCCAGCGCGGCCTGCAGGGTTTCCTCGCCTTCGCGCTCCGGCTCGCCGTGCTTGCTCAGGCGCTGCCAGCCGCAGAAGCCGTTGCCGTCGTATTCGACGCCGAGGGCGAAGCGGTGCGTCACGGGGCTGTCGGGCGGGGAGGATTCGGCGGGCGTGTTCACGGGGTGCGGTGCGTTCCGGCGGGGGCCGGAATGGTTGGGGCGAGCGGGCATCGTGCTTGGGGTGGCTAACCAGCGCAACGGCGGCCTCGAATACTGCAGCGCTGTGCGGTCGCGACGACCTGTGAGGCGGTCGCTTCGTTGCCCCTCACCCCCACCCCTCTCCCGAAGGGAGAGGGGCTTAAAGCCTGGGCGAGTCGGATCAGCCCAGATCCTGCAGCATCCGCGAGGCCGCCTGGCGCGCGGCGAGATCGCCGTTGATGACGACTTCGCTCAGCAGTTGGCGGGCGCTTTCGCGGTCGCCCAGGTCGATGTAGGCGCGGGCGAGTTCCAGGCGTTCCTGGCCCGGCTGCGTGGCGAGCGTCGGTTCGACGTGGCCGCGGCGGCCGTTGCCGTTCGCGGCGATGTGCCAGGCCGGGGCGATCGGCGCGGCGGGCGCGGCGGGCGCGGCGGCCGGAGCCGGACGCACTGGCGCCGGCGGTTCCGGCGTCAGTTCGAACGCGGGCTCTTCCTGCCGCACCGGCTCCTGCACGTACTCCGGCGCGGGCGGCTCGACGATCGTCTCCGGTTCCTGGCGCGCTTCGATATCCGGGCCCGCTGCGAACGCGTCGGCGATCGACGGCGTGGTGGCGACAGCCGCATCGGACGGCGCCCGGAACGCCGGCTTGTTCGGACGACGCCCGAACCACCAGCCGCCGAGCAACGCCAGCAGGATCGCGCCACCGCCGAGGATCCACGGCAGCGGCGAGCCCGCCTGCGTCGCGGCCTGCTCGTTGGTCTTGGCCACGCGCTGCTGCGCGGCGGCCAGTTCGCTGTCCTTCATCGCGATGAGCTGTTGCTGCTGCTTCTGCAGTTGCTCCAGCTCGGCGACGCGGCTCTTGAGTTCCTGGACCTCGGCGTCGCGCGCGGCGACGGTTTCCTGGGTCTGTTGCAGTTCCTGTCGCAGCATCTGGCCCTCGCCGCCGGCCTGGATGCCGGACTGGGTGCCCGCCTGGGCGGCACGCGCGGCCTCCGGCGGAACGATTTCGAGGCGGGCATCGGCCGTCGCCGTTCCACCCGCCGTGGTGGTGTTGCCCGGTGCGGCGCCGACGGGCGTCGCCGCGGCGGACGCGGCCGCGCCTTCCAGCGCCGGCTGCGGCACGGCGCGACGCGCATCGCGCCACTGCTGCACGTGCTGGGCGACCAGACGCCGCGCTTCGCCGGACTCGACGCTGGCGAGCTCGTCGCCCAACGGCACGTCGAGCACCGCGCCGGCCTTGAGCAGGTTGATGTTGCCGTCGATGAAGGCGTCCGGATTGGCGCGCAGCAGCGCGATCATCGCCTGGTCGAGGCTCGCCTGGCCTTCCATGCGGCCGGCGATCTCCGAGAGCGTGTCGCCACGTCGCACGGTGTAGTCGCCCGACAGCTCGCGCGAGGCCTGCGGCACCGGCTCGCGCGGCGGGGTGACGGAGGCGACCTGCGGCTGCGGTTCGGGCTGCGGCGCGGCGGGGATCTCGTTGTCGGCCGCGGCGTTTTCCTCGCGCGCGATCGCCTGTTCGACTTCCTCTTCCGGCGTCGTCGCGGGCGGAGCCTCGGCGGTGGTGGCCGGGTTAGCGGCTTCGGGCTCGCGTTCGATCGTGTTGGGTTCGGAGACGACGGTCTCCTCGATCGCCGGCTGCATCGGCGCCGAGACCGTGCGCGGCGCATCGACCAGCGCCGCGTATTCGCGCACCAGTCGGCCCTGGCCCCAGTCGACCGACACCAGGAAGGTCAGCAGCGGCTCGTTGACCGGCTGCGTGGTGGTGACGCGGATGACCGGCCGGCCGGCCGAGTCCAGCGCCGAGGTGAACTGCAGTTCGGCCACCACGCCCATCGGCGGCTGCAGGCCGACGCGGGCGAAGACGAGCGGCGAAGCGAGCTCGGCCTGGAGGTTCTCCAGTTCGGCCGGGTCATTGGAAATGATCGGGATCTCGGCCAGGAACGGCTGCCCGATCCGCGATTTGACCTCGATCTGCCCAAGGCCCAGCGCCGACGCGGCGCCGCTGGCCAGGGCCAGCGCCAGCCCGAGCGCGGTGCGCACGTAGCGTCTGGCGGAGCTTTGTTTGGCAACTTGTTGTTTCACTTCGGATCCCTGCCCTTCCCCGGCGCGACTCTAAGCCCTCGCCGGGGGCCGCGGCAACGAAAACCGCCGTCGACTGCGACTGGCGCGGCGGAATGGGCATTGTCGCGCCACTGGCGTGAGGACGCGGGAGCGCGCGCCTGCCCGTCTGCGTCGAGTCCGTAGCCTCGCGCGCCAGTGTTTTTGCCTGGCGCGCCAATCCCGGAGCCTGGTACGCGAGTCTTTTCCGCTGGCGCGCGAGTCCTGGAACCTCGAACGCCAGTGTTTTCGCCTCGCGAGCCAGTCCTTGCCACTGGCACGCCAGTTCCGAAACCCCGATCGCCAGTGTTTTCCACTCGCGCGCGAGGTCCGGAAACTCGAACGCCAGTCTTTGGGACTGGCGTTCGAGGCTCAATCACTGGAACGTCCCGGACTCAGCCGCGTTCGGCCAGCACCAGCTCGGCCAGCTGCACCGCGTTCAGCGCGGCGCCCTTGCGGATGTTGTCGGAGACGATCCACAGGTTCACCGCGCGCGGGTGCGAGAAGTCGTCGCGGATGCGGCCGACGTAGACCGGATCGTTGCCCGACGCATGCGTCACCGGCGTCGGGTATCCGCCCGCCTTCGGCTCGTCGACGATCTCCACGCCCGGCGCGGTTTCCAGCAGCTTGCGGACATCGCTTGCGGAGATCTTCTCGCGCGTCTCGATGTTCACCGCCTCGGAGTGGCCATAGAACACTGGCACGCGCACCGCGGTGGGGTTCACCTGGATGCTGTCGTCGCCGAGGATTTTCCGGGTCTCCCACACCAGCTTCATTTCTTCCTTGGTGTAGCCGTTGTCCTGGAACTCGTCGATGTGCGGAATCAGGTTGAACGCGATCTGCACCGGGAAGCGCTCCGGGTTCGGCTCCTGGAAGCCCAGCAGCGCGGCGGTCTGGCGGCCGAGCTCCTCCAGCGCCGAGCGGCCCGCGCCCGACACCGACTGGTACGTCGCCACGTTGATGCGCTCGATGCCGACCTTGCGGTGGATCGGCGCCAGCGCGACCAGCATCTGCATGGTCGAGCAGTTCGGGTTGGCGATGATGCCGCGCGGGCGGTTCTTCGCGGCCTCCGGGTTCACTTCCGACACGACCAGCGGCACGTCGTCGTCGTAACGGAACGCCGAGGAGTTATCGATCACCACCGCGCCGGCCGCGGCGAACTTCGGCGCGTATTCCTTCGACACGCTGCCGCCTGCGGAGAACAGCGCGATGTCGATGCCGCTCGGGTCGAACGTCGCCAGGTCCTCCACCGTGATTTTTTTCGCGCCGAACTCGATTTTCTCGCCGGCCGAACGCTCGCTGGCCAGCAGGTGCAAGTTGCCAATGGGGAATTTCCGTTCGACGAGGATGCGCAGCATCGTCTCGCCCACGGCGCCGGTCGCACCGACGATGGCCACGTTGCAGGAGTTCTTGGCGTTCATTGGTTCCTTCTTTCGGGTTGGAGGAGTACAGCCTTGATGCCCGGCCGGAACCATTCCGGCGGGTGTTGCGAAGCGTGGATGCGGCTCAGCCCGTGGGCGCCGCGTCGCCGGGATTGCGGCGGCGCAGGTCGTCGAGCGTCTCGGGAGATGCCCACAGTACCGCATCCTGGTAGTGACGGATCATCGCCAGCACGCGTTCGCGCGGGCCCTGCCGCCATTCCGGCGAACCGTAGAAGGCGTCCTGCCGCGCGTTCAGATCGTCGAGGTCGTCGTAGGCACGGATCAGGAAGTACGCGTCGCCGGCATGCGGCGATGGACCGAACGCCACGATCTCGTGCTGCCAGCGACGCAGCATCGGCACGGCCTCGTCGACGAAGGCGCGATGGAATGGGTCGCGTGCGTCGGGGACGAGCTGGTAGGTGCGGATCTGGATCAGGCGCTGGCTGTGCGGCATGGCGACGGTTCCGGCGGGCTTGGTCTGCTTCAAAAGGCGCGTCGCGGATGATCTCGCAACGCGGCGGCGGACGCTCTGGCGTCTGCTTATTTCGATATGCCGGGTTTTCGGCCTTGCGCCGAGGTCGCGACCGGTTTCGCTCCGGCTTCGTTGCCCCTCACCCCAACCCCTCTCCCGTTGGGAGAGGGGCTCAATTCGGTTGCATTCACCGGCGTCGGCGGATCGCCCGCACGCGGGCCGAAACCCAGCGCGGCGATGAGGTTGTCCACCGCCAGCGACACCATCGCGCGGCGCGTGGCGAGGCTGCCGCTGGCGATGTGCGGTGTGAGCACCACGTTGCGCAGCGCGAGCAGGCGCGGGTTGATCGCCGGCTCGCCTTCGTAGACGTCGAGCCCCGCGGCGGCGAGGCGGCCGCTTTCCAGAGCGTCGGCCAGCGCGTCCTCATCGACGATGCCGCCACGCGCGATGTTGGTCAGCGTCGCGGTCGGCTTCATCTTCGCGATGGCGGCTGCGTCGACGATGTGGTGCACCGCCGTCGAATACGGCAACACGATCACCAGGTGGTCGGCCTGCGCGAGCAGCGTGTCGAAGTCCGCGTAGGCGGCGTCGCAGTCGCGCTCGATGTCGGCCGGAAGGCGCGAACGGTTGTGGTACAGCACGCGCATGCGGAAGCCCGACGCGCGACGCGCGATGCCCTGCCCGATCCGCCCCATGCCGAGGATGCCCAGCGTCGTGCCATGCACGTCGCCGCCGAGCATCGTCTCGAAGCTCCACTGCCGCCATTGGCCATCGCGCAGCCAGCGTTCGGCCTCGGTGATGCGGCGCGCGGCGGCCATCATCAGCGCGAAGCCGAAATCGGCCGAGGTTTCGGTCAGTACATCCGGCGTGTTCGTCACCACGATGCCGGCCTGCGTGAGCGCGGGCACGTCGAGGTTGTTGTAGCCGACGCCGACGTTGGCGATCGCGCGAAGGCGCGGCGCGTTCGCGACTTCCGCGGCGCCGATGCGGTCGTTGAGCGTGACCAATGCGCCGTCGCACGAAGCAAGCACCGCGGCGATCTCGTCCTGCGAATGCTTGCCGACCGCGGCGGTTTCGATCACGTCGAAGTGTTCGCGCAGCCGCCCGACGATGTCGCCGAACAGCGGTTGCGAGACCCAGACGCGGGGACGCGTGTCAGCCACCGAGGTTCCCGGGAATCCGCGGCGTCACCTCGCCCACGTCGCCGCACTGCGCGCGATGGCGCAGTGCCTGGTCCATCAGCACCAGCGCCACCATCGCCTCGCAGATCGGCGTCGCGCGGATGCCGACGCAGGGATCGTGACGGCCGGTGGTGACGACTTCGGCGACGTTGCCGTGCGTGTCGAGGCTGTCGATCGGCAGGCGCAGGCTGGAGGTCGGCTTGAACGCGACCGAGCAGCGCAGCGGCTGGCCGGTGCTGATGCCGCCGAGGATGCCGCCGGCGTGGTTGCTGGCGAAACCCTGCGGCGTCATCTGGTCGCGGTGCGCGCTGCCCTTCTGCGCGACGACGCCGAAACCGTCGCCGATTTCCACGCCTTTCACCGCGTTGATGCTCATCAGTGCTGCGGCGAGTTCGCCGTCGAGCTTGCCGTAGATCGGCTCGCCCCAGCCGGGCGGCACGTTCGTCGCCACCACGTCCACGCGCGCGCCGACCGAATCGCCGGACTTGCGCAGCGCGTCCATGTACAGCTCCAGCTCCGTCACCTGGCGCGTGTCGGGCCAGAAGAACGGGTTGTTCTCGACGGCCGACAGATCGAAGCCGTGCGGCACGATCTCGCCGATCTGCGACAGCCAGCCCTGCACCTGCACGCCATGACGGTCGGCGAGCCACTTCTTGGCGATGACGCCCGCGGCCACGCGCATCGTCGTCTCGCGCGCGGACGAACGCCCGCCGCCGCGCGGGTCGCGGATGCCGTACTTCTGCCAGTAGGTGTAATCCGCGTGCCCCGGGCGGAACTGGTCGGCGATCTTCGCGTAGTCCTTGCTGCGCTGGTCGGTGTTGCGGATCAGCAGCGCGATCGGCGTGCCGGTCGTGACACCTTCGTACACGCCGCTGAGGATCTCGACCTCGTCGGCCTCGTGACGCTGCGATGTGTGGCGCGTGCGGCCGGTGGCGCGGCGTTCGAGATCGTGGCGGAAGTCCTCCGGCGCGATGGCGATGCCCGGAGGGCAACCGTCGACGACGCAGCCGATGGCCGGGCCGTGGCTTTCGCCGAAGGTGGTGACGGTAAGGAGTTTGCCGAAGCTGTTGCTGGACACGTGGAAGCCCGCGGGGTGCAGGCATTCACTTTAGCAACGTCGTTTGGTTGCTGCTGGAACTGCGGGGGCCGATACCGGCCCCAGAACTCCCGCCTCGCCTCTTCCCGTCATCCCGGCGAAAGCCGGGACCCAGGCCCACAAGCATTCAATACACGGCGTCATTCCCGCGAAGGCGGGAATCCAGCCGTCGGACGCGTCACGGCTGACGGATGAGGTGATGCGCTCACAGTTGGATCCCCGCCTACGCGGGGATGACGCCAAAGGAACGGAAGCGTCGCCAGCCTGGGTCCCGGCTTTCGCCGGGATGACGATGGATCATTGCAATCGAGCGGGCGTTGCAACCGGCGCACCGCCGAACGACGGCGCTTAAGGACGCGCGTCCGCCAGCGCCTTGATCTTCGCGTGGTGCTCGACCAGGTCCGCGCGTTCGACCACGAAGATGCCCATCTGCCCGACCTTGAACTCCACCCATGCCATCGGCAGTTCCGGCAGCAGTTCGACGAGCGCGCGCTCGGCTTCGCCGACTTCGCAGATGAGAAGACCGTTCTCGGTCAGGTGGTCCGGTGCGTCGCGCAGGATCTTCAGCGCGAGGTCCAGGCCGTCGTCGCCGGCACGCAGGCCCAGTTCGGGCTCGTAGGAGTATTCCTTCGGCAGCGCGTCGGTCTCGTCGTTGGTGACGTACGGCGGGTTGGTGACGATCAGGTCGTACACCTGGCCCTGCAGCTGGTTGAACAGATCCGACTTGCGCAGCGTGACGTTGTCGGCGTGCAGGCGTTCCTTGTTTTCCTGCGCGAGCGAGAGCGCGTCGTCGTTGATGTCCACGCCGTCCACCTGCCAGTGCGGGTGGTAGTGCGCGGTGGCGATCGCGATGCAGCCCGAACCGGTGCACAGGTCGAGCACGCGCTCGATCTCGCGGCCGCCTAGCCACGGCTCGTAGCCGTGCGGGATCAGCTCGGCGATCGGCGAACGCGGCACCAGCGCGCGGCGGTCGCTCTTGAAGCTCAGGCCGGCGAACCACGCCTCGCCGGTCAGGTACGCGGCGGGAACGCGTTCGTCGATGCGGCGCTGGAACAGGTCCAGCACCTTTGCCTGCTCGGCCGCGGTCACGCGCGAGGCGCCGTAGATCGGGCTCAGGTCGTGCGGCAGGTGCAGCGCGTGCAGGACCAGCTGCGTCGCCTCGTCCAGCGCGTTGTCGTAGCTGTGGCCGAAGGTGAGGCCGGCCTCGTTGAAGCGGCTGCCGCCATAACGGATCAGGTCGATGATCGAAACCTGTTCGAACGTGACTGGATTTGGGGTCGCGGAGCCGTTCATGGCGGGGCCTTTCGAAGGGGGCGACGATTATACGGGGCCCGGCCCGGTATCATGCCCGCGCCCAGTGCCGGGCGCGATTCGAAGCCGCCATGTTCAACCGCACCACGGTCTACATCCTCATCGCGGCCGTCGCCGCCGCCCTCGGCCTCTGGGCCGCGCAGCACTTCTTCGCGCCGTCGGCGGGCTCCTCGCTGCCGCAGACCCGCGCCGTGCGCCTGTTCGAGCCGGCCCGCACGCTGCCCGCCTTCACGCTGCGCCAGTCGGACGGCACGCCGCTGGTGCCGGGCGAACTGAAGGGCCACTGGACGCTGGTGTTCCTCGGCTTCACGCACTGCCCCGACGTCTGCCCGACCACGCTGGCCGAGATGGCCAAGGCGCAGAAGCAGTGGGCGGCGCTGCCGGAAACCACGCGCCCGCGCGTGCTGTTCGTGTCGGTCGATCCCGAGCGCGACACGCCCGACCGCATCGGCGAGTACGCACACGCCTTCCACCGCGACACGATCGCCGCCACCGCCGACATCCCGGCGCTGGAGCAGTTCGCCAAGTCGCTGAGCATGGTCTTCGCGAAGGTGCCCGCGCCGGAAGGCGTGCGCGCCGACCAGTACAGCGTCGACCACAGTGCGTCGATGGCGGTGCTCGATCCGCAGGGCCACATGGCCGGCATCGTGCAGCCGCCGTTCGACCCGGCCGCGATCGCCGCCGACATGACGGCGCTGACGCAGGCGAGCTTCGCCGCCGTGTCTCCCAAGCGCGAGTGACCGCCGCGACGGGCGGATGAAACCGCCCGCTCCGCGCCTTCCGCCCGTGCCCTGCACGACCCCATCACGCCTGCACGCCATCGTAAGCACTCCATGAGCCTCGTCACCGCCCTCACCTACGTCCTTCCGCATCGGCTGCTGTCGTCGATGGCGCGCGCGCTCGCGTATTCGGACAACCCGCGCCTGAAGCAGTGGCTGATCGACACGGTGACGCGCCGGTTCGGCGTGAACCTCGCCGAGGCCGCGCAGCCGGATCCGACGAAGTACCCGACGTTCAATGCCTTCTTCACGCGGGCGCTGAAGCCCGGCGCGCGCGTGCCCGATCCCGATCCGCGTGTCCTGCTGATGCCTGCCGACGGCCACGTGAGCCAGTGCGGTCCGATCGAGAACGGTCGCATCTTCCAGGCCAAGGGCCAGTCGTTCACGGCGGCGGAACTGCTCGGCGACGAGGCCGACGCCACGCCCTTCAACGACGGCCTGTTCGCGACGGTGTACCTGTCGCCGCGCGACTACCACCGCGTGCACATGCCGTGGACCGGCCGGCTGCGCGAAACCGTGCACGTGCCGGGCCGTCTGTTCAGCGTCGGCACCGCCGCGGTGGCGCACGTGCCGCGCCTGTTCGCGCGCAACGAGCGCCTGGTCTGCCATTTCGACACCGATTTCGGCCCGATGGCGATGGTGATGGTGGGCGCGCTGCTGGTGTCGGGCGTCGAGACCGTGTGGAGCGGCGAGGAAATCCCCGCCTACGGCGACCGCATCAACCGGAAGGACTGGCGCGCGGAGAACATCACGCTGGACCGCTTCGCCGAGATGGCGCGCTTCAACTACGGCTCGACCGTGATCGTGCTGCTGCCGCGCGGCGTGGCGACGCTGGATCCGTCGCTGCACGCCGAATCGCCGGTGCGCCTGGGCCAGAAGCTGGCGACGCGCACGGTCTGACGTTCACGACCGGCGCGGCACCGACCGCGCCAGTCCCCACTGCGCGAGCCAGTAGCTCGCCAGCACCGCGAACGACGCGGCCGCGAACGGCGCGACGAAGCGATCCCACGCCAGCAACGCGTCCGACAGCACGAAACACGCCCCGCCCCATGCGCCGCACAGCGCGGCGCCATCGCGCCGGCGCCACCACACCGCCAGCGCCTGCGCGGCCATCGCCGCGAGCACGACGACGTAGACGACCACCGGCACGCGCAGCTCGCCGGGCAACCCCGGCCACAACCGCGACAGCACGAGCCCGGCGACCACCGCATACAGCGCGAAGGGCCATATCGCCGCGAACAGGCGTTCGCGCTGTTTCAGCGCGATCAGGTACGCCAGGTGCGCGAGCAGGAAACTCGCCAGCCCCGCGACGAACGCATCGATCGGCAGCATCAGGAACGCGTCGCCCGCCGTCGACAACACGAGCCCGACCAGCAGCCATGTGCGATAGCGCGGCAATGCCGAAGGCGTGCGCCACACCGACCACGCGATCAGCAGCGTCGTCAGCGGCTTGAACAGCCAGTGCAGCCACGGCTTCGCCGGCCAGTACGCGCCGGCAATCGCCAGCACTGCGCTGGCGGCGACAACGACCGCCAGCATGGCCGTCGTCGCGCGCGTCACAGCGCGAGCCGGCGTTGCCATTGCAGCGGCACGTGGATGCGTTTGGTCCAGTTGCCGTCCCAGTCGACCGTGAGCCCGGCCAGGCGCAGGGCATCGACGATGCGGTGACCGATGGCGAGGGCCGGCGCTTCGCCGCTCGCGGTCGCGCCGTAGTTCAGCCACAACCCGCCGCCTTCGACGGCGCGCTCGGTGTCCTGCATGTGGAAGAAGGTGTAGCCGTGCACGTTGTCGCCGCGTTCGCGCGCGGTATCGATCTCGTCGCCGATCTCCGCCACGCCGCAGGTGCCGCAGCAGGTGAAGTTCTGCCGGCACACCACGCCCTGGGTTTCTAGCGCGGCGAACGCCTGCTCGAGGCGGTCGTGGTCGGTCACCGCGGGCCATCCGGCTGCTTCGTGGTGATAGGCCGCGGTCTCGTCTTCGAGGATGCGGCGTGCGTGCGTGCGCAGCACGCCCTCGCCGTGCGGCTGGAGCTCCAGCACTTCCAGCGCGTTGTCGATGATGGAATCGGCGTCGACGTAGCCGCCGCGCAGATCGCGGGCGATGTAGCCCCGCAGTTCGTCCAGTTGTTCTTCCAGCGAAGGCGCACCGTGCGCCGGTCGCGCCTCATCCTTCCGGAACAGTCCCACGATCTTCCGCCAGACCATGCCCCACCCCCTGCGTCCCTGTGGTGGGACGCAGCATGGAGGGTCCGGCGGCGCGACTCAACCTTCGCAGGCGTCGAGCTTGAGCTTCTGGCCCGGCTTGATCGCGAAACGCGGCGCCTTGAGCTTGTTCGCCTTTGCCAGGTCGCCGGTGTCGCACTGGAACTTCTGCGCGATGGCGGTGAGCGTCTCGCCGCGCTTGACCGTGTAGGTCGAGGGCTTGGACGGCTTGGCCGGCTTGCTGCGAGCCGGCGCGGCGTTGGCGACTGCGCTGCCGACGCCCGCGCTTTCGGCCTCGTACACCGCATCCTCGGCCTGCACCGGCGTGACCGGGCCGGTGCGCACGATGGCGCTGGAGGCATCGCTCATCACCAGCGTGTGCGCCAGTTCGGCGCGCTGGCCTTGCGTGCAGTGGCGGCCGTAGAGGCCCACGATCTTGGTCGTCGCGCTGAGCACGGTGCCCGTCGGCAGGTACTGGTCGGCCTGGTAGCGCGGGTTGAGGTTGCGCAGCGCGCGCATGAAGCCCTCGCGCGTGCCGCCGTTGCCCAGGCAGATGGTGAGTTCGTAGATCGAGCTGGGCTTGGCAAGGCGCAGCGCCGCGGGCCGCGCATCCACGCGCGGCAGCGTCAGGCCGTATTCCTTCGGATGCAGGAACAGCCATGCCGCCGCGATCACCATCGGGACGTAATCGCGGGTTTCGGCCGGGAACTGGTTGTAGACCGATTCGTCCCAGAAGTTGCCGCCGCCGGAGGTGTTGTACACGCGCTGCGCGCGGCCTTCGCCGCCGTTGTAGGCGGCCAGCGACAGCTCGATGCTGCGGTTGAGCGTGCCCAGGCGTTCGTTGAAGTACTCCGCCGCCGCGGCGGCCGAGGCACGCGCGTCGTAGCGCGTGTCGAAACCGGTGCCGTCGTCGCCCAGGCCGAAGCGGCGGCCGGTGGCGTACATGAACTGCATCGGCCCGGCCGCGCCCGCGCGCGAGGTCGAATGCACGCGGCCGTTGGATTCCTTCGCCATCACGCCGAACAGCAGCGCTTCGGGCAGGCCGGCGCGCTGGAACTGCGGCCACATCGTCTGGCGCAGGTACTGGTAGTTCTCGAACGTGTCGATCAGCGATGGCCGCATGTCGGTCAGCCAGCGGCGGATGCCCGCCTGCACGGCCGGGTTGTACTGGACCATCTTCACGAACTGCTGGCCGTCGGCGCTGAGCAGCGCCGCGGCGCGCGCGGCTTCGGGCACGTCGGCGGTGATGCTGCCGGCCAAGCCTTCCTCGTCGTTGTCCTCGGGTACCTCATCGCCGGAGGCCAGGTCGGCGTTCTGCTTCAGCAGGCGCTTGTAGGCAGCGAGCATGGTCGTGGGCGAGCAGCCCTTCTGCTTCACGCAGGCGGCCATGATGTCTTCCATGTCCTCCAGCGAGGCATCGACTTCGGTGCGACCGGCCGGATCGGCATTGCCGATCTTCACCAGCCCGGCGCGATAACGCGCCTCGGCGGCCTGCATACGCGTGTTGAGCGCATCCACCGCGGCCTGGTCGCGCTTGGAGAGCGCATGCGCCTGCGGCATCGCGGCGAGGAGAGCCAGCGCGAGCAGCGCGGCGGAAGAACGGGCGATCACGTGCATTGACAGCGCAGGAGCGTGGAAGCGGGGGCATCGCAGGGTATCCGCCCGCGTGCGAGTGCGACAAGCCGGAAACGTCCGATTCGCGGTGCACGTCCGGATGAACGGGCGCGCCCACGCGACTTCCGGAAGATTCCCAGGATGAACACGGGCGGCCGCGGCCGCGCCTAGAATCGCCGCAACTCCGTCCGCGCACTCCCCCGAGATCCCCATGGACCCGATCCTGCTTGGCAAGGCCGTCACCACGCCGCAATCGCTGCCCGACACGCAGGGGCACGTGTTCCTGCAACCGAAGTTCGGCAACCGCCACGGCCTGGTCGCCGGCGCCACCGGCACCGGCAAGACCGTCACGCTGATGACGCTGGCCGAAGGCTTCTCGCGCCTCGGCGTCCCGGTGTTCCTGGCCGACGTGAAGGGCGACGTGGCGGGGCTCGCCGTCGCGGGCACCGCGAACGAGAAACTGCAATCGCGCGTGGCCGAGATCGGCCTTTCCAACTACACCAACGAAGCCAACCCGGTCGTGTTCTGGGACCTGTTCGGAAAGCTCGGCCATCCGGTGCGCACGACGGTCAGCGAAATGGGCCCGACGCTGCTGTCGCGCGTGCTCGAACTCAACGACACGCAGTCGGGCGTGCTCGACATCGTCTTCAAGCTGGCCGACGACCGCGGCCTGCTGCTGCTCGACCTCGAAGATCTGCGCGCCCTGCTCGGCCTGGTCGCGGAGGAACGCAAGGACATCTCCACCAGCTACGGCCTGGTAAGCGCGCAGTCGATCGGCGCGATCCAGCGCTCGCTGCTGCGGCTGGAACAGGAGGGCGGCGACCTGTTCTTCGGCGAACCGGCGCTGGAACTGTCCGACCTGATGCGCACGACGCCCGACGGCCGCGGCGTAGTGAACATCCTCGCGTCCGAGCAGCTGGTGCTCAAGCCGCGCCTGTATTCGAGCTTCCTGCTGTGGCTGCTGTCGGAACTGTTCGAGACGCTGCCGGAAGTGGGCGACCTGGACAAACCCAAGCTCGTGTTCGTCTTCGACGAGGCGCACCTGCTGTTCGACGACGCGCCGCCGGCGCTGCAGCAGCGTGTCGAGCAAGTCGTGCGGCTGATCCGGTCGAAAGGCGTGGGCGTGTACTTCTGCTCGCAGTTCCCCGACGACGTGCCCGACGACATCCTCGGCCAGCTCGGCAACCGCGTGCAGCACGCGCTGCGCGCGTTCACGCCGCGCGACCAGAAGGCGGTGAAGACCGCGGCCGAGACCTTCGTGCCCAATCCGGCGCTGGACGTGGCGAAGACGATCTCGCAGCTCGGCACCGGCGAAGCGCTGGTGTCCACGCTGCAGGACAAGGGCGTGCCGATGCCCGTGGAGAAGACGCTGATCGCGCCGCCGCGCTGCCGCATGGGCGCGATCACCGAGGCCGAACGCCAGCAGGTGCACAACACCAGCCCGGTCGGCCACAAGTACGACGAACGCGTGGATCGCGAGTCCGCATCGGAGATGCTCGCCGCCCGCGCCGAGACCGCGACGCAGAAGAGCAAGGCGCCGCCGGCGCGCTCGCGCGAACAGGACGAGGCCGAGGACAGCGGCTTCGGCCAGGCCGTGAAGGACGCCGTGTTCGGCACGAAACGCCGCCAGGGCATGGTGGAAACCATGGCCAAGCAGACGGCGCGCACGGTGGGCAGCCGCATCGGTCAACAGATCGTTCGCGGCCTGCTTGGCAGCATCTTCGGCGGATCGAAGCGCTGACCGCGCCGATTGCCTCGTCCCATGCTCGTCCCCCAACGCAAGGAGCACACGATGTCCAGATCCAGAACGAACGCACGCACCGCCCTGATCGCCGCGGTCGCGCTCGCCGCGCTGTCGGCCTGCAAGCCGCAGGCACCGGCCGAAACCGCTGCACCGCCCGCGCAGCCCGAAGCCGCGGCGGCTCCGGCGGCGCCCGCGGCCGACGCGCGCCCCTCCGCACAAGGCGCGCCGTTCGACGTGAAGGCCTTCGCCGGTACGTTCGACGGGACCCTGCCCTGCGCCGACTGTCCCGGCATCGACACGCACCTGGTGCTCGCCGCCGACGGCACGTACACGATCAGCGAGACCTACAGGGAGCGCTCGGCGCCCGCGCTCACGGGCGATGGCACGTGGACGGTGGAAGAAAACAACCAGCGCCTGCGCCTTGACCCGAACAGCAAGTCCGACAACGACCGTCTGTACGCGATCCTGTCGCAGGACGAGATCCGCCAGCTGGACATGGAAGGCAAGCCGATCGACAGCACGCTGCCGTACAACCTGAAGCGGGCGGCGCAGTAAGGGCACGCACGCTTCACTACGGTCATCCCGGCGAGAGCCGGGACCCAGGCCCGCAACGTATCCGCAGGGGCCGAGCATCGCTGTTCGTCGAGCATGACGGCCTGGATCCCGGCCTGGGCCGGGATGACGGCCTTGGCAAAGTCGACGGCGACTTGCCGAAACGGCGTACCCGATGTTGCGCCACCATTAGAATTCCACGTCGCGCGCCGCGCGTTCCACCGGAGTACCCATGGGCCGCTGGCGTCCGCCCGCAGAAAAAAGCACCGCGCTGATCACCCGCGCGGGCCACGACCGCCTCAAGGCCGAACTCGACGAGCTGTGGCGCGTGAAACGCCCGGAAGTCGTGAAGGCGCTCGCCGCCGCTGCGGCGGAAGGCGATCGTTCGGAAAACGCCGAGTACACGTTTCGAAAGAAGCAGCTCGGCGAGATCGATCGCCGCGTGCGCTACCTGTCCAAGCGCGTGCCCGCGCTGCGCGTGGTGGACACCGTGCCGAGCGATCCGGAGGCGGTGTTCTTCGGCGCGCGCGTGGAGATCGAGAACGTCGCCAGCGGCGAAACGCAGCGCTATCGCATCGTCGGCCCGGACGAGACCGATGCGAAGACGGGCGCGATCAGCATCGATTCGCCGCTCGCACGCGCGATGCTGAAAAAGCGCGTGGACGACGAATTCGAGGCCATGCTGCCCGGCGGCGCGACGCGCTTCGTGATCGTCGAGGTCGCCTACGACGATGGCGCCGACTGACGCGATCGTCCTGCGCGATGCCTCGCCTGCCGACGCGGCGGCGATCAGCGCGCTGGTGAGCGCGCTGACGCAACGCTGGATCGCGCCGGATTGCGATGAGGACGGCATCGCGTCGCTGCTCGCGTTGATGACGCCGGAGCAGGTCCGGCGGCGCATCGACGAAGGCCACCGCAACGTCGTCGCCGAATGCGACGGCCGCATCGTCGGTGTCGCGGTATTGCGCCTACCCTCGCACCTGTACCACCTGTTCGTCGCCGACGACATGCAGCGGCGCGGGCTGGCGCGGGCCTTGTGCAACGCGGTGACCGCAGCCGCCGACCCGGCCGTGCCCATCACCGTCAATGCGGCCCGGCATGCGCAGGAGACCTATCGCCGCCTCGGTTTCGAGGCCACCGGACCGGAACTGCACGAAAGCGGCCTGCGCTTCGTCCCGATGCAGTGGACACGCCGCTGAGCGGCAGGAACCCGTCGCCCGCCCGCAGCTGCGGTAGCGTGTAGCTCTCTCCCCCGACCTACGCCGAATGGATCCCGACGAACTCCGCGGCCTGCTTACCGCCATCGCCATCGGCCTACTGATCGGCGTCGTGCGCGAGCGGCACCCGCTCCAGTCCGATGCGCCGCACCCCGGCGCACCGGCGGCGGGTCTGCGCACGCATGCGATGGTGGCGATCGCCGCCGGCGTGGCGGCGCAGATCGGCCTCCCGGCGCTGGTGGCGACGGTGCTCGCCGTCGGCGCACTGGCGGTCGTGTCCTACCTGCGCACGCGCGAACACGATCCGGGACTGACCGGCGAAGTCGCACTCCTGGTGACGGCATTGCTCGCCGCGCTCGCGCAGACGCAGACCACGGTGGCGGCCGCGCTCGCGGTCGTCGCGGCGACGCTGCTGTTCGCCAAGCAGCCGCTGCACCGGTTCGCGCGCGACATCGTCAGCGAGCGCGAAGTGCAGGACGCCCTCCTGCTGGCCGCCTCCGCGCTCGTCGTCCTGCCGCTGTTGCCCGACGAGCCGGTCGATCCGTGGGGCGTGCTGGTGCCGTCGCAGTTGTGGAAGCTCGTCGTGCTGGTGATGACGGTCGGGATGCTCGGCCACATCGCGCTGCGTGCCGTCGGTGCGCGCTGGGGCTTGCCGGTCGCGGGCTTCTTCGCGGGGTTCGCGTCGTCGACGGCCGCCGTGGCGGGCTTCGGCCAGCACACGCGCGCCGACGCGTCGCTGGCCGCAGGCGCCGCGTCGGCGGCATTGCTCGCGAATCTCGCGTCGCTGCTGCTGGTGATGGGCATCCTCGCGACCGCCGCACCAGCGCTGCTGCGCGCCAGTGCGTGGCCGCTCGCGGCCGCGGCGGGCGTGCTCGCGATTGCCGCCGGATTCGGCCTGCGGCGTCAGGCCGACGCCCCGTCGCTTCCGAACGAGCCGCAAGCCCGCGCGTTCAAGCTGAGTCACGGCCTGCTGCTGGCGCTGGTGATCGCCGTCGTTTTGGTGCTGTCGGCATGGCTGCGCACCGTGTTCGGCGACATGGGCGCGCTGGCGACCGCGGTGCTGGTCGCGGTGGCGGAGTTGCATGCGGCGGCGGCGAGCATCGCGCAGCTGTCGTCGGCGGGGAACCTGACGATGACGCACGCGCAATGGGGCGTCGCGGGTCTGCTGGCGTCCAGCGCGATCGCGAAGACCGCGCTCGCCTTCGCCAGCGGGAATCGGCGCTACGGCCTCATCGTCGGCGGCGGGTTGATCGGAATGGCTGTCGCGTGTGCGGCGGTGACGGGCGTGGTGATCGCGTCGGCCTGAAGGCGCACGCAGCCTTAAAGCCAAAGCCGTCATCCCCGCGAAGGCGGGGATCCGTCTGTCCGATACATCACGCTCGCCGGATGGCTGAGGAGAGCTGACGCATGGATTCCCGCCTACGCGGGAATGACGAGCAAAAGCGACGCAAGGCGTTCAACGCGACCGACGCGCGTGCACGTGTCCCACGCGCCCAACGATCAATCATCGAACGCGACCTCGCCGAACAGGTCGTGTTCGTCGCTGCCCATGATCTCGACGTCGACGAACTCGCCCGGCTTCACGCCGGCCATGAAGCCGTTCTGGATCTGCACCAGGCCGTCGATCTCCGGCGCGTCGTACATCGTGCGCGCGATGGCGAGTTCGCCGTCCAGCGCATCGACGATGCAGCGCTGCGTCGTGCCGACCTTCGCTTCCAGCTTCGCCGCCGAAATCTCCGCCTGCTTTTCCATGAAGCGCGCGAGGCGCTCCTGCTTCACTTCCTCAGGAATCGCGTCGGGCAGCGCGTTGGCCGTAGCGCCTTCCACCGGCGAGTAGGCGAACGCGCCGACGCGGTCCAGCTGCGCTTCGTCGAGGAAATCCAGCAGTTCCTCGAACTCGGCTTCGGTCTCGCCCGGGAAACCGACGATGAAGGTCGAGCGGATCGCGATGTCCGGCGCGATGGAGCGCCAGCGCTGGATGCGTTCGAGCGTCTTGTCGACCGAGCCCGGGCGCTTCATCAGCTTGAGCACGCGCGGGCTGGCGTGCTGGAACGGGATGTCCAGGTACGGCAGCAGCTTGCCGTCGGCCATCAGCGGAATGATGTCGTCGACGTGCGGATACGGGTACACGTAGTGCAGGCGCGTCCAGATGCCGAGTTCGGACAGCCCTTCGCACAGCGCCTTCATGCGCGTCTGGTACGACTTGCCGCGCCATTCGCGCTCGGCGTACTTCACGTCGACGCCGTAGGCGGAGGTGTCCTGCGAGATGACCAGCAGTTCCTTCACGCCGCCCATCGCGAGCTTTTCGGCTTCCCGCAGCACCTGGTCGACCGGTCGGCTCACCTGATCGCCGCGCATCGACGGGATGATGCAGAAGCTGCAACGGTGATTGCAGCCTTCGGAAATCTTGAGGTACGCGTAGTGCTTGGGCGTGAGCTTGATGCCCGTGTCCGGAACGAGGTCCAGGAACGGGTCGTGCTTCGGCGGCAGGGCCGCGTGCACGGCGGTCATCACGCTGCCGTAGTCCTGCGGGCCGCTGATCGACAGCACGCCCGGATGCGCTTCGCGGATCTGCTCGGGCTTCTTGCCCAGGCACCCGGTCACGATGACCTTGCCGTTCTCCGCGATGGCCTCGCCGATCGCGTCCAGCGATTCGGCCACCGCCGAGTCGATGAAACCGCAGGTGTTGACCACCACGACGTCTGCGTCGTCGTAGGTCTGGACGATGTCGTAGCCCTCCACGCGCAGCTGGGTGAGGATGCGTTCGGAATCGACAAGCGCCTTCGGGCAACCGAGGCTGACGAAACCGACTTTGGGATTGGCAAGGGACATGGAGCGGACCGGCGACGATGGGACAGGCACGGCGGCCATCCGGATGGACGGCAGGCGGCGGCGGGAGGGCTGCGGATTATAGCCCCGCGCTAGAATCGGCCGGGCTCCTTTCCCCCGTTCAAGCTGAACAGACATGGCCCACTGGACCGAACTGGACACGCCGCACGGCCCCGTGCGCGCCTGGCGCGACGAACCGGGCGGCCCGTCGCACGGCGCGGTGATCGTGCTGCAGGAGATCTTTGGCGCGAATGCGCATATCCGGGACGTCGCGGGGCGCTTCGCCGCAGCGGGCTTCGTCGCCCTCGCGCCGGCGCTGTACGACCCCGTCGCGCCGGGGATCGAACTTCCCTACGACGAAGCCGGCACCGCGCGTGGCGTGGCGCTGCGCAACGAGCTGGGCTTCGACCGCGCCATCGACATCGTCGCCGTGGCCGCCGAGACGCTCCACGCCGAGGGCCTGCGCGTAGGCGCGGTCGGCTTCTGCTGGGGCGGGAGCGTCGCGTTCCTCGCGAACACGCGGCTGGGCCTGCCCGCGGTGTCGTACTACGGCGCGCGCACCCTGCCCTTCCTCGACGAACCGCTGCGCGCGCCGATGATGTTCCACTTCGGCTCGGCCGATCACAGCATTCCCGAAGACGCCGTCGCGCAGCACCGGCAGAAGCAGCCGGCGGCGACGATCCACGTCTACGAAGGCGCCGGCCATGCGTTCAATCGCGACGTCGACAACCACGTGTTCGACCCGCTCGCCGCCGATGTCGCGTGGCGCCGGACGATCGATTTCCTGCGGGAGAACCTGCGATGAACCGCACGGGCCACCACGGCGGCTGGCAGCTGCACGCGCAACTCGCGCAGGACACGCACCCGGTCGCGCACCTGGGCCTGAGCGAACTGCGCCTGATGGACGATGCGAACCATCCCTGGCTGATCCTCGTGCCGCGCGTCGCCGGCGCGGTGGAACTCATCGACCTCGACGCGACGCATCAGGCCGCGCTGCTGGCAGAGATGAACCTCGCGAGCCATGCGCTGCGTGCGCTATTCAAGCCGCACAAGCTCAACGTCGCGGCGCTGGGCAACGTCGTCTCGCAGTTGCACGTGCACGTGATCGCGCGTTTTCAGGACGACATCGCCTGGCCGCGCCCGGTGTGGGGCACGGCGACCGCGCAGCCGTACACGCCCGAAGCGCTGGTCGCGCGCATCCAGCAGTTGCAGGACGCTCTGAAGCAGTGACCTCGCGCGCGGCCTGCGACATCGAAGCGCTGGCCGACGATGCGTGGCTGCTGCGCTTCGGCGACCGCATCGACCCGGAACTCAATGCCGCGGTGCATGCGATGGCCGCGCGTCTGCGCGCGCTCGATCCGCCTTGGCTGCGCGACGTGGTGCCGGCGTTCGCGAGCCTGGCGGTGTTCTTCGATGCAGCCGAAGATCCGGCGCGGGTGCATGCGGCGTTGCTGGAACTGGTGGAGGACGGCGGCGCATCGGCGCTGCCCTTGCGACCACGCGACGGCGTCATCGAAATCCCCGTGCTCTACGGCGGCGAACACGGCCCCGACCTGGAAGCGTCCGCCGCCGAACTCGGCCTGTCGCCGCGTGAGCTGGTCGTACGCCACAGCGCCGGCGATTACACGGTCGCGATGATCGGGTTCGCGCCGGGCTTCCCGTACCTGTCCGGGCTCGATCCCGCGCTCGCGTTGCCGCGCCTTGCGACGCCACGAGCCCGCGTCGCCGCAGGCAGCGTCGCGATCGGCGGGGCGCAGACCGGCATCTACCCGCGCGAAAGCCCCGGCGGATGGCGGCTGCTCGGACGCACGCCGTGGCCGTTGTTCGATCCGCGACGCGAGCCACCCACGCGATTGCAGCCGGGCGATCGCGTGCGGTTCCGCGCGATCGACGCGGAGGAATTCGCACGGCTCGCATCGCGACAGGACGCGGCGTCGTGACGCGCCAGCTGCACGTCCTCGCGCCCGGCCTGCTGACCACCGTCCAGGACCGCGGCCGCAGTGGCTGGCGTCATCTCGGCGTTGCGCATGCGGGCGCGCTCGACGTCGACGCCGCGCGCATCGCGAACCGCCTCGTCGGCAACGACGCCGACGCGGCCGTGCTGGAATTCACCCTGCGCGGACCGACGCTGCGCTTCGACGCGCCATCGCGCATCGCGATCGTCGGCGCGTCGCCTGTCGTGCTTTTCGAAGGCGAAATCGTGCCGTCCGGTCGGCCCGTTGAACTACCCGCAGGCACGCTCGAACTCGGCGCGCTGCGCGGCGGGGCGCGCGCGTGGTTGGCGATCGACGGTGGCATCGACGTCGAGCCGGTGCTCGGGAGCCGCAGCACCGACCTGCGTGGCGGATTCGGCGGGCTGGACGGGCGTGCGCTGGGTGCGGGCGACGTGCTGCCGATCGGCATGGGCAGCGCGCGACAGGTCGATACGCCGCACGCGCCGGCGTGGTGGATCGATCCCGCACACGACACGCACCTGCCGATCCGTTACATCCCGGGCGCGCATCCGTCCGCATCCGCCCTCGCCCGCCGAAGCTGGACCATCAGCGCCAGCAGCAACCGGCAGGGGCTGCGCCTACAGGGCGATGCGCTGCCGGCGCCCGGCGGCGATGGCGTGTCCGAACCCGTCGCACCCGGCACGATCCAGCTGCCAGCCGACGGCTGCCCCATCGTGCTGCTCGCCGACGCGCAGACCGTCGGCGGCTACGCGAAGCTCGGACACGTGATCGCCGCCGACCTGCCGCGCCTGGCGCAATGCGTTCCGGGACAGCCGCTGCACTTCGCGCCCGTCGATGCCGCGACCGCCCATCGGCTGGCTTGCGCGGCACGTGCACGCATCGCCAGAATCGGCGTGATGATCGACGCGCGCCTGCCCGCGATCTGAACCTTCCACTTCTTCTGGCGAACCCAATGAAATCCAACATCGTCGGCGCGCTGGTGCTGGTCGTGATCGGCACCCTGTTCCTGCTCAACAACCTCGGCTTCACCGACATGAGCCTCGGCCGGCTGCTGATGACCTGGTGGCCGGCGATCCTGATCGTCGTCGGCCTCGGCATGCTGTTCAAGCGCGGCTGAGGCCGCTCGGCCGCATCGTGGGCGCGCGCATCGACTTCAACTGCGACCTGGGCGAAGGCTGCGGCAACGACGCAGCGATCCTCCCGCACGTGACGTCGGCGAGCATCGCCTGCGGTGGCCACGCGGGCGACGAGGCGACGATGCGCGAGACGCTTCGTCTGTGCCATCGGCACGGCGTGGCGGCCGGCGCGCATCCCTCCTACGAGGACCGCGAACACTTCGGCCGTCGCGTGCTCGACGTCGCGCCGGCTGAAATCGCACGCATGGTGCGTGCGCAGATCGAACGGATCCGCGCGATCGCACGCGAGGAAGGCGTGACGCTCGCGCACGTCAAGCCGCACGGCGCGCTGTACAACGTCGCCGCGGATGACCGCGCGGTGGCCGATGCGGTCGCCGCCACCGTCGCCGACATCGATCCGACGCTCGCGCTTTACGCGCTGTCGGGGTCGGAGCTCGCACGCGCCGGCCTCGATCACCGCCTGCGCGTGGCGCACGAAGTCTTCGCCGAACGCGGCTACGACGCGCGCGGCCGATTGCGACCGCGTGGCACGCCGGGCGCGGTGATCGAATCGCTCGACGAGTCGATCGTGCAGGTGCGGCGCCTTGCATTGCGAGGCGAAGTCGTCGCCGACGATGGCCGCATCGTCGCGATCCATGCCGACACGCTGTGCCTGCACGGCGACCGGCCCGACGCCGCGGAGTTCGCCCGCGCGGTACGCGAGGCGCTGGAAGCCGACGGCATCGCCGTCCGCCCGTTCGGAGCCGCCGCATGAACGAGGCCATCAACTACTGGCCGCTGGTCGGCGTCGCATGGGTGGTCGTCGGCTTCGTGCTGCGCGCCAATCCGGTGATCGTGGTGGTCAGCGCGGGCCTGGTGAGCGGCCTGCTCGCCGGCAAATCGATGGGCGAACTGCTCGCGCTGCTCGGCGAGAGCTTCGTGTCGAACCGTGCGCTGCTGATGTTCGCGATGACGTTGCCGACCATCGGCCTGCTCGAACGCGCTGGCCTGCGCGAGCACGCGCTGCGCTGGATCGAACGCTGGCGCGGACTCACCCTGACGCGCCTGCTGGCGGGTTACCTCGCCGCCCGGCAGGGCCTGAGCATGATCGGGCTGATCGACATCGCCGGCCACGCGCAGACCGTGCGGCCGCTGCTGGCGCCGATGGCCGAATCGGCGGCATCGAAGCCGAACGGGCCGACGTCGCGCGAAGACACGCAGAAGGTGTACGCGCTCGCCGCCGCCACCGACAACGTCGGCCGCTTCTTCGGCGAGGACGTCTTCCTCGCCTTCGGCGCGGTGCTGCTGATCCAGGGCTTCTACGCCGAACACGGCATACACCTGGAGCCGCTGCAGATCGCGCTGTGGGCGATCCCGACCGCGATCGCCGCCTTCGTCATCCACGCGATCCGCATCGTGTTCTTCCAGCGTGGGCTCGATCGCCGCTCCGCCGCCGCACGCGCCGCGCAACCCACGGCGGGGTCCGATGCTGTCGATTGAGCACTTCTACCTGCTGCTGGCGCTGTTCCTGCTCTATGCGGGACTGCGCAACCTGCGCGAGAAGCGCTTCGCGCACGCGGCATTCTGGGTCCTGATCGCCGTGCTGTTCGCCGGCGGAAAGTTCGTGCTCGATGCCGCGAAGACCGGCGACAAGATTCCCGCACAGCTTGCGGGCGCTGCAGTGATCGCACTCGCGCTGCTCGCCACGCGGATGCGGCGCGAACACATCGACGAAGCGCCGGCGGCGCAGCGACTCGCGTCGGCGATGCGACTGGGGCACCAGCTCTTCGTGCCGGCGCTGATCATTCCCGTCGTCACCGTGCTGATCGTGCTGTTCGGCGCGAAGCTGGCGATCGGCGGGACGCCTGTCTTCGGCGAAGGCAGCATCACGCTGATCGGCCTGGCGCTGGCGTGCGTGGTCGCGACGTTCGCGGCGATCCACATCACGCGCGAGCGCCCTGCCGCCGCGCTCGGCGAAGGGCGGCGCCTGCTCGACACCATGGGCTGGGCGGCGCTGTTGCCGATCGTGCTGGCGACGCTGGGCGGCGTGTTCGCGGCCAGCGGCGTCGGCGACGCGGTGGCGTCCATCGTGTCGATGCTGATTCCGGCCGACAGCCGCCTTGCCTGCGTGCTCGCGTACGGCCTCGGGATGGTGCTGTTCACCGTGATCATGGGCAATGCGTTCGCGGCGTTCCCGGTGATGACGGCGGGGATCGGCCTGCCGTTGCTTATCGAGCAGCACGGTGCGGCACCGGCGATCCTCGGCTCGATCGGCATGCTCACCGGCTACTGCGGCACGCTGATGACGCCGATGGCCGCCAATTTCAACCTCGTCCCGGCCGCGCTGCTCGAGCTGGACGACCCCAACGCGGTGATCCGCGCACAGCTGCCGACGGCGATCCCGCTGCTGCTGGTGAATCTCGCCCTGATGTACTGGCTCGCCTTCCGATGAACGCCACCCCGATGCCGCATGTGCTGTTGACCGGCTTCGCGCCGTTCGGCGGCGAGTCCACGAACCCGAGCTGGGAAGCCGTGCAGGCGCTGGAGGGCGAAGTCGTCGCCGGACACCGCATCGTCGCGCGTTGCCTGCCGGTGGAATTCGACGCATCGCTGCACGCGCTGCAGCATGCGCTGGACGAACTCGTGCCGTCGCTGGTGATCTGCGTCGGACAGGCCGGCGGCCGCGCGCAGATGTCGCTGGAGCGCGTGGCGATCAACGTCATCGATGCGCGCATCCCCGACAACGCAGGCGCGCAGCCGATCGACGAACCCGTCGCGGCGGATGGCCCGGCCGCGTATTTCACGAGTCTTCCGCTCAAGGCGATGCTGGCGGCGCTGCGCAACGCGGGCTTTCCCGCGGAGATCTCGCAGACCGCGGGCACGTACGTGTGCAACCACGTGTTCTACGCATTGATGCACGCGCTGCGCGGGCTGCCCGGCGTGCGCGGCGGCTTCGTGCACATCCCCTACTCGCCCGCCCAGGCCGCGCTGCATGCCGGTGCGCCAAGCCTGCCGTCGACGGTGGTCGCGCAGGCGTTGCGACTGGCGGTGGGGATCGCGCTCACGGTGGAGCACGATGTGTGGATGGGGGGCGGGGCGACGCATTGAGGGCGCGAGCGGCTCGGTCGTCGTCCACTGCGAGCACCATCGCTACCCAGCTGTCATCCCCGCGAAGGCGGGGATCCAGCTTTCCCCCGTATCAAGTTCCCAGAAACCTTGCGGCGACGGATCCATGGATTCCCGCCTACGCGGGAATGACAGCAAAAGCCGGAACCGCTCCGGGATGCGCTCGACCGCGCATCACCTCTTCCGGGCAATGTACTTCTGCAGATGCGACACGCGTTCCTGCGATGCCGGATGGTCGTCCAGGAAGGACGTCTTCGCCTTGCCGTCCTGCGACGCCAGCTTCTGCATGCCGCGCACCGAGGCGTTCGGGTCCATGCCGTGGCGACGCAGGAAATCCACGCCGTATTCGTCCGCCTGCGTTTCGTTGGCGCGGCTGAACTTCGCGTTGACCGCGGCCTCACCGATCGCGCCGATGTCCGACGCGGCGAGCTTGCCGACCGTGCCGCCGATCGCGGCCACGCCCTTGCGCGCGGCGCTGGACAGGTACGCGGCGCGGTAATGCTCCTTGCTGTGGCCGTACTTCACGTGGCCGATTTCGTGGCCGATGACGGACATCAGCTCGGCATCGTCGGGCATCAGGTCCATGAGGCCGGCGAACACGCGCACCGAACCGTCCGGCACGGCGAAGGCGTTGACGTCCTTCACCAGATACACCTTGAAGTTGAGCGTCAGCCCATCCTCACGCGTCATGTTCTGCGCGAGCTTCGCCAGGCGCTTCGCGTAGGCGTTGTCGGCGGGCGCGACGGGGTTTTCCTGGTCCATCTGCGCGACGGATTTCGCGCCGAGCTCGACGACCTGCGCATCGGTGAGCGCGAGGCCGGTGATCGCGGTGTTTCCCGCGTCCTTCAGACCCTGGCTGCCGAGCAGGTCCGACAGCTTGCCCGCGTGTGCGCTGCCGGCCAGGCACATCGCGCCGGCCATCGTGAGGACGAATCGTTTCATGTCGCGTGTCATGCCATGTCTCCAGCGCGCGGGGATCGCGCGTCATGCATTGTCGATAGCGTCGTCGGCACGCCCCATCGGAAGAATCCGAATGCCGAATGAAAAAGGCCCGCGTGGCGGGCCTTCGTTCGATGTGGCGTTCGACGCGCGGATCAGGTGCGCGGCAGCGTAACGCCGGTCTGGCCCTGGTACTTGCCACCGCGATCCTTGTACGAGGTGTCGCAGACTTCGTCCGACTGGAAGAACAGCATCTGCGCGACGCCCTCGTTGGCGTAGATGCGCGCCGGCAGCGGCGTGGTGTTGCTGAATTCGAGCGTGACGTGGCCTTCCCATTCCGGCTCCAGCGGCGTCACGTTCACGATGATGCCGCAGCGCGCGTAGGTGCTCTTGCCCAGACACACGACGAGCACGTCGCGCGGGATGCGGAAGTACTCGACCGTGCGCGCCAGCGCGAAGGAATTTGGCGGGATGATGCAGACGTCGCTTTCGATGTCGACGAAGCTGCCCGAATCGAAATGCTTCGGGTCGACGATCGTGGAGTTTATGTTGGTGAACACCTTGAACTCGCGCGAGCAGCGCACGTCGTAGCCGTAGCTGGAGGTGCCGTAGCTGACGATGCGGTGGCCGTCCGCCGCGGTCTTGACCTGGCCGGGCTCGAAGGGCTCGATCATGCCGCCGGGCTGCTCGGACATGCGGCGGATCCAGCGGTCGGACTTGATGCTCATGCGGTGCGGGCGGCTCGTACGTGGGAGGGGGATTGTGTCAGCCGGGCCCGGCCGGGGCCAGAGGCCCGGCCTGCGGCCCGCCGGGAGGTCACACCAGCGAGGCCGACAGCGGCGTGGCCACGCGCGGGCGGCGGGCCAGTTCGATGGCCATGCGCAGCGCGGTGGCGCGGTAGGCCGCGGCGGCGGTGCTGGCAGGCGCGGACGCGACCACCGGGGCACCGGCGTCGCCCTGCTCGCGGATCGCGATTTCCAGCGGCAGGCTGCCCAGCAACGGCACGCCGTACTGCTCGGCCATCCGCTTGCCGCCGCCCTCGCCGAAGACGTGCTCGGCGTGGCCGCAGTTCGAGCACACGTGCACGGCCATGTTCTCGACCAGGCCCAGCACGGGGACGCTGACCTTCTCGAACATCTTCAGCGCCTTGCGGGCGTCGAGCGTGGCGACGTCCTGCGGCGTCGTCACGATGACCGCGCCGGCAACGGGGATCTTCTGCGCCAGCGTGAGCTGGATGTCGCCGGTGCCCGGCGGCAGGTCGACGATGAGGTAGTCCAGGTCGCCGCTGAGCGCGTGGCCCCAGCGCGTTTCGCCCAGCAGCTGCGTCAGCGCGGAGGTCGCCATCGGGCCGCGCCAGATCATCGGCGTGTCCTGGTCGACCAGCAGGCCGATCGACATCGCTTCAACGCCATGCGCCTGCATCGGCTCGATCGTCTTGCCGTCGGGGCTGTCGGGGCGGCCCGACAGGCCGAGCATCGTCGGAATGCTCGGGCCGTAGATGTCGGCATCGAGCACGCCCACGCGCGCGCCCTCGCCCGCCAGTGCGAGCGCGAGGTTCACCGCGGTCGTCGACTTGCCCACGCCCCCCTTGCCCGAACCGATCGCGATGAGGTTGCGAACGTTCGGGAGCGGCGAGACGTTGGGCTGCACCGCATGCGAGACGATGCGCGGATGCAGGTCCAGCCGCGTCAGCGCGAGGCGTTCATCGGCGAGCACGCGTTGCACCTGTGCGTCGAGCCACGGACGCAATGACGCGCACGGAAAGCCCGAGAGAATTTCCACCACCGCGCGGCCTTCGGCGACGACGACGCGAACGCGCACGTTTGCGTCTAGAAGCGTGACGTCCACGTCGGGAATGGAAAGCGCACCGATGCGCTGCTGCAGAAGTTCTTCGATCACGTAACAACCTTTCAGTTTCGACTGATGCGACGGCGCGGAAAAACCCGACCGTAGTGGCGCGAATCGCATGGTACGGTCCCGTCACCTCGCCAGACGTGCCTCGTCTGGCCGGTACGCCGGACGCGTCCTTTTCGATCCACTTCAAGTCCGTTCAGGGGATCCACCCGATGCCAGTATCCAACAATCGGCTGCGCCGCAGCCGGCTGAGTGCCGCCTTGTGCCTCGTTTTTGCCTTGTCCGTCGTCCAGAACGCCCAGGCCGCCCGGGCTGCGGCCGCTCAGGAGTCCGCTTCCACGGCCACCGACCTAGACGCGGTCACCGTTACCGGATCGCTGATTCCGCAGACGCAGCTGGAGAACTTCACGCCGGTCACCGTTGTTTCCGCGGAGGACATCCAGGCGCGGGGCTTCACCAGCGTCGCCGACGTGTTGCAGCAGTCCTCCTTCCAGACCGGTGGGCTCCAGGGCGGGCAGACGTCCGCCTCGTTCACGCAAGGCGCCGAAGCCGCCGGCATGTTCGGTCTGGATCCGGGCTACACGAAGTACCTGATCGACGGCCGCCCGATGGCGAATTATCCGGCGCTGTACAACGGCTCGGACACCTTCAACAACATCAGCGGCATCCCCGTCGATCTGGTGGATCGGATCGAGATCCTGCCCGGCGGCCAGTCGTCGCTGTACGGCTCCGATGCCATCGCCGGCGTGGTGAACGTGATCCTGAAGAAGCATGCCGACGGTCTGTCGCTCAACGTGCGCGGCGGCATGTTCAGCGAGGGCGGCGGCGACAGCCTGCGCGTGACCGCGTCCGAGGGCTTCGGCAGCGCCGACGGACGTTTCAACCTCGCCGCGGGCCTGCAGTACGAAACGCGCGATCCGATCTGGGGCCATCAGCGCGCACTGACGCGCGAATTCAACGTCGACGGCTACACCGCGCAGACCGCCAGCCGCGATTACCTGATCACCAATGGTTCCGCGCGAAATACGTATGTGTTCGCAGATCCGTCCCGATGCGCGAACGTCGGGGGCCAATTCGACGGAAGCGAGCAGCTGAGCTCGCGCGCCGGTCTCGGCCAGTACTGCGGTTCGTTCCTGACGCCGGGCTACCGCACGATCCGCAACGGCAAGGACGCCTTGCAGGGCTATGCGCACGCGACCTTCGACGTGAACGACAACGTGCAACTCTACGGCGACCTGCTCGCCAGCCACGAGGACGTCGATTACGCCACCGGCTCCAGCTACACGTGGTGGGGCACTGGCGCTAAATACGGCTACTTCTACGATCCCGACCGCAAGGCGTTGCTGAACCTGCAGCGCGCGTTCTCGCCGGAAGACATCGGCGGGCTCGGGTTCGCCGACATCATGAATACCGACCGCAACCGCTCGTGGCAGCTCACGCTGGGCGCGCAGGGGCGCTTTGGTGCGAGTGCGTGGGACTGGGATGTCGGCGTCACCTCGACGCGGTACGAGCTGACCGAACACCGGTTCGCACGCTTCGCCGACGCGATCGACGCGTATTTCGTCTCGCACGTGCTCGGGCCGCAGCTGGGCGTCAATCGCGGCTATCCCGTGTTCCGGCCGGACTACGCGGCATTCTATTCGCCGATGTCGCCGTCGGATTTCGCGAGTTTCACTGGCTATGTCGACACGCGCAGCGAGACGAAGGACGACACGCTGCGTGCGCAGTTCACGAATGCCTCGCTGTTCCCGCTACCGGGCGGCGAGGCGGGACTGGCGGTCGTGGTCGAAGGCGGAAAGCAGGGTTGGGACTACACACCCGATGCCCGCCTGTTGCAGGACCCGGTGACGTTGAAGTCCGGCGTCTGGGGGCAGACGTCGGTCAGCGGTTCGGGCGATCGCGACCGCTACGCGGTGACGGGCGAGCTGCGGCTGCCCTTGTGGAATCCGCTGACGGTGACATTGTCAGGTCGCTACGACGCCTTCGATGTCGGCGGGCAGACGATCGACAAGCCGACCTACAGCCTCGGCGTCGAGTATCGACCGGTCGAAAGCATCCTGCTGCGCGGCAAGTACGGCACGGCGTTCCGTGCGCCGACGCTGTCGGACGTCTTCCAGGGCCTGAGCGGCTTCTACGGTTCGAACACCGACTACTACCGTTGTTCGCTCGACGGTTACGTGCCCGGAAACACCACCGGCTGCGCCTACGACAACACGCGGTACTTCGGCCAGCAGTCGGGCAATCCGGAACTGCGGCCGATCGAGGCCGACGTGTGGAACGCCGGCGTCGTGTACGCGCCGGCCAGCAACTTCTCGCTGTCGGTCGACTATTTCCGCTGGGACATCCGCGACGAGGTCGACCAGCTCAGCGCCGATCAGTTGCTGCTGGCCGAATACTTCTGCCGCACCGGCCAGGCCAACACGGCGTCGGCCGGTTGCGACAACGCGCTGGCGTGGGTGACGCGCGGGCCGAACGACGAAATCACGCGCCTGTACACGCCCAAGGTCAACGTGTCGCAGCAGATGCTGGGGGCGCTTACCGTCAGCCTGAACTACGTGCTCGACCTTGCGCGCTGGGGCTCGCTCGCGTTCGCCGGCAACTACACGAACAACCTCGAGCACACCGTCACGCCGTTGCCGGGCGACGAGCCGGTGGACCTGTTGCGCGATCCCTACGCGATGTGGCTGTACGACGCCTACGCAAAAACCCGCGCCGACGCGTCGCTCGCGTGGAGCCTGGGACGCTGGACGACGACGGCGTACGCCAACCGGATCGGCAGCACGCCCAACTACCTGGCCTATACCTCCGATTCGTGGGACTACCAGACCAATGGCCAGCACGCCGGCCGGTGGGCGCCGTACACGACCTGGAACCTGAGCTTCAACTACGACGCGACGGACTTCCTGCGGCTGTCGCTGCTGGTGAACAACGTGCTGGACAAGATGCCCGACGCGCAGGCCGCCACCTATCCGGGCACGACGGCGACTCCGTACAACAGCGGGCTATACAACCCCTACGGTCGTTCGATGTACCTGGAAATGCGCTACCGCTTCGGCCAGTAGCGCATTCCCTTCGCGAGCCCCGGCCCTGCCACGCCGCGGGGCCGGCCGGCTCATGGAAAGGCGTGCGCGCCGCCGCTTCCGTACGCCATCGGATGCGGTATAACTGCTCGGAATTCGATCCCTGGGAGGGGACACATGCGTACCAAGCTGCTCGCTCTTCTGTTGCTGGCCCTGCCGCTGGGCGCCTTCGCCCAGAACGCGTCCACCCAAAGCTCGCCGGTCGGTCACTGGACCACCATCGACGACAAGACGCAGAAGCCCAAGTCCGTCGTGGAGATCTACGAAGCGAAGGACGGCAGCCTCGCCGGCCGCGTGACGGAGATCCTGCAGTCCGACCGCGGCCCGAACCCGGTCTGCGACAAGTGCTCCGGCGACCGCAAGGGCAAGCCGGTCAAGGGCATGGTGATCCTGTGGGGCATCAAGCAGAAGGGCGAGACCTGGGAAGGCGGCCAGATCCTCGATCCGGCCAGCGGCAAGATCTACTCGGTGAAGGTCACGCCGGTGGAGAACGGCAAGAAGCTGGAAGTCCGCGGTTTCATGGGCTTCTCGCTGTTGGGCCGCACGCAGACGTGGAATCGTCGCTGAGCCCTTCCGCCAAGGCTTGATCAGGACGCCCCGGACCGCCGGGGCGTTCTGCTTTTGAGGCCTAGGCAAGCCGAAGGCGGCGCTCCGCGCTGCCCATCCTTAACGTTTATCCGCGTGCGCTTCATTGGCCCAGGCCTGCGACGGCCACGAAGCCGATACGCCGCGGGGCTTCGCGGAGCCCATGCGATAATCCCCGGCTCACTTCGCTTTCCGGTTCGCCATGTCCCGCGAGTTCGTCGTTTCCTGCGCCCTGCCCTACGCCAACGGGCAGCTGCACCTGGGCCATCTGGTCGGCTATACCCAGGCCGACATCTGGTGCCGCGCCCAGCGCATGGCCGGCCACAAGGCCTGGTACGTGTGCGCCGACGACACCCACGGCACGCCGATCATGCTCGCCGCCGAGAAAGCCGGGCAGTCGCCGGAAGCCTTCATCGCCGGGATCCAGCAGAGCCACGAGCGCGACTTCGCCGATTTCGGCGTCGCCTTCGACCATTACGATTCGACCAACTCCGAGCGCAACCGCGTCCTGACCGAGGCGATCTACGCCAAGCTCGACAACAACGGCCACATCTCGCGTCGCTCGGTCGCGCAGCTGTTCGACCCGGTCAAGGGCATGTTCCTGCCCGACCGCTACGTGAAGGGCATCTGCCCCAACTGCGGCACGCCGGACCAGTACGGCGACAACTGCGAGAACTGCGGCGCCACGTATTCGCCGACGGAACTGAAGGAACCGCGTTCGGTCGTCAGCGGCGCGACGCCGGAGCTGCGCGAGTCCGAGCACTTCTTCTTCGAGGTCGGCCAGTTCGAAGGCTTCCTGCGGCAATGGCTGGCCGGCGACGTCGCCCTGCCCGGCGTGAAGGCCAAGCTGCAGGAATGGCTGGATGCCGAAGGCGGCCTGCGTGCGTGGGACATCTCTCGCGACGCGCCGTATTTTGGCTTCCAGATCCCGGGCCATCCGGGCAAGTACCTGTACGTCTGGCTGGACGCGCCGATCGGCTACCTGTCGAGCTTCCAGGCGCTGTGCGAACGAGAGGGCCTGGACTTCTGGTCGTACCTGCGCCGCGACAGCCCGGCCGAGCTGCACCACTTCATCGGCAAGGACATCGTCAACTTCCACGGACTCTTCTGGCCGGCGGTGCTGCACGGCGCGGGTTTCCGGGCGCCGACGCGCCTGCACGTCAACGGGTACCTGACCGTCGACGGCGCCAAGATGTCGAAGTCGCGCGGCACCTTCGTCATGGCGCGCACCTACCTTGACGCGGGCCTTCACCCCGAAGCGCTGCGTTACTACTACGCGACCAAGACCACCGGCGGCGTCGACGACCTCGACCTCAACCTCGCCGATTTCGTCGCGCGCGTGAACGCGGACCTGGTCGGCAAGTTCGTGAACCTCGCCAGCCGATGCGCCGGTTTCATCGAGAAGCGCTTCGACGGCCGCCTCGCGGACGCGCTGCCCGATGCCGCGCAGTACGCGCGCTTCGTCGAACAGCTCGAACCGATCGCGCAGGCCTACGCGCGCAACGAGGCCGCCACCGCGCTGCGCCTGACGATGGCGCTGGCCGACGAAGCCAACAAGTACATCGACGAGCACAAGCCGTGGGTGCTGGCCAAGCAGGACGGCGCCGACGCGCAGTTGCAGGCCGTCTGCACGCAGGGCCTGAATCTGTTCCGCGTGCTGAACACCGCGCTCAAGCCCGTGCTGCCGCGCGTCACCGCGCAGGCCGAGGACTTCCTCGCAGCGAAGGTCGCGAACTGGAGCGAGCTCGCCGCGCCGCTGCTCGCCCATCGCATCAACGCCTACGCCCCGCTCTTCACCCGAATCGACCCGAAACAGATCGACGCCATGATCGAAGCCTCCAAGGACTCGCTGCAGTCCGCTCCGAAGAACGAGTCCGAAACCAAGGCCGAAGCCAAGCCCGCCAAGCCGGCCGCGGCGCCCGCGCCATCCACCAATGAGACCGCCACCATCGGCATCGACGACTTCGCGAAGCTCGACCTGCGCGTGGGCAAGGTCGTTGCGTGCGAATTCGTCGAGGGCTCCGACAAGCTGCTGCGTTTTGAACTCGATGCCGGCGAGCTGGGCACGCGCCAGATCTTCTCGGGCATCCGTGGCTCCTATGGCGAACCGGAAAAGCTCGTCGGCCGCAGCGTGGTGTTCATCGCCAACCTCGCGCCGCGCAAGATGCGCTTCGGCATCAGCGAGGGCATGATCCTGTCGGCCGGTTTCGACGGCGACTCGCTGCACCTGCTCGACGCCGACGCCGGCGTGCAGCCCGGCGCACCGGTTCGCTGATCGGTCTTGAGCCCTCTTCCAAAAAGAGAGGGCCAGGGCTGCGCCACCTTCTTTCGAAGAGGGAAGGACGAAACATCATGATCCCCGACCTCGTCGAACGCCTCGACCGCCTGCTCCCGCAAACGCAATGCGGGCAGTGCGGTTATGCGGGTTGCCGGCCGTACGCGGAGGCGCTGGCGCGCGGCGAAGCCGATGTCGACCACTGCCCGCCTGGCGGCGACGAGGGGGCGCGTGCGCTCGCGCACCTGCTGGATGTTCCGGCCAAACCGTTCGACCGCACGCGCGGCGAGCACAAGCCGCCGCAGGTCGCGCTGATTGTCGAAGCCGACTGCATCGGCTGCACCAAATGCATCCAGGCGTGCCCGGTCGACGCGATCGTCGGCGGCTCGAAGCACATGCACACCGTCATCGATCCGCTCTGCACCGGCTGCGAACTGTGCGTGCCCGCGTGCCCGGTGGATTGCATCGTGATGGTGGCGGCGTAACCGCGCATCACCCCGTCGGGGTTGCCGCTTCTTTGCGTCATTCCCGCGGCCGCTTTCTTGCTGTCATTCCCGCGACCGCTTTTTGCCGTCATTCCCAACCGCTTTTCTTGCCGTCATTCCCGCGCAGGCGGGAATCCATCTTCCAGCGATGTTCCGTTATCCGAAGGCCACTGCATCGCTGTCGTTCGACGGAACGCGTCGAGCGTGACGCGACTGATGCATGGATTCCCGCCTTCGCGGGAATGACGGCAAACAGCGCCTACTTCGTCGAAGAGTTCACCGACGAGTTTGCCGACGTGTTGCCCGGCGCGCCCTGCGGCGCATCAGCCTCCGGCGCACACACCGAACACACACGCTCCACCGTATAGCCCTTCGCGCGCAGTTTCTCGACCAGACCGTCCTCGCCCAGCAGGTGCAGCGCGCCGACGACGACCATCGTGTCGCCCTTCTTCTGGCCGTCGAGCATCTGCTGGATCTGCGGCACCCAGGCGTCGTTGCGTTCGACGTTGACGATGCGATAGGTCTCGGGCGTCTTCTCGCGCATCTCCTCGCGCGTGAGCGTGTCCAGCTTCGCGAGGTCGCCGTCACGCCAGGCGTTGTGCAGGTCGCTGAGCATGCCCGGCATTTCGGTGGGCTTGTCTAGGAATTCCTTCAGCGACTTCACCTGCTCGTCCATCGGCGTGGAATCGAGCACGCCCAGTTGCAGGTCGATCGATTCCAGCCCGCCGGTCGCCTTGTTGCCGGCGATGGCCTGCTGCATCAGCACCTGGTCCAGGCCCTTGTCGGGGCGGAAACCCATCTGCTGCGACACGCCGAGCATCAGCGAGAGGTTCACGAACCACGGCTCGTACGCGTCGAATTGGGCGATCGACGCGCCGCGCTGGGCGAGGATGCGGTTGAACTTCTCGCGCATCGCCGGCGGCAGCACCTGGCTCAGCGTGCGGCCGTCGGCGTAGCCGGCGGCGGCGAGGAATTTCTGCCCCATCGCCGGATCGAGCATCTGCTCCGGCGGCACTTCGAAGACGATCCTGTCGGCGCCGGCGAAGGCCTGGTCGATGTCGCCGGAAATCGGATAGTCGTCGGCCTTCAACAGGTGGAACGAACCAAGCAGGTAGACCGAGTTGTCGCGATCGGACACCTTCCACAGCAGCGGCACCGGCGGCGGGCGCGTCGCGGCAGGCGGCGCACTCGCGGCCTGCGGCTCAGCTTGCGACGGCGTGGCCTGCGCCGGCGAACGCGCCTGCTCGACGGCGAGCGCCACCGACATCAGGCCTACGGCAGCGGCGAGCGAAAGGCACAGCAGCTTGAAGCGACGACGCATTGGTCGGAGGTCCGGATCAGTTGGCGGAGTGGGCGTAGGTCTTTTCGCCGGCCTGGATCGCCACGTCCAGCCGGTTTTCCGGCGGCGGCAGCGGGCAGGTCGCGAAGGGCGTGAAGGCGCACGGCGGGTTGCGCGACTGGTTGAAGTCGAGCACCACCTTGCCGCCGACGCCCGGCTTGGCGACGTCGAGGAACCGACCCGCCGGATAGCTGCCGTGCCCGCTGGTGCGGTCGGCGAAGACGAGGAACAGCGTTTCCTCGCCTTCGTCCAGGGCTTCGATGCGGAACGTCTTGCCCTCGCGCTCGAACTCGATCGCGCCCGGGTTCGGCACCGCATCGGTGGTGCCGATGATGTTGGCGATCTCCAGCGTCTTGCCCGCCGGGTGCGGCACGAAGCGGCCTTCCACGCGCCAGTCGGCGCTGGTCGGCCAGTATTCGACGCCGCGGAAACCGGTGCGAGTCGGGGCATCGGCGTGCTTAACGCGCAGCAGGTAGCGGTCGCCGCGCTTGATCACGGTCGCCAGCCCCTTGCCGTCGTCGAAACCGATGACGCTGGGTCCGGTCGGTGCGTCGTCGGCGCGCAGGATGGCTTCACTGGTGAACGGCTGGCCGTCGAGCGTGATCGCCGCGCCCTTCTCGGGCACGAAGCGAACGCGGTTCTGGCTCACGTCGATCATGCCCAGGTGCGACGGCCCGACCGCGAGCTTGATGCCGTTGCCGGCCGAGGAGCCGATGTAATGCGAGCCCGGATCGATCCAGTGCAGGCCGACCAGGCTGGTCCACCCGTCGGGCTTGGTGAGTTCGGTGACGCGCAACTGGCGCACCATGTCGAGTTCCTGCTGGAACGCGGCGCGCTCGGCCTTGGCCTGCTCGGCGCTTGCGGCGTCGTCCTGCTTCGGCCCGCAGGCCGTGATGGCACCCAGCATCATGAAGATCAGTGCCCCTTTCGCGACTGAAGCCATTCAACGTCCTCGCAGGAACCAGCGGTCGATGTCGGGCAGCGTGAAGCGCGCCCAGGTGGGACGGCCATGATTGCACTGGCCGGAGCGTTCGGTGATTTCCATCTCGCGCAGCAGGGCGTTCATCTCGGGCAGAGTGAGACGGCGGTTGGCGCGGACGGCGCCGTGGCAGGCCATGGTCGCGAGCAGCTCGTCGCGCGCCGCGGCGACGCGCAGCGTTTCGCCGTGCTCGCGCAGGTCGGCCAGCACGTCGCGCAGCAACGCTTCGACGTCGCCATGCGCGAGCAGCGCCGGCACCGAACGCAACGTCAGCGACTGCGGACCGCTGCGGGTGACTTCGAAACCGAGCTCGGCCAGCGTCTGCGCCTCGCGCTCGGCGACCTCGGCTTCGCGCTCCGACACCGCCAGCGTCGCCGGCACCAGCAGCGGCTGCGTGCGCAGGCCTTCGCCGTCGTGCGCGGTCTTGAGCTTCTCGTAGCCGATGCGCTCGTGCGCGGCGTGCATGTCGACGACGATCAGCCCTTCGGCGCTTTCGGCCAGGATGTAGATGCCGTGCAGCTGCGCGATGGCATAGCCGAGCGGCGGCAGCGTGGCGTCGTCGCTGTGCGGCAATGCGGCGGGTTGGGGGTTCTGCGCGAACGACGGCGCAACCGCGGTGGCCGCTCCGCCGCCGCCGTAGAGCGCCGCGTAACCCGCGCGCGTATCCGCCACCTGCATCGGCAGCGGCGATTGCGAGGCGCGATCGAGATACGTGTAGGCAGGCGCGCCCGCGCTGCCGTAGCCGTCGAACGTTGGCGCCGCTAGCGCATCGTTCGCAGGCATCCCCGCCACGCCCGCTACCGTGCCGGCGCGCGTTTCCGCGAGCGCGTTCTGCAGCGTGCGGTAGACGAAGTCGTGGATCAGGCGTGCGTCGCGGAACCGCACTTCGTGCTTGGCCGGATGCACGTTGACGTCGACGCGCCGCGGATCGAGTTCGAGGAACAGCACGTACGCCGGCTGGCGGCCGTGGAAGAGCACGTCGGCATAGGCCTGCTTGATCGCGTGCGCGATGCTGCGGTCGCGCACCGCACGGCCGTTGACGTAGAGGTACTGCTGGTCGGCGCTTGCGCGGTTGTACGCCGGCTGCGCGATCCAGCCGTGCAGCCGCAAGCCGGCACCTTCGTGTTCGATGCGCAGCGCGTTGCGCGCGAATTCCTCGCCGAGCGCTTCATGCAGGCGCACTTCCGACAGCAGATCGCCCTCGCCTTTCCAGCGTCGCGACGGCTTGCCGTTGTGCGAGACGCGCAGTTCTACGTCGGGGCGCGCGAGCGCGAGCTGGCGCAGCCATTCCTCGATGTGGCCAAGCTCGGTGCGTTCGGCCTTCAGGAACTTGCGCCGCGCCGGCACGTTGAAGAAGAGGTCGCGCACTTCGACGGTCGTACCCTGCGGATGCGACTTCGGTATGACCTCGCCGAGCCGGCCGCCGTCGATTTCCAGCGTCGCCGCGCGATCGCTGCCGTCGCGGCGCGAGGTGAGCGCGAATCGGCTGACGGAGGCGATCGACGGCAATGCTTCACCGCGGAAGCCGAGCGTCGCCACGCCTTCCAGGTCGTCGAGCGAGGCGATCTTGCTGGTCGCGTGGCGCGACACCGCCAGCGGCAATTGGTCGGGCTCGATGCCCTTGCCGTCGTCGCGGATGCGGATCAGGCGGACGCCGCCTTCTTCCAGGTCGATGTCGATGCGCCGGGCGCCGGCGTCGAGCGCGTTTTCGACGAGCTCCTTCACCACCGAAGCGGGACGCTCGATGACCTCGCCGGCGGCGATCTGGTTGATGAGGGTGTCGGGGAGCTGGCGGATCGTCACGGCTTGGCGATGCGGCCCGGCATCGTCGAGGGAATCGCGTTCATCATAGCCGACGCGGCGGCCGGTCTGGCCGATTGCGCAAACGATCGCGCAAACGAAAACGCCCGGGAATGCCCGGGCGCCGTCTGGAGTGTCGCGGGGCGATCAGAGGCTGCCGCCGCTCGCCTCGCCGGTCGCGTACTGCGCATCCGCGCGCGCCGCGTAGAGGGTGCCCGGGGGCGGCTGGCGGGTGAAGTAGGTGTTGACACCGTCCAGCACCGCACGCGCGAGCTTGCTCTGGTGCGCGGGGTCGTTGAGGCGCTTTTCCTCTTCCGGGTTCGAGATGAAGGCCGTCTCGACCAGCATCGCCGGCATGTCGGAGGTGCGCAGCACGGCGAAGTTGGCGCGCTCGATGTTCGGCTTGTGGTTCGCGCCGACGCGCTTGAGACCGTCCAGCACCTGCCCCGCGGCATCTTCGGACGCCTTCATGTGGCCGCTCTGGGTGAGGTCGAGCAGCACCGAGGCAAGCGTGTTGCTCGTCTGCTCAAGCCGCACACCACCGATCAGGTCGGATGCGTTTTCCTTGTCGGCCAGCCAGCGGGCGCGCTGCGACGACGCGCCCTTCAGCGAGAGCACGTAGACCGACGAACCCCGCGCGGCGCGGTTTTCGGCGGCGTCGGCGTGGATGGAGATGAACATGTCCGCCTTCGCCGCCCGCGCCAGCTGCGCGCGACGCGGCAGCGGGATGAACACGTCGGTGTCGCGGGTGAGATAGGCCTTCAGGCCCGGCGTCGCGTTGACCTGACGGGCGAGCTCGCGGGCGATGGCCAGCGTGGCGTCCTTCTCGCGCTTGCCCGACGGCCCAATGGCACCCGGATCCTGGCCGCCGTGACCGGCGTCGATCGCGATGACCAGCGGACGCATGCCGCGACCGCGCATCACGTCCTTCATCGTCTTGACCGGTGCCTGCGCTGCGGGCGTTCCGGCGCTGGCGGAGGTCGCGGCGGTCGAACCGGGCATCGGCGTCGGCACGCCGGTGGCGATGCGGGTCGGAACACCGGTGGCGATCGTCGTCGCGACCGGCGGTTTCGCGGCGACCGCAGCGGGAGCGCTCGGAGCCGACGCCGTCGAAGTGGCCTCCGGCGTCGACGCCGGCAGCATCGGCGTGGCGCTCGGCATCGCCGAGGGCGGCACGGTCGCAGCGGCGACGTTCGCGGCGGGCGTGGGTACGGAAGGCGCAGTCGTCGCGGGCGCGGCCGGGGTGGTTTCGTTGCGCGCGACGATCTCGGAGATCAGGCGCGTCGTCGCAGCCGAGGAAGCGGCCGGATCGAACTTCTGCGCTATCGGCGTGGCGGCCGCAGCGGTGTCGGTGGTCGGAGCGGCCGGCACGGCGGGCGTAGTCGTCGCCACAGCGGGCGCGGACGGTGCGGGCGTCGACCCGTCGCCCGGCCATTCGAGCACCAAGCGCGGGCCGTCGCCGGCCTGCTCGATGCGCGGCTTCAGCACAGCGACCGGCTGGGCCAGGTCGAACACGATGCGGGCGGTGCCGGGCGACGGTTCGCCGGTGCGGACCGACTTCACCACGCCGCTGGCCGACGGCAGGCGGAAACCGCGCGCCAGCGACGAGGCAGGAAGGTCGATGACGAGACGGTCGGGCCCCTTGAGGCTGATGACCTTGAAGTCGGCGGCGCGATCGAGGGCGATCTCGGCACGGGTGCCGGTGGCACCGTCGCGCAGCTCCAAGCCCTTGATTTCACTGGCGTGCGCCAGATTCCAGGCAACCGCCGCGAGCAGCGCAAGGCCGAGCAGACATTTCTGGACGGTGGCGGCGGTTACGCGCATGGACCGTAGTCAAGCACCGCAAAATTAATTTTGCAAGCACTTTTCCCTTACGAATCCGGGACCTGCCGGTCTTTCCTGCAAATCCGTTCAGGAGTCGGACGCAACCTCGTGCCCGGTCGACACCCGCCCGAGCCAGCTGTCGCCGACCGGCGAGCCCGACCGAAGCCGGGCGATCCGCCCCGGCCCGCGCATCGACATCTCGATGGTGAGGTCGGGGACCGGCAGCGCGCCGGCGCCCCGCTCCGGCCATTCGACGAGCCACAGCCGCACGTCCGCACTGTCCAGGCCGAGGAACTCGAGTTCGCCCGGATCGGCGATGCGATACAGGTCCAGGTGCCAGGCTTCGCCATCGGGGAGCGGGTATCGCTCGACCAGCGTGTACGTCGGGCTGCGGATCGCGCCCTGCACACCGAGCGCGCGCAGCAGTGCGCGCGCGATCGTCGACTTGCCCGCGCCAAGATCGCCATGCAGATGCACGACGGCCTGCGCGGGACGCGTCATCGCCAGTCGCGCGCCGAGCGCATCGGTGGCATCGACATCGGGCAACCACAGTTCGGTCATCGCTTCGCTTCCTGGTTCGAGAAGTGGCGCAGCCACGGCATCAGGTCGCTCGGCAGCAGCCCGCGCTCACCGCCATCGTGCGCGGCGGCATCGCCGGCCGACGAATGCAGCAGCGCGCCGCATGCCGCGGCGTCGAACGCCTTCATGCCCTGCGCGCGCAACGCGGCGATGACGCCGCTGAGCACGTCGCCCATGCCGCCCACCGCCATGCCGGGATTGCCGGCGGCGATGACGCGAGGCGTCTCGTGCGCGGACATCACGATCGTGCCCGCGCCCTTGAGCACGACCACGCACGCATAGCGCTCGCACAACGCGCGCGCCGCGGCGAAACGGTTGCGTTGAATATCCGCGGTGGTGGTGTCGAGCAGGCGCGCCGCTTCGCCCGGATGCGGCGTGATCACCGCATCGGCCGGCAATGCGAACGGACGCGTCGCCAGCAGATTCAACGCATCGGCGTCGAGCAGCAGCGGCTTTCCGCTGGCGATCGCGCGTTCGTACAACGGAAGGCCCCAGTCGCCCCGACCAAGCCCCGGACCGAGCGCCACCGCATCTGCGCGATCGAGTGCTGCGTGCAGCGCCTCGATGTCGCCGACGTCATGGACCATCGCTTCGGGCAGGCGTGCGAGCAAGGGCGCGACATGGCGCTCGCGCGTGGCGACTTCGACCAGTCCCGCGCCGCTGCGCAACGCGGCTTCGGCGCACAGCATGATCGCGCCGCCGCTGCCGTGGTCGCCGCCGATGCACAGCACGCGACCGTTGCGACCCTTGTGGCTGTCGCGCGGCCGCGGCGCGAGCCAACGCGCGAGGTCAGTCGCAGCCAGGCGTTCGGCGATGGCGACGACGCCGTCGAAATCGACGGCGTCGAGTTCAAGCGGGGCGAGCGACAACGCGCCGGCATGATCGAGCGCGGCGCCCGTGCGCAGCCCCGCCTTCGACGCGATGAATTCGATCGTGTGCGTCGCGATCACCGCCGCCCCGGGAGCAGAACCACTGTCTGCGTCGACACCGCTGGGCACGTCGAGCGCGAATACCGGCGCACCATGCGCATTGATCGCGGCGATGACCGCCCGCGTGGCCGCATCCGGTTCGCGCGAGAAGCCGATGCCGAACAGCGCATCGACGATCAGATCGCATGGCGGCAGGCGCTGATCGAACTCGACGATCGAGCCGCCCACGACGGCGAACTCGTCGGCAGCGCGACGCGCGAGCCCGGCGCGCGGTGCGTGTTCAGGCAGATGCAAGACGCGCACGTCGCGACCTGAGTCTTTTGCGTGGCGCGCGAGCACGTAGCCGTCGCCGCCGTTGTTGCCCGGCCCGCACACGACCGCGATCCGCATCGCCTGCGGCCAGCGTGCCAGCACGTCGCGCCACGCGGCCGCGCCGGCGCGTCGCATCAATTCGAAGCCGTCGCCCAGCCGCTGCGCCGCGCGCGACTCCAGCTGCCGCAGCGCCGCGGCGTCGTAGAGCGCGTGAACGAACGGAGCGGCGTCGTGGGGCATCGCGCGATTCTATACTTGCGATGCCGTGAACCCCTCCGTATTCCCCGCCCCCCTGCCCGACTCCGCGCCCGACTACGGCGCGCTCGCGGCGCGCGTGCGCGAACTGGCGCGCGAGTTCGGCTTCCAGCGCTGCGGCATCACCGGCGTGGAACTCGGCGAGGACGAAGCGTATCTGCGCGAATGGCTTGCGCAGGGCCTCTACGGATCGATGGACTGGATGGCGCGCCACGGCGATCTGCGCGCGCGCCCGGACGAACTGCATCCCGGCACGGTGCGCGTGATTTCGGTCGGCCTGGATTACGGGCGCGACAGCGACGAAGCCTGGGCGACGCTGGACGACAGCGAACGCGCCTACGTCGCGCGCTACGCGCTGGGCCGCGACTACCACAAGCTGATGCGCCAGCGCCTGCAGCGCCTGGCCGACCGCATCGCCGAGGTCGTCGGTCCGTTCGGGCATCGCGTGTTCGTCGATTCGGCGCCGGTGCTCGAACGCGCGCTCGCGCGTAACGCAGGACTGGGCTGGATCGGCAAGCACACGTGCCTGATCGACAAGGACGGCGGTTCGTTCTTCTTCCTCGGCGAGATCTATGTCGATCTGCCCCTGCCCGTCGACGTGCCGGCGAGCGCGCACTGCGGCACCTGCCGACGCTGCATCGACGTGTGCCCGACGCAGGCGATCGTCGCGCCGTACCGGCTCGATGCGCGGCGCTGCATCGCGTATCTCACGATCGAACACGAAGGCGCGATTCCCGAAGACCTGCGCGCACCGATCGGCAACCGCATCTTCGGATGCGACGACTGCCAGCTGATCTGCCCCTGGAACAAGTTCGCCCAACGCACGGACGAGCCGGATTTCCGCGTGCGCAACGACCTGGACAAGGCGACGCTGGTCGATCTTTTCGCGTGGAGCGAGGAGGAATTCCTCCAGCGCACCGAGGGTTCCGCGATACGGCGCAGCGGCCACGAGCGCTGGCTGCGCAACATCGCCGTCGCGCTGGGGAATGCGCGTTCGACACCGGACGTGATCGGCGCGCTGCGTGCGCGCCGCGAGTCCGCCAGCCCGATGGTGCGCGAGCACATCGAGTGGGCACTGCGCCGACATGGAGCAGACGACGCAGCGTGATGCACGCTGCGTCGCGTTGATTCACCCGCGCAACTGTTCGAGCAGAGCGCGCGTCACCGGATCGTCGGCCTGCGCCTTGCCTTCCAGCGCCGGAAGCAGACGGCTCGCGACCTGCTTGCCGAGTTCCACGCCGAACTGGTCGAAGGCGTTGATGCCCCACACCAGCGACTGCAGGTACACGCTGTGTTCGTACAGCGCGAGCAGCGCGCCGAAGGAATACGGCGTCAGCGCATCGAGCAGCAGCGTCGTCGTCGGACGACCACCGGCGTACGCGCGATGCGGATCGTCGCTGGACTGGCCGTTGGCGAACGCCTCGGTCTGCGCGAGCAGGTTCGCGTGCAGCGCGCGATGGTTCTGCGGATACGGCGCGTCGGCACGCACCACCCCGATGAAATCGGCCGGCACGATCGACGTGCCCTGGTGCAGCGCCTGGAAGAAGCTGTGCTGCGTGTCGGTACCGGCGCCGCCCCACCACACGGGCACGGTTTCGACATCGACGGGCGAACCGTCGGTGCGTACGGATTTGCCGAGGCTTTCCATCACCAGCTGCTGCAGGTAATTCGACAGCAGCTTCAGGCGTTCGTCGTACGGCAGCACCGCGTGCGTCGAGTAACCCAGCCCGTTGCGGTTCCACACGCTGGTGAGCGCGTGCCACACCGCAAGATTCTTTTCGACCGGCGTCTTCAGGACGTGCGCGTCCATCTCGGCGGCGCCGTCGAGCATCTGCTCGAACGCGTCCATGCCGATGGCCAGCGCGATCGGGAAACCGACCGCCGACCACAACGAATAGCGCCCACCGACCCAGTCCCACATCGGCAGGATGCGTTCGGCGGGAATCGAGAACGCCTGAGCCGCGCGCTCGACGTTCGCCGACACGGCGTAAAGGCGCTCGGTGCCGCCCAGCCAGTCGCGCAGGATCGCGCCGTTGAGCAGCGTCTCCTGCGTGCCGAAGGTCTTGGAGATCAGCACCGCCGCGGTGCGCGCCGGATCGAGTCCGGCCAGCACGCGCTGTGCGGCGTGGCCGTCGACGTTGCTGAGGAAATGCACGCGGAAACGGCCGGGCTTCGGGCCGCTCAGCGCATCCACGGCCAGACGCGGGCCGAGGTCGGAGCCGCCGATGCCGACGCTCACGATGTCGGTGATCTCGCTCTTGGCGAGCGAATCGACCAGCGCGCGCATCTGCTTGCGCGCGTCCAGTGCCTGCGCGTGCGCGGCTTTGGCGACCGGCGCGTCGGACAGATCGCTGCGCAGCGACGTGTGCAGCACGCTGCGGCCTTCGGTGAGGTTGATCTTCTCGCCGTCGAACAGCGCCTTCAGGCGCGCCGGCGCATCGACCGATTGGGCGAGCGCGAACAGCGCGGCCAGCGCTTCACGGTCGTAGTGCTGGCGGGCGAAGTTCGCGTAGATCGGGCCCACGCGCAGGGCGAAATCCTGCGCGCGTGCCGCGTCGTCGGCGATCAGCTTCGCCAACGGGGTTTGCTGGATGCGCCCGGCCTGGGCGCGCAGTTGGCTCAGACGGGAAGCGGCATCCATGGGCGGTCAGGCCGCCTGTGCCGGCATCGAACGGTTGGTATGCGTCAGCGCGTTGTCGCGGTCCACGTACACCAGCGTCGGCTTGTACTTGGCTGCCTCGGCCTCCTCGCACACGCCATAGGCGCAGATGATGACCAGATCGCCCGGCTGCGCGCAGTGCGCGGCGGCGCCGTTCACCGAGATCACGCCACTGCCCTCTTCGCCGCGGATGGCGTAGGTGACGAAGCGCTGGCCGTTGTTCACGTTGTAGATGTGGATCTGCTCGTATTCGCGGATGCCGGAAATGTCGAGCAGGCGGCCGTCGATCGCGCACGAGCCTTCGTAATGCAGCTCGGCGTGGGTCACCGTCGCGCGGTGGATCTTGGCCTTGAGGATGTTCAGTTGCATGGATTTCGGCTCCGGCCGCAACGCGGACGCGCTCGGCGTGCAAGGGATTTGGGCAAGTCTAGCAGCGCATGGCGCGGTGCAACATCATCCGGCCCGCCGGATTGGCGGCGGCGCTGGAACGCTCCGGATCGTGCACGCGGTCGCGCGTTCAGGCGGTGAATTCGAGGTTGTCGATCAGGCGTGTGCGCCCGAGCCGCGCGGCGATCAGCGCGACCATGGAACCGGTTTCACCGGTTGCCGGCACCGTCAGGTCGGGCCGGCGCAGGACGGCGTAGTCCGGGTCGAAACCGGCCTCGACCAGGCGCTGCGACGCACCGGCCTCAACGGCTTCGCGCGGCTCGCCAGCGCGGACGGCGTCGGCCATCGCCGCCAGGCAGCGGCTGATCTGCGCCGCCTGCGCGCGTTCGTCGGCCGAGAGGTACTGGTTGCGCGAGCTCATCGCCAGTCCGTTCGCTTCTCGAACGATGTCGGCGCCGACGATCTCGATCGGGAACGCGAGGTCGCGGACCATGTAACGCACGACGGCGAGCTGCTGGTAATCCTTGCGGCCGAACACCGCGACGTCCGGCTGCACCTGGTTGAACAGTCGCGACACGACGGTCGCAACACCGTCGAAATGGCCGGGACGGGACGCGCCCTCCAGCGTGGCCGTGACGTTCGGCACCTGCACGCGCACGGTCGCCTCGACGCCGTACGGGTACATCGCCTCCACCGACGGCAGCCAGAGCGCGTCGCAGCCGGCCGCTTCCAGGCCGCGCGCGTCGGCGTCGGGCGTGCGCGGATAGCGGGCGAAATCCTCGTTCGGACCGAACTGCGTTGGATTGACGAAAACGCTGGCGACCACGCGATCGGCATGCGTGCGCGCGAGTTTCACCAGCGAGAAGTGGCCGTCGTGCAGGTTGCCCATCGTCGGCACGAAAGCGACGCGCAGGCCATCGCGCTTCCAGCTGCGCACGCGCTCGCGCAGCGCGTCGAGTTCGGTGAAGGTGTCGATCATCGTGTTCGGATCAGGAAGCGGAGCGGATCAGGCGTACGAATGTTCGGCGTCGGGGAACGAACCGTCGCGCACCGCCTTTGCGTAGGCGGCGAATGCACCGGCAACCGAGCCGCCTTCGGCGAGGAAATCCTTCACGAAGCGCGGCCGGCGATGGCCGGAATTGACGCCCAGCAGATCGTGCAGCACCAGCACCTGGCCGTCGCATTGCGGGCCGGCGCCGATGCCGATGGTGGGAATGTCGAGATCGGCGGTGATCGATGCAGCGACCGGCGTGGGCACGCATTCGAGCACCAGCAGCGTGGCGCCGGCGTCCTGCACGGCGCGGGCGTCTTCGCGGAGGCGCCTGGCGGCGACCTCATCGCGACCCTGCACCTTGTAGCCGCCCAGGCGCAACACCGATTGCGGCGTGAGGCCCAGGTGCGCGCAGACCGGGATCTCGCGATCGACGAGGAACCGGATGACCTCAAGCTTGTGCGCGGCGCCTTCGAGCTTGACCATCGCCGCCCCTGCCTGCAGCAGGCGGATCGACGCGTCGAGCGCGCGCTCCGGTGTGGCATCGGCACCGAACGGCAGGTCGGCGATCAGCAGCGTCTTGTCCAGTCCGCGCGCGACGCAGGCCGTGTGGTACGCGACGTCGGCGGTGGTCACCGGGATCGTGCTGTCGTGTCCCTGCATCACCATGCCGAGCGAATCGCCGACCAGCACCAGGTCGATGCCGACGTCCTCCATCGTGCGCGCGAAGCCCGCGTCGTAGCAGGTCAGCATGACCAGCTTGCGGCCGTCGCGCTTGGCCTGCGCGAGCGCGGGCACGGTCCACGCCTTCTCGGCGGCACGGGACGACTCGTTCGGAGTTCCGCTGTACATGGGCAGCTTCTATCGCCGGCGCGAACGCTCAGGCGGGATCGAGGGGGTCCGCATACGTTACCCCCTCGACCTGCGCCGGTGCCATCCTCGCCAGCGCCTGCGCGGCGGTGCCGACGCCGGGGATGTCCACGTCCGGCGCGATTTCGGCCAGCGGCACCAGCACGAAGGCGCGCTCGTGAAGGCGTGGATGCGGCACGTGCAGGCCGGGCGCGTCGATTCGTTCGTGCCCGTACAGGAGCAGGTCGAGGTCCAGCGTCCGCGGGCCCCAGCGATCGCTGCCGTCTTCCAGCCGATGGCGGCCGGCGTGGCGCTCGATTTCGAGCAGGTCGTCCAGCAACTGCCGCGGCGCGCGGCGCGTATGCAGCAGCGCGACGGCGTTGATGAAATCCGGCTGGTCGGTCACGCCCCACGCGGCGGTGCGATACAGCTTCGACGCGATCGCCACGCGCGTGTCGGGCAGCGCATCGAGCGAGCGCAACGCAGCCTTCAACGTGGCGAGGCTGTCGCCCAGATTGCTGCCCAAGCCGATGAAGGCCCGGTTTTCAGGCGTTTGGCTCATTCGCCGCCGTGGGCGGTCTTGCGACGACGACGGCGGCGCTTGCGCGGCGCATCGCCTTCTTCGCTCGACTCGGCGTCGCGATGCGCGTCTGCCGCGGCCAACGCGTGCGCGGGGTCGGTCTGCGCCTCGCGCCAGAACGCCACGTCGTCGGCGTGCTCCTCGGAAGCCGCCATGCGCAGGTTGAGGAAATCGAACGCCGCACGGAAGCGCGGATGCGCAAGCGTGCGGAACACCCGCTTGCGCTGGCGCTGCGAGAAGCGCGACTGCAGCAGCCAGATTTCCTGCATCGGCAGCGAGAAACGACGCGGCAGCGCGATGGTTTCCAACTGGTGCACGGTGACACGATCGGCCGCGCGACGCTGCGCTTCGGCTGCGTGCACGCCCTGCGCCTGCAGCGTGATCAGCGCGCGGCAATACGCCGGCCACAGCAGCAGTGCGAAGAGGAACGCCGGCGACACCGGCTCGTCGTTCGCCACGCGTGTGTCGGTGCCCTTCAGGCCTTCCAGCAGCATGCGGCGCAGCGCACCGCTGCGATTGGACTTCAGCGCGGCAGCGGTTTCCGGCAGCAGCGCCGGCAGCAGGCCGTGGCGCTCTAGGCCGAGGAAACTCTTCACGGCATGACCGGAGAGGAACAGCTTCAGGCATTCCTCGAACAGGCGCGCCGGCGCGGCTTCGCGCAGCAGCGGCGCCAGTTGCGCGATCGGCTTGGCCGTTTCCGTTTCGATCTCGAAATCGAGCTTCGCCGCCAGGCGCACCGCGCGCAGCATGCGTACGGGATCTTCGCGATAGCGCGTTTCCGGATCGCCGATCAGGCGCATCAAACGGTTGCGCACATCATCGAAACCGCCGGTGTAATCGCGCACCGAGAAATCCTCGATCGCGTAGTACAGCGCGTTGGCGGTGAAATCGCGACGGACCGCGTCGTCCTCGATCGAACCGTACACGTTGTCGCGCAGGACGCGGCCGCCTTCGTGCAGCTCGCGGTCGCCGCTGCCGTCGTCGCTGTTGGCGCGGAACGTCGCGACTTCGATGATCTCGCGCCCGTAGACGACGTGCGCCAGGCGGAAGCGGCGCCCGATGAGGCGGCAGTTGCGGAACAGGCCCTTGACCTCTTCCGGCGTCGCGTTGGTGGCGACGTCGAAGTCCTTCGGATGGCCGCCGATGAGCAGGTCCCGCACGGCGCCGCCGACGAGGTAGGCCTCGAAACCTCCTTCGCGCAGGCGATAAAGCACGCGCAGGGCATTGGGGCTGATGTCGCGCCGCGAGACGTTGTGCTGGTCGCGCGGGATGATCTGCAATTGGGTTCGGATATGAGGTTGCATCAGGCGGGCGTGCCGCGGATCCTTGGAAAGATGGCCGTTGCCGCCGGCAACAGCGGCGCATATACTAGCAAGCCGCGTAACGTTGAGAGCCTGCGCGGGGTTCACCGCTCCACATGCTCCCATCGTCTAGAGGCCTAGGACACCGCCCTCTCAAGGCAGTAACACGGGTTCGAATCCCGTTGGGAGTACCAATTCCTGAAGCCCGCGCAGCGATGCGCGGGCTTTTTCTTTGGCCTCGCCGGGCCCATCCGCCAAGCCCGGCTTGGGGCTCGTCACCCCGAATCGCTAGACTATCGCGATGCCCCGGCGCGCCTTCACGGCGCCCCTGTTCCAAGGCACCACTTTCACGGAAGCCCCGAGCCATGCCCTTCGTCGTCACCGAGAACTGCATCAAGTGCAAGTACACCGACTGCGTGGAGGTGTGCCCGGTCGACTGTTTCCATGAGGGCCCGAACTTCCTGGTGATCGATCCGGACGAGTGCATCGACTGCACCCTGTGCGAGCCGGAGTGCCCGATCAACGCGATCTACCCCGAGGATGACGTCCCGGCCGGCCAGGAAGGCTACGTGGCGCTCAATGCCGAACTTTCGAAGGCTTGGCCGGTTATCACCACCCGCAAGGACCCGCTGCCGGACGCCAAGGAATGGGAAGGCAAGCCAGGCAAGCTGGACCTGCTGGAGCGCTGAAAGCCCGCGGTCGGGCCCAGCTCCACCGGGCCGGCTGCGAAGCGGAAAAGAAAACGGGCGCCGAAGCGCCCGTTTTTCGTTCCGGCGACTGGCGCCTTACTGCGCGCCGAGGGCGGTGCGCAGCGTATCGATGAGCTTCTTCGGCGCCGCACCGGTGGCCGGCAGGCCGCGCGGGTCGACCGCCGACACGTACGAGCCGGCCGACGCGCCGGCCACGCGAACGAGGAAGTTGGCGCCCTCGTAGCTGACGTCATACACGCCCAGCGCTTCGGCGCGGCTGGTGATCGTCACGCCCTGCACCGCGGCCAACGCTTCGCCGACTTTCGCGAACGCTTCCTCGCGACCGGTCGCCAGGCCGAAACCGCCCGACGCCTGGCCCGATTCCACCGACTGGCGCGCGGCGGCGGACGGGACGTTCACGGCGGTGTCGGTGCGCGGCAGGTCGAGGTCCGGCGGGACTTCCAGCGGGCGCGTTTCCGGGCTCTGCGCGTAGAGGTCGCTGCCCTTGCGGAACCAGCTGCAGCCGGAGCCGAGCGCGACACCTACCAGCAACAGGCCGGCCACGGCGGCGCGGGCGATCGAAACGTTGGGACGCATGTAAGTCTCCTGCAGGGTTCAGGCCACGAGCGATTCGTGGCTTTCCAGTTCGAGTTCGGCGACCAGCGCGGCGATCGTCGCGGCAGTACCGGCATGTGCTGCCGAGAGCGGCAGCAGCGGCAGTCGAAGCCCGTGGCCGATGCCCTGTCGCGCCAGCAGCGCCTTGACGGGGATCGGGTTGGGCTCGACGCCGAGGAAGTCGTACGTCGTCTGCAGGCGCGCATCGAGTGCGAGCGCGGCGTCGCGCTGGCCCGCGCGCGCCAGGTCGGCAAGGCGTCGGAACGCACGCGGCACGACGTTCGAGGCGACGGAAATCACGCCATCGGCACCGGCGAACATCGCGCGGCACGCGGTCGGATCGTCGCCGCTGAGGATCGCGAATTCCTCGCTGCGCAGTTCGAGCAGCGCGGCCATGCGCTCGGGCTCGCTGCGCGCTTCCTTGATGCCGACGATGCGCGGATGCGACACCAGTTCGGCCACCGTTTCCGGAAGCAGGTCGCCGCCGGTGCGACCGGGCACGTTGTAGAGGACGACCGGCAGCGCGCCGTCGTCGGCAATGGCGCGGTAATGCGCGATCAGGCCGGCCTGCGTCGGACGCACGTAAGGCGGGGTCACGACCAGCGCCGCGTCGGCGCCGAGCGCGGCGACGCGACGGGTGAGTTCGATGGTCTTGGCGGTATTCGACAGGCCGGTGCCGGCCAGCACCGGGATGCGTCCTGCCACGCGTTCGACCGCGGTGCGCAGCAGCGTGTCGTACTCGGCGTCGAACAGTGCCGCCGCTTCGCCGGTGGAGCCGGCGACGACGACGCCCTGGGTGCCTGCGGCGAGTTGCCCGTCGAGCAGTCGGTTCCAGGCGTCGAGGTCGATTTCGCCGGACGCGGTGAAAGGCGTCGCCAGCGCGGTGATGCTGCCGGAAAGTCGCAAGGTCTTCGGTTCCGAGGGGCCGCGTTTGCAGGAATCCGCGCGGGCTGCGCGGGGGTTGGATGACATCGTCTCGGCGCGGTTCGAACGGCGTCGAGCGCGCGCGCAGCGCTTCCAGATGTTACTTGCGGCGCGAAAGCGTGGGCAAGTATGCTCCCGCCAAGCACGGGCCCCTCACGGGCCACCATTCAGTATCCGAGCCCAGGCTCACCAGGACAGGCGCCGCCTTGACCGATTCCGCTTCCCGGCCGTCGCCGAACGAAAACCACCTCCTGATCAACGCCTACACGACGCATCCGGAGTCGCCGCTGCTGTCGGTGACGCGTCGTATCGCCGATTCGGGGTGCAATCTCGTCGACGCGCGCCTGGCCACCGTCGGCCGCGACGTGTCGGTCACGACGCTCGCGGTGGGTTCGTGGGATTCGGTCGCCAAGCTCGAAGCCATGCTCACGCGCCTGGAGCGCGAGGAAGGCCTGAAACTGGTGTGGTATCGCACCGGCGCCAAGCAGGTGCAGTCCAGCCTGCTGCCGTACGTGGTGGAAGTGGTTGCCGCCGACAAGCCGGGCATCCTGTTCCAGCTGGCCGATTTCTTCGACCGCCAGGGCATCACCATCGAAAGCCTGCATTCGTCGCGTTACCGCGCGATGCAGACCGGCGCCGAGATGTTCTCGGCCCAGATCACCATCGGCGTGCCTTCCAGCATGCACATCGCCGCGCTGCGCGACGACTTCCTCGAGTTCTGCGACCACCTCAACCTCGACGCGATCATGGACCCGATGAAGTTCTGATCGCCCGCGCGAACGGAACCTGCAAAAGACGATGCCCCTCGACACCGGCGACCGAATCCCGAAGAACGTCTCCACCCTGCCCCTGGCGCTGTCCAGCGGCGAGACCGCGCATCTGAAGGACTACGAAGGCGGCTGGCTGGTCCTGTACTTCTATCCGAAGGACAGCACGCCCGGCTGCACGACCGAAGGCATCGACTTCAATGCGCTGCTGCCGAAGTTCACCAAGCTCGGCGCGACCGTGCTGGGCGTGTCGCGCGATTCGATCAAGTCGCACCAGAACTTCTGCGCGAAGCAGGGTTTCAAGTTCGACCTGGTGAGCGACCGCGACGAAGCGCTCTGCAACGCTTTCGACGTGATCAAGCCCAAGAAGCTCTACGGCCGCGAATACGTCGGCGTCGAGCGCAGTACGTTCCTCATCGATCCCAAGGGCGTCATCGCCCAGTCATGGCGGCCGGTGAAAGTGCCGGGCCATGCGCAAGCCGTCCTCGACGCGCTCAAGGAACACGCAACGCAGTGACCCCCTTCGTGCACACGCAACGCCGCCGTCCCGCATCGCGGGCCACGGCAGCGTCGCCGTGCGCGAAAGGCGCGCAACTTGCATGCGGTCGCGCAGTCAGGTTTCCCGCCGCGCGAAGCAGTACACCACGCAACAGCCTCCCGTTTTCCAGGCAGTCCCACCCGCTCCGGAGTGTTCGATGACCAGAAGCAAGCGGATCTACGTGCTCGACACCAACGTCCTCATGCACGACCCGACCGCGCTGTTCAAATTCGAGGAACACGATGTCTTCCTGCCCATGCAGGTCATCGAGGAACTCGACAACGCCAAGAAAGGCACCTCCGAAGCCAGCCGCAACGCGCGCCAGGTCAGCCGCTTCCTCAACGAACTGATCGAAGCCGGCGGTTCCGACAAGATCTCCGAAGGCATCCCGCTCAACCGTCCGCAGGGCCTGCAGCTGCGCGGCGCGCAGAGCATCGGCCGCCTTCGCTTCCAGACGCGCGATTTCGATTCGGGCAAGCGCTTCGGCGCCGTGATTCCCGACAACCACATCCTGGGTTCGATCCTCGCGCTGAAGGAAGCCGAGCCCGGCGTGCCGGTGGTCTTCATCTCGAAAGACGTCAACCTGCGCATCAAGGCGTCGATCGCCGGCATCGTGTCGGAGGATTACGAGAACGATCGCGCGCTCGACGACTTCAGCCTGCTGTACACCGGCGCGACCGCGCTGCCGGAGGATTTCTGGCAGCGCTACGGCAAGGACCTGAAGTCCTGGACCGAGAAGGGCCGCACGTTCTACGAGATCCACCGCCGTGACGAGGACGACTTCCATCCGAACCAGTTCCTGTACCTGCCGGGCGACGAGGAATCGGAACTGAAGGTCGCACGCGTCAACGACGAGAAGGTGGTGCTGCAGATCGTCGACGACTACCGCCACCACCAGCATGCCGTGTGGGGAATCGCCGCGCGCAACCGCGAACAGAACTTCGCGCTCAACGCGCTGATGGATCCGGAAATCGACTTCGTCACGCTGCTCGGCACCGCCGGCACCGGCAAGACGCTGCTCGCGCTCGCCGCGGGCCTGGCGCAGACGATGGACCAGCAGCGCTATCGCGAAATCATCATGACCCGCGCGACGGTGAGCGTCGGCGAGGACATCGGCTTCCTGCCGGGCACGGAGGAGGAAAAGATGACGCCGTGGATGGGCGCGCTGACCGACAACCTGGAAGTGCTCACGCACAACCAGGAAGGCGGCAGCTGGGGCCGCGCGGCCACCAACGACCTGCTCGCCAGCCGCATCAAGATCCGTTCGATGAACTTCATGCGCGGCCGCACGTTCCTCAGCCGCTGGCTGATCTTGGACGAAGCGCAGAACCTCACGCCCAAGCAGATGAAGACGCTGATCACGCGCGCCGGCCCCGGGACGAAGATCGTGTGCCTGGGCAACGTCGAACAGATCGACACGCCGTACCTCACCGAAACCACGTCGGGCCTGACCTACGCGGTCGACCGCTTCAAGAACTGGGACCACAGCGCGCACATCACGCTGCGTCGCGGCGAGCGCTCGCGCCTGGCCGATTACGCTTCAGAAGTGCTGTAACACCATGCCGTGAAGCCCCTCTCCCGCGAGCGGGAGAGGGGTTGGGGTGAGGCCGTCCCAGCAGGCACACTGTCGCCATGAACGACACCGCCCTGCCCCCCTGTGCCCTCACCATCGCCGGCTCCGATTCCGGCGGCGGCGCGGGTATCCAGGCCGACCTGAAGACCTTCGCCGCACACCGCGTGCACGGGCTCAGCGCGATCGCCGCACTCACCGCGCAGCACACGCGCGCCGTTACTGCCGTGCACGTGCCCGATGTCGCGTTCCTGCGCGCGCAGATCGACGCATGCTTCGACGATTTCACCATCGGCGCGGTGAAACTCGGCATGCTGGCCAACGCCGAGGTGATCCTCGCCGTCGCCGATGCGCTCGAACACCACAAACCGAAGCATGTCGTGCTCGATCCGGTGATGGTCTCGACGTCCGGCGCGCGCCTGCTCGAACCCGGCGCGCTCGATGCCTTGCGTACGCGCCTGCTGCCGATGGCGACGCTGGTGACGCCGAACCTGCCGGAAGCCGAACTGCTGATCGGCGAACGCATCGAGGACGTGGACGCCATGCACGGCGCGATCGACGCATTGCACGCGCTCGGCACGAAGGCGGTGCTGCTGAAAGGCGGCCATCTGCCGGTGGAGGCCGCACGCGATGAGGTCGTCGACCTGTTCGCCGATGGCAACGGCGTGCATCCGATGTCGCATGCGCGGCTGAAGATCGACGCGCACGGCACGGGGTGCACGCTCGCTTCGGCGGTCGCGGCGAACCTGTGCCTTGGCCGCGACCTGCGCGACGCGAGCATCGCCGCCACCGATTACGTGCACGCCGCCCTGCTTCGAGGCTATCGCCCGGGCCGTGGCGACGTGCTGGTGCTCGATCATTTCGGAGCCGCGCCGCATGGATGACGCAACGCCGCACGATATCCGCGCGTGCGAACTGGACGCGCAGGCCGACGACGGTCACCGCTACGAGCTGATCGCACGCATTCCCGCCGCACCGCGCGCGAGTCTGCTGTGGCTGCCGGCGATGGGCATCGGCGCGAAGCACTACGTGCCGTTCGCCGACGCGCTCGCGCGGCGCGGCATCGCGGTGTTCCTTCACGAATGGCGCGGCGCCGGATCGAGCAGCGTGCGCGCGAGCCGCGACACCGACTGGGGCTATCGCGAACTGCTCACGCTCGACATTCCCGCCAGCGAAGCGGTGATCGCCCAGCACGTGGCCGAGGTGCCGCGCATCGTGGGCGGCCACAGTCTCGGCGGGCAGTTGGCCTGCTGCCGGCTCGGCCTGTCGCCGGAAAGCGCGCAGCGCCTGTGGCTGGTCGGCAGCGGCGCGCCGTACTGGCGCGCGTTCCCGGCGCGCACCGCGTGGTGGTTGCCGATGGTCTACCGGTTCCTTCCGTGGCTTGCCGATTTCCACGGCGTACTGCCCGGTCGTCGCATCGGCTTCGGCGGGCAGGAAGCGAGGGGCGTGATCCGCGACTGGAGCCGCAGCGGCCTGTCAGGCCGCTATGCCGCCGCCGGCGTGGATGTCGACCTGGAAGCGGCGATGGCCGCGCTCACGCTGGACGCGCATGCCGTCGCGCTCGCGCGGGACTGGCTCGGACCCGTGTCGTCGCTGCGCTTCCTGCTGTCGAAACTGCGCCGCGTCGAACCGCGCATCGACGTACTCGACGCTGCCGCGCTGGGCACGCGCGCCGACCACTACGCCTGGATGAAGCAGCCCGCTGCGGTGGTCGACGCCCTGCTGCGCTGACCGTTCGTCCGGCCCGCGACCGAAGCGACCCCGACCTTCCGTTAACCGGAGTGAGGCCCCTCCCCCGCCGAGAGGAGGCGGCCGGAACCCGGCCGTGCGCCGGGAACAACACGCGGTTCCGCCGGAAGGCGGCACAACGGGGGGCGAGATCGCATGGGCGGATGGGTTTCCAGGGCACCGGCCGCATGGATCGCGGTGAAACTGGTGCTGATCGGCGCCTATCTGCTGGGCACCAACCGCCTGCTTGCCGAGCGCGTGGCCCACATCGGGCTGCAACCCGGCCTGGCGGTGTTCGCCGCGGTCTGGCTGTTGTGCATCGTGACAATGCTGGTACTCGCGTTCCATGCGCGCACGCCCGCGCGTGTCGTGTGGAGCGCGATCTTCTTCCTCGGCAGCACCTTCACGCTGTCCCACGCGCTGATCGTCTCGCGCCACCTGGGCCTGATCGAATTCGAACAGTTGCTGGGCCTCATCGGCTTCGCGCACAACCTCAAGGGCTTCCACGACGCGCAGATCCTGCAGGCGGTGGCGTGGTCTGCATTGGGCGTCATCGCGATCAACCTGCCGCCGTGGCTCGCACCACCGAACTCGCCGTCGCTGCTGCGCTGGCCGCAGCGCAATCCTGGTCTGCTGCAGTTGCTTCCGGTGGTGGCGATCGGGGCGATCCTGTACCTGCGCGGTGGCGAAGGCTCCAACGGATTCCCAGGGCAGTACACGACGGCCGCGTTCGCCGGCGTGCTGGGCGCGGAGAAAGTGCTTGCGCCGCCCGCGCCCGAACGCGAGGACATCGCGCTGCCGCACCTGGGCCAGCGGCCGTTCCGCCACATCGTGCTGGTGATGGACGAAAGCGTGCGCGGCGATTACGTCGACCTCAACGTCGAGGACGGCGTGGAAACCGGACTGCGCCCGCTCGGCACCGCGCTGGCGAACTTCGGCATCGCCGCATCGACGGCCAATTGCTCCGCGACGTCAAACGCCAGCGTGCGCTATGGCGTCACGCGCGACAGCTACCTCAAGGACCTGCAGCTCAATCCGTCGTTCTGGCGTTACGCGGCTCGCGCCGGCTACCGCACGGTCTACATCGATGCGCAGCGCCACGACGGCAAGCTGCAGAACTTCATGGATCCGCGCGAAGTCGGCGAGATCGACGAGTTCGTGCAGGTCGGTACGGCGTTCGCGCCGGACGCGAAGGACATCGAGGCCGGCCGCCTGCTCAACCGCGTGCTGCTGCGCGAACGTCCAAGCTTCACCTACGTCAACAAGATGGGCTGCCACTTTCCGTACGAAGGAAAGTACCCGACCGCGAACACGCTGTATTCGCCGACGATGTCGCGCGCATTCGTGTCGAAGGAAACCGACGACGGCTCCGGTTACCGGCAGGCCGAGAACGCCGAACAACGCTGGCGACAGGTGAACAGCTACCGCAACTGCCTGGCCTGGAACACGCGCGGTTTCTTCCGCGAGGCGCTTGCAAACGTGGACCTGAGCGACACGCTCATCGTCTACACCGCCGACCACGGCCAGAATTTCCACGAAGACGGCAGCCCGGGCGAGCAGACGCATTGCACGATCGGCACCGCATCGCCCGGCGAAGGCCGCATTCCGCTGGCGACGATCACGCGCAACGCCGAACTCTCGCCGCTGCTGCGCGACGCGGCGCGCCGCAACCACGACCGCGGCAGCGCCTTCAACGTGTACCCGACGCTGCTTGCCCTGATGGGCTACGGCCCGCCGGCTGCGGGCGCGAACTTCGAAGCGGACCTGCTCGGCACGCTGCCCGAAGACAACACGCGCTTCCTTTCCACCTACTTCGTGCGCTTCGGCCGCGAACCGGTGTGGAATTCCATCGGCCGCACGACGCAGCTGCGCGATGGGTTGCAGCGCGTCCTGGCGGATGACCGGCACGCGTCGAGCGAGGATTCGGGGGCAGCGAGCGGGGCGCCGTAGCTGTCACCGCAGCTTTCGGGCCGTCATCCCCGCGAAGGCGGGGATCCATGCGTGGCGGCCTCACCGCTTCCGAAGGGCGTGATCCATTTGAAAGATGGATTCCCGCCTTCGCGGGAATGACGGCATTAGGTCACGCGCCTTCGGAAGTCCTGATACCTCGTGCAGATGGATCCCCGCCTACGCGGGAACGACGGCTGAAGGCCTTGGCGGTTTCGCCGCCTCAAACCGCATCCACTGCGCGTGCCGCCGCGATGCGCGGCCTGCGTCCGCGCGTCGCCGATTCGCGCCGCGTGATCGTCCGATAGCCATCCGGATTCATCGACTGCCAGCGCCACGCATCGCGGCACATCGCGTCGACGTCGTGTTCCGCGCGCCAGCCGAGCACTTCGTGCGCGAGCGATGGATCGGCGTAGACGGACGCCGCATCGCCCGCGCGGCGTTCGACGATGTCGTAGGCGATGCGGCGGCCGCTCGCGCGCTCGAACGCATGCACGAGTTCAAGCACGCTCACGCCGCGGCCGGTGCCGAGGTTGACGGTGAGGCTGCGGTCGGTGCGCGCCATGGTTTCCAGCGCATCCACGTGCGCGCGCGCGAGGTCGACGACGTGGATGTAGTCGCGGACGCCGGTGCCGTCGGGCGTCGGGTAGTCGCCGCCGAACACGCGCAGCTTCTCGCGCGCGCCGACCGCGACCTGGCAGATGTAGGGCATCAGGTTGGTCGGTTCGCCGCAGGGATCCTCGCCGATCATGCCCGACGCATGCGCGCCCACCGGGTTGAAGTAGCGCAGGTTCGCGGCGCGGAACGCCGGATCAGCCGTGCACAGGTCTTCGATCAGCTGCTCGGCCACCAGCTTGGTGCGGCCGTACGGGTTCATCACCGAAAGTGCCGCGTCCTCGCGCACCGGCACCTGCGCCGGTTCGCCGTACACGGTGGCCGACGAGCTGAACACCAGCCGCCGCACGCCCGCGTCCTGCATCGCCTGCAACAGCACGATGGTGCCGCTGATGTTGTTGTCGAAATAGTCCAGCGGGCGCCGGCAGGAATCGCCGACGGCCTTCAACGCGGCGAAGTGCAGTACCGCGTCAAAGCGGTACGTGGCGAACAGCGCCGTCAGCGCGACGCGATCGCGCATGTCCACGCGATGCACGGGCACCGGCACGCCGGCGAGTCGACGCAGGCGCGGCACCACGCGCGGCGAGGAGTTCACGCCGCTGTCGGCGATCACGACCTGGTGGCCGCGATCGATGAGGCTCAGGCACGTGTGGCTGCCGATGTAGCCGGCGCCTCCGCAGACGAGGATTCGCATGAAGATGCAGACTCCGGAACAAACGCCTTCACAGGACGACGCGCCGCGGTCGCAAGCGGGCCGCAGCGCACACGCCGCCTGCGATCCGGCGGCCCCCCGGACGCCGATCCTCGGCCGTCCTGATCGAATCCAACGCAATGCGCGGCCCATTCCGGCACCCGTGTCCGGCGGCGGGCGAACCGCCTGGCGTGATGCATCGAAGACCCGCCGACCCGCAGGCGCTGGCCGGAAATCCGCCCCCGCACCGTTCGCTCATGACGAATGCAAGGGGGTTGTCCGTATGCGCACGTTCCGCTTCACCGCCGTCGCCGCCGTCTTCGGCGCAATGCTCTTCCTCTCCGCCTGTGCGTCTTCCGGCCGTGGCGCCATCGCGCCGCCGCCGGCCGAATCCGAGAACCTGGTGGACGCCTACCAGATCGGCATCGACGACATCGTGCAGGTCTCCGTCTGGCGCAATCCGGAACTGGGCATCACCGTGCCGGTCCGCCCGGACGGCAAGATTTCCGTGCCGCTGGTGGGCGACGTGTCCGCGGGCGGTCGCACGCCCAACGAGGTCGCCAAGGAGATCCAGCAACGCCTGGGCGCGTTCGTGCGCGATCCGCAGGTGGCGGTGATCCTCACCGACCTGCGCAGCCACGAATACCTCTCCCGCGTCCGCGTCACCGGCGCCGTGCGGCAGCCGATCTCGATCCCGTTCCGCCAAGGCATGACGGTGCTCGACGCTGTGCTCGCCGCCGGCGGCGTGACCGAGTTCGCCGCGCCGGCGAAGTCCGACCTGTACCGCAAGTCCGGCGACAGCACGCGCAGTTACGCCGTGCGGCTGGACCACATCCTGGAAGACGGCGACCTGACGACCAACTTCAAGGTGGCGCCGGGCGACGTCATCACCGTTCCGGAACGCACGCTGTGAACGGCGCGTCGACGGAACTGACGATCCCGGAGGCCCGTCCTTCCGCGATCGCGGCGATGGTGCCGGTGGCGTTCGAGGAATGGCGTCGCCGTCCCGTGCTGCTGGCGGGCGTGTTCACCGCCATCGCGCTGGCCGCGCTGGTCTTCGGCATGTTGCTGCCGAAGAAATACAACTCGCAGACGACGATCCTGGTCGAGGAAAGCAACATCATCAAGCCGCTGATGGAAGGCCGTGCCGTGCCGACCAGCGTGGTGAGCCGCGCGGCCATCACGCGCGAGGTCGCCTTCAGCCGCAAGACGATGGAGGACATCCTCAGGACCGGCGGCTGGATGGCGAAGAACCCCACGCCGCTGCAGCAGGACCAGATCATCGAGCTGATCACCGGCCGCACGATCATCTCCAACCCGCGCGACAACCTGATCCGCGTGTCGTACACCGACACCGATCCGGCGCGCGCGCATGCGGTGACCAAGCGCTTCGCCGAGCTGATCATCCAGGAAAGCCTGGCGACGAAGGAGCGCGAGAGCCGCGACGCGTACGACTTCATCGATTCGCAGGTGCGCGCGTACCACAAGAAGCTCATCGACGCCGAGTCGAAGCTGGAGGCCTACCGCAAGTCCAATCCGGACGCGCGCCCGGGCATCGACGGCGACGTGAACTCGCGTATCGCCGAGCTGCGCCGCATGGTCGACACCTCGCGCATGGAGCTGATGGACCTGCAATCGCAGGGAAATGCGCTGCAGGGCCAGCTCAACGGCGAGAACGAGGTGAACCTGGTGCAGACGCGTTCGGGCCAGCTGCTCGCGCGCATGGCCGAACTGGAAGCCGAACACGACAAGCTGCTGATGAACTACACCGAGCAGCATCCGGACGTGGTCCGCGTGCAGCACCAGATCCGCGACCTGGAAGAAGAAGTGCGTCGCGAGGACGCGCGCCAGGCAGCGCTGAAGAGCGCGCCGCCCTCGCCCGCGCAGCCCGGCACGCTCGGTGGTACCGCGCTCGGCGGCGTCGCTTCGTTCAACCCGCTGTACGGCGAGCTCAAGAGCAAGACGGCCGAGAACCGCCGCCAGGCCGCCGCGGTGCAGTCGCGCATCAACACCAGCCAGGCGCTGCTCGATCAGGAACTCGCGCGCAGCCGCCACATCGCCGCGTCCGAAAGCACGATGGCGGAGCTCTCGCGCGACTACGAAGTCAACCGCGACCTCTACCAGGACCTGCTCAAGCGCCGCGAAAACGCGCGCGTTTCGATGAGCCTGGACGCCGAGCAGCGCGGCCTGAGCTTCCGCGTGCAGGAACCGGCGAGCTATCCGCTGCGCGGCGTCGGCCTGCGGCTGGTCCACGTCGCCAGCGCCGGCCTCGGTGCCGCCGCACTCGCACCGCTCCTGTTGCTGTTCGGCTTCGTGCGCCTCGACCCGCGCGTGCGTTCGCCTTACCAGATCGAGACCGCATCGGCGCTGCCGGTGCTCGGCAGCGTCCCGCGCTACCAGACCGCGCCGTCGCGCCGGCTGGGCACGCGCCGGTTCGTGATCGCCGCGATGATCTTCCTGGTGGTGCCGCTCGTGTACGGCGTGGTCCTCGCCCTGAAAATGGTGAACCTGCAATGACTCTTCCGTCCGAAGCCGTCCTGGGAACCGAATCCGAACGCACCGACGCCGGGCGCGACACCGCGCCCGAACCCGACCTGCGTCCCGCGATCACCCGCACCTCCGGCGTCGAGCTGCTCACGCCGACGCAGCTGGAAGACCGCGCGATCATCCATCGCGGCGGCGTGTCGCGCCCGGAAGTGGATGCGTTCCGCGAACTGCGCACGCGCCTGCTCGCCGCCGTCGAAGGCAGCTTCGTCGCGCTGGTCGCGCCGGTCAGCAGCGGAAGCGGCGGCAGCTTCGTGGCGCGCAACCTGGCCACGGCCATGGCGTTCGACGAAACCAAGAGCGCGCTGCTAGTCGACTGCGACGTGCGCCATCCCTCGCAGGCGCGCACGATGAAGATCGAGACGGAAAACGGCGGCCTGGTCGAATACCTGGAAGACGCCGACGCCGACCTGTCGGACGTGATCTACGAGACCGGCGTGAACGGACTTCGCCTGATTCCCGCCGGCACGACGCGCGAGATCGGCGCGGAGTACTTCTCGTCGGTGCGCATGCGCCTGCTGCTGGATTCGATCCGCAGCCGGCATCCGAACTGCTACGTGTTCCTCGACGGGCCGCCGGTTCGCGGCACGCCGGACGCACGCATCCTGGCCGACATCGCCGACGTGGTGATCCTCGTCGCCGGCTACGGCCGCGACACGGCGGCGACGATCGCGCAGGCCGCGGCGAACTTCGATCCGGCCAAGTTCGCCGGCGTGGTCTTCAACGAAGGCGTCTGAGCGCGGCATCGCCCGTACGTCCCGACCGAACGTTCGCCCAGGGGAGATTCAATGGCCAGCGGAAGACTCCAACCGGTCGCGGGCCCGTCCCGTCGATCCGCGCTCTGCATCGCCCTGCTGGCCACGTTGCCGGCGGCGGTGCCGGTCGCGCGCGCGGCGCAGATCAACTACTCCATCGGCGGACGCGTCGAGCACAGCGACAACATCGCGCTGACGCAGACCAACCCGATGGAAGAAAGCACGCTGGCCACCGACGTCGCCTTCGACGTCACCCAGACCGGCCGAAACACCACCTTCGTCGCCAACGGCGGCGTGGAGTACCTCTACTACACGGGCGGCCTGTTCGACGACGACGTGCGCGCCTCGCTGGTGGGCCAGTTCAACTGGAACACCTGGCAGGACCGCATGAAGGTGATCATCGAGGACTACGCGAACTACGAGCCCATCGACGTGCTGTCGCCGGATGCGCCGGGCAACCAGCAGCAGGTGAACGTCTTCGTCGCCGGCACGCAGTTCAACCTGCGCCCGGGCGATGCCACGCGCGTGCGGCTGGACCTCCGCTACAACAACTACTGGGCCGAAGAGAACGACGACTTCAACGGCGACCGCTACAACGCCGCATTCACGCTCTGGCAGGAACCCAGTTCGACCACGCGCATCGGCTTCACCGTCGAAGGCAGCGAAGTGCAGTACGACCAGGTCAGCCTGGACACGCTCGGCGCGGACTATCGCCGTTTGGACAGCTACGTCACCTGGAACCGGAACCTGGCGAACATCGACCTCGAAGTCCGCGCCGGCTATTCGTGGGTCGAATTGACCGACTACAACACCAAGGACGACGCGCCGCTGTTCCGAACGGTGCTGACGTGGCGCCCGACCTCGCGCAGCACCCTCGACATGGGCGTGTACTACCAGTTCTCCGACGCCGCGCAGGAACTGATGACCGACGTCACCGATCCCACCGGCGTGCCGGCGAACCCGGCGCCCGGCGGCGCGCCCTCGCCCGACCCGAGCGACGTCACGATCGGCCCGGACCTGTACCGCCAGCGCCGCATCGACATCGGCTATCGCTACAACGGCGAGCGCTTCGACGCGACGATCCGTCCGTACTACGAGGACAACGACTACATCGATCCCACCGCGCAGAGCGAAGGCAACTACGGCATCGGCGTGGGCATGAGCTGGTCGATCACGCCGTCGCTCTTCCTCACCGGATCGATGTCGGCCGGCGTGCGCAGCTTCGACAGTTTCGACCGCGACGACGACGACTTCTCCGTCTACATCGGCCTGACCAAGATCCTCACCCGGCACTGGAGCATGGGATTCGACCTGCGCCACCAGGAACGCGACAGCAACGCCAACGAAGCCAGCTATGACGAGAATGCCGCCATCTTCAGCGTTCGCTATACCCGCTGAGCCGACCGCCACCGCGCGCGTCGCGGACCGGCGGATCCGGCTGCTGCTGGTGACCGACACGCCCGTGCTCGCGCCGGGCGGCAGCGAACGTTTCCTGCAGAACCTCGCCACGCGCCTGCCCGCTGATGCGTACCGCATCACGCTGGTGCAGCTGCACGAGCAGGACATGCCGGGCAACCACGGCCGTCATCTGCTGACGCAGCCCCATCTGCGCATGATGTCGCTGCCGGTACACGCCGTGTACGACCGCTCGGGGCTTCGCGCGTATCGCGAACTGTCGTCAATGCTGCGCCGGGAGCGCTTTGACGTGGTGCAGTCGCAGCACGAGAAGGCCGACGTGCTCAACGCGCTGCTGCCGCGCCTGCCCGGCACGGTGTACATCTCGAACCGGCGCGACATGGGCTTCAAGAAGAGCCCCAAGCTGCAGCACGCATTCCGCTGGCTCAACCCGCGTTTCGACACCGTGGTCGCGCCGGCGCGCCAGATCCTGTCGGGCCTGGCGCAATGCGAGCGCCTCGACCCGCTGCGCATGACGTGGATTCCCAACGGCGTGGACACGCGCCACTACGCACCGGCCCCGTTGCAGCGCCGGCTCGACGCACGCGCCGTGCTCGGGCTGGATGCGGACGCGATCGTGTTCGGCTGCGTGGCGCGCATCACGCCGGTGAAGCGTCATGTCGACCTGCTGGAGGCGTTCGCCAGCATGCGCCGGCACGTGCCCCAAGCGCGGTTGCTGCTCGTCGGCGATGGCCCGGGACTGCCGGAAATCCAGGCGAAGATCGCCGAACTGGGCCTTGGCGAGGAGGTGCTCCTGCTCAGTTTCCGCGACGATGTCGCCGACCTGCTGCCTGCAATGGACGCGCTGGTGCTGTGTTCGTCGAGCGAAGGCATGTCCAACGCCATCCTCGAAGCGATGGCGTGCGGATTGCCGGTGGTCGCGACCGCCGTCGGCGGGAACCTGCATCTGGTGCAGCACGAACAGACCGGCCTGCTGGTGCCGCCGCTGGATCCAATCTCGCTGGCCGCGTCGCTGCAATGGCTGGCGCAGTCGCCGCACGCGCGACGTCGCATGGGGCTCGCGGCGCGGTCCCGCATCGAACGCGAGTTCTCGCTGGACTCGATGGTGCTCGCGTTCGACCGCCTCTATCACCGCCTGCTGGGGCGCGAGTGAGCGCGCCATGAGCCAGTCGCGCCCGTTCGCGTTGCAGGTGCGCTCCAGCGCGGGGCTCTACGGCGCCGACCGGGTCGTGCTCGCGCTCAACCGCGCGCTCGATCGCGGCGGCGCTCGTGGTCGCCTGCTGAGCATCAACAACTACCGCATGCACGAACAGGCGTTGCACGACGTCGCCTCGTCGAGCGGGCAGGATGCCGTGCTGCTGCCCTGCCGCGGGCGGGTGGATGCCGCGACGATTGGTGCGCTGTCGGCCCAGATCGGCGCCGCGCGTGGCCGCACCGGCACGCCGCCGGTGGTGCACGTGCACGATTACAAGAGCGCGTTCTACGCGTGGCTGGCGACGCGTCGCGAACATCATTCCGGACAGCCCGCCCCCCTGGTAGCGACGCTTCACGGCTGGGTCGAAGGATCGACCGCGCTGCGCCTCTACACGCGGCTGGAACTCGCCCTGCTCCGCCGTTTCGACGCGCTGGTCGTGGTCGCCGCGGAACAGATCGACCGCCTAGCCCGCGCCGGCGTGCCGCGTTCGCGCATCCGCCACGTCGACAACGGCATCGAATGCCCGGTGCGCGACGAGGCCGCCGCGTCGGCCCTGCGCGCGCAACTGCGCATCGCGCCGGACGCGCATGTGTTCTCCGCCGTCGCGCGCCTGTCGAGCGAGAAGAACCTCGCGATGCTGCTGCGCGCGTTCGCGCCGGTGGCGTCGCGTCATCCGCATGCGGTGCTGATGATCGTCGGTGACGGTCCGGAGCGCGAATCGCTCGAGACGCTCGCGGGCGATCTTGCCCTGAATGGGCGCGTCCGTTTCCTCGGCATGCGCCACGACATGCCCGCGATCTACACGCTGACCGACCACCTCGTGCTGCCGTCGCTCACCGAAGGCATGCCGCTCGTGGTGCTCGAAGCGATGGCCTGCGAGGTGCCGGTGATCGCCAGCGCCGTCGGCGACATCCCGCGCCTGCTCGAACACAGCGCGCACGGGCGCACGGTACCGCCGGGCGATGCGGAGGCATTGGAGTCCGCACTGGAAGCCGCCGTCACCACGCCCCGCGCGCGCGACATCGCCGCTCGCGACTTCGTTCGCGAGCGCCACAGCGCACAGGCGATGGCCGCCGCGTACGTCACGCTGTATCGCGAACTGCTGGAGGCACGCCATGCGCGGCGCGCATCCTGACGCCGGCGGTTCGCGCTTCCCGCTCGCGGCCAGGGCGCTGCGCGGCGCGATGCCGGCGGGCACGCGCACGCGGCTTCCCGTGGTGCCGGGTTCGACCGCTGCGGCGCAGCCGACCGCGCGCGCAACGACGCGTGCGCCGCGCAACTGGGCGCTCTACCTGTTCCTGATCCTGCTTCCGCTGCAGAACATCACCGCCGGCTACCTGCCCAACATCGGCGGGGGTTTCAACTTCCTCAACGTGATGTTCCTGATCTCGCTGTTCACGGCGATGGCGCAGGGCGGCAAGCTCGCGCCGAACGAGCCCGTCAACACGTGGACGACGGTGTACGCGGTTTACATGACGCTGTCGCTGCTGGTCGGCTTCCACTTCGTGGACGACCCGACCAACCACTTCAACCAGCTCAAGGACCACATGGTCGGGCTGTTCGTGGTGTACGTGGTGCAGATGAGCGTGCGCGACTGGAATGGCGTGCGCATGGTGGTGTTCGCCACGCTGCTGCCGCTGCCGTACATCGCGAAGGTCGTATGGAACCAGCATCGCAGCGTCGCCAGCACGCACTACACCGACGACCTGCGCATCAGCGGAACCTTCGCACTCCTGGGCGCCAACGAATTCGCCGCGTTCTGCGTGACGGTCGCCGTGGTGTTGTTCGCATTGCTGCTCGCGTGCCGGTTGTCGCGCAAGTGGAAGATCGTGCTGATGGGCGGTATCGCCTGCATGATCCTCGGCGTGCTCTACGCGTACTCACGCACTGCGTACATCAGCCTGATCATGGGCATGGTGGTGGTGATCATGGTCTGGCGCGGCCGGTTGAAGCTGATCCTGCCGCTGTGCCTTGCGGTGGTGATCGCGCCGGCGGTGCTGCCCAAGTCGGTGGTCGAGCGCTTCGACAGCACCACGGTGGAGGAAGGCAAGCGCGACGAGAGCACCGAGTTGCGCATCGAGTACTGGAAGATCGCGTGGGCCAACTTCCTGCGCAATCCCGTCGTGGGAACGGGCTACCACACCTTCCACCATCGCGAGATCAACCCCTACGGCCGCGACACGCACAACCTCTACATCCGCACGCTCAGCGAAGGCGGCGTGTTCGGCGCGATCACGCTGCTGGGCATCCTGCTGGCGGTGTTGCGAACGGCGATGCGCGAGGTCCGCGAGGCGCGGACCGGAACCTGGCGATACGCGCTGGCGCTGGGAATGATGGGCGCGTGGGTGTCGATGGTCATCGCCAACCTGTTTGGCGACCGTTTCACGTATTACCCGGTAATCGCCTACTTCTGGGCCTACATGGGCCTGGTCATGAAGGCGCGCCACCTGCCGCCGGAGGATTCCTCACGATGACCGCCCTGTTTCGCGCCTGGCTGCGCTACTCGCTCGCGCTGTGCAGCCATTACAGCGGGCTGGACGGCCTGTACCGCCGCCTCAGCGGTGCGGGGCTGGTCATCCTGATGCTGCATCGCCTGCGCGACGACCACGACCCGTTCCCGCTCAGCGTCTCGCGCCGGCAGCTGCGGCAGATGCTGGCGTGGCTGCGGTCGAGCGGCGCACTGGTCGGGCTCGACGACGGCCTGCGCGCGCTTTCGCCGGAACGCGCGCAAAAGATCCATTACGCGCTCACTTTCGACGATGGCTACCGCGACAACCTAGGCCTGATCGACGCGAACCTCGGCGGCCCGGTGCCGGCCGTGGTGTACGTCGCGACCGGCCATATCGGCGGCGAGCCGATCTGGGCCTATCGCCTCGTGCATGCGGTGGAATCGCGCAGCCGCGACCAGATCGACCTGGGCGGCCTTGGACTGGGTCATTTCGACCTGTCGCTGCGCGACGACCGCAATCGCCTGTACCAGCTCCTGCCGCCGCGCCTGAAGACGCTGGAGCCGGCCGAACTGGAAGCCTGGATCGACCACGTCTGCGAACAGGCGCGCCCTCGCCCGCTACCGCATGAAGACCGCGAAATGCTCGACTGGGGCGACGTCCGCCGCCTGGCCGATGGCGGCGTCGAAATCGGCGGCCACACCTGCAGCCACGCGATCCTGAGCCGGCTCGACGATGCCGCGGCGAGCGAGGAGATCGGATTGTCGAGCGCGAGCATCGCCGCCGAACTCGGCCACGCGCCACGGCACTTCGCCTATCCGAACGGCGGCCGCGACGATTTCAGCGACCGCGACGTGCGCCTGGTGCGCGATGCGGGCTTCGCTACGGCGACGACATCGATCGAGGGCGTGAACCGACCCGGCGCCGATCCGTACCGCCTGCTCCGCTTCAACGTGCACGAAGAACGCTTCCAGTCGCCGTCGGGACGCCTGTCGAAGGCGCTGTTCTTCAGCGAAACGAGCGGGATGCTCGGCTGGTTGCGCGGACTGCGCGCGGCATGACATCGCAATCGTGAGGGCACCGTCATGGGAACGCTGCCGATCCTGATGTACCACGGCCTGCATCGCGAGGAATCCTCGCGCGGCCGCTTCGATCCCGTCTACAGCGTGCATCCGGAGATGTTCGCGCGGCAGTTGGACTGGCTGGTGCAGCAGGGCCATCGCGCGCCGCTGCTCGAAGACGCGCTGTCGAGCGCGAATGGCACGCGCGACGTGATCATCACCTTCGACGATGGCGATGTGTCCAACGTCGAGATCGCGATGCCGTTGCTGCTCGAACGCGGCCTGCGCGCGGAGTTCTTCGTCACCACCGATTTCATCGGCCAGTGCGGCATGCTCGCGCCGGACGACATCCGCCGGCTAGCCGCCAACGGCATGGGCATCGGCTCGCACGGTCGGACGCACTCGTTCCTGTCCGATCTCGATGTCGCCGACCTCACGGCGGAACTCGACGACAGCCGCTGCCGGCTGCAACAGATCTGCGGCCGGCCGATCGACTCGCTCGCACTGCCCGGCGGACGCGGTGGCGAACGCGAGTTGCTCGCCGCGCAACAGCTCGGCTACCGGCACCTGCTCGGGTCCGTGCCCGGGCCGAACAAACGCCGGCGTTCCGATACGTGGCTGCAGCGTCTTCCCGTCACGCGCAACCTCTCGCTCGACGATTTCGCCGCGCTGGTGCACTGGCGCGGCTTGCCCGCACGCTGGATGCAGGCGCGGCATGCCGCGCTCGCGCTGCCCAAGCGCGTGCTCGGCAACGACGGTTACCAGCGCCTGCGCGAGCGCCTGCTGTGAACGCCGCGGTCCTCTTCTGGCTGTGCATCGCGCTGGTCGCGTGGGCGTACGCGGGCTATCCGCTGCTGGCGGCCCTGCTCGCGCGCCGCTACGGGCATGCGCCGTTCCAGAACGACGCGGATTGCGAACACGTCACCGTCGTCGTCGCAGCCTTCGACGAGGAGGCGCGCATCGCCGCGCGTGTGCGCGACATCCTCGAGCAGGACTACCCGGCCGATCGCCTGCAAGTGCTCGTCGTCAGCGACGGCAGTCGCGACGGCACCGCTCGCGCCGCGGCGAACATCGACGACGAGCGCGTGCGCGTGCTCGATCTTCCGCACAACGTCGGCAAGGCCGCTGCGCTCACCCTCGCGCTGCACCAGGTCGATACGCCACTGGTGGCGTTTACCGACGTGCGCCAGCGCTTCTCGCCGGGCGCGCTGCGTACGTTGTGCGCGCCGTTCGCCGATCCATCCGTCGGCGCAGTGAGCGGCGAGCTGGTGATCGCCGCCGCCGACCATGGCACCGGCGAAGGCGTCGGCCTTTACTGGCGCATGGAGAAGCGCCTGCGTTCGGACGAAGCGCGCCTGGGCTGGCTGCACGGCGTCAGCGGCTCGATCCACGCACTGCGCCGCGCGTTGTTCGTGGCGATTCCCGCCGGCACCGTGCTCGACGACATGTGGATGCCGCTGCAGGTGCTGCGATCCGGCCATCGCGTGTGGATGGCGCGCGAGGCGCTCGCGTTCGATCGCGCCAGCCACAGCGTCGACGAGGAATTCCAGCGCAAGCTGCGCACGCTCGCCGGGAACTGGCAGCTGATCAGGCGGCTGCCGTGGCTGGCCAATCCGTTCGCCAACCCCGTCTTCTTCGCGTGGTTCTCGCACAAGTTCCTGCGCCTGCTGGTGCCGTGGGCGCTGCTGGTCGCGCTGGCGGCGAGTGCGTTCGCGGGTGGCGCGCTGTATCGCACGTTGTTCGGCCTGCAATTGCTCGCCTACGCCGGCGCGCTCGGCGGACTGGTGGTGCCGCGCATCGCCGCGCGCCTGCCGCTGCTGCCGGCGGCAAGCAGCTTCGTGATGCTGAACTTCGCCGCGCTGCTGTCGTTGCCCGCTTCGCTGGCGATGGACCCGTCGCGGTTGTGGAAGAAGCACTGATGGCCCGCATCCTCGCATTGACCAGCCGCCTCCCCTTCCCGCCGCGCGAGGGCCACCAGCTGCGCGCCTGGCACGTGCTGCGCGCGCTCGCGTCGAAGCACGAGGTCACGCTGCTGAGCTTCCAGCGCAACGACGACCTTCCCGCCGAAGCCGGCCCGCTGCATGCAGCGATGACGCGCGTGGAGACCTTCCGCATTCCGGCCGAACGTTCGCGCGGCGCGCTCGCACGCGCCGCCCTTCGCGGCACGCTGACGCCGACACCTTTCCTCGTCGCCAAGTACGACTCGGCCGCGCTGCGCGAGCGCCTGCGCGCACTCGCGCGCGATGCCGACCTCGTCCACTTCGACATGCTGCCGTTGATCGCACACGCGGACTGCGTGCCCGAAGGCGTGCCCGTCACGCTCAACGCGCACAACGTCGAACACCGCCTGCTCGCCACACGCGCACGCATCGAGACGCGCGGATGGGCGCGGCGTTTCCTCGGCAGCCAGGTCGGCAAGCTCGAAGCCTTCGAGCGCCGCGCCTGCGAGCGCGCCGATGCGGTGCTGGCGTGTTCCGATGTCGATGCGCAGGGCCTGCGCGATCTGGTGCCCGACTGCAACGTGCACGTGGTCGCCAACGGCGTCGATCTGGAGACCAACCATCCTGCCGCGCACGCGCCGGATCCGGACCGGCTGGTGTTCGTCGGCCAGATGGGCTGGTTCCCCAATCGCGACGGCGTGGACTGGTTCCTGCGCGATGTTTTCCCCCGCATCCTCGCGCGCCGGCCCGGCACGCGTTTCGAGCTGGTCGGCAAGGCCGACGGTTTCGAGATACCCGAAGCGGTGCGCGCGAACGTGGACCTCGCCGGTTTCGTCGACGATCTGCGTCCGCACGTGCACGACGCGTCGGTCTATGTCGTGCCGTTGCGCGCAGGCAGCGGCACGCGCCTGAAGGTGCTGGAGGCGATGGCGCTGGGCAAGGCGATCGTCACCACCAGCATCGGCAGCGAAGGCATCGCGCTTCGACACGATCGTAGTGCGCTGTATGCCGACGATGCGCAGCCCTTCGCCGATGCCGTGCTGTCGTTGCTGGATTCGCCCGTACGCGTGGCGGAACTAGGCATCGAGGCGCGACGACTGGCCGAGGACGAGTACGGCTGGGAGGCCATCGGCGCACGCCTGCTGCGTGCGTACGAGCCGCTGCTCAACGGCAACGTGCGACCGGTGCGCACGGCGTTGGCGGATCTGGGGGCTATCGAGGCGTAGTCGTGGGCTCTCGACGCGCCCGCCACCGGTAGCTCGCCTCGCCCAGCAGCTCGTACAACGCGATCTGCGTCTTCTGCATCGCCGACAGCTGCGGCAGGAAGTAGCCGACGCTTCCCATCGGGACATACAGCGAATCGCTCGCGACCATGCACGGCGTGAAGCCCGCTGCCTCGAACGCCACGAGCGCGCGCGGCAGGTGCGTCGCCGAACTCACCACGCGCACCCGCGGCGGCAGCGATCCGCGCAGCGCCATCGCGCTTTCCCATGTGTTGGCCGACTGCGTCTCCTCGTGCAGCCGCTGCGCGGGAACGCCCCAGTCCTGCGCGAGCCGCCCGAGCACCGCCGCCTCGCTGATCGAGAACGGACCGCCGCCGGCGATCGTCATCGGCACCGGCGCGCCGCGTCGCCACAGTTCGACGCCGCCACGCAGGCGGCGCCAGCTCGATGGCGTCAGCGCGATGTAGTCGTCCTGCGCGCGGGGCTCGTCCTCCAGGCCGCCGGCCAGGACCACGATGGGCGCTGACGCATCGTTCGCGCCGCAACGTGCGGATGCGGGCACGCGGGCCTCGACCGCGCGGATCAGCAGGTTCGCGCCGAGCGGCGTGCACAGCAGCACGATAGTCAGCCCTGCCACGATCAACGCCACGCGCCACCACGCACGTGCGCGCCGCCATGTCAGCCACGCCGCGGCCATCCACAGCAGGGCCCAGGTCATCGGCGAGAGCAGGAGGTGGCTCATGGCGCCGCAGTCTTGCATGAACAGGCCACGCGCGCGAGAAGGCCGCACGCAGCCGCGCAACGCGTTCTTCACGGTAGCGGGCACGCGCGCCCGTCCCCTTCCCCGCGCCGGAACACGTCATGGCCATCCTGCGGCTTCGCCTTCCTTTCGTCCTGCTGCTTTCCTGCGCGATCGCGCCATGGGCGATGCCGTCGACTGCTTCGGCAACGACGTACTACGTACGCACCGATGGCGGTACCGACGAGCAATGCAACGGCCGCGCCGACGCGGCATATCCCGGCAGCGGCAACAACGTCGATTGCGCGTGGAGCCATCCGAACTACGCGCTGCCGACCAACGATCGCCCGAGAATCGACGGCGGCGACACGCTGATCATCGGACCGGGCGAATACATGATCGGCTGGGAGTCGCCGGGGCTCTCGACGAAGAGCACGCGCTGCGACCGCTCCTCGCCGTACGACTGCTATCCCGCGTCGCCGCCGAGCGGTACCGCGCAGCAACGCACGCGCATCCTCGGCGCCGGCCATGACTCCGGCTGCAAGGCGCCGCCGAAGCTGTGGGGCACCAACCGCGTGGACCTGGTGTTCAACCTGCAGGACGCCGACAACGTCGAAGTCGGCTGCCTGGAGATCACCGACAAGAGCGACTGCGTGGAATTCCACGCGAACGACGACGTGCGCTGCGAGCGCGACGCGCCGCCGTTCGGGCAATGGGCATCGATAGGCATCGGCGCGAAACGCTCGAGGAACGTCTGGCTGCACGACCTGAACATCCACGGATTGTCGGGTCGCGGCGTGATGGCCGGCGGGCTACGCGACTGGACCATCGAACGCGTGCGCATCCACGCCAACGGCTGGGCGGGCTGGGACGGCGACGTCGGCGAAGGCGAAAGCTCGAACGACGGCGACATCGTGTTCCGCAACGTGGAAATCGCGTGGAACGGCTGCGCCGAACGCTGGCAGACCGGCGAGCCCTACGCGTGCTGGGCGCAGGAGGAAGGCGGCTACGGCGACGGCCTGGGCACCGGCAAGACCGATGGCCATTGGCTGGTCGAGGACTCGCGCATCCACCACAACACGTCCGACGGCCTCGATCTGCTGTACACCGACGAATCGAAGACGGCGACGGTCGTCGTGCGTCGCGTGTACGCCGCCGCGAACGCCGGCAACCAGGTGAAAACCGCGGGCAACGCGCTGGTCGAGAACTCGGTGATCGTCGGCCAGTGCGCGTACTTCCACAAGAAATACGACATGAGCGACGGCGACATGTGCCGCGCGTACGGCAACGCGCTATCGATCGGCGTGGGGCCGAAGCAGACCGCGACCGTGCGGCACAACACCATCACTGGCGAAGGCGACTGCCTGATCCTCACCGCCGGCGGCAACGCGACCTCGCGCGTGGACATCTACAACAACGCGCTGATCGGCCAGAAGGACGTCACCGCCAGCGACGGCGACATGCGCAGCTGCGCGCATTACGCCGACGACAGCACGGCGGTGGTGAGCTTCGCGGGAAACGCGTTCTGGAACGTCAAGGACGACATGTGCCCGCCCGGCAACGTGTGCGGACGCGAACCGAAGATCGCCAGCAGCGACATGGCGACGTTCGATCCCGCGCCTCTGGCCGGCAGCCCGCTGATCGACCATGCGACGCAGAACACGAGCGTGACGTCGGACTTCCTGCGGCAGTCGCGACCGATGGGTGCGGCGGCGGACATTGGCGCAGTCGAGTATCAGGGCGGAACTGCGGCTGCCGTGCCTGGTGCGGGCGCGGCGCCGGACGCGTCGAAGGCCGCCTCGTCGAATGCGAGCGACGGATCGGCCATCGACGGCACGTCGTCGGGTGCCGTGACGCCGACGCAGTCTTCGGGCTGGATGATCGGGACGATCGCGGTGGCGTCGCTGCTCACCGCCGGCGTGGCAGCGGCGCTGCGGAAGCATCGGGGGCGGAAGGTGGGGTGAGGGTTGCCCCTCTCGTCGATTCGTCGTCCACGCATCTGCAATTCAACGCCGTCAATCTCGACGGCGGCCGACGCGCACGCTCGCCACGCCGGGCTCTTCGGGCGCGACGACCCACATCACCGTCATCCCGGCAATGGCCGGGACCCAGCCCGCAACCTGCGGGCACTCTCGTCCCAAGTGGTCGGCGCCGGGCTCGCGCTTTTGCTTCTGCCTTACGCCTTTGATCTTCCAGCGACTTAAAGCGAGCCGAGCACCGGAGGCAATCAGGGGCGAAGAGTCGCCCACTGTCTGAGCGGAGCGAAGCGCAGCGAGTTTGGGCGACGTCCCCTGATTGCCGAGGAGCGCAGGGCACCGCCGCGTAGCGGCGGCTCGCGTCAGGAGCGGATGGTTTTGGTTACTTTTGCCGAAACAAAAGTAACCCGCTCGTTCACGAGCGGAAGCTGTTGATCTTGCTTCCGCGTTGCCCGCGTGAGTTCCGTTCCCGCGGGAATGACGGTCCACTGCTGGAGCAAAATGGATTCCAGCTTTCGCTGGAATGACGGTGAGGCGGGCTACCGGGACGAAAGTACCCGAACGTCACGGGCCTGGGTCCCGGCTTTCGCCGGGATGACGGATAAAGCGTTTCGCCGGCGTGGGAATGCCGAAAGCCCCGACAACCCGCAACGCCTACCCCACCGCCCCTTCGCCAATCCGCCGCTCGACCGCACGCAACTTCGGATACAGCATCGCCCGCAGGCGCCCATCGAGCGCCAGCAGCACCAGCAGATACGGCATGCCGATCAGCATTCCGCCGACGAGCATCCGCTGCCATCCCGGACGCAGCGACAGCTGCACCGTGACCCATCCGCCGAGCAGCGCGGCGATCGCGGCGAAAACGACCGTGGTCAGCGTCTTCGCATCCGGGAACTGTCGCAGTGAACGATCCACCATCACGCAGGCCGCCAGGCTCGACACCGCCGAACTCACCAGCGTCGCGTACGCCGCGCCCATCACGCCGTACGCCGGGATCCAGAACCAGTTCAGCGCTGCGTTGACCGCCACCGCCAGGCACATCAGTGCCAACACGGTTTTCGTGCGGCGCTCCAGCACGAGGCCGAAGCCGCACACCAGCATCACCGGCAGGATCGCGTTCATCGCGCCCATCAGTTCGAACACGGGGCCCGATTGCGCCTTGCCCGCGCCGCTGAGCGCGATGATCAGGTCCGTGCCCAGCGTCCACAGCAGGATGGCGACGCCGATCGCGGCATAGGTCATCGGCATCAGCATCGTGCGCTTGAGCGCGCGCACGGCCGCCGCGCCGTCGGTGGTGAACACGCGGTTCGCGGCGGGCGTGAACGACTCGAACACGGTGAGGTTCATGAACATGTGCACCTGCATCGCCAGCGCCGCGCCGACGCTGTAGATGCCGACCACCGCGAAGTCGCCCGACAGGTTCTTGAGCATGATGCGGTCGACCGACACCAGCGCGACAGCGAGGATCTCCGTTGCCACCAGCGGCATGCCGTAGGCGAACGACTGGCGCAGTTCCGCCGCATCCATGCGGCTGCGCGCGAAATGCAGGTTGCGGCGCGCCCAGCCGAAGTAGAAGGCCATGCCGACCACCACGGCGAGCAGCTTTCCGCCATACGCCGCCGCCGCGGTGTGCTGCACCGCCAGCACCGCGCCCAGCATCAGTGCCAGTTGCAGCCAACGCCAGGCGACGCGCGTGAGCATCACCGTGCGCGACTGTTCCGTCACGCGCAGCACGGTTTCGACGAGGCTGGAATACACCAGCATCGGCGTCATCACCAGCGCCATCCAGAACACGGGCGAATGACCATCGCCGGTGACGTAGCCGTGCACGATCACCACCGCACCGACGAACGCCCACAACGCGAGCGAGCCGATCATCGGCAGGTAGAACAGGTTCGTGGCGAACGAACGCATGCGCTCCTCGTCGCCACCGTGCGGATAGAAGCGCTGGATCGAATGCTGCGCGCCGAGCTTGGCGACGGCCACCGCCATCAGCACCCAGGTTTCGTAGTAGCCGAGGATGCCGTACTGCGTGTTGTCCAGCAGCCGCGTGAGCAGCGGGAACGACACGAGCCCCGCCATCATCACCAGCAGGTTGGCGGTGGAGTAGCGCAGGTAATGCCGGGCCAGACCGGGGGTGCCGTTGCTCATTTCAGGGCGTCCGCGCGCCGAATTCGGCCTGCATCCACGCGGCGATGCGCTTGAACAGCACGCCGCGATGCTTGCGAAGGAAGAAGGTGTGGTCGTATTCGCGCCAGAACTCCAGGCTCACCTGCTTCTCCTGCGCGGCGCGCCCGAGGCTCGCGGCCAGCTGCGCGCGATGGTTGAAATAGTGGTACGCGCCACCGGTGAAGACGAACAGCAGGCGAACGTCGCGCGCGACCATCTCCGAGAGCATGCCGCGTGCCTGCCCGCGTTCGGGCCAGTCGCGGAAATCCGACAGCGACGGCGCGGGATTGCGGCGCGACATCAGGAAACGCAGCACCTTTCCGACGTCGAACAATCGCGGCACGACATGCCGAACCCAGAAGCCCGGCGTCGGATACGCCACACCGTCCAGCAGGATCGCCCCGGCCACGCGCGCATCGACGGCGCCGACATGGAACGCGTCGTCGGCGCCCGAGCACAGGCCGCAGAGGACGAAGCGCTCCGCACCGGTTTCGTGCGCGAGCACGCGCATCGCGGCGTCGATCTCGCGCTGGCGACGCTCGCCCGCGGCCTTGCCCGGCAGCGCGCTGTCGCCGAGGCCGGACTGGTCGAAACGAAATACCGCGAAACCCAGCGCCGCGAGCATGCGCGCGAGTTCCACGTGCATGCGGAACGGACCCGTATGGCGCGTGAGCCCTGCGTTGAGCAACAGCACGCCGACCTTCGCCACGTCGCCGTGCGGCCGCGTGACCACGCCGACGAGGCCTTCGCCGAATCCATGCGCGGTCTCGACGAACGCGTCGTGCGCGTGCGTCGCCGCGTGAGTGTGCGACCGCGCGACCTCCGTGCGGCCTTCCAGCGCCTTCTCGTCGAGTTGCAGGTTCACCACGGCACCTGTGCGGTCATGCGCTGCGCGAGCTGGGCGACCGCGCGACGCGGGAATACCTGGCCGCCGAAACGCGACGGCACGTTCCATTCGGGACGCTCGCCTTCGTCGAGCAGCACCGCTTCCACCGACACGCCGCCAGCGCGTTGCTCGCGGGCGAAGCGATCGAGCTCCTCGTCCATTTCCCACACCGCCATGCGCACGCGGCTGCCGCGCGGCAGCTTCAAGTGCGCGGCATCGAGTGCGGACAATGCGTCGAGCAACGCGTCGGTGGCGCCGAAGCCGAGCAGCTCGCCTTCGTCGGATTCGTGCGTGACGTTCACGTAGCGGCCGCTGCCATGCAGTTGCTGACGATGTTGCCCTCTCCACGAGGCCACGAGCGTCGCGCCGACCAGTTGCGGATCCCACAGCACGACTTCGACCGGATCGACGCGGCGTTCCAGCGCGGCGAGCAGCGGCAACGCCGCGCTTCGCAGCGCGAGGAACTGCACGCTGTCCACTTCACCCCGGTGCAGCAGTTCGGTCGATGCACGTTCCAGGTCGTCGAGCATGCCCGGCAGGCTGAGCTCGATGTCCTGCCCGCCCGAATCGCCGGTGCCATACCAGTCGAACGTCAGCGCGGGAATGCCGTACTGCCCCACCGTCTGCGCGAGCGACCACAGCGCACGATGGCTGCGGATGCCATCCTGCAGCAGTGGCGCGCACAGCAGCAGCGCCTGGTTCGATTCCGGATTCGCGTCCTCGCGTCCGTGCAACAGGCCGAACAGGTTGCGTCCGGGTGCACCGAAAAAGAACGGCGCGCTCATTCGACCGTCCCCGGCGTGCGCAGCAGGCGCTTCATCGTGCGTGCCATGCGCGACCCCATGCCGCTGCGTTCCTCGCGCGCAATGTTCATCGGCAGGTCCGCGGCGATCTGCGCCAGGTTCGTCGCCGCCAGCCGCATCAGCTGGATGCGCACGCCGGTGTCCTTCGCCACGCGGCTGGACATCTGCACCGCGAGCATCGAGTTGCCGCCAAGGTCGAAGAAGTTGTCCTGCGCGCGCACGTCGACGCCGAGCAGTTCCTTCCACAACTCGCGCAGGTAGATCGCGCGCGGGTCGTGGTCGGCAACGGCATCGTTGTCCGACGCATCCGCCTTCTCCACCGAAGGCGCGGGTTCGCCGCGCCCCTGCGCGCTCAGGATTGCCGCGGCGAGCTTCGCCACCAGCGCCGGCGATTCGATCATGCCCTGGTGGTCGCCCGGAATCGGCACGACATGCACGTTGCCGCACATCGCTTCCCAGCCAAGCTTCGGCTTGGCGCTGAGCTCCGGCGGCTGGTTGTCGGCGCGGAACAGCACGATGCCACCGGCATACGGCTTGACGAAGTACTTCACGTACGCACGCATGTGCGTGGCTTCGAGCTCGGCGTAGCGCACGTTGTGTGGCAGTTCCTCACCCGCGTCGCGTGCCTGCTGCGCCTGCTGGCGAAGCTTCGACGCCTGCAGGCGCCCGCCGACGACGCCGCCGAGCGTCGCGATGCGCTCGCCCAGCGTCTGCCCCTGCATGCGGCGATGCAGCCGCCGCACGCGACCGGAGAGGCCGCTCTGCGCCTGCGCGCGATAGCGGATGCCGAACTCCGCCGAGGTATCGACCAGGCCGAGCATGCCGACGGTTTCGCCGGCGGCCATCAGTTGCTGGGCCATCTCGAAGGCGATGATGCCGCCCATCGAGCCGCCGGCCACGTGATACGGGCCGTGCGGCTGCACGCTGCGGATCTCGCGCACGTAGCGTTCGGCCATCTTCTCGACGCTGTCCAGCGGTGCGGTGCGGCCGTCCAGGCCGAGCGCCTGCAGGCCGTAGACCGGGATGCCGGCGGGCATCGCCTCGGCGAGCGGACGGTAGTTCAGCACGTTGCCGCCCACCGCATGCACGAGGAACAGCGGCGCGCCTTCGCCGTGCGGGCGGATCGGCACCAGCGGCGCCCACGGATCCGGACGTGCGTCGTCGCCATGCGCGTGGATGTCGTTGCTCACGCGCTGGTACTCGCGCGCCAGCGCACGCACCGTGCGCGCGGTGAGCAGCGTGGCCAACGGCAGGTTGACGCCGGTCTGCTTGTTGAAGCGATGGAACATCTGCACGGCCTGCAGCGAATGCCCGCCGAGCGAAAAGAAATCATCGTCCGCGCCGATGTCCGGCTTGCGTAGCAGGTCGCGCCAGATCTCGAGCAGCTGCAGGCCGGGTTCGTCCAGTGGCTCGTCGGTCTGTTCGGCCGTCGCGGCCGCGGGCTCCGCTTGCGCGTCTCCCGCTGGTTCGGGCGTGCGACCGAAGCGCAGCGGCTGACCGTCGTCGAACTGCGTGATCTGCTCGAGCGTGAGCGAGGGATCGCGACCGAGCGCCTTCAGTACCGCGACGTAGCGATCGCGCAGCAGCGCCGCGGTTTCGTCCAGGAAGATGTCGGCGTTGTAGATGAAGCCGCCCGACAGGCCCGTGTCCTGTTCGACGAACCACAGGCCCAGGTCCTGCGTGGATGCAGTCTGGAACACCGGATAGCGCTCGTGCGTGAGCGGTCCCCATTCGCACATGCGCTGGCGGATGTCCTGGAACGAGAACAGCGCGTGATACAGCACCGCGCCGCCTTCCCGGCTGCGCACGCTCAGCTCGCGCACCAGGTCTTCGAGCCGGATGTCCGGATGCGCGAAGCTGTCCAGCACGACGTCCTTCACCTGCTTCACGGCCTGCGCGAAAGTCATCGATGGATCGATCTCCATGCGCAGCGGCAGCAGGCTGGTGAAGTAGCCCATCAGGTTCTCGACTTCGGCCGTGTTGCGCCCGCGCACCGGCGTGCCGACGATCAGCTCGCGCAGGTTCGACGTGCGGCTGATCAGCGCGAAGTACGCGGTGAGCAGCACCATGTACAGCGTCGCGTCGACCTTGCGCGCGGTCTCGTGCAGCGCCGCGGTCACGTCGCTGGCGACGGTGATGCGATGCGTGACGCCGCGCCCCGACATGCCCGGGCGACGCGGCAGGTCGGTCGGGAGCGCTTCGATCGCGTGGCCGACGCCGCCCAGCCGCTCGCGCCAGAACGCCAGCTGCTTGGCGTATTCCGGGCCTTGCAGCCAGTCGCGGTGCCACGCGGAGAAATCCGCGTACGTCACCGTCAGTTCCGGCAGCTTCGGCTCGCGCTTCCCCAGCTGCGCGGCGTAGAGCTCGGCCATGTCGGTGTACATCAGGTCGAACGACCAGCCGTCCCAGATCAGGTGATGCGTCATGAAGAACCACACGTGCTCTTCCGGCCCGAGGCGGAACAGCCGCGAGCGGATCAGCGGCGCGCGATCGAGTTCGAACGGCGTCTGGATGAGCGCGTCCATGCGGCGGGAGACTTCTGCCTCGCGCTCGTCTTTCGGGAGATGGCTCACGTCGACGACGTCGGTGATGTCGACATCGACCACGTCGTGCACGATCTGCATCGGCTCGCCGTCGATGAGGCCAATGGTCGTGCGCAGCACGCTCTGGCGCTGGATCATCGCGTTCAGCGCGGCCTGGAACGCATCCAGCTCCAGCGGTCCGCGCAGACGATGCGCGCTGGGCGTGTTGTAGGTGATCTGGCCGGGGTTGAACTGTTCGAGCAGGTACAGCCGCTCCTGCATGACCGACATCGGCCCGCGCGTGCGATCGGTGAGCGGCTTGATCGGCTCGCGCGCAGGCAGCGCCTCGCCGTCCATGCCCTGCACCATCCGCGCAAGCTTGGCGACGGTCGGGCCGTCGAACAGCGCACGCAGCGACAGCGTGATCCCCAGTTCCTTGTTGATGCGCGAGGTCAGCTGCGCGGCGAGCAGCGAATGCCCGCCTAGCGAGAAGAAATCATCGTCGACGCCGACTTCCGCGACGCCAAGGACTTTCGCCATGGCATCGGCGATCGTGCGTTCCAGCGCATTGCGCGGCGCGACGCGTTCGCCGGCCAGCTTCACGGTCAGGTCGGGCGCAGGCAGCGATTTGCGGTCGATCTTGCCGTTGGGCAGCAGCGGGATCGCATCGAGGAACAGGATGTGCTGCGGGATCATGTAATCGGGCAGCGACCCCTTGAGGTACGACACGAGCGCCGCTTCGTCGAGTGCACCGCCCTCGCCCACCACATACGCCACCAGACGCACGTCGCCGGGGCGATCCTCGCGCGCGACCACGACCGCGCGCGCGACCTGCGCATGCGCCGCAAGCAGCGCTTCGATCTCGCCCAGTTCGATGCGATAACCGCGCACCTTCACCTGGAAATCCAGGCGTCCCTGGTGTTCGAGCACGCCGTCCTGGCGCCAGCGGCCGCGATCGCCCGTGCGATACAGCAGCGCGCCCTTCGACGCCGCGAAGGGATCTGCCACGAAGCGCTCGGCCGTGAGCTCCGCGCGATCGAGATAGCCCAGCGTCACGCCTTCGCCGCCGATCCAGATCTCGCCCGGCACGCCGAGCGGGCACAGCTCGCCGCGCGGATCGAGGATCCACACCTGCGTGTTGTCGATCGGACGACCGATGTGGATGTCCGACGCCGACGTCACGCGCGAACACGTCGACCACACCGTCGTTTCGGTCGGACCGTAGACGTTCCACAGCGAGCCGCAGCGCGTGAGCAGCTGCGACGCCAGGTCCGCCGGCAGCGCTTCGCCACCGCACAGGATCGTGAAGTTCGCATTGCCCTGCCATTCGGCATCGAGCAGCAGGCGCCACGATGCCGGCGTCGCCTGCATCACGGTCGCGCCGCTGCTGGCGATCAGCGCTTTGAGCGCGACGCCGTCGGCCGCGGTGACGCGGTCGGCGAGCACGACGCGCGCGCCCACGCTCAGCGGCAGCAGCAGTTCGAGCACGGCGATGTCGAAGGACAGCGTGGTCACCGCAACGAGGCGATCCTCCGCGCCCAGGCCCGGTTCCTTCGCCATGCTCGACAGGAAGTTGCTGACTGCGCGGTGCGGCACCTGCACGCCTTTCGGGCGACCGGTCGAACCGGAGGTGTAGATGACGTAGGCGACCGATTCCGGCTGCGCCGCGCCAGCGTCGCGACCGATGCGCGAGGTCGGCAGCGAGGCGAGTTCATCCTGCAACGTGTCGAGCGCGAGCACCGGGCGGCCGCGCAGATCGAAGTGGTCGGCGTGCCTGCTCGTCGTCAGCAGCGCGGCCAGGCCGGCGTCGCTGGCCATGTACGAGAGGCGTTCGGCCGGGAAATTCGGATCCAGCGGCACGTAACCGGCGCCGGCCTTCAGCACGCCGAGCAGCCCTGCGAGCATGTCCACGCCGCGGTCGAGCACGAGGCCGACCAGCGAACCGCGATGGACGCCGCGCGCACGCAGCAGGTGCGCGATGCGATTGGCGCGCGCTTCGAGTTCGTCGTAGCGCACGTGCTCGTCGTTGAATTCGACGGCGATGCGGTCGGGCGTGCGGTCGCACTGGCGTTCGAACACCTCGTGCATGCGGCGTTCGCGATCGAACGGCACTGGCGCCGGCTGCAACGCCTGCAGCTCCGCACGCGCGTTTTCGGACACGACGGAGAGGCGACCGAACGGCAGGTCCGGGCGCGCGACGGCCTCGCGCAGCAGCGTTTCGTACGCGGCCATCCAGCGGCGGATCGTCGCGTTGTCGAACAGGTCGGTGTTGTACTGGCATTCCAGCCGCATGCCGCCCTGCACCTGCACGGCGTTGACGAACAGTTCGAAGTTCTCGTAACTGCGCGGGTTGGTGATCAGGCGCATGCCCAGGCCATGGAAGCCCGTGCTCTCCTGATCCATCGCCTGGTCGATGTTGAACATCACGCTGCACAGCGGAAGGCGCGCGGGATCGCGCTGCAGCGGCAGCTTCTTCAGCAGCGTGCCGAAGGTGTAGCGCTGGTGTTCGATGGCGTCCAGCAGCGTGGACTGCGCGCCGCCGAGCGCCTGCTCGAAAGGCTGCGCGTGGTCGAGTTCAAAGCGGAGCGGCAGCAGGTTCACGCAATGGCCGACGAGGTGGTCATGGCCGTCCACCGACTGCCCGGCGGCGGGGATGCCGATGACCACGTCGTTCTGCGACGTCAGGCGCGACAGCAGCCCGGCGAAACCGGCGAGCAGCGTCGCGAACAGGCTCGCGCCCTGGCGCGCGCCGAGGCGGCGCACGGCGGCGACAAGATCGTTGTCGAGAAGGTGATCCTCGCGGATCGACGGGAACGTGCGGCGCGTTGGGCGCGCGCGGTCCGTCGGAAGATCGAGGATCGGCCCGCCATCGAAGAAGCGCGACAGCCAGTACGCTTCATCGCTGCGATAGGTTGCGCCCTGCGGATGTTCGGCTTCGGCCAGCGCGTAGTCGGCGAAGGATTCGGCGGGCGGAAGCGCCTGCGCCGCATGGCCTACCGCCTGCGAGTACAGCGTGCCCAGTTCGCGCACGATCACCCACCACGACCAGCCATCGCACACGATGTGGTGCGCGGTGAGCACCAGGTGGTGATGCGCGGGGGCCAGGCGCAGCAGGTCCGCGCGGAACAGCGCACCGTGGTCCAGATCGAACGGCGTTTCCACGACCTCGCGCGCGTGCGCGACCACGCGAGCGTCGCGCTCGGCATCGTCCAGCGACGACAGGTCGATCAACGCGAGGTCGATTTCGCGCTCGTCGTTGACGCACAGCGTGCGGCCGTCCGGTCCGAAGTTCGCGCGCAGGATGTCGTGGCGCGCGACAAGGCCACGCAACGCATCGCGCAGCGCGTCTGCGTCCAGTTCGCCGCGGAAATCCAGCGAGATCGATTCGTTGTACGCCAGCGATGCATCCACGCCGAGCTGGTCGGCGAGCCAGACTTCGCGCTGCGGTTCGGTGGTGGGCGCTACGCGCGACAGCGTGCCTTCGGCGAACGGATCGTAGTCGACCGTCGGGTCCTCGGGCACGGCGCCGGGAAACAGGCCTTTGTCCGATGCGGCTGCATTCATGCGCTCACCTTCATGTACTTGCCCGGCTGCTCCGGGTTCGGCACGAACCACGCGGGCGTGCCATCCGGTTCGCGGCCAAGTCGCGCACCGGGCACGACGGGCTTGCTGGCGTCCATTACCGTCTTCGGCGTCGCGGCACGACGCGGAAGCAGCTCCATGTCCTGCAGTTCGGCCACCGCATCCTTGAAGGCGGCGGCGATGCGCGCGATGTCCTCATCGCTGTGCGCGGTGGTGATGAAGCACGGGAAGTTGTCGAGGATGTGGATGCCGCGCATGCGCATCGACGCGAACAGCAGGTCCTGCAGCGGGTGCGCCTCGTGCCAGTGCGTCTTCCACACCGACGCGTACTGCTTCACCGACACCGGTGCACCGACGTCGGCGCAGTAGGCGTTGATGTCCGCGGCCAGCGCTTCGGCCTTGGCGTTGAGGCGCTTCTGCAGTTCGCCGCCATCGGCCTTGAAGTGCTCCAGCACCGCCTTCGCCGCAACCAGCGCGAGCGGATGGCGCACGAACGTGCCGGCGAAGTACGTCACGCCGACGGTGGGCACCGAATCGTCGCCGTACTGCCAGTGGCCGCCGTCCAGCGCGTCCATGTACTCGCGCTTGCCGGCGATCACGCCGATGGGGAAGCCGCCGCCGACGACCTTGCCGTAGGTCGCGATGTCGGCCTTGATGCCGAAGATCGCCTGCACGCCGCCCGGATTCGAGCGGAAACCGGTGACCACTTCGTCGAAGATCAGCAGCGCGCCGTTGTCCTGCGTGAGCTGGCGCAGTTCCTTGAGGAAGTCGACCGGACGGAAGTCCAGGCGGCGGCTCTGCACGGGTTCGACGAGCACCGCGGCGATCTCGTGGATGCGCGACTTGATGATCTCCATCGCCTCCGGCGTGCCGTAGTCGAGCACGAGCACGTTCTCGGCGGTGTTGCGCAGGATGCCCGGCGCGGCCGGCACGGCGCGCAGCGACTTGGTGCCGCGCACGATCACTTCATCGACGATGCCGTGGTAGGAGCCCGTGAACAGCACCACCGTGCTGCGTGCGGTGATGGTGCGCGCGATGCGCAACGCGCCGAGCACGGCTTCCGAACCGGTGTTGCACAGCGCGGCGCGATCGTGTCCGGTGAGTTCGCACACGAGCTTGGCAACGTCGCCCGCGACCGGATGCTGCGGGCCGATCTCGTAACCCTTGTCGAGCTGATCGCGCACCGCATCGAGCACGAAGTCCGGCTGCCAGCCGAACAGGCTCATGCCGAAGCCGTTGAGCGCATCGACGTACTCGTTGCCGTCGATGTCGAACACGCGCGAGCCCTTCGAACGCTCGACGACGATCTGGTAGACGATTTCCTTCGTCAGCGGACGGAAGCCGTTGACCACGCGCGGATCGGCCAGCTGCGCGCGGTGGGCCTGCGTGTACTCCTTCGACTTGCGCGTGCGCGCGACGTAGCGGTCCATGAAGGCGTCGAGCTTGGCCTTCTGCTGCGGCGACAGGTCGGTGTCGACCTGGCTCTCGATGCGCGCGATGGCACCGAAGGCCTTCTTCACGTCGTACTTCTGCTGCACGGCGCCGGTGTCTTCCTCTCCTTCGGCGGGCTTCGGCGGCGCGACGGGCTGCGGCGCAGGCGCGGCAACGGCCGGCGCGGGAGCGGCGGCGACGGGAGCAGCGGCAACCGGAACAGCCGCCGGCGCTGCGACGCCGCCGGACAGCAGCGCCAACTGCTGCGCCATCAGCTGCATCTGCTGCGCGATGACCTGGCGCGTGAAGTCGTTGCCGCCGTCCAGCGCGGGCAGCGCGACGGGCGCCATCGCCACCATCTGTGCGGCGGCGACCGGCGCGACGGCCACGGCCGCCACGGGCGCGGGGGCCGGCGCGGCTTCGGCCGGCAGTGTCGCGTCGAGCATGCCGGCCAGGCGATCCAGGCTGCTGCAATCGCCCATGAGCTGGCGGAAGTTCACCGGCACCTCGAACGTCTTCTGCAGCTGCACGGCGACCTGCGTCAGCATCAGGCTGTCCAGGCCGAGTTCGATGAAATTGGTGTCCGCGTCGGCGTCGCTCATGTCGAAACCGGCGACGTTCTCGAACAGGCCGCGCAGTTGCCCGACCAGGCGTTCGCGACGGCCGGGAGCGGGCGCGGCGGGGACGGTGGCGGCGGCGGGCACGGCTGTAAGGGACGCGGACGGCATGACGGGCTCCAGTACGGTGTTGGTTCGTGCGGCGGTGGCGACGGCGGGGTGTGGGACGACGTTGCCCGGACTCGCAGCAACCGCCTCCACCCAATAACGTTGTCTCTCGAACGGATAGGTCGGCAGTCGCACGCGATGGCGGATCGCACGCGTATCGAAGGTCGACGGATCGACCGCCGCGCCCTGGCTCCAGAGCTTTCCGGCGGCGGCCAGCAGGTCGCGGCGCTCGCTCGACGGGTGGTCGGCGAGGCTGGCGACGGTCGCGATGCGCTGCTTCTGTACCACCGGCTGCTGCCGCGCGAGCGCGTTCAGCGTGCCGCGCGGGCCGACTTCCAGCAGCACGCGCGAGGCGGCATCGGCGTCGCCCAGCAGCGCCTGCAGCGCGCTGGAGAAGCGCACCGGCTCGCGCAGGTGGCGCGCCCAATAGTCGGGGGAAGTGGCTTCGTCCGCCGTCAGCACCGCACCGGTGACGGTGGAGACGATCGGCCGCGTCGGCGCGTTCAGGCGCATCGCGGCGACGGCGTCGCGGAAGGGCGCGACCACCGGTTCCATCATCGCCGAGTGGAACGCGTGCGAGGTCCGCAGCGCCCGGCAGGCGATGCCCTCGCCTTCCAACTGCGCCTGGAACGCGGCGACGGCATCGGATTCGCCCGCGACCACGCAGGCGAGCGGCGAGTTTTCGGCAGCGAGCGACAGCGTCGCCGGCAACCGGTCGCGTACCGCATCGGCGGGAAGCCGGATCGACAGCATCGAGCCGGCCGGCTGCGCCTGCATCAGCGCACCGCGACGCGCGATGAGGTGCAAGGCGTCGCGCAGTTCGAACACGCCGGCCAGCGTCGCGGCGACGAACTCGCCGATGCTGTGGCCGATCATCATCGCCGGCGCGATGCCGCGGCTCATCCACCACTTCGCCAGCGCGTATTCGATGGCGAACGTCGCCGGCTGCATGATCGAGGTCGGCAGCAGCGCTTCGGCGTCGTCGGCGAACAGGCGTTCGCGAAGACTGAAGCCGAGGTCGTCGCGCAGCAGCCCGGCGCATTCGTCCAGCGCGTCGCGGAAGACGGGCTCGGCCTCGTACAGGCTGCGGCCCATGCCGGGATACGTGGCGCCCTGCCCCGGGAACATGAAGACGACTTCGGCCGCGCGCGCCGGGCGGCTGCGCAGTGCATCGGCCTGCGTGTCGGGAGCGCGCAGCGTTTCGATTGCGGTCGCCGCGTCGTCCGCCGCAATCGCGATGCGGTGCGCGAAGGCCTTGCGCCCAACCGCGAGCGTCCATGCGACATCGGCGAGGTTCGCGTCGCGATTCGCGTCGAGGTGATCGGCCAGCCGCGCCGTCGCCGCGCCCAGGGCCGCCGGCGTGCGCGCCGACAGCACGAGCAGCTGAGGCCCGCGCGCCTCGTCGGACTCGGGCAGCAGCGGCGCTTCTTCGAGCACGGCATGCGCGTTCGTGCCGCCGAGGCCAAAGGAACTGACGCCCGCACGGCGCGGGGCGTCGCCCTCGCGTTCCCACGCGCTCATGCGCGCATTCACCACGAACGGCGTGCTGGCGAAGTCGATCGTCGGGTTCGGCGATTCGAAATGGATGCTCGCGGGAATGCGCTTCTCGTGCAGCGACAGCGCGGTCTTGATCACGCCCGCCGCGCCGGCCGCCGTCACCATGTGGCCAACGTTGCTCTTCAGCGAACCGATGCGGCAGAAGCCCGCATCGCCGGTGGAACGGCGGAATGCGCGTGTCAGGCCTTCGATCTCGATGGGATCGCCGAGCGGCGTCGCCGTGCCGTGCGCTTCGACATACGTGATGCTGCGCGCGTCCACGCCCGCCTTGTCGTGCGCGAGCGCGATGACCGCCGCCTGCCCTTCGCTGCTGGGCGCGGTGAAACTGGCGCGATTGGCGCCGTCGTTGTTGAGCGCGCTACCGCGGATCACCGCATAGACGGGATTGCCGTCGGCGATCGCGTCGGACAGCCGCTTGAGCAGCACCACCGCCGCGCCATCGCCGAACACCGTGCCCTTCGCATTCGCGTCGAAGGTGCGCGTGTGGCCGTCGGGCGACAGCATCGAACCTTCCTGGTAGAGGTAGCCGCTGCGCGGCGGGCACGTCACCGCGATGCCGCCGGCCAGCGCCATGTCGCACAGGCCGGACTGCAGGCTTTCCACCGCCTGCGCGATGGCGACCAGCGAGGTCGAGCACGCCGTGTGCACGCTGACTGCGGGCCCGGTGAGGTTGAGCTTGTGCGCCACGCGCGTGGCGATGTAGTCCTTCTCGTTGCCGAGCATCACCTGCAGCGCGCCGACGCGGTTCACCAGATCCGGATGCGCGGACACGTGGCGCTGGAAGTACGTGGCGTTGTTCATGCCGGCGAAGATGCCGGTGACCGACGAACCGGTCGCGTCGGGCGCATGGCCGCCGCGCTCCAGGCACTCCCAGCACAGTTCCAGGAAGATGCGCTGCTGCGGATCCATCAGCTCCGCTTCGCGCGGGCCGATGCCGAAGAACGCCGCGTCGAACAGTTCGACGTTGTCGATCACGCCGCGCGCGGCGACGTAGCCGGGATCGTTGCGGTCGGCCGCGCTCACCGCCGGATCGAGTTCGTCGATGCGGAACTGGGTGATCGAATCGCGGCCTTCGCACAGGTTGTTCCAGAAGCCTTCCACGTCATCCGCGCCCGGGAAACGCCCGGCCATGGCGACGATGGCGATCGGCTCGCGCGCGTCGACCGTGCGGCGCGTCGGCGCCTGCGCGGCTTGGACGCCGTCGAGCACCGCCGCAAGGCGCGCAGGCGTGGGGTTCTGGAAGATCGTGGGCGCGGCCACGCGCGGGCCGGCGGCGTCGGCCTGCCAGCCCTCCACGCGGATGTGCTCGGCCAGGCGCACGGCCAGCAGCGAACTGCCGCCGAGTTCGAAGAAGTTGTCGTCGCGACCGACGCCGTCGATGTCGAGCAGCGTGCCGAACGCGGTGCACAGCTTCGTTTCGATTGCGCTGATCGGCGCTGCGAAATCGGAAGTGAGTTCGGGCCGGCGGCGATCCGGTGCGGGCAAGGCGCGGCGGTCGATCTTGCCGTTGGTCGTCAGCGGAAGCTCGTCCATCCGCACGTAGCGCGTAGGCACCATGTACGGCGGCAGCGCCGCGGCGAGATGCGCGCGCAGCTGCGGCGCGTGGGCTTCCACGCCGGTATCGACGTAGTACGCGACCAGGCGCTTCTCGCCGGGGAAATCGGCGCGCGCGACGACCACGCACGAGGCGATCGCGGGATGACGCGCGAGCACGGACTCGATCTCGGTCAGTTCGATGCGATGGCCGCGGATCTTCACCTGCGCGTCGGTGCGGCCGACGAATTCGATCAGGCCGTCCTCGCGCAGCCGCACCTGGTCGCCGGTGCGATAGAGCACGTCGCCGTCGAGGAAGGGATTGGGCACGAAGCGCTCCGCATTGAGTTCGGGACGTGCGAGATAGCCGCGCGCAACGCCCGCGCCGCCCACGCACAGCTCGCCGATCACGCCGGCAGGCAGCAACTGGAGGCGACGGTTCAGCACGTAGGCGGTGGTGTCCTGCATGGCGCGGCCGATCGGGATCGACGCCGCACCCGGGGGCAGGTCGCGCGGGATCGCGTAGGACGTGCACATGATCGTGCACTCCGTCGGACCGTAACCGTTGTGCAGCTGCAGCTGCGGCGCGATGGCCTGCATGCGGCGGATGTGGTCGACCGAGAGCGTTTCGCCGCCGGCGATGAGGTCGCGCATGTTCGCGAAGATCGTCGCGTCCTCGTCCACGACGGCGTTGAACAGCGCCGCGGCCATGATCCCGGCGTTGGCATCGTGGCGCGCAATCGTGTCGCGCAGGCGCGCGGCGGTGGGCGCCACTTCGTCGTGCACGACGATCGTGCCGCCGTTGAACAACGGCCCCCACAGCTCGAGGCCGGAGATGTCGAAGCCGAGCGGCGCCTGGTGCAGCATGCGCGTGTCCGCGTCGAGCCTGACGTAGTCGACGCCGCGTAGGCGACGCACTAGCGAGCGGTGGCGGATTTCCACGCCCTTCGGCACGCCGGTCGAGCCGGAGGTGAAGAGCACGTACGCGAGCGAGTCCCCATCGGTGCCGGGCTCGTCGGCCAGCGGCGCATCGTCGCCATGCACGTTCACGCGCAGCGCATCGCGCGGCAGCGCCGGCGCATGCAGCTCGGGATCGACGACGATGGCGCGAACGCGCGCGTTGTCGACCATGAAGGCGACGCGTTCGGCCGGCAGCGCGAGATCGATGGGCAGATAGGCACCACCGGCCTTGATGACGCCGAGCAGCGCGACGACCGCGTCAAGCGAGCGCGGCAGCGCGACGCCGACGATCTCGCCGACCTTCACGCCCGCAGTGCGCAGGCGTGTGGCGAGCGAAGCAGCGCGACGATCCAGTTCGTCATAGGTGATGGCGGCATCGCCATGCACGACCGCAGTCTTCTCGGCGAACGCGGCCAGCGTCTGCGCGAAACAGGCGTGGACGGTATCGAATTCATTGCGTGCGGGCGGCGCGATGGCCCACTCGTCGATCTGGCGCGCGCGGTCGGCCCTATCCAGCGCGTCGATGTCCGACAGCGGCAGGTGGGCGTCGGCGGAGAGCATGCGCAGGCTGCGGACGACGGCCTCGCCGACCAGCGCCGCGGCTTCGCGCGAAAGCGGCGCGCGGAAGTCGACGCAGAGGCGTTCGGCGTCGATGCGCCAGGTCGATGCGGCGAAGTCGGGGATGTCGCCGCGCTCATCCGAAACCGCCCACGCGGACGGGTGCGGGGCCGCGATCGGATCGGCGGCATCGGTCGTGTCCGCCAGGGCCGCGCGGTCGATCGAGCTCGCCACGCGAGCCTGATGCCATGCATCGCCGCGTCGCACCGTTGCGAGGACGTCATCGGCGCCCGACAGCCACGACTCGACCGACACCAGCGCCGCGACCAGCACGTCACGCGCGCGGTCATCGCTATGCAGCGCGGCTGCAACATCGGACGGCAGCGCGAACGCGAGCGACTGCGCGGCATCGTCGCCTGCAGCGGAATGCTGCGGAAGTACATCCAGCAGCGGCGAATCGATGGCCGGCATCGGATTGCCGGTGTCTTCCCGTGCCGCCACTGCCCGCGTACCCATGCGCCTGCTCCTTCTCCACCTGCCGGCGACGTGCGCCGTCGGCAACGATCACGTCCAAACCGGCGTCGATCGGCCGGCGGATTGCGTCAAGACCGGTTGTCGCGCCGGCTCCGCTGCGTCATTGCGCCCGGATGCGTTGCGCGGCCAAAGGTTGGCGTGTCGTCGCGATCGGGTGCGGCCGGACCGCTGCCACGCACCCCGCGCCCGGCACCACGACGCGGGCCGCCTCGGGCCTGCGAACTGGTTGTGTGCCGGAACCCAACGACATCGCTCACCCCACATGCGGCACGACCGATGCCGACCACGGCATTCGCGTCTTCCCTGCCCCTCTCGTCGAATCAAACGCGTCCCACGCGTGCGAACGGCCACCTCCGCGCCGCATCGGCCAAGCGATGCAAGGCGCGTGAAGCCGCGCTAGGATTGGCCCCGACAAGGGGGCCCCATGAGCCAGGACTTCGCGCTTCTGTACATGCAGCTTGGACTGCATCCGGACTGCAGCCTCGAAGACCTCAAGCGCGCGTATCGCATCCGCGTGGGCGAACTGCATCCGGACCGGCACCTGGATCGCCCGGCCTCCGATGACGCCAACGCCGCCCTCACCGAACTCACCGCGCTGTATTCGGGCGCCATCCGTTTCCACCGCATCCACGGCCGCCTGCCGGGCTCCACGCCACGCGGGCCGACAGTGTCTTCGCGTGGCGCACCCGAGCCCGCGCACTTCACGACGACGGCCTTGCGCGCCGCACCGCGCGAAAGCGATCGCGCCACGCAGAGCATGACGCCGCGCATCGCGGTGCTCAGCGTGCTCGTGCTGGTGGTGGTGATGGTGGTGCTGCACTGGTCGGAAACCGCGCAGGTCGCGCCGCACGCGGACAGCGGCGACGCCGTGGCCGCCGCGGTCGACCCCAATACGCCGCGGCTGGAGCTGGGCATGGAGGAAGCGGCCGTCGTCGCGATCCAGGGGCCGCCCGAGCGGGTGCAGGACGACGTCTGGAACTACGGTTCCTCGTGGGTGCGCTTCGAGGACGGCCACGTGGTCGACTGGGCGAGCGTGCCGCCAAACCGGCTGATGACGCTGACGCCGCGGCCGGTCAAGGAAGACGAGAACGGCGAGGAAGAGGCGTTCGGGCCGTGACGTTTTTGGCTTCGGCTTACGACGTTGGCTTCTGACTTTGCCCCCTCTCCCGCTTGCGGGAGAGGGTTGGGGTGAGGGCAAATCCGCCAATCAACCAGAAGGCGCTACCGGCCGCCTGCCCTCACCCCTTGCCCTCTCCCGCACGCGGGAGAGGGGGAGTGATCGCCAGCGGGTTCGACTCCGGCCTGGCCTCGGCACCGAGGCGCTGGATCCTCGTCCGCGTCTGGTTACCTGGACCCGCGCTGGAACAACACCACTTCGACCGTCTGCAACAGGATGATCAGGTCGAACACCAGGCCGTGGTTCTTGACGTAGAACAGGTCGAATTTCAGCTTCTCTTCCGCGTCGCGCACGGACGCGCCGTACGGGTACCTCAATTGCGCCCAGCCCGTCAGGCCGGGCTTCACGCAATGACGCACGGCGTAATAACGGATCTCGCGGCTGAGCATGTCGACGAACTGCGGACGTTCCGGGCGCGGGCCGACGATGCTCATCTCGCCGCGCAGGATGTTGAACAGTTGCGGCAATTCATCCAGTCGCGTCAGGCGGATGAACTTGCCCACGCGCGTGGTGCGGTCGTCGCCGCGTTGCGCCCATCGCGCCACGCCGTCGCCTTCGGCATCCACGCGCATGCTGCGGAACTTGATCAGCTCGAACGGCCGCCCGCCTTCGCCGATGCGCGTCTGCTGGTAGAGGATCGGGCCGCTGGATTCCAGGCGGATCAGCGCTGCCACCAGCACCATGAAGGGCCACGCGATCAGCAGCAGCGCCGACGCCGCGAGCACGTCGAACAGCCGCTTGTTCATGCAGCGCGACGTCGAATGATCGAAACCGCCCGAGAACACCAGCCACGACGGATCGCACAGGTTCGTGGTGACCAGGCCCGCTTCGCGTTCGAAGAACGTGGACAGATCGGTCATCGCCACGCCGCGCTGCACGCAGGTCAGCATCTCCTCCATCGGTAGCCCGCCGCGACGTTCGTCCGGCGCGACCACGACTTCGCTGATCTGCAAGCGATGCACGATGTCGGCCAAGCCATCGGGCGCGGCAACGCGCATCGAGTCGGGCACGCAGGCTTCCTGCCCTTCGATCGGCACGAAGCCGATCAGCGAGAACGCGCGCCGATCGCTGCCGCGACGCATGCGCGTGTTGATCAGGTCCGCGTTATGGCCCGCGCCAAGCACCAGCACGCGGCGTTTGAACAGGTCGCCGCGGAACACGTGCATCACGCAGAAGCGCAGCGCCGCCATGCCGATCAGGCCAAGGATCATCGCGATCACGATGACGCCTCGACCGATGTAGGCGTTCGGGATCAGGTAATACAGCACCATCAGCCCGATGCCGCCGATGGCGAAGGACACCAGCAGCCGCAGCGCGAACTCGAAGCGATTGAGCCGCACATGCACCTGGTACAACCCCAACGCCGCCATCGCGGTGGTGACGAACGCCGCCACCAGCAACGCGCGCACGGTGAGGTTCTCGGAGAAGATCTCGTGGCCTTCGGGGTCGTTCATGAAGCGCAGCCACGCCGCGCCCATCACCGCCGCCATCACCAGCAGCACTTCGAGCAGCCACAGAAGCAGCAACGCCCGGTTCTTCAGACTCGCCTTTCCGAACATCATGGGACCGCACTCCTACGCGGTGCGCGCGCCATCGCGCACGCACGTCCGACAGACAGCCGTTGGAAGGTTCCGGAGAAGTGCCGGCCGGGGCCGGGCGTCGCGCGTCATGGTCATGACGTCCCCTGTGCGACGCAGTCACGACAAGGACAACGACCTTCCGCCGGCACTCCGGCCAGCGGGTGGATCGTGGGGATGCAATTGCAGGCATTCGACCGCGGCCTCGCGCGGCGCCGCTACGGCCGCGGTCCATCGCTCGCCTACATCGAGCATGGCCAGGCGCACGCTGCACGCCGCAGGAAGTTCCCGCGCGCTCCCGGCCAGGATGAATTCCCCGCCGGCGGCGGCGTGGAAACTGCACATCTCGCGCGCCAGGCCGATGCCCTCGGCCTTGAGCAGCGCTTCCTTGCGAACCCACAGCGCCAGCAGCGCACGACTGCGCGCCGGTTCGGGCAGGTTCGCCAGCGATTGGAGTTCGGACGGATGGCACACGCTCGTCGCGATGCCGGGCAATTCGGACGCGCGGAACGCGGCTTCGATGTCGATGCCGACCGGTCCGAGCGCGCAAAGCGCGAACGCGGCGACACCGTCGGCATGGCTCAGGCTGGTGTGCACGGCGTGGCCGTGCAGCGTGATGCCGGGCAGGTACGGCGCGCCTTCGGCATCGCGGGCGATCGTGATCGATTCCGGCGCGACGCCCAGCGACGCGGCCACGAACAGCCGGTGGAGCGCATAGGTCAGCGCGAGCGCTTCGCGGTCGTCGGCAAAACGCCGCTGGCCTGCGCGCTGGCGTTCGGAAGCGTCCAGCAGCGACCACGCCTCGTCGCGCCAGGGATGCCACGGGCGCAACGCGATGACGGCGGTCGCACAGGCGCCGGGCGCCATCGGCCCGCACGCGAACGCGTCGCGCAACGAGCACGCCGATGTTGCCTGTCGCCATGCGACCGCCACCTCGCCCCCTGTCCGGTCCTGCCGGTGCCTGCTCCGAATCGACGATCCGGATTCAACGAACACGAACGCAGCCATCGCTCGAAGGCGGACACGGCCGCGTCCGCGTCCTGTCGCGGCCCGCGAGTGCGTTAGGTGCATCAAGGCGACCGCGGGCGAAGCCGGCGGCCGTCACGCCAACGAACGAGTGAACGAATGGACACGACCGAGATCGGGGAACGGCTGGTCCAGCGGGCCATCCTGGAATCGCACCGCGCAGACGGGGCCGCCCGCGCCGACATCGCCACGCACGACGAACCCGGCGTGGCCGCCTTGCCCACGCTGGACACGGTGCGCCTGGGCGTCGTCGGACTGGGGTACGTCGGACTGCCGCTGGCTGTGGCCTTCGGCCGCCGCTTCGACACGGTCGGTTTCGACATCAACGCGCAACGCGTGGTCGAACTGCGCGAAGGGCGCGACAGCACGCTGGAAGTCGATGCGGACGAACTCGCGCAGGCCAAGCGGCTGCGCTGCAGCAGCGACCTGGGGATGTTGCAGCGGTGCAACGTCTACATCGTCACGGTGCCCACGCCGATCGACGCCGCCAAGCGCCCGGACCTCGGCCCGCTGGTGCGCGCGAGCGAGGCGCTGGGCCAGGTGCTCAAGCGCGGCGACGTCGTGGTGTACGAGTCCACCGTGTATCCCGGCTGCACCGAAGAAGTCTGCGTGCCGATCCTGGAGCGCGCGTCCGGCCTGGTGTTCAACCGCGACTTCTTTGCCGGCTACAGCCCCGAGCGCATCAACCCGGGCGACAAGGAACATCGACTCACGCGCATCCTGAAGATCACGTCGGGCTCGACGCCGCGCGCGGCGGATTTCGTCGATGCGCTCTACGGTTCGATCATCGAGGCCGGCACGCACAAGGCCAGTTCGATCAAGGTCGCGGAGGCGGCGAAAGTCATCGAGAACACGCAGCGCGATCTCAACATCGCGCTGGTCAACGACCTCGCGATCCTGTTCAACAAGCTCGGCATCGACACGCTGGAAGTGCTGCAGGCGGCGGGCACGAAGTGGAATTTCCTTCCCTTCCGGCCGGGGCTGGTCGGCGGCCACTGCATCGGCGTGGACCCGTATTACCTGACACACAAGGCGCAGGAGATCGGCCACCACCCCGACGTGATCCTCGCCGGCCGCCGCACCAACGACGGCATGGGTGCGTACATCGCCAGCGAAGTCGTGCGACTGATGGTGCGCCGTGGCATCAATCCCGTGCAGGCGCGCATTCTGGTGCTCGGGCTTGCGTTCAAGGAGAACTGCCCGGACCTGCGCAACACGCGCGTGGTCGACATCGTCCACGCGCTGCGTGGCTACAACGCACAGGTCGACGTGCACGACCCATGGGTGAACGCGCACGATGCATCGCACGAGTACGGACTGGCGATGAACGGTGCGCCGGAACACGGGTCATACGACGCGGTGATCGTCGCGGTCGCGCATCGCGAGTTCGCGCAACTCGGCGCCGACGGCGTGCGGGCGTACGGCAAGCCGACGTCGATCGTCTACGACGTGAAATACGTGCTGCCCCGCGACGCGGTGGACGGACGCCTGTGACGATGAAAGTCCTCGTAACGGGAACCGCCGGCTTCATCGGGTCGCACGTCGCGCAGGCGCTGCTGGCGCGCGGCGACGAGGTGATCGGCTTCGACAACCTCAACGACTACTACGACGTCGCGCTCAAGCGCGCGCGACTGGCGCGCTTCGCGGATCATCCCGCGTACACGCATGTGCACGGCGACCTGGCCGATCGGGATGCCGTTGAAGCCCTGTTCCGCGAACATCGCCCGCAGCGCGTGGTGAACCTGGCCGCGCAGGCCGGCGTGCGCTACGCGGCGGAGAATCCGCACGTGTACGTGGCGAGCAACGTGACCGGCTTCCTGCATGTGCTCGAAGGCGCGCGGCGCCATGGCGTCGAGCATCTGGTGTATGCATCGACCAGTTCGGTCTATGGCGCGAACACCGCGATGCCGTTCTCGGAACATCAATCCACCGAACATCCGCTCACGCTCTACGCCGCCACCAAGAAGGCGAACGAGGCGATGGCGCACAGCTACGCGCACCTTTACGGCGTGCCGTGCACGGGTCTGCGGTTCTTCACCGTCTACGGCCCGTGGGGTCGGCCGGACATGGCGCTGTTCCTGTTCACGCGCGCGATCCTCGCGGGCGAGCCGATTCCGGTGTTCAACCACGGACGCCACAAGCGCAGCTTCACCTACATCGACGACATCGTCGCCGGCGTGGTGCGCGCGCTCGATCGCGTGCCGGGCGTAGACGACACGTGGAATGGCACGACTCCCGATCCTTCGAGCAGCGGCGTTGCGCCGTACCGGCTCTACAACATCGGCAGCGCGCAGAGCGTCGAACTGCTGCGCTACATCGAGGTGCTGGAGCAGTGCCTGGGACGCAAGGCGACGCTGCGCATGCTGCCGCTGCAGGCCGGCGACGTGCCGGCGACCGAGGCGGACTGCACCGATCTCGCACGCGACATGGGCTACGCGCCGAGCGTGACGGTGGAGGATGGCGTGGCGCGGTTCGTCGCGTGGTATCGCGAGTACTACGGTGTGCGCGACACGCGCGACGCGTCGGCGGCCGTCGCGGTGTGAGTCAACGATTCGCAATGCGTCGCGTGCCAACGCGCGCTCGAAACGCAAACAAAAAGGCCGATGCTTTCGCATCGGCCTTTTTGTCTTGTATGGCGCGCCCGGAGAGATTCGAACTCCCGACCACCAAGTTCGTAGCCTGGTGCTCTATCCAGCTGAGCTACGGGCGCTGAGTTGAAAAATTATGAAGGATCGTTGCCGATTCGTCAAACATTTTTCGAACATTTCTGTCGAAGCCGTTGGAGGCGCTTCAACAGTGCACGTACCGCGCGGATACGTGCGACCGCTTGGATCGCATGCACGTCGCTGATCGCGTCGTGCAAGGCCAGCATGCGTTGCATCCTGGCGGCCGATCCGGCCGGTCGATGGAACTGGCGGAGACTGAGGGATTCGAACCCTCGATGGAGCTTTTGACCCCATACTCCCTTAGCAGGGGAGCCCCTTCGGCCTCTCGGGCAAGTCTCCGCGGAAACATCAAGAACGGTGCGGGCGCAAAGGATAGCGGCTCGCTCCGCCGACGGCAAACGATTTCTCAGCCGGCGTTGTGCTTGCCCGAATCGTTGTCCGCGGGCTCCTCGCCACGCTGGATACGCTGGTAGATCTCTTCGCGATGGACTGCAACATCTTTCGGCGCGGTAATACCAATACGCACCTGGTTTCCCTTGACGCCGAGCACGGTGACGGTCACCGAGTCGCCGATCATCAAGGTCTCACCGACGCGACGCGTCAGGATCAGCATCTAACATCTCCTATGGCCGCCTTTCCAGGCCGGCATGTGGGAGCTCCGGGAGCTCCCCGTTTTCGAAACACAAACGTGAACCATCTTAGCGGCGGGCCAAACGCCCTCGCAACCGCAAGTGGCCAGCGTTCACCATTCAGCCAAGCTTGCTCTCGACCCAGGCCGGAACCTCGGCGAGGACCTGGACCAGGGCCGGGCCGTCGTCGCCACCGCCCTGCGCCATGTCCGGGCGACCACCGCCCTTGCCATTGATCCGACTGGCGACGTGTGCGAGGAGTTCCCCCGCCTTCACCTTGCCGGCCGCGCTTCCGTTCACACCGGCCACGAGCGCGGCCTTGCCCTCGCTCGCACCGGCCAGGACGATCACCGCATCGCCCATCTGCTGCTTGAGGCGGTCGACCGCATCGCGCAACGCCTTGGCGTCGAAACCCTCCAGCCGCGTGGCGACGACCTTGACGCCGGCGACCTGCGCGGCCGATGACGCCAGGTCCGACGTCGCGCCCGAGGCGGCCTTGGCCTTAAGCGATTCGAGCTCGCGCTCGAGCTTCTTCTGGCGATCGAGCAGGCTGCGCAGCTTGTCGGAGACGTCGGCCGCGTTGCCGCCCAGCAGGCGCGCCGCCTCGTCGAGTCGGTGCTCTTCCTCGGCGACGAAGTCCAGCGCACCCTGCCCCGTCAGCGCCTCGATACGGCGCACACCGGCGGACACGCCACCTTCGGACACGATCTTGAACAGGCCGATGTCGCCGGTACGCGAAACGTGCGTGCCGCCGCAGAGTTCGGTCGAGGTGTCGCCCATGCGCAACACCCGCACGTTGTCGCCGTACTTCTCGCCGAACAGCGCCATCGCGCCGAAATCCAGCGCCTCCTGCATGCCCATGTGGTGCACTTCGGCAGCGTGGTTGCGGCGGATTTCCGCGTTGACGCGACGCTCGATCTCGGCCAGCTCGCCCGCGCTCACCGGCGCGAAGTGCGAGAAGTCGAAACGCAGGCGATCGGGCGCGACCAGCGAACCCTTCTGCACGACGTGATCGCCGAGCACCGAACGCAGTGCCGAATGCAGCAGGTGCGTGGCCGAATGGTTGAGGACCGTGGCCGCGCGGCGCACGGTGTCGACCGTGGCACGAATGCGGTCACCACGCTTCAGCGAGCCGCTGGCCAGCGTGCCGACGTGACCGTGGAACTGGCCCGCGAACTTCACCGTATCGCGCACGGCGAAGCGCGCGTCGCCGGCTTCCAGGTCGCCGGTGTCGCCGACCTGGCCGCCGCTTTCGGCGTAGAACGGCGTGCGATCGAGGATCACCGCCGCTTCTTCGCCGGCTTCGATGCGATCGACGGCGCGGCCGTTCTTCAGCAGCGCGACGATCTCCAGGCCCTCGTCGGACAGCTGTTCGTAACCGAGGAACTGCGTCGGCGCCAGCTGCGCGGCGAGTTCGGCCGGCATCGTCGCGGCGTTGCCGAACTTGCCTGCGGCGCGCGCGGTTTCGCGCTGCTGCTCCATGGCGGCTTCAAAACCCGCCATGTCCACCGACAGGCCGCGCTCGCGCGCGATGTCGGCGGTCAGGTCGACCGGGAAACCGTAGGTGTCGTACAGGCGGAACGCGTCGACGCCGGGGATCGTGGTGTTCGAGCGCGCGGCGACTTCATCGAAGATGCGCATGCCGGCGTCGAGCGTTTCGGCGAAGCGCTCTTCCTCGGCCAGCAGCGCGCGTTCGACGAACTCGCGCTTGGCGGTGAGTTCGGGATACGCATCGCCCATCACTTCGACCAGCGGTGCGACCATGCGGTGGAAGAACGGGCCCTTCTGGCCGAGCATCCAGCCGTGGCGCAGCGCGCGACGGATGATGCGGCGCAGGACATAGCCGCGGCCTTCGTTGCTCGGCAGCACGCCATCGACGATGAGGAAGGCGCAGGCGCGGATGTGATCGGCGATCACGCGCAGCGACTTGTTGTCGAGGTCCGCGGTGGAGGTGAATTCCGCGGCCTTGGCAATCAGGTGGCGGAACAGGTCGATCTCGTAGTTGCCATGCACGCCCTGCAGCACAGCGGCGAGACGCTCAAGCCCCATGCCGGTGTCCACGCACGGCGCCGGCAGCGGTTCGAGCGTGCCATCGGGCTGACGATCGAACTGCATGAACACCAGGTTCCAGATCTCGATGAAGCGATCGCCGTCCTCGTCGGGCGAACCCGGTGGGCCGCCGGCGATGTGCGCGCCGTGGTCGTAGAAGATCTCGGTGCACGGACCGCAGGGGCCGGTGTCGGCCATCTGCCAGAAGTTGTCCGAGGCGAACGGCGCGCCCTTGTTGTCGCCGATGCGGACGATGCGCTCGGCCGGGACGCCGATCTTCTTGTTCCAGATGGCGTAGGCCTCGTCGTCCGTGTGATACACGGTGACGGTGAGGCGTTCGGCCGGCAGGCCCCAGACCTTGGTCAGCAGTTCCCAGGCCCAGGTGATGGCGTCTTCCTTGAAGTAGTCGCCGAACGACCAGTTGCCCAGCATCTCGAAGAACGTGTGGTGGCGCGCGGTGTAGCCGACCTGGTCAAGGTCATTGTGCTTGCCGCCGGCGCGCAGGCAGCGCTGCACGTCGGCCGCGCGCACGTAGCCAGGCTTCTCGCTGCCGAGAAAGACGTTCTTGAACTGGACCATGCCCGAGTTGGTGAAGAGCAACGTCGGGTCGTTCGCCGGCACCAGCGGTGCGGACGGAACGATTGTGTGTGCCTTTCCACGGAAGAATTCGAGGAAATCGCTGCGGATTTCGGTAGTGGTTTTCATGCCTGGCGCGCGAAGTTCGGGGACAGGGCCGGACCACCCGGACCGTCCCGTGTCCTCATCTAGTGGGGACGTCGACAGGAGCAGGCAACCCGAACCCGAAAGCCGGCTAGCGTAGCAGGACGGCCCGCGCCGCGCTTGGCAGCGGTGACACGCGCTGGTTGAAGATCCGGAGGCTGAATGCAGCGGATCGGGCGCCGGGGCGCGGCCGGTTGCCTGCGCCCTCTCGGGCCGAACGCGATGACCCCGGAGGGAAGTCGCGCCACACGTGCTTGGCAATCGCTCCGTTGAAACTCGGGGGCTACGACCTGCGCCCTTCCTCCGCTAGATCAGTCGTCCAGATCCAGCCGGGTCGCGGCACGCACGCTGTCGCCGTCGAAGCCGCGACGGATCAGGAAATCGGCCGCCTTCCGGCGAACCGCCAACTCGTCCAGCGCCTTTCCGAACCGGCGACGGACCAGATCGCGGGCATTTTCCTTCCAGTTGCCCTCGAAGGTCCCCATGGCCACGGCGATGGCCTCGCCATCCAGGCCGTGGGTGGAGAGCTCGGCACGAATCCGCAGGGGCCCGTAGCCACTGGCCGCGCGGCTGCGCACGAGGCTTTCGGCGAAGCGGCTGTCGTCCTGCCAGCCCTCGCCCGCCAGGCGGTCGACGGCGGCCCCGACCTCCCCGGCGTCCAGGCCGCGCGAGGTCAGCTTCCGGTTCAGCTCCTTGCGCGAATGCTCGCGCCGCGCGAGTAGCCCCAGTGCCCGTTGCACCGGGGTCTGCTCACGAACCCGGCGCCTGCGACCGGGACCGTTGGCCCCGGTGCTTCCATCGTTCGGATCGTCATGCATGCCGCGAACCTGCCTTCATGCCACTCAGCCGGGACGATCAGTCGTCCTGGCCGTCGTCTTCCTCGCTGCGGTTGGCTTCGGCCGGCACGAACTTCTCGCGCAGGGCCGTTTCCAGGCGCTCGGCGATATGCGGATTTTCCTTCAGGTACTGACGGGCGTTTTCCTTGCCCTGCCCGATGCGCTCGTCGTACGCGCTGTACCAGGCGCCGGACTTCTCGACCAGCTTGGCCTCCACGCCCATGTCGATCAGCTCGCCTTCGCGCGAGATGCCTTCGCCATAGAGGATTTCGGTGACGACCTGCTTGAACGGCGGCGCCAGCTTGTTCTTCACGACCTTGATGCGGGTCTGGTTGCCGATGATCTCGTCGCCCTTCTTGATCGAACCGATGCGACGGATGTCCAGGCGCACCGAGGCGTAGAACTTCAGCGCGTTGCCGCCGGTGGTGGTTTCCGGGCTCTGGCCCGGCATCATCACGCCGATCTTCATGCGCAGCTGGTTGATGAAGATCACCAGGCAGTTGGAGCGCTTGATGTTGCCGGTGAGCTTGCGCAGCGCCTGGCTCATCAGTCGAGCCTGCAGGCCCGGCAGCTGGTCGCCCATCTCGCCTTCGATTTCGGCCTTCGGCGTCAGCGCGGCGACGGAGTCGACCACGACCATGTCGACCGCCGCCGAACGCACGAGCATGTCGGCGATTTCCAGCGCCTGTTCGCCCGTGTCCGGCTGGCTGACCAGCAGGTCGTCGACGTTGACGCCAAGCTTGGCGGCGTAGATCGGGTCGAGCGCGTGCTCGGCGTCGATGAAGGCGCAGGTGCCGCCGGCCTTCTGGCACTGGGCGATGGCCTGCAGCGTGAGGGTGGTCTTGCCCGAGGATTCCGGGCCGTAGATCTCGACGACGCGGCCCTTCGGCAGGCCGCCGATGCCCAGCGCGATGTCGAGCATCAGCGAGCCGGTACCGATGACTTCCGTCGCTTCGATCGTGCGATCGCCCATGCGCATCACCGAGCCCTTGCCGAACTGCTTTTCGATCTGGCCCAGTGCGGCTGAGAGCGCGCGCTTCTTGTTGTCGTCCATCGTGGTGTTTCCTTCAGTGTCAGTGGCGGAAGTCGTTGCTCGGGATGCAATCTAGCGGCCGCGTATCGCACGGGCTGAGACGCGCCCACGGCCATGTCCAGATTGCGTGGGCGATCGCCGGCCGGCCATGAGGGGTGTCCGGGACAGGGTGTGGGAAAACCCCGCACCCTGCCCCGGAACGCCACTGACGTCGGTCCGGAATTCGCCCGGAAATTCATCGGTCATCGCTGACCCGTTCGGTTTCACCGATTCGGCCTTACCAGGCCGCAGTACAGGCCTTCGATCGCGAAGTCCTGGCCCGGCTCGACCTCGATAGGTGCGTAGTCGGGATTGCGCGGCAGCAGGCGGATGCGGTCCTTGCCGATCTTCAACAGCTTCACGGTGATCTCGTCGTCGATGCGCGCGACCACGATCTGGCCCGAGCGCGCGTCGTTCGTGCGATGCACGCCGATCAGGTCGCCGCTGAAGATGCCCTCGTCCCGCATCGAGTCGCCCTTCACCTTGAGCAGGTAATCGGGCGTGGGCGAGAAGAAGACGCGGTCGAGCAGGACGAAGTCGTCAGAGCCGATGTCGGCGCCGATCGGACGGCCTGCGGCGACCTGCCCCAGCACGGGAAGACGCAGCGCATCGTTCGCGGCTTCGCCGGCGTCGACGTGCCGGACCGTCAGGGAGTCGGACACCGGCTCGACCGCGGCGCACAGCCGGATCGCGCGGGCGCGTCCCGGCATGCGCTGGATGGCACCGGCCTGTTCCAGCGCTTCCAGGTGGTACTGCGCCGCGCGGACGCTGCTGAAGCCCATGGCGCGGGCGATCTCGGTCTGCGACGGCGGAACGCCCTCGGCCTCGATGCGCTCGGCGATGAGGGCGAGGATGGCGCGCTGGGTGTCGGTGATGTCCATTAGTAGCAATACTACTAACGCGAATGGCGAAGTCAACAGCCCCGCCGACCCGGCCCGGCGGCCGCGGGTCAGGCCATCAGTTCGGCCAGCCCGTGAAGCGCCGCGGCGACGGTCTGGCGACGCACCGCGTCGCGGTCGCCGTCGAAATGGAAGGTCACCGCCGTCGGGTAGCCGCCGCGACGCTTCCAGGCGATCCAGACGGTGCCGACCGGCTTGTCTTCGGTGCCGCCGCCGGGGCCGGCGATGCCCGTGACTGCCACGGCCAGCGTCGCGCCCGAATGCACGAGTGCGCCGGACACCATCTCGATCACTGTCTCGCGGCTCACCGCCCCGTGCGTTTCCAGCGTCTGCGGGCGCACGCCCAGCAGCGCCTGCTTGGCCTCGTAGCTGTAGGCCGCCATGCCGCATTCGAACCAGCCGGACGAACCGGGAATGTCGGTCAGCATCTTGGCGATCCAACCGCCCGTGCAGCTTTCGGCGGTGACCAGGGTCTGGCGATGGGCGCGGGCGGCTTCGGCGACCTGTTCGGCCAGGCGCAGCAGGGAGGCATCGGTGACGTCGTTTTTCATGGCGTCGATGATAGCCGCTCCGACTTGCCGCTCCCTTGACCGCATCGCCACGGATGCAGCGGCCACCAACGACGCCCGCGGCTGCTAGCCTAGTGCCCCCTCGCCGGGCCGCCGGCGCCGTCCAACGCAGCAGATTTCCGATCCATGAGCCAAGCCGAGCGGCCGCAGGAACACACGCCCCTGATGAAGCAGTTCTTCGCCGCGAAGGCGGAGCACCCGGACGTGCTGCTGTTCTTCCGCATGGGCGATTTCTACGAGCTGTTCTTCGATGACGCGCGCAAGGCCGCGCGGCTGCTGGACATCACGCTGACCCAGCGCGGCCAGTCGGCCGGCCAGCCGATCCCGATGGCCGGCGTGCCGCACCATTCGGCCGAGGGCTATCTCGCACGGCTGGTGGCGTTGGGCGAATCGGTGGCGATCTGCGAACAGATCGGCGACCCCGCGCTTGCCAAGGGCATCGTCGAACGCAAGGTGGTGCGCATCGTCACGCCGGGCACGGTGACCGACGAAGCGCTGCTCAACGAACGTCGCGACACGCTGCTGCTCGCCGTCGCGCGCGGCAAGAACGGTTATGGCATCGCGTGGGCGGACCTGGCCGGCGGCCGCTTCCTCGTCAACGAAGTGGCGAACGAAGACGCGCTGGAGGCGGAAATCGCGCGCCTGGAACCGGCCGAAACGCTCATCGCCGACGAAGACGGCTGGCAGCCGTGGATCGCCGAACGCACCGGCGTGCGTCGCCGCGCGCCGTGGCTGTTCGATGCCGACAGCGGCCGTCGCCAGCTGCTGCGCTTCTTCAACCTGCACGACCTGTCGGGCTTCGGGCTCGAGGACAAGCCGCTGTCCACCGCCGCCGCGGCCGCGCTGCTGGGTTATGTCGAGGAAACGCAGAAGCAGCGGTTGCCGCACCTGACGTCGATCGCGGTGGAATCCGGCGACGGCGCCATCGCGATGAACGCCGCCACGCGTCGTCATCTTGAGCTCGACACGCGTGTCGACGGCGACACGCGTCACACGCTGCTCGGCATCCTGGATTCGACTATCACGCCGATGGGCGGCCGCCTGCTTCGCCGATGGCTGCATCGTCCGCTGCGCGATCGCAGCGTGCTGCGCCATCGCCAGCAGGCCGTCGCGACGCTGATCGAATCGCGCTGTGGCGATACGTTGCGCGAAAGCTTCCGCGCGCTCGGCGACCTGGAACGCATCCTCTCGCGCATCGCACTGCGTAGCGCGCGTCCGCGCGATCTGTCGACGCTGCGCGATGGCCTCAACATGCTGCCCGACGTCCGCACGCTGCTCGCGCCGCTGGATTCCCCGTGCCTAGCCGAACTCGCCGCCGAACTGGGCGAACACGACGACCACGCGCACCTGCTCAAATCGGCGATCGTGCCGCAGCCGCCGGTGCTGGCGCGCGACGGTGGCATCTTCGCCGAAGGCTACGACGCGGAACTCGACGAGCTTCGTACGCTGTCGACCAACGCCGACCAGTTCCTCATCGACCTGGAAGCACGCGAGAAGGCCGCCACGGGCATCGCGACGCTGAAGGTCGGCTACAACCGTGTCCACGGTTACTACATCGAGATCAGCAAGGGCCAGTCCGACAAGGCGCCGACGCATTACACGCGGCGCCAGACGCTGACCGGCGCCGAGCGTTACATCACCGAGGAACTGAAGCAGTTCGAGGACAAGGTGCTCTCCGCGCGCGAACGCTCGCTAGCGCGCGAACGCCTGCTGTACGAACAGCTGCTCGATGCACTGAACGAGCGCCTGCAGCCGCTCAAGCGCTGCGCCGCGGCACTGGCCGAACTGGACGTACTTGCCTGTTTCGCCGAACGCGCGCAGTCGCTGGACTGGTCGCAACCGCAGCTGGTCGACGAGCCGGGCATCCGCATCGAACGTGGGCGCCATCCGGTCGTCGAGGCCGTGCGCAACGATCCGTTCGAGCCCAACGACCTGATGCTCGACGAAAGCCGACGCATGCTGGTGATCACCGGTCCGAACATGGGCGGTAAATCCACCTACATGCGGCAGAACGCGCTGATCGTACTGCTCGCGCACATCGGCAGTTTCGTGCCCGCCTCGCGCGCGGTGATCGGCCCGATCGACCGCATCCTGACGCGCATTGGTGCAGGCGATGACCTCGCGCGCGGGCAATCGACCTTCATGGTCGAAATGAGCGAGACCAGCTACATCCTGCATCACGCGACCAGCCAGTCGCTCGTGCTGATGGACGAGATCGGCCGCGGAACGTCGACGTACGACGGCCTTGCGCTGGCCGATGCGTGCGCGCGTCATCTCGCGCACCATAATCGCGCCTACACGCTGTTCGCCACGCACTACTTCGAACTCACGCGCCTGGCCGAACCGGGCAGCGGCATCGCGAACGTGCACCTGGATGCCGTCGAACACGGCGACCAGCTCGTCTTCATGCACGCGGTGAAGGACGGCCCGGCCGATCGCAGCTTCGGCCTGCAGGTCGCCGCGCTGGCCGGCCTGCCGAAGGCCGTCGTGCAGCAGGCGCGCGGTCGCCTTGCGGAACTGGAACAGCAGAGCCGCGATGCGCCCACGCCGTCGCTCGCGCCGGTGGCGTTGGATGCACCGCAGCAATTCGGCCTGTTCGCGCCCTCCTCCGCGGCGCTGGACGCACTGGCTTCGATCGATCCGGACGACCTCACGCCGAAGCAGGCGCTGGAAGCGCTGTATCGCCTCAAGGCGCTGGGCTGATCGCGAACGCACGACGCCCGCCGTCCGTCGGCGCACTGCTCTCTACCCACGCGGCGCCGGAGGGCGCCGTGTAACTTTGTGCCCTGCTCGAACGCGACGCCGACGTCCGCCCGCCGAGCGTCATTACGTTTTTGTTTTTCCGCACGCGCCGCAATAGCCGGCGCGTATCGGATCGTTCGATTCATTCGATTTCATCTGCTCGTGCAACCTCACTAAGGTGTCGCCGAGGGGTTGCACGTCACGTACCCGCGTTGCAATGCGGGAAGGCTTCGGCACGCGCTCGCCCCAGCCATCGTTGAACCTTCGCCGTTTGACGCACGACCCCAGGCCCGAACCCAGGAGAGAGCAGATGTCCCTCGAAACCAAGTGTCCTTTCAAACACACCGTCGGCGGCGGCCGCACCAATCGGGACTGGTGGCCGAACCAGCTCCGCGTCGACCTGCTCCACTACCACTCTTCCAAGTCCGACCCGATGGGCAAGGACTTCAACTACGCCGAAGAATTCAAGAAGCTCGACTACGAGGGCCTGAAGAAGGACCTCGCCGACCTGATGACCGACTCGCAGCCGTGGTGGCCGGCGGACTTCGGTCACTACGGCCCGCTCTTCATCCGCATGGCCTGGCACAGCGCGGGCACGTACCGCATCTTCGACGGCCGTGGCGGCGGCGGCCGCGGCCAGCAGCGCTTCGCACCGTTGAACAGCTGGCCGGACAACGTGAGCCTGGACAAGGCGCGTCGCCTGCTGTGGCCGATCAAGCAGAAGTACGGCCAGCAGATCTCGTGGGCCGACCTGATGATCCTTACCGGCAACGTCGCGCTGGAAACGATGGGCTTCAAGACCTTCGGTTTCGCCGGCGGTCGCGAGGACGTGTGGGAACCCGACCTGGACGTGTTCTGGGGCGAGGAGGAAGAGTGGCTCGGCGATCGCCGCTACTCGGGCGAACGCCAGCTCGACAACCCGCTGGGCGCGGTGCAGATGGGCCTGATCTACGTCAATCCCGAAGGCCCCAACGGCAATCCCGATCCGAAGGCCGCCGCTCACGACATCCGCGAGACGTTCGCGCGCATGGCGATGAACGACGAGGAGACCGTCGCGCTCATCGCAGGTGGACACACCTTCGGCAAGACGCACGGCGCGGGTGATCCGAAGAGCGTCGGCGTAGATCCGGAAGGCGATGACATCGTCGCGCAGGGCCTGGGCTGGCACAGCACGCACGGCACCGGCATCGCGGGCGATGCGATCACCAGCGGCCTGGAAGTGACCTGGACCAGTTCGCCGACGCGCTGGAGCAGCAATTTCCTGTGGAACCTGTTCGGCTACGAGTGGGAACTCACCAAGAGCCCCGGCGGCGCGCACCAGTGGCAGCCCAAGGGTGGCGCGGGCGCGAACACCGTTCCCGATGCGCACGATCCGAACAAGCGCCGCGCTCCAGCGATGCTGACCACGGACATCGCGCTGCGCGAGGATCCGGCGTACGAGAAGATCTCGCGACGTTTCCTGGAACGTCCGGACGAATTCGCCGACGCCTTTGCACGCGCGTGGTTCAAGCTCACGCATCGCGACATGGGGCCGCGTTCGCGCTACCTCGGTCCGGAAGTGCCGGCCGAGGAACTGATCTGGCAGGACCCGGTGCCGGCCGCCGAGCATCCGCTGATCGACGAAGCGGACGCGCAGGCGCTGAAGCAGAAGATCCTCGCCTCGGGTCTCACCGTGCCGGAGCTGGTGTCCACCGCGTGGGCGTCGGCGTCCACGTTCCGCGGCTCCGACAAGCGCGGCGGCGCGAACGGCGCGCGGATCCGCCTGGCGCCGCAGAAGGACTGGGAGGTCAACCAGCCCGAGCGCCTCGCCAAGGTGCTGAACGTGCTCGAAGGCATCCAGTCCGGGTTCAACAGCGGCGGCAAGAAGGTGTCGCTGGCCGATCTCATCGTGCTCGCCGGCAACGCCGGCGTCGAAAAGGGCGCGAAGGCCGCCGGTCACGACGTCACCGTGCCGTTCGCGCCGGGCCGTACCGATGCGACGCAGGAACAGACCGACGTGGCCTCCTTCGCCGTGCTCGAACCGCACGCCGATGGCTTCCGCAATTACCTCAAGTACAAGACCGGGGTGCTGGCCGAATCGCAGCTCATCGACAAGGCGCAGCTGCTCACGCTGACCGGACCGGAAATGACGGTACTCGTGGGTGGCCTGCGCGCGCTCGACGCCAACTTCGGCCAGACGCCGCACGGCGTGTTCACCGATCGTCCGGGCACGCTGTCCAACGACTTCTTCGTGAACCTGTTGAGCATGGATACGGAGTGGAAGTCGACGACGGACAACGAGGCCGTGTTCCAGGGCTTCGATCGCAAGACGGGCGAGAAGAAGTGGACCGGCACCCGCGTTGATCTCATCTTCGGCTCGCACTCGCAGTTGCGCGCCTACGGTGAGGTGTATGCAACCAAGGGCTGTGGTCGCAAGTTCGTCGACGATTTCGTCGCCGCGTGGACGAAGGTGATGAACCTCGACCGCTACGATCTGGCAGCCTGACACCCATCGCGATGGAGAGCAAAGCCCGGCGGAATTCCGCCGGGCTTTTTTTTTCGTTTCACGCCATCACGACGACTGAACGTCGCGGCGCTAGCATCAACGCCCCCACATCGAGTCGTCGCCATGAACACGCCGCTGACCAACGACCTGCTCGGCCAACTGCAGGGACAACCGCTGGCCGACATCAGCAACCAGCTCGGGCTGTCGCCTTCGCAGACGGAGAACGCCGTGTCGGCGGCCTTGCCGCTGCTGCTCGGCGCACTTGGCCGCAACGCGAGCCAACCGCAGGGTGCCGAAGCGCTGTTCGGCGCGTTGCAGCGCGATCACGCCGGGCTCGATATCGGCAGCGTCCTGGGCTCGGTACTCGGCGGTGGTGGCCAGGGCGGTTCGATCCTCGGTCACGTGCTCGGCGGTCGCCAGCAGAACGCCGCGCAGGGACTGGGCGTCGCGACGGGCCTCGGCCAGGGCCAGGCGAGTTCGCTGCTGCAGATGCTCGCACCGCTGGTGATGGCCTACCTCGCCAAGCGCATGTTCGCCGGCAACGCGGGCGGCTCCGGTCTGGCTGCATCGCCGCAACAACTGGGCGACGTGCTCGGCCAGGAGCGCCAGTCGATCGCGCAGCAGGGCGGCGTCGGCGGTTCGCTGATGGGCGCCGTGCTCGATCGCGATGGCGATGGCGATACGGACTTTTCCGATCTGATCGGACTGGCCGGATCGTTCCTCGGCGGCGGACGGCGCTGAACGTCGCGCCAAGAAACGCCTAGCGACTTACATCGCGTCGATGTCACCCAACGCGCGGATGAGACGCCGCGCGCGTTTGTCCGGCTTGGTTTCCGGTGCACGGTAGCCGGTGCGCTCGGCGACGCGCAGCGCGCGCGCCGCTTCGCGCGCCTGGCGCGAGGCCTCGGTTTCCGCATACAGCGTCTGCGCGACACTCGCCGGCCCGCGCGTGTCGCTCAGGCCGCGCACGTCGACTTCGAAGATTTCCTCGCCGCGCACGATGCGCAGCGCATCGTTCACGCGCACGGCGCGCGACGGCTTGGCGCGCTGGCCGCCGATCTCGATCTTGCCGGTGTCGATCGCGTGCTTGGCCAGCGATCGCGTCTTGAAGAAGCGTGCCGCCCACAACCACAGGTCCAGGCGAACGGAAGGCACGGAGGCATCGGGTACGTCGTTCACAGCTCGGTCCGGTGAATGCCCGGCAAAGGTGTCCCGGGCTGTAAGCAATTATCGCAGGGTCGGTGTCATCGCCGCGCGTGTCGTCGGACATGGCGCGCCGTTCTCATCGACGGTGCTACCGTGCCGCCTCTTCACGTCGCGGAAGCCCACCCTCGCATGGCGCCCACCTCGCACAACCTCACCGAAGGCCCCATCGGCCGCAACCTGTTCGCCTTCGCCCTGCCGATCCTCGCCGGCAACATCGCCCAGTCGCTGAACGGCTCGGTGAACGCGGTCTGGGTCGGCCGCTTTCTCGGCGAGGAAGCGCTGACGGCGACGGCGAACGCCAACAACATCATGTTCTTCCTGATCGGTTCGGTGTTCGGCATCGGCATGGCGGCGACGATCCTGATCGCGCAGGCGATGGGCGCGCGCGACCTGACGCAGGCGCGGCGCGTGATGGGTACCAGCGCGACGTTCTTCATCGGCCTGTCGATCGTCATCGCGGCGGGCGGCCAATGGTTTTCGCGGCACCTGCTCGCGGCGATGGGAACGCCCGAAGCCTCGCTGCACCTGGCCGAGGACTACCTGCGCGTGATCTTCCTCGCGATGCCGGCGCTGTACGCGTTCGCGTTCCTGTCGGCCGCCTTGCGCGGTGCGGGCGATGCGCGCACGCCGTTCCGCTTCCTGCTGGTCGCGGTACTGCTCGACATCGTGCTCAATCCGGTGCTGATCTTCGGCATGGGGCCGTTCCCGAAACTCGGCATCGCCGGCTCGGCGTGGGCGACGCTCGTCGCGCAGACCACCACGCTCATCGCCCTGCTCTTCTACCTGCGCCACAAGCGCCACGTGCTGTGGCTCGGCCGCCAGGACGCGCGCTACTTCCTCATCGACCGTACGATCCTGCGATCGCTCATCGTCAAGGGCGTGCCGATGGGCCTGCAGATGGTGCTGATCTCGCTGGCGATGATCGCCATGATGACGATGGTCAACCAGCACGGCACGCAGACCACCGCCGCGTATGGCGCCGCGTTGCAGCTTTGGACCTACGTGCAGATGCCGGCGATGGCGGTAGGGGCGGCGTGCTCGTCGATGGCGGCGCAGAACGTCGGCGCGCACCGCTGGGATCGCGTATCGGCGACCGCGCGCGCGGGCGTGCTGATGAACTTCCTGATGACCGGCGCCCTGATCGTGCCGCTGATCGTGTTCGATCGCTGGACGCTGTCGCTGTTCCTGCCCGACGGCAGCGACGCGCTCGAGGTCGCGCGCCATCTCAACCACATCGCGGTGTGGTCGTTCCTCTTCTTCGGCGTGACGTTCGTGGTGTCGGGCGTCGTGCGTTCGACCGGCGCGGTCGTACCGCCACTGATCATCCTGGTGATCGCGCTGTGGGGCATCCGCGTGCCGTTCGCCGATTTCATGCAGCCGCGCATCGGCGTGGATGCGATCTGGTGGAGCTTCCCGATCAGCGCCCTGTGCTCGATGGTGATGGCGCTCGCGTACTACCGCTTCGGCGGGTGGCGTAAGGCGCGGATGCTGGTGCCGGATCGCCACGAGGTCGCGTCGCCGGCAGAAGTTCCGGCAACGCCGCCCTCGCCCGTCGCCGATCCGAGTGCGGAACCGGACGACGCGCTGGCGCGTTGAGTCGTCAGATCGACACGCCGACTTCGGCCAGACGCTGGCGAAGTCGCGCGAGGTGGCTGCCGGGCCAGTAGATCTGCCCGCAGTCGCCGCATCGGCTGAGCGTGGCGCCGTGGCCGGAGAGCACGTTCGCTGGCACGTCGTTGCGCCCTTGTTTTTCGGGCTTCGGAGGCGTGGGATCGCGAATATCCGGCGGTGAAACCGGATCGCCCGTCGGCGGCGCGCGTCCGGGATCGCGGCGCTCCGGTTCGCCCGGATCGGGATCGCGGCGCTCGGGTTCACCCGGCGGCGGCTCGCGTTCGTCGGGATGGTCGCGATCGGGATCGTCTGGCGGCTGAGCCATCGACATCATGTCCAGCGCTTCAACCGTCCCGTTGCAGCGCGCGCAACGCGTGAACGGCGCGATGCGTGAGTCGAGCTGGAAACGATCCAGCACTTCGCGCAACTGGCGACGCGGGTCGGTCGCGTGCAGGAATGCACCGTGCGTGACGGCCGAACGTTTGAGCAGCCCGGTATCGCGGCTGAGCAGGATGCGATGCTGCGCGCGCGAAATGCGCTCGAGTTCGTCGTCCTCGTAATCGTTGCGATACAGCGCATCGAAGCCGAGCAGCCGCAGGTACGACGCCAGGCGCCCCAGGTGCACGTCGAGCACAAAACGCGGCTCGCGCAGCGGCGCGGGACGCAGGCGGTTGGCTTCGCCCAGCTCGAAGCGTTCGAACATCGGATACACCGCGACGCGTTCGCCGCCAGTGAGGCGATGCGAGAACGGCACGGGCTCGCCGTCGACCAGAATCAGGTCGACCTCGGTGTGCGGCACGCCGAGCGATTCGATGCGGTCCTTCACCGAGGGCGTGCCGTCGAAGGCGTGCAGGAAACTGCGCTTGCGCCGCGCGGGCGCGAGGAAATCGCCGAGTTCCTCGTAGAAGCGGAACTCGCACGTCGATTGCGGACTGCGGTGAAGCAGGCTGGCCACGTCGGAATCCGTCGCGCGATCACGCGATCGCATCGCGAACGCTACGCCGACGCGCGTGGGCATCGCGGGAAGAAGCGTTGCGCCCGGTTTCGAAGGCCGGAAACGACAACGGCCGCCCGGAGGCGGCCGTTGGATCGACGCGGGCGCTGGGCCCGTCGCGCGAGGATTACTCGGCGGACTTGGCGTCGGTCTTGGCGTAGGCGGCCAGGTCTTCCTTGATGCGCGCCTTCTTGCCCTGCAGACCACGCAGGTAGTACAGCTTGCCCGCGCGCACCTTGCCGCGACGCTTCACGTCGACCGAGGCGATGGTGGCGCTGTGGGTCTGGAACACGCGTTCGACGCCGTAGCCGTGCGAGATCTTGCGCACGGTGAACGACGAGTTCAGGCCGGCGTTCTTGATGCCGATGACCACGCCTTCATAGGCCTGGACGCGCTCACGGTTGCCTTCCTTGACCTTCACGTTGACGACGACGGTGTCGCCCTGGCTGAAGGAAGGAAGCTGGCGCTGGATCTGCTCGGCTTCGAAGGTCTGGAGGAGCGTGTGGATGGAGGGCTTGTTCATGGCTTTGGCCTGTTGGAGTCGTTGTAGCGCGAGTGCACGTGGACCCGCGTCTGGCATGGGTGGAGCGAATGGAAGCCGCGGATTATAGCGGCTTTTTTTCTTGCGTGGCTAGGGCTTACGGCGTCCCGGGGCCGTCCTGGGCGGGGTCCTGGGGCGCCTGCCCGGACCCTTCGGCCTCCAGCGCGGCCCGGTAGGCGGCCAGGAGCTTGCGGTCGGCCTTCGACAGCGCCGCCTCGTCCAGCAGGTCCGGCCGGCGCTGCCAGGTCCGGCCCAGCGACTGCATCCGGCGCCACTTGGCGATCTCGGCGTGGTTGCCCGACATCAGCACCTCGGGAACCGTGCCGAATTCATGTTCGACCGGCCGCGTGTAGTGCGGGCAGTCCAGCAGTCCGTCCTCGAAGCTGTCCTGCACAGCGGACTCGGCATCGCCCAGCACGCCCTCGCGCAGCCGGGCGACCGCGTCCACGATCACCGCCGCGGCCAGTTCGCCACCGGACAGCACGTAGTCGCCGATGGAGATTTCCTCGTCCACCTCGGCCCGGATCAGCCGCTCGTCGATGCCTTCGTAGCGTCCGCACAGCAGGATGAGGCGCTCGCGGCCGGCGAGTTCACGCACCTTGGCCTGCGTCAGCGGCGCGCCTTGCGGGCTCATGTAGACCACCTTCGCCGGCGCCGGGTCGGCTTCGCGCGCGGCGCGCAGGCTCGCGCGGAGCGGATCGACCAGCATCAACATGCCGGGACCGCCGCCGAAGGGGCGATCGTCGACGCGGCGGTAATTACCCTCGGCGTAATCGCGTGGATTGAAGCCGTGCACCGACAGCAGCCCGCGCTCGACCGCTCGCCCGACCACGCCGAACGCCGCGCATTGCGCGACGAAATCCGGAAACAGGCTGACGATGTCGATGCGCATGGCGGCTTTCAGAAGTCCGGATCCCAGTCCACCGTCACCACGCCGGCGTCGAAATCCACCGACGTGACGTACTGCGGCTGGACGAAGGGAATCATGCGTTCGCGCTCGTCGTCGCGCGCGACTAGCACGTCGTTGGCACCCGTGGAAAACAGGTGCGAGACGGTGCCGAGCGCGACGCCTTCGATCGTGACCACGCGCAGGCCTTCCAGGTCGACCCAGTAGTACTCGCCCTCGCTCGGCGGCGGGAGCGCCGACCGCGGCACGTAGATCTCGGTGCCGCGCATCGCCTCGATGGCGTCGCGATCGGTGATGTGCGGGAAGCTGGCGACGGTGAACTTGCCGCTCAGCTTGCCGCGCACGCCACGCACTTCGGTCTCGTTGCCCTGCGCGTCGCGCAGGATCCAGGGCTGGTAGCGGAAGATCGCGTCACGCGGTTCCGTCCAGGATTCGAGTTTTGCTTCGCCCCTGATGCCAAAAGCGCCGGAAATCCTGCCTAACAGGATCCGGCGCTCTTGGGATCCGGTGCGCTCCGAGGAGGCGCCCGTCATATCGATCTGGCCGCGCGCGGGGCGCGGCCCGCGGATCAGGCGGCGGTCGCGGCCTTGGCCGCTTCCTTGTACAGCACGGCGACCTTGTCGGTCAGCTGCGCGCCGTTCTTGATCCAGTGCTGCACGCGCTCGACGTTGAGCTCCACGCGCTTCTCGGCGCCCTGGGCGACCGGGTTGTAGAAGCCCACGCGCTCGATGTTGCGGCCGTCACGGGCGTTGCGGCTGTCGGTGACGATGACGTGGTAGAAGGGACGCTTCTTGGCGCCGCCGCGAGCGAGACGAATCTTGACCATGGTTCGGTAGTTCCTGTGTTGCCCAGCTGCCGGAATGGCAGGGTAAGCCCGCAAGTATAAGGCATTGATCGGGATGGGGAAACCCCGGCGCGACGGGGTCGCCCTAGGGGAATGGACCCCCGAGCGGCCTTCCCCCAGCCCCCTTGTTAGGGGGCCATTCGCGCCAAGGGCGCGAATGGGGGTAGGAAGCGCGCCGCGGGGCCCAAGGTTTGCGCAGCAAACTTTGGGGGAGTTTCCGGCGAAGCCGGAAACTCAGCGGAACGGCATCCCGCCCCGGGCACCCATCATGCCCTTCATGCCGCGCATCAGGCCCTTCATGCCGCCGCCGGCCAGCTTGGACATCATCTTTTCCATCTGCTGGTACTGCTTCATCAGCTTGTTGACGTCGGCCGGGGTCAGGCCGGCGCCCTTGGCGATGCGGGCGCGGCGGGAGCCGTTCAGCAGGCCAGGGTTGCGGCGCTCCTTCTTGGTCATCGAATTGATGATCGCGACCATGCGCGGCACCTCCTTGCCGGTGACCTGGTTCTTCACCGAGTCCGGGATCTGGCCCATGCCCGGCAGCTTGTCCATCAGGCCGTGGATGCCGCCCATGTTCTGCATCTGCTCGAGCTGGTCCTTCATGTCGTTCAGGTCGAACTTCTTGCCCTTGGCGACCTTCTCGGCGAGCTTCTGCGCCTTGTCCTTGTCGACCTGCGATTCGACCTGCTCGACCAGCGACAGCACGTCGCCCATGTCGAGGATGCGGCTGGCGATGCGGTCCGGATGGAAGACGTCCAGGCCGTCGGGCTTCTCGCCCACGCCGATGAACTTGATCGGGCGCTGGGTGATGTAGCGCACGCTCAGCGCCGCGCCGCCGCGGGCGTCGCCGTCGGTCTTGGTGAGCACCACGCCGGTCAGCGGCAGCGCCTCGCCGAAATGCTTGGCGGTGACGGCCGCGTCCTGGCCGGTCATCGAGTCGACGACGAACAGCGTTTCGACCGGATTGACCGCGGCGTGCAGCGCCTTGATCTCGGCCATCATCGCTTCGTCGATGCTGGTGCGGCCGGCGGTGTCGACCAGCAGCACGTCGACGAAGGACTTCTTCGCGTCGTCGATGGCGGCCTTCACGATCGCTTCGGGCTTCTGGTCCGCGCTCGAGGGGAAGAACAGCACGTCGACCTGCTGCGCGAGCGTCTTGAGCTGCTCGATCGCCGCCGGGCGATACACGTCGGCGGACACCACCATCACCTTCTTCTTGCGCTTTTCCTTCAGGTGCTTGGCGAGCTTGCCGACGGTGGTCGTCTTGCCCGCGCCCTGCAGGCCGGCCATCAGGATGACCGCAGGCGCCGGCACGTTGAGGTTCAGGTCGGCGGCCTGCGAACCCATGACGGCCGTCATTTCGTCGCGCACGACCTTGATCAGCGCCTGGCCCGGCGTGAGGGATTTCAGCACTTCCTGGCCGACCGCACGCACCTTGATGCGCTCGATCAGCGCCTGCACCACCGGCAGCGCGACGTCGGCCTCCAGCAGGGCGATGCGCACCTCGCGCAGCGACTCGCGGATGTTCTCCTCGGTCAGGCGGCCGCGGCCGCGCAGGCGCTCGATGGTGCCGGAAAGGCGCTGGGTCAGGGATTCGAACATGCGGACGCGACCTGGTCGAAAGCAGAAAACGGGGCGCGAAGTATAGCCTTTCGACAACTGCGACCCGGTGCGCAACCGGCCCCATGCGGTTCGTCTCGCCGCTGTGCGACACTGCCTCGATGACAATCGTTCTCATCGCCATCGCCTTGTACCTGGTCGCGACCGCCCTGCTCATCGGCGGTGTGCGGCAGGAGCCGACGCGCCCGTCGCGCCTGTGGCTGCTGCCGGCGGTGGGCGGCGTGGCGCTGCACGCGCTGGCGCACCTGCTCGCCTGGCATGCCAGCGGCGGCGCGGACATGCACTTCTACGCGGCGCTCTCGCTGGTCGCGCTGGGCATGGCGGCGCTCACCGCGCTGGTCGGCGCGGGCGGGCGGATGGCGGCCCTGGGCGTGATCGTGTTCCCGATCGCGGCGCTGGCGCTGTTCGGTTACCACCACCACGGGCACGTGCTGGGAGAGCGCCTGGACTGGCGCCTGCAGCTCCACGCGTGGATGGCGCTGCTCGCCTACGCGACGCTGGCGATCGCCGCCTTGCTGGCGGTGATGCTGTGGGCGCAGGAGCGCGCACTGCGTCGGCGCGAATTCCACCGCTGGCTGCGCGCCTTGCCCCCGCTGGTCGAACTGGAAACCCTGCTGTTCCGGACCATCGCGGTCGGGTTCGCGCTGCTCACCGCGACCTTGCTGACGGGCCTGCTGTTCGTCGAAAACCTCCTCGCCCAGCACCTGGTGCACAAGACCGTGCTCAGCGTCCTGTCGTGGCTGCTGTTCGGCGGCCTGCTGGCCGGTCGCTGGCGCTACGGCTGGCGCGGGGCGGTGGCCGTCCGCTGGACGCTTACGGCGATGGCGCTGCTGATCCTGGCCTTCTTCGGCAGCAAGTTCGTGCTCGAACTCGTCCTTCGCCGACCCGCCTGATCCCCATTCAGGCTGTTCCATTCACGGTAACGGTACGTTTCCATTGCTGAAACAATATTTGCATTGACAAATATTGCCCGGGCGAAGAAGATGCGCACCCATGTCCGCATCCCGTTCCCTCGCCCCCTGCAGTGGCTCGACGCTCGGCCTGCTTTTCCGGCAGGTCCGCGACGCCATGTGGTCGCGCATGGAGCACGAACTGGCCGCCGCCGGCCATGAGCTCACCTTCAGCCAGTACATCGCGCTGAAGAAGCTGTCCGACGGGCCGCACGGCGTCACCGACCTCGCCCGCGCCGCCGAGCTCAATCCCGGCGCCATGACCCGCCTGCTCGACAAGCTCGAAGCCCGCGGGCTTCTCGCGCGCGAAGCCGATCCGGCCGACCGCCGCGCGGTGAACATCCAGCTCACCGAAGCCGGCCGCGCGATGTGGCTGGACGTGAACCAGTGCGGCCAGCGCGTGCGCGAGCGCGCGATGCACGGCATGAGCGACGCCGAACGCGAACAGCTCACGCGGATGCTCGAACAGGTCCGCGACAACCTCTCCCTTTCCGACACCTGACCATGGCCCATTCCTTCCCTCGCCCGCTCCGCGGGCTGAAGCCCGTGTCCCTGCAGGCGACGTCGACGCTGGCGGTCGCGCTGGCGAGCGTGCTGGTTCTGGCCGGCTGCGCGAGTTCGCGCGGCCTCGCGCCGGAGGGCCAGCTGCTCGATGCCGACAGCCTGCAGACGCAGCGTTCGCTGTCCGATGCGATCGTGTCTCCGGCGGCGTTTCCCACGCAGGACTGGTGGACCTCGCTCGGCGATGCGCAGCTCGATTCGCTGATCGCCGAAGCCCTGCAGGGCACGCCGAGCCTCGCCGCCGCCGACGCGCGCGTGCGCCAGGCCGTCGCGCAGGCGGGCCTGGCCGATGCGGCGCGCAAGCCCACGCTCAGCGGCAGCGCGCAGTACGTCGGCGTGCAGCTTCCCGAAACCCTCGCGGCGCCGCCGCTCGGCGGGTCCTACACGGACATCGCCATGCTGGGCCTGACGTTCAACTACACGTTCGACCTGTGGGGCGGCGAGAAAGCCAAGTGGCTGGCCGCGGTCGGACAGACGCACGCGGCGGAAGTCGAAGCGCAGGCCGCCCGGCTGACGCTGTCGTCGAACATCGCGCGCGCCTACGTCTCGCTCGCGCAGGCGTTCGATGCGAACGACGTAGCGAAGGCGGACTTCCAGCGCGCCAGCGGGCTGCTCGACCTCGGCCGCCAGCGCGTCGCCGCCGGCCTCGACAACCAGTTGCAGATCCACAACGCCGAAAGCGCAGTGGCGAGCGCGCAGCAGCAGATCCAGGCGAGCGAACACGAGATCGAAGTCACGCGCAACGCGCTTGCCGCGCTGCTGGGCAAGGGTCCGGACCGCGGTCGCGACATTGCCCGCCCGACGATCCTGCAGGCGTCCACGCCGAGCGTGCCGTCGGTACTGCCGAGCGAGCTGCTCGGCCATCGTCCCGACGTCGTCGCGGCACGCTGGCGCGTGGAAGCCGCGCAGCACGGCATCAAGGCGAGCAAGGCCGCGTTCTATCCGAGCATCAACCTCGTCGCCTTGCCCGCACTGGCCGTGGGCGCCGGCGACCTGGGCGACATCTTCAGCGGCGATGCACTGCAATTGCTCGGCGGCGCGGCGCTGAACCTGCCGATCTTCGACGGCGGTCGCCTGCGCAACAACCTCGCCAGCAGCGATGCGAGCTACGACCTCGCCGTGGCGAACTACAACCAGTCGCTGGTCGCCGCGCTGCGCGAAGTCGCCGATGCCGTGCATTCGGCGCGCTCGCTCGATGCACAGATCGCCTCGGCGACGCAGGCGCGCGATGCCGCGCGCAGTGCGTGGGACATCGCCACGCAGCGCTACAAGGCGGGCCTGGGCACGCAGCTCGACGTACTGGCCGCGCAGCGTCCGCTGCTCGACAGCGATCGCCAGCTAACCGTGCTTCGCGCGCAGCGGCTGGCCGCTTCCATCGACCTCGACCGCGCGCTCGGCGGCGGCCTGGTCCTGACCTCCCCGACGACTTCCGAATCCGACATCGCCAAGGCCTCCACGCCATGACCACCGAACCCAATCCGAACGCGAAGGCCGCGGCGACGCCCGCGCCGCAGTCCAACGGCAAGCGCAGGAAGGCGCTGACGATCCTGGCCGCCGTGGCGGTGCTTGCCGGCATCGGCTGGACGACGTACTACCTCACCGTCGCGCGCTTCCATGAAGACACCGATGACGCGTATGTGCAGGGCAACGTGGTCAGCATCGTCCCGCAGACGCAGGGCACGGTGGTGAGCATCGACGCCGACGACGGCATGAAGGTCGAAGCCGGCCAGCCGCTCGTGCACCTGGATCCGAACGACGCGCAGGTCGCCTACGACCAGGCCGTCGCCAATCTCGCCAACACGGTGCGCCAGGTGCGCGGCCTGTACAGCGCGGTGGATGCCGGCGCCGCCGATCTCGCCGCACGGCAGGCGCAGGTCGCGCGAGCGCGCGCCGACCTGAAGCGTCGCGAAGGCCTCGTCGGCAACGGTGCGGTGTCGGCCGAGGAACTCGCCCACGCACGCAACGAACTGGCCGTGCTCGAAGCCGGCCTGCGTGCATCCAGCGGCAACCTGTCGCGCAATCGCGCGCTGGTCGACGCGACCGACGTCGGCACGCAGCCGCAGGTCGCCGCCGCCGCGTCGCAGCTGCGCCAGGCATACCTCAACCTTCAGCGCACGGCCATCGTCGCGCCGGTGTCAGGTTACGTCGCCAAGCGCCAGGTGCAGCTCGGCCAGCGCGTGCAGCCGGGCGTGAACCTGATGACGATCGTTCCGCTGGAACAGCTGTGGGTCGAGGCGAACTTCAAGGAAACGCAGCTGGCGAAGATGCGCATCGGCCAGCCGGTGAAGGTGCACGCCGACCTGTACGGCGGCGACGTCGAATACGACGGCCGGATCGCCGCGCTCGGCATGGGCACGGGCAGTGCGTTCTCGCTGCTGCCGGCGCAGAACGCCAGCGGCAACTGGATCAAGATCGTGCAGCGCGTGCCGGTGCGCATCGAAGTCGAGCCGAAGCAGCTGGCCGAACATCCGCTGCGCCTGGGCCTGAGCATGGCGGTGGACGTCACCGTGCGCGACCAGGACGGCCCGGTGCTCGCCGCGCCGCGCAAGGATGACAAGCCGCTGTTCACCACGGCCGCGTACGAGAAGCAGCTGAACGATGCCAACGCGCTGATCGACAAGGTCATCCGCGAGAACCTGCCGGGAACGCGGCACGGTTGATGCGCGCGTACCGCCTGTAACGAACGCGTCGGAGCGAACGCTTCGACGCAACGCGACACCGCTCCACGCTCCACGTCTTTGCCGTCATCCCCGCGAATGCGGGGGCCTGTAGACCGATCCCTCCCCCGAACGTCGCAGGATTCCCGCCATCGCGGGAATGACGGCCCTTCTTCCCACGACGCGACCTCGCCGTCGCGTCGCACACCTCGGACGACGCCATGTCCACCATCGCGCAACAGGAAGAGGAGATGGGCCTGCCGGTCACGCCGGAACCGCCCAGTACCGCCTTCCGTCCGCCCAACATCGCGTTGACGACCGTCGGCCTGGCGCTGGCGTCGTTCATGCAGGTGCTCGACACCACCATCGCCAACGTCTCGCTGCCGACCATCTCCGGCAACCTCGGCGCGAGTGCGAACCAGGCGACGTGGGTCATCACGTCCTTCGCGGTGAGCAACGCGATCGCGCTGCCGCTCACGGGCTTCCTCACGCGCCGCTTCGGCGAACGCAAGCTGTTCACGTGGGCGACGCTCGCCTTCGTGATCGCATCGCTGCTGTGCGGCCTGGCCAATTCGATGGGCCTGCTGGTCGCCGCGCGCGCGCTGCAGGGCTTCGTCGCCGGCCCGATGTATCCGGTCACGCAGGCGCTGCTGATCTCGATCTATCCACCGCAGAAACGCGGGCAGGCGATCGCGCTGCTGGCGATGGTGACGGTCGTGGCGCCCATCGCGGGCCCAATCCTCGGCGGCTGGATCACCGACAACTACAGCTGGGAATGGATCTTCTTCATCAACGTTCCCATCGGGATCTTCGCCAGCATCGTCGTCGGACGGCAGCTGAAGGGCCGACCGGAACGCCTTGAGCGTCCGAAGATGGATTACATCGGCCTAGCCACCTTGGTGCTGGGCGTGGGCGCGCTGCAGATCATGCTCGACCTGGGCAACGACGAGGACTGGTTCAACTCGACCAAGATCGTGTGGCTGACGGTCATCGCGGTGGCCGCGCTCGCGGTGTTCATCATCTGGGAACTCACCGAGAAGGATCCGATCGTCAACCTGCGCCTGTTCCGCCACCGCAACTTCGCCAGCGGCACCGCGGCGATGGTGATGGCGTACTCGGCGTTCTTCAGCGTCGGCCTGCTCGTGCCGCTGTGGTTGCAGCGCAACCTCGGCTATACGTCGATATGGGCGGGTTTCGCTAGTGCGCCCATCGGCATCCTGCCCGTCCTGCTCACGCCATTGGTGGGCAAGTACGCATCGAAGTTCGACCTTCGCATGCTGGCGACGTTCGCCTTCGTGGTGATGGCGGCCACGAGTTTCTACCGCTCCGGATTCACGCTCGACGTGGACTTCGCGCGCGTGGCCGAAGTGCAGCTGTGGCAAGGCCTGGGCGTTGCGCTGTTCTTCATGCCGGTGCTGACGATATTGCTGTCGGACCTGGAACCGCACGAGATCGCCGCGGGTTCCGGTCTTGCGACCTTCGTGCGCACGCTGGGTGGCAGTTTCGCGGCGTCGCTGACGACGTGGGCCTGGAACCAGCGCAGCACGATCCACCACGCGCGACTGACCGAGAACATCAGCGCCTACGATCCGGCAATGCAGCAGACGGTGACCTCGCTGGGCCAGGGCGACGTGCAACGCGGCGCGGTGGTGCTGAACCAGATGATCTCGCAGCAGGCGGTGCAGATCGGCTTCAACGAGATCTTCCACCTGCTGGGCATCCTGTTCCTGGTGGTGATCGTGTTCGTGTGGTTCGCCAAGCCGCCGTTCACGGCGAAGATGGGCGGCGCGGCGGCGGGCGGTCACTGACGGCACGCTGCGCCGAATGCATGCAAGCAGGAAGGGGCCGGGAAACCGGCCCGTTCCCTTTCCGGGGCCGCCTGCACGCGTGCACTGCGTTCTAACCGGCAACGGATCGCGCCGATGCCCCGATGCCCCACTACGTCCTCACCCTTTCCTGCCCGGATCGCCCGGGCATCGTCAACGCGGTCACCGGGCACCTGCTGCGGTACGAGGGCAACATCCTCGAGGCGCAGCAGTACAACGATCGCGAAACCGACCGCTTCTTCATGCGCACCGTGTTCGCGCTCGCGCCGGAATCGCTGGCGCAGGTGCGCGCCGGCTTCGACACGCTCGCGCGCGCGTTCCGCATGGAATGGTCATTGCGTGATCGTGGCGAGCCGCGTCGCGTGATGCTGCTGGCGTCCAAGTTCGACCACTGCCTCGCCGACGTGCTCTACCGCTGGCGCATCGGCGAATTGCCGATGGCAATTACCGCCGTCGTCGCCAACCATCCGCGCGAAACCTACCGGCATCTGGACTTCGACGGCATCCCCTTTCATCACCTGCCCGTCGAGAAGGGCCGCAAGCACGAGCAGGAAGCCGCGCTCGCCGCATTGATCGAGGAAACCGGTACCGAGCTGGTCGTGCTCGCGCGCTACATGCAGGTGCTGTCGGCGGAGCTGGCGCGCACGCTCGCCGGGCGCTGCATCAACATCCACCACTCTTTCCTGCCGGGCTTCAAGGGCGCGCGGCCGTACCACCAGGCGCACGCGCGCGGGGTGAAGCTGATCGGCGCGACGGCCCACTTCGTCACCGCCGACCTCGATGAAGGCCCGATCATCGAACAGGACACGCAACGTGTGAGCCATCACGACACGCCCGACGACCTCATCCGCATCGGCCGCGACATCGAACGGCGCGTGCTCGCGCAGGCACTGCGTTACTGGCTCGACGACCGCATCCTGCTCAACGGCCATCGCACGGTGGTGTTCGCGGTGTGAACTGAATGCGTGTTCGCCACGCGCACACATCCCGCGCGTAAGGTGCGGCCATGGGCGCGGCGCGAGCGATGGATCATCGTGATCTGGCTGGGAACCGTCGTGATGTCGACGGTTCTCGTGGGCTGGCTCGTGCTCTGGCATCGCCTCACCGTGCAGCGCGAAGCGATGCGCCTGCAGGCGGCCTTCGATGCGCTGTCGTTCCCCACGCCCGCCGGCCCGCTCCCGGGCGAAGCGCTCACCGTGGTGAAGATCGCCTACCAGCTCGACGAGGACGATCCGGACATGCGTTCCCGCGCCGGGCCGGCGCATTGGGATTCGCTCTGGTACGCGGCCGGTCCGGGGCCGAGTTACTTCCTCGCCGTCTGCACGCTCGATGCGCGCACCGCCGGCGTCGCCCCGCGATGGGTCGTGCGATGCATAGACGAGACGCGGATGCGCGCCGCCATCAGCGACGATACGCGGGCGCAGATGCTGGCGTTCGGCGGCGCGATCGAGGCGTAAAAGCCCCGGCGATCACGCCCGTTCCAGCGCGTCCGCCAGCCGCTCCACCGCGATCACTTCCATCTCGCCGATGCGCCCGCTGCGCGGCGCGTTCGACTTCGGCACGATCGCGCGCTTGAAGCCGTGCGTGGCGGCTTCCTTCAGGCGCTCCTCGCCGTTGGGGACCGGGCGGATCTCGCCCGACAGACCGACTTCGCCGAACGCGATCGTCTGCTCCGACAGCGGCCGATCGCGCAGCGAGGAGAGCACGGCCAGCAGCACCGGAAGGTCTGCCGCCGTTTCCTGCACACGGATGCCGCCGACGACATTCACGAACACGTCCTGGTCGCCCACGCCGACGCCGCCGTGGCGATGCAGCACCGCCAGCAGCATCGCGAGGCGGTTGCCTTCCATGCCCACGGCGACACGGCGCGGATTCGACAGCGGCGAGGCATCGACCAGCGCCTGCACTTCGACCAGTAGCGGCCGCGTGCCCTCGCGCGTGACCATCACGCAGCTGCCCGGCTGCGGGCGCTCGCTGCCCGAAAGGAAGATCGCCGACGGATTGGGCACTTCGCGCAGGCCCTTCTCGCCCATCGCGAACACGCCCAGTTCGTTCACCGCGCCGAAGCGGTTCTTGAACGCCCGCAGCACGCGGAAGCGGCTGCCGCTTTCGCCTTCGAAATACAGCACCGCGTCGACCATGTGTTCGAGCACGCGCGGGCCGGCGATGCCGCCTTCCTTGGTGACGTGGCCGACGAGGAACACCGCGGTGCCGGTTTCCTTCGCGTAGCGCACCAGGCGCGCGGCACTTTCGCGCACCTGGCTCACCGAGCCGGGCGCCGCGCTGAGTTCTTCCGTCCACAACGTCTGCACGGAGTCGGCGACGATCAGGCCCGGGCGCATCTTCGCGGCGTGTTCGAGCACGCGTTCGACGCCGGTTTCGGCCAGCGCATGGACGCCATCGACCGGCACGCCCAGGCGCGAAGCGCGACCAGCGACCTGCGCCAGCGATTCCTCGCCGGTTACGTACAGGCCGGGCAACGTGCCGGCCATCTTGCTGATCGCCTGCAGCAGCAGCGTCGACTTGCCGATGCCCGGATCGCCGCCCACCAGCACCACCGAACCGTGCACCAGGCCGCCGCCTAGCACGCGGTCGAACTCACCGATGCCGGTGCTGACGCGGTCTTCCTCGGTGTGGCGCACGTCGGCCAGCGCGGTGACGGCCGGCGCGTCGGCCCTGCCCGCCCAGCTGCCGCGACGGCTCGCGGCGACGCTCGCGCCCGCCTTGGCGGCGGGTTCGACGACGAATTCGCTCAGCGTGTTCCAGCCGCCGCATTCCCCGCACTGACCCTGCCACTTGTTGTGGTCGGCACCGCATTCGGAACACACGTAGGCGGTGCGGGCCTTGGAGGATTTGGCGACTTTCGACATGGAGGGGGGCGCGGCGATGGGACTGCCGGCACTCTACCCGGCCCGCGTCGCGCAAGGCGAGACGCGGGCGGTTGCGGCTTACGCGGCGTAGCGGATGTGACGCTCCGGGTAGACGGCGTTCAGTTCATGCTGCGGCAGGCCGAGCAGCCCGCCGACGTCGCCGTGCGGCACGATGCTGTAGCCCCGCGCGTCGATGTCCTTGACGATCCCCATCCAGTCCAGCTTCGGCACGACGTGGTCGCTGTCCACCGACCATCCGAACCGTACTTCGCCCAGCGCGTCCATCTCGTCGCCGGGAAGTGGCGCGCCACACGGCGCGACCACGAATCCTTCGTTCTGTCCTACCACGAAGACATTGACCTGCATGTTCGACACCTTTCATGCCCCTGTCGAAAAACTGGCGGCATGTTGGCGATGCGCGCGCTAAAGAACGGTGAACATCAGATTGCCGGTAGATGAATCGTTCATCGAACGGACGTGAAAGGAAATTCAGGCGCGTTGTGCATTCACCGGCGCACGCCGCGATCGGCAGGCGCGCGCGGGGAACTTGGCGGCCTCTCAACTCGCCGCGCGGGTGCGTTTGGTCGTCTTGCCGGTCGCGCCGGCGCGCTTGACGGTCGCCTTCTTCGCGATGCCTGCGCGCTTGGTGGTGGCCTTCTTCGCAGCTTTCTTCGCGGTCTTCGGCGGCGCCTTCGCGGCAGCCGATTTCGCACCGGTCCGCGCGTTCGCATGCGACGGCGGCAGACGCTTGCGCGGACGCTTCTCGCTGAGGTCGACGATGCGGTTCTCGCCCATCACCTCTTCCTTCTTCGTCACGCGCGCGATGATGAAACTGACCGCCTTGCCGATCCAGGAACCCGGGCCGTCCCAGTATTCGACCGAGTGCACGTCCACTTCGAGCAGCGTGAGGTTCGGATCGTTCTTGCCCTTGGGGAAGAACGCCTTCATCGCGTCGTTCCACAGCTCCTCGATCATCTCGCGGTCGCGGTTCACGCGCGCGGTGCCGGTCATCGAGATGTAGACGTTCTTGCCCTTGCTCGCGTAGGCGAGATTGACCTTCGGATTGCGGCGGATCTCCGCCACCTTCGGGCTGTCGGTCTCGGTGAAGAACCACACGCGCCGACCGTCGAACCGCGCGTCCTGCGTGGACAGCGGCCGGCTCATCAGGAAGCCGTCCGCACCCGTCGTCGTCAGCATGGCGATGTCGATCTTCTTCAGCAGCTCGCCGATGCGCTTCACGTTCCTGTCGATGCCGGCCATCGTTCCACTCCGCAAGGAAAGTGGCGACTGTTCCATCGTCGGCGGGGAGCAGGCGTGAAGGGACGCGCGCCGCCATCGAGCACGCGCCAAAAAAAGAAGCCCCGCCGAAGCGGGGCTCAAAAAATAAACTGGTGCCGGAAATAGGAATCGAACCTACGACCTACGCATTACGAATGCGCCGCTCTACCAACTGAGCTATTCCGGCGGATGGTGCTGCGAAGCGCGTGGGCGGGCCGCTGGGGCCGTGCCGCGGAGCGCTCTCCGCGAAGACGGGAATTCTAGGCGCTGCCCCGGTACCGGGTCAATTGCCGGTTGAAGCCGGGGCTGCCGATCCGGTCGGTCAGTCGACCAGTTGCAGGCGCAGTTCCTTGGGCAGCGCGAAGACCATGTTCTCCGGCTCGCCTTCCAGGTCCGACACATGCATCGCGCCCAGCTCGCGCAGGCGGTCGATCACGCCGCGCACGAGCACCTCCGGCGCGGACGCCCCGGCCGTGACGCCTATGCGCTGGCGACCGGCGACCCACTTCGGGTCGATCTCTATCGCGCCGTCGATGAGGTAGGCCTCCACGCCTTCGCGCTCGGCCAGCTCGCGCAGGCGGTTGGAGTTGGAGCTGTTGATCGAGCCGACCACCAGCACCAGGTCGCAGCGCGCGGCCAGTTCGCGCACGGCGTCCTGGCGGTTCTGCGTGGCGTAGCAGATGTCGTCGTTCTTCGGGCCCTGGATGGCCGGGAACTTCGCGCGCAGGGCTTCGATGACGGTGCGGGTGTCGTCCACCGACAGCGTCGTCTGCGTGGTGTAGGCCACGTTCTCCGGCTGGTCGATCGTCAGTGCGGCGACGTCCTCGCTGTCCTCGACCAGGTAGATGCGACCGGCGCCCGCCTCGCGGCGCCACTGGCCCATCGTGCCCTCCACTTCCGGATGGCCTTCGTGGCCGATCAGGATCACGTCGCGACCGGCGCGGCACTGGCGGGCGACTTCCAGGTGCACCTTGGTCACCAGCGGACAGGTCGCGTCGAACACTTTCAACCCGCGACGCTCCGCTTCCATCCGCACCGCACGGGCGACGCCGTGCGCGCTGAAGATCACCGTCGCGTTGTCGGGCACCTCGTCGAGCTCCTCGACGAAGATCGCGCCGCGATGCTTCAGGTCGTCCACCACGAAGCGGTTGTGCACCACTTCGTGGCGCACGTAGATCGGCGCACCGAGGGTCTCGATGGCGCGCTTGACGATCTCGATGGCGCGGTCGACACCGGCACAGAAACCGCGGGGATTGGCGAGCAGGACGTCCATGAGACTTATTCTACCGGCGCTGGGCGACGGTCGCCGCGGGCTTGCTGAACAGCCCGAACAGCGCGATGCCGATGGCGCCTGCGACGATCGCCGAATCGGCGACGTTGAACGCCGGCCAGTAGTGGTCGCGCCAGTACCACTGGATGAAGTCCACGACGTGCCCGTGCATCAGGCGGTCGATGACGTTGCCCAGCGCACCGCCGATCACCAGCGCGTACGGCAGCGCGCTCTTCCAGTCGCGGCGCGGCGTGCGGGCCAGCCACCAGCCCAGCAGGCCGCTGATCGCCACCGCCAGCACTACGAAGAAGTACTTCTGCCAGCCGCCGGCATCGCTGAGGAAACTGAAGGCCGCGCCCGTGTTGTAGGTGCGGTACCAGTTCCAGAAGCCGTCGATCACCGGGATCGCCGTGTACTCCGGCAGCGAATCCAGCACCCACATCTTGGTGAGCTGGTCGAGCACGATGACCGCGACCGAAACGGCCAGCCACGGCAACGCGTTGGGACGAACCGGCGCCATCAGAACCACTCCCGGTGTTCGCCGTCGCCGGCGAGGTTGGTCACGCAGCGGCCGCACAGCTGCGGATGCGCCTCGTCGGTGCCGACATCGGCCCGGTACTGCCAGCAACGCACGCACTTGGTCTTCGTCGTCGGCGTCGCGAGCACGGCGATGTCCTTGATGCCGTCGTCGGCGACGATTTCCACGTCACCGCTGATGAACAGGAAACGCAGCTCGTCGGCAAACGGCGCCAGCCAGTTCTGGTCGGCGACGCCTGCCTTCAGGCTGATCTCGGCTTCCAGCGCAGCGCCGATCTCGCCCGCGGCGCGCATCGGCTCAAGCGTCTTGCTGACTTCCTCGCGCAGCGCGAGCAGGCGGTCGAAATCCTCCGCCGACAGCGCCGCATCTTCCGGCAACAGCGCCAGTCCGTCGTACCAGGTGACGAACAGGACGTTGTCCTCGCGCGGGCCGTGCTCGGTGACGGCCGGCAGATGTCGCCACATCTCGTCGGCGGTGAACGCCAGGATCGGCGCGATCCAGCGCACGAACGCCTCGGCGATGCGATACATCGCGCTCTGCGCCGAACGGCGGCCGCGCGAGTCTTCCGGCATCGTGTAGAGGCGGTCCTTGGTGACGTCGAGGTACAGCGATCCCAGGTCGACCGAGCAGAAGTTCGACAGCGCCTGCACGATCTCGGCGAAGTCGTAGCGCTCGTACGCGCTGGCGATGCGGTCCTGCAGCTCGGCGGCGCGATGCACGATCCAGCGGTCGAGCGCGACCATGTCCTCCAGCGGACGCAGGTGCGTCGCCGGCTCGAAGCCGTTGAGGTTCGCCAGCAGGAAGCGCGCCGTGTTGCGGATGCGTCGATAGACGTCGGAGGTGCGCTTGAGGATGTTGTCCGACACCGACATCTCGTTGCGGTAGTCGGTGGAGGCGATCCACAGGCGCAGCACGTCGGCGCCCATCGCGTTGATGACCTTCTGCGGCTCGACGGTGTTGCCGAGCGACTTGGACATCTTCTTGCCCTGCTCGTCCACGGTGAAACCGTGCGTCAGGACCTGGCGGTACGGCGCGACGCCGTCCATCGCCACGCCGGTGAGCAGCGAGGAGTGGAACCAGCCGCGATGCTGGTCGGAGCCTTCCAGGTAGAGATCCGCCGGCTTGTACAGGCCGTCCTGCGGACGCTGTGCGAGCACGCACTCGTGGCTCACGCCGGAGTCGAACCAGACGTCGAGGATGTCGGTGACCTTCTCGTACTGCGAGGCTTCATCGTCCAGCAGTTCCTCGGCGGTCATCGCGTACCACGCGTCGGCGCCGGCCTGCTCGACCTTCTCGGCCACCTTGCGCATCAGTTCGGGCGAACGTGGGTGGATCTCACCCGTTTCGCGATGGAAGAACAGCGCGATCGGCACGCCCCAGTAGCGCTGGCGCGAGATCGTCCAGTCCGGGCGGCCTTCGATCATGTTGTAGATGCGCGCCTCGCCCCACTCGGGCACCCAGGCGACCTTGCCGATCTCGCTCAGCGCATCGCGGCGCAGGTTGGCCTGCTCCATCGAGATGAACCACTGCGGCGTGGCGCGGAAGATCACCGGCGTCTTGTGGCGCCAGCAATGCGGGTAGCTGTGCGTGAGCTTGTGCGCGGCCAGCAGGTGGCCACTGGCGCGGACGACGTCCACCAGGATGTCGTTCGCCTTCCACAGGTGCAGGCCGGCGAGCACGACGCCGTCGGCCGGCGGCGTGGTCGGCAGGTACAGGCCCTTCGCGTCGACCGGGTTGATCTGCGCGGCGGTGTACTTGTCGGTCAGGCCGTACTTCAGGCCGATCGTGTAGTCGTCCGGACCGTGGCCCGGGGCGGTGTGGACCATGCCGGTGCCGTCCTCGGCCGACACGTGGTCGCCGACGAGCACCGGGATGTCGCGCTCGGCATAGAACGGATGCTGCATGAGCGCGCCTTCGAGGTCGCGGCCCAGCGCGCGGCCGAGGATCGCGACCTCCTCGACGCCATAGCGCGACAGCGCCTTGCCGGCGAGCGCTTCGGCGAGCACGAGCAGGCGACGGCCGCCGTCGGGCAGGCGCGGGCCTTCGACCAGCACGTAGTCGAGTTCCGGGCCGACGCTGATCGCTAGGCTCGCCGGCAGCGTCCACGGCGTGGTGGTCCAGATCGGCATCGCGACGCGCACACTGTCGTCCACGCTGGCACCGAACAGGCGCGCCACGGCCTGCGGATCACGCGCGTCGTAGGCGACGTCGATCGCCCAGGACTGCTTGTCGGCGTATTCGATCTCGGCTTCGGCCAGCGCCGAACCGCAATCGAAGCACCAGTGCACCGGCTTCGCGCCGCGCACCAGGTGACCGCGCTCGACGATCTTCGCCAGCGAGCGGACGATGTCGGCCTCGTAGCGGAAATCCATCGTGCGGTACGGGTTTTCCCAGTCGCCGATCACGCCCAGCCGCTTGAAGTCGCGGCGCTGCAGGTCGATCTGCTCGCTCGCGTATTCGCGGCACTTCTGGCGGAACTGCGCGGCGTCGAGCTTCTCGCCGACCTTGCCGAACTTCTTCTCGACCTGGTGTTCGATCGGGAGGCCGTGGCAATCCCAGCCCGGCACGTACGGCGCGTCATAGCCGGCCATCAGCTTGGACTTCACCACCAGGTCCTTGAGGACCTTGTTGACCGCGTGGCCGATGTGGATCGCGCCGTTGGCGTACGGGGGGCCGTCGTGCAGCACGAAGCTGCGCTCGCGCTTGCCGACCTTCTCGCGAATCTGCGCGTACAGGCCGTCGGCCTCCCAGCGCGCCAGGGTTTCGGGCTCGCGCTTGGGCAGGTCGCCGCGCATCGGGAATTCCGTCGCGGGCAGGTGCAGGGTGGCTTTGTACTGGTTGGGATCTTGGGCGGTCACAAGCGGCGCTCAGGCGAAGGCGTGGTGTTGTTCTTTCGAAAGGATCTCGCGTGCTTCTGCAGCATCGCGGTGCATCTGCGCGGTCAAGGCCGGCAGATCGGAAAACTTCAGTTCATCGCGCAGCTTCGCGACGAACTCGACTTCGATGCGGCGCCCGTACAGGTCGCCATCGAAATCGAAAAGATGCGCCTCCAGCAGCGGCTCCACGCCGTCCACCGTCGGCCGCGTGCCCAGGCTCGACACCGACGCGCGCGGTGCATCGCCCACGCCATGCACCCACGTGGCGTAGATGCCCGACAACGCCGGCGTGCGGCCGCCGAAGCGGAGGTTCGCCGTCGGAAAGCCCAGCGTGCGGCCGAGTTGCTTGCCCTGCACGACGTGGCCTGCAATGGCGTACGGGCGGCCGAGGAAGCGTTCGGCCGTCGTGAAATCGCCCTCGCGCAGCGCCTGGCGGATGCGCGTGGCCGAGACTCGTTCGCCATCGACCTGCACCGGCTCGATCTCGCCGGCGACGAACCCGTGCGCCTGCCCCACCGCCTTCAACACGCCGATGTCGCCGCCACGCGCCTTGCCAAAACGGAATTCCGGACCGACCCAGACCTCGCGCGCATTCAAGCGGTGCACCAGCACCTGGTGCGCGAACTCCTCGGCGGTGAGGGAACACAGCCGGCGATCGAAACGCAGCAAACCGAGCTGGTCGACGCCCATTTCGAACAGGCGCCCGGCCTTGGTACGCGGCAGCATCAAGCGCGGCGGCGGGTCGTCGGGCGCGAAGAACTCACGCGGCAGCGGCTCGAAACTCAGCACCACGCAGGGCACGTCGAGCGCGCGCGCGCGGACGAGCGCGTGGCGCACCAGCGCCTGGTGGCCCAGGTGCAGGCCGTCGAATGCGCCGATGCAGACCACACTGCCGTGCGGGCATCGGGGCCCGCCTTCGACGTCACGAAACAGCCTGCTCATCGGTCCGAAGTATAGCCGGCCAGGTCCATCTCCAAGGCTCACCGTACGGTCCACTCAGTGTTCGCGCAGGTCGCGCGGGCGGAAGCCCATCGCCAGCAGCGCCACGAGATAGACCATCCCGCCACCGCCGACCAGCACGGCGAGATACCCGACGCGCGCCAGCTGGCCGATCTGCGTGAACGCTGGCGCCCATTGCAGCCCCGCCCACAGCGCGGCGGACATCGCCACGCACGCGACGAGCAGGCGCATCAGGTAACGCAACCAGCCGGGCTGGCGTTCGTACACGCCCGCCTTGCGCAGCCAGTGCCACAGCAGCGCGAGATTGAGGTAGCTCGCCGCGGCACTCGCGAAACCCAGCGCCAGGTGCAGGCCGGGCGTCTGTTCGAGCGCGGCGAACACGCCCTTGGCGCGCACTTCCGGCGTGGTCCACAGCACGTACAGCACCCACAGGAACAGCACGTTGAGCACCATGTTCGCGATCAGCGAGGCGATGCCGGCGCGAACCGGCGTCCGCGTGTCCTGCCGCGCGTAGAACGCCGGCAGCACGATCTTCACCAGCGCGAAGGCCGGCAGGCCGAAGCTCAGGCCGAACACCGACATCGCCGCCATCTGCGTGTCGAACGCGGTGAACTTGCCGCGCTGGAAGAGCGTCGCCACCAGCGGTTCGGCCAGGAACATCAGCCCGAGCATCGCCGGCATCGCGATCAGCAGCGTGGTCCGCAGGCCCCAGTCCAGCGCCTTCGAAAACCCTTCGGTATCGGTCTTGACGTGGTGCCGCGACAGCGCCGGCAGGATCACCGTGCCCAGCGCGACGCCGAACACGCCCAGCGGCAGTTCGAGGAAACGATCGGCCTGCGAGAGCCACGTCTGCGAACCGACGAACAGCAGCGAGGCGATCACCGTATCCAACAGCAGGTTGATCTGCGCCACCGACGAGCCAAATAGCGTCGGCACCATCAGGCGCATCACCTTGCGCACGTCCGGATGCCTCCAGCCCCACTTCGGCAGCGTGAGCAGGTCGAGCTTGCGCAGCGCCGGCAGTTGGAAGACCAGCTGTGCGATGCCGCCCGCCAGCACGGCCCAGCCCAGCGCGAGGATCGGCACTTCCAGGTGCGGCGCGAGCCACAGCGCGCCGGCTATCATGAAAAGGTTGAGGATCACCGGCGTGAAGGCCGGCAGCCCGAACCGGTGGAAGCTGTTGAGCGCCCCGCCCGCCAGCGCGGTGAGCGACACGAACAGGATGAAGGGGAACGTCAGGCGCAGCAGGTCGACGGTCAGGCCGAACTTCGGCGCGTTGTCGAGCGAGCCCGGGCTGAACACGGCCGCGATCTGCGGGGTGAAGATCAGCCCCAGCGCGGTCAGCACCATGAGGATCCCGCCCAGCGTGCCGGACACGCGGGCGACGAGTTCCTTCAGGTCCGCATGCGGGCGGGTTTCCTTGATCTCGGTGAAGACCGGCACGAACGCCGTCGAGAACGAACCCTCGGCGAACAGGCGCCGCATGAAGTTCGGGATCCGGAACGCGACCCAGAACGCGTCGGTGCCCGCATTGGCGCCGAAGGCCTGGTTGATCGCGATGTCGCGGACCAGGCCCAGCACGCGCGAGACCATGGTCATGCTGCTGAACGACAGCAGCCCTTTCAGCATCTTCGGCGCGCTCAAGCCCGCCCTCCCCGAGTCCGGCGGCCGCCGGCGTTGTTGTTGACGCAACCCACTGAATCCTCCATACTTTCTGGTCTGATTGTCCCCAGACCCTTTTCACTACCAGTTTCCAGGAATTCGCCGTGGCCAACATCAAGTCCGCCAAGAAGCGCGCCAAGCAGACCGTGGTCCGCAATGCCCGCAACGCCAGCCAGCGTTCGATGCTGCGTACCGCCGTCAAGAAGGTGCTCAAGGCCCTGGGCGAGAACGACGCCGCCGGCGCCGAGTCCGCCTTCGCCGTCGCGCAGCCGATCCTCGATCGCTTCAGCTCGCGTGGCCTGATCCACAAGAACAAGGCTGCCCGCCACAAGGCCCGCCTGAACGCCCGCATCAAGGCGCTCAAGGCCGCCTGATACGGCGGAACGGGGACGGGAGTCCGCGGCTTTGCCCGACGGACTCCAGGCAGCAAACAAAAACCCGGCCGATGCCGGGTTTTTTGTTGCCTGCGCGAAGGCCTCAGGGTGCTGCATGCCCCTCGCCTGCGCGCTCGGCTTCCAGCGCCGCTTCGCGCTGGCGATCGAAGAAGGTCATGACGTCGAGCATGATCGGCCACGTGCCCTCCCGGCCGATGGCCGAGACGAGGTAGTGGCGGTCCTTCCAGCCCAGTTCGTCGATGATCGACTTCACGGCGGCCTGCTGCTCTTCCTCCAGCAGCAGGTCGGCCTTGTTGAGCACCAGCCAGCGCGGCTTGTTGAGCAGCTCGGGATCGTGCTTTTCCAGTTCGCGCTCGATCGCGCGCACCTGGTCGGCCGGGCTTACGCCCTCCTCCGCGCCTTCGTCGTACACGCCGCCCGCGGGCGCGATGTCGACCAGATGCAGCAGCAGGCGCGTGCGCTGGAGATGCTTGAGGAACTGCGTGCCGAGGCCCGCGCCTTCCGCCGCGCCTTCGATCAGGCCGGGAATGTCGGCGATGACGAAGCTGCGGTGCGGCTCGACGCTGACCACGCCGAGGTTCGGATAAAGCGTGGTGAACGGATAGTCCGCCACCTTCGGGGTTGCCGCGGAAACGGCGCGGATCAGCGTGCTCTTGCCGGCATTCGGGAAGCCCAGCAGGCCGACGTCGGCAAGCAGCTTGAGCTCGAGCTTGAGCACGCGCTCCTCGCCCGGCAGGCCCGGCAGCGCCTTGCGCGGCGAGCGGTTCACCGAGCTCTTGAAGTGCATGTTGCCCAGGCCGCCCTTGCCGCCCTTCGCGACCAGCAGGCGTTCGCCGTGGCGCGTGAGGTCGCCGATGACTTCATCGGTCTCGACATTCATCACCACGGTGCCGACCGGCACGGTGATGACCAGGTCGTCGCCGGCCTTGCCGTACATCTGGCGGCCCATGCCGTTCTCGCCGCGCTTGGCGCGGAACTGGCGCTGGTGCCGGAAGTCGACGAGCGTGTTGAGGTTTTCGTCGGCCAGCAGCCAGACGCTGCCGCCGTCGCCGCCGTCGCCACCATCGGGGCCGCCGAGCGGGATGAACTTCTCGCGACGGAAACCGACGCAGCCGTTGCCGCCGTTGCCTGCGCTGACCTGGATTTCGGCTTCGTCGACGAGTTTCATTGGAGTGCCGTGATTCGTGATTCGGAGTTGGTGATTCGTGAGAACGCGGCCGCGTTGCAGTCTAAAGGAATGCGGAACGCTGGCAGGCGCCGGAGATCCGTTCGCCTGCGCGAATCACGAATCCCGACTCACGAATCACGTCATTGAAAACGAAAAGCCCCGCCGAAGCGGGGCTCCTCGTTGTCCTTTTGAAAAGTCCGCACACGGATGTGCGGGCTCTTGCGAAGGGACTCGCGTATGACGAGGAATTACTCGACGACGCTGACGGTGCGACGCTTCTTCGGACCCTTGGTCGAGAACTCGACCTTGCCGTCGACCAGCGCGAACAGCGTGTGGTCGCGACCCAGGCCGACGCCGGCGCCCGGATGGAACTGGGTGCCGCGCTGGCGAACGATGATGTTGCCGGCCTCGATGGCCTGGCCGCCGTAGATCTTCACGCCCAGGTACTTCGGGTTGGAGTCGCGGCCGTTACGGGTGGAACCTACGCCCTTTTTGTGTGCCATGGCTGCTTCTCCTTACTTAGCCGGCAATGCCGGTGATTTCGATTTCGGTGTAATGCTGACGGTGGCCCATCTGCTTGCGGTGGTGCTTGCGGCGACGGAACTTCACGATGCGCACCTTGTCGGCGCGGCCGTGGCCGACGACCTTGGCGGAGACCGACGCGCCCTTCAGGGCATCGCCAACCTTCACGCCATCGCTGCCGCCCAGCATCAGGACGTTGTCCAGCTTGATCTCGCTGCCGACTTCGACATCGAGCAGCTCGACGCGCAGGGTTTCGCCCTGCATCACGCGGTATTGCTTACCGCCGGTGACTACAACTGCGTACATGACCAGATTCCTCTGTAGTTATTTTGGTCGCTGTCGGCACCCGAGGCGGGCGGACAGAAGCGGAATTCTAGGGCTTTCAGCGAGTTGGAGCAAGTCGGCCCGACTTGGGGTCCGAGTTGGCGGTGCGGGGGGCATACGCGCGACCCGGCCCCTCCTCGTGCGGCTGGAAACCCCTGAAACACGACAGGCGGCACATTCCTGCCCGCATTCAGTATCGTGTTTATTTTGTGAGAATTATCAACCACTTGCACGCGGTGCAGGCATCCCTTAACGTCGCTTCGACATGGCGGTTCAGGGCCCGTCCATGTCCCAGCCAACACTCGATGGGCCAGCGTTCACGCAGGCCGGGGGGACAGTCGCTGTGCAGTCGCAGGCCCTGATGTCTTCCGAGGACGCCACCGCGTCCACAGCAACGGGCGATCCCGCCCGCGCTTCCGCATCCCCGATCGACGCACATCGCACGCATCCAGACGCGCGCTCCGACGCCGCGACCGCGCGTGCGCAGCATCGCTCCAGCTCCGCCCACCCATATGCGGGCACGCGCACGACGCCGGACGGCGTTGCTACGCGGGCCTCCACCCAGTCGCGCTCCGGTTAGCGCCGTCGCGCACTCGCACCGGCGTCGCATAGGGGGAGGCGCCGGAGGTTCCTGCAGCAGCAGCCAACAAAGGACGTTGTCATGACTCGCAAAGCCCGCACCCTCAAGTGGACCGCCCTCGCCGTCGCCACCGCGCTCATCGCCGCCCCCGCGGCCTACTCCGGCGGCAAGTTGCCCGTCGCCAACAAGGTCAAGGTGTCCACGCTGTCGCCGGCCGCCGCCAAGGCGGCGAAGGAACAGCCGCAGAAGTACGACCGTTTCATCGTCACCTATCGTGAGGGCGCCAGGCGCCTGAGCGCCGCCGCCGCGACCACGCAGTTCGCCACCGCCGCGAAGAACCTCAACGTCGGCATCGCGCCGATGCGTACGCTGGCCACCGGCAGCTCGCTGATCCGCACCGACCGCAAGCTCGACAGCCTCGCCACCAAGCAGCTGATGCTGGAGCTGATGAAGGATCCGAACGTGCTCGCGGTCGAACCCGATCGCCTGCGCAAGCCGCTGATGGTGCCCAACGATCCGCTCTACGCGCAGCAGTGGCACTACAAGAACGGCCCCGGCGGCATCAACGCCGAACCGGCGTGGGACCTGTCGACCGGCGACGGCGTCGTGGTCGCGGTGCTCGATACCGGCATCACGCCGCATTCGGAACTCAATAGCCAGACCGTCCCGGGCTACGACTTCATCATCGATACCGAAGTGAGCGTGGACGGCGACGGGCGCGACGCGGATCCGAACGATCCGGGCGACTGGCACGACGGCGAATGCAACATCTTCGGCATTCCCGAAGACAGCAGCTGGCACGGCACGCACGTGGCTGGCACGGTCGCGGCGGCGACGAACAACAACGCGGGCGTGGCCGGCGTGGCGTTCGGCGCGAAGGTGCAGCCGGTACGCGTGCTGGGCAAGTGCGGCGGCTACGAGTCCGACATCATCGACGCGGTGACCTGGGCGTCCGGCGGCACCGTGGCGGGCGTTCCGGCCAATGCGACGCCGGCCGAAGTCATCAACCTGAGCCTCGGCGGCAGCGGCGCGTGCTCGGTCGCCGAGCAGGCGGCCTACACCGCGGCGAAGGCGCGCGGCACGACGGTCGTGGTCTCGGCCGGCAACTCCTCGGCCGATGCGGCGGGTTATTCGCCCGCGAGCTGCAACGACGTCATCACCGTGGCGTCCGTCGGTCCGACCGGCGAGCTTTCGGAATTCTCCAACTACGGCAGCGTCGTCGACGTCGCGGCGCCGGGCGGTTCGGGCGTCGTACCGGCCGCGGACAACATCCTGTCGACGCTGAACCTCGGCGCGCAGGGCCAGGGCGCCGAAGGCTACGCGTGGTACGCGGGCACTTCGATGTCCGCCCCGCACGTGGCGGGCACGATCGCGCTGATGCAGTCGGCCGCGGCCACGCCGAAGACGCCGGACCAGATCAAGAAGATCCTGGAAAACACGGCGTACGCGTCGGGTGGATTCGCCGGCGGCTGCAGCTACAACCTGTGGTGCGGCGCCGGCATCATCGACGCGCGCTACGCGGTCGCCGTCGCCAAGGGCGACGAACCGCTGCCGCCGGACGTGCCGCCGGCTCCGGAACCGCCGCCGGCCACCGAGCTGCAGAACGGCGTCACCGTCACCGGCATCGAAGTGCTCGCCAACGACACCGTGCGCTACCAGCTGCTGGTGCCCAACGGCGCGTCGAACCTGCTGTTCGCGATGTACGGCGGCACGGGCGATGCCGACATGTACGTGCGCCGCGCGGCAGAGCCGACGACCACCGCGTACGACTGCCGTCCGTACACCGCGGGCAACAACGAGAACTGCTTCTTCCCGGCCCCACAGGGCGGCACCTGGTACGTGACGATCCGCGGCTTCAGCAAGGCCACCGGCGTGTCGCTGTATCCGAGCTTCGTCGATGCGAACTGGCCGCGTTCGGTGGAAGCCGAGGCGATCGGGCTGGCGAACCATCGCACGCAGGTCACGCTCACCTGGACGCACGGCAAGAAGAACATCGACATCTACCGCAACGGCGCGATCCTCAAGACCGTGAAGAACAAGGGCACGGCGACGGATACGTTCCGCATCATCGGTAGCGGCACGATGAGCTACAAGCTGTGCAACAACGGCACGCAGGAATGCGCCGACCCGGTCGAGATCGATTACGCCTCGCACAAGTAAGCGATCGCGTTCGACCGATGCAGCAAGCAGGAAGGGCCCGGTCCGCCGGGCCCCTCCTTCCTTCCCCGCGATGGAGTGCCCATGAAGCCAGCCCGTGCTTTTCCTGTCCTGTTCCTCCCCGTCGTGCTGATCGCCGGCGTTGCCGCGCTGTCCGCCTGCAATCGCGACACAGCGACCACCCAGGCGCCGCCGCCGACGGCTGCCGCGCCAGTGGCGCAGTTCGACGCCACGCTCAATGTGGTGAACAACAACGGCACCGTCCGCTACGACGGCGTCGTCGGTACCGATGCCGCGCGCCAGTCCGTCGAAACCGCGCTTCGTCGCGCCTACGGTCGCGTCTCCGGCGACCTCAAGGTCGATCCCGGCGCACGGCCCGCGCCCTGGCAGGACGGCCTGCCGGAATTCCTGAAGACCTTCAACCAGCCGGGCGCCGCCGTCTCGTTCGAAGGTCGCCGCATCGAGCTCCACGGCCACGCCAGCGAGGACGACCGCAAGGCCCTGCTCGCGCGCGCCGAACTGCTCTATCCCGGCTACGCCTACACGGGCCTGTTCCAGGGCGTGGGCGATGACGCGCAGGGCGAAGCGGTTTCCGCCGTGCTCGCGGCCGTGAAGCCCGGAACGTCGGGCGCGCCGCTGGTGAAGGCGCTCAACGAGGCCGTGACGCAGACGCCGATCCGCTTCGAGCCCGGCAGCGCGCGCGTGGCGCCCGACAGCCTGGCGTTGCTCAGCAAGGCCGCGCAGGTGATCCAGGCGTCCGGCGACGCCACGCGGCTGCAGATTGCCGGCCCCGCCGCCGACGATCCCTCGCTCGCGCAGCAGCGCGCCGAGGCGATCAAGGTCCAGCTGATCGTCAACGGCGTCAGCCCCGCCGCGCTGGAAACCACCGCGCAGGCCGGCAACGGCGAAGCCGCGGCGTTCCGGTTGCTGTAAGCGGGCGCGACCGCGTCTATTTCACTCCTGCCACCTCCACTGCCGCGCAGTGGAGGAATGGCCGTCTCAGCCAGTGAGACGGCAGGTTCAGGAATCCCGCGTGGAACCCGCTGAACCGTGCTCCACGCGGCATTTCGCGCGCCTTTGGTTCCGGGCATTTGCCCCCATCTTCGCCTGTCGATACGCTCCCCTGTTCGCCCCGCGCTCCGCGACGGCGACCCTCCCATACAGGCAACCGATGGCGCTGGATTACATCCGCATCCGCGGCGCGCGGACGCACAACCTCAAGAACATCGACCTCGACCTCCCCCGCGACAAGCTCATCGTGATCACGGGGCTGTCGGGATCGGGCAAGTCCTCGCTCGCGTTCGACACGATCTACGCCGAAGGCCAGCGTCGCTACGTCGAATCGCTGTCGGCCTACGCGCGCCAGTTCCTCTCCGTGATGGAGAAGCCGGACGTCGACCACATCGAGGGTCTCTCGCCGGCGATCTCGATCGAACAGAAGTCGACCTCGCACAACCCGCGATCCACCGTCGGCACGATCACGGAGATCTACGACTACCTGCGCCTGCTCTACGCGCGCGTGGGCACGCCGCGCTGCCCGGACCACGGTTACCCGCTGGAAGCGCAGACGGTCAGCCAGATGGTCGACCAGGTCGTCGCGCTCGGCGAAACCGAAGCCGGCCGCGAACAGCGCTACATGCTGCTGGCGCCGGTGATCCGCGAGCGCAAGGGCGAGCACGCGCAGGTGTTCGAACAGCTGCGCGCGCAGGGCTTCGTGCGCGTGCGCGTGGACGGCGTGCTGCACGAGATCGACGCCGTGCCGCCGCTCGCGCTGCGCGTGAAGCACACCATCGAAGCGGTCGTGGACCGCTTCAAGCCGCGCGACGACATCAAGCAGCGACTGGCCGAATCGTTCGAGACCGCGCTCAAGCTCGGCGACGGCATGGCGCAGGTCATGTCGCTCGACGACGCCGATGCGGCGCCGCTGCTGTTCTCGTCCAAGTACAGCTGCCCGGTGTGCGAATACTCGCTGCCGGAGCTGGAACCGCGCCTGTTCTCGTTCAACTCGCCGGTCGGCGCGTGCCCGACGTGCGACGGCCTGGGCGTGGCGCAGTTCTTCGATCCCTCGCGCGTGGTCGTGCATCCGGAGCTGTCGCTCTCGGCCGGCGCCGTCCGTGGATGGGATCGTCGCAACGCCTATTACTTCCAGCTGATCCAGTCGCTCGCGCGCCACTACAAGTTCGACGTCGATGCGCCGTGGCAGTCGTTGCCGAAGAAGGCACGCGACGCGGTGCTGTTCGGCAGCGGCGATGAAACCATCAGCTTCACCTACCTCACCGAAGCCGGTGGCCGCAGCCAGCGCAAGCATCGCTTCGAAGGCATCGTGCCGAACCTGGAACGTCGCTACCGCGAGACCGAATCGGCCGCAGTGCGTGAAGAGCTGGCCAAGTACATCAGCGAACGCGCCTGCACCGATTGCGGCGGCGCGCGACTGAACCGCGCCGCGCGCAGCGTGTTCGTCGACGAGCGTCCGCTGCCGGACATCGTCGTGATGCCCGTGGACGAGGCGCTGGCATTCTTCAAGGCGCTCAACCTGCCCGGCTGGCGCGGCGAGATCGCCGTCAAGATCGTCAAGGAAATCGCCGACCGCCTGCGCTTCCTCGTCGATGTCGGCCTGGACTACCTCACGCTGGAGCGCAAGGCCGATTCGCTCTCGGGCGGCGAAGCGCAGCGCATCCGCCTGGCGTCGCAGATCGGCGCCGGCCTGGTCGGCGTGATGTACGTGCTCGACGAGCCGTCCATCGGCCTGCACCAGCGCGACAACGAACGCCTGCTCGGCACGCTCACGCGACTGCGCGACCTCGGCAACACGGTCATCGTGGTCGAGCACGACGAGGACGCGATCCGTCTTGCCGATTACGTCGTCGACATCGGTCCCGGCGCCGGCGTGCACGGCGGCGAAGTGATCGCGCACGGCACGCTGGACGACCTGCTCAAGTCGCCGCGTTCGCTCACCGGCCAGTACCTGTCCGGCAAGCGCGGCATCGAAGTGCCGACGCGTCGCCACAAGCCCGACGCGAAGACCACCTTCCACCTGCGCGGCGCCACCGGCAACAACCTCAAGGACGTCGACCTGGCGATCCCGTCGGGGCTGTTCACGGCGATCACCGGCGTGTCCGGCTCGGGCAAGTCGACGCTGATCAACGACACGCTGTTCGCGATCACCGCCAACGAGCTCAATGGCGCCTCGCATACGGCGGCGCCGTACCGCGAGTACGAGAACATCGAGCTGTGGGACAAGGTCGTCGATATCGACCAGTCGCCGATCGGCCGCACGCCGCGTTCGAACCCGGCGACCTACACCGGCCTGTTCACGCCGCTGCGCGAGCTGTACGCGCAGGTGCCCGAAGCGCGCGCGCGTGGCTATTCGCCGGGCCGCTTCAGCTTCAACGTGCGCGGCGGCCGCTGCGAGGCCTGCCAGGGCGACGGCCTGATCAAGGTGGAGATGCACTTCCTGCCCGACGTGTACGTGCCGTGCGACGTCTGCGGCGGCAAGCGCTACAACCGCGAGACGCTGGAGATCCTCTACAAGGGTTACAACATCAACGACGTGCTGGAAATGACCGTCGAAGATGCGCTGAACCTGTTCGAGAACATCCCGGCGATCTCGCGCAAGCTCGAAACACTGATGGACGTGGGCCTGAGCTACATCAAGCTGGGCCAGAGCGCGACGACGCTATCCGGCGGCGAGGCGCAGCGCGTGAAGCTGTCGAAGGAACTCTCGCGGCGCGACACCGGCCGCACGCTGTACATCCTCGACGAGCCGACCACGGGCCTGCACTTCCACGACATCGAACACCTGCTGACCGTGCTGCATCGGCTGCGGGACGACGGCAACACGGTGGTGGTGATCGAGCACAACCTCGACGTCATCAAGACGGCGGACTGGGTGATCGACCTGGGTCCGGAAGGCGGCCACCGTGGCGGCACGATTCTGGCCTGCGGTACGCCGGAAGAAATCGCCGCGCTGCCCCATTCGCACACCGGCCGCTTCCTCGCGCCGCTGCTGCAGGCCAAGCCGGAAGCGTCCGCGCGCAAGGCCAAGCCGGCCGCAGCCAAGGCCGGCGGAAAGGCGGCCTCGAAGACGGCAACGACGAAGACCGCGGCGACCAGGACGGCCGCCGACAAGAAGAACAACACGAAGAAGAAGTCCGCCGCATGAGCGACGCCGCAACACCGAAGGTCCGCAAGACGCCTGCCCGCCGGCGCAAGCCGGCGGCGAAGAAGACCACCGAAAGCGCGGCGCCTGCCGCTGCGCCCCCAACGCAGCCCGCCGAAGAAAACGCAGCACCCGTCGCGCTGATCCGCGTCCCGCTGTCGGTACGCTGGCGCGACCTGGACGCGTTCAACCACGTCAACAACTCGAAGTACCTGAGCTATCTCGAGGAAGCGCGCCTGCGCTGGATGCTCGGCGTGCCGGGTCAGGGGCTGGACGATCACGTCGCGCCCGTCGTCGCCGCTGCGCACCTCAACTATCGCCGTCCGATCGAATGGCCGGCGGAAGTGGACGTCGAACTGTTCGTGGAACGCCTGGGCAACACGAGCGTCAGCATCGGCCACCGCATCGTCGATGCGAAGGACGACACGGTGCTCTATTGCGATGGCAACGTCGTGATGGTGTGGATCGACCGCGGCACGGGACGTGCGGCGGAACTGCCGGTGGCGGTGCGCGAGGCGTGTTCTTGAGGCATCGCGATCGACGGTCGGCCGCGTCTTGCTGCCGTCATTCCCGCATAGGCGGGAATCCATCGATCAGACGCTTCACGGCTGACGGATGTGGTGATGCACGCCGGCGTGGATTCCCGCCGTCGCGGGAATGACAGCTGAAAAAAACAGCGCCCCAAGCGCTGTTTTTTTTTGAGTGGCGCCGCGCGCCCTACTCGCCCGCCTTCTTCGCCGTGAATTCGCCGAGCGCCTTCCCGCCGTCCTTCAGCGTGAACTCGATGGCGACCTTGCTGCCCGGCTTCAGCGGCGCGCCCGGCTCCATCAGCATCAGGTGCAGGCCGCCGGGCTTGAACGTCGCCGACTCGCCCGGCGCCAGGCGCAGTTCCGGCACGGCGCGCATGCGGCTCACGCCGTCGACCACGCGCGTCTCGTGCATCTCGACTTCACCGAACGCCGCGCTGCTCGCGCCGGTGATCGTGAGCGGCTTCGCGCACGGATTCTCGATGCGGCCGAAGCCGGCCATCATCGGCATCGCGGCCGGCGGCAGGCGCACCCAGCCGTCGACGACCTTCAGGGTGCAATCCGCAGGGGAAGCGGCGGACGATGCCGCCATCATTAGGGCCAGGAGGCCGAGTCGAATCGTGGTCGCGTTCATGGGCCTATGATACCCGCGACCCTCCGCGCGGTTTTGACGCCGCGGGGCGCCGTTCACGCCGCGCTGCAACGACAGCGCCTCCGCCAGGAATACGCACGCAATGAGCCTAGTCGAAACCCATTCCGCCGACGGCATCGTCGAACTCCGCCTGGCGCGCGCGCCGGTCAACGCGCTCAATCCGCAGCTGTGCAACGACCTGGTCGAGGCGCTGGCAAAGGCGGTGGACGACGGCGCGCAGGGCATCGTGCTCGGCGGCGGCGCGAAGGTGTTTTCCGCGGGTCTCGACGTGCCTCACCTGCTCTCGCTCGGCGACGACCGCGATGCGCTCATGGCTGCGTGGGAGACCTTCTTCCTCGCTGCACGCGCCCTCGCCGAATGCCCGGTGCCGGTCGTCGCGGCGATCGGCGGCCACGCGCCCGCTGGCGGCTGCGTGCTCGCGCTGTGCTGCGACTACCGCGTCATGGCGCGCAGCGAGGATCCCACGAAACCCTTCCGCATCGGCCTCAACGAAACGCAGGTCGGGCTGGTCGTGCCGGTCGGCATCCTGAAGTTGATGCAGCGCGTGGTGGGCACGCATCGCGCCGAGCGCCTGGTCGTCGCGGGCGACATGGTTGAAGCCGAGCGCGCCGAACGCATTGGTCTGGTCGACGAACTCGTGCCGCTCGACCAGGTGAACGCCCGTGCACGCGAATGGCTTGCGCAGCTGCTGAAGCTGCCGCAGCCGGTGATGCGCCAGACCCGTGCGATCGCGCGCGCGGATCTGGTCGCCGCGATGCAGCCGGAACAGATCCAGCTGCCGAAGTTCATCGCGGCGTGGAGCGATCCTTCGACGCAGGCCGCGCTGAAGGCGCTGGTGGCGAAGCTGGGCAAGTAGGCGCCGCAGCTTCGACGACCTGCGACGTCACAGCATCCAGATTTCCACGCGCTCGTTGCGATAGCGCGCGCCCGAGGCTCCGGCCGCCGCCAGCGGCACCTGTGCGCCGACGCCGCGCGCGTGCAGTACCGGCAGGCCGCGCGCCATCAACTCGTGCGCGACGAGGTCGGCGCGATCGTTGCTGGTCATCGTCGCGGCAACCGAACTGCCGGCCGTGTCGGCGAATCCCACCACCAGCAGCCGGCGGCCGCGATTCACCGGCAACTGCATGAAGGCGACGATGCGATCGATGTCGCGCACGGCGCGGCTGTCGTACACGCTCGCCGCCACGCCGCTCTCGTTGTTGCCGGTGAGGTTGAAACGCAGGCTCAGCGGCAATCGCGTGGCCTTGCCGACGAGATCGCGGTAATCCTTCGGCCCGACCAGCGTCGGCGGCGCATAGCCCGGACGCAGCGTCACCGCGAAATGCCCGGCGCGCGCGACCGCGTCCTGCCCGCGCTGGCCCATCGTGTACAGCGCGAAACTGCGGCTGAGCGCGCCCATCATCTGGCTGCCGTAGAGATGGAAACGACGCGTGAGCGGATAGTCCTCGCTCTGCACGGCCAGCCGCGTCGGCGCGACCGCACGACCGCCGTCGGACAACGCAAGCGGGCGCACGCTCGCGCCCCACGGCTGGCGCAGCGTGACGAAACCGATCGCATTGGGATCCTTCGCGATGGAACGCACCAGCGATTCGCCATCGGCATGCAACGACGCCGGCGCATACGGCGAGCCCTGCATCACGCGTTCGTCGATGAGATCACGCGCGGAGTTCGCGCCGGCGACCATGTGCAGGTGGATCGCGCCGCGGCCGCCGAATTCGCGCCAGTCGCGCGCCTGCCCCGTCAATACGCGACGCAGCTGCGCGAACCCGAGCTGCGCCAGCGGGTTGTCCCGATGCACGACGACGGCCGCACCGTCCAGCGCCATCGCGAATTCCTGGTCGTGCGACGCCAGATCGCCAAGCTGCCAGCCCGCGTCGAGTTCCTCCGCGTTCGGCCGGCGCGTCATCATCGCGATGTGCGCGTTGCCGTCGACGACGTCCTGGAAACCCTGCGCGGAACTGCTCGCCTGGATCTCCACGATCAGCGGCATCCCGTCGCGCTGGGCGTGGATTTCGGTCAGCGTCGGACTCGGCTGCGTGCGCCGGATGTCCTGGTAGCCGATGTCGTGCAGCCACGACTCCGCCACCGCCGGCACCAGCCGCGCGGCCATCGTCTGCGACCCATGGATGCGGACGCGTTCTGCGTCCACCTGTGCGTGCGCGGCCGACGCTGCGACCGACAACACCATTGCAACCAACCAACCCGCGATGCGTGACATGGCGCACGCCCCCTGTGCGAAATCGCGCAAGGATCCGGGATGCGTATGACGCGCAGATTACGTGTTACGCACTTCTGAAACGTATAGTGCGAACGGACGGTTCGGGTATATCAGGCGCCGCGCGCGACCGGCCGCGAAGGGTCGTCGATCCAGCCGCTCCACGACCCCGTCGACAAACGCGCGCCCTCGAAACCCGCATGTTCCAGCGCGAGCAGCAGGTGGCAGGCCGTGACGCCGGAGCCGCACATCGCCACGACATCGCACGCGCTGCGGCCCTGCAACAGTTCGGCGAATTCGCGTGCGAGTTCCTGCGATGGACGAAAGCGCCCGTCGCGCATCGTCTGCGCATACGGGCGGTTGCGCGCACCTGGGACATGGCCGGCGACGCGGTCGATCGGTTCGACATCCCCACGGAAGCGTTCGGCCGCGCGCGCGTCGAGCAGCACGCCGCCTGCATCCAGGTGCGCCTGCACCTGCGTCGAATCGAGCAGCCGTCTTTCATCGAACGTCGCCGGATACGGCGGCGCCGGCGTGGCGACGGGCATGTCGGCTTCGACCGGCAATCCGAGCGATTGCCAGCGCTGCAGCCCGCCGTCGAGCACGGCGACGCGCCGGTGACCCAGCGCGCGCAGCAGGAACCACATGCGTGCGGCGGCGAGCGCGCCATCGGCCGCGTCGTACACGACGACCTGATGCTGCGCCGTCACGCCCCAACGGCCGAGCGCGGCGGTGAAATCCTGCAGCTTCGGCCACGGATGGCGACCGGCGTGCTGCTTGCGGTGATCGGACAGGTCGCGATCCAGATGCGCATAGAACGCGCCCGGGATGTGCGCGGCACGATGCGCCGCTTGGCCCGCTTCGGGTTCGGCGAGGCTGTGGCGCGTGTCGAAGACGATGACGTCGTCGCGACCCAGCGCGGCAGCCAGTTCTTCGGCCGACACCAGCGTGGCCCAGCTCGGGGTCGCGTCGCTCATCGGATCGCCTCCAGGCGTTGGCGCAGGTTGTAGAGCATCGAGGCGGTCGCGCCCCAGATGCGCTGCGCGGGATAGCGGTACTCGAACACTTCGCGCGGACGGCCGCGGAAATCGAGCGTGTGCGTGGCCAGGTTGGCCGGATCGAGCAGGAACGCGAGCGGCACTTCGAACACGTCGGCTACTTCGTTCGGATCGGGATGCGCGACGTAATCGCTGGCGAGCACCGCGACGACCGGCTGCACGCGGTAACCGGTGATCGTGGCCAGCGGATCGAGGAAACCCAGCGGATGGATCTGCCGCGCGCCGACGCCGATTTCCTCGTGCGTCTCGCGCAATGCGGCGGCGACGGCGTCGCTGTCGTCCGGTTCGATGCGACCGCCGGGGAAACTCACCTGCCCCGCGTGCTGGCGCAGCGCATCGGTGCGACGCGTGAGCAGCACGTGCGTGCCTTCCTCGCGCGGAACCAGGCCGACCAGCACCGCGGCTTCGATGCTCACCGCATCGTTCGGTACGAGGTCGTGCAGCTCGGCGAGGTTCCAGCCCGGACCGTGCGGTGGATCGTTGAGTGGATGCAGCGCCGAGGCGAGGTCGGGCCAGTCGGTCAATGCGGACGAGGCGGCCATCCGGTTCACCGGCGGCGCGTCTCGCGTTCGGGCAGCACGGTTTCCATCAGGCGCAGGCGCTCGTCGTCGTTCATCTGCGACCAGCGTGCGATTTCCGCGGTGGTGCGATGGCAACCGGTGCACAGGCCGTCGTCGTCGAGCGAGCAGATGCCGATGCAGGGGCTGAGCACGGCGCGGAAAAAGGTATTCATCGATCGACCAACGTAAGGCGGACGTGCCTGGGATTCAACCGGCGCAGGCGTCGTAAACGCGTCGTGGTGCGCTGGCGCCGGATTTTGGGTGCTCACAAAAACGTCGAGCCGGCGGGGCCGGCTCGACGTGGTGTGTTGCTTTGCGCTTCGCGTCGCGAAGCGCTGGATCCCCGCTTTCGCGGGGATGACGGTTCGGCAAAGCCGCTCGCGCGATGCGCGAGCGGGCCGAAACGTCACTTCACGCTGACGAGCTTGACTTCGAACTGCACGGCGACGTTCGGCGGGAACGGCGTACGCGGGTCGGCGCCATAGGCCTTGTCCGACGGCAGCGTGATTTCCCACTTCGAACCGGCCGGCATCTGCAGCAGCGCTTCGCGCATGGCCGGCATCTCGATGTCGCTGACCTTGATCGACGGGATCTGCTGCGCCGGACGGGCCTGCTGCGGACGCTCGCCCCAGGCGTACGGACCGGCGACTTCCAGCTGCACGGTGCTGGCCTGCGTCGGCTTGGCGCCCGAGCCCTTCTCGATCTCGCGGTACTGCACGCCGCTCGGCAGCGACTTCACGCCGGCCTTGGACTTGTTGGCGGCGATGAACTGGTCGCTCTTGGTCTTGTTCTCGGCGGCAGCCTTGTCCCACGCGGCCTTCGCCTTGGTCTGCTGGCGCTGCTGCATGTTCTGCACGGCGGTGCGCAGCTGGTCGACCGGCACCGACGGCTGCTTCTTGCCGTAGCCGTCCTGCAGGCCCTTGATGATGGTGTTGACGTCGACCTGCTCGCCGCTTTCGATGGCGTTGCGGCCCAGGTCGTAACCGAGCGCGTAGCTCAGCTTGCCCTGCTCGGTCGAAGTGTTCTGCGCGGCGGCAGTGCCGGTCAGGGCCAGGGCCGCGACGGCGGCAGCGATCAAACGCAACTTCATTCGAATGAATCTCCGTAATGGATCGGGGCGGGACTACCGCTCCTTAGTGATAAGGCCCGCACCGGTCGAATGGACCCGGATGGACGCGCTAGGATACCGGCGCCAGTACTTAATCGCCACTGACGCCGAACGGCTCAGACAGCGTCTCCCGGGCGAAGTTCCGGGCCCGATGCAGCGCGATTCCCGCCACTTTCGCAGCCTCCTGGACCCGCCGCCTCCATGTCCGAAACGCCCGTCCTCACCGCCGACCGCGGCGCCGTCCGCGTCGTCACCGTCAACCGCCCCGACAAGCTGAATGCGCTCAACGCCGCCACGCTGGACGCCCTGCTGGCGGCGTTCGAGGCCGCCGCGGCCGATCCGTCGGTCCGCTGCGTCGTCCTGACCGGCGCCGGCCCCAAGGCCTTCGTCGCCGGGGCGGATATCGCGGAGATGAACGGGCTGACCGCTGTCCAAGGCCGCGACTTCTCGCTGCGCGGTCAGAAGCTGATGCGCCGGGTGGAAAAAATGCCCAAGCCGGTGATCGGCATGATCAATGGCTTCGCCCTCGGTGGCGGGCTGGAACTGGCGATGGGCTGCCACCTGCGCATCGCGGCCGACACGGCCAAGGTCGGCCAGCCGGAGATCAACCTCGGGCTGATCCCCGGCTTCGGCGGCACGCAGCGCCTGCTGCGCCTGGCCGGCCGTGCGGCGACGCTGGAACTGTGCCTGGTCGGCGCGCCGATCGACGCCGCCCGTGCGCGCGAGCTCGGCATCGTCAATCGCGTCGTGCCGGCGGCTGAGCTGGAGGCCGAGACGATGAAGCTCGCCGAGCAGATCGCGAACTCCGCGCCGCTCGCGCTGCGAGGCGTGCTCGACTGCGTCAACGTCGGCGGCGAATGCGGCATCGAGGAAGGCCTGGAATACGAAACGGCGCAGTTCGGGCTGATGTTCGCCACGCAGGACATGCGCGAAGGCACGACCGCGTTCCTCGAACGCCGCAAGCCGAACTTCAGCGGCCAGTGATGCACGACGCGTCGAGCGCCTGCGTGTGCGGTTGCGATGATCCGCGCGGCGCCGCGGCGCACGCGGTCAACGCCGCGTTGCGCGTCGACGACGTGGACGGCGCGATCGAAGCGGGGCTGCTCGATCGCGAGGTCGAATGCACGCTCTGCAGCGACCAATGCCGCGCGCGCCTGCACGAAGCGCGTGCTGCACGTCTTGCTGCGTTGGCCGCGCGCGAACGCTATCGCGCACGCGCTGCACGACTCGAACGCCGTGCACGCGAACGCGCGGAGAAGCGCGTGTCGCCGCCGGGCACCGCGGTGGTGACGCCCACGCCCTCCGCCCTGCCCTCGGCCGCCGCCGCTGCGCTCGCACGTGCGCGCGAGAAGGCCGCGCAACGCCACAAGCCATGACGCCTGTCGCATCGAAGAAGAAAATCGCCACGAAGAAGGCCGCGCCGAAGAAGGTCGTGACCAAGCGCGCCCGGCACGGCAGCCGCCTGTCCGCCGAGGAAATCGAGACGATGTTCGCGCGGTTGAAGGCGCTCAATCCGGCGCCGAAAACCGAACTCGAATACGCGACGCCGTACGAACTGCTGGTGGCGGTGACGCTGTCCGCGCAGGCGACCGATGTCGGCGTCAACAAGGCTACGCGCAAGCTGTTTCCGGTCGCCAACACGCCGCAGAAGATCGCGAAGCTCGGCGTCGAAGGCCTCAAGCCGTACATCTCGACGATCGGCCTCTACAACACCAAGGCCGCCAACGTCGTCGCGATGGCGCAACAGCTGATCGAACACCACCGCGGCGAAGTGCCGCGCGACCGCGACGCGCTCGAAGCGTTGCCGGGCGTCGGGCGAAAGACGGCGAACGTCGTCCTCAACACCGCGTTCGGCGAGCCGACGATGGCGGTGGACACGCACATCTTCCGTGTCGCCAACCGCACCGGCCTTGCGCCGGGCAAGACCGTGCGCGCAGTCGAGGACGGCCTGCTGAAAGTCGTTCCGCCCGAGTACCTGCACGACGCCCACCACTGGCTGATCCTGCACGGCCGCTACGTGTGCAAGGCGCGCCGGCCCGATTGCCCGCATTGCGCGATCCGCGACATCTGCCGCTACCCGGACAAGACGCCGGGCGAGCCGGACGCGATCGCCACCTGATCGCCGCCACGACCGCGATCGGCCGTCATCGCCGCGAAGGCTGGGATGGATGCCTCCGGAACGACGCGGCCTTCGAAGGACATGACACGCCGGTGAGTTGGATTCCCGCCTTCGCGGGAATGACGTCGAGGCATGTGATCGCGTGACGGCCTGGGTCCCGGCCTGCGCCGGGATGACGCTGTTTCTTTGCATCCCATGGGTATCGGCACCCGCCAGTTCACATATCGCGCCGCCGTCGCCACTCGCGTCATCCCCGCGTCATCGCAGCGAAATAAGTCAGCGCTGTCACATTTACGCAACTTTCACGACCTAGCCTGCGCAGCGTCTTCTCACTACGCCCCAAGGGCTACGTCCATGAAACTGTCCCGCAGCACCCTGTCCGTCGCGCTGCTCGCCGCCCTCGTCGCGCCGGCCGCGCATGCCGAAATCGCGCTCGACGTGATCGGCAACTCCGAAGTCTCCTTCGAAGGCCTGGTCCAGGCCGACTACAACTACTTCGACAGCGACTTCGCCGACCTCAACGCCGGTGGCGACGCCCTTGACGGCCGCGACAGCGACAACGAACTGCGCCGCGCCGAGCTGGTGCTCAAGGGCAAGGGCCCGGGCAACTTCGAGTGGGTGGTCGGTTACGACGCCAAGGCCGACAAGTGGCTGGACGTCAACGCCAAGTACAAGATCCGCGGCGATTCGAACCACTACTTCCAGCTCGGCCAGTTCAAGCAGCCCAACAGCATGGAAGAGCTGTCCTCGACCAAGAACAACGACTTCATCGCCAAGGCGCTGGTCACCAACACCTTCGGCGTCGCCCGTCGTCTCGGCGGCCAGTACCGCTACGGCGCCAACGACTGGGGCGTGACCGCCAGCTACTTCACGCGCGAGCTCACCGAGCATCCGGCTCCGACGCCGCACGGCCCCGGCTACGGCCTGCGCGGCAACTGGGCGCCGATCAACGAGAAGGGCAACATCTTTCACCTGGGCCTGTCGTACGTTGACTACGACACCTTCCAGGACACGGTCCGCCTGCGCGCCCGTCCGGGCGCCGACCTCGCCGGCACGCGCCTGGTCGACACCGGCAACATGACCAACACCGACCGCCAGAAGACCGTCGGCGCCGAAGCGATGTACGTCACCGGCCCGGTCAAGCTGCAGGGCGAGTACATGCAGACGAAGGTGGAGCGCTACAACAACGGCAATCCGCGCCAGTCGCACAACTTCGACGGCAACAGCTGGTACGTCAGCGGTCTGTGGAACATCACCGGCGAGACCTGGGGCTACAAGGAAGGCACGCCGACCACCCCGCTGCCCGACGAACCCGCCAGCGGCATGTGGCAGGTCGGCGCGCGCTTTGATTCGATCGACCTGGACGACGGCATCGTCATCGCGCCGACCTCGCCGACCGCCGCCGCGGCCGTCGACGGCGTGCTGGGTGGCCAGATGGACACGTGGACCGTCGGCGTGAACTGGTACTGGCGTTCGAACTTCAAGTTCATGCTGAACTACGTGATGGTCGACAGCTCGAAGTTCATGGCGCGCACTCCGACCACCGGCCTGGTCAATCCGGCCGACCAGAACCAGCTCGTCAACCGCAAGGTCGACGACAACCCGAACATCTTCGAAGCCCGCATGCAGTTCTACTGGTAATCGACGCTTCAAAGGTTCCAGCTCCCTCCCTTTGTGAACCTCCGGGCGCGGTCGTTTGGCCGCGCCCTTTTTTTCGCCCGTGCCGTCATTCCCGCGAAGGCGGAACCCAGCGTCCAGACGCGATCCCGCTATCCGACAGCCCGATGCATCGGGCAGATGGATCCCCGCCTTCGCGGGGATGACAGCAGGAAGCTTGCGCCGTAACACGCGTGTCACACACCCGACCCGGCGCTGTCATCCAACGGTTATCAAATGCGCCACGAACGGGCACGGCCCGTCGTCACTCCAGGAGAGCATCGTGTTCAAGTCCATACAGTTCCGCCTCGCCACGCTCGCGCTGGCCAGCACTGTCGCCATGGGCGCGCAGGCGGCCGACGTCACCGGCGCCGGCGCCTCGTTCGTGTATCCGGTCATGTCGAAGTGGTCGGCCGACTACAACAAGGCGGCCGGCAAGAAGGTCAACTACCAGTCCATCGGTTCGGGCGGCGGCATCGCGCAGATCAAGGCCGCGACGATCGACTTCGGTTCCTCCGACGCCCCGCTAAAGCCGGAAGAGCTGGCGCAGGCAGGCCTCGCGCAGTTCCCGTCGGTCATCGGCGGCGTGGTGCCGGTCGTCAACGTGCCGGGCGTCGCTTCCGGCGCGCTGAAGCTCGACGGCGACACGCTCGCCAACATCTTCCTGGGCAAGATCACCAAGTGGAACGATCCGGCGATCGCCGCGCTCAACGGCGGCGTCCAGCTGCCGGATCGCAAGATCACCGTCGTGCACCGCTCGGACGGTTCGGGCACCACGTTCAATTTCGTCAACTATCTCTCGAAGGTCTCGCCGGACTGGAAGTCGAAGGTCGGTGAAGGCACGTCGGTCAAGTGGCCGGTCGGCATCGGCGGCAAGGGCAACGAAGGCGTCGCCGCGTACGTGAAGCAGATCGTCGGCGGCATCGGCTACGTCGAGCTGTCGTACGCGCTGCAGAACAAGATGTCGTACTCGCGCCTGAAGAACGCCGCCGGCAACTTCGTGCTGCCGTCTGACGAGAGCTTCTCGGCCGCCGCCGCCAGCGCCGACTGGGCGAACGCGAAGGACTTCTACCTGGTGATGACCAACGCCCCGGGCGCGAACGCCTGGCCGATCACCGCCACCAACTTCATCCTGATGTACAAGCAGCCCAAGAATGCCGCGGGCGCGAAGAACGCCAAGGAATTCTTCCGCTGGGTCTACGCCAACGGCGACCAGCAGGCCAAGGCGCTGGACTACGTCCCGCTGCCGGACGCGCTGGTGAAGCAGATCGAGACCTACTGGTCGACCTCGATGAACTACTGATCCCCTCGCGGGTTCAGCGATACGGAAAGGCGGGCTTCGGCCCGCCTTTTTTTCCTTGTAACCCCTCTCCCGCTTGCGGGAGAGGGGTTGGGGTGAGGGCAAGGCAGACTTTCGCAGGGCCGCGGGCTCGCCCTCATCCGCCTGCCGGCACCTTGTCCCGCCGGCGGGAGAAGGGCTTCTCCGTCCTGCGTTCCGTGTGGCGGACGCCCCCGCGACCCCGCCAGGCCCGCATTGCAGAAATGTGACCGCTGGATGTCATTGGGCTGTAACAAAAGAATCATCAAATGGCGCAGCCCGGCCAGCAGGCCGGATCCTTCCCCTTGGAGTTGCGCATGAACCCGTCGTCGGCCCGCATTGCCGCCCTCGCCTTCGCCATCGCCCTGACCGTCGCGGCCTGCAAGCCCGCCGGCGACACCAACGCACCGGCCACCGGCGCGGACGCCGGCGCTTCCGCTGCGAACGCTCCGGCCGGCGACAAGGTCGCCGCGCAGATCACCGGCGCCGGCGCGACCTTCATCTACCCGCTGATCTCGAAGTGGTCGGACGACTACAACAAGGCCACCGGCGCGAAGGTCAACTACCAGTCCATCGGCTCCGGCGGCGGCATCGCGCAGATCAAGGCCGGCACGGTGGACTTCGGTTCCTCCGACAAGCCGCTGCCGTCCGACGAACTCGCTGCCGCGGGCCTGGGCCAGTTCCCGTCCGCCATCGGCGGCGTCGTGCCGGTGGTGAACATCGAAGGCATCGAGCCGGGCAAGCTGCGCCTCACCGGCCCGCTACTCGCCGACATCTTCAGCGGCAAGGTCGCGACCTGGAACGATCCGGCGATCGCCGCGGTGAACCCGGGCCTGACGCTGCCGTCGACGAAGATCAACATCGTCCACCGCTCCGACGGTTCGGGCACCACGTTCAACTTCACCAACTACCTCTCCAAGGTCTCGCCGGACTGGAAGTCGGAGGTCGGCGAAGGCACGTCGGTGCAGTGGCCGGGCGGCGTGGGTGGCAAGGGCAACGAAGGCGTCGCCTCGTACGTGAAGCAGATCAAGGGTTCGATCGGTTACGTCGAACTCGCGTACGCGCTGCAGAACAAGATGGCGTTCGCGTCGCTGCAGAACGCCGCCGGCAACTGGGTGCTGCCGAGCGCGGAGAGCTTCCAGGCCGCCGCCGCCGGCGCCGACTGGGCCAGCGCGAAGGACTTCAACCTGGTGATCACCAACGCGTCGGGCGACCAGGCCTGGCCGATCACCGCGACCAATTTCATCCTCATGTACAAGACGCCGAAGGACGCGAAGCGTTCGGCGGACACGCGCGAGTTCTTCAAGTGGGCCTTCGAACAGGGCCAGTCGCAGGCGCAGGCGCTGGACTACGTCCCGCTGCCGCCGGCGCTGGTGCAGCAGGTCGAGGCGTACTGGGCAGCCGAGTTCAAGTGACGATCCGGCGCCTGCGCGCTTTGCGCGCAGGCCTTTGCCGGATCGTCATCCCCGCGAAGGCGGGGATCCACAACCAACCGATGCGTCATCCCGGCGAAAGCCGGGATCCAGGCTGACCACGGAACAGATCGCGTCATCCCCGCGAAGGCGGGGATCCAAGTGTCCGGACTCATTCCGCTCTCCGGATAGCGTGCTGGAACTGGAAGATGGATTCCCGCCTGCGCGGGAATGACGGCAAAAGCAAAGACCAAAACGTCGACTCTGCCTCCGCGGGAATGACGGCAAGAAACGCAACACGCAACGCGTACCACGTCATCCCGCGAACGCGGAGACGCCATGAACGCAGCACCGGGTCGCACTCCCTCTCTCTCCCTGCGATACGGCAATCGCGTCCATGGCCTCCCGCCTTCGCGGGAATGACGGCCCAGAACCCGGAACGGCCACACGAACCCCTCGGATGAATGCCACTTCCCTCCCCGCCGTTGAAGTTCCCAAGTCGCGCGACCACAAGGACGCGCGCAACGACCGGCTGTTCCGGTACGTCCTCACCGGCACCGTGATCTTCGTGCTCGTCGCGCTGGCCAGCGCGGCGCTGTCGATGCTCTGGGGCGGACGCCACGTGCTCGAAGCCGAAGGATTGCGCTTCTTCTTCAGCACCGAATGGAACCCCGTCGAGAACCGCTACGGCGCGCTGGTGCCCATCTACGGCACCGTCGTCACCGCGCTCATCGCGATGCTGATCGCGGTGCCGGTGAGTTTCGGCATCGCGTTCTTCCTCACCGAAGTCGCACCGCGCTGGGCACGCAGCCCGATCGGCACGGCGATCGAACTGCTCGCCGGCATTCCCTCGATCATCTACGGCATGTGGGGCCTGTTCGTGCTCGTGCCGGTGATGACCGAATACGTCACGCCGTGGCTCAACGACCACGTCGGCACGCTGCCGGTGATCGGCGCCCTGTTCCAGGGCCCGCCGCTGGGCATCGGCATGCTGACCGCCGGCATCGTGCTGGCGATCATGGTGATCCCGTTCATCTCGTCGGTGATGCGCGAGGTCTTCCTCACCGTGCCCACGCGCCTGAAGGAATCGGCGTACGCGCTGGGTTCGACCAAGTGGGAAGTGAGCTGGGACATCGTGCTGCCGTACACGCGCTCGGCGGTGATCGGCGGCATCTTCCTGGGCCTTGGCCGCGCGCTCGGCGAAACGATGGCGGTGGCCTTCGTGATCGGCAACAGCGTGAACTTCTCGGCGTCGCTGCTCGAACCGGGCACGACCATCGCCGCGCTGATCGCCAACGACTTCGGCGAGGCGACGGAAACCTACCGCTCCGCGCTGCTGCTGCTGGGCTTCGTGCTGTTCATCGTGACCTTCGTAGTGCTCGCGATCGCGCGCTTCATGCTGCTCAAGCTCGCCCGCAAGGAGGGCAACTGATGAGCGCTCCCACCGTTTCGGTGAAGACCGCGCACGACTTCAAGGTCGCCGACGCGCTCTATCGCCGCCGCCGCGTCATCAACGTCGTCTCGCTGGTGCTGGCCTGCGCGGCCGCCTTGTTCGGCCTGTTCTTCCTGGGCTGGATCCTGTGGACGCTGATCGCCAAGGGCATCGGCGGCATCAACTGGGCGCTGTTCACGCAGAACACGCCGCCGCCGATGCAGGAAGGCGGCCTGCTCAACGCCTTCTTCGGCAGCGCCGTGATGTGCGTCATCGCGATCCTGATCGGCACGCCGCTGGGCATCGCCGCGGGCACATGGCTCGCCGAATACGGCCACGCGCGCAAGTTCGGCACGGTGGTGCGCTTCGTCAACGACATCCTGCTGTCGGCGCCGTCGATCGTGCTGGGCCTGTTCGTGTACACGCTGGTGGTGATGCAGACCGGCGGCAACTTCTCGGCGCTGGCCGGTGCGATCGCGCTCGCCTTCATCGTGCTGCCGGTGGTGGTGCGCACGACCGACGAAATGCTGCGACTGGTGCCGGCGCAGATGCGCGAAGCCGCGCTGTCGCTGGGCGTGCCGCAGTGGAAGGTCATCATGCAGGTGCTCTACCGCAGCGCCTCGGCGGGCATCGTCACCGGCGTGCTGCTCGCGCTGGCCCGCATTTCCGGCGAAACCGCGCCGCTGCTGTTCACCGCCTTCGGCAACCAGTACTGGTCGACCAACGTGCTGCAGCCGATGGCCTCCGTGCCGGTGGTGATGAACCAGTTCGCCGGCAGTCCGTACGAATCGTGGCAGGTGCTGGCCTGGGCCGGCGCGCTGGTGCTCACCGTCTTCGTCCTCCTCATCAGCCTCATCGCGCGCGCCATCGTGCTGCGCAACCGGATCAGCCATGACTGACCTCTCCAACCTCTCGGGCCTTTCGGGCCGGAACACCGCCATGAACGACGCCCGCATCGCCCTTGCCACGCCCGAGCGCAAGACCGCCGCCGCCGCGCCGGTGAAGCTCGCCGCACGCGGCCTGAACTTCTACTACGACAAGTTCCATGCGCTGAAGGACATCAACCTGGAAATGCCGGAAAAGCGCGTCACCGCGCTGATCGGCCCCTCCGGTTGCGGCAAGTCCACGCTGCTGCGCATCTTCAACCGCATCTATGCGCTGTATCCGAAGCTGGAAGCGCGCGGCGAAGTGATCCTGGACGGCGAGAACATCCTGGATTCGCGCTATCCGATGAACCGCCTGCGCAGCAAGGTCGGCATGGTGTTCCAGAAGCCGGTGCCGTTCCCGATGACGATCTACGAGAACGTCGCCTACGGCATCCGCCACCACGAAAAGCTGTCCAAGGCCGAGATGGATTCGCGCGTCGAACACGCGCTGCGCCAGGGCGCGCTGTGGGACGAGGTGAAGGACAAGCTGGGCGCGAGCGCGCTCGGCCTGTCGGGCGGCCAGCAGCAGCGCCTGTGCATCGCGCGCGCCGTCGCGCTGCGCCCGGACGTGCTGCTGCTCGACGAGCCGACGTCGGCGCTCGACCCGATCTCCACCAGCCGCATCGAGCAGCTGGTCGAGGAGCTGAAGAAGGACTACACGATCGTCATCGTGACCCACAACATGCAGCAGGCTGCGCGCGTGTCGGACTTCACCGCCTTCATGTACCTGGGCGACCTGATCGAACACGGCACGACGGACACGATCTTCTCCAATCCTACGAAGCAGCAGACCGAGGATTACATCACCGGGCGGTTTGGGTGAGGCAGGCCGCTTGCGCGGCACTGCCGCGCGGCCTGCCGAACGACCGGCCATGGATGGCCGGGCGGGACGATCCGAAGCCGGTTGAGTTTCGCCACGGATGGCAGCAGCGCCTTGATAAGGGCATGACGCGGACACCACACACATGAGCACCCAGATGCACGACCACATCGTCAAGAGCTACGACGACGAGCAGCGCCGGCTGCTCAACGAGACCCTGCGCATGGGCGAGATGGCCGCCTCGCAGCTGGAGGCCGCGCTCGACGTGGTCCAGCGTCGCGACGACAAGGCCGCCGAACGCATCATCGCCAACGACGAGGCGATCGACGCCCTCGAAACCGAGGTCAGCCACGACGTCATGAAGCTCGCGCTGCGCGGGCCGATGGCGCGCGACCTGCGCGAGATCCTCGCCGCGATCCGCATCGCGTCCGACATCGAACGTGTCGGCGATTACGCGGCCAACGTGGCCAAGCGATCGCTCGCGCTGAACCTCTCGCCGCCGCTGCCGCACGTGAGCGGCCTGCACGCGATCGGCACGCTGGCGGTGCAGCAGGTGCGCGACGTGCTGGTGGCCTATCGCGACAACAACGTCGAACTTGCCCAGCGCGTGCGCGCCCGCGACGCGGACCTCGACGTCGCCTACACGGCGCTGTTCCGCGAATTGCTCACCTACATGATGGAAGACGCGCGCAGCATCACGCCGTGCACGCACCTTCTGTTCATGGCGAAGAACATCGAGCGCATCGGCGACCACGCCACCAACATCGCCGAGAACGTGTGGTTCCTCGTGCGCGGCGAGGAAGCCCTGCCCCCGCGCGAGAAGCGCGACGGCAGCTCGACGACGGCGGCGCCTTGAGCCTTCGTGATTCGTGATTCGTGATTCGTGATTAGCGATTGGCGATTGGCGACGCGATTCGTGGCTCGTGATGATTCGGGAAAGCGCTTCCCGAAGCCGTCATCCCGGCGAAAGCCGGGACCCAGGCCCGTAACGCACGGGCACGCACCGTGCGGTGAACCATCACCGCGTCACTCCAGCGAATGCTGCAATCCACCGGCCCTTCGCTGTTCCGCGCGATCAGGCGGCCTGACTGGCAGCGTGAATCGGATGACATGACAGCCTGGATCCCGGCCTTCGCCGGGATGACGGCTCCGGTTGCCGGACTGCACATCCGCGCAATCCACTCGCCGCACGCATCGCTCGCTTCGCCGATTTCATTGCCTCCTCCGCCATTGCGCCGCCACGCCCACGACTCATGGCCTATGCGCCGGCACCGTCGATTGCGCAAAGTTGCGTCTTCGATAGCATCCGCTCCGGAAAACGGTTTCGCGCATGCTGCGCCGCATCAAGCGCGACGCTGTTCACCGCACGCTAGCTAACGCCCTGTCATCGTTCCCAGGCCTGAAAACCGGGCCATCTCCGCGGGTTCCCCCGCATCGCGCACAGGAGTTCTCCCATGTCCAGCAAGACCAGCAAGACCGTCGTCCTCGTCGCCGGCGCCGCCCTGGCCGGTGGTATTGCGCTCTCGGGGTCGGCGTTCGCCATGACCGACCTTGCGTCCGGCTACATGGTCAGCGCCGGCGAAGGCGCGAAGGCCGGCGAAGGCAAGTGCGGCGTCGAGAAGATGGACACCGACAAGGACGGCAAGGTGTCGCAGGCCGAGTTCGGCGCGGCGCACAACGGCGACACCAGCAAGTTCGCCACGCACGACGCGAACAAGGACGGCTTCCTTTCCGCCGACGAACTGAAGGCGAAGAAGGGCGACAAGATGGAAGGCAAGTGCGGCGAAGGCAAGTGCGGCGGCATGGCCTAAGTGCGAGTCCCTCGCAACAGCCCGCACATCCATGTGCGGACTCTTCACGAAGAGCGCCGCACGTTGATCGGAAATGAATAAACCGCCTGACCACTCGGTCGGACTCGGACTGCGGCGGGCCCTGCTGGGCCCGCTGCGGAACGCCGCCGCGGGCGATTTCGATTTCCTCGAATGCGCGCCCGAAAACTGGATCGGCGTCGGCGGAAAACTCGGCGAAGCGCTTGACGAACTCAGCGCCCGCCACACGCTGACGTGCCACGGCCTCTCGCTCTCGCTCGGCGGTTTCGCGCCGCTGGACGAAACCTTTCTCGCGCGCGTGCGTCGCTTCCTCGATCGCCACCACGTCGCGCTCTACAGCGAACACCTGAGCTACTGCGCCGACGACGGCCAGCTCTACGACCTGCTGCCGCTGCCGTTCACCGACGAGGCCGTGCGCCACGTCGCCGCACGCATTCGCCAGACGCAGGACATCGTCGGCCGCCGCATCGCGGTGGAGAACGTGTCCTACTACGCGACCATGCCGGTGGATGGCGACCAGCAGGCGCTCGACGAAGCTGCCTTCACCAACGCGGTATTGGACGAGGCCGATTGCGACCTGCTGCTGGACGTCAACAACGTCTACGTCAACGCGATCAACCATCGCTACGATCCCCTCGCCTTCCTCGACGCGATGCCCGCGCATCGCATCGCCTGCTATCACGTCGCCGGCCACTTCGATGAAGCCGACGACCTCAAGGTCGATACGCACGGCGCCGCGGTGAAGGACGCCGTGTGGTCGCTGCTCGGCGAGGCGTATCGCCGCTTCGGCGCGCGCCCGACGCTGCTGGAGCGCGACTTCAATATTCCGCCCTACGCCGAACTGCTCGGCGAACTGGACACCGTGCGTCGCGTCATGCGCGAACACGCGGCCGCACCGAACGCGCATGCCCACGCCTGACGCACCGCCGCGCCTGCGCGCGCAGCAACTCGCCCTCACCCGCCACCTGCGCGATCCGCAAGCCACGGCCGCGCCCGATGGCGTGGAAGACCGGCGCATCGCGATCTATCGCGACCTGGTGTTCAACAATGTCGAAAGCCTGCTTGCCGGCAATTTCCCGGTGCTGAAGCAGGTGCTCGGCGATGCCGACTGGCGCGCGCTCGTGCGCGATTTCTTCCGCGTGCATCGGGCGCAGACGCCGCTGTTCCCCGAACTCGGCCGAGAATTCCTGCGTTTCCTCGACGCACGCGATGACGCATCACCGACGCTGCCGCCCTTCGCCGGCGAACTCGCACATTACGAATGGGTCGAACTGGCGTTGCAGATCAGCGACGCGGAGCTGCCCGCATTCGATGCGAACGGCGATCTGCTCGACGGCGTCCCGGTGCTGTCGCCACTCGCCTGGCCGCTGGCGTACGCGTGGCCGGTGCACCGGATCGGCCCCGATCATCGCCCCGATGCTCCGCCGGTCGAACCGACCTTGCTGCTGGTGCGCCGCGGGCCCGACGGTGAGGTGCGGTTCTCGCAGCTGAGCCCGCTGGCGTTCCGGCTGCTGCAGCGACTGGATGAATCGCCGTCGCTGACCGGGCGCGCGCAGCTGGAGGCATTGGCGGTCGAGGCTGGGCATGCGGATGTGGACGCCTTCGTGGCGCAGGGCCGTGCGTTGTTCGAGCAGATGCGCAGCGTCGGGGTCGTCCCGGGAACGCTTCCGTAGCTGTCATCCCCGCGAAGGCGGGGATCCAGCAGCCCGCCGCATCACCCTTCCGTCGAGCGTGATGCATGCGCAGTTGGATTCCCGCCTTCGCGGAAATGACGGCAAAGGCGACAGCGCCGCAAACGCCGAGCCCGCCACCCAGCCACATTTGACCCGTCTGCTAACCTTTCGGCCATGCAGAACGCCGACGCACCCGCCCCGCCCGCCCGACTTTGCACCCGTTTCCGCGGCTTCCTGCCGGTGGTGGTGGACGTGGAAACCGGTGGCTTCGACTGGAACCGCCATGCGCTGCTCGAGATCGCCGTGGCGCCGATCGACCTGGACGAGAACGGGCTGCTGGTCGTCGGAGAGATCACCAGCAGCCACGTCGTGCCCGCGCCGGGGCTGGACATCGATCCCAAGTCGCTGGAAGTCACCGGCATCGACATCGACCATCCGTTCCGCGACGCGAAGACCGAGCGCGTCGCGCTGGAAACCGTCTTTGCGCCAGTGCGCGCCGCGCTGAAGAAGCACGGCTGCCAGCGCGCGATCCTCGTCGGTCACAACGCGCATTTCGACCTGAACTTCCTCAACGCGGCGGTCGCGCGCAGCGGCCACAAGCGCAATCCGTTCCATCCCTTCAGCGTGTTCGACACGGTGAGCCTGGCCGGCGTCGCGTACGGGCAGACGGTGCTCGCGCGTGCGGTGCAGGCGGCCGGATTGTCGTGGAACAGCGAGGAGCAGCATTCGGCCGTGTACGACACCGAACGCACGGCACAGTTGTTCTGCCGCATCGTCAACGCGTGGCCTTCGCCCGTGCCGCCGGTGGTGGCGCCGTGAGCGACACGCGCACGCCGATGCAGCGCATGCTCGCCGGCGAGCTGTACCGCGCCGACGATGCGGAGATCCAGGCGGCGCAAGCCGCCACGCGCGAATGGCTCGTTCGCTACAACGCCGCACTGGGCATGACGCCGGCGCAACGCCACGCCTTGCTCGCCGAGCGACTGGGCGCCGCGGGCGAAGGCAGCGAGATCCGACCGCCCTTCCATTGCGACTACGGCTTCAACGTGCATCTGGGCCGCGGCGTGTTCCTCAATTTCGACTGCGTGATCCTCGACGTGGTGCGCGTGGAGATCGGCGACGGCACGCAGATCGGTCCCGCGGTGCAGATCTACACGGCCGACCACCCGCGCGATCCTTCGCAGCGCCGCGAAGGCTGGGAATTCGGCAAGCCCGTGCGCATCGGCCGCAACGTGTGGATCGGCGGCGGCGCGATCGTGCTGCCCGGCGTGACCATCGGCGACGACGCGCTGATCGGCGCGGGCAGCGTGGTCACGCGCGACGTGCCGGCGGGCGCGACGGTGGCGGGCAATCCGGCGCGCATCGTTTCGAAGGGCGCTGCCGTCCGATAGCGGCCGCGCGGTCCGGCCGGATCGCCGCATTGTCCCGTTCGATGCAACGCGCTGTGGACGCGCCGGGGTGTTCCCGCCGTGCGCGCAGATGTCGACAATCTCCTTCCGCTGTCGCACGGCACCGGCAAGCGTCGGTCTGATCGGCGCTTAAAACCGTTTTAAAGAAGCGCTGCTGGAATGCTCCATCGCAGCCGGCGCATCGCGGCCACACGCGCGTCGATGCGATCCTTCCGCTCCTTTCCGACGGCCTGTCGCGTGTCCACGACCGCACGGGCCGTCGCCAGCCTGGATGCCCCCATGAACCGTTCCGGATGGCTGTTGCCGGCCTTCCTGCTGTCCGCCTTCGCAAGCGCCGCGCACGCGAGCGGCCGCGCCGATTGCACCAGCGGCCCCACCCGGCTGCCGCCGATCGTCAACCTGCGCGTCGACAACGACCTGCTCGGTGGGCAGGACCAGGGCTACAGCAACGGCGTGCAGCTCACGCTGGTGTCGCCGAACCTGCGCGACTACACCGACGATCCATGCATCCCTCGCCTCGCCCGCTGGGTGAATCGCCATCTGGAAGCGCTGCAACCGGAGACGTTCGAGCAGCAGAACATGATCGCGACGTTCTCGCAGGGCATTTTCACGCCGACCGATTTCAGCCGCGCCGATCTGATCGAGGACGACCGCCCGTACGCGGCCGCGCTGCTCGTCGGGCTGGGCTACAACGCGCGCGAAGGCGATGCCTTGCGCACGACGCAGCTGCAGTTCGGCGTGGTCGGCCCCGCGGCGCTGGGCCAGGAAGCACAGGACGCCGTCCACGGCATCACCGGCAGCGAGAAATTCCGCGGCTGGGACAACCAGTTGGAGAACGAACCGGTTTTCCGCATCGTGCATGAGCGCATGCGCCGGTTCTCGCCGAACGACGGCGCGCGCGGCTGGGGCTGGGATGCGATCGCGCACTACGGCGGCAGCTTCGGCAACCTCGCCACGTACGCGAATGCGGGTGCGGAGCTGCGTTTCGGCCGCAACCTGCCCGACGATTTCGGCAGCACGCCGCTGCGTCCGGCCGGCGAGAACACCGCGCCGACGCGCGAACCGCAAAGCCAGTACACGCCCGGCGCGCACCTGTTCCTGACGATGGACACGCGCTGGGTCCTGTGGGACATCACGCTGGACGGCAACGCCTTCCGCGACAGCCACAGCGTCGACAAGCGCCACGCCGTGGCCAATGTCGGCTACGGCGTGGCGGTGATGTTCAATCGGTGGAAGTTCGCGCTCGCGCGCTACCACGGCACGCGCGAGTTCGACGGGCAACAGGAAACCCCGGTGTTCGGAAGCTTCACGATCAGCCGGGCGTTCTGATCCGTGCCGTCGTCCCCGCGCAATATGGGGATGAGGTTACGGCGAAGCCAGCTTCAACCCCACCAGCCCGGCGACGATCAGTCCCACGCTGACCAGGCGCAGCGCATTGACTGGCTCGTTGAACAGCACGATGCCAAGGATCACGGTGCCGACGGCGCCGACACCCACCCAGATCGCATAGGCGGTGCCCACCGGCAACGACTTCATCGCGATGCCGAGCAGGCCGAGGCTGATCGCCATCGCGGCGACGGTGCCGACGGTCGGCCAAAGCTTCGTGAAACCGTCGGTGTATTTGAGGCCGATCGCCCAGCCCACTTCGAACAGGCCGGCGAGTACGAGGATGATCCAGGGCATGACAGTCTCCAGTCGGGTGGGGCCGTCCCCGGGTGCGAATGGAGCGGCGGGGTCGTCCCCGCTTCCTGGATCGGGATTATTCCACAGGGCTTCGCGCGCGGCCCTCACGCGGCGGCACGCGTTTACAGCCGGGTTACACGTGCGCGTTGCCGCATGCGCGTGCGCGATTAAAGCCGCGCTTCCGGCGGATTGGCGTCCACGCAGATGATGTTGCGGCCCTGGTTCTTCGCGCGGTACATCGCCGCATCCGCCCGTTCGAGCAGGCGGGCGGGCGTATCGTCGAAGCGGCACTGCGCGATGCCGACGCTGAAGGTGACGCGCAGGCCGTCGACGCCCGCCCACGACGCGTGCGTCTCGAAGGCGTGCTGCATGCGCTCGCAGATGGCGATCGCCTCCTCCAGCGAGGTATCCGGCAACAGCAGCGCGAACTCCTCGCCGCCCAGCCGTGCGAGCAGGTCCGCCGCGCGGCTGCCGGCCGCGAACACCAGCGCCGCCTCGCGGAGCACGGCGTCGCCGACGGCGTGCGAGTGCGTGTCGTTGATGCGCTTGAAGTGATCCAGGTCGATCAACGCCAGGCACAACGGATGGCCAGCGCGCTGCGCCACGGCCATGTCGCGCTTGAGGATCTCGTCGAAACGGCGGCGGTTCGGCAGGCCGGTGAGTGCGTCCTCGCGCGCCTGTCGCTCGTACGCGACGGCCTGCCTGCGCACGCGTTCGAGCAGTTGCGCGCGCTCGCGATCGGCCGCGAGCAGGCGCTCGGCCTGGGCCTGCAGATCGCGCGTGCGCTCGTTGACCAGCCGCGCGAGGCGAACGTTCTTGGTGCGATAGCGATGCACGAGGTAGCGATACAGCGCCCACAGGACCAGCAGCAACAGCAACGCGGCGGCGGCACGCGTGTCGGTACGCTGCCACCACATCGGCTTGATCGTGAACGACCACGTCGCCGTGTCGGTGGTCCATGGGCCGCCCGGATGCGCGGCGGCGACCTGCAGCACGTAATCGCCCGGCGGCAGGCCCATGTATTCGACGGTGCGCTGGCGATCGCGTTCGACCCAGTCGTGGTCGAGGCCGATCAACCGCGTGCGATAGCGGATGCGATCGGAAATCACGTAACTGAGGCCGACGTACGACACGCCGATGCGCTTGCCGCCCGGGAGCGAGGCGCGCGAATCGAACGGCACGTCGCGGCCGTCGAGTGCAACGCGCTCGATCACCGTCGGCGGCGGGCGGCGATCGACATAGCGTTGCAGCCGCACGGGATCCACCGATGCAACGCCCGCGGCGGTGGCGATCCACACGCTCCCGTCGCGACGCAGGATCGCCGACGGCGACGAACTGCCGTTGGCCTGCGCGCTCGGCAGGCCGTCGGCTTCGGTGTAGCGCTCGTTTGGCAGCGGCGTGGCGCTGCCGTCGGCCGCGGTATCGAGCGCGTCCTTGCGGATGCGCAGCACGCCGCGGTTGCTGGTCACCCAGACGTTGCCGACGCGATCGGGCACGAACTGGAATACCGCGTCGACCGGCAGGCCCTGTTCGAGTCCGACGCGCGCGAGCCGACCGTCGCGATAGCGGTACAGGCCGCGGTCGGTCGCGATCCACACGTCGCCGTGGACGCTGCGGAAGCCGAACACCGAACGCGCCCCGCTGGCGCTGAGGTCGATGCGCTCGACCTTGTCGCCGCGCAGCACGTGCGCGCCTTCGACCGAGCCGATCCACAGCGCGCCGTCGATGCTCGCCAGCGACGTGATGAGGCCCTGCGGCAGGCCCGCCGCCGTGGGCGCGTGCGCGCCGTCCGCGTCCAGCTTCACCACGCCGCGTCGTGTGCCCGCCCACACCCCGCCCGCGTCGTCGACGGCGATCGCGCGGACGTGCCCGCTCGGCACGCCTTCGCCCTGCGCGTAACGACGCTGCAGGCGGCCGTCGCGCATGCGGTACACGCCATCGGCATAGGTGCCGACCCACAGGTCGCCATCGGCGCCCTGCGCGATGCTCAGCACTGACGGGGCGTCGCTGCCGCTTTCCGCATGGACGATATCGACGTGGTGGATGCGGCCGTCGGCGCCCAACCGGTCGAGGCCGCCACCGCCGCCGATCCACAGGTCGCCGTCGCGGTCTTCCAGGATCGCGCGGACGTATTCGCCCGACACGCCGCCACGTCGCGTGATCGCGCTGAAGAGCGTTTCGCGCAGGCGGAACAGGCCGCCGTTCGCGCCGATCCAGATGTTGCCTTCGGCGTCTTCCAGCAGGCTGGCGATGCGGCCGTTCGGCAGCACGTCGCCGGCCGGCAGCCGCTCCACGCCGTGCGAGCCGATGCGCACCAGGCCATGGTTCTCGGTGCCCAGCCACAGGTCGCCGTTGCGGTCGCGCAGCATCGCGGTGAAATGACCGAGGCCCGGCACCTGCTTCACCAGCGCCACGTCCTTGCCGAGCAGCCGGTAGACGCCGTCACCTGCCACCAGCCACATGGAGCCGTCGGCGGCGCGATACGGCCAGGCCAGCCCCGGCGGCAGCTTCCAGCGGGCCGGTGCGCGCTCCCAGCGGCCGTCTGGCTGGCGGATCACCAGCCCGTCCATCGTGCCGACCCAGATGCGTTCCTCGGCATCGATGGCGACGCGCGGGAAGCTCGCGGGCAGCGGAATCCCCGCCGGCGGCGGAAAGTATTCGAACCGATCGTCGCGATCCAGGCGCCCCATGCCGTGGTTCTCGAACAGCAGCCACAGGCGGCCGCGATCGTCCATCGCCATGTCGTGGATGAGCGCCTGCGGCCAGTCGGCGGTGCGTTCCCAGAAACGCCACTGGCCGTCGGGCTGCAGTCGCCCGAGGTTGCCGCGCGAGTCGCTGAGCCACAGCCGGCCCGCCGGGTCGACGTACAGCGCACCGATGCCGTTGTCGCGAAGGGCCGGCGTGGTGCCGCGACCGATCACGGTGAAATCGATGCCGTTGTAGCGGACCGCGCCTTCCCAGGTGGCGAACCACAGGTGCCCTTCGGGTGTCTGCGCGATGTCGCGCAGCGAGTTGTGCGGCAGGCCGTTGCGCGTGGTCCATGCATCGACCACGTAATCGCGCAGCGGCGGTGGTCCGAGTGCCGAGGACGTGCCCGGCGACGGCGACGCGAACGCCATCGCCACGGCCGGGAGCCACGACGCGCAAAAGGCGAGCCATCGCCGCCAACCGCGGCGCCCTCCCCGTGTTTGCGTAGCCCCCATCGCGACCCCGAATCCAGTACCCGCAGGCGTTATCGGCCCCGTTCGCCCACGCTCAACCCCGCTGGCGCACCGCTTCGAACAGCGTCACGCCGGCGGCCACCGACACGTTGAGGCTTTCGACGCTGTCGCCGCCGGGCATCGGAATGCGCACCAGTTGGTCGCAGTTCTCGCGCGTGAGGCGGCGAAGGCCGTCGGCCTCGCCGCCGAGCACCAGCCCGACGTTCCCCTTCAGGTCCAGCGCATACAGCGAGGTGTCCGCTTCGCCGGCCAGGCCGTAGAGCCACACGCCGAGCTTCTGCAGATCGCGCATCGTGCGGGCCAGGTTGGTCACCGGAATGACGGCGACGCTGTCGGCCGCACCGGCGGAGGTCTTGCGGACGGTCGCATTGACCTGCACCGACTTGTCCTTCGGGATGATCACCGCCGTCGCGCCGGCCGCGGCCGCGCTGCGCAGGCATGCGCCGAGGTTGTGCGGGTCCTGCACGCCGTCGAGGATCAACAGCAGTGCGCGGCCTTCGGCACCTTCGACGAGGCTTTCCAGCTCGTTCTCGTTCCACGTCTTCGCCGCCGCATAGCGCGCGACCACGCCCTGGTGGCGCAGGTTGCCGACCACGCCGTCCAGCGCCTGCGTCGCCACGCGGCGCACGTCGATGTCGAGGCGGCGCGCATTGCTCTCGATCTCGGTGATGCGCGGGTTCTTCGCGCCGGCCTCGATCAGCACCTCGCGCACGTGTTCGGCATCGTGTTCGAGCGCCGCCGACACGGCGTTGATGCCGGCGATCCATTGTTTCTGGCTCATGGGAATTCCAGGGAACGGGGCGCAATAGGCGCCCGAAAGCCGTTATCGTCGTGCGCGCGCGGGCACAGGTCCAGTGTTTTGTGCGGCAGGTCGCGGATCGGCCCTTTCTGAACGGGTTTCGCCCGATCAGGCAAGGCGCAGGGCGCGGGGCCATGCGAGGGGCTGTTGCCTTTCAGCGGCAGCCCGGGTGCCCTTCGCTCACCCGGGCTGCAAAAGCAGGCGTCAGTACTTCTGCTTCACCCGCTTCGCCGGCAGCCCACGCGGAGGCAGCGGCTTCACGCCGCGGTCCTCGACGAGCTTGAAGTCGATTTTCCGGTCCTCGACGCTCGCCTTCATCACCACGATGCGCACGCGGTCGCCGAGACGGAACTGCCGTCCCGCGCGTTCGCCCGACAACGTCTTGCGGATCGGATCGAACTGGTAATAGTCGTGCGGCAGCTGCGTGACGTGGACCATGCCGGTGACCTTCGATTCCACCAGCTCGACGAAGAGCCCGAAGCTGGTGACGCCGCTGATGACGCCATCGAATTCGCCGCCGACGTGCTGCTCCATCCACGCGGCGCGGTAACGCTCGTCGACTTCGCGCTCGGCTTCGTCGGCGCGACGTTCGCGCTCGGAACACTGCAGCGTGAGCGCCGCCATTTCACTGGGCGAATAGCGGTACTTTTCCGGCTTGCCGCCGGTGAGCGCGTACTTGATCGCGCGATGCACCAGCAGGTCGGGATAGCGGCGGATCGGCGAGGTGAAGTGCGTGTACGCCTCCAGCGCCAGGCCGAAATGGCCGACGTTCTCCGGCGAATACACCGCCAGCGACTGGCTGCGCAGCAGCACTGATTCGATCAGCGCGGCATCGGGACGCTCGCGGATCTTCTTCAGCAGCGCGGTGAAATCGCGCGGTTCGACGCGGTTCCACGGCGGCATGCGCAGCTTGAACTCCTTCAGGAACTCCAGCAGGTCGGCGTACTTCTGCTCCGGCGGGCGCTCGTGGATGCGGAACGGCGACGGCACGTGGCTGGCCATCAGGTACTTCGCCGCCTCCACGTTCGCGGCGATCATGCATTCCTCGATCAGCTTGTGCGCGTCGTTGCGCTGGAGCATGCCTGCCTGCACGACCTCGCCCTTCGGACCGAGCACGAAGCGCACTTCGCTGGATTCGAACTCGATCGCGCCGCGGCGTTCGCGGGCCTTGGCGAGGATCTGGTACAGCTGGTGCAGGCGCTGCACGTTGGGCAGCAGCGAGCCGATGCGCTCGATGGCGTCCTGCCTGTCTTCCTCGCGCACGTCCTCGCCGACGGCGTTCCACACCTGCGTGTAGGTCAGGCGCGCGTGCGAGTTCATCACCGCCTCAAAGAACTTCGATCGGGTGACCTCGCCTTCGCGATCGATCTGCATGTCGCAGACGAAGCACAGGCGGTCGACCTTCGGATTGAGCGAACAGATGCCGTTGGACAGCGTCTCCGGCAGCATCGGCACGACGAACCCGGGGAAATACACCGACGTGGCGCGCTTCTGCGCTTCGTCGTCGAGCGGCGTGCCGGGGCGCACGTAATGCGAGACATCGGCGATGGCGACGACCAGGCGGAAGCCGTTGCGGTTGGGTTCGCAATACACCGCATCGTCGAAGTCCTTCGCGTCCTCGCCGTCGATGGTCACCAGCGGCAGTTCGCGCAGGTCCACGCGCTGTGCGGCGATTTCTTCGGGCACGGTGAGCGGCACGTGGGAGGCTTCGTCGAGCACGGCCTGCGGGAATTCGTGCGGGATCTCGTGCCCGTGGATCGCCGCCTGCACGGCGAGCGACGCGGTGAGGCGATCGCCCAGCACCGCGAGCACGCGCCCGATCGGCGTGCGCTGCGGGCCGTGTTCGTCGGGCGACTCGATCAGTTCGACCACGACCAGCTGGCCGTTCTGCGCGTTCATGCGCTCGTCCGGCGGCACCTGCACGTTGCGCTGGATGCGGCGGTCATCGGGCACGACGTAGCTGATGCCGGCTTCCAGGCAGAAGCGGCCGATCAGCCGGTTGAGGCGGCGTTCGAGCACGCGCAGGATCGCGCCTTCGCGACGGCCGCGACGATCCACGCCGGTGACGCGCGCGAGAACGCGGTCGCCGTGCATGGCCTTACGCATTTCCATCGGCGGCAGGAAGAGATCGTCGCCACCGCCCGACTCGGGGCGCAGGAAACCGAATCCGTCGGGATTGGCGATGACGACGCCGGGAATCAGGTCCAGCTGCTGCGCCGGCAGGAATTCGCCCATGCGGTTTCGCAGCAGTTGCCCGTCGCGCACCATCGCGGCCAGGCGCTTGCCCAGCGCGTCGAAGCGGCTCTCTTCAGTCAGCGACAGGCGCTGCGCGATCTCGTCGGCGGACAGCGGGCCGTCGGCCTGCGCGAGCAATTGCAGGATCATTTCGCGACTGGCAATGGGCTGCTCGTAGCGCGCGGCTTCGCGTGCAGCGTACGGATCGTGGAAACCCGAACCGGCACCGCCGCGACCGCGATGCGCCGGAGGAAGCGGTTCGGGCATCCAGCCCGGCCGCGCCGGTGGCGCCTTGCGACCGCCGCCGGAAGCGCCGGCGAACTTGCCGGACTTCGCCGACTTGGCCTTGCCTGCGCCGGGCTTGCCGGACGCGTTCTTCCCGCTACGGGAGCCTGACTTGGGAGAGCCCGATTTCGAGCCGGATTTCGATGAGCCGGAGGCTTTTTTCTTCATGCCGCGCATGGTCGCACATCCGCATGAATGCGGCGTCTTGGCGGGTTTGCGACTTCAACAAGCCCCAAAATCGTGGGTTTGCGTCGTGGACGAATGCGATCGCTGCACGCGCACTTCACGTTGCGCATAACGGTCGTGCGTCGCGACGGCCATGGCGAACCAGTTCGTTTCGCTCCAGCAGGCGCGGAAAACAAAAAACCCGCGCAGTGCGCGGGTTTCGTGTGCCGGGCCCGGAGGCCATTCAGCGTGAATCATGTGGTGCCCAGGAGAGGACTCGAACCTCCACGGTTTTACCCGCTAGTACCTGAAACTAGTGCGTCTACCAATTCCGCCACCTGGGCATCGCGTCGGTGTTTCGCCGAGCGAGGCCGCGTATGTTGCGGTGCGATGGCCGCCTTGTCAACGCCTCGTCACGAAAATTTTCACTTTCGATCCTGCCCCGCCCGGCGCCCCCCGTTGGAACCTGTCCGAACCCGCCGATCCGGCATTGTCGGCTTGAAAGCCCGGACCGCTCGGGGCTATGGTCGCCGGACATTTTCCTCTGCGGGCGGCGCACCCGGTGCGGCGCCCGTATTGCTTTGGAGATTTGAAATGTCCGAACCCAATCCCCCGCTGCTGATGTCGCGCCTGGACGTGGAACGCATCGAGTCGCTGCTCGAATCGCCCGCCGCGCAGAACATCGATACCACCGCGCTCGAAGCCGAACTCGAGCGCGCGACGATCGTCGAGCCCGCGCAAATGCCGCCGGACGTCATCACGATGAACTCGACCGCCCGCTTCCTCGACGAGAACAGCGGCGAGGAGCGCGAGATGACGCTGGTGTTCCCACGCGACGCCGACGGCAGCGCCGAGAAGGTGTCGATCCTGGCGCCGGTCGGCAGCGCCCTGCTCGGCCTGCACGTGGGCGACGCCATCGAATGGCCCCTGCCTGGCGGCCGCACGATCCGCCTGCGCGTGCTTTCGATCCGCTACCAGCCCGAAGCCGCCGGCGAGCTGCATCGCTGAACCGTGCGGCGCGCCGCTTGCGCCGCGCACCGCTTGCACGCGCCGTTAAAATCGACGCATCCCGACACACCCAGGCCCGCATCGTCTAAATGAACGACACCGTCCGACCGGCTTTCCACGGCTTCGAGCAGATCCCGCTGCGCGAATACGCCGAGCGCGCCTACCTCGATTACTCGATGTACGTGGTGCTCGACCGCGCCCTCCCGTTCCTCGGCGACGGGCTCAAGCCGGTGCAGCGCCGCATCATTTATTCGATGAGCGAGCTGGGACTGAACGCGGCCTCCAAGCCGAAGAAGTCCGCACGCACCGTCGGCGACGTCATCGGCAAGTACCATCCGCACGGCGACAGCGCCTGCTATGAGGCGATGGTGCTGATGGCCCAGCCGTTCTCGTACCGCTATCCGCTGGTCGAAGGTCAGGGCAACTTCGGTTCGACCGACGACCCCAAGTCGTTCGCCGCCATGCGTTACACCGAAGCCAAGCTGACGCCGATCGCCGAGGTGCTGCTGGGCGAACTCGGCCAGGGCACGGTCGACTGGACGCCCAACTTCGACGGCACGCTGGAAGAGCCCTCGTGGATGCCGGCGCGCCTGCCGCACCTGCTGCTCAACGGCACCACCGGCATCGCGGTCGGCATGGCCACCGACGTGCCGCCGCACAACCTCAACGAAGTCGTCAGCGCCTGCGTGCGCCTGCTCGACGATCCCGACGCCACCACGCGCGACCTGTGCGAGCACGTGCGCGGCCCGGACTACCCGACCGCCGCGGAGATCATCACGCCTGCGGCCGACCTGCAGCAGATGTACGAGACGGGCCTGGGCAGCGTCCGCGCCCGCGCCGTGTATGTGAAGGATGGCGCGAACCTCGTCATCACCGCCCTGCCTTACCAGACCTCGCCCGGCAAGGTGATCGAGCAGATCGCCACGCAGATGCGCGCGAAGAAGCTGCCGTGGCTGGAAGACATCCGCGACGAGTCCGACCATGCGAACCCGACGCGCATCGTGCTCGTGCCGCGCAGCAATCGCGTCGACGCCGAACAGCTGATGGGCCACCTGTTCGCGACGACGGACCTGGAAAAGAGCTTCCGCGTCAACTTCAACATCATCGGTCGCGACGGCCGCCCGCAGGTCAAGGGCCTGAAGGCGCTGCTGACCGAATGGCTGGCGTTCCGCACCGAAACGGTGACGCGCCGCCTCAAGCACCGCCTCGACAAGGTCGAGCGCCGCCTGCACCTGTTGGAAGGTTTGCTGGTCGCGTTCCTCAACCTGGACGAAGTGATCCGTATCATCCGCACCGAGGACGAGCCCAAGCCCGTCCTGATGAAGCGCTTCAAGCTCAGCGAGGAGCAGACCGACTACATCCTCGAAACCAGGCTGCGCCAGCTGGCGCGCCTGGAAGAGATGAAAATCCGCGGCGAGGAAGACGAGCTGAAGGCCGAGCGCGAGCGCATCATCGCCACGCTGGAAAGCCGCGCGAAACTGAAGAAGCTGGTGAAGGACGAACTGCTCGCCGATGCGAAGAAGTTCGGCGATGCACGCCGTTCGCCGCTGGTCGCGCGCGGTGCCGCGCAGGCGCTGAGCGAGACCGAGCTGGTCGCCAGCGAGCCGATGACCGTCGTCCTCAGCGAGAAAGGCTGGGTGCGCGCGGCGAAGGGCCACGACGTCGACGCCGCCTCGCTGAGCTACCGCGAAGGCGACGAACTGCTGGCCTCGGCGAAGAGCCGCAGCACGCAGCAGGTTGCATTCCTCGATTCGACCGGCCGCGCGTATTCGACCGTCGTGCATTCGCTGCCATCCGCGCGCGGCAACGGCGAACCGCTGACGGGTCGCTTCTCGCCCGCGCCGGGCGCGTCGTTCCAGGCGCTTGCCAGCGGCGACAACGACACCCGCTTCGTGCTGGCGTCGAGCCACGGCTACGGTTTCGTCACCCGCTTCGAAAACCTCACCGGCCGCAACAAGGCGGGCAAGGCGATGCTTTCGCTCACGCCGGGCGCGAAGGTCGTGCAGCCGGCGCCGGTAAGCAGCGTCGAACAGGACCGCATCGCCGTGGTCACCAACGTCGGCCACCTGCTGGCGTTCCCGGTCGGCGAGCTGCCGGAACTCGACAAGGGCAAGGGCAACAAGCTCATCGACATTCCGAAGGCGAAGCTCGGCACCGAACGCGTGGTCGCCGTCGCGGTCGTCGCGCCGGGCGGCACGCTCGTCGTGAAGTCCGGCGCGCGCACGATGTCGCTGTCGTTCAAGGACCTGGACACCTACCTCGGTGCACGCGCGACTCGCGGCGGGCTGCTGCCGCGCGGGTGGCAGAAGGTCGAGGGGTTGGGCGTCGAGTAAGGCCGCAGCCGAAGTCACCGCTTCCGAAGCGTCATCCCGGCGAACGCCGGGATGACGGCGGCAGTGTCATCGGATCAACAACGCAAGGACGAACGATGCACCACGACTTCTGGCACCAGCGCTGGGCCGACAACCAGATCGGCTTCCATCAGGACACCCCGACGCCGCTGCTGCTCAAGCATTGGCCGTCGCTCGGCGTCGCACCCGGCACGCGCGTGTTCGTGCCGCTGGCGGGCAAGACGTTGGACATGGCGTGGTTCGCCGCGCAGGGCTACCGCGTGCTGGGCGTGGAGTTGTCGCGCATCGCCATCGAAGCGTTCTTCGAAGGCCACGGCGTGACGCCCGAAGTGAGCGAATCGAAGTACGGCACGCATTACCGCGCCGGCGACATCGAACTGATCTGCGGCGACGCCTTCGGCCTGGACGACGCGGCGCTGGCCGGCTGCGGCGCGGTGTTCGACCGCGCGGCCTTGATCGCGCTGCCGGCGGACCTTCGCCAGCGTTACGTGCATGAGCTGTACGCGCGGCTTCCGTCGCACTGCCGCGGCCTGTTGATCTCGCTGGAATACCCGCAGCACGAGAAGGCCGGCCCGCCCTTCAGCGTGGTCGAGGACGAAGTGCACGCGCTTTATGCGCGTGACTGGCACGTGGAGACGCTGGAGCGGCGCGACATCCTGTCGACGCAACAGCGCTTCATCGACGAAGGCGTCACGGCGCTCGACACGGTCGTGTACCGCCTGTTGCGTCGCGAGTGACGCAACGCGACGGGCCGGCATCGCGCCGGCCCGAAAACCTCATTCCTGCGACGGCTTCTGCGCCAGGCGCGCCGTCAGGTAGTTCTGGATGCCCAGGCGCTTGATCAGGCCAAGCTGCTGCTCGAGCCAGTGCGCGTGGTCTTCCTCGGTGTCCTGCAGTTGCACGCGGAGGATCTCGCGACTCACGAAGTCGCCAACGCGTTCGCACAGCGCCATGCCCTCGGCCAGCGCCGCGCGCACGCGGTATTCGACCTCGAGGTCACGCTGCAGCATTTCCTCGACCGTGTAGCCGGCGATGAACTCGTCGGGCCGCATGTCCGGATCGCCTTCCAGGAACAGGATGCGACGCAGCAGCGCATCGGCGTGCTCGGTCTCTTCCTGCATCTCGTGGTTGATGCGCTCGTAGAGCGACATCAGCCCCATGTCCTCGTAGCGACGGGAATGGATGAAGTACTGGTCGCGCGCGGCGAGTTCGCCACGCAGCAGCACCTTGAGGTAGTCGACGACGTCGGGATGGCCTTTCATGGGGGAAACCTCCTTGCCAGGCGCATAGGGTGCCCGATCGCAGCGGCCCGCGTTCTAATCAGAATCAGTCGCATTGACTTTCGCGACGAGCCGAATTCACGACTCGTCGCGACAGAGGTTTCACAACGCCGCTTCGTGCACCCCCGCCACCGCGCGGCCTGACGGGTCGGCCATCTTCGCGAACGCCGCATCCCACGCGATCGCCACCGGCGACGAACAGGCGATCGATTTGCCGCCCGGCACCGTCTGCGCGCAGGCCACGCCCGGGAAGAACTGCTCGAAGATGTGGCGGTACAGGTACGCCTCCTTCGTCTGCGGCGGGTTCACCGGGAAGCGGCTGGCCGCGGCGGCAAACACGCGATCGCTGACCTGCGCTTCCGCATGCGCCTTCAGGCCGTCGATCCACCCGTAGCCGACGCCGTCGCTGAACTGCTCCTTCTGCCGCCACAGGATTTCGTCGGGCAGGTAACCCTCGAACGCCTCGCGGAGGATCGCCTTCTCGATCGGCCGTCCGCTCGGCCCCGGCTTGACCATCTTGTGCGAGGCATCCATGCGCATCGCGACGTCGAGGAACTCCACGTCGAGGAACGGCACGCGCGGCTCCACGCCCCACGCCATCATCGACTTGTTCGCGCGCAGGCAATCGTAGTTGTACAGCGCGTCGAGCTTGCGCACGGTTTCGGCGTGGAATTCGCGCGCATCCGGCGCCTTGTGGAAATACAGGTAGCCGCCGAACACTTCGTCGCTGCCCTCGCCCGACAGCACCATCTTCACGCCCATCGCCTTGATGCGGCGCGCGAGCAGGAACATCGGCGTGGACGCGCGGATCGTCGTGACGTCGTAGGTTTCGATGTGGCGGATCACTTCCGGCAGCGCGTCGAGGCCTTCCTCGAAGCTGTAGGTGAAGCCGTGGTGCACGGTGCCGAGCGCCTTCGCCGCGACTTCCGCAGCCGCGAGATCGGGGGAACCTTCGAGTCCGATCGCAAAGGAATGCAGTCGCGGCCACCAGGCCTCCGTCGCATCGTTGTCCTCGATGCGCTTGCGCGCGAACCGCGCGGCGACCGCGGCCACGAGCGAGGAATCCAGCCCACCCGACAGCAGCACGCCGTACGGCACGTCGCTCATCAGCTGGCGATGCACAGCGCGTTCGAAGGCTTCGCGCAATTCCTTCTTCGAGACCTCGACACCGTGCGTCGCGGCGTGCTCGCGCCATGGACGCTCGTACCAGCGCACCAGTTCGCCGACTTCGCTGTCGTAGCAATGACCCGGCGGGAACTGCGCGACGTCGGCACACGTATCGGCCAGCGCCTTCATCTCCGATGCAACGCACAGGCGGCCGTCGCGATCGTGCCCCCAATACAGCGGGCACACGCCGATGGCGTCGCGCGCGATGACGAAGCGATCCTTCGCCCTGTCCCACAACGCGAACGCGAAGATGCCGTTGAGCGCGTTGAGCCACTGCGCGACGTCATCGCGCTCGCGATACAGCGCGTTGATGACCTCGCAGTCCGAGCCGGTCTGGAACGCGTAGCCCGTCGCGAGCGACTGCTCCAGTTCGCGATGGTTGTAGATCTCGCCGTTGACGGCCAGCGCGAGCTCGCCATCGGCCGAGCGCAGCGGCTGCGAACCGCCCGCCGGATCCACGATGGCCAAGCGCTCGTGGACGAGGATCGCGCCGTCGTCCAGATGCACGCCGCTCCAGTCCGGGCCGCGATGGCGCTGGCGTTGCGAGAGTTCCAGCGCGCGCCGGCGCAGGGCCTGCACGTCGTCGCCGGGTTGGAGGCCGAAGATTCCGAGGATCGAACACATCGCGGGATTTCCTTGAGGGCGGAGGGATGTCGAAGGGCCAGAAACAAAAAACCCGCGCTTTTCGGCGCGGGCTTCGTGGGTGCTTAGTGCGGTTGCAACGCGCTAATCACCGGCCCGCGGGAGGCTGGCGTTATTGCGGTTGTTATTGTTCAGGCCGGACATGGGCGCGCCGCCGCGCAGGGCGGCGATGGCGATGTAGGCGGTGGCCTGGACGGAAGACATGGCCCGATCCTGCTGGACGCGAGCGCCGCTTGCAAGGGGGCGGGCGCACGCCGACGCCGCCGTTCATCGGATAAGCTCGCCCCGGGGAATTCAAAGGCGACAGGCCCATGAGGAAGTGGATCCGACGCGTGCTCGTCGCGCTGGTGCTGGTGCTGCTGGCCGCGGCGCTGCTCGGCTGGTGGCTGATGCGCGGCAGCCTGCCGCGCCTGGACGGCGAACTCGCCCTGCCCGGCCTGTCGGCATCAGTCACGGTGCAGCGCGACGCCAACGGCGTGGTAACGGTCGATGCCGCCAACGAGAACGACGCGATGCGCGCGCTCGGCTACGTCCACGCGCAGGAACGCTATTTCGAAATGGACCTGTTGCGCCGCACGGCCGCGGGCGAACTGGCAGCGCTCTTCGGCCCGGTCGCGATCGGCGTGGACAAGCAACATCGCGTGCATCGCATGCGCGCGCGCGTGACGCAGCACATGGACGCGATCCTCGGCGACAAGCGCGACATGGCGCAGGCCTACGTCGACGGCGTGAACGCCGGACGCACCGCGCTGAAAGTGCGTCCGTGGCCGTACCTGCTGCTGCGCGCCGAACCCGAACCGTGGACGCTCGCCGATTCGGCGCTCACCGGCTACGCGATGTACTTCGACCTGCAGGACGCGCAGAACGAGCGCGAACTGGCGATGTGGCGCCTGCGCCCGCACCTTCCGCCGGCGCTGTACGCGCTGCTCGCGCACGACGGCTCGAGCTGGGACGCGCCGGTTGCCGGACGCCCGCGTGGCGATGCGACGCTGCCCGATGCCGCGACCGTCGACCTGCGCTCGCTGCCGATGCAGGAAGGCCCGCGCCCGGCCGACGTGCCCGAGCGTTCCGACGTCGGCAGCAACAACTTCGCCGTCTCGGGCCAGCTCACCGCCGACGGTCGCGCGATCGTCGCCGACGACATGCACCTGGGCCTGCGCGCGCCGAACATCTGGTTCCGTGCGCGACTGCGCTACCCCGACGCACGCGCCGAAGGCGGCCGCGTCGACGCGAATGGCTTCACCCTGCCCGGCCTGCCGGCGCTGGTGGTCGGCAGCAACGGCCACGTCGCGTGGGGCTTCACCAACAGCTATGGCGACTGGCTCGACTGGAAGCGCGTGACCGATTGCACCAAGGACGCGTGCGCCGGCGCGACGCGCACCGTCGAGACCATTCGCGTCGCCGGCAGCGACGACGTCGAATTCCCGGTAGATGAAACCGCGTGGGGCCCAATCCTCCATCGCGAAGCCGACGGAAGCGCGCTCGCACTGCGCTGGATCGCGCACCAGCCCGGCTCGATGAACCTCGGCCTTGCGGATTTCCTGCATGCGCGGTCGCTGGACGACGCGCTGGCAGCGGCCGACCGCACGGCGATTCCCGCGCAGAACCTCGCCATCGGTGATTCGCAGGGCCGCATCACCTGGCGCCTGCTCGGGCCGATGCCGCTGCGCGGCGCCGGTTGCGATGCGACGCAGGTCATCGAACCCGACGCCTGTGCGCCGTGGCCGATCACCACCGCACACGGCACGGCACTGCCGATCGGCACGGTGCAACGCCTGTGGACGGCGAACTCGCGCGTGGTCGATGGCGCGCTGCTGGCGCGCGTCGGCGATGGCGGCTACGCCAACGGCGCACGCGCGAAGCAGATACGCGACGACCTGTTCGCGAAGGACCGCTTCGCCGAACGCGACCTGCTTGCGATCCAGCTCGACGATCGCGCGTTGTTCCTGCAACGCTGGTGGACGCTGCTGCGCGAACGCGATGGCGCGGCGAAGACGCCCGCGCTGCACGAACTCGCCGGCGCCGCATCCACCTGGCAGGGCCGCGCGAGCACGGATTCGACGAGCTATCGCGTCGTGCGCGCGTGGCGACTGGCCGTGCACGACCGGCTGCTCGATGGCCTCACCGCACCGGCGCACGCCGCGCTGGGCGAGTCGTTCGAGATGCCGAACCTGTCGCACTTCGAAGGCGTTGCATGGCCGCTCGTCACGCAGCGTCCGGCGAACCTGCTGCCGCGGCGCTTCGCGTCGTGGGACGCGTTGTTCGAGGACGCCGCGCGCGAAGTGCGCGACGAGCTGGCGAAGGACGGCCCCATCGCGCAGCGCACGTGGGGCGAGCGCAACACGGCGCGCATCTGCCATCCGCTGTCGCGCGCCCTGCCTGGTTTCCTGAAGCCGCAGTTGTGCATGCCGGCCGACGAGCTCCCCGGCGACAGCGGCATGCCGCGCGTGCAGGGCCCGGATTTCGGCGCGTCAGAGCGCATGGTCGTCTCGCCGGGGCACGAGGCCGACGGCATCATCCACATGCCCGGCGGCCAGAGCGGCCATCCGATGTCGCCGTTCTGGGGCAAGGGCCACGACGACTGGGTGCACGGCCGCGCGACACCGTTCCTGCCGGGCGAGGCGAAGTATTCGATGACGTTGGTGCCGGGGAAACGGTAACCCTCGGCGGAATCCGAGGCTGGTGGTCGACGTCTCACTGAAGGAAACGTCATCCCGGCGAACGCCGGGACCCAGCCCCACCACACGCGGGCACTGCCTCATCCGTGAACCACACCATCGTCATTCCAGCGAACGCTGGAATCCACTTTGATCTTTGTTGATACGTCAGCAACACCGCAGCGCGGTGCCCTACCGGCAAGTCGATGCGTCCCCTTCGTTACCCCTCACCCCAACCCCTCTCCCGATGGGAGAGGGGCTAACCGCCGACACGCCCGGTCAGTCCAGCAGCATCCGCTCGATCAGTTCGCGATACAGCCCCGGCAGACGCTGCAGGTCGGCGACGGATACGTTCTCGTCGACCTTGTGGATGCTCGCATTCACCGGCCCGATCTCGATGCACTGCGCACCCAGCGGCGCGATGAAGCGCGCGTCCGACGTGCCGCCGCCGGTGCTTTCCTCCGGCGCGCCGCCGCAATAGCGACCCAGCACCGAACGCGCCGCAGCGCGGAGCGGGCCTTCCGGCGTGTAGAACGGTTCGCCGCCGCGATGCCAGCGGATCGTGTATTCCAGCCCGTGGCGGCGCAGCACGTCCTCGCATTCGCGTTCGAGCTGCTCGGCGCGCCAGTTCGGGTTGAAGCGCAGGTTGAACAGCGCCTGCAATTCGCCGGGGATCACGTTGTTCGCACCCGTGCCCGAATGGATGTTGCTGATCTGCAGGCTCGTCGGCGGGAAAGTTTCGAAGCCATCGTCCCAGCGGCGCGCGGCGAGTTCGGCCAGCGCCGGCATCGCCTGGTGGATCGGGTTGCGCGCCTTGTCCGGGTACGCCACGTGCCCCTGCACGCCGATCACGTTGAGCGTCGCCGACAGCGTGCCGCGACGCCCGACTCGCAGGAGGTCGCCCAGCGTCTTCATCGACGAGGGCTCGCCGGTGACGCACCAGTCGATGCGTTCGCCGCGCTTGCGGAAGGTCTCCGCGACCTGACGCACGCCATCGACGGCGTCGCCTTCCTCGTCGGACGTGAGCAGCAGCGCGACGCGGCCGGAATGATCCGGATGCGCCGCGACGAAATCCTCCAGCGCGACGACGAATGCCGCCACGCTGCCCTTCATGTCCGCCGCACCGCGTCCGTAGAGCACGCCGTCGCGGATCTCGGGCGCGAACGGATCGCTGCACCACGATTCGCGCGGGCCCGGCGGCACGACGTCGGTGTGGCCGAGCAAAACCAGCGTCGGGCCGTCGGTACCATGCACCGCCCACAGGTTGTCGACATCGCCGAATCGCAGCGATTCGCAGCGGAAACCGGCCGCGCTCAGTCGACGCGCGATGAGCGCCTGGCAGCCGGCATCGCCCGGCGTCACCGAAGCGCGCGCGATCAGGTCGCAGGTGAGCGCGAGGACGCCTTCTTCGGTCACGTCGAGATCAGCCAAGCGAACCCACTCCGAAGCGCTTCTTGAACCCGTTGTCGCTGAAGCCCTGCGCGATGGTGCCGTCGTCGGCGACCACCAGCGGGCGGCGGATCAGCTGCGGGTATTCCTTCAGCAGCAGCTTCCATTCCGCGTCCGAACCCGGCGTCCTGCGGTTGTCGGGCAGCGTGCGCCACGTGGTGGACGACTTGTTGATCATCGCGTCCCAGCCGCCGAGCTTGTCCTTCCACTCCACCAGCGTGTCCGGCGCCTGGCGCTGGTCGCGGTAATCGACGAAGGAATACGCGACGCCGAAGCGTTCCAGCCACTTGCGCGCCTTCTTGCAGGTGTCGCAGTTGTTGAGCCCGTAGAGCGTGGTCAAGGCGTTACTCCGCCAGCCCGCGCAACAGGTCGTTGATGCTCGTCTTGCTGCGCGTCTTCGCGTCGACCTGCTTCACGATCACCGCGCAATACAGCGAATGCGAGCCGTCCTTCGCCGGCAGCTGGCCGGAAACGACCACGCTGTAGGGCGGCACGTAGCCGTAGGAAACCTCGCCCGTCGCGCGGTTGTAGATGCGCGTGCTCTGGCCGAGGAACACGCCCATGCCGATCACGCTGTGGTGGCCGACGACGACGCCTTCCACCACTTCCGAACGCGCGCCGATGAAGCAGTGGTCCTCGATGATCGTCGGGCTGGCCTGCAGCGGTTCCAGCACGCCGCCGATGCCCGCGCCGCCGGAGAGATGGCAATGCTTGCCGACCTGCGCGCACGAACCGACCGTCGCCCAGGTATCGACCATCGTGCCTTCGCCGACGTGCGCGCCGATGTTGACGAAGCTCGGCATCAGCACGACGTCCTTGCCGATGTGCGCGCCGCGACGCGCGATCGCGCCCGGCACGACGCGCGCGCCAAGCTTTCGGAAGTCCGATTCGCCGAAGCCTTCGAAACGTGCCGGCACCTTGTCCCAGAACGGCGCGGGCGCGCCATCGACGACCTGCATGTCGTTCACGCGGAAGTACAGCAGCACGGCCTTCTTCAGCCACTCGTTGACGGTCCAGCCACCCTTGCCGTCGGGCTCGGCGACGCGGAACTCGCCGGTTTCCAGGCCCGAAATCACGCGTTCGACCGTCGGGCGCGTCGAGCCTTCGATCTCGTCCAGCGTCAGCATCGCACGGCGCTCGAACGCGCTGTCGATCATGAACTTCAGCTCGTCCACGCCCGGCGCGGCCGGCACCACCTTCTTCTTGCGCGCGGTCTTGCGGACGGTCTTCTTCTGCACAGCCATTCAACAGTCTCCTTCGAGGCAGGCGAGCAAGGCCTGGCGTAGCGCCTGCCGTTGCGTTTCGTCGAGCGCGCCGTCGCGCCCGTCGTGATGGGGATGGGTGATCTGGAACACGTCCTCGGCGCGCTCGCCGAAGGTCGCGATGCGCGCATCGTGCACGCGCAGCCCCTGGCTGCGGATCGCGTGCGTCACGTCGGCGAGCAGTCCCGGACGGTCGGTGCACACCAGGCTCAGCATCGTGCGCGTGCCCTGCTCGCCTTCGAGCGTGTCGAAGCCGATCTGCGGCGCGATGCGGAAGTGCTTCAGATGGCGCGGCTGCGCGCGACGCGCGGGCCTGATGCGGTCGAGGTCGCCGTCGAGCGCCGTGCCGAGGCGCTCCTCGACCTCGTCCGTCGTCGGCGGGCAACGCGGGTCGATCGGCACGACTTCGAAGCTGTCGAACACCATGCCGTTGGGCCCATCGAGCACGCGCGCCTGCTGGATCGCGAGGCCGAGGCGGTCGAGCGTGGCGACGATCGCGGCGAACAGGCCATCGCGGTCGGGCGAGTGCACGAAGACTTCCAGCGCACCGGCGTGTTCGCCGAGCGCACGCGCACGCACGCGCGTCTCGCCGATTTCGACGCCGCGCAGCGACGCCGCCTGCCACGCGATCTGGTCGGGGCGGCCGCGCTGGAAGCCGATGTCCGGCATGCGCGCGTACAGCGCGTCGACTTCCTCGTCGCGAACGCCCATCGTCGCGAGCATCGCCCGCGCGGCATCACGCGTTTCGTTCGCACGTTCGTCGCCCGCGACCGGGTGTTCGAGTCCGCGACGCAACGCCAGGCGTGTGGCGGTGTACAGGTCGGCCAGCAGCCGGTCCTTCCACGCGTTCCACAGCTTCGGCGACGTGCCGGCGATGTCGGCGCACGTCAGCAGGTACAGATGATCTAGGCGTTCGCGGTCGGCGACCTTGCCGGCGAAGCGGTGGATCACGTCGGGGTCGGCGATGTCCTGCTTCTGCGCGGTCACCGACATCAGCAGATGCTGGCGTACGAGCCATTCGACCAGCGCGCCGTCGGCCTGCGACAGGCCCATGGTGCTGCAGAAGATGCGCGCATCCTCCGCACCGAGTTCGGAATGATCGCCGCCGCGGCCCTTGCCGATGTCGTGGAACAGGCCGGCGAGCAGCAGCAGTTCCGGCTTGCGCAGGCGCGGCCAGACTTCGTGCGCGATGCTGAAGCGCTCATCCGCGATGCCCGACGCGAAACGCGCGAGATTTCGCAGCACGGCGAGCGTGTGCTGGTCGACCGTGAATACGTGGAACAGGTCGAACTGCATGCGGCCGGAGACTTTCGCGAACGCGGGAATCCAGCGTCCGAGCACGCCCAGGCGTGCCATGCGCTCGAGCGCGTGCACCGGATGCGGGCCGCGCAGCAGCGCGATGAAACGCTCGCGCAGTGCGGGCTCGGCCTGCTGGAACGCCGGCACGCGCGACAGCGATTCGGCCAACGCGCGCGCCGTTCGCGAATGCAGACCGCGTACCGCATCGTGCGAGGCCCACACGGCGAACAGCGCGAACACGTCGTAGGCATCGCGCGGCCAGTGCGGATCGCGCGCGCAGAGGTAATCGCGGCGAAGTTCGAAGGCGTGGTCGATCTCGATCGGCGTGCTTTCGCCTTCGATCTGCTCCTCGAACCGCTGCAGCAGGCGCTCACCGATGCGCAGCACCAGCGCGGCGCTGCGGTAGAAGCCCTGCATCATCTGCTCGACGGCAAGGTTGTCGGCGTTGTCGACATGGCCCAGCCGCTGCGCGAGCACCTTCTGGTAATCGAAACGCAGGCGTTCCTCGCGCTTGCCGGCCACCAGGTGCAGGCCGAAGCGCAGGCGCGAGAGCGCGCGACGTTCGCGTTCGAGCGTGGACAGTTCGTCCGCGCCGAACTGGCCGATGGCCACCAGCGATTCAAGGTCGCCCGTGCCGACGATGCGCAGCGCCATCCAGCGCAGCGTCTGCACGTCGCGCAGGCCGCCCGGGCCTTCCTTCAGGTTGGGCTCGAGGTTGTCGGCGGTGTCTTCGTAGCGCGCGTGGCGCAGGCGCAGTTCCTCGCGCTTGGCGGCGAAGAACTCGCGTGCCGGCCAGACGAGGCTGGGCGCGATGGCCGCCTGCAACGCATGCAGGTGTTCGACCTGCGCGATCAGCGGGCGTGCTTCCAGCATCGAGGTAAGCACGGTGATATCGACCGCCGCCTCGGTGCACTGCGCGGGCGAGCGCACGGCGTGGCCGACTGGCACGCCGCCGTCCCACAGCAGCGCGACGAAGCGCGACAACGCGTCGGCATGCGCGACCTGTGCGTCCGGTTCGGCCAGCACCAGCAGGTCGACGTCGGATTGCGGGAACAGTTCGGCCCGGCCGTAGCCGCCGATGGCGAACAGCGCCAGCGGCGCGTCGGCGGGAATGCATGCATTCCACGCCGCGCGCACCTGCGCGTCCATCGCACCCGCGCGCGCGGCGAGCAGGCGGTCGATGTCGGCGTTCGGGTCGGCGTCGAAGGCCTTGGCGAGGCCGGCGTCTACCGTGGCGATGGCCGCGCGGATGGACGCGGCCGGATCGGCACTGCCCTGCGCCGCCGAGGGTTCATCGACGGCGGAAGGCTCGCTCATAGATCGTTGTCGTCACCCGGCACGCGGGTGAGGATTTCCACACCGTCCTCGGTCACGGCGACGGTGTGCTCCCACTGCGCGGACAACTTGCGGTCCTTGGTCACCACGGTCCAGCCGTCGGGCAGCAGCTTGGTGTAGCGCGTGCCCTCGTTGATCATCGGCTCGATGGTGAAGGTCATGCCGGGCTTCAGCACCAGGCCTTCGCCATTGCGGCCGTAATGCAGGACCTGCGGATCCTCGTGGTAGATCTTGCCAATGCCGTGGCCGCAGTACTCGCGCACGACGCTGAACCGCTCGGATTCGGCGTACTGCTGGATCGCCGCGCCGATGTCGCCCAGGGTCGCGCCGGGCTTGACGGTGCGGATGCCGCGGAACATCGCCTCGCGGGTCACGTCGACCAGGCGCCGGGCCATGACCGACGGACTGCCGACGACGTACATCCGGCTGGTGTCGCCGTGCCAGCCGTCCTTGATGACGGTGACGTCGATATTGACGATGTCGCCGTCCTTCAGGACCTTGGCGTCGCTGGGGATGCCGTGGCAGATGACGTTGTTGACCGAGGTGCAGACGGTCTTGGGGAATCCCTTGTAGCCGACGTTGGCCGGGATCGCCTTCTGCACGTTGACGATGTGATCGTGGCAGATGCGGTCCAGTTCCTCGGTGGTCACGCCCGCCTTTACGTGCGGCGCGACGACCTGGAGCACCTCGGCGGCCAGGCGGCCGGCGACGCGCATCTTCTCGATCTCTTCGGGGGTCTTGATGGTGATGGGCATGGCGCCATTATGGCCCATCCGCAGTCCGTTCAGGCTCTCCGGGTTGCCCGAAGTTGCCGTAACAGCCTGTTGCGGCTACACTTCCGCGGCTCAGCGACCGGCCTTGCGCCGATCCTGACGCCCACGCCAGGGCGAAAGCGCACCGGACCCCTCCGGACGCAGGCGAATACACACCCGCAGCCACACGTCGTGCCGGGGTGCCGGACGTCCACCAGGACGCCTGGTTCGGCCACGAACGCTGCGGGGAGGCCCAACCCCGGAACCCTTGCCCCCGGCCCTGCCGGCGGCACCGCCATCACACCGTGCTCTGTTCACGCTGGCGGCCGGTTCCACTGCCTGGAGTTACAAGCAATGCCCCAGATCACCATGCGCCAGATGCTCGAAGCCGGCGTCCACTTCGGCCACCAGACCCGTTACTGGAACCCGAAGATGGGCCCGTACATCTTCGGCGCCCGCGGCAAGATCCACATCATCAACCTCGAGAAGACGGTTCCGCTGTTCAACGACGCGATGAACTTCATCTCGGGCATCGCCCAGAAGCGCGGCATGATCCTGTTCCTGGGCACCAAGCGCAGCGCGCGCGAGGCGATCAAGGAAGAGGCCGAGCGTTGCGGCATGCCGTACATGAACCAGCGTTGGCTGGGCGGCACGCTGACCAACTTCCGCACCGTGAAGCAGTCGGTCCAGCGCCTGAAGGAGCTGGAAGCAGCCGAAACCGACGGCACGTTCCAGAAGCTGGTCAAGCACGAAGTGCTGGGCCTGCGCCGTGAGCGCGACAAGCTGGAAGCCTCGCTGGGCGGCATCAAGGACATGAACCGCCTGCCCGACGCGCTGTTCGTGATCGACATCGGCCACGAAGACATCGCGATCAAGGAAGCCAAGAAGCTTGGCATCCCGGTCATCGCCGTCGTCGACACCAACTACGATCCGGCCCTGGTCGACTACGCCATCCCGGGCAACGACGACGCCATCCGCGCCGTGCAGCTGTACGCCCGTGCCGCCGCCGACGCCGTGCTGGAAGGCAAGGCCGCCGCTCCGCAGGCCGCGTCGGTCCGCGAGGAAGACTTCGCCGAAGCCGCCGAAGGCGAGGAAGGCAAGGCTCCGCGCCGCGCCCCGGCCAAGAAGGCTGCCGGCAAGAAGGCCGAAGCGGCCGAGTAAGGACCGCGTCATGTGGCCGCGCGACGCTGTCGTCGCGGCCACATCCACGTTTTCGCGTCGGTGGGTCGATCCCGCCCACGTATCGAAATCGCAAAGGCGGGTCCTGCCCGCCCTTCACCATTCAGAGGTACCCCCATGGCAGAAATCACCGCTTCCCTGGTCAAGGAACTGCGCGAGCGCACCGGCGCCGGCATGATGGAGTGCAAGAAGGCGCTCACCGAGAACAACGGCGACATCGACGCCGCGGCCGAGTGGCTGCGCAAGTCGGGCCTGGCCAAGGCCGACAAGAAGGCCGACCGCGTCGCTGCCGAAGGCCGCATCGCCGTCGCCCAGAACGGCGGCAAGGCCGTGCTGGTCGAGATCAACTCCGAGACCGACTTCGTCGCCAAGGACGAGAACTTCCTCGCCTTCGCCAACGCGGTCGCCAACGCCGCGCTGACCTCCGGCGCCACGAACGTCGAAGGCGTCAAGGCCGCCAAGCTCGCTTCGGGCGAGACGGTCGAGGAAGCCCGCGCCGCCGCGATCGCCAAGCTCGGCGAGAACATCCAGGTGCGTCGCATCGCGCTGGTCGACGGCAACAACAACGTCGCGGCCTACGTGCACGGCGGCAAGATCGGCGTGCTGGTCGAGGTCAAGGGCGGCGATGCCGACCTGGCCCGTGGCCTGGCGATGCACGTCGCCGCGATGAACCCGCCGCACATCAAGGCGTCGGACGTCCCGGCCGACTTCGTCGCGAAGGAAAAGGAAATCGAGCTGGCCAAGATGTCCGACAAGGACAAGGCCAAGCCGGCCGATATCCTCGAGAAGATCATCAGCGGCAAGATCGCCAAGATCGTCAACGAGGTCACGCTGTACGGCCAGCCGTACGTGCTGGACACCAACCAGACCGTCGAGCAGGTCCTGAAGGCCGCCGGTGCCGAAGTGGTCAGCATGCAGCGCCTGGCCGTGGGCGAAGGCATCGAAAAGGTGGTGGAAGACTACGCCGCCGAAGTCATGAAGCAGGCCGGCCTGGCGTAAGCCTTCCGTTCCTTCGGACAGAGAAAAGGCCGCGAGCGATCGCGGCCTTTTCCGTTTGCTGCGGCGCGGGGGAGAGGCGGCGCCGCCGGGGGAAGGTCTGGAGAAGCCGTCCGGGGCCTCTCCAGAAGGGATCTAGGCGGCAGGGTCCGCTTCGATCCGGTGGCGAGTCCCGTGGTTCCCGCCAGTACGCACCCTCCTGGTACGCATGAGTCGTGGCCGCCCAAGATGGACCGCCGAAGAAGTGCGCCATCCGTGGCGCGGAGACATCCGTATCCGTCGTCCTGATTTCTCTTCGTTCTCCATAACGCGCGCCGATTGCATCCCCCCTACCCCGTTCCGACATTTTTTGAGGTCGCCGGCTGAATGCGACGTGGGGACGCGGCAGGCGATGGTTCTAGCGCCGCAGGTTCCCCGCTCCTGCTCGTCATTCCCGCGAAGGCGGGAATCCAGGGACGTTCCATGCTTTCCCGCGTGCGCCCCCGTGACGGGAACCACCAGACGCCTTGACCGTGTAGTGAGAGCGTGGAAAGTCGTGGATTTCCGCCTTCGCGGGAATGACGGTGAAGTGCGCTCGAGTGTGTGCGAGTGCCAGCTACGGCCGGATTGCCGCTGAGCCAGGCGAGCGTTGTCGCCAGCAGCGACAAACGCGCCTCAAGCCGTCATGTCAGAACCGGTAAGCCGCGCTCACCAGGTAATAACGACCGCGCGGGTCGTCGTAGGCGATGTCGTAACCGCCCTTCGCCGGATCGTAGTTGCGCGGCTCGCGATCGGTGAGGTTGTCGATGTTCAGCGACAACCGCCAGTTGTCGAACCCGGTGTACGCGAGATACAGGTCGGCCGTGGTCGACGACGGCGTGCGGCAACGCCCCGCCTGCGTGTTGAGCGTCGGGCACTTGCCCGCGGGCGATGCGATCTCCACCGGACCGAGCTGGTGCACGTTGAGCGTCGTGATCCAGTCGCCGAACATCCACTCCGCTCCCGCCAGCACCGAACGCTTCGGCGAACCGTGTCCGGCGTAATCGAGTTCCGGTGCGTCCGGGCTCGCCTGTCGCGTCAGCGATTCGAGGTAGCTTGCCGCGAGCCGGAAGGTGAAGCGCCCGGCCGATGTCGTGTCGAGGCGGTACTCCGATTGCAGTTCCCAGCCGTCGACCTGCGTGCGGCCGACGTTGGTGAAGTAGTCGTTGATCGCGACGAGTTGCCCCTGCTCGTTGCGTTCGTGCGACAGCGGGAACGCTTCCGGATCCGACAACGCATCGGTCGTCACGATTTCGTTGCGACGACGGATGCGGAAGCGGTCCAGGCTCACGTCGAACGCCTGCGTCGGCGCCCACACCAGGCCCAGCGTCTGGCTGCGGGAGGTCTCCGGCGCGAGGTCCGGATTCTCGATCGCCCCGTGCGTGACGATGCAGTAGTCCACGCCCATGAAGTTCGTCGGAATCGCGCAGGGCGCCATCGCCGGCGTCGCTTCGACGACTTCGAACGTGCCGCCGGCGATGCTCGGCCGGCGCAGTTCGAACAGCGATGGCGCGCGATACCCGGTCGCCGACGTCGCGCGCACGGTGAGCGTCTCCATCGGCATCCACTTCAGCCCGAACATCGGCGAGGTTTCGCTGCCGTAGCCCTGGCGGCTGTCGATGCGCCATGCGAGGTCGGCGTGCAGCCACGTCGCGACCGGCAGGCTCATCTCGGCATAGAACGCCGAACTGGTCTGGCTGTCGTCGAGCCGGCTTTTCTGCGCGCCGAGCGCGACGTCACCGTCGAGCATGCGCTGGTCGGGTTCGTTGCGCAGCGCATCGCGCATCCATTCCACGCCGAGCGCGGTCTGCGCCTCGCCGCCAGGCAGCGAGAACCACGAGCCATTCACCGCGAAGGTGAACTGGTCGAAGCGCGCCTCCCCTTCCACTTCCACCCGCGGCGACAGCGCGCGCAGCACGTCGGGCGGGTTGTCGGGCGAATTGAAGCGGTAGCTGTAGTCGACCAGCGCCTGCGACAGCGCAGCGTTGCTGATCAGCCCGTCGATCTGGTTGTCGACACGGCTTTGATGGTGCGACGCGCCCGCGCGCCACTCCCAGTCGCGCCACAAGCCCGACAGCCCCAGGTCGAGGTCGACCGTGCGCGACTCGCTGCGACTGCGGATCGGGCCAACGTCGAAGAAGGCGTAGTCCAGCTGCGTGGGAATATCGGGAAACAGGTTGTCCGGATGTCCATCCGGCATCGGGATCGCGCCGTGCAGCGGCGCCGCCTGCAGACTCTGGCGCACCTGTCCCAGGCGAAGCGAGCCGTCGAACTCCAGCGTGTCGCCGAGCGGCTGGCGCAGGCGCGTGTAGACCGCTCCGCTTTCCAGTTCCGGCTGCAGCGTCAGGTAACGCGGCACGTCGAGAAAGCAGCCGCCGTTCGCGGCGCGTACATCGTCCGGGCACGCGGGCTGGATGATTTCCAGGTCGAACAGGCTGAAATAGCCCAGCGGAATGCGCCGGTCGGCCAGGCCATGGCGACTCAGGTCGGCGGTGCGCCACGAGCGCGCATCGCCCTCCAGGGCCTCGCGGTGGAAGTAATCGGCACCGAGGAAGAAGTTGCCGCCGCGCTTTGTTCCTTCGCCATAGCTCAGCGACAGGCGTCGCTGCTCGGCATCGCCGCGCTCGGACAGGCCATAGCGCGCGGTGACTTCGCCACCCTGCTGTTCCTTCTTCAGGATGATGTTGATGACGCCGGCCATGGCATCGGCGCCGTAGATGGCCGAGGCACCGCCGCGCATCACTTCGATGCGGTCGACCATCGTGAGCGGAATGCCGTTGAGGTCGGTCAGGCCGCCGAGGTCGGCCGACGCAAGGCCGTAGTTCGCTACGCGACGTCCGTCGATCAGGATCAGTGTCGCCCGCGGACCCAGGCCGTAGAGGCTCGTCGTCGCCGCGGCGGCGAAGGGCTGCTGCGAGTTGAAGCTGCCGTCGGTCGCCACGTCAACCGGATGGTGGCTGATCATGCCGGGCTGGTAGCTCAGCAGCTCGAACACCGTCTGGTAGCCGCTCGCCTCGATCTGCGCGCGGCTGATGCGCGTGAGCGGCGCGGGCGTGACGACGTCGATCGACGCGCGCGGAATGTGCGTGCCGGTCACTTCCACCGTCGCCAGTTCGACCGGCTCGCGCACTGGCGCGGGCACCGGGGCCGCAACCTCAGGCGTCGGGGCGCGTTCGATCAGGAACGTGTTCGGCGTGACCTGTACGGCGTGCAGATCGCTGCCCTGCAACAGCACGTCGAGTGCGCGCGCCGCCGGCAGGTCGGCCTGCAGGCCGGACGAGCGGCGTTCGCCGACCAGCGCGGGCGCGTACATCAACTGCACGCGGCCCTGCGTGGCGAGCGTCTGCAATGCGTGGTCGAGGCTGCCCGCCGGAATGACGAAGCGTACGGACGCGGGCGACGTCGACTCCGCGGCGCACACCGGCGCCGCCGCGCAGGCCATCGAAAGGGCTCCGGCAATGGCGAGGGCGAGTCGGAACTTCCTGGCCATTGGCGATTGCGCGAGTCAACGTGAAAGTTGCTCACACGATACGAGAGCGCGGCTTCGCCGCGCAACGTTTGTTTAACGATCCGGTGTGCGCGCAATGCCGCCGTTCGCTTGACCGCTACCGGCGGGAGCGTCGTACGCGTCAGTTGTCGCGACGATGCAGCACGATCTCGTCCGCTCCGCGACGTTCGGCACGCAGCGACCAGCCGCGCTCCAGCACCGCCACCAGGGCATCCTGGTCGCCGGCGTGGAAGACGCCACTCACCGTCAGCCCGCCGAGTGCCGGATCGGCCAGCCGCACCTGCTGCTTCGAATACTTGTTCATCTCCGCCAGCAGTTCGTCCAGGCGGCGCTGCTTGAACACCAGGTCGCCCTGCGGCCAGGCGCGCGCGCTCGCCACGTCCAGCGGCGCCTTCGGACCGATGCGGCCAGCGGCATCCACGCTCACCGCCTCGCCAGGCGCCAGGCGCGCGACGGCGCGGTCGCCCGTCGTGCTTACATCGACGCGGCCTTCGAGCAGCCCTACGTCCACCGCGCCCTCGCGCCGAGCGACCTGGAAGGTCGTGCCGACGTCGCGCACGACGCTCGGGCCGGCCTTCACCAGGAACGGCCGCTGCGCATCGACGCCGACGACGAACTGCGCACGGCCGCGTTCGAGTTCGACGACGCGTTCGCGCGAATCGAACGTGGCCGTCAGCTGCGTGCCGGTGTCGAGCAGTACGACGGTGCCGTCGGCGAGCGTCACTTCGCTCTGCTGGCCCGTCGTGGTGGCGTAGCGGTGCGAAGTCGCGGCGGTTTCCGGCTCGTAGCGCCACCAGATCGCCGCCACGGCGACCACCAGCACCGCGGCAGCGGCGGCCGGCAGCCACGCGTTGAACGGGCGTGCGGGCGTGCGACGGATGGCGCGCGTGGTCGCGCGCAGCATCTCGTCGGAGCGCAGTTGCGCCGACAGCGCCTGCACGCGCTCCATTTCCAGCCACGCTTCGATGTTTCGCGGCGACTGCGCCAGCCAGTCCTCGAAGGCCGCCCGGTCGGCCGGCGTGCAGTCGGGCGCCATCAGGCGCGCCATCCACGCTTCGGCCTCGCCGTCGGCCGGCTGCCACGTCCGTGTGTTCATGTGCGTTCCTCGCGATCGGCGCCTTCGCTGCGCAGCTTCGTACGCAGCAGCGACAGCGCCTTTCCGATGTGCTTCTCGACGGCCTTCACCGAGATCCCGCAGTGCTGCGCGATCTGGCTGTAACTGAGGCCATCGATGCGGTTGAGCAGGTACACCTGCCGGCAGCGCTCCGGCAGTTGCAGGATCGCCGCGCGCACCAGCGCCAGTTCCTGTTCGTGCCCGATGCGCGTCTCGTGGGTGGGTTCCAGCGACGGCAGGCCGACGAAATCCTGGTCCAGGCTCACGTGCGCAAAGACCTGCCGCGTCGAATCGCGGCGACCGCGGTCGTGGATCACGTTGATGGCGATGCGGTACATCAGCGGGCGCAGCTGTTCGACCGGCTGCGCGCGGTAGCGCATGAGGCGCACCAGCGCTTCCTGCGCGACGTCCTGGGCGTCGTCGTCGCCGATGCGGCGGCTCAGCCACGCGACCAGCATCGGACGGTGTTCGCGCAGGAACTGGTCGAAGCCGTCCCCACCCGCGCCTGTCGCGGCGTGGGCGTCCTCGTCCTGGCTGGATCGCATCGCGCCCGACGGGGTCATGCCGATCGCCTTGCCGTGCGGCAGGGCCAGCCCGAAGGCCGAGAACGATTCGAACGCATGGTAGGGACCGGCGGCTCCAGCGGGGACGGGTTCGGCGCGGTCCGGATCGCCCCACTTCCAGCCCGCTTCCACGTCGGAAAGCAGGCCCTCATCACCGGACAGCACTTCGCTCAAGGCGAATTTGTAGCATGCGCGCGCCGCCCATGCGGAGGCCTCGGCCGCCGTCAAGGCATCCGGATCCGTCATGAGTGCGTGGTGCGCGCGTCCGTCCATGCCAGATCAACGCAGGCTGCCGCCCCTACCCCACCGCCCACGGCCGCGTCCGTTCAGCTCTGCAACGCGGTTCTCATTGGCTCAAGCCATCGGGAATAGCGGCGCCATTTGGGTTCCGCGCGGCTGAGCACGCCTTCACGAACCTGCACGGCGCTGGCCGTGGCGACGCCGCGGCCTTCGCCACGCGGGTCGAGCATGGCCGGCATGAAGTCCAACCCGCAGAAGGCGGCGACTTGGCGCATCACCGGCTCGGGGTCGGCGGTCAGGGCCGCGTAGTCGACGTCGAGCACGCGCCCGGGGAAGCGCGCCTGCCAGTGCGCCATCAGGCGCTGGTACTGCGCGTGGTAGTCGGCCAGTTCGTGCTGCCCGTAGGAATGCGGGTTCGCGTCGGAGAACAGCTCGCGCAGGTTGGAGAAACACGTCTCCATCGGGTCCCGCCGCATGTGGAGGATCTTCGCGTTGGGCAGCGCGCGGCAGATATGGCCGATGTGGAAGAAGTTGGTCGGCAGCTTGTCGATGAACGCGGTCGCGCCGTCGAGTCGCCAGGCGACCCCGTCGAGGTAACCACGCCCGACCCCGGTGAAATCGACGTCGCGCGCACGCTGCACGACGGCCGTGTCGATCACGCCGCGGCAATGCCGATCGGTGGCTTCGCGCATGCGCGAAGTGAAGTCGTACAGCTCGCCCAGCGCGGCGACAGCCGGATGCGCCGCGAGCAGCTGTTCGAGCAGCGTCGTGCCCGAACGGTGCATGCCGACGATGAAGATCGGCGTGGCGTCGTCGGCAGAAACGGAATGCGACGCCGGCGAGGTCGGCGCGGCAATGAGCGCGTCCACCAGCGCAGCGGTTTCCGACGCCGAGTAGCGCAACGTCGAGCGCTTGGCGCGGCAGCCCAGCTCCAGCGCCTGCCAGGCCGCGGCGGCGTCGCCGAGGTCGTCGTATTCCTTGTGCAGCGCGAACGCGAGCAGCGCGACCTCGTCCGCGCGACGGCCCGGGCGCGCCAGTTGCGCGCGGATCGCGTCGACGTGGTTCGACTCCGGCGTCTGCCTGCGCAGGCGGGACAGCGCCCACCATGCCGAGGCGAGTTCCGGCGCGCGTCGCACGCAGCGCATCAGATCGGCTTCGGCCTCGTCGAAACGACCCAGGTAGGTGAGCACCTGCCCGCGCGACACCAGCGTCGGCGGGTAATCGGGATCGCCACGCCTGGCTTCGTCCAGCAGCGCGAGCGCTTCTTCCTGGCGGTTGAGGTAACTCAACTGCGCGGCCATGGTCAGCAGCAGCGGAATGCCCACCTCGCGCAGCGGTGGCAGGCGCTGGAGGATGTCGCGGATCGCGCCGGCTTCGTTGAACGTGCGCAGCCGGCGCACGAGTTCCTGCAGCGACGCCTCGTTCCGTGGCTTGAGCGCGTGCGCGCGCATCGCGGCCTCGCGTGCGGCGCGGTAATGGCCATCGAGCGATTCGACGTACGACAACTGCAACGACGCGCGCGCATCGTCGGGCGCGAGCGTCTGCGCGGCGTGCAGCGCGTGCCGCGCCTGGGCGAAGTCGCGCTGCGCGGCCATCCGCTCGGCGCGTTCCAGCAGGGAATCGATGTTCTGGCTCATCTCGCTCAAAAAAAGCCGCGTCCGCCCCGTGCGTGTGCACGAGGCGGGCGCGGCGCACTGCGGGTTACCAGTTGTACTGCACCATGAAACGCACCGCACGCGGCGCCTGGTACACGGTCGGCGTCAGGTAGGTGATGTCGCGCAGCGAGTTGCCGGTGCTGTCCTCGCCGGACTCGTCCACCGCCAGCGCATCCTGGCGGTTGAAGACGTTGAACACGTCCACCTTCAGCGCCAATCGTCCTTCGGCGAAGGACGGGCGATACGCCACGTTGAGGTCCAGGTTGTAGATGTCGGACGTACGGCCGGCCGTACCACGCGGCACCACCGCGCCGTCGCAGTAGAAGTAGCTGTTGCCGTAACCGATGTCGTCATCCACCGGATTCACGCCGAAGCAGTTGACCGGGCGCCCGCTCTGGTAGAGGAAGTTCGCGCCGGCCGACCACTGGTCGTTGAACTCGTAGTTGCCGAACAGCTTCAGCGTGTGGCGACGGTCGTTGGGCAGGTAGCCTTCCGAACCGATCATCAGCTCCGGATAGTCGAAGTCCTGCGTCACGCCGGTGTCGTCCTGGCCGATGTCGGACTTCACGCCACCTTCGGCGTTGCCCTTGTTCTTCGCCCAGGTGTACGAACCCTGCAGGAAGAACCTGTCGGTCAGCTGGCCCTCGGCGAAAAACTCCAGCGCCTGGTAGGTGCGCTTGGCCTTCGGACCGATGCGGTCGGCCGGGATGTACACGTCTTCCAGCGTGCCGTCGGCGTCGATGTCGATCTGGATGTCCAGGTCGCTGCCGGGGTTGTAGATGTGGCAGAACGCGAACGCCGGGTTGTACGAGTCGATGGCGTACCCGTTCTCGTCGGCCCACTCGGCCAGGATGCGGTAATCGCACTGGTCGTCGATGCCGCGCTTGAGGTCGCGGTAGATCGCGCGAACGCCGCCGGAGAAGTTGTCCGTGATCGCCGCCTGAAAGCCGAGGATGTACTCGTCCTGGTACTGCGGATCGAGGTTCCTGGACGTCACCGTGCGCGGATCCTTGCCGGTGCCGAACTCGTTGTTGAGGTAGGACAGCGCGTCGCGCGCATCGCCCGTGGCGTGCGGGTTGATCGGTGCGCCGGTGACCGGATCGACGCCGTCGTAATACAGGTATTCCTGGCTGTACAGCGACGGGCTTGAACCGCGAATGGCCACGTTCGAGGCGATCGGCAACGCGTAGCGACCGGCGTTACCGAAGATCTTGAACGTCGAATCGCCGTTGACGTCCCACGAGAAGCCCAGGCGCGGACCGAACTGGTTGTCCTGCTTGACGTAGGTCTGGCCTTCGCCGTTCTTGTTCTCGAAGCTGTCCCAGCGCAGGCCGACGTAGGCGATGAAGTTGTCGGTGATGCTCCAGTTGTCCTCGACGTAGAACGCACGCGAATCGACCTCGACGTTCGCGCCGGTCTGGAAGACGCGGCGACGCACCATCTCCTCGTCGCGGCGGACCACGTAACGCCATGCGGCGCCGCCCTCGCTCGCCTCGCCGTCGCGCGACTTGAACGTGTCGGTGTCGTAGCCGAAACGCAGCAGGTGTGCGCCCAGCTGCCATTCGGCATCGATGCGGAACTGCTCGCGCTTGTCGCGTGCGTCCTGCAGGCCGAGGTTGTGCGCGGTGGTGTCTGCGCCGGTCAGGAACGCGCACGAGCTGGTGTACGCCGGGATGAGGCCGGCGACCGCATCTGGACGGCCATCGGTCACCAGCGGGCAACCCTGCGCGCCGACGATGCCGGTGGCGTTGTCGGGGCTGACGTTGCCGTCGTAGACCAGGCGCTGGCCGGCGGCGTTCACCGCGTAGTTGTTGCGCTTGTACTCGCCGGTGCCGTAGAGCGCGCTCAGCGTGAAGGTGTCGGTGAAATAGCCCGTGTACTTCAGGACGTAGTTTTCGCCGCCGTTCTCGTCGTGCACCGTGCCCAGGTAGTTCTGGCGGACGCTCTGGCCCTGCGGATTGGAGAAGACGTCGCGCTCGCTTTCCTTCTTGTCGGAGAAGCCGGTGAATTCCAGCAGGTTGGCGTCGTTGATGTTCCAGTCCAGCTTGACGAGCCAGTTCGGGTTCTTCGCGGTTTCGCTGTCGTTGGCGACGCTGATGTTGTCGCCGAAGTTGCGGATGCCGCTTTCCCGGCCGTACTGCACCAGCGCGTAGCCGAACAGCGTGTCCTTCACCAGCGCGCCGCTGGCCCACACCGACGCGATGGTCTCGTCGCCGAGCTTGTCGCGCGAGTTGTCTTCCACGAGCAGGCCGCTGGGCGAATAGCGGCTCTTGCCGTCCCCGCGCAGGCTTTCGGGCGTGTAGAAGATGTTGCCGCCCGCGTGGAACTCGTTGGTGCCGCGCTTGGTGATCAGGTTGACCACGCCGCCCAGCGCGCGGCCGAACTCGGCGCCGTAGCCGCCGGTCTTGATCTGCTGCTCGCCGATCGCCTCGAACGGGATGTTGGCGAAGTTCAGGCCCTTGAACGAGTTGGTGATGTTGAAGCCGTTGACGAAGTAGGCGTTCTCTGCCACCGACGCACCGCCGAACGAGGCGAGGTTGCCGAAGGCCGCATCGCCCTTCACCGTGCCCGGCGCCAGCAGCGCGACGCTGGTGACGTCACGCGGCACCGGGATCTTCGCGATCTGCTCTGCGGTGAGGATCGTGGTCGATTCCACCGACGAGACGTCGATGGGGTTGACCATCGCCATCGCGGTGACCTGCACCGCGTCCAGCGTCGTCGCGCCGCTGGCAGCGGCTGCGGCGAAATTCACCGACGTACCGGTACCGACGTTGACGGTGACGTTCTCGCGCGTCGAGGTGGTGCCGTCGGCGCGTTGCAGGGTGACGCGATAGTTGCCGGTCGGCAGTGCGGACGCGCGATACGAGCCATCGCTGCCGACGCGGATCTCGCGTTTGAAACCGGTCGACGGATTCTCGACCAGCACGGTGTCGCCCGCCTGCGCTTGGCCGAAGACGGCGCCGGCCGTATTCGACTGGGCGTGGACGTTACTCGCAAAACAAAGGCCAAGCGCTACCGTCAGCGCGCTGCGTCGCAGCGCACGATTCATCGTTGTTCTTGCCACGTTTTGGATCCCCTAAGTGATGGGTGTGCCTTCCCCCCGAAGGCGAGCCGAATATGACTTTCGGCATCCCGGCGCTTCAATGCACGCGACGTGAAATAGTCTTAATCAAGCCATAACAGGCGGATTCAGAAAGTTTTGGCGACAACATCGGCAAAGCCCAAAGTGGCTTTCCGGACAAAACGGCGCTTGCCCGTACGTTGCGATTGCTCTAGCTACGTGGTGCGCCGCGGCAGGGGGCACTCCCGGCGACCCTTGGCGGCATCCCGCGGCCAAGGGGCCCGATCCCGTACAATTCCGCCGTTTGCCCACCCACCACCGAGGCCCCCATGTCCCAGCTCGCCTATCGCCGTGTCCTGCTCAAACTTTCCGGCGAGGCGCTGATGGGGGACGAGGATTACGGGATCGACCCGAAGATGATCGGGCGCCTCGCCCGCGAGGTGATCGAGGCGCAGCAGGCCGGGGCCGAAGTCGCGCTGGTGATCGGCGGCGGCAACATCTTCCGCGGCGCCGGCCTGGCTGCAGGCGGCATGGACCGCGTGACCGGCGACCAGATGGGCATGCTCGCCACCGTCATCAACGCGCTGGCGATGCAGGACGCGCTGGAAAAGCTCGGCGCCCGCTGCCGCGTTATGAGCGCGATCAAGATCAACGACGTGTGCGAGGACTACATCCGCCGCCGCGCGATCCGCCACCTGGAAAAGGGCCGGATCGCGATCTTTGCCGCCGGCACGGGCAATCCGTTCTTCACCACCGATTCGGGCGCGGCGCTGCGCGCCATCGAGATCGGCGCGGACCTGCTGCTGAAGGCGACCAAGGTCGACGGCGTGTACGACAAGGATCCGAAGAAGCACACCGACGCGGTGCGTTTCGAAAAGCTCAGCTACGACGAGGTCATCGCCCGCGACCTGCAGGTGATGGACACCGCCGCCTTCGCCCTCTGCCGCGACAGCGACCTGCCGCTGCGCATTTTCGACATGGGGCAGCCGGGCCAGCTGCTGAAGATCCTCAACGGCGAACATATCGGCACGCTGGTGCAGGGCCGCAACAACTGAGAGCCCGTGCCTGGGCCCCTTTCCCACCGGGAGAGGGGTTGGGGTGAGGGTCGGTGAGGGCCAACCTCCGCGTTTGCGGTGCATGCCTCCCATGCCGGAACGCGAAAATCGATCCCGGCGTTCGCCGGATGACGTCTGAGAAGGCCGCCTCGACAACTGCATCGCTGTAATAGAGTCCGCGCCGATGCCCATGCCACCATCCGGCGCATGGGCCACGGACACCATCACGACCACACTGCCATCAGCTCGACGCGCGCCTTCGCCGCCGTCACGCTGATCAACCTCGCCTACACCGCGCTCGAAGCCGGCTACGGTTTTGCGACCAACTCGCTCGCGCTGCTGTCGGACGCGCTGCACAACTTCGGCGACGTGCTGGGCCTCGGCCTGGCCTGGGGCGCGGCGGCGCTGGCACGACGCGCGCCCACCGACCGCCACACCTACGGCTGGCGCCGCGCCACACTGCTTTCCCCGCTCGCTAACGCCGTGCTGCTGGTCGGCTTCTCCGGCGCGCTGGCCTGGGAAGCGATGCGCCGTTTCAACGCGCCGCCGCAGATCCCGGCGCTGCCGGTGATGATCGTCGCGGCGATCGGCATCGTGGTGAATCTCGGCGCCGCCTGGCTGGTACGCGAGGGTCATGAGCAGGACCTCAACCGTCGCGGCGCGTTCCTGCACCTGATCGCCGATGCCGCGGTGTCGCTCGCCGCCGTCATCGCAGGCGCCGGCATCTGGTGGCTGGGCTGGGCGTGGCTCGACCCGGCGATCGCGCTGCTGGTGAGCGTCGTCGTCGCGGTGGGCGCCTTCGGGCTGCTGCGCGACGCCTTCAACGCCGCGATGGACGCGGTGCCGCCAAGCATCCGCCAGACAGACGTGCAGGACTTCCTTGCGTCCCAGCCCGGCGTGCAGGCCGTGCACCACCTGCACATCTGGTCGCTCGGGGCGGGCGAAATCGCGATGACGGCGCACTTGGTGCGCCCCATGGCCGGGACCGATCTGGGCGAACACGACGCCTTCATCGACCGGCTGAACCGCGAGCTCGACCAGCGTTTCGGCATCAACCACCCGACCCTCCAGGTCGAGCTGGGTCGCGCGTGCGAACACGATCGTCACGACCGCGCCCCGCACGGGGCCCACGAACACCGCCACCCGCACGGCCACGACCACGACCACGCCCACTGAGGCGGCCGCCCGGGATCACGTTCCGTCCACGTGCCGGCCGCGCCCCGCGGGCGGGGATGCGCTGCGTGCCTATATAATCCCGCGATTACCGCAACAGGACCGGAGCCGGCGATGCTCAACGACATCAAGAAAGACGCACAGACCCGCATGGCCAAGAGCGTCGACGCGTTTCGCCACGACCTGATCAAGATCCGCACCGGGCGCGCGACGACCGCGCTGGTCGATCACCTGAAAGTGAACTACTACGGCTCCGACATGCCGCTCTCGCAGGTCGCCACCGTCGCCATCTCCGATGCGCGCTCGCTCACGATCACCCCGTGGGAGAAGCAGATGGTCGGCGCGGTCGAGAAGGCGATCCTCGCCTCCGACCTCGGCCTCACCCCGAACACCGCCGGCACCGTGATCCGCCTCAACCTGCCGGCGCTGACCGAGGAGCGCCGCAAGGAGCTGTCCAAGCTCGTGCACTCGGAGAGCGAGAACGCCAAGGTGGCGATCCGCAACATCCGTCGCGACGCCAACCACCAGGTCAAGGAACTGCTGAAGGACAAGCAGGTGACCGAGGACGACGTGGCGCGCGCCGAGACCGAGATCCAGAAGATCACCGACGCGGCGATCAAGGACGTCGACGAAGTGGTCAAGGCGAAGGAACAGGAACTCATGGCGGTCTGACGGGTCAGAGCCCCGTCATGTCGTCCGACCCTGCCACCGCAGCCGTCCGCATTCCGCGCCACCTCGCCGTCATCATGGACGGCAACGGGCGCTGGGCGGAGCGTCGTCGTCGCCCTCGCGCGATCGGCCATCGCGCCGGCGCGCGCGCGGTCAACGTGTGCATCGACTTCTGCCTCGAGCGCGGCATCGAGGCGCTCACCCTGTTCGCGTTTTCCAGCGAGAACTGGGGCCGCCCCGAGGATGAGGTCGGCGCGCTGATGAAGCTGTTCCTTGGTGCGCTGGAACGCGAGGTCGACGAACTCGACCGCCGCGGCGTGCGCGTGCGCTTCATCGGCGAGCGCGAGCGCTTCAGCGAAGCGATCGGCCGGCAGATGTCCGCCGCCGAGGACCGCACCCGCGCAAACACGCGCCTGCACCTGACCATCGCCGCCAGCTACGGCGGGCGATGGGACATCGCGCAGGCGGCACGCTCGCTCGCCCGCGACGTCGCCGCAGGACATCTGGATCCGGACGACATCGACGAGCGTGCCCTCGCGTCGCGCATGTCGCTGGCCGAGCTGCCGCCGCCGGACCTGTTCATCCGTACCGGCGGCGAAACGCGCATCAGCAACTTCCTGCTGTGGCAGCTGGCGTACACCGAGCTGTGGTTCACCGAGCTGTTGTGGCCCGAATTGGATGCCGCCACACTGCAGCGCGCCCTGGACGACTATTCCGGCCGCCAGCGCCGCTTCGGCCTCACCGGCGCGCAGGTCGCGCCGGCCCCGACCAACGAGATTTCCGAATGACCCGAACCCGCCTGCTCGCCGCACTGGTGATGGCGCCGGTCGCGATCGCCGCGATCCTGCTGCTGCCCACGCCCTGGATGGTCGCGGTCGCGGCGGTGCTGTTCCTGGCGGGACTTTGGGAGTGGTTCGACCTCGCCGAGATCGAGGACACCCTCGCCCGCACCGTGCTGCTGGTCGCCCACCTCGCGGTGATGGTCGCCGTCGTGTGGGCGTCGCGTTCGTCCACGGGCTACAGCATGGTGCTGTTCCAGCTCGCCTGCGTCATCGGCGTGGTGTGGTGGCTGCTGGCACTCGTGTGGCTTGGACGGTACGAATTCGCCAGCGACCACGAAACCTACGCGCGCGTCTTCAAGCTAGCGGCCGGCGCACTGAGCGTGATTCCGGCGTGGTGCGCGCTGGCCTGGATCCATGCGGGCCAGCCCAATGGTCACCGCTGGCTGCTCACGGCGCTCGCCATCGTCTGGGCTGCCGACAGCGGCGCCTACTTCGCCGGCCGCAAACTCGGCGGCAAGCTGTTCGGGCCGCGCAAGCTCGCGCCGCGCATCAGTCCGAACAAGACGATCGAAGGCCTGATGGGCGGCGTGCTCGCCGGCATCGTGGTCGGCATCGCGTTCGCGCTGCTGGCCGGCGCGACGCCGAACCAGCTGCCGGCCGTCGCACTGGTGGCGCTGGTGGCTGTGCTGTTCTCCGTGGTCGGCGACCTGTTCGAAAGCCTGCTCAAGCGGCACGCGGGCGTGAAGGATTCCGGCCACCTGATTCCCGGCCATGGCGGGATCCTCGACCGCATCGACGGCGTGCTTGCCGCGCTGCCGGTGTTCGCCGTCGGCAAGGCGTTCCTTGGTTTCTGATCCGATGGTTCCCGCTTCCGACGATCGCGATCTTCCGATGGGTGTGCACTGATATGCGCCGCGTCGCCGTCCTGGGTGCCACCGGTTCGATCGGCACGTCCGCGCTGGACGTGATCGCGCGCCATCCCGAGCGCCTGCGCGCGTGCGTGCTCGCCGCCGGCAGCAATGCGGCCGCGCTCGTCGAGCTGTGCCGCCGCCATCGCCCCGATCACGCCGTCATCGCCGACGAGGCCGCCTTTGCGACATTGCGCGACGGCTTGCGCAACGCCGGGCTGTCGACGCAGGCCCATTGCGGCGATGACGCGCTGGAACATCTGGTTGCGAGCGACGAATGCGACACCGTCGTTGCGGCCATCGTCGGCGCCGCCGGGCTTCCGTCGACGCTCGCCGCCGCGCGCGCGGGCAAACGCATCCTGCTGGCGAACAAGGAATCGCTCGTGCTCGCGGGCGAACTGCTGATGCAGGTTGCGCACGCAGGTGGCGCGACGATCGTTCCGGTGGACAGCGAACACAACGCGATCTTCCAGTGCCTGCCCGACGCGCATGCGCATGCCGGGCTGCGCCGCATCCTGTTGACCGCGTCGGGCGGCCCGTTCCGCGGCCGTCGTCGCAAGGACCTCGGCGAGGTCACGCCCGAGCAGGCCGTGGCGCATCCCAAATGGTCGATGGGCCCGAAGATCTCGGTCGACTCCGCCACCCTGATGAACAAGGGGCTGGAGGTCATCGAGGCGCACCACCTGTTCGGCGTCGATGGCGACCGCATCCAGGTGCTGGTGCACCCGCAGAGCCTGGTGCACTCGCTGGTGGAGTTCGTCGACGGTTCCACGCTCGCCCAGCTCGGCCTGCCGGACATGCGCACGGCACTGGCGGTCGGGTTCGGCTGGCCCGAACGCATCGAGTCGGGCGTGTCGGGCCTGGACATGCTCGCGCACGGCCGGCTCGACTTCGAGCCGCCGGACCTGGACGCCTTCCCTTGTCTTCGTCTGGCGTTCGAGGCGCTTCTGGCGGGCGGCACCGCGCCGGCCGTCCTGAATGCCGCCAACGAAGTGGCCGTTTCAGCATTTCTTCAGCGCCGCATCGGTTTCCTAGCGATACCCGCGATGGTCGAGGACACCCTCGCCGCGCTCCCCTCCACCCCGGCGACGTCGCTGGCGGCCCTGCGCGATGCCGATGCACAGGCACGACGCCATGCCGCACAGGCCGTCGCCGCCTGCGCATGACCACCTCCGGCCTGAGCCCGCATCGCCATGAGTGAGTTCCTCGGCTCCATCTGGTGGTTGATCGTCGCGATCGGCGTGCTCGTGACCTTTCACGAGTTCGGGCACTACTGGATCGCGCGACGCAGCGGCGTCAAGGTGCTGCGCTTCTCGGTCGGCTTCGGCAAGCCGCTGTGGATGCGTCGTGGCAAGGACGGCACCGAATACGTGATCGCGGCGATCCCGCTCGGCGGCTACGTCAAGATGCTCGACGAGCGCGAGTTCACCGTGCCGCCCGCGCTGCAGCCGCAGGCGTTCAACCGGCAGCCGGTGTGGAAGCGCATCGCCATCGTGGCCGCTGGCCCGATCGCCAATCTCATCCTCTGCGTGGCCTTGTTCTGGGCGATGTTCGTGGTCGGCCGCGCCGACTACGCGCCCGTCGTCGGTCACGCTACCGGCATCGCGGCGTCGGCTGGCCTGCGGCAGGGCGACACGATCCTCGCCGTAGGCGACCGCCAGACGCCGACGTGGAGCGAGGCAGTCATGGCGCTGATTCCGGCCGCGCTCGACCACGCCGACACGACGGTGCGCGTGCGCACGGACTCGGGCAGCGAAGCCACGCGCGAACTGCATCTGTCCGACCTGCCCGCGACGTTCGACGAACGCCGCGCGGTCGAGGTAATGGGCCTGACCCCGCGCTACATGCTGGTGCCGCCGCTGGTGGGCCGTGTCGCGCCGGACACACCCGCGTGGGGCGTGCTCGCCGAAGGCGACCGGATCACCGCGATCGACGGTCAGCCGGTCACGGCATGGGACGATATCGGCCCGCGGGTGCAGGCGCTTGGCGAGCACGGTGGCCCGGCGATGATCGAAGTCGAGCGCAAGGGCGATCGCCTCGCGCTGGAGATCGCGCCGGCGCGCATGAAGCACGCGCAGACGGGCCAGGAGTACTGGGGACTGGGTGTCGCCGCGGCGATGCCACCCGAACCGGCAAAGGATGCCGTGCTGCGCTACGGCCCCATCGCCGCCATCCCCGCCGCGTTCCGCGAGAGCGTCCACCAGACGCAGGAATTGTTCGCGATGATCGGCCGCGCCTTCACCGGGCGCGTATCGGTGCAGAACACCGTCGCAGGCCCGATCACCATCGCGCGCGCCGCCAACATGTCCGCCCAGAACGGTGCGGCGTGGTTCCTGCAGATGCTGGCGATGCTATCGCTCAGCCTGGGCATCCTGAACCTGCTGCCGATCCCGATCTTGGACGGCGGTCACCTGCTGTATTACCTTATCGAGCTGGTCAAGGGCAGCCCGGTCAGCGAACGGGCGATGGCCGCCGGACAGTACGTGGGCCTGGCGCTGATCGCCGGCCTGATGGGCCTGGCGTTCTACAACGACATCATGAACAACCTGGTGCGCTGATGCCGGACACCTGCCTGCGCCGATCCGCTTTCGCCTCGAACCGACGCCCGGCCCCGGGCCAACACGACCCTCAACCGGACGTATCAATGACGCCAACGCCGCCCCGCCGCCTGCTCGCCCTCGCCCTGATCGCGGCGATGGGTTCGACCGCCCTGCCTGCCCTGGCACAGTCGGCCGATCCGTTCGCCCTGGCAGGCTCGCCGCAGTCGACTGCGTCCGTCGGTACGTTCACCGTCAGCGACATCCGCATCGACGGCCTGCAGCGCATCTCCGCCGGTACGGTGTTCACCTACCTGCCGATCGAGCGCGGCGACACCATCGACGCCTCGCGCGTCGGCGAAGCGATCCGCTCGCTCTACAAGACCGGCTTCTTCGAGGACGTCAACGTCGGCCGCCAGGGCGACATCCTCGTGGTCACCGTGACCGAGCGCCCCGCGATCAACAAGCTCACGCTGACGGGCAACAAGGACATCAAGTCCGAGGACCTGCTCAAGGGTTTGAAGGAAGCCGGTCTCTCCGAAGGCGACACCTTCGACCGCCTCGCGCTCGATCGCGTGACGCAGGAACTGACGCGCCAGTACAACAACCGCGGCAAGTACAACGTCGAGATCAATCCGACGGTCTCGCGCCTGGACCGCAATCGCGTCGACATCACGATCACCGTCAAGGAAGGCAAGGCAGCCAAGATCCGCCACGTCAACCTGATCGGCAACGAGAAGTTCGAAGAGAAGGACATCCTCGACAGCTGGGAGTCGAAGGAGCACAACTGGCTGAGCTGGTACCGCCGCGACGACCAGTACTCGCGCGAGAAGCTCTCCGGCGACCTCGAGAAGCTCAACTCCTGGTACCTGGACCGCGGCTACGTGGACTTCAGCGTGGACTCCACGCAGGTCTCGATCAGCCCCGACCGCCAGGACATGTTCCTCACCGCCGGCATCACCGAGGGCGAGCAGTACAAGGTCGCCAGCGTGCAGGTCACCGGCGACACGATCCTGCCGAAGGAGCAGATCGAGCGCCTGGTGCTGGTCAAGCCCGACCAGATCTTCTCGCGCCGCCTGCTGGAAATCAGCTCCGACGCGATCGTCAACACGCTCAGCAACGTCGGCTACGCGTTCGCGCAGGTCAATCCGATCCCGGACGTGAACCGCGAGAACAAGACCGTCGGCATCAACATGCAGGTGGTGCCGGGCCCGCGCGTCAACGTGCGCCGCATCACCTACAAGGGCAACAGCCGCACCAGCGACGAAGTGATCCGTCGCGAGATGCGCCAGTTCGAAGGTTCCTGGTATTCGCAGGCCGCCATCGACCGCTCGAAGATCCGCCTGCAGCAGCTGGGCTACTTCGAGACTGTCGACGTCGAGACCGTGCCAGTGCCGGGCACCAACGACCAGGTCGACGTGGTCTACAACCTCAAGGAAACCACGTCGGGCAGCTTCGTGTTCGGCCTGGGCTTCTCGCAGCTGTCGGGCCTGACCGCGCAGGTGCAGCTGTCGCAGACCAACTTCCTGGGCAGCGGCAACCAGGTGTCGGTGCAGGCGCAGCGCAATGACTACATGCAGCGCTACGACTTCTCGTTCCGCAACCCGTACTTCACCGACAACGGTCTTTCGCTGGGCTACAACCTGTGGTGGCGCGAGCTCGACTACTCCGACTTCAACACCGCGCAGTACTCGACCAACTCCGGCGCCGCGCAGGCGGTGTTCGGCCTGCCGATCACCGAGACCGACACGGTCACGGCGATGCTGGGCGTCGACACGAACGAGATCCTGGTGTTCCAGGGCTCTACGCCTCAGAGCATCGTCGACTACATCAAGGCGGTCGATCGCCAGACGTTCCATGCCTGGCGTGCGGAACTGGGTTGGGGCCGCAACTCGCTCGACAGCTTCCTCACCCCGACGCGCGGCATGCAACAGCGCGTATGGCTTGAAGCAACCCTGCCCGGCTCCACCGCCGAGTACTACAAGCTCAACTACAACATCTCCAAGTTCTGGCCGCTGTCGCGTCACTTCGTGCTCAACACGCGCGCGGAACTGGGTTACGGCGACAGTTACGGGAAGGAAACCACGCGCAATCTGTGCCGTACACCTGGCAACACTACGTGTGTCCCGGGCGACGCCGAATTCGTGCGTACCGCTTCGACAGAGGGGCTGCCCTTCTTCGAGAACTTCTACGCGGGCGGCGTGCGCTCGGTGCGTGGTTTCACCGACAACACACTCGGTCCGCGCGACGCCCCGGAGGGTAATTCGAGCTATCTGCAGCCGATCGGTGGCGCGTTCAAGACGGTGGGCTCGCTGGAAATGTACTTCCCGACCCTGCTCGACACACCGGCGGCACGTGTCTCGGCATTCGTCGACGTAGGCAACGTCTACAAGGACTACGACGCCTTCGATACCGGCGAACTGCGGGCTTCGACCGGTATTGCACTGATGTGGCGCTCGCCGATGGGCCCCATCTCCATCAGCTACGCGTTCCCGCTCAAGAAGCAGGACACCGAATACGATTCGAGCGGCCGCCTCATCCAGGAAGGCGACGAGCTGGAGCGCCTGCAGTTCACCTTCGGCGGTACGTTCTGACGGCACCGCCGATGGCGTCCGTCGCGTACACGGCCGACGAACTGGCGCAGCGCTTCGGCCTGCGCCTCCACGGCGATGGCGCCGTGCGCGTGGATGGCGTCGGCACGCTCGCGCGCGCCGGCGCTTCGCAGCTGGCGTTCCTCGCCAATCCGAAGTACCGCAGCCAGTTAGCGCAGAGCCAGGCTGGCATCGTCGTCATGCGCGAGGACGACGCGGCCGGTTACGAGCGCACCGCGCTGATCGCGCGCGATCCCTACGCCGCGTTCGCCAAGATCTCCGGCCTGTTCGAACCGCGCCCCGTGCGCGATGCCGGCGTGCATGCGTCGGCCGTGGTCGATCCGTCGGCCAGCGTCGATCCGTCCGCGCACGTCGGCCCGTTCGTCAGCATCGGCGCGCGCAGCCGCGTGGAACCCGGCGCGATCGTCGGGCCAGGCTGCGTGATCGGCGAGGACTGCGTCGTCGGCGCCGGCAGCGAACTCGTCGCACGCGTCACGCTCGTCGCGCGCGTACGACTCGGCCAGCGCGTCACGATCCATCCCGGTGCCGTGCTCGGCGCCGCAGGCTTCGGCCTGGCGATGGAAGCCGGCCGCTGGCTCAACGTGCCGCAGCTCGGCGGCGTGACCGTCGGCGACGACTGCGAGATCGGCGCCAACACCTGCATCGACCGCGGCGCGATCGAGGACACGGTGCTGGAAGAAGACGTGCGCCTGGATAACCTGATCCAGATCGGCCACAACGTCGTCATCGGCGCGCATACCGCCATTGCCGGCTGCGCCGCGGTGGCCGGCAGCGCGCGCATCGGCCGCTACTGCCTGATCGGCGGCGCCGCGGGCGTGGTGGGTCATCTGGAAATCTGCGACAAGGTCGTCGTCACGGCGATGAGCCTGGTCACCAGTTCGATCCGCGAGCCGGGCGAGTACTCCTCCGGCACGCCGCTGATGGACAACCGCAGCTGGCGCAAGAACGCCGCACGCTTCAAGCAGCTGGACGCCCTCGCCCGCCGCATCGGCGGTCGCGGCACGGCCGACTGACCGCTCGCCACGCGCCGTACCCGTCCGTCCGGGCGTCAGCGCACCAGTCGCGGTACGATTCGGCCCTCACGAAAAGCCGGCACGGCCGGCACCGGAAACGTCGCGCACGAGGCGCGGCCATCGATGCGCGGGATGCGCTGTCAAGGATCACCATGAGCCACAACGTGCAACTCCCGCTCGACGTCGTCGAGATCCAGAAGCTGCTGCCGCACCGCTATCCGTTCCTGCTGGTCGATCGCGTGGTCGAGTTCGAGCCGAACAAGCGCGTCCTGGCGTACAAGAACGTCACCGCCAACGAGCCCTTCTTCCAGGGCCATTTCCCGGGCCATCCGGTGATGCCGGGCGTGCTGGTGGTCGAAGCGCTCGCGCAGGCCGGCGGCGTGCTCACGCAGCTGTCCAACGGCAGCACGGCCGACGGCCGCCTGTTCTACCTGGTGAAGATCGACAACGCGAAGTTTTCGAAGATGGTCGTGCCGGGCGATCGCCTCGACCTGGAAGTCTCGCTCAAGCGCGTGATCCGCAACGTCGCGATCTACACCGGCATCGCCAGCGTCAACGGCGAGCAGGTCGCCTGCGCCGAAGTCGTCTGCGCCGAAGCCAAGGGTTGAGGCCATGACCGCGCCGCGCATCCATCCCAGTGCCGTCGTCGAAGCCGGTGCCCGACTGGGCGATGGCGTTGAAGTCGGCGCGTTCTGCTACATCGGCGCCGAGGTCGAAGTCGGCGACGGCACGACGTTCGGCCCGCATTGCAGCGTGCACGGCCCTACGCGCATCGGTCGCGAGAACCGTTTCATCGGTCACTGCGCCATCGGCGGCGAGCCGCAGGACAAGAAGTACCACGGCGAGCGCGTCGAACTCGAAATCGGCGACCGCAACCTGTTCCGCGAATTCACCACGATCAACCGCGGCACCGGCACCGGCGGCGGCATCACGCGCATCGGCCACGACAACTGGTTCCTCGCCTACACGCACGTCGCGCACGACTGCATGATCGGCAACAGCTGCGTGTTCTCGAACAACGCCACGCTCGCCGGCCACGTGACCATCGGCGACCACGTGATCATGTCGGGCTTCGCCGGCGTGCATCAGTTCTGCCGCATCGGTGCGCATGCGTTCATCGGCATGGGCGCGCTGGTGAATGGCGACGTCCCGCCGTTTTTGATGATCGCGCAGGACGGCTACGGCCGGCCGCGCGGCATCAACAGCGAAGGGCTGAAGCGTCGCGGCTTCGACGCCGACCGCATCAGCGCGATCAAGCGCGCCTACCGGGCCGTGTACATGTCCGGTGGCTCGCTGGAAGACGCGCGCGCGAAGCTCGCGGAACTGGCGGCCGACAGCGAGGATGCGCGCGCCTTCCTGGCGTTCATCGAAAGCAGCGAGCGGCCGCTGCTGCGTTGATCCGCGATTCCGGAGCGGTAGGGCGCATGCCGCTCAACCGCTTTGCCGCTGAACGCGCCACCTCGCCGGACGCCGCGACGCCCCCGGGCTATCATCCGGGCGCGCCCGCCGAACACCGCCTGCCTTGAACCGCTCCGAATTCCCCGCCCCCGCCGACCGCCCCCTGCGCATCGCACTGTGCGCGGGCGAAGCCTCGGGCGACCTGCTCGGCGCCGGGCTCGTCGCCGAACTGCGCAAGCGCTTTCCGAACGCGGAATTCGTCGGCATCGGCGGCGACCAGATGCGCGCGGCGGGGCTGGACAGCTGGTTCGACGCCTCGGAACTGGCGGTCATGGGTTTGGCCGAAGTCCTGCGTCACCTGCCGCGGCTGCTGCGCCTGCGTCGCGAATTCCGCGAACGGCTGCTCGCGTGGAAGCCCGACGTCTTCATCGGCATCGACGCACCCGACTTCAACCTCGGCGTCGAGCGCTGGCTTCGCGAGCGCGGAATGCGCACCGTGCATTACGTGAGCCCGTCTGTGTGGGCCTGGCGCGAGAAGCGTGCGGAGAAGATCGGCCGCAGCGCGGATTGCGTGCTGTGCCTGTTCCCGATGGAGCCGCCGATCTACGCGCGCCACGGCATCGATGCGCGTTTCGTCGGCCATCCGCTCGCCGACGAGATGCCGCTGGAACCGGACCGCGACACCGCGCGTCGCCGGCTCGGTCTGGATGCTACGCGTCCTGTGCTCGCACTGTTGCCGGGTTCGCGCGTGGGCGAGATCGAACGGCTCGGCCCGGACTTTCTTTCCGCCGCGTCGAAGCTGCTCGCGCAGGATCCGACGTTGCAGGTCGTCGTGCCGATGGCGAACGAGCACGCACGCGCCGCGTTCCAGCGCGTGCTCGCCGCGCATCCGGACAGCATCGCGCTGAGCGCGGCGCTGCGCGTGCTCAACGGGCAGGCGCGCACGCTGATGATCGGCAGCGACGCGATCCTGCTCGCCTCGGGCACCGCGACGCTGGAAGCCATGCTCGCCAAGCGTCCGATGGTCGTCGCCTACAAGGTCGCGCCGCTCACCTACACGCTGGTGAAAGGCCTCGGCCTGTTGAAGGTCGCGCACTACTCGTTGCCGAACGTGCTCGCCGGCGAGCCGGTCGTGCCGGAACTGATGCAGCAGGACTGCACGCCCGACAACCTCGCCGCTGCGGTCGCGCCGTTCCTGCGCGATCCGTCCGCAAGCGCGGCGCTCGAACCGCGTTTCCGCGAGCTCCACCTGCAATTGCGGCAGGACGCGTCCGCCCGCGCCGCCGACGCGGTGGCCGAATTGATCGGAGCCCGCCATGTCGCCTGACGGCTCGCAGCTCGCTCTGGGACTGGCCGCACGCGACGGCGGCGCACCGCCGCGCGTGGCCGGCGTGGACGAGGCCGGGCGTGGTCCGCTGGCCGGGCCCGTCGTCGTCGCGGCCGTCGTGTTCGCGCCCGGTCGCACGCCGATCAATGGGCTCGACGATTCCAAGCAGCTCACCGCGCAGCGTCGCGAAGTGCTCTACGAGCGCATCATCGAACGCGCGCTCGCGTGGCACATCGAGTTCGTGACGCACGAGGAAATCGACCGTCTCAACATCTACCACGCGACGATGGCCGGCATGAGCCGTTCGATCGCGTGCCTCCACCATCGCGTGGACGTGGTGCGCATCGACGGCAACGCGCTGCCGCGCGGACTGCCCTGCGCCGCGGAAGCCTGGGTGAACGGCGACGCGCGCGATCGTTCGATCATGGCCGCATCGATCCTCGCGAAGGTATCGCGCGACCGCTACATGCAGTCCCTGCACGAGCGCTTCCCGCTCTACCGTTTCGACCAGCACAAGGGCTACAGCACGCCGGTACACCTGTCCGCGCTGCGGGAACACGGCCCGTGTCCGGAACACCGGCGCAGCTTCGCGCCGGTGCAGGCGGCGTGCCGCGGCGAGGCCGCGCCACCGGTGGTCGACGAACTGCCGCTTGCCGCTATTTCTTGATGATGATCGCCGGGTCCATGGCCTTGCCCGCGACGATGACGTCGTAGTCGTAAGTCCCCTCGTTGCCTCGTGCATTGACGTTGTACTGCTGCTTACCGTTGGACGAGGGCGAGGACGTCGGCTCTTTCGGCATGCCCTTGCCTCCCGGGTTTCCCGCGTCCTTGAACCGCAACGAGAACGCCGTCGTGTCCGCCACCCAGGTGATCGAGGCCCCCTGCATCACGTGGCATGCCTTCGGCGTCACCGTCGGCACAGGCGTCGTCGTGTCGATCTGGACGTAAACCGGCGCGCTCGACGCCTTGTCGCTGCACAGAACCGGCTGCTGCGCACGGCATGCGCTGCACGAAAGCACGGTCGCGACGGCCAGCGCGGCCGCGAATAGTGGCAAGGCATTCATGGTTCTTCTCCTTCGTATGGCGCCCGGGGGGAGCGGGCGGGATGACGGACGGCTACTGCGCCGTACCGGATTCGCGTGTGGATTGCGTGTCGACCTTGGCGGTCAACGAACGCAACAGCGGAAGCGCATCGATGCGCTGCTGCGGAATGCCGTGCTTCCGTGCGAAATCCATGTGCCGGCGTGCAGCCGGCGAGTCATCCAGGCGCGCCATCGTCTGCGCGCCGAGCAGCGCGACCTCGCCGCGTTCGGTGCCGAGCGCTTCGGCCTTGGCCTGCAACGCTCGCGCTTCATCGGCGCGATCGAGGTTCGCGCTGTACCACGCCACCAGCGCAAGACCCTGCGCGTCGTCGGACTTCAGTCCGAGATAGCGTCGGCCCAGCGTGGCAGCCTGTTCGTACTGCGCACGCGTCTGGTCCGGCGTGGCGCCACCGGCGGCGAGCGCGTCGCCGAGGTTTCCCCACACGCGGAAATCGCCGGGGTCGATCTCGCTCGCATGGCGATACAACGCCGCCGCCTGTTCGTAGGCGCCTTCCTCGAACTTCATCGAACCCAGATTGCTCAGCGCTTCGTACGTCGGCTTGATCTGCAGCGAGCGCTCGTAGGCATCGCTCGCCTGCGCCGCGTCGCCGCTGATCGCGTACAGGCCGCCCAGGCTCGACCAGAGATCCGCGTCGTCGGGTGCGTATTCGAGAGCTTCGCGATAGGAAGCGATCGCGCCCGGCACGTCGCCGTTGACCAGCAGGTGATAGCCGCGCTTCTGCGCGATACGCGGATTGCGCGGCGCCACCTGGCGGGCGCGCTCGAAGTATTCCATCGCGACCTTGCCCTGCCCCTGCGTACTGGCGACTTCCGCCAGCCCCAGGTAGCCCGGCACGCGTAGCGCCGGATCGGTCACAGCGCGCTCGTAGTAGGCGTTAGCCTCCTTCGCGTTGCCCTGCGTGCGATGGAGGTCGCCCATCGCGAGGCTCACTTCGCGCAACGAGGGATCCATCTTCGTCGCCTGTTCGCATGCCGATTGCGCGCGCGCGAACGCGGCACTGTCGCGGGCGTCCTCGAAGCGCGTGATTTCCGCCTGGCAGATGCCCGCCTGCGCGCGCGCGAAGCTCGGGTCGATCGCCAGCGCGCCGCGGTAGAAGTTGATCGCGCTGGCCGCGCCGCGCTCATCGCCGCCGGCCTGTTCGCGCATGCGCTGTTCGCCCTTCAGATACGCGTCGTACGCGGCGACGCTGCGGGTCGGCGTCAAACGCCGTGCCAACGTCTGGCGCGCGGCTTCGATCTCGCCCGACGGCAGCACGTCGATGAGCGCCTGCACCACTTCGCCTGCGATGTCGCTCTGCAACGCAAACACGTCGCCGGTTTCCCGATCGTAGCTATGGGCCCACAACGTGAAACCCGTGCGCGCATCGGCCAGCCGCGCGCTCACCCGCACGCGCGAACCCTCCCGGCGGACGCTGGCACCCAGGACGGTCGCCACGCCGAGCTGCGCGCCGAGCCGCTTCACGTCGGCCTCGCCGCGGCTTGCGGAATCCGGTGCCGCGACGACCTTCAGGCCGGGGACGCCCGCCAGCGCATCGACCATCTCGACGCCGAGTCCTTCGGCGAAATAGTCCTCGTTGCGCGCCTCGCTGAGGCTGGTGAACGGCAGCACGGCCACCGACGCGGCGCTGGGCGCCGGCGTCGCGGGGTCCCGCTGGCCGAACCAGTAGCCGCCCGCGGCGATCGCCAGCAGCGCGGCGATGGCCAGCCACCAGCGGCGCTGGTCGGACGCCTTGCGGCGCGTGGCGAAGCCGCCGTCGTTGTGAGGCACGGGGGCGGCGAACGGTGCCGGCTCGGGAATGGGCGCGACGGCCTCGTTCGCCGCGACGGCCAGCGCCTCGGGGACGGTGTGGCGGAACACGGCCACTTCGTCCTCGTGCCGTGGTTCGTCCGTGGCGGGCGGTAAGGCGTCTGCCCCGTAGAGCTGCCCGATGAACCGGTAGCCCAGCGCGTGCTGCGTCTGGATGTAGCGCGGATGCTGGGAGTCGTCGGCCAGGGCGTGGCGCAACTGGGCGATCACCCGGGTCAACACGCCCGGCGTGACATGCCGATGGCCCCAGACCTGGTCGAGCAGGTCGTCGCGCCCGACCAGTTCGCCCGCACGGCGGAGCAGGATCAGCAGCACCGAAAACGCCTTCGGCTCGACCGTCTGCTCGGTCCCGCCGCGCGACAGGGTGTGCGCGGCCGCATCGACGACGATGTCGCCGAATCGATACCGTTCGCCGTTCGGCCCGCCTTGGCCTGCACTCCCGTGGGGGGTCATCGGGAAAACCTCATGGTTCCCTCATCATCCGGAGCGGACGATGTGGAAAGGCGCGCCCGGCCATCATGACTCATGGCGGGCGTCGGTGGAGCCTGACCCGGCGCCGGAAAGTTCGGTGCCACCCTCCCCCGGAGTCCCGCCATGAACGTCCTGTTCTCCATCGCCAACCCGCTTCCGCAGATCCTGCTGACCCCATTCGACGGCCCGACCCGCCGCCGCTGCATCAACGGCTTCCAGCTCAACTCGGCCGAAGTGGACCGCTTCAACGTCCTGCTGGCCCGCGTCGGTGGCCACGCGCTGGAGACCGACCAGCTCGCGTCCGCCGGTCGCGAACTCAGCCGCCCCGGCCCCACCGACGCCGCGCCGCCGTGCATCCGCCAGCGCCTGCGCTGGATCGCCGCCGTCGAGCAGCTCCTGGCCGACCGCCAGTGGCAGCCGGCGAACGACGCGGTCGACACCGCCGCGGCGATCGTCGACTACGCCCGCAGCCGCGACGACCTCATCCCCGACTGGATGCCGCAGGTCGGCCGGCTGGACGACGCCATCGTCGTCGAGACCGCCTGGCCGAAGCTGGCCGGCGAGGTCGACGACTACCTCGACTACGTGCGCGTCCGCAGCCGCGAAGCGCACCAGCGCGACCGCAGCCCGGCCGGCTACGCCTTCTCGCGGGCCGACTGGGAGGAAGTGCGCTACGAGGAGGCCGTCCTCGCCCAGTACGAGAAGCAGATCCGCGAAAGCAGCTTCCTGCCCGAGAGCTCCCCGATCTTCCGCGTGCACTGACCGGGAATCGCGGGCCACGCCGGAGGCCGCCCCAAGGCGGCCTCCCCCGCGCTTCGTCGGCTGAATGCGCCCGCGCGCGAAATCCGCGGACGTCCGCACTGACAGCCCGTCCGCTCCGGCGCATCATCGGCCTGCATCCCGCCCAAGGCGGGACGGCCCGCGCGACGTCGCCGGCCGCGGCGCGGGTCCGGCCTGGCCGGCGAGCGAGGTGTGCCATGCGCATGTTCCATCCCACCCCCACCGCGCAGCCGCTGCCCTTCGACCACATGTACAGCGGCATGGGTGCGCGCGAGACCGCCGCTGCGATCGAGCTCAACGACGCGGCGGTCGTGCAGTTCGACCAGCTCCTCCACGAGATCCACGCCGATGCACCGCGCGTGGACACCGACCGGCTCGAGCAGCTCGCCGCGTGGCTGCTGAAACTGCCGACGCAGCAGGCGCGCGAGGTCATCGAAAGCCGCCTCGAACGCGTGCGCGAACTGCGCACGCTCCTCGACGACGAGGACTGGGATGCCGACGAAGCCACGCATGCGCGCATCGGCAAGCTGCTGTCGTACATCGATCGCGAGGATGACCTCATCGCCGACCGCATCCCGGTGCTGGGCCAACTCGACGACGTGCTGCTGATCGAGCTGGCGTGGCCGGCCTTCGCCGATGAAGCCGAGGACTACCGCGATTTCATCGCCTATCGCGACGTGAACCATCCCGATGGCGCCGCCGACGAACGCCGCGCGGCATGGGTGCGCGAACGCCTCGACGAGGTGGCGCTGTGGCAGCACGCGATGTGGGTGCGCGAGCAGCACTACGCGCCGTGGAATCTGCCGCGCGGGTTGTTCCGGGTGGCCTGACCGAAGGCGATGGGGCCGCCCGGCGCCGGCCCTCGCAAACCCGACAGCGCGCGGTTTTTGCATCGTCCGGGGTCCCGGCCGCCGGGATCGGCTCCCGCGCGATTTCAAGTCTGCGCAGCGCGCGCCGGGGCTGCTAACCTGCCGCCAGCATGCCTGCAGTCCCTTTCGTCCATCTCCATCTCCACAGCGAATACTCGCTCGCCGACTCGACGATCCGGATCGGCGAGCTGGTCAAGCGCTGCGTCGCGCTTTCGCAGCCCGCGGTCGCGCTGACGGACCTCGACAACCTCTTCGCCGCGGTCAAGTTCTACAAGGCCGCCGAAGGTGCGGGCCTCAAGCCGATCATCGGCGCCGACGTCGGCCTGGCCGACGGCAACGAGATCGCCTCGCGCATGACGCTGCTGTGCCGCGATCGCGCCGGCTACCTCACGCTCTCGCGCCTGCTGACGCGCGCCTGGATGGAAGGCCATCGCACCGACGGCGTCGCGCTTCGCCCCGAATGGCTGCGCGAGGACAACGGCGGCCTGTTCGCCCTCGCCGGCCGCCAGAGCCTCGCCGGTCGCCTCGCGACGAGCAACCGCCATGAACTCGCCGAAGCCTGGCTGATGGACTGGCGCGGCGTGTTCGGCGAGCGGCTGCACCTGGAACTCACCCGCACCGGGCGCGAAGGCGAGGACGCGTTCAACGCCTTCGCGCTGCACGCGTCCAGCAAGCGTTCGCTGCCGGTGATCGCCAGCAACGACGTGCGCTTCCTCGATGCCGAAGGCTTCGACGCGCACGAAGCGCGCGTGTGCATCGCCTCCGGCCGCGTGCTGGACGATCCCAAGCGCCCGAAGGACTACAGCCCCGAACAGTTCCTGAAGTCGTCGGAGGAGATGCAGGCGCTGTTCGCCGACGTCCCCGATGCGATCGACAACGCGTTCGCGCTCGCCACGCGCTGCAACGTCGAGATGAAGCTCGGCGAATACGCGCTGCCGGCCTTCCCGGTGCCGAGCGAACACACCATCGAAAGCTGGCTGCGCGGCACCGCGCGGGAGGGCCTGGACAAGCGGCTGCAGAAGAACCCGCTCGCGCCGGGGAAGACGCGCGAGGACTACGACGCGCGTCTGGACGTCGAGCTGGACGTCATCATCAAGATGGGGTTCCCCGGCTACTTCCTGATCGTGGCGGACTTCATCAACTGGGCGAAGGACCACGACATTCCCGTCGGCCCGGGCCGCGGTTCGGGTGCCGGTTCGCTCGTCGCGTGGGCGCTGGGCATCACCGACCTGGACCCGCTGCCGTACGACCTGCTGTTCGAGCGGTTCCTCAACCCCGAACGCGTGTCGATGCCCGACTTCGACATCGACTTCTGCATGGACCGTCGCGACGAGGTCATCGACTACGTCGCGCGCAAGTACGGGCGCGATCGCGTCTCGCAGATCATCACCTACGGCACCATGGCCGCGAAGGCCGTGGTGCGCGACACCGGCCGCGTGCTCGGCCATCCGTACGGCTTCGTCGACGGCATCGCCAAGCTCATTCCGAACACGCTCGGCATCGGTCTGGACGATGCGATGGGCGAGTCGGAGGCGTCGAAGCAGGATCCGACGCTCGCCTCGTCCGACCTCATCCAGCGTTACCACGCCGAAGAAGACGTGCGCGACCTGATGGACCTGGCGCGCAGCCTGGAAGACCTCACGCGCAACGCCGGCAAGCACGCCGGCGGCGTGGTGATCGCGCCGAGCCCGTTGTCCGACTTCTGCCCGCTGTTCGCCGAACACGACGGCGAAGGCCGCGGCCGCAACCCGGTCACGCAGTTCGACAAGGACGACGTCGAAGCGGTCGGCCTGGTCAAGTTCGACTTCCTCGGCCTGCGCACGCTGACGATCATCGACTGGGCGGTGAAGGCGATCAACAAGCGTCTGGCCGACGCCGCGGCGAAAGGCATCGATGCCGGCCCGGCGATGCACTACACGTTCAAGGACGCGCCCACGCCGCAGTTCGACATCACGTCGCTGCCGCTGGACGACAAGCTCAGCTACGAGCTGTTCGCACGTGGCGACACGGTGGCGGTGTTCCAGTTCGAATCCCGCGGCATGCGCGAGCTGCTGAAGCGCGCCAGGCCCGACACGTTCGAAGACATCATCGCGCTCGCCGCGCTGTTCCGTCCCGGCCCGCTGGGCTCGGGGATGGATCGCGAATGGGTCGATCGCAAGCACGGGAACACCGAGGTCACCTACCCGCACGAATCGCTGGAGCCGGTGCTGTCGCCGACCTACGGCGTCATCGTGTACCAGGAACAGGTGATGCAGATCGCGCAGGTGCTGGCGGGCTACACGCTCGGCGGCGCCGACATGCTGCGTCGCGCGATGGGCAAGAAGAAGCCCGAGGAGATGGCGAAGGAACGCGCCAAGTTCGAAGCCGGTTGCGCCGAGCGCGGCATCCCGCCGAAGACCGCCACGCCGATCTTCGACCTGATGGAGAAGTTCGCCGAGTACGGCTTCAACAAGTCGCACTCGGCGGCGTACGCGCTGGTGGCCTACCAGACCGCGTGGCTGAAGGTGCACTACCCGGCCGAATTCATGGCCGCGGTGCTCTCCTCGGACATGGACAACACCGAGAAGGTCACCAGCTTCCTCGACGAATGCCGCGTGATGGGCCTGACGGTGCTGCCGCCGGACGTGGACGCATCGGCGTACATGTTCGAGGCGAAGGACGCCACCACGATCCGCTACGGCCTGGGCGCGGTGAAGGGCGTCGGCCGCGGCGCGTGCGAGGCGATCGTCGAAGCGCGCCGTGCGGGCGAATTCGCCGACCTGCTGGATTTCTGCAAGCGCGTGGACAGCGGCAAGCTCAACCGCCGCGCGCTCGAAGCGCTGACGTACGCCGGCGCGCTCGACAAGCTGGGCAAGAACCGCGCGAGCCTCATGCTGCAGCTGCCGGAAGTGCTCAAGGCCACCGACCAGCTGGCGAAGGAGCGCGAAGCGGGCCAGGTGTCGTTGTTCGGCGGCTTCGAAACGGCGGCGCCGGCGCTGCACCTGGACCTGCCCGAAACCGACGAGTGGCCGCTGACGCAGATCCTGCACGGCGAGCGCGAAACGCTTGGGCATTACCTCAGTGGCCATCCGTTCGATCCGTATCGCGACGAGGTTCGCGGCCTGATCGGCAACGACCTCAGCGGCCTGGAAAAGATCTGGGAAAACCGCCCGGAACAGCGCGGCAGCTGGCGCCAGGAAGTCGAGACGATCGTCGCCGGCCTCGTCGTCGGACTGCGCAAGAAGGGCGACAGCCAGATGTTCGTGCAGATCGAGGACGGTCGCGGCCGCCTGGAATGCGCGTTCTTCAACGAGAGCTACAGCGAGTTCGCGCAATTGCTGGTGCGCGACCGCCTGCTGGTGATCCAGGGCGGCCTGCGCGAGGACAGCTTCAGTGGCGGCTTCGCGCTGCGTGCATCGCGTTGCTGGAGTTTCGAGCAGATCTGCGAGAAGCACGCACAGCGCCTGATGCTGCGCCTGGACCTGCGCGAACCGGGCACGATGCAGCGCGTGGACGCGCTGCTGTCCTCGTTCCGTCCCGGTTCGACGCCGATCCGCATGGATCTGCTGGTTCGTCGCGGCGCAGCGGGTTCGCTGGACCTCAACGGCACGCAGTCGATCCGCGCCGACGCGGAACTCGCCGCACGCCTGCGCGCCACGCCGGGCGTACGCGCGGTGAAGCTCGCGCTGTCGAAGCCTTGGGCGAATTGATCGAAGCCTTTCGCTTCTGAGCCCATCTTCAACGGGAAATGCGGTGCGTTAGCCCCTCGCCTGCGGGATGCGGTGCATTAACCCCTCTCCCTGCGGGAGAGGGGTTGGGGTGAGGGGCAACGGAGCGTCGGTGTTGAATCGTCCTTGCAGTGAAGCGCTACGGTGTCGCTCTGCTGACTCTTATCGCGCAAATCAAGATGGGCTCCAGCTTCCGCAGGAATGACGATGCAAGTGCGCTGATCCGCTATCGGCCTGGATCCCGGCTTACGCCGGGATGACGGGATTGAGAGCTGAGGCGGTTGTGCCCCTCTCCCATCGGGAGAGGGGTTGGGGTGAGGGGCAACGAAGCGGCGACGCTGAACTACGAGTGCCGGGAAGCGCTGCGCTGCTTCTTCTGTCCCGCCCGCAAGGCGAAGATCAAGATGGATTCCAGCTTTCGCTGGAATGACGGTGTATGCGCTGGTGCACTTTCAGCCTGGATCCCGGCTTTCGCCGGGATGACGATTGAAAGGAGAAATGCGTGCGAAGACGTCAACGCGTTACTTCCACTTTCCAGTCACGAATCGCGTCGGAAACATCCAACGTCAGCATCTTCGCGGCACCGTCGTACTTCCAGCCAGCCACTGCAGCACCGTCCACGCGCACCGAAGCAGGCCGCTGCGACACGCCAAACATCGTCACGCGCACCGCCTTCCACCACGGCGCGAACCCGCTGTGCTCCACATGCGCGCTCAACGTCATCGACGACGCCGAAACCTCGCACGCATACGACACGCGAAGGAACGCCCCTTCGCGATACGCAAAGCTCTCGCCATCATCCTGATAAAGCGAACCGCGACACTCGGGCGAACCCACATCCGGCAGATACACCTGTAGCTCCAGCGGGCCCTTCGGCGTTTCGCCCGTGTGCTGCACCAGCGCCTGCATCGGCACGATCGCGCCCGCCCGCGCGTACAGCGGCGTTCCCGACGGACGAGGATCGAGCTTCACCGGCGTCTTCGTAGCCACGTATCGCTCCGATGTACCGAACGCGTACCACCCACCCGGCGGCAGCGACACCGGATGCGCATCCAGTCGTTCGTCCACCACCGGCGCGACGAACAGATCGCCACCAAAAAGGAAATCGCGGTCGTTGCCGTAGAACGCTTCGGCATCCGGCCAGCGCAGGAACACCGGTCGCATGATCGGCATGCCCGTGCGCGCGTTCTCTTCCGCCGCCGTGTAGAGGTACGGCATCAGGCGATAGCGCAGTTCGATGGCGTCCCGGCGCAGCGCTTCGTGTTTCGGCCCGTCCACCCATGCTTCGTGCGGGCGCGTGTCGGTCGCGGCGTGGTTGCGGAACACGGGATTGAACGCGCCCAACTGGAACCAGCGCGTCAGCAGATCCGGCGGCGGCGAGCCGATGAAACCGCCGATGTCGTCGCCCGACATCGCCATGCCCGACAGCCCCAGGCTCAACAGGTTCGGCGTGCTCTGCGCGAGGTGGAACCAGCTCGCGGTGTTGTCGCCCGTCCACGTTGCCGCGTAACGCTGCGCGCCCGCGTATGCCGCGCGCGTGAGCACGAACGGCCGCTGCGTCGGCTGCAACTTCAGCAATCCTTCGTACGTCGCGCGCGCATTGAGCATGCCGTAGACGTTGTGGATGGCGCGGTGGTCGCGCGTGGTGCCATCGTCCATGCGGTGCACGGCATCGAGCGACATCGTGTTGCCGGGCACGTTGAAGACCGACGGTTCGTTCATGTCGTTCCAGTAACCGGCGGCGCCCATCGCGGCGAAATCGCGATAGAGCCCGCCCCACCAGTCGCGCACGCGCGTCAGCGTGAAATCCGGGAACACCGAATCGCCCGGCCACACTTCGCCGATGTAGAGCGAGCCGTCGGGATTGCGGATGAACGCGTCGTTGCGCATGCCCGAATCGAACGCCGCGTAGTCGTTGTCGGGATCGTGCTTGATGTGCAGGTCGGTGATGAGCACCGTGCGCAGCCCGTCCTTGCGCAGGTCGTCGATCATCTTCTCGAACGTCGGGAATTGCGCGCGGTCGACGGTGAACGGCGCGTAGCCCTTCTGGTAGTCGATGTCGAGATAGATCGCATCGCTGGGGATGCGATGGTCGCGAAGCTGCTTCGCGATCTCGCGCACCTTCGATTCGGGGTGATAGGTATAGCGCGACTGCTGGAATCCTAGCGTCCACAGCGGCGGCAGCGGCGTGCGACCGGTCAGCGCGGTGTAGCGCTCGATGACCTGCGCGGGCTGCGGGCCGGCGATGAAGTAGTAATCGAGCGGCCCGTCTTCGGCGCCGAAGGACAGCGTGCCATCCGATTCCTTGCCGAAATCGAAGCTGCTGCGATGCACGTTGTCGAAGAACACGCCGTACGCGACGCCGCCGCGCAGGCCGATGAAGAACGGGATCGACTTGTACAGCGGATCGGTCGTGCCCTGCCATCCATACGATTCGCTGTTCCACATTGCGAACGCGCGACCGCGGCGATCCAGCGGCCCGGCCTTGTCGCCGAGGCCGTAGTAATGCTCGTCGGCCGGCATCGACTTCCACACGCGCACGCGCGTGCCGTGCTCGCCGGGCAGCCACGCCATCGGCAGCGACGCGTCGTCGGCGAGCAGCGCGCGACCGGCGTCATCGACGAAATCCACGCGCAACGGCGAGCGATGGACGATGGCGACGACGCCATCGGCCCGCACGCGAACGGCGTCGCGGGTTTCATCGATCGTCACCTTCGCCGGTTCGGCGGCCTGCACCACGGCCCAGGAGGCATCGCCGTCGGCCTTTCCATCCGGTGCGAGGAGGACACGGAACACGCCGTCCGCATGGACGCTGACCTGCAGGCGCGCTGGACCGCTATGGACCACAACGCCGTCGGCGCGGCGTTCGACCCGTCCGGCATCGCCCAGGTGACGCCAACCGCCGGCATCGGCCGGTCCCGCCACCGCGAACACGAGCGCGACTGCCAGCGCCCAGGACATCGCCTTCATCCGTGTCTCCCCTCGAACCCGAGCCCGGATTCAAGCACGCGGGTCGCGGGGCGGCCCGATGAAGACGTTTTCAATGGCCGCAGGGCGGCTTTCGCCCGGGCTCCATACTGGCAACACACCTCTCGGTACGGTCACCCGGCCTCGGCTAGACTGTCCCACTTTCCGGCCACCGGCCCGAGCATGAATCCGAACTACCTCGACTTCGAGCAGCCCATCGCCGACCTGGAAGCCAAGATCCAGGAACTGCGCCACGCCAGCAACGCTCCGGCGGTGGACGTGGACGCCGAAGTGCATGCGCTGCAGGACAAGCTGCGCATCCGCACTGCCCAGATCTTCCGCGACCTCTCGCCGTGGCAGGTCTCGCAGCTGGCCCGCCACCCGGCGCGACCGTACACCAACGACTACATACGCGTGATGTGCGACGAGTTCCAGGAACTCGCCGGCGATCGCGCGTTCGCCGACGACGCCGCCATCGTCGGCGGCCTCGGCCGCATCAATGGCCGCAGCGTGGTGATCATCGGCCACCAGAAGGGCCGCGACACCAAGAGCAAGATCAAGCGCAATTTCGGCATGCCGCGTCCGGAGGGCTACCGCAAGGCGCTGCGCCTGATGAAGCTGGCCGAACGTTTCCGCCTGCCGATCCTCACCTTCATCGACACCCCCGGCGCCTACCCGGGCGTGGGCGCGGAAGAGCGCGGCCAGTCCGAAGCCATCGCCCGCAACCTGCTGGAAATGAGCGAGCTGAAGGTCCCGGTGATCTGCACGGTGATCGGCGAAGGCGGCTCGGGCGGTGCGCTCGCCATCGGTGTCGGCGATCGCACGCTGATGCTGGAATACAGCACGTACTCGGTGATCTCGCCGGAAGGCTGCGCGTCGATCCTGTGGAAGGACGCCGCCAAGGCGAAGGACGCCGCCGAGCAGCTGGGTCTCACCGCCAAGCGCCTGCTCGGCCTGGGCCTGGTCGACAAGATCGTGCGCGAGCCCATCGGCGGCGCGCATCGCAATCCGAAGCAGATGGCCACGCGCCTGAAGGCCGTGCTGATCAACGAACTCGACATGCTCGAGTCACTGCCGGTCGAGGATCTGCTGGAGCGCCGCTACCAGCGCCTGCGCAGCTACGGGGCGTACGAGGCGGCGTAGGCCCGCTGATTGCCCGCGGTTTTGAGCTCCTCTCCCTGCGGGAGAGGGGTTGGGGTGAGGGTTGGGACGTGCGACGCGCTGGCGCTCGCAGTGCACTCGATCGCTGCTTCTCGATGCCGAACGATCAAATGGATTCCAGCGTTCGCTGGAATGACGGTGAGTTGATTCACCGTCACGAGAGTGCCCTTGACTCACGGGCCTGGATCCCGGCTTTCGCCGGGATGACGTTCATTCGAGGCAATGCTCGCTCGTCCTCAACACTCGTTCCCTCAAAGCCCACTCACCACGCCCGCAAATACTGCTCCGGCCCGTGCAGTTCGCCGGACAGCTCCTTCGCCGCACGGCGCGGGAAATACGGATCGCGCAGCAGTTCGCGCGCGATGAGCACCACGTCCGCATCGCCCTCCTCGACGATCGTTTCGGCGTGATCGGATTTCGTGATCAGCCCCACCGCGCCGGTCGCGATGCCCGCTTCCTTGCGGATGCGCGTGGCGAACGGCACCTGGTAGCCCGCGTGCAGCGGGATCTTCGCGCCCGGCGCGAGGCCGCCGGTGGACACGTCGATCAGGTCGATGCCGCGATCCTTCACGATGCGCGCCAGCTCGACGCTTTCCTCGATGTCCCAGCCGCCTTCGATCCAGTCCGTCGCCGACACGCGCAGCCAAAGCGGCAGGCGCTCCGGCCACACCTTGCGCACCGCGTCGATCACTTCCAGTAGCAGGCGGACGCGGTTGTCGAACGAACCGCCGTACTCGTCGCTGCGATGGTTCGACAGCGGCGACAGGAACTGGTGCAGCAGGTAGCCGTGCGCCGCGTGGATCTCGGCGATCTGGAAACCCGCCGCCTTCGCGCGCCACGCGGCGCAGGCGAAATCGTCGACGACGTTGCGCAGCTCGCCCGCATCGAGCGCGCGCGGGACCAGCGAGGTTTCGCTGAAGGCCACGGCGCTCGGCGCGACCGGCGTCCAACCGCCGTCGTCGGGCGTCACGGCGATTCCGCCGAGCCACGGCGGCGCCGTGCTCGCCTTGCGGCCGGCATGTGCGAGCTGGATGCCCGGCACCGTGCCCTGCGCCGCGACGAAGCGCGTGATGCGCGACCACGCTTCGGCCTGGTGGTCGTTCCACAGTCCGGTGTCGGCGGGCGAAATGCGGCCTTCGGCCGACACCGCGCTGGCCTCGGCGATGATCGCGCCCGCGCCGCCCACCGCGCGGCTGCCCAGATGCACCAGGTGCCAGTCGTTGGGCACGCCGTCGACCGCGGAGTACTGGCACATCGGCGCCACCACGAGGCGATTGCGCAAGGTGAGCGCGCGTTGTTCGAACGGGGTGAAAAGCCGGGACACGACGGACTCCTGCAAGGCGAAACGGGGGATGGAGGCATGGTGCGATGGCGTGGCGCGCGATGCAGCCCCATCGGTGGGTTGCTGCATTCCACGACCATGGCACCATCGCGCGATGCCCGCCGCGCCCGCCACCGCCCTGCACGACCTTCCGGCGGCGCCACTGTGCGTGGGCTACAGCGGCGGGCTCGATTCCACGGTGCTGCTGCACCTGCTGGCGAGCTCGCGCCCCGCGCATGGCCTGCGTGCGATCCATGTCCACCACGGGCTTCACGCCGACGCGGACCGCTGGAGCACGCATTGCGAAGCCGCCTGCGCCGCGCTCGGCGTTGAGCTGACGGTCATCCGCGTGAAGGTCGCCGCGACAGGTGCTGGCCCCGAGGCGGCTGCGCGCGACGCGCGCCATGCCGCGTTCGCCTCCGCACTCGGCAGCGATGAAGTGCTCGCACTCGCGCACCATCGCGACGACCAGGCGGAGACCTTCCTGCTCCGCGCCCTGCGCGCGTCCAGCCCCGATGGCCTCGCGGCGATGCGTCGCTGGCGCACGTTCGGACGCGGCCGGCTGTGGCGGCCGCTGCTCGACATCGATCGCGATGCGCTGCTCGCTTACGCGCAGGCGCATGGGCTCGCCTGGATCGAGGACCCCAGCAATGCCGACACCGCCTTCGACCGCAATTTCCTGCGCACGCGCGTGATGCCGCTGCTGCGCGAACGCTGGCCGCACGCGTCCGATGCCCTGGCGCGGTCGGCGGCGTTGTGCGAGCGGACGGACGCACTGCTCGACGACGAGGACGCGCTTGCGCTCGCGAACGTCGGCCTGAGCGATCCGCGTTGTCTATCGCGGATGGGCCTGCTGGCGCTCCCGGAATCGCGCCGCGCGCGCGTGCTGCGGCGCTGGATCGATGCGCTCGGTTTGCCCGCGCTGCCGGCGAACGGCATCGAGCGGATCGAGCACGAGATCCTCGGCGCGCGCGATGACGCCGAACCGGTCTTCCAGTGGCACGGCGCCGTCGTCCGCGCATGGCGCGACCTGCTCTTCGCCGACGTGGCGAGAGCGCCGCTGCCGGCAGACTGGCATGCCGAATGGGACGGCCGCGCGCCGCTGGCGCTTCCCGATGGCGACGTGCTGGCCCTCGACGGCACCGCTGGCTTCGACACGCCGCTGCGCGTGCATGCGCGCCAGGGCGGCGAACGCCTCATGCGTGCGGGCCGCTCGCATTCGCATGCGCTCAAGCAGGTGCTGCAGGAACTCGGCATCCCGCCGTGGGAGCGCGAGCGCTTGCCGCTGCTCAGCGACGGCGCCGGCGAGTTGCTCGCGGCAGGCGACCTCGTCCATTCGGCCCGCTTCGATGCCTGGCTCCGCGGGCGTGGTGCGCGGCTGGTTTGGCGTCGCGAGGGCGAGACGCACGCCGCAACCGCCCGCGACGGCAATTGACCCCCGCCGGGGCGGGTCGCAAACTTCCCGCATGCCACGTACACCCGCCCAAGACGACGCGCCTTCCACCTCGCCGGTGAGCGACTTCGAGCAGTCCCTGGACGCGCTCGAGCAACTGGTCGAGAAGATGGAACACGGCGAGATGAGCCTGGAAGACTCGCTGGCCGCGTACGAGCGCGGCGTCGGCCTGTACCGCCGCTGCCAGAGCGCGCTGGAAGAGGCCGAACTGCGCGTGCGCCTGCTCAGCGACCCGCAGAATCCCGCCTCGGGCGAGCCCTTCTCCGCGCAGGACGCCGGCTCGTCGAGCCGCGGCGATGTCTGACCTCGCGCGCTGGCGCGAACGCGCCGACGCCGCGCTGCAACGTGCCCTGCCCGACCCGCATTCGCCGCCGCAGCGCCTGCACGCGGCTATGCGGCACGCCGTACTGCTGGGCGGCAAGCGCATGCGGCCGCTGCTGGTCTACGCGGCCGGATCGGCCTTCGGCGCGTCGGTGGACACGCTGGACGCGCCAGCCGTCGCGGTCGAACTGATCCACGCCTATTCCCTCGTCCATGACGACCTGCCCGCGATGGACGACGACGCGCTGCGTCGCGGCCAGCCGACGGTGCACGTCGCCTTCGACGAAGCCACGGCGGTGCTCGCGGGCGATGCGCTGCAGTCGCTCGCTTTCGAAGTGCTGGCCGATGCCGACGTCGACGCGACAACGCGTGTGGACCTGCTGCGCACGCTCGCACGCGCGTCCGGTGCCGCCGGCATGTGCGGCGGGCAGGCGCTGGACCTTGCGGCGACCGGCAATGGCAGCTCGCTGTCGGTGCATGCGCTGGAAGAACTGCATTCGCTCAAGACCGGCGCGCTGATCCGCGCCGCGGTACGCATGGGCGCGCTGTGCGGCGGCGCCTCGGCCGAAGAACTCGCCGCGCTGGATCGTTATGCCGCCGCGCTTGGCCTCGCGTTCCAGGTACGCGACGACATCCTCGACATCGAAGGCGACAGCGCGACGCTCGGCAAGACCGCCGGCAAGGACGTGGCGCAGGACAAGGCGACGTTCCCTGCGTTGATCGGACTGGATGCGTCGCGCGCACGGCTGGACGAGTTGCGCCGTGCGATGGATGACGCGCTGTCGCCGCTCGGCGACCGTGCGAATGCGCTGGCGGCGTTGGGGCGGATGGCGATCGAGCGGGATCGCTAAGCCGTTTGTTGTGTTGCTCGTTTGCGGCAGGCAAAAACGGAACTGTCATCTCGGCGAAGGCCGGCATGACGACCAGCAACAAGCATCTGCCACCGCAGGAAGCCCAAACAAAAACGCCCGCTTCGTCGAAGCGGGCGTTTCGCGTTTCGCGTTTCGCGTTGAGGTTCCGAAATACGAAACGACGAGCGTCGTTACTTCACCAGTCGCAGCGTGAAGGGATAACGGTACGTCACCCCATCGTTGGCCTTGATCGCCGCGATGATCGCGAATACCAGCCATGCGATGCCGATGACGAACCACGCCGGGATCGCGATCAGCAGGCCGATGCCCAGCGTCACGAACACCAGCACCGCCAGCGCGAAGAACACGATCGCCACGGTGATGTTGAAGTTGAGCGCTTCCTTGGCCTGGTCGTCGACGAACGGCATCGTGTCCTTCTTCACCAGCCAGATGATCAGCGGGCCCAAGAACGTGCCCCAGCCGCCGACGCCGGAGGTCAGCACCGCGCCGGCGATCGCCGACAGGTGCGCGAACATCGCCCACTGACGCTGGTCGGACGACACGCCACTGGGATGCTCGGCCGACGGCGGCGGCGGTGGCGTGGAGGTCTGGCCGGGGTCGATCGGGTTCTCGCTCATCGCTTGCTCCGGATTTCCTTGAAGGGGACCTGAACCACTTTCCGTTGCGACGCCGGGCAGGTCAAGCAGAGCCGCCCGGCAGCGCCCGCTTACTCGCTGGCGTCGGACTCGCCCGCCACCGTCATGCGGCCGATCAGGATCGAGCCGGTGCGCACGTGCGAACGCGGATCGACGTCGGTGCCGACGGCCTCGATCGCCGCGAACATCGACTTCAGGTTGCCGGCGACGGTGATGCCGTCGACCGGGTACTGGATCTGCCCGTTCTCGACCCAGTAGCCGCCCGCGCCGCGCGAATAATCGCCGGTGACGTTGTTCACGCCCTGCCCCATGAGTTCGGTGACGAGCAGGCCGCGGTCCATGCCGCGCAGCAGCGATTCCTGGTCGCCTGCATTCGCGGCGACCTGCAGGTTGTGCACGCCGCCAGCGTTGGCGGTGGTATGCAGGCCGAGCTTGCGCGCGGAATAGCTGCCGAGGATGTAGCGCTGCAGCACGCCGGCGGTCACCAGCGGCGCCTCGCGCGTGGCCACGCCTTCGGCATCGAACGATGCGGAACGGAAACCGCGCGGCAGGAACGGGAGTTCCTCGATGCCGAACCAGTCGGGGAACAACTGCTGGCCGGCGCTGTCGACGAGGAAGCTCGCGCGGCGGTACAGCGCGCCGCCGGACACCGCGCCGAGCAGGTGACCGATCAGCGAACGCGCCATCTCCGCCGAATACAGCACCGGATACTCGCCGGTCGGCACCTGGCGCGGCGCGAGGCGCGACGCCGCGCGTTCGGCGGCCTTGCGGCCGATGGACGCGGCCGGCTCCAGGTCGTCCGCCGACAGGCCAATGCTGTACCAGCCATCGCGCTGCATCCCGTCGCCACGGCCGGCGATCAGCGCGCAGCCGATGCTGTGTTGCGTGCTGCGCTCGCGGCCGATGAACCCGTGCGAGTTCGCGTACACGCTGATGCTCTCGCCGGTGCCGACGGAGGCGCCGTCGGAATTCTCGATGCGGCGATCCGAATCGCGACCGGCCTGCTCGCAGGCGAGCGCGAGGTCCAGCGCGCGATCGGCGTCGATGATCCACGGATGCCAGGAATCGAACTCGCGCAGGTCCGTCGCCATCAGCGACGCGTCGGCGAGGCCAGCGGCCGCGTCGTCTTCCGTATGCCGCGCGATCGCGCAGGCCTGCTCGACGGTCGCGTCCAGGCTTTCCTCGCGCAGGTCCGCGGTGCTGGCGCTGCCCTTGCGCTGGCCGAAGTAGACGGTGACGGAGATGCCGCGGTCGCGCGTGGACTCGACGGTCTCGACCTCGCCCATGCGGACGTTGACGTTGAGGCCGGATTCCTCCGAGCACGACACCTCCGCCTGCGTGGCGCCGCGCGCGCGGGCGCTGTCCAGCAAACGCTGGGACAGGTCGGCGAGCGCGTCCAGGCGCGCGTGGCTGTCGCCGAGCGAGGCGGCGTAGGCGGGCAAATTCTGGGAAACGATCTGGCTCAAGTGGTGATCCTTGTCGAAGGCGATCCGGCGCGGAAGGGGGCGGCTGAACGCGGATTTCGCGCGATGTGTGCTTTATCCGTGGTCATCCGCGAAAATCCGCGTCCGACAGTTCTTTTTGCAGCAGGTGCGCCATGCGCGGTAGAGACGAGGAAACCGGGGAATTCTTCAGCCCCAGTCGCAGCCAGAACCGGCGCGAGGCGCTGGAGGTACTGGCCTTGGGTGAAAAGCTGGTCGCCCTGACTGAGGCGCAGCTGGCCAAGCTTCCGGTGCCGGACTCGCTGCTGCCGCACATCCGCGAGGCCAAGCGCATCACCGCGCACATCGCGCACAAGCGCCAGCTGGCGTTCCTGGCCAAGCAGATGCGCCGCGAGGACGACGAGGTGCTGGAGGCGATCCGCGACGCGCTCGACGAGGACGGCGAGGCCGCGCGGCGCGAAGTGGCGGCGATGCATCGCGTGGAAGCCTGGCGCGAGCGCCTGCTCGCCGACGGCGACGCCGCGCTGGCGCAGCTGCTCGACGAGTACCCGACCGCCGACCGCCAGCATCTGCGCGCGCTCGTGCGCAGCGCGCTGGACGAGCGCCGCAAGAACAAGCCGCCGCGCGCGTTCCGCGAGTTGTACCGGGCGCTGCGCGAGTTGATCGTGGGTGGCACGACGGGCGATGACGACGTCGAGGATGCGGACGAGTCGATCGAGGACGACGAGCGCTGAAATCCTGAAGCCCGGGTGCGCTGCGCCTGCCCGGGCTGCAACGGTGTCCGGTTGTCGCTCCAGAATCACGCCTGCGTACCGCCCACCGTCAGCTGGTCGATCAGCAGCGACGGCTGGCCCACGCCTACAGGCACGCTCTGGCCGTCCTTGCCGCACACGCCCACGCCTTCGTCGAGCGCGAGGTCGTGGCCGATCATCTTCACGCGCTGCATGGTTTCAGGACCGTTGCCGATCAGCGTGGCGCCCTTCACCGGCGCGGTGATCTTTCCGTCTTCGATCAGGTACGCCTCGGTAGCCGAGAACACGTACTTGCCGTTGGTGATGTCCACCTGCCCGCCGCCGAAATTCACCGCGTACAGGCCCTTCTTCACCGAACGGATCATGTCTTCCGGGTCGTCCTTGCCGGCGAGCATGTAGGTGTTGGTCATGCGCGGCATGGGCAGGTGCGCGAAGGATTCGCGACGGCCGTTGCCCGTGGGCGCCATGCCCATCAGGCGCGCGTTGAGCGTGTCCTGCATGTAACCGACGAGCACGCCGTCCTCGATGAGCGTCGTGCAGTTGGTCGAGGTGCCTTCGTCGTCGACGTTGAGCGAGCCGCGACGTCCCGGCAGCGTGCCGTCGTCGACGATGGTCACGCCCGGCGAGGCGACGCGCTGGCCGAGGCGGCCGGCGTACGTCGACGTGCCCTTGCGGTTGAAATCGCCTTCCAGGCCGTGGCCGACCGCTTCGTGCAGCAGCACGCCGGTCCAGCCGTTGCCGAGCACCACCGGCATCACGCCGGCCGGCGCGTCGACCGCTTCCAGGTTCACCAGCGCCACGCGCAGCGCTTCGCGCGCGAGCGTCTCGGGCTTGTCGCCATCGAGCAGTTCGGAATAGCTGTAGCGACCGCCGCCACCGGCATAGCCGCTCTCGCGACGGCCGTTGTGTTCGACGATGACCTGCACGTTCAAGCGCACCAGGGGGCGGACGTCGGCCGCGAGCAGGCCGTCGCTGCGCGCGACGAGGATCGTGTCGACGCCGCCCGACAGCGACACCATCACCTGCCGAACGCGCGGATCGGCCGCGCGCAACATGCGGTCGATGCGACGCAGCGCTTCGACCTTGGCTTCGTTCGCGTAGCCGTCGATCGGATCTTCCGGCACGTACAGTTCGCGCCCGCCGCCGCGCACCAGCGCGTGCGGCGCCTGCACCGAACCATCGCGTGCGATGGCGCGCGCCGACTTCGCCGCGGTGAGCAGCGCCTGGGTGTTGATTTCGTCGGAGTAGGAAAAGCCCGTCTTCTCGCCGCTGATCGCGCGCACGCCGACGCCCTGCTCGATCGAATGCGCACCGTCCTTGACGATGCCGTCCTCGACGGTCCAGCTCTCGCGACGGGCGTGCTGGAAATACAGGTCGCCGAAATCCACGCCCGGCCCGAGCAGCGTACCGAAGGTGCGTTCGAGGCCGCCCGCATCGAGCCCGGCGGGCAGCAGCAGGCGGTTTTCGGCGATCTGGATGGGAAGGGTCATGCGGGATCTCTGGAAGCGGAACGGTGGCGGCCGCGGGCGCACGGGTGCGCGTTTTCAGCCGGGGAAAGCCCCGGGCGGCGGCGGCGGGAGGTCAGGAAGGAGATGGTGGCACAACGAGCCAACGCAACGGGTTCACGGACGAGGCCGGGCGCCGGGATGCGGGAATTCAGGGTTGCGTGGGCCTGAAGGCCTGAAGGCCGGGTCCCGGCGTTCGCCGGGATGACGGGGTCGAGGCCGAGGTGGAGGGAACGCCGGCGTCGCCGACCCGGACGCTGCCGCGGCGGACTCCCCGGCCCGAACGCACGGCGTTCGGGCGTTCGGCGACGCGCGAACCAGTGGTTCGCGAGCAGCGTCGCCTCACCCTTCAGGCGGTGGTTCCGCGGCTTTCGCCTGCCCCGACTGCCCGCTGACCACCTCGACCTTCGGCTCCTTCCAGGGGCCGGTGACGCGGTAGGTGCGCGAGGCCATCTCGCCGAGGGGCTTCTGCAGGACCGCGTTGGCGGCCGCGCCGATCGCCGCGCCCACCGGCCCGGCGGCAATCGCCCCGGCCACGGTCAGGAGATTGGCGGCCTTCGGGCGCACTTCGATGGTCTGGTCGAAGGTCTGCGCGCGCAGGTTCGCCTCGCCGCGGATCCCGATCGAGGCCGCCGGGCCGTCGATGGACAGGTTGTCGCTGCGCGCCATGCCGCCGGCGAAGTTCACCTTGCCGCCGGCGCGGTTGAAGGCGAAGCCCTTGTTGAAGAAGTCGCGGAAATCCAGCATCAGGCGGCGCGGAAGCTGCGCCAGGCTCAGCAGGCCTAGCACGCGGCCGGCACCGGGTTCGACTTCCAGCAGGCGGCCGTCGCGGATGTCGGCTTCGAGGCTGCCGTCGAGCGTGGCGACATTGAACGCCGCCGGGCTTCCCGCCCAGCCGGCCGCGAAGTGCATCGTGCCGACGCCACCACCGAGCTGCTGGCCCATGCCGAAGCCGGCGAGCAGGTTGCCCAGGTCCTGGCTGTCGATCTTCACGTCCAGCTGCGTGCGCGCGGTCGCGCCCCGGCCGTCCCAGTCGCCCCGGCCGTCCCAGTCGCCGCTGGCGTCGATGCGCTGCTTGTCCGTGCGCGTCTGCACCTGCTCGATGCGCATGCCGGTCGCGGTCGGCTGCGTGCGCAGCTTCGCGTCGCCCAGGCGTGCGTCGGACACGCGCAGGTCGGCGATGTCGATCGTCAGCGGCGGAATCTTCGCAGGGTTGAAATCATCGTCGGCGGGCGGCGCCGACGGTGGCGGCGTCGGCAAACCGGCCGGCGGCGCCGGGCGCTTCGGCGCGCGCCAGTACATGCGGTCGAAACGGCCGGCGATCGTCGCGCCATCGCCGGCGGGAATCAGCACCGCACCCTCCAGCGCGGCACCTTCGGCCTGCACGGCGGTCGCGCCGTTCGCCGCGGGAACGACGACGAGGTGCGTTTCCGGAAACACGCCGCCCAGCAGGTTCAATTTCTGCGCGGTGACGTCGATGCGTTGCAGCGCGAGGCCATCGCCACCGCTGCCGCCTTCCAGCAGCGCGATCCAGTCGATCGCGTCGAGTTCAGCCGCGCGCCCAGTCGCGACGAGACCGCGCGCGGGCGGCACGTCGTCGACGCGGTTGGTGCCCAGCGCCAGACGCACGCCGGTGGTGCTCTTGCCGGCCGCATCGGTGACGCTGCGCGCGCGCACGGCGATGACGTTACCGAGGTTCACGCGGATGTCGCCGCTGCCCATCGGCAAGGGCGTTTCCACCGACGTGGCGAGCGATTCGTTCGCGGCCTTCTTCAATGGCTCCGGAAGCGTGAGCGCGGTGCCGACGAGGTTGGTCTGCAATTGCAGCAACGTCGGCGCGGTCTTGCCGGGCGCGGCCTTGGGAATGGCGATGCCAACGGTCCATGCCGAACGCCCATCGACGTGCGGTTTCAGCCAGGCCAGTTCCGGCGCGCGATCGAGCAGTTCCTTCGCCGACATCTGCGCGTCCAGGCCCGCTTCGAACACGTTGGCCTTGTCGCGCACGAAGTCGTTGCCGGCGCGCAGCGAGAGCGCGCCGGGCTGGCCTTCGTGCAGCACCTTCAGACCGTCGGCGCGGAAGCCGCCACGCGCGTATTCGGCCTTGCCGCTGACCTGTTCGAAGGCGAGCTTCCAGCGCGGGTCGGCGAGCTTCGCCTTGTCCAGCTGCACCGTGCCCTTGATCGCCGTCTGCTGGTTCGGACGCAGCGGCATGTCCATGTCGAAGCCGACCTTGGCCGGGCCGCTGGCGACGATGTTCTTCAGCGTGTCGGCGTTTTCCTTCTGCAGCGGACTGTGCCGCAGCAGGTTCACCAGTGCCGCGGCGTCGGCGTTGCCCTGCGCCTGCACGGTGAGGTCGCCGTCCTTGTAGTGATCGATGGCGGCGCGAATCTGGGGGATCGCGACATCCCCGATGCGGCCGTGTCCCTGCACCGTGAAACCGTCGGCGATGAACGAGACATCCGCGTCGAGGCCTTCCACGGCCGGCCAGTCGGGCTGGAACTTCACGATGGCGCCTTCGAGCTTCGCGGTCGCTTCGAACAGGCCGTTGCGATCGCGGAACGGCCAGTCGTCCAGGTCGCCCGAGACGACCGCGTGCCCGTCGTGGAGGCGACCGCCGACAAGCGCCGAATCGAGCCACGAGACGACCTTGGGCGCCATCAGGTGGTGGATCCAGAAGCCCTTCGCGACCGGCACCTGCGCTTCGTCGATGTCGGCGGCCAGATCGATGCGCGGACGCGAACCATCGCCCTGCCACCACATGCCACCGCGTGCGCGCACGCCGAAGCCCTGCCCCTTCACGTGGAGATCCGGCGTGCCGATGCGCCAGCCCGCGCCTTCGCGCCAGCCGCCGATCGAGCCCTGCAGCGAGACGGTGTGCACGACGCCGAAGCCGCGGGGCCAGTCGAAACGCATCGGCGACGCCGAATCGAACTGCAAGGAGAAGCCGTCGGCATCGCCGAGGAACTGGCCGGCCAGTCCGCTCAGGCCCGGCGCATTGCCGACGGCGTCGAAACCGAACGCGCCGATGCGCGCCTGCGCACGCAGCGCGCCGCCGCGCACGCCGGTCACTTCGACGTCCTGCAGCGACGCGCGCGGACGCGTGTTGTGCAGCCACGTGCGCAGGCCGGGATCGAGGCGATCGCTAAGGGATGCGGCGGTGAGCAGCGGGCCGGCGTCGATGCGATTGGCGAGCAGCGCATAGCGCGCACCGCCGGCGACGACCAGGCCATCGAGCGTCTGCGCATCGTTGCCGGTCTGGATGCGCAGCGTCTTCGCGTCGGCGCGCCAGCCGCCGTCGATCACGCGCCAGCGCGCCAGCGCCGCGACGCGCGCGAACTGGACACGCGGGATCGCACCGCCGGCGAGCGGCGCACCGCGCAGGCCGACGCGATCGAGTGCGACGTCGGCCGTCACCTGCGTGATGCGGTGGTCGCGCAGTTCGGCCCACGCTTCGGCGCGACCTTCACCGGATTCGCTGCCGACGCCGGCGACCTGCAGCAGCGGCGCCCAGGCGGACAGGTCGGCGCGACGCGCGCCGATGTACGCGTGGCCGTCGCCTTTCACGCGATCGAAGTCGAGCACCGTGTCCAGCGGCGAGGACGCCGCGCCGGCGACATTCACGCTCGGCCACGCACGGACGCCCGCGCGCACGCGCGGGCCGTCCACGCGCAGGCGCAGGTTGATGCGCGGCACGTGCGCGTCGATGCCGAGGTTCGGTGCGATGACCGTGATCTTGCCGTCGATGACCTGCAGTTCGCCGAGGCCTTCGAGCGCGGCGAATGGATCATTCTGCTGCGGCTGCTCCTGTCCCGGGAGGCCGCGCACCTGCCAGCGGCCGTCGGCGGCGCGTTCGAGCGTCAGGTCGAGCCCGCGCAGGCGCAATTCGGAAAACGCATGCCCCGGCAGCAGGCCGGCGTAGACCGACACCAGCATTTCCGTGTCGCCCACCGTGAACGCCTGCTTGCCCGCGCCGATGCGCAGGTTGTCCAGTCGCAGCAGCGGGCCGCGGCGCGTCCATGCGGTTTCCACGCGGTCGAACGTCACCGGCCGCCCGGCACGCTCGCTCAGCCATGCGGCGACGCGCTGCGGGTTGCTTTCGGCCAGCGGCAGCACCTGGCTCGCCACGGCCAGCACCAGCGCGATCAGCACCAGCGAGAGCGCGACGAGATAGCCCAGTCCGCGACGGGCGATGCGCATGCGGCGGCGCAACGGGGTGGGCATGGCGGTCAGCTACGGTCCAGGCGGGATGAACGAAAACCGGAAACCGGTTCAGCCGCGCGATCCGGCAGGGCGGACGCGCGGGCACGGGCAGGCACACGGCGGACGCCATTGTCCAACCCGTTCCGCCAACACAGCGTTACCGACCTCTCCCCTGCCCCTGCCCCGCTCTGGAACTCACAGCAGGACGACATCGAACTGCTCCTGCGCGTACTGGTCGTCCGCCTGGAAGCGGATCGACTTGCCCAGGAATTCCTCCAGTTCCGCCACCGCCGCCGATTCCTCGTCGGTGATGCGGGCCACGACCTTCGACGAGGCGATCACCATCAGCCGCGGCGCGTCGAACTGGCGCACCTGGCGGACGATGTCGCGGAAGATCTCGTAGGTCACCGTTTCGGGCGTCTTCAGCGTGCCGCGGCCGCCGCATTCGTGGCAGGGCTCGCAGAGCTGGCGCTCCAGGCTTTCGGTGGTGCGCTTGCGCGTCATTTCCACCAGGCCCAGCGGCGAGAACTCGTACACCGTTGTCTTGGCGTGGTCGCGCGCGAGCGACTTCTCCAGCTGACGCAACACCTGCCGCTTGTGCTCGGCGTCGGTCATGTCGATGAAGTCGATGATGATGATGCCGCCGAGGTTGCGAAGGCGCAGCTGGCGCGCGACGGACTGCGCGGCTTCGAGGTTGGTGCGGTACACCGTCTCCTCGAGGTTGCGCTGGCCGAGGAACGAACCGGTGTTGATGTCCACCGTCGTCATCGCCTCGGTCTGGTCGATCACCAGGTAACCGCCGGATTTCAGCGGTACTTCCTTGTCCAATGCGCGCTGGATTTCGTCCTCGACGCCGTACAGGTCGAAGATCGGACGCGCACCGGTGTAGTGCTCGATCTTCTCGTCGAGCCCGGGCATGTATTGCGCGGCGAACACGCGCAGGCGCTCGCAGGTCTCGCGCGAATCCACGCGGACCTTTTCCACGTCCTTGCGCATCAGGTCGCGCACGGCGCGCAGCGGCAAGTTCAGGTCCTCGTACACGCGCTCGCCGACGCGTGCGCTGCGGGCACGCTCCTCGATCAGCCCCCACACGCGGCCAAGGTAGGCGACGTCCTCGGCGAGCTGCTCTTCCGGCTGGCCCTCGGCGTTGGTGCGCACGATGTAGCCGTGGCCGTCGCCCGATGGCGACAGCGAGGTGATGTGCGTCTTCAGGCGCGCGCGTTCGCCTTCGTCCTCGATGCGCGCCGACACACCGACCACGCGCGTGCGCGGCAACAGCACGAGATAGCGCGAAGGGATGCTCAGCTGCGTGGTGAGTCGCGCACCCTTGCTGCCGATGGGGTCCTTCACCACCTGCACGACGATTTCCTGCCCTTCGCGCAGCAGTTCGGCGATGGGCCGCGTCGGCGTGGGCGGCAACGGCGCGTCCTCGCCAGCGCTGTCGCCTTCGGCGACCGGCGTGGGCTTGACGATGTCGGCCGCGTGGAGGAACGCCGCGCGCTCCAGGCCGATGTCGACGAACGCCGCCTGCATGCCGGGCATCACGCGCTGCACGCGGCCCTTGTAGATGTTGCCCACGACGCCGCGACGCCAGCCGCGTTCGATGTGCAGCTCCTGCAGCATGCCGTTCTCGACGACGGCGACGCGCGTTTCGCGCGGGGTGACGTTTACGAGGATCTCTTCGCTCATGCGGCAGCTCCCCGGTCGTTGTTCCATGGCACGAAGGAAGACGGACAAACGCGGATCGATTCGGCCATGTCGGTGGAAATGCGGGTGTGGTTCAAGGGTTCCGGACGGCGTTGGCGCGGCATCGCAACGTCGTCCGTCATCGGCCGGCATCCGCGGTTTCCGGTTCGGGAACGCCGTCGTCGAGCAGGCCGAACTCGCGCAGCAACGTGGCGGTTTCGTACAGCGGCAACCCCATCACGCCCGAGTAACTGCCCGACAGCCGCACGGTGAAGGCCTCGGCCAGCCCCTGGATCGCGTACGCACCGGCGCGGCCGTGCGGCTCGCCGCTGGCCACGTAGGCGTCGATCTGCGCGGGCGTCAGCTCGGCGAAGGTGACGTCGGACTTCGACACGGCATGCAGCTCGCGCCCCGCCGAAACGAGGTATACGGCCGAGATGACCTGGTGCGTGCGGCCGGACAATCGACGCAGCATCGACGCGGCATCGGCATCATCGGCGGGCTTTCCGAAGACCTCGCCGTCCAGGACGACTTCGGTATCGGACCCCAGCACGATGGCCGACGGGTTGCCGACCACGTGCAGCAGGCCGGCGCCGGCTTTCTCGCGCGCGACGCGGCGCACGTAGTCCTCGGCGGGTTCGCCGGGCTGCGGGTGTTCGGGGATGTCGATGTCGAGAAGGCCGAATTCCGAACCCGGCCGGCCCGACAGGAGCCGGCCCAGCAATTCGCGACGACGTGGTGATTTGGAGGCGAGATACAGCATGTCGGGAAGCATAACCCGCGCTGACTGGGCCACAGAGTCGCGGCATCATCCTCAACCCTGACCGGGCTCACGGATCGTTCACCGGATCACCAAGAACCTGAGGGTCGTCGCAGACGGCCCTTCCCACCCAAGGAGTTGTCATGCCCCAGAAGTCCCCGCGTTTCGCGCTGCGCCCGCTCGTCCTTGCCGCCGCCCTCGCCTTCGGAACCCTGCCTGCCGTGAGCCCCGCCCAGACCACGCCCTACGTCGCCACTGAAGGCACGCTGCTCAACGTATCGGCGCAGGCCGAGGCGCGCCGCGCGCCGGACATCGCGACGCTGTCCACGGGCGTGGTGACGCAGGCGGCCGACGCCAACGCCGCCATGCGCGCCAATGCCGAGCAGATGGCCAAGGTCGTCGCGGCCATCAAGGCCGCCGGCATCGCCGAGCGCGACGTGCAGACCAGCGGCGTGAACCTCAACCCGCAGTACCAGTACGGCGAGAACCAGCCGCCGAAGGTCACCGGCTACCAGGCGATCAACAACGTCAACATCACCGTCCGCGACATCGCCAAGCTCGGGAAGATCATGGACGCGCTGGTCGCCACCGGTGCCAACCAGATCAACGGCCCGACCTTCGACCTGGACGACGCCAAGAAGGAAGCCGCCTACGACGAGGCCCGTCGTGCCGCGGTCGAGAAGGCGCAGGCCCGCGCCGAGATGTACGCCAAGACGCTGGGCAAGAAGGTGCGCCGCATCGTCAGCATCAGCGAAGGCGGCAGCTTCGCCCCGCCTCGCCCGATGCCGATGATGGCGATGAAGGCCATGGATCGCGCCGAATCCACGCCGATCTCACCGGGCGAAAACGTCCTGTCGGTCAATCTGGATGTCGTGTTCGAACTCGGAAACTGACATGCCCCAGTCCGGAAAATCCGCTCCGCCCGCCGCCGACCCCAAGCCCGGCCGCAATCCCGGCTATGCCGAGACCGAGCCGCGCGATCACGGCGATGCGCATTACCCCAAGCGCCGCGACAAGCCCAACCCCGACGAGGGCGGGCTGGACCGCGAGGCGGAAACCGGACCGGAACCGGACGAACCGCAGCGCTGATCGCCAGCGTTGTACCCGACGGGCCCGCATTGCGGGCCCGTTTCTTTTGCGCGACGGGGAGCGTCGCGCTGGATTTGCATTCGCGTTTGCAATTTTTCTTGGCGAACGAACCCCATCGAACGCATTCGCACGTTCGAGCCATGGCACACCCCAGGAGGTTCGGCCATGGCACACGCGATCCACGTTCCTGCAAAGGCGCACGAGTCCCTCGACGGCGGCCGCATCGCCGCCAGCACCGGCACGTTGCTGATCAACGGCGCCCTGCTGCTCGCACTGCTGGTCCCGATCTCGCAGCGGGTGCTCGACGCGCCCAGGCCCGAGCACGACGCGATCACCATCGTCCAGTTGCCGAAACTCATGCCGATTCCTCCGCCGGTGGTGGACGAGCCCGTGGAAATCACGCGCAAGCCGCCGACGCCCACAACAAGGCCATCGCCGCAGACGCACCCTGTCGTCGCGCAGATCGAGCAGCCGGTGGTCGATGCGCAACCGGGCGACATCGCGATCGACGCGGCGGATATCGCCATCGACGAAGGCACTACGACGGTCGAACCCGCCACGACGTCCTCGATCGCGCAACTCCAGGCGCTGCGCGCACCGCCGCCGCCCTACCCCGCCGAAGCGATGCGCGCCGGCCTGAGCGGCACGGTCGAACTCGAAATCCTCGTCGGCATCGACGGCCGCGCACTCGACGTCCGCATTGTGCGCAGCAGCGGCCATCGCGTGCTCGACCAGGCGGCGCGCCGCACGGTGTTGTCGAAGTGGACCTTCGTCCCGGCGATGCGCGATGGACGCGCGGTGGAGGCGCTGGGACGGCTTCCGATCGAGTTCAAGCTGTGATCTCGTCGGCGCGCGCAAGTAAACAAGAAATCTTCTGCGAAGAAGTTGGCAAGGAGTAACAAGAGGTCGGAATCGTCCGATGTAGCTCGCGCGTCGTGCTGCGCAAACTCCGGGCCGCCCGCACTCGCGGGCGCCCGGCTCGCGCCGGTCATCGCATATACCGCTCCGCCACACGGAGCCATGCACCGCCTACAAGGACGCCCATGCATCGCACGCCGAAGCACCACCCGCTTTCCCACGCGCTCGCACTCGTATTGCTCGCTTCTCCCCTCGCCGCGACGGCCGCGCAGCTCATCGTCACCGATGGCACGACCCAGACGGCTGACAACGGGACCTACGACACCGGCACGAGTACCGGCACAGCCGGCGTGGCGTTGGGCACGCAAGGTGCGACCAGCAAGATCACTGGCTCGAATGTCACTGCTACATCCGGCGGTCGTGCCGTCGCGACCATTCTTGCGCTGAACGGTGGCGAGGTCGATCTCGACACCGCCACGGTCAAGGCGATCGGTCTCTCCTCGGCGGCTGTCCAGTCCGAAGGAACGAATTCGCTGGTACGCCTGAGCAACAGCAGCGTCAATGTCACGAATGCCAATTCCGACGCCGTCCTCGCTCATGGAGGTGGACACGTGGAACTGCGCGGAGGCGTAGTCACCAGCGCGCAGCGCAGCGCACTGCTGTCGTCGGGTGCAGGTAGCGACATCCGCGCTGATGGGGTCGCTCTCTCCAGCCAGGCGGCGTCCCAGGAAGTGGTCCGCGCCGAGGACGGCGGCACGATCACGTTGACCGGCGGCACCGTCGACGCGGTCGGCGCAGGTTCCGTCGGTCTGTTCTCCGTTTCCGGCGGAAGCACGATCGAAGCCACGGACGTCGCGATCACAACGGCCGGGCCGGACGGTGGCATCGGCGTGCTCGTCGTGGACGGCGGTTCCGCTGCGCTACACCGGGGGACGATCACCACGAAGAGCACGAAATCCGCCGGCATTCAGGTCGAAGGGGCTGGCAGCCGGGTGACGGCCGACGGCACGGACATCGCCACGCAGGCAAAGGATTCGCACGGCGTCATGGTCATGGACGGCGCTACGGCGCGGCTCGACGATGCGGCGATCACGACGACGCTCGGCGCTGGCCTTGCAGCCGTCGGCGTCGGGTCCGCGATTGATGCTGCGAACAGCAAGATCGCAGCCAATGGCGCTGGAATCAGCGCGGTCGCAGCCGAGCAAGGCGCGCACGTGACGCTTTCTCAGGGGACGAAGGTCGCCGCGACGGGCGACAGTTCCAACGGCTTGCGCGCATCGGGTGTCGGCAGCCTCATCACGGCCGACACAACCGAAGTTAAAGCAAGCGGCCAACCCGCTGCCCAAGCCGGTGCCAATGGCATCGCTGTAGCCGACGGCGCCACGGTTCGCGTGGCCAACGGATCGCTCATCGAAGCAAGCGGGACTGGTCCTGGCGCGAATGCCGCCGTGGCAGTCGGCCAGGCGCAGAACAACGGCACGCCAGTGGCCAGCACCCTGGAGATCTCCGACTCCAAGCTGATCAGTCAACACCAGGTCGGCGTCGGCCTGATCGGTGGCGCCATGGCGAATTTGACCAACACGCAAGTGGATGCGGGAACGCATGCGCTCGCGTTCGACCTGGGCACGGGAACGTCCCGGTTCGACGTTTCTGGCGGCGCGCTGCATTCCGGCGACGCGTCGATCTTCGCCCAGGCCGGCAATGGCGTGGTGAACCTGTCCTACAGCGCCAGCGTGACCAGCGACCGGAATCTGCTCGCACTGGTTTACAGCACTGCCACGTTGGCGCTCAACCTGGACAGCGTGCAGGCGACGGGCGACCTTCACGCGAACCCGGCGGGTTACCTCGATGTCGCGCTGGCCAACGGCTCTTCGCTGAGCGGCAAGGCGACCAATGGCCGTGCCTTCGCCATCGACGGAACGAGCACCTGGAATCTCACGGGTGTGTCGGATGTCCGGTCGCTGGCACTGGCTGGTACGGTCGCATTCGCCGCTCCCACCGCGGCCGACTTCAAGACTCTCACGGTGAAGGGGGATTACACCGCGAACGACGGCAAGGTCGTCCTCAACACGGCCCTCGGCAACGATTCCTCGAAAACCGACAAGCTCGTCGTCCAAGGCAACACCTCTGGCAACACCTCGCTGCATGTGAACAACGCCGGTGGCACGGGTGCGTACACGGTTGCCGATGGCATCCAGGTCGTGCAGGTGAATGGCGCATCCAATGGCGTCTTCGCGCTGGATGGTCGCGTCGTGGCCGGTGCGAACGAGTACCTGCTCGCCCTGGGCGGCAAGGCGAATCCGTCCGACGGCGACTGGTACCTGCGTTCCGAAGCGCCGCCGGTCGTGCCGGTCGATCCGGTGGTACCCGTGGACCCTGTCGTCCCGGTCGACCCCATCGCGCCGGTCGACCCGACGCCGGTGGCGCCGGATCCGACGCCGATCTCGCCGGTCGCTCCGCAGCCTTCTGCTCCGCTTTACCGCCCCGAGCCTGCCGCATACCTGGCCAATCAGGCCGCGTCGGTCGGCATGTTCGAGCACTCGATGCACGATCGCATGGGCGAAGCGAACCTCGGCCAGCGCGGCGATGACGATCGCACCTCGGCGGCGTGGGTACGCGTCGTGCGCAACCAGATGGACGGGACGACGGGCGAAGGCCAGCTGGACGCCGGCACCGATGTGTCGGTGCTGCAGATCGGCGGCGAGATCGCCCGCTGGAACGACGACAGCCGCTTCCACCTCGGCGTGATGGGCGGTACCGGTCGCGCGGATACCGACGTGACCTCGTCCCTGCTCGACTGGCGCAGCAAGGGCAAGGTGATCGGCTACAACCTGGGCGTCTACGGCACCTGGTTCGCCGACGCTACCGCGGCTAGCGGCCTCTACCTGGACGGCTGGCTGCAATACGGCCGATACGACAACAAGGTGCAGGGCGATTACCTGGCCGAAGAGCGCTACAACGCGTCGACCTGGGCGGCGTCGATGGAAGCGGGCTATGCCTTCGCGCTCAACGACGGCGGCAACACGCGCTTCTTCATCGAACCGCAGGCGCAGGCGATCTTCACCGATTACTCGGCATCGCAGCACCGCGAAAGCAACGGCACGCGGGTCGACGACGTGGAAGCCGGCGGCCTGACCACGCGTGTTGGCGTGCGCTTCTACGGCCATGCGGCAAACACGCAGCAGAACGTCGTGCAGCCGTTCGTCACGCTGAACTGGTGGCACGACAACGACCGCAATGCCATGTCGTTCAACGACACCACGCTCGAACTGCAATGGCCGCGCGATCGCTACGAGACCAAGCTGGGCCTGCAGGCGCAGCTGGGCGGCGGCTGGATGGGCTGGGGCAACCTGGGCCTGGTGTACGGCGCACGCGACTATCGGGACGTGACCGGTCAGCTCGGGCTGAACTACCGCTGGTAATCGTCCATAGCTGAAGCGACATCGAAGCCACCTCGAGCGATCGGGGTGGCTTTTTTGCGGATGCGCGACGCGTTCGCGCGATGGCGTTACGCCCGATGGTAGGGATGGTTCGCCAGCAACGCCGCCGCGCGATACAGCTGTTCGGCGGCGACCAGGCGCACCAGCATGTGCGGCAACGTGAGCGGACCGAGCGACCAGGATTCGTCGCCGCGCGCGATCACGTCCGGCGCGTGGCCTTCAGGGCCGCCGATCAGGAAGGCGAGATCGCGCCCCTGCGCGCGCCAGTGTTCGAGCCGCTGCGCGAGCTGTTCCGAGGACCACGGCTTGCCGCGTCCATCGAGCGTCACCACCAGTGCATTCTTCGGCAATGCGGCGATCACGCGCGCACCTTCGTCCTGCATCGCGCGCACGGCATCGCGACCCTTGCCGCGCAGGCCGGGCTCCACTTCCACCAGCTCCAGCGGCAACCAGTGCGACAAACGCTTCTGGTATTCGCCGAAGCCCTCGGCGACCCAGCGCGGCGCGCGTTCGCCCACGGCGATCAACTTGGCTTTCATGGTTTCGCGTCCATCGGTGAGATGGTAACCGCGCTGCGTCACGATCCGCCGCGTTGACGCGCGCGTGTCATCGAAACGCCATCCCGCGCTCCCAGCATTCGGGCTTCCCCCAGCCCCGCAGGAGATGCAGATGGACGCATTCGGTTCCTCCCGCCGCCAGGTTCTCAAAGGCAGCGCCGCCGCGATGGCGGTCGGTGCCATCGGCACGCTCGGCGCGTTGTACACACGCCAGGCGCTCGCCGGCGGCGATCCGACCCGCCTGTCGCCGATCCCGAGCCGCTACGGTCCGCTCGCCCCCGTGGCCGATCGCAGCACCGGGCTGCCGCTGCTGCAGCTGCCGCGCGGTTTCAGCTACCGCTCCTTCGGCTGGTCGGGCGACGTGATGAGCGATGGCCAGCCCTGCCCCGATCGCCACGACGGCATGGCGGTCGTCGCGGTGCGCAAACCCGGTCGCGGTCGCTTCGATCGCGATGGCCGCGGTAATGGTCACGGACACGGCCACGAGCTGGTGCTGATCCGTAACCACGAACGCGGCGGCGCCACGCCGATCAACGCGCCGGGCATGTACGACACCGGCGACATCGGCGGCGGCCAGCGCGCCGGCGGCGGCACGACCACGCTCACGCATCGCAACGGCGAATGGCACGGCATCGAGGCGAGCCTCGGCGGCACGCTGGTCAACTGCGCCGGCGGTCCGACGCCGTGGGGCACGTGGCTGAGCTGCGAGGAGATCAAGACCGACGCTGCGTCCAGCACCGGCCGCAAGCACGGTTACGTGTTTGAAGTGCATGCCGACGCCGAACGCACCAGCGGTCGCCCGCTCGTCGGCCTGGGGCGTTTCAGCCACGAAGCGGTCGCGGTCGATCCGCGCACCGGCATCGTCTATCTCACCGAGGACGACCGGAACAAGGCGGGCCTGTACCGCTTCATCCCGAACGATCGCGCCGGCCGCTACGGCTCGCTCGAACACGGCGGCCGCCTGCAGGCCGCGCGTGTGCGCGGCAAACGCAATGCCGACCTGACGGTGGCGAAGATCGGCGACGAGTACGCCCTGGAGTGGGTCGACATCGCCGATCCGGACCTGGACAGCATCGTCGCGCCGGCGGGATTCCCCGATATCTCTGCGGGCGAAACGCTCAGCGGTCCTTTCGCGCAGGCCTGGGCCGACGGTGCGCTGCGCATGAGCCGCGGCGAAGGCATCTGGCACAGCTACGGGAAGATGTTCATCGTCGACACCAGCACCGGCGTGGACGATCAGGGACGCCGCGGTCGCGGCAACGGTTCGGTGTGGGTGCTCGATCTGGTGACGCAGCGTATCCGCGCGCTCTTCGTCAGCGGCAACCAGCTCGCCGCGCACAATCCCGACAACATCACCGTCAGCGCGCGCGGCGGCGTGCTGCTGTGCGAGGACGGCGGCGAGAGCCCGGACGAATACGGCCCCGGCGCGCGCCTCATCGGCCTCACGCGCCAGGGCGAGTCGTTCTACTTCTGCAAGAACAACATCGAGCTGACATCCACGCAGATCGGCAACGCCGGCAAGACCATCGCCGAGGGCGATTATCGCGACAGCGAATTCTGCGGCGCCTGCTGGGATCCATGGGGCCGCACGATGTTCGTGAACATCCAGACGCCGGGCATTACCTTCGCGATCACCGGCCCGTGGGAACGCGGACATCTCTGAACGCCGCATGGCGCGGAATGTGCGGAACATCGGGGCACATGCAGAAACGAGAACGGCGCCTCGCGGCGCCGTGCTCGTTCAAGCGTGACGGACGCGAGGCGTCAGAAACGCCCTTCGGCGTCCATCTCGACTTCGTCCTCTTCCGCTTCCGGCGGCTGGTCGCCGACCGTCCACAGGCGCTCGAGCGCGTAGAACTCGCGCACGCGCGGCAGCATCACGTGCACCACGACGTCGCCCAGGTCGACGAGCACCCATTCGGCCTCGCGCTCGCCTTCCACGCCCAGCGGCTGGACGTCGAGGTTCTTGGCGAACTTGACGACTTCGTCGGCGATGGACTTCACGTGCCGGGTCGAAGTGCCCGAAGCGATGACCATGTAGTCGGTAACGCTGCTCTTGCCGCGCACGTCGATTTCGGTGACGTCGCGCGCCTTGAGTTCCTCCACGGCCGCATGCACGGTCTTCAGCAGGACATCCACCGGCGGCGGCGGGTTGGGCAGGCGGGTCTTGATGACTTGCGCTTCGGTACTCAAGGGGCGATGGCTCTCTTGGGGGGATTGCAGTGCCCGGGGATTATAACGAAGCCGGCGTGACGCCCCGGACGCCGTACAGCCCATGGCGGCGGATGTATTCGGCCACGGTCGGCGGGACGCCCGCCTCCCACGGCTCGCCGGCGGCCATGCGACGGCGGAGCTCGGTGGACGACTCCGGGCGTTCACGATGCAGCGGGAAAACGGCCAGTCCGCCGGCCGGCGCGCCATTCAGGCTTTCGGCGGGGCGGCGACGCGGCCCGATCTCGGCTTCGATCTCCGGCGCCGCCGCGGCGACGGCGACCGGCTCCAGGTGCGATCCCGGCCGCGCGACCACCAGCACGTGGGCCAGGTCGAACAGCTCGCGCCAGCGGTGCCAGGTGTTCAGCTGCAGCAGCGAATCGCCGCCGATCATCCATACCAGCGGCATTTCAGGGCCGAGTTCCGCACGGAGCCCGCGCAGCGTGTCGACGGTGTACGACGGTCCGTCGCGATGGAGTTCGCGACGATCGACCTTCAGGCCCGGCTCGCCGGCGATGGCCAGGTCGAGCATGCGCGCACGCGCTTCGGCGTCGGCGTGAGTGGCGTCCTTGTGGGGAGGATCGGCCGCTGGCACGAGGAAGACCTGTGCGCCCAGCGCGTCGCGCACTTCACAGGCGACCGAAAGATGGCCCGCATGCACCGGATCGAAGGTTCCGCCGTAGTAGACGCGCAGGCTCATGCGCCGTGGCGTCAGCAGACCAGCAGGCGCGCCGCGCGCGGTTCGGCCACGGCGAGCAGCAGGCGCTCCAGCGCCAGCCACGCATCGACGGGTTCCTCGCCGTAACGCGGGCGGCCCTTGGCGATGCGGTCGACGCGGCCGGCTTCAGCGACGAACGCCTCCCAGCGCGGCGAGGCGTGACGCGCCAGCGCACGCTTGTACATCGGCTGCTTGGAATCCCAGATGCGCTGCGCCTTGAATTCCGAGGCGAGATTGCCGCCGCGTGCCTGCACGCGGGCGAGCGCGGCGGCGCGCTGCAGTTCCATCACGATCATGCCGAGCAGTCCCGGCACGGCTTCGCCTTCGGCGCGAAGTCCAGCGAGCATGCGCGAGACCTGCGCGCCCTGCCCGTTCATCGCCGCATCGACAAGGCGGAACACGTCGTAGCGCGCCGCGTCGGCGACGAGTTGCGCCATGCGTTCGCGATCCAGCGTCTGGCCGTCGGACAGCAGCGCGAGCTTGTCGATTTCCTGTGCGGCTGCGAGCAGGTTGCCTTCGACACGCTCGGCAAGGCTCTGCACGGCGTCGTGTTCGGCGCGCAGGCCGCGCGCGCGCAGGCGCTTCTCGATCCAGTCGGTCAGCTCGTGCGGCTTGACCTGCCACGCGATTGCGACCTGGCCGATACGCCCGATCGCCTCGCTCCACTTGCCGCCGTGCTGCTTGCTCCACTCGCCGGCGGTGATCAGCAGCGTGACGTCCTGCGGCGGGTCGGCGCAGAAATCGGCGATGACTTCGGCGCCTTCCTTGCCGGGCTTCCCGCTGGGCAGGCGCAGTTCGACGAGGCGGCGGCTGGCGAACAGGCTCGGCGCACGGAACGTTGCCGACAACGCGTTCCAGTCGGGTTCGCGCTGGTTGCCTTCGGCCTCGAACACCTCGCGCTCGGCGATGCCGGCCCGGCGCGCGGCGGTACGCACCGCGTCGGCGGCTTCGAGCACGCGCAGCGGCTCGGGGCCGGCGATCAGGTACGCCGGATGCAGCGAGGCGGGCTCGGGCCGGTCGAGGCCAAGCTGCGCGACGAGCTGCTCCGGACGCAGTTCCATCAGGGCGTGGTCGTGTCCGAGGTCGGCGGCGGCGTGACTTCGGTCGGCGCGGCGGCGGCGGCAGCCGTGGCGTGGCGCGCCACCGCGTCGAGGCGGCGCAGCACGGAGGCGACCATCTCGCGGCGCATTTCGCCCTGCAGGATCTCGCGCTCGCCTTCGGTACCGATGGCCTGCACGGGGTTGGACACGTAATCGCGCGCCAGCTCGATCGTCTGGCGCGGGACGATGGCCGTGCCATCGGGGCGACGCAGTTCGAACGTGACCGCGTAGCGCAGCGAGTACTCCTGCGCGCGGCCGAGCTCGTCCAGGCTGATCGGGCGATCGCCCCACTGTTCGGCCATCAGGTCGAGCACGGTGGCGTCGGTGGTGCGCTCGGTCGCGGGAACGGCGCCGGCACGCGTGAGCGCCTGCGCGAGCGATTCGGCCAGCGGGCTGTAGCGATCCACGGACACGACCCGGACCGGACCGAGATCCGGCGGCAGCACCAGCGCGCTGCGCAGATGGAAGCCGCAGGCCGTCAGGGTCAACGCGAGGGCGACGGGGATGGCGCGCTTGAGCAGGGAACGAAGGGTCATGGGCGAAGTCTGGAGGAGGCTGCCAGCGCGGGCAAGCCGCGGACGGGCGGGTTCATTCATCACGTGCGAACGCGCAGTGTCCACGGCACAGGGGGAATTCGGCGTCGTTGCCGATTCCGCCATCACGTTCCCGCCATCACGGCGCAGGCCGGGGGCCGCGCTATGTGGACCGCTCCTGGCCTGGGTCCCGGCTTTCGCCGGGATGACGATGTGCGCGGGTGCAGCCGCTACCTGCGCACCAGATCGGCCAGGAGGCCGCCGAAGGCGGCTACCCCGCAACGACGTTGACGATCTTCCCTGGCACCACGATCACCTTGCGCACCGTCAGGCCTTCCATGAACTTGACGACGTTCGGTTCGGCGAGCGCGAGGCGCTCGACTTCGGCCTTGTCCAGGTTTACCGGCACCTCGATCGTGCCGCGCAGCTTGCCGTTGACCTGCACCGCCAGCGTCACCGCGTCGCGCGTGAGCGCGGCGGAATCGGCGACCGGGAACGGCACGTCCTCCAGCAGCGTTTCCGCGTGACCCAGCGCCTGCCACAGCGCGTGGCAGACGTGAGGCGTCACCGGATTGAGCAGGAGCACCATCGCTTGCAGCGCCTCGTGGCGCACGGCGCGACCGGCATCGCTCATGTCGTCGAACTTCGACACGTGGTTGAGCAGTTCCATCAGCGCGGCGATCGCGGTGTTGAAGCTGTGGCGGCGGCCGTAATCGTCACCGACCTTCTGGATCGTCTCGTGCAGCTGGCGACGCAACGTCTTCTGCGCGGCATCGAGTTGCGCGCCGCCGGCGAGCAGCGTTGCGACATCGGGATGATCCGGCTGCGACACGTGCGTCACCACTTCGCGCCAGAAGCGGCGCAGGAAACGCGCCATGCCTTCGACACCGGCTTCGTTCCACTCCAGCGACTGCTCCGGCGGCGCGGCGAACATCGAGAACAGGCGCACCGTGTCGGCGCCGTACTTGCCGACCATCAGTTGCGGATCGACGCCGTTGTTCTTCGACTTCGACATCTTTTCCGTGCCGCCGATGACGACGGGCTTGCCGTCGGCCTTCAGCGTCGCGCCGGTGATGCGGCCGCGTTCGTCGCGGATCACTTCCACGTCGGCGGGGTTGATCCAGTCCTTCGAGCCGTCTTCGTGATCGCGATAGAAGGTTTCGGCGATGACCATGCCTTGGGTGAGCAGGTTCGTCGCCGGCTCATCGCTGTTGACCAGGCCCTGGTCGCGCATGAGCTTGTGGTAGAAGCGGAAATACAGCAGGTGCAGGATCGCGTGCTCGATGCCGCCGATGTACTGGTCCACCGGCGTCCAGTACTTCGCGCGTTCGTCGACCTGCTGCTGCGCGCCCGGCGAGGTGTAACGCGCGTAGTACCAGCTCGACTCCATGAAGGTGTCGAAGGTGTCGGTTTCGCGCTCGGCCGCGCCACCGCATTGCGGGCAGGTGGTCTTGCGCCATTCGGGGTCGGACTTGATCGGCGAGGTGACGCCGGAGAACGCGACGTCTTCCGGCAGCACGACCGGCAGCTGTTCTTCCGGCACCGGCACGTCGCCGCACTTCGCGCACAGGATGACGGGGATCGGGCAACCCCAGTAACGCTGGCGGCTCACGCCCCAGTCGCGCAGGCGGTAGTTCACGCGACGCTGGCCGCGACCGTCGGCTTCGAAACGCGTGGCGAACGCGTCCAGTGCCTGCTGGAAATCCATGCCGTCGAATTCGCCCGAATTCACCAGCCAGCCGCGTTCGGTGTACGCGCCCTCTTCCTGGATGCGGCGTTCGAATTCCTTGACGACCTGCACCGCGGCCGTCGTGCCGTACACGTCGGCCGATGCGCCTTCGCCGAGCGCGCTGCTCATCGCGTCCTCGTGCTTGGCGAGGTCGCCGGCGATCTCGTTCACCGCGTCACGCACTTCCGGCGGCACGATCACCATGCGCACCGGCAGCGAATACTTGCGCGCGAATTCCCAGTCGCGTTCGTCGTGGCCCGGCACCGCCATCACCGCGCCGGTGCCGTAGTTCATCAGCACGAAGTTGGCGACGTAGACCGGCATCTTCTCGCCGGTGATCGGGTGGATCGCGCTCAGACCGGTGTAGCGGCCGCGCTTTTCCTGCGTTTCCAGTTCGGCTTCGGTGACGCCGCCCTTCTTCAGGTCGTCGAGGAACGCGGCGAGTTCGGCATCCTTCTCCGCGGCCAGGCGCGCGAGCGGATGCTCGCCGGCGATCGACACGAACGTCACACCCATCAGCGTGTCCGGGCGCGTGGTGAACACGCGCAGCGGTTCAAACGCGTTGCCGTCGCCGTCGACCACGTCGAAGCGGATTTCCAGGCCTTCGCTGCGGCCGATCCAGTTGCGCTGCATCGTCTTGACCGCATCCGGCCAGCCGGGCAGCGCGTCCAGGCCGTCGAGCAGCTCCTGGGCGTAGTCGGTGATCTTGAGGAACCACTGCGGGATCTCGCGCTTTTCGACCAGCGCGCCGGTGCGCCAGCCGCGGCCGTCGATCACCTGCTCGTTGGCGAGCACGGTCTGGTCGACCGGATCCCAGTTCACGACGGAATTCTTGCGGTACGCCAGGCCCTGCTTCATCAGGCGCACGAACATGCGCTGCTCGTGCACGTAGTAAGACGGCTGGCAGGTGGCGAACTCGCGCGACCAGTCGATGGCGTAGCCCATCTGCTGCAGCTGCGCCTTCATGTGCGCGATGTTGGCGTAGGTCCACTTGGCCGGCGCGGTCTTGTTCTTGATCGCGGCGTTCTCGGCCGGCAGGCCGAAGGCGTCCCAGCCCATCGGCTGCAGGACGTTGTGGCCCGTCATGCGCTTGTAGCGGCTGATGACGTCGCCGATGGTGTAGTTGCGCACGTGGCCCATGTGCAGCGCGCCCGACGGATAGGGCAGCATCGAGAGGCAGTAGTACTTGGGCTTTTCCGAGGTCTCGTTCACCTCGAAGGCGCGCGTGCCCTCCCAGAAGCGTTGCGCATCGCCCTCGATGGCCTGCGGGTCGTAGGGGCGGGTTTCGTTTGCGGCTTCGGCGGACACGGCGTTCGGAAGGCGGGGGAAAGAACCGCCAAGCCTACCGCAGCGCAGCAAGGCCCGCCACGCGAGGCCGGCGCGGCCTGCGATTGGCGCCGGAAGCTGCGCCGCAGGTCTCCTTCGCGCCCGCGCCCGTGTGCTTCAATCGACGGTTCCAGGGGATCGAAACCACACGGGGAGTCGTACGTGCTCAAGCCGCTCAGCCTTGCCTTGCTTGCCGCCATCGCCAGCATTCCAGTCCACGCAGAAGCCCAGACCGCTGCGCCCGCGAAGGACGCCGCGCAGGCGCTCCAGTGCGGCCAGGTCTTCGACGCCCGATCCGGCAAACTCACCGGGCCGCAGACGCTGCTGGTGCGCAACGGCAAGATCGAGCAGGTGATCGGTGGCGCGAGCGCCGACGTCGCCGGCGCCACGCGCGTGGACCTGAGCGGCCACACCTGCATGCCCGGCTGGACCGACCTGCACGTGCACCTGGGCAGCCAGTCGAGCCCGCAGAGCTATTCCGAAGGCTTCCGCCTCGACGATGTCGATTACGCCTTCCGCTCGGTCGACTACGCGAAGAAGACGCTGATGGCCGGCTTCACCAGCGTGCGCGACCTCGGCGGCGAAGTCAGCCCGCACCTGCGCGACGCGATCAACCAGGGCCTGGTGTCCGGCCCGCGCATCTGGGCGGCCGGCAAGTCGATCGCGACCACCGGCGGCCACGCCGATCCCACCAACGGCTACAACGACGCGCTCTCGCACCTGATCGGCCCGCCGGGTCCGACCGAAGGCGTCATCAACTCCATCGACGACGCGCGCCAGGCCGTGCGCCAGCGCTACAAGGAAGGCAGCGACGTCATCAAGATCACTGCGACGGGCGGCGTGCTGTCGTACGCGAAGTCCGGCGATGCGCCGCAGTTCACCGTCGAGGAAGTGAAGGCGATCGTCGACACCGCGAAGGACTACGGCTATCGCGTCGCCGCGCACGCGCACGGCGAGGAAGGCATGAAGCGCGCGGTGCTCGGCGGCGTGACATCGATCGAGCACGGCACCTACATGAGCGACGAGGTGATGAAGCTCATGAAGCAGCACGGCACCTGGTACGTGCCGACGATCTACGCCGGTCGTTTCGTCGCCGACAAGGCGAAGATCGACGGCTACTTCCCCGATGTCGTGCGCCCGAAGGCGCAGCGCATCGGCGCACTGATCCAGCAGACCGCCGCCAACGCCTACAAGAACGGCGTGAAGATCGCCTTCGGCACGGACATGGGCGTGGGCCCGCACGGCGACAACGCGCGCGAGTTCATCTACATGGTCGAAGCGGGAATTCCGGCGCCGGTGGCGTTCCAGGCCGCCACGATCCGCGCCGCCGAAGTGCTCGGCGTCGACGACCAGGGCGTGATCGAAGTCGGCAAGCGCGCCGATATCGTCGCCGTGCCGGGCAATCCGCTGGAAGACATCCAGCAGGTGATGAAGGTCGACTTCGTGATGAAGGACGGTGCGGTGTTCCGCACGCCGGAAGCCTGATCCTCGCGCCCTCTCCGGCTCGTGCCGGGGAGGGCCGCGGCGTCAGGCGATGCGGATCACGCCGCCGCTTCGCGACGCCACGACGACGCATACCAGCCACGCGAGCAGCACGACGCGCTGCGCGATGGGCCCGGCAAACACCGGAAACGCGTTGAGCAGCACCACGACCGTGCCCGCGATGACGAACGCGATCGACACGCCGCGCCAGATGCGATCGCGGAGCAGGCCGGCGCCCAGCACGAGCGCGCCCGCGGCGAACGCAAGCCACCACAGCAGCCACATCGTCGCGTGACGCTGGCTGATGGGACCGTCGAGGTCGGCCGGATCCAGCCGCCACACGCCCTGCGCGGCGAAGGCCAGCGCGGACAACGCCAGCATCCAGCAGCCGATGCCTGCCCAGCGCGCGGCACCGACCGGCAATCGCGCCCGCAGTCGAACGAATACCCACGCGGCCAGCAGCCCCGGGGCGATGAAGCCCAGCAGGTTGAACGCCGAAGCGCCGGGGACGTCGGCCGCGCCGAGCAATCCCAGCGGGTGCTGCGCATGCGAGAACGCGGCGTGCGTGGCCGCAAAGCCCACCACCGCGATCGCGCAGCATGCGGCCGCGAGCCAGCCGGCGTGACGGTCGAACGAAGCCGGGGACGGGACGGTCGGACGGTTCATGCCGGCATGCTAGCGTGACGACCCGCTCCGCGCCTGCTTGGCAGACGCAGGCGCCGCCCCCATTTCCCCAGCATCGCCGAACGAGCCCCGCGAGCCTTCCGAATGACGATTTCCGACGCTACCGCCAACGCCCACGTCTTCGACGCCACCGCCGACAATTTCGAGGCCGAAGTCCTGCAGAAATCGATGCAGGTGCCGGTCCTGGTGGATTTCTGGGCCGAATGGTGCGGGCCGTGCAAGACGCTCGGACCGATCCTGGAGAAGCTGGCCGCCGACTACCACGGCGCCTTCCGCCTGGCGAAGGTGGACGTCGACAAGGAACAGCAGCTCGCCGGGGCGTTCCAGGTCCGCTCGATCCCGACCGTGTTCCTGGTCAAGGACGGCCAGCTGGTCGACGGTTTCCCGGGCGCGCTGCCCGAGGGCCAGCTCCGCGAATTCCTGACCCACCACGGCATCCAGCCGGCCGATCCGGCCGTCGATGATGCCGCGGCGCCGGAGACCGAGGCCGCACCCGTCGACCCGCACGCCGAAGTCGTGCGCCTTCGTCACGAGTCCGACGCCGCGCCGGACAACGCCGAACTCAAGCTCGACCTCGCACTCGCCCTGCTCCGCACCGGCGCCGCGCAGGAAGCCGAGCAGCTGCTCGACGCCCTGCCGGCGAACCTCGCCACCGACGACCGGACCATCCGCGCCCGCTCGCGGCTGGGTTTCGCCGCCCTGCTGAAGGACGCGCCTCCGGCGGAGGTGCTCGAAGCGGCCATCGCCAGCAACCCGGACGACCTGCGCGCCCGCCACCTGCTCGGCGCGCTGAAGATTGTCGACGGCGACGCGCAGGCGGGTCTGGAGCAGTTCCTCGAAATGCTCCGCCGCGACAAGGCCTACGAGGACGGCCTGCCCCGCAAGGCGCTGATCGACGCCTTCCGGGTCGTCGAGGACGAAGACCTCGTCGGCCAGTACCGCCGCAAGATGTCCTCGCTGCTGTTCTGAGGCGGTCAAGCCGCGCCACGGCTAGATCAATACGCATCCGTATGGCAGGCTGTGCGTCCCGTACGCACAGCCCGTCGAATGAAAGCCAGCGTCCTGCGTCGCGGCCTGAACCTCTGGCCGCCGTTCCTCTTCAGCGGCATCCACGTCACCGCCATCACCGCCGATTACCGCCATGCGCACGTCGAGCTGCGCATGCGTCCCTGGAACCGGAACTACGTCGGCACGCACTTCGGCGGCAGCCTGTTCGCGATGACCGACCCGTTCTGGATGCTGCTCACCATGCAGTCGCTGGGGCGCGAATACTGGGTCTGGGACAAGGCCGGCGAGATCGAATTCGTGAAGCCCGGCCGCGGCACGGTGCATGCGGATTTCCGCCTGCGCGACGACGTCCTCGACGAATTGCGCGCGGCCACCGCTAACGGTGAAAAAGCGCTGCGATGGTTTGACACCGATATCAACGACGCCAGCGGCGACGTCGTCGCGCGCGTGCGCAAGCAGCTCTACGTCCGGCGCAAACCGGCGCACCGCGAGAACGGCGACGCAGAGTGACCGCGGCACAAAACGCCCAAAAATGCCCGTAAAAACAGGGCTGTTCGGCAAAAACTGACGCTGCGCGTCATCACGCCGCGGCAACGACCTTGCGCACATGGTTGTTGTGATGCGCACGTCGTGAGCTTTCCCCTCTCTCGGCGTATGCTCCTGCTTCGCGACAGGGGGCCGCGATGTCCGGTTCTGCAGGCAACAACGACAACGCATCGCCATTGCCGGAAATCGCCGGTTATCGCCTGCACAAGGTGATCAACCACGGTGGCATGTCGACCGTATACCTGGGTCACCAGCTCGCGCTGCAACGCGAGGTGGCGATCAAGGTCATGCTGCCTGTCGCACTCGCGGACGAAGTCAGCCGTCGCCGCTTCGAGAACGAAGTGCGCACGATCGCGCGGCTGGAACATCCCAACATCGTCGGCATCTTCGAAGTCGGCCGCACCTACGACGGCCTGCCCTACTACGCGATGCCCTACCTCCCGCGCGGCCACCTCGGCCAGCGCGACCTGAGCAAGAACGAACCGCGTGCGATCGACATCGCACTGACGTTGCTGTCGGCGCTGGATTACGCGCACTCCCGCGGCGTCGTGCATCGCGACGTGAAGGCCGAGAACGTCCTGTTCGACGAAAGCGAGCGCGTGCTGCTGGCCGACTTCGGCATCGCGCTGCGCCGCGGGTTCGGCCCGCGCGTGACGACCGCCGGCCTCGCCGTCGGCAGCACCGCGTACATGGCGCCGGAACAGGCGCGCGGCGAGGACGTGGACGGCCGCGCCGACCTGTACAGCATGGCGGTGCTGCTGTGGGAGATGCTCACCGGACGTCTCCCGTTCGAAGCCGCCGATGCGCTGTCGATGGCGGTGATGCACGCGCAGGATCCGATCCCGAAACTGCCGCATCACCTGCGCCACTGGCAGCGCTTCATGAACCGCGGCCTCGCGAAGCAGGCGGCAAGCCGTTTCCAGGACGCCGCGCAGATGGCCGACGCCGTCCGCGCCGTGCAGCAGCGCAAGCCCTGGACGCCCGCGCTGGAAACATTGCGACGCCTGCGTCCGACGCAGCGCTGGGCGATGCCGGTGTGGGCGACCGTCGGCGTGACGGCGGTGACGCTGGTCGTGCTCGCCTTCAGTTTCGACCGTGGCGACGAAACGCCGCCGGCGACGCCCGTCGCGCCGATCGCCACCGCTCCGAACGCGACGCCGTCGGCCGATCCGACCGCTGCGATGCTGCAACCGCTGCCCGAGGCACCGCTGCAGCACGCGCTCGAAGACGCCCGCCAGCAGATCGCGCGCGGCCGACTGACCGAGCCGCAGGACGCCAATGCGTTCGACAGCGTGCTGCTCGCGTGGCACACCGACAGCACGCATCCCGATGTCGCCGCCGCCATCGAGCAGCTCACCGGCGCCTTCTCCGAACACATCGTGCGCGCGGTGAAAGACGGGAAGGACGAGCGCGCGCTCGACCTGCATTCGCGCGCGATCGCACTGGGCCAGCAGACCGGCACGGCGAACTCGCCGGCGCAGCAGAAGCTGCGCGACGCCACCGGAGCCGCACTCGAAGCGCGCCTGCAGCAGTCGGTGAAGCGTCGCGACGGCGCCGACGTGCAGCGCCTCACCGCGCTGGCCGACAAGATGGAACTGCCGCGCAAGTTCGACGCGCGCCTGCTCGCGCAGGCGAAGGCGCTGCCGAAGGGCCTGGCGCGCGGCGCGACACTCGACACCGCTTCGCAAAGCAGCGCGAAGGTGAGCGTCGCGCTCACGCCTCGGCCGGTGAGCCGCCGCGAGTACGCGCGCTTCGCCGCCGCCAACGGGCGCGAACCGGCGCTGTGCCGCGAACGCGCGTCGCTGCTGCGCATGCTCGATCCGCGCGACTGGCAGCAGCCCGGCTTCAAGCAGGGCGAAAACGATCCGGTGGTATGCATCTCGCTGGAAGATGCGCAGGCGTATGCGCAGTGGTACAGCGCGCAGACCGGTCGCCGCTACCGGCTGCCCAGCGCAGAGGAAATCACGCAGACGCCGGCTGACATGGACGGCCGCGCGGTCTCGCTCTGGCTTCGCGATTGCGGCCAGAACTGCCAGCAGCGCCAGGTGGCGGGCAATTCGTGGCGCAGCCGCCAGGAAGAACGCACGCTGCCCGCGTCGCGCGGCTACGACGACGTGGGCTTCCGGCTCGTCCGCGAGCGCTGAGAGCCCGTGCAGGTGGTGCCGCCACGCGGCGCAACGAATGGCCCGCGAAGGCCCGCCCGTTCGGTCTTACAATCCGCGCCATGCCGAACTCCCCCGACTCCCCCGCCGCCGCGCCGATCCGGCCCGCGGCGCCCAAGCCGAGCCTGCAGAAGCTCTTCCTCACGGGCCTGTTGACCCTGCTGCCGATCTGGCTGACGTGGGTCGTGGTGAAGTTCGTGTTCGTGATGCTGTCGGACATCAGCGCGCCGCTGATCGGCCCGGTGCTGGAGAACCTCGCCAACACCAACCGCCAGCTGGCGTGGCTCGACGAACCGTGGGTGCGCACGGTGCTCGCGCTGCTGGCGACGCTCGCGGTGATCCTGTTCGCCGGCGTGATGGCGCGTCGCGTGATCGGACAGCGCCTGCTGCGCTGGTTCGAGGCGCTGATCCAGCGGATTCCGCTGGCGAGCATCGTGTATTCGAGCGCGCGCCAGCTGCTGGACATCCTGCAGACCAAGCCCGACGGCACGCAGCGCGTGGTGCTGGTGGATTTCCCGCACAAGGAAATGAAGTCGATTGGTTTCGTCACGCGCGTGATCCGCGAGCACGGCACCGGTCGCGAACTGGCCGCGGTGTACGTGCCGACCACGCCGAATCCGACGTCGGGCTATCTCGAGATCGTGCCGGTGGAGAAGATCACGCCGACCGACTGGAGCGTGGACCAGGCGATGAGCTTCATCATTTCCGGCGGCGCCGTCGCGCCGGACACGATTCCGTTCTCGCCGCCCTCTGCGGTGGAAAAATCGCCGTAAACCGGCAGACCACGTAAACCGCGCCAAGGGGAAAGCGCAGTGAGCCAATCCGTGCCCGCATCAGTTCCGCCCGTGGCCGTCGCGCGCACGCTCGACGATCGCGCGGTGCGGTTGTTCATCATCCTCGCCGCGTTCTTCTGCGTTAACGCCGTGCTGGCCGAGTTCATCGGCGTGAAGATCTTCGCGCTTGAAGACACGCTCGGCATCGCGCCGTTGCAGTGGAACCTGTTCGGCCAGTCGGGCTCGCTGAGCTTCACCGCCGGCACGCTGCTCTGGCCGGTGGTGTTCCTGATGACCGACGTCATCAACGAGTTCTTCGGCCGTCGCGGCGTGCGGATGATTTCGTACCTCGCCGCCGGGCTGATCGTGTACGGCTTCCTCTTCGCCTTCGCGGCGATCGCGCTCGCACCCGCCGACTGGTGGGTGAAGGCCGCGCAGGCGCAGGGCGTGGCCGATTACCAGGCGGCGTTCGCGGCGGTGTTCGGCCAGGGCATGTGGACGATCGCCGGCTCGCTGGTCGCCTTCATCATCGGCCAGCTGATCGACGTGGCGGTGTTCCACCGCATCCGCAGCGTCACCGGCGAGAAGCACGTGTGGCTGCGCGCGACGGGCTCGACCGCGGTGTCGCAACTGGTCGACAGCTTCGTCGTGCTCTACATCGCCTTCGTGCTGGGTCCACAGAAGTGGCCGACGTCGCTGTTCCTCGCGGTGAGCACGGTGAACTACGCGTACAAGATGCTGGCCGCCGTGGCGCTGATCCCGCTGATCTACGTGGTCCGCGCGGGCATCATCCGTTACCTCGGCGAAAAGCGCGCGCACGAACTGCGCGAGCAGGCGGCGGCGTAGGACCCGGCATACCCGCTTGCCGTCATCCCCGCGAAGGCGGGGATCGAACCTTCCGAACCACCACGCTTTCGACAAGCGGGATACACCTGCACGCTGGATTCCCGCCTGCGCGGGAATGACGGCTTTTCTTCGGGCGCGCTGGTCGACACCGCTGCGCGAGCGCTCCGCAGAACGCGACGCGCCGCCGCGTCCGCATGACCTTCGGCCCATGCCGCCCCCGAGCCGGCGGGCGAGCCTTCGAGGTCGCCGTCAACCCGGATTTTTTCCCATGCCGCATCCTGCGCGCCCGTCGTTCCGCCTGCCGCTCGCCATCGCCCTGATCCTGGGCACCGCCGTCGCCCTGCCCTCCGCCGCGTTTGCGCAGGCGCCCGCCGCGGCGAACGCGACCCAGAACGCCAAGGCCACGCGCCTCAACGCCATGTACGAGCAGTACTGGGAAGAGCTGCTGCGCGCGAACCCGCTGCAGGCCACGTTCCAGGGCGACAACCGATACAACGACCTGCTTCCGAACACTATGTCGGCCCAATACCGCCAGCAGCAGCACGAGTTCAACACGCGCTGGCTGAAGCAGGTGAAGGACGTCGGCAGCGACGGCCTGAGCGGGCAGGACCTGCTGAGCTACGAGATCTTCGTGCGCGATCGCGAGGATTCGCTCGAAGCGGAGAAGTTCCCGACCTGGCAGCAGCCGATCAACCAGTTCTACAACTTCGCCGCGACGTTCGTGCAGCTCGGCTCAGGCACGGGCGCGCAGCCGTTCAAGACGGTGAAGGATTACGACAACTGGCTCAAGCGCGCCGCGCAGGCACCGGTACTGTTCGACCAGGCCATCGCCAACTCGCGCGAAGGCGTGAAGAACGGCGTCGTGCAGCCGCGCGCGCTGATGGTGAAGGTGATTCCGCAGCTGGACGCGCTGATCAAGGACAAGGCCGAGGACACGCTGTTCTGGGGCCCGATCAAGAACTTCCCGGCCGATTTCAGCGACGCCGACCGGAAGCGCCTCACCGCGCAGTACAAGCAGCTCATCGAAACGAAGCTGATGCCGGCGTATCGCGAACTGCGCACGTTCGTCGCCGACGAATACCTGCCGAAGACGCGCGCGACCTCGGGCCTGGACGCGCTACCGGGCGGCGCGGCGTGGTACGCGTTCAACGCACGCAACTCGACGACGACCGACCTCACGCCGGCGCAGATCCACCAGATTGGACTGGATGAGGTGAAGCGCATCCACGGCCAGATCGAGGGGGTGATGAAGCAGGTCGGCTTCAAGGGCTCGATGCAGGACTTCTTCAGGTTCATGCAGGACGACCCGCGTTTCACCTTCGCCGATGAGCCGGCGCTGCTGGCGTACTACCGCGGGCTGGAAGACAAGATCAACCAGAAGATCCCCGAGCAGTTCTCGCTGATTCCGAAGGCGGCGTTCGAGATCCGCCCGGTCGAGCCGTTCCGCGCGCAGTCCGCGGCCGGCGGTTCGTACATGCGCCCGAGCCAGGACGGTTCGCGTCCGGGCGTGTTCTACGTCAACACCTACGACCTGCCGACGCGCAAGACGTGGGACGCAGAAGACCTGTACCTGCACGAGGCGATCCCGGGCCATCACTTTCAGCTCGCGCTGCAGCAGGAGCTGACGGGCCTGCCGAAGTTCCGCCGCTTCGGCAGCGAGATCGCCTTCAGCGAAGGCTGGGGCCTGTACGCCGAATCGCTCGGCAAGGATCTGGGCGTCTACACCGACCCGTACTCGTACTTCGGTTACCTGCAGAACGAGCTGTGGCGCGCGATCCGCCTGGTCGTCGATACCGGCCTGCACAGCAAGGGCTGGACGCGCGAGCAGGTGATCAAGTACATGCTCGACAACTCCGCGGAGAGCGAAACGCAGTCCACCGCCGAAGCCGAGCGTTACATGGCCATCCCCGGCCAGGCGCTGGCGTACAAGATGGGCGAGCTGAAGATCAAGCAGGTCCGCGCGAAGGCCGAGAAGGCGCTGGGCGACAAGTTCGACGTTCGCGAATTCCACGCCGAAGTGCTGAAGGACGGCTCGGTGCCGCTGGAGATCCTCGAAGGCAAGATCGATCGCTGGATCGAGGCGAAGAAGAGCTGACGCCGAACGACTTCGTAGCCCGGCTCCGCTCAGCCGGGCTACAAACGCCAGTCGAGCAAAACCGCAACGGGAACTTTGCTCCCGTAGCCCGCCCGCCTTACGCTCCGCACGGTGCCCGCCCTGAACCGGCCCGACGCACACCATCCACCAGGAGAAACGCATGAAGCTCCGCCCGCTGTTGCTCGCCCTCTCCGTCACCGCCGCGATCGCCGGCTGCTCCAAGCCCGCCCCCGACACCGCCGCGACCGACAAGCCCGCCGCTGCACAAACCGCGCAGAGCGCGCAGGCCCGCGCCGACCAGCTCAACAAGCTCTACGTCGAGTTCTGGGACGCGTACCTCAAGCGCAACCCGGTGCTGGCGACCTTCACCGGCGACACGCGCTACAACGCCGAACTGCCGGACTTTGGTTCGCAGCAGTATCGCGATGAATCCAAGAAGTTCCTGCAGGACTGGCTGGCGAAGGTCGAAGGCGTCGGTTCGGAAGGCCTCACCGGCCAGGACCTGCTGAACTACGAGATCTTCACCAAGGACGCGAAGGACCAGATCGACTCCTTCCAGTTCCCCGCATGGATGACGCCCGTCAACCAGATGGACAGCACCGCCAGCCTGGCCGTGCAGTTCGGTTCGGGCGGCGGCGCGCAGCCGTTCAAGACCGTGCAGGACTACGACAACTGGCTCGCCCGTGGCGCGCGCATTCCGGTGCTGTTCGACACCGAGATCGCCAACATGAAGCAGGGCATCGCCGCCGGCGTCGTGCAGCCGAAGGTGCTGATGGAGAAGGTCGTCCCGCAGCTGGATGCGCTGATCAAGGACAAGCCGGAAGACACGCTCTTCTGGGGCCCGATCACCAACATGCCCAAGGAATTCAGCGACGCCGACAGGACGCGCCTGACGGACGCCTACCGCAAGATGATCGCCGAGCAGCTGATGCCGGCGTACAAGAAGCTGCGCGCGTTCGTGAACGACGAATACCTGCCCAAGACGCGCGACACCTTCGGCCTGGACAAGCTGCCGGGCGGCCAGGCGTGGTACGCCTTCAACGCCAAGCAGAGCACCACCACCGACCTCACGCCGGCGCAGATCCACCAGATCGGCCTGGACGAAGTCGCGCGCATCCACGGCGAGATGCAGAAGGTGATGACGGAAGTGGGCTTCAAGGGCTCGCTGCAGGACTTCTTCAAGTACGTGCAGACGGACAAGAAGTTCGAGTTCAAGAGCCAGGACGAGCTGCTGAAGTACTACCGCGGCCTGGAAGCGAAGATCAACGAGAAGGTGCCGACGCAGTTCTCGGTGATCCCGAAGTCGCCGTTCGAGATCCGTCCGGTCGAGCCGTTCCGCGAGAAGTCGGCGGCCGGCGGCCAGTACTACCCGCCGAGCGAGGACGGCACGCGTCCGGGCATCTTCTACGTCAACACCTACGACCTGCCCTCGCGCAAGATCTGGGACGCCGAAGACCTGTACCTGCATGAGGCGATCCCGGGCCACCACTTCCAGATCGCCACGCAGATCGAGCTGAAGGACATGCCGGCGTTCCGTCGCTGGAGCATCCAGAGCGCGTTCGCCGAAGGCTGGGGCCTGTACGCCGAATCGCTGGGCAAGGACCTGGGCGTTTACACGGACCCATACTCGTACTTCGGTTACCTGCAGAACGAGCTGTGGCGTGCGATCCGCCTGGTCACCGACACCGGCCTGCACAGCAAGGGCTGGACGCGCGACCAGGTCATTTCGTACATGAAGGAGAACTCCGCGGTCAGCGACACCACCGCCATCGCCGAAGCCGAGCGTTACATCGCCTGGCCGGGCCAGGCGCTGGCGTACAAGATCGGCGAGCTCAAGATCAAGGAACTGCGCGCGAAGGCCGAGAAGGAACTGGGCGCCAAGTTCGACGTCCGCGAGTTCCACAACGAAGTGCTCAAGGATGGCGCCGTGCCGCTGGCCGTGCTGGAGCAGAAGATCGATCGCTGGATCGCGAGCAAGAAGGGCTGATTTCCGGCCTATCGCGAGTTCGATTATCGCGAGTACCAAACTGGAAAGGCCGGGCCCTCGGGTCCGGCCTTTCCGTTTGTGCTTGTGGGTGGACTCTGCGTGCGGGGTAGGCACGCGCACATGACCCGTTGACAAGCGCGAAGCGAGCTTCTTTTGCTCGGCATTCCCGCGCAGGCGGGAATCCCGTGGCTTGCTTGTTCGATATGCCAGCACGCCTTACAGCGTCATGTTCCGCGCATGCCGGCTTGCCACGGAGCGCCGTCATTAACGGCCTGGACGAGCGTGGTCGCACGAGCGACAGCGACGGGCGCTCATCACTTAGAGCGAGCGAGGCCCCGCGCGCGGCCGGGCCGCCACGTCGAATTGCATATGCATGCCGCCCGGTCCATCGCCGCATCCCGCCATCGTTCCATCGCTGGCAGCAGTTCGCCGCGGACCTGAACGAGCGGGACGCAGAACCGCGGCCCGGGTTGTGAACCCGCCCTCGCCCCTTATATTTCGACATTCCTGCGCCTGGGCGGCTGATGCTCCGGGTGCCCCGCCGGACGACGCGCCGGCCTCGCACCCGTGATCTGCCATGCCCGTCCTGCCGCGCCTTCTCGCCGTTACCGCCGTCCTGTTGTCTGCGCCTTTCGCCGCGGGGGCTGGCCGCCATGCGTCATCCGAAACGACCATCGCATCGGCACCGACGGTGCAACCCGGCGTTCAGCCTGGAGGCGTGTGGCTCTCGCGGCTGGCGCCGGCGGCAAATCCGAAAGTGCTCGAGCTCGCCGTCTCGGCAATGCAGTGCGCACAGGCGAGCGGCATCGGCGCGGACGCGCGCCGCCTCGCCGTCATCGATTACAGCCGTCCGTCGCTGAAGCCGCGGCTATGGGTGTTCGACCTTGCGGCCGGCCGCCTGCTCTACGAGGAAGTCGTTGCGCACGGCCAGGGTTCCGGCGAGAACATGGCGACGCGTTTCTCCAATCTCGACGGCAGCCACCAGTCGAGCCTCGGCCTGTTTGTCACGGCCGATACCTATACCGGCAAGAACGGCTATTCGCTGCGCATGCGCGGGCTGGAGCCAGGTGTGAACGATGCGGCGATGGCGCGCGCGATCGTCATGCATGGCGCGCCGTATGTCGATCCGACTCAAGGCCAGCGCATGGGACGACTGGGCCGCAGTTGGGGATGTCCCGCGGTGCGCAGCGCGGTTGCGAAGCCGATGATCGATCTGTTGAAGGACGGCCAGTTCGTCTTTTCGTACTACCCCGACCAAGCCTGGCTCACGCGCTCGGCGTTGCTCAAGTGCCCCGCGGCGCGCAAGACGCTTGCACGCAGCCTCGGGACGGCGGTGTCCACGTCGGGATGACCGCGCCATCGATGTAATCGACACAAAGTGATCGCCTCGCGGCCTCGGCTCACGGCACGCTGCCAGGCACGCCGGCACGAGGCAACCGTGGCGTGAACCCGCTTGCTCGCGAATTCCGCAAACGCGAGCGTTTACCCGATCACGTCGCCGAGCGCAGACGCTGCCGGTTGGACATCCACGCCGGGTCCTTCGGGTTGTGCAGCGTGGCACTCCACTGGCGACTGGCCTGATCCCACAACTGCATGAACGCCTGATCCAGGCGCATACCGGATCGCGCGGCCGCCTCACAGTGACCGCAAGCTTCGCGCGGAGCGCCATTGCGCAGCGCGGCCTGCGCAAGCAACCAACGCGCACGGACGTCGTCGCCTGCCAGTGCCTCGAGCTGCTGACACAGCCGCGGCTCGACAGTGCCCGACGACTGGCCCAACCGCGCCTGCAGTACGCAACGCGCCGCTGCCATCGCGAAGACAGGATGATCGAGCAGTCCCGCCGCCATCGTCTCGGCACCGGCGTACTCTCCCACCGCCTGCGTCGTTGAGGCGCCGGCAGCGCGATCAAGCAGGAGTTCGGCGACCTCGATCTGGAGGTGTGGCGCATCGCCGCGTTCGACCATCGGCATCAGTCCCGCGATCGCCTCGGACAACACGGCGTGCCGCACGCTACCGCTGGATTGCGCGGCGCGACGATGCAGGAGCCGTGCGCGCGCGAGCGCCACATGCGCGTCATTCGGCAACAGGTCGTCCAGGCGCTTCAGAATGGCCTCGCCTTCGTCGAAGCGGGAACGCGCCGCGTCGCCGCGCAAATGCGCAGTCTCCAATGCCAGCAGTTCGAGCCAGCTCAGCAGCAGCTCAGGCGAGGCGTCCGGCCCGGTCAGCAGGTCGCGATGGTTGTCGCGGAAAGCGCGCAGGTGCAGCGTGCGTGTTGCGCCTTCGGCGAGTTCCGCGTGTGCGAGTTCGTTCTCGGCCTTTGCCGCGACCCATGCGACGCGCTCCTGCGCAGTTGCGCTCTCGGCGCCTGCGGCGAGCACGGCGTCGGCCTCCATTCGCAGACGGGACGCTTCGGTGCCCGACAACAGGCTCGCCTGCGCCTGGAGCGCCTGCTGGAGCTTCCAGGCCGCCGGCGACGCCGGGGCGCGCAAGCTTCGCGCGGCATCGCGCAGGACCTGCACGGCTTCGCCCATGCGCTGCGCCCGTCCGACCAGGTGCTCGTCCGTCGCGGCGACGGCGCGCTCGAACAAAGCGTCGCCGAGGGTCTCGGTGCGAAGCGGATCGACACGGCCGCCTTCCACCGTCGCACGTTGCAGTGCGGCGACAGCGAGATCCAGCGTCGCGCGTTGCGCAGCGCCGCGCTCACCGGAGGCCTGGAGCAAACGGCAGCTTCCGGTGCGGTACCAGAGTTCGGCCCGGGACGGATCGCGTTCGAGCAGGCGGTCGATGGCGTCCGCCGCCTTGGCGTACGCCTTCGGACTGCCATCGGCACGCGCGACGTGCCACCAGCACAACGCGGCGAGCATCCACACGTCATCCTGCGGATGCGCGGACTGCATCGCGACTTCCAGATGCTTAAGTGCAGCGAGATGGTCGCCTGCTTCGACAAGCCTGCGCGCTTCGCCGACGGGATCGTGCTGTGGGGCGGTCGGCCGTTGCGTCACCGTGGGCTGTGCGTACGGTTTCGTTACAGCGGGCGCCACATCCGAAACGCCGGCAACAGGCACTCGTGCGACATTCGAGAAGAACTCGGCAGGATCGAGCACCGTCGTGCCACTGGACCTGGTCGTTTCCGCTCGCTGCGGCGACGCCAGCTTCGCGTCCTTTTCCAGAGGCCGCGCCGACGCGGGAGCCGTCGTCGCCGACGCGACTCGCGCATCACTCACGGTGCCCTGCTCGGCCATCTTTGCCACGGCTGGTGCCATCGCTTCCGGCGAGGCCATTGCCGGTGCCGGCGCCGTGTCGCGCAAGCCGGGCGTATTGCGGGAGACGTGCCTGTCGAAGGATGCATCGTTCTGACGGGCGGCTTCGGCAGGCGGTTCCGCGACGACGGCAAAGACCAGTGGCAGCACGGCGTGGGGCAGCACGGATGCGTGCGCGTCTTCCACGTTCATGGTCGCCGGCCGGGTTGTCATGGGAGCGATGAGCGCCGCGGGGTCGGCCACGGCCTCCCCTGCTCGTGACGGCACCTGCGCATCGAACGAATGCGCTTCGAATCCGGGCACGAACAGCAGTCCATCACCGACGTGCGCATCCACTTCATAGCGGTGAGCGAAGCCGCGCTCCGTCGTGACGGGCGCCTCCCAGGGACCACGATGCGACTCATGCGTAGGCGCGTAGATCTCGCGCGCGGAGAACATGCGCACGCGCGCCTTCTCGGCCTCGCGCGACGTTGGGGCCGGCATCGAGGGACGCGGCCCGGTCAATTCAGCTCGTTGCGTGTTCATCTTCCTGACCCTCCGAGGGCGCATGCGTCGTCTTGCAATCAAAAGCAGCAGCACGGTCGCGGGCATCACCGCCAACCATCGCCACACCTGCTGGTTGTTCTCCTGGAACGCGTCGGCTTCATCACGCGGATCCGCGACGGCGGGGGCGCCGACGGGATGAAGCGCGGTGTTACGAATTTCGGTACCCGCCGCAGCGGGCACCGCCATTTCCGATGGCGGCGCCACCGCATCGGGCGCAACTTCAGTCAAAACGCTGCCGCCCACGATCTCTGGCGACAGCTCGCGATTGCCTCGCGTCAGCGCAGAAGTTTCGGAATCAACGTCGCTCGCGGAACGTTGCACCGTCTCTTCGCGCCCGCGCCCCGCACCCACTCGTGGAACCGCGTGGCGACGCGAAGCCCCGATCGAAGCCCGAGGCGCCGCGCGATGTGAAGCGCCCGGGTCGCGCGACGCAGTTGCCCGCGTGCGCAGTACGTCGTTGCGGTCCGCGCCCGCCGCCATGGCGCCACTCGGCAATTCCGAACCACCATGCGCCGCATCTGGAACCGGCTGCGGCGCATCCTTGTTGGAAACCGCGGAAAGCGGCCAGCGCGCGCAGGCGGCGAGCAGCAGCACGGTCGCCGCGCCGAATCGCCAGCGCACCGCCCGCATGCGCTCGGCGTGCGTCGTGCGCCTTTCGCCGATCCGGTCCATGATCGCCGCCGCCCCGATGTCGCCCGATCAGAGTTCGATCAGGCGCTCGAAGGCGACTCCACCTTCCTGCGGCGTCGCGATCACGTTCTGGTACACGCGGCCCGGGAAGATGTTGACGGTGTTGCCGACCTGGTTGTTGCGCGAATACAGGTACGGCAGGTGCGACCACACGCGATAGCCGAGGTCCTTCACCCGACGGACCTCCTCTTCGGCGAGATCCTGCTCGCCCATGCGGAAGTACAGGTTGGGACGCAGGCGGCGGATCGTGCCGCCCGCGCCTTCCAGCACCGCGAGCAGTTCGCCGGAGTAGTTGATCTTGATCAGGTGCAGCGCGTCGAGGTCGAGCTCGTCGAGCGTGCGGACGGGCACGCGTTCCTTCCGCTCGGTTCCTTCGACATCGGACAGGATCGAGCCCAGTTCCGCCGTACCGCTGTTGCGGCCCAGCCACATCGGATGGGTGTGCACGTTCTGCAGGCCATTGAGCGCGACGTTCGCGCACAGCTGCTGCATCACCATGCGGCGCGGCTCGATGACGTGGACCTTTCCACGATCGCCCACGGCACGCGCGAACCACAGCGCGTGCGCGCCGTACTCGCTGCCGAACTCGAGCACGTGCTGGTCGTCGGCGACGATCTCGCTCAACTGGTCGAGCTCCTGCTCGATCCACTCGCCGTACTGCGCGAGCGAGCGCGATGCGGGGCAACGGCCGGGCACGGAATTCATGACGCCGTAGCGCGTCTTCCACAATTGCGGGACCGCTTCGGCGGGACTGTGCAGGTTGTTCATGGTGGTGCGCCTCGATGGAAAGCCACTGGATGGCAGGGCCCGCGAGCCCTGCGTCATGGGGTGGAATCTTGGCGGCCGGCGTCGCCCGGCAGAATGAGAACCGTCTGAAAAAACCTCATGCCCCGATGGCGGGAAACCTTCTCTTCAGGCTAGGCTCGACCCGTCTTTCGTGAATGGATTCCGCCATGGCCCGTCTCCTGTTGGCACTGTCGCTGTCGTTGCTCTGCGGCACCGCGCTGTCCGCGGTTCCCGTCTGGGGCGCACGTCAATCGAGTCCGGCGAATACGCCGGTGACGCAGCTCAAGCCCGGCGAATGGATCTGGGGCGGCGACAACCGCGCAGGGCCCTTGGCCGTGGTGGTGAGCCTGACCGAGCAGCGCGCCGTCGTGTATCGCAACGGCCTGCCCATCGGCGTCACGACGGTCAGCACCGGCCGCAAAGGCTACGAGACGCCGACCGGCGTCTTCACGATCCTGCAGAAGGACAAGGACCACCGCTCCAGCGTCTACAACGCCGCGCCGATGCCCTACATGCAGCGGCTGACGTGGGACGGCGTGGCGCTGCACGCGGGCGGCCTGCCCGGCTATCCCGAATCGCACGGCTGCGTGCACCTTCCGTCGGAATTCGCACGCCTGCTGTTCGACGCATCGAACATGGGCATGGTCGTGGTGGTATCGCAGGAAGGACGCTCGCCGGAGGACGTCACGCATCCGGGCGCGCTCATTCCGATCAACCCGAACACGGGCGCCGAAGCGGCCATTCCACCGCTGGAGGCCGGACAGAAATACCGCTGGCATCCCGAGCTTTCGACCGAAGGCCCAGTGTCGATCCTGCTCAGCGCCGCCGACGGCGAAGTCATCGTGTTCCGCAACGGCATCGAGATCGGCCGCTCGCGCGTGCTGATCCGCACGCCCGACCAGCCGCTCGGCACGCGCGCCTACATCGTCAAGGACGGCTTCATCGCCGGCGACAATCCGCTGCTGCCCGGCACGCGCATGCCGAACTGGAGCACCATCGGCATTCCGGGCAGCGGGCCGGATGCGGGCCGCCTGCTCGGGCCGGAGACGATCGATCGCGTCGTGATCCCGCACGACTTCGTCGCCGCCGTGCTGCCGCTGCTCACGCCCGGCGTGGTGATGCTGGTGACCGACGCGAACGTGCGACCGGAGACGACCGGCGGCGCGCCGGTGCAGGTGCTCGATTCCGATCCGCCGCAAAGCTGACACCTTCGGAGACCCCATGAACCTCGCAAACGATGTCTTCCGCCAATTCCTCGATGGCTACCGCGACGCCGCGCTCGCGAAGGACGTCGAGGCCTTCGTGGCGCCGTACGCCGACGACGTGCACGTGTTCGACATGTGGAACGACTGGTCGATGCAGGGCCTCGCGTCGTGGCGCCGCATGGCGCAGACGTGGTTCGGATCGCTTGGCGACGAACGCGTGCAGGTCGAGTTCGACGACGTGGCTTCATTCGTCGCCGACGACATGGTGTGCGGGCATGCCACCGTGACCTACACGGCGCTCGCGATCGACGGAAGCAAACTGCGTTCGCTGTCGAACCGCATGACCGCCGTGCTGCAGCGACGCGACGGCGTCTGGAGAGTGGTGCACGAACACACGTCGGCGCCGATCGAGCACACGTCACTGAAGGCGATCCTGCAGCGACCGGCCTGACAGAATCGGGCCTGAAGACTCGGGCCTGACGTCGGGCCTGAAACGACGAAGCCCCGGCACTGGCCGGGGCTTCGCTTCAATCGAACACGTTGACGAGGCAGGCGATCAGCCGTTCGCGACACCACTGCGCGAACCGCGACCCTGGCCACCGCTACGGTGCTGCTTCGGACCGGCATGCGCATGGCGCTGCGCCGGCTTGCCGTGCGGACGGTTCGCCGGACGACGCTGTGCCGGCGCCTTCTGACGCGGGTTCGGCAGCGGGGCGTTCATCTGGATCGGGCGGCTCGGCGCGAAGCCTTCGACTTCGACCAGCTCCACTTCCGTCTTGAGCATGTTCTGCACCTGACGCAGCAGGCCGCCCTCTTCCGGCGCGACCAGCGACAGCGCTTCGCCGCTGGCGCCGTTACGGCCCGTGCGGCCGATGCGGTGCACGTAGTCCTCGGCGACCATCGGCAGTTCGAAGTTGATGACGAGCGGCAGGTTCGGGATGTCGAGGCCGCGCGCGGCGACGTCGGTGGCGACCAGCACGCGGGCCTTGCCGGCCTTGAACGCGTTGAGCGCCTTCTGTCGCTGCGCCTGGCTCTTGTTGCCGTGGATCGCGACCGCGGCGAGGCCGGCTTCTTCCAGCTGTTCGGCCAGGCGGTTGCAGCCGTGCTTGGTGCGACCGAACACGATCGCCTGATCGGTATGACGCGAGCTCAGCACGCTGACCAGCAGGTCGCGCTTGCGGCCGGCGTCCACGACGTGCACGCGATGGCTGATGGTCTGCGCGATGGTGTTCTGCGCGGCCACCTGCACCTGCTTGGGCGTGCGCATGAATTCCACGGCCAGCGCCTTGAGCTGCGCTTCGAACGTGGCCGAGAACATCATCGTCTGGCGCTCGCGCGGCAGCTTGCCGAGGATGCGCTTCATCGCCGGCAGGAAGCCCATGTCGAGCATGCGGTCGGCTTCGTCCAGCACCAGCAGTTCGATGGAATCGAGCTTGACGGTGCCGCGGTCGAGGTGATCGATCAGGCGGCCCGGCGTGGCGACGAGCACATCGACGCCGCGGCGGAACATGTCGACCTGCGGGCCCATGCCGGCGCCGCCGAAGATCGCGCTGATGTTCATGCGCAGGTGCTTGGCGAAACCGCGCAGGTTGTCGTTGACCTGCACCGCCAGCTCACGCGTGGGCACCAGCACCAGCGCGCGCGGGCGACGGAAGCCATTCGGCGCGGTCTGCTTGGACAGGCGCTGCAGCAGCGGCAGGCCGAACGCGGCGGTCTTGCCGGTGCCGGTCTGGGCGCCGCCCAACAGGTCGTGGCCGGCGAGCGCGAGCGGGATCGCCTGGGCCTGGATGGGGGTCGGGGTGGTGTAGTTCTGCTCTGCGAGGGCGCGCAGCAGCGCGGGCGAAAGCCCGATCGTTTCGAACGTCATGCGGGTGTTGCTCCTTGTCGCGCGCCATCGCGTCGCACCGCCGTGAACAACGGCGGCGACGAAGTTACGTCGCGTGATGGCCCCGGCGTTCCCTGAACCGCGCCGGCGGCGATCTGATTGGACGGCGTCCGGACGATCCGGGCCGTGTCTGCGCTACGAAAGACGTGCGGGATAGAAGCCGTTTGCTCGGACCGCGATCGCGGGCCACGGCGGGCATACCTGGGAAACGTACCCTTGCGGGGAGGCAGCCGTGCGCTGAACAGGGCGGACTCTACGCGAAAGCGCCCGGTCTTGCCACCCGTGTAGGCTTCATGGGCCGGTACGGTTCACATGATTTGGGGAAACAGATGGAGGATGCGGCATCGATCGATCTGGTGAAGGTGGTTGCGCTGCTCGGCGTGACGGTGGTCGCCGTGCCCGTGTTCAGGCGGCTGGGCCTGGGCTCGGTGCTGGGGTACCTCGCCGCGGGACTGGTGATCGGCCCGTTCGGCCTGGGCTGGTTCTCCGATCCGCAGGCGATCCTGCATGTCGCCGAGCTGGGCGTGGTGATGTTCCTGTTCGTCATCGGCCTGGAAATGCGGCCCTCGCACCTGTGGAGCCTGCGGCGCCAGATCTTCGGGCTGGGCACGCTGCAGATCGCCGCCTGCACCGCTGCGCTCACCGGCGTCGGGCTGCTGTTCGGCTACGAGCCGGTCGTCGCGTTCATCGGCGCGATGGGCTTCGTGCTGACCTCCACCGCGATCGTCATGCAGTTGCTCGCCGAACGCGGCGACATCGCCCTGCCCCACGGCCAGAAGATCGTGTCGGTGCTGCTGTTCGAGGACCTGCTGATCGTGCCGCTGCTGGTGCTGGTGGCGCTGCTGGCGCCCGGCGAGCCGAGCAGCGATGCCTCGCGCTGGGCGTCGATCGGCATCGCCACCGGCGTGCTGCTCGCCCTGCTGGCCGCTGGCATCTGGCTGCTCAATCCGCTGTTCCGCCTGCTCGCCGCGGCACGCGCGCGCGAGGTGATGACCGCCGCTGCGCTGCTGGTCGTGCTCGGTTCGGCGCTGCTGATGCAGCTGGGTGGATTGTCGATGGCGATGGGCGCGTTCCTCGCCGGGGTGCTGTTGTCCGAATCGACCTTCCGCCACCAGCTGGAAGCCGATGTCGAGCCGTTCCGTGGCCTGCTGCTCGGCCTGTTCTTCCTCGGCGTGGGCATGGCGCTGGATCTGTCGGTGGTGCGCGAGAACTGGATGCCGATCCTCGGCGCCGTGCTCGCGATGATGCTCGTCAAGGCGCTGTGCATCTACGCCGTCGCGCGCCTGATGGATTCCAGCCATCACGAAGCGCTCGACCGCGCCACGTTGATGGCGCAGGGCGGCGAGTTCGCCTTCGTGCTGTATTCCACCGCGGCCGCGAGCGGCGTGATTGCCGCGTCGCAGAACGCGAACCTCACCGCGATCGTCGTGCTGTCGATGGCGCTGACGCCGCTGGTCGTGCTCGCCGTGCGCCCGTGGCTGAAGCACAAGGAAGAGAAGATCGACGATCTCGACGTCGCCGAAGGCCTGTCCGGCAGCGTGCTGATGATCGGCTTCGGCCGCTTCGGCCAGGTCGTCAGCCAGTCGCTGCTCGCGCGCGGCGTGGACGTCACCATCATCGACACCGACGTCGAAATGATCCGCAGCGCCGGCACGTTCGGCTTCAAGATCTACTACGGCGATGGCACGCGCCTGGACGTCCTGCGCGCATCCGGCGCCGACAAGGCGCAGGTCATCGCGGTGTGCGTCGACAAGAAGGACGCCGCCAACCGCATCGTCGAACTGGCGAAGGCCGAGTTCTCGCAGGCGAAGCTGCTCGTGCGCTCGTTCGATCGCGAGCATTCGCTGGAGCTGATCAACGCCGGCGTCGACGTGCAGGTGCGCGAGACGTTCGAATCGGCGATCCGCTTCGGCCACCACGCGCTGTGCCAGCTCGGCGTGCCGAAGGACGAGGCGCTGGAGATCGTCGACGAGGTTCGCCGCCGCGATGCCGAGCGCGTGCAGCTGGAGCTGGCCGAAGGCGTCATGGCCGGCACGCGCCTGATGATCGGCAACGTTGCGCCGGGGCCGACGCCGACGCCGTTCACGCGCCCGCGCACGGCCGCCACGCCGCTGACGGCCGAGACCGCGGAAGCGACGCAGGGAAGTCGCGAGTAATCGACACGGGAGCGGATGCCGCTCCCGCCCACGTCAGACGTCTAGCACCACGCCCGGCCGCGCGAGCGTCGCCTGCACGCCGTAGGTGTCGCCGATCTCGCCGGCCAACGCTTCGCGCGCGCGGTCTTCGCCGTGCACCAGCGCGAGCGGCGGATGTCGCGTGCCATCGCCGCCGGCGATCGCGCCGTACCACGCCATCAGGCCGCGCTGGTCGGTGTGCGCCGACAGTCCGCCGACCGTGTGCCGCTGCGCATTCACGCGCACGTCGCGGCCGTGGATGCGCACCCACTTCGCGCCATCGACGAGGCGGCGACCCAGCGTGCCTTCGGCCTGGTAACCGACGAACACCACGTGCGTCTGCCGGCGATCGAGCCGATGGCGGAAGTGATGCAGGATGCGACCGGCGTTCGCCATGCCCGAGCCCGCGATCACGATCGCCCCGCGCTCGATGCGGTTGATCGCCATCGATTCCTCGCGCGACTGCGTGAAATGCAGGTTCGGCAGGCGGAACGGATTGGGTTTCTCGCGCCACACGCGCTGCGCGTCCTCGTCGAACAGGTCGGCATGGCGGTCGTAGATGGACACGACCTTCGCCGCCATCGGACTGTCGAGGAAAATGTGCCAGCGCGACAGCTGCCACTCGTCCCAATGCCGCGCGAACCAGTACAGCAGTTCCTGGCTTCGACCCACGGCGAATGCGGGGATCAGCACGTTGCCGCCGTCGCGCCACGCCGTGTCGAGGATGTCGCCAAGTTCGCGGATGGTTTCGGCGCGATCGCGATGCAGGCGATCGCCGTATGTGGATTCCATCAGCACCAGATCCGCGCGATCGATGTCTGCCGGATCGCGCAGGATCGGCGTGCCCTTCGGACCGAGGTCGCCGGAGAACACGAGTTTCCGCTCGTCCGCCCAAAGCTCCACGCTGGACGAGCCGAGGATGTGCCCCGCTTCGCGGAACGCGATGTCGACGCCGGGCAGGATCGTGGCGCGCGTGTCGTATGGAAGCGGCCGCACCAGCTCCATCGCAGCGGTCACGTCCTCGCGCGTGAACAACGGTTGCGCTTCGGGCTCGCCCGCGCGGCGATAACGGTTGTGGCGCTCGGCATCGCCTTCGGAGATCGACGCCGCATCCATCAGCATGATCGGCATCAGGTCGGCGGTGGCCTGCTGCGCGTAGATCGGCGCGCGGAAACCACGTCGAACCAGCAAGGGCACGCGGCCGATGTGGTCGATGTGCGCGTGGCTGATGACCAGCGCATCGAGCGCGGCAGGTTCGAAGGAGAACACTTCGGCGTTGCGGCGCTCGGCTTCGGGACTGCCCTGGATCATGCCGCAGTCGAGCAGGACGCGCCGCCCGGCCGCTTCGACTTCATGCAGCGAACCGGTGACTTCGCCGGCCGCACCGTGGAAATGCACGCGCATCGGATTCCTCCTGTTGCGCGCACGCTACCACGGCGCGCGCCGGCGATCGCGTCAGCGCGGCGGCGGGACGATGCGCTCCTCGCGCACCACCGTGCCGTCGGCGCGGACATCGCGATAGACGACGCTTTCGGCCGGACGGCCGTAATCGCGCGGCGTATCGCGCCATGCGGCGAGCAGATCGACGTTCTGCTTCTCGATCACCTCCAGGCTGCGCGCGATGCGACGCAGCAGGCCCTTGATGCCGAACACGGCGAACGGCACGAGGATCCACAGGATCGCGAGGATCAGGCCGAAGGCGAAGATGCAGAGGAAGAGAAACGAATTGGCGCCGTAGGCGGCGTTGGCGACGGTGCTGTCCATCGTGCGCTCCGTGGTGGGTGACGTGCTGGAGTCTTCGCGACGATGCGTGATTCCGACGTGGAGCTTCGCGTGATTCGCGCGTGACGAATGCGTCACGCGCGCAGGTTGGTGAAACTTGCGTTTCCGAGTCCCGTGCCGATCGTGAGTACGCCCCAGCGTTTCGCGCCGCGCATGCGCGGGCGTTCGCTCAATCCCTGCACGACGGCGTCGTTGTGCATCGCGACGACCGGCACGCGGCCGCCGATGCGGTCGAGCCTGCGCCCGAGCTCGCCCGGCAGGTGGAACGGCGCTTCCCAGTCGCCCGGCAGGTTCTGCGCCCCCTGCGGAATGCGGCCGTCGGGCTCGATCTGCCCCGGGCATGCGATGCCGACAAACGGCGCCAGCCGCAACCCGATCGTGCGGGAGAAGGCCGACAAACCGTTGAGCATCGCCGCGAGCCGCTCGATCGCTTCGCCGCGCCCGGGGTCGTCGTCGGCGTGTCGCCATTGCATGCTTTCGATCACGCGCGCCTTCGCGCCGTCCGCCGATTTGGACAGGCGCGGTTCGACGATGCCGCAGCGGATGTTGGTGCCGCCGACGTCCACGGCGAGGAACGCATCGGAGCGCCGGTAACTCGCCGGCAACAGCTGGGTCCAGCCGAGCAGGCCGCCTTCGTCGGGATCGTGCGACAGGACGTGCAGCGTCACGCCACTGCGTGCACTTCGCAGCATGCGTTGCGCGCGGCGGACCGCGAGCTGGCCGAACTGGCTTTCCGGCATGCCGCCGCCGATCACGATGCGCTTCACGCCGTCCCACGAAGGCTGCTCGCGGAAGCGCTGCACGACATGCACCAGCCTGCGCGCGAATTCCTCGATTGCCAGGTGCGTCACGTGCGAGGCATCGGCATCGCCGCCGAGCAGCACCAGGTCGATGTCCTTCTTCGACAGTTCGGCGCTGCGCGTGCGCCCGAACGGGTCTTTCCCGGTGGCGTGCACCTTTCGCACGATGTCGAGCACCTGTCGGAACGCGGTCTGGCTCGCGCGATCGCCGAGGAAACCCTCGCCTTCGGGATCGGGAATGGCCAGGTTGTAGCTGTCGATCGTCAATCCGGGCAGGCGCGACACGCCGTGCGGGCCGCCGGCTTTCGTGCGGAGGGAGGCGGGACGTTTGCGTGGAGTCTGGCGGGCCATGCGCCATCTTCGGTCGCGTGGCGGCTACGACGCGTCAAAAGCACGCGCGATTGGCTCAGCCGACCGCCGCCAGCGCCTGCCGGATTTCTTCCGCCGTCGAAGGCCGCACGACGCGCGCGACCTCTTCACCGTCACGCAGCACGATTAGCGTCGGCCACAACTTCACGCGATAGGAGCGCCCGAGGGGACGCCCCGGGCCATCTTCGACCTTGACGTGCCGTACGTCGTCCAGCGGCGCCAGCACGGCCTCGATCGCCGGCTGCGCACCGGTGCAGTAACCGCACCAGTTCGTGCCGAATTCGAGCACGGAGATGCCCGCCCACGCGTCGACATCGGCGCGGGCGGGTTCGTCGTCGGTATAGGTGCGGACGTATCCCATCGGTGCGAAGCAGACGCGATGCGGCGTTACTTCTTCGTGACGCCGGGCGTGTCGTCGGCGAGCGGCCGCACGTACTGCACGAGGCTCACCAGCAGCTTGCCCGGCTCTTCCCACGGCACCATGTGCGAGGCGTGCTCGAACCACACGCCCTGCTTGTACGGCGCCTTCACCTGCTTCAGCCACGCATCGGTCGGCTCCGACGGCGTCGTGTAGTCGTGGCGCCCCATGAACATCAGCACCGGGATCGGAAATTCGCGCACACCGGACATGTCGACCGCGAGGAACTCCGGCAGGATGCGGCCGAGCGTGAACACGTTGCCGGCATCGACGGCGCAACGCTCGGCGTCGGTGTATTCGGGCGACAGCAGCGGCGCGCGATAGAAGTACGTCGATTCGTCGCGGTACGCCGTGAGGCCGCCGTAGTACTGCGCCCACTTGCGCGCGGCGATGATGCGTTCGCGCGTGATCGGCGTGTTGCCGGGATACGGCGCGATGGCTTCCATCTCCCGCACCGCCTCCGCGTTGCCCTTCGCCTTCGCCGTCGCCATCGCGTAGTCGAAGCTGATGCGCTCATTCTCGCGCACGTTGATGACTTGGCCGACGCCGATGTAGGCATGGAACAGGTCCGGCCGCTTCAGCGCCGCCTGCATCGCGATGATCGTGCCCCAGCTGTGCCCCATCAGGATCAGCTTGCGCTTGCCGTAACGCGCGCGCACGTCCTCGGCCATGGCGACGACGTCGTCGACGAAGTTCGGGATGTGGATGGTGTCCGCGACCTCCGCTTCGTCATTGGCGACGAAGGTCTTGCCGGCGCCGCGCTGATCGTACGTCACCATCGTGAAGTACTCCTCCAGCGGGCGCTGGAACTGCCACAGCGTCGGCGTCAACGGCGAGGCCGGGCCGCCGTGCACGAACAAGACGATCGGGTTGTCGCGATCCTGCCCGCGGACGTTCACCCACTGGTCGATGCCGTTGATGCGGGCCTTGTAGGACTCCTGCACGCCGTTGGGCGTTTCGATGCGGCCCAGGTCCGCAATGATCTTTCGCGCCGGCTCGTAGGCCGCGGTGTCCTTGCAGGCCTGTGCGTTTGCGGCGAAGGCGCTGGCGACCAGCGCGAACGCGGCAAAAACGCGGGCGAATACGACTTTCTTCATGAATGTCCCCTTTCCGGATCGGCGGAGCTTAGGAATCGCTGCCGCCCTGGCACAAGGGATACGTTCAGCGCGCGAGCGGTTGCGATAACAGGCCTTCCCTCTCGGCAGGCCGGCCATCCGCGGCCGGCGACGCCGGCTTTGCCGATCCGGGCGTGCGACGCCTCGAGCCGCCTGTTCCCGGCCGCCCCGTCAACGTGACCTTCGACACCCTCGGCTTGGGACAATCGGGTCTAATGTCGCCCAACGCCCCGTCCCGGGGCCTGTCCCAACTCCCTTATGCCTGCCGGCCGGAGCCCTTCGTGAGCCTCAACAAACCCCAAGTCCTCGTCCTGTCCCTCGCCGTCGCCGCCGCGCTGACCGCGTGCGGGAAGAAGGACGAAGCTGCTACCCCGGCCGCCGACGCCGCCAAGCCGGCCGACGCGCCCGTCGCCTACACGCTCGACGAGAGCAAGCTGCCGGGCGTGAACCGCTTCACCGTCGCGGACCTGGATACCTCCAAGAACGCGTGCGAAGACTTCGGCGGTTACGTCAACGGCAAGTGGCTCGCCGCCAATGCCATCCCGGGCGACCGCACCTCGTGGGGCGCGTTCGAAATGCTGGACGAGCGCTCCACCGCCGTGCAGCGCCAGCTGGCCGAGCAGGCCGGCGCCGACAAGAACGCCAAGGGCGTCGAGAAGATCGTCGGCGACTTCTGGGCCACCGGCATGGACGCGGCGAAGATCAACGAACAGGGCATTAAGCCGATCCAGGGCAAGCTCGACGCGATCGCCGCGCTCGACACCCCGGAGAAGATCGCCGACTACATCCGCACCAGCGCCGCCAAGGGTGAGAACTACCTGTTCGGCTTCGGCGCCGAAGCGGACTTCAAGGACTCCAAGAACAACATCGCCTACGCCTCGCAGGGCGGCCTGGGCCTGCCGGACAAGGAGTACTACACCAAGCCGGAAAACAAGGAAAAGCTCGACGCCTACCAGGCGCACATCGCCAAGGTGCTCGAACTGTCCGGCGTGCCGGCCGCCGACGCCGCCAAGCAGGCGCAGGACGTCATCGCGTTTGAAACCCGCCTGGCGAAGGTGTCCAAGTCGAGCGAGGAACTTTCGCGCGACGTCTCGCTGTACTACAACCCGGTGAGCCTGGCCGACGCCGACAAGCTGGCGCCGAACTTCCCGTGGACGAAGTTCTTCGATTCGCAGGGCGTCGCGCAGCCCAAGATGTTCTCGCTGTCGGTGCCGGCGTTCCATGCCGAGGTCAGCAAGATGCTGGCCGACGTGCCGGCGCAGCAGTGGCAGAGCTACCTGCGCTTCCACACCGTCGACAGCGCCTCGCCGTTCCTGTCGGACAACTTCGTGCAGGAAAACTTCAACTTCTACAACAAGACCCTACGCGGCCAGGCCGAGCTGAAGGAACGCGGCAAGCGCGTGCTCGACACGATCGAGAACGAAGCCGGCGAAGCGATGGGCCAGATGTACGTGAAGGTGGCCTTCCCGGCCGAGTCGAAGGCGCGCATGGAGGAGCTGGTGAAGAACCTCTCCGCCTCGCTAAAGACGCGCATCGAAGGCCTGGCCTGGATGTCCGACGAAACGAAGAAGAAGGCCGAGGAGAAGTGGGCCGCCTTCACGCCGAAGATCGGCTACCCGGACAAGTGGCGCGACTGGACCGGTCTTGAGACCAGCCGCGACAGCTACATCGGCAACGTGCTGGCTGCCAACGAGTTCAACTACAAGTGGAACCTGGGCAAGATCGGCAAGCCGGTCGACCGCACCGAATGGGGCATGCCGCCGCAGATGGTGAACGCCTACTACAACCCGCTGCAGAACGAGATCGTCTTCCCGGCCGCCATCCTGCAGCCGCCGTTCTTCGATCCCAACGCCGACGACGCCACCAACTACGGCGGCATCGGTGCGGTGATCGGCCACGAGATGACGCACGGCTACGACGACCAGGGCAGCCGCTTCGGTGCTTCGGGCAATTTCGAGAACTGGTGGACCGACGCCGACGCGAAGGGCTTCACCGGCCGCACCGACAAGCTGGTGCAGCAGTTCAACGGTTACGAAGCCGCCAAGGGCGCGCACGTCAACGGCAAGCTGACGCTGGGCGAGAACATCGCCGACCTCGGCGGCCTGGCCACGGCCTACGACGCGATGAAGAAGGCGACCGAAGGCAAGGAAGACCCGAAGACTGACGGCCTGACGCGCGACCAGCGCTTCTTCCTCAACTGGGGCACCGTGTGGCGCCGCAACTTCAAGCCGGAAGAACTGCAGGTCCGCCTGAAGACCGACCCGCACGCGCCGGCCAACTTCCGCGCGATCGGTGCGCCGTCGAACCTGCCGGCATTCGCCGCCGCGTTCGAGTGCAAGCCGGGCCAGCCGATGGTGCGCGAAGGCGACAAGCAGGTCGTCATCTGGTAATCGTGCAAGCCACACCGTAAGACACGGCCGCACTCGTCGTCGGCCGCGCGAAGGCCCGGGTTTCCCCGGGCCTTCTTTTTTGCGTCGAAGGCGCCCTGCGCGTGAGGACGGACGCTCACATCGCCGTTGCTAGACTCCGGCCACCCTGCCCTCCCCCAGGTACGGAGCCGCCATGAACGTTCGTCCGCTCGCCTGCGCGCTGATCGCCTGCCTCATCGCCATGCCCCACGCCGACGCGCAGAAGAAGCGCGCGGCCAAGCCGAAGGCCCCGGCCGCGCCCACCGCCTGCAGCGACTTCTACGCCAGCGCCAATGCCGACTGGCTGCGCAGCAACACGACGCCGCCCGCGTCTGGCTCTACCTCCGCGCTGGAGCAGCTGGCCGCACGTTCGCGCCAGCAGCAGCTGGAGCTGCTGGATGCCGCGTCGAAGTCGCCGCAGAACAACGTGCAGAAGCTGCTCGGCGACTTCTGGGCCAGCGGCCTGGACGAAGCAGCCGTCGAGCGCGATGGCGCGCAGCCGATCGCACCGCTGATCGCGCGCATCGATGCCATCAAGAATGCAAAGGACATCCCGCCCTCGATCGCCGCACTGCACCAGGTCGGCATCCCGGTGGTGTTCAACTTCGGCGCCGACGTCGACCTGCAGGATCTCGAACGCCACATCGGCTATTTCGCGCAGGGCGGCCTCGGCCTGCCCGACCCGGCCTACTACACGCGCAACGACGCCGACACGCAGGCGCTGATGGGCCGTTACCGCAACTACATCGAGAAGATCCTCGCGCTGACCGGTACGCCGGAAGCGCAGATCAAGACCGATGCGCAGGCGGTGCTCGACCTGGAGACGCGCATCGCGACCGCGTCGAAGTCGCTGATCGACCTGCGCGATCCGCGCGCGAACTTCGCGCCGGTCGATACGAAAACGCTCGCCAAGCAGTACAAGCGCCTGCAGCTGGGCGATTTCCTCAAGGCGCAGGGCGTCACCGACGATCGCGTATCGATGGCGAACCCGCAGTTGTTCACGCAGCTCGACACGCTGGTCGGCAGCCTGAAGCCGGCGCAGTGGAAGGCCTACCTGCGCTGGCGCGTGGGCGATGCGATGGCGCCGTACCTGGCCAAGTCGTTCCGCGATGCGGAGTTCGAGTTCCGCGGCCGCGTGCTGCGCGGACTCGCCGCGCCCCAGTCACGTCCGCAGCAGGTGCTGGATGCGATCACGCTCGCGGCCGGCCCGATGGTCGGCCACGAATACGCGGCGCGTTACTACTCGCCCGCCACGGACAAACGCGCCGAGGACATCGCAAAACAGGTGCGCGAGGCGCTCGGACAGGCGCTCGATCGCGACACGCGTTTCAGCGCGGCGGCGAAGGCCGAGGCGAAGACGAAGCTCGACAGGCTGAAGATCGAGGTCGGCACGCCCAATCGCGATCTCGATTACACCGTGCAGCCGATGGGCCGCGGCAGCTTCGGCAGCAACATGCTGATCGCCTCCACGTGGCGGCATCGCGAGGAAATGAAGCGCATCGGTCGCGGCAACGCCGATCGCCGCTGGGACGTGCTGCCGCAGGATCCTTCGCTCGCCTACGACATCACGCAGAACCGCCTGATCGTCACCGCCGCGATGCTGCAGCCGCCGGTGTTCGACACAACGAAGGACGCGGCGTGGCTGTACGGTTCGTACGGCGCGCTGGTCGGCCACGAACTGAGCCACGGCTTCGACAACCGCGGCCGCTACGTCGATTCGAAACAGGAACTGCGCGACTGGTGGACGCCGACCGAAACCAGCGCGTGGGATGGATTGAGCAAGCGCATCGCCGCGCAGTACTCGGGCTTCGACTATCCCGAACTGAAAGGCGTGAAGGTCAACGGCGCGCAGACCGCGGACGAGAACATCGCCGACCTGGCGGGCGTCGAGCTGGCGTGGTCGGCGTTCGGCAGTGCCGAACCGTCGGCCGCGAAGCCGGCGCAGCAGTCGTTCTACAAGGGCTGGGCGTCGCTGTGGCCGCAGCGGATGACCGAGGAAATCGCACGCCAGCGCGCCGCCACCAGCGTGCACGCACCGGGCCAGTGGCGCACGAACGGCCCGCTGCGCAACCAGCCGTCGTTCGGCGAGGCGAATGCGTGCAAGCCGGGCAACGCGATGCAACTGGCGGCGGATCAACAGGTTCGGCTGTTCCCGTAACGCAAAAAGGCATTCCAGCGTTCGCTGGAATGCCTTCGGACCTGAGGCCTGGATCCGGCTTTTGCAGGGGTGACGGCCCCTGCTATCTCACCACCCGCATCTTCGGCGGCCCCTTGCGTCCGAACGGCGGCTGCCCGCGCCAGTAGCGGATCAGCAGCCAGCCGAACAGCATGCCGCCCAGGTGCGCGAAATGCGCCACGCCCGGCATCGTGTTGGTGATGCCCAGCAGCAGCTCGATCGCGCCGTAGACGATCACCAGCGTGCGCGCCTTCATCGGGATCGGCGGAATCAGCAGCATCACGCGCTGGTTCGGGAACAGCATGCCGTACGCGAGCAGCAGGCCGAAGATGCCCCCGGAGGCGCCCACCGTCGGATACGCCGGCTCGCCCTGCGACACCGTCCACATGCCCACCGCCAGCTGGCACAGCGCCGCGCCGACGATGCAGACCATGTAGTACGTGAGATAGCGACGATCGCCCCACACGTGTTCCAGCGGCGCACCGAACATCGCCAGCGCGAGCATGTTGAACAACAGGTGGGCGAAACCGCCATGCATGAAGCCGTAGGTGACGACCTGCCACGGCATGAAACCGACGCCGTACAGATCGGCATCGCTGTGCGGCGGCCAGAGCATGAACTGCGCCAGTGCGACGTCGCCGATGATCAGCTGCAGCACGAACACCAGTCCGTTCGCGATCAGCAGGGCCTTGGTGACGGGGGGAAGGTTGGAAAACATCGCGGCTCCTTCGAGTGCGCTACATGGTAGCCGTCGCGAAGGCCGGTTGCGTTCGCGCGCGATACACGGTCGGGCGAGGCGGCCGTCAGCCGCGCGTGGCGCGTCGGGTCGTGGCCGGCGTGGGCGCCTTCCGAGCGGCCCGGGTCGGCTTCGTCGCGGCGCTGCTGCGTTTGCGCGCGGCGGGAGGCGACATCGGCATGCCCCACATCTGCTCGTCCAGCGTCGCGGCGGCGCGCTGGCCCTTCACCTTGCCCGATTCCACGCACACGCCTTCTGCGCGCAGGCGCTGGCTCTGTTCGCGGAATCCCTTCGAACCTTCGGGGAACGCGATGCGGCCATCCGAACGCAGGACGCGATGCCACGGCAGCGCCGGATCCTCGTTCTGGCCGAGCAGGCGTGCCACGAGCCGTGCGCGACCGGGCAGGCCCGCGCGGCGGGCCACTTCGCCGTAGCCTGCGACCTCGCCCGCCGGGATCGCGCGGATCGCGGCAAGAATCCGTCCATGTGCGTCGTCGGCAGCGGGCTTGCCCATCGCGGTAGCATACCGGTCTCCCCCGGCAGGAGCCGCTCTCCGTGCGCAACTTCGATTCGATCCGCAGCCACCTCCAGGCCGCGAAATTCCGCCTGACCGACCACGACGTCGACGTGCTGTGCATCGAACTGTCGCTCGAACACGGCACCCGCCACCAGGCGATCTTCCTGTCCGAGCTGGACGACGACGACGGACGTCCGTACCTGCGCGTGAGCACGGCCGTCGCGCCGATCACCGGCCTGGACGCCAAGCGCGCGCTCATCTTCAACTGGGAAAGCCGCGTGGGTTACCTCGCCATCGGCGACCTCGACGGCGTCCCGCACCTGCAACTGTGCGAGAACCGCCCCTACGACGGCCTGGACCCGGCGGAAATCGACCGCCTCGTGCTAGAGATCGGTGGCCTGGGCGATCGCATGGAACGCATGCTGTCGGCAGGCGGCGATCTGTTCTGAGGTCGTCCGCAAGCACCTGAAGAAAAGGCCCGCATCGCGGGCCTTTTTCATGTTCGTGACAAGGCCTCAAGCCCAGCCGAAGAACCGGAACAGCTCGAAGAACGCGTAGGCGATACCGCCGGCGGCCGGGATCGTGAGGATCCACGCCCAGATCATCTTCTCAACCACCGTCCACTTGATCGCGTTGAAGCGCTTGGCCGTGCCCACGCCCATGATCGCCGAGGAGATGTTGTGCGTGGTCGAGACCGGGATACCGAGCGAGGACGCCGCCATGATCACCGCCGCCGCGCTGGTTTCGGCCGCGAAGCCGTTGATCGGATGCAGCTTCACCAGCTTGTGGCCGAGCGTCTTGATGATGCGCCAGCCGCCAGCGGCAGTACCGGCGGCCATCACCACGGCGCAGGTGAGCTTGATCCACAGGTCGATATCGTTGTTTTCAAGCGCCGCCTGCGACGGATGCAGGAACGCCAGCCACGACGGCAGGTTGTCCAGCGTGCCGGCCGACTGCGCGCCGACCAGCGCCAGCGCGATGATGCCCATCGTCTTCTGCGCGTCGTTCATGCCGTGCGCGAAGCCCATGCCGGCCGCCGACACCAGCTGCGCCTTGCCGAAGAACGCGTTGACCCAGCGCGGGCGCGCCATGCGCGCCAGCACGCCACCGCTGCTGGCCATGAAGGAGATGATCGCGAACAGCACGCCCATCACCACGAAGCCGGCAGCGAAGCCCAGCAGCGGCGACGAAAACATCGGCACGACCACCTTCCACAGCACGCCGGCGCTCTTGTACCAGGGGTCCGCGGGATGCGACCAGATCACCGAATGGAAGTTGTTGCTGGCCGCGGCGACGGCCGCGCCGCACAGGCCGCCGATGAGCGCGTGCGAGGACGAGGACGGCAGGCCCTTCCACCACGTGATCAGGTTCCACACGATCGCGCCCAGCAGCGCGCACAGGATCAGCTGCGAGGTGACTTCCACCACGCCGGTGTCCAGCAGGCCCGACGCGATCGTCTTGGCCACCGCCGTGCCCCACAGCGCGCCGAGCAGGTTGGTGCTCGCGGCCAGCATCACGGCCTGTATCGGCGACAGCACCTTCGTCGCCACGACGGTGGCGATGGAGTTGGCGGTGTCATGGAAGCCGTTGATGTATTCGAAGGCGAGCGCCGCGAATACCACGACCAGGACCAGGGTCAGCATCGGACCGACCCCTTACGAGTTCTTCAACACGATTTCGTAGGCGACCACGCCGGCCTCGCGGCAACGGTCGATGGCCTTCTCCAGGATCTCGAAGAACTCCTTGAGCAGGAACATCTGCAGGTTGTCCAGGCGACCGGAGTAGATGTCGCGGTAGAGCTCCAGCATCAGGCGGTCGGCTTCGTTCTCGATGGAGCGCAGCTGGTCGTTGAGCGCCTTCATCGGTTCGAGCTTCAGGTTGCGCAGCTCGTGCACCATCTTCACCACCACGGCCGACGCCTGCTCGAGCATCGCCGCGCGCGGGGCGAAGTCGATGTGCTCCAGGTGGCGCGTGGCAAGCGAGTAGCGGTCGGCGAACTTCTCGACCTGCTTGGGGATCTTGTACAGCGCCGAGGCCAGGGCTTCGATGTCCTCGCGCTCGATCGGCGTGATGAAGCTGTTGACCAGCTCGAAGCTGATCTTGTCCGAGGCTTCGCGTTCGCGCTGGCGGGCCAGCTTGAAGGCGTCCAGCGCCGGCTGGCGATCGGCGGCCTTGAGCATCGCGTGGAGCGCCTTGGTGCTGTCGTGGGCGGCGACGGCGGCCTCTTCCAGCAGCGTATAGAACTGGTTGCCTTGGCCGAAGATCGTTTGCAGGGAGAACATGCGGAGGGGGCCTCGTGGTGCCGGAATGGCCGGCTCGGTGGGTCTGCGGGGCGAATTATGACGGTTTGGGGACACCGGCGCGCGCCTGGTGCCATCCATACGGGTTGATTTCGGCCGTCCTGCTACCATCCAGAACGCTCATCCCCCTTTTCACCCTGCCATTACGCAATGGACGACGACCCAGAACGGCCGCCCGCCCCCGCCTGCGCGCGCCTGCGCCACCCTCACGGCGCCTGCACCCCAGCCTGCCAACATCCTGACGGACGGACCGCATGCTGGAACTGCTGATCGTCATTGCCCTGATCGTCCTCAACGCCTTCTTCGCGATGTCGGAGATGGCGCTGATGACTTCGCGCAAGATCAAACTCAAGCAGATGGCCGAAACCAGCCGCGGCGCGCAGGTCGCGTACGAGCTGGCCGAGCATCCCGACAACCTGCTCTCCACCGTGCAGGTCGGCATCACCGGCATCGGCGTCCTCACCGGTACCTTCGGCGGCGAATCCATCGGCCTGGCCATCGCGGGCTGGCTGCAGGGCATGTGGCCCGATGCGGCCCAGTACGCGCGCGCCATCGGCATTGGCACCGCGGTCACGCTGATCACTGCCGCGTCCGTCATCTTCGGCGAACTGATTCCCAAGCGACTGGCGCTCACGGCATCGGAGCGCATCGCGTGCGCGGTGGCGATCCCGCTGTACTGGCTGTCGCGCGTCGCACGACCGATCGTCGCCGGCCTTGGCGCGATCAACCGCTTCTTCCTGCGCCTGCTTGGCGTGAAGGACGACGCACGTAGCGCCATCAGCGAAGAGGAAATCCGGCTGCTGGTGACCGAAGGCCACGAGCAGGGCGTAATCGACGCCGACGAACGCAAGATGATGAACCGCGTGCTCGGCCTGGGAGATCGCACCGCCGAAAGCCTGATGACGCCGCGCACGCGCATCACCTGGCTCGACGCGGCTGCCGATTTCGCCGAGAACCTCGCGACCATGCGCGAGACGCCGTTCTCGCGCTATCCGGTGTATCGCGAGAACGACAGCGAGGTGCTCGGCATCCTCGAGGTGAAGTCGCTGCTCGACCGCCTCGACGAAAAGGCGCCGGACCTGTTCAAGGAACTGCGCGAGCCGCTGTTCGTGTCCGAGTCCACGCATGCGATGAAGCTGCTGGAAATCTTCCGCGAGGAGCAGCAGTCGCTCGCGCTCGTCGTCGACGAATACGGCGACGTCACCGGCATGGTCACCGTCGCCGACCTGATGGACGCCATCGTCGGCCGCGTGCACGCGATCGGCGGCGCCATGGGAGAGGCCGAGGACGACAGCCACGCACCGGTGGTGGAACGCGCCGACGGCTCGTTCCTGATCGACGGTTCGCTGCCGGTGGAAGACCTGCGCGAACTCATCGGCAGCGGCCGCCTGCCCGACGAGGACGAACACGATTTCCATACCGCCGCCGGCATGGTGATCGCGCATTTCGGCCGCATTCCCTACGTGGGCGAATATTTCGACTGGGCGCAGTGGCGCATCGAGGTCGTGGACCTGGACGGTCCGCGCATCGACAAGCTGCTGCTGTCCAGGCGTCCCGAACCGGAGCCGGTGACGGATGACGCCTCCGGCTGACCAGGACCGCCACGAATACCGCGAAGCCGGCACGCGCGCACTGCTGGATGTCTTCGCGGCGGGGAATCCTGACGAACAGCTGCGCATGGGCGACGTGCTGCACGGCCTGGGCGACCGGTCCTTCGGCATGCTGCTGTTCGTCTCGACGATCCCGGCGTTCATCCCCATCCCGGGCGTCGGCGGCGCGATCAGCGGACCGCTGGTGATCCTCATCGGACTGCAGTTGCTGATAGGCCTGCGCCAGCCGTGGCTGCCGAAGTTCCTCGCACGGCGCGGTCCGCATCGCCATGCCATGGCGCGTTTCCGCGACCTCCTCGCGCCTTGGCTCACGCGCCTGGAGAAAGTCGTGAAGCCGCGCCTGCCGGTGCTGCTCGACCACCGCGTCGCCGACTTCTTCACCGGCGTGCTGCTGGTGTTGCTCGGGCTGCTGCTCTCGCTGCCGATTCCGTTCACGAACTACCTGTTCGGCGCGTTGCTGCTGCTGTTCGCTTTCGCGCTGCTCGAACGCGATGGCTGGCTGATGGCGGTGGCATGGGCTGCGGGCATCATCGCCATCGCGGTGTTCGGCGTGCTGTCCGGAAGCCTTGCCACGGCGGCTGCGGGCTGGATCGACATGCTCTTCTGAGCGCAAAACACGCGCGAGAACTGAACGCGGAATGCGCTTGGGCCGCTAAAGAGCGGCGCCTGCGAGCCGATACCGGCTTGCGCGGGGAAGGGAGGTCCTGCATCCCTCAGGCCTCGAGAATTCCCATGACCTCCCCTCGTACGACCAGTCTGCAAACCAAACTGCTGGGCGCGCTCGCGCTCGGCCTCACCGTCATCCTGTTCTGCGCGCTCGGCGGCCTCGCCTCGGCTTGGCTGAACCTTTCAACTGAAGTCCCGCTTCAGGTCCAGCAGGCCACCGACGCCGAGCGTGTGGGCCGCGAATTCCGCGCACAAGTGCAGGAATGGAAGAACGTTCTGATCCGTGGCAGCGATCCGGCGTTGCGTGAAAAGCACCTCGCCGCATTCAAGGACAACGGCACGCAGGTGCAGGACCTCACGCGGCGACTCGCCGACGGCCTGGCCGATGCCGATGCGGCGAAGATCGCACGCGATTTCGCCGCGCAGCACGCAACGCTGCAGTCGCATTACCTCACCGCGCTCGCGACCTTCGCCGATTCGGGATACGACACGCGCGCCGGCGACGCCGCCGTGCGCGGCATGGACCGCGAACCCACGCAGACGCTCGAGTCGCTGATCGACCGCACCAAGGTGCTGGCCGATGCGGCCGTGCAGAAGAACTCGCAGGATTCGCGCCGCAGCCTCGTGATCGCCGCCACCCTCACCGTTGTCGCCGCGCTCGCGCTGATAACGCTGCTCGGCTGGTGGGTGCGACGCGCGATCGTGCGCCCGATCGTGGACGTCGCACGCGCCGCGCAGTCGGTCTCGCGCGGCGAACTCGACGCCCGTCTCACCGTGACTACACGCGACGAAATCGGCACCCTCGCCCGCGCCATGCTAGACATGACCGCGACGCTGACCGCCGTTTCCGCGGCACAGGCCGACATGTCCTCCCGCCACGACGCAGGCGAGATGAATTTCCGCATGGACGCCGCGCGCTTCCCGGGCGCCTTCGGTCGCATGGTCGAGGACACCAATGCGCTGGTCGCCGCGCAGGTGGCGCTGATCGAGCGCATGCTCGGCGTGATGCAGCGCTACGCCGTGGGCGATCTGTCGGTCGACATGCCCGAACTTCCCGGCGAGAAGGCGTCGATCACGCAGGCGATGGCCGACTCCAAGCGGAACCTCGCCGCGATCAACGCCGAGATCCGCCGCCTCGTGGCGTGCGCGGCCGCGGGCGACTTCGCCACGCGCGGCGACGAAGCCGCGTTCCAGCACGACTTCCGCGACATGGTCGGCGGTCTCAACCGCCTCATGTCCGGCACGAACGACAACCTGCAACAGGTCTCGGCGCTGCTCCGCGCCATCGCCGACGGCGACCTCACCGCCCGCATGACGGGCGAGCATCGCGGCGTGTTCGCCACCATGCGCGACGACGCGAACGCGACAGTCGCGCAGCTGGTGGACATCGTCGGCGGCATCGCCGAGGCGACGCGCGCCATCAACGGCGCCGCCGCCGAGATTTCCGCGGGCAACAACGACCTCGCGCAACGCACCGAGCAGCAGGCCGCAAGCCTCGAGGAAACCGCGGCCTCGATGGAGGAACTGACCACAACGGTCCGGCAGAACGCGCAGACCGCCCGCGAAGCCAGCCAGCAGGCGGCCGATGCGGCCGACGTGGCGCGCGATGGCGGGCGCGTGGTCGGCGACGTCGTCGCGACGATGGAAGGCATCGAGAAGTCGTCGCGCCGCATCGCCGAAATCATCGGCGTGATCGACGGCATCGCGTTCCAGACGAACATCCTCGCGCTCAACGCGGCGGTGGAAGCGGCGCGCGCCGGCGAACAGGGCCGCGGCTTCGCCGTGGTGGCGGGCGAAGTGCGCGCACTCGCGCAGCGCTCGGCGAGCGCGGCGAAGGAGATCAAGGGCCTGATCGACGACTCGGTGTCGCAGGTCGCGAGCGGCTCGCAGCTGGTCTCGCAGGCCGGCGGCACGATGCAGCGCATCGTCGACTCGGTGCAGCGCGTGACCGGCCTGATGTCGGAAATTGCCGCCGCATCGCAGGAGCAGGCCACCGGCATCGAGCAGGTCAGCCGCACCGTCGTGCACATGGACGAGGCGACGCAGCAGAACGCGGCGCTGGTGGAGGAAGCTTCCGCCACGGCGAAGTCGATGGTCGACCAGGCGGCGCAGCTCGGCAACGCGGTGTCGGTCTTCCGCACGCACGGCGCCAGTGCGTTCGCCGCGGCGGCGTGACGTGCCGAAGCGACCGCTTCGGCACGTTCGCGCGACGGGAGCGCGAGGCATCATGATCGCCTCCTTTCCGCACGACGTTCCTGCATGAACACGCCTGCCTCCAACCCGGATTTCGCCGTCGGCCAGCTCTGGCGCTGCACCGGCCGCTCGCTCATCGAGACGCCGACGCTGCTGATCAACCGCATCGACGAACATCCGCTCGGCGGCCAGATCTTCCATGCGACCGTCTATGGCGTGCGCGTTCGCAATCCGCGGCTGCCGGGCGGGATCATGGACAAGCTGATGCACGTGCCGGTCACGCGCACCGTGCTCGAACAGAGCGCCACGACGCTGGAAGGCACGCGGCCGATCGACCCGATCTACCAGCAGGGTTACCGGGAGTGGAAGCAGGCCTTCGATGCGGGCCGCGCCGGCTCGTTCGGCGTGCCGCTGGCGACGATCCTGGAAATCATCGAGCGCGGCATGAACGGCGAAGGCCGCTGATTCGACGTCCTGGCCCTACCGCGCCGGAGCACGGAAACAAAAAAAGGCCCCGCCATGCGGGGCCTTTTCGTTACGCGCGGGAACCCTGGATCAGGCGAACGGATCCTGCAGCACCATCGTGGCGTCGCGGTCGGGCCCGGTGCTGACGATGGCGATCGGGCAGCCGGCCAGTTCCTCCAGCGCGCGCAGGTAGGCGCGTGCGGCCGGCGGCAGCTTGTCCCACTCGGTGATGCCGTGGGTGTTCTCTTCCCAGCCGGGGAACTCCAGGTACACCGGCGTGCACTCTTCCCAGCCCGCCGCATCCAGCGGCGCGTACTCGGTGCGCTTGCCGCGGTATTCGTAGGCGATGCAGATCTTCAGCTTCTCCATGCCGTCGAGCACGTCGAGCTTGGTGATGCACAGGCCGGTGATGCCGTTGACGGCCACTGCGCGACGCAGCGCGACGATGTCCATCCAGCCGCAGCGGCGCGGGCGACCGGTGGTCGCGCCGTACTCCGCACCGCGATCGCGCAGGCCCTGGCCCACGTCGTCGTCCAGTTCGGTCGGGAACGGACCGCCGCCGACGCGCGTGGCGTAGGCCTTGGCGATGCCGAGCACGTAGTCGATCGCGTCCGCGCCCACGCCGGTACCGGCATACGCGCCGCCGACGGTGGTGTTGGACGACGTGACGTACGGGTACGTGCCGTGGTCGATATCGAGCAGCGAACCCTGCGCGCCTTCGAACAGCACCTTGCGGCCCTGCTTGCGCAGGTCGTGGAGGATGCCGGCCACGTCGGACTTCATCGGCTCGACGTATTCGCCGAACGCGAGCGCTTCGTCCAGCGTCTGCTGGAAGTCCACCGCTTCCACGCCCAGGTACTTGGTGAGGACGAAGTTGTGGTAGTCCATTGTGGTGCGCAGCTTCTCGGCGAGCTGCTGCGGGTAGTGCAGGTCCGCCACGCGGATGCCGCGACGCGCGACCTTGTCCTCGTACGCCGGGCCGATGCCGCGGCCGGTGGTGCCGATGGCCTTGCCGCCGGCGGCCTTCTCGCGGGCCTGATCCAGCGCGATGTGGTACGGCATGATCAGCGGCGTCGCCGGGCTGATCTTCAGGCGCGAACGCACGTCCACGCCGTTGGCTTCCAGTTCGGCGATTTCCTTCTTCAGCGCCGCCGGCGACAGCACGACGCCGTTGCCGATCAGGCACAGCGCGCCTTCGCGCAGGATGCCGGACGGAATCAGGTGAAGGACGGTCTTCTTGCCGCCGATGACCAGCGTGTGGCCGGCATTGTGGCCGCCCTGGAAACGCACCACCGCCCCGATGTCCTGCGTGAGCAGATCGACGATCTTGCCCTTGCCTTCATCGCCCCACTGGGCACCGAGAACGACGACTGACTGACCCATTTCGAAGCTCCTGACTCCATTGCATTGGATGGCCGCGCGGCCGGGCCGCCTGGGGGCATGCGCGTTGCGCGCCCCGCAAACAGCAAGAAAGCCGGCGGGGCGCTGGGCCCCGTCCGGCTTTTGTGCATTATCCGGGTTTTGGGTGGGCGGGACCACCCCGCCACGATGATCGGTCGCCGATTCGCGCGCCGATCGGCCTTCACATGGGCGAACTGACCGATTCGATCAGGTCAGCCACCGGACGGTGGTCGTCGCGAGCCGCCTCAGGCGGCGCGCACGAGCCACAGCGACAGCAGGCCGAGCCCCACCACGACCGCCCCGACGACCCGCAGGTGCCGGTCCGGCAAGGCGTGGAGCTGCTCGGCGGCCCGCTTCCAGCCGCGTGGCGCGACGAACAGGAACAGTCCCTCCAGCACCGCGACCAGGCACAGGGCCGAAATCAGTTCCAGCGCCATGCTCGATCGTTCAACGGTCCGAACGCAGGTACTGCAGGAACGGGTCGTCCTTGCTCAGCACGATCACGCCGTCGCCATTGGCGAACGACTTGCGGTACGCATCCAGACTGCGCTGGAAGGCGAAGAATGCCGGATCGCGGTTCGCCGCCTGCGCGTACAGGCGCGTAGCTTCGGCATCGCCCTCGCCTCGCAGCTTCTGCGCATCGCGCTCGGCCTCGGCAACGATCACCTGCTTGTCGCGATCGGCCTTCGCGCGGATCGCCTGTGCTTGCTCCAGGCCTTCGGCGCGCAGCTGGCTCGCGACCTGCAGGCGCTGGCTGCGCATCTGGTTGTAGACCGAGCCGACGACATTGCTGTCCTGCGGAAGGTCGATGCGCTTGATGCGGATGTCGACGATCTTCACGCCCAGCGTTTCGGCGCCCTGATTGATCGCCTCCAGCTGGCGGCCGATGACCGCCGTGCGATCGCCCGACACCACTTGCTGCAGCGTGCGCGAGTTGATCTCGTTGCGCAGCGAATCGCGGATGATCGGCGCCAGTCGCGCGACCGCAGTCGTCTCGTCGCCGCCGGTTGCCCGATAGAACGCGCGCATGTCGTTGATGCGACCCAGCGCGAAGAAGTCGACGCTGACGTTCTGCTTGTCGAAGGTCAGGTAGCGCTCGGGTTCGGCGTCGAGCACCTGCAGGCGGCGATCGAACACGCGCGCCGATTCCACCAGCGGCCACTTGAAATGCAGGCCGGGGCCGATGTCGGTGCGTACCACGCGGCCGAGGTTCAGCACGATGGCGCTGTGGCCTTCGCTGACCACGAATACCGAACCTAGCAGCGCGAACAGCGCCGCGACGACCAGGGCGATCCAGAGGGAGAACTTCATCGGGTCACCTCCTCGCGTCCGGAGGGCCGGGGCGAGCGTGTCGGGCGGGCCGAATCGGACGATTCGGTGGTGGTCGGCGGCGCCAGCAGGTCCGGCGTCAGCAGCGGCGAATTCGGCGTGGGCGTCGGCGCGCGGCGCTCGCCCATCGGCACGTAGATCACGTTGCGACCGTCGCCACCGACGATGGTGCGGTTGTCGGACAGCACGTCCTGCACCGTGTCCAGCCACAGGCGCTTGCGCGTGACTTCCGGCGCGTTCTTGTACTCCTCGACCATCTGCGAGAAACGCGACGCGTCACCTTCGGCGCGCGCGATCGAGGCGGTCTTGTAGCCTTCCGCCGCGGCGCGCACCTGGGCGGCCTGGCCGCGTGCTTCGGGCACGACCTGCTTGGCGTAGGCCTGCGCCTGGTTGATCTGCGTGGTCTTGTCCGACGCGGCGCGCTGCACTTCGTCGAACGCGTCCTTCACCTCATCCGGCGGACGGGCGTTGGGCAGGTTGAGCTCGGTGACGAAGAGGCCGGTGCGATAGGTCTGCAGCGAAGCCTGCAACTGCTGGCGCACCGTCGTGGTGAGTTCGGAGCGCGCGTTGAGCACGGTATCCAGGTCCGAACGGCCGACCTGCTCGCGCACCGCGCTCTGCGCGGCTTCCTTCAGCACGCGGTCGGCGTCGCGCGAACCGAACAGGTACATCTGCGGATCGCCGATGCGGTACTGCACGTTGATCTCGACGTTCACCATGTTCGCGTCGCGCGTGAACACCGGGACGGTGTCGCTGTAGGCGTTGCTCTGCGTGGCGTTGACCTTGGTCACGCGCTCGATCGGCCACGGCGCCTTGAAGTGCGGGCCGGGATCGAGCACGCGGGCGAACTGGCCGAAGCGCAGCACGACGCCGCGTTCCTGCTCGGTCACCAGGACGAAGCAGTTGAACACCAGCCACAGGGCGAACACGATGCCGACCCAGCGCAGGATGCTCCCGCCGCCACCGGCACCACCGCCGAACAGCCCGCGCAGTGGATCGATCAGGGCGTCCAGGCCGCGGCCGCCGGGCCGGCGGCGGGGATTTCGTCCGTTAGGACCGCCGGAATTGTCACTGCCAGGGGTGTTCCAGGCCATGCCTGCTCCAATCAGGGGATGTCCGCCCGCATTCAGCGGCGCGCACGTGCGTCGATTCTAGGTGGGGGTGCGATGTGCCTCAAGCAATGCGCCTGGCCACGCCGCGAACGCGCTCAGGCCGCATCCTCGTCGTCCTGCTCGGGCAAAAGATGGCGCAGCGCCTCGCCATGGGCCTGCGCGAACAGGCGCTGCGCGTCGGCCAGCGGCAGGTCCACGCGGATCCGCCAGCCGTGCTCGTCGTGGTCCTCGCCACGCACCGCGCCTAGGTCGTGCAGGCGCGCGCGCAGCTTGGCGGCTTGCGGCGGCAGGCGGACTTCGCCGACGACATGGCGCAGTTCCAGCGCTTCGGCCAGCGCCTGGCGCAGCAGGTCCAGACCGAGCCCGTCTCGCGCGGACAGCCAGACGCGCACGCGCCCTTCCGCCGGACGGTCGATGCGGGGCGCGACGGTCTCGCCGTCGGCGCCGAGCCGGTCGATCTTGTTGAACACCAGCACCTGCGGCAGGTCGCCCGCGCCGATGTCCTTGAGGACTTCATCGACTTGGGCAATGCGCTCGTCGCGCAGCGGATCGGCGGCGTCGACCACGTGCAGCAGCAGGTCGGCCTCGCGGGCCTCCGACAGCGTCGAACGGAACGCGGCGACCAGTTCGTGCGGCAGGTCGCGGACGAAGCCGACCGTGTCGGCCAGGACCACGCCGCCGCCGGAGAGCTCGATGCGGCGCACCGTCGGATCCAGCGTCGCGAAAAGCTGGTCCGCGGCGTACGCCTCGGCGCCGGTCATCGAATTGAACAGCGTGGACTTGCCCGCGTTCGTGTAGCCGACCAGCGCCACGCGCGGCAGCTCGCTGCGCACGCGGGCGCGGCGCATCTGCGTGCGCTGGACTTCGACCTTCTCCAGGCGCCGCTGCAACTGCTCCAGTCGCTTCTGCAGCAGGCGGCGGTCGGTTTCCAGCTGCGTTTCGCCGGGACCGCGCAGGCCGATGGAACCGCCGCGCTGGCGTTCAAGGTGGGTCCAGCCGCGCACCAGTCGCGTGGCCATGTGCTTGAGCTGCGCGAGCTCGACCTGGAGCTTGCCGTCGTGGCTGTGCGCACGCTGGGCGAAGATGTCGAGGATGAGGCCGGTGCGATCGACCACGCGGCGCTGCAGCGCGCGTTCGAGGTTGCGCTCCTGGCCGGGCGATAGCGGATGGTTGACGAGGATGAGGTCGGCGCCGGTGGCTTCCGCGGCGGCCTTCACTTCTTCGAGCTTGCCGCTGCCGATTAGCATGGCGGCATTGGGACGGTCGATGCGCGCGGTGAGCACCGCGGCGACCGTGGCGCCCGCGGAGCGGGCGAGATCGGCGAATTCCTCCAGCAATCCCTCGTCCGGCGGACCGCCGGCATGGGGTTGGATCAGGAGGGCGTGCTCGCCTTTGCGGGATCGTTCGAACAAACCGGGGCTCAACCTGTACGGGGGCAGGAAGAGAAGATGGGCACCGACCCGCGGCCGCACAAGGGCCGCAGGTCATCACGCCGCCGATCGGACCGTTGCCGGTCGGCGCGCGGGGCCCATCGGGCCGTCGATGCGGCGCTTATTCGGTTTCTTCGCTTTCCTCGCCGCCGGATTCGGACGACTGGACGTAACCGCCGCCCGGTCCCACGCGCACGTTGCGCGCCGGCACTACGGTGGAAATCGCGTGCTTGTAGACCATCTGGCTGACGGTATTGCGCAGCAGCACGACGAACTGGTCGAAGGACTCGATCGTGCCCTGCAGCTTGATGCCGTTGACCAGATAGACCGAAACCGGCACTCGTTCGCGTCGAAGCGCGTTCAGGAAAGGATCCTGCAAAGACTGTCCCTTGGACATGCGTTGTTCCCCAACTCGTTCTAGTTATCAGTGGTGTTGCAGCCGCACGGCCGACGAGCCGCGATCGCCGGCCCGTCCCCACGAGCGGCGACGGCCCGATGGTAGCGCAAACCTGCGCGAGTGCACGCGCACCCGATTCAACCCTTGGCCGGTCCGCCAACGCCGTCGAGAAACGCCGCCCGGACGGCCTCAAGCTGGTCGCGCTGGCGCTGCGGATCGAACCACAGGGCATCGAGTTCGCCGCGGAGCCAGGTGAGCTGGCGCTTGGCCAGCTGGCGGGTCGCGTACACGCCGCGATCACGGAATTCCGATCCCGTGGTCGCGCCGTCGAGGTGCTCCCAGGCCTGCCGGTAGCCGACGGCACGCAACGCCGGCAGATCGAGCGGTGCCGGATGGTCGCGCAGTTCCCGGAGCTCGCGCAGCGTGCGCACTTCGTCGAGGAAGCCGGCTTCGAGCATCAGGTCGAAGCGCCGGCCAATGCGCTCATGGAGCACCGCCCGATCCGCCGGCGCGAGCACCAGCTTGAGCACGCGCACCGGCAACCGCGGTGGCCGATGCTCGCGACGCCAGTCGCTGATCGTCCGGCCGGAAAGGCGGAAGACTTCCAGTGCTCGCTGGATGCGCTGGGCGTCGGTGGCGTGGATGCGGGCGGCGGCTTCCGGGTCGATCGCCGCCAGATCGGCATGCATCGCGGCCCAACCGCGCCGCTGCGCTTCGGCGTCCAGTTGCGCGCGCATGTCGGCGTCGGCTTCCGGCATCGGCGAGAGCCCGTGCAGCAGTGCGTGGAAATACAGGCCGGTGCCGCCGGCGAGGATCGGCAACCGCCCACGGGCCACGATGTCCTCGACCGCTCGCCGCGCATCCACGGCGAACTCCGCCGCCGAGTACGGCTGCCACGGCTCGCGCAGGTCGATCAGGTGGTGCGGCACGCGCGCCAGTTCGTCCGGCGCCGGCTTGGCCGATCCGATATCGAGCCGCCGGTACACCAGCGCCGAATCGACGCTGACGATCTCGCCGCCGAAGCGTTCGGCCCAGTCCAGCGCGAGCGCGGTCTTGCCCGAAGCGGTCGGGCCCATGAGGGCAATCACGAGCGGGCGCGGATCGGCGGGCATGTCGAAGGCGGCGGGTCGGGGGCGTAGCCTCGCACAGCCCGGTCGCGCGGAAAACGCCGGCCGCCCCGGCTTTCCACACAAGGTGTGGAGAACCACTGGGGCAAGGCTGTTGATAAGACATCGCAGCCCAGGCGCCGCAAGGCCTTCCGGGTGGTTGGCGAAATTTTGGCCAGCGCGCGTGCGCTATCCACATCGCCTGTGGACAAGCCTGCGGACAGCGATGTGGGCAGTGGCCGCATACGTCGCAACCACGGGCCTCACCGCAAGCCTGGCCAAAAAATCACCACATATTCTGCTTGACGGATGCGGCGGTTTCGGCATCGCGGACATGCATGACGACGACGCGCTGCGACGCGACGAACGCGGCTATCCACACCGCCTGTGGACAAGCCTGCGGACAGCGATGTGGATTCCATGCTGCACGCCTTGCGCTGCAAGCGTCGCAAGGAGTTTGGACAGAAACTGGCCACAAAAAACGTTTGACTTGCGGCGTCGATTACGCATTGCGTTCGTGCGCTTCTGGCCGTGATCAGCGCGGCTATCCACACAGCTTGTGGACAAGCCTGCGGACAGCGATGTGGGGATCGTGCCGAACGCCTTGCCACACAAGCTTCGCAGCAAGTTTGGTCAGAAACTGACCACTGAAATCAGTTGACGTACAAGTCGATTTCGGCGTGTACACGTGCGCTATCCACACGGCCTGTGGACAAGCACGCGGACAACGTTGTGCGCATCGCGCTGCAAGCCTTGTGCAGCAAGGCGCCGCGGGGATTGATCAAAATATCGCCAGGCGATGCGTCATTCCTCGTCGGGCCACTTCGGCATCGACGGCGCGCTTTTCGCCCGCGGCATCGCCTGCGAGGCGACGGCGTTCCACACCTTCAGTGCATCCACGGTGGCGGCGACGTCATGCACGCGCAGCAGCTTCGCGCCACGCTGCGCGGCGATGAGGTGCGCGGCCACGGAGCCGGACGCGCGTTCGCGCGGTGCATCGCGGCCGGTGATCTCGCCGATGGTGCGCTTGCGCGAGAGTCCGGCGAGCAGCGGAACACCCAGTTCGGCAAGGCGTTCGAGTTGCGCGAGCAAGGCGAGGTTGTGCTGCGTGTTCTTACCGAAACCGAAACCGGGATCGACCACGATCTTCTTCTTCGCGATGCCAGCCATCTCCGCGGCGAAGATCCGTTCGGCGAGGAAGCGGTGAACATCGGCGACCACATCGTCGTAATGCGGCGCGTCCTGCATCGAACGCGGCTCGCCCTGCATGTGCATGAGCACTACGGGCACGCCGAGTTCGGCGGCGGCATCGAGCGCACCTTCGCGACGCAGCGCGTAGACATCGTTGATCATGCCCGCGCCGGCCTGCACGGCCGCGCGCATGACCTCGGGCTTGGAGGTGTCGATGCTGATCGGCAGCGAGGTCTCGCGCGCGAGGCGTTCGATCACGGGAATCGTGCGGCGCAGTTCTTCCTCGACCGACACGTCGGCCGCGCCGGGCCGCGTGGATTCGCCGCCGATGTCGAGCACGTCGGCGCCCTCCTCCGCCAGCGCCAGCCCGTGCGCGACGGCGGCATCGAGCGTGTCGTACGCGCCACCGTCGGAAAACGAATCCGGCGTGACGTTGACGATGCCCATCACGCGCGGGCGATCGAGCGCGAGCGGACGGCCGTTGCAGTCGAGGATGGGCGTGATGTCGAACATGGCGGCGGCGATCGCGAGGGAAAGCGCGATCTTACGGCTTCGGTGCACGTCGGGATGACGGGAAAGCCAGACGTTCGACATCCGCGTCGCCAAAAGCAAAGAGCCGGCACTAGGCCGGCTCTTCGATGCAGCTCATGTAACGCGATCGATCAGGTCTGCGCCGCAGGGCCGCCGATCGTGCCGGGACGCTCGCCGTCGTCCTTCGGCGTCTTGCCCGACTTCGACCAGTCCGCCGGCGGACCCGGCTTGCGGCCGGCCATGATGTCGTCGATCTGGTGCGCGTCGATGGTCTCGTACTGCAGCAGCGCATCGGCCATCACGTGCAGCTTGTCGAGGTTGTCCTTGAGGATCTGCGTGGTGCGGCCGTACGCCTTGTCGAGGATGTCGCGCACGACCTCGTCGATCTTGCGCGCGGTCTCGTTCGACACGTTCTTGTGCTGCGTCACCGAACGGCCCAGGAACACCTCGTCCTCTTCCTCGCCGAAGGTGATCGGGCCCAGTTCCGACAGGCCCCACTTGGTGACCATGTTGCGGGCCATCTTGGTGGCGCGCTCGATGTCGTTGGACGCGCCGGTGGTGACCTTGTCGGCGCCGAAGATCAGTTCCTCGGCGACGCGGCCGCCATACAGCGAGCACAGCTGCGATTCGATGGCGACACGGTTGAGCGAATACTTGTCGCCCTCCGGCAGGTACATCGTCACGCCCAGCGCGCGGCCGCGCGGAATGATGGTGACCTTGTAGACCGGATCGTGCTCCGGAACGATGCGGCCGACGATCGCGTGACCCGCCTCGTGATAGGCGGTGTTGCGCTTCTCGTCCTCGCTCATTGCCATCGAACGACGCTCGGCGCCCATCAGGATCTTGTCGCGCGCACGGTCGAAGTGCTCCATGCGCACGTCCTTGGCGTTCTCGCGCGCGGCGAACAGCGCCGCCTCGTTGCACAGGTTCGCCAGGTCCGCGCCGGAGAAGCCCGGCGTGCCGCGCGCGATCGTCATCGGATCGACATCGTCGTGCAGCGGCAGCTTGCGCATGTGCACGCGCAGGATCTGCTCGCGGCCCTTCACGTCCGGCAGGCCCACCACGACCTGGCGGTCGAAGCGGCCCGGACGCAGCAGCGCCGGGTCGAGCACGTCCGGACGGTTGGTCGCGGCGATGACGATCACGCCTTCACCGCCCTCGAAGCCGTCCATCTCGACCAGCAGCTGGTTGAGCGTCTGCTCGCGTTCGTCGTGACCCCCACCGAGGCCGGCACCGCGATGGCGGCCGACCGCGTCGATCTCGTCGATGAAGATGATGCAGGGCGCGTGCTTCTTGGCCTGGTCGAACATGTCGCGCACGCGGCTCGCGCCGACGCCCACGAACATCTCGACGAAGTCCGAACCGGAGATGCTGAAGAACGGCACCTTCGCCTCACCGGCGATCGCGCGCGCCAGCAGCGTCTTGCCGGTGCCCGGCGGGCCGACCATCAGCACGCCGCGCGGGATCTTGCCGCCCAGCTTCTGGAACTTGGAGGGGTCGCGCAGGAATTCGACGAGCTCGCCGACTTCTTCCTTCGCCTCGTCGCAGCCGGCGACGTCGGCCAGCGTGACCTTGACCTGGTCCTCGCCCTGCAGCTTGGCGCGCGAACGGCCGAAGCTCATCGCGCCCTTGCTTCCGCCCTGCTGCATCTGGCGCATGAAATACACCCAGATGCCGATGAACAGCAGCCAGGGGAGCACGTTGATGATGATGTAGAGGATCGACGGGCCGCTTTGCGGCGGCTGCTGGTCGATGGCGACGCGGTGGTTGATCAGGTCATTGATCAGGTCCTTGTCGTCCTTGGGCTTGTAGGTCGTGAACTTCGAGCCGTCGCTGCGCACACCGGTGATGGTGGCGCCGTCGTCGGCGATCTTCACTTCCTTCACCTTGTCCTGCTGGACCTGATGGACGAACTGGTCGTACGCCAGCTCCTGGCTCCCGGCAGCACCACGCGGCCCGAATGCCTGGAAGACCACCATCAACACGACGGCGACGATCACCCAGAGCAGCAGATTCTTGGCCAAATCGTTCATTCAGTTCCTACCTGGCGCCTGCGGCGCGTTGCAGCGGGGGCGGCGCCCATGCGCCGTGCAGCTCGATCAAACCTTACTTCATTACCGCGCGCTTGCCCTGTGCCAGCGCGTAGACCTCCGGCGACCGCTTGCGCGAGGCCTCCGGCTTGCGGATCACGACCCGGTCGTAGCGCCGGCGCAGCTCCTTCACGTACTCGTCGAAGCCGACCCCCTGGAACAACTTGATCAGGAAGTTGCCCCCGGTGCGCAGGTGCCGGTCGGCGAAGTCCATCGCCAGCTCCGACAGATACATCGCCCGGGGCATGTCGACCGCGTCCACGCCACTCTTATTGGGGGCCATGTCGGACAGGACAAGGTCCACCGGCTGGCCGTTCAGGGCGCCCACCAGCTGGGATAGGACCGCATCCTCCCTGAAATCGCCATGAAGGAATTCGACGCCCGCCAGCGACGGCATCTCCAGGATGTCCAGGGCGATCACGCGGCCCGGGCGGGCCGCATCGAGGCGGTCGAGCTCCTGCCGGACCCACTGGGACCAGCCGCCCGGAGCGGCGCCCAGATCGACCACCACCATGCCCGGCTTGAGCAGCCGGTCGCGTTCGACCAGTTCCTCCAGCTTGTAGGCCGCGCGCGAGCGCAGGCCTTCGGCCTTGGCCTTCTTCACGAAGGGGTCGGAAAAGTGTTCTTTCAGCCAGCGCTGGCTGGACTTGCTGCGGCTCGCCATCGGCGCGGCGTCGGGGTGAGCGTGGGGGCGGTCATGATACCCTGCGCGCCCCCCAGAGGTTTTCCGACTCCCGATGCAGACCGTCCTGACCGCCGCCCAGACCCGCTTCCTGCGCGGCCAGGCCCACGATCTCAAGGCGATGCTGCAGGTCGGCGGCAAGGGCATCACTGACTCGCTGGTGGCCGAGATCGACCTCGCCCTGGAGCACCACGAGCTGATCAAGGTGAAGGTCGGCGCGGAAGACCGCGAGGCCCGCGACGCGATGATCGACGAGATCGCCCAGCGCACCGGCGCCGCGCTGGTCCAGCGGATCGGCCACACGGCCGTGCTGTACCGCCCGAGCAAGGACCGCCGCCAGATCGTCCTGCCGCGCGCCTGACGTCCGCGCGGACCGGCGCGAAGACGGGGTTTCGTCCCGCTTCCCCGCCCCCACTTCGTCCCCATGCAGCTCAATCTCGAACACCCGGATCACGAGTTCCTCCTGCGCGCAGCCGATGGCGAGTCCGTGCGGGTGAACGAACGCCGCCTGACGGCCAGTTTCGTGCTCTCGCCCGACCGCCTCGTCGAGGGCTGGCCCGTTGGTGATGTCAAGGCGATGGCGCCGCAGGACCTCGACGCCGTCCTGGCGCTGGAGCCGGAAGTGATCCTCCTCGGCAGCGGCGCCACGCAGGTGTTCCCGCCGGCCGCCGTGCTCGCCCATTGCCTGCGCCGCGGCGTTGGCATGGAAACGATGACCAACGCCGCCGCCGCGCGAACGTTCAACGTGCTGGCCGGTGAAGGCCGCCGCGTGGTCGTGGCATTCGTCCTTCCCGGCTAGCGCCTGTCTTCGTGCGGCGCGAACGGCACCCGCACCCACACGCCGTAGTGATCCGACGCCCAGCGCCCCTCCGCGTCGGGCGTGTCGAGGATGCGCCGCGCCTCCGGCATCCCGAAGCTGCCTTGTTCCGCGTACACGCGATCGATGCGCGCCGGTGGATTGAAACGCGGATTGAGCGTCGCATGCGCGAGGCCGTCGACCGCTACGCCTGCATGCGCGAGCGCGTATGCGTCGACGAAAGCCGCGCGCAGCGGCGTCAGCTCCGCGGCATCCGCCGTGACGTTGAAATCGCCGCCGATCACGACCGGCGCAGCGCCGCGCGTGGCATCGACGAAGGACAGCAGGTCCGCGACCTGCCGCGCGCGCGTGGCGCCGCTTCGATCCTCGAAATCCAGGTGCACCACGTAGAGATTCACCGCGCGTCCGCGCACCGTCGTGCGCACCCAGCCGGCGATGCGATAGGCGTTATCCGGCTGCAGGCGACGGAAGCCGCGCGAGGTGGCGGGTTCGCGCGTGAGGATCGCATTGCCGTAGCGACGCGAACGATCGACCGGATCGACCGAGACGAAGAAGGCGTGATAGCCAAGCCGCTGCGCGAGCGCGATCGCCTGGTTCGGCAGCGTTTCGTCCTGCAGCACTTCCTGCAGCAGGATCGCGTCGGGCGAGAGGCGGCGCAGTTCCGCTTCGATCATCGTGGCGCGATGCGGCCAGCCCTCGCGATCGTGCCAGAGGTTGAGGGTGACGATGTCCAGCGTGGGCGCGTCGTCACGCATCGTCGCCATCGATGCGCAGCCGGCGAGTATGGCCAGCATCATCGCCATTGCCCAAAACGACAGGCGCCGCACGAAGTCCGCACGGCGGCCACTGCGTCCGCATTGCGCGGACGCGATGTTCACCGCTTCGGAAGGTAGATCAGCGGATCGACGGGTTTGCCGTTGTAGCGCACTTCGAAGTGCAGCATCTCGCGCGGCGCGCCGCTGCGGCCCATCTCGGCGATCTGTTGTCCCGAGCGCACCAGCTGGCCTTCGTTCACCAGCCGGTTGCGGTTGTGGCCGTACGCGGAGAGCCACTGCTCGTTGTGCTTGATGATGATCAACTCGCCGTAGCCGACCAGGCCGGAACCGGAATACACCACGACGCCATCCGCCGCCGCGCGCACGGGCGCACCGCTGGCGCCCGCGATGTCGACGCCCTGCTTGGTCGGTTCGCCTGCGACGTAACGGCCGATGAGTTCACCGTCGGCCGGCCAGCGCCACTTGATGTCGCTTGCGGCCGGCGCGGCGGGCTTCGGCGCGGGCGCGGCCGGTGTCGTTGCAGCGGGCTTCGTCGTCGTGGTCGTGGCAGACGGACGCGTCGCGGCCGTGCTGCCACCCTTCCCCGCCGGATACAGGCGCAGCTTCTGGCCGGGGTAGATGGTGTACGGCGGAGCGATGCCGTTCCATGCCGCCAGGTCCTGCTGGCGCACGCCGTTGCGCGAGGCGATCGAGAAGAGCGTGTCGCCCCGACGCACCGTGGTGGTCACGCCGGGCCGCGGCTTGGAGGGCGCTTCCGAGGAGGCGCCCGGTTCGCGATAGACCTTCGTGGTCCAGCAACCGCCGAGCAGCGCGGCGAACGCCACGAGCGAGGCGGCAGCGAGAGATCGGACGGCAACGTTTCGCGATGTTCCGGTCATGCTTCCTCTCATCCCAACTGCGTCTTCCAGACCAGCCAGCCGATCGCCGCAATCAGCAACACCAGCGCGATCCAGCCGATCGGCTCGATGTACCTGCGCAACGCGGCTTCGGCGCGGACGCCGCCGATGCGGATCACCAGCGCGATCAGGTAGACGCGCTTGCCGCGCCCGATCAGCATGCTCAGTACGTACTGCGGCATGGGCACGCCGACGATACCCGAGGCCCATGTGAAGACCTTCATCGGGATCGGCGCGAAGCCGCCCAGCACGAGCAGCCAGAACACCGCCCATGGCGACTCGGCCATCTTGGCCTGCACCGTCGCGATGCCCGACTCGATGCCGCCCAGCATGCCCATCGCGGCGAACAGCGGCTTGACCGCCTCGAAGGCGTAATGCCCCAGTGCGTAGCCGACCAGCGCGCCCACCATCGAACCGGCCAGGCTGATCGTCGCGAACCAGAATCCGCGCCGCGGCTGCGCGACGCACATCGGCGCCAGCATCACCTCGGGCATGATCGGGAAGATGATCGCCTCGATGAAACTCAGCCCGACCAGGTAGGCCGGTGCGTGGCGATGGCGGGCCCACACCAGCGCCCGTTCGTACAACGGTCCAAAAATCTTCAAGCGGCGCCCCTGTGTTTCAGTGGTGTCGTCGGTCTGCGGTGGTCAGCGCGCTGCCGGTGCGGAGCACGGTGGATCGGGTGGGTCAGTCGACCATGCCCGACAGCAGCGGCACGAAGACTACCGGTGCGAGCGTCTGCTGGGTGACATTGCCGTCGGCATCCTTCGACAGCTTCAGCAGCGATTGGGATCCGGCCCCGCCGACGGGGGCGATCAGCGTGCCGTTGGCGGCCAGCTGCCCGGTCAGCGCATCGACCAGGGCCGGCGCGGCAGCGGTGACGATGATCGCGTCGAACGGGCCGTTCTCGGGCCACCCGATCCGGCCGTCGTCGTGCTTGCTGCGCACGTTCATGCCGAGTTGGCGGAAACGCTTGCGCGCGGTGCGCAGCAGTTCGCCGATGCGCTCGACGGTGTGGACTTCCAGCCCCAGCGCCGCGAGCACCGCAGCCTGGTAGCCCGAACCCGTGCCGATCTCCAGCACCTTTTTCGGTTCGGACTCGAGCAGCGCCTCGGTCATCTTCGCGACCACCCACGGCTGCGAGATCGTCTGGCCGTGGCCGATCGGCAGCGCGGTGTCCTCATAGGCGCGCGTGGCGAGCGCCTCGTCGACGAACAGGTGGCGCGGCACAGTGCGGATGGCATTGAGCACGCGTTCGTCGCGGATGCCGTTGTCGCGCAGGCGATCGACCAGGCGGTCGCGCACGCGCTGCGACGTCATGCCGGAACCGATCGCCTCCGGCTGCAGGCGCATGCGCAGCGTCATGCCGCACGCTCCGGCTTGCGGGATGCCGGATGGCCGAGCGAGGTGGCCAGGCCGTCGACCCAGCTGGCGACCTGCTCGAGCGCGTGGTAACGCGTGAGGTCGACCTGGATCGGCGTGATTGAGATATGGCCGGTGCGAACGGCATGGAAATCCGTGCCGGGGCCGGCGTCCTGCTCGGCGCCGGCCGGGCCGATCCACCACCACTGGCGACCCCGCGGATCCTGCTGCGGGATGCACGCCTCGGCGCGATGACGGTTGCCCAGTCGCGTCACTTCGAACCCGCGCACTTCATCCCACGGGATGTCCGGCACGTTCACGTTGAGGATCGTGTCGGCCGGCAGCGGGTCCACGCGCAGGCGGGCGATGATTTCCGCCGCCGCGCGCGCCGCGGTTTCGTAATGCTTGCCGGTGTGATCGACCGTCTGCAACGACATCGCCACCGCGGGCAGGCCGAGGAACCGGCCTTCCATCGCCGCGGCGACGGTGCCTGAATAGATGACGTCGTCGCCCAGGTTGGCGGTGTTGTTGATGCCGGAGACCACGATGTCGGGTTCGACCTCGAGCATGCCCGTGATGGCCACGTGCACGCAGTCGGTCGGCGTGCCGAACACGCGCCAGGTCGAACCGTCGAGTTGCTGGACGCGCACCGGCGCATCCAGGGTGAGCGAGTTGCTGGCACCGGAGCGGTCCCGGTCGGGCGCCACCACCAGGACCTCGTGCCCCGCCGCGCGCAGGCCTTCGGCCAGGACGCGGATGCCGGGCGCGTCGACGCCGTCGTCGTTGCTCACCAGTACTCGCATGGACTCCCTTGTGTATTCGCTTGCAGACAACGCTTGCCGGAACCTGACGCCGGCGCGGAACAGGCCGCACCGCGTGAAGGGCCATGATAGCCGAAGCCGCCCGCGCGCCCGGCGACGGCGTGCACGTCCCGGCAACATCGCGTCAACGGTTTGCGGTATCGGCCCGCAACGCTAGGCTGATGGCATGTCCGAACCACGCGACGATGACGAAGACGACGCCGAGCTGTTCCGCTCGGCGATCGGTCCGGTGCGGCCGATGCGCGAGACCGCGCCGCCGCCGTCCGCGCCCCGGCCGCGCCCGCGCGCGCGCATGGCCGAGCGGGACGAGGCACAGGCGCGCGAGCAGTTCCGTCATGCGCTAGAAGACAGCCTGCTGGAAGCCGGCGACGCGCTGAGTTACCGCCGCGACGAGGTGTCGCCGCGCCTGTTGCAGAAACTCAAGCGCGGCGAGATCTCGGTGCAGGAGGAACTCGACCTGCATGGCGCCGACACGCGCGAGGCCGAACAGCTGGTGCGCGCCTTCCTGCACGACGCCCGCCAGCACGGCGTGGGCTGCGTGCGGATCGTGCACGGAAAGGGATTGCACGGCGCCGCCACTATCGCCTCCGGCGGCCAGCCCGTGCTGAAGAACCTCGTGGACCGCATGCTGCGGCACCGCGCCGACGTTCTCGCGTTCCACTCCGCGCCGCCGGCGCAGGGCGGCACCGGTGCGGTACTGGTGCTGCTCGCGCCCCGCCGTCTCCGTTCGTGACGATCCGCCCGGAACGGAATCCGGAGGGCGACGGGCAGGTTTACTTCGGTTCGCCAGTCGCCTGCGCGACCTGGTCGGCCGTCTTGTGCGGCACGTTCACCCAGACCACTTCCAGTCCGCGGCGACGCGCGATGCGCTCGACGTAGGCGACGTATTCGTCGTCGGCGTCGTTGAGCGAAGGCGCACGCGGTTCGGGCACATAGGTGGACCTGGATTCCATGCCGGCACAGGCCGACAGTCCGACGAGCGACAGCAACACGGCCATGCGTAGCGATGCGTTCATGACGACATCTCCATGACGGTTCGCCGGGCCCCGTGGCGCGGCGGCAGCGCGTTGCGACGCTGCAATTCCGGTATACGCCGGCCGTCGGACGGAGCCAGTGCCGCCCGATCCTTTCCGACGAACGGTCGCGGATGCGGCGTGAAGCGTGCCTAGCCCGCCCGTCCCACCGCGCGTACGTCGCCCAATTCGGCGAGCACGACCGTGGCATATGCACCCGGCGGCAAAGCGAAGGCGACTTCGAGCACGTCGTCCTCACGCCACGACCACGTCAGTTCCGCCGGCTTCAGGCGCAACGCGCGGCGCTCCTGCTTCAGGCCTTCGGCTTCCAGGCCGGCGCGCAGTGCGAGCGCTTCCTCGCCGGAGAGCGCTTCGGTTTCCAGCCGCGCGGCGTCGCCCGTCGAACGCAGTTCGCCGCGTCCCCACAGCGGGCCGGTCGGGTGGATGTCGAATGAGGCGAGGCGCTGAGCGAGCGCGTCGTCGAACGGCTCGGGGCCGAACACGCTGCGGCTTCCGTCGAGCATCCAGACCTCGCCATCGAGCGGCGTGTCCCAGCTCCCGCGCTGCACGCGTTGCGCGAGCACACGGTTGAACAGCTCCGAACGTGCGGCGGACATCAGCAGCGTGCGCTGCTCGCGGCGCACGCGGCGCCCGGCGAACATCGCACGCGCGTTGGCGACGTTGTCGCCGTCGCGGCCGAAGCGCTGTTCGCCGAAATAGTTCGGCACGCCGCGTTCGGCGATGGATCGCAGGCGCTGTTCGATCGCCGCGCGTTCGCCGGACACGCCACGCAGCGTGAGCACGAAACGGTTGCCCGCCAGCGCGCCGCGCGGCAGCTTCTTCGCGTGCCAGGTGTGTTCGACAACGGTGAGGCGTTCCTCGCCCTGCGCGAAATCAAGCGTCGACAGATCCGGTGCGACCTTCTTCGGCAGGTGCACGCTGAAGCGTTGCCGCGTGACGGCGTGGCGATCCTTCAGGCCTGCGTAGCCGATGGCGACTTCGTCCACGCCGGCCCACTGCGCGATGTACTTCGCCGCGAAGCCGGTGTTCATGCCGCGCTTCTCGACAGTGAGCAGCAGGTGTTCGCCGGCACCGGACGGCTCGAATCCCGGCAGTTCCTCGACGACGAAATCCTCCGGCGTCGTGCGCATGTTGGCCGACAGCACGGCCTCGCCGTGCGCGCGCGGCAGCGCGGCGTCGCTCACGACTTCACCAGCAGGCACACGGCCATCGCGGCGATGCCCTCGCCGCGCCCGGTGAAACCGAGCTTCTCGCTGGTGGTCGCCTTGATGCTGATCGCGTCGACTTCGACGGCGAGTTCCTGCGCGAGCACCTCGCGCATCGCCGCCGCGTGCGGTCCGACTTTCGGCCGCTCGCACACGACGGTCACGTCGGCATTGCCCAGCCGCCAGCCGCGCTCGCGTGCGAGCGCATCGCAGTGGCGCAGGAACGCGCGACTGTCGGCGCCCTTCCACTGCGGATCGCTCGGCGGGAAGTGCTTGCCGATGTCGCCCAGCGCCAGCGCGCCGAGGATCGCGTCGCACAGCGCGTGGATCACGACGTCGCCATCCGAATGCGCGAGCACGCCGCGATCGTGCGGCACGCGCACGCCGCCGAGCACGACATGGTCGCCGTCGCCGAACGCGTGCACGTCGTAGCCCTGGCCGATGCGGATGTTCATTTCGAGATCAATGCCTTGAGCATGCGTTGCGAATCGACCAGTTCACCCAGGCGCGACATGCCGACCTGCACGTCGCGGTTCTCCACCACGCCGCCCATCGCCAGCTCGCCCAGCGTCTTGAACGCGTTGCCGAAGCCTTCGGTGCCCTCGGCCACGATGGTCTGGCGCGCCGTTACGGTGCAATCCACGGCGACGAGGCGTTCGAACGTCGCCGCCGCGTCCTTCTCGATCTTCGCGCGCTGCGCGTTGTCGATCGCTGACAGCGCCTGCAGGTCCGGATGGATCGCGATGGCGGAAAAGATCCACTGCACGAGGATGCGGCGATCGTCCGGCGTCGCCGAGCGCTTGAGGCACTCGGACAATGCGGCCCCCGCCTCGCCGGCATGCGCCGGAGTACCCCACAGGCCAGTGGCCAGGACAAGCGTTGCGAACAGTGCCTTCATTCGGATCCCCCTTGACCCGGTCTGGATTGGAACAGCCATTCCATCAACGTGAGGTCGGATGGCGTGGTCACCTTGAGGTTGTCCTCGCGCCCTTCCACCAGTGCCGGATGCGCGCCCATGCGCTCCATGGCCATGGCTTCGTCGGTGACGACGACGCCGTCGGCACGGGCGCGTTCCAGCGCGGCCGTGAGTGCGCCGCGCCGGAAGGCCTGCGGCGTGAACGCGCGCCACAGCGCCGAACGCGGCTCGGTCGCGACGATGTGCGCGGCCGCGTCGGCACGCTTGAGCGTGTCGCGCACCGGCGCACCGAGGATGGCGCCATCGGCGTGCGTCGTTGCCACGTCGATGAGTCGATCGATGTCGCCTGCGTGCACGTTCGGGCGCGCGGCGTCATGCACGAGGATCAACGCGTCGTCGCCGACATCCGATGGCAGCGCGTGCAGCGCGGCGAGCACCGAATCGGCGCGTTCGCCGCCGCCATTGCAGCGCAGCAGCGGCTTGCCGTGGCGCGAGGTCCAGCCCGGCCAGCGTGCGTCGTCGGCGGCCAGCGCGACCAGCGCACCGTCGATGCGCGGATGCGAAAGCAGCGCGTCGAGCGCGTGCGCGATCAGCGGCTTGCCGGCCGCTTCGAGGTATTGCTTGGGAACTTCGCCGCCGAAGCGTGTGCCACGGCCGGCGGCGGGCAACACCGCCCAGATGCGCGGTGTCACGGCGCCGGAGCCTGCGCGTCGTCGGCAGGCGGCGTGTCGGTGGCGGGCGTGGTCGAACCTTCCGGCTCAACCACGCGATAGAACGTCTCGCCGGGCTTGATCATGCCCAGCTCGCTGCGCGCGCGCTCCTCGACGGCCGCTTCGCCGGACTTGAGGTCTTCGACCTCCGCCGCGAGCGCGTCGTTGCGCTGCTGCAGACCCGCGTTTTCGCGCGTCTGCTGCTGCACCTGCCGGTCCAGGCGGGCGACGGAGCGACTGCCGCCCTCGCCCACCCAGAGGCGGTACTGCAGGAACGCCAGCAATCCGGCGAGCAGCACCAGCAGCAGTCGCAACCAGCGCATGCGCGCGTGCCCCGTGCCTTAGCGCTTGAGGGAAACGAAGGCGTCGCGGCCGGCGTACTTCGCGGCCGAACCGAGCGCTTCCTCGATGCGCAGCAGCTGGTTGTACTTGGCGACGCGGTCGCTGCGGCACAGCGAGCCGGTCTTGATCTGCGTGGCGGTCGTGGCGACGGCGATATCGGAAATCGTCGTGTCCTCGGTCTCGCCCGAACGGTGCGAGACGATCGCCGCGTAGCGGTTCGCGTCGGCCATCGCGATGGCTTCCAGCGTCTCGGTCAGCGTGCCGATCTGGTTGACCTTGATGAGGATGGCATTCGCCACGCCCTGGTCGATGCCTTCCTTGAAGATCTTCGGGTTGGTCACGAACAGGTCGTCGCCGACCAGCTGCACCTTCTTGCCGATCTTGTCGGTGAGCTGCTTCCAGCCGGCCCAGTCGTGCTCGGCCATGCCGTCCTCGATGGTGACGATCGGGTACTGCGCGGCCCAGTTGGCGAGGAAGTCGACGAACTGCTCGCTGGTCAGGCGCTTGCCTTCACCGGTGAGGTTGTACTTGCCGTTCTCGTAGAACTCGCTGGAGGCGACGTCCAGGCCGAGCAGGATGTCCTCGCCCGCCTTGTAGCCGGCCTTGCCGATGGCTTCCAGGATGGTTTCCAGCGCTTCCTCGTTCGAACGCAGGTCGGGCGCGAAGCCGCCTTCGTCGCCCACCGCGGTGCTCAGGCCGCGGCCCTTGAGCACGGACTTGAGCGCGTGGAACACCTCCGTGCCGGCGCGCAGCGCCTCGGCGAAGCTGTCCACGCCGACCGGCAGGATCATGAATTCCTGCAGGTCCACGTTGTTATCGGCGTGCGCACCGCCGTTGATGATGTTCATCATCGGCACCGGCAACACGGCCTCGCGGTTGCCGGCAAGGTACTTCCACAGCGGCAGCTTCTTCGATGCGGCCACGGCGTGGGCGTTGGCGAGCGACACGCCCAGCAGCGCGTTCGCGCCGAGGCGGCCCTTATTCTCGGTGCCGTCCAGGTCGATCATGCGGCGATCCAGGCCGGCCTGGTCGTCGGCGTCGAAGCCTTCCAACGCCTTGGCGATCGTCGTGTTGACGTTCTCCACCGCGCGGCGCACGCCCTTGCCGAGGTAGCGCGTCTTGTCGCCGTCGCGCAGCTCCACGGCTTCCTTGGTGCCGGTCGACGCGCCCGAGGGCACCGCGGCGCGGCCGAAGCTGCCGTCGGCCAGGGTGACTTCGGCTTCGAGGGTCGGATTACCGCGGCTGTCGAGGATTTCGCGGGCGTGGACTTTGGCGATGGTCGTCATGGGTTTCGTCGTAGGGGCGAAAGCGGATTTGGACACGGATTAAAGCAGAACCGGACAAGGGCGGCACGGCGCGCTACGGCAGCGCCGTCGCAGCACGCCTCGTCCGGCAAGGTTCAGACCGTGGATTCGAGGAAACCGTTCTTCTTGGTGATCCGGTCGATTTCCAGCAGCGTTTCCAGCAGCGCGCGCATCTTCGGCAGCGGCCACGCGTTGGGACCGTCGGACAGCGCTTCGTCCGGCACCGGATGGGTTTCCATGAAGATGCCGTCGATGCCGACCGCCATCGCCGCGCGCGACAGCACCGGCACGAATTCGCGCTGGCCGCCGCTCTTGCCGCCGGCACCGCCGGGCAGCTGCACCGAATGCGTGGCGTCGAAAACCACCGGGCAGCCGGTGTCGCGCATCACGCTCAGCGAGCGCATGTCGCTGACCAGGTTGTTGTAGCCGAACGACACGCCGCGCTCGCAGGCCATGATCTGCGTGTTGCCGGTGGCCTTGGCCTTGTCGGTGACGTGCTTCATCTCCCACGGGGAGAGGAACTGGCCCTTCTTGATGTTCACCGGCTTGCCGGCGCGGGCCACGTTCTGGATGAAGTTCGTCTGGCGGCAGAGGAACGCCGGCGTCTGCAGCACGTCGACGACCGCCGCGACCTCGTCCATCGGCGTGTATTCATGCACGTCGGTCAGCACCGGCACGCCGATCTGCTTCTTCACCTCGGCCAGCACCTTCAGGCCTTCCTCGAGGCCCGGGCCGCGGAAGCTGGTGGCGGAGGTGCGGTTGGCCTTGTCGAAGCTCGACTTGAAGATGAAGTTGATGCCGAGCTCAGAGGTGATTTCCTTGAGCTTGCCGGCGGTGTCGAGCTGCAGCTGCATCGACTCGATCACGCAGGGGCCGGCGATCAGGAAGAAGGGTTGGTCCAGGCCGACTTCGAATCCGCAGAGGTTCATTCGCTTCTTCGCTTTTGAGCCCTCCCCTTCAAAGGGAGGGTTGGGTGGGGATGGTGTGGCGTGATGTACCGCATCGGGAAAGGGACACCATCCCCTCCCCGGCCCTCTCCTTGAAGGGGAGGGAGAACAGCGTCAGGCGGTCGCTTCCTTCAGCAACCGACCACCCGCCTGCGCCTTGCGCTCGCGCGCGGCGCGGATGAAACCGACGAACAACGGATGTCCGTCGCGCGGGGTCGACAGGAACTCCGGGTGCGCCTGGCAGGCCAGGAACCACGGATGCGCATCGCGCGGCAGCTCCACCATCTCCACCAGCAGGTCGTCCATCGACTTGGCGCTGATGGTCAGGCCGGCGTCTTCCAGCTGCGTGCGGTAGCGGTTGTTGAATTCGTAGCGATGGCGGTGGCGTTCGGCCACGACGTCCTTGCCGTACATCTCGCGCGACAGCGTGCCCGGCTTCAGGCGCTGCTCCTGCAGGCCCAGGCGCATCGTGCCGCCGAGGTCACTCTCCTCGCTGCGGCGTTCGATCTCGCCCGAGGACGTGCGCCATTCGGTGATCAGGCCGATCACCGGATGCGGGCTGGCCTTGTCGTTCTCGGTGCTGTTGGCGCCCGACAGGCCCGCGACGTGGCGCGCGTAATCGACCACCGCCGCCTGCATGCCGTAGCAGATGCCGAAGTACGGAAGGCCGGTCTCGCGCGCAAACTTCGCGGTGAGCACCTTGCCCTCGAAGCCGCGATCGCCGAAGCCGCCCGGCACCAGGATGCCGTCGACGTCGTTCAGCGCGTCCACGCCCTGCTGTTCGATGTCGGACGACTCCAGCCACTTCAGCTTCACGCGCGTGCGCTGGCGCAGGCCGCCGTGCTTGAGCGCCTCGGCGACGGACTTGTAGGCGTCCTGGTGGTCGACGTACTTGCCGACGACCGCGATGGTGACGTTGTCGACCGGATGCTCGCTGGCATCGACGACCTCGTCCCACTCAGACAGGTCGGCCGGACCGGCAGTGATGCGCAGGCGGTCGAGCACGATCGCGTCCAGGCCCTCTTCCTGGAAGCGGCGCGGCATCTTGTAGATGTTGTCCAGGTCGACGGCCGAGATGACCGCACGTTCGGGGACGTTGGTGAACAGCGCGATCTTGCGGCGCTCGCTGTCGGGCAGCGGCTGCTCGCTGCGGCACAGCAGGATGTCGGGCTGGATGCCGATCGAGCGCAGTTCCTTGACCGAGTGCTGCGTCGGCTTGGTTTTCAGTTCGCCGGCCGCGGCGATCCACGGCACCAGGGTCAGGTGCATGAAGATCGCGCCGTCCGGACCGCGCTCGGAGCGGATCTGGCGGATGGCCTCCAGGAACGGCAGCGACTCGATGTCGCCCACCGTGCCGCCGATCTCGACCAGGCCCACGTCGAAGCCGTCGGTGGCCTCCACGATGCAGCGCTTGATCTCGTCGGTGATGTGCGGGATCACCTGCACCGTGCCGCCGAGGTAATCGCCGCGGCGTTCCTTGCGGATCACGTTGTCGTAGATCCGGCCGGTGGTGATGGAGTTCTTGCGGGACAGGCGCGTGCGCAGGTAGCGCTCGTAATGGCCCAGGTCCAGGTCGGTCTCGGCGCCGTCGTCGGTGACGTACACCTCGCCGTGCTGGAACGGGCTCATGGTGCCGGGGTCGACGTTGATGTAGGGGTCGAGCTTCATCATCGTCACGCGCAGGCCGCGCGCTTCGAGGACGGCCGCCAGCGAGGCTGCTGCAATGCCCTTGCCAAGCGAGGACACCACGCCGCCGGTGACGAAAATCAGGGGAGTCATGGTTTTACTGCCGCTGGAAAGCCGTAGTTTACCGGCTCGGCCGGTTGAGGGCGAGCCGAGTCGCGTTCATGGGGGCGCATCGATCCGTTCCGCGGCGCCGGCTTGGCACCCGCGCCCACAACCGCGCGGCTTCACGCCGGAAACGAAAACGCCCCGCGGCTGCGGGGCGTCGGATTCGCGGACCGCGAAGGCGGCGAGGCTCAGCGCTCGTCCTCTTCCTCCGGCTCGCGGGTCGGGTCGGCCTTGTCCTTCTTGCCGGCCTTGCCGGTGTCGGCCTTCGGCGCGTCGGCCTTCTGGCCGGCCTTGTCGCGCGACTGCTGCGACTGCGCGTTCTTCGCCGCGTCGGCCTGCGGCGCCGGCTGCTGCTGGGCGAAGGCGGGCGTCGCCAGCGTAGCGGCGATAACGGCGGGAAGGACGAGCTTGCGGATGTTCATCGGATACGACCTCCAGTGGAGAGAACACGCCCTGAAGCGGGCGGCGCTGCGGGCGGGCCGCGACGCTGGCGGCACCCTACCCTCGCGGCGCCAAGCCTGCACTGAACGGGGCGCCTGGGCCGATGTGGGGCGGTCGCTGGCCCGACACAAGGGTCGCGGGCGCGTCTCAACCTGGGTGACAGGTGGCCCCGATGCTTCCCGACCGGACCGACATCACCCGCGTGTTGTATTTCCGGCCCGGGCCACCGACCATCCCCGCTCCGCCTCGTACGTCCTCGAAGAAGTCGTCGAAGAATGAGTTCCCGTTACAACGCCGCAGACATCGAAGTCCTTTCCGGCCTTGACCCCGTCAAGCGCCGCCCCGGCATGTACACCGACACCGCGCGCCCGAACCACCTGGCGCAGGAAGTCATCGACAACGCCGTCGACGAGGCCCTCGCCGGCCACGCGCGCACCATCGAGGTGACGCTGCACAACGACGGCAGTTGCTCGGTGTCCGACGACGGCCGCGGCATGCCGGTGGACATCCACCCAGAAGAGAAGATCCCCGGCGTCGAACTGATCCTCACGCGCCTGCACGCGGGCGGCAAGTTCAGCAACAAGAACTACACCTTCTCCGGCGGCCTGCACGGCGTGGGCGTCAGCGTGGTCAACGCGCTGTCCAGGCACGTCGAGGTCAGGATCAAGCGCGACGGCAACGAATACCGCATGACCTTCAAGGACGGCGACCGCGCGACGCCGCTGGAAGTGGTCGGCACCGTCGGCAAGAAGAACACCGGCACGCGCGTGCATTTCTGGCCCGACGCGAAGTACTTCGACACGCCCAAGTTCAACGTGCGCGCCCTGCGCCACCTGCTGCGCGCCAAGGCCGTGCTGTGCCCGGGCCTGACGGTGAAGCTGTTCGACGAAGCGACCGACGAGCGCAACGAGTGGTACTACGAGGACGGCCTGCGCGATTACCTTCGCGGCGAACTTGCAGAACGCGAGCTGCTGCCGCCGGAGCTGTTCGTCGGCAAGCTCACCAAGGACACCGAGACCGCCGACTGGGCCGTCGCGTGGGTCGTCGAAGGCGAGCTGGTGCAGGAAAGCTACGTCAACCTGATCCCGACCGCGCAGCACGGTACGCACGTCAACGGCCTGCGCACCGGCTTCACCGACGCGCTGCGCGAGTTCTGCGACTTCCGCAATCTGTTGCCGCGCGGCGTGAAGCTCGCGCCGGAAGACGTGTGGGACCGCGTCGCCTTCGTGCTCAGCATCAAGATGACCGATCCGCAGTTCAGCGGGCAGACGAAGGAACGCCTGTCCTCGCGCCAGGCCGCCGCCTTCGTGGAAGGCGCCGCGCACGATGCGTTCTCGCTGTGGCTCAACCAGCACGTCGAACTGGGCGAGAAGATCGCGCAGCTGGCGATCGAACGCGCCGCCGCGCGCCTGAAGACCGAGAAGCAGGTCGTCCGCAAGAAGGTCACGCAGGGGCCTGCGCTTCCGGGCAAGCTGGCCGACTGCTCGAGCCAGGACCTGTCGCGCACGGAACTGTTCCTCGTCGAAGGCGACTCCGCCGGCGGCAGCGCGCGTCAGGCGCGCGACAAGGATTTCCAGGCGATCCTGCCGCTGCGCGGCAAGATCCTGAACACCTGGGAAGTCGCGTCCGGCAGCGTGCTGGCGTCGCAGGAAGTGCACGACCTCGCCGTCGCCATCGGTTGCGATCCGGGCAAGGACGACCTGTCGGGCCTGCGCTACGGCAAGGTCGTCATCCTCGCTGACGCCGACTCCGACGGCCTGCATATCGCGACGCTGCTCAGCGCGCTGTTTCTGAAGCATTTCCCGTCGCTCGTGGCCGCCGGCCACGTCTTCGTCGCGATGCCGCCGCTGTTCCGCGTCGACGTGGGCAAGCAGGTGTTCTACGCGCTGGACGAAGAGGAAAAGCGCATCCTGCTGGAGAAGATCGAACGCGAGAAGGGCGATCGCAAGAAGGGCTTCAGCGGTCAGGTCAACGTCACCCGCTTCAAGGGCCTGGGCGAGATGAACCCTTCGCAGCTGCGCGAATCGACGATCCATCCCGACACGCGCCGCCTCGTGCAGCTCACCGTCGACGACGACACCCAGACGCATTCGCTGATGGACATGCTGCTCGCGAAAAAGCGCGCAGGCGACCGCAAGCAGTGGCTGGAAACGAAGGGCGACCTGGCGACGCTGGAAGTCTGACCCGCCCGCGACGTCGCTCACCTTCGCGATCCTGCTGGCCCCGCTAATCGCGTTCGCCAGCCTCGGCCACCAGTGCGCCGCTCCGTGCGGTGCGGCGCATCAGGGCTAGGCCGATGAGCAGACGCCCATCGCAAAGAGCCCTCTCTCAGCCGACCGACAAGGTCGCCAGTAGCAGGTTGCGGATTACCGCCTGCAGCGTCGCCGCCTTCCCGGCGTCGTACGCGAAGCTGTCCTCGTCCATGTAATTGCGCTGGCTGACTTCCAGCTGCACCGTCTCCACGCCTCGTGCGAGGTCGGCGTAATGGCGCGTGATGTAGCCGCCCTTGAAGCGGCCGTTGACGACGTGGTCGTAGTCGATCTGACCCTCCAGCACCGCTTCCAGACGCTGCTGCAATGCCGGCGAACAGCTCGCGCCACCGGCCGTGCCCAGGTTGAGATCCGGCAGCCGGCCTTCGAACAGGAACGGCAGGTTGCTGCCGCGGATCGAATGGCCCTCCCACAGCACCACGCGGCCGTGTTGCGCGCGCAGGCGCTCGATTTCGCCCATGAGCGCGTCGTGGTACGGACGCCAGTAACGCTCCACACGCGTCGCGACTTCGGCCTCGTCGGGCGCCTGGCCTTTGAGGTACACGGGCTCGCCGGTGAACTGCACGGCCGGACACAGGCCCGTGGTGTTCTGGCCGGGATAGAGCGAGGTGTCGTCGGGCGGACGGTTCAGGTCGACGACGTAGCGCGAATGACGCGGCACGATGATCGACGCGCCCATCTCGCGCGCGAAGTCGTAGAGCACCGAGACGTGCCAGTCGGTATCCGGCGCACGGCGCGCGGCCGGCACCATCCGCGCGGCGAGTTCCTCGGGAATGTGGCTGCCGTCGTGCGGCAGGCTCACCAGCAGCGGCGCGGTGCCGCGATGCAGGGTGAAGACGTCGGTGTCGTGGGCGTTCATCGTGCAGGTCTCGTCGCGCGTTCAGCGCATCAGCACCACTTCCTCGGCGCTGGTCGGATGGATGGCGACCGTGTCGCGCAGGTCGTTCAAGGTGATGCCACGCTTCAGCGCGACGGCGAAGCCCTGGAGGATCTCGTCCGCCGCTTCGCCCAACAGGTGGATTCCGATCACGCGCTTTTCGTCGCCCAGGCACACCAGCTTGAACAGGCTGCGCTGCGGGACGTCGGCAAGCGCCGAGAGCATCGGCCGGAATCCGGCGCGATACACACGCACGGCATCGCCATGGATTTCACGCGCCTCGCGCTCGGTGAGGCCCACCTGCCCGATCGGCGGATGCGAGAACACCACGGTGGGAATGTCGCGCGCATCCAGCAGTGCGGTCGCGCCGCCATACACGCGATCCATAAGGCGCCGCGCGGCGGCGATGGCCACTGGCGTGAGCGGTGGGTTCGGCGTGATGTCGCCGATCGCGAAGATGCCGTCGACATTCGTCGCATGGCGTTCGTCGACGGCGACATGGCCGCCGACATCGGTGGCGACGCCGGCGCGCTCCAGTTCCAGTCGCTCGCTGTTGGGCTTGCGACCCGTAGCGAACAGCACGGCATCGAACGGATCACTCAGCTCGCCGTCCTCGCAACGCACGCGCCTGCCCTTGTCTTCCAGCGCGGCGATCGAATGACCGAAATTCAGGCGGATGCCGGACTGCCGGTAATCCTCGCCGAGCTGCATGGCCAGCTCGTGATCGAACCCGTTGAGCAGGCGGTCGCCACGCACGAAGAGGTCCACGCGGCTGCCGAGCGCCTGCAGCAGGCCCGCCAGTTCGACGGCGATGTAACCGCCGCCGACGATCGCGACACGTTCGGGCGCTGCCCGCCACTGGAAGAAATCGTCCGACACGCAGCCCCATTCGGCGCCGGGGATCTCCGGCCGATGCGGCCGCCCGCCCGTCGCGATGAGGATGCGTCGCGCGCGCAGCAACGTGCCGTTCTCGCATTCGACGGTCCGCGCATCCACGAAGCGGCCGAAGCTCGGCACCACCATGATCCCCGCCGCATCGAGCCGTCGACGGTAGCTGGCGTGGATGTTGGCGACGTAGCGCTCGCGGTGGACGATGAATTCCGGCCAGTCCAGCGTCGCCGGCGGGACGTCGAATCCGAGCGTCTGCGCGAGGCGCAGCCGGCCGGCGACATCCGCCGCGAGCCACATCGCCTTCTTTGGAACGCAGCCGACGTTCACGCACGTGCCGCCCAACAGGTGCGGCTCCAGCATCGCGACGCGCGCGCCGTGTTCGGCCGCGCGGAATGCACCGGCCAGGCCGCCGGAGCCGCCACCGATGACGATCAGGTCGAAGCCGGCTTCCAGGCTCATGCGCGCATGCTCATGCAGACACGATCATCGCGACGTGCACATCCCGGCATGTTCTTTTCGCACCCGGTCACGAGAAACGCTCGATGCCGTACGGCGCCGGATCGAGGTCGGGGCGACGCCCGACGACGAGATCGGCGACGAGCTGGCCGGTCGCGGCGCTCATGCTCACGCCCATCATCCCGTGGCCCGTCGCGACGATGACGCGTTCGTTGCCGGGCACGCGTCCGATGATCGGCACGTCGTCGCAGCTCATCGGACGCCAGCCGAACCATTGTTCCTGCTTCTGCGCGCCGTACGGCTCGTGCAGGTATTCGCTCGCGCCGCGTTCGAGCGCGGCGAGCCGGCGCGGGTTGAGCGTGTCGTCGTAGCCACTGAACTCCATCGTGCTGCCGAGACGGAAGCCACTTTCCCAAGAGGTCACGCAGACCTGGCGCTCGCGCAGCACCAGCGGGCGGCGCGGCACGCGCGACGGCGTCGAGTACGTGATCGAGTACCCCTTGCCCGGCTGGATCGCACTTTTGAGTGCCGGCGCACCAATGGCGTTGGCGAGCTTGGGCGACCATGCGCCCAGGGCCATCACCATCTCGCGCGCGGCGATGTCGCCCTGCGCGGTGGATACACGCACGCCGTCGCCGTCGTCGCGAACGCCGGTGAAGGCGCAATGCTCGACGATGGTGCCGCCGCGGGCGCGCACCACGCGCGCGAGCTCGCCGACGTAGCGGTCGGGCCGCAGCACGGCGTCGCCATCGAAACGGATCGCACCGGCGACGCCGGGTTTGAGCGCGGGCTCCATCAACTCGTACGTGCGGCCATCCACCACGTCCACGCGCACGCCCAGTTCGCGAAGGAAACCGACTTCGTCCTGGAAGTGCTCGAATTCGTGCGGATCGCGGAAGACGTAATCCTCGCCGGAATGGGCGAATTCGCAGGCGAGGTCGTAATCGCGCACCCAATCTGCGAGCCGATCGCGCGAGTCGTTGAGGATCGCGGACTTCGCACGCGCACTGCTGCGCCAGTCGCGGTCGTTGCAGCGCACGGCAAAGCGCAGCAGCCACGACCACAAGGCCGGATCGAAGCGCGGCGCGACATAGAGCGGCGCGTCCGGCGTGAGCATCCAGCGCAACGCACGCACGACGACGCCAGGCGCGGCCAATGGCGGCGCGTGGCTGGGCGTGATCGTGCCGCAATTGCCGTGCGAACTGCCGCCGCCGACACGGCCGGCGTCGATCACGCGGACGCTTCGTCCGCTTTCCAGAAGAGCCAGGGCGCTGGCCAGTCCGATCACGCCGGCCCCGACGATCACCACATCTTCGCGCTGTTCCATGGGCATCAGTTTAGGGGGTCAGGGCGGAGGTGGCCCGCATCGGCGGGAAACGACCATACGTAAACGCCCGCCAGAGCCATTCCACCGGGCCGAAACGGAAATGCGAAAGCCACAGGCGACTAGCCACGACCTGCATCGCGAACAGCACCACGACGCCCAGCAGTTCCCATCTACGCGGCACGCGGCCCCACAGGCCCAGGCCATAGCCATAGAACACCAGGGTGCCGACGATCGACTGCAGCAGGTAGTTCGTGAGCGCCATGCGTCCTGCCGGCGCGAGCGCGCCGAGCATGCGCGCGCCCGTCCGTGTCTGCAGCGCGCGCAGCGTCCATGACAGGTAACCCAAGCTCATCAGCGGTGAGGCCAGCAGCATGAGCGACATGGCCAGCAAGGCTCGCGCGCCGTCGGTCTCCCAATCGAAGCGCGTCGCCACCGACACGCTTGCAAGCGCGAGCCCGAGGCCGGCCGGCAACGCGACGAATCGAAGCACGCGATGCAGGCGAAGATGCGCGGCGGGATCGGTGATGGCGCCACTGCGCAGAAGCCAGGCGCCCATCAGGAAGATGCCCAGCGCGAAGACCTCGAACACGAGCGTCTCGTCGAGGTTGTCGATGAAGAAGCGACCGCGCACAAGCACCGCATCCCACCACGAGCCGCTCGAATAGGCGACGACTTCCTCGGCACGACGCGCCTTCTCGAGCGCGAGTCGCGCGGCTTCCGACGCGGAATGGTCGGCCTGCGTCGGCTCCGGCGAGACCCACATCATCCCCGCCATCAGTAGCAGCACCAACGCGGGCACCCCGTACAGCGCCGCGCCCCATCGGCCCTGACGCGCCGGTTCGGCATCCCGGAACCACAGCAGCACGACGGCGCCCAGCGCATAGGTGACGAGGATGTCGCCTGCCCAGATCAGCAGCGCGTGCACCAGCCCGATGAGCATCAGGCCGGCCGCGCGGCGCAGGTACAGCGTGCTGAAGTCGATGCCGGCCACACGCGCGCGCTCGTCCAGCGCCGCGAAGCCCATCCCGAACAGCAGCGAGAACAGGATCCAGAACTTGCCCTGCACGAAGACGTAGACGAGCCAGGCCAGCGCGTGGTCCACCGGGGGCAGCGACGGGTCCAGCCCCTGCCCCATGTCGCGCAGCGGGCGGCTGAAATATTCCACGTTCATCAAACCGATGCCGAGCAGCGCGAGTCCGCGCAGCACATCGAGCGACACTACCCGCTCGCCCGCCGCGACGGGGACCGCGGCCATCGACGCATGTTCGCGCGATCGCGTGCTCGATACCTGCGTGGTCACCACCGCGCCGTTCCCTGCATCAGCCACCACTCCCGTTCGCCGTGGAACGATTAGAGCACGCAGCCGATCGAGGGGCCTGCGCCGCATCGGACTTCTGCGTTCGGAAAAGCGCGCGACCGGCAGTCGGGGTTACCCGCGTGCGGTGGCTTGGAACGACGGCAGCGCCGGAAACAGAACGGCCCGCTTTCGCGGGCCGTCGGTATCGCAGGAACGTCGATCAGTGGTGGTGACCACCGTCGCCGTGCACGTGGCCGTGCTCGATTTCTTCGGCCGACGCTTCGCGCACTTCGACGATCTCGATGGCGAAGTGCAGGTCCTTGCCGGCCATCGGGTGGTTCAGGTCGACGTCGACCACGCTCATGCCGACCTTCTGGATCGTCACGGCGCGCGGACCGAAGTTGGTCGGCAGCACGGCCTGCATGCCCGGCTCCAGGCGGGCGCCCTTGAAGTGCTTCTTCGGCACGCGCTGGGTCAGGCCTTCACGACGCTCGCCGTACGCCTCGGCGGCGGTCACGTCGACTTCGAACTTGTCGCCGGCTTCGCGTCCGTCCATCGCCGTTTCCAGGCCCGGGATGATGTTGCCGTGGCCGATGAGGATCGCGAGCGGCTCGCGGCCTTCGGAGGTTTCCAGCGGCTCCTGGCCGACTTCGGAGACGGTGTAATGGAAACGGACGACGCGGTCTTTCTCGATCTTCATTGGACTGGAACTCGGCTGGTGGCCACGACGGCGGCGGCCCGGGTGCGGCGGCAGGCTTGCCGTCGACGACATGAACGGCCAAAGTAACGGCCGTGACGAAAGCTCGGCATTATCCCGGCAAGCTCATTCCCGCGCCAGCGCGCGGCCTTCACCTCTTTCTTCTTGGCGTGCTCGTCGCCGCGATGGCCGGCTGCGGTGGCGGTCGCGAGACGGTGCGCCGAAGTGCGCCCCCGCAGCAGCGGGTGTGGCCGGTGGTGGAGCCGGCGGATCCGGTCGCGGCCAACGCGGTCCTGATGCGGGCGATCAGCCTGGTCGGCACGCCGTATCGATATGGCGGAAACACGCCGGAAGGCGGCTTCGACTGCAGCGGGCTGGTCAATTACGTGTATCGCGACATGCTGTCGCTGAGCCTGCCCCGGACCTCCCGCGACCTGGCGGCCTTCCAGGGTCCGAAGATCGTCCCGGATCGCCTTGCCGCTGGCGACCTGGTGTTTTTCGGCCAGAGCGGCAACGTCAGCCACGTCGGTATTTACGTAGGTGAAGGACGCTTCGTCCACGCGCCCAGTACGGGGGGCACCGTGCGGCTGGACCATCTCGATGGCAGCTACTGGCGGGACCACTACACCGGCGCCAAGCGGGTGCTCCGGTGAAGTCCAAGTGAAGCCCTTGGCACGATTTGTGACACCGTCCGAATTCACTTAACGAACTTTTTACGAAATACGAACGACATTCGTCGTTCACGCAGGCATCATCCCCGGCGACTGTGTTGCCGTGAACTCTGCGTGATGCCCTATACGACCCCAGGCGCCCTTGCCGCCCCGACCTTCCGACACCGGATCAAGACCCGGTTCGCGATTGCCGCCGCGCTGGCCCTGATGGCCGTTCCGGCCTTCGCTCAGCAGATGCCTTCGTCCTCCCTGGCCGGCGATTCGGCCGACGCACCCGCCCCGGTGGCGCACCACACCCTTCCGGAAGCGATGAGCCTGTCCGACCGCGCCCTGCTGCTGGCCACGGACATGAACCGCTACCTCGTCCCCGCCGCGGCGGCGGGCGAGCCGATGACCGAGCTTCCGGCCGAGGAGCAGGGCAAGATCAAGACCGTCCTGCAGCGCGCGATGGCCCTGCTGGGCACCCCGTACCGCTGGGGCGGCAGCGACCCGAACAAGGGCTTCGACTGCTCGGGCCTGGTTGGCTACGTCTTCCGCAACGCCCTGGGCATCGAACTGCCGCGCGTCTCGCGCGAGATGGCCAAGACCGGCGAACTCATCAACGACCGCGCCAAGCTCAATGCCGGCGACCTGGTGTTCTTCGGTCGCCGCGGCCGAGTCGACCACGTCGGCATTTACGTCGGCGAAGGCCGCTTCGTCCACGCGCCCAGCCGCGGCAAGGACGTGCAGGTGTCCGAGCTCAACGGCGGCTACTGGGGCCAGAAGTTCATCGAAGCGCGCCGCGTCGAAGGCATCTGATCCGTCGCAGCGCTTCAGCCAAAAGGCCGCCGAAAGGCGGCCTTTCTATTGGGGCGCACTTGTTTGGGCGCAAATGGAGGCGCTCGCGGCGCCTCGATGGCGCTGCCGCCGCCGTCCATGGCGAAGCCCCGACGCTTCGGAACGTCCGGCCGGGCCATCCACGGCCCGGCGTGCGGCGGGCCACGCGGCAATGCCGCGTGGGCGGTCCGCCTTACCCCTCGTTCACCGCCGCCAGCCGCTCGACCGTCTGCTCGATGCCCTTGCTCAGCTCCATCACCTTGAGCGCGTATTCGGCCAGGCGCTTGTCGTCGTCGTTGACGGGCGTCCACGGCGGCACGGCACTCGGCTTGCCTTCGACGGCGTCCAGCGCGACGAAGACGATGATGCAGTGCGTGCACAGCCGCTCCTGCTCGGGCCCTTCCATCGGGTCGCGCGCCTTCACGTCGACCGCGAAATGCATGCTCGTGGTGCCGGTGTGGACCAGCTTCGTATGCACCGTGACCAGATCCGAGATGCGGATCGGCGCGACGAACCGGATCCCGCCGACGGCGACCGTCACGCTGTACGTGCCGCTCCAGCCGACCGCGGCGGCATAGCCGGCCTGATCGATCCACTTCATCACCATGCCGCCGTGCACCTTGCCGCCGTAATTCACGTCGGTCGGTTCGGCGAGGAACCGCAGGTTGAGTTCGCGTTGACGTCCGCTCATGCCGTCGCTCCTTTTCGATCGACCGTTGAATTCATCACGCCTAGATGCCGCACCACCGCCGCGCCGACACCGTGCACGCCGGTGCGCAGGCGGTCGTCGTTGAGGACGCCGTAATCGGTGAGCTTGTCGGCCGCCTGCCCGACCGCGACCTGCTGCGGCACCACGAGCAGGCCGAGCTTGGCCAGCGCGTCGCGCAGCACCAGCAGCGAACGCAGTCCGCCGAGCGGACCGGGCGAGGCCGACACGATGCCAGCCACCTTGTCCTGGAAGAGCGTCACGCCCGACCGGCCGGATTCGAGCGGCCGCGAGATCCAGTCCAGCGTGTTCTTCACCAAAGCCGGCATCGAGCCGTTGTACTCGGGCGTGCTGACGAGCAGGCCGTCGTGTTCGGCCATCAGCGCCTGCAGGCGGCGCGCGTTCTCGGGCATGCCGTCGGCTTCGATGTCGCCGTCGTAGATCGGCAACGCGAAGTCACGCAGTTCGATCAGCGTGACCTGCGCGCCGGCGGCACGCGCGCCTTCGGCCAGCACGTGGATCAGGCGGCGGTTGTACGAGCCCTGGCGCAAGCTGCCGGCGAAGGCGAGCAGGCGGGGCGTTGGCACCCCGGGCGTTGGATCGGGCATCGCGGGCTCCGTGTCGGGGCGTCGTCGGGAGGGCATCGATTATGCGCGGCTTCGCGCGCTTGCGGCGGCAACGCTCGCGCGCGATGCTCGCGGCTCTTGCGATCGAGGAGAAGCGCCGATGGGACGCACGATACTGGGCATGCTGGTCGGCGTGGTCGTCGCGATCGCGGTGATCGCCGCGGTCGAAACGCTGGGCCATCGCTTCTGGCCGCCGCCGGCGGGGCTGGATCCGACCGATCCGGCCAACGAAGCCGCCTTCGCCGCCTTCATCGCGAACATGCCCTTCGCCGCGAAACTGCTGGTGCTCGTCGCGTGGGTGCTGGGCACGTTCATTGGCGCACTCGCCGCGGCGAAGCTCGCGCGCCACCAGACCGCCGCCGCGCTGCTGGTCGCACTGGTGGTGCTCTCCGGCGTGGTGGGGATGATCATGAAGGTGCCGCACCCCACGTGGCTGTCGGTCGCGGGATTGCTGCTGCCGATTCCCGTCTCCCTGTTGGCCGTACGGCTGGTGTACCGGCGGGCGACGTTGCCACGCGTGCCCTGATACCGCTCACCTCATCGGCGTGAATCGCGCGCCGTGCGTGCGCGATTACACTGTGCGCTTCCCACGCTTCGACGTCGCCATGCGCCTCCACGCCGCGCTTTGTGTCTCGCTGACCGCGCTCTCCGCCCTGCCCCTTCACGCCGCCGAACCGCTGCTCCCGCAGGCGCAGGCCTACGAATCTTCCGACGCATGGCGCCAGCCGATCGCGCCGTTCGCGCTCGCCGATCGCAGCTGGTACATCGGCACCGCGGGCCTGAGCGCCGTGCTGGTGAAGACCGACGCCGGTGCCGTGCTGATCGACGGTGGCCTGCCGCAGGCGGCGGACATGCTGCTCGCGCACATGCGCACGCTCGGCGTCGCGCCGTCCGATCTGAAGCTGATCCTCCACAGCCATGCGCACATCGACCACGCCGGGCCCATCGCCGCGATCAAGCGCGCGACCGGCGCGCGAGTGGTGACCAATGCCGAATCGGCAGTGCTGCTCGAACGCGGCGGCTTCGACGACCTGCACTTCGGCGATGGCATGGTGTTCCCGCCCGCGCATGCCGACCGCATCGTGATGGACGGCGAAGTCGTCGAGCTCGGCGGCGTCGCGTTCACCGCGCACTTCACGCCCGGCCACACGCCGGGCAGCCTGAGCTGGACCTGGACCGACGCGAAGGCCGGCAAGCCGCTGCGCATCGCCTACGTCGACAGCCTGAGCGCGCCGGGCTACAAGCTCGTCGGCAACCCGCGCCAGCCGCGCATCGTCGACGATTACCGCCGCGCGTTCGCCGAAGTCCGCACGTTGCCGTGCGACCTGCTGCTGACGCCGCATCCGGATGCGTCGGGCTGGAAGCTTGGCGAATCGATCACGCCGACCACGCTCACCTGCCGCGCCTACGCCGACCGCGCCGAACGCGCGTTCGACAAGACGCTCAAGGAACAGCAGGCCGCCATCAAGGGCACGCGCTGATGCCGTACACGCCCATCGTCGCCACGCTCGGCTACGTGCTGTCGCCTGACGGTCGCGAAGTGTTGATGGTCCATCGCAATGCGCGACCGGACGACCACCAGCTCGGCAAGTACAACGGACTGGGCGGCAAGATCGAACGCGACGAGGACGTCGTGGCCGGCATGCGGCGCGAGATCCTCGAGGAAGCCGGTATCGAGTGCGACGCGATGCAGCTGCGCGGCACGATCAGCTGGCCCGGCTTCGGCAAGCACGGCGAGGACTGGCTCGGCTTCGTGTTCGTCATCACGTCCTTCCGCGGCACGCCGCATGCGAGCAATCCCGAAGGCACGCTGGAGTGGGTGCCGATCGAAAAGCTCGACGAACTGCCGATGTGGGAAGGCGACCGCAACTTCCTGCCGCTGGTGTTCGACGACGACCCGCGCGCGTTCCACGGCGTGATGCCGTATCGCGACGGGCGCATGCAGTCGTGGTCGTACTCGCGCGTGTGAGGCCTCAGCGCGCGAGCTGCACGCGGCCGCGCCCGTCCTTCTGTTCGAACACGAAGCGGTAGGTGAGCGTCACCGCTTCCGGGATTTCGGTGTAACCGCCGCAGCTGCCGACGGTGTCGTCCTTCGTCTTCGCATCGGGAAACACGCAACGCAGCGCGGGCTCGTAACGCCAGCCGGTGACCGCGCTGCGCACCGCGTCGAAGAACGCCGGATCGGCTGGCTCGGGACAATTCGGCGGCGCAACCGCCGGCGCGGACGACAGCACGCTGCCGTCGCCACTCACACCGACGCGCACGCACACCGCCTGCGGCGCCAGCCCTTGCGAAAGCAGCGCGGCCGGATAGACGGGCATTGGATTCGCGTCGTCTTCCAGGGGCATCAGGAACGATTCGTTGTCGGCCAGTTCCATGCGCGCGGCCTGCGGGGTCATGCCGCTGATCTCGTTCATGCCGACCTGGCCGGCGCGCGAGGCTCCGTCATTCACGATCTGCGGGTGCGTCGCGCAACCGCCGAGCAATGCGGCGCAGAGGATCCAGCTGGTGAGACGCATGGGCTTCGTTCCTTGAAGTCGCGGCCGGCTAGTCGACCTGGTACTCCATGTTCACCGAAAACGGCGTCGTTTCGACGAACCCGAACTTCGCGTAGAGATGCTTCGCGTCGCCATCGGCGGCGAGCGACACGACCGCCGACGGCGGCGCGTTCGCGCGGAGCCAGTCGTCCAGCGCGGCCATGATGCGCTTGCCGAGCCCCTGCCCCTGCAGCGCGGGCGCCACGGCGATGTCCACCACGACGAAGAAGCAGCCGCCATCGCCGATGACGCGGCCCATGCCGACGACCTCGCCGTCGAGCAGCAGGCTCACGCCGTAGAGCGTGTTCGGAAGTCCACGCTGCGCGGCGTCGAGCGTGCGCGGCGCCATGCCGGCATCCGCGCGCAGGCGGCAGTAATCGTCTGCGCCGGGGAACCGTTCGATAAGTTTCACCTGCGCGGCGTCCATCAGCCGCCTTCCCTCGTCGCACGCACCTCGGCTTTCTCGCCGGCGGCGACGCCGAGGTTGCTCGACGCGGCTTCGTACACGTCGCGATCGAGCAGGCCCGACTCCTTCGCGACGATCACCGGCACCGCCATCTGGCCGGTGACGTTGGTCATCGTGCGCATCATGTCCAGCACGCGGTCAATGGCGACCAGGTAGCCGATACCTTCCAGCGGCAAACCCGCGGCGGAGAGCACCAGCGTCACCATCACGATCGCCGTGCCCGGCACGCCGGCCGTGCCGAAGCTGCCGAGCACCGAGGCGATCAGGATCGTCGCGTACTGCCCCGGCTCCAGGTGCAGGCCGAAGTACTGCGCGACGAACATCGACGTCAGCGCGGGATAGATCGCGCCGCAGCCGTCCATCTTGATGCTAGCGCCCAGCGGCACGGCGAACGCCGCGTAGTCCTTGTCGACGCCGAGGTTATGCGTGACCGAGCGGATCGCCGCCGGCATCGCCGCGAAACTCGACGACGCCACGAATGCCACCTGCATGCCCGGTGCGGCACCGCGGAAGAACTTCAGCGGATTCAAGCCGTGCAGCGCGATCAGGCTGCCGTAGACGAACACGACGTGGATCGCGCACGCCAGGTACAGCGCGAACACGAACGTGCCCAGCGGCAGGAGCTTTTCGAAGCCGTACGCGCCGACCAGCGAGGCGATCAGGCCGAAGGTGCCCAGCGGCGTCATTTCGAGCACGAAGCGCGTGACCTGCACCATCGTGTCGCTCGCTTCGCCCACGAGCTTGCGCAGGCCGGCGACGCGTTCGCCCAGCTTCACCAAGGCGAAGCCGACCAGTCCGGCGAACACGATCACCTGCAGGATCTTGCCTTCGCTCAGCGCCTTGAACGGATTGGTCGGGATGACATCGAGCAGCACGTCCTTCGGCGAGGGCACCACGCGGACGGTGTAGTCGGGTGCGATGGTCAGGCCGCTCAGGCCGTGGCCGGGCTGCAGCAGCCAGCCGATCAGCAGGCCGACGCCGACTGCCAGCGCCGCGGTGATCGCGAACCAGACGAACGTTCGGCCGCCCAGCGCCGCGACGGACTTCTGCCCGTGCAGGCTGCCGATGGCGTTCATCACCGCGAAGAACACCAGCGGCACGGCGATCATCTTGATCAGCGTGACGTAGATGGTGCCCAGCGGCGCGAACCAGACTTCCGCCGAATGCCCGAAGGCCCAGCCGGCCAGCGCGCCCAACACGAAGCCCGCCAGCACGCGCTGCCAGAACGGGATCCGCAACCAGGCAGACACCAGCTTCATCCGTACCTCTTTACCGAAATTGTCGGCTTGGCACGATAGCCCACACCGAAGGGGGTGACGACCCCGCGAATGCAACGCCGGTGTCCCGTGGCTGCAATAACGCAGCCCATAATCGCGCTTTGCCTTCGACAAGCCTCCCGAATGTCCCGACTCCGCGCGACCCGCCCGAGCCACTCTCGTTTGAGCCACGCCACGCTCGCCTTCGCCACGACCCTGCTCGTCTCCGCCTGCGCCACCGGCGGCGGGAGCGTTCATGCGACCGACTCGGCAAAGCCCGCCGCATTCGAGGTCGACGTCCCGACGATCCGCCATCCGGCCGGCGAAACGCCGCAGTGGTGGTTCCGCGATGGCGCCGCGCAGGCCGCCGAGCGCGGCGCGATGGGCGGCCACGCGAAGAACGTGATCCTCTTCGTCGGCGACGGCATGAGCCTGACGACGGTCGCCGCCGCGCGCATCCTCGACGGCCAGCGCAAGGGCGGCCCGGGCGAGGACAACCGCCTGAGCTGGGAGCGCTTCCCCGCCACGGCGCTGAGCAAGACCTACAACGTCGATTCGCAGACGCCCGATTCGGCCGGCACGATGAGCGCGATGGCCACCGGCGTGAAGACGCGCGCGGGCGTGCTGAGCATCGGCCAGCAGCCGATGCGCCGCGACTGCGCCGGCGCGCAGGCGGTGCCGATGCTGACGCTGTGGGAACTGGCCGCCAGCCGCGGCTTCGCCACCGGCGTGGTGACCACCACGCGCGTCACGCACGCGACGCCCGGCGCGACGTTCACCCATGTGCCCGAGCGCAACTGGGAAAACGACACGGAGCTCACCGATGGAGCGCGCGCCGCCGGCTGCATCGACATCGCCCGCCAGCTGGTGGAAACGCCCTTCGGCAACGGCCCCGACGTGCTGATGGGCGGCGGCCGCAAGAACTTCATGCCGGTGTCGGAGCGCGATCCGGAATACGACGACAAGGTGGGCGAACGCCTCGACGGTCGCGACCTCATCGCGCAATGGAAGCAGCGCCATCCGGACGGGACGTACGTGTGGAACGCGCAGCAGCTCAGCGACGCGCCGGCCCGCGGCCCGCTGCTGGCGTTGTTCGAACCCGACCACATGCAGTTCTCCGCGGATCGCCCGCAGGACGGTGCCGGCGAGCCGACGCTCGCGGAAATGACGCGCACCGCCATCGCGCGCCTTAAGCAGAACGACAAGGGCTTCGTGCTGCTGGTCGAAGGCGGCCGCATCGATCACGCACACCATTACGGCAACGCGTATCGCGCGCTCACCGACACCATCGCGCTGAGCGAGGCCGTGCAGGCCGCGGTCGATGCGACGAGCGCGCAGGACACGCTGATCCTGGTCACGGCCGACCATTCGCACACGCTGAGCTTCGTGGGCTATCCCAAGCGCGGCAATCCGATCCTGGACAAGGTGCGCGGCAGCAGCGGCGAGGACGACGGCATCGCCGATTACGCGCTCGACCAGCTCGGCCTGCCGTACACGACGCTCAACTACAGCAACGGACCGGGCTACGTCGGCGCGAGCGCGCAGCAGCCCGAAGGCCCCAAGCGCTTCCAGCACACCGTCAGCGGCGTGCAGATCCCGAAGAAGGGTCGCCCGGATCTGCGCAACGTCGACACGCAGGATCCGGATTACCTGCAGGAAGCGCTGGTGCCGACGGCGAGCGAGTCGCACGGCGGCGACGACGTGGGCATCTGGGCGCGCGGCCCGGGCAGCGAAGCGGTGCGCGGCAGCGTCGAGCAGAACACGATCTTCCACTTCCTGTTGCAGTCGATGCCGGCGCTGCGCTCGGAGCTGTGCAAGGCGGGCGATTGCGACGGGAATGGCGTGCCGGTGACGTTGCCGGAGCCGGGGAAGTTCCGGCGGTAAGGGTTCTTAAGGTAGACGTGGCGGCGAGCCGTCACGTCTACCCGGCTTTTCTGTTGCTGTTGCTGTTGCTGTTGCTGTTGCTGTAGCTGTAGCTGTAGCTGTAGCTGTAGCTGTAGCTGTAGCTGTAGCTGTAGCTGTTGCTGTTGCTGTTGCTGTTGCTGTTGCTGTTGCTGTTGCTGTCGATCTTGACCTCCCAGCGACTTAAAGCGAGCCGAGCACCGGAGCCGGAAAAGGGCGAAGAGTCGCCCGCTGTCTGAGCGGAGCGCAGCGTAGCGAGTTCGGGCGACGTCCCTTTTCCGGCGAGGAGCGCAGGGCACCGCCGCGCAGCGGCGGCTCGCGTCAGGAGCGAACGGTTTTGGTTACTTTTGCCAAGACAAAAGTGACCCGCTCGCTTGCGAGCGGAAGCTCTTGATCTTGCTTCCCATGAGGAAGCGATCTCCCAGATGCCGCATCGGTTGCACGCGGCGTCACACCCGCGTGCGCAACATCGTCAGCTATCACTCCGCCGCTTCTGCGGCGCCGCCTTCGACACGCTCTGCGCGCCGTCCTCGCCCTTCGGCGGCTCCAGCGTCGCGGTGTCGCGATCGAACTCGGACAGCGGGCTCTCGGAGGGACAGGTCTGGTCGGGGAAGCCGAAATCCGTGCGCAGCTTCAGGCCGCACGCGTTGAGCGCGTCCAGGTCGGTGTCCGGCGATTTGCAGCGTTTGTCGAATGCGCGCACGAACGAGTCGCGGCGACTCACGAAGTCCTCGCCGCACTTGCGCATCAGGCGCAGACGGTCGAGGTCGTCCTGCGCCGGGTTCACGCCGTCCAGGCCGTACAACTCGAGTTCTTCGGTCGTGAGCAGGCGCAGGCTGCGGTTGGGCACGGCCATCATCAGGTCGGCCACGGCGGTGGCCGCGCCGTTGCGCTCCAGGTAATCGCGCACGCGTTCGTACACAACGCGCAGCTCGGCGTTGAGCTGCGCGCGCGTGGTGGCGGTCGAACTCATGCGGATGATGCGGTGGATGCCGACCTGCCCGGCGATCATCCGCGTGTCGCCCGCGCTCAGGATGAAGACGCACGCGCTGTGGCAGATCGCGCCTTCGCGCACCCAGATCGTCCAGCGCGATTCGGCGATGTAGTCGCCGGCCTGGATCGCATCCTCGACCTGGCCGCCGGCCGAGTCGATGTCGAGCACGCGCTTGCCGATGTCCATCGAATCGGCGACTTCGGTGACGCGCTCGACCAGCGTGCCGAATTCCGCGGTGACCTTGCCCTTGTAACGCAGCCGCGCCACGCCGCCGGCTTCGCACGGTGCGAGCGCGGCCTTGAGGCCGTCGCGGTCGAACGTCGTCAGCACCTCGCCGTCGCCCTTCTCCACGTAATCGAGGTCGCAACTGATCGACGCCGCACCCGCCGTGAGTTCCAGCGGCGCCGCCCACGGCTTGTGCGGTTCGGGAGCGGGTTCGGGGCGCGCGATCTCGCGGATCGACGTGCGCGCCTGGCGCGTGCCTTCCGGTTTGACCGGAGCGACCTTTACCGGCGCGGTGCTGATCGCGCCGCCGTCCTGCGGCGCGGCGACCTCCTCGATCACCAGGCCCTGCGTCGTCTCCGCTTCGGGACGCTGGCAGGCGGCGATGACAAGGCAGGACAACAGCAGGGCGACGGCACGGATCGGCATGCGGCAACGGACTCGGGAGCGGACGCGCCCCTGAACGGGGCGCGCGGAAAACGTGAAGCCACAGCTTACGGCGTGGGGCCTGACTCTGCGCACAGCGCGCGGCACCGCGCCCGGTTCACGTTTCTTTCGCCGCTCCCGGCGCGATCAGCGTGCGGCCACGGCCGCCTGTTCCTCCGCGATCCACGCCTGCACGCGCTCGCGCAGGAACGCCAGCGGCACCACGCCGTCGCCCAGCACGCGCTGGTGGAACTGCTTCAGGTCGAAGCGATCGCCCAACGCAGCTTCGGCTTCGCGACGCAGCGCGACGATCTCCAGACCGCCGGAGTCGTACGCGGTGAGCTGGCCCGGCATCGCGGCGATGCGATCGACCATCTCGGCCGAGGTCTCCGGCGAGAACCGCCCGCTTTCGGCCATGAACTGCGCCGCCTGCTCGCGCGTCCAGCCGAACATGTGGATGCCCGGATCCACCACCATGCCGCGCGCCGGCCACAGCCGGCGGCTGATCTGCGCGTACGGCGTGGTGTAGATGCCCGCTTCCTCGCTCAGCGCTTCGGAATAGCGCGCCCAGCCTTCGACATAGGCCGAATTGAACGCCAGCGCCGACAGCGGATGGCGCTTGCCGACGCCGCGCGCGAGCGCGAGTTGCAGGTGATGGCCGGGCCAGGTTTCGTGCACGAGCGTGATTTCCGCCGCGCCGCGACGATCGGCCTCGGGATGGTCGAGGTTGATGCGATACACGCCCGGCTTGCGGTCGTCCGGATCGGGTTCGTAATGCGAACTCACGCCGGTGTTGCGCTGCTCCGGCTTCAGCGGTTCGACCACCGCCGGCTGCACAGGCATCGTGGCGAAATACGCCGAACTCTTCTCACGTGCCGACTCCAGCAGGCCGCGCGAGAACTGCAGCTGCTCGTCCGCTGACGCGAAGCGGTTGTCCTTGGCTTCGTCGACGCGCTTGACGATCGTCGCCAGATCCGTCGAGTCGAACATCGTCTTGCCGAGCGCCTGCACGGTTGCCAGGTTCGTCGCGACGGTGCGCTGGCCGAGGTCGTACACCGCCTTCGGCGTGCGGTCGAGCGTGGTGTAGGAGCGCAGCATCGCCTGGTAGCACTGCGCGCCATCGGGTAGCGCGGACAACGCGATCGTCTCGCGAGCCGCGCCCTGGTATTCGCTAACTAGGAAATCGCGATAACGGCGCAGCGCCGGCTGGACCTGCTGCGACACGACGCTTTCAAACTCCTTCGCGAACGCCGCGTCCTTCGACTTCTCGCCCGGCGCGAAGTACGGCGATTTGCGCGCTTCCAGATCGACCATGCCGTCGAGCTGCTTGATCACGCGCACCACCACCGGCTTCGGCGCGGTATAGCCGGCCTTGATACCCGCGCGCAGGTTTGCGATTTCGTTGTCGACGTACGCCGGCAGCGTGCGCCAGCGCGTGAGCGCCTGCATGCGCTCGTCCGCGGTGGCGACGGGCTGACGATCGGCAAGATCGGTGAACGCGGTGTGCCAGCCGAACATGTGGTTCACGTTCCACTGCTCGGCGTGGCACACGCGTAGCGCGCGATTGGTTTCGAGCATCTCGCGCAGCTGCGCATAGGCGAGCCGTGCGGCGGGATCCTTGTCGATCTTCGCGCGATCGAGCTTCTGCAGGCGCGACCACAACGCATCCTCGCGTGCGTCGAATCGCGCGTTGTCGGCGGCCGAATTGCGCGGCAGGTAATCGTGGCGCTTGAGCGGCAGGACTTCGTAGTACGCAGGCGTCGGATCGTATTCGAGCGAAAGCGCGACCATCTCGTCGGCGATCGCCATCACCTGCTTCGGTTCGCTTCCGCTGCCCGCCGCGGATGCCGGCGATGTCGTTATCGCCACGCCCAACACGATCGCACCACTCCAACCCACTGCACTTCGCATGACCCGGCTCCTGCCTTGTGTGGTCGTGCGATGGTAGTGGCTGGCGGCGGCACGCGGATGTGCCGCCGGTTCGGCTCCGCCCCTATCGATGGCCCATCAGGCTCTCGCGGATGAACTGGCGCACCAGTCGCGCCGATTCCTCCTTCGAGGTCGCGTCCTGCGGCAGCGGCTGCGGCGCAGCCAGCGCCGATGCGGAGAACGCGCCGCCCGTGCCCGGCACGGGTTCGATCACGAAGATCTCGCCGTCGAAATCGACGATGTAGACGTTGTTGGCGGTGTCGGTACCGAAAGCGACGATGTTGTTGATCGTGCCCGCCGTCGGCGTGAAGTCGGCATTGCGCAGCCGGAATCGCGAGGACGGGATCGTCGTGCCCTGCAGGATCACGCCCGTCTGGATCGACCACAGGTTCGGCTGCACGAAATCGCCGAACAGGTATTCGCCGCGCAGCGATTCCAGCGGCCCGCGATACACCACGCCGCCGGTCACGGAACTGCCTTCGCGCGCACCGCTGCCGTGGCTGTATTCGGCGATGGGCGGCGTCAGGCCGGGGGTGTTCGCCGGACCACGAAACACCTGTGTGCCTTCCATGATCGGCCAGCCGAAATTCAGCCCGGCTTCGTTGGGACGCGCGAGGTCGATCTCTTCCACCGCGCCCTGCCCCACATCGCCGATGTAGAGATTGCCGGTGAGCGGATCGAAGCTGTTGCGGAAAGGATTGCGCAGGCCATACGCCCACACTTCCGGCGCGTTGGGCGAGGTGAACGGATTGCCGGCGGGGATCGCGTAATCGCGGTCCGGATCGCTGGGGAAACCGTCGCTCGACGGATCGATGCGCAGGATCTTGCCCAGCAGCGTCGCGCGGTTCTGCCCGTTGTTGTCCGGGTCGCCGGTGCCGCCGCCATCGCCGACGGCAACGTACAGCATGCCGTCCGGACCGAAGCCGATCCAGCCGCCGTTGTGGTTGTTGCGCGGATGCGCGATGCGCAGGATCGCGTCGCCGCTGGCCGGGTCGGCCTGATCGCGGTTGTTCGCCAGCGTCTGGTAACGACGCAATTCGATCGTGCCGTCGGGCACGGTCAAAAAGACGTAGAAGCGGCCGCTGGTCGCGAAATCCGGCGCGGTCGCGAAACCGAGCAGGCCGCGCTCGCCATCGGTGGACACCTGCCCGCTCACGTCGAGGAATGCGGACGCCGCGATCGCACCGTTGGACGGTGAAAGCAGCCGGATGCGTCCAGCACGCTCGACCACGAACACACGACCGGTCGCATCGGGCACCGGCGCGAGGAAGATCGGGAAATTCATTCCGCTCACGACGCGCCGCACGCGCAGTGGCGCACCGGTGACGTCGGTGACGGTGACCGACAGCGGCAGCGTCGCGGTCTGCGTGCCGTCGCTGGCGGTGATCGACACCAGGTACACGTTGTCGGCGTTGGCGTCGGTCGGCGCCTCGAAATCCGGCGGCGTGATGAACTGCAGCGCGCCCGCGGCGCTGATCAGGAAGCGCGCCTGATCGGCGCCGCCCGACAGCGTGAAGGACACGGGCTTGCCTTCCGGATCGGTGGCGGTGGCGGTGTAGAACACGCCTGCAGTGCCTTCGGGCACGGTGGCGGCCGCGGCCGAGGTGAACGTCGGCGGCCGGTCGACCGGCGCGCCGGGAATCTGGGTGTTGTTGTCGCCGCCCCCACCGCCGCCGCAGGCCGCCAGCATCGCGGCCACCATGACGATCACTGCCAGTCGTGCCTGCTGCATGCGCTCGCTCCCGGGCCTTGAGCAGCGCGCCGGTGCGGCGCGCCTGCGGGCGGCCGCCAGCGTGTCAGAGGTCGCCGTGGCGATCCGTGAAGGCCGGCTCGCTTCACGTCGCGCGCATCGGCGCGGCGGCCCCGTCCGTCGGCGCCCGCTCACACGTTCCAGAGGCGACGCGCTTCCTCGGCAATCAGGTCGGGGAATTCCTCCGGGAAGAACAGCTTCGCGCCCTCGACCCGCCGCACGCCGCGCGAGTCGCCGAACGCACCGTCCAGATGGGCCGCGCCCGCTTCGGTGAAGATCGGATCGGCCGTGCCCCACACGATGCGCGTCGGCGCGCGCGCAGCCTTCAGCGCGGGGCCGATGCCGCCGAGCCAGTTGCGATCGAGCGCCACGGCGAACGCGTTCGTCCGCGACGCATCGCGCACCAGCGGGCCGAGGTAGACGTCGATGGCCTCGTCACTCGGGTTCGATGCATGGGTGAACGTCTGCCCGCCCAGTCCTTGCGGCGAGCGCGCCAGCGCCTTGTCGGCCAGCCACGGCGCGAGCCACTGCTGCGCGAACTGGTCCTGCTTCGCCAGCGCGATCACCGGCTGCAACGCCGGCGGCGGGCATTCGATTTCGGAGTCGCAATTGGTCAGCAGCAGCGTGCGGACGCGATGCGGGTACGTCGCCAGGAACAGCTGCGCGGCCTGCCCGCCGCTGTCGTTGGCGACGACGTCCACGCGATCCACGCCGAGCTTGTCGAGCAGTTCGGCGAGCATGCGCACCTGCGCATCGGGCGCCAGGCTCTGGCCCTTCGCGACGCGCGTGTAGCCCAATCCGAGAAAGTCCGGCGCGATGCAGCGCCGGTACGGCGACAACCGCGCGAGCGCGCCACGCCACTGGTAACCGTTGAGCGGGAAGCCGTGCAGGAACAACGCCGCCGCGCCACGCCCGCGTTCGACGTAGGCGATCTCCCCGGCGGACGTGGACACGAAGCGGCGCGCCTTGAGGAAAGCGGCGGCATCCTCGGCGTCGGTGGTACTCGCGACCGGGGATGCGGCGAATGCACTGCGGTCGAACATCGCGCCGGTCAGCGTGGCGGTAGCCAGCGTGCCGGCGGCGATTCCAAGGAAGTCCCTGCGCTGCATGATCGAGCTCCATGGCCGGAACGCTCCGGCGTCGACGGAATGATTCGCGTCGGAGGTCAACGGTTCAACGAAGCCGCAGGTCATGCCGCCATGACCTGGCAGGTCATGGTGCGGCCGCGCACCGCCCCGTATGCTCGCCGCGTGAACCGAGCCGCCACGCCACTCCGCGATGTCCGACTGGGCGCCCTGCTGCGCGAATGGCGCGCGGCCCGTCGCCTGAGCCAGATGGACCTCGCGCTGGACGCGGGCGTGTCGCCGCGCCACCTGAGCTGCGTGGAAACCGGCAAGGCGCAGCCCAGCCGCGAGATGGTCGCGCGCCTGGCCGACGCCCTCGACATGCCGCTACGCGAGCGCAATGCGCTGCTGGTCGCGGCCGGCTTCGCGCCGCGCTATCCCGAGACCGCGCTGGCGACGCCGGAACTGTCGCAGGTGCGGCGCGCGATCGAATTCATCCTCGCGCAGCAGGAACCGTATCCCGCGTTCGTGCTCAACCGCCACTGGGACGTGCTGATGGCCAACGACGCGGCGCTACGCGTCAACGCGTTCGTGATGAACGGGCGCGCGAGCGCGCACACGAACATGATCCGGCAGATCTTCGACCCGGCCGACCTGCGCGGCGCCGTGGACAACTGGGAGGAAGTGGCGGGCGACCTGATCCGCCACCTGCACGGCGAAGTCGCGGCCGCACCTTCCGACACCGCGGCGCGCGAACTGCTCGACGAAGTGCTGGCATACCCCGGCGTGCCGGCACGCTGGCGACTGCGCGACGTCGAATCGGCACCGACACCGCTGCTCACCACGGTGCTGCGCCGCGACGAACACCGCCTGCGGTTCTTCTCGACCATCACCACCTTCGGCACGCCGCACGACGTGACGCTGGAGGAATTGCGCATCGAATGCTGTTTCCCCGTGGACGACGCGACAGCGGCGCTATGCCGGCAGCTGGCGAGTCGCGCGAAGGGCGAAGGCTGACCATCAGGCAGCCGTCATCCCGGCGAAGGCCGGGACCCAGGCCGGTAACGCTCAGGCCTCTGCCGCAGCCGCCCGAAACGCGTATTCATCCCCGGCGCGCCTGCGCCGTGTCCTCCCCCGCCCGCACTTCCCGTATCCGGTTTTCACATCACCGGAGTGAAGGGCAATGCGGCGTCTATTGAAGTGGCTGGGCTGGAGCGTGGTCGTGGTGGCGGTGCTGGTGGCGGGCGTGCTCGGTGCCGCTTGGGCGATGAGCGAACGCGCGTTGTCGCGGACCTGGACGGTGGCCGATCCCCCGCTGGCCGATGCGATGGCCTCCGCGTCCCTGGACCACGGAAAGCACCTGTTCGCCACGCGCGGCTGCGCCGACTGCCATGGCGCCGACGGCGCAGGAAAACTGCTGGTCGATGCGCCGAATGTCATCCGCATCGTGCCGAGCAACCTCACCCGCACCGTGCGCGATGCGGCGTGGACCGACGACCGCCTCGCCGCGGCGATCCGCCACGGCGTGCGCCCCGACGGCACGGGGCTGGTGATCATGCCCACCGGCGACTACACCGACATGGACGATCACGACGTCGCGTCGATCGTGGCGTACCTGCGCACGCTGCCGATGGTCGATACCGACCCGGGCCGCACGCAGGTGCGCCCGCTCGCGCGCGTGCTGTACCTGTTCGGCAAGTTCCCGCTGGTGCCAGCCGAACGCGTCGACCACACGCCGCGCGAACGCGTCGCGCCGCCGGCGACGGTGAGCGTGGCGTACGGCAAGTACGTCGCGCAGGTGTGCACCGGCTGCCACGGTTCGAACTTCGCCGGCGGCTTCGTGCTCGAACCCGGCACGCCGCCGTCGGCCAACCTCACGCCGCACGCAAGCGGATTGCAGGCATGGAAGGAAAGCGACTTCCTGCACCTCATGCGCACTGGCCAGCGCCCCGACGGCCGCCAGCTGCATCGGATGATGCCGTGGAAGTCCTACAGTGCGATGCAGGACGTCGAACTGCGTGCTGTGTGGACGTACCTGCGTTCGCTGCCGCCGGTGGACGGAAAGACGCGGTCGTAGCCGCTCAATCGATGCGGTAGACGCGCGCCTTCGGCATGCCTTCGACGACCTGCAGGAACCAGCGGCCGGCCACGCCGGGAACGACGACGATTTCCGGCGCGTCGAGCTTCTTCGGCAGCTTCAGCGCGCCTTTGAGCACCTTCCACTGCTGGCCGTTCTCCAGCTCGAACACGGTGCCGGGTTCCCAGCCGCTGACCGGGCCCTTCAGGCGGCTCTGGATGGGCTTGTCGTTGAAACCGATCAGCGAACCTTCGTCGCGTCCGCGTTCGTCACGGTTCGCCGCAGGCGCATTGTTCGACACCGGCGGCGCGGCAGGCGCGGCCACCGCCACGTCGTGCCCGTCCTGCGCTTCACGCAGCATGCGATTGAGCGTGTCGAGTTGCTCGCGGCTCAAGCCCACCGACCGCAGCTGCTCCGGCGTGAGGCGCTGCTCGATGCTGACGTAAGGCGTCTGCGCGCCCGCATGCGAGGACAGCGTGGCCAGCGACAGCATCAGCGCGAGGGACAGGAACGAACATTTCATCGGCACGGCCTCGGACTTCGACCGTGCCACGATGCTGCAATTTAGTGACAGCCCGGTGACAGCGCCGCCTTCAACCCGTCCGGTGCAGCGAGAAGAACGGAATGTCGCGACGCACCGTGTAGCCGCTGCGCAGGTACAGGTCCTTCGCCCGCGCGTTCTCGTTCGCCACGTGCAGGTACGGCGTGCGGCCTTGCGCGAGCACGTCGTTGCTCAGCATCCCCAGCAGGTGGCGGGCGTAGCCGCGTCCGAGGAAATCCGGATGCGTGCACACCGCGCTGATTTCCTGCCACTCGTCCATGCCCATGCGCTCGCCGATGATCGCGGCCAGGCGCCCGTCCTGATAGATGCCGAAATAACGGCCCAGCTGCATTGTGTGCGGCCGGAAGTAATGCGGATACACCAGCGCGGTGAGCGCGAGCACGTCCTCGCGGTGCGCTTCGTCGAGCTGGATGATCTCCGGCCCGTCCGTTTCTTCCACCGGCTGCGTGCACACCATCTGCGCGAGCATCGCGAGCTTCCTGCCTTCGAAACCCGGCGGCACCTGCGGCATGCGATCGAGCAGCAGCGTCGTCTCGCCGGGCTCGATCAGCGCGGCCAATCCGTCGGCGACGTCCACGCCTTCGGACGGCACGCCGAGGAACGGCGCGATCTGCGCCGGATACCGCGCCACGTCGCCGCGTGCGAGCGCGATGTCGCGATGCCGGCTTTGCAGCGCTTCCCAGATGGGGTTGTCGAGTACGTGTCCAGTCATCTCACACCTTCATCGTCTTCCACTTGCCGCGCGAGAACAGCCACAGCGTGAACAGGCCCACCGACGTTTCGGAGACGAACACCGCCCAGAACACGCCCAGTTCCTGCCACCCCATCGATACCGCCAGCACGTACGCCAGCGGGATCTGGATCAGCCAGAAGAACACCACGTTGATCTTCGTCGGCGTCATCGTGTCGCCCGCGCCATTGAACGCCTGCACCGACACCATCCACCAGCCGTAGACGAAGTACGAATACGACAGGATCTGCAGCCATTGGCCGCCGACGTCGATCACCTTCGCGTCATTGGTGAACAGCGCGATCAGATCGTGGTGGAAGAAGAAGAACACCACCGAGATGGCCATCGTGAAGGCCATGTTGTACCAGCCGATGTGCCACACCGCCGCCTCGGCGCGTTCGGGTTGCTGCGCGCCGAGGTTCTGCCCGACCAGCGTCGCCGCCGCGTTCGACATGCCCCACGCCGGCATCAGCGTGAACATCATGATGCGGATGGCGATCGTCGCGCCGGCCACGGCTTCGCTGCCGATGCTGGACAGGATGCGCATCAGGAAGATCCACGAGGTCATCGACACGATCATCTGCCCGATGCCGCCGAGCGAGGTGCGCACGATGTTCCACAACACTGCGCCGTGCACGGCCAGCTGCGACCACGCCACTCGGATGTGCTTTCCGCCATGGAACAGCACGTACAGCTGCAGCGCGACGCCCGCGCCGCGGCCGATGTTGGTCGCGATCGCCGCGCCTTCGATGCCCAACGCCGGCACCGGCCCGAAGCCGAAGATCAGCAACGGGCAGAGCACGATGTTCAATCCATTGGCCAGCCACAGCACGCGCATCGCGATGGCCGCATCGCCGGCGCCGCGAAAGATCGCGTTGATCACGAACAGCAGCATGATGATCGCGTTTCCGCCGAGCATCCATTGCGTGTAGCGGTAACCGTGCTCGATGCTCCACGCATCGGCGCCCATCAGGCGCAGCAGGTCCTTCGCCCACACGATGCCGATGACCGCGAAAGGCACCGACACCAGCAGCGCGATGAAGATCGCCTGCACCGCGCTGATGGCCGCGTCCTCGCGCCGGTTCTCGCCGATGCGCCGCGCGACGACGGCCGTGACCGACATCGCCAGGCCCATCGCGATGGAATAGATCAGGAACAGATAGGTTTCCGTCAGTCCGACGGTGGCCACGGCCGACGGCCCGAGCTTGGCGACGAACCAGATGTCGACCACGGCGAAGGTCGATTCGAGCACCAGTTCCAGCACCATCGGCACCGCGAGCAGGAACACCGCCCGGCGCAAGGGGATCTTCGTGTAGTCGGCGTTGGTGCCGCGAATGGCGTCGCGGAGTTCGGACCAGAGGGAATGCGATGCGTCGGCGCCGGCCTGCGCCACGGGGGATTGCGGTTCGGTGCTCATCAGGGCGTCCGTTCGCTGTTTGCGGAAGATACTAAACGACGAACGGGGGCTTCCCGGATCGACATCCACTCGCGTGACGCGAAGCTCGTTTCGGCACATCCGTTGGGTCGCGGCCAAAAGCGAAACGGCCCGGTTTCCCGGGCCGTCTGGAGCTTCGAGCGAAGAGCCGTCGATCACACCATCGGCAGCTTCAGCCCCTGCTCCTTCGCGCACTGCTTCGCGATGTCGTAGCCCGCGTCGGCATGGCGCATGACGCCGGTGCCGGGGTCGTTCCACAACACGCGCGCGATGCGCCTGTCGGCTTCCTCGCTGCCGTCGCACACGATCACCACGCCCGAGTGCTGCGAGTAGCCCATGCCGACGCCGCCGCCGTGATGCAGCGACACCCACGTCGCGCCGCCGGCGACGTTGAGCATCGCGTTGAGCAGCGGCCAGTCGGAAACCGCGTCGGAACCGTCGCGCATCGCTTCGGTTTCGCGATTCGGCGAGGCGACGCTGCCGCTGTCGAGGTGATCGCGGCCGATCACGACCGGCGCCTTCAGTTCGCCATTGCGCACCATCTCGTTGAACGCCAGGCCCAGTTTGTGGCGCAGGCCCAGCCCGACCCAGCAGATGCGCGCGGGCAGTCCCTGGAAGCTGATGCGCTCGCGCGCCATGTCGAGCCAGCGGTGCAGGTGCGCGTCGTCCGGGATGAGTTCCTTCACCTTCGCGTCGGTCTTGTAGATGTCCTCCGGATCGCCGCTCAGCGCGACCCAGCGGAACGGGCCGACGCCGCGGCAGAACAGCGGGCGCACGTAGGCCGGCACGAAGCCCGGGAAGTCGAACGCGTTCTGGCAACCTTCGTCCTTCGCCATCTGGCGGATGTTGTTGCCGTAGTCGAACACGGGGATGCCCATGTCCTCGAAGGCGAGCATCGCCTCCACGTGCACGCGCATCGACTTCTTCGCCGCGTCGCGCACGCGCGCCGGGTCTTCGGACTGCATGCGCTGCCACTGCTCCACGTTCCAGCCGATCGGCAGGTAACCGTGCACCGGATCGTGCGCGGAGGTCTGGTCGGTCACCGCATCCGGGCGCACGCCGCGACGCACCAGTTCGGGCAGGATTTCCGCGGCGTTGCCGAGCAGCGCGATCGACTTCGCCTCGCCGGCCTGCGTGTACTTCTCGATGCGCGCGAGGGCGTCGTCGAGGTCTTTCGCCTGTTCGTCGACGTAGCGCGTGCGCAGGCGCATGTCGATGCGGCTCTGCTGGCATTCGATGTTGAGCGAGCACGCGCCCGCGAGCGACGCAGCCAGCGGCTGCGCGCCGCCCATGCCGCCCAGGCCCGCGGTGAGGATCCACTTGCCGGTGAGGCTGCCGCCGTAGTGCTGCCGGCCCATCTCGACGAAGGTCTCGTACGTGCCCTGCACGATGCCCTGCGAGCCGATGTAGATCCACGAACCGGCCGTCATCTGGCCGTACATCATCAGGCCCTTTTTATCGAGCTCGTTGAAGTGCTCCCACGTCGCCCAGTGCGGCACGAGGTTGGAGTTGGCCAGCAGCACGCGCGGCGCATCGGCGTGCGTGGGGAAGATGCCGACGGGCTTGCCGGACTGCACCAGCAGCGTTTCGTTGTCGTCCAGTTCGCGCAGCGACTTCAGGATCGCGTCGAAGCTTTCCCAATCGCGCGCGGCGCGGCCGATGCCGCCGTAGACGACCAGTTCGGTCGGGCTTTCGGCCACTTCGGCGTCGAGGTTGTTCTGGATCATCCGGTACGCGGCTTCGGTGAGCCACGACTTGCAGCTTTTCTCGGCGCCGCGCGGGGCACGGATGACGCGGGAAGGATCTTTGCGGGTCGACATCGGAAAGACTCCGTCGGCTGGGCGCCGCGATTGCGACGCGCGAAACAGGCATCGGGAATTATCGCGCTGCCCCGCGCGGGCGGACGCGTCGCCGACGCCGTCGCGGCGCCGGTTGGTGCGATTTCGCGCCCGCGGCGCGTCATTTGTATACGCTGTACACATGAGCCGCACCGAACCCCGCACGAACCGCACCGCCGACCGCATCCTGCGCGCGGCGCGGACGCTGTTCGAACGCGAGGGCGCGGCCGGCGTGAGCATGCGGCGCGTCGCGGCGGCGGTCGGCCTCACGCCGATGGCGATCTACCGGCATTTCCCCAATCGCGAGGCGTTGCTCAAGCGCATCGGCGACGACAGCTTCGATGCCATCGCCCGCCACTGGGACGCGCGCGGTCGCGGCGGCGACGTGCTCGAACGCCTGATCGCGGTGCAGCGCATCTACCTCGATTACGCCCTCGCTCATCCGCATCTGTTCGACCACGCGTTCTCGACCGCGCGTACCGATGCACGCCGATTTCCCGAGGATTTCCGCGCGCGCCGTTCGCCCACGCTCAACGTCGTGGCCGACGCGGTGGAGGATGCGATGCGCGCCGGCGTGCTGCGCGAGGACGACGTGTGGGACGTGGCGGTGACGCTGTGGGCGCACACGCACGGCCTGATCGCGCTGTATCGCGCGGGCCGGTTCAATTTCGACGAAGCCGCGTTCCGGCGCTACTACGACGCGTCGCTGCAGCGGTTGTTGCGGGGGTTGCTGGCCTAGCGGCGCGGCTGACCTAGCGGCGTGGCTCGATCGCCGGCTTCACTTCGTTCACTGGCGGAGGTGGCGGAAGGTCGATCGTTTCCAGGCGATGCACCTGCGCTTCCTTGCCGGCGCGCCAGGCTTCATGCGTCGCGCGGCGCGCTTCGAAATCCTGGCGAAGGCGTTCGGATTCGGCAGGCGTGGTGGCCGCGGCACGGCGTGCGTCGGTACGCGCGCGGTCGGCGTCCATCAGCCGGTCCTGCTGGTCGACCTGGCTGCGCAGCGTGTCGGCGGAAACGCGACGACTCGACGCGTCGAGCTGGCGATTGAGCGTCTGCAGCGAGTTGTCGCGCGAGGTGTCCACCCCGCGCGGCAACGACGGCTGCGACGCAGGCGAGATCGGCGCCACGCGCGGCGGCGGCGCCAGCGTGTTGGGCTGCTGCGCGAACGCCAGCGCCGGCTGCAAGGCCAGCGCCAGCGCGACGGGCCACATGCGCGTCACGACCTTCACCCGATCAGCGCACCGACGGGTCGAGTCGACGCAGCGCGTCGGCGAGGTCGGTCTGGCCGGTACGGTCGATCTGCTCGCGGCTGTAGCTGCGGCCCGGGCCGATGCACAGCGCCTTGCCGGTCTTCGGATCGCGCGGGCGGATGTTGGTGCCGGTGTCCTTGACGCATCCGACGTTCGAGGTGCGCTTCGCGTTTGCGGCATCGGTATTGGCCGCGACCTGCGCATCGGCGGCCACCGCCGCGTCCGCCTGCGTGGAAGCGACCTGCACCTGCACCTGCGCCTGCGCATCGGTCGTCGCCGTCTGCGCAAACGCGCCGAAGGACATGCCGAACACGACAACTGCGAACGCGGTAGCGAGACTGCGATTGCGATTGCGGGAATCCATGGCGTCACCTGGCGTGGGACGGCAACGTTGCCGTACCGCCACCATACGCCCCGGCGCTTTACCCGGCCGTGAGCGCAGCCGCCGCCTTCAGGCGGTCGTCAGGCTTGTGGACACGTGGCCTGCCGACCCTCTCGGAAGGCCGTGGCTTCGGCCTCCGTGGCCGGCCGCGGGTCGACGCCGTCGTCGAACAGCACCCGCCAGGTGCCGTCCGCCCCGCGGTGCCAGACCGAGTGAAACGCGCCGATCCGGTAACGCTGGGTCGATTTCGGGTCCAGGTCCTCGAACAGCGACGGCCCACTCGACCAGGCCACGTCCTTCGCGCTGCCCGGGCCGATCGTCGTCCGCGTCGGGTACCAGCTGAGCTTCAACCGCTTGCCCTCGACGATGCCGGCCCAGCGCCGGGCGATCTCCTCGCGACCGCGCGTCGGTTGCGGCTGGCTGGCGCCGAAGGCCGCGTCCGTATCGATGTGCGAGGCGAAGGCCTTCGCGTCGTGGTCGGCCACCGACTGCGCGAAGCTGAGCTCCCGTGCCCAGACCTCGCATTCGGCCGACGTCATGCGCGCCGGCTCCGGTTTCGGTGTCGCTTTCGGCGGGCTCTGCGCGTCCGCGACGGCGGAGATCCCCAGCAGGACAACGGCAGACAGACTCACGGCGATACGCATCACGGCGGCTCCGATGCCGGCGGGCGCCGCCGGGTGTGTGGCCACTATTGGCAAGGCTCCGCGATGCCGCCAGCGACTAAAGTCATGCCGCAACACACGCTCGTTATGATCGGCCGATGCCCCACTTTCGCCTCGCGGCACTTGCCGCCTGCCTCGTCCTGTCCGCCTGCAGCGCCCGCGCGCCCCGCCCCGCCGAACCGGCGGCCCGGACCGTGGTGCTGGTGTCCATCGATGCGTTCCGCGCCGATTACCTGTCCAACGACGCGACGCCCCATCTCGCCCGCATCGCCCGCGAAGGCACGCATGCGGCGTGGATGAACCCGTCGTACCCCTCGCTCACGTTCCCGAACCACTACACGCTCGCGACGGGGCTTCGTCCCGACCACCACGGCGTGATCCACAACCGCATGAGCGATTCCGGCATCGGCGACTTCGCCGTCGCCGACCGCAAGGCCGTGGACGATACGCGCTGGTGGGGCGGCGAACCGATCTGGGTCACCGCCGAAAAGCAGGGCGTGCGCAGCGCGAGCTGGGCATGGCCCGGCAGTAGCGCCGCGATCGGCGGCGTGCGTCCCAGCCGCTGGGTCGCCTACGACGAATCCGTGCCGCCCGCGCGCCGCATCGACGATGTGCTGTCCTGGCTGGACGCGCCGCAGGCGCAACGCCCGCGTCTGGTGGCGGTGTATTTCGAACAGCTCGACAAGGCGGGCCACGACCACGGCCCGGAATCGCCGCAGGTGCGCAGCACGCTGCGCGAACTCGACGCGGTGATCGGCCGCCTGCACGACGGGCTTGCCGCGCGCGGCATGCTGGATTCGACCGACCTGATCGTCGTATCGGACCACGGCATGGCGACGGTTCCGCCGAACCACACCATCAGCGTGGAGCAGATGATCGCGCCGTCGATCGCGACCGTGGTCTCCGACGGCCAGTCCATCGGCGTGCAACCGTTGCCCGGCTTCGAGCGCGAAGCCGAAACCCGCCTGCTCGGCCCGCATGCGCAGTACGACTGCTATCGGCGCGAGGATCTCCCGGCGCGCTGGCACTACGGCACCAACCCGCGCGTGCCGCCGATCGTGTGCCAGATGCACGAAGGCTGGGACGCGCTGTATCCGAAGAAACTGGCGACCAAGCCGAACGTCACGCGCGGCTCGCACGGGTTCGATCCCGCGCTGCCGTCGATGCGGGCGCTCTTCGTCGCGCGCGGCCCGTCGTTCGTGCCGGGCGCGACGCTGCCGGCGTTCGACAACGTCGACGTGTACCCGCTGCTGGCGCGGCTGCTCGGCATCGACGCCGCGCCGAACGACGGCGACATCGCGCCCCTGCTGCCGGCGCTGCGCGAGCCTGCTTCGATCGGGAACGCTGCGCCGGAGCACTGATCGCGCTCGTTCGTGCGGCCGGAGCGGCTCTCGGAAGCGCTCCACGTTCATGTCCGAATCCGGCCAGTCCTCGCGATCGCGCGGTGCTAGCCTGCGGCCATGTCCGAGCCCGCCCACGTCCACGCCGACACCCTGCCCGCCTTCCACGTGTGCGAACAGGCCCGTCGCACGCGCGATCCGCGCTTCGACGGCCTGTTCTTCACGGCGGTGCTCAGCACGCGCATCTATTGCCGCCCGGTGTGCCCGGCGGTGACGGCCAGGCGCGTGGTGTATTTCCGCCACGCCGCGGCGGCCGAAGCGGCGGGTTACCGGCCGTGCCTGCGCTGCCGGCCGGAGCTGTCGCCGGACGACGGCAGCTGGCGGCGCGGCGACGCGGCCATCGCGCGCGCGTTGAAGCTGATCGACGACGGCGCGCTGGCCGAGCAACCGCTGGCTGCGCTGGCCGAGCGCGTCGGCATCGGCGAACGCCAGCTGCGCCGCCTCTTCGTCGAACGCGTGGGCGTCGCGCCGATGGGCGTGCACGGCACGCGCCGGTTGCTGTTCGCCAAGCAGCTGCTGACCGAAACCGACCTGCCGATCACGCAGATCGCGCTCGCCTCGGGCTTCACCAGTCTTCGCCGTTTCAACGATGCATTCCGCACGGCGTATCGCATGGCGCCGCGCGATCTTCGCAAGGGTCGAAGCGAGGCGCGCGAGGCCGGCGACGTGCTCACGCTGCGACTGGGCTATCGCCCGCCGTACGACTTCGCGGCGATGCTCGATTTCCTGCGCGGCCGCGCCCTGCCCGGCGTCGAGTTCGTCGACGATGAAAGCTACGCGCGCGTGATCGGCCCCGTCGATCGCCCCGGCTGGTTGCGCGTCAGCGCATGGCCTAACGGCGGGAACGCAGGCGCGCATGCGCTTAAGCTCGAACTGCACGGCGCCGCCTCGTCGAACCTGCTGGACATCGTGCAGCGCCTGCGCCGCATGTTCGACCTGGACGCCGATCCGCAGGCGATTGCCGACACGTTGTCGAAAGACGCGCGCTTCAAGCCCCTGCTCGCGCAACGCCCGGGCCTGCGCCTGCCCAGCGGATGGGACGGCTTCGAGATCGCGGTGCGCGCGATCATCGGCCAGCAGGTCAGCGTCGCCGCTGCACGCACCCTCGCCTCGCGCCTCGCGCAGAAGTACGGACAGCCGCTGCCGCAGCCGTTCGCGGACGCGCGGGTCGCGGACGCGCTCGCGCATCTGTTTCCGACGCCTGAAAAACTCGTCGATGCGGACCTGGAATCCATCGGTCTGATCCGCTCGCGTGCGCAGACCGTACGTGGGGTCGCGCAGGCGCTGCTCGACGGCCGCGTCGATTTTCGGCCGGAACGCACGCTGGACGACTTCGTGTCGCGCTGGGTCGCGTTGCCCGGCATCGGGCCGTGGACGGCGCAGTACATCGCGCTGCGCGCGCTCGGGCATCCCGATGCGTTTCCCGTCGAAGATCTCGTGCTGCAGAAAGCGCTTCCCGCCGACGGCACGCGCATGGCGCCGAAAGCGCTCGCCGCGCGTGCCGAAGCATGGCGGCCGTGGCGCGGCTACGCGGTGATCCACCTGTGGCGCGATTCGGTGCCGGCGCCCGTCGCAAAGGCCGCGAAGCCGACGCGCTCCAGGCGCGGAATCGCGCGCACAACCGGCGCGGACGCCACCGCATGATCCGTTACGCCACCGTGCCCAGCCCCGTCGGGCCGCTGCTCATCGCCGCGAGCGACGACGGGCTGCACCTGATCGAATTCCAGAACCCGCGCCACCCCATGTCGCGGTGCGATGCGTGGGAAGCGCGCGAGTGCGAGTTCATCCGCATGACGGCGGCGCAGCTGGGCGAGTATTTCGACGGCGGACGACGCGACTTCGATCTTCCGCTCGCACCGCGCGGTACGGAGTTCCAGCTCGGTGTGTGGCACACGCTGGCGTCGATTCCGTACGGCGAGACGATCAGCTACGCGCAACTGGCGCAACGTGTCGGCAAGCCATCGGCGATGCGTGCGGTCGGCGCGGCGAACGGCCGCAATCCGCTACCCATCGTGTTGCCCTGCCATCGCGTGATCGGCAGCGACGGCAGCCTGACCGGCTTCGGCGGCGGCCTGCCGACGAAGGAATTCCTGCTGCGGATGGAAGGCGCGTTGCCGGCCGCGGTGGATCTGTTCGGCTGAGAATGACTGTGCGCTATTCGCGCATCAGCGCGACCATCGCCTCGCGATAACGCTGCGAGATCGCGGTGCGTTGCAGATGGTGGCCGTTCTCCACCACGCGCCGCCCGCCGACGTACACGTCGCGCACCAGCGGCCGGTTCCCGCTGAAGATCCAGCGATCGATCGCATCGTCTTGCGTCAGGCCGAACAGCGCCGGCGCATCCGTGTCGAGCACCACGGCATCGGCGTATTCGCCTGTCGCGAACGTGCCGATCGCGTGCCCGCTGGAGAAACGCGCGCTCTGCGAAACGTCGTGCAGCAGCGTTTCGCCGACGCTCGGCGAGTGCGGCCGCACGGCGATGTTGCGATGGCGCGTGAACAACCGCTGGCCGTATTCGAGCCAGCGCAGTTCCTCCACCGGCGACACGGAGATGTGCGAATCCGAACCGATGCCCCATCGACCGCCGGCATCGAGGTATTCGCGCAGCGGGAACAGGCCGTCGCCGAGGTTGGCTTCGGTCGTCGGACAGATCGCCACCGTCGCGCCGCTGCGCGCGATGCCCTGCGATTCAGCCGGCGTGAGGTGCGTGGCGTGCACCAGCGTCCAGCGCGCGTCGACATTCGCGTTGTCGAGCAGCCATTCCACCGGGCGCGCGTTGCGCAGCGCGAGGCTGTCCTGCACTTCGCCGACCTGCTCGGCGATGTGGATGTGCACCGGCATCGACGGCGGCAGCGCATCGAGCACGGCCCGCATCGCGTCCGGCGGCACGGCGCGCAGGCTGTGCAGCGCGCAGCCGACGTGCAGCATCGGATCGGCGTCCTCGCAGAGCGTGTCGATCAGGCGCAGGTAGGCATCGACGTCGTGGCCGAAGCGGCGCTGGCGTTCGCCCAGCGCGCGTCCGTCGAAACCGCCGGTCATGTACAGCACCGGTAGCAGCGTGAGGCGGATGCCGGCATCGCGCGCGGCGGCTATCAGCGCGCGCGACATCGCCGCCGGATCGTCGTACGGGCGGCCATCGGGCGCGTGGTGCAGGTAATGGAACTCGCACACCGTCGTGAAGCCGGCTTCGAGCATCTCCGCGTAGAGCTGCGTTGCCACCGCCCGCAGCAGGTCGGGCGTGAAGCGCGCGGCGAAGCGGTACATGGTTTCGCGCCAGGTCCAGAAGGAGTCCGACGGGTTGGTCTGGCGTTCCGCCAGCCCGGCCATGGCGCGCTGGAACGCATGCGAATGCAGGTTCGCCACGCCGGGCACGATCCAGCTGGCGCTGGCGGTCGGCTCGGCAACCGCCCGCGCGCGGATGCGCCCATGGTCGTCGATGTCGAAGCCGGCGTCGGAATGCCAGCCGTCGGGAGTCCAGAGCATCTCGGCGTCGAGGGTCTTCATGCCGGCATTGTCGCCCGCATGGACGGTCGTGGCGATGGCCCCGCAGGGACCGGACAGGCCGCTAGAATCGACCCCCATGACCTCCAACGCGCATACGGCCTGGGACGGACTGATCCTCGGCGCTTCGCTCGCCACGCTCGATGCGCCCGCCGGTTACGCGGACATCCTCGACGGCGCGCTGGCGTGGAAGGACGGAGCGCTGGCCTACGTCGGTCCACGCTCGGGCCTGCCCGACGCGCCCCAGCGCCTGGCGCGCGAAGTGATCGAGGCCAAGGGCTGGATCACGCCCGGCCTGGTCGACTGCCACACGCACCTGGTCTTCGCCGGCGATCGCGCGCGCGAGTTCGAGCTGCGCCTGCTCGGCGCGAGCTACGAGGACATCGCGCGTTCCGGCGGCGGCATCCTGTCGACCGTGCGCGCCACGCGCGCCGCGGACGAAGGCGAACTGCTGCGCCAGTCGCTGCCGCGCGCGCATGCGCTGATCAGCGACGGTGCGACCACGGTGGAGATCAAGTCCGGCTACGGGCTGGACTTCGACAACGAACGCAAGATGCTGCGCGTCGCGCGCCGGCTGGAACAGCTCGGCATCGGCGTGCGCACGACCTACCTCGCCGCGCACGCGCTGCCGCCGGAATACGCCGGCCGCGCCGACGACTACATCGACGCGGCGATCGAATGGTTGCCGAAGCTGCACGCCGAGGGGCTCGTCGATGCGGTCGACGCGTTCTGCGAAGGCATCGGCTTCACGCCGGAGCAGACGCGACGGATGTTCGAAGCCGCGCGTGCGCTCGGCCTTCCGGTGAAGCTGCACGCCGACCAGCTCAGCGACCTGGGTGGCGGCGCGCTCGCGGCGGCGTTCGACGGACTCTCAGCCGACCATGTCGAACACACCAGCGAGGACAGCGTGCGCGCGATGGCGCAGGCCGGCACCGTCGCGGTGCTGTTGCCGGGCGCTTTCCACGTGCTGCGCGAAACCGCGTTGCCGCCGCTGGAGGCGTTCCGCGCGCACGGCGTGCCGATGGCCGTGGCGACCGACTGCAATCCCGGCACGTCGCCGCTGCAATCGCTGCGCCATGCGATGCAGCTGGCGTGCACGCATTTCCGGCTCTCGCCCGAAGAGGCGCTGCGCGGCGCGACGGTGAACGCCGCACGCGCACTGGGCCTGCACGATCGCGGCGTGCTGCGCGTGGGCGCCCGCGCCGACTTCGTGCTGTGGAACATCCAGCATCCGGCCGAACTGTGTTACTGGCTGGGCGGTCGCCTCGCGCAGTCCGTGCACGCCGGCGGCCATCGCGTTACCTGATCCGATTCGACGAATACAACCGGGGAGAAAACATGCGCTTGCGTTACGCCGTTCTGGGCCTGTCGCTGTCGATGGCCGCCACCTCCGCATCCGCCGCGACCGACGCGGCGCGCAAACTCGCGCAGGACGCGATCGTCGTAGACACGCATATCGACGCGCCCAGCGAACTGCTGTCGCACTGGGACGACCTGGGTGTGTCCGCGCCGACGAAGGAGTTCGACTACCCGCGCGCGCGCGAAGGCGGCCTGGGCGTGGCGTTCATGTCGATCTACACCTCGCCCGAAGAGGACGCCGCCGGCACCGCGTGGCAGACGGCGAACACGCAGATCGACGCGGTCGAAGCGATGGTCGGCCGCCATCCGGACAAGTTCGCGATCCTGCGTTCGCCCGGCGACGTCGAGAAGCTGCGCAAGGGCGGCCGCGTGCTGCTGACGCCGGGCATGGAAAACGGCGCGCCGATCGGCGACGACCTGTCGAAGCTCGCGGGTTTCCACGCGCGCGGCGTGCGCTACATCACCCTCGCCCACAGCGCGAACAACCGCATCGCCGATTCGTCCTACGCGCAGAAGAAGAAGTGGGGCGGCCTGAGCCCGTTCGGCGAGCAGGTCGTCGCCGAAATGAACCGTCTGGGCATCATGGTCGACGTGTCGCATATTTCCGACGACGCCATCCGCGACGTGCTGCGCATCACCGACGTGCCGGTGATCGCCAGCCATTCGGGCATGCGCCATTTCACGCCGGGCTTCGAACGCAACATCAGCGACGAGCTGGCGCTGGCGGTGGCGAAGGAAGGCGGCGTGGTGCAGCTGGTGTTCGGCACGGGCTTCGTCAGCGCGAAGGCCGCGTCCGACATGCAGGCCTACTTCGCCGCGGAGGCCGCGCTCGAGGAGGAGAACGCGAAGCTCGCCGCCGCCGGCAAGCCGCAGAAGTCCAAGGACGAATTCGAGAAGGCGTGGAAGGACGCGCATCCGGTGCCGGTGGTGCACATCGACGCGGTGCTGGACCAGATCGACTACGCGGTAAAGCTGCTCGGCGTGGACCACGTCGGCATCGGGTCGGACTTCGATGGCGTGAGCGGCAACCTCCCGGTGGGGCTGCGCTCGGTCGCCGACTATCCGAACCTGGTCGAAGGCCTGCAGAAGCGGGGCCATTCGGACGCGGACATCCGCAAGATCCTGGGCGGCAACCTGCTGCGCGTCTGGGGCGAAGTGGAGAAGGCGGCCAGGCGCTGATCGCCCTTCTCATTTCGCAGAAAAACAAAAGCCCCGCCAAGGCGGGGCTTTCTGCTTTCGGACCCGAGGTCCGGAGCGGGCGCCGGGGCGCTTACTCCTTGGAAGCGGCCTTCTTCACCGCGACCTTCTTGGCGGCCGGGGCCTTGGCCACGGTCTTGGTCGCCTTCTTCGCGACCGGGGCAGCGGCAGTGCCGGCGGCCTTGGTCGTGGCCTTGCTGCGGGCGTTGCCGTAGCTGGAGTTGTAACGCTTGCCCTTGGCAGTCTTGCGGTCGCCCTTGCCCATGATGTGCTCCTGAAACTGTTCAGATCCGCACCGGGGTGCGGGGTTACGTAGATCGCGTTCGCGCGAGGTCGCGAAGTCTAGCACGGGCGCCGGGCCCTCTAGCCTTCTGGGCTCAAGCCCCCTTGGTAAGGGGGCGCCCGGCAGGGCGGAGATCGGAAGAGCGGATCGCCTCTGGCCCGCGAACTTGCGCAGCAAGTTTCGGGATCGATCGGATGCGCAGCATCCGATCGACGCGCTAATGCGCGCAGGAGGCGTCGTGCACGTGCAGATGGTTCAGCCGCAGGTTCGCCAGGTGCGCCAGGCCGACGAGCGTGCCGCCGAAGGTCATCGCGAGCGCATGCGGGATCACGCTCTGGTGCAGCGGCTGGTACAGCACGCCGAACCACAGGATGGCCAGGCCCGGAACCATCAGCGAAAGCGCCTGCACGGCGTGGTGGCGCCGGTAGCCCCGGGCCACGCTGAACAACCCGAGCGCGGTGGCGAACAACACGAAGCCCTCTTCGAAGCCCGAGCCCAGCCACGCGGCGACGCCCAGCGACGGCAGCACGGCGATCACCAGCGGAAGCAGCGCGCAGTGGATCGCGCACAGCAACGAGCCGGTGGCACCGATGCGATCGAGCAGGCTGCGGGGACGAATGGGGGGCATGACTTTCGGGAGGGTGGTCGATGCGACTTCGTTATAATATAACATTACGCAACTTCAGCCACCTACTTTACCCCCACCGATGTCAAAGCGCCTGCTGAATCGCCGCCTCCCGCTCGTCCTCGCCCTCGCCGCGGCCCTCCCCCTGGCCGCGCAGGCCGACGACCAGGGCCATGACCACCAGCCCAAGGACTTGAGCGGCGTCGAAGTGAAGGCGACCCCGCTGGTCGGCACCGCCGAGGACCTTGTCCGTCCGGTCGACGTCCTCGCCGGCGAGAAGCTCGATCGGGTCAAGTCGAACTCCCTGGGCGAGACCGTTGGGAAACTTCCCGGCGTGCAGTCGTCCTACTTCGGTCCCGGCGTCGGTCGGCCGATCGTCCGTGGTTTCGACGGCGCGCGCGTGCAGGTCCTGAGCGACGGCTTGGGTTCGGGCGACGTCTCCACCGTCAGCGTCGACCATGCGGTCAGCATCGAGCCGTTCCTGGCCGACCAGATCGAGGTGCTCAAGGGCCCGGCCACCCTGCTCTACGGCAGCGGCGCGATCGGCGGCGCGGTGAACGTCATCGACGGCCGCATCCCCGAAGCGGTCACCGACGAACCCCTGCAGGGCCGCGCCGAACTGCGCGGCAACACCGTCAACGACGAGCGCACCGGCATGTTCCGCATGGACGGCACGTCCGCGTCGGGCAACTTCGTCTTCCACGCCGACGCGCTGCATCGCGAGACCGGCGACTACGACATCCCCGGCTATTCCGAAAGCCGTCGCCTGATGGAAGAGGAAGGCGAAACGCCGGATCCGGCCACCAAAGGCACGCTGCCCAACAGCTTCGTTCGCACCGACAGCGGCGCACTGGGCGTGAGCTGGATCGGCGATCGCGGCTTCCTCGGCGTGGGCGCGAGCCTGTTCGACACGCGCTACGGCGTGCCCGCCGGCGCCCACGAGCACGGCGACGACCACGCGCATGAAGGCGAAGAGGAAGAAGCGCACGAAGAAGAAGGCCCCGTCACCATCGGCATGACGCAGCATCGCTACGAGGTGCGCGGCGGGCTCGACGATTTCGGCGCGTTCAAGTCGCTGCGTGCGAAGGTCGCGCGCACCGAATACACGCACACCGAATACGAGGGTGAGGAAACCGGCACCGTCTTCGACAACACCAGCACCGAGGCGCGCGTGGAACTCGTGCACAAGCCGCTGTTCGGCTGGGATGGCGCGGTCGGCGTGCAGTGGGGCAAGCGCGATTTCGAGGCGATCGGCGAGGAGGCCTTCGTGCCGGCGTCGAAGGGCAATGACGCCGGCCTGTTCTGGCTGGGGCAGCGCGACTTCGGCCCGGTGAAGACCGAAGTCGGCGCGCGCGTGGATCGCAACAAGATCGACGTCAACGAAGCCGAAGCGATTGGTCCCGATCGCGATTTCCACACCACCAGCCTGTCGGCGGCGTTCAAGTGGGACATCAACGAGGCCTACCACCTCTCCTTCGGCCTGGACCGCGCGCAGCGCGCGCCGACGGCGGAAGAGCTGTATTCCAACGGCGTGCACGTGGCGACCAGCAGCGTCGAACTCGGCTCGCCGCTGATGGACGAGGAAACCGCCAATCGTGCGGAAATCGGCCTGCACTGGCACGGCGGTCCGTTCAAGGCGAGCGCATCGATCTACCACGTGAAATACGACGACTTCATCTACCTGGCCGACACCGGCGTGGTCGAGGACGGAAATCCCGTGCGCCTGTGGACGCAGGACGACGCGCGCTTCAACGGCGCCGAGGCGGAAGTGAACTGGAACTTTGCCGACAACGACAGCGGCCTGTGGAACCTGCGCGTGTTCGGCGACATGGTGCGCGCCGAACTCACCGGCAGCGGTACGCGCGAAGTCGCCTTCGCGGTGCCGCATGGCGATCACTCGCACGACTACACGGCAGAACTCGCGCGCGGCGGCAACCTGCCGCGCATCGCGCCGCACCGCGTCGGTGGCGAAGTGAGCTGGGAACTCGGCAACTGGCGCGCCTCGCTCGGTGCGACGCGGTACGCGAAGCAGGACGATGTCGCCACGTACGAAACCCCGACTCCGGGCTACACGCTCGTCGACGGGCACGTCGCATGGCACCAGGACACGGCCCACGGCAACGCGTGGGAAGTGTTCCTCGACGGCAGCAACCTGCTGGACGAAGAAGCCCGGGTGCACACGTCCTTCCTAAAGGACGTCGCACCGCTGCCGGGCCGCGGCGTGGCCTTCGGGGTGCGCGCGTTCTTCTGACACGCTGAATCGGGCTCCGGCCAACCGGAAAGCGCCGCCTCACCCGCGGCGCTTTTCTTTTCCTGAAATAGGTGTATATACACGCTTATGCCCGACACCGCCCTCCCCGCCAGCCTTTGCACCTGCTTCCGGTTGCGCAAGCTTTCGCGCCTGGTCACGCAGCGCTACGACCGCGAACTCGCCGCGTCCGGCCTTAATCTCAACCAGTATTCGATCCTGCGTCGCGCCGCGCGCACGCCGCAGACGGTGGGGGCCCTGGCGCGCGAAATAGGCATGGACCGCACGACGCTCAGCCGCGACCTCAAGCCCCTCGCCGCCGCGGGCTGGATCGAACTGGCCAGCAGCGAAGACGACGCGCGCGCGAAGCTCGTGCGCGTCAAACCCGCGGGCAGGCGCGTGCTCGCACGCGCGCAGCCGCTGTGGCGCAAGGCGCAGGACGAGATCGACGCGCGTCTGGGCGCCGCCGGCGTGAATGCGCTGCACACCCACCTCGATCGCGCAATGGCGCGGATGGAACTGGAATGACCACCCCGCTTTCCGCCGACGCGCCCCATCCCGCGACGCGCTACTGGCCGCTGGTGCTCGCCGCCACGGCGATGCTGATGATCACCATGGGCGTCCGGCAGTCGATGGGCCTGTTCGTCGCGCCGATCGGCCAGAGCACCGGCCTCACCGTCGCGCAGATCAGCTTCGCGCTGGCGATCGGGCAGTTCGTCTGGGGCGCCGTGCAGCCGGTGTTCGGCGCGATTGCCGACCAGCGCGGGCCCGGACGCGTGCTCGTCTTCGGCGGACTGCTGCTCGCGGCCGGCATGGCGCTGGCGCCGGCGCTCGCGTCCGAATGGGGCGTGCTGCTGACGCTCGGCGTGCTGAGCGCGGCGGGCGCCGGCGCGGGCAGTTTCTCGATCCTCATCGGCGCCACCGCGCAGCACATGCCGGCCGAAAAGCGCTCGATGGCCGCGGGCGTGATCAACGCGGGCGGATCGTTCGGCCAGTTCCTGTTCGCTCCGCTGGTGCAGGCGGTGATCAGCGTCGCCGGATGGGGCGTGGCGATGTTCACCCTCGCCGCCTCTGCGCTGGCGACACTGCCGCTCGCCTGGCCGCTGCGTCGACGCGCGGCGGCCACCCCGCAGACGGCTACGAATGCGACGCCGACAAGCACGGCACCCGGTATCGGCCTGCGCGAGCAACTGAGCATCGCCGTGCGCGATCGCAGCTACTGGATGCTGCACCTGGGCTTTTTCACCTGCGGGGTGCACATCGCGTTCCTCGTGACGCACCTGCCGGGCGAGATCGCGCTGTGCGGCTTGCCTGCGAGCGTGTCGGCCGTGTCGCTGGCGCTGATCGGCCTGTTCAACGTCGCCGGCAGCCTGGGCGCCGGCTGGCTCGGGCAGCGCTTCCGCATGAAGTACCTGCTTGCGGCGATGTACGCGAGCCGCGCGGTGCTGATCGCGATCTACCTCATCTCGCCGCCCACGCCGCTGACGTTCTTCCTGTTCTCCGCAGCGCTGGGCCTGACCTGGCTCGCGACGGTGCCGCCGACGGCTGGTCTTGTCGGCAAACTCTTCGGGCCGCGCTATCTCGGCACGCTGTTCGGCCTCACCCTGCTCTCGCACCAGCTCGGCGGCTTCTTTGGCGCGTGGGTCGGCGGCCTGGTGCTGGAGCGCTTCGGCGACTACAGCTGGATGTGGTACGCCGACATGGCGCTGGCGCTCATCGCCGCCGCCGCCAACCTTCCCATCCGCGAATCCGCGCCGACGCCGGTTCGCGCACGACCGCAGGCGCAGCCGACATGACGACGCACGTTCCGATCAACCTGGCCGCGAAACTCGCCACGTTCGACGAGCACTGGCAGCCGCGCACGGTGGCCACCTTCAACGGCCACGACATCATGGTGGTGAAGGTGAAGGGCGAATTCGTGTGGCATTCGCACGCCGACAGCGACGACCTGTTCCTCGTGCTGCACGGGCGCATCCGCATCGAACTGCGCGACGGCGCGGTCGAACTCGGCCCGGGCGAGCTGTTCGTCGTTCCGCGCGGCGTGGAGCATCGCCCGGTGGCGATCGACGAGGCGCACCTGATGCTGATCGAGCCCACCGGAACGCCGAACACCGGCGATGAAGCGACGGCGGCCCAGCGTCGGGTGATCTGAGCGGCGCGCCGCTTATCACTCGCGAATATCTGAAGCAATGCGATTTTTTCTCAGTCTTTCCGCGTTCTATCGACTGAGACTTTTTCGCAGAATGCGGCTGCGGCACTGTGCCGCGCTTCAGGGGATTCGAAGATGAGAGCCGTCATTTCGCTTTCCATCGCCGCGGCGTTGCTGGCCGCGGGCCAGTCCGCGCATGCGCAATCGACGACAGGTTTGCTGCGCTTCAAGGGCGCACTCGTTGGATCCACGGGCAGTCCGCGGCCGGGCTCCCGGGTCGCAGCAGGAGATGAAGCACCGCGCACCTCGACCGAGCAGACGCTCGACATTCCTGCATCCACGCGTGCGGAGCTGCTGGACTATTTCGTCGCCACGCGACGCGAAGCCGGAATCGAGGCGCGTGAACTGAAACTGTTCACGCGCACGTATCTCTAGGTTCGAAGCGCCGCGGCCAGGCCGTCGCGGCGCAGAGCATCAGGCCGCGTCGGCCCTGGCGCAGGCCGCGCAGACGCCGTGCACTTCCAGCGTCTGCGCCTGCGGGGTGAATCCGAGCTCGCGCGCGCGACGGTCGAGCGTGTCGACGATGCGCTCGTCCTCCAGCTCCGTCGCGGACTGGCAGCGGTCGCAGATGAGGAACGGCACGGCGTGCTGCGCGGAACCCGGATGATGGCAGCCGACGAAGGCGTTGATCGACGCGAGCTTGTGGATGAAGCCGTGTTCGAGCAGGAAATCCAGCGCGCGATACACCGTCGGCGGCGCCGCGGCGTCGTGCGTGGCCTTCATCTGGTCGAGCAGTTCGTACGCCTTTACCGGGCGGCCGGCGTCGGCGATCAGGCGCAGCGCGTGGGCGCGGATCGGCGTCAGGCGCAGGCCGCGCGCTTCGCACGCACGCTCGACCTCGAGCACGAAGGCGTCGCCATCGTGCACGTGGTGCGTCGGGTCGGTGCAGGCGTGGTCGTGGCTCATGGCGCGGCCCGTGTCGGGATACTCAGGATTTAGGCGCCGGCCGGCACTTTTGCAAGGGCCGCGTCGATGCGCGCCAGCGCCTCGGCCTGCCCCGCCAGGTACACGGTGTGCGAGATGTCCGGCGATACCTGCGTGCCGGTGATCGCCACGCGCATCGGCTGCGCCACCTTGCCCATGCCGATGCCCAGCGCCTCGGCGGTGGCGTGCAGCGCCTGCGAGACCGCATCGGCGCTCCACTGCGGCAGCGCGGCAAGGCGCTCGCGCGCATCGGCCAGCGGCGCACGGGCGGCGGCGGTCAGGTGCTTGGCGACCGCCGCGTCGTCGTACTGCGTGAGCGGGCCAAACCAGACGGCCGCGCGCTCGGCCATTTCCTTGAGCGTCTGCACGCGGTCGCGAAGCGCGATCACGATGTCGGCCGGCGCCGGGCCCTTCGCCGTGTCGAGGCCCTGCGCGTGCAGGTGCCATTCCAAGTGCTTGGCGACGTCGTTCGGATCGTCGTTCTTCAGGTATTGCTGGTTGAGCCAGCCGAGCTTCGCCGGATCCATGCGCGAGGCCTTGGCGTTCACGTCCTTCAGGTCGAACAGCTCGGTCATCTGCGCGATGGAGAAGATCTCCTGGTCGCCATGCGACCAGCCCAGGCGCACGAGGTAGTTCAGCAGCGCGTGCGGCAGGTAACCCATCTCGCGGTACTGCATGACGTCGGCCGCGCCGGTACGCTTGGAAAGCTTGGCGCCTTCCGGGTCCAGGATCATCGGCAGGTGCGCGAAATGCGGCACGGTGGCACCGAGCGCGCGGTAGATGTTGATCTGCCGCGGCGTGTTGTTGACGTGGTCGTCGCCGCGCACGACGTCGGTGATGCCCATGTCCAGGTCGTCGACGACCACGGCGAAGTTGTAGGTCGGGTAACCGTCGGAGCGGAAGATCACCAGGTCGTCCAGCTCGCTGTTGGCGAACTCGATCGTGCCCTTGACCTTGTCGTCCCAGCTCACCACGCCGTCGACGGGGTTCTTGAAACGGATCACGCGGTTGGGATCGTCGCGATAGCCTTCGTTGCGATCGCGGTACGCGCCGTTGTAGCGCGGCTTGTCGCCGGCGGCCATGGCCTTCTCGCGCATGGCTTCCAGCTCTTCCTTCGTCTCGTAGGCGTAGTACGCGGTGCCGGCGGCGACCATCTGCTCGGCGACCGCGCGGTAACGCTCCAGGCGCTGCGTCTGGTAAATCGGGCCTTCGTCGTAGGACAGCCCGAGCCACTCCATCGCCTGCAGGATCGCGTCGATGGCCGCCTGCGTGCTGCGTTCGCGATCGGTGTCCTCGATGCGCAGGACGAACTCGCCGTCGCGACGGCGCGCCTCCAGCCAGCAGTACAGCGCCGTGCGGGCGCCGCCGATGTGCAGGTAGCCGGTGGGACTGGGGGCGAAACGGGTGCGGCAGCTCATGCGGGCGACTCGGAACGGCGGAAACCGGCGATTTTACCGGAGCGGGCGCGATGCGGCCGGATCCGGCGCGCAAGGCCCTAGAATCCCCCCATGGCGACCCTTTTCATCTCCGACCTCCATCTCGACGCCGAGCGTCCCCGGATCACCGAACTGTTCGGCCAGTTCATCCGCGCCGAGGCGCGCCACGCGGACGCGCTGTACATCCTGGGCGACCTGTTCGAAGCGTGGGTGGGCGATGACGATCCGTCCGAAACGGGCGCGTTCGTGGCGAGCGAGCTGCACGCGCTGCACGCTTCGGGCGTGCCGGTGTACTTCATCCGCGGCAACCGCGATTTCCTGGTCGGCGAGGACTTCGCCCGTCGCGCCGGCATGCGCATCCTGCCCGATCCGTCGGTGGTGATGCTCTACGGCGAACCCACGTTGATCATGCACGGCGACACGCTGTGCACCGACGATGTGGCCTACCAGCAGTTCCGCGCGCAGACGCGCGATCCGAAGTGGCAGGCGCAGTTCCTCGCCCAGCCGCTGCCGGCGCGCATCGCGTTCGCACAGCAGGCCCGCGCGGCGAGCCGTGCGCACCAGAGCGGCCTGAAGCAGCAGGGCACGATGGAAACGATCACCGATGTGTCGCCGCAGACGGTGGACAGCACGTTCGGCCGCTACGGTATCGAGCGCATCGTGCACGGCCACACGCACCGCCCGGCCGTGCATGAACTCATGGTCGAAGGCCGCCCGTGCGAGCGCATCGTGCTTGGCGACTGGTACGACCACGGCTCGGTGCTGCGCGTGACGCGCAAGGGGTTCGAGTTGTGTGGGTTGTCGATGCCGTGAAGCCCCTCTCCCTGCGGGAGAGGGGTTGGGGTGAGGGGCAACGAAGCAGGAGCATCGAGCTTGCATTGCCGCACAGCACTGCGATGTTCGTGCAACAAGATCCGGACCAATGGATTCCAGCTTTCGCTCTGGAATGACGCGCGTCTGAACGTTTGACGGCCTAGGTCCCGGCTTTCGCCGGCATGACGGGTTGGTCAGCGGCTGCTTAACCCGCCAGCTTTTCCAGCGCCTCCAGCTCCTCCGGCCCGAATCCCGCCGCGCTGCGCGCCTCGTGGTTGAACGGGCCGTACAGCACGGCGCGTGCGTACTCGGCCAGCAGTTCGCGGAAGCGTGGCACGGGATCCACGCCGGCGCGCTCGCAATACCAGCGGTACCAGCGCGAACCGGCGGCCACGTGCGCCACTTCCTCGCGCAGGATGGTCTCCAGGATCGCGACCGTCGCTTCGTCGCCCATCGCGCGCAGCTTCACGATCATCCCAGGCGTGACATCGAGCCCGCGCGCTTCCAGCACGCGCGGCACCAGCGCCATGCGCGCGAGGCCGTCGTGCGCGGTCTTCTCGGCCATTTCCCACAGGCCGTTGTGCGCGTCGAAATCGCCGTAGTCATGGCCGAACTCGCGCAGGCGCGCGCGCAGCAGGTTGAAGTGCCGCGCCTCATCGTTCGCGACGCTTACCCAGTCGGCGTAGAACTCGCGCGGCATCCCGCGAAACCGGTACGCGGCGTCCCACGCCAGATCGATCGCGTTGAATTCGATGTGCGCGATCGCGTGGATGAACGCGGCGCGTCCCTCGTTGCTGCCGAAGCCGCGTCGCGGCAGGTCGCGTGGATGCACGAGCAGCGGACGTTCCGGACGTCCCGGCATGCGGATCGCTTCCGGCGCTGGCGCGTCGTCGGGAATCGTCAGTTCGCCGCGCGAAAACGCCTCGGCGGCAGCGAAGGTAGCCGCGATCTTCGCCTCCGGCGTGACTGCGTCGAGGCAGGCACGCGCGGCGTCGAACAGCGAAGCGGACACGTCAGTGCGCGGTCGTGGCCGGATCGCAGCCCCAGCCGTCCGGATAGCCGCGATATTGCGCCGCCAGTTCGGTCAGTTCGGCTTCCAGCGCGGTGATCGCCTTGTGCTCCGGCGCCATCACGCGCGTCGCCGTGACTTCCCAGATGCCGTCGTCGTCGTCGAAATCCGGACCTTCGACCGCGAGCTCCGGCCGCGCCGCTGCGGCGGCGAAGAAGTCCTGCGCGTCCGACTCTTCCGCGAAAACGTGGAAGAAGTCGATCGGCCGCGCGAGCGTCAGGTCGTCGCCGTCGTCGAGCATGCGACGCAGCACGTCGCCGTTCTCGTCGTCGGGAATCAGCGCCTTCTGCAGTTCGCGCACGTCACGCCCTCCGCGTCTTCTTCGCTTCGTCCGAACGCAGCTGCTGGATGCGCTCGAAATAACCCGGCTCGATGCCGGTGACGTATTCGCCGTTGAAGCACGACGAATCGAAGTCGTTGATGCGCTGCTTCGGGCCCGACACGGCTTCCTCCAGGTCCGACAGGTCCTGGTAGATCAGCCAGTCGGCGCCGAGGAGCTTCTCGACTTCCTCGTCCGTGCGGCCGTGCGCGACGAGCTCCTCGGCCGACGGCATGTCGATGCCGTACACGTTCGGATAGCGCACGGCGGGCGCGGCGGAGGCGAGATACACCTTGCGCGCACCGGCATCGCGCGCCATCTGCACGATCTGCTTCGACGTCGTGCCGCGCACGATGGAGTCGTCGACCAGCAGCACGACGCGGTTGCGGAATTCCAGCGGGATCGGATTGAGCTTGCGGCGCACGGACTTCGCGCGCTCGCCCTGCCCCGGCATGATGAAGGTGCGGCCGACGTAGCGGTTCTTGATGAACCCCTCGCGATACTTCACGCCGATGACGTTCGCGATTTCCAGCGCCGCATCGCGCGAGGTGTCGGGAATCGGAATGACAGTGTCGATGTCGTGGTCCGGACGCAGGCGCAGGATCTTCTCGCCGAGCTTCTGGCCCATGCGCATGCGCGCCTTGTGCACCGAGACCTCGTCCATCATCGAGTCCGGGCGCGCGAAGTACACGTATTCGAAGATGCACGGCGTGTGCTGGCGCGGTTCGGCGCACTGGCGCGTGAACAGCTCGCCGCGCGGCGTGACGACGATGCCTTCGCCCGGGCGCACGTCGCGCACGCGCTCGAAGCCGAGCAGATCCAGCGCGACGGATTCGGACGCGACGGCGTATTCGTCCTGCCCACCGCTGTTGCGCTTGCCCAGCACCAGCGGGCGGATGCCGTTGGGATCGCGGAACGCCACCAGCCCCAGGCCCAGCACGGTCGCCACCACCGCGAATCCGCCGACGCAGCGGCGGTTCACGCCCTCGATCGCGCGGAACGCGGCGTCGGGGGTCAGTGCCTTCTGCGTGTCGAGCTCATGCGCGAAGACGTTGAGCAGCACTTCCGAATCGGATTCGGTGTTGACGTTGCGGCGGTCCTGTTCGAACACCTCGTTGCGAAGCGCGTCGGTGTTGATCAGGTTGCCGTTGTGCGCGAGCGCGATGCCGAACGGCGAGTTCACGTAGAACGGCTGCGCTTCGTCGGAGCCTTCGCTGCCCGCGGTGGGATAGCGGCAATGCGCGATGCCGACGCGGCCTTCCAGCAGCGACATCGCGCCTTCGTCGAACACGTCGCTGACCAGGCCGTTGCCCTTGTGCACGCGCAGCTTGCTGCCGTTCGCCGTCGCGATACCGGCCGCGTCCTGGCCGCGATGCTGCAGCACCGTCAGGCCGTCGTAGAGCTGCGCCGCGACGTCGTTGTGGCCGACGATACCGAGAATGCCGCACATGGTGATGAGTCCTGCTGTGAAGTTGTGTGTTGCCGCGGGCGCAAGGCCCGCCTGATCGCGATGGCCGTCAGGCCTCGCTCACCGGTGCCGGCAGCGCCGGCGTGGCGTCCGGCGACGCCGGCGGAAGTTCCGGATGTTCCGTCGGCACGCGACCGTCGAGGTCGACGTGCTCGGCGGCCCACTCGGGCAACCACGCGCGCATCCACTGTGCGCCCGGCACGAACACCGGCACCACCTGCGAGCGCTGCCATTCCGGCTCGCGCGGCATTGCCGTCAATCCGGCCAGCAGCACCAGCACGCAGGCGACGAACGCACCGCGCGCCACGCCGAGCACCAGGCCGAGCATGCGATCGAGCCCGGACAGGCCGACCGACTGCACCAGCTTGCGCACCAGCCAGCCGACCAGGCCGACCACCACCAGCACGCCGATGAAGCACAGCGCGTAGCCGCCGAAGAGCTCGCCGGCGCCGATCTCACCATCGCCGGAGAGCATCAGGCCGACGTCGCCGCCGAAGTGGAACGCCGCCCACCCGGCCAGCAGCCAGGCGATCAGCGAAGCCAGCACGCCGACGAAGCCGCGCATCAGCCCGAACAGCGCCGATACCACGACCACCGCCAGCAGGACCCAGTCGATCGCGCCCATGCGCTAATCCAAGGCCCAGATGGGGTCAGGGATGCGGGCGGACAATGCCGCTCACGCCCAGTTTCGCTGCGACCTGCGCCTTCAGCTGGTCGGCTTGGTCGCGGCTGGCGACCGGACCGACGCGAACGCGGTTCAGGACGCCCTTGTCGGTGCGGACCTGTTCGACGAAGGCGCTGAAGCCGGCGCCGCGCGCGCGATCGCGCAGCTTGTCGGCCTCGGCCGCGCTGCCAAAGGCGCCCAGCTGCACCGCGAAGCCCGTGCCGGACGCGGCCGGGGCGCTGGTGCGGGTCGCAGGCTGCGGTGCGGGGGTCGCGGGCTTCTCGACGGGCTTTTCGACCTTGGCGACCGGCTTCTCGACCGGGGCGGCGGGTTTCGCCGCGGCCGGCTTGGCCGGTTCCGGCGAGAGCGGCGCGGCGGTGGCCGGAGCGGGGCGCGATTCGGCCAGCGGCACCGGGGCCGAGACGGACGAGCCCGGCGTCGGGGCCGGCTGCGAGGCACTGGCGACGGGCTCGGCCGATTCGGCGTCGAGCACGACGACCTTGGCGCCGACGTCGCTGCGCACGCGTGCGGACTGGAGGCGTGCGGCCTCGGCCTCGGCCTGCGTGGCGAACGGGCCGATGCGCACGCGGTGCAGCGTGCGGCCGTTGCCCGGCACGGGTTCCTGGTAGGCGATCAGCTGCGCGCCCTGCAGCGCCTTCACGACGCGATCGGCGTCGGCGGTGCTCGCGTAGCTGCCAAAGCTGACGGCGAAGTTGCCGCCGCCGGTCGCGGCCGGCATCGGGCCCTGTACGGACGCCGTCGGCGTGGTCGCGGTGGTGTCGACGGTCGGGAGCGTGTCGGCGTCGCCGCCGGACGCGGGGCCGGCGTTCATGCCGACCGCGCCGCCGCTGGGCGCCTGGCCAGGGCTCACGAGGGGAAGTTCGCGGGTTTCGAAGTCGCCTTCCGGCGCCTTGGGGAGTTCGAGCGGGACATTGGACGCCCCGCTTTCGGGGGCCGGCCCCTTGATCAGCATCGGCAGGAAGATCACCGCCAGTGCGATCAACACGACCGCACCGATGACGCGCTGTTTCAGGGCAGGTTCCATCGGTTCTCGTTTACCGCAGGCGGATCGCCGTGCGAATTATACCCTCGCGATCCGTCATGGCCGGTTCGATGCCGGTCACGTTCAGTCGCGGGCGAGCGACTCCAGCGCGCTCGCCGCGGTGTGGAACGAGCCGAACACCAGCACGCGGTCGCCCGCCTTCGCTTCCGCAAGGGCGGCCTGCAGCGCCTGTGCGACGTCCGCGTGCCGCGTGCCGTCCGCCGCTGCGGTGCCGGACAGACGCGCCGCGAGCGCGTCCACGTCCCCGCCGCGCGGGCCGGCCTCGAGCAGCCCGGCCAGGTGCCAGCGGTCGACCACCGCCGCCATCGCCTCGACCACGCCGACGGCGTCCTTGTCGGACAGCGCGGCGTAGACGGCGATCACGCGCCCACGCGCGGGCGAGGCGCGAATCCAGTCGGCGAGCGCGCGGGCCGCCTGTGGGTTGTGGCCGACGTCGACGACGATCTCCACGCCATCGCGTTCGAACCGCTGCAACCGGCCGCCGACACGCGCGTTCGCGATGCCTTCCGAATACGCCTGTCGCGGCAGCGGTCTGGGCAGTTCCTTCAGCGCACGCAGCGCGGCGATGGCGACTGCCGCGTTGCGCAGCTGCACCGGCGCGGCCAGCTGCGGCGCGGGCAGTTCCAGGCGCTTGCCGATCTCGCGCCATTGCCAGCGCGCGGGCAACGCGTTGCCGTCGGCGTCCAGCGACGACGGGAGAGCCTTGAAGAAGAAATCGTTCGAGATGCGCCACGTCGGCGCGCCGATGCGGTAGGCGTGACCGAGCACGCTCGAGGGCGGATCGTCGTCGCCCAGCACCAGCGGCTTCCATGCGCGCGCGATGCCGACCTTTTCCGCGCCGATCTGCTCGCGGTCGTCGCCGAGGTACTCCTGGTGGTCCAGGTCCACCGTGGTGATGATCGCGACGTCGGCATCGATCAGGTTCGTTGCGTCGAGGCGCCCGCCCAGGCCGACTTCCAGGATCGCCAGGTCGAGCCCCGCGCGCTCGAACAACCACAGCGCGGCGAGCGTGCCGTACTCGAAGTACGTCAGTTGCGTGTCGCCGCGCGCGGCTTCGATCGCCTCGAAAGCCTCGATCAGCGCGTCGTCGGACGCGTCGGCGCCGTCGATGCGAACGCGCTCGTTGTAGGACAGCAGGTGCGGCGATGTGTACGCGCCGACCTTCCAGCCGGCCGCGCGCGCGATCGACTCGATGAAGGCGACCGTCGAACCCTTGCCGTTCGTGCCGCCGACCGTGATCACCGCCCTGCCCGGCTTGCCCAGCCCCAGCGACTGCGCGACCACGCGGATGCGGTCGAGCCCCATGTCGATGGAGCGGGGGTGGATGCGTTCGATGTACTGGAGCCAGTCGGGGAGCGTGCGGGTCATCCGCGCATTATCGCGGTTGCCGCGCGGGCCGGGGTCTTTTCGAGCCCGCCGCTGAGGCGTCAGGCGTCCCGTTCGTACAACAGTGCGTCCGCGTGGTCGACGAAATGAGCGGCGAGGTATTCCAGGCGGTCCAGATCCACGCTGCAGGGATGCGCGAGCTCGCGATAGGCCGCGCTCGTTGCGTCGTGATCGCCCCCGGAGTCGCGCCACACGGTGAGAGCTCGACCCAGCGCCGCCGCCTCGCCGTCGAGCCCGACAGCTTCGTAGGCCTGGATGATGCGGCCCACTTCCGCTTCCCGATTTGAAAACGCGTGCCAGCCGCTGTATTGGCACTGCGCTTCCCAGTCGAACAGATGCGCGATCAGTCCATAGCCGCGCGGCAACTCATCCTCGGCCAGATCCGACTGCTGCAACTGCGCGGCAAGTTCCATGAAGGCGTCGATCCAGGTGCGATGGTCGTCATGTCGCCAGAATTCCAGCGGCAAACCGCGTGCGGTGCCGGGCGACCGCCCGACCGCTTCGAGCACCGGAACAATCGACGCTGGAAGACGCATCACAGCGCCCGGTGCACCGCTTCGCCGAAGAACGCCGTGTGGTGGCTGCAATCATTCAGGCGCACCACGTCGAGGTGGTCTACGTCGGGGCCTTCCAGCAGGTTGATGGTCGTGGGCGCCTGGCGGAACGTCCACAGCTTCGCGAACGGAATGCCAAGGACGTGGCACAGCAGCACGCGGTTCACCGCGTCGTGCGCGACGACCAGCAGCGTGTCGCTCGGGCCAAGGCCCTCGGCGGCGCGCGCGAAGGCGGGCCAGGCGCGGTCGAACACGTGCTGGAGCGATTCGCCTTCGGGCATCAGCACTTCGTGCGGCGTGTCGCGCCAGGCCTGCAGGCGCTCGGGATCGCGTTCGCGGATCTCGGTGGCGAGCAGGCCTTCCCACGTGCCGTGCGCGATTTCCATCAGGCCCGGATCGAGCGTGAGCGGGAGATCGCGATCGCCCAACGCGAATTCCGCCGTCTGCCGCGCACGACCCAGCGGCGAGGCCACGGCACGCGTGATCTGCACGTCGCGCAAGCGCTCGCCCAGCGCGCGCGCCTGCCCGATGCCGACGTCAGACAGCGGAATGTCTTCCTGCCCCTGGTAGCGGCCTTCGGCGTTCCAGGGCGTTTCGCCGTGACGTGCAAGCAGAATGCGCATGAGTTCGGATCCGTGAGGGCGGCCGACGGAGGCGTCGCGCCGAATGCGGCAGCCTAGCAAATGCGCCGTGGCGCACAACGGTTGCACTGGCAACCGCCGCGCGCCTGCGGGACGATGCGCGTTCTACTCATGGAGCGACGGCGATGGCACAGGTCAAGGGCGAGTTCGACGTGAAGCGCAACCCGGAAGGCGGGTTCGATCTGGGCGGCGGCGCGGTGGCCGGCCACTTCCGCTTCGACAAGCAGTTCCATGGTGCGCTGGATGCGACCGGCATCGTGCACATGCTCGCGGTCGGCACGCAGGTCGATGGCTCGGCGGCCTACGTGGCGGTGGAGCGCATCGACGGCACGCTCGACGGCCTGCGCGGCGCGTTCCTCACCCAACACAACGGCACGCTCGATCGCGGCGCACCGACCCTGTCGCTGACGGTGGTGCCGGACTCGGCCACGGGCGAGCTGGAAGGCCTGCGCGGACGGATGCAGATCGACATCGTCGAAGGCAAGCACTACTACACGTTCGATTACGAGATCGCCGAAGGGTGATTACGCTTTAGCGACAGACCGGCCGTCCCACTACACCGTCATCCCGGCGAAGGCCGGGACCCAGGCTCACGTAACCAGAGCAGAGCCAGACGGATTCAGCTTTCGCTGAAATGACGCCTTTTCCTCCTGAAGACAAGACAGCCTGGGTCCCGGCCTTCGCCGGGATGACTGCTTCTCATCGAACATTCGACTGGCTTGCGCCGTGTGCGAAGCCTACTTCCCCGCCTTCTCCGGCACGCCCATCTCGGCCAGCAGCTGCGGCGCCGGGAAGACCTCCTGCATGATCCAGCGCATGTAACGCTGATCGACCGCGATCATGCGCGTCATCGCCGGATCGAAGACCCAGTTGCTGCTCACGGACTCCCAGTTGCCGTCGAACGCGAGGCCGACGAGCTTGCCCTGCGCATCGAGCACGGGCGAGCCCGAGTTGCCACCGGTGATGTCCAGGTCCGAGAGGAAATTCACCGGAACCGTCTTGAGCTTGCGATCGGCCAGGCCGCCGTAGTTCTTCGCGGAGATCGCATCGAGCAGCACCTGTGGCGCATCGAACGGTTCCTTGCCTGTGGCCTTGGCCGCCACTTCCTCCAGACGCGTGAACGGCACCTGCTTCGTGCCATCGGTCTTCGTGTAGCCAGTCACATTGCCGAAGGTGATGCGCAGCGACGAATTGGCATCCGGATACACCGACTGGCCCTTGCTCTTCTTGTAGTCGGCGACAGCCTGCATATACACCGGTCGCGCGACGAGCGCATCGCCGGCGCGCGCCTTGCCTTCCTGCTCCAGCTGCAGGACGGTCGGCATGATCGCGACAGCGAACTGCACCGCCGGATCCTTGCTCTTCTCGAACGACGCCTTGTCGGTGTCCATCAGCGTGATGCGCTGCTGCGTGCTGCCGAGCCTGGTCTTGGCGAGCTTGTCGAGCGCGGCCTGGATGGCCTTCTCGTCGCTACCGCCGAGCCATTTGTCGAGTGCGGGCACGCGCTGCGAATCGGGAAGCTTGAGGTATTCGCGCAGCCAGTACGCCTGCAGTTCGCGATCCATCGCCGGCACGTAGCGACGTTCCATCTGGCGCATCGCGCCTTCGATGGTGGGGCGGTCGCGTTCCTGGTAACCCTGCTCGCGCTCGGCGTCGGGCTTGGCGCGCTCCAGCGCGAACCGGTACAGCTGCGTCGCCGCACCCAGCGTGCCGGTGCTGCGCAGCTGGCCGAAGACGAGGTCGCGTTCGCGATGCGTGCGCGCGGCCTCATCCAGCGCGACGAGTTTCCCGTGCGCCGCGATGGCCGCTTCGCCCTGCGGCCCCTGCTTGCGCAGCCATTCGAGCACCGCCGTTTCCTCGGCCTGCTTCTTCTCGGCCGCGCCGATGCGCTTGAAGCCTTCCAGCTGGCCGTCGTAGTTCTTCATCACGTTCTGCCAGCCACGGATCGTGCTGGCGTAACGCACGGCGATGTCGGGATTCTTGCCGCCTTCGCGCTGCACGAGCGCGACCAGCCGCTTGTAATGCTCGCCGATCGTGGGGTACGTCCAGGTCGCCGTCTCGTCGAATTCCTCGGCAAGCGCATACCGCGCGGTGCGGCCGGGGTAACCCGCGACCATCACGAAATCGCGTTCGCCCAGCGGCTTGTCGGCGATTTTCAGGTGATGCTTCGGCTGGTACGGCACGTTGTCGGGCGAGAACGCCGCGGGCTTTCCGTCCTTGCCGACGTACGCGCGATAGAACGCGAAGTCGCCGGTGTGGCGCGGCCACGTCCAGTTGTCCACTTCGCCGCCGTAATTGCCGATGCTGCCCGGCGGCGCGTAAACCAGGCGCACATCCTTGATTTCGAGATTGCGGAACAGACGGTAGCTGTTGCCGCCGGAGAAACTGTAAAGCCGGCAGCGGAAACCCGGCTCGCGTTCGCACGAGGCGACCAGTTGCTTCTCGATCTTCTCCAGCGCCTGCGTGCGGCCCAGTGCATCGGGCGCGAGATCGATCGCCGCGCGCACCTGTTTGGTCACGTCCTGGATCGTGTCCAGCGCATAGATGCGCGCGTTCGGACCGGCGGAGACTTCCTGCGCGGGCGTGGCGGCGTTGAAGCCGTCCCGCATCAGGTTCTTTTCAGGCGTGGAATTGAGCTGGATCGCGCCGTACGCACAGTGGTGGTTCGTGACGACCAGGCCCTGCGGCGACACGAAGCTCGCCGTGCAGCCACCGAGCGAGACCACGGCCGCCATCGGATCGCCGGTCAGGTTGGCCAACTGCGAGGGATTGAGCTTCAGCCCGGCCTTCTTCAGCGGGCCGGCGATCTCCGGCAGCTGCTGCGGCACCCACATGCCTTCGACGGCCTGCGCGACATTCGCCGCGAGCATCGCGCCCAACCCACTTCCGATCGCAACCGCCAGCCCCGCAAGACGCATGCGCCACTCCTTCGATGATCGAAGGCCGAGTCTAGCCCGCGCATGCGAAGCCGCACCATGCTGCGGTGCGGCGCGAATTGGCGGCCCGTGCATGAAGCCCATTCATGCCGGATCGGGCCGCCCGCATCGGCAAACTCCGTGCGTCACTCCGCCGGCAGGTTCATTTCCTTCAGCAGGTGCGGCGCCGGATACACCTTGGCCATCAGCCAACGCATGTAGCGCATGTCGACGTGGATCGCGCGCTTGAAGCGCGGATCGAACATCCAGCTGGCGCTCACCGCTTCCCAGTTGCTGTCGAAGTTCAGGGCGATGAGCTTGCCCTGCGCATCCAGCACCGGCGAGCCGGAATTGCCGCCGGTCGTGTCGAGGTTGGTGAGGATGTCGACCGTCTGCGTATCCAGGCTCGGTTCGGCGGTGGTGCCGAAATCGCCCTTCGCGATCGCGTCAAGCAGCGGCTTCGGTGCATCGAACGGCTCCTCGCCGGTGTGCTTCTCGACGATGCCCTGCACGGTGGTGAGCGGCCGGTAATGCACGCCGTCGCGCGGATCCATCGCGCTGATGCGGCCGTAGCTCACGCGCAGCGTCGAGTTCGCATCCGGATACACCGCGCGCCCCTGCGACTGGCGATACGCAATGAGCGCACGCATGTACGCCGGGCGCAGGCGCAGCAGTTCGCCGGCGCTGGCCTTGGCTTCGTCGTCGAGGCGCAACAACGCCGGCATGAGCGACGCAGCGGCCTGCAGCAGCGTGTCGTTCGATGCGGCGAGCGCGGAGCGATCGGCCTGCATCGCGGCAAGGCGATTGGCTTCCGTACCCAGCTGCGTGCCGGCGTACATCGCGTCGAGCTTCTGCTTCAGCTGCGCCGGCGTGGTGCCGAACACGGCGTCGAATTCCGGCACGTGCTGCGCGGCAGGCAACGCCTGGTATTGCGTCAGCAGTTCGGTGAGCAGCGCCTTCTCGACCTGCGGCGCGTAGCGACGCTGCGCCTGCTTCAACTGGCCGGTGATCAGCACTTCATCGCGCTGCTGGTACCCGGTTTCGCGCTGCGCATCGGGCTTGGTGCGCTCGTTCGCCAGGCGCTGCACGGTGATCGCGGCGCGCAGCAGCTGCGTCTGGGACTGGATCACGCCGATCAGCTGGTCACGTTCGCGCGTGGCGACGCCCGCGTCGAGCACCGCCTGCGCGGCGGCGATGTCGGCGCGCGTCGCGGCGGCATCGGGCTGCCTGTCGAGCCACGCGAACATCGACGTTTCATCCTCGCGGCGCACGCGCGTGGCGTTGCTGCGGCGCAAGCCGTCGAGTTCGCCCTGCGCGCGCTTGAGGTTGTTCTTCAGGCTGCGCACCTGCGAGGCGTAGGCGACCCGCGCGGTTTCGTCCTTCTCCGCAGTGCCTTCGATCACGTCGATCATCTTCTGGAACAGTGCCACGCGCGAAGGCAGCTGCCAGTCGATCTGGTTCGCGAATTCCGACGCCATGCGATGGCGGAACGTCACGCCGGGGTAGCCGGCGAGCATCGCGAAATCGCCTTCCTTCACGTTGCGCGTGGACACCTGCAGATGCGCCGGCGGCACGTACGGCACGTTGTCGGGCGAATAATCGGCCGGCTTGCCGTCCTTGCCGACGTAGGCGCGCAGCAGCGTGAAATCGCCGGCGTGGCGCGGCCAGACGAAGTTGTCGACCTCGCCACCGTAATTGCCGATGGCGTTGGGCGGCGCGTAGACGAGGCGCACGTCGCGCAGCTCGAGCTGGCGCACGAGGTAGAAGTCGGTGCCGTAGTACATGTTGGCGACGCTGCAGCGCGTGCCGGGCTCGCGTTCGCATTCGGCGACGGCGGCCTTCGTCGCGGCATCCACCGCGTCGAAATACGCACGGCCCTGCTTGCCCGCCGCGCCGGCGAGGATGCGATCGGTGATGCGGTCGAAGCCGGTCGTCACCAGCACGCGGTAGTCGGGATTCGCCGGAAGCTCCGCCGCGCGATCGGCGGCGATGTAGCCGTCCTGGATCAGGTCGCGGTCCGGCTTGGAGTTGTACTGGATCACGCCGAACGCGACGTGGTGGTTCGTCAGCACCAGGCCGTCCTTCGAGACGAACGCGCCGCTCGCCCCGCCCACCTTCACCACCGCGTTCATCGGCGGTTTCGCCAGTTCCGCCAGGTCACGCGCGTTGCCGCGGAAGCCCGCGGCCTTGAGCTGGCCGGCGATGTCGGGCAGCTGCGAGGGCATCCACATGCCTTCGTCGGCCTGGGCGGCGCTGTTCAGGCCCAGGGCCAGCGGGATCGAAACGGACAGGCTCAACAGACGGCGGCGCATGGTGGGATCGGGTTCTTCGCGGCTCGGGGAGGCGGCGACGATAGGCGAAGCCGGCGGCCTGCGGCAAACCCGCGGGACCGGTCAAGGTCCGGCCGCCGCGTATAATTCGCCCCTCTTTACCGCCAGTCCGCGGACGAATCCCACATGACGCAAACGATGAAAGCGCTGGTGAAGCGCGAAGCCGGCAAGGGCATCTGGATGGAAGAAGTGCCCGTCCCCACGCCCGGTCCGAACGAGGTGCTGATCAAGCTGGAGAAGACCGCGATCTGCGGCACCGATCTGCACATCTACCTGTGGGACGAATGGAGCCAGCGCACGATCAAGCCGGGCCTGGTGATCGGCCATGAGTTCGTCGGCCGCGTGGTCGAAGTCGGCGCCGGCGTGACCGGTTACACCATCGGCCAGCGCGTCTCGGCCGAAGGCCACATCGTCTGCGGCCACTGCCGCAACTGCCGTGCCGGTCGCCAGCACCTGTGCCCCAACACCACCGGTATCGGCGTGAACCGCAACGGCGCGTTCGCCGAATACATCGTGATGCCGGCCAGCAACCTGTGGCCGATCCCGGACCAGATCCCGTCCGAACTCGCCGCGTTCTTCGATCCCTACGGCAACGCCGCGCACTGCGCGCTGGAATTCGACGTCGTCGGCGAGGACGTGCTCATCACCGGCGCCGGCCCCATCGGCATCATCGCCGCGGGCATCTGCAAGCACATCGGTGCGCGCAACGTGGTGGTCACCGACGTCAACGACTTCCGCCTGAAGCTCGCCGCCGACATGGGCGCCACGCGCGTGGTCAATGTCGCCAACACGTCGCTGAAGGACGTGATGGCCGACCTGCACATGGAAGGTTTCGACGTGGGCCTTGAAATGAGCGGCAATCCGCGCGCGTTCAACGACATGCTCGACTGCATGTACCACGGCGGCAAGATCGCGATGCTCGGCATCATGCCCAAGGGCGCGGGCGCCGACTGGGACAAGATCATCTTCAAGGGCCTCACCATCCACGGCATCTACGGCCGGAAGATGTACGAGACCTGGTACAAGATGACGCAGCTGGTGCTCAGCGGTTTCCCGCTCGGCAAGGTGCTCACCCACCAGCTTCCCGTCGAGGATTTCCAGAAGGGCTTCGACCTGATGGAAGCGGGCAAGGCCGGCAAGGTCGTGCTGAGCTGGAACTGACCGGAGCGCACATGAGCCTGACCGAACGCTACGAGCGCACGCTCGAGGAAATCCGCGGCGCCGGCCTGTTCAAGTCCGAGCGCATCATCACCTCGCCGCAGTCGGCGGAGATCACGCTCGCCGACGGCCGCACGGTGCTGAACTTCTGCGCCAACAACTATCTGGGCCTGGCCGATCATCCGGACGTCATCGCCGCCGCGAAGGATGCGCTGGACACACACGGCTTCGGCATGGCGTCGGTGCGCTTCATCTGCGGCACGCAGGACCTGCACAAGCAGCTGGAGAAGACGATCGCCGACTTCTTCGGCACGGAGGACACCATCCTCTACGCCGCGTGTTTCGACGCCAACGGCGGCCTGTTCGAGCCGCTGCTGGACGAGAAGGACGCGATCATCTCCGACGCCCTCAACCACGCTTCGATCATCGACGGCGTGCGCCTGTGCAAGGCCAAGCGCTACCGCTACGCCAACTGCGACATGGCCGATCTGGAAAAGCAGCTCCAGCAGGCCAAGGCCGACGGCGCGCGCACGATCATGATCACGACCGATGGCGTGTTCTCGATGGACGGCTTCATCGCGCCGCTCGACGAAATCACGCGTCTGGCGGAGCAGTACGGCGCGCTGGTGCACATAGACGAATGCCACGCGACCGGTTTCCTCGGCGCGAACGGCCGCGGCTCGGCCGAAGTGAAGGGCGTGATGGAGAAGATCGACATCTTCACCGGCACGCTCGGCAAGGCGATGGGCGGCGCGCTCGGCGGTTTCACGACGGCGAAGCGCGAAGTGATCGAACTGCTGCGCCAGCGTTCGCGTCCGTACCTGTTCTCGAACTCGTTGCCGCCGCACGTCGTGGCCGCGGGCATCAAGGCGTTCGAGATGCTGTCGTCCGCGGGTGACCTGCGCGAGCGATTGGCGGAGAACACCGCGTATTTCCGCGAGCAGATGACGAAGGCCGGATTCGACATCAAGCCGGGCGTGCATCCGATCGCGCCGGTGATGCTGTACGACGCGCCGCTGGCGCAGAAGTTCGCTGCACGGCTGCTCGAAGAAGGCATCTACGCGATCGGTTTCTTCTTCCCGGTCGTGCCGCAGGGACAGGCGCGCATCCGCACGCAGATGTCGGCGGCGCACACGCGCGAGCATCTGGATCGCGCGATCGCGGCGTTCGTGAAGATCGGTCGCGAGCTGGGCGTGCTCGAGGGCTGAGTTCGCGAAATTGCTGACAACAAAAAAGGCCGGTCGACGACCGGCCTTTTCTTTGCGCGTGATGGTGAAACCGGGCGGCTTACTTCGCCTTGGCTTCCGCAGCGACTTCCTTGCCCGCCGGAGCGGCACCGGCCGCCGGCGCAGCGCCGCCGCCGTTGCCCTTCGCGACGCGGAAACCGCGCGACTTCATCCAGGCGTCGAATTCGTCGGCCGTCATCTTCTTGCCGTTCTGGTGCATGTTGAAGCGGTAGGGCGTGTTGTCGAACTGGGTCTTCGGCTTGTAGGTGTTCGGATCGAGGTTGGCGGTCTCTTCCTTGGCCGGCTCCGCAGCCTTGGGTTCTTCGGCCTTCGCGGCCGGCTTCTTCTTGCCCGCGAACGCGACGTTCTGCGCCGCATCGAAACGCACCAGCGAATGCTCCGAAACCGGCGAGCGCGCGCCTTCCACCTTCACCTGCGTACCGCTGTTCGCCGACGCCGCGGCGGACACGAGAAGCAACGACACCGCCATCATCATCTTGTTCATTTCTGGTTATCCCCCACGACGAAGTTCGCGGAAGTGTAGGCTCCGACATGGGGGTGAGCGCAAGCAGAATCGTCCGGAAAACAGTGATTTCCCCCACATTCCTGCATTGATCCCGTACGGCGCTTCACGAATCGTGCACGTGCACATTGCTGAATAGCGCCTGCGCTTCGGCGAGCTCAAGCAATCGCCACTGTCCTTTCGGCAATTCGCCCAGCACGAGCTCGCCGATCGCCACGCGCACAAGCCGCAGCACCGCGATGTCGACAGCGGCGAGCAAGCGGCGGATCTGACGGTTGCGGCCTTCGTCGAGCACGATCTCCAGCCACGCGTTGCGCTCACCGCTGCGCAGCATTCGCACGGATGCGGCACGAAGACGTTCGCCTTCGGCGTCCACGCCGTCGACCAGCGCCGTGAGCACGCGCTCGTCGGGCACGGTGTCGATCTGGACGTGGTACGTCTTCAGCGGCCCCGTGTCCGGATCGGTGATGCCGGCGGCCCACGCGGGATCGTTGCTGAACAACAGCAGGCCTTCGCTCGCCTTGTCCAGTCGCCCCACCGGTGCGAGCCACGGCAATCCCGCGCCATCGAAGCATCGGTAAACGGTGTCGCGACCGCGCTCGTCCTGCGTGCTGGTAACCAGTCCGCGCGGCTTGTTGAGCATCAGATACAGACGCGGTGCGGCGTCGATCGCGTGTCCATCGACGAGGATTCGCTGCGCGCCGTCGCTGCGGATCGGGAATTCGGGATCGCGAACGATGCGGCCGGCCACTTCGACGCGACCGTCCTGGATCCAGCGCGCCGCTTCAGTGCGCGAACAGAGGCCCTGCTTCGACAGCACGCGCGCGAGCCCGTGGCGCGGCGCGCTCGATGCGTTGGCCGGTTTGTTTCGAAGTCCGCCTTTCGCCGGCGCGCGAGGCGCGCGCGGCTTCACTTCTTTTCGGGTTCGGTCTTCGGCGCCTCGGCGGCGGGCGGCGGCGTCGCGACCGTCTTGCCCTTCACCACGCGCACGCCCTTGGCCCTCATCCATGCATCGAATTCCTCGGCCGTCATGCGCTTGCCGTTCTGGTTCATGTTGAAGCGCCATGGCGTGTTGTCGAACTGCGTCTTGGGCTTGTAGGCGGCCGGATCGTCGGGATTCGGGATCGCCCCACCCTTCGCAGGCAGCGCATTGGCCACCTGGCAACCCTCGGCACGCAGCCGGAACAGCACCTGGTCGACTGCGAGCGATTCATCGAACGCCTGCGACAGCACACCGGTGGGCGCGCCGAGCTGATGGCTCGGGACGACGAGTTCGGGCGCGATCGGCGCGACGACCGTCGGCCGGATCGGCAGCGCCTTCGGCGCCGCCATCGACCCGCATTGCGCGCTCTGCGCCTGGGCAACGCCGGCAAGCAGCAGGCAGGACAGACCGATCAGTGCGCGCATGGCCGTTTCCTCGATTCGCGGGGCCTGCGCAGTGTACGCCGGGGCACGTTCGAGCGGCCGTGAATGCGCGGTCCGACGGACGCGCCGCGTGCGCCGGAGACAACGAAGCCCGGCGCGAGGCCGGGCTTCGAAGGGTCAAGCGAGATGGATCGTATGCCGATCGGTTCTGCCCGATCAGCTCTGCCCGATCAGTTCTGCACGTTCAGTTCGGTACGGCGGTTGGTTTCGCTCTTGCACGCCGGGAACTTCTGGCCGCGGTCTTCCAGCGGACGGCTCTCGCCGTAGCCGACCGGACCGGCCAGACGCGAAGCGGCGACGCCGTTCTTGATCAGGTAGTCGTACACGGTGCGCGCGCGGCGCTCCGACAGCTTCTGGTTGTAGCCGTCATTGCCGCACTGGTCGGTGTGGCCGGCGACTTCGACGCGCAACTCCGGATGACGCTTCAGGATCTCGGCGGCTTCGGCGAGGATCGAGACCGCGTCGGAGCGCAGCGTCGCCTTGTCGAAATCGAAGTTCACGCCACGCAGGTCGATCGACACCGCTACGGCGCAGCCATCCGGGCCGATGGTCTGGCCCGCCTGCGAGTTCGGGCACTTGTCTTCGCAGTTGTTGACGCCGTCGCCGTCGTCATCGAGGTCCGCGCAGGTCTTGCCGGCCGGCGGCGGCGCAATCACCGCAGCGGCAGCCGGGGCCCCCAGTGGGATGACGACGCCGACCGAAGCGAGCACGTCACCGAACCAGTCTTCGCGCGGTGCGTGGACGCTGCCGTCGTCGAAGTCGGCGCGATAGGCCAGCTCGGTGCGGATGGCGGCGCGCTTGCCGGCCAGGGCGCTCTGGATGCCCACGCCGATTTTGGCGGCGAGGTTGCCTTGTTCGCGCTGGGCCGGCGAGTTCACGCTCGGGGACGCATCGAGCTCTTCTTCCGAACGCTGGTAGCCCAGGCCCATCAACACGTACGGCGCCCAGTCGCGGCCTTCGGCGTTGAAATAACGGCGCGCATCGATCGAGGCGCCGTACTGCGACCAGTTGAGGTTCTGGTTGTCGTCGTTGTTCGGGTTCTGGTAGTTCAGTTCACCGTCCAGCGACCAGTTGTCGTTGAGGAACTTGCCGACGCCAAGCGTGCCGAACGGCGCATTGCGCGTGCCGCGATCGTTGTCCTGGATGTTCATGCCAGCCGAGCCGGTGAGGTACCAGCGATCGTCGGAAACGTGGGCATTCGCCACCTGGGCGAACGCCAGGCCGGCCAGGACGGCCGTGCCGAGTAGATGCATCTTCAAGGGTCACTCCTTGCGCAGAAAATGAAAAGCAACGGATCTTCTGAAAGCGCGAGGGCGCATTCACAAAGCGCAGGAATGATAAGAAGTCGTTAGCCGCACGTATCCGCGAAAGGTTCTCGCTCAAGATTCGAAAACAGCATCGACACGTCGCGCAAAAACGAAGCCCGGCGCAAGGCCGGGCTTCGTGGTACCGCGGAGATCCGCGTAACCGTGCGTGGTCCTTAGTTCTGGACGTTCAGCTCGGTACGGCGGTTGATCTCGCTCTTGCAGCCCGGGAACGCCTGGCCCTTGTCTTCCAGCGGACGGCTCTCGCCGTAGCCGATCGGACCCTGCAGACGCGAGGCATCCACGCCGTTGCTGGTCAGGTAGTCGTACACGGCCGTCGCACGGCGCTCGGACAGCTTCTGGTTGTACGCATCCTTGCCGCACTGGTCGGTATGACCGGCGACTTCGACGCGCAGCTCCGGATAGCGCTTCAGGATCTCGGTCGCCTCCGACAGGATCGAGATCGCGTCAGGACGCAGCGTCGCCTTGTCGAAGTCGAAGTTCACGCCCTTGAGGTCGATCGAGACCGGCACCGGGCAGCCGTCCGGACCGATGGTCTGGCCCGCCTGCGAATCCGGGCACTTGTCGTCGCAGTTGTTGACGCCGTCGCCGTCGTCGTCCAGATCAGCGCAGCTCGGCGCGGCCGGAGCCGGCGGAGCGGCAACGACCGGAGCGCCCAGCGGGATCACGACACCGACCGAGGCCAGCACGTCGCCGAACCAGTCTTCGCTCGGAGCCGACACGGAGCCGTCGTCGAAATCGGCGCGATAGGCGAGCTCGGTACGGATGGCGGCGCGCTTGCCGGCCAGGGCGCTCTGGATGCCCACGCCGATCTTGGCGGCAAGGTTGCCTTCCTCACGCTGGCCCGGCGAGTTCACGCTCGGGAATGCGTCGAACTCTTCTTCCGAGCGCTGGTAGCCCAGGCCCATCAGCAGGTACGGCGCCCAGTTGCGGCCTTCGGCGGTGAAGTGGCGACGCAGGTCGAGCGACGCGCCGTACTGGGACCAGTTGAGGTTCTGGTTGTCGTCGTTGTTCGGGTTCTGGTAGTTCAGCTCACCATCGAGCGACCAGTTCTGGTTCAGGAACTTGCCGACGCCCAGCGTGCCAAACGGCGCGTTGCGGGTGCCACGATCGTTGTCCTGGATGTTCATGCCGGCCGAGCCGGTCAGGTACCAACGGTCATCGAATTCCTGTGCACCGGCAACCTGGGCGAACGCCAGGCCTGCCAGCAGTGCGGTGCTCAACAAACGGATCTTCATCTGTCACTCCTTGGATCAGTAAGGAAACGGTTTGGGGGGGAACACGTCATTTACTGCAGGCGGCACACACCCTCGCAGGACCTGAACGGGGACCAGAGAGGGTCAGGCCGCGGGTCACTGACTCGGAAATGATACACCTGTCAAAATGATTGTTAATACTAGTTAACGTTATTTGCTAAGAATGACCGGTAAATAAACGAAGCCCGGCGACTGCCGGGCTTCGTCTTGGTACCGCGGGAGCCTCCCGCGTACCGGCCGGTCCTTAGTTCTGGACGTTCAGCTCGGTACGGCGGTTGATCTCGCTCTTGCAGCCCGGGAACGCCTGGCCCTTGTCTTCCAGCGGACGGCTCTCGCCGTAGCCGATCGGACCCTGCAGACGCGAGGCATCCACGCCGTTGCTGGTCAGGTAGTCGTACACGGCCGTCGCGCGGCGCTCGGACAGCTTCTGGTTGTAGTCGTCCTTGCCGCACTGGTCGGTGTGGCCGGCGACTTCCACGCGCAGTTCCGGATAGCGCTTCAGGATCTCGGTGGCTTCCGACAGGATCGAGATTGCGTCAGGACGCAGGTTCGACTTGTCGAAGTCGAAGTTCACGCCCTTCAGGTCGATCGACACCGGCACCGGGCAGCCGTCCGGACCGATGGTCTGGCCAGCCTGCGAATCCGGGCACTTGTCGTCGCAGTTGTTGACGCCGTCGCCGTCGTCGTCGAGGTCCGCGCAGCTCGGCGCGGCCGGGGCCGGCGGAGCGGCGACGACCGGAGCACCCAGCGGGATCACGACGCCGACCGAAGCCAGCAGGTCGCCGTACCAGCTTTCATCGCGCAACGAGCCCGGGCCTGCGTCCGGGGTGCCGTCGTCGAAGTCGGCACGATAGGCGAGCTCGGTGCGGATGGCGGCGCGCTTGCCGGCCAGGGCGCTCTGGATGCCCACGCCGACCTTCGCGGCGACGTTGCCTTCCTTGCGCTCGCCCGGCGAGTTCGGATCCGGGAAGCGGTCGAACTCCTCTTCCGACTCCTGGTAGCCCAGGCCCATCAGGATGTACGGCGCCCAGTTGCGGCCTTCGGCATTGAAATAACGACGCGCATCGAACGAGATGCCGTACTGCGACCAGTTGAGATCCTGGTTGTCGTCGAAGTTCGGGTTCTGATAGTTCAGTTCGCCGTCGAGCGACCAGTTGTCGTTGAGGAACTTGCCGACGCCGAGCGCACCGAACGGCGCGTTGCGGGTGCCGCGATCGTTGTCCTGGATATTCATGCCGGCCGAGCCGGTGAGGTACCAGCGATCATCGGCGACCTGGGCGTTGGCGACCTGGGCCAGGCTCAGACCACCCATCAGGGCGGCGCAGAGGAGTTTCTTATTCATGTATCCAGCTCCTTGATCTGAGAAATCGGGAACAGCGTCTGCGTGGTCCCCCTGCATTCCATGGAGGACGGCCGCCCTAACGACGCCATCGACGCGGAGGTTAAGTTTGCCTATGTGAAAGCGGTGTTAACGGTGAACTAACAAACGCACAAGTTCCCGCACGCATTTTTTGCGCTACGCAATGGTTCACTTCTTGAACAACGACATGAACTGCGTGATCGGCATCGCGTCGAATCCGCCCGGCGAGGACGCCAGCGTCATCAACGTTCGCACTTGTATTTCAGGGAGTTTCGACGCGATCGCGCTTTCAAACTTCTTCATCAGGACAGCCATCCCCTCGTCGCGTCGACGACGATGGCCGATCGGATAGTCGATCGAAACCTTCGGTGTCGATGCGCCGTCCTTGAAATGCACCTGGACGCTATTGCCGATATACCGTTTGTCGGGATCGAAGTACTCCTGGGTAAACCGGGGGTTTTCCATCACCACGGTGCGCCCGCGCAGCAGGTCGATGCGCGGATCGGCGGCCACGGCGTCGGTGTAGTCCTGCGCGGTCAAACGGCCAAACAGCAGCGGCACGGCCACCATGTACTGGATGCAGTGGTCGCGGTCGGCGTAGTTCGCCAGCGGCCCGGTCTTGTCGATGATGCGCAGCGCGGCCTGCTGGGTTTCGATGACGATCCGCTCGACCGATTCGCCCCCGTCCCGCCCGATCCTCGGGGCTACCAGCGGATGCAGCTGCATCGCGCACTCCACCGCGGTCTGCGCATGGAATTCGGCGGGATAGCTGATCTTGAACAGCACGTTCTCCATGACGTAGCTGCCGAAGTCGCGTTCGAACTCGAAGGGCTTTCCGTCGAAGGCGACGTCGTAGAACCCCCACGTGGGCGCGGTGAGCGCACTCGGATATCCGAGGACGCCCTTCATCGCGTTGAGCGCATGGATCACCGCGCGCCGGCACGCGTCGCCGGCGGCCCAGCTCTTGCGCGGCCCGGTGTTGGGCGCGTGCCGGTACGTGCGCAGCGCGCCGTTGTCGATCCAGCTGTGCGAGATCGCGGTGACGACCTGATCGCGACTGCCGCCCAACATCGCCGTCGCCACGGCGGTGGACGCCAGCCGCACGAGGATCACGTGGTCGAGCCCGACGCGGTTGAATGCATTCTTCAGGGCGTAGCAGCCCTGGATCTCGTGCGCCTTGATCGCCCAGCCGAGCACGTCGCGCACGGTCATCGGCGCCCGGCCCTGCGCGATCGCCTGCTGGCCGAGGTAATCGGCGACGGCGAGGATCGCGCCGAGGTTGTCGGACGGATGGCCCCATTCGGCGGCGAGCCAGGTGTCGTTGAAATCGAGCCAGCGGATCTGCGTGCCGATGTTGTAGGCGGCCTGCGCGGGATCCAGTTCGAACGCGGTGTACGGCACGCGCGCGCCGCCGCGAAGTTCCGCACCGGGCACGAGCGGCCCGAGGTGGTTGACGCATTGCTCGTGATCCATCGCCAGCGCAGCGCACGCCAGCGAATCCAGCAGCATGAAGCGCGCGGTCTCGTAGGCTTCGCGCGAACCCACGTCGGATCGCACGACGTAATCGGCCACCCGCGTCATCGCCTCGTCGGGTGGCGGACGGACGGCGGATCGGACCTGGGCGAGGCTCATGCGCGGCTCCATGCGACGACCACGACGAAGGCGCCCATCGTCGTCCACACCGCGCGCGCCCGCCGTGAACAGTCCATGCGCGAAACGGACCGGGCCGCCGCGCGTGCTTGGAAATCGGGCGAATCGGGCTCAATTTGTGAACATGGACGCTCCCATTCGCCTGCCCAGCCTCTTCCTCTCCCACGGTTCGCCGATGCTCGCCGTGCAGGATTCGCCCGCCGGCCGCTTCCTCGACGGCCTCGGCACATCGTTGCCATGGCCGAAGGCGATCGTCGTCGCCTCCGCGCATTTCACGACCGCCCAGCCGATGGTCGGCGCGGCCGTCGCACCCGACACCGTGCACGACTTCGGCGGTTTCCCGCCCGAACTGTACGAACTGCGGTATCCCGCGCCGGGTGCGCCCGACCTTGCGGCGTCGATCGCCCAGCGCCTGTCGGATGCCGGACTTCCCGCGCGTGTTCGCGAGGGCCACGGACTCGACCATGGCGTGTGGGTGCCGCTGCGACGCATGTACCCGCAGGCCGATATTCCGGTGGTGCCGCTGTCGGTGATGCCGCATGGCGACGCCGCGCAACACGTCGCGCTTGGACGCGCGCTCGCACCGCTGCGCGACGAAGGCGTGCTCGTGATCGGTTCCGGTGGTTTCGTGCACAACCTGGGCGAACTGGACTGGCGCCACGCCGATGCGCCGCTCACGCCGTGGGCGGACGAATTCGCGCAGTGGATGCGCGCGAAGCTCGAGGCGCGCGATATCGACGCGTTGATCGACTGGCAGTCGCAGGCGCCGCACGCACGACGCGCGCATCCGACGGTGGAGCACCTGATGCCGCTGTTCGTTGCGCTCGGCGCGGGTGGCGAGGATGCGGGCGTGCGGACGCTGCATCGTTCGCATGAGTTCGGATCGCTCGCGCTGGATGCGTTTGCGTTTGAGTGAGCGACTTCCCGCGCTGGCCTTGAATCCCTTCTCCCGCGTGCGGGAGAAGGTGCCCGCAGGGCGGATGAGGGAAAACGGAGCGTCACCTGCAAACGCGCTATGAATCACTGCACTCCGATGTTCGATCGTGACGCTCCGTTCGCCCTCACCCCAACCCCTCTCCCGCGCGCGGGAGAGGGGCTAAGACCTCCGCTTCGCGAATTGCCTGGGCAGCCTGGTTCCAAGGCGGCACCGCAAACTTCCCCGCCAGGAAATCCACGAATGCCCTTACACGCGGCGGCACGAGTCGCCGCTGCGGCATGACCGCGTAGATGCCGCTGTCCACGATCGGATAGTCCGCCAGCACCTGCACCAGACGGCCTTCGCGCAGATCGCGTACGACGTGCCAGCTCGAGTGGATCGCGATGCCCATGCCCGCGACGACGGCATCGCGCACGATCTCGCCGTAGTTGGTTTCCATGCGTCCGCGCACGCGCACGACGATCTCGCCGCCCGCGCCATCGCCGAAACGCCACACGTCCTGCCGTCCCTGGCTGCCGACGAGCAGCACGCATTCGTGATCGGCCAGCTCCTGCGGCGTGCGCGGCGTGCCGTGCCTGCGCAGGTACTCTGGCGACGCGCACAGCACGCGATGGTTCACCGCGAGCTTTCGCGCGACGAGCGTGGAGTCGTCGAGTGCGCCGATGCGGATCGCCAGGTCGAATCCGGAACTCACCAGGTCGACCATCTGGTCGGTGAGGTGGATGCTGAGCTTCACGCGCGGATGCAGCGCGAGGAACTCGGGCAGCAGCGGCGACAGGTACTGCCGCCCGAACGACGCCGATGCGGTGACGCGCAAGGTGCCGCTGACGTCCACGCCGGCCTGGCGCAGGCCGCCGGTGAGCGCCTCCAGGTCCTCGACCAGCGGGCGGCCCTGCTCGGCCAGCGCGGCGCCCTCCGGCGTGGCATGCAAGCGTCGCGTGGTGCGGTGCAGCAGGCGCACGCCGAGGTCGCGCTCCAGCCGTTTCAGGCGCTGGCTGGCGACGGCGACCGACAGGTCCAGGCTGCGCGCGGCGGCGCTGATCGAGCCCAGATCGAGCACGCGCAGGAACAGGGCGATGTCGCCGATGCGGTCCACGGCGGGCTCCTTCGTCGATTATCAACGATCGGTTGAAACTGATTAGCCATCCTGCCGGTTCTCGCAGAAGATGCAAGCGCCTAGGCTGCCGTCCTTTCCTCCCGGACCTGCCGCCTTGGCCGCTACTCCCCTCCCCGCTTCCTCCGCCGCGCCGGCCGGCCGCCTGCCGCTGGCGCTGTACGCGCTGACGGCCGGCTCGTTCGGCATCGGCTGCGCCGAGTTCGTGATCATGGGCCTGCTGCTGCAGGTCGCCGCGGACCTCCATGTGTCGATCGCCGCCGCCGGCATGCTCGTGTCGGGCTACGCGCTGGGCGTGTTCGCCGGCGCGCCGATCCTGACGCTGCTGACGCGCCGCATGCCGCGCAAGGCCGTGCTCCTCGCGCTGATGGGCATCTACACCGTCGGCAACCTCGCCTGCGCGCTCGCGCCGGACTACACGACGCTGATGATCGCCCGCGTGGTCACCTCGCTCACGCACGGCACGTTCTTCGGCGTCGGTGCGGTCGTCGCGACGGGCCTGGTGCCGGCCGAACGCAAGGCCTCCGCCATTTCGATCATGTTCTCCGGCCTGACGCTCGCGACGCTGCTCGGCATGCCCGCCGGTGCGTGGCTCGGGTTGCATTTCGGCTGGCGTTCCACGTTCTGGGCGATGAGCCTCGTCGGCCTGGTCTCGCTCGCGGTGATCGCGCTGCTGGTGCCGCGCAGCCGCGACACGAGCGAACCCGCACCGCTGCGTGCGGAACTGGCGACGATCGCGCGTCCGCAGGTGTTGCTCGGCCTGCTCATGACGATGCTCGGGTTCGCCGGGGTGTTCGTCGTGATCACCTACGTGCAGCCGCTGCTGACGAAGCTCACCGGGTTTTCCGATGCGGCCGTGTCGCCGATCCTGCTGGTGTTCGGCGGCGGCATGGTCGTGGGCAACCTGCTCGGCGGGCGCCTCGCCGATCGCCGGGCGACGCCCGCGCTGCTCGGCACGCTGTTCGCGCTCGCCGTCGTGCTCGCGCTGATGAGCTTCGTGCTGCATAGCCCGGTGCTGATGGTCGCCTTCGTCGGCCTGCTCGGCGTCGCCGCGTTCGCCACCGTGTCGCCGTTGCAATTGCGTGTGCTCGGCTTCGCCGAAGGCGCGGGCCAGAACCTCGCGTCGAGCTTCAACATCGCCGCGTTCAATCTCGGCAATGCGATCGGCGCGTGGCTCGGCGGCACGGTGATCGAACATGGCCCGGGACTTGCCGCGATCACCTGGATTGCCTCGCTGGTCACCGTCGCGGGCCTGCTCGTCGCACTGTGGAGCGTGCGGATCGAACGGCGCGCCGCGCGTGTCGACGACCTTCCCCGCGACTGCGCGGCGGAAGCGGCGTGAAGCGCGCCGCCCGCATGGACTGAAACAACGAGTGCACGCCGCGTAAGCGCCTCGCCTGTCAGGCTCGACGATCACGCGGCTGGCCCTCGCCCTTTCCACCCTCTCCCCATGCGGAAGAGGGACATGAAAAACCAAGAGGATCCATCGATGGAAACCCGTTACCTCGGCAATTCCGGCCTTCGCGTTCCCGCACTGAGCTTCGGCACCGGCACGTTCGGCGGCAAGGGCCAGCTGTTCGGTTCGTGGGGCAATACCGATGTCGCCGAAGCCTCGCGCCTGATCGACATCTGCCTGGACGCCGGCCTCAACCTGTTCGACAGCGCCGACGTGTACTCCGGCGGCATGGCCGAAAGCATCCTCGGCGAAGCGATCAAGGGCCGGCGCGACAAGGTGCTGATCTCGACCAAGGCGACGTTCCGCTTCGACGAGAACGATCCCAACGGCGTCGGGTCGTCGCGCTTCCATCTGCTGCGCACGATCGACGCGCAGCTTAAGCGCCTGAGCACCGACTACATCGACCTGTTCCAGCTGCACGGCTTCGATGCGAAGACGCCGGTGGAGGAAACGCTGCGCACGCTCGACGACCTCGTGCGCGCGGGCAAGATCCGCTATCTCGGCGTGTCGAACTTCTCCGGCTGGCACCTGATGAAATCGCTCGCCGTCGCCGATCGTTACGGCTGGACGCGCTACGTCGCCAACCAGGCGTACTACTCGCTGATCGGACGCGATTACGAGTGGGAGCAGATGCCGCTCGGCCTCGACCAGGGCATCGGCGGCGTGATCTGGAGCCCGCTCGGCTGGGGCCGCCTCACCGGCAAGATCCGTCGCGGACAGCCGCGTCCGGAAGTGAGCCGACTGCCGGGCAGCTCGGACTTCGGCCCGCCCGTGGACGAAGAGCGCCTGTATCACGTCGTCGATGCGCTCGACAGGATTGCGGAGGAGACCGGCAAGACCGTGCCGCAGATCGCGCTCAACTGGCTGCTGCAGCGCCCGACCGTGTCGACGATCGTGATCGGCGCGCGCAACGAGGAGCAGCTGAAGCAGAACCTCGGCGCGGTGGGCTGGAACCTCACACCCGAACAGGTGGCCGTGCTCGACGAAGCCAGCGCCGTGACGCCGGCCTATCCGTACTGGCACCAGCGCACGTTCGAGCGCAATCCCTCGCCGGTGTGATGCGCCCACTTCTTCCGTTCCCTCAGGAAACCCCATGAAAGCCGTCGCCCTCACCCGCTATCTCCCCATCGACGATCCGCAGTCGCTCGTCGACGTCGAACTTCCCGATCCCGCCGCGCCCACCGGCTTCGATCTGCTCGTGCGCGTCGAAGCGGTGTCGGTGAATCCCGTCGACACGAAGGTGCGTTCGCCCAAGCCGCAAGTCGAAGCCCACCCGAAGGTGCTCGGCTATGACGCGGCCGGTGTCGTCGAAGCCGTCGGCGACAAGGTCACCGGCTTCAAGCCCGGCGATCGCGTGTACTACGCCGGAGACATCACGCGCCCGGGCAGCAACGCGCAGCTGCAGCTGGTGGATTCGCGCATCGTCGCGATCGCACCCAAGACGCTCGATGCGGCGCAGGCCGCGGCCTTGCCGCTCACCGCGCTCACCGCGTGGGAACTGCTGTTCCAGCGCATGCCGTTCGATTCCGAGCACGGCGGCAAGGGCAAGTCGCTGCTGATCATCGCCGGCGCGGGCGGCGTGGGTTCGATCGCGATCCAGCTCGCACGTCGCGCGGGTTTCACCGTCATCGCCACCGCGTCGCGCGAAGACACCATCGCGTGGTGTCGCGAACTCGGCGCGCAGCACGTCATCGACCATCGCAAGCCGCTGCACCCGCAGCTGAAGGCGTTGGGTTTCGAAACCGTGGATGCCGCACTGAATCTCTACGACACCAATCGGTACTGGGAAGAGCTCGGCGAAATCCTGGCGCCGCAAGGCCACGTCGGCCTGATCGTCGAACCGAAGGAACCGGTGCGCCTGGGCGACCCGTACAAGTTCAAGTGCATCGGCATCCACTGGGAAATGATGTTCGGCCGCCCGCGCTACCAGACGCCGGACATGGACGAACAGGGCCGCATCCTCGCGCGCGTCGCCGAGCTGCTCGACGCCGGCGAACTGCGTGGCACGCATCGCGACACGCTCTCGCCGATCAACGCCGAAAACCTGCGCGAAGCGCATCGTCGGCTGGAGTCGGGAACGACGATCGGGAAGCTGGTGCTCGCGGGTTGGTGACGCGTTAGCCCTCTCCCCTCGGCGACTGAAGGGAGTGCAGAGCTGAGGGGTTTACGTGAGGGTCGGGGCGCGCGATGTCGTGACGCTGACGTCGCTCCCTGCCGCACAAGTGAGCAGCGCACATGGATCAGACCTGACCGCGACGTTGCCCCGGGTGCGCTTCGCTTACCCGGGCTACAACAGCCGCACTCCGCGTCCGGGACCACCACACCGTCATTCCAGCGAAAGCTGGAATCCATTTGCTGTTGTTGCTGTTGCTGTTGCTGTTGCTGTTGCTGTTGCTGTTGCTGTCGAACAGCCTATTCGTCACTAGCCCCGGAGGGCGCCGCACAGGATGTGCGGCGGTGAGCGCTGAGCCATGGATGGCGAATCGCGAACGCGCCTATTCGCTTTCCGGTCGCAGGATTGATTTGGGCAAATGGAAGGCCCTTTCTTTTGGTTACTTTTCTTTGGGCAAGCAAAGAAAAGTGACCCGAGCGCCGCAGGCGATCGGAAGCTTGGCTAGTGATTCTTCTTTTGCTCGTAAACATCACGGGTAAAGCGTGCAA
>NZ_QTJR01000010.1 GCF_003382285.1 Lysobacter soli
GCGCGCCGCGGATGATCTCGTGCGTGCGCTCGCTGGTGTGCGTGATCCAGCACGACACCTGGCGCGGGTGGTCGGCGGTGGTGCCCATGAAGGACATCACCGGGCGCGGATCGTCGCCGGGCTGTTCCTCCATCACCGAGTAGTCGAGCGTGCGGCCGTCGATACGCGGCGGCGTGCCGGTCTTGAGGCGGTCGACCACGAACGGCCCTTCGCGCAGCTTGTGCGCCAGCGCGACGGCAGGGGGATCGCCGGCGCGGCCGGCGGCGTAGGTCGTCTGCCCGACGTGCACCTTGCCGGCGAGGAACGTTCCGGCGGTCAGCACCACGGCGGGCGCGTCGAAACGCAGGCCGGTCTGGGTGACGACGCCGGTGACCTTGCCCTGGTCGAACGCAATGTCGTCCACCGCCGCCTGGAACATCGTCAGGTTCGGCTGGGCTTCCACGGCGCGGCGGATGTAGGCGCGATACAGCGCGCGGTCGGCCTGGCAGCGCGTCGCGCGCACCGCCGGCCCCTTGCTCGCGTTGAGTCGGCGCCACTGGATGCCCGCGGCATCGGCGGCCTTCGCCATCACGCCGCCGAGGGCGTCGATTTCCTTGACCAGATGCCCCTTGCCGATGCCGCCGATGGCCGGGTTGCAGCTCATCGCGCCCACGGTTTCCACCGAATGCGTGAGCAGCAGCGTGCGTGCGCCGGCGCGGGCCGAGGCAAGCGCGGCTTCGGTGCCGGCATGTCCGCCGCCGACCACGATCACGTCGTATTGGTAGAAGTTCTGGCTCATCGGGCTTGGTCGATCAGGATCCGGACGAGCGCCCGGGGTGCGAATTCTAGGGCAGCCCGGCCTCGTCCGCCGTCGAGAATGAACGGCAGGTGAAACTTGGCACGGTTCCTGCGACATAGTCTCTGCACCCAGCGGGGCAGGCGCTAGGCGCCGGCCGGAATTGGAACAGGGGCTGGTCAAGCGCTCGCAGGGGAAGCACGGGGGCCGAATGTCGGGGGACGTTCGGCCCCCTTTTTATTTGCTCGCCGGGAGACCCCGGACACACAAAAGGCGCCGCGAGGGCGCCTTTTGCGTTTCTGGCGGGCCGTGACGCCCGCCGGGATGGGCGCCGACGCTCGATGGGGACGGAACAGGGGGGATCCGTGGTTCCTCATCGAGCGCCGACATGGAGCATTCGGCCTGGGGCCGACTTTCACTCATTACGTCCAAGAGTGACGTAATCGGTCAATGACCGCAGATTGCCGTCAGTCGGCCTCGAGCGCAAGCGAAAAAATGTGACTGCGGCCGAGACCCTGACAACCGGGTCAACGCTCCTGCTGCTGGACCCCGCGATCGGAGTTCGTGGGACGCTGACGCGGCGGCGGCGAGTAGCGACGCGGCTCCGCATCGGCACGGGGCTGCGTCGGACGCGGGCCGACATTGCCCGGGCGACCCGGGCGCGGACCGCTGTTGCCCGGACCCTGGCCGTCCGGCCGCGGACCGCCCACGCCCGGGCGCGGACCGTTGCCCGACCAGCCCTGGCCCGGCGGTCGATTGCCATTCCAGTGCTGGCCCGGAGGACGGTCGTTGCCATTCCAGTGCTGGCCCGGACGGCCGTTGCCGTTCCAGTGCTGGCCCGGGTGGCGGTCGTAGCGATACGGGTAGCGGTACACGGGATAGCGCGGGTACGCGTACGGGTAACCGTAGTACCCGTAACGGTACGGATAGCCGTAATAGCCGTAGCCGCCGTAACCGTAGGGATAGCCGTAATAGCCGCCGTAACCGCCGTAGTAGCGGTATTCGACCGAAGGCTGGCCGTGGTAGTAGTCGCCACCGCCGCCTGCGCCGCGGTAGGTGTAGCCGGTTACGCAGCCGGCCAGCATCGTGGCGGCCAGCGCAGGCAGGATGAGTTTGCGGATCATGTTCGGAACCCCCCGGGGTGTGCCGCCAGCTTCCGGCCGGGGCTTTGAACTCGGCCTTAATTTTTCCGGCGCCGGGATGAAGGCGACGACGGCGTTCAGCGTAGTGGCGCGCGATCGCGCAAGCCGTGCATTGCCGGGCGTTTCGCGCGATGACAGCATGTCACGCCCTTCGCGACGGACGCGCCAATGAACCTGCATCGCGCCTCCGGCCAGTGGCGGCTGGGGCTGACGCTCACCCTGATCACCGCCGCATGCTGGGCCACGCTGCCGATCGCGTTGAAGCTGGTGCTGCAGGGGCTCGATCCGATCACGCTCACCTGGTTCCGCTTCCTCGTCGCGGCGCTGGTCACCGGCGCGTGGCTCGGGATGCGTGGTCGACTGGGCGGCTATCGCGCGCTGCATGGCCGGGGCTGGACGATGCTGTTCGTCGCCGCGCTGATGCTGGTGGGCAACTACGTCTTCTACCTGCTGGGCGTGCAGCACACCACGCCGGCGAACGCGCAGCTGCTGATCCAGCTCGCGCCGCTGCTGATGGCGCTGGGCGGTATCTGGGTGTTCGGCGAGCGGTTCCGCGCCGCGCAATGGCTGGGCCTGGCGCTGCTGGTGGCGGGCATGGCGCTGTTCTTCGCCGACCAGCTCGCCGCGAGCGCGAAGGCGCCCGGTTACGTGCTCGGTTCGGCGCTGGTGATCGTCGGCGCCGTCGTGTGGGCGATTTACGCGCTGCTGCAGAAGCAGCTGCTGGTGCGGCTGGGGTCGATGCAGATCCTGTGGTTCATCTATGTCTTCGCGAGCCTCGCGCTGCTGCCGTTCGCGCATCCGACGCAGCTGCTGCGGCTCGACGGGCTGCACTGGGCGCTGCTCGCCTACTGCGCCTTCAACACGATCGGTGCGTACGGCGCCTTCGCCGAAGCGCTCGCGCACTGGGAAGCCTCGCGCGTGTCGGCCATCCTCGCGACCACGCCGCTGTTGTGCATCGCCGCGGCGACGGCCGTGCACGCGCTGTGGCCGCAGTGGCTGGCACCCGAACGCATCACGCCGCTGGGCTGGGTCGGCGCCGGACTGGTCGTCGCCGGCTCGGCCGCGGTGAGCCTGCTCAAACCTCGCGCGCCTTCGCCTGCGAAAACCCCATAGGTCCTACCATCCCCCCATGAACGACATCGCCCACGTGACGCCCACCTTCGAAGACGTTCTCGCCGCCGCCGCGCGCATCGCGCCGCACGCGCACGCGACGCCCGTGCTGCGTTCGCGCACGCTCGACGCGCTGGCCGGCTGCGAGCTGCACCTCAAGGCCGAACACCTCCAGCGCGCGGGCGCCTTCAAATTCCGCGGTGCGTGCAACGCGATCTGGTCGCTCGACGAGGCCACCGCCGCGCGCGGCGTGGTCACGCATTCCTCGGGCAACCACGGCGCGGCGCTGGCGCTGGCGGCACGCACGCGCGGCGTCGCCTGCCACGTCGTCGTGCCGGAAGGCGCAGTCGCGGCGAAGCTCGCCGCCATCGAGGCCTACGGCGCGACGCTGCACCGGTGCGCGGCGACCATCGCCGCCCGCGAAACCCGCACCGCCGAATTGCAGGCGCAGCTCGGTGCCGAACTCGTGCACCCCTACACCGATCCGCGCGTGATCGCCGGGCAGGGCACGGCCGCGCTGGAACTGCTGTGCACGCCGGAGCGTTTCGACGCGATCGTCGTGCCGGTGGGCGGCGGCGGCCTCGCTTCGGGCACCGCGCTGAGCGTCGCCGCGCGTTCGCCCGGAACCCGGCTCTACCTGGCCGAACCGGCCGGCGCGGCCGAAACCTTCGCGTCGCTGGCGAAGGGCGAGCGCGTCACCGGCTTCACCCCCGACACCGTTTGCGACGGCCTGCGCGGCACGCTGGGCGAGATCAATTTCCGCATGCTCCGCGACCACGGCGCGCAGGTGCTGACGGTCGAAGACGCCGATACCGTCGCGGCGATGCGCCTGTTTTGGCAGCGGACCAAGCAGATCGTCGAACCCTCGTCGGCCGTGGCCCTGGCCGCCGTCCTGAAGCACGGCCCGCTGTTCGCCGGCCAGCGCGTCGGCGTCGTGCTGTCGGGCGGCAACGTCGATCCCGATGCCCTGCCCGCGCTCTTCGCACGCGCCTGATGCGGGCGCCGGGCGACGCTCCGGCGCCTTGCTTTTTGTGATGGATTGACCAGAATCACTTTGCCGTTTCTGGCGTGAAGCCGGCGACGACCGTGTCGCCCAGCGCGGTGCCGGATGGGGATCCGGCACCCATGACCCGCGGGCGCACGAACGCAGATATCGGGCCATGGGGGTGGCGGATGGTGGACGTGGAATTCCGCGTGGTCTCCGACCGCCGGGAGGGCCTGCTGTTGACGCTCGGCCAGGCGGTGATCGCCCATGGCTTCACGCTGCTGCGCCAGCGCATGGCCGGCGGCGAGGACGGCGTCGTGCTGACGATGCTGGTGCGCGGCCCGCAGCAGAACCTCGCCACGCTGGAGGAATGCGTGGCCACGCATCCGCTGGTGACGTCCTTCGAAGCCACGCGACCCGACGCGGCTCCCGTCGAAACGCCGCCATCGATCACGCCCCACCGCTGTGCGGCGACACCGCCCTGCGCGGCCGATTCGCGTCGCATCGAGGCGCTCGTGCCGCAGCTCACGCGCGACTACCCGAACATCTTCGTCGCGCTGCTCGAGCTGGAACGCGAACTTCCCGAGGCGCATCGCGAACTCGCGCTGAGCGAACTCGGCCATCGCATCGGCGCGTGGGTGCAGGCGCGCGATTTCGCGGGCGTGGAGACGACCTCCACCTGCGATGCCATCCGCCGCATCGCGTTGCCGGCGATGCGCCAGATCGTGCAGGCACAACTGCAGGGCGAGGCGCTGCACGTGAGCGACAGCCCTTTCTGCCGGCGCGGCGAACACGGCCCGTGCTGCCATTTCCTGCGCGGCATGCTCGGCGGGCTGCTCGCCGGCAGCGCGCAGCCGATGCACGTGGTCGAGACGCGTTGCCGCAACGACGGCGCCGACATCTGCGCGTTCGCGTTCCGCACTGCGTGACGCGAGGCGCCGCGTGCAGGCGGCGTGAAGACGCCGCCGCACGCGCGCTTTATGGCGAACGTCACGGTCGGGCCCGCGTGGGCGCCGGCTATCATGGCGCTCCCGCCGCGCACGCCGGCGCCTGTGGTCCCGCAAGGACTCGCGATGAAGATCGACGGCACCCGCACCAACGACCGCGCCACGGAACTGATCCTGGCCTACTACGCCGCGTTCAATCGCGCCGACTGGGACGGCATGGTCGCGCTGCTGGGCGAAAACGTGGTGCACGATCTCAACCAGGGCCCGCGCGAAACCGGCCGCGAGGCGTTCTCGGCGTTCCTGCAGCGCATGCACCGCAGTTATCGCGAGCAGTTGCACGACATCGTGGTGATGGTCTCGCCCGATGGCGCGCGTGCCGCGGCCGAGTACATCGTGCATGGCGAATACCTCGCCGACGACAGCGGCCTGCCGCCGGCGCGCGGACAGAAGTACGTGCTGCCGGGCGGCGCGTTCTTCGAGCTGCGCGACGGCCGCATCCACCGCATCAGCAATTACTACAACCTCGAAGACTGGATCGCGCAGGTGCGCTGACGCGCCGTCGGTGGCACCGCTTTCCGACGCGCCGCCGACAAAACCGCCGCTAGCCTGAATCCGGTTTTCCTTCGGGCGGGCCCATGCACCGGATCCTGCGATCGCCTGCGCTGTGGACCGCCGCACTGGCGACGGTGTTGGCGCTGATGTTCCTGGGCTCGCGCGGCATCTGGGATCCCGACGAGGGCCGCTACACCAACGTCGCGCTCAACATGCTCGACAGCGGCGACTGGCTCAATCCGCGCCGCAACGACGAGATCGGCCACTGGACCAAGCCGCCACTGACGTACTGGGCCATCGCGTCCAGCGTCATGGTCTTCGGCACCAACACCTGGGCGGCCCGGCTGCCGGCCGCGTTGTCGTACCTGCTGTGCACGTGGCTCGCGTGGCGCATCGCCGCGCGGCTCGCGCCGGGTTCGCAGCAGTCGGCCGCCATCGTCTACGCGACGATGCTGTTGCCGTTCGGCGCGTCGCAGATGATCACCACCGACTACCTGCTCAGCGCCTGCATCGCGCTGGCGATGTGGGCGTTCGTCGAAGCGCGCTTCTCGGCCACGCCGCATCCGAGGCGCTGGATCGCGCTGATGTGGATCGCGCTCGCGCTGGCGTTCGTGACGAAGGGGCCGGCGGGGCTGCTTCCGCTGCCGGTCGTGCTGCTGTTCGATTTCCTGATGCCCGGGCGACGCGATCATCGCGTCCTGCAATGGTCGGGGCTCGTGCTGTTCGCGGTGCTCGCGCTGCCGTGGTACGTCGCGGTGTTCCATGGCAATCCGGGGCTGTTCGAGTATTTCGTCGGCGACGAACTGGTCAACCGCGTTACGACGAACGAGTTCGGCCGCCACGGCGAGTGGTACGGCTGGATCGAGATCTACGTCCCCACGCTCATCGTCGGCACGCTGCCGTGGACGCCGGCGCTGTGGCGCTGGACGCGCGGACTGCCGGCGATGGTGCGTCCGTGGTGGCGCGATCCGCAGCGGCGCCAGCGCGACGCGCACTGGGTGCTGCTCGCGCTGTGGCTGCTGCTGCCGCTGGCGGTGTGTGTGTTCGCGCGTTCGCGCATGCCGCTGTACCTGCTGCCGCTGTTCGTGCCGATCGCGGTCATCATCGCGTTGCAACGGACGGGCGAAGGACGCGCCCTGCCGTCATGGCCGAAGCTGATCGCGTGGGCCGCCGTGCTGCTCGCAGCGAAGGTCGCCGCGTCGTACTGGCCCACGCACAAGAACGCCGAGGCGTGGGCGCATGCGATCGTCGAACGCGCGCCCGGTCCGATCCACGAGATCGTTTTCGTCGAGGACATGGCGCGTTACGGGCTGCACCTCGAACTCGGCCGCGGCACGGAGATCGAGAAGATCTCGCTCGATACGCTGCACGAACCGCGCTTCAACCCGCAGTACGACGAGCCGCTCGCCGTCGAACTGGGCGAACACGAGCACGGCGTGGTGTGGGTGACCAAGCAGAGCGACTGGCCCGTCGTGCGCGAACGCATCGAAGGCTACGGTTACCGCGCGATCCTGCTGGGCACGCCGTTCGAGCGGCGCGTGATGTTCCGTGTCGAACCGCAGCGCTGAAACATCGCCTCAGCGCTGCGGGCCGGCGCCGAGCGAGAGGTAGTCGATGCCCTGGCTCAACAGCAGCCGCATCACCGACGCGCGTTCGCCGACCGGTCGCGAGGCCATCGCATCGATCAGCAAGCCGACCGAACGACAACGTGCGTCATGGTCGCCGCCGTTGAGACCGGCAAGGAATCCGTCGTTGAGCAGCGCCGCGCGTACGCCGGCGGCCTTCAGCGCCTGCGTCGCGACATTCGCGTCGTACGGCTGGCGCGGGCTCTGCGCGGCGGTGAGGAAGAAATTCGTCGCCGCATCGGCGAAGCGTATGCGGCTCTGCTCGCTCAGCTGCGAGGCGATCTGGTTGTAACCGTCGAGACTGCGCTGCGCATCGGGATCGAACAGCGCACACAGCGTGCGCGCGTCTTGCGGCGTTTGCGCGCTGGCGTGCACGGCCTGAAAGAGTCCGTCGACGCTCGAATCGGGCGCACGCATCAGCAGTTCGCGGCTGTCGGCCATCAGCGCGCCGGGATCGAAACCCCAGCTGCTGAAATCCTGCGCCAACGCGGGAACGGTCGCGACCGCCAGCAGCAAGCCTGCGGCAAGGGTGAGCGGGGTTCTGGCCATGTCGTCGCGATGCCGTCGGAGGATGGGCCGATCGTAGGACGTGGCGGCTGAACGACGTTGCCGTCGCGGACTATGCCCCCCGGTCACCGGACGCCTTGTCCACGGCGCGCGCGTCGCCCGCGCTCGCGCGGGCGGCGACAATGCTGAACACCACGATGCCGATCACGACCAGCACCGCACCCGCCAGCGCGCGGCCCTGCGGCCAGGCCTCGCCGAGCCACAGCACGCCGATCAGCGTGGCGAACAGGATTTCCGCCGCCTGCATCGCCTCGGCGGCGGCGAGCGCGGTCGGGTTGCTGCGCACCATGCCCGTCGCCTGGAAGAACAGCACCGTCGCGATCACGCCCGCGCCGAGCGCGACGCCCGCGGCGAACGACACCTGCCCCAGCGGCGGCGGGCCGACCTGCGCCAGCGTGATCGCCGCGACCGCCCACCACATCGGCTGGCTCGCCAGCGTCATGCCGAACACGCGCTGCGTGGCGTTGAGTTCGACGCCGCTGCGCTCCAGGTGCAGCAGCAGGCCGCGATTGCCGAGCGGGTAGGCGAAGGCCGAGATCGCTACCAGCACCAGCGCGATCCAGCCGTCGCGATCGAGCGAACCGCCGCCGTGACCGAACTGCAGCAACAGCACGCCGGCGACTACGAGCAGCCCCGTCGCGAGCGCGGGCATCGGCACGCGCGCGCGTTCGTCGCGATAGAGGAACGGCGCGCACAGCATTCCCGCGATGACGGTGAGCTGGAACGTGCCGGCGATCAGCCACGACGGCCCGCTCGACGCCGCGTAGCTCAGGCACAGGTAGAACAGCACGAAGCCGATGCCGCTCCACAGCAGCCACGGCCCGGGATGCGCGCGGATCGCCCGCCACACCGGCGCAACCCCACCCTGCCACGGCATCACGGGCAGCAGCAGCGGCAACGTGATGAGGTAGCGCAGGCACGCCGTCCATGCCCAGTAGCCGCCCTCGGTCGCGGCGGCGCGGTTGAGCACGTAGGTGCAGGTGAAGAAGAATGCAGACGCGAGCGCGATGGCGACCGCCGCCAGCGCCGTGCTGCGCGCCTTCACGAACGCTTCCGCACCGGGATGCCGTGCGCCGGCACATGCACTTCGTCGACGCCGCCGACGCGGATCGGCGTGCCCGGCTGCGGGCCCCACGCGTGCGCGTAGATCACTTCCCACGTCGCCGGCAGCCGGCCATCGCGGCGCCACGGTTCGTAGGCCTGCGCGGCGCGCGCGAAACGCGAGCGGCCGGTGAGGCTGCGTCGACGGTCGTGCATCGCGTTCGTCGCACCCAGCGTGCGCAGTTCGCGCATCAGGCCGGCGAGATCGTCGTGGCCGAGCACGAACTCGTCGCGATCGAGCACGGGATTCTTGAAGCCCGCCGCGATCAGCGCATCGCCGAACTGCGCGATCGACGCGAACGGGCTCACGTGCGGCGCGTTGTCCGCCTGCGCGAACGCATCGCGCAGTTCGTGCAGCGTGTCCGGGCCGAAGGTCGACACCAGCAGCAGGCCGTCGGGCTTGAGCACGCGACGGAAACCGGCGAAGACCGCCGGCAGGTCTTCCACCCATTGCAGGCACAGGTTGGAGAACAGGATGTCGACGCTCGCATCGCGCAGTGGCAGCGCGCGCGCGTCGGCGCACAGCCAGTCGGGACGGCGCGCGACGCCGGGCAGGAACGATGGCAGCCAGCCGCCGGCGTGGCCGCGCGCTTCGCGCAGCATCGGCTGGGCGAGGTCGATGCCTACGACGTGCGCCTTCGGCCAGCGCTTCTGCATCGCCGCGGCCGCGTGGCCGGGCCCGCAGCCGACGTCGACGACCAGCTGCGGCGGCGCCCGGTTCAGCGCCGGATCGTCGAGGTAGTCGAGCTGTTCCATCAGGCGCGAGGCCACTTCGCGCTGCAGCGCGGACGCGTCGTCGTAGTGGTGCGCGGCGCGCGAGAAGGCGCGGCGGACCTGGCGGTGGTCGAAGGTGTCAGTCATTTTTCTGGTTTGACCCGTGTGGTATGCGGCGGGTCGTCTGCTTTTCCTCCCTCCCCTTCAAGGGGAGGGCCGGGGTGGGGATGGTGTCGCTTTCCAGGCGACACGTCACGGGTGGGGACCATCCCCACCCAACCCTCCCCTTGAAGGGGAGGGCTCCTGCTGTCACGCCGGCGCGGTCACCGCGCGCATGAACGCATCGATCTGCGCGGCGACCTCATCGGCGGCGCCCAGGAACGGCGCGTGTCCCGCATTTCCGATGACGACGCTGCGTGCGCCCGGCGTCATCGCCGCGGCGGCGGGCATCGCGCCGGCGGGAATCAGGCGGTCGCGGCGACCGGAAATCCACAGGCTCGGCACGCGCAACTGCGGCAATTCGTCGCGAAGGTCGAGGCGATCGAGCAGCACCAGGCCTTCCTGCAGCGCGCGCGGAGCCGGTTCGCCGCGCTCGAAGGCCTGCGCCTTCAGGCTGCGGAGTTCCTCCTGCGCGTAGCTCGAACCCAGCGCCTCCAGCGCGAGGAAGCCTTCCAGCGTGCCGCGGAAGTCGCGGCCCAGCGCCTCGCCGAAATCGCGGAAGAGGCTCGGCTTCACGCCATGCGGCCAGCCTTCGTCGGTCACGAAGCGCGGCGAGGAGGCGATCATCACCAGCCCGCGCACGTCTTCCGGGAAGTCCAGCGCGGCGCGCAACGCGAACTGCCCGCCGAGCGACCAGCCGAGCCATACGGCGTCCGGCACGCGCGCGATGAGCTGCGGCGCGAGCGCTTCGGGCGACAGCGGCGTGGCGTCGTCGCGCGCGCGGCCGTGGCCGGGCAGGTCGATCAGGTGGAGCGTGTAGTGATCCTGGAGGCGTTCGACCAGCGGCGCGAACAACCCGCCGTGCATGGCCCAGCCGTGGATCAGTGCCAGCGCGGGACCCTGCCCGCGCGTTTCGATGTACATGGAGCAAGCCGTTGGGGGGATGGCCGATGGGGATGGAGTGGAGCGTGTTGCCTGCAGTGCTATTCGGCGCCGTCCCGGGCGAGGTCGGCCAGCACCGCCAGTGCGTCGTCGCGGCGATCGGCCGGGACCAGCAGGTGGTCGTGGTGGAAGCCGGCGAGCACGTTGCAGGCGATGCCGCGCCGCGCCAGCGCGGAGGCGAAGGCGGCGGTCAAACCGACCGCGTCCAGCGCCGAATGCACGCCCAGCGTCAGCCAGGCGGCCCGGAAATCGTAAGGCAGGCCGCGCGCGTCGGCGACCTCGCAGGGCAGGACGTAGGTGACGCCCTCGTCCTCGGTGACCATGGCGAGCGCGAGCGACGCCAGGGTCGGATCGGGCGCGGGACGCGCGACGAAAGCGTACTGGCCCGCCCGCGCCGTGACGTTCAGCGTGGCGAGCAGGCGCGCGAGGTCGCGCTCGCCGCTCATCGCGCCAGCACGGCCTCGCGCCGGGCGGTCTCGACCAGGCCCAGGCGGATGCGTTCGCGCGATTTCGCCATCGCTTCGACGAGGCCGTCGACGTCGGCCACGCCATGCAGCGCCGAGAGCGTCACGCGCAGGCGCGCGCGACCTTCAGGCACGGTCGGCGGACGGATCGCGGCGACCCAGTAGCCCGCCTGTTCCAGCCCGGCGGCCATCGCCAGCGCCGTGTCGTCGTCGCCGCAGATCACCGGCTGGATCGCCGTCTGCGAATCCATCAGCTCCAGGCCGGCGCGCTGCGCACGCTCGCGGAAGCGGCCGATCAGCTCGTCGAGCTTGGTGCGGCGCCAGTGTTCGGCGCGCGCCAGCTTCACCGCCGCCAGCGACGCGGCGGCCTGCGCCGGCGGCAGCGCGGTGGTGTAGATGTAGGAACGCGCGGTTTCGGAAAGGTGCTGGATGAGGTCGGCATCCCCGGCGACGACCGCGCCGTAGCCACCCAGCGCCTTGCCCAGCGTCGCCAGCTGCAGCGGCACGTCGTTCGCGCCGAGCTTGCTGGCCGCGACGCTGCCGCGCCCGTCCGGACCGACCACGCCGATGCCGTGGGCGTCGTCGACGTACAGCAGCGCCTTCTGCACGCGCGCCACGAGCGCGAGCTCGCGCAGCGGGGCGATGTCGCCGTCCATGCTGAACACGCCGTCGGTGGCGAGCATCGCCGCACCCTCCGGCATGCTGCGCAGCTGGCGGATCGCGCCTTCGGCATCAGCGTGCGGATAGCGGCGCAGGCGGCAACCCGCCAGGCGCGCGGCGTCGATCAGGCTGGCGTGGTTGAGGCGGTCCTGCACGCAGACGTCTTCGTCGCCGAGCAACGCCTGCACGACGGCGAGGTTCGCCAGGTACCCGCTGCCGAACAGCAGCGCGCGCGGCGTGCCAAGCCAGTCGGCGACTTCACGCTCCAGCGCGTCGTGAAGCTGGTGATGGCCGCAGACCAGGTGCGAGCCGACGCCGCCGGCGCCCTCGCGCGAAGCGGCGTCCTGCAGCGCCCCGACCACGGCGAAATGCTGCGACAGGCCGAGGTAGTCGTTGCCGCAGAAATTCAGCAGGGAGCGGCCGTCGACGAGGCAGCGCGCGCCGTCGCGCAGGGTGACGGTGCGACGCACGCGCACCCTCGAGCTCGCTTCGCGCTGCGCGCGGGCGGCCTCGATGCGGTCACGCCAGCCCGGGCGGCTCATGGCTGCACCGGCAGGCCATCACGCGGCGCAGTGGTGCGCCGCTTCGACGATGTCGGCATGGACGGTCTCCCCTTGTTCGACCACGGGCATCGGACGCAAGCCCAGTCGGTCGAACAATGCCATATCGCGCTCGGTGTCGGGATTACCGGTCGTCAGCAATTTCTCGCCGTAGAAGATGGAATTCGCGCCGGCGAGGAAGCACAGCGCCTGCAGCTCGTCGCTCATCGATTCGCGCCCGGCCGACAGGCGCACCATCGAGCGCGGCATCAGGATCCGCGCAACTGCGACGGTGCGCACAAATTCGAAGGGGTCCAGCAGCTCGGTGCCGGCCAGCGGCGTGCCTTCCACCTGCACCAGACGGTTGATCGGCACCGAATCCGGATGCGCCGGCAGGTTCGCCAGCGTCTGCAGCAGGCCGGCGCGCTGGTCGCGGCGCTCGCCCATGCCCACGATGCCGCCGCAGCAGGTCTTCATGCCGGCGTCGCGCACGTGCGAGAGCGTGTCCAGGCGGTCCTGCATCTCGCGCGTGTGGATGATGGCGTTGTAGTACTCGGGCGCGGTGTCGAGGTTGTGGTTGTAGTAGTCCAGCCCGGCGTCCTTGAGCGCACGCGCCTGGTCGGCCGAGAGCATGCCGAGCGTGGCGCAGGTCTCAAGGCCGAGCGATTTCACTTCGGAAATCATCGCGGCGACCTTCGGAATATCCCGATCCTTCGGCGAACGCCACGCCGCGCCCATGCAGAAGCGGCTGGCGCCGGCGGCCTTGGCCTGGCGGGCCTTCTCGAGCACCGCCTCGGTGCTCATCAGCTTGGTCGCCTCCACGCCCGTGTGGTAGCGCGCGGCCTGCGGGCAGTAGCCGCAGTCCTCCGGGCAGCCGCCGGTCTTGATCGACAGCAGCGTGCTGACCTGCACCTCGGCCGGATCGAAGTTGGCGCGGTGCACGGAGGCCGCACGGTGCAGCAGCTCCGGGAACGGCAGGTCGAACAGTGCGCGGACCTCGGCGCGGGACCAGTCGTGGCGGAGTTCGCCGGCGGGGGAGGACTCGACGAGAGGAATCTGGCTGACAGCAGGCATGGCGGAATTCCGATGTTTTCGGCGAGACAGGCCCGGCAGTCTGGAAACCATGCCCCACCCTGTCAACCAAACTGCTGCGCACGGAGTTTACGGCTGGACATCCCGGTTGTTCGATCGTCTGCTGCCGTCGCGGTGCCTGGTCTGCAGCGAACGCGGAGCGATCGGTCGCGATCTGTGTCCTGCGTGCTGCGAAAGCCTGCCGTGGCTGACGACATCCTGCGCCCGATGCGCCCTGCCGCTCGGAGTCGCCGCCGAGCTCTGCGGCGACTGCCTCCGCCGGCCGCCCCCGCAAACCGCCACGCGAGCGGCCTTCGTGTACCGCACGCCGCTGGATCGCCTCCTCCCGCGCGCCAAGTTCCATGGCGACCTCGCCGGATTGCGGCTTCTCTCTGCGGTGATGGGCGACAGCTTCGGCCGCGCGGAACGGCCGGAGGCGCTGGCGCCGATCCCGCTACACCGGGACCGCCTGCGACGGCGCGGCTACGACCAGGCGCTGGAGTTGGCGCGGCCGCTCGCGCGACGGCTCGGCGTGCCGCTCCGCGACGACCTGCTTCGGCGCGTGCGGGCGACGGCAGCGCAGTCACGCCTCGACGCGGGCGCGCGTCGCCGCAACCTGCGCGGGGCGTTCGAGGTGCGGGCAGGCGCATCGCTGCCGGCGCACGTCGCGTTGATCGATGACGTGATGACGACCGGCGCCACGGCGCGGTCGGCGGCGCTGGCGCTGCGCCGTGCCGGCGTGCAGCGCGTCGACGTGTGGGTGTGTGCGCGTGTGCCGTGATCGCTGCGGCTCGCCGGATCGCGCTGCCACCAAGATGCTGGTGCTGACGCTACTTCGCCGCCGGCACCGGGATCGAGGCCTTCGCCTTAGCGCCGGAACCGACGATCGCCTCGGCCCGGATCTCCATCGGCGCGTCCTTCGAGAACAGCGCCGTCGTGCCCACGGCCGTCCATGCGGGGTAGTGATCCTTGAAGAACTCGCGGTGCACTTTCAGCACGGGCTCGACGCGCTTGCGGAAATCGTCGTGATCGCGCGAGACATGGAAGCTCTGCAGCTCGACGACGTCCTCCATCGTCGCGCCCGCCTTTTCCAGATGCGCCTTCAGCTGCTGGAACGCCCAGCGGATCTTCGCCTCGTCCGTTTCGCCTTCCGATGCTGGAATGCCCGACACGATCACGCGATCGCCGACGCGGAGCACGGGCGTGTAGTGCAGCCCGTGGTACGAGCCCTCCCAACCCCTCGGCGCTAAGTGCTCGCGCGCGGGTGCCGTCTGCGCAGCAGCATTCGTCGCTATAAGGCAGAGGAACAACGGCAGGCACGTACGACGCATGGCGAACTCCAGCGGGTTGGACGCGGCGATTGCAGCACCCGGGGACGGCCGCCGGCAGTGCCGTTCGGCGGAACGTTCGAGCGCGCCAAATGTCGACGCCCGCGTTACGCCGGTCGTCGCGACACACGGCAGGGTCCATCCCGTCACCCGATCTTCACCCGGCGGCGACCCTTGCGCGGTCACGCTCCGCCGGAACCCGGACCACGGTGACCTCAGGGTCGAGGAGCGCGTCATGAACGCAGGTCTGTTGAGGATGGTGGGTCGCAGTTGGTGGGTGCTGGTGCTGTACGGCGTGATCGGCGTGCTGTTCGGCATCGCCGCGTTCCTCTGGCCGGCGAAGACGGCCGTCGCGATCGCATGGGCCTTCGGCGTGATGGCCATCGCGGAGGGCGTGCTCAGCCTGCTCGCGCTGTTCGACCGCAATGTGTCGGTATCGAAGGGATGGCTGGTGCTGTATGCGCTCGCCTCGCTCGTCTTCGGCGTGCTGGCGGTGTCCAACCCCGTCGCCACCGCCGGCGTGCTGCTGCTGTTCCTCGCCGCGTGGCTGCTCGTCGCCGGCATCTACCGCATCGTGCTGGCGATCCGCATCCGCAAGGCGATCACCGGCGAATGGATGATCGCCCTCAGCGGCGTGCTCGCCATCGTGCTGGCGGTGCTGTTCGTGATGCGGCCAGCTGCCGGGCTGGTGACGGTGGCGCTTTGGATCGGCGTAGCGGCGCTGTTCTACGGCGTGCTGCAGATCGTGGCCGGGCTGCGGATGCGCAAGCTCGCCGAGGCGCTCTGACGACTGGGCGACTTACGCCGCCGGCCCGCGCAACGCGAAGTCGGCGGCGATGCCGGCGAAGATCGCCAATCCGACCCAATGGTTGTGCAGGAACGCGCGGAAGCACGCCGCGCGGTCGCGCGTCCGGGCGATGACGAATTCGTACACCACCAGCGCGGCGGCGATGGCGAGGCCGATCCAGTAGTACGCGCCCATCGACGCGCGCTGGCCGACGAAGACCAGCGCCACGAAGAACAGCGCGTACAGAACGCCCTGTGCGATCAGGTCCATCTCGCCGAACAGGATCGCCGTGGACTTGCTGCCCATGCGCAGGTCGTCCTCGCGATCGACCATCGCGTACCAGGTGTCGTACGCGGTGGACCAGACGATGTTGGCCGCGTAGAGCAGCCACGCCACCGGCGGCACTTCGCCCTGCACCGCGGCGAACGCCATCGGGATGCCCCAGCCGAACGAGAGACCGAGGTACACCTGCGGCAGGTGCGTATACCGCTTGAGGTACGGATAGCTCGCGGCAAGCGCCACGCCGATGAAGCTCATCAGCACCGTCAGCCGGTTCAACGTGAGCACGAGCCCGAACGCCACCAGCATCAGCACCGCGAACAACGCGAGCGCTTCGCGGCCGCGCACGGCGCCGGTCGCGAGGGGGCGGTTCTTCGTCCGCTCGACGTGCGGGTCGAGCCAGCGGTCGGCGTAGTCGTTGATCACGCACCCGGCCGAGCGCGTCAGCCACACGCCCGCGCTGAACACGAACAGCATCCACAGCGGCGGCACGCCGCGCGCGGCGATCCACAGGCCCCACCACGTCGGCCACAGCAACAGCAGCCAGCCGATGGGACGGTCGCCGCGCACGAGCTGCCAGTACAGCGCCAGTCGCGTTTTCCACGGGGAATCCGCGGGGGTTTGGAAGCGTTCGTAGCTCATGACGGGGGAATTTCGCGGAATGGGGAAGCGCGTTCGGCGACGTCGCCGCGGGAGCCGGGCCTCCGCCACCGCACGCCGGCGCGCTTTGCCGCTAGAATGCCAGCCCCGCTTGCCTGCGACGTGATCGCTCGATCAGGCCGTATCGCGGGACATCCAGGCGCCCGTAGCTCAGCCGGATAGAGTAGTGGCTTCCGAAGCCATTGGTCGGGGGTTCGAATCCCTCCGGGCGCGCCATCTTACGCACCGTGCCGTCGTGGCCCGGTCGCGACGCGGCAGTCGGCTTCGCAACATCCGCAGCCGGTCGCACTCGATTGAACGGCAGCCTCGCGGGTTGCCGTTTTTGTTTTGGGCGGTCGAACGCAGGCGGTTGCGCGCGCCACACGCGGCACAGGCCGATGTGATCGCGCGCCCGGACCGCCCAAACCTGAACCTAGTGGAGCAGCCTAGCGGGCCGTATACTGGCGCGCGGCCGCTTGGGGCGGTCGATCGTCGATGGCTTCGCGTGACCCGCAAGGGCGCGCCATAGGTGGGTTTGTGCGCAATTACGACCTCGAATTCCTGAAGAAATTCTCGATGGTGATCGGCTTCCTGATGCTGGTCACGCTGGGCCTGATCGTCGCGGCCATGTTCGTGCACAGCCAGATTCCGGCGGAGATCAACCCGGACGTCGCCAAGCGCACCGAGCAGCGCATCCAGCCGGTCGGCGCGGTGTATGCCGGCAGCACGGGCGCCGCGGCGCAGCAGGCCGCCTCGGCCGCCGCCGCCGCGAAGGCCGCCTCGCAGGTCGCCTATGGCGGCACCACCGACGGTTCGGTGATCTTCAACAACCTCTGCACCGGCTGCCACACCTCCGGTGCCGGCGGCGCGCCGACGCTGGACCAGGCCCACTGGGCCGCCCGCCTGCCGAAGGGCAAGGACACGCTGCACAAGCACGCCATCGAAGGCTTCACCGGCACCGCCGGCGTGATGCCGCCGAAGGGCGGCAACCCGGCCCTGACCGACGAACAGGTCATCGCCGCGGTCGACTGGATGCTGGCGAACCTGAAGTAATCGGGCCCTCCGCCGCGCCGCACGACGCCGCCTCCGGGCGGCGTTGTCGTTTCCGGGCTCCTGATCTGATTCGCCAATCCGCCTCGCCGCGCCAACCCGCCGACATCCGCCCGGCACGCGCGCTCGCGATAATGCGCGCCTCTTCCGCGGCGAGCGCGCCATGACCCGTTCCACTTCCCTGCTTCGACCGGCCCTGCTCCTGGCGCCCTGCCTGCTGATCGGCTGCGCGTCCGTCCCGGGCGCGGGCGATGCCACCGCCATCGGCGCGGTGCAGGGCCACGCCGAACGCAGCGCGCTCGTCGGCCAGACCGTCACCGTGCGCGGCACCGTCAGCGCGATCGCCGAGGGCGGATGGTTCCTGCAGGACGCAGGCGACGGCGACAACGCCACCTCCGACGCGATCTTCGTCCAGCAGGCCGCACCGACCGTACAACCGGGCGACGCGGTACGCGCGCGCGGCACGGTGGCCGAACTCGACGCGGGCCGCGGCACGCGCACGTCGCTGGTGGATGCGCAGGTCGAACGTACCGGCCGCGGTGACGTCGCCGCGCTGGCGCTCACCGCTGCGCCGGCCGACTGGGAGCGCCTGGAAGGCATGCGCGTTCGCCTCGACGGACCGGTCTACCTCGCCGACAGCGGCGATCTGGCCAGGCGCGGCCGCGTGCAGGTCAGCCTCGGCGAGCGCCTGTGGCAGCCGACCGAGGGCCACGTGCCGGGCAGCGATGGCTATCGCGCGGAAGTCGAAGGCAATGGGCGCCGCACGGTCTGGCTCGATACCGCGAATGCCGCATGGCCGGCCGGCCTGGCGCAGGCGCGTTCGGGCAGCCGCATTGGCGGCGCGACGGGCGTGATCGACGAAACGAAAGCCGGCATCGCGCTCCATCTCGATGCCGCGCCCACGCTCGACGCAGCCCCGCGTCCGCAGGCGCCCAGCGTTCCCGGCACGCTGCGCCTGGCCGCGCTCAACCTCGAAAACCTGTTCAACGGCGACGGCCACGGCGGTGGTTTCCCCACGCTGCGCGGCGCGCGCACGCCGCAGGAACTCGCCGCGCAGCTCGCCAAGCACGTGGCGATCATCGAGGGCCTGAACGCCGACGTCGTCGCGCTGATGGAGCTGGAGAACGACGGCTACGGCAAGGAATCGAGCATCGCCACGCTGGTGGACGCGCTCAACGCCGACGGCAGCCGCTGGCGTTTCGTCGACGCGAAGCAGGGCCCGGGCGACAACCCGATCCGCGTCGGCCTGATCTATCGCGCCGACCGCGTGCGCACGCTCGGCGCGCCGAAGATCCTCGAAGGCGGTCCGTTCGGCGAGCACAGCCGCGTGCCGATGGCGCAGGCGTTCGCGCCGCTCAAGGCCGATGCGAACAGGCAGGCGTTCGTCGTCGTCGCGAACCATTTCAAGTCGAAGGGCTGCAAGGACGCCGAAGGCCTGGACCGCGACCAGCGCGACGGCGCCTCCTGCTACAACGCGATGCGTACCGAATCGGCCCGGCGCCTGCACGCCTGGCTTGCCACGGATCCCACCGGCCACGGCGCGCGCACGCTCATCGTCGGCGACCTCAACGCCTACGCGCAGGAAGAGCCCGTGCGCGCGCTGCGCGAGGCCGGCTGGCAGGACGCCTTCGTCGTCGCGGGGAACGAGGCGCCGTACAGCTACGTCTACGACGGCCAGCTCGGCCGGCTCGACCACGCGCTGCTGAGCCCGGAGTTCGCCAAGCGCCTTCGCGGCGCGGCCGAATGGCACGTCAACGCGGACGAACCCGAATCGGCCGGTTATCGCGCCGGCGGCGCGGGCCCGTGGCGCAGCTCCGACCACGACCCGCTGGTGCTGGGTTTCGATCCGTAAGCGACGCGCCGACGGGGTCTGAATACACCAGCCCGTATCATTGAACGCATGAACCCGCCTGCCTTCCCGACCGACGCCACCGCCACGCTGACGCTGCCGGGCCCGGCCGGCGTACTGGAGACGATCGTCGAGGCCGCCGAAGCGCCGGAGCGCGACGCGGTCGCCATCGTCTGCCACCCGCTGCCGACCGACGGCGGCACGATGCACAACAAGGTCGTGACGATGGCCGCGCGCGCGCTGCGCGAGTCGGGGATCGCGACGGTGCGCTTCAATTTCCGCGGCACCGGTGCGTCGGAAGGCAGCTTCGACCAGGGCCGCGGCGAAGCCGACGACCTTCGCGCTGTCGCAGCGTGGGTGCGCGAGCAGCGTCCCGGCGCGCGCCTGTGGCTGGCGGGTTTCAGCTTCGGTTCGTACGTCACACTGAAGTGCGCGAACGAACTGCATCCGGGCATGGTGATCTCGATCGCGCCGCCCGCCGCGGGCCGCAACTGGGACTTCAGCACGCTGACGCCGCCGCAGTGCCCGTGGCTGGTGATCCAGGGCGAGGAAGACGAGATCGTCGATCCGCAGGCCGTGTACGCGTGGATCGACAGCCTCAAGCTCGATCCGCCGCCGGAGCTGGTGAAAATGCCCGAGACCAGCCACTTCTTCCATCGACGCCTGATGGACCTGCGCGGCGCGATCAAGAACGGCATCAGGCCGCACCTTCCGCCCGAGACGGAAGGCGCCGCGTCCGCATGAACGCAGCGATTCCGGCCGCCGGCGCGGCGGCTTCCGTGTCTTCGCCGTCGTCGCTCTATGCGGCCGGCGTTTCGCGCGGCGAGTGGAGCGAGGATCCCGCGCAACGCCCCGCGCTGCGCGAACTCGACCGCATCCACGCCGCACTGCTGGATCCGCCGAAGCGCGGCCTGTTCGGCGGGCTGTTCGGCAGGAAGGCCGAAGCACCGCTGGGCCTCTACCTGTGGGGCGGCGTCGGGCGCGGCAAGACGTTCCTGATCGACCTGTTCTACGACAGTCTCCCCTTCGAACAGAAACGCCGCACGCACTTCCACCGTTTCATGCGCGAAGTGCATGCGCAGCTGCGCACGCACGCCGGCACGAGCGATCCGCTGGCGACGATCGCACGCGAATGGGGCCGCGACCTGCGCGTGCTGGTGCTCGACGAGTTCTTCGTCAACGACATCGGCGATGCGATGCTGCTCGGCCGCCTGATGGAGCGGCTGTTCGCCGAAGGCGTGGCGCTGGTCACCACGTCCAATACCGAACCGAAGAACCTCTACAAGGACGGGCTGCAGCGCGCGAGTTTCCTGCCGGCGATCGCGCAGATCGAGAAGCACTGCAAGGTGCTCTACCTCGACAGCGCGCAGGATTACCGCCTGCGCGCGCTGACGCGTTCACCGGTGTACCGCGCACCGCTGGACGACGCGTCGGACAGGTGGCTCGCCGAACGCTGGCGCGAACTCACCGCCACGTGTCCGCACGAAGCCGGACCGCTGGTGATCGAGGGCCGCGAGATTCCCGTGCGTGCACTCGCCGAAGGCCACGCGTGGTTCGACTTCGCCGCGCTGTGCGAAGGCCCGCGCGCGGCGAGCGACTACATCGAGATCGCCACCGAATACCACACCGTGCTGGTCGGCGGCATTCCGCTGTTCGACGGCCGCAACGACGATCCGGCGCGCCGCTTCGTGCACCTGATCGACGAGCTGTACGACCGCCACGTCAACCTCGTATGCACCGCCGCGGCTGCGCCGCCTGCGCTGTATTCCGGGAAGAAGCTCGCGCACGCGTTTGAACGCACGACGTCGCGTCTGATCGAAATGCAGTCGGCGGAATTCCTGTCGCTGGAGCATCGCGGCTGATCACGCCGCCGAGCGTCGCCCGCTGCGCCCGCGCAACGCCGCGAGCACCGCGTAGACGATCACCAGCGCCGTCAGCGACACCGCGATCGCCAGCCATTCCTGCGCGCTGAGCGTGGCGAGGATCGCCGCCATCGTCGCGATCGCGATGACCGGGATCAGCGCGCCGCCGGGCAGCACCAGCGGTTCGCCGGCGCCGCGCAGGCCGATGCGCTGCGTGCGCCACGACGCCGCGGCGACGGCGGCGAACACCAGGCAGATCGCGCCGCCGGAAATCAGCGCCATCGTTTCGAAGCTGCCGGCGACGGCCAGCACCGCGGCGAGGCCGGCATGCGCGACGAGCCCGAGCACCGGCACGCGGTGGCGCGCATCGACCACGCCGAACCCGCGCGGCAGGAAGCCGTCGCGACCCAGCGCGAACAGCAGGCGCGAGGACGAGAACAGATTGCCCATCAGGAAGCCGAGCATCGACACGCAGGCCGTCGCCAGCAGCACCGTGCGGGCAGGCAGCCACAGCGTGCCGGCCGCGTCGGCGACGGGCGCCGCGCTTCCCGCCAGGGACGCACCGAGCGTTCCCTGGCATACGACCTGGATGCCGATGTAGAGCAGCACCACGACGACGATCGCACCCAGCGTCGCGCGCGGCACGTGGCGCGCGGGATCGCGCACTTCGCCCGACGGCACCAGCGCGGTTTCCATGCCCGCGTACGCGAACACCACCAGCACGAGCGAGGAACCGAGCGCGCTCCACGTCGGCATAGCACCAAGGCCGAAGCTCACCTGCGACCAGTCGACGAACGCGAGTCCGATCAACGCGAGAACGAACAGCGGCGTGAGCTTGAGCGTGGCGAGCGCGACGATCATGCGCGCGCCGAGCTTCACGCCGAACGCGTTGAGCGCGAACAGCAGCGCGTACGCGCCGACGATGAGCGTCGCGCGCGCCGCGGGTTCGGCGAACATCGGGAACGCATGCGCGACCTGTCCCGCGAGCGCCGCGGCGACGCCGGCGCTCGATGTCACGTTGCAGATCCACATCAGTGCGCCGGTGAGAAACCCCGCGAACGGGCCGAAGCCCGCACCCACGTACGTATACGGCCCGCCCGTCGCCGACGCGCGGCTGCCGACCGCGGCGAAGCACAGCGCGATGGGAACGATCGCGAACGCACCGACGATGAATGCCAGCGGCGCCGCGGGCCCCATGCGCGCGAGCAGCAGCGCAGGCAGCATGAAGATGCCCGCGCCGACGATGATGTTGACGATCGACGCCCCGAGCTGGAACGGCCCCAGCGCGCGTACGAGTGCGGCATCGCCCTGCAACGGTGTCCGGGAAGGAGTGGCCGCGTCGGTCATGGGCAGTCCGGGTCGGAAGGTGGGGCGAGCGTGGCATAGCGGCAAGGCGCCGTCATCCCGCCCACGGCGTTGCACTTCCCACCGCCATCCCGCCCACGGCGTTGCACCTACCAGCACCGTCATCCCGGCGAAAGCCGGGACCCAGGCCCGCAACGTGTGGGCACTCCATCAACGGTTGCCGACCTCGCCGTCATTTCAGCGAAAGCTGGGATCCAATCGGCCTTCGCTCGCGACCGCGATGATCAACATGGATTCCAGCTTTCGCTGGAATGACGAGATGGACGGAACGCGTGTCGGCCTGGATCCCGGCCTTCGCCGGGATGACGGTATTGGGGTGATGAGACGATGGACCATGCCGCGCAACACGCCGGCCCTTACACTCGCCGCTCCCAACCGTTCGTATCGCAACGATGAACCTCGCCTTGTTCGACTTCGACGGCACCATCACCACGCGCGAGTTGATGCCCGAGTTCGTGCGCATGGCGACGACGAAGCGGAGGTTGATGGTCGGACGCGTCGTGCTCGCGCCGATCTTCGTCGGCTACAAGGCGGGCGTGGTGAGTGGCAATGCGATCCGCGACCGCATCGCCGACTTCGCCTTCCGCGGCCTGCCGCAACGCGACCTGCAAGCCGCGGGCGAGCATTTCGCGCGCGATGTCATTCCGCCGACCGTGCGTCCGGAAGCGATGGAGCGCCTGCAATGGCATCGCGATCAAGGCGACACGATCGCCGTCGTATCCGGCTCGTTCGATCTGTATCTATCGCACTGGTGCGCGCTGCACGGACTGGAGCTGCTGTGCTCCTCGCTGGAAGTTCGCGACGGCGTGATGACCGGGCGCTTCGAGGGCGCGCAGTGCGTGGGCGCGGAGAAGGCGCGGCGCGTGCGCGAGCACTACGACCTGTCGCGCTTTCCAGTCGTCTACGCGTACGGCGACACGCACGAAGACCGCGACCTGCTCGCGCTCGCGCATCGCCGCTGGTATCGCGGGCGCGAGGTCGAGTAGACGTCAGGCCGAAGCCCGCCGCCAGACAAGGCAGCGGTTGTTCGCAGGCATCGCGACGTCTTCGATCAGCCGCAGCCCGATGCGTTGCGCCAGCGCGTCCACGGCTTCGAAATCGCGGATCGCCGACTGCGGATCGCGCGCTTTCAGCCAGCCGTCGAAATCGCGGTTGCTGTCGCTGGTGTAGTCGCCGTTGTAATTGAAGGGGCCGTAGACGACGAGCGTTGCGTCGTCGGCGAGCACGCCGTCGAGCCCGGCGAAGAACGCCTCGACCTTCGGCCAGCCCATGATGTGCAGCGTGTTCGCGCTGAAGACCGCGTCGAAGCGGCCGTCGGATGCGTTCGATCGAGGCCACGGGCCGGTGGACACATCGAGTTCCACCGCCGGCGGCGTATTCGGAAGCGATGCGTGTTCAAGCCACGACGCGATGCCCGGGAGATGCTCCGCGCGATCGCTGCACAGCCAGCGCAGCCACGGCATCGCCGCGGCGAAATACACCGCGTGCTGGCCGGTGCCGCTGCCGATTTCCAGCACGTCGTGCCGGTCGGCGAAATGGCGTTGCAGGACGGCGAGAATCGGCTCGCGGTTGCGTTCGCAGGACGGCGCGTTCGGGAGCGCGTTCACGAAGCAGCGGCGCGCGTCAACGCCCCGGGCCGACGTCGATGAACTGCAGGAACTCCGCACGCGTGCGCGCGTCCTCGCGGAAGCTGCCGAGCATCTTGGAAGTAATCATGCTCACGCCGCGCTTGTGCACGCCGCGCGTGGTCATGCATTCGTGCGCGCCCTCGATCACCACGCCGACGCCACGCGGCTGCAGCACGTCCTGGATGACCTGCGCGATCTGCGCCGTCATCTTCTCCTGCACCTGCAGGCGGCGTGCATAGGCATCGACCACGCGCGCGAGCTTGCTGATGCCCACCACCTTGCCGTCGGGCAGGTAGCCCACGTGCGCCTTGCCGATGATCGGCGCCATGTGGTGCTCGCAATGGCTTTCGAACTCGATGTCGCGCAGCACGATCATCTCGTCGTAGCCCTCGACTTCCTTGAAGGTGCGCATCAGGTAGTCGGCCGGATCCTCGGCGTAACCGCTGAACCAGTCCTGGTACGCCTTGGCCACGCGCTTGGGCGTATCGAGCAGGCCTTCGCGCGCCGGATCGTCGCCGGCCCAGCGCAGCAGCGTGCGCACGGCGGCCTCGGCCTGGTCGCGGGTGGGCTTGTCGTCTTGCGCCATGGCACGGACTCGGTGTGTCGGGGGACGGGAATGCTACTCCACCCGGCGCGAGCGGAGAAAAAAGGCGCCGCCGGACGGGATGAGACCCGGCGACGCGAAGGGGTAACGCCATGGATCGGAAAACCGATCGACCGACGACGCCACGTGAGGGAGGGGAGCTCGTGGCGCCGCCGGCCGCCGGCCAGGGGAGCGGTACAACAATCAGCGCGAAGCGACGTCCTCGCGCACCGGCACGCGCGTGGGCCAGCCGCCGGCGAGCGCCTTGTACAGCGCGACGGCGGAACTGGCGCTGCGCGTGCGCGCATCGGCGAAGGCTTCCTCGGCGGTCAGGCGCGTGCGTTCGGCATCGAGCACTTCGAACAGGTCGGCCGCGCCCGCGTCGTACCGCACGCGAGCCAGCCGCGCCGCGGTGGCACTGTCGGCGGCGGCCTGTTCGAGATGCTGGTCTTCCACGCGCGTGCGCGCATAGCGGACCAGCGCGTTCTCGGTGTCTTCAAGCGCGAGCAGCACCGACTGCTGGTAGCGCGCGAGTTCGCCCGCCGCGTCCGCATCGGCGGCGGCGATGCGCGCACGCACGCGGCCGATGTCGAGGAACGACCAGTCGATGCCGAGGAATGCCAGCCGCGTTTCGCTGTCGCGTTCGAACAGCGAGCTGGTGTCGATGGCCTGGCTGCCGATCAGTCCGCCGAGCGTGAAGCGCGGGAACAGGTCGGCCGTCGCGACGCCGATGCGCGCCGTCGCCGCATGCAGGCGGTGTTCGGCGGCGATGACGTCGGGGCGATGGCGCAGCAGTTCGCCGGGCGAACCCGGATCCAGTCGCGCCGGCAACGCAGGCAGCGGCTTGACCGGCGTGAGTTCGGCGATCAGCGCATCCGGCGTCTGGCCGGTGAGCACGGCGAGGCGATGCATCGTCACCGCGACCTGCGCTTCCAGCGCGGGCACGCGCGACAGCGTGGCTTCCAGCTGCGCACGCGCACGCGAGGTATCGAACTCGGTGCCGCGACCGGCATCGAAGCGCGCGTTCACCAGGCGCAGCGTCTCGCGCTGGTTCTCGGCGTTCTCCTGCGCGACGCGCAGGCGCTCCTGCAAGCCGCGCAGTTCGACGTAGCTGCGCGCGACCTCGCCGACGATGGCAACCTGCATCGCATCCAGATCGGACGCCGCCGCCCACGCTTCGGCGCGCGAGGATTCCACGCCGCGACGCACGCGACCGTAGAGGTCCAGTTCCCAGCTGACGTCGGCCTGCACGCTGTAGCTTTCGCCGTCGCGATCGGCACGCGACACGCCCGGCGCCTGGTCGGCGCTGGCGCGCGAATCGCTGCCGGTGGCGCTGGCGGTCACCGTCGGGAAACGGTCGAGCTTCGCATTGCGAAGCAGCGCGTTGGCGCGGTCGTAGCTGGCCAGCGCGATGCGCAGGTCGTGGTTCGCGGCGAGTGCATCCTCGACCAGCCGCGTCAGCAGCGGATCGTTGAAGCTGCGCCAGAACTCGGCATCCGCCTGCGGCGACGGTGTCGGCGCCGCGTTCTGTTCGACGCCGGTGACGATGTCGGCCGCGCGCGCATCGCTGGCAGCTTCGTCGCGCGCGAACTTCGACGGCGTCTCGATGTTGGGTCGAACATAGTTCGGCCCGACGGCGCATGCGGCGAGCAACGCCGCCGCGACGCCGAGCGTGAGGGAGCGGATCACCATGGCAGCGTTTCTCCGAGGTAGACGTAGCCGCCGGTCGGACCGTCGGCACCGATGAGCGCCATCTGGACGCTGGTCTTCGCGCCGGTCGGCACGTCGATCTCGCCCTCGCCGGCGTTCATGTCGGTCTTCACGTAACCGGGGTGCACGGCGTTGACCTTGATCGGCGTATCGCGCAGTTCGTACGCCAGGTGCACGGAGTACGAGTTGATGGCGCTCTTGGACGCGTTGTAGGCGGGGATCGACTTGAAGTCGTAGATCGGCGAACCCGGCTGCGTGTGCAGCGTCAGCGAACCGAGCAGGCTCGACACGTTGACGATGCGCGCGGCCGGCGCCTTGTGCAGCAGCGGCAGGAACGCCTGCGTGGTTTCCACCACGGCGAAGACGTTGGTCTCGAACGTTTCGCGCCACGCGGCCACGGACTGCTGCGAGGGCTTCGGCAGCGTCTTGTCCTCGACGATGATGCCGGCGTTGTTCACCAGGATATCGAGTCGGCCGAACTTGCGGTCGACCTCCTGCACGGCGGCGGCGATGCTCGCGGTGTCGGTGACGTCCAGCACGATCGCCTCGACCGGCAGGCCTTCGCCCTGCAGCTTCAGCGCGGCGTCGACGGCGCGGCCGCGATCGCGCCCGGCCAGCAGCGTGTGCACGCCGGCCTGCGCGAGCTGGCGCACGGTCTCGAAGCCGATGCCGCGCGTGGCGCCTGTGACGAGGGCGACCTTGGAACCGTTGGAAGAAGTGGACATGGGAACTCCTGTGGGGGTCGCGCGGGATGCGCGGAGTTTTCGGATTCGTGCGCCGGCACGGCGCGTGCCGTGCCGGCGCGGGTCTGGATCAGGCGTGCGTCTGCACCGGAGCGTGCGTGGCGACCGTCGACGTGCCGTGGCTCACCAGCGGCTTGTTCGCCAGCTTGCGCAGCGCGACGTAGAACACCGGCGTCAGGAACAGGCCGAACAGCGTCACGCCGATCATTCCGGAGAACACGGTGATGCCCGTGGCCTGGCGGACTTCGGCGCCGGCGCCGTGCGAAAGCACCAGCGGCACGGTGCCGGCGATGAACGCGATGGACGTCATCACGATCGGACGCAGACGCAGGCGGCAGGCTTCCAGCGCGGCTTCGACGATGCCCTTGCCCTGCATTTCCAGCTCGCGGGCGAACTCGACGATCAGGATCGCGTTCTTGCACGCCAGGCCCATCAGCACCACCAGGCCCACCTGCACGAAGACGTTGTTGTCGCCGGTGAGGTACACGCCCAGCAGCGCCGAGAGCATGCACATCGGCACGATCAGGATCACCGCCAGCGGCAGCGTCCAGCTTTCGTACAGCGCGGCCAGCACGAGGAAGGCGAGCAGCACGGCGAGCGGGAAGACGATCAGCGCGGCCTTGCCCTGCGTGGCCTGCTGGTAGCTCAGGTCCGTCCACTCGATGTCCATGCCGTTGGGCAGCACCTTCTGCGCGAGCTCCTCCAGCTTCGCCATCGCCTGCGCGGACGAGAGCTGGTTCACGTCGGCCTCGCCGAGGATGTCCGCCGCCGGATAGCCGTTGTAGCGGATCACCGGATCGGGGCCGAAGGTCTCGGTGACCTTCACCATCGAGCCGATCGGCACCATCTCGCCGCGATCGTTGCGCGTGCGCAGGTTCGCGATGTCCTCGACGCTGTCGCGGAACGGGCCGTCGGCCTGTGCCACGACCTGCCAGGTGCGGCCGAACATGTTGAAGTCGTTGACGTACGCCGAACCCAGGTAGGTCTGCAGCGTGTCGAACAGCTCCGTCAGCGGCACGCCCTGCGCCTTGGCCTTCACGCGGTCGACCTCGGCGTCGAGCTGCGGCACGTTGGCCTGGTAGCTCGAGTTCGGGAAGCCCAGACCCGGCGTCTGCGAACCGGCGCCCTGGAAGGCCTGCACCGCGCTCTGCAGCGCGCCATAGCCCAGGTTGCCGCGGTCCTCGATGTAGAGCGAGTAACCCGAACCGTTGCCCAAGCCCTGGATCGGCGGCGGCTGCAGCGAGAAGGCGAAACCTTCCTGGATCGCGGAGATCTTCTGGCTCAACTCGGCGTTGATCTCTTCGGCGCTGCGCGTGCGCTGGCCGAAGGGCTTGAGGTTGATGAAGGTCACGCCGTAGTTCGGCGTATTGCTGAACTGCAGCGGGTTCAGGCCCGGGAACGCGACGTCGTTCTGCACGCCGTCGATGCTCATCGCGATCTCGCCGATCTTCTTCAGCGCCGCGTCCGTGCGCTCGATCGAGGAACCTTCCGGCATCTTGATGCCGGCGATGAGGTAGCTCTTGTCCTGCACCGGCACGAAGCCGCGCGGCACCAGCTGGAACATCAGGCCGGTGGCGAGCAGCAGGCCGGCGTACACGACGAACACCGCGCCGCGACGGCCGAGCACCTTCGCCACGCCGTTCTGGTAACGCTCCGCGGCGGTGCCGAAGAAACGGTTGAACGGACGGAAGATCCAGCCGAAACCGCGTTCGATGCCACGGCTGAGCAGATCCTTCGGCGCGCCGTGCGGCTTCAGCAGGCGCGCGGCCAGCGCGGGCGACAGGGTCAGCGAGTTGATCGCCGAGATCACCGTCGAGATGGCGATGGTCACCGCGAACTGCTTGTAGAACTGGCCCGTGACGCCCGACAGGAACGCCATCGGCACGAACACCGCGCACAGCACCAGCGCGATCGCGATGATCGGCCCGGACACTTCGCGCATCGCCATGTGCGCCGCTTCCAGCGGCGTGTGGCCGTCCTCGATGTGGCGTTCGACGTTCTCCACCACGACGATGGCGTCGTCGACCACGATGCCGATGGCGAGCACCAGCCCGAACAAGGTCAGCGTGTTGATCGAGAACCCGAGCAGGTAGAGCGCGGCGAACGTGCCCACCACCGACACCGGGACCGCGATCAGCGGGATGATCGACGCGCGCCAGGTCTGCAGGAACAGGATCACCACCAGCACCACGAGCAGCGTGGCTTCCAGCAGCGTGGTGACGACCGACTTGATCGAGTCGCGCACGAAGATCGTGGTGTCGTAGATCGACTTGTATTCCACGCCCGGCGGGAAGCGCTTGGCCGCCTCGTCCATGCGGCGAATGACTTCGTCGCGGATCTGCAGCGCGTTGGCGCCCGGCGCCTGGAAGATGCCGATCGCCGCGGCGTTCTGGCCGTCAAGGCGCGCACGCATGGTGTAGTCGCCGGCGGCGAGCTCGATGCGCGCGACGTCGGACAGGCGAACCACTTCGCCGCCGTCGCCGCCCTTGAGCACGATGTTGCCGAACTCTTCCGGCGTCTCGAGGCGACCGCGCGCGTTGATCGGCGTCAGGAACTGCGAGCCGTTGGGCATCGGTTCGGCGCCCAGCTGGCCGGCGGAGACCTGGATGTTCTGCTCGCGCACGGCACGCAGGACGTCGCTGGCGGTCATGCCGCGCGAGGCGACCTTGTCCGGATCCAGCCACAGGCGCATCGCGTAGTCGCCGCCGCCGAACGGCTGCGCTTCGCCCACGCCGGGAATGCTCGCGAGCTGGTCCTTGATGTGCAGGCGCAGGTAGTTGCGCAGATACAGCGTGTCGTACTTGCCGTTCGGCGACGTCAGATGCACGACCATCAGGAAGACCGGCGACTGCTTCTGCGTGGTCACGCCCTGTCGCCGCACGTCTTCGGGCAGTCGCGCCAGCGCCTGGCTGACGCGGTTCTGCACGCGCACGGTGGCCTCGTCGGCGTTCACTTCGGGACGGAAGGTCACGGTGATCTGCAGCACGCCGTCGGAACTGGCGACCGACTTGACGTACATCAGGCCTTCGACGCCGCGGATGGATTCCTCCAGCGGCGTGGCGACGGTTTCGGCGATGACCTTCGGGTTGGCGCCCGGGTACACGGTGCGCACCACCACCGAAGGCGGCACGACCTCGGGGTATTCGCCGATCGGCAGCAGCGGGATCGAGATCAGGCCGGCGGCGAAGATCACGATCGACAGCACGGCGGCGAAGATCGGCCTGTCGATGAAGAACTTTGAAAAGTCCATGGAAAGGTTCCTTGTGCGGCATGGAGCCGCAACGGTCCTGGGCGATGCGGTTTTCGCGCATCGCCTGTTTCGTTGTTTTTGTCCCCCTCCCCTGCGTGCAGGGGAGGGTTGGGGAGGGGTCGCGAAGCCGCATCGCGGCGAGCTCGGCGCTGGCGCGCCTCGACCCCCTCCCAACCTCCCCCTGCAAGCAGGGGGAGGGGTCGGTCATGCCTTACTTCATCGCCACCTGCGGCTGCGGCGCCGGGGCGCCCATCGCGATGACCTTCGGCTGCACCGGCATTCCCGGGAAGAACACCTTCTGCACGCCGTGCACGATCACCTTGTCCGACGGTGCCAGGCCCGAAGTCACCACGCGCAGCCCGTCGATCACCGGGCCGAGCTTCACGTCCTTGCGCGTGGCGGCGTTCTTCTCGCCCAGCACGTAGACGTACTTGCGGTCCTGGTCGGTGAGCACGGCCTTGTCGTCGATGAGCATCGCCTTGAACTGGCCGCTGCCCTGCAACTGCACGCGTGCGTACAGGCCCGGGGTGAAGATGCGGTCCGGGTTCTTCAGCACGGCGCGCGCGCGGATGGTGCCGGTGCTCGGATCGACCTGGTTGTCCACGAAATCCACCGTGCCTTCATGCGGATAACCCTGCTCGCTCGCCAGGCCCACGCGCACCGGGTTCTTCGTCTCGGCGCGCTCGCCCTTGCGGGCCAGTTCCTGGTAACGCAGGAAGCTCTGCTCGTCGGATTCGAAGTACACGAACACCGGATCCTGCGAGACGACGGTGGTCAGCAGCGTGGTGTCGGCGTTGGCGAGGTTGCCCTCGGTGACCATCGCGCGACCGGCGCGGCCGTTGATTGGCGAGCGCACGGAGGTGAACTGCAGGTCCAGGCGGGCGTTCTCGACCGCGGCTTCGGCGGCGCGCACGGCGGCATCGCCCTGCGTGCTGGCGGCGCGGCGCGTCTCGAACTCCTCGCGCGAGATCGCCTTGGCTTCCACCAGCGTCTGCGCGCGCTTGTCCTGCATCTGCGCGAGGCGGGCTTCGGCGCGGGCGCGTTCCAGGTCGGCTTCGGCCTGCGCCAGGCGCGCCTTGTACGGGCGCGGATCGACGACGAAGAGCAGGTCGCCCTTCTTCACTTCCTGGCCTTCCTGGTAGGCGACCTGCTGCACGTAGCCGGACACGCGCGGGCGCAGTTCGACGGTTTCGATGGCGGTGACGCGGCCGGTGAATTCATCCCAGCGGCTGACGTCCTTGTTGAGTACCTGCGCGACGCTGACTTCCGGCGGCGGCGGCATGCCCGCGCCCGGTTCGGCCTGGCTGCTGCACGCCGTCGCGATCGCGGCGACGAGCAGGCTGGTGACCAGCGCGACGGTGGGTATCCCGGTTCCGGACCGGGCGAGTGCTTTGCGTGGGGTCATGGCGAGTCTTCCTGGTTGTTGTTGTTATGCGTTGCGTTGTGATTCGGGGCGATCAGGTTCCGGAGCAGCGTGCGCGCGTCCTGTAGACACCGTGATGGCAGTAGTCCGACAGCGGGCGCGTCGTGCATGGCCTGCGACTTCGCGGCGCCGCACGCGGGCGACGACGCGATCGCGTCGCCGTTCCCGGGTTCCTGTTGATTCGTCGAAGCAGGGGACGGCGAATCGACATCCGTCGTGACACCGAAGGCGTCATCGGCGGTGTCGCCGGCCGAAGACGGCCAGAAGTCCACTTTGGAATACGGGACGACGGCTTCGGCCGGCTGCAGGCCATCGCCGGCTTCGGTCAGCGCGTTGATTAGCGCCAACGCGCGCTGGCCGACGGACAGCGCGCTCGGCCACTGCTCGCACGCGTTCGCGCGGTTGAGCTCCGTGCACACGGGGCTGTCGATCGCGAGCAGCTGCACGCGGACGCCGATCGTGCGCGCTTCCTCGTGCAGCACGCGCGCGAGCATGCGCAGCGCGGCGGTCGCGATCGATCGGTGGCCATAACCGGCCCACGGGCGATCGGCACCGGGACCGCCGATCAATACATACGTACCGGTACGTCCGCCCTGCGCGAGCAACGGCAGCAGGTGGCGGGCGGCGGCCAGGTGCGGAAGCAGGTCCTCGTCGAGCGTCTGGCGCAGGAACGCGGCGGGGTGATCGAGCAGGCGACCGCGCGCGGCGCTGCCGCAGACCGCGGCGACCACGCCGTCGATCGGCCGGCCGAGCTTGCTCAGGGTGCGTGCGAGGCGTTCGCCGTCGCCGTCATTGCTGACCGAACCGGGGACGATGGTCAGGTCGGCATCGGGGAACGAGCCGCGCAGGCACTGCAGGCCGGACTTGTCGCGGGCGACCGCGATCACCGGCCGGCCGCTGGCCAGCGCGGCCTTCACCACGCCCCGGCCGACGCCGCCGGTCGCGCCCAGCACGACGACGGCGGCGCGGGCGATGCGGCGGTTCTGGCCGGCGTTCTGGGCCGATGCCTTGGGAGCGGTGGCGTTCACCGGCGGCCTCACTGTCCCGGATTCGGGATGTTTACTCCCGCCAGCGGGATGGTCTCGGGCCGGGTGGCCGCACGCAGGACCGCACCGACCACCGGGAGGAGCAGCATCGCGCCCGGCAGGGCCAGCACGAAGGCCAGCACCCAGGCGAGCATCCAGAACTCGTCCGGACCCGCCGCCAGACCTTGCTGGAGCACGACCAGCGCGACGCCGACCAGCGCCGTCATGGCGACCAGCATCACCGGCAGGAAGGCGTAACGGGCTTGGCGGGGGGTCAACATGGCGGCGGGACCGGGGGAAGTTGCCGCAAAGGTTAGGCCTGCAATCGGCACTTGATTAGTCCGATTTGGAGGGAATAATTGTCCCGTCATCGGTCCAAATGCAGTCGGGCGCCCTGCCCGGCCTGTCCGCCCTTCCCCGCCGCGTCCCAAGGAACCCCCCACATGGCCCGCGATCTCAACGACACCCTGATCTTCGTCAAGGTGGTCGAGCACGGAAGTTTCATCTCCGCCGCCCGCGCACTGCAGCTGCCCAAGACCACGGTCAGCCGCAAGGTGCAGGAACTCGAAACCCGCCTCGGCGCGCAGCTGCTGCATCGCACGACGCGCAAGCTCGGCCTTACCGAGGCCGGCAACATCTACTTCGAACATTGCCAGCGCATCTCGCGCGAACTGGACGAAGCCGAAAGCGCCGTCGGCCAGTTGCAGGGCGGCCCGCGCGGCTGGCTGCGCTTCACCGCGCCGTACTCGGTGGGCATCACGTGGATCGCGCCGCTGCTGGGCGAGTTCCACGCGCGCCATCCCGAAGTGCGCGTGGAAATGGTGCTGACCAACGAACCGCTGGACATCATCGACCAGGAAATCGACGTCGCATTGCGCGTGGGCAGCCTGCCCGATTCCAACCTCATCGCGCGCAAGCTCGCCACGTTCCGCACGCAGGTCTACGCGAGCCCGGGTTACATCGCGCGCCACGGCGAACCGCTGCATCCGGACGACCTGGTGCATCACCGCACGGTCGCGATGCCGAAGCATCGCCGCAACGGGCAGTACTCGTGGTCGCTCAACGACGGCACGCGCACGGTCGACTTCCGCGTCGATCCGGTACTCGTCGCAAACGATCCCGGCCCGCTGTGCGGCGCGCTGCTGTGCGGCGAAGGGCTGATGCTCGCCGCCGACGTCACCGTGAAGGCGTACGCCGAACAGGGTTACGTGCAGCGCGTGCTCGCCGGCTGGACGGGGCTGGATTACGAGTTCAACGCGGTGTTCCCGCGCGGCCGCGTGCAGTCGCCGAAGGTGCGCGCGTTCGTCGACTTCCTCGTCGAACGCCTGAACTTCGACGCCGACTACATGCAGGTGCTCTGCCCGAACGTGCGCGCGCGCTACAAGGCCGCCGAACAGGCCGCTGCCGATGCGATCAGCGCCGAGCTGGCGAAGGTCGCCAAGCAGCCGGAAGCCAAGGCCAAGCGCAAGGCGAAGGTGGAAGAACCCGTGGCAGCGGCCGCGCACGAAGGCGAGGAACCGGCGATCTGACTTCGCCTGTTTATCGGGAACGATGGGAAGGAACGAAGCGGCGTGCGCAAGCGCGCCGCTTCACTTTTTTGCGACACATGCGATGCGATCCGTTCAGTGATTTCACCGCGATTTCATAGCCGCAGCGCTCTGCTCTACAGGCCAGGGAGTTGGCGCAATCGCACGCGGGGAACGCGCGCAAGCCAACGAACGGGTCGCCATGAATCGCATCCTTGCTGCACTGGCTGCTACTGCCGCACTCGCCCTGGCGATCGGCGGTGGCGCCGCCTGGAACAAATACCTGCGCACGCCTTCGGTGGAACTCCAGCCGATGCCCGCGCACCTCATCGCGCTGGATTCGGCCGCAGGCCAGAAGCTGCTCGCGCGTGCCGAAGCGACCGCCGATTTCGATGCGCTGATGACGCACTTCGTCCCGCAGACGCGCCGCGCGTTCTGCGGCGTCGCCAGCGCGCTGACCACGCTCAACGCGGCGCGCACCACGCCGACACCGCTTGATCAGTCGCGCCTGTTCGAACACGCCGCGGTGCGCATGCATCCGTTGAAGGTGAGCGTGATCGGGATGTCGCTCGACGACTTCGCCGCCCTGCTGCGCGCGCACGGCGCGCGGGTGACCGCGGTCTACGCGTCGGCGTCAAGCATCGACGAGTTCCGCGACGCCGTGCGTGCGAACCTCGCCAACGAGGGCGACTTCCTGCTGGTGAACTACCAGCGCAGCGAAGTCGGCCAGGCGCCGATGGGCCACATTTCGCCGATCGCCGCGTACGACGAGCAAAGCGACCGCGTGCTGGTGCTCGACGTCGCCGCGCACAAGTATCCGCCGACGTGGATCGAAACCGAAACCATGTGGAACGCGATGCGCGCGCCGCTCAACCCGCAGACGAAAACCACGCGCGGCTATCTGGTCATGCACGGCGACGGCGTCGGCCCCGATGCGCTGAGCGCGGGCGCGACGCTGGCCAGCGCGGATTGATCGACAGCGCGCCTGTAGCCCTCAATCCCGCAAGCGACTTGCCAGCCCCGACACGCGCTGCGCATGACGCGCCAGCGCGGCATGCAGCACCGCTTCGCTCGCGCAGACATGCAGTTCGCGGCGCGCGCGCGTGACGCCCGTATAAAGCAGCTCGCGCGACAGCGTGCGGGCGTCCTGCTTCGGCAGCAGCAACCAGACGGTATCGAACTCCGATCCCTGCGCCTTGTGCACAGTCATCGCGAATGCACCGGTATGCGCTGGCAGCGAGGCCGGATGGAAGCCGCGCACGCCATCGGAGCCGGCGAACCACGCCACCGGAACGCCCGCAGCATCGCGCTGCACCACGCCGATGTCACCGTTGAACAGGCCGTGTCGATAGCTGTTCTCGGTGACCAGCAACAATCGACCGTGGAAATACGGATCGCGCTGCACGCCGGCAAGCGCGTCCTCGATGCGCTGGTTCAGCGCCCCTGCGCCCTGCGCGCCTTCGCGCAGCGCGGTGAGCAGGCGCACCGTCTGCGCCTGTCGCAAGGCGTCGGCCGGATCCTGCAGCGACATCGACGCGCGCCACGACGCGAGCAGTGTTTCGCGTGATGCACCGGACAGCGGATCCGACACGTCCTCATGGAAATGCACCCCCGCGAGGCCGTCGCGCAGCAGCGTCGTCGCGCGATCGGCGTCGCCCCTGCGCAGCGCGTCGGCCAGCGGCGCAAGCTCCAGCGACTGCGCCTGCCGGTAACCGCGCTGCAGCTGCACGCGATGGCCGGCGAGCACGCTGCCGTCCTCGCGCTCGGGCAATGCGCCGAGCAGCGGCTTCAGCGCGCGCGCGAGATCGGGGGGCAACGCGTCGCCCTCGCCCGCCGCGTCGGTGATCGCGGCGAGCACGTCGCCGGCTTCCACCGACGGCAGCTGGTCGCGATCGCCGAGCAGGATCAGCCGCGCGCCGTCGGGCACGGCTTCGACCAGCTTGCACATCAACGGAAGATCGACCATCGATGCCTCGTCGACCACGACCGCGTCGTAAGGCAGCGGGTGATCGGCATCGTGGCGGAATCGCGGGCTGTCGGGGATCGTGCCGAGCAGGCGATGCAGCGTGCTCGCCGATGACGGCAACGCGTCGCACCATGCCGCGTCAATGCCCGGCACGTCGCGCAACGAGGCGATCGCCGCGCGCAGGCTTTCGGCCATGCGCTCGGCGGCGCGACCGGTCGGCGCGGCGAGCGCGATGCGCGGCGCCGGGCGGCCACCGAGCGCCGCCTGCGCGACGAGCAGCAGCAACACGCGCGTGATCGTCGTCGTCTTGCCGGTACCGGGACCGCCGGTCACCAGCAGCAACGAGCGCAGCAGTGCGAGCGCGGCGGCACGCGCTTGCCGGTCCGAATCGCCAGCATTCGGGAACAACACGGCGAACAACGGCGCCAAGCCGGACAGATCGCCAGCATCCGGCGACGATGCCGCGATGCGTCGCAGATGCAATGCAAGACGACGTTCGTATTCGCGATAGCGACGCAGGTACAGCAGGTCGCCTTCGAGCACCAGCGGCGCCTGCGGGCTCGCATCGTCGCGCGCGGGCGATGCGACCCAGCGCGAGACCTCCAGCGCGTCGCGCCACTGCGCCGCGTCGGGCCATTCGACTTGCGCGTCGCAGACCAGCTGCGGTCGCGACAGATGCAGCCCCGCGTGCCCGTGTGCAATCGCAGACGACGCGAGCGCCGCAGCAACGAGCACGCGATCGTCGGCGTCGTCGACCTCGCGGCCAAGACGTCGCAGGCTCTGCGCCAGCGCATGATCGACCGGTCGCAGCGCGCCCTGGCGCAGCAGTGCATCGAGCAGGCTCATGCCATCGCCTCCTCGCGGTGCGTCGCGTGCCGGAACAACGCGTCGAGCCCGTCGATCAGCGCACGCGAAGGCCGCCATGCATGCACGCCCGGCGAATCCTCGCGCGCCGCGTCGAGGCCGCGGCAGAACAGATAGCGGATGCCGCCGAAGTGCGCGTCGTAGTCGTACGCCTCGCCGAGGCGGAAACGCAGCCAGCGGTGCAGCGCCAGCGAGTACAGCAGCGCCTGCAGCGTGTACTCGCTGTCGTCCATCGCCGCTGACAACGACGCGCGGTCGTACGCCGGCAGCCGGTTCGATTTGTAGTCGAGCACGAAGTAGCGATCGTCGTGCGCGTACACGAGGTCGATCTTGCCGGTCATCAGGCCTTCCAGCCGCTGACGGTTGCCGAACGCGTGGCGTTCGCGCAGCACGTCGTGTTCATGCAGCAATGCGAGCAGGCGCGCGACCGGGGTGGATTCGAGCGCGAAATGGAATTCCATTTCCGACAACCGCGCGTCGGGCGGCACATCGCACAGGCGCGTGCCTTCGGGCAACGGCACCGTCAACGTGTGGCCCACGAGCGGCGCGAGCGCGCCGACACCATCGTCGATGTCTTCATCCGGATAGCCTTCGCCGTGCAGCGCGTCGACCAGATGGCGGCGTTCGGCGCCCGGCATTCCGTCGTCGGGCCAGTACGCCCACGCGCCGAAATCGACGCGCTCCAGCACCGAATGCAGCACGTTGCCGAACCGGCTGCCGCCGAAGCGCGGATCGCCGTCGAAGACGACGATGGCCGGCTCGTCGTGCGCGCCACCCTCCTCCGCCACCGCGCGTGGTGCGGCCTCGATCGTGCCCGGCGACTCGTTCGCCAGCTGCGTGAAGCTGTACACCCACCAGTCGCGCGATACGGCGCGGCGCGCCTCCCGCGCGGCCGGCACAGGGTCGCGGCGTTCGGGCGAAAGCGCATCGGGCAGGCGCAGCGGCAGCGCCGGGCGATGCACGGCGACGGCATCGCCAAGCGTCACGGCGAGCGCCTCGACGTCACGCAGCATCGGCTCCAGCGGACTCAGCTCGGCATTCGCGAACGGGCCCGTCGCCAGCCACAACGCGTGCTTCGCGCGGGTGAGGCCAACGTACAGCAAGCGCGCGTCCTCGCCGCGCTCCTCGCTTTCCTGTCGCGTGCGGGCATCGTCCCATGCGGACGCGTCCTCCGGCGTCGCGTCGCTGCGCAGTTGCAGAACGCGACTGCTGCCGTCGTGGAATTCGCACAGGTTGCCGTTGCGCGCATCGCGGCCGATGGCGGCAAACGGCAGGAACACAAACGGATATTCCAGGCCCTTGCTCTTGTGCAGCGTCAGGATCTGCACGCAGCGCGCGTCGGATTCCAGGCGCAACTGCTGCGTTTCGTCGCTGTCGTCGGCCTCCGCGATGCGCGTGCGCAGCCAGTCGACGAGGCCGTGTTCGCCGATCGCCTGGATATCGGCTTCCTGCAGCACTTCGGCCAGCTGCAGCGTGTTCGTGAGGCGGCGTTCGCCATCGGATTGCGCGAGCAGCCGCGGCGCGTGTTCGGCGGCGACATCGCCGAGCATCGCGAGCGGCCCGTGACGCTGCCAGCGATCGCGCCATGCCAGCGCGCGCAATTGCCAGTGGCGATGCAGCTGGGCGTCGTCGTCGAAGCGCGCGAGCGTGTCGGCATCAAGGCCCACCAGCATCGTCGCGAGCGCGCCACGCAGGCGTGCGTCGTCGTCCGGGCGTAGCAACGCTTCGAGCAGCGCGAGGACATCGCGCGCTTCCTCGGTGGAGAACAGGCTGCGACGCCCCGCCGCAACGGCCGCGATGCCGGCGCGCGACAGCGCCTCGCGCATCAACGTCGCCTCGAAGTGATTACGCACGAGCACCGCGATGTCGCCCGACTGCGGCGCGCGTTCGACGCCACGCTCGCGCAGCACGGCGCGACCCTCGCGTGCATCCGACAGCAGCGCGTGGATCGCGGTCACGCATGCCAGCGCGCAGACCTGCCGCGCTTCGCCGACGTACCACTTCGGCGCGCGGCGGCCATCATCGGGCGGCGGCAGGATGCAGATGTCGAGGGCGGGCGCCGCTACGCCGTCGCGGCGGAAGTCGTCGTCGGCCACGGCGCCGCCGGGCTCCACGTTGCGGAAGCGAATGCGTTCGTCCACGAACGCGCCCTCGCCCGCGCGTTCGTAGAGCGCCGCGATGGCGTGCAGCACCGACGGGCGCGAGCGGAAGTTCCGGTCGAGCGCGGGCGCGCGTTGCGCGCGCTCGGCTGCGGCCAGGTAGGTGTGCACGTCGCCGCCGCGGAAACGGTAGATCGCCTGCTTCGGATCGCCGATGACGAACAGCGCCGGCGCGTCGCCGCTGCCGAAGATGCGCTCGAAGATCGCCCACTGGCGCGGGTCGGTGTCCTGGAATTCGTCCACCAACGCGAAGGCGTACTGCGCACGCAGGCGTTCGACGAGGCGCTCGCCGTGCGGACCATCGAGCGCATCGGCGAGATTGGCGATCAGGTCGTCGAACGTCTGCTCGCGGCGCAGGCGCTTGATCGCCGCAAGCCGCTGCGCCGCCGCTTCGCGCACGCGATGCACGAGCGCGATGCGGCGCGAGCCGAGCCAGCGCTCGCGCGAGCTCGCCGCATCGAGGTAATGCGCGACCGCGTCGAACAGCGGCGACGATGGCGCCTGCAGTGGCGCGCCCTTCTTCGGCTTGTTGGTCTTGTCGGCCAGCATGCGTGGCGTGAGCCGATCCAGCTTCTCGTGCACCGGCGCGGACGCGTCACCGTGCCCGCACCACTGTGAGAGCGCGTTGCGCAGTTCGACGATCAGCGCCGGCTTGTAGCTGGTGCCGTTGAGCACCTTGTTCTCGATGGCCGCGTGCAGCGACGCGCAGGCTTCGTCGCCGTGGGCCGCGAACGCTTCACGGAGTTCATCGGCGGCAGCGACCAGCTGCGGCAACGGATCCGGCGCCGAAGCCGGCGGCGCAGGCTGCAGGCGCGGCACGTAGAGCAGCTTGTAGAGATCGCCGGCGAGGCCATCAGGCGTGCGCCATTGTTGCTGCAGCAGTTCGGCATCGGTCGCGTTGCTGCCGAGCGAACGCCACAGGTCGGTGGCGACCGCGTCGATCAACTCACGCTCGCTGCCGGTGAGTTCCGGCGCGAGCAGCGGCTGGCCCGCTTCCACGGCGTGTTCGGCAAGCGCGCGCGCGCAGAAGCCGTGGATGGTGAAGACCGCCGCGAGGTCCATTTCGCGCGCCGCCTGGCGCAGTCGTCGCGCGAGCGCGAGCGGATCCTCGCGACGCGCCTGGCGTTCGATCAGCGCGCGCGTGACCGCCGCTTCGCTGTCGTCGTCGAGCGTGGTCGGCATCAGCGCGACTTCGTTCGCGAGTCGCGCTGCCAGTTCCAGACGCAGTCGGAGGCGTTCACGCAGTTCCTGCGTCGCCGCTTCGGTGTAGGTGACGGCGAGAATCTGGCCGACGCGCAGGCCGCGCTCGATCACCAGTCGCGTGACCAGCGTCGCCAGCGTGAACGTCTTGCCGGTGCCCGCACTCGCTTCGATCAGGCGCACGCCGTCGAGCGGCAGGTCGAGGAAGGCGTCGTGCACGGCGCTCATGCGGCCGCTCCGGTGCGTGCGTCGACATCGCGGCCGTGGACCAGCGCGTCGAACAGGCGCGTCGCGAGTTCGCGAAAACGCACGCCATCGGGGTCGTCGAACTCGCCCGCGAACGGATCGCGACCGCGCAAGGCGAGCTGCACCGCGGCGTTGTTCGCATCGCCCCAGGTGCGTTCGCTGCCGGCCCATTGTTCGCGCGCGAGTTTCCATGCGGCCAGTTCGGCAACGTCGTCCGCGCGCGGCGCGGCGTACCAGCGCCACGCCGAACGCGCCTGGATCGGCAGCGGTTCGCGCAGGCCTTCGCGATACAGCGCAAGCAGTTCGCGCAACGCGGCGCGCGCCTGCACGATGGAGAGCGCCGGACGTTCGCGCACACCCGGGCCGTCGTCGAACTGGGCGAGCTGCGCCAGCGGACGCGTATCGCCGAGCGCCGACAGCACGAGCCAGTCGAGTCCGTGCGCGATCTGCGCCGGTCCGTGCAGCGTGTCCAGGCGCGTGCGCAGCGCGCCGTGCGGGTACAGGCGATCGAGATGGCCGTAGAGGCGCGTGCCCTCGATCTCGAGTTCGAACGCGCGCGTTTCTGGTTCGCCTTCGCGCCATTCGCGCAGGGCGGTGGCGAACGGCTGCACCTGGGCCTTCAGCGCGCCGAGCTGCCGTTCGCCGAGGGGCCCGGACGGCAGCAGCGCTCGTGCGCGCAGTCGCGCCGCCAGATCGTCCGTGTCGCCGGCGACGCAGGCGTCGAACACGACGTTCTGCAGCTTCCAGCGATCGAGCCCACGCGCGGGCGCGGTCAGTGGGTCGAGATCGTCGAATGCGTCGATTTCATCCGGCAGTCGCAGACCCATGCGCTGGCGCAGGAACTGCCCCGCGGGATCGGCGAGGAAGCGCCGCAGCGCGGTGAGCGGCAGCTCCGCCGGAGCGTCGATGGCAGGCAGCGCGTCGATGAACCACGGCGCGGCTTCGACACGCGGACCGCGCACGGCATCGGCGGCCGGATGCCACGGCGCGAGGTAGCTGTAGTGGCGCGGCTCGTCGCGTTCGCCGAACGCGCGCGGCGAGAACGGCTGCAGCGGATGGTGCAGCACGAGCGCATCGCGCGCGTGTTCGTCGACGTGGTAATGCGCCGCGGCGTCCAGCAGCTCCGACACCAGCACCGAGGGTTCGCGCGCGCTGCCATCGCGCGGGTCGGCACCGAGCCAGCTGACGTAGAACACCTCGCCGGCCGACGCGAACAGCTGCAGGAAGAGGAAACGGTCGTCCTCGCGCAGCGAACGGTCGCCGAAGCGACGCGCGGGCGTGGTCAGTTCCTGCGCCATCTTGTTGAGGCCGCCGGCGGGGTCGCGACGCGGATAGTCGCCGTCGTTCATGCCGAGCAGGCAGATCGCACGGAACGGGATCAGGCGCATCGGCACCATGCGCGCGAAGCTGACGCCGCCGGTGAGCAGCGGCGCACGCGTATCCGATTCCGACAATGCGGTGCGGAAGTACGCGCGGGCGACGTCGGGCGGCACGGCCTCGTCGAAACCGGCATCGCGCGCGCTGCCCGCGAACGCGTCGACGTGGCGGCGCAGGCGTTCGATCGCGCGCTGGTCGGCGACCGCGCGCGGTTGTTCGGGCAGCAACGCGTCGAGCAGCGCGAACAGCGCGTCGCGCCACTGCGACGGCGTCATCGAGCGACCGAGCACACGCTCGTTGCGCGCGAGGACGCGCAGCACGCGGATAAGCGCATCGAGCGCGTCGAGTGCGCTGCCTTCCAGTTCGGTCCACGGCGCGACGCCGGCGAGGTCCGCGTCGTCGTCCGTCGCGTGCCCGAGCAGCAGGCGGTCCAGCGCGAATCGCCACGTGTACGCATCGTCGGCGGGCGCGTCGTGGCGTGCGCGATGGTCGGGATCCAGTCCCCAGCGCGCGCCGGCTTCATGCAGCCAGCGGCGCAGGCGTTCGAGCCCGGGCGCATCCAGGTGCGCCGCTTCCATCAGCGCCGGCGTGGCGATCAGGTCCAGCACTTCGCTGACGCCGAAGCGCGCGTCCGGCAACGCGAGCAGGCGCAGGAAGACGTCGGCCAGCGGCTCGCCGGCGAGCGGACTGAGGTCGGCCAGCGCGTAGGGAATGTAGTCGCGCGTGCCGGCCAGGCCGCCGAAGACGGCTTCGATGTGTGGACGGTAGGGATCGATATCCGGCGCGAGCACGGCGATCTCGCGTGCCTGCAGCGGCGGATCGAAGCGTGGGTCATCGAGCAGCGCGCGCAGGCGGTCGTGCAGCACCTGCACTTCGCGCAGGCGCGTGTGGCAGGCGTGGACCTGCAGGCTCGGATCATCGCGATCGACCTGCTTGCGCCACGGCCGCGGCGCCCGCCGGTGCAACAGGTCGCGCTGCAGGCGGCCCAGCAACGTGTCGCGATCGGGCGTGTCGTCCGGCAGCGCTTCGGGATCGGCGTAACGCTCCTCCTCCACCGACGGGTGGACGACCTCGTAGCCGCCCAGCACCGCCATGAAGTCGCGGCCGGCGGCGCCCCAGTTCGACAGCAGCGGGTTTTCGTCCTCGTGTTCGGCGGGGTCGCGTTGCAGGCGCTCGGCGTAGGTCGGCAGGTCGCCCCAGTAGCGGCGCGACGGCGTGGGGACGTGGAAATGCAGCGTCCCCACCCTCGCCTGCGTGGCGATCACGCGCAGCACGTCGGGCGAGATGTTGAGCGTGGCGAAGGCGAACAGCCGCGCAGGCATGCCGGCGGGCAGCGGGGCGTCGGACGCGGCGAAGCGCGCGAGGTAATCGTCGATGCGACGCGCGCGATGGCGGCCGCCGCCGGCGACGCGGCGCCACAGTTCGGCCTGCGCATCGTGCGGATCGCTGCCGGCTTCCCACGCGAGCAGCCAGTCGCGGCGCCACGCCTGGTACTTCTCGAAGATCGACGCGAGTTCGCCGGCCAGCGCCCACGGCTTGAGTGCGTCGTCGCCGGACAGATACGCGCGCAGCGGTGCGAAGGCCCGTCCGGCGAGCGCGGCCGGGTCCACCAGCTGTGCATAGATCCGCCACTGCAGCGCGGTGGCGTCGAGGTCCTCGCTGGCGCCGGGCACGTTGGCGTCGAGCGTCTCGCGGACAAACTCGCCGGGCGTGAGGAAGCGCAGGTTCGCGGCGATGCCGTGGCGCTGCGCGAGCGTGGACTGCAGCCAGCGGCGCATCGCGACCTGCGGGATCAGCAGCATGTCCGGCGTCAGCAGCGGCCGGCCCGGCACGGGTTCGCGCAGCTGCGTGGCGAGCAGTTCGCCCAGCACGTCCAGTGCGTTGGAATGATAGAGGCGGAAGTCGGAGCGGCCGGGCATCGCCGGTATCTTGCCGGAGCGGCGTCGCGTGCGACGAGACGCGCGCCTCGTGCTCATTAAGGCCGCCCCAAAAACGCGTGGCGATCATCGCCCTGCCGTGCGAACGCACCGTGCCGGATGGCACGGCGGGCAAAGCGCGGCGAACCTGCGACAATGCCGGCTTCCCGGTTCCGTTCAGCCCCCACCGGCCATCCTGCCCGCTTTCACCGGCAGCCGGCCGAACACGCACGCGCATGACGAACGAAACGCCCATCGTCCGTTTGAACCACCTCCGCCTCGATCGCGGCGGCCGCGCCGTGCTGCGCGACATCCACCTGGATGTTCCGCGCGGCAGCATCGTCGCGGTGCTCGGTCCGTCCGGCAGCGGCAAGTCGACGCTGCTGGCCGCGCTCACCGGCGAACTGGCCCCGGCCGCCGGTTCGGTGGAGGTCTTTGGCCAGGCCGTGCCGCAGGGCCGTCGCGCGCTGCTCGAATTGCGCAAGGGCATCGGCGTGCTGCTGCAGGGCAACGGCCTGCTGACCGACCTCACTGCCGCCGAGAACGTCGCCCTGCCCCTTCGCGCCCACACCAACCTGCCCGACGCGGTGATCCGCCAGCTGGTGCTGATGAAGCTGCACGCGGTGGGCCTGCGCGCGGTGGCCGATTCCTATCCGCGTGAGCTGTCGGGCGGCATGGCGCGACGCGTCGCGCTGGCTCGCGCGCTGGCGCTGGATCCGCCGCTGATGATCTACGACGAGCCGCTCACCGGCTTGGACCCGATTGCCTCGGGCGTGGTGATGGAGCTGGTCAAGCGCCTCAACGACACGCTCGGGCTGACCAGCATCGTCGTGACGCACCACGTGCACGAAACCCTGCCCGTCGCCGACCACGCCATCGTCATCGCGAACGGCGGGATCGTCTTCTCCGGTACGCCGGCCCAGCTGGAAGCCAGCGAGGATCCGTTCGTGCGCCAGTTCCTCAACGGCGAGCCGGATGGGCCGATCGCGTTCGACGCCGCGCCGCGCAATTCGGAGGCCGCCTGATGCCGTTCGTTGCCGCCACCCGCTCGCTCGGTCGGGCCGGGTTGTTCTCGCTGTCCGTCCTGCGGGCGTCGAAGCCGACGGCCGACTTCTGGCGCGAGCTGGTTCGTGAGATTTACAAGATCGGGGCACGTTCGCTGCCGATCATCGCCGTTGGCGGCGCGTTTGTCGGTCTTTCGGTGACGTTGCTGGGCTATCGGGCGCTCGAAACCTACGGCGCCACGGCGCAGGTCAGCGCGATGCTCGGCCTCGGTCTGTACCGCGAACTGGGCCCGGTGCTGACGGCCCTGCTCTTCATCGGCCGCGCCGGCAGCTCGATCGCCGCCGAACTCGGCCTGATGCGCGCGACCGACCAGATCACCGCGCTTGGCCTGATGGCCATCGACCCGGTCGGCAAGGCCGTCGCGCCGCGCTTCTGGGCGGCGGTGCTGTGCGTGCCGCTGCTGACTGGCTTCTTCTGCAGCCTGGCGATCAGCGCGAGCTACTTCGAGTCGGTGCACGTGATCGGCCTGGACGCGGGCACCTTCTGGCAGGTGTTGAAGGACAGCGTCGATTTCGTCGACGACTTCCTGATGGCGTTCGTGAAGTCGGCGGTGTTCGGCGGCACGGCGGCGCTGGTGGCGGCCTACGTGGGCTTCCACGCCGAGCCGACCATCGAGGGCACCTCGGTCGCCACCACCCGCGCGGTCGTGAATGCCTCGCTGCTGGTGCTGATGTTCAACTTCGTGATGTCGGCCTTCCTGTTCCGCTGAGGAACAACAGGCCACCCGCACTCCCCTCCTACCGGTTCTGCCTATGCGTGCCCCCCGAATCGAATTCGCCGTCGGCGCCTTCCTCCTGCTGGCCCTCGCCTCGCTGCTGGTCCTGGCGCTCGCCTCGACCAACGGCCGTTGGGGTCTGGGTGGCGACACCTACGACCTGACCGCCCGCTTCTCGACCATCGGCGCCCTGCGGCCCAATGCGCCGATCAAGATCGGCGGCGTGTCTATTGGACATGTCGACAAGATCGACGTCGATCCCGTCAAGTTCGACACCGTTGTCACCCTGGCGATCGACAAGCGCTACGACAAGCTGCCGGCCGATACCGCCGCGAGCATCCTCACCAGCGGCCTGCTCGGCGAGAGCTACGTGAACCTCGCGCCGGGCGGCGACCCGGAAAACCTGAAGCCCGGGGACGAGATCTACCTGACCCAGTCGGCGGTCGATCTGATCCAGCTGGTGGGCAAGTACATGTTCAGCGGCGGTGGCGCAAAGCCCGCCGACAATGCCGGACAACCCAGCGGCCAAGACGCCGCACTTCCCGATTACCTGCAAGGCGAATCCGCCCCCACGGACGAGACCCAGAAGCCATGACGCGCATCTCCCACCGATCGCTTTCCCTGTTCATCGCCGCCACCCTGGCCGTGGCCGCCCCGGCCGTCGTGCTGGCGCAGGCCGCGCCGGCGCCGGCCGCCGCGACCGCCGACGCGGCGGGCACGCCCAGCCAGCTGGTGCTGGCCAACTCCACCCGCATCCTCGCCACGCTCGAATCGCGTCGCGCCGAGTTCCAGAAGAACCGCGGCGCGCTGCGCGACTTCATCGGCAGCGAGTTCAACAACATGTTCGACCGCGACTATTCCGCCCGCCTGGTGCTGGGCGTGCACGGTCGCGGCGCTTCCGACGCCGACGTGAAGGTCTTCGCCGACGCGCTGGCCGACAGCCTCATGCAGCGCTACGGCTCCTCACTGCTGGACCTCAACACCAAACTGAAGGTCCGCGTGAAGTCCGAAACGCCGCTGCGCGGCGGCGCCATCGTCAAGGTGTCGAGCGAGTACCTGCGCCAGGGCAACGAGCCGGTGCCGGTCGACTACCTGATGCGCAAGGTCGGCACGCAGTGGAAGGTGTTCGACGTGATGGTGGAAGGGGTCAGCTTCGTGCAGACCTTCCGCAACCAGTTCGACGCGCCGCTGAAGCAGAAGTCGATCCCGCAGGTCGCCGCCGACATCAAGGCCGGCAAGCTGCAGGCGCAGGCCGCCACGAACTGACATGGCCGCCGCGACGGTCCGCCAGGACGGTGACACCCTCGCCTTCGGCGGCGTGCTCGAGCGCGCCGCCGTCGCCTCGTTGTGGTCGCAGCTGCGCGCGGCGAAGGCGCGCAGGCTGGACCTGAGCGCCGTGGAATCGGTCGACAGCGCGGGCCTCGCGCTGCTGGCCGAGCTCAGCGCGCGCCTTGGGATCACCGAAGTGGTCGGTTCGCCGCCCGGCCTGGCCGACCTGCGCCGGGCGTACCGCCTGGACGCGGCGCTGGCCTTCGCCGGCTGAGACGCGACACAGAGTTCCGGCCGTGCCTGCGGGCAGGGCCGGCCGTGCATTCCCGAGCCCTTACACTGCGACCATGCGCCCCCACGCACCCCTCATCGCATTCGTCCTTGCCGCCGCGCCGCTGATCGGCCAGGCGCAGATCCTCACGCGTCCGCTTTCCGGTGCACAGGCGGCCGAATTCGACCGCTGCATGAAGGCCGCCGGCGACGACAAGGCCGCCGCACGCAAGTGCGTGCAAGCCACCATCGACGGCGAGACCGGTCGCCCGCCGGAGGAAACGCAGCCGCCGGCCACCCCGACCACCCAGCCGCGGACCGAGACGCAGCCCACGCCGGCGACACCGCCAACCGAGCCTGTCCCGCCGCCGCTGCCGCCGAACGAGCCGGCCACCACGCCGCCCACGGAGCCGGTGACGCCGGACGTCCCGCCGCCGACGGAGATCCCGCCGACGCCGACCGAACAGGCGACCGAGCCGCATGGCGAACCGACGCAGGCCGAGCGCGACTTCGAAGCCATCTACGGCCAGGAATACGCCGACCCGACGCTGCCCGCACCGGCGGCGACGCCCGCCGTCTACGATCCGTGGGAGCGCTACAACCGCGGCATGCACCGCTTCAACAACGCGGTCGACCGCGGCGTCGCGCGGCCGCTCGCACGCGGTTACGTGAAGGTCGTGCCGCGCCCGTTCCGCCTGGGCGTTAGCAACTTCTTCAACAACCTCGGCCAGCCGGTATCGGCCATCAACGCGCTGTTGCAGGGCAAGCCGAAGCAGGCCGGGCAGTCGCTGGGCCGCTTCCTGCTCAACTCGACACTCGGCATCGGCGGCATCTTCGATCCGGCCTCCGACGCCAAGCTGCCGAACAAGAGCGAGGACTTCGGCCAGACGCTCGGCGTCTGGGGCTGGAAGCGTTCGCGCTTCGTCGAGCTCCCGCTGTTCGGCCCGCGCACGCTGCGCGACAGCTTCGGCATGGTCGGCGACGCGCCCCTGAGCCCGCTTCGCCAGGTGGAAGCCGATCGCGTGCGTATTCCGCTACAGGGCCTGCAGCTGGTGGACGTGCGTGCGCAGTTGCTGGCGACCGACAGCTTCCGCGAAGGCGCCGAGGACGACTACGCCCTGGTGCGCGACGCCTGGATGCAGCGCCGCGATTACCAGATCTTCGGTGACCGCATGAACTCCGACGACGCCGACAGCCTGCCGGACTATCTGCAGGACGACACCAACCCGCAGGTGCCGGTGGATGCGATGCCGGTGATGCCGACCGATGGCGGTTGATCGCCGCGTCGTTCACTGGCTGCAGTAACGAAAAACCCCGATGGCGACATCGGGGTTTTTCTTTGTCCGCAGAGCGGGGCGGGGGCGCATCGGTGCGTGCCGCCGCATCGCGCGGGCCGCGGCCTTCAGTCGTCCGAGCCGGAGCGCTCCAGTACCAGCGGCAGGATCGGCTCATCCGGTTCGAGTTCCGCCGACAGCGCCTTCTTTCCCTTCACGCCCAGCTCCACCAGCCGCTTGGCGCGCGGAATGACGGCGTGTCGCGACTCGGACAGCTTGCTGCGCGCATCGGTGAAGGCGGTATGCGCGTCGGTCAGCTTACGGCCGACCAGATCGAACTCGGCGAGGAAATTCTGCAGCGCATCGAGCAGCAGGCCGCCGGTCTTGCTGATCTCGATGGCCTCGCGCTGGACCTTGTCGCGCGTCCACAGCCGCTCGATGACACGCAGCACCGCCATCAGCGTATTGGGCGAGGCGAACACGATGCCGCGCGCGAACGCGTCGGTCTGCAGCGATGCATCGGTGCCCAGTGCGGCCGAGAGCGCGCCTTCGATCGGCACGAACGCGACGGTTACCTCCAGCGCGGAATCGCCGACGGCCTTCGGATAGTTCTTCTCCGCCAGGTCCTTCATATGCTGGCGCAGCGCGACCGAGTGGCGACGGAGCGCGTCCTCGTGCGCTTCCGGCGTTTCGGCATTCATCGCCTGCTGCCAGTCGATCAGGTTGACCTTGCTGTCGACGACGATGCGACGGTCGCCCGGCAGGCGCACGACCACATCCGGACGCAGGCGGCGACCTTCATCGTCCTCGCTGGAGGTCTGGCGGTCGAAATGCGTGCCTTCTTCCAAGCCGGAGCCACGCAGCACGCTTTCCAGCATCAGCTCGCCCCAGTCGCCGCGCACCTTCGCGCTGCCCTTCAGCGCGCGCGTCAGTGCCGACGCCTGCTCGGCCATGTCCTGGTTGAGCGTCTTGAGCTCGTTGACGGCGCCGGCCAGCGCGGCGCGTTCCTTCGCCTCCTCGCCGTAGACCGTGTCCACGCGATGGCGGAAGACGTTGAGCTGCTCGGCGAACGGCTTGAGCAGCGTCTCGATGTCCGACTTCGACTGCTGCGTCGCGTTGCGCACGTTGTTCTCGAACTGCGCCCCGCGCTCTTCGAACGTCTTGCCGGCCAATTCGGCGAAGGTGGCCGAGAGCTTCGACTGCGCGGTTTCGAGGAAGCCCTTGATCTCGGCCTTCGCCTGCTCGGCGTGGGCGAGGTTCGCGTCGAGCTGCGCGCTCCGCTCGCGCAGCTGCACGAGTTCTGCGCGAAGTCGCGTGAGTTCCTCGCGCTCGGCATCAAGCCGCTGGCGCACGTCGCCAAGTTCGGTTTCGCGGGCGCGAAGGCTGGCGGCGAGTTCGAGCGCCGAGGTGCCCATGCGTTCGGCACGTTCCTGCGCTTCGTCGCGCTCCTGCGCGAGTCGCGCGATCGTTTCCGCGCCGGCGGCGAGGTCGGCATCGCGCTCGGACAACCGCACGTGCAAGGCAGACAACTCGATGGCCTTGGCGCGTTCGGCCTCGCGCAACGCGGCCAGTTCGCCGACGCCGGCGCCTTCACCCTGTCCACGCGCCAGCCGTGTGAGCAGCCAGGCCACGTAGACCAGCATGAGCACGATGGCGACGCCTGCCGCGATGATCAGCGTGTCCATGATGTGCGCCTCTTGCGGGTTGGTACGACTTGCAGTGTATCGGCCGCGGTCTCATGCGGTGAGACGCGAGGCGGCCGTCGACGTTCGGAACTGCGCGCGACGTGGCGTGGGGAAATCCCGGCGCGCCACGTGGGCATGCGAGGGGAGGGCGCTCAGTCCACCACGCGGCAGAACACCGCCTTGAGGTAGCGCGATTCCTGCACCTGCGCGAGCCACGGATGATCGGCGCCGGCGCCGGCCACCTTGAGCACCTGCACGGTGCGGCCGGAGTAGTACGCGGCGCGGCGCAGCATGTCGAGGAACTGGTCCTCGCTGACCAGGCCCGTGCACGAGAACGTCGCGAACAGGCCGCCGGGCTTCACCACGCCGAGGGCGAGCTTGTTCATGTCCAGGTACTTCTTGAGCGCCGGGATCACCTGCTCGCGATCGCGCGTCATCTTGGCCGGGTCGAGGATCACCACGTCGTACTGGTCGCCGCGGATGCCGGCGTCGCGCAGCCACGGGAAGATGTCGGCCTGCACGAAGCGCGGGCGCACGTTGTTGAGCTTGGCGTTGCCCTTGGCGATCTCGATCACGTCGGCGTCGATGTCCACGCCCAGCACTTCGGTGGCGCCGCGCACGGCCGAATACACGGCGAAACCACCGGTGTTGCAGCACAGATCGAGCACGGTTTTGCCTTCGACCTGCTGCGACAGCCACTGTCGGTTCTCGCGCTGGTCGGCGAAGAAGCCGGTCTTGTGCGCGCCGGCCGGGTCGGCGCGGAACTTGATGCCGTATTCGGTGATGACGGCCGGCGGCACGGGTTCGGTGCCGCGGAAATCGAAGGATTCCTGCTTCTGCACGTGTTCGTCGGCGAAGCTGTAGAAGCGGCAGCCGGGGAACTGCGCCTTCAGCGCGTCATAGATCCATTCGCGATGGCGGAACATGCCGGCGCTGAAGAACTCCACCACCAGCAGGTCGCCGTAGCGGTCCACCACCAGACCCGACAGGCCGTCGCCTTCGCTGTGCACCACGCGCCAGGCGTCGCTGACCTCGTCGAGCTTGAGCACGTCGCGACGCAGCGAGACGGCCGCGGCGATCTTGCGCGCGAACCAGCCGGCGTCGACGTCGATGTCCGGGTTCGTTTCGAGGATGCGCACGGCGATGCGCGAGTGGCCGTTGTAGAAACCACGGCCGATCCAGTCGCCCTCCACGCCCAGCACGTCGACGATGGCGCCGGGCTTGGGCCGCTGGGCGGGCTTGTCGACGAGGCGCTGGAAGATCCAGGGATGGGTGGATTTCCAGGCGTTCTTGAGGCGTACGGAGGGCAGGGGAGCGTTCATCGCGGCATTTTAAGGGGTCGGGGCAGGGCGGCCGCGTTTTTTCGACGACCGCGGCGGCAAGGCCCTGCAAACGCGATCGCGGGATTCACCGGCCCGCGATGGCGGCCTTGTAATCGCGAGCGGACGCTTCAATGTCGTTCGCATGCACCTGCCCACGCCCGAAGCGGTCCCCGACACCCCCGAGCAGCGCCGCGCCGACAAGCGCCGCTGGCTGCGGGCGTTCAACACCAGCCTGGCCTTCGTGCTGGTGCTGCTGGCGGTCTTCAGCGCTCAGGGGCATTTCGATGTCGCCGCCTGGACGGTGCAGCCATGGTCGGTCGAGGGCCTGCGCGGCATCCTCGCCGCGCCGCTGCTGCACGGCTCGTTCGAACACGTCGCCGCCAATGCCATCGCGCTGCTGATGCTCGGCACGCTCGCGGGCGGGCTGTATCCCAAGGCGACGATCCGCGCGCTGCCGCTGCTGTGGATCGGCTCGGGCCTGGGCGCGTGGCTGCTGGGCGATCCCGGCACGCGGCACCTGGGCGCGAGCGGCATCACGCATGGGCTGATGTTCCTGGTGTTCGTGCTCGGCCTGCTGCGTCGCGATCGCGCGTCCATCGCCGCGGCGATGCTCGCCTTCATGTTCTACGGCGGCATGTTGCTCACGATCCTGCCGCGCGAGCCCGGGGTGTCCTGGCAAGCGCACCTGGGTGGCGCGATCGCGGGCGTCCTCGCCGCGTACCTGCTGCGCCGGACCGATCCGCTGCCGCCGCGCAAGCGTTACAGCTGGGAAGACGAGGAAGACGCGACCATCGCGCCGCTGCCGGACGAACTCGAACCGCCGCCGCCGCGCGAAGTGCCGGTGCTGTGGAACCGGCCGGAACGCGACAACGGCGTCGTACTGCGATTCCCGCCCCGGCGCGAGCCGTAACCCCGTTCGATCCTCACGCCGAACGGCATTTGGCCGCGTTCGGCGCGGGTGCTAGGTTCCGGGACTCCTGATTCCCGGAACCGCCCATGCGCCGCATCGCGCTGCTCAGTCTTGTCCTGGTCCTCGCCGCCTGCCAGAAGGCGCCTGCGCCGACCGCACCGGCGTCCACGCCGGTGAAGGAAACCTACGACGCGAGCGCCGGCAGCGACGCGCGGCGTATCGAGGCCGACGTGCGCTTCCTCGCCGACGACCTGCTCGAAGGCCGCGAAGCCGGCACGCGCGGGTACGACCTCGCCTCGCTCTACGTCGCGCAGCGCTTCCGTGCGATCGGCCTGGCGCCGGCGGGCGACGACGGCCGCTATTTCCAGACCGTGCCGATGCTGCGTGGCGTGCGCCAGCCCGAGGGCAACGCGCTGGTGGTCGTGCGCGACGGACAGGAACGCGCGCTGCGCTTCCGCGACGACTTCCTGCCCGGCATCAACTTCAACGAAGCCCAGGCCAGCGTCGAGGCGCCGGCGGTGTTCGTGGGGCAGGGCGTGTACGCGCCGGAGCTGCAGCACGACGACTTCGCCGGCGTCGACGTGAAGGGGAAGATCGCGGTGCTGTTCAACGGCGCGCCGGCGAAGTTCGACAACGACCGCCGCGCCTTCCATTCCTCGCGCGCGACCAAGGCCGAGGAACTCGTCCGCCGCGGCGCGGTGGGCATGATCGAAGTGCAGAGCGACGACGAACAGGCGCGTTCGCCATGGCAGCGTCGCGCCGACAACTGGCAGACGCCGGGCATGCGCCTGCGCGGCACGGACGGCAAGGGCATCGACACGTGGCCGCAGTTGCGCGTGTACGCGATGGCGAGCTCGGCCAGCGCCGACGCGCTGCTGTCCGCCGGCGGACGCACCGCCGGGCAGCTGTTCCAGGACCTGCGCGACGGGAAGCTGCGCGCGTTCGACCTGCCGGGCACGGTTCGCCTGGCCGCGCATACCGCGATCGCGCCGGCGGAATCGCGCAACGTCGTCGCGCGCCTGGAAGGCAGCGATGCGGCGCTGAAGAACGAACACGTCGTCTTCAGCGCGCACCTGGACCACGTCGGCATCGGCTCGCCGGTGAAGGGCGATGCGATCTACAACGGCGCGTTCGACAACGCGCTGGGCATCGGCGTGATGCTGGAGGCCGCGAACCGGCTCGCGCACGACGGCGCGGCGCCGAAGCGCTCGGTGCTGTTCGTCGCGGTGACGGCGGAGGAAAAGGGCCTGCTCGGCGCGGAGTGGTTCGCGCGGCATCCGAGCGTCGACGGCACGCTGGTCGCCAACGTCAACATGGACATGCCGATGCTGTTGTCGCCGACGAAGGACGTCGTGCCCATCGGCGTGGAGCATTCGACGCTGCACCCGCTGGTGCAGCAGGCGGCGAAGGAGATCGGCGTGTCGCTGTCGCCCGATCCGTCGCCGGAGGAGGTGGTGTTCGTGCGCAGCGACCAGTACGCGTTCATCCGCGCCGGCGTGCCCGCGGTGTACCTGGACGGCGGCTACACCGGCGTGGACGGCGATGCGAAGTCGGTGCAGGACGCGTTCCTCAAGGAGCGTTACCACCAGCCCGGCGACGACCTGTCGCAGCCGATCCAGTGGGCCGACGCGGCGCGGCTGGCGAAGCTCAACGCGCGCATCGGCCGGCTGATTGCCGACTCGCCGCAGCGTCCGCAATGGAACGCCGGCGATTTCTTCGGCGAGAAGTTCGGCAAGCCCGCGAAGGCGACGCCATGAAAACGCTGGGCCTGATCGGCGGAATGAGCTGGGAATCGACCGTCCCGTACTACCGCACGATCAACCAGACGGTGAAGGAGCAGCTCGGCGGCCTGCATTCGGCGCACCTGCTGCTGTACAGCGTCGACTTCGCTGAAATCGAGAAGCTCCAGCATGCGGGCGACTGGGACGCAGCCGGTGCGGTGCTGGCCGACGCGGCACGCTCGCTGAAGGCCGGCGGCGCGCAGCTGCTGGTCATCTGCACGAACACGATGCACAAGGTCGCCGACGCGGTGGAAGCCGCGAGCGGGCTGCCGTTGTTGCACATCGCGGATGCGACGGGCGATGCGATCCGCGCACGCGGCATTACGCGCATCGGGCTGCTCGGGACGCGTTTCACGATGGAGCAGGATTTCTATCGCCGGCGGTTGATCGAAAGGCACGGGCTGGACGTGCTGGTACCGGAACCGGACGAACGCGATCTCGTGCATCGCGTGATCTACGACGAGCTGTGCCAGGGCGTGATCCGCGACGAATCGCGCGCGCAATACCGACGCGTGATGGATGGGCTCGTCGCGCGTGGCGCGCAGGGGATCATCCTGGGCTGCACCGAGATCGGACTGCTGGTCGGCGAGGGCGATGCGAGCGTGCCGCTGTTCGATACGACGGCGCTTCATGCGCGTGCGGCGGCGCTGGCGGCGTTGGGGTAGTTGCTGCGCCCTAGGTTTTAGCCCCTCTCCCCTCGGGAGAGGGGTTGGGGTGAGGGGCGGGGCGTGCGACTACTTCTGCGCTCGTGATGCCTGCTTCCCCCTCCCATTGAAAGGGAAAGCCAACACTCAGCGCTGTGAAGCATCGGAAGTTGGATGTGATGGCTTCGTTGCCCCTCACCCCAACCCCTCTCCCGATGGGAGAGGGGCTCGAAACAGCGTGGGTTCGGTAAGGGACTAGCCGCCGCATGAACGCCGCTTCGCACGCAGGCGCCCGCAGTGACCTCCCGCCCATGCACCACCACACCCCGCCGCTACACTCGCGGCTTTCCGACGCGACGACAGGATTCCCATGACGCAGTGGTATTTCGTTTCCGCCGGCAGCTCGCAGCGCGTTGGTCCGCTCGATCCCGCTTCCGCACGCGCCCACGCACGCCAGCATCCGGACGACCTGTGCTGGCGCGAAGGCCTGTCGGGCTGGCAGGCCGTGCGTTCGGTCCCCGAGTTCGCCGAAGCCACCGGCGTGCAGCCGGCGCACCTGCCGCCGCCGACGCCGTCGGTCGCCTCGCGCAACAGCGACGACATCGATTTCCGCATCGTCGGCAACGACATGCAGTTCGTCGAGGTCGAGCTCGATCCGGGCGAATGCGCGATCGCCGAGGCCGGCGCGATGATGTACAAGGACGCCGCCGTGCAGATGGACACCGTCTTCGGCGACGGCCGCCACACGGGGCAGGGCGGCGGCCTGATGGACAAGCTGTTCTCGGCCGGCAAGCGCGTGCTCAGCGGTGAAAGCCTGTTCACCACGATGTTCACGCACACCGGCAGCGGCAAGGCGCGCGTCGCGTTCGCCGCGCCGTACCCGGGTACGGTGCTCGCGATGAAGCTCGACGAGCACGGCGGCCGGCTGATCTGCCAGAAGGACAGCTTCCTGGCCGGCGCGCGCGGCGTGTCGGTTGGCGTCGCGTTCCAGAAGCGCATCCTCACCGGCCTGTTCGGCGGCGAGGGTTTCATCATGCAGAAGCTGGAAGGCGACGGCTGGGTGTTCGTGCACGCCGGCGGCACGGTGGTCGAGCGCGAACTGCGCGCCGGCGAGCGCCTGGACGTCGACACTGGCTGCGTGATGGCCTACCACCACACCGTGCAGATGGACGTGCGCGCCGTCGGCGGCATCAAGAGCATGATGTTCGGCGGCGAAGGCGTGTTCCTCGCCACGCTGACCGGGCCGGGCAAGGTGTGGCTGCAGTCGCTGCCGTTCTCGCGCATGGCCGGCCGCATGCTCGCCGCGGCGCCGCAGGGCGGTGGCCAGGCGCGCGGCGAAGGCTCGGTGCTCGGCGGACTCGGCCGCATCCTCGACGGCGACAACGCGTTCTGATCGCGCGATGACCACGTCGTCCGGCAGCGGCTATTCGGGCACGCCCCTGGCGAAGAAGCTCGGGGTGCGCGAGGGCTCCACGGTGTGGACGCTCGCAGCGCCGGAGGATTACCGCGCGCTGCTCGAACCGTTGCCGCCGGGCGTCCGGTTCGTGGCGAAGCTGTCGAAGGACGTCGACATCGCGCACGTGTTCTGCACGCAGCGCGCGGTGCTGGCCGACGTACTCGGCACGTGCCGGCGCACGCTCGCGCCAGACGCGACGGTGTGGGTCTCCTGGCCGAAGAAGGCCGCGAAAGTGGCCACCGACATCACCGAGGACACGATCCGCGACGTCGCGCTGCCGCTCGGCTTCGTCGACGTGAAGGTCTGCGCGGTGGATGCGGTCTGGTCGGGGCTGAAGCTCGTCGTGCGCAAGGAACTGCGCTGACCGATGAATCCGCCGCGGTGCGCACGCTGTCGCGCCGCCCGCCCGCTGTATCCTCCGCCGCTGATCGCCACCAATCCTTCTTTCCCGTGTCCATGACCCCGCTCCGTTCGCTGCGCCCGCTCCTGCTCGCTTCCCTCGCCGTCCTGCTCGGCGCCTGCGGAGGCGAGGCCGTGAAGCCGACTCCGCCGCCGGCCGTCGTCGCGCCTGCCGCACCGGCGCCGAAGGTCCGCATCGGCCTCGCGCTGGGTGGCGGCGCGGCGAAGGGCTTCGCGCACATCGGCGTGATCAAGATGCTCGAAGCCAACGGCTTCCAGCCGGTGGTCGTCGCCGGCACCAGCGCGGGCAGCGTCGTCGGTGCGCTCTACGCCAGCGGCATGGACGCCTTCGCGATGCAGAAGACGGCGTTCTCGCTGGATGAGGCGCAGATCCGCGACGTCAGCCTGTTCTCCGGCGGCGTGGTCAAGGGCCAGAAACTTCAGGACTACGTGAACCAGCTGGTCGGCGGAAAGAGCATCGAGCGCATGCGCATGCCGTTCGCGGCGGTGGCGACGAATCTGGAAACCGGCGACCGCACCGTGTTCGTGCGCGGCAACACAGGCCAGGCCGTGCGCGCGTCGAGCAGCATTCCGGGCGTGTTCGAGCCGGTGGCGATCGGCAAGTTCCACTACGTCGACGGCGGCGTCGTGAGCCCCGTGCCGGTCGATGCGGCGCGCCAGCTCGGCGCCGACCTCGTCATCGCGGTCGACATCTCCAGCAAGGCCAGCGGCAAGAACCCGGGCAGCATGCTGGGCAACGTCAACCAGTCGATCACGATCATGGGCCAGAAGCTCGGCGCACAGGAACTGGCGCGCGCCGACGTCGTGATCCGCCCGAGCGTCAACGAAATCGGCCCGGCGGATTTCGAGCAGCGCAACAACGCGATCATGGAAGGCGAACGCGCCGCGCTCGCGGCGATGCCGCAGATCCGCGCAAAGGTCGCGCAATGGCAGAAGGCGCGTCAGGACGAGGCGGTCGCCGCACGCCGGCAGGCCGATGCGAAGGCCGAGCAGGCGAAGCTGCGCGCGTTCTGCGAGGAAGAAGACCGCAAGTGGATGTCGAAGCTGCGCCGCGATCCGCAGTGCAAGGCGCTGGCGGAGCAGGGTGTGCTGTCGCGGTGAGTCCTTGAGCCCTTGGTCTCAAGCCCCTCTCCCTCCGGGAGAGGGGTTGGGGTGAGGGTGGGGACGCGCGATGGGGCTCGCGTTCGCGGTGCGCTTCTTTTCAATCGAAGCAAAGAAACCAGTGTTGCCAAGCGACGGCATGTCACGGCGACCGCTTCGTTGCCCCTCACCCCAACCCCTCTCCCGAGGGGAGAGGGGCTCAACAGCTTAGAACGCTTAAGCCGCTTCGCTAGCCGCCACCAGCGGCGCAACACGCCGCGGCCGGCTCGGGAATGCATGCCGCACGATGCGCCAGACGACCTGGCCGAACTGCTTCGGCAGCGAGCCGGTGTTGTAGTGCTGGCCGTAGCGCTTGCAGATTTCGCGCACTTCCACCGCCATCGCGGCGTAGCGGTTGGCCGGGACGTCCGGGTAGAAGTGGTGTTCGATCTGGTGGCTCAGGTTGCCCGACAGCACGTCGATCAGCCAGCCGCCGCTGATGTTCGACGAACCGCGCAGCTGGCGCAGGTACCAGTGGCCGCGCGATTCGTTGCGCACGCAGTCCTTCGGGAACGTCTCCGCCTCGGCGGTGAAATGCCCGCAGAAGATGATCGTGTACGTCCACAGGTTGCGGATGATGTTCGCCACGACGTTGCCCAGCAGCACCGGCAGGAAGAACGGGCCGGCCAGCGCGGGGAACACGACGTAGTCCTTCACGATCTGCCGCGCCATCTTGCGGCCCACCGGCTTGAACATGCGCCACATCTGGCGGTGCGAGACCTTGCCGTGGATCCAGCGGCCGAGCTTGAGGTTCTGGATCGCCACGCCCCACTCGAACAGCAGCGCGAACACCACCGCGATCACCGGCTGCATCAGGTAATACGCGCGCCAGCGCTGTTCCGGGAAGATGCGCAGCAGCCCGTAGCCGATGTCGTCGTCCAAGCCGCGCACGTTGGTGTAGGTGTGGTGGCGGAAGTTGTGCGTGTGGCGCCAGTTGTCGGCGGTGCCGACGATGTCCCACTCGTACGTCTTGCCGTCCAGGTGCGGGTCGCGCATCCAGTCGTACTGGCCGTGGATGACGTTGTGGCCCAGCTCCATGTTCTCCAGGATCTTCGACAGGCCCAGGATCAGCGCGCCGAGCACGCACGCCGGCCACAGCAGCGCCGGCGCGAACAGCAGCGAGAAGGCGCCCAGGTATAGCAGGCCGCGACCGGCGACTTCGGTCCAGCGGACCCACGCGACGATGGAGCGGATGTAATTGGCGTCGCGCTGGCCGAGCGTGGCCACGGTGCGCTTGCGCAGGTCGTCGAGTTCCGCGCCGAAGCGGTCGAGTTCTGCCGGGGAAAGTGCGCGATTGCGGAACGTCATGTCGGTGCGGCTCAACTTACAGGTCCAGTTCGATGTCGCCCGCGGCGGCGCTGATGCACAGGCGCAGCGCGGACGCGGGTTCGGTGCGGATCTCGCCGGTGGCGAGGTCGCGCGTGGCGCCGGCGGACTTGCCGCAGGCGCAGGTGTTGCAGATGCCCATGCGGCAGCCGGACGCCGGCTTGATGCCCTGCGCTTCCAGCGCCGTGAGCAGCGACTGCCCGCGCGGCACGGTCAGCGTGCGGCCGCTGCGTTGCAGGGTGACGACGGCTTCGCCGCTGTCCTCGAACGAGCGCGCGGGCGGCGTGAAGGCTTCGGCGTGGAAGCTGCGGGCGCTGCCTTCCAGCAGCGCGCGCGCCGTGTCGACGAAACCCGACGGACCGCAGGCGTAGACGCGGCGCTGCGCGGCGTCCGGCACGAGCGCGGACAACTGTGCGGCGTCGAGGCGACCGGCCGGTTCGGCGCCGGCCTCCCCTTCGCGTGTGAGCAGGCAGTGCACTGCGAACTCCGGATGCGCGTCGGCCAGGGCGAGCAGTTCGTCGGCGAAGCACAGTTCCTCGCGGGTGCGCGCCCAGTACAGCAGCGTCACCGGCGCGGGCATGCCACGCGCCGCGTGTTCGCGCACCAGCGCCATCAGCGGCGTGATGCCGCTGCCGGCGGCGAGCAGCAGCCAGCCGGCGTCGTGGGCGTCCGGCCAGGTCATCTCGCCGAACGCCGGACCGATATGGAGGACGTCGCCCACGCAGGCGTTGTCGAACAGGTGCGCGCTGAGCTTGCCGCCTTCCACGCGCTTGACCGTGATCGCCAGCAGGCCGTCGGCGCGAGGCGCGGCGCTCAGGCTGTAGCTGCGCGTGACCGAAGTCCCGTCGATCTCCGCGCTGACGTTGACGTGCTGGCCGGCGCGGAAGCCGCGCCAGTGGCGGTTCGGGCGCAGCACCAGCGTCACGGCGTCGCGCGATTCGGCGCGGCGCTCGACGATGCGGGCCAGCGGGCGGTCCCACGTCCACGTGCGATCCAGGCGCTGTGCCCAGAAGTCGAAGACGCTCGGGGCGACGCAGGCGTGGATCAGCCGGCGCAGACCGCGCGGGCGCTTGGAGGAACGGAGAACGGCACTCATGGGTTGAACTATACAGACACGCGCACAGATGTGTATACGACTGTATATTAAATCCCCGATATGATGCCGGACCGATCGCCGCCGTGCCCGCCGCCTTGAGCCCAACCACCCACATTCCCGCCGATTCCGAGCACATCGCGGGTCGAAAGTCGGCGATCTCGCGCGAAGACCTGCTCGCGGCGGCGCTCAAGCTGATCGGACCGCATCGGAGCGTCTCGACGCTCAGCCTGCGTGAAGTCGCCCGCGAGGCCGGGATCGCGCCGAACAGCTTCTATCGCCAGTTCCGTGACATGGACGAACTGGCCGTCGCGCTGATCGATCTTGCCGGCGTTTCGTTGCAGAAGATCATCGAGGCCGCCCGGGTGCGCGCCGCGATCGACCGCAGCGCCGTGCGCGGCGCGGTCGAGGCGTTCATGGAACAGCTCCGCGCCGACGACCAGCTGCTGCATGTCCTCCTGCGCGAAGGCACCGCGGGCTCCGACGCCTTCAAGCATGCGGTCGACCGCCAGCTGAGCTTCTTCGAGGAAGAGCTGCGCATCAGCCTCATCCAGATCAACGCCGCCCAGGGCGTGACCCTGCGCGAGCCGGCGCTGGTCGCCAAAGCCATCACCCGCCTGGTGTTCGCGATGGGCGCCACGGCCGTCGACCTGCCGCGCGAGAAGGATCCGGAACTGGTCCGTCAGCTCACGTTGATGGTTCGCATGATCATCGCCGGTTCGCGGACGTTGGCCGAAGAAGCCCGCAGCTTGCGCGGGCAGGGCTGATCAACGCGCCGGCAGCGGCATCCCGCCGGACGCCTTCACCGTCCGTAGCACGAAGCTCGAATTGACGTCGGCGACGCCCGCCTGGGTGAGCAGCCGGTCGAGCAGGAATCGCGAGAAGTGCTCCAGATCCTGCACGACGATCTGCAGCAGGTAGTCCATGTCGCCGGTCAGCGCATGACAGGCGACGACCTCGTCCCACTGGTTCACGAAGGTCGCAAAAGCGGTGATCGCGTCGGCATCGTGCCGGGAGAGCTGCACCCGGACGAAGGCTTGCAGGCCCAGTCCAAGACGCTCCGGGTCCACTTCGGCCCGGTAGCCAGCGATCACGCCTTCCCGCTCCAGCCGCTGTACGCGGCGCAGGCAGGCTGATGCCGACAGGTGGACGCGCTCGGCCAGCTCGGCGTTGGTCAGCCGGCCTTCGCGCTGGAGTTCGGCCAGGACGAGCAGGTCGGTGCGATCGAGTTCCACGGCGGCCATGGATTGCGCCTATTCCTGATCTGACGCAAGGATATTGCGCCGTACGCCGTCACAGACGCAACAACGCAAGCCCATTGCGCCGTCTGGCCGCTACAGTCGAAGTTCGACTCAGGAGCACGGCATGAACCTCGGCACCCCGAACCGCGTGGAACACCAGATGACCGACAAGGGTTACGTGCCGGTCTACACGACGGCGGTCGTCGAGCAACCCTGGGCAAATTACACCGCCACCGACCACGAGGTCTGGAGCACGCTGTTCAAGCGCCAGCGCGAAATCCTCGTGGGGCGCGCCAGCGACGAATTCCTGCGCACGCAGGAAGCGATGGGCATGACGCCCGATCGCATCCCGAAGTACGACGATCTCAACCGGATGCTGCGCAAGGCGACGGGTTGGGAGCTGGTCGGCGTCGAGGGCCTGCTGCCCGAACTGACCTTCTTCGACCACCTCGCCAACCGCCGTTTCCCGGTGACGTGGTGGATCCGCAAGCCCGAGCAGCTGGACTACCTGGCCGAGCCTGACCTGTTCCACGACCTCTTCGGCCACGTTCCGCTGCTGATGAACCCCGTTTTCGCCGACTACATGCAGGCCTACGGCCGCGGCGGCGTGAAGGCGCACGGCATCGGCCCCGACGCGCTGGTCAACCTGACGCGCCTGTACTGGTACACGGTGGAATTCGGCCTGATCAAACAGGACGACGGCCTGCGCATCTACGGCAGCGGCATCGTGTCGTCGAAGGGCGAGTCGATCCACTGCCTCGACAGCGCCGCGCCGAACCGCATCGGCTTCGACCTGGAACGCATCATGCGCACGCAGTACCGCATCGATACCTTCCAGAAGACCTACTTCGTCATCGACAGCTACGAGCAGTTGATGGAAGCGACGCGTCCGGACTTCACGCCGATCTACGCATCGCTCGCGAAGCAGGACTCGATCCCGGCCGGCAACGTGCTCGACACCGATACCGTGTTCAACCGCGGCACGGGCGAGGGCTGGGCGACGGGCGGGGACGTCTGACGCCCGAGATGTAGATTCGTCATTCCCGCGAAAGCGGGGACCCAGCGACTCTCACGCTCTCCCGATTACAACCGGGCATCGGTGATCGCACGCTGCGAGCCTGGGTCCCGGCCTCCGCCGGGATGACGTTCGTTGGTGGTGAAAGCGAATGTCACGGCCGAGCCAGCGCCTCCATCCCGCGCCGGATTCCGACGCTCGCCTGCCGTTCCTGCGAGCTGAGCAACTGCTTCGCAAGCGCCCGCGCGGCGACACGCAGTTCCGGCACCGCCGTGATCTCCCACAACTGGGCGCGCAGCAGCGGCCCCAGCGCGTAGAGCCCGCGCACCGGTGCGCCGCTGCCGTCGAGCGCTTCGTATTTCGTCGATGCCTCGATGCCGAGGCCCAGTGGATCGGCGGTGATGAGGCCCGAGTCGCGCAGCTGTGCAATCAACGGATGGCTCGTGCGATCGACGTCCGTATCGAAGCCGGTCGCGCGCACCACGACATCGAACTCCTCGCGACTCGCATGCGAGAAGCCTCGCTCGCGGATGAGCACTTCCACCGCCTCGCCGGTTCGCCGCGCACGCAGCAGCCGGCCGGCGCGAATGCGGAGGCGACCGCGCACGCGCAGCTCCTCGATCTCGCGCGAGAGCGTCGGCGCGAGCCGATGACGCAGCACTTCCCAATGCGAGCGCAGGTGGCGCAGGAACTGCGCGCGCTGCGGCGACGGCAGGCCGCGCCAGAAGCCCTGCAGGTACGGACGCAGCGCATCGATCAGGCTGCGCCAGTCCGGCACGATCGGCGTCAGCGCGCGAAGCGCACGCACCAGTTCGCGAAGATCGTGCGTGTTGATCGCGTGCAGCACCGTCGGCGGGAGCGCGATCGGCGCCGCCGGTTCGTCGGTATGCGATTGCGGCAGCAGCCCGTGGCGTGACAGCGCGGTGATCGGGCCGCGATGCCCGCGACGATGCAGCGTCGCGACGACATCCGCCATCGTCAGCCCCGTGCCGATGATCAGCACGCGCTGGTTCGGCGCGATGTGGTCGATGGCGCCGATGCCGTCCAGCCCGTTCTGCCACGGCCACGCGATGTAGCTCGGATGCACCGCCAGGCGCGGCCCGATGCCCGCCAGCGGCTGCGGCGGCAGCGCGCCGACGGTGAGCACCACGCGGTCGCTGTCGAAATCGGATCCGTCGGCCAGATGCACGCGGAACGCCGGGCCTTCGCGGTCGATCGCGATGGCTTCCTGTGCGATGCGGTTGAAGCCGCCCAGCGACAGCTGCGAGGCGGCGTTCAAGCGCGAGTGCAGGTACTCGCCGTACACCAGGCGCGGCAGGAACGTCGTCCGCGCGCGCTCGGTGAGGTTCAACCAGTCGGCGAATTCGCCCGGATGGTCCGCAGTCGCGCCGAGGTCGCGGGCGCGCACGTTGAGCAGGTGCTCGGGACGCGCTTCGCCGTAGGCCACGCCGCGCCCGAAGCTTTCGGGCACGCCGACCAGCTGGATGTCCACGTCCGACGACGCCGCGCGTGCCAGTTCGGTGGCCAGTGCGCAGCCGCTGAAGCCGGCGCCGATGATGCTGATCCGCATGTCGCTTCCCTCCGGGTCGTCGTGCGCCTATTGGTAGGCGATCGCGGGACGGCGGAAGTAAACGGTGGGTTACGCGCGGTGCGATTTCACGCAACGGTTCGTCAGCCCGACATAACCGAACGGAATCTGGCCTTCACGCGTTCTGCGTGCGCGGCGGGGTCGCTACTGCTTTCGACGCCGGGCGCGGCTTCCAGCGGCGGTCCAGGATCACCTTGGCGACGATCGCCACCGCCAGCGGACCGAACCACGACAGGTAATGCAGCGCCGTGCCGTTCGCCGACGGCAGCAGGCGCGGCAGGCCGATGCCGAGGAAGGCGATGTGCGTGGCGATGCCGTTGCCGATCATCGCGGTGTAGTGCTGCGTCATCCACCAGCGCGGCGTCTTCGCGAAGGTGTCGCGACGAACGCGACGGCGCAGCATGTCGAAGCCCGTGAACAGCCCGACGGCCGAGAATCCCATCAGCAACGGCGCGCCGGCCTGGATCCCCAGCGCGAGCACGCCCGCACCCGATAGCAACGACAACGCGCCGAACGCGACGTACACCGGGCCGACGAAGCGCTGCGGCGCCGCCTTGTCGCGGATCGCCCGCCACGACACCCACACGCCGGTGCTCGTGATCACCACCAGGTACGCGAGGAACGCCGCTGTGACGACATGGCCGTCGATCCAGCGCGTGATCGCCATCGGCGCACCGGTGATGACGATGCCGACCATCGCCAGCAGGTACACGCGGCCGGTGTTGCGGTGCGCCGGCGTGCCCTTGCGCAGCAGGCCGGCGGTCCAGAAGGTCACGAGGGCGACGGCGCCCACGAGGACGTGCACGGCGACGAGCATCTGGTAGGCGGTCATGGCGGCGTTGATCGGGAAGAGGGTGTGGACACACGATGCGCGCCGGCGCGCGCCGGCCGCAGTGCCCGCGGTCATCGCCTCGACCTGCCGGAAGTCACTTTCGTCGCCCGATCCATTGCGCGCGCCGCCGGGGCGGTCGCAGCATGTGGCCATGAACGAACGCGTGCGCTCGCTGCTCCAGCCCCTGAACCTCGCCGGCCTCTTCACGCTGGTCGCCGTCGGCATGGCGTTCCGCTGGATGCCCGGACACCTGTTGCCATGGGCCATCGCGCTGCTCGCGACGTACGCCTTCCTCCTGCTTTCGTGCGAGATCTGGCCCCGCCAGGCATGGCTTCGCCCGGTGCAGCTGACGCTGATGCCGATCATCGCGCTGACGCTGGTGTGGCTGGATCCGCGCCCGTCGGTCGCGCCCGTGCTGCTGGTGGTGTGGACGGCGGTGATGGCCACCGCCACGCCGCTGCGCATCACCGCGCTGGCGGTCGTCGTCGCCGACACGGGCTTCTGGCTCGTGCTGCGCGATGACGGCCACCGCGCGCCGCTGACGGTGGTGATGATCCACATCGGCTTCCAGCTCTTCGCCGCGCTTTGCGCGTGGTACGCGGTGAGCGCCGAGCGCGCCCGCGACCGGCTCGCGCTCGTCAACGCCGACCTGCTTGCCACGCGCGCGCTGCTGGCCGACAGCGCGCGCGACAACGAGCGGCTTCGCGTCGCGCGCGAGCTGCACGACGTCGCCGGCCACAAGCTCACGGCGATGACCTTGAACCTGCGCGCGCTCGCGGCCGATCCGGCCTTCGCCGGTCGGCCGGAAATCGCCATCGCGCAGCAGCTGTCGACCGAACTGCTCAGCGACATTCGCGGCATCGTGCAGGCGATGCGCGACGAGCGCGGCCTCGACCTGGGCACCGCGTTGCGCGCGCTCGCGGCGCCGATGCCACGGCCCTCGCTGCGGCTGCACGTGGCGCAGTCGGTGCACGTCACCGATCCGGCCACCGCCGAAGCAGTGCTGCGACTGGTGCAGGAGGCGCTCACCAACAGCGCGCGCCATGCCGATGCCGACATCGTGCAGGTGTCGTTGGACTGCGAAGGCGACCGCCTGCGCATCCGCGTGGAGGACGACGGCCAGGTGCGTGGCGCGATCCGCGAAGGCAATGGCCTGTCGGGCATGCGCGAACGCGTCGTTGCCGCCGGTGGACAACTCGCCTTCGGACGCTCCGAGCGCGGCTCGCTGCGCATCGACGCGAGCCTGCCCGCATGACGTCGCTGCGCATCGCCCTGGCCGACGACCAGGCCATTGTCCGCGCGGGACTGCGCGCGTTGCTCGAACGACACGGCATCGCGGTCGCCTTCGAGGCGAACGATGGCACCGAGCTGCTCGAACGCCTCGCCGAATCGCCCGTGGACGTCGTGCTCAGCGACATCCGCATGGCGGGCATGGACGGCATAGAAGCGCTGCGCCGCCTGCGCGAACGCGGCGACGCGACGCCGGTGCTGCTGCTCACCACGTTCGACGAGAGCGAACTGCTGTTGCAGGCCACCGAGGCCGGCGCGCAGGGATTCCTGCTCAAAGACGCCGCGCCCGAGGATTTGCGCGAGGCGATCGCGCGCGTCGCGGCCGGCGAAACGCTGCTGCAGCCGGTCAGTACCGATCCGGTGCGCGCGCGCTACCAGTACCACCAGCAGGAAGCGCCGCGCGAGCACTTCACCGAACGCGAGGTCGCGATCCTGCGGCTGCTCGCCGGCGGGTATTCGAACAAGGAAATCGCCCGCGCGATGTTCCTCGCCGAAGGCACGGTGAAGAACTACGTCTCGGTGATCCTGGAGAAGCTCGGCACCCGCGACCGCACGCGCGCGGTGCTGAAGGCGATCACGCTGCGGGTGATCTGACGTCAGCGCGTCAGCATCCTTACCGTCCAAAGCCCCAGGCCCGTCATCGCGAGCGACCCGAGCAGGTGCATCGCGATGGTTCCGAACGCCCACCCGTAGGCCTGCTTCTGCAGCAGGTCGACGGTCTCGGCGGAGAAGGTCGAGAACGTCGTCAGCCCGCCCAGGAAGCCCGTGATGACGAACAGCCGCCATTCGGGCGACAGCTGCGGCATCTGCGCGAAAGCCGCCACGGCCAGGCCGATGAGGTACCCGCCGATCAGGTTCGACGCGAGCGTACCCAGGGGCACCGCGTGGTGCGCCGGATTCAGCCACAGGCTCAGGCCCCAGCGCGCCCACGCGCCCAGGGCGGCGCCGGCGGCGATGGCGATCAGGGCAAGCGGCATGCGGCGTCTCCGGCGGGGCGTCGCCACGCAGGGTAAGCGCTCGGCCAGCCCGGGCAAACAAGCCTACATCGCGGAAAGCCGGACTGGACAGGCAGGTCTAGACTTCGGATTCCCCCGATCTACGTCGCCCCCATGAACGACCGCATCCGCCACGCCGGCCTGCGCGACAAGCGCATGTCCGCCGAGAACGCCGCCGCCCTCATCCAGCCCGGCATGACCGTCGCGATGAGCGGCTTCACCGGCGCCGGTTACCCGAAGTCGGTGCCACAGGCGCTGGCGACGCGGATCGAGAGCGCGCACGCGCGCGGCGAGGACTTCCGCGTGAAGGTGATGACCGGCGCGTCCACCGCGCCCGAACTCGACGGCGTGCTCGCCCGCGCGCAGGGCATCGAGTTGCGCCTTCCGTACCAGTCCGACCCGCACCTGCGCGAGCGCATCAACGCCGGCGACCTGCACTACATCGACATGCACCTGAGCCACGTCGCGCAGCACACGTGGTTCGGCTTCTTCGGCGCGGTGGACGTGGCGGTGATCGAAGTGACCGCGATCACCGAGGACGGCCACCTCGTGCCGTCCTCGTCGGTGGGCAACAACAAGACGTGGCTGGAGCAGGCCGACCGCGTGATCCTCGAAGTGAACCGCTGGCAGCCGGCGGCGCTGGAAGGCATGCACGATGTCTACTACGGCACCGCGCTGCCGCCGAACCGCAAGCCCATCCCGCTGCTGCATCCGGACGACCGCATCGGCGAGCCGTGGCTGCGCTGCGATCCGTCGAAGGTCATCGCGGTGGTAGAGACCGATGCGCCGGATCGCAATTCACCGTTCACGCCGCCGGACGCGACCTCGCGCGAGATCGCCGCGCACCTGCTCGACTTCCTCGCGCACGAAGTCCGCCGCGGACGCCTGCAACCGCAGCTGCTGCCGTTGCAGTCGGGCGTGGGCAACATCACCAACGCCGTGCTCATGGGCCTGGGCGAAGCGGGCTACCGCGACCTCACCGCGTTCACGGAGGTGATCCAGGACGGCATGCTCGACCTGCTCAAGCGCGGCGTCGTGCGCGTGGCGTCGGCGACGTCGTTCTCGCTGAGCCCGGCGGCGATCGACGAGTTCCTCGACCACGTCGACTATTACCGCGAGCGCATCGTGCTGCGCACGCAGGAGATCTCCAACCATCCCGAGCTCGTGCGCCGCCTGGGCTGCATCGCGATGAACGGCATGATCGAGGTCGACCTGTACGGCAACGTCAACTCCACGCACGTCGCCGGCACGAAGATCATGAACGGCATCGGCGGCAGCGGCGACTTCGCGCGCAACGCGTACCTGTCGGTGTTCATGTCGCCGAGCACGGCGAAGAACGGCGCGATTTCCTCCATCGTCCCGATGGCCAGCCACGTCGACCACACCGAGCACGACGTGATGGTGATCGTCACCGAACGCGGCATCGCCGACCTGCGCGGCCTCTCGCCGAAGCAGCGCGCGCAGCGGATGATCGACGGCTGCGCGCATCCGGATTACCAGCCGATGCTGCAGGACTACTTCGGCCGCGCCTGCCGCGAAAGCTTCGGCAAGCACACGCCGCACCTGCTGGGCGAGGCGCTGTCTTGGCACCAGCGGTTCGTGGAGACGGGGTCGATGCGGAAGTAGGGCTGCGTCGTGCGCACTGCCGTCATCCCGGCGAAAGCCGGAATCCAGGCACGTAGCGCCGGAAGTCCGGCTCCCGGATGACGCCTTACCCCTGCACCGCCTTCATGTACGCCGCCAACCCGCGCTCGCGCGTTTCCACGAACGTTTCGCCCGTCGGCGCGTAATCGACGATGCGGTCGGGGCGGAAGTTGCGGAAGTCGCCGCGCAGGCGGCACCACGCGCCCAGCGTCCAGCTGCCGCCCCAGAACGCCAGGCACAGCGGTTCGATTTCCCGCGCCGTCGTTCGCGAATCGTTGTCGCGATAGTTCATGCGCAGCACCAGCGCGCTGGTCACCGCCGCGTGCAGGTCGTCGATGAGCCCGCTGTTTTCCAGCCGGTCGACTTCCGGCGCGAAGATGCGCGTGCGATCGCTGCGTTCGCGCAATTCCGGCGGCAGCACCGCTTCGATCTTCAGCAGCGCCGCTGCGGCTTCACGTCCGAGCCGGTTGCCGCCGAAGGCACGCACGAACCGCGTGCCGACGACCAGTGCTTCGAGCTCGTCGGGCGTGAACATCAGCGGCGGGATGTCCGAACCCTTGCGCAGCAGGTAGCCGACGCCCGCTTCGCCTTCGATCGGAACGCCGGAGCGCTGCAGGTCGGCGACGTCGCGGTACACCGTTCGCAACGAGACGCCGAGCTCCTGCGCCAGTCGTTGCGCGGTGATGGCAGAGCGGCGTCCACGCAGGGCATGGATCAGCAGGAAGAGGCGGTCGGCGCGGCGCATGCGCCATGATCGCGCGCCGCCCTGCCGCACTCAATGTGCCGTGCGACCTGGACGCCGGCGTATGGCGCGACCGCGATCACGCACGCAGCTCCGAACGCGCCGTCGGCGACAGGCGCATCCGTTGCGGCGGCTGCTTCAGGCCATGCAGCAGCGATTGCGCGACGGCCTCGCGCCACGCCGTGTCGGCCAGCAGCGCCGCTTCATAGCGATGGTGCGCATCGACATCGTCGAAGCGCGCGAACCACACCAGCACGTGTTCGCCTTCGCGCACGGGCAGTCGCGGATAGGTGTTAGCGCTCGCTTCGGTGACGTACATGCCTATGAGCTCCGCGCCGGCGGACGTGAGCCGCGGCACGAGGTCGCGCTCGAAGCGCTCAAGGAAGCCATCGTCTGCCGCTGCATCCAGCGAACAGATGCCCGCTTCGATCAGGCCTTGCGTCTTCGCTGAAGCGTTCAACGGCGGACGTGGCGCCGATGGCGTGGCGAAGCCGGATCGCGCGCGCGCTGGACGCAACAACAGCACGTCGTCGCTGTCGACGATGGTGGCGTTTGCCGCCTCGCGATGACGTTTCCACGTCGGGCCGCCATAAAAGCCGTCGAGCGCTTCGGCGCGTACCGGCATGCTCGGGAAACCGCGCATCCAGACGAACCGGTCGGGCGCATCGAGGTCGCGGAACTGCCCGATCACGTGCATGCCCACCGCCTCCTGCGGCTCGATGAACTCGCGTTCGAACAGGTCGATGAGTTCGTCGCGGCGCGCAGGCTGCATCGCGTACTGGCGCAGTTCGATCACACGGTCTTCGTGCGACATGCGGCCCGCATCGTCCGTGCGACGGAACCACATGTGCCAGTTGGTTTCCCAGCTCGCGCCATCGTCGACGGAGAACGCCTGCTGCCAGTGCGCGGTGTTCGCGCTGATCTGGCTCCATCGGAAACGCACGCGCACCGGCTGGCCTTCGTGTTCGTCCGTGCCGAAGAAGGTGCCCACGCGGCCGCCGTCGGGTTCGTCGGCGAAGGCGCCGAACACCGGCGGATCGAGCACGCCGTCGTGATTGCCGGCCCAGTAGATCGACCACTGTTTCGACTCGGTGCCGAACAGGCGCAGCGTCATGCCGATGAAGCGCTCGCTCGTGCCGGGGCGCGTCCAGTCGCTGACGAAATCATCGACGTTGCCCACGCCGCCGAGCATCGGCTGGCAACGCTGCGTGGCGTGGAAGACCTCCCAGTCGGTTGAGCCGGCCAGGCGCTTCGTCAGGCGTTCGTTGCGGATGCTCCACTGCCCATGGAGGAAGTCGAAATCGTGTCGGCCGTCGTGGCCGGTCGTGGGGTCCATCGTGGGCGCCTTCGTTCGTGAAAGTGCGCGCGCACCGGCGCGCATCGGCGCAAGCCACGCGGTCTGGGCGATCGCGGCCAGTTGCAGGAACAGGCGACGCTGCCGGTGCCATGCCGGCTGCAGGGCGGTGTCCAGGTCCATCGCGGTGATCCAGTCCGGCGTGCCGATCGCACGATGGCAGGATCGTCCGGCGCTGCTGACAGGGTCCTGTCAGCAGCCGTGCTCAGGCGGCCGGGAAGAACACCGTGATGGCCAGCCCGCGACCGTCGAGCCCGTCCTCGACGTGGATGCGCGCGTGATGTGTGCGTGCGATGCGCGCGACCAGCGACAGGCCGATGCCGCTGCCGCTGTTGCGCGAGCCGTTGCCGCCGTTGCCGGCACCGTTGGCACGATAGAAGCGGTGGAAGATGCGTTCGCGTTCTTCCGGCGCGACGCCCGGGCCGTCGTCGGCCACGCACAGCGCGATGCCGCCGACGCCATCGCGCACGTCGCGACGGCAGACCACTTCGATGCGCCCACCTTCGCCGGCGTAGCGCACGGCGTTGTCGACGAGGTTGCGGATGAGGATGCCGAGCAGGTCGACGTCGCCGAGGATGCGGCCGTCCTCGGTGCGCAGGGCGATGCGCTGGCGGCGTTCGCGCGCGAGCGTTTCGAAGTCGCGCACCACCAGCACCAGCAGCGGCGCGATGTCGAGCGGCACCAGCGTCGGCGAGACCGTCTGCGCGTCCAGGCGCGCGAGGTCGAGCAGCTGTTCCGACAACCGCGCCGCACGCGCGACGCCCGCGCTGAGGCGGCGCAGCGCGGTATCGCGCTCGTCCTCCGTCGCGGCACGACGCGCAAGGTCGGCATGGGCACTTAGAACCGCGAGCGGCGTGCGCAGTTCGTGCGCGGCGTCGGCGATGAAGCGGCGTTCGTTCTGCACCGCCTGGTCCACGCGCGTGAGCTGGTCGTTGAATGCATCGACCAACGGGCTGAATTCGGTGGGAAGGCCCGGCGCCTGCAGCGGCGTGAGGTCCAGCGGCGGGCGCGCGCGCAAGCTGTCGCGCAGCGCGGCGACCGGCCGCAGCGATCGACCGATCACGACCCACACCGTCAGCACGAACAACACGAAGATCAGCCCGGCGGCGAGCAGGCTCAGGCCGACCCAGCGCGCGATCTCGTTGGCGATCATTTCCTTCGAACGCCCGACCTGCACGATCAGGCCGCGCCGGGGATCGGACAGGCTGTAGACGTGCCAGACCTGCCCGGCGATGGTGCGTCGCGCGAAGCCGTCGCGGAAATCGGGCTTGAGCGGCTCATCCGGCGCAGCCACCGAATACACGACGTTGCGGCCGCTCGCCCACACCTGCCAGCTCATCTTGTGGTCGCGATGCCCGGCCTTCACCGCGGGACGTTCGCGCGGCGGAAGGCTTTGAAGCCCGTCTGGCATGGACTCGAGGATCTGCGCGGCGACTTCGCGCTGCGACTCGTCCCAGAAGCCGTAGTGCGCGCGCGACAGCTGCCACGCCTGGCATCCGAGCCACACCAGCCACGCGACCAGCACGCACTTCACCGACACCCACGTCAGGCGCCATCGCAGCGAGCGCGCCTTCATGCCGACGCTCCGGCTGCGCCGTTGTTGATGCGGTATCCCTGCCCGTGCACGGTGACGATCAACTGCTCGCCGAGCTTGCGTCGCAACTGGTGCACGTACACGGCGATGGTGTTGCTCTCGATCGTGCCGGAGCTGCCGTACACCGCCTCCTCCAGCTGCTCACGCGTGACCACGCGGCCCTGGCGTTCCATCAACAACAGCAGCGTGCGGAATTCGTGTGCGCTCAGCGGCACCGCGGCGCCGTCGCGCGTGACCTCGCGACGCGCCGGATCGAGCACGACGCCGTTGAAGCTCAGCACCGGCGACACGCGGCCCTGCGTGCGCCGCATCACGGCGCGAAGCCGCGCGAACAGTTCGTCGGGCTGGAACGGTTTGACGATGTAGTCGTCGGCGCCGGCATCGAGGCCTGCGATGCGGTCGCTGAGCTTGTCGCGCGCGGTGAGGATGATGACCGGCGTGGCGTCGTAACGCCCGCGCAGGTACGACAGCACGCTCAGGCCGGAGCTGCCGGGAAGGCCGAGGTCGAGCAGCACCGCGTCGAAATCGTGTTCTACCAGTGCGGTACGCGCGAGCGCGGCATCGCCGACGGTGTCGACGCGGAAGCCGTTCGCGCGCAACGCGGCGCACAGCGCCTCGGCGAGCATCGTGTCGTCTTCCACCAGCAGCAGGTTCATTCCGGGATCCGTGTTTCGCAGCGCGTTGCCGGCGGGCAGTGTCGCGGCGGGGGTTTAAAAACTTCTTAAAGGCACGCGCGCAGCCTGTGCCTCCCATGCGCCGTGCCCGGCATCGTAGCGCGGCGCGGTCGGCCCTCCCCCGGTGATCCCATGACAGCGACGTCCCTGCTTTTCCGCGTGCCCGCGCCCACCGTATCCCCCGTGACGGTGCGCCCTGTCCGTCCGGAAGACGCGTCCACGCTGCTGCGCCTGTCGCGCGAACGCGATGCGCGCGGTGGCCCGTGGACCGATCTGCTCGAGTTCCACGAAGCGCTGTTCGAGGCGCCCGTGCGTGCGTGGGCATGGCTCGCGTGCGTCGGCGACGAGCCGGTCGGCCACGCGTTGGCGACCGTGGGTTTTTCGTTACGCGCACGCGGCTACTGCCTGCAGATGGACACGCTGCATGCGCGCGACGAGTGGGCCGCCGCGGCCGAAGCGGCGCTGTTCGACGAAGTCCGCGCGATGGCGCGACGCCTGGGCTGCGTGCAGCTGCACTGGCACGACGCCTGCGAAGACGCATCCGCTCGGCTGAACGCTCCGGACGCAGCGCGCGACGGCGTACGCCACGTCGTGCCGCTGGCGTGAACTCCCCTCGTCCCTTCGTGTCTGAACCCGTCCGCGCCCTGCCGCGCCCCCTGCTGCTGAGCCTGCTGCTGATGACCACCGGATCGCTTGCCGCCTGTTCCACCACCGCCTCGCCTTACGCGAACTCGCCGCAGTTCCGCGACGGCGGCTTCCGCAATCCCGTCGCGCCCAAGCAGGCGGGCTTCGCGCAGATGCCGCGCATGCTGTGGCGGTTCCTGTTCGACAAGCCCGACGACGCGCGACCCGACGTGGCGGTGCCCGTCACGCCGCTCACCCGCGCGCAGCTGCTCGCCGCAAAGGACGGCTCGCTGTTCCGGCTGGGGCATTCGACGATGCTGCTCAAGCTCGACGGCGGCTTCTGGCTGACCGATCCGGTGTTCTCCGAGCGTGCCTCGCCGGTGCAATGGGCCGGGCCGAAGCGCTTCCACGCGCCGCCGATCCCGATGGACCAGCTGCCGCCAATCGAAGGCGTGATCCTCTCGCACGACCACTACGACCATCTCGACCGCGCCGCGGTGCTCGCGCTGGCCGCGAAAACCAGGCACTTCGTCGCGCCGCTGGGCGTGGGCGACCTGCTGGTCGAGTGGGGCGTCGATGCGTCCAAGGTGCGGCAGCTGGACTGGTGGGACGAAACGCGCGTCGGCGGCGTACGCCTGGTCGCGACGCCCGCGCAGCATTTCTCCGGCCGCGGGATGTTCTCGAAGAACCCGACGCTGTGGGCGTCGTGGGTGATCGAGGCCGATGGCCTGCGCGTTTTCTTCAGCGGCGACAGCGGCTATTTCGACGGCTTCAAGGCCATCGGCGAGCGCCTGGGCCCGTTCGACGTGACGATGGTGGAATGCGGCGCCTACGACGCGATGTGGAGCGGCGTGCACATGCAGCCCGAGCAGACCGTGCAGGCGCACCTGGACCTGCGCGGCCGCTGGCTCATGCCGGTGCACAACGGCACGTTTGACCTCGCGCTGCACGGCTGGCAGGAACCGTTTACACGCGTCTCGCGCATCGCGCGTGAACGTGGTGTAGCGCTAACAACGCCGGGCTTCGGCGAAGCGCTGGATCTGCGCGAACCCTCGCCGGAACGCGCGTGGTGGCTGCCCTCGCCGTAGTCATCGGCGACAATGGCGGCCCGTTTTCGAACACGGCGCCGCCCATGACGAACCACTCGCAGTCGATTTCCCTCACCCGCTACCTCATCGAGGAACAGCGCGCCGGCCGCATCAACGCCGACCTGCGCCTGCTGATCGAAGTGGTGGCGCGCGCATGCAAGACGATCTCCATCGCCGTGGGCAAGGGCGCGCTCGGCGGCGTGCTGGGCGATGCGGGCACGGCCGGCGAGGCGTCGATCAACGTGCAGGGCGAGGCGCAGAAGAAGCTCGACGTGCTGTCCAACGAGATCCTGCTGGAAGCCAACGCCTGGGGCGGCCACCTCGCCGGCCTCGCATCGGAGGAGATGGACACCTCGCAGCCGATCCCCGACGTCTATCCGCGCGGCAACTACCTGCTGCTGTTCGATCCCCTCGATGGCAGTTCGAACATCGACGTGAACATCTCTGTCGGCACGATCTTCTCGGTGCTGCGCGCGCCGGACGGCGTCACGCGCGCGAAGGACGAGGACTTCCTGCAGCCCGGCACCGCGCAGGTCGCCGCCGGTTACTGCACGTACGGGCCGAGCACGATGCTCGTATTGACCGTCGGCAACGGCACGCATTCGTTCACGCTCGATCGCGAGATCGGCAGCTTCGTGATGACCACGCGCGGCATGCGCATTCCGGAGGAGACGAAGGAATTCGCGGTGAACATGAGCAACCAGCGCTTCTGGGAGGCGCCGATGCAGCGCTACGTGAGCGACCTGCTCGCCGGCAAGGAAGGTCCGCGCGGCAAGGACTTCAACATGCGCTGGGTGGCGTCGATGGTCGCCGACGTGCATCGCATCCTCACGCGTGGCGGCATCTTCAGCTATCCGCTGGACAGCAAGTGCGCGGCGAAGGGCGGCAAGCTTCGCCTGATGTACGAAGCCAACCCGATGGCACTGCTGGTCGAACAGGCCGGCGGCGCGGCGAGCACCGGCCGCCAGCGCATGCTCGAAGTGCAGCCCGACGGCCTGCACCAGCGCGTGCCGGTGTTCCTCGGTTCGAAGCTCGAAGTGGAAGCCGCGGTGCGTTACCACGCCGAACACGATCGGGCCGCGTAAGCGCGCCCGATACGTTGTATTGGGATACAGGAGTGGCGCACGCGAAGGCGGCGCCACTCACGAATGTGAACTGAGTTGGCCCGTTTCATGTCGTGTGCCGATTGACGCATTCAGCACCGTAACGCGTCGTTTCTGACCGCTCATCGTCGAACGGCCCGTTGAATACACTGCGTAACTTCCCGCAGTGGCAGCATCGACTGCCTCGGACTAGGTCAGGAATGCCAAGCCGATGGACGGAATGCAGGACTCCGAAGCGGCACAGACCGGTGGCCGCGAACTGATCTACGTGACACGTGGCGGCGCCGGTCGCGTGCTCGCGCTGGGTGGCCTCCAGCAACTGGGCTGGAACCTGCGCCGCGCCCCCGATGCGCGCAGCGTTCTGCGCATCCTCAACGGCGATTCGCGCAAACCGCACGCGGCGCTGCTCGACCTGCGCGAAGGCTTCACGCAACAGGACCTGGCCGAGTTCGGTACCGCGCTGTCGGCCGGCAATGTCGGCTGGGTCGCCGGCGTGGATGCGCGGCAACTCGACGAGCCACCGGTACGCGACCTCATCCGCGATTACTGCTACGACTACCTGACGCTGCCGTGCCCGGAATCGGTGCTCAACACGGTGATCGGCCACGCACACGGCATGGCGAGCCTCGCCTGCGAACGCGGCGATGCGACGAGCGAATCGGGCTTCGACGGGATGATCGGCGACAGCCCCGCGATGCGTACGTTGTGCCGCACGCTGCGCAAGGCCGCGCTGACCGAAGCGCCGGTGTTCATCGCCGGCGAAACCGGCACGGGCAAGGAACTCGCCGCGATGGCGGTGCATCGGCATTCGCGCCGGCATGCGCATCCGTTCGTGGCGATCAACTGCGGCGCGATCCCGCACAGCCTGATCCAGTCCGAATTGTTCGGCTACGAGCGCGGCGCATTCACCGGCGCGCAGCAGCGCAAGCTCGGTCGCATCGAGATGGCCAACAGCGGTACGTTGTTTTTGGATGAGATCGGCGACCTCCCGCTGGAAAGCCAGGCTTCGCTGCTACGCTTCCTGCAGCAGGGCAGCATCGAACGACTCGGCGGCCACGAGCAGATCCCGGTGGACGTGCGCATCATCTCGGCGACCCACCACGACCTCGACCGTGCCGTCGCCGAAGGACGCTTCCGCGCCGACCTCTACCACCGCCTGTGCGTGTTGCGCCTGCAGCAGCCGCCGTTGCGCGAGCGCGGCAGCGATATAGACAAGCTCGCCGAGTACTCGCTGCAACGCTATTCGCAGGAAGGTCATCGCACGCTCAAGGGCTTCTCGCCGTGCGCGCGGCAGGCGCTGCACACGCACTCGTGGCCCGGCAACGTGCGCGAGCTCATCAATCGCGTCCGGCAGGCCGTGGTGATGGCCGAAGGCCGGCTGATCACCGCCGCCGACCTGCACATCGAAAGCTCGCTGACCACGCCGCCGCCGACGCTGGACGAAGTGCGCGACGCGGCGACGCGTGCGGCGATCGAGCGTTCGCTGCACCGCAATCGCGGGCGCCTGGTCGATGTCGCGCGCGAACTGGGCGTCTCGCGCGTGACGCTCTATCGCCTGATGCAGCGCCACGGACTGCGCGCGCACGAGCCGGAAGCGCCGAACACGATCCACATCGCATAAGCGGCGAGGTCGCGTTTGCTTCGCGCGCGCGCCGTGCGAGGATGCGGCATCCGGGCTTCTTTCCTCGCGACATGCACAGCCAGGCAGGTGGCGGTTCCGACTTCGCCGACTTCATCGAGGTGTTCGACGACGCGCTCGATCGCGAACAATGCGCGCAGCTGGTCGAACGCTTTTCCGCCAGCGGCGACAGCGTGCCCGGGCGCATCGGCGGGGGTGTCCTGCCGGAACTGAAGGACAGCCGCGACCTCACCATCACCGGCCGCGAACCGTGGCGCGATGCCGAGGCGATGCTCAACGCCGCGGTGTTCAAGGGACTCATCGCGTACCTGCGCCGCTATCCGCACACGCTGATCGCGCCGCTGATGCTGGAAGTGCCGGGCGAGAACGGCGCGCGTCACCGGCTCACCGCCGAGCGACTGGCCGCGATGGATGATGCGTCGCTGACGCCGGTGGTGCAGACAGTGCTGCGGCCCGGCGCGATCAACCTGCAGCGCTATACGGCCGATCGCGGCGGTTATCCCTACTGGCATTGCGAGCTGTATCCGCGCGATGCGCACGGCGAGACGCTGCATCGCCACCTGCTGTGGACGATCTACCTCAACGACGGCTTCGAGGCCGGCGAGACGGAATTCCTTTACCAGCGCCGCAGGATCGCGCCGCGCGCCGGCAGCCTGCTGATCGCGCCGGCGGCGTTCACGCATACGCACCGCGGCAACCGGCCGCTGGGCGGCGACAAGTTCATCGCGACCAGCTGGATCCTGTTCCAGCGCGCGGAGCGGCTGTTCGGGGCGTCGTAGCGCCGTTGTTGCGGCATCACGTGCGCGGGTGGTTCAGCACCAGCCAGTACAGGCCGACCTGCTTGACCGCCCACACGAACTGCTCGAAATCCACCGGCTTCTGGATGTAGCTGTTGACGCCCAACGCGTAGCTGGCTTCCACGTCGAACGGCTCGGCGCTGGTGGTCAGCACGACCACGGGCAGCGTGCGCGTGGCTTCGTTCGCGCGCACGGCCTGCAGCACCTCGCGCCCGTCGACCTTGGGCAGGTTGAGGTCCAGCAGCATGATCGAAGGCAGGTCGGCCGGATCGCGATCGGCGTACTGGCCACGCGCGAAGAGATAGTCGAGCGCCTCGGCGCCGTCGTTCACCACGACCAGGCGGTTGGCGACCTTCGCCTCGTCGAAGGCGATGCGCGTCAGCTCGACGTCGTCGGGGTTGTCCTCGACCAGCAGGATTTCCTTGTGCATCAGGCGTTCTCCTCCGCCAGCGCTTGCGCCGGCAATTCGAGGGTGAACGTGGCGCCGGATTCGGGTGTCGAATCGGCGCGGACGCTGCCGTGGTGCCGTTCGGCGATGCGCCGGACGATGGCAAGGCCCAGACCGTGACCACCCCCCTGGTCCGGTCCGTGCAGCCGCTGGAATGGCTCGAACAGCTTGTGCGCATAGCGCATGTCGAATCCGATGCCCTCGTCACGGATCACGACCTGGAGGTTGCGGCCTTCACGCCGGCCGCTGACCTGGATGCGGATCGGCTCGCGCCCGCGCGAGAACTTCCACGCGTTGCCCATCAACTGGCTCAGCATCAGCTTGAGCAGGCGCTCGTCGCCCCACGCGTGCAGGCTGGGCTGCACGCGGATGTCGGCGCGGCGCTGCGGCTCGGCGTCCTGCAGCTCGGCGCCGACCCAGTCGGCGAGCAGGCTCAGGTCCACGTCCGCCGGCTTGAGTTCGGTACGCGTGACGTAGGCCAGGTCGTTCAGCGCGCTGAGCAGCCCGCTCATGCGCGACGCCGCGGCGCGGATGCGGCCGAGGTAGTCGCGGTCGGTGTCGTCCAGCCGCTCCGATGCGCGATCGGCCAGCAATGCCGAGAAGCTTTCGATCGAACGCAGCGGCGCGCGCAGGTCGTGCGCGACCGCGTCGGCGAACAGCTGCAGCTGGTGGTTGGCGGCGAAGCGCGCGGCGTGTTCGGCTTCGGCACGCGCCTTGAGCGCGAGTTCGGCCGCGTGCTGCGCGCTGATGTCGCGCACCTGCACCAGCAGGTAAGACGGGTGACCTTCGCCGTCGCGCACCACCGACACGTTGACGTGCGCCCAGATGGTGTCGCCGTTGCGATGCACGTAGCGCTTCTGCGCGTCGAGCGCGGGGATGTTGCCGTCGACCAGGCCGCGCAGGAACGACTGGCTCATCGCCACGTCGTCCGGATGCGTGAGCGAGGCGGCCGATGTGCCGATGATGTCGCGTGCGTCGTAGCCGAAGATGCGCTCGAAGGCGGGGTTCACTTCAAGCCAGCGGCCGTGCAGGTCGACCACCGCCATGCCGACGCCGGAAGCGTCCATCGCGAGACGGAAACGGTCGATACCCGCGTCCTGACCAGGGATTTCGCTCATCGATGGCGTGGCTCAAGCTTGTCCTGTCGCGGCGCTAGTGTAGCGGGGCCGATCGTGACGGTGCGGTGCAGGCTGCCTGCACGGCGTTCGCGCCACCTCGCGCACAATGGGTCATGGAGATGCAACAGGTCCTGTTCCTCGTCATCCTCGCCGGTTCGCTGTACCTCTTCATAAGCGAACGCCTGCGCGTCGACGTGACGGCGATGCTCACGTTGCTGGCGATGGTGCTGGCGGGTGTGCTCGATGCGCGCGAGGCGTTGTCGGGCTTCGCGAGCGAGCCGGCGATCATCGTGGCGGCAGTGTTCATCATCTCCGGCGGACTGGCCGCGACGGGCATCACCGAACGCATCGGCCAGGCCGTGGAACGTGCGGCCGGTCGCACCGAAAGCCGGGCGATCGCGGTGGTGATGCTGGCGGTGGCGGCGCTGTCGTCGTTCACGCATCACGTGATGGTCACCGCGATGATGCTGCCGATCGTGACGCGGTTCGCACGTGCGCGCGGGATGTCGGCATCGCGATTGCTGATGCCGATGTCGTTCGCCGCCTCGCTCGGCACGACGCTGACGCTGGTGAGCGCGCCCGCGTTCCTGCTCGCCGACAACCTCATCGAACGCACGGGCAGCGAAGGGTTGGGCATCTTCTCGATCACGCCGATTGGCCTGGCGCTGGTGGCGCTGGGCGTGGTTTACATGCTGGTTGCACGATGGCTGTTGCCCAAGCGCTTCGGCGCGCTGGGGGACGCGGGTTATTTCCGGCTGGATCGCTACCGCACCGAGCTGGTCGTCGGCGAAGGCCCGCGCTGGAACACGCGGCCGCTGTCGGACCTGCAGAAGGCGCTGGGCGACCGCTTCCGCCTGCTGAGCTGGACGCGCGACGGCCGCGTACGCGACGACCTGACGCCGGCCAGTCCGCTCATCAACGGCGACATCCTGCGCGTGGAGGCCTCGGCCGACGCGCTGGCCTCGCTCCATGCGGATACGGGGCTCAGCCTGCAGGCGATTCGCCGCTATGGCGAACTCGCCACCGGCGAGGGCGACGCGCAGCTGGTGCAGGCGGTGATCGCGCCGGGCTCGGAATTCATCGGGCGCACGTTGCGCGAGCTGGATTTCGCGCGGCGCTTCCACACCGTCATCGTCGGCTTGTGGCGCCGCGGCGAGGACGAATCGCCGCGCCTGGCCGAAACCCGCCTGCGTGAGGGCGACCTGCTGGTGCTGTGGGGCCGGCCGTCGCGCTTCGCCGAACTCGCCACGCACCACGGCTTCCTGATGCTGGTGCCGTTCGCGGGCGAGGCGCGCCGTCGCGTCCGCGCGCCGGTGGCGCTGGCGATCCTGGCGGCCACGGTGCTCGCCGCCGCGACAGAATGGCTGCCGGCACCGCTCGCGTTCCTGCTCGGTGCAGTGGCGATGGTCGCCTCGCGCTGCGTGGAGGTCGACCAGGCGTACCGCGAGGTCGACGTGCGCATCTTCGTGATGATCGCCGGCGTGATCCCGCTCGGTATCGCGATGGAGCAGACCGGCACGGCGCAGTGGCTCGCCTCGGGGCTGCTGCACGTGGTGTCGGGGTGGCCGCCGCTGGGCGTGCTGCTGGTGATGTTCGGCGTGGCGGCGTTGCTGACGCAGATCCTGTCGGACGCGGCGACGACGGTGCTGCTCGGGCCCATCGCGGTGGAGCTGGCGCAGTCGCTCGGCCTTCCGCCGACGCCGTTCGTGGTGTGTACGGCGCTGGGCGCCGTGGCGTCGTTCCTCACGCCGATCGGGCACCACGGCAACCTGCTGATCCTCGGGCCGGGGCAGTACCGGTTCAACGATTTCCTGCGCATCGGCCTGCCGCTGACGGCGATGATCGCCTTCGTCAGCGCATGGATGTCGCGCTGGCTCTGGCTCGGCGGGCCGCTGTTGCCGGGCTGATCGCAGCCGGTTCGATCAGAACAGCTCGCCCTGCGGCGACGGTTTGCGCGGCGGAACGAACTGGCTGGTGTCGAGGGCCGGCATCGAGCCGAAGCCCAGCCGCGCGTGCGCCTTGCGGAAGCGTTGCGCGATCAGCTGCGCGAACGGCCCTTCGCCACGCATGCGCGTACCGAAGGCGCTGTCGTAATCCTTGCCGCCACGCATCTGCTGGATGAGGCTCATCACGTGCTCGGCGCGATCGGGATAGTGCAGCTGCAGCCACTCGCGCCACACCTGCTTGAGTTCATGCGGCAGGCGGAGCAGCACGTAGCCGGCCGACGTCGCGCCGTGATCGCGGCAGGCTTCGAGGATGTGCTCGATCTCGCGGTCGTTGATCATCGGAATGACCGGCGCGACCATCACGCCCACGGGAATGCCGGCATCGACGAGCGTGCGGATCGCCTTCAGGCGCGCATGCGGCGCCGATGCGCGGGGTTCCATGCGCGCGGACAGGCGGTTGTCGAGCGAAGTCACCGAGAACGCGACGCTTGCCAAGCCGCGTTTGGCGAGCGGCGCGATGAGGTCGATGTCGCGCACGACGCCGGCGTTCTTGGTGATGATGCTGAACGGATGCGAGCACGCGCCGAGCACTTCGATCACCGAACGCGTCACGCGGTAGCGGCGTTCGATCGGCTGGTACGAGTCGGTGTTGATGCCCAGCGCGAGCGGTACGCACTGATAGGACGGCCGCGCGAGTTCGTTCTGCAGCAGTTCGGCCGCGTTGGTCTTGGCGAACAGGCGCGTTTCGAAATCCAGCCCCGGCGAGAGATCGAGGTAGGCGTGCGACGGCCGGGCGAAGCAGTAGACGCAGCCGTGTTCGCACCCGCGATACGGATTGACCGACGCGCTGTGGCCGACGTCGGGCGAGTCGTTGCGGCTGACGATGCTGCGGGCGCGCTCCTCGGTGACGCGGGTCTGCGGGCCGGGCGCGTCGGCGAGGTCTTCGTAGACCGAACCCCAGCCGTCGTCCTCGCCCTGCGCGACCGTCACCGCGTAGCGGCCGTCGACGTACGAGGCCGCACCTCGACCCTTGATCGGTGCCTGGGCTTTGCGGGCGTCATCCATCGGCCTTAGCCTACGCGCGGCCCGTCGCAGCCCGTGAGACGGACGGCCGCGACGCGGCGACGACGCGACGCACGGCAGGCTGAATACCGGAGGAGACCCGCCCTGCATGCTCGACATCCTGCGTAGCGCCTGGAGCGCGTTCGCCTCGATCCCGAACCTGGGGCTGTACCTCGTCCTCGGCTGGCTGACCTACGTGGTATGGCTCGGGCTGTGGATCGTGCTCCAGAAGCGCGAGCCGGTGGCGACGCTGAGCTGGCTGATCAGCCTGGCGGCACTGCCGTACATCGGCTTCCTCATCTATTTCTTCTTCGGCCCGCAGCGGATCCGCCGCCAGCGCCTGCGCCGCGTGCGCGCCCGCGCGACCTTGCCGCCGCCGCCCGAAGGCCTGGTGCCCACGCCGGACGCGATCGAGCTGGCGCGGCTGGCGCAATCCACGACCGGCCTGCCGCCGATCACTGCCACGCGCGTGGATTTGCTGATCGACGGCTCGGCCAAGTACGTCGCGCTGCTGGAGGCGATCGCGAGCGCGCGCGACCACATCCACCTGGAGTACTACATCTACCTGCCCGATCGCACCGGTACCGCGCTGCGCGATGCGCTGGTCGAGCGCGCCCGCGCCGGCGTGCAGGTGCGGCTGCTGCTCGACGCGGTGGGGTCGGGACGCACCAAGCGCAAGTTCCTCCAGCCGCTGGTGGAGGCGGGCGCGGAAGTCGCGTGGTTCCATCCGATGAAGCTGCAGTGGTTCTGGAAGCGGCCCTGGCTGAACCTGCGCACGCACCGGAAAATCGTCGTGATCGATGGCGAGATCGGCTTCACCGGCGGCATCAACATCACCGACGAGGAAGACGAGCGCCTGCGCGAGGACGCGTATCGCGACCTGCACCTGCGACTGGAAGGCGACATCGTCCGCGAGCTGCAGCTGGTCTTCATCGAGGACTGGGCGTACGCGACGGGCGAGCCGCCGCTGCGCGTGCATCATCCAGCGCCGCGTCGGGGGACGATTTCGGCGCAGGTGCTGGTGTCGGGGCCGGACTCCTCGTGGGAGGCGATCCACCGCGTGCACGTCGCGGCGATCCACTCCGCGCAGCGTCGCGTGTGGCTGGTGACGCCGTACTTCGTGCCCGGCGAGGCGGCGCGCATGGCGCTGACCTCGGCGGCGCTGGGCGGGCTCGACGTGCGACTGCTGGTGCCCAAGGTCTGCGACAGCCGGCTGGTGACGCTCGCCGCCCGGTCGTACTTCGACGAGCTGCTCGAAGCCGGCGTCAAGGTGCACGAGTACGGCCCGCGGATGCTGCACAGCAAGGCGCTGCTGTGCGACGACGACCTGGCGATCGTCGGCAGCGCGAATTTCGATCACCGCAGCTTCCGGCTCAACTTCGAGGTCTCGGTGTTGTTCCGCGACAAGGCGCTAGCTGCCGAGCTGGAGTCGCTCATCCAGGGCGAGTGCAATCTCGCGCCACGTGTCCGGGAGGATCGAGCGCAGCCGCTGTGGCGCACGCGGCTGCCGGAAGGGCTCGCGCGGCTGGTCTCGCCGTTGCTGTGACGGCCGCCGCGCTTCGCTGACGGGCGGTCACGCGAGCCCGGCAATCGGGCGATTCCCTCGGAAATCGCGCGCTACACTGCCGGCGCATCGCACCCTCTCACGGAGCTTCCCATGCACTGGCTGTACCTCCTGCTCGCACTGGTCGCCTTGGCGATCGCGTTCAAGACGACGTCGGTGGCGGTCCTGATGGTGTGCCTGCTTGCGGCGCTCGGTTTCGGGCTGGCATGGGTGCTCAAGCTGCTGGCCGCGCGAGTCGACAGCCAGACGCGTGACTCGACGCTGATCCTGGATCCGGCCGAGCTGCGCCGTCTGCGCGAGCAGGCCGAAGCGCGCCGCGCCGCCGCGGGCAATCCGCCGGCGCCGCCGGCCGCCTGAGCGGCGAACCTCCGCAAGCCGCTGGCTCACGCCCGCTGCGCTAGTATCGGCGCGCCGGGCCGCGGGCTCCGCCTGCCGGTCTGGCCGGATGCGGTGGGCGCTGCCGTCCCATCGCCAACATGCGCCGGCTCGCGCCGTCGATCGCCATCGTGGAGATCGCCATGAAAGCTTTCGGCCTTCCGCTCCTGTCCCTCTGCCTCCTCGCCGGTCCCTGCGTTGCCGGCCAGGATTCGCCCGGACCCACGCCCGTTTCGAACGCCACCGGCTGCGGCCGCATCAGCATCTTCGACGTCGCGCCGCGTAGCCAGGACCTGTATCGCGCGCGCCTGATGAACCTCGACGGCCAGCTTCCCGGCCCCGCAGGTGCGAAGAGCTTTCGCGTAACGCCCGGCCGGCATGTCTTGCAGGTCGCCGAACTGATCGATCCGGAACAGTTCAACGACGTGCAGCGGCGCCAGCGCGACATGCGTGCCAATCCGTACAAGGATCTGGTGGTCGACGTGCAACCGAACACGACCTATCTTCTGGGCGCGCGGCTCGTCGAGGCGCGTCGCAACTACATCACCGACGGCTCCTACTGGGAGCCGGTCATCTATCAGCAGAACTCCGAGAAGTGCCAGTGATCCAAGCGTGGAGCTTCGCGACGTCGACGCAGGACGTCGCGCGATGACCGTACTGAGCGTCAACGTCAACAAGATCGCCGTGCTGCGCAATTCGCGCGGCGGCTCCGAACCCGATGTGGTGCGCGCCGCGCGCGCGTGCCTGGATGCCGGAGCCCACGGCATCACCGTGCATCCGCGCCCGGATGCGCGGCACATCCGTGCCGACGACGTGTATGCGCTGGCCGAGCTCACGCGCGAACGTGGCGTGGAGTTCAACCTCGAAGGCAATCCATTCGCACCGCCGCGCGCCGGCTATCCCGGGTTCTTCGCGCTATGCGACGCTGTGCGTCCGGCGCAGGCGACGCTGGTGCCTGACAGCGACGCGCAGCTCACGTCCGATCACGGTTTCGATTTCGTGCGCGATGCCGATTCGCTGCGTCCGCACGTCGATGCGCTGAAAGGCATCGGCTGCCGAGTCAGCCTGTTCGCCGATGCGCACACGCAGGGCGGTCGCGCGGGCATCGCACATGCCGCCGACGTCGGCGCCGACCGGGTCGAGCTTTACACCGGGCCGTGGGCGGAGGCGTTCGCGAGCGGGGCGAGCGAAGCGATGGCGGCGCAGTTCGCCGAAGCCGCCAGGCGCGCGCAGGACGCCGGCCTCGGCGTCAACGCGGGACACGATCTGAGTCAGGAAAACCTCGGCGCCTTCCTGCGCGCCGTGCCAGGCGTACTTGAGGTGTCGATCGGCCATGCGCTCATCGGTGAGGCGCTGTACGACGGCCTGGATGCCACCGTGCGTGGGTATCTCGCCCTGCTGGGTGAGGAGCGGGGCTGAGGCACTGTTCCAGGAGTGGGCGCCCGCCGTGCGGGCGGGCGCCGGTTCGACGCTTTACTCCCAGGCGATATCGCGGACGCCATTGCGCTGGGCTTCGGCCAGCGTCCACGCGAAGTCCTGATAGTCCGCATCCGCGTTCGCGGTGATCTGGACGACGGTACGGGGATCGGCCTGCATCAGATCGCGCAGCGCCTGCGGCAAGGCCGCGCGGTCGAGTGCGACGCCATCAAGCTGGAAGTGGCCGTTCGCATCGACTTTCAACGCCACACGTCGCGGCGGTTCTTTCCGCTGTGTGGTCTCGATGTTCTGCGGCAATCGCAGGTCGATCTTGCTGGCCACCATCGGCGTGGCGACCATGAAGATCACGAGCAGCACCAGCATGACGTCGACCAGCGGCGTGATGTTCATCTGCGCGACCTCGGTGTGGCCGCTGCGGGACGACGAAGGGGAATCGCGGAAAACGGAAGCAGCCATCGCGCAACCTCCATGGGCCCCATGCCCGGTTCCACGCTAAACCCGGCGGGGCGGCGGCTGCAAGTCGCACGAAGGTTGTAGGGAGGGGCAGGGTGACGCGCCTGGGCGTCTCGAGCGCACAAAAGAAAACGCCGCCCGGAGGCGGCGTTTTCCCGACAGGTAAGCGTCAATCAGTTCTGGACGAAGCCAATCTTTTCCATATTGGCGTTCTTCGCATGCGCCAGCACCTTCGCCAGGATGCCGTAATCGGCGTCCGGGCTGGTATCGATCTCGAGCATGGGCTGATTGCTCGGGTCGCGCTGGACCTCCGCCTTCATCATGTCTTGGATCGCGGTGATGGGCTGCGGAGCGTCGTTCCAGAACACCTGACCGGACGCGTCGATACGCAGCCTGATCGGCGGCGGCGGTTCGCGCGTTTGCGGCGGCGGGTTCAGCGACTTCTGCGGCAGGTTAACGTCGATCGGATACGTCAGCGGAGGCGCCGTCACCATGAAGATGATCAGCAACACCAACATCACGTCCACGAGGGGCGTGACGTTCATGTCCGACATCGGACCGCCACCGGATTTCGATGCAAATGCCATTACTGGATCTCCGGATCAGCGAGGTTCTTTGAGCGCCATGAAGCCGACCTTGCGCATGCCCTGGGCCTGCGCAATCTGCACCACTTCGGACACGATGCGGTACTTGGTCGTCTTGTCGCCGCGGACGTTGATTTCCGGCTGCGGCGTCTTCTGAGCTTCGATCGACAGACGGCTCTCGAGCAGATCCTTCGTCACCGGCTCGTCGTTCCAGTAAAGGTTGCCGTTGTCTTCCACCGTGATGCTGATCGGCGGAACCGGCGGAGCCTCACTGTCACGCTTGTCCAGATTCGCTTCCGGAAGATCGACCTGGACCTTATGCGACATCAGGGGCGCGGTGATCATGAAGATGATGAGCAGAACCAGCATCACGTCCACGAGGGGCGTGACGTTGATCTCGGCCATCGGGCCGCCGCTATCGCCAGTACTGAAGGCCATTACGAAACTCCAACCTGCTGCAAGAGGGTGTCGTTGTTACAACGCGTTCTTAGCGCTTCGCGCCCACTTCGCCGACGCGCGAGCCGGTGGCGAAGAAGTCGTGCAGATCGTGCGCGAACGTATCGAACTTGTTGTTGGTGACGCGGTTGAGGCGGGTGAAGAAGTTGTACGCCAGCACCGCGGGGATCGCGACGAACAGACCGATGGCGGTCATGATCAGCGCTTCGCCCACCGGACCTGCGACGGCGTCGATCGACGCCTGGCCGGTCGCGCTGATGCGGATCAGGGCGTGGTAGATGCCCCACACGGTACCGAGCAGACCGACGAACGGAGCGGTCGAACCCACGGTGGCGAGCACGGTCAGGCCGGCCTCCAGCTTCGAGGACTCGCGGGTCACGCCCTGGCGCAGCGCACGGTCAACGAACTCCGAGCGGTTCAGCGACTCGACCAGGCGCGAACCTTCGTGGCGCTGGTGGTGGGCAGCCGCCTGGGCGGCGTCGAGGGCGATCTTCGAGAACGGCTCGAAACGGCCCTGCTCTTCCATGAAACGGATGGCGTCCTGCGCGTTCGGGGTTTCCCAGAACGTGGAGACGACGCGATCCGAACTGGCGCGCAGGCGCAGGTTCTTCACGAAGTTCACGACGATCCAGTAGATCGACAGGATCGACATGATCGCCAGAGTGATGAAGACGACCCAGCCGACGAAGTCGAAGTTCTGCAACAGATGCGCGAAGCTCATCTGCTGAAGTGCCTGGGCGTTGGAGCCTCCAGCAGTCGCAGCGGTGGTGGTTTCCTGCAGCATGACGCTTACCTTTGAAATGTCGTGGAAAAGGAGTGTGTTGCGGGTTTGGTGCTAACGAATCCCGTGACCCCGATCAGGTCGGCGGGACGAAATCGACCGGGACGCGGACGCGGCTCTGGACACCGACGCCGTTCTGCATTTCCGGGTTGAACTTCCACTTCCGGGCAGCATCCATTGCAGCGCGGTCGAGGTTGCGGTTGCGGCTCGACTTCTCGACAGCGACGTCAAGCACGTTGCCCTGGCCGTCGATGGTGATGACCAGCACGACCGTGCCACCAACACCCTGACGGGCTTCCGTCGGCGGGTACTTGGGCGGGTTGAGCCGCTTCGAGGACGGATCGACGCTCGAACCGATCGTCGTGGCCGGTGCGGGCGGCGACGGCGGGCTCGGCGGCGGCGCCTGCACGTCCACCGGACTCGGGTCGTCGACCACGATCGGCGGCTCTTCCGGCGGCGGCGGCAACGGCGTCGGCTGCGGCGGAGTGAGCTTCGGCGGCGGCTTCAGCTCCTTCGGCGGTTCCGGCGGCGGCGGCGGCGGCGGCGGCGGCGGCGGCGGCGGCTTGATGAGGTTGACGAACGTGACCTCCTCTTCCTTCTGCTGCTGGGCCGGAGGGGCCATCGGAGCAAGCAGGAGGAGCAGGGCCGCGACGTGGAAGGCGATCGCGATGGTGATACCGGCAATGCGTGCCCAGTTCAAACCTTCGCGGTCGTCGTCGGTTCTAGCGTGAATTTCTAGGTCTTGCGTCATGCGCCGTAGCTCGGGAGGTAATTCCGGACGCCAGGGCGCCTCGGGCCGTCAGATACGATTCCCGCGGCCCATGTCGAGTCGCGGGAACCTCCTAGCATATACCAATTCGCGTCCGTGTAATCACACAAATCGGTAGATTCGCTTTGCCGAATTACTTACCCGGCAGGGCGAGAATCTTCTTGGCGTCGTCGGGCTTCTTCACGCCCTTGGCGACGGCCTGCTTGGCGGCTTCCTTGGCCTCGGGGATGCGGTCTTCCTGCCACAGGACACGGGCGAGATTCAGGTAAGCCTCGCCATCGGGCGCCAGCGGAGCGGCCTTCTTGTAGGCGTCGATCGCCGGGCCGGCCTGGTCGGAGAAATAGTACGCCTGCGCCTGTGCGAGGTACGTCTGGTAGTCCGGCTTGAGGACGCCCTTCTGGATACCGTCGTTGATGACCGCGATGGCTTCCTTCTCCTTGCCGTCCATGTTCAGGTACGTGGCGTAGAGCTGGCGGTATTCCTTGTCTTCGGTGAGCTGGCCGGAAGCGCGCAGCTTCTCGAGCACGGCGGCCGACTTGTCGTACATCTCGCCCTGCTGGTACACGGCGGCCAGGTTGAGCTGGGCGCGCTTGTCGTTCGGGTTCTTGGCGGCGACGGCCTCGGCCATCTTGGCCGCTTCACCGGCGTTGCCCGACTCGGCGTAGGTCGCCATCAGCAGCTGCTGCCACTCCGGCTTCGGAGTCGGGCTGGAATCGATGGCCTGCTTGAGGACCGTCGCGGCTTCCGGGTAGCGCTCCAGGCGGTACAGGGCGTTGCCCTTGACCACCAGCTGCTCCGGCTTGGTGCTCTTGGTTTCGTTGAAGAAGGTATCGAGCGTCTTCAGCGATTCGGCGTACTGCTCGTCCTGCAGCTGCAACTGGGCGAGCATGTACATCGCGCCGTAGTGGCCGTTGTTGTCCAGACCATTGAGTTCGATCGCCTTGCGCAGGTAGTTCTTCGCAGCGGCCGTATCGTCTGCGTCGTAGGCGATCTGCGCGGCCATCTGCGCGGCGAACGCGCGGTCGTAGGCGTTGAAGGTTTCCGTCGCGATGATTTCGTCGGCGGCGGCGCGAGCCTCGGTGCCCTTGTCGTCGTCGTACAGGCCCATCATCTTCTGCAGCTTCTGGCCGCCCTTCGACGAGGCCTTCGCCTCGACCTGACGGGTCGCCTGCGGGTATTCCTCAGCCGGCTTGGCGGACTTCTGCTTGCCTTCGGCCTGGCGTGCGCGGCGCTCCTCGGCGCGCTGCTGCGCGGACTGGGCATTCACCTGGCTGACCGCACCGAACACCAGCACCGCGCCAATGGCCGCGGCCAGGATGCTGCGGTTACGGAGGGAGAACTTGTTCATCGAACACCTCAGATCTGCTGCCGCACGCGGGCGCGCGCGGGACGATGGCACCGGGGCCAGGGGGGCGTCACGCTAACAGAAACGCGCGGCGCTGCGATACGGGGTTGTGTGCCGGATTTGCAGTCTTACGAACCGCACTTCGGCGTATGGCCGGACGCGCGCGCCTGCTCGAAAGTGGGCATGAGGCTGCCCGCGCGCGCACCGAGTTCGTTGATGCGCGACTGCGGATCCGGGTGGGTCGAGAGCCACTGCGGAGGACGGCTGCCGCCGGCGGCAATCATGTTCTGCCAGAGATTCACGGCCTGGCGGGGGTCGAAGCCCGCCTTCGCGGCCAGCTGCTGGCCGACGACGTCCGCCTCGGTTTCCTGCGTTCGCGAGTTCGGAAGCAGGTAGAAGGTCTGCGCCGCGGCGCCGCCGATCTGGCCGGCTGCATTGCCGGCACCTGAACCGTAGGCACTACCGAGGATCGCACTGCCGATGCCGAGCAGGGTCGAGGTGCCCTGCTGCTTGGTGATGCGCTCGTCGTGGTGACGCGAAACGACGTGGCCGATCTCGTGCGCGATGACCGCCGCGAGCTGGTCCTGGTTCTTGGCCACGGTGAAGATGCCGGTGTTCACGCCGATCTTGCCGCCCGGCAGGGCGAAGGCGTTCGGGGAATCGTCCTGGAAGACGGCCACTTCCCACTGCGTCTGCCAGCCGGCTGGCAGCTGCCGGGTGATGGCGTCGACGACGCAGCGCACGTAGGTGTTCTGGCGCGCGTCGGTGCTCAGCTTCTCCTTCGCCTTTGCTTCGGCGAAGGCCTGTGCGCCCAGCTGGTTGAGCTGCTCCTGCGAGACCGCGCCGACGTACTGCGTGCGTCCGGTTGGCGAGGTCGTGGTGGCGCAGGCGACCACGAGGGTGGCGATGGCGAGGCCGAGCAAAGCGCGTTTCATCGATTCACCCTGAAGAGGAGGCTTGAGGCTGAAGGGGGTTGTATCGCCCGCCGGATTAACACTTCGTCAATGCCTGAACACGCACACGCAGCGCTTCCGGGGCACGAAGCCCCGGAGGGGTCACCCGACGCATCACACGTCGAGGTTGGCGACCTTGAGCGCGTTGTCTTCGATGAACTCGCGGCGCGGTTCGACGACGTCGCCCATCAGCGTGCTGAAGATCTGGTCGGCGGCAACCGCGTCCTCGATCCGCACCTGCAGCAGGCGGCGGGTCTCCGGGTTCACCGTCGTGTCCCAGAGCTGCTCGGGGTTCATTTCGCCCAGGCCCTTGAAGCGCTGGATCTGGCGGCCCTTCTTGGCCTCTTCCAGCAACCAGGTCTGCGCCTGCGCGAAGCTGTCGATGGGCTGCGCGCGATTGCCGCGCACGATCTGCGCGCCCTCGCGGATCAGGCCGTGCAGCTGCGCGGCAGCTTCACGCACGGTGCGCAGTTCGCCAGCTTCGAAGATCGACAGCGGCAGCACCTGGGTGAGTTCCTCGCCCATGTGCAGACGCTTGACCAGCAGCGCGGGCTGGCCGGCACCTTCGTGCAGTTCCAGCGTGTAGCGCGGCTTGCCGAGTCCGCCACGGTTGAGGCGCGCCTCGAGCGCATCGAACTCGCGACGCAGCGCGGCGTGGTCGGCCAGCGCGGCGGCATCGAGCGGGATCGAATCGATCAGCGCTTCGATGACGCTCGGGTCGTAGCGATGCGCGTTGCGGCCGATGGCCTCGCGTGCGCTCGCGTAGGCGAGCAGCAGCTTCTCCAGCGCGGCGCCTTCGATCGCCGGCTCGCCCGTGGCCGGCACGAGCGAGGCGCCTTCCACGGCGTTGTTCGCCAGGTACGCGTCGAGCGCCGCGTCGTCCTTTAGGTACAGCTCGTTCTTGCCCTGCTTGATCTTGTACAGCGGCGGCAGGCCGATGTAGACGTGGCCGCGCTCGATCAGCTCCGGCATCTGCCGGTAGAAGAAGGTCAGCAGCAGCGTGCGGATGTGGCTTCCGTCGACGTCCGCGTCGGTCATCAGGATGATGCGGTGGTAGCGCAGCTTGTCCGGGTTGTACTCGTCCTTGCCGATGCCGGTGCCCAGCGCGGTGATGAGCGTGCCGACCTCGGCGCTGCCGAGCATGCGATCGAAACGCGCGCGCTCGACGTTGAGGATCTTGCCCTTGAGCGGAAGGATCGCCTGCGTCTTGCGGTTGCGGCCCTGCTTGGCCGAGCCACCTGCGGAGTCACCCTCGACGATGAACAGTTCGGAGAGCGCCGGATCTTTTTCCTGGCAGTCGGCGAGCTTGCCCGGCAGGCCCGCGATGTCGAGCGCGCCCTTGCGGCGCGTGAGATCGCGCGCCTTGCGGGCGGCTTCGCGCGCGCGCGCGGCATCGACGACCTTCTCGCAGATCGCGCGGGCTTCCTGGGGGTGTTCCTGCAGGAACTCTTCCAGGCGCGCACCGAAGGTCGCTTCGACCACCGGCTTCACGTCGGAGCTGACCAGCTTTTCCTTGGTCTGCGAGGAGAAACTCGGGTCGGGCACCTTCACCGACAGCACGGCGATCATGCCTTCGCGCATGTCGTCGCCCGACAGGCTGATCTTCGCCTGCTTTGCGATGCCGTTCTGCTCGATGTAGTTGGACATCGTGCGCGTCAGGGCAGCGCGGAAGCCGGCGAGGTGCGTACCGCCGTCCTTCTGCGGGATGTTGTTGGTGAAGCAGAACATCGTTTCCTGGTAGGCGTCGGTCCACTGCAGGGCGACGTCCACCGTGATGCCGTTCTGTTCGCCGGACACCGAGATGACATTCGGGTGCAGCGGATTCTTCAGCTGCGCCAGGTGCTCGACGAACGAGCGGATGCCGCCGGCGTACTGGAAGACGTCGCGCTTGCCTTCGCCGCGCTCGTCGACCAGCGTGATCTTCACGCCCGAATTGAGGAACGACAGCTCGCGCAAGCGGCGCGCCAGGATGTCGTAGTGGAACTCGATGTCGGTGAAGATCGCCGCGGACGGCTTGAAGCGCAGGCGCGTGCCGCGCTTGTCGGACGCTTCCAGCTGCTTGAGCGGAGCCACGGGCTCGCCCAGCGCGTATTCCTGATGGTGGTGGAAGCCGTCGCGCCACACGTCGAGCCACAGGTGCTCCGACAGCGCGTTGACCACCGAGACGCCCACGCCGTGCAGGCCGCCGGAAACCTTGTAGCTGTTGTCGTCGAACTTGCCGCCGGCGTGCAGCACGGTGAGGATCACCTCGGCCGCGGAGACGCCTTCTTCCTTGTGGATGTCCACCGGCATGCCGCGGCCGTTATCCAGCACGGAGACCGAGCCATCCACATGGATCGTCACCACGATGTCGTCGGCATGGCCCGCCAAGGCTTCGTCGACCGAGTTGTCAACGACCTCGAACACCATGTGGTGCAGGCCGGTGCCGTCGTGCACGTCGCCGATGTACATGCCCGGACGCTTGCGCACGGCTTCCAGACCACGCAGCACGGTGATCTTGCTGGAGTCGTAGGTCTGGGGAACGGCGGGGGTCGAAGCGACGGACGGATCTTGCGAGGGATCGTGCTCGATGTGGGTCATGCGGCGACAGGCTCCGTCGACGCGGTCCGCGGCGGGGCCGGGCGCGTCAAGACACATTAGCTATACAAACCGGGAGTATAACAGCCGGCGTTCGGGCGCTGGACAACCCGCCGTCGGACGTCAGGCGGCGGGCTCAGCAGGTGGTGATGGCGCCATGTTCCACGTGGAACCGGTGCACCGGAAAGTCGGACGGGAGGCCAGGCGGGGCTTCGGTGCCGGTGATGAACACCTGGGCACCACTGGATTGGAGGCGCGCCAGCACCCTTCCTTGATGGTGGCGATCGAGCTCGGATGCAAGGTCGTCGAGCGCGACCACCGGCCATTCGCCTTGTATCTGGTCGTGGTGTTCAGCCTGAGCGAGCAGGGCCGCCAGCGCGGTGAGCTTCGATTGGCCGCGGGAGAGCGCCTCGCGCCCCGGCAGGTTCGCGAACATGACCCGCCAGTCCGCCCGATGTGGCCCCACACCGGTGTAGCCGGCGGCAAGGTCGCGCTCGCGGGACAGCAGCAACGCATCGGCGAGCGACATCTCGTCGCGGCGCCAGCCGGGTGCGTACTCGAGGCGACTCAGGCCCAGCGCCGGGGCCAAGTCCGACAACAACGGCTCGAAGCGCACTTGGAGGAGGTCAAGGTAGCGCTCGCGGAAACGGCTGAGCGGTTCTCCGGCCTCAGCGAGTTCGTGATCCCAGGCATCGAGCTGGGCGTCCCGGGCCCGGGCTTTGAGCAGCGCGTTCCGCTGCTTGAGGGCACGGCTGTATCGGCGCCACACCGGGAGGAAGTCTGGTTCCACGTGGAACAGCCCCCAATCGAGGTAGCGCCGACGGGACTCACCGCCGCCGGTGATCAGCGCATGGCTCCCGGGTTCGAACGTCACCACGGCCAGCGCTGCGCAGAGATCCCCGAGCTGGGCGACGTTCGCGCCGTCGAGGCGACCGGTCCAATCCTGGCCGGTGTGACGAAGCCCGGCTTTCCGATGGCGTTCGTCGTCGCCCGAACGGCCCGTCCTTTCCCGCCATTCGACGAATACCTCCAGGCCGGCGTCACCCGCCCGGATCAGCCCGTCGCGTACGCGTCCACGGAAGCTGCGGCCGTAAGCCATCAGATGCAAGGCTTCGAGCACGGTCGTCTTGCCCGCGCCGTTATCGCCGGTGATGAGGTTCAGGCCGGGGGCAGGGTCGAGGCGGAGATCCTGGAAGCGACGCAGATGGCGCAGCTCGAGTCGGGTGACGTGCATCGGGACAAGTTTAGCGGAGGCCGAAAACAGAACGCCCGGCACGAGGCCGGGCGTCGATGTTTCACGTGGAACGCGTGAATCAGAGTCGCAGCGGCATCACGACGTGGCGGCAACGGTCGTTCGCCGCCTCACGCACCAGCGCCGAGGAGTTGGCATCGCGAAGCATGATGACCACGTGCTCGTCCTTCAGCGAGGTCAGCGCATCCAGCAGGTAGTTCACGTTGAACCCCACTGCCAGGTCGTCGACGCGCGTATCGGCCTCGACCTCTTCCTGCGCTTCTTCCTGCTCCGGGTTGTGCGCGCTGATCTTCAGCTGGCCCGGAGAAACTTCGAGGCGGACGCCGCGGTACTTCTCGTTGGACAGGATCGCGGCTCGCTGCAGCGAGGCGCGAAGGACCTCGCGATCGATCCGCACCTCACGGTCGGCACCGATCGGGATGACCGCCTCATAGTCCGGAAAGCGCCCATCGATCAGCTTGCTGGTGAAGGTGACATCGTCCCGCTTCACGCGAAGGTGGCCACGGCCCATTTCCAGCTCGAGCTCGCGCTCGCCGCCTTCCAGCAGGCGCTGCAGTTCCTGCACGCCCTTGCGCGGCACGATCAGCTGGCGCTTGGTCAACGCGCCGTTGTCGAGCGGCGATTCGCACAGCGCCAGGCGATGGCCGTCGGTAGCTACGCAGCGCAGGCTGGCTTCACGCAAGTCGAACAGCAGGCCGTTGAGGTAGTAACGGACGTCCTGCTGGGCCATCGCGAACGCCGTGCGCTCGATCAGTTCCTTCAGTGCGGCCTCGGGCACGCGGACGCGCTCATTGGCTTCGACCTCGTCGATCGACGGGAAGTCGTTCGCCGGCAGGCTCGACAGGGTGAAGCGGGAACGCCCGGCCTGCACCGTGATCTTTTCGGCCGACTGCGAGACGGTGACCTTGCTGCCGTCCGGCAGGGCGCGAACGATCTCGAACAGCTTGCGCGCGGGGATCGTCGTTTCGCCGTCCTGTGCGTCATCCACCAGAACGCGCGAGACCATCTCCACTTCCAGGTCGGTACCGGTCAGCGAGAGCTGGCCGTCCTTCACCTGTACCAGCAGGTTGGCCAGGACCGGCAGGGTCTGGCGGCGCTCGACGACGTTGACGACCTGAGCGAGCGGCTTGAGAAAGACTTCGCGTTGAAGGGAAAAACGCATGCGGACCCCGTCCCCGTGCCATTACTAAGTATGTGGAATAAATCAAAAGCATGGTGGTGATGGTGTCGCCGGAAATCCGGGAAAACCATCTCAAGCTCTTGATAACCAAGGTTTTTCTTGCTTGTGAAACTTCGGTAGAACTGGCCGGGCAACCGGCGGACAAACTGTGGACAACTCTAGCGCACGGCGCGAGGGCCGAAACTGTCCACAACTTGTGCCCGCACCATACACGGCTTGCCCCGTGCGGACGGGGATAAGTATGTATCGGCGACCGTCGCTTTGCTGCGGGCCGCCGATGCATCACTCGCTGAGCTTGCGGATCAGCTTGTCCCAGTCTTCGCGCAGCTTGCCGTCGGTTTCCATCAGCGTGCGGATCTGGCGGCACGCGTGCAGCACCGTGGTGTGGTCGCGGCCGGCGAACGCGTCGCCGATCTCCGGCAGGCTGTGCTCTGTCAGCTCCTTGGCCAGCGCCATCGCCATCTGGCGCGGACGCGCCAACGAGCGCGTGCGGCGCTTGGACAGCAGATCCTTCATCTGCAGGCCGTAGTAGTCGGCCACGGTCTTCTGGATGTTCGGGATGCCGATCGCCTGCTGCTGCGCGCGCAGCAGGTCGCGCAGGGTTTCCTGCGCGAATTCGACCGTGATCGCACGGCCGGTGAAGTTGGCGCGCGCGGCGAGCGTGTTGAGCGCGCCCTCCAGGTCGCGCACGTTGCTGCGCATCTTCTTGGCGAGCAGGAACGCGACTTCCTCGGGGATGTGCGCGCCGCGTTCGCGCGCCTTGCTCAGCACGATCTGCGCGCGCGTCTCGAAGTCCGGTGGCTCGATCGCCACGCTCAGGCCCCAGGCCAGGCGCGACTTCAGGCGCGGCTCCAGGCCTTCGACCTCGCGCGGATAGCGGTCGCAGGTCAGGATGATCTGCTGCTTGCCGTCGAACAGCGCGTTGAAGGTGTGGAAGAACTCCTCCTGCGTGCGGTCCTTGCCGGCGAAGAACTGGATGTCGTCGATCAGCAGCGCGTCGACCTGCTGGAACTGGCGCTTGAACGCGTCCATGGTCTTGTCCTGCAGCGACTTCATCATCGCGCTGAAGAACTGTTCGCTGCGCAGGTAGAGCACGCGCATGTTCGGATTCGCCGCGCGCATCGCGTTGCCGGCGGCGAACATCAGGTGCGTCTTGCCCAGGCCCGTGCCGCCGTACAGCAACAGCGGGTTGTGCGCGCGATCGCCGGGCTTGAGCGAGGCCTGCCACGCGGCGGCGCGACCGAGCTGGTTGCTGCGGCCTTCGACGAAGTTCTCGAAGGTGTAGTGGTTGTCCAGGTGGCCGTTGAACGGCTCGCTCGGTGCGGCGCGCACCGGCGCGACCAGCGTGGCGGCTACGGCTTCCGGCACCGGCGCGGCGGCGCGCGGTAGGGAGCCGATCTCCAGGCTCACCTCGTCGCTGCCGGCGAAATGCGCGAGCAGCTCGCGGATGCGCGGCAGGTAGCGCTCGCGCACGTGTTCGACCACGAACGCGTTGGGCGCGTAGAGCACCGTGGTGTCGTCTCGCCGCGTCGCCTGCAGGGGCTTGAGCCAGGTGTGGATATCCTCGGGCGGAAGTTCGGCTTCGAGGCGTTCGAGGCAGCGGGGCCAGGCATCCATCGGTTCGGGAATCTTCGTCTCTTGTGCGTCCGGCGCCGAAGCACCGGAAAACCGCGGCGAAAAGCATCCCGCCGCGCGATGCACGGATCGCGGCGAACGGGTCTGGGGGTAGGGGCAGACTATCACCGCGACCGGGCGCGGAACAGGACTTGTCCACAGGTGGATTAACAGGTAGTCCACAGGCGTTCGCCGGCACAGCCGGCTTCGCCTCCCAAAGTTTGCAGTGCAAACTTCGCGCCCCGTGGCGTGCGTTCCCATACCCCGCTTCGCTGCGCGAAGCGCCCCCTAACTTAGGGGACTGGCTTTGCTTCGTTTCCCGGTGGGTCGCTGCGTCGGAAGCGAGCCGGGTCAAGGACGGTTGACCTGGCACTCCCCGGGCCGCTAGAATCCGCGGTCCATTTTGCCGTTTACGCATCGAGCCGAACCATGGCCACCAAGCGCACCTACCAGCCCAGCAACCTCAAGCGCAAGCGCGACCACGGTTTCCGTGCCCGCATGGCGACCGCCGATGGCCGCAAGATCCTGGCCCGTCGTCGCGCCAAGGGCCGCAAGCGTCTTTGCGCCTAAGCGTCGCCGCTGCCGCTCCGCGCGGCAGTCGCACACCGGCCCTCGCCGGTAGCAGCAGATGACATCGGCCCGCTTCCCGCGCCGCGCGCGGGTTCGCGCGAAGTCCGATTTCGACCGCATATTCCAGCACGGACGGCGCACGGCGCTGCCCGTGCTGGCTTTGCATTGGCTTCCCAGTGACGTGCCTGCACGCATGGGTCTGGCCGTGTCCCGCAAGGTCGATCCGAACGCCGTCGGTCGCAATCGCATCAAGCGCGTTCTTCGCGATACCTTCCGTCGCCTGCGCGGGCAACTCGCCGCGGGCGACTACGTCGTGGTCGCGCGTCCGGCCGCACGCCAGGCCAGCGGCCCGGAACTAGTCGCGGCCTTCCAGGGTCTGCTCCACCGCAGCGGGGCCCTCGCGCCCGACGCCGCGTTGCCCCTGTCACCGGCGCCCGGCACAATGCCGGCCGCTTCCCCTTCCGCCCCAGCGCCGCACGTCGATCGCGGCTGAGCAGCCTGTCGCCCATGAACCAGACCCGCGTTTTCCTGATCTTCGCCTGGCTGATGGTGGCGACCCTGCTGTGGATGGAATGGGGCAAGGAGAAGGCCGCGCCTGCCGCTCCCGCGCAGACCACGACCACCGCCGCGACCGCGACGGACGCCAGCATCCCGACCACGGCCAGCGCGCCGGGCGCTGTCCCGGCCGCGCCGAGCGTCCCCGGCACCACGCCGACGGCTGCCGCCACGCCGGCCGCCGCGCCGAGCGTCACCGTCACCACCGACGTCCTGAAGCTCGTGCTCGACGGCGGCGAGATGCGCCAGGCCGACCTGCTGCGATATCCCAGCACCGCCGACGACAGCAGCGCACCGGTGCGCCTGTTCGCCACCGATCCGGCCAACTACTTCGTCGCGCAGAGCGGCTGGGTGAGCCAGGGCGGCCAGGCGCCGACGCACCAAGCCGGCTTCGTGCCCGAAGGCGGCAAGACCGATTTCACGCTCGCCGATGGCGCCAACTCGCTCGAGGTCCCGTTCGTCTGGACCGGCAGCGACGGCGTGACCATCCGCCGCACCTACACCTTCACGCGCAGCAACTACGTCGTGCAGGTGCGCGATGAAGTCATCAACGCCAGCGCCCAGCCATGGCAGGGCTTCGTCTACCGCCAGCTGAGCCGTGTGCCGCGCGCGCTGGTTAAGAAGGGCCCGATGAGCGCCGAGCAGTACAGCTTCCAGGGCGCCGCGTGGTACTCCAGCGCCGACAAGTACGAGAAGCGCAAGTACGACAACTTCGTCGAGGACGGCCCGCTCAACAAGCAGGTCACCGGCGGCTGGATCGGCATGCTCCAGCACCACTTCTTCGCCGCCTGGATCCCGGGCTCGAACGACACCACGACCTTCTCGCTCGCCACGCCCAGCGGCACCGGCGGCACGCAGTACCTCATCCGCGAAGTCGGCCCGGGCGTCACCGTCGCGCCGGGCGCGAAGGCCGAAACCACCGCGCGCCTGTGGGTCGGACCGAAGCTGGTCAAGGCGATCGAAGCCCAGAACGTGCCGGGCCTGGACCGCGCGGTGGACTTCAGCAGCTACAGCATCATGGCGACGATCGCCGGCTGGCTGTTCTGGGTGCTGGAGAAGATCTACGGCCTGGTCGGCAACTGGGGCTGGTCGATCGTCGGCCTGGTGTTCCTGATCAAGCTCGCGATGTACCCGCTGTCGGCCGCGCAGTACAAGTCGATGGCGAAGATGCGCAAGTTCCAGCCGCGCATCGCGCAGCTCAAGGAGCGCTACGGGGACGACAAGCAGAAGTTCCAGATGGCGATGATGGAGCTGTACAAGAAGGAGAAGATCAACCCCGTCGGCGGCTGCCTGCCGATCCTGCTGCAGATGCCGGTGTTCCTGGCGCTGTACTGGATGCTTTCGGAGTCGGTCGAGCTGCGCCATGCGCCGTGGATCGGCTGGATCACCGACCTGACCTCGCGCGATCCGTTCTTCGTGCTGCCGATCATCAACGTCGCGATCATGTGGTTCACGCAGAAGTTGAACCCGACCACCGGCATGGATCCCATGCAGGCCAAGATGATGCAGTTCATGCCGCTGGTGTTCGGCGTGATGTTCGCCTTCTTCCCGGCCGGCCTGGTGCTGTACTGGGTCACCAACGGCGCGCTGGGCCTGCTGCAGCAGTGGTGGATGGTGAAGAAGTACAGCGAGCAGCCGGCGAAGGCGTAATCCGCCGCGCCCGTTCGCACGAAGCCCGCCGGAAGGCGGGCTTCGCATTTGTGCCGCCGCTACCTCCGTTCTGCGACCATGACGCCATGACCGATCGCGACACCATCGCCGCCATCGCCACCGCGCCCGGCGCCGGCGGCGTCGGCATCGTGCGGCTGTCCGGGCCGAAATCGCGTGCGATCGCCGAAGCGCTCGCCGCGCGCGAACTCGTACCGCGTACGGCGCACTACGTGCGTTTTCGCGACGAGCACGACGAGACCATCGACGACGGCATCGCGCTTTATTTCGCCGCGCCCGCCAGCTACACCGGCGAGGATGTGGTGGAACTGCAGGCGCACGGCAGTCCCGCCGTCCTGCACGAACTGGTCGCGCGCTGCGTAACGCTCGGTGCGCGCCGCGCGCGGCCGGGCGAGTTCAGCGAACGTGCGTTCCTCGAAGGCCGCCTCGACCTCGCACAGGCCGAAGCCGTCGCCGACCTCATCGCCGCGGCCGACGTGCGTGCCGCACGCGCCGCACGCCGTGCGCTCGACGGCGAGTTCTCGCGCCGCGTCGATGCCATCGCCGACGAACTGCTCGCGATCCGCGTGCACGTCGAAGCCGCGATCGACTTCGCCGACGAGCCGATCGACACGCTCGGCGGCGAGCAGCTCCGCGTCCGCCTTCGCGACAACGCGCTCGCCCTCGACGACCTGCTGAAGGCCGCCGAACGCGGGCGTCGCCTGCGCGACGGCCTGCATGCGGTGATCGTCGGGCCGCCGAACGCCGGCAAGAGCTCGCTGCTCAACGTGCTGGCCGGCAGCGAGCGCGCCATCGTCACCGACATCGCCGGCACCACGCGCGACCTGCTGCACGAAACCATCCGCATCGACGGCGTCGAGCTCACGCTCGTCGACACCGCCGGCCTGCGCGAAGGCGGCGATGTGATCGAGCGCGAAGGCATGCGCCGCGCGCGCGGCGAGCTGCAACGTGCGGACCTCGCGCTCGTGGTACTCGATGCGCGCGATCCGGAAGGCGGCCGCGCAGCGGTGATCGACGCCATCGCCGAGGTCCCGCTGCGCGTGTGGGTCCACAACAAGGCCGACCTGCTCGACGCCGACACGCGGCAACCGCAGGACGCCCTGAACGTCTCCGCCCGTACCGGCGCCGGGCTGGAGTCGCTGCATGCACGCCTGCGCGAACTCGCGCAGGGCAACGCCGATGCGGCCGGCGAGGGCGCCTTCACCGCACGCGCGCGGCACGTCGATGCGCTGGCGATCGCGCGCGAACACCTTGCGCAGGCAAGCATCGAACTCGATCGCGAAGCGCTCGACCTCGCCGCCGAATCGCTGCGCCTCGCGCATGACGCGCTCGGCGAGATCACCGGCCGCGTGCACGCGGATGACCTGCTCGGCCACATCTTCTCGAGCTTCTGCATCGGCAAGTAGCGCAGCGCCCTTGACCGGGATCAATGCGCCGACATCGCTCCCGCGGGACAGTGCGCGCACTCCAGAACGCGGGCGCCGCATGCAGACCATCGAAACCGACGTGATCGTCATCGGCGCGGGGCCGGCGGGCCTGTGCCTGGCGCGGGCGCTCGACGTAAGCGGCCTTCGCGTCGCGTTGCTCGAACGCGAAAGCGAGGAGTCCCTGCGCGCCCCGAAATTCGACGGGCGTGAGATCGCGCTCACGCAGCGCTCGGTGCGGCTGCTACGCGATCTGGGCGTGTGGAGTCGGCTGCCGCCGGACGAATGCCATCCGCTCTGCGAAGCGCACGTGTTCGACGCCGGCGCGCGCGAGCCGCTGAAGGTCGGCGGCGGCGACGAACCGCTCGGCTGGCTGGTGCCGAACCACGCGATTCGGGCGGCGGCGTTCGACGCAGTGTCCGGGTCGCAGGATGTCGAACTCCATGCAGGCGTGCGCATCGCCACGGTCGAAGCCGACACGACCGACGCGTGTGTTCGACTGGAAGACGGCCGAAGTTTCGCAGCGCGCCTGATCGTCGCCGCCGACGGCCGCTTTTCCGAAACCCGGCGCCACCTGGGCATCCCCGCGCGGATGCACGATTTCGGCCGCGCGATGCTCGTGTGCCGCGTGACGCACGAGCGCCCGCACGACGACACCGCCTGGGAATGGTTCGATCGTGGCCAGACCTTGGCGCGCCTGCCGCTGGGGCGCGCCACGCCGTGCGGGCACCGGTCCTCCGTCGTGCTGACGCTGACCGGCGCGCAGATGCGAGACCTGCAGGCGATGGACGACGCGGCATTCGCAGGGGAAATCGCCCGACGCTTCCACGGACGCCTCGGTGCCGTGTCCAATCCCGGGGAGCGCCACGTGTACCCGCTGGTCGGCGCGTGGGCGACGCGCTTCGCCGGCACGCGCGTCGCGTTGCTGGGCGATGCGGCGGTCGGCATGCATCCGGTGACGGCGCACGGCTTCAACCTCGGGTTGCTTGGCGTCGAGCGCCTGGCCGCGGAACTGCGCGACGCGGCGGCCACGCGTGCGGACCCCGGCGATCCGGTGCGACTTGCCCGCTATGAGCGTGGGCACCGGCTCGCGACCGCGCCGCTTCACCTGGCCACACGGGGGATCGTCGCGTTGTTCACCGACGACCGTGCGCCGATTCGCGCACTTCGCGCGGGCGTGCTCCGCGCGAGCGCGGGATTCCCGCCGTTCCGGCGGCTGCTCGCCACGTTCCTGTCCGACCGGCCGCGCACGGGTCTACCCGGAAATCACCGCATTACGGCCCTGCGTGCCGCATCTGAACAGGGCGATGGGCGGCCCGGTCGCGCCGACCGATGGTAGGCTCCGATGGCCGTTCGCTTGACAAACAGGGGCCGCTCACGCGATCTAGTGCCTGTGTGCTCGTGACGGCGCACTTCAGGGGAGCTTTGCCAATGACGTTCGTTAATCCACAAGACCGGCGTTCGCGCCGACTGTCTGTCGTATCGCAGCTGTCCGTCGCGCTCGCCCTGTGCTGCGCGCTGGCGGCCTGTAACAAGGAAGAACCCGCCCAGCCCACCGCCGCCGCGCCGGCCGCCACCCAGGCTGCGCCTGCGGTCACGGCGGAAACCGCGGTGTCGGCCAAGGTGTCGGCGCTGACCGCCGACCAGCTGCGTGAAGCGGCCCGCAAGGCGTATGCCGAAAACCGCCTGTACGCACCGGCCGAAGACAACGCGGTGGAGTATTACCTCGCGCTGCGCGACAAGGCGCCGGGGGACGCCGCGGTGTCCAGCGCGCTGACCGACCTGCTGCCGATGACGGTCATCGCCACCGAGCAGAGCGTCAATCGCGAGGACTTCGCCGAAGCCCAGCGTCTGGCCGCCCTGCTCGAAAAGGCCGATGCCCAGCATCCGGCGCTCGCGCGCCTGAAGGCCAGCATCGCCGCCCAGCAGGACGCGTCGACCAAGCGCGCCGCGCAGCAGCAGCTGACCGCCGAGGAAGAGGCCAAGAAGAAGGTCGAACTCGAGAAGAAGCGCGTCGAGGACCAGAAGAAGCAGCAGGAAGACGCCGCCCGCCAGCTCGCCGCCCAGCAGGCTGCGACCAAGCAGGCCGACGACAAGGCAGCGGCGGACAAGGCCGCAGCCGACAAGGCCGCGGCCGACCAGCGTGCCGCGGACGCCCGCGCCGCCGAACAGCGTGCCGCCGCGGCCCGCCAGGCCGCCGCCGCACCGGCGTCGGCCGACGCGAGCGACCTGCGTCCGCTGTCGATGCCGCCGCCGCGCTACCCGCCGGAAGCCCTGCGCGCAGGGACCTCGGGCGAAGTGCAGGTCGAGTTCACCGTCGGCACCGACGGCTCGGTCACGGCCGCACGCGTGGTGCGTTCCAACCCGGCGCGCATCTTCGACCGCGAAGCGGTCAACGCCGTGCGCAAGTGGCGTTTCCAGCCGATCGACGCGCCGGTGACGACGCGCCGTACCATCGGCTTCAACCCGCAGAGCTGATCGCGAGGCGGCGGCGAAGGTTGGGGGACTGACGCCACCGCACGCGCTTCGCAAAGCAACGTTGTAAAACGAAAGGCCCGGCGCAAGCCGGGCCTTTCTCTTTTTTCCGTTGGGCACATTACGGACGCTCGCCTACCTCAGCTTCATCCGTCGAACGTCAATCCCGACCGTCATCCCGGCGAAGGCCGGGATCCAGGCCCGTAACCTCCGGGCACTCCCGTATCGGCGACCCACCTCACCGTCATTCCAGCGAAAGCTGGAATCCATCTTGCTTCAGTGTCCCACCGCAAAGCAGCAGCGCAGCGCAGTAAGGCACGGTTCGTTCACCGATGCGACTCCGTTGGCCCTCACCCCAACCCCTCTCCCGGTGGGAGAGGGGCCAAAAGCCGTCATCCGTCTGCTGTTGCTGTTGATCAGCCAAGCAGTTAGCTAGCCCCGAAGGGCGCCGCACAGGATGTGCGGCGGTGAGCGCTGAGCCATGGATGGCGAATCGCGAACGCGCCCTTTCTCCGTCCGGTCGCAGGATTGGGTTGGACTTGTACGCACTTTCTTTGGGTTACTTTTCTTTGTGCGAGCAAAGAAAAGTGACCCGAGCGCCGCAGGCGATCGGAAGCTTGGCTGGTGATCCTTCTTTGCTCTTTGACGCTGCGGGTAAAGCGTGGAAAGTCCTTGGATGGTGCCGCCATTCGGCGGCCCAGAAGCGGCCCGCCTTCGCGGGAATGACGAGCAACTTCGAAAGCAACGCAACACACCAGCGTCAGCAAGAACAACGCCATGAGGCAACGGCTACAGAAAACAGTAAAGCGGCGGGTAGACCAAACAACGCCGCAGCGCGCACCCACGCTGCGACCAAACCACTAACCCGAAATCGCCAACCGCTCCTGGTGGTAACGCCGCACCGCGACGAACCACAGCAATGCCGCCACGGCAAAGCCGGTGCCCAGGTAGATCCCCCAGGTCTGCATGTCGATGCCCTCGCCACGGATCACCTTCAGCAGCATCTGGTTCTGTGCGAGGAACGGCACCATGAACTGCCACGCCTGCGTCTTCACCGGGTTCACGATCAGCGCGATCGTCGGAATCATCGGCAGCAGCATCAGCCACGTCATGTGGCTCTGCGCTTCCTTCAGGCTCTTGGATGCAGCCGCGAGACACGTGAGCAGCGTCGTGCCGATGAACACCATCGGCAGCAGGATCAGCAGCATGCGTCCGATCGACGCGAAGCTCACGTCGAGCATGCGCCCCACGCCCGTGCTCATCTGCGCGCTGAGCTTGAACCCCACCAGCGTCAGCAGCAGCGACAGCAACCCCATCGCGCAGGCGGCGGCGATCTTGCCGCTGACGATCGCGCCGCGCGACGCCGGCGTGGCGAGCAGCGGTTCCAGCGACTGGCGTTCGCGTTCGCCCGCCGTGGCGTCCATGATCAGGTACGCGCCGCCGATGAAGGACATCAGGATCAGCAGGTACGGCATGATCGCGGCGAGCATCAGCCCGCGCTTGGCCTCCTCCGTCGCAAGGTCGCGACTGCCGACACTCACCGCGCGCACGACGGACGGATCGATGCCGCGCGCAAGCAGGCGCAGCGCGCCGACCTGACCGCCGTAACCTTCCAGCGCCGCGCGCATGCGCGCACTCGGGATCTCGCTGTCGCGACGCGTCGTATCGGCGACGATCTCCACCAGCGCCGGCTTGCCGTTACGCCAGTCGTTCGCGTAACTGGGCGAGATGCGCAGCGCGACGTCGAACTCCTGCCGCACGATCGCCGCGTCGACGTCGTCCGGCGCCTTTACCGCGCGGATGCCCTGCGTGGCGAGGAACGCGACGAGATTCGGCGCGCGCTCCATGCCGACGGTGGGCACTTCTAGCGTGCGATCCAGCTGCGTGCGCGCGCGCGATTCGGCCAGCGAACCCATGCCGATCATCAGCACCGGATACAGCAGCGGGCCGAGCAGCAGCGCGAGCGCGAGCGTGCGACGGTCGCGCGAGATGTCGAGCAGCTCCTTGCGCATCACCGACCACATCGTCGCGAACATGCCGGGACGCGATTGCTTCATCGAACCGGCGCTCATGCGTGCAGCCCCTCTTCCGAACCGATGGCCTTCACGAAGGCATCTTCGAGGTTCGCCTCGCCCGTCTGTTCGCGCAGCTCATGCGCCGTCCCAGCCGCGACGACCTGGCCCTTGGCGATGATGACGATGCGATCGCACAGCGCGGCGACCTCCTGCATGATGTGGCTGGAGAAGATCACGCAGCGACCTTCGGCGCGCAGCTGCTGCAGGAAGCCGCGCATCGCGCGCGTGGTCATCACGTCCAGGCCGTTGGTGGGCTCGTCGAGGATCACGTTGCGCGGATCGTGCACGAGCGCGCGTGCGATCGCGGTCTTGGTGCGCTGTCCCTGCGAAAAACCTTCGGTGCGCCGATCGAGGATGTCGTGCATCTGCAACGCATCGGCGAGCACCTGCGTACGCGCCTCGATGGCCTGCTTCGACATGCCGTGCAGTTCGCCGAAGTACGCGATGTTCTCGCGCGCCGTCAGTCGCTTGTATACGCCGCGCGCGTCCGGCAGCACGCCGAGCGCGCCGCGCACCGATGCCGGATCGCGCGTCGCATCGACGCCGTCGACCAGCACCTGTCCGGCGTCGGGTTTCATCAACGTGTAGAGCATGCGCAGCGTGGTCGTCTTGCCGGCGCCGTTGGGCCCGAGCAGGCCGGTGATCTCGCCATCGCGCGCGGTGAAGCGCACGCCTTCCACGGCGCGCACCGTGCCGGTCGGCGTCTTGAAACTCTTGTGCAGGTCCTGTGCGACGATCATCGCGTCACGGCTCCCATCCGTTGTATCCGGTGAACGGCGGCACGTAGCCGATCGTGTCGAGGCACTTTCCGTCCAGCGCCTTCGCGTCGAGCGATTCGACGAACTGTCCGACGAGCTTGGGCAGGCAGCCGGTCGCGCCCACGTTGTGGCCTTGCCCGCGCAATACGAAGTGGTGTCCGTTCGGCAGGCCTTTCAGCACGCGTTCGCCATAGGCCGGCGGCGTCACCGGATCGATCTCGCCCGACAGCAGCAGCGCGGGCACGTTGGAGCGCAGCGGCTTGTCGAACGCCGCCGGACGCGCGCCATGCGGCCACGCCTTGCATGCGGCGAAGAACGCGGGTCCGGTTTCCGCGCCCAGCACGGTGTCGGCATCGGCGGGATCGGGCGTGTAACGGTCCGCATCCTCGGCACAGATCACCGACCACTGCATCGCGCGCGACATGCGGCCGTCCATGTTGCGCGTGGCCAGCTGTGCCAGCGCCAGCAGCGGCGCGTATTCGCCGCGATCGGCTTCGTCGATGACGACCGGCATCAGCGACATCATCTGCGGCATGTACGAGAACATGTGCGTGAGGCCGACGACGGCGTCGGCGGTGAGCGTGTCGCGACGACGCTGCGCGGTGGCGGGATCGCGGAAATCCACCTGCACCGGCGCTGTTTCCAGACGTTCCTTCAGGCCGCGCAGCTGCGTGCGCAGATCTCGCGGATAGCGTTCGCGACAGCCCGGCAGCGACTGGCAATGCGCCGACTGCAGTTCGAGCGCGCGCTCGAACGTACGCGCGAATTCGCTACCGACCACGAGTTCATTCGGCAGGACGCCGTCGAGCACGATCGAACGCGTGTGCGTCGGAAACCGCGCCGCATACTGCTGCGCCACGCGCGTTCCGTACGACACGCCGACGAGATTGACCTGTTGCACGCCCAGCGCGGCGCGCACCGCATCGAGATCGCCGATCGCCTGCGTCGTCGTGTAGAAGCGCGGGTCTGCCTTGCCTTCCAGCGTTTTCGCGCAACGCGCGGCGTAGTCGGCGACGGCGGCGGCATCGACTTCCTCGTCCGCCGGCAGCGCGAGTTCCGCGCCGTTCGCATCGCGGCACACGAGCGGGCTCAGCTTGCCAGTGCCGCGCTGGTCGATAAGCACGATGTCGCGATGCTTGCGCACGTCGCGCAATGCGGCATCGACGTCGACCGCGTACTCGGTGGCCGCCTGGCCGGGGCCGCCGGCGAGGAAGAACACCGGATCGGGCGCCTTCGAGCCCTTGTCGCCGGCCGGAAGCCACGCAATGTTCAGCGGGATGCGGCGGCCGTCCGGCTTTGCCGGATCTTCGGGAACGTCCAGGCGCGCGCATTGCGCATCGATGCTGGAGGAGGCGAGTGCGCCGGACAGCGTGCAGGGCTCGAAGGCGATCGAGCCGTACATGCGTTTGCCGGCGTCGGCGTCCTTGCGCGACGCGCTGGCGTCATCGCGAGGCGTGCAGGCGGTGAGGCAGCAGATCGCCGCCAGTGCGGCGATCCATGCAGGAGACGTGCGCATCGGTTCCCTCGTCCGACGTGGAAGCCCCCAGCATGCCAGAGCCGGCGGGGAGTTTGATTGCACGTCGTATGGCGGATGGACGGCGCCGCGGCCTTCCATTGTCATCCCGGGGAAACGGCCGTAACGGGCCGGCGGGGCTCCAGGCGATTCGGGTTACTTGCTGCTGACGTACTTCTCTCGCCGCACCTGCGGCACCGGCAGCCCGTGGCCCTTCAGCGCTTCGAAACACGCATCGACCATGTTCGGGTTGCCGCACAGGTACGCGATGTCGCCGGTCGCATCCGGCGCGAACTCATCGAGGAACTGCTGCACATAGCCGTGGCGTACGTCGGCGTGCGCATGCGGCGAATCAGGCGCCGGCAGCTCGCGCGAGAAACAGGGGACGAAGCGGAAGTGGTCCGGGTACTTGCCCGCGAAGGCGCGGAACTCGTCGCCGTACAGCAGCTCGTCGGTGTTGCGCGCGCCGAACAGCAGCACCACGCGAACGCCGCGCTCGCGGATCTGCGCTTCCAACTGCGGCAGCATCGCGCGATAGGGCGTGACACCGGTGCCGGTGGCGATGAGCAGGTACCGCGCGTTCGCGTCGGTCGGCATCAGGCAGAAGCGGCCGAACGGGCCGCTCGCATCCACGTGTCCGCCGGCTTCCAGTCCCTCGAACAGCGCCGTGGCGGCGCCGCCGGGCACGTAGCTCACGGCGATTTCCACCGCTTCGCCCGGGCCCAGCGCGTGGTCGTGGATCGTCGCCAGCGAATAGCTGCGCTTGGTGGCGGTGCCATCGGCGTACTGGAAATGCACCTGGATGAACTGGCCGGGGATGAAATCCAGCGGCTGCCCGTCATCGCGCACGAACGTGTAATGACCCACGCTCGGGGCCAGCATGCGGCGGGAAACGAGCTTGAGCGGGAAATGCTGGATGGCCACGGCAGGTCCAGTGTGAAACGACATCGTGATGCAACAGTGTGTGGCCGGAGCGCCCACACGGGGGCGCCTATACTACCGTCTATCGCCGCGACGCCGCGGCGCAGGCCTTCACCGATGACCCCGGCAACCGCATCCCCGACCGCTTCCCCGAACGCGGCGCACGCCGCTCCCGCCCTGTCCGTGCGCGAGCTGCGCAAGACCTACGACAACAAGGTACAGGCGCTCAAGGGCGTCTCGCTCGACGTCGCGCCCGGCGACTTCTTTGCCCTGCTCGGCCCGAATGGCGCCGGCAAGAGCACGCTGATCGGCATCGTCAGCTCGCTGGTGAACCTGAGCGAAGGCTCCGTGTCGATCTTCGGCGTCGACCTGCAGCGCCACCGCGATGCCGCGATGCGGCTGATCGGCCTGGTGCCGCAGGAACTGAACTTCAACATGTTCGAGAAGCCCGTCGACATCCTCGTCAACTACGCCGGCTTCTACGGCGTGCCGCGCGAGGAAGCGTTGAAGCGCGCCGAGGTGGAACTCAAGCGCGCGCACCTGTGGGAGAAGGCGACGGTGATGAGTCGCACGCTCTCCGGCGGCATGAAGCGCCGCCTGATGATCGCCCGCGCAATGATGACGCAGCCCAGGCTGTTGATCCTGGACGAACCCACCGCCGGCGTGGACATCGAGATCCGCCGCGGCATGTGGAAGACGCTGAAGGAGATCAACGCCGCCGGCACGACGATCATCCTCACCACGCATTACCTGGAGGAAGCGGAGAGCCTGTGCCGCAACCTCGCGATCATCGACCGCGGCCGCATCGTCGAGCAGGGCCCGATGAAGGCGCTGCTGGCCAAGCTCGACGTGGAAGGCTTCCTGCTCGACATCGATGGCACATTGCCCGCGCAGCTGCCGCTGATCGAAGGCACCACGCTCACCGCGACCGACGACCACACGCTCGACATCGAAATGCCGCGCGCGATGGACCTCAACCGCGTGTTCGCCGCGCTGGGCGATGCGGGTATCCGCGTGCGCTCCATGCGTACCAAATCGAACCGACTCGAAGAACTCTTCGTCCGCCTGACGGGCGAGAACGCACAGGACGGCACCGCGCAGACGCCGCCGGAGCAGGTGGCATGAACGACATGACGCAGACCCATCACGAGATGTCCGCAACGCAGCGCAACCTCGTCGCGCTCGGCACCATCGTGCGCCGCGAAGTGAACCGCATCCTGCGCATCTGGGGCCAGACGCTGGTGCCGCCGGCGATCACGATGACGCTGTACTTCCTGATCTTCGGCGGCCTCATCGGCTCGCGCGTGGGCACGATGGACGGCATCCGGTACATGGACTTCATCGTGCCGGGCCTGGTGATGATGAGCGTCATCCAGAACAGCTACGGCAACATCTCGTCCTCGTTCTTCGGCGCGAAATTCGGCCGCCACGTGGAAGAACTGCTGGTCAGCCCGATGCCGAGCTGGGTGATCCTCACCGGCTACGTCGCCGGCGCCGTGCTGCGCGGGCTGATGGTGGGCGCGATCGTGCTGGTCATCGCGATGTTCTTCACCAAGGTGCGCCTGCCGCATCCGTTCGTGACGCTCACCACTGTGATCCTCGGCGCGACGATCTTCTCGCTCGCCGGCTTCGTCAACGCGGTGTACGCGAAGAAGTTCGACGACATCGCGATCGTGCCGACCTTCATCCTCACCCCGCTGACGTACCTGGGCGGCGTGTTCTATTCGGTGAAGCTGCTGCCGCCGTGGGCCGAGGCGATGACGCACGCGAACCCGATCTTCTACATGGTCAACGCGTTCCGCTACGGCCTGCTCGGCGTGTCCGACGTGCCGGTGTGGGTTGCGTACGGGCTGATGTTCGCGTTCGTGATCGCGCTGGCGAGCCTGGGCCTGTGGCTGCTCAAGCGCGGCGTGGGCCTGCGCAGCTGATGCGCATCCTCGTGCTCGGCGCCGGTGGCACCGGCGGTTATTTCGGCGGACGTCTCGCGCAATCCGGTGCGAACGTGACCTTCCTGGTGCGGCCCGCCCGCGCGGCGCAGCTGGATGCGAACGGGCTGCAGATTCGCAGTCCGCTGGGCGACGCGGATTTCCCGGTGGCGCACGTCACGGCCGATGCGTTGCCGGCGCTCGCGCAGGCACGACCCTTCGACACGGTGCTGCTCAGCTGCAAGGCCTACGACCTCGACAGCTCGATGGACGCCATCGCGCCCGCGGTCGGCGGCGACACATGGGTGCTGCCGATCCTCAACGGCCTGCGTCATTACGCGCCGCTGGACGAACGCTTCGGCGCGCGCAACGTGGTCGGCGGGCTGTGCTTCATCAGTGCGATGAAGGGCGCCGATGGCGAAGTGCGCCATCTCGGCCAGCCCGCATCGATCACCTTCGGCGAGCGCTCCGAACCGGCCGACAGCGAGCGCACGGCCGCGTTTGCCGCGCTGTGTTCGGCGGCGAACATCGACCACGTGCGTTCGATGCGCATCGCGCGCGAGCAATGGACCAAGTTCACCTTCCTCGCGACGCTCGCCGCCGCGACGTGCACGATGCGCGCGCCGATCGGTCATATCGTCGCCGCGCAGGGCGGCGACGCCTTCGTGCGCGGTCTGTACGCCGAATGCCTTGCCGTCGCGCAGGCCGAAGGCGAGCCGATTGATGCGAAGGCGCAGGAGACCGCGCTCGCCACGCTCACCGCACCCGGGTCGCCGCTGAAAGCGTCGATGCTGCGTGACCTGGAAGCCGGGCAGCCGGTGGAGGCGATGCAGATCGTCGGCGACATGGTGTTGCGCGCTCGCGCGGCCGGCATGGAGGCGCCGCTGTTGTCGGCGGCCTGGGTGCACCTGCAGGCGTACGAGGCGGGCCGGATCGCGGGCTGAAGGCGCCTAGCCGTCCGGCCGGTCGAACCGGTACCCGTAACCCCGCACCGCGTGCAGATAGCGCGGCTGGTGCACGTCATCTCCGAGCGCGGCCCTCAAAACACCGACGATCTGCCCCACCGCGCCGGGCGGAACCCGGCGATGGCCCCACACCTCGTCGAGGATTTCCTCCGGCGAGAACACCTGGCCCGGTGACCGCGCCAGCAGGCACAGCACCGCGAAGGCCCGCGGATCCAGCGGCTGCTCCTCGCCGGCCCGAAGCAGGCGCCGCCCGTTCAGGTCGATGGCGATGTCGTCGAAGACGAGCAGGGGCGGGTCGGGGCAGGTCATCGTGCGAAGGGTCAGGTCACCCATACCGATACGGGACGTGATGCCGGACGCGGCCCCCTACCGCGCCCGACCGACGTTTCAGCGTTCCGGCAGGCGGAAGAACGCCCGGGCCGTGGCGGTGGTCAGCGCCGCGGTCGTCGCCACGTCCTCGCCGCGATCACGCGCCAGCTCCTCGACGATGTGCGCCAGGAACATCGGCTCGTTGCGTCGGTGCGACGGCGCCGGCTTGATCGTGCGCGGCAGCAGGTACGGCGCGTCGGTCTCGATCATCAGCCGGTTGGCCGGAATGTGGCGCACCAGTTCGCGCAGGTGCTGGCCGCGCCGCTCGTCGCACAGCCAGCCGGTGATGCCGATGTGCCAGTCGCGATCGAGGTAATCGAACATCTCCTCGCGCGTGCCGGTGAAGCAGTGCACCACGGCCGGGCCGAGGCGCCCGTCGAAGTTGCGCATCATCGACATGAAATCCGCATGCGCGTCGCGCTGGTGCAGGAACAGCGGCTTGTGCGTCTCGGCGGCGATCTGGAGCTGCATCTCGAACGCACGCCGCTGCGCCGGGCGCGGCGAGAAATCGCGGAAATAATCCAGCCCGCACTCGCCGACGGCGACCACTTCGGAATGCGTGTGCAGCTCGCGGATCTCGGCGTCGCACTCGGCCGTGTATTCGCTGGCGTGATGCGGATGCACGCCCGCGGTGGCGAACAGCTCGCCCGGATGCTGCTTCGCCAGTTTCAGCGCGAGCGGCGAATGCTCGCGGCTGGCGCCGGTGATGACCATTTGCACCACGCCGGCCTCGCGCGCGCGGGCGAGCACGGCGTCGCGGTCGTGGTCGAAGGAGTCGTGGGTGAGGTTGGCGCCGATGTCGATCAAATCCATGCGCGAAGTCTAGCCGAGCGTGCCGTTTAGACTGTCGGCGTGACGCGCACCGACTTCCCCATCGACCCCCTGCTGCCGCAGATCCGCGCCAGCCTGGCCGACCATCCCCGCCTCGTGCTCGAAGCGCCGCCCGGCGCCGGCAAGACCACGCAGGTGCCGCCGGCGCTGCTGGACGCGCCGTGGCTCGCGGGCCGCAAGATCGTGATGCTCGAGCCGCGTCGCGTGGCTGCGCGCGCGGCGGCGCACTTCATGGCGCGTCAGCGCGGCGAGGACGTCGGCGGCACGGTGGGTTATCGCATCCGTTTCGAGAACCGCGTGTCCGCGCAGACGCGCATCGAGGTCGTCACCGAAGGCATCCTCACGCGCATGCTGCAGGACGATCCGATGCTCGAAAGCGTCGGCGCGCTGCTGTTCGACGAATTCCACGAGCGCCATCTGTCGGCCGACCTCGGCCTCGCGCTCGCGCTCGACGTGCAGGCCGGCCTGCGCGAGGACCTGCGCATCGTCGTCATGTCGGCGACGCTCGATGGCGAACGGCTGGCGGTGTTCCTCGACGCGCCGCGGCTGAGCAGCGCCGGGCGCAGTTATCCGGTTTCGATTTCCCACTTCGCCGCGCGTCGCGACGAAGCGCCCGAGCACCAGACGCGCCGCGCCGTCGAACATGCCCTGGCGCAGCATCCCGGCGACGTGCTCGTCTTCCTGCCGGGGCAGCGCGAAATCGCGCGTGTCGACTCGCTGCTCGCCTCATCGGCCGATGCCGACGTGCTCACGTTGCACGGCGAGCTTCCCGTCGAGGCGCAGACGCGCGTGCTGCAGCCCGATCCCGAGGGCCGGCGTCGCGTGGTGCTCGCCACCAACGTCGCCGAATCGAGCGTCACGCTGCCCGGCGTGCGCGTGGTGATCGACTCGGGGCTCGCGCGCGAACCGCGCTATGACCCCAACAGCGGCTTCGCGCGGCTGGACGTGGTGAACATCGCGCAGGCGTCCGCGGACCAGCGCGCCGGTCGCGCGGGGCGCGTGGCCGAGGGTTGGACGTATCGGCTGTGGCCCGAGTCGCAGCGGCTTGAACCGCAGCGTCGGCCCGAGCTGGCGCAAGTCGAGTTGGCCGGCCTCGCGCTCGAACTCGCCGCGTGGGGCGATGCCGACCTGCGTTTCGTCGATGCACCGCCGCCCGGCGCGCTCGCGGCGGCGCGCGAATTGCTGCACCGGCTCGGCGCGCTCGACGGCGGTTCGATCACGCCGCTGGGTCGGCGCATGCTCGCGCTGGGCACGCATCCGCGACTGGCGGCGATGCTGCTCGCGCCGAAGGATGCACGGGAACAGGCGCTCGCCTGCGACCTTGCCGCGCTGATCGAAGCGCGCGATCCGCTGCGCTCGCGCAGCGATTCGGTCGCCGAACGCTGGCAGGCGCTCGCCGCTTTCCGTGCGGGCCGTGTCGCGCCCGATGCATCGCGTTCCTCGCTCGCCGCGCTCGAACAGGCGGCGAAGCAATGGCGCCGTCGCCTCCGCCTCGATGCCGCGCCGCCGCCGGATGCGCCATCGCATCAGCTTGGCGACGTGCTGCTGCACGCTTTCCCCGACCGCATCGCGCGCCAGCATCCGTCCGATGCGTACCGCTATCAACTCGCCAACGGCCGGAGCGTGAAGCTGTTCGACGACTCCACGCTCTACGGCGAGCGCTGGATCGTGGTGAGCGAACTGCGCGACGAGGCCCGCGATGCGCGCGTGCTGCGTGCCGCGCCGCTCGACGAGGCGCGGCTGCGCGAGGACTTCCCGCAGCGCTTCGTCACCGAGGACCGCGTGGTGTGGGACACGAACACGCGCGGAATCGCGGCCATGCGCGAAACACGCTTCGACCGCATCGTCATCGAAAGCAAACCGCTCGCGAAACCCGATCCCGCCCGCTACGCCGACGCGCTGGTCGACGCCGTGCGCCAACTCGGGCTGCGCGCGTTGCCGTGGACGCCCTCGCAGCGCCAGTGGCGCGATCGCGTGCGCTGCCTGCGCGCATGGATGCCGGAGCTCGACGGATTGCCCGATCTCTCCGACGCCGCACTGCTGGACTCGCTGGACGAGTGGCTCAAACCCGCGCTCACGGGCAAGACGCGGCTGGACGCGCTCGACGAGCAGGCCTTCGGCGAAGCGCTGAAGTCCATCACGCCGTGGGCGCTGCGGCAGAAGATCGATGCGCTGGCCCCGATGCGGATCGTCGTGCCCTCCGGCATGGAACGCGGAATCGAATACGCGTACGACGACGAAGCCGACGCGCCGATCGCCCCTGTATTGGCGGTGAAACTGCAGGAACTGTTCGGCCTGGCCGATACGCCGCGCATCGCCGACGGGCGCGTGCCGCTCACGCTGCATCTGCTGTCGCCCGGCGGGAAGCCGCTGCAGATCACTCAGGACCTGAAGGGCTTCTGGGACCGCACATACCCGGAAGTGAAGAAGGAAATGAAGGGGCGCTACCCGAAGCACCCGTGGCCGGACGATCCGTGGAGCGCGACGGCGACGCACCGGGCGAAGCCGCGCGTCAGGTGAGCGGCCAAAGCCCCGCTAAACTCGCCCCATGACCACCGCCGCGATCGACAGCCCCGACTTCCTGCCCTTCAGGCTCGACCTCGTCGGTCGTCGCGTGCTGTGGTTGCGACTGGACGAGGCGCAGCGGCGCGAGGCGGCGTTCCTCGACGACCGCGCGGTGCCGCCGAATGCCGAAGGCGGCTGGGCACCGCTCGAATCGCTGCTGTCGCGCGTTTCCGACGAACCAGCACCCGCGCACGCGATCTTCCATATCGGCCACTGCGGCTCGACGCTGCTCAGCCGTTTGATCGACACCTGGCCCGAGGTGCAGGGCCTGCGCGAGCCGCTGCCGCTGCGCACGCTCGCCGATGCGTGGCCGATGCTCGACGAGGCGATTTCCCGCCTGTCGCCGGACGAAGCGGAAAACACGCTGCGCGCGCTGTGGGCGCGCTGGTCGCGCGCGCTGCCGCCGCATGCGCGCAGCGTGGTGAAGGCGACCAGCAGCTGCAACGGCCTGATCGCGCCGTTGCTGTCGCAACAGCCGCGCATGCGTGCGGTGCTGATCGACATGCCGCTGCGGCCGTACCTCGCCACCCTGCTGAAATCGCCCAACTCTGTCTTCGATGCCGCGAGCGCCGCCGGCGAACGCCTGCGTTACCTGCACCAGCACGGCGTCGCGACGCATCTGTCGCTGCACCAGATTCCGGTGCATCGCCAATGTGCGCTCGGCTGGCTCGCCGAGCAGATGCGCTTCGACGCGCTCGACAAGGGCCGCCACGGCGAGCGCGTGATTCGCGTCGATTTCGAATCGCTGCTCGACGAACCCGCGCGCGAGCTGCACCGCGTCGCCGCGCATTTCGAGCTGGATCCCGCGCGTGTGGACGAAGCGGTCGCCTCGCCCGCATGGGGGCGCTACTCGAAGGCGCAATCGCACGGCTACGGCCGCGAGGACCGCGCGCACGACCTCGCGCTGTCGATGCAGAGCTTCGGCGCGGACATCGCCGACGCCGAAGCGTGGGTCGCGTCGATCGCCGCCACCTGACGGCTCCACGACCCGCTTCGCGCTAAGCTCCGCCCATGTCGGAGTTCTCCGTCCATACGCTGCTCGACACCGGCACCGTCAAGGTGCGCGACGTGTTCTGCGCCGGCACGTGCCGGCACCGCAGCGCGGAGGAATGCGCGGCCAACACGCACCTGGTGTTCCCGTATCGCGGGCTCTACGCGCGCCACGTCGGGCAGGACCAGTCCGTCGCCGATGCCAACCACGTGCTGTTCTTCAACGCGGGGCAGGGCTATCAGGTCAGCCATCCGGTCGACGGCGGCGATGCGAGCCTCGTGCTCGCCGTATCGCCGGGCCTGCTGCGCGAACTCTCGCCGCGCGAACTGCTCGAACGTCGCGATGACCTCACGTACCGCCTGCAATCGCTGCGCATCGACCCGCGTGCACAGGCGCTGGTCGCGATGCTGCGCCACAGCCTGCGTCACGGCGGCATCGAGCCGCTGGAAGCCGAAGTGCTGGCGGTGACGCTGATCTCGCGCAGCCTCGGGCCGCGCACCACGCACGAAACCACGGCGACGCAAGGCCGCAGGCGACTGGTCGATCGGGTGAAGGTGCTGCTCGCGAGCGATCTCGGCCGGCAGTGGAAACTCGCCGAGATCGCCGAACACATCGGCGGATCGCCGGTGTACCTGACGCAGGCCTTCGCGCAGGTCGAAGGCATTCCGCTGCACCGCTACCACCTGCGGCTGCGCCTGGCGCGCGCGCTCGATCGGCTGGGGCAGGCCGAGGACATGTCGGCGCTGGCGCAGGACCTGGGCTTCTCCAGCCACAGCCATTTCAGCGCGGCGTTCAAGCAGGCCTATGGCCGCACGCCGACCGCGTTCCGCGCCGCGGCGCAGGTCAAGAGCGCCTGACACGCCGCCGCGTAGCCGATCGCTAAAGATTCCGACAGCGCCGCTTTCGCCCGGATCGTCCAATGGCCCTGCCCGGAATTGCCGGGCTCCCAATGGAGCGTGTCATGAGCGAGAACACCTGTGCCGTCTGCGATTACCCGCTGGACGAGAACCGCGTCGAGGTGACCATCGGCGGGCGGACCGTCGAGGCCTGCTGCGAGGAATGCGCGCAGAAGCTCCGCGAAGCCGAGCGGAGCGCGTGATGGACGCCGCCACCTTCTTCGCCGCGCGCCGGACGGTGCGCACGTCGTCCGGCACGATCGGCTATGTCGAGCGCGGCACCGGACCGGTCGCCCTGTTCGTACACGGCGTGCTGCTCAACGGCTACCTGTGGCGGCACCAGCTGGAGGCGCTGTCCGACGTGCGCCGCTGCATCGCGGTGGACCTGCTCGCGCACGGCCACACCGATGCCGCCGACGGGCAGGACGTGTCGGTCACGGCCAACGCGCACATGCTGGCGCAGTTCCTCGACGCGCTGGGCATCGATCGCGTCGACCTGGTCGGCAACGACAGCGGTGGCGGCATCTGCCAGATCTTCGCCGCGCTCTATCCGCAGCGGCTGCGCAGTCTCACGCTGACCAACTGCGATGCGCACGACAACTGGCCGCCGGAGGCGTTCGCGCCGTTCGTGGCGATGGTGGCCGATGGCGGACTGCCCGGCACGATCCAGGCGATGGTCGACGACAAGTCGGTGTACCGCGCGGCGCTCGCGCCGGCGTACGAACGCCCGCAGGACGTGTCCGACGCGACCATCGACACGTACCTGCAACCCTTCGCCAGCGACGCGCGACGGCTGAAGCAGCTGGAAGCCTTCGCCAACGCGTTCGACTGCCGGCACACGCTGGCGATCGAGGACGGCCTGCGCACGTTGCGGGTGCCGACGCTGATCGCGTGGGGTACGGACGACATCTACTTCCCGGTGGAGTGGTCGCACTGGTTGCAGAAGGCGATCCCGGGCACGACGCGGCGCGTGGAGTTCGAGGGCGCCCGCATCTTCTTCCCGGAAGAACGGCCGGACGACTTCAACCGCGAACTGCGCGCGCATCTCGAGGCAACGCTCGCGTCGGCGCCGCGCACGCGCGACAACGCAACGGCATAGGACGTCACGATGGAACTTCGCAACTCCGGTACGAATGCGCCCGTCGTCGTGTACGGCGCCACGGGTCACACGGGCCGCTTCATCGTCGCCGAGCTGCTGCGTCGCGGCCGCACGCCGGTGCTGTGCGGCCGCGATGTGGTGAAGCTGGCGGAGATGGCCCGCTCTTACCCGGGCCTGCTGTGCCACGTCGCCACCATCGACGATGCCGCCGCGCTGGACACGGCGTTGCGCGGCGCCAGCGCGGTGATCAACGCGGCCGGACCGTTCCTCGATACCGCCGCCCCGCTGCTCGACGCCGCGATTCGCAACGGCGTGCACTACTTCGACACCAGCGCCGAGCAGGGCGCCGCCGTGCACGTGTTCGACCAGGACGCGCGGGCGAAGGCGGCCGGGATCGTCGCGATGCCGTCGGTCGCGTTCTACGGCGCGTTAGCGGATCTGCTCGCGACCGCGGCGATGGACGACTGGGACGGCGCGGACGCGATCGATATCGCCGTTGGCCTGGACGGCTGGCGTCCCACGCGCGGCACGCGCATCACGGGCGAGCGCAACCGCGCCGTGCGATGGATCGTGGAGGGCGGTGAACTTCGTCCGCTGCCCGATCCCGCGCCGACGCGCGACTGGGACTTTCCGGCACCGTTCGGCACGCAGGAAGCGGTGATGCTGACCTTGTCGGAGATCGTCGCCATCGCGCGCCACCTGCGCAGCGAACGCGTGCGTTCGTACATGAACCTGGCGCCGTTGCGCGACCTGCGCGATCCCGCCACGCCGCCGCCCGTCGCGGCGGACGAACGCGGACGGTCGTCGCAGCGGTTCTTCCTCGATCTCCGGGTCGAGCGCGGCGATCGCGTGCGTCGTGCGACCGCGAAGGGGTTCGATATCTATGCAGTGACTGCGCCGCTGATCGTCGAAGCGCTGGAGCGCGTGTTGTCGGGCGAAGTGGCGAGGGCGGGCGCATGGGCGGCGGGTGAGGCATTCAATGCGGTCGGCTTCCTCCGCGCGCTGGCGCCGGAGCATTTCGCGTTCACGTTGGCCGAGGAAGCCGATGCGAGTGAGCTCGCGACGTCTCGCGTGCCTGTGGCCGATGGGTTCCAGCTTTCGCTGGAATGACGGCGACGTGGTTCGCCGTGCAGGGAGTGCCCGGGCGTTATGGGCCTGGGTCCCGGCCTTCGCCGGGATGACGGGTTTAGCCCCTCTCCCATCGGGAGAGGGGTTGGGGTGAGGGGCAACGAAGCGGGTGCGGTGACCGGCGATTGCCTGACAGCGCTGCGCTGTTGCTTCGCTTGGGCTTAAACGCCGCTTCGAAAATCAAAATGGATTCCAGCTTTCGCTGGAATGACGACGGCGTGGTTCGCAGTGCAGAGAGTGCCCGGACGCTATGGGCCTGGATCCCGGCTTTCGCCGCGATGACGGCTCAAAGCCCAGATGCGGCGCTTACGTATCCGCCCACATCCGGAACAGATTCGTCCGCAGCGACTCCAGCAACACCTGCAGGCGCTGGCGATCGCCCCCGCTGGCGGCCAGGCCACGGGCTTCCTCCAGCTGCACCAGCAGTTCGCGCTGGTTGCTGTCGGCGACCCAGCTCTGCAGCCAGGTGATCGCGGCGATGCGCACGCCGCGCGTCACTGGCGTGACGCGGTGGATCGTGGTGGACGGATACAGGATCGCGCTGCCCGGCTCGAGCTTGTACGCCAGCTCCTGCGCGCCGAGCTGGATGGTCAGCTCGCCGCCGTCGTATTCGGACGGATCGTTCAGGAACAACGTGCACGACAGGTCGCTGCGAATCGGCGGCGTCGACGGAAACAGCGCCTCGTCCACGTGCCAGCCGTAGTTCATCCCGGGCTCGTAGCGAACCACCGTGGTGCGCGCCATCGTGCGCGGCTGCGCGAACACGCGCAGTTCGCCGAACCGCATCAACGCATCGCGCGCGATCAGCGCGATGCGCTGGTTCGCCGGGTCTTCCTGCGGCGCCTGCAGGTTCTGCTTGATGGTCGAGTCGGGATTGGTGATCCGGCCGTCGGCGAAGCGCACCTGCGGCAGCAGCTCGCGTACCGCCTGCAATTCGGCCGCGGAGAGCACGTTGGGCAGGATGCGGATCATGGCGATGCGTGCTCGACGGTGGTGGCGGCCATCATCGGCATTCAGCCGGGGGCGGGCAACTTCCGCGCCCGATCACGCTGTTTCAACGATGGCTTGCCGACACTGGACCCCGTTCCCGAAACGGGCTGTACATCATGACGAAGCTGACTTCGATCCCCGAACGCGCGCTCGACCTGGCCTCGCTGGTCGGCGACAACCTCCGCAGCGCCGGCGACAGCCTGCGCCACTCGGTTCCCGCGATGACCCACAGCGCCGGCCAGTGGCTGGACGCCGGCGCGAAGCTCGGCGCCCTGAAGGGCGGCGCGCGCGTGGCGGGCGGCTTCGTGCGCCGCAACCCGGTGCTGATCGCCGCTGCCGTCGCCGGCGCCGGCCTGCTCTGGTACGCCGCCAAGCGTCGTGCCCGCCGCGTCGAGGAAGAACAGGACGAGCACGCGATCGAAGGCAGCTCGCGCCGCGTTGAAGCGCGTCGCGGCTCCGGCCGTCGCGCGCCGACGCCGCGCCGCAATGCGTCCTCGCGCCAGCAGTCGCGCGTCGAGCACTGAACCTGTAGACAGCCCGACCCTCCCCGATCCGGGGAGGGTTTGATGTTGGGCAGACGTCATCCCCGCGAACGCGGGAATGACGGGCAGGAGTCACGCCATCACAGGCGTCGGCGCTTCCGGTAGTTCGATGATGAAGCGCGCACCGCCGTTGCGGCGTGCTTCGTACCAGAGCTGACCGCCGGCGCGCGCGACGATGCGCTTGGCCAGCGACAGGCCCAGTCCGCTCGACAGGCCGTCGTAACGCGGATCGTCGTGCAGGCGCACGAACGGCTTGAACAGCTCCTTCTCGCGATCCGGCGGAATGCCCGGGCCGCGATCGGCCACGACCAGCTGCCAGTAGCCCGGCGCACCCGCGCGCGCGGTGAGCAGCAGTTCGGAATCGGGCGCGTACTTCATCGCGTTGGTGACGAGGTTTTCCGCCACCTGGCGCAGCACGCGCGGGTGGATGCTCACCTGCGCGGCCGTTTCCGGCAGGCGCAACTCGGCCCGGATGCCGCGAGCTTCCAGCTGCATTTCGTAGCGCTTGTGCAGCCAGCCGAGGATTTCGGCCAGGTCCGCGCGACCGCCGCCGGTGTCTTCGTCGGCGAGCTTGTCGGACTGGCTTTCCAGGTAATGGTGGATGTAGCCGAGCGCGTCGTCGGCGCTCTCGTGGATCATCTCGAGGTAGCGCGGAATGCGCTCGGCCTTGCACAGGCCGCTGCGCAGCAGTTCGGCGGCGAAGACCACGCTGCTCAGGGGGTTCTTCAGGTCGTGCGCGACCAGGTTGACCAGTTCCTCGCGCTCGCGGGCGACGCGTTCGAGGCGGTCGCGCGTGAGCTTCAGGCCGACGTGCGCGTTGACGCGCGCCAGCAGTTCCTCGGGCAGGAAGGGCTTGGTGACGTAATCGACGACGCCGGCGTCGAAGGCGCGCAGCAGCAGGTCGCGATCGTGGGCGGCGGTGACGAAGACCACCGGCACCTGCAGCGGACCGAGCTCATGCAGGGCGGCGATGACGTCGAAGCCGTCCATGCCGGGCATCATCATGTCGAGCAGGATCAGGTCCGGCGGGCTTTCGAGATAGCGCTGGAGCGCTTCCTCGCCGGAACTGGCGGACACGACTTCGTAGCCCTGGCGGGCCAGCAGGGTGCCGACCACGCGCAGGTTCACGTTCTGGTCGTCGACGACCAGGATTCGGCCCGAATTGCCAGCGGCTACGACCATGCTGCGTCCCTGTCCCCGGGGCAGCGTCGACCCCCTTCGCGCCGCGGTTTCATTGGGACAAACGGTATCAGAAAGGCGGGCGATTGCCGACATCATGTCCCCCGGAAGGCGGTTGGGCGCCGAGCCGATCCGGCAAAGAGGCAGGATCCGCAACGTCGCGCTACAGGTCGATTGCCCCTGCGGCCTAGAACGCATCGCATCATGTGACCCCCTACTCGGCCGAGTTTCCCCCATGACGCCGTCCCTTCGCCCCCTCGGCCGATCCGGCCTGCGTGTCGCCCCGTTCGCACTCGGCGGCAACGTCTTCGGCTGGAGCGCCGACGAGACCGCGACCTTCGCCCTGCTGGACGCCTTCGTCGACGCCGGCTTCGACCTGGTCGATACCGCCGATTCGTACTCGTACTGGGTGCCGGGCAACGAGGGCGGCGAGTCCGAAACGCTGCTGGGCCGGTGGTTCCAGCGCAGCGGCAAGCGCGCGCGCGTGACCCTGGCGACCAAGGTCGGCAAGTGGGAACGCCACCGCGGCCTCGCGCCGGCGACGATCCAGGCCGCGGTCGAAGGCTCGCTGCGCCGACTGCAGACCGACGTCATCGACCTCTACCAGGCGCATGAGGACGACCCGGCGACGCCGCTGGCCGACACGCTGGGCGCGTTCGCCCGGCTGATCGAGCAGGGCAAGGTGCGGGCGATCGGCGCCTCGAACTACTCCGCCGCGCGCCTGCGCGAGGCGCTGGACGTCGCCGAACGCGACGGCGTGCCGCGCTTCGAGACGCTCCAGCCCGAGTACAACCTCTACGCCCGCGCCGGCTTCGAGGCCGAGCTCCAGCCGCTGGCGCGCGAACGCGAGGTCGCGGTGATCCCGTACTACGCGCTCGCCAGCGGTTTCCTCACCGGCAAGTACCGCAGCGAGGCCGACGTCGGCAAGAGCGCCGCGCGCGCCGGGGCCATCGGCAAGTACCTCAACGCGCGCGGGCTGCGCATCGTGCAGGCGCTGGACGATGTCGCCGTCGACCTGCGCGCCACACCGGCGCGGGTCGCCCTGGCCTGGCTGATGGCGCAGCCGACGATCGCCGCCCCGATCGCGAGCGCGACCACGGTCGAACAGCTCCACGAACTGCTCGCCGCGGCGCGCCTGTCGCTGGGCGCGGCGCAGCTGAAGCAGCTCGACGACGCGAGCGCCGAATGAGCGCGACCACCGCAACCGCGCACCCACAGGCCGCACGCCGCGTCGGCCTGGCGATGGCCGCCACCGGCGCGATCCTGTTCTCGGCGAAGGCGATCCTGGCGAAGTTCCAGTACCGCTACGGCGTGGATTCGCTCGACGTGCTCGCGCTGCGGATGCTGCTGTCGCTGCCGCTGTTCGTGGCGCTCGGCATCCGCGAGTCGCGCCGTCCCGAACGCGCCCCGATGACGCGACGCGACTTCGGCCTGATCGTGATCCTCGGCGTGCTCGGCTATTACCTCTCGAGCCTGCTGGATTTCTGGGGCCTGGAGTACGTGCCGGTCTCGCTGGAACGGCTGATCCTGTTCCTCAACCCGACCTTCGTGCTGCTGATCGGCGTGTTCGCGTTCAAGCGCCGCGTCGCGCGTCGCGAATGGGTTGCGCTGGCGGTGAGCTATGCCGGCGTATCGCTGGTGTTCGTAGAGAACCTGCGCGTGCAGGGCGAACACATCCTGCTCGGCAGCGCGCTGGTGCTGGGCGCCGCGCTGAGCTACGCGCTGTACCTGTCGATGTCGGGCCAGCTGATCAAGCGCATCGGCTCGCTGCGGCTGGTGGCGTATGCGATGACGATCTCGACCGCGGCGACGCTCACGCATTACCTGATCGCGCGCGACCCCTCGCACCTGTTCGAACTGCCGATGCCGGTCTACGGCTTGGCGGCGATCAACGCGTTCTTCTGCACCTTCCTGCCCGTGACCTTCACGATGGGCGCCGTCGCGCGCCTGGGCGCCGGCACCGCCGCGCAGATGTCGGTGCTGGGGCCGGTGTCGCTGGTGTTCCTCGGCGCGTGGCTGCTGGGCGAGCCGGTCACCGCCGTGCAGCTGGTCGGCACGGCCGTCGTGCTGGGTGGCGTGCTGCTGCTCACGCGGCCGGGCGCGAACTCGGTCCCGGTGGCGGAAACGGCGCACAACGCGCCGGATGAAGACGAGCCCGGGAAAACCGCCGCGCGCTAGAGCCGCGCGGCGTTGGCGCGCTCGCGCACCTGCGCGAGTGTCCAGTCCTGCCGCAGCTCGCCGTTCTCCCACACGGTGACGAGCGCGTCCTCGAAGCCGGCCGGCGCGTTCGCCTCATCGAGCGACAGCGCGCCATCGGGCAACGCCACCGTGCGGTATTCGCCCGATTCGACATGCCGCGCCAGCGTCATCCGGCCGCGCTTGCTGGTCTTGCCGGGATCGGTGACCGGTTCCTTGTAGACGTCGATCCAGCGACCGTCGACGCGCGCGGCGGAGCACTTCAGCGCGAACTTCTGCGTATCGCGATCCACGCGCTGCAACAGTGCGCCGCCCATGCCGAAGGTGAGGTTGTCGGCGGAATAACCGGCGCCGGTGGCGCGTTCGAGGATCGCGCGGATGCTGTCGGGGTTGATGCCGTCGCCCTGGATCACGCGCACGTGGTTGAGCACGCGGAATCCCTTGCCGTTGACGACGTGGCCGAACGCCTCGTCGAGCCGGCGCAGGCATTCGTGGACGACCGCGACCGGATCGCCCGAATCGGGCCGGATCACCACTGTCGCGCCGGAGGCGATCACCTCCTCGCGCAGCGTGCGGCCCCAGTGTTCGGACACGGCGCGGAAGATGTCGTAGCTGTCGGAGACCACCGCGACGATCGCGCCGGGCCTGGCGAACTGCCGGAGCATGTTGCGATAGGCGTCGACTTCGCGTTCGCGACCCCACGCGGTGATCGTGCTGTGCTCGGCCGCGGGGATGGAGAACGCCGCCATCGGCTCGTGGTACCACGCGCGCGCCGCGAGCAGGCCGGACACCGTGTCGGTGCCCATGAAGTTCACCAGGTGCGACAGCCCGCCGATTGCCGCCGACTCCGCACTCGACACGCCGCGCGCGCCGAAGTCGTGCAGCTTGAACGGCAACTGGCCTTCCGGATCGTCGCTGGTACGTTCGAGGAAGCCGCGGATCGTCTGCTTCGCATGCCAGCTCACCGTGGCGACCGTCACCGGATACCACAGCCGCAGCAGCAGCGTTTCGATGTACGACGGCACCCAGAACGCGCGCGGATCGGTCGATTCGATCGTCACCAGCGCCTGCTGCGTCGGCACGACCGTGCCTTCGGGCACGGCGCGGATGCGCAGTGGCAGGCGACCGCCGTGGCGGTCGACGATGTCGCGCCAGCCGGCTTCGTTGAACGGCTCGCCGTGCGCGGCGAACAACTCGCGCGCCTGGTCGATGTCGTCGCGCGTGACGCGACGTGCGAGCGCCTGCTTGAGGATCGACTGCAGCCCGAAGAACACCGTGCGGTCGTACAGCCCGCCGCGCGACTCGACGTAGAAGAACGTCGCGTCCGTGCCCGGCGGGTACTGCAGCCAGTGGCTGGCCTTGTAGCTGTCGGTGTTCAGCAGGAGGTTGTCGAGGAAATCCATGGCGGTTCCGTCGTGGCGGGGGCGGCAATGCTTTCGCGTCGCCGCGCGCGCTGTTTGATCGCGCTCAAGCCGGCCGATGCATCCTGCACGCCGCGCCGTCACGGCGGCGCATCGCGATTACAGCTGGCGCCATTGCCCCGGCGTCAAACCATCGAGGCGATGCGATCCGATCGCCACGCGCACCAGCCGCAGCGTCGGCAGCCCGATCGCAGCAGTCATGCGGCGAACCTGCCGGTTGCGGCCTTCGCTGATGGTGATTTCAAGCCATGCGTCGGGCACGGTCTTGCGGAAGCGCACCGGCGGATCGCGCGGCCACAGCGCCGGCGCGTCGAGGCGTTGCACTTTCGCCGGACGCGTCGGGCCGTCGTTGAGCACGACGCCGCGTCGCAACGCCCCGATCTGCGCATCCGACGGTTCGCCTTCGACCTGCACCCAGTACGTCTTGGGCTCCTTGTGGCGCGGATCGGTTAGCCGGTGCGCAAGCGCGCCGTCGTCGGTGAGCAGCAGCAGGCCTTCGCTGTCGTGGTCGAGCCGGCCGGCCGCGTACACGTCCGGCGGCAGCCCGAATTCGGCCAGCGTGCGGCGCGGCGGCGTGCTGCGGTCGGTGAACTGGCACAGCACGCCGTAGGGTTTGTTGAGGGCGATGAGCATGTTGGAGCAGGAGCGAGCGTGGAGAAGCGAGGAATGAGCACGCTTGCCTCACTTCTCACTCTCCGACCCCACCCTTCACATCAGGGCTTCACGAACCGCAGCGTCATGCGGTCGCTCTCGCCGATCGCCTTGTACTTGGCGTCGTCCTTCGCGTCGTGCTGGTTGGTCGGCGGCAGCGTCCACACACCGTTCGGATGGTCGGCGGTGTCCTTCGGATTGGCGTTGATCTCGCTCTTTTCCTGCAGCTTGAAGCCGGCCTTCTGCGCCAGTTCGATCACCAGCGCCTCGGTGAGGTAGCCGGAGGTCTTCATCTTCTCCAGGTCGGTGCCCGGCTTGGCGCGATGGTCGACCACGCCGAGCGTGCCGCCCGGCTTGAGCACGTCGAAGAACGCCTTGAAGTACGCATCGGCCGTGCCGTCGTCCACCCAGTTGTGCGCGTTGCGGAAGGTCAGCACGACGTCGGCCGAGCCCGCGGCGCCGAAGTTCGGCGCCTTCGGATCGAAGTTCTGGACCTTCGCGTTGCCGTACACGGCGGTGTCGGCCAGGCGCTTGGCCATCGCCTCGCTCTGGCGGTAGCGGTACTGCGGCTGGCCGGCGATCGCGGGGTCGTACATCGCCGCGACGTACTGCCCACCGTTCCTGAGGTACGGCGCGAGGATCTCGGTGTACCAGCCACCGCCGGGGGTGATCTCGACGACCGTCTGCGTGGGCTTCACGCCGAAGAACGCGAGCGTCTGTGCCGGATGGCGGTACGAATCGCGCAGGCGATTCTTCGCGTCGCGCGTCGGCGCGTCGACTGCGGCCTGCAGCGACGACTCGACTGCGACCGACGACGCCTTCGGAGCGGGCTTGGTCTTGGATTGCGCGAGGATGGGGCCTTGCGCGACGAGCAGGGCGGGAACCAGGGCGGCAAGCAGAAGGCGTTTCATGCAGGTCTCCATGACGGTGCCGGCTCCGGACGGGGCCGGTGAACGGGCGGCCAGACTACCCCCAACCCCGTGGCGGCCACCATCAACGGACGGCACGGGTCCTTTTGACGGACGCCGCCTTGCGCGTCTTGGCGGGGGCCTTCTTCGGAGCGCCGCCGCGACGCGGCGTCATCGCGTCGCTGGCCGCGTACGTCGCCGCTTCCTCCAGCAGCCAGTCGCGGAAGCGCGCCAGCCCGCGGTGGTCGCGCGAGCGCGACGGGTAGACGAGGTAGTGCGCGAATTCGGTCTTCAGGCGTTCGTCGAACAGTTCGACCAGGTGCCCGGCCTCGACCAGCGGCCGCGCGAGCGTCACGCGTCCCAGCACGATGCCCATGCCTTCGGCCGCCGCCCGGTGCAGGTTTTCCGAATCGTCGAAGATGGCCACGAAACGCTCCGGCGGCTTCCCGCCGAACTTCGCGAACCATTCGCTCCAGCGCCCGCCGGGCGCGCCCAGCAGCGGGAACTGGCTGAGGGTGGCCAGCGTCGGCCGGCCGAGGCGCTCGATCAGCGCCGGGCTCGCGGTCGGCGTCATCCAGTCGTCGAACAGATGCACCGCTTCCACGCCCGGCCACTTGCCCGGGCCGAAGCGGATGCCGGCGTCGATGGCGGTTTCGCGCGAGAAGTCGACGGGATCGATGTTGGACTGGAGGCTGATTTCCAGCTGCGGATGCGCCGAGAGGAAGCGCGGCAGGCGCGGCACGAGCCAGCTCGATGCGAAGGAGGGCATCAGCGTCACGGCGAGCGCGTCGTCGCGACGCACGCGGCGCGGCGCGAGCGCCAGTTCGATCGCTTCCAGGTGCGGCGCGATGCGGTCGTACAGCGCCTGCCCGTGTTCGGTGAGCTTCACGCCCCGCGCGCCGCGCACGAACAGGCGGCGATCGAGGCGTTCCTCGATGGTGCGGATCTGGTGGCTCAGTGCGCTGACGGTGAGGTGCATCGACTCGGCCGCGCGGGTGAGATTCCCGGCGCGCGCGGCGGCGATGAAACCCAGCAGGGCCTGCAACGGCGGACGGCTCATTCGACCTCCTCGTGCCCCGGCGACTCTTGAACCGGATTCAAGACTGGCTTGCAGAACCGTCGCTTTTTCGGGCTTCGGCGCGGGCGTATCTTGCAACGCACTCAAGGAAGTTGTCCACGCCACGCAGGCCGCCGCACACCGGGAGCACGCCATGAACGTCTTCACCAATCTCTTCATTCCGCAGGCCGACCAGGCCGAGCCGCACCCGTTCGACGACCTCGACGAGCGCTTCGCCGGCTACGGCAACCGCATCGCGTCCGCGCGCTTCTTCGCACCGCTGGGCCACGCCCGCGCGAAGCGCGAGCAGGCGGCGTCCGAATCGTCGTTCGACGACGAACTCGCGATCTGCGGCTGCGGCTGACCTCCGCGCACGCGTCGTCCCAAGGCGACCGCCCGCGCCCACCACATCGCCAGGTTTTCCCCCGTGCGCCGCGCCCCCACCGCGGCGCTTTTCTTTGTGCGGCCACAACGTGCCGCCGGCGCACCAGAAGACTTCGGCTCGATTGTTCGGCCCGGTTGGACGCCCTACAATCGCGAACGATTCTTATTTGCCGGCCACCGGCGCGACACGCATCGTGCGCTCCCGGCCAGGGCCAGCCTCCACTTCAAGGTTCCCGATGCGCTCCCACCGCTCCGCCGTCCGGTCGTTGCCGGTCTCGATCCGCCACGCGCTCGCCGTCGCGATGCTCGCCGGCGCCGCCATGCCCGCGTTCGCCCAGCAGGGCGCCAGCGCCACGGACCTGGATTCGGTCGAAGTGCGCGCGCCGATCGCCCGCACCGCCGGCACCGCGACCAAGACCGACACGCCGATCCGCGAGATCCCGCAATCGATCTCGGTCGTCACCGACCAGCAGATGAAGGACCGTGCGATCCACGGGATCGAGGAGGCGATCTGGTTTACGGCCGGCGCGCAGGGCGGCGGCTACGGCGGCGATCCGCGTTCGGACTGGCTGCTGCTGCGCGGCTTCACGCCGGCGCGCTACCTCGATGGCCTCGCGCTCGCGGAAGGCAGCGGTACGTCGATCACGCGCATCGAGCCGTACGGCCTGGAGCGCGTGGAAGTGCTCAAGGGTCCGGCGTCGGTTGCCTACGGCGCGATGCCGCCCGGCGGCATGGTCAATTACGTGAGCAAGCGTCCGACCGACGCGACGCTGCGCGAGGTCGAAGTGCAGGTCGGCACGTACGACCTGTTCCAGCTCGCCGGCGACTTCGGCGGCAGGCTTACCGACGACGGCGTCTGGACGTACCGCCTCACCGCGCTGGCGCGCCAGAGCGACGACGAAATCGACTTCGTGCACGACGACCGCTATTTCATCGCGCCGGCGCTGACGTGGAAGCCGGACGAAGCGAACTCGCTGACGCTGCTCGCGCGCTGGCAGAAGAACGACACCGTCGCCGGCGCCGGCTTCCTGCCGGCCGAAGGCACGCTGCTGCCGAACCCGAACGGCCGCATCGCGCGCAACCGCTTCACCGGCGAGCCGGGCTTCAACAATTACGACAAGACGATGACGTCGCTGGGGTGGGAGTACTTCCATGACTTCGGCGGCGGCGCGACGTTCCGCCAGAACCTGCGCTACGGCGTGACGAAGATCGATCCGAGCACGTCGGTCGGCGCGTTCGGCTGGCTTGCCGATCCGGTGACGTTCCAGCCCGTCGATTACCGCACGCTCGTGCGCTACCTCTGGAATACGGAGGAAGAGAGCAAGACCTTCGGCGTCGACAACCAGCTGCAGTTCGACTTCAGCACCGGCGCGGTGGAGCACACGCTGCTCACCGGCCTGGACTTCCGCCGCGCGCGCAACGATTACGCGTCGGCATTCGTGTTCGGCGCGCCGACGCTGGACCTGTTCGCGCCGGTGTACGGTTCGCCGATCGTGGAGCCTGATTTCTCCTCGCGTACGCGCCAGACGCAGTCGCAGTTCGGCCTGTACGCGCAGGACCAGATGAAGGTCGATCGCTGGGTGGTCACGCTCGGCGCGCGCCAGGATTGGGTCGGCACCGACACGCACGAAGTCATCGGCGGTGCGCAGTCGCACCAGAGCGACGACAAGTTCTCCGGCCGCGTCGGTGTGAACTACCTCTTCGACAACGGCTTCGCGCCGTACATCGGCTGGTCGCAGTCGTTCCAGCCCACCGTCGGCACCGACTTCTTCGGCACCGCGTTCGTGCCGACCACCGGCGAGCAGACGGAGATCGGCCTGAAATACCAGCCGGCCAGCAATCGCGTGCTCGCCACGATCGCCGCCTACGAGCTGGTGCAGGAGAACACGCTGGTCGTGGATCCGAACCACACGCTGTACTCGATCCAGCAGGGCGAGACGAAGGTGCGCGGCGTCGAGCTGGAAGGCCGCTGGAACGTCGGCAACGGCCTGAGCGTGTACGGCGCCTACACCTACACCGATTCGGAAGTGACGAAGTCGACCGACCCGCTGTCGCTGGGCAAGGAGATCCCGCTGCAGCCGGAGAACGTCGCCTCGCTCGGCGCCGATTACACGATCATCGGCGGCGCGCTGTCGGGCCTGGGCTTCGGTGCCGGCGTGCGTTACACCGGCGAGCATTACGGCGATGCGTACAACGCATGGCAGACGCCGTCGTACACGCTGTTCGACGCGTCGGTGCATTACGACATCGGCGCGTGGCGCCTGCAGCTCAACGCGCAGAACGTCGGCGACAAGGACTACATCGCGACCTGCAACAGCGGGACCTGGTGCTACTACGGCTATCCGCGCACGGTCACCGCGACCGCGCGCTACCAGTGGTGACCTGAGGCGATGAATCCGCTCGCCACAATCATGGCCATCGCGATGTCGCTGGGGTCGGCGGCGTCGCTGTATGCCGCGTCCCCGCATTGCCGCTGGCCGTCGTGGCGTCGCCATGCAGCGCGCGGAAAGCTCGTCGGCGGCCTGCTGGCCGTGGCGTCACTGTGGGCATTCATCGCGCAGCTCGGCGTCGGCGCCGGGCTGTGCGCGATGCTGGGGACGTGGATGCTCGGCTTGATGGTGTTTCCTTACCTCGCGTGGCGCACTGCGCCGGCCGGCAACGGAGAGACACGCTGATGTGGGCGCGCGCGTTCGCCGGGATCGTGCCAGGTTTCCTGCTGTCGGCGGGACTGGTCGGCCTGCTCACGTGGGCGTTGCCGGGCCCGTGGCAGGGCACCATCGTCGCCGGAGTCATCGCGTTCTTCGTCGTCTGGATCGCGGTGATGGGCGCGAGCTTCCAGTTCGCCAGCGGAAAGCGCGCGTGGGCGTGGTTGAGTGCTTTGGCCATCGTTTCGTTGGGCGCGCTGTGGTTGTTGCAGTGGCTGCGCTGGGTCGAATGAGGACGCGATGAAGATTTCCTCCAGCACGCTGCGCACGTTCACCACGCTGCACACCTGGGTCGGCCTCGTCGCCGGCTTCGCGCTGTTCGTGGCGTTCTATGCGGGCGCGATCACCATCTTCCACCACGACCTGCAGGCATGGCAGTCGCCGCACGGCGTGCACGCCACGTCGCAGACATTGGCCGAAGCTCAGCAGCTGCTGGACGAAACGCTCGCGCGCCATCCCGAGTCGCGCAAGCACGTCGGCATGGTGTTTCCCGGCGAGGAGTATCCGATCACCGCCACGTACTGGCAGGACGCGTCGGGCACGTGGCGCTACGCGACCACCGAACATCCCGAAGGCCTCGACGAGATGCCCGGCGGCGCGCTGTCGGAACTGGTCAACGCGCTGCACTACTCGCTCGGCATTCCCGTCGCCGGCACCTACCTGATGGGCATCGTCAGCTTGCTGTACGGGCTGGCGCTGATTTCCGGCGTCGTGATCCACCTGCCGAAACTGGTCGACGACCTGTTCGCGCTGCGTCCCGGCCGCAATCTCAAGCGCATGTGGCAGGACGCGCACAACGTCATCGGCGTGCTGAGTCTGCCGATGCACATCATGTTCGCCGTCACCGGCGCGATGCTGTGCCTGGTGATGATCGCGATGCTCGCGCTCAATCCGCTGATCTATCGCAACCAGTTGATGACGGCGCTCGGTCCGGCGATGGACACTGCACCGGTCGTCACGCCCGCGGGTCGCGAGCAGGAGATCGGCTCGCTCGCGATGTGGCACGAGCGCAGCGTCGCCATCGCGCGCGAGCAGGGCATCGAAGAGTTCGAGCCCGCCTACCTCAAGCTCGCCAACGCCGGCGACGCGAACGCGACGGTGGAAGTCACCGGCGAATCGTCGGGCACGCTTGGTCCGCTGGGTTCGGTCGCGATGAACGCGAACACCGGCGCGACGCTCGCCACGCAGCTGCCCGGCCAGCGCGACGCGAACCACGCCACGCTGTCGTCCGCGTACGCGCTGCATTTCGGCGAGTACGGCAACGCGTGGGTGCAGTGGTTGTACTTCCTGCTCGGCCTCGGCGGCGCGTTCCTGTTCTACTCGGGCAACCTGTTGTGGATCGAGGCACGCCGCAAGCGTCGGCAGGCCGAACAGGGCCGCGCGCAGCTGTGGATGGCGCGCGCGACGGTGGGCGTATGCATCGGCGTGTGCGTGGCGATCTCCGTCGCGTTCATCGCAACGCAGTTGCTGCAGCTGCCGGCGCTGTCGGGCATCGGGCTTGCATCCGGCGTGAATGCCGCGTGCTTCGCGACGTGGGCACTGTGCGCGCTGTGGGCTGCATTGCGCCCGCCGATCCGCGCCGCGCACGAACTGCTGTGGGTCGCCGCGATCACGACCGCGCTGATTCCGTTCGCGCACGGCATCGTCACCGGCGCATGGTGGTGGACGAGTGCGGCTGCCGGGCATTGGGCGCTCTTTGCGATCGATGCCGGCGCGATTGCGATGGCCGTCGGCTTCGCGTGGCTGGCCCGCGTCACCGCGCGCCGCATGCGCGAGGGCGAGGCGAACAGCGTGTGGGCGATCGCGCCCGCGCCGGTCGCCGCGCGCGTGGAAGCGCCGCAACCGTAGGCGCGGCCGTCACGGGCCGTTCGCGGCGTTCTGCCATAAGGACGTCGCGAACAGGAAAGCCCGGATGCCTTCCACCATCACCACCCAGCGCGGCGAATTCCGCCGCATCTACCGCGCGCTGCAGCGCAAGCCGGAACTGGCCGCGCGCACGCCGGTGTTCTTCTGCGAGGGCGATTCGTGGTTCTCGACGCCGCTGGCGATGAACCTGCTCGACTGGCTCGTCTTCCCCACGCCCGAAGACGAAGAGCGCGGCGTTCCCCAGTTCGGCGCAGGCGGTTTGTTCTTCCGCACCGAGAAGAGCGGCGATCTGGCGATCGACATCTTCTCCGAACGCCGCATCGCCGATCTCGTCGACTGGTACGAAGGCTTCGAGTTCGATGCGGTGTTGATCAGTGCGGGCGGAAACGATTTCGTCGCCGATTTCCTCACGGGTCTGTTCGCCGGCCAATCGCCGATGACGCCGGAGCAGGCGTTCGCGCGCGTCGAGCGTTCGCGCCGCTTCGAGGAAGTGCGCGGCGCGTACCAGCGCTTCCTGCGCGCCTTCAAGCGCACGCGACCGAACACGCCGATCCTCGCGCACACCTACGACTATCCCCAGCGCATGGGCGAACCGGCGCGCCTGACCGTGGCCAACCTCGGCGCGGCGGCGCTGCTGCGCGACAACATCGGACCGTGGATCGCGCCGAACATCGCGCACGTGCTGCCGCAGGTGGCGCAGCAGAAGCGCTTCGCCGCGTTGCTGATCGACGGCTTCCACGACCAGGTGCTCGCGCCGCTGGCCGCGCGCGCGGAGTTCTCCGGCCTGTTCACCTTCGTCGACCTGCGCGGCACGCTGCGACAGGCCGATGCGTGGTTCGACGAGATGCATCCGACCGGCGCGGGCTTCCACACGCTGTCGCTGAAGCTGCGCCGGGCCACGAACGCGCTGCTGCCGCCGGCGAAACGCCGCGCGTAACGCTCGCGTGGCATGATCGACGGCATGCAGGGCGTGCCCGAACATTTCGATCATCCGCTGGACCGGGCGCAGTTCCGCCGCCCGGCGCATCGCGATGGCGTGGAGCTGTATCGCGCGCATATCGTGCGGCACACGTTCGAGCCGCACACGCATGAAGCCTACGGGCTCGGCGCGATCGAAACCGGCGTGGAGCGTTTCCGCTATCGCGGCAGCGACCATCTGGCGCCGCAGGATTCGCGGGTGATGATGAATCCGGATGTGCTGCACACCGGTCGTGCCGAAACCGACGGCGGCTGGCGCTATCGCATGGCGTATATCGATGCGGACGTCGTCGAGACGGTCACGGGGCAACGCGGCCTGTGGTTCCGCGATGCGGTCGAACACGACGCGGCGCGTGCGAAGCGCGTGACCGTGCTGCTCGATGCGCTGTGGCGGACGGACGAGCCGTTGGCCTTCGACGGCCTGCTGTTCGAGCTGCTCGATGCGTTCGCCGACCAGGCGCGCACCGCGCGTCCGCTGTCGCGAGATGCGGCGCCTCGATTCGCGCGCGTCGTCGAGTTCCTGCGCGACAACCTGGCGCGGAGGCTCACGCTGGACGAACTGGCCGCGGTCGCGGAGTTGAGCCCGTTCCATTTCCTGCGCGCGTTCCGCACGCAGTACGACGCCACGCCGCAGCAGATGCTGATGGCGCTGCGATTGTTCGAAGCCAAGCGCCGGCTCGCCGACGGCGCCGCGCCGGCGCAGGTCGCCGCCGACGTCGGCCTGAGCGACCAGGCGCACCTGACGCGCGCCTTCGCGCAGCGCTACGGCGTGACGCCGGCGCGGTACCAGCGGCAGGTACGCAGCTGATGCTTCCTTCTCCCCTTCGGTCCTAGCCCCTCTCCCGCCTGCGGGAGAGGGGTTGGGGTGAGGGCGGGACGGGGCGATGCAGCGGTGGGCGCACTACCTTCGTTCTCGTTCCCCGCTGTGGACTTCACCCCTCCCCAACCCTCCCCTGCGGAGCAGGGGAGGGAGTCAGATGCCACCGCAATCTCGTTCAAGACATCGCAAGCCCAAGCGCCCACGCTTCCCCCATGCTCACCGGAACCCTCTACGCCCTCGCCGCCGGCCTGCTCTGGGGCCTGGTCTTCGTCGCGCCGCTGCTGCTGCCCGACTACCCGGCGGCGCTGCAATCGGTCGGGCGGTACCTCGCCTTCGGTCTCATCGCGTTGCCGCTGGCCTGGATCGACCGCGCCAACCTGCGCCGCCTGTCGCGCGCCGACTGGAAGGAAGCGCTCAAGCTCGCGGCCATCGGCAACCTGCTCTATTACGTGTGCCTGGCCAGCGCGATCCAGCGCGCCGGGGCACCGTTGCCGACGATGATCATCGGCACGTTGCCGGTGGTCATCGCCATCAGCGCGAACCTTCGCGACCACCGCCGCGATGGACGCCTGCCGTGGCGGAAGCTCGCGCCATCGCTGCTGCTGATCGCGCTCGGCATCGCCTGCGTAAACCGGGTCGAACTGGAGGCCCTGCGCGCGCAGCCCGACGCCGACGCGTCGCGCTACCTGCAGGGCGCGCTGCTGGCGATCGTGGCGGTGGCGTGCTGGACCTGGTATCCGCTGCGCAACGCCGACTGGCTGCGCGCGCACCCGGACCGCAGGCCGCGCACGTGGGCGACCGCGCAGGGCGTGGCGACGCTGCCGCTCGCGCTGGCCGGCTACACGCTGCTGTGGGGCGGCATGGCCGTGGCGGGAAGCGACTTCGCGATGCCGATGGGCCCGCGCCCGTGGTTCTTCGTCGGCCTGATGGCGTGCATCGGCCTGTTCGCCTCGTGGATCGGGACGCTGTGCTGGAACGCCGCCAGCCAGCGCCTGCCGACCGCGCTGGCGGGGCAGCTGATCGTGTTCGAGACGCTCGCCGCGCTGGCTTACGCCTTCATCCTTCGCGGCCGCGCGCCCGAACCGCTGACGATGCTGGGCATCGCGCTGCTGATCGCCGGCGTGCTCTGGGCCGTCCGCATCCGCCCCGAAGCCAGCGTCGCCGAGGGCCACGCCGCCTGAAGCGCGTGTAGCGCGGCTCCACGACGTGTGAAGGCCGTGGCGGTTCCGCCGTCACGCCGCAGCGGCTAGGATTCCGCCCACGACGCACGCACGGGAGCGCGCGTCGCCTGGGTAAGCGCACGGGGACGCGCATGTCGACGAGACTCTTGATCGTATTGCTGTCGCTGGCACTGGGCGTGGTGAGCGGCGCGTTCGGCTATTCATTGATCGCCGGCAAGCGCCAGGCCGCCGCGCTCGCGGCCGCGCGCGAGGAAGGCCGCAAGGCTGCCGAGAAGGCGATGGCCGACGACATGGCCGCGCTCAAGCCGGTGAGCTTCGCCAAGACCGCCGATGCCGAGAGCAAGGCCGGTGGCGTGCAGTTCGGCTACGAATACGTGAAGCCGAAGAACGCCGAGCTGGAGCCGTACTACAAGCTCGCGCACGACACCGACATGCTGCGCCACATCCCGGAAGTGCAGGCCATCGACGGCATGCTGATGCTGCCGCGGCCGATCAACTATGTCACCGCCGAATGCGGCGAGGTCAACGCGTTCTATTCGCCCGAACGCAATGAAGTGGTGATGTGCTACGAGACGATGAAGGTGCTCGAGCAGCGCGGCCGCGAACTCGCCGCGCACAACAAGCTCCCCGACACCTACGCGCAGCAGTACCTGGATGCGAACTTCCGCTTCATCCTGCTGCACGAAACCGGCCACGCGCTGATCACCCTGCTGGAAATCCCGATCACCGGCCGGGAGGAAGACGCCGTCGACCAGCTCGCGACCACGCTGATGCTGCGCTTCGCCGGGCTCAACGAATCCACCTCGACCGTCACCGAAAACCTGCGCATGGCGTCAAACTGGTTCCTCGCGCGCAGCACCGGCGAGTACAACCTCGACGCCTACGCCGACCAGCACGCGCTGGGCGAGCAGCGCTACTTCAACCTGCAGTGCCTGCTGTACGGCAGCGACCCGGCGCGCTACCTGAGCATCGTGACCGACGGCGACCTGCCCGAATCGCGCGCGCAGGGCTGCCCGGAGGAATCGCGTCGCATCAGCAGTTCGTGGCTGCGCCTGCTGCTCCCGTACGTGGCGCCGAAGTACGAGATGACCGAAGAGAAGGCGAATCGCCTGTTCAAGCAGCGCGAGATCGAACGCGTGCGGAACACGGATTCGTCGTATATCCGCTGATCGTTCGCCATGGAGCCCCTCTCCCGCGTGCGGGAGAGGGGTTGGGGTGAGGGCAAGGCGCGGATGTCGTCGATTCGCCCTCACCCCGGCCCTCTCCCGCAAGCGGGAGAGGGGGCGTGAAATCACTTCACTCCTCCCAGTCCCCGCTTCGTCGCCCCGCACCCGCGTTCGTCGCGCGCGCCCTTCCGGCCGGCGCCGGGGTCGCTATGCTGCGCCGCATTCCATCGTGACAGGCGCTTCCGTGTTCAAGACCCTGGCCTTCGTCCTCCGCATCGGCTTCGCCTGGTTCATGGCGTTGCTGGTCGTGTCGGCCATCTGGAACCAGCTGCCGGTGCTCGGCCGGCTCGACTGGGTGCTCACGATGGCCGGCATCGCGACGATGGCGCTGGTGGTCGTGGCCGCGTCCTCGCACGTGGACCGCGTGCGCCTGATCGCCAATCGCGTCGACAAGGAAGCGCTGGACAACCGCCAGCGCCGGCAGGTGGAAGTCCCGTTCGAAGCCGGCGAGGCGTTCGATCTGGTCGACGCCGCGGTGCGCGAGCTGCCGCGCATCGGTCCGGTGGAAAGCGCGCGCGACAGCCTGCAACTGCGCGCGACGGTGGCACGTCCGCAGAACGACGGCGACCATCCGCTCGGCCAGTGGAACCCGATGCGCTGGTTCGGCGTGCCGCGCAACCGCATCCTCGTCACCGTCACGCCGGGTCGCGACGCGGCCAGCGTCACGCTGATCTGCGAACCCGAAAGCCCCGCGTGGAGCGACTGGTTCCTCGTCGACGAAGGCACGAACTTCGAGAATGCCGAGGCGATCACGCGGGCGATCAGCCGCCGCGTCGCGCAGCGCCGCCGGGACGAAAAGGCCGAGACCGCGCAGACCGCGACGGAGAAGGAGCTCACCGTCGCGCGCCTGAACCTGCTGCACGCGCAGGTCGAACCGCACTTCCTCTACAACACGCTCGCCAGCGCGCAGCTGCTCACGCGCAGCGATCCGGCGCGCGCCGACGAGATGCTCGGCCACCTCATCCAGTACCTGCGCCGTTCGCTGCCGAGCACCGACAACGAGATGTCCACGCTGAGTGCGGAACTCGAACGCGCATTGGCCTATCTGGAAATCCTGAAGATCCGCATGGGCTCGCGCCTGGCCGTGCAGGTCGACGTTCCCGAATCGCTTCGCAACACGCCGCTGCCGCCGATGGTGCTGCAGACGCTGGTGGAGAACGCGATCAAGCACGGGCTGGAGCCGCGCACCGGTGGCGGCACGGTGTGGATACGCGCGCGCCGCGTGGACGATGTCGTCGCCGTGACCGTGGCCGACGACGGCGAAGGTTTCAACACGAAGAACAGCGGCACGGGCATCGGCCTGAAGAATGTGCGCGAACGCCTGCGCCTGCTGTACGGCGCCAGCGCGGCGCTGTCGGTCGTCGCCAATTTCCCCAGCGGCGTCGCGGCGACGATCTCCGTCCCGCCCGCCTTGCCGCCCGCGATCCCGACGGAGGGCCGCCATGTCTGATTCCACCATGTCCGAGCGTGCCTTCACCTGCGTCGTCGCCGAAGACGAATCGCTGCTGCGCGAGTCGCTGGTCAAGCAATTGCGCGAGGCGTGGCCGGAACTGCAGATCGTCGCCGAGTGCGAGGACGGCGCGAGCGCGCTGGAAGCGCTGGCCGAACACACGCCGACCGTCGCCTTCCTGGACATCCGCATGCCCGGCATCAGCGGTCTGGAAGTCGCTGCCGCCGCCGCGCAGGTCTCTCCGCGCACGCAGGTCGTCTTCGTCACGGCCTACGACCAGTACGCGATCGACGCCTTCGAGCGCGGTGCGGTCGATTACCTGCTCAAGCCGATCTCCCCCGCGCGTCTTTCGACGACCGTGCAGCGCTTGAAGGAGCGCACGGGCAACAACGACGCGGCGGTGCTCGCCGACCTGCTGCAGCGCCTCGGTGCGCGGCCGGCCGCCGCCGCAGCGCCGCCGCTGACGTGGATCACCGCCAGCGCCGGGCGCGAGACGCGACTGATCCTCGTCGACGAAGTGGCGTACTTCCGCGCCGACAACAAGTACACCACCGTGGTCACCGCCGAAGGCGAGGCGCTGCTGCGCACGCCGATCCGCGAACTGCTGGGCGTGCTGGATCCGTCGACGTTCCGGCAGATCCACCGCTCCACCATCGTCAACCTGAAGGCAATCGCCGGCATCGTGCGCGACGACACCGGGCGCGGCACCGTGCGCCTGAAATCGCGCACCGAAACGCTGCCGGTCAGCGCGCCGTTCATGGCGCTGTTCCGCCACATGTAACACCGACGCTTCCGGCAACGGATCGCCAGCTCATCTGCGAGGTGCACCATGAAGTTCCAGGCATTGCTGTATTTCCTGCTGTCGCTGTTCGGCTGCGACGTGGGCAAGAGCACGTTCGTCGATCGCATCGTGCATGACGGCGCGACGTCGCTGGACAGTCGCACGGTCGTGGAGGCCGGCGTGGCGCGCTTCGAGTGCCTGAGTAGCGCGAGCGGGCAGTGCTACTACACGCTGTTCCCGCGCGATTGTTCCGCGTCGAACAAGAAGGACGCCGGATGCCTGGCGAAGCCGATCCGGCAGTTCGCCGTCGCCGATGGCGATACGCGGCAGATCGCGGGGTTGCGCGATTTCCGGCTGTGCGTGAGCGCTGAGAATGGCGCCGCGGCACCGGGTTGCCCGGTGCCGAAACCTACGGCGCGTTGATCGCTCTGTAGCCCGGGTAAGCGCAGCGCACCCAGGAAGTCGTCAGGCAAACCACACGCCATCGCGTGTCACTTCACCCCTCCTCAACCTCCCCTGCATTCGCAGGGGAGGAGCGGAAAATCAAAGCGCCGCGAGCGCCGCGTTGAACGTTTCGCTCGGACGCATCGCCTTGGCGAGCTTGCCCATGTCCGGGTGGTAATAGCCGCCGATGTCCACAGGTTTGCCCTGCGCGGCGATCTGCTCGTCGACGATCTTCTGCTCGTTCGCTTCCAGCGCGTCGGCGAGCTTGCCGAAACGCGTGGCGAGTTCGGCATCGTTCGTCTGGTTCGCCAGCGCGCGTGCCCAGTACATCGCCAGGTAGAAGTGGCTGCCGCGGTTGTCGATGCCGCCGACCTTGCGCGAGGGCGACTTGTCGTTGTCCAGGAACTTCGCGTTCGCCTCGTCCAGCGTGTCGGCCAGCACCTTGGCGCGCGCGTTGCCGGTGTGGTTGGCGAGGTGTTCGAGCGAAGCGGCCAGTGCGAGGAACTCGCCCAGCGAATCCCAGCGCAGGTAGTTCTCCTCGACGAACTGCTGCACGTGCTTCGGCGCCGAACCACCGGCGCCGGTCTCGAACAGGCCGCCGCCGGCCATGAGCGGCACGATCGACAGCATCTTCGCGCTGGTGCCCAGTTCCATGATCGGGAACAGGTCGGTGAGGTAGTCGCGCAGCACGTTGCCGGTGACCGAGATCGTGTCCTTGCCGTCGCGGATGCGCGAGAGCGACAGCTTCATCGCCTCCACCGGCGACAGGATGCGGATGTCCAGGCCCGCGGTGTCGTGGTCCTTGAGATAACGCTCGACCTTCGCGATCAGGTTCGCGTCGTGCGCGCGCTGCGGATCGAGCCAGAAGACCGCCGGCGTGTTCGACAGGCGCGCGCGGTTCACCGCGAGCTTCACCCAGTCCTGGATCGGCGCGTCCTTGGTCTGGCACATGCGCCAGATGTCGCCGGCTTCGACCGTGTGCTCCATCAGCACGTGGCCGGCGTCGTCGAGCACGCGCACCACGCCGTCGGCGGGAATCTGGAAGGTCTTGTCGTGGCTGCCGTATTCCTCGGCCTTCTGCGCCATGAGGCCGACGTTGGGCACCGAGCCCATCGTCGCCGGATCGAACGCGCCGTGCGCCTTGCAGTCGTCGACCACGGCCTGGTAGATGCCGGCGTAGCAGCGGTCGGGAATGATCGCCTTGGTGTCCTGCAGCTTGCCGTCGGTGTTCCACATGCGGCCGGAGTCGCGGATCATCGCCGGCATCGACGCGTCGACGATGACGTCGCTGGGCACGTGCAGGTTGGTGATGCCCTTGTCGGAATTCACCATCGCCAGCGACGGGCGACGCGCGTATTCGGCGGCGATGTCGGCCTCGATGGCGGCGACGGTTTCCGGCGGCAGCGACGCCAGGCGCGCGTAGAGGTCGCCGATGCCGTTGTTCGCGTCGAAGCCGGCGCGGGCCAGCACGTCGGCATGCTTGGCCAGCGTGTCGCGATAGAAGCGCTTGACCACGATGCCGAACATGATCGGATCGGACACCTTCATCATCGTGGCCTTCAGGTGCAGCGAGAACAGCACGCCGCGCGCGAGCGCGTCGTCGATCTGCGCATCGACGAAGGCCGACAGGGCCTTGGCGCTCATCAGCGAGGCGTCGATCACTTCGCCGGCCTGCACCTTGATGTTGGTCTTGAGCATGTTGCGGCGGCCGTCGCTGCCGGTGAGCTCGATCGAGACCGTGCCGGCCTTGTCGATCACCCTGGACTGCTCGCTCGCGTAGAAATCGCCGGCGTCCATGTGCGCGACGTGCGAGGCCGAATCGGCGCTCCACGCGCCCATGCGGTGCGGATGCTTGCGTGCGTAGTTCTTCACCGACAGCGGCGCGCGGCGGTCGGAATTGCCTTCGCGCAGCACCGGGTTCACCGCGCTGCCCTTGACGCGGTCGTAGCGCGACTTGATGTCGTTTTCCTGCTCGCCCTTGGGCTCTTCCGGGTAATCCGGCAGCGCGTAGCCCTGCTGCTGCAGCTCGACGATCGCGGCCTTGAGCTGCGGCACCGAGGCCGAGATGTTCGGCAGCTTGATGATGTTCGCGTCCGGGGTGGTCGCGAGCTGGCCCAGTTCAGCTAGGTCGTCGGCGATCTTCTGGTCGGGCTTCAGCAGTTCGGGGAACTGCGACAAGAGGCGGCCGGCCAGCGAGATGTCGCGCGTTTCCACTGCGATGCCCGCCGGCGCGGTGTAGGCCTCGATGATCGGCAGCAGCGACTGCGTGGCCAGGAACGGCGCTTCGTCCGTCAGCGTGTAGAGGATCTTGGGCGTGTTGGGCATGTCGGCGTGACTCGCTAGCGGAAGACGGGGGCGGGTGCGCGGCTCGTCGCGGCGTGGCGCCGGCGCGGCCTGTTCGACGCGCGCGCCTGGGCGGCGCGCAACCCCGGCATTGTCGCGGTTTCGATGCAGCGCGGCAAAGCGCGTGGGCGCAACAGTGAGGCGCGCGCTACCGCACGCGAGGGTATGGCGTCGGACGTTGGCGGCGGGCGATCAGGCTGCGCCGCAGCACTTCTTGTACTTCTTGCCGCTGCCGCACGGGCAGGGCGCGTTGCGGTCGGGCGTGGCCTCGCGGCGGATGGGCTCGCGCGGCGTCAGCGTGTCGATGCGCAGGTGGTGCAGGTCGGCGAGCATGCCCGGCAGCGAGGCGATGATCTCCAGCCGTTCGCGATAGCTGACCGGCTCGCCGGGCGCTTCGGGATCCTCGCCGACGATCTCGCCGCTGGCGAGGCGATCGAAGCGCAGGAAGATCTCATCGACCCAGTCGTGCTCGTCAAGCCACTGGTCCCACTTGATCTCGCTCAGCTCGACCGCGCGGAAGAAACCGAATGCCCAGTCGCGGCCGACATCGAGTTCGTCGTCCTGTTCCTCTTCCGGGTTCTCCGGCAGCCACAGCAGCGGCGCAAGATGGTCGGGCAGGTCGTCCTCGCCGAAGCGCACGCGCTGGTTGACCATGTTCCAGTGGCCCAGCAGCAGCGCCTGGACCTGTTCGCGTTCTTCCTCGTCCTTCCAGCGCGGGGGCGTGCCCCACACCGCGTCGTGCCACTGTTCGTACGGGACGGTTTCCGGCGCGACCGCGAGCGCGGAGAGGTAGCCGTCCAGCGCCTCCAGGTTGAACCCCTTGAACGGCACGGCGCGCTGCTCCAGCAGTTCGGCCAGGCGTTCGATCTGGTCGTCGTCGAGGTAGTTCGGGGCGGCTTTCATGGCGGCTCGTGCTTCGCGGGGGCGCGTCATGGTAGTCGCAGTGGGGTTGCCTCGCCGAGAATTCGCACATGAACCCGAAGCCGTCCGCGCCCATGGCGCCCTCGACCCCGTGCCCCTGCGGCCGCGGCCGCCCGTACGGCCAGTGCTGCGGCCCGCTCCACGCGGGCGCGCCGGCGGCCGATGCCGAGGCGCTGATGCGCTCGCGCTACTGCGCCTACGTGCTCGGTGATGCCGCGTACGTGCTGGCCAGCTGGCATCCGGATACGCGACCGGAGACGCTCGACCTCGAGGACACCGCATCGACGCGCTGGCTCGGTCTCGACGTGAAGCGCCACGCGCCGCTGGATGCGGACCACGCGACCGTCGAGTTCGTCGCGCGATACCGCGTCGGCGGCGGCTCGGCGTTCCGGCTGCACGAAATCAGCCGCTTCGTTCGCGAGGACGGCCGCTGGTACTACGTGGACGGCTTCCTGCCGCCGCGTTGAACGCCGCGCCGGGCAATTACGCAAAAAAACACGCGGATAAAAACACGCGGATAAAACACGCGCATAAAAAAAGGGCGCGGTAACGAGCCGCGCCCATGCTTGCCCACCAGTGAGGTGGGGGAGAGAGACGGTTACTTCACCTCGAAGTCGCGCGTCTGCACGACCGCGCCATCGAGGAGGACTTCAAGCTTGTACTTGCCGGTCGGGAACCCGCCGGGCTTGCTGATGGTGAAAACGGTCTGACCGGGACCAGCGAAGTTCACGTCGGCGGTGTCTTCCTTGACGGTCTGGCCGTCCTGGAAGGTCCACTTCGCGCCGAGCTTGGCCGGCACCGCGGCCGCCGGATCGGACGTCGTCGTACCGACGGACGCGTTGATCGTGTCGCTCGGCTTAAACGTCGCGGTCGGCGAAGCGACCTTCTTGTCGGCGCCGACGGTTGGGCCGAGGTCGACCGTCGTAACGGTGACGGTGGCGACCGGAGCAGGCGTCGGAGCCGGCGCGGGAGCGGCCGGTTCAGTCGTCGCGGGCGGCGTGCTCGTGACGACGGGTTCTTCCTTCTTCTTGCAGCCGACCAGCGCGACAGACGCGAGCAGCGCGGTGGCGACGGCGGTGTGCAGGTGGTTGCGGATCATCGGGACGTCTCCTGGATTGTCGGTCGTTCACTCGCCCGCCGGCGGGATGCGCAGCACCTGGCCCGGCTGGATGCGATCGGGATCGTCCAGCTGGTCGCGGTTCGCGTCGAAGATCGCGTTCCACTTGCTGGCCTTGCCGTAGAACTGCTTGGCGATGTGCGAAAGCGTGTCGCCCTTCTGCACGGTGTAGGACTGCGCTTCGCCCGCGGTGGCGGACGTGATCTGCTCCGTCGAGCTGATCGACGACTGGACGTCGCTGAAATCGGGACGGATCTGTTCCGTGCTCTCGACCTTGCTCTGCACGTCCGAGAAATCGGCCTTCTTGTCGGGTTGGGTCACGTTGGAAGCCTCCTGTCGTGAGGGCGGAGGCACATTGGCACGCGTCCCGTTAAGGAAATATGGCGACCGGGTAAGCGCTGCGCTTGTTCATTGCCGTTCGTCGCGACCGGGTGCAGGACGCTCGATTCCCGGCGTCGCGCGCCACGGATTGATGTCCAGTCCACCACGTCGCGTGTAGCGCGCTTCCACCGACAGCCGCTGCGCGCCCGTGCGTGCGATGAGATCGACGAACACGCGTTCGACGCATTGTTCGTGGAACTCGGCGTGATCGCGGAACGACACGACGTAGCGCAGCAGTCCCGCGCGATCGAGCTTCGGCCCGTGGTAATCGATCACGATGCGCGCCCAGTCGGGCTGACCGGTGACGGGGCAGTTCGACTTGAGCAGCGAGCTGGTAAGCGTCTCGGTGACCACGCGCGACGCATCGGCGGAGAGATGGTCAGCGTTCGGCGGGCCGTAGTCGTGGATCTCGACGTCGAGCGAATCGATGCAATCGAGCACCGCGTTGTCGGGAGCGGCTTCGTCGGTCGGCGGCAGGCCGAACCGGACGTCGACCGGCACGCCGGCGACACGCGTGAGGTCTTCGACGATGCGCGCGTGCACGTCGGCGTCGGAGTCGAAACGCGCCGCGTTGAACGAGTTCAGGTAGAGCTTGAGCGACTTGGATTCGACCAGGTTCGGCGATGTCGCCGGCACCGTGATGGTCGCCGTGCCCACGCGCGGCTTCCCGCGGAGGTCGAGCCAGCTGAGCTCGTAGGCGTTCCAGCGGTCCACGCCGATGAAGGGCAGTTCGCCGGATGCGATGCCGATGTGGTCGCGGCCGAGCGAGCGGGCGATCGGGAACAGCAGGCTCGCGTCGTATTCGCGCGGATAGTCGACGTGGCGACCGAGGGGGAGATCGTGGGTCATGCGGCGATTTTACAGGTGCGACTGCGCCGCCTTCCTTCCGTGAAGCTGCGGCTTTGAAGTGACGTTGCGATGTGCCGATCGCGGCGGGGGACCGTCACGTTTCGATGAAGTTCCTGCACCTTCCAGTACAGTATTCAGGTTAAATTTCGGTTAGCTCCGGATACTCCACGGCACCGGCGCCACTCGCGTTTCCCCCAAACAGGCGTCGGACACCTAATAAAGAGGCTGAGACCTTATGAAGCGTTCCCTGCTTGCCCTGACCCTGCTCGCCGCGCTGCCGTTCGCCGCGTCGGCTGCCGACAACGTCTCGTACAACTACATCGAAGGCGGCTACGTCGGCACCAGCACCGACACCATCGGCGGCTTCAACGACACGCCGGATTCGGATGGCTGGTCGGTCGGCGGTTCCGGCGCCATCGCGCCGAACTTCCACCTGTTCGGCAACTACAGCAGCCAGGAGTTCGACCACAACTTCGGCGACCTGGACCGCTGGCGCCTGGGCGTGGGCTACAACCACGAGATCAACTCCAGCGTCGACCTGCTCACCCGCGTCGCGTACGAGAAGGCCGAGTTCGATGCCATCGACCTGGACGGCTGGAGCGTTGAAGCCGGCGTGCGCGCGGGCCTGACCCCGAACATCGAAGCCTTCGCGCTGGCCGGTTACGAGGACTACGACCAGGGCGTCGACGGCGAGTTCTACGGCCGCGTCGGTGCGCAGGTGAAGTTCAACCAGACCTGGGGCATCAACGGCGAAGTGAAGTTCGTCGACGGCTACACCGAGTACTTCGTCGGCCCGCGCATCAGCTTCTGATCGCAGCGTCCGATCCCGCCATCGGCGGACAACGAGTTCCACGACAGCGTTCTCTCTCCCCCATGTCGTGATTGGAAGCCCGGCCCACGCCGGGCTTCTTTTTGTGACCACAGGCACCCTTGTATTAACGATTTCTTCACGATATGGTGCGCCGGCCGCTGCAATGGCGGTCAGGGACCAATACCAAAAGGATCAGGGGACTCATGAAGAAGCGTTTTGTTCTGGCTGCCATGCTGGCGGCCGCGCCGTTCGTCGCCTCCGCTGCGGACAACGGTGTCAGCTACACCTACATCGAAGGCGGCTACAACCAGGCCCGCATCGATCACGACGACGAAATTCTGGGCGACTTCGACGCCGACGGCGGCTATCTGCGCGGTTCGTTCGGCGTGAGCAAGTCGGTTTACCTGTTCGGAAGCTACGCCAGTGGCGAAGACAGCGACAACGTCAGCCTCGACATCGGCCTGCCCGATCCGTACGAAGCCAAGGTCGACGACGAGCTGACGATCAGCGAATTCGGCGTGGGCTTCCACTCGGCCATGGGCGAGCGCGTGGACTTCATCGGCGAGCTGGCCTACTTCCGCATGGAAGAAGACTTCAAGGTCCACGACGATGAAGGCACCTACACCGATCGTTGGCACGTCAACGGCGGCCGGGCCTCGGTCGGCATCCGTGGCGGCAACGAGCACGTCGAAGGCTGGGCGAAGATCGGCTACCTCGATGCGAGCGACTTCAACGGCAACTTCGTCGGCGGCGTCGGCGGCCAGTACAAGTTCAACCAGACCTGGGGTCTGGTAGGCGAAGTGGAAGTGTTCGACGACCTGTCCCGCTACATGGTCGGCGTGCGCGCGAGCTTCTGACCTCGCTGCAACGCAACCACCAAAGACCCGGCTCCGGCCGGGTCTTTCGTTTGCGATGCCCGCCTCATGCCGCGCGGGCGCTTTCGTGCCAAAGTGCGGCCTGGTTTGCACGCGCCTTTTTTTGGGGATCGGATGAAGAAGCAACTTGCACTCGCGGCCGCGCTGGCGGCCGCGCCGTTCGCCGCGCTCGCCGGCGGACACAGCTACACGTACCTGGAAGCCGGGTACGCGCAACTCAACCAGGAACTGCCGGCACCCGCAGGATTCGAAATCGACGACATCGAGGCCGGCGGCTTCTACGTGGCCGGTTCGGCGGAGATCGCGCCGTCGATCCATCTGTTCGGCGCCTACCGCAAGGGCGACGACGACGTCAGCGTCTCGCTGCCGATGGGCGGCGGTGAAATCGGCAGTGCCGGCATCGACATGTCGCAGGGCGTGCTCGGCGCCGGCTGGCACCACGACCTGCGCGATCGCACCGACCTGGTCGCCGAACTGAGCTGGCTTCGCACGAAGATCGACGTCAAGGACGATGAGGAAGGCGCGGACGAAGGCGACGATGTCCGCATCGCCGTGGGCGTGCGCCACCTCATCGCCGACAACGTCGAGCTGTGGGTGAAGGGCAACTACACCGACGGCGATCTCTACGACGGCGCCTTCAGCGCCAGCGCCGGCGTGCAGTACAAGCTCACGCAGACGTGGGGCCTGGTGGCCGAAGCCGAGGGCGGTGGCGACACGTCGATGTTCGGCGTGGGCGTACGTGCGAACTTCTGACGAAGCGATCGAGCGGAACAAAAAACCCGGCCTCGGCCGGGTTTTCTTTTCGGACATCCGGAACGCTCAGCCGAACAGGTTGCGCGGATATTCCGGCTTCTGTTCGCGCGAGAGCAGGAGCTTGAGGCCCTCGGCCGGCGTCAGGTCGCCGTGCAGCACGCATTGCACCGCGCTGGAGATCGGCAGTTCGATGCCGTGGCGCTCGGCCTGGCGCATGACCTCGTCGGCCGTCTGCACCGATTCGACCACCTGTCCAATCTCGCGCACGGCGTCCTCGATCGACTGGCCGCGGCCGAGCGCGAGGCCCAGGCGACGGTTGCGCGAAAGATCGCCCGTACACGTGAGCACCAGGTCGCCCAGGCCCGCCAGGCCCATCAGCGTCTCGGCCTTGCCGCCGATGGCGTGATTGAGGCGGAGCATCTCGTTGAGCCCGCGGGTGATCAGGCCCGCACGCGCGTTGAGGCCGAGCTGCATGCCGTCGGCGACGCCGGTGGCGACCGCGAGCACGTTCTTCATCGCGCCGCCGAGTTCCGCGCCGAGCATGTCGTTGCCGGTGTAGGCGCGGAACGCCGGACCGTGCAGAGCATCGGCGACGGCCTGCGCGAACGACGCGTCGTTACCGTGCACGGTCAGGGCGGTCGGCAGGCCCTGCGCGACTTCCTTCGCGAACGACGGGCCCGTCACGACGGCCAGCGGCACGTCGGGACCGAGCACCTCTTCGGCTACTTCATGCAGGAACCGGCCGCTGCCCGGCTCGAACCCCTTCGTCGCCCACGCCACGCCGGCGTGTGCCGGGCGATGCGGGGCGAGCTTGCGCAGGGTTTCGGCGAAGGCGTGCGAGGGCACGACGACGAGGACGAAGTCGGCACCCTTCAGCGAATGCTCGAGATCGGTGGTCGCGCGCAGCGACGCCGGCAGCGGAATGCCGGGGAGGTAGCGCGGGTTCTCGTGGCGGGTTTCGATGGCCTCAATGCCGTCGGCATCGCGACCCCACAGCACGGTCGGGTGACCGTGCCGTGCGATCAGGGCTGCCAGGGCGGTGCCCCAGGAGCCCGCGCCGAGCACCGCGACGTTAGGAAGTGCGTTCGCTTCCATGCCGCGGCGCGATCAGGCGTTGCCGGCGGTCTCGGCGTCGGCCAGACCCGACTGCTGCTGCGCGGCGCGCTGGCGGAGGCCTTCGGCGTAGAGCGCGTCGAAGTTGATCGGCTGCAGGTAGAACGGCGGGAAGCCGCCGGCCTGGATGAGGTCGCTGATCAGCTGGCGGGTGTACGGGTACAGGACGTTCGGGCAGTGCGTGCCGAGCATCGCGTCCAGCGTCTGCGCGTCGAAGCCGGCCAGGCCGAACACGCCGGCCTGCTTCACTTCGGCGACGTACAGGGTCTTCTCGTTGGCCGAGCAGGTCAGCGTGATGCCCAGGACGACTTCGAAGGCGTTGTCGTTGAGGCGCTGCACGCTCTGGTTGAGGTTCATCTGGAGCTGCGGCTGCGCCTGCTCGTTGAAGATCGCCGGACCGCCCGGAACCTCGAAGGAGACGTCCTTGACGTAGATCTTCTCGACGGTGAACGCCGGGCCGTTGGTTTCGGCGGACGCGGCATTGCCGTTGACGTTTTCTTCGGACATCTCTCGTGCTCCAAGCGTTGAAATTGCGGTAAGTGGTCGATTATGGCACGCGTTCACGACGTGCCCGGCTGTTCAGAATGCGTGGGCGAAGGCGCCCCGACGAGCCACCAGGGCCGGTCCCCAAGGACGGTGTTGGGGCGTGCGCGACGGCGATCAACCCCGCCGAGCGCGGCAAGAATCGCGCGTCAGGCGCGACCCTTCACCAGCGGCAGGTCGGCCGCCTGCCAGGCGCCGATGCCGCCGTCGAGCCAGTACACGTGCTTGAAGCCGGCCTTCTTCAGGCGCTTGGCGGCATCGGCCGAGCCCTGGCCGTTGCGGCAGACGACCACCACCGGAAGTTCCTTCGCGCCGGCGAGCAGCTTGCTCTCCGGATCGAACTGGCTGGGCTGCACCGACTTGCTGCCGGCGATGTGGCCCTTCTCGAAGTCGGCGCTGGCCGACAGGTCGACCACCAGCGCGTTCTCGCGGTTCATCAGGCCCGTCAGCTCGGCCGGGCGCAGCGCCTTGTAGCCGCGGAACAGGCGCGCGACTTCGGTGTAGAGGATCGCCACCGTCAGGCCGACGAGGCCGAGCGAGAGGTAGAGGTGGCGCTCGGCGAAGGCCAGCAGGTCTTGGAAAGTCACGGCATCACGGCGCAGGAAACGGGGCCGGGATTGTCGCCCAGTGGCGGCGGCGGCGCAAAACAGCGCGTTTTGTTACTCGCCATCCCACAGGTCGGGCATGCCGGACACGAGCCACCAGTTCTTGGACGCCTCGTCCCAGCGCCATTCCTCGCGGTAGCGGACCGTGCGTTCGGCCTGCGTGTGGCGGTTGACCACGCCGATCTCGATGTCCCGCAGCGCGATGCCGCCCTTCTTGTCGGCCGAGCTGTTGCGCTCGCGATAGGCGGTGATCTGGACCTGCTCGTAGCGCTTGAGCTCCAGGTCCGACACGGGGTGTGCCTCGCGGTAGCCCGGTTCGATCAGGCTCAGCGCACCCTCGAAGTCGCCCCAGCGGATCGCGCCCGACCATGCGTACTGGTTGGCCTGCAGCTGGTCCATCTTGCCGCGGGCGAAGGCGGGCGCGGTGGCCACGAGCAGCAGCGCCAGCACGGCCAGCAGCAGGGTCTTGGTCAGGCGCATCGCGTTCCCCTCGATTCGAGCGCCCATGCTAGCCGCTGATCGCGCCCGCCGCGCGCGGCTTGGCGATGGCGACATAGCGGGCGGTGAACTCCGTCGCGATTCCGCCGTCGGGCAGCTTCGCGCGGGCGACCAGGCCGATGCGCGCCCGGCCGCGTTCGCGCAGCGTGGCGATGAAGCCGGGCCATGCGGCATCCGGCGCAAGTTCGGCTTCGACGTCCAGGTCGGCGAAGAGCGGCGCGAGGTAGCGGATCTGGCTGTCGGCGACGAACACCTCGGCCTCCAGCCCCGCTTCCTCGACGTGCAGCGACACCAGGCCCCAGGACGCCAACGTCATCATCGACGCCAGGCTGCCGCCGAACGCGCAGCCCTTGTCGTTGACATGCGTGGCCAGAGGCGCATGCAGACGCAGGCGATAGCCGTCGTAATCGGCGACCGACACGTCCATAGCCGCGACCGGCGGCATCGACTGGTAGTGGTGATGCAGGCGGGCGAGTGCGTCGGCGTACGGATGCAGGGCGCGTGGATCGGAAGTCATGCGAGGGCCGGGAATGGGGGACGCGCGGGACGGCTATGCTGGTGCGATGCCCGCTCCCGCGACGCCCGGATGGTACGTGATCTCGCTGCGCGCACGCGGCGAGCACGCGCCGATGCGCGCTGCGGCCGCTTCCGCGGGTGCGGGTTTGATCGCGATCTCGCCTTGGCGCCTCCATCTGCGCGACGACGAAACCACACGAGAACGATTGCACGAAGCGTTGGCCGCACCGCGCGTGGTCGTCACCAGTCCCGTCGCGGTGCGTGCGGCGCGACGCCTGCAACCGTTGCGCGCGCTGCCCGGACAGCGCTGGTTCGCGGTCGGCGAAGGCACGGCGATCGCGCTTCGCCGCGCGGGTGTCGCCGATGTGGAAGCCCCGCGTCGCATGGACAGCGAAGGGCTGTTGTCGCTGCCCGGACTGGCGGAACTGACCGGGCAAACGGTCGGTTTCGTCACCGCGCCCGGTGGGCGCGGCGTGCTGATCCCCGCACTCGAAGCACGTGGTGCAAGCGTGATCCGCGCCGATGTATACGAACGCATCGCCGTCGCGCCTTCGCCGCGCTCGCTCGCCCGTCTGGCCGAACTGGACGCGCCGGCGAAGCTCGCGCTCTCCAGCGCCGAAGCGCTCCAGCTCGTCGTCGATGCGCTTCCCGAACTAGTGCTCGATCGCCTGCGCCGCGCGCAGGTCGTCGCCGCGAGCGAGCGTCTGGCCGACATCGCACGTACCCACGGCTTCACCGACGTGGTCATCGCGCGCAGCGCGCGTCCGGCCGACCTCGTCGCTGCGGCGGCCGGCACGCCCGCGGCGTGACGCGCGTCGCCATCCGGTAGCATGGCGCCCTCCGCGCTTTGCCGAGTCAGCCGTGTCGACCGTGTCCCCTCCCGCCCCGACCACGCCGCCCGCCCGCCGCTCGCGGGGCTGGATCGCGTGGCTGATCGTCGTCGTGCTCGCCGTCATCGCCGGCGCATGGGGATGGACGCAGTGGCAGGCGCGCAACGAGCGCGACCGCGAGCAGCAGCTCGATGCCGGCCAGCGCCTGGACGCGGTGGAAGGTCGCATCGATTCGATCCGTCGCGACCAGCGCTCGCAGCTGCAGCGACTGCAGCAGGCCGACGCGACCAACCGCGTGCTGCGCGATGAAGTGCTCGGTATCGGCCAGCGTTCGTCGCTGATCGAGGACACCGTGTCCAAGCTCGCCGATCCCAACCGCCACGGCGAACAGGCGCTGCGCCTGGACGAAGCCGAACTGCTGCTCAACATGGCGCAGCAACGCCTGCTGATCGCCGGCGACCTGGAAGGCGCGCGCCGTGCGTACGTGCTTGCGGGCAACGTGCTCGACGGCATCGACGATCCGGCGTACCTGAGCCTGCGCCAGACGCTGCAGCAGGAACGCGCGGGTGTTGATGCCCTCGGCGTCGAACCGCGCGTGCGTGCGATGGCCGAACTGGATGCGTTCGCGCAGACGATCAGCACCGCGCCGGTCGAAGCGCAGTCCACGTTGCCATCCGATGCGCCGTGGTGGCGTCGTGCATTCGCGACGCTGATCGACGTACAGCCGAGCGATCGCACCGTCGCCGTGCAGCCCCCCGATCGCATCGCCGCGGCGTCGGGATTGCAGCTGGAAATCTCGCTGGCGCGCGCCGCCGCCGAACGCCGGGACGACGCTGGTTTCCGCAAGGCGCTGCAACGCGCCGAAGGCTGGATGACGCGGCTGTGGCCACCGTCGCCCATGCTCGACCAGCAGCGCGCGAAGCTGCGCGAAATCGCCGGCCGTGAGCTTTCACTCACGCTTCCGACGCTGGGCAGCACACTGCAGCAGCTGCGCCAGTTGCGCGCCGCGGGTTGATCGCAACCTCCCCCGCGCGCATCGCCGGATGCCCCGGCACGCACGAACACATCGACGACCCCGCGACAAGGAGCCGCCCATGAACCTGTTCCGCAACGTGCTGTTCTGGATCGTTCTGGCGCTGGTCGGCGCGCTGGTCGCGCAGTTGCTGGTGCTCGATCCGGGCTACGTGCTCGTGCGCTACGGCGGCAACGACTACACGACGAATGTTCCGAAGGCGATCGCGCTGCTGGTCGTGGCGCTCGCCGTGTTGTGGCTGCTGTGGAAACTGGCGACGCTGCCGTTCGTGGCGATGCGCCGCCATCGCCGCAAGCAGTCGCGCGCGCGATTGATCGACGGCGTCGACGCCGTGCATCGCGGCGAATGGACGCGCGCGGAAAAACTGCTGGAGCAGGCCGCGCAGGAACCCGACGCATTGGCCGTCGGTCGCATCGGCGCGGCACGTGCGGCGATGGCGCGCGGCGACGAAACCGCGGCGCGTGCGCACCTGACGGCGATCGGCACGGCGAATCCGGCCTCGCGCGCGATTGCCGAAGCCGAATTCGCGCTGGCGCAGGGCCGTGCGAGCGAGGCGCTGTCGATCCTCGATGCGCCGTCGGCGACGCCGTTGCCGCCGCGCGGGCTCGTGCTGCGCGGCGAAGCGCTGGCATCGCTCGGCCGCAGCGGCGAGGCCTACGGCACGCTGGGCGCGCTTCGCCAGCAGCAGGCATTGTCGAACGAGCGCCTCGGCGCGCTGGAAGCGCAGTGGGCCGCCGCGTCGTTGCGCGAGGCGGCCGACGCGAACGTGCTCGCCGATCGCTGGGAAGCCTTGCCCAAGCCGCTTCGCAACGATCCCGCTGCCGTGGCCGCTTACGCCGAGCGCGCCGCCGCGATGCGCTGGGACGAAGCAGCGTCGAAAAGCATCGAGCAGGCGTTGGACGCTCAATGGGACGAATCGCTCGCCGCGTTGTACGGACGGTTGCCGGTAAACCGATTCGAACAACGCCGCGCCACGGCCGAACGCTGGTTGCCCGCGCATCCGGCGAGCCCCGCGCTGCTGCTCACGCTGGCGCGCCTGTCGCGCGCGCAGGGCCAGTGGCCGCAGGCGGAGCAATATCTGCATCGCGCGCTGGCGCAGGGCGGCAACAGCGAGGCGTGGGAGGAACTCGGCGATGGCTTCGCGGCGTCTGGCGAGGAGAAGCTGGCCCGCCATTGCTACGCCAACGCGTTGCGCGCCGCGCGCGGCGAAGCGACGCAGCCGCTGCCGGGACGGGACATGCGGCAGACGATCTTCGACCAGGCGGTCGTGGAGGAGCGCGACGCGCATGGAGTGCCGCGGCTGCGGGAGTGATGCACGCCGACGTGTCCGTTTCGTGGAGTAGTTCGCCGCGGGTGCGGCTCGCGTCCGCATTGCCGTCATTTCAGCGAAGGTTGGCTTCGCTCCCAGCGGCTCCCGGCGAAAGTCGGGACCCAGGCCCGTAACGTGCGGGCACTCTCGCGTCGGTGACCCACCTCAACGTCATTCCAGCAAAAGCTGGAATCCATCTTGATCTTGCCGCTGCCGCTGCCGCTGCCGTCGCCCTTGCTCTTGCTCGTCATTCCCGCGAAGGCGGGAATCCATGGACTTTTCACGCTTTACGCGCAGCGTCGAAGAGCAAAGAAGAATCACTAGCCAAGCTTCCGATCGCCTGCGGCGCTCGGGTCCCTTTTCTTTGCTTGCCCAAAGAAAAGTAACCAAAAGAAAGGGCCTTCCATTTGCCCAGATCAATCCTACGACCGGCAAGCGAGTAGGCGCGTTCGCGATTCGCCATCCATGGCTCAGCGCTCACCGCCGCACATCCTGTGCGGCGCCCTTCGGGGCCAGCAACGAATAGGCTGTTCGACCGCAACAGCAACAGCGAATGGATTCCAGCTTTCGCTGGAACGACGCGTGCGCTTTAGCCCCTCTCCCATCGGCGACCGAAGGGAGTGCAGAGCTGAGAGGGGTTGGGCAACGAAGCGTCAACGGCAAACGACCTTTGCCGCACAGCGCTCGCTTTAGCCCCTCTCCCATCGGGAGAGGGGTTGGGGTGAGGGGCAACGAAGCGTCAACGGCGAACGACCTTTGCCGCACAGCGCTGCGCTGTTGCTCGGTGCTCCGCACATAGAAGCAAGCTGGATTCCAGCTTTCGCCGGAATGACGACGCGTGCGCTTCAGCCCCTCTCCCGCCTGCGGGAGAGGGGTTGGGGTGAGGGCAGGCTGGCGGGAGCCTCACCGCGTCCGATAAAACGCCGGCAGCGTCGCCAGGAAGTCCGCGCCCGCGCCGCGGAAGCGTGTGTAGTTCTCGCCGATGCGCGTCACCACCAGCAGGCGGGAGCCGACAATGCCGAACATCAGGCTCGCCAGCATCAACGCGATGCCCGCGAAGGTCACCGGCAACACGTCGCGTTGCACGCCCATCGCGATGACGCCCAGGCCCAGCATCGCGCCCACCGACGCCACGGCGAGGTTCGCGCGACGCCGCCGCAGATGGCGCGCGCACAGGCCCAGCGTCACCGGCGTGCGGCGACGCACGAACAGCGCGATGACGAGATAAAGCAGCAGGCCGGCAAACACCACCAGGTACAGCGCGGGGTGATGCCAGTAGAAGCGCGCATGTCGGAGTGGCAGTTCCGCCGGTTCATTGCACTTGATGCAGCGGCCGGGCAGCGTGCAGCCCGGCCGGACGACCAGGTCCTTGCCGTCGCGCCAGCAGTCGCCACCGAGTTCCGCGGACAGCGCTTCGCTCAGCCGCGACACAGGCGGCTGGTACGGATTCAACGTCCCCATCGATTTCCCCTCGAACCGCAGTGCCAGCGCACACGCCCGCTGGGAGCGTTCGCGGACCGCATCGCCGACGGTGTCCCCACACCGCCTGGCCCGCGCACCGATCCTAGGCCCGAAAGGACAGATTGTGCAAACTCCGTTCCAGTTCGACGGGGTCGGAACGACCGCGCCAGCCAGAAAGACTGGCGCACGAGTCGCAGACACTGGCGCATCAGGCCAAGTCACTGGCGCGCGAGTCGAAAAGAGTGGGGCGCGAGGTAAAACGGCTGGCGCTTCAGCCAGAAAGACTGGCACGCCAGAAAAAAACACTCGCGTGCGAGTCTTCGAACCTGGCGCGCGAGGCAAAAAGACTGGGACGCGAGTCCCGCCCACTGGCGCGCGAGACGGAAAGACTGGCGCGCGACGTCATGACACTGGCGCACCCGGACCGCGACACGGCCGGGCGGCCAGCAAGGACGCTCAGCGCTCCAGGATCGCGACCACGCCCATGCCGCCGGCAGTGCAGATCGACACCAGGCAGCGGCCGCCGCCGCGCTGCTTCAGTTCCTTCGCGGCGGTGGCGACGATGCGTGCACCGGTCGCCGCGAACGGGTGACCTGCCGCCAGCGAGGAACCGTTCGGGTTGATCTTCGCCACGTCGATGCGGCCCATCGGCGCATCCAAGCCGAGGCGGGCCTTGCAGTAGTCCTCGCTCTCCCACGCGCGCAGCGTGCACAGCACCTGCGCGGCGAAGGCCTCATGGATTTCGTAGAAGTCGAAGTCCTGCAGGGTCAGGCCGTTGCGCTTGAGCATCTCCGGCACCGCGACGGTCGGCGCCATCAGCAGGCCTTCGCCGTGCACGAAATCCACCGCCGCGACCTGCGCGTCGCGCAGGTAGCACAGCGGTTCCAGGCCGTGCGAACGCGCCCATTCGTCCGAGGACAGCAGGCACGCCGCCGCGCCGTCGGTCAGCGGCGTCGAATTGCCCGCCGTCAGCGTGCCGCGGCCGGAGGTCTTGTCGAAGGCCGGCTTCAGCGAGGCCAGCTTCTCCAGCGTGCTGTCGGCGCGCAGGATGTTGTCGCGCGCCACGCCGCGGAAGCTCACGACCAGGTCGTTGAAGAAGCCGCGCTCGTACGCGGCGGCAAGCTTGAGGTGCGAGGACAGCGCCCATTCGTCCTGCGAATCGCGCGAGATGTTCCACTGCTTGGCCATGTCCTCGCAGTGCTCGCCCATCGACTTGCCGGTGCGCGGCTCGGCCACGCCCGGGAATTCGGGCTTGAGTTCGCGCAGGTGGAAGCCCTTGAACGCGGCCAGCTTGTCGCGCGGCGTCTTGGCGCGCGAGGCCTCCAGCAGGCGGTGACGCAGCTTGCGGCCGTAGACGATCGGCACGTCGGACGTCGTGTCCGAACCGCCGCCCACGCCCACGTCGATCTGGCCGGCGGCGATCTTGTTGCCGATGGTGATGATCGAATCCAGCGAGGTGCCGCACGCGCGCTGCAGGGTGATGCCCGGCGTCAGCGGCGACAGGCCCGAGGACAGCGCGGCTTCGCGGCCGAGGTTCCAGTCGCTCGAGTGCTTGATCACCGCACCCATCGCGACCTCGCCCAGTTGCTGGCCGTGCAGGCCGAACTTCTCGACCAGCGCGCCGAGCGTGCGCACGGACATGCCGAGGTTGCCGACGTCCGAATAGGCGGTGTTCTGGCGGCAGAACGGGATACGGACGCCGCCGAGCACGGCAACGGGACGGGCAGGACGCATCGCTACACCTCGCGAAAAACTCGGAAAGGGGGAAGTCGCCGGGGCCTTTACACCCGGGCGGGCATAATGGCCCTGAAGTGTACCGCCGGCTCCCGCGGGCGACCACACGCCACCGTATCCTCGATACCGGAAGCCATGACTCCAGCGCAGATCGCCATGCCTACGCCGCCCGCCACCCTCCACGTGCTCGGGGCGCTCGCCCTGGAACTGCGCGGCGATGCGCCGGTCCACCGGCAGGCGCTGGCGCAGGCCGAAGTGGGCGCGCTGGCGGAACTGATCGCGGCCGACCTGGCCGGCTTCGTGCCCGAAGCGGCGTCGCTGGACCTGATCACCGTCGGTGCGCATTACGACCCGGTCGAGCTGCTGCGTCCGGGCTGGCCGCTGCATCGCGAACTCGACCAGCTGGCCGCCCGCGCTCCGCGCGCCGGCGTCGCGCCGGATGCGGGGCGGGTCATCGCGTTCGGCGCGCACGACGCGCACCTGCCTGGCGCATTGACGCCGTCGACCGATCACCTTGGCGGCCCGTTCCGCCTCGTTCCGTTCGTGCTCGGCGGCAGCGAAGCCGTCGCGGCGCGCGTGGGCGAGGCCTTCGAACGCGAACTGCTGGAGCGCGGCATGGCCGGCGCGGCGACCGCGCTGGCGGCGCAGCAGGCCTTCGGCGTGCAGGTCGAACACGCGCGCTACCTCACGGTGCACGACCTGGCCGCGATGATGGCGATGCAGTACGACCACGCCGGCCTGGCCGAACTGTGGCCGCTGCTGGAAACCGCGCTGCTGCAGCCCGAAGGCGAGCACTGGCTCGACGCGCCGCCGGAACCGCTGGTGCACTACACCAGCGGCGAGGCACGCATCGCGATGTTCGAGCCGCGCGCGTGGAAGACGCGCTACGCCACCGAAGCGCCCTGCGACACGCCCGAATGCCGCGCGAAGCTGGAAGCGCAGCACCGTCATTTCCAGGCACGCCAGCGGCAGATCGCCGCCGTGCTGGGCGCGCACGGGATTCCGGTGAATTTCGTGCATTGCCCGGATGAGGGGCGCGCGGCGCTGGTGTGAGGTTTGTCGCGCGGCGGTGGTTCTTTCGCAACCGTCGTTTCCGCTGACGTTAGAACCCTTCCAACCGTCATCCGGCGAAGGCCGGGAGCCAGGCCCGTAGCGTCCTAGCAATCCGATGGCGGTGAACCACATCACCGTCATCCAGCGAAAGCTGGAGTCCGTCTCAACGTCATCCCGGCGCAACCCGGGACGCAGGCCCGCAGCGTCCGGGCACTCCACGGCGGGTGAACAACCTCTCCGTCATCCCGGCGGAAGCCGGGATCCAGGCCCGTAACCTCGGGGCACTCTCGTGTCGGCGACCCACCTCATCGTCATTCCAGCGAAAGCTGGAATCCATCTTGAGGTCGCCGTCGCCGTCGCCGTTGGCCTTGCTCTTGCTGTTGCTCGTCATTCCCGCGAAGGCGTGCCGCTTCTGGGCCGCCGAACGGCGGCACCATCCATGGACTTTCCACGCTTTACCAACAAGGCGTAAGAGCAAAGAAGAATCACCCGCCAAGCTTCCGATCGCCTGCGGCGCTCGGGTCACTTTTCTTTGCTCGCACAAAGAAAAGTAACCCAAAGAAAGTGCGTACAAGTCCAACCCAATCCTGCGACCGGGGCGAGAAAGGGCGCGTTCGCGATTCGCCATCCATGGCTCAGCGCTCACCGCCGCACATCCTGTGCGGCGCCCTTCGGGGCTAGCAACGTAGAAGGCTGTTCAACAGCAACAGCAACAGCAACAGCAAGAGCAGTGGCAACAGCAACAGCAGCAACGTAAGCCACCGCGGCTCCGCTACGCCGCCCCGCCCCCCACCTCAACCGCAGCCGCCGGCTTCGCACTTTCCGGGCTGATCTTCTCGATCGTGTGGCGCAGTTCGCGGCCGAGGATGAACTTGGCGTCCTTCGCCCACGTGTCCAGGCGGCTGTCGAAGGCGAGCTTGCTGTTCTCGTCCGGCCACACCAGGCGCATCTCGCGCAGCTTCTGGATGAAGCCGCGGAACAGCGTCTTGTCGAAGAACTCCGGCGCGGCCGGCGCGTAGAGCAGCGACAGGCGCTGCGCCGCGAGCTGGCAGAGGCTTTCCAGTTCGGCCGCCGTCAGCGTGCCCGGGCCGTTCTTCACCAGCACCGAAATGGCGATGTAGTAGCGCTCGAACGCCTGCTGCAGCGAATGGCCGATCGCGCGCAGCCGGAACACCTCGTCGCTCTGGCCGGAATTGCGCGCGAGGATGCCGCCTTCGTCGTCGCTGATCTTTTCCAGCAACCCTTCGCGGATGAAGACGTCGATGGTGCGGTTGAGGCGCTCGGCGAACTGCTCCTCCGTCCACGGCAGGAACAGCTCGGCCTGCAGGAACGGATACACGCTGCGGCCCAGGCGCTGCACGCCGTTGATGCTCATGCGGCGGTTGTTCTGGAAGCAGCAGGCGATCCATGACGCCGCCGTGAACAGATGCAGCACGTTGTTGCGGAAATAGCTCAGCAGCACCGCGTTGTCGCCGCTCACGCCCAGCACGTCGCCGAGCGGATGCTTGGTGCGGGTGAGGACGTTGATTTCCTCGCCGTGCGCGATGATTTCCTCGACCGGGTGCGGCGTCACCGTGACGCGGTCGGAGTACGGCAACTCGGCCAGCAGCGTCTTGCTCAGCTGGATCTGCGCGCGCAGGTCGCCTTCGCCCATCGCGTGCTTGGGCGTGGACAGCAGGGCGAGTGCGAGCAGGTTGATCGGATTGACGTCAGCGGCGCGGTTGACGTTCACCTGGATGCGCTGCGCGAGCGCGTCCACGGTGTCGGACAGCCACGCCGGCTTTTCCTCGTCGCTGACCGGCGCGCCGTCCCAGTCCGGCGCGTGCTCGGCGAGCACGTCGCCCAGGCGGATCGGCTCGCCGAAGTTCACCACCACCTGACCGTAGTTGCTGCGCAGCACCTTCGGGATGCCCATCAGCAACTGCCAGATGGATTCCTTTTCCTTCGGCTTGCCGGACAGCTCGTCGAGGTAGCTGTTGCCTTCCATCAGCTTCTCGTAGCCGATGTAGATCGGCTGGAACAGCACCGGGCGCGTGGGCTGGCGCACGAAGGCGCGCACCGTCATCGCGACCATGCCGCCCTTCGGCGGCAGCAGGCGGCCCGTGCGCGAGCGGCCGCCTTCGACGAAGTACTCGATCGAATAGCCGCCGGCGACCAGCTGCGCGACGTACTCGCTCAGCACCGCCGAATACAGCGCGCTGCCGCGGATGCTGCGACGGATGAAGAACGCGCCGCCCTTGCGCAGCAGCGTGCCGACGACCGGCAGGTTGAGGTTGATGCCGGCCACGATGTGCGGCGGCACGATGCCGCGCGTGTACAGCAGGTAGCTCAGCAGCAGGTAATCCATGTGGCTGCGGTGGCAGGGCACGTAGACCACTTCGAAACCGGGCGCGTCGTCCTTCAGCTTGTCCAGGTGGTGGACGAGCACGCCGCGGTAGATGCGGTTCCACACCGGCGTCAGCAGGAAGCTCGCCGAACGCACGACCGGATGCGAATAGTCGGCCGCGATCTCGTAGGCGAAGCCGTGCGCCTTCTTCCACGCGTCGGCGAGCGAACTCTTGTCGCGCGCGGCCTGGTCGGCGATGGCGTCCTTCACCGTGGGCGAAGCCAGCACCTGGTCGACGAGCAGGCGGCGCGTGGACAGGTCGGGGCCGATCACCGCCGCGCGGATGCGGCGGAAATGCGCGCGCAGCACGCGCGAGAGCTTGCGCACCGTGCGTTCGGGCGGCAGGCCTTCGTCGACGATCGCACGCAGGCTCACCGGCGGGGCGAAGCGCACCAGCGTGTCGCGACCGTTGAGCGCGATCGCCAGCAAGCGGCGGAAGCGGCCGACCAGCGTCCAGTTTTCCGAGAACAGCACCGAGAACCAGCCGCTGTTCTTGTCCGGCGCGCGGCCGACGAAGATCGACACCGGCACCAGCTGCACGTCCATCGACGGATCGGCGCGGTGCGCGTCGAGCAGGTGCGCGAGCGAGCCCGAATGCGTCTTGCGCGACGGCGGTGCGGTGCCCAGCGACTGCTGCAGCTGGGTCAGCGTGTTGACGTTGCGGCGCGACAGCGCGAGGTAGGCGCGCTTGCGCTTGAGCGGATCGCCCGGGAGCGGCTGCAGCGGCGAGGGCAGGCCGGCCTCGCGGCAGGCGCGTTCGAGGATCAGCGCGTTGGACAGGCCGTAGTCCTCGAGGACGTAGCAGACCGGACGGCCGCTCCATTCCTCGGGGATCTCGGCCGCCGGATTGCGCGGTTCGACGGTGACCTGCACCCACGGCGCCATGATCCGGCCGAGCAGCTTCGCCCACCATGGGCGACGCACGGACGGACGACGCGGGCCGCCCGGGCGACGACCGCGGTCGTCATCGCGAACGTGGCTGGCGGCGTCGATGGGGAGTTCGGTCTGCGCCGGGTCGGCGCCGGATCCGGACGTGGACGGCTCCGCGGCTTCGGGCTCGCGGGGCGCTTCGGCGTCGGGCGGCGGGACAGAAGGAGTCGTCGCCGCATCCTCTCGGGCGGGCGAAGCGGCGGTCGTCGCGTCCTTGTCGGCGTCCGGGAAAGGCAGGGGCGTCTGGTTCGGCATCGCGGGCATTATGCCCTTGCGGCCTTGCGCGTTCAGGGCGCGGTGGCGGCGGACGGGGCGTCCGTGGCTGCCGGCGGCGCCGCTTGCGTGGCCTTGTCGGCGGCGGCGACGGGCGCATTCTCATCGGTCGCCGGCCTGGGGGCCGCGCCGTTGGCCGAGCGCGCGGCTTCGGCCTCGGCGTGGCGCAGGGCGTCGGTCAGGTACCAGTGGCCGTCGCGACGTTCGACCGCCAGCTCGGCCTCGATCGGCTTGCCGGCCAGCGTGTACTGCAGGCGGATCCGGGCGCGCTCCCCCTCGCGTGCGATCAGGCTGGCGCGCGCGGTGGCGAGGTCGGCATCGACATCCAGCCCGTACACCTTCACCACGCGCTTCATCCGTTCGAAGAACGGGCCCATGCGCTCCAGGCTATGGCGCATGCCCAGCTGGCGGAAGCGGTACGGTCCGCCGGCCAGGCCCGTCTGGCGAGCGCCGGCGACCAGCGAGGGAATCGTCTGGCGCGCGAGTTGCACGTCGCCCAGCGGCGCCTTCTGCGCCCAGCGGCTGATCGCGCTCACCAGTTGCACGTAGTGCGCGCGTTCGTCGTCGCTGTAATCGCCTTCCGCGCGCAAATACTGCGTCGCGAACAGTCCCAGCGTGGCCGCAGCGGAGCGGAGCTCGGCGTTCGCGCCGGAAAATTGACGCTGGTAGACGGTCAGCAGCTGCTTCTCGGCGCCCGGAGCCGACAGCGAGTCGATGAAGGCGGGCAGGCGGTCGTCGAGCGGGAGGTCGGTCAGCGGCCAGCGCGTGCGGCCTTCGTTCCAGGCGGTGTCGAGCCGGGCGTGCAGCTCCGGCGGGACGGCGTGGCGCGAGTAGCTCACCAGGTCGTTGCGGCGCAGGTCGCGGATCAGTTGTTCGACCGCCTGAGTGGGTTCGGTCGGGGTCGGCTCGACCACCGGCGCGGGCGCGCGCTGGCATCCGGCCGCCATGAGGGCGGCCAGCAGCGTCAGCGCGGCGGTGGCGCGGGTTATCGGTCTCATGCGGATGCGGCTTCCCCCAAGTCGCTCGCGGCATCTTGGCGGCGTGACTGGAAGCCGGCAAGCCAAGGCCGTCCCGGATTGGAAATGTGGATGCGCGCGTCGAAATACCGGCATGGCGTCACATTCTTTGGGTCAAAAAGTGACGCGAACTGTCGAAATGCGTCTTCAGCTTCGGAAAATGTGATCGAAATCTCGTTCAGGATTGGCGGAATCAGCTGCTTCACCCATTCCTAACGGGTCGAAACGCGTTTTGAGACCGTTGGCACAGATTCTGCTTTCCAAGCCCTGACCCGGCACTTCGCCGGCGCAAGCGTCCTGCCACGCGCCGGACCTTATTCACTCCAAGGGCTTAGCACTCATGAAGAAGATCCTCCTCGTCGCCGCCGCTGCCGCCGGCTTGGTCTCCATCGCCCCGGCCTTCGCTGCCGACGGCACGATCACGGTCACCGGCAGCGTCAGCACCACGACCTGCAAGGTCGCCAACAACGGCGCCGTCGCTGTCGTGCTGCCGACCGTCGCCACCACCGCGCTGAGCGCGGCCGCCGCCGTCGCCGGCTACCAGCCGTTCTCGATCAACCTCACCGGCTGCGGCACCAACACCCGCGTCACCACGTACTTCGAGCCGGGTGCCACGATCGCCGCCAACGGCAACCTGGTCAACGCGGGCACCGCGACGAACGTCCAGGTCCGCCTGTTCAACGATGACCGCTCGGTCATCAACCTGGCCGGCGCTCCGACCGCCCAGAACTCGAAGCAGTTCACCATCGATACGGCCGGCTCGCTGAACTACTACGCCGCCTACTACGCGACCGCCCCGGCCACTGCCGGTACGGTGAGCACGAGCGTCATCTACTCGGTGACCTACCAGTAAGTCCCCCGGCGGGCGGGGCCTCCGGGCCTCGCCCGCCTTCGGCACCCCCGGGCCGATTCCAGAGGTAACTCCATGACGACGATCTTCCTCCGCGTCGCTGCCGCGGCGCTGCTCGCTGCCTGCGCCTTCGCACCTGCCTTGCACGCCAGCGTGCTGATCGGCGGCACGCGCGTCATCCTTCCCGCGAAGGGGGGCGAGGTCACCGTCCGCCTTACCAACGACAACACGACGCCGGCCCTGGTGCAGGCGTGGATCGATCGCGGCGACCCGCAATCGACCCCGGATTCGGTGGATACGCCGTTCCTGGTCACGCCGCCCATGTTCCGCATGGAGCCGCAGCGCGACCAGAGCCTGCGCATCCTCTACACCCGCGAGCCGCTGCCTGCGGACCGCGAATCGCTGTTCTGGCTCAACGTGCTGGAAGTACCGCCGAAGCCGGCGGAGCTCGAGACCGATGGCAAGAACTACATGCAGCTGGCGGTGCGTTCGCGCCTGAAGCTGTTCTTTCGTCCCGAAGGCCTGCAGGGCGACCCGTTGAAGGCGGCCGAGCAGCTGCGCTTCCAGGTCTCGGGAGGATCGGTTCTTGTCAGCAATCCGACCCCGTACCACGTAACCATCAGCGATCTGGCGGTCGACGTCGGCGGCAAGGCCTACGCCAGCGAAAGCGGCATGGTTGCCCCGATGTCGGAACTGCGCCTGCGCGCGGAAGGCCTCCCGGCTGCGCCGGCAGGCACGGCGGTGCGCTTCACCATCGTCAACGACTTCGGCGCGGCGACCGCGCTCATCGGAGCCGTCGCTCCGTGACGAAGCGCGCCGGCCACCACATGCCGGACTTCCGGGTGCCGAGCCGTGCGTTGCTCGGCACCGCGATCGCGTGCGCGCTTTTCGCCAGTTCGACCGTGTACGCCGCGCCGGCCGCGCCGGCCGATGCCCAGTTCGACATGACGCTGCTGGCCGGTGGCGCGCAGCAGGCCGCCGATCTTTCGCGCTTCGAGCGCGGCAACGTGGTGTCTCCGGGGCTGTACCGCCTCGATCTTTATCTGGACGGCCAGTGGTCGGGCTCGGCCGATGTCCGCTTCGTCGCGCCGAATCCGGACGAAAGCGCTGTGCCGTGCTTCACCGCAGCGATGTTCGACCGACTCGGCCTGCCGCGCGCGAAACTCGACGAGGCAGCGCGTGCGCGCCTGGACGCGGCGGACGGTTGCGCCGCCATCTCCGACCTCATTCCCGACGCCACCGCGATCTATGACCAGACCGAACTGCGCCTGGACGTGACCGTGCCCCAAGCGTGGCTCGGCTATCGCGCGCGGGGCTACGTCAGCCCGGATCAGTGGAACAGTGGCGTGACCGCCGGCCTGCTCAACTACAACGCGAACCTGTATCGCAGCCGCAGTGGCGGGCTCGAACAGACGTCGGGCTTCGTCGGCCTCAATGCCGGCCTGAACCTCGGCGCCTGGCGTCTGCGCCACGACGGCAACTACAGCTGGCAGTCGGCAGTGGCTGGCGCGTCCTCGTCGCGCCAGTACGAGTCGATCGCCACCTACGCCCGTCGCGACATCGCTTCGATGAGCGCTCAGGTCACCCTGGGCGACAGCTACACGACCGGCGAGTTGTTCGACAGTGTCGGCATTCGTGGCCTGCAGCTGGCAACCGACGACCGCATGCTCCCCGAGTCGCAGCGCGGCTACGCGCCGACCGTGCGGGGCGTGGCCGAAAGCAACGCGCGCGTCACCATCCGCCAGAACGGCGTGCTGCTGTACGAAACGACGGTGTCGCCGGGGTCGTTCGCGATCGACGATCTCTACGCGACCGGCTACGGCGGCGATCTGGAAGTCACCGTCACCGAGGCCGATGGCCGGGTGCGCGAGTTCTCCGTGCCTTACGCCGCCGTGCCGCAGCAGCTGCGCCCGGGCACCTCGCGTTTTGGCGTCGCCCTGGGCACCGTGCGCGAGGACGCGTCGCAGGACGAACCCATGCTGGTGCAGGCGACGTTGCAGCGCGGTCTCACCAACATGGTGACCGGCTATGGCGGCTTCCTGGGCACGACGGGCTACGGGGCCGCGCTCGGCGGCGTCTCGCTCAACACGCGCGCCGGTGCGATCGCGCTCGACCTCACGCTGGCGCGCACCGAACTGCCGGGTCAGGACCGGCAGAGTGGCCAGAGCCTGCGCGCCACCTACAGCAAGATAATTCCGGGCAGCGGCACATCCTTCAGCCTGGCCTCCTACCGCTATTCCACCGGCGGCTACTACAGCCTGCGCGAAGCGCTCGCCGCGCGCGATTTCGCCCTGGGGCGTCCCGTCGACGACGGCTTGCCGGACGACGATCTGGTGGGCGTGCTCACGCCGGAACAGCGCGACGCGCTACTGAACGGCCGCAACGCAGACCTGCAGGCGTATACCGATGCGCTGCAGCGCCAGCGCAACCGCTTCGACCTCAACCTCAACCAGCGCCTCGGCCAGTCCGGCGGCAACCTCTACGCGACGCTGTCGGCGCGTGACTACTGGACGCGCGAAGGCACCGACACCCAGTTCCAGGTCGGCTACAACAATCACTATCGCTGGTTCAATTACGGCGTGTCGGCCACGCGTCTGCGGGACCTGCAGGGTCGTTACGCCAACCAGTTCTCACTCAACGTCACCGTGCCCTTGGGCAGCAGCCCGCGTGCGCCGATGGCCACCGCGGCACTGGTGCACGACACCGAGGGCCAGAACCAGTCGCAGCTCACCGTTGCTGGTAGCGCTGGCGAGGCCAATCAGTTCACCTACGGCGTGAGCGCCGCCCATAGCGATGCCATCGGCACGTCGGCCAGCGTGAATGCCGGCTATCGCGCGCCATGGGCCGTGGCCAACGCAACCTATGGCGAAGGCGATGGCTACTCGCAGGCGTCGCTGGGCGTCTCCGGCACCGTCGTCGCGCATCGTGGCGGAATCACGCTTGGCCAGCCCGCCGGCGACACCGTGGCCCTGGTGCATGCACCCAACGCCAAGGGCGCCCGTGTCGTCAACGCGCCTGGCGTTACGGTCGATCGCTTCGGATACGCGCTGGTGCCGTACCTCTCGCCGTATCAGATGAACGTCGTGGAGCTGGATCCGAAGGGCCTGCCGCTGGACGTCCAGCTCAACGCCACCAGCGCCCGCGTGGCGCCCACGGCAGGTGGCGTGGCGATGCTCACTTTCGATACCGAATACGGTCGAACCCTCCTGCTGCGCGTGCGCATGTCCGACGGCCGCGCCGTGCCGTTCGGCGCCGAGGTGACCGACATCCAGGGCCACGCGCTAGGCACCGTCGGCCAGGGCGGCCGCCTGCTGCTCCGCGGCGCGACGAAGGAAGGCACCGTCTCGCTCAGCTGGCAGGAAGAAGACAAGCCGATGCAGTGCACCTTCACCTACCAGGCGCCCGAGCCGAAGCCCGGCGCCGCCGCCACCGACCTGCCGACGACCGACGCGCGCTGCACGCCGACCGTCACCTTCGCCGCCGCCAGCCTGTGATCGACCGGACCTTCCGATGACGACCGATCCGACCCCGAACGTTGCCCAGACCACCACGCTGATGCGCGTGTTCCGCGTGTGCTGGGCGCTGCTGATGCTCGGCTTCCTGTACGCGGCGCTGCCCAACAGTGCATTGGCGGCCACTTCGTCGTGTTCGACGAGTTCTTCCGGCAGCCTGACGATGGGCAACGTGGCCGTGCCGGTCAACGCGGCCAACGGCACGACACTGGGTACGCCGGTCACGCTGACGATGACGTTCAACTGCACCGGCGTGCCCACCGACACGTCGGGCAACAACCTTTACGTGCAGGCGGGCAACCTCGCCGCGCGGGACCCGGCCGACACCGGCGCCAACGGCATCCTCTTCGACACCAGCATCGCCGGCATCGCTCTGAAGATCACCGGCAGCCCGGACCAGGCGTCGGCAAGCGCCTGCCTGCGCTGCGGCCCCAATTCGACGGCCGGCTTCGAAATCGGCGCGCTCAACCGCACCTGTACCGGCAGCGGTAACAACCGCAGGTGCACCGCGACGATCACCCAGACCTTCACCGCGCAGTTCGTGAAGACAGGTGCCGTCACGCCCGGGACGGTGCAGGGCCTGCAACTGATGCAGTTCTGGTGGTACGAGTACGGCACCACGGCCAGCAGCGGCCCGATGGGCACGGCGGTGACGCTCAACGGCGGCGCCCAGGTCACCTCGGTGGGGTGCACTGTCGACACCGGCTCCCAGAACATGACGGTGACGCTGCCGGCCGTCACGACGGCCGCGCTGCAGACGCAGGGCGCCACCGCCGGCCGCACGCGCTTCAACATCAACCTGACCTGCCAGTCCGGCACCACGGCGAGCATCACGTTCGCCGCGACCAATCCCTTCAACAACCCCACCGGCATCATCGCGCCGACCACCGGCACGGGCTTCGCGGCCAACATCGGCATCCAGCTGCTCAATGGCTCGGCATCGGCGCCGGTGCCTTTCACCGTCGCCCAGTCGCTGGGCACCACGCCCAACGGTGCGTGGTCCGTGCCGTTCCACGTCCAGTACTACCGCACCAGCAGCAGTACGATCAGCGCCGGCGACGTGCGCGGCACGCTGACCTTCACCATGACCTACCAGTGAACCCCGCGGGCGCGAGAGCTAAAGCCGCGAGCTTCGTGGTCGTAAACCTTCCTGTTCAGTCGTAGGTCTGCGTCGCCACCCATACCGCGTTCTGGTTGCCTGCGTCGCGGAGATAGCCCGCGTAGTAGCTCACCAGCTGCGAGCGCGAATGCGCCGCGGCGGGTTCCACCTGCAACGTGTAGGTGGTGGGGTTCGACGAACCGTCGCATCGGGTTCGAAGGTGTTGCGGCACGGTCTGTGCAGTGGTCTGGATTGCGGCAGGCATGCACGTGGGGTTGACCACGCTGCCCGTGAACGTGATGCGGCCACCGGCCGCGTGCGCGTTCGCGCCTGCCGTTACCAGTACTACCACCATTGCGCAGAGCACGGCGCCCACCGTGACTCTGACTCGCTTCATGGCCTTTCCTTGCGCCTCTATGCGCGTAGTTCGCCTGTTCGCTCCATCGGCCGGGCTGAAGCTTCCTGAAGGGCTTTGCCCAATCGGCGTCCGTGAATTGCAACCGACGTCACAGTTCAAGCGGCATCGTGCCGCCCGGACAGCGAAGCGCATCCGGGATCACGGCGATGTGTTCTGGCGAAGGAAAGACCGACCGTCCGTCGCCGGCGTGGGCGCGCGGGCGAAGAAAAAGGAGGCCGGGGGCCTCCTTCAAATCCGGCCGGGGCCGGAGGACTTCGAGTTGTGGCATGGCTCCGGCTCGCGCCGGACGGAGGGCAGACTACCTGCCCTCCAAACCTAATGCAACCTCTCAAGAAATACGTTGCAACCCGTTGATTTCAAATAACTAAATCAGGGCGCGAGGTTCAACGCCGCGCGCTTGGCCTCGCGGCGCGCTTCGCGCGGCTGGGCCCAGTCGTTGTTGAACAGCGCCGGCTCCCAGCTGCCGTAGGTCGGGTTGGGGAGCATGAACCAGCGCTCGCCGAACCAGTCGCCGTATTCGTCCAGCAGCTGCGCGCGGCCGTCGCGCGTGTTCGCCGTGACCTGCACGAAGTCGCCGAGCTGGTCGCCGAACTGCATCAGCACGCGGTACTGCTGGCCGGCGAGGCGGCGACGGCAATCCTTCTCGCTGCCGTTCTGCTCGCAGCCTTCCACCACGGTGCCAAGGCCGAGGAACACGCTGTCGTCCTTCACCGGCATGCCGACGGCCTTGAGGTTGGCGATCGTCGCGTCCTTCAGGTGCACCGCGCGGTTGGAGAGATAGAGGATCGTCACGCCCTTCGCGCTCGCGGCCTTGGCGAACTCGACGACGCCCGGCACTGCCTTGGCCTTCTTCTCGGCGACCCAGGCGTCCCAGGTGACCTCGTCGTACTCCTTGCCCTGGCTGACCAGGCGGGCCTGGTAGGGCGAGTTGTCGAGCACGGTCTCGTCCACATCCATCACCACGGCCGGCGGCAGGCCGGTGGCCGCGTTGCCGCGTTCGCCGGTGACCAGCGCGTCCCAGTTCTTTTCCTTCAATGCGACATCGAGCTTGTCCGCCGCGGCGCGATAGACGGTCGTGGTCGCGGCCTGGTATTCGGCGCTGGTCTGCACCCAGAGCACGGCGTTGAGGTTGTCGTCGACCGGCGCGGTCGGCTTCGCCGAGGTGGCCGGAGCGGTTGCGGGCGCGGGCGCGCCGGGCGCCAGGGTGTCGGCGCGCTTGCAGGCACCCAGCGCGAGCGCGCAGGTGAGGACGGACAGGGTGAGGACGCGAGGCGACATGGGCGTTCGGGCTTCGAAAGGACGCGCGATTCTAGCCGAGCCATGCTGCGCCGCCGTGTCACTGGCGGGCGATTCGCCTCACGCGCGCGCGACCTGCAGCGACACCTGCTTGCGACCGTCGGCAACCCATTGCGAGCCGACTTCGCTGAAGCCGAAGGCCGAGTGGAAACGCCGCGACGCCTCGTTCGGCGGCACGGTGTAGAACTCGCAGGTCACGGTGTCGACGTCCGACGCGCGCGCAAAGTCGAACAGGTCGCGATACAGCAGCGGACCAAGCTTGCGCCCCTGGTGCGTGCCGGCGACGACGACGCGATCGACGTACAAAAAGCGCGGATAACGCTGCGCGAACCACACGTAGTTGGGACTGTCGTAGGCGACGCCCTCGCGGAACGCCAGCAGGAACGCGACGACCTCGTCGCCCTCGCAGACG
>NZ_QTJR01000011.1 GCF_003382285.1 Lysobacter soli
CCGTTCGTTCACCGCTACGGCTTCGTTACCCCTCACCCCAACCCCTCTCCCGGTGGGAGAGGGGCTTGAAGCGCGCCTCGTCATTCCAGCGGAATATGGAACCCATCAGCCCGCAGCGACCGCTACGCGTCGCGAGCGCGCAGAAACAAAAAGGGCGCGTCACCGACGCGCCCCTTCGCAAACACTTCAAACCGAACCGCTTACGCGGCCTGCGCTGCCGACGGCTCCACCAGATCGCGCCATTGCGGCAGGCGGTCCAGGACATTGACGCCTCGCAGGTAACCCTCGTCCACCGGCGCACCGGCGACCAGCGACGAGGCCACGTGCACGGCACCGGCGACCCAGAAGCCGCTCGCCTTCAGGCGACCCGGGCGGTGCTGGAACGCGACGCCTTCGACGATCGGCATCGGCAGGCCCCACAGGCCCAGGAGGTACGCACCGGCCTCGGCGTAGTGCGGGCCGCTCGAACCTTCCGAACCGTCGGACACGCCCGGCAGCAGCTTGCCGACTTCCGCCAGCAGGCCGGCGGTGGCAGCGAGTTCGGCGCTCGGGCCCGCGAGCAGGCGACGCGCCAGGCGCGAGGTCCGCAGCGCGCGGTCCTGGATCGCCTCGCGTTCCTTCCCGGCCAGCTGGTTCGGGCCGAAGGCCTCGCTGGCCAGCACCAGGCGCAGCAGCTGCTGATGGCCCAGTCGCGTGACCGCAGCGCGGATGTCGGTGATCTCGCGACCGCCGGAGAAGTACGCCGAATTGCACAGGCGCAGCACCTTGGCGACGATCGCCGGGTCCTGCGAGAGCATCTGCGCGATGGCCGCGTTGCTCGCATCCGGATCGCGCAGCAGGCGCGAGAGTTCCAGGTACAGGCGCGGCGGCGGCGGGAGCGAGCCGACGCGGCCCACCGCCTGCTTGAGTTCCTCGCTGCCCAGCACGTTGCGCAGTTCGGCCACGCTGTCGATGGCCTCGATCAACTCGCCGGCATCCAGCGGTCGCGACAGCAGCCGGTGCGCGCAATCCAGGCCCTGCATGCTGCCGCTGTCCTCGTCCGGATCCAGCAGCAGGATGCGCACCGCCTGCGGGTGCAGCGCCGCCACCTGGCTCAGCAGGACCGGACCCGGCACGACGCCCAGGCGCAGGCCGCAGATGAAGACGTCGACGGGCTCGCCCGACGACAGTGCCGCATCGGGTTCGGCCAGCCACTGCACATTCCAGCCCAGATCGAAATAACTCAGCGACTCCTCGAATTCGCCGGCGCGGCCGGCGTCCTCACCCACGATCACGATGCGCACTGCAACCCCCGGAAATACGGAATGCGAATATCCATGACGGGTAGCGGCACGCATAGGCCGGGCTTTAGGAACTGCTGAACGGGGATGTTCTGAATTGGGAGCGGGCGCACACTTTCGGTTCCGGCCCGTCTGACGGGGCTTGGGCATCGAGCTCGGAGCTCGAGCGGCGGAGCAATTCGCTCGGACCGTCGAGCCGTCTGCTCGTGACGCCGAGTCCGGAGCTCGGACTGCCGAGCTATTTGCCCCGAACGCCGAGCTCGGAGCCCGGACCGCCGAGCTATTTGCCCCGAACGCCGAGCTCGGAGCCCCGACCGCCGAGCTATTTGCTCCGAACGCCGAGCTCGGAGCTTGAACCGCCGAGCTCTCAGCTCCGAACACCGAGTCCGGAGCTCGGACGGCCGAGCCACAAGCTCCGGACGCCGAGCCCGGAGCTCGGATCGCCAGGCTTTCAGCCAGGATATCGTGTGCCCGAACGCCGGCCGCCCTGCTCCCGACGGCCGCCCGGGCCAGCCGCGTATAATTCCCGCCCTTCCCGACTACCGACCCGCGGACCGCCGTCTCCGGCCCGTCCGCGCCCGCCGTTGCCATGTCCGACGTTTCCCTCGAAGCCGCCCGCCGCCGCACGTTCGCGATCATCTCGCACCCCGACGCGGGCAAGACCACGCTCACCGAAAAGCTGCTGCTGTTCGGCGGTGCGATCCAGATGGCCGGCTCGGTCAAGGGCCGCAAGGCCGCGCGCCATGCGACCTCCGACTGGATGGCGCTGGAAAAGGAGCGCGGCATCTCGGTGACCAGCTCGGTGATGCAGTTCCCCTACGAGGGCAGCATCGTCAACCTGCTCGACACCCCGGGCCACGCCGACTTCGGCGAGGACACCTACCGCGTGCTCACCGCGGTGGACTCGGCGCTGATGGTCATCGACGTCGCCAAGGGCGTCGAGGAGCGCACGATCAAGCTGATGGAGGTGTGCCGCCTGCGCGACACGCCGATCATGACCTTCATCAACAAGCTCGACCGCGAAGGCAAGAACCCGATCGAGCTGCTGGATGAAGTGGAAAGCGTGCTGAAGATCCAGTGCGCGCCCATCACCTGGCCCATCGGCATGGGCCAGCGCCTGAAGGGCGTGGTGCACCTGGTCACCGGCGAGGTGCACCTGTACGAACAGGGCCGCAACTTCACGCGCCAGGATTCGACGATCTTCCCGTCCATCGACGACCCGGCGCTGGAAGCGCGCATCGGTGCGCAGATGCTGCAGGAACTGCGCGACGAGCTGGAACTGGTCGAAGGCGCCTCGCATCCGTTCGACGTCGCGAAGTATCTGGCCGGCGAACAGACGCCGGTGTTCTTCGGCTCGGCCGTGAACAACTTCGGCGTGCAGCTGCTGCTGGACTTCTTCGTCGAGCACGCGCCCTCGCCCAAGCCGCGCGCCACCACGTCGCGCGAAGTCGCCGCGTACGAGCCCAAGCTCACCGGCTTCGTCTTCAAGATCCAGGCGAACATGGATCCGCAACACCGCGACCGCGTGGCGTTCATGCGCGTGTGCTCGGGCAAGTTCAGCGCCGGCATGAAGGCGTTCCACGTGCGCAGCGGCAAGGAAGTGAAGCTCGCCAACGCGCTGACCTTCATGGCGAGCGATCGCGAGATCGCCGAGAGCGCGTGGCCGGGCGACGTCATCGGCATCCACAACCACGGCACGATCTCCATCGGCGACACGTTCACCGAAGGCGAGAACCTGAGCTTCACCGGCATCCCGAACTTCGCGCCCGAGCTGTTCCGCCGCGCGCGCCTGCGCGATCCGCTGAAACTCAAGCAGCTGCAGAAGGGCCTCGCGCAGCTGTCGGAAGAAGGCGCGACGCAGTTCTTCCGCCCGCTGATGAGCAACGACCTGATCCTCGGCGCAGTCGGCGTGCTGCAGTTCGATGTCGTCGCGTACCGCCTGAAGGACGAGTACGGCGTGGACGCGAGCTTCGAGCAGGTCAGCGTGGCGACCGCCCGCTGGATCCGCTGCGACAACGAGAAGAAGCTGGAAGAGTTCCGCGACAAGAACGCGATGAACCTCGCGCTCGATGCGGCCGGCCAGCTGGTTTACCTCGCTCCCACGCGCGTGAACCTGCAGCTGGCGCAGGAACGTGCGCCGGACGTGACGTTCCTGGCCACGCGCGAGCACGCGCACGCGGCGGCGTTCGACTGATGTCGCCGGTGGCGCTTTGGTGGCTGGCCGCGTGGCTGGCGCTCAACGCCGCCACCGTGCTCGTGTTCGCCTACGACAAGGCGATTGCGGGCGGTACGCGCCGGCGCGTGCCGGAACGGACGCTTTTGACGCTCGCGCTACTCGGCGGCTCGCCGGGCGCCCTGCTGGCGATGGCGTTGTTCCGCCACAAGACGGCGAAGGCGGCGTTCCGCCGGGCCATGATGGCGATCGTCGCGCTGCAGGTCATCGTGCTGGGGCTGTTCTACCTGTTCCGCTGACGCGCGCGCGTCACTTCCGCGCCGGCAACTTCCCCACCCAGTCCGGGATCGTCTGGTCCGCGTCGAAGTATTCGAAGATCAGGTGGATGCGGTCGGTGTCGCCGTTGTTCTCCACGGCGTGCACGGCCATGTTGCTCACTTCCACCGCCTCGCCTTCGACGAAGTGGTAGCCGGTGCCGTCGATGAAGAACACGACGCGGTCGTTGGTGAGAAGCGGCACGTGGATCTTGTGCGGCCACTTCGCGGCCGGGTTCGCGTCGCGATGCGGCTTGATCACGCCGCCCGGCGCCATGCGCGCGAGCATCACGCGCGGGAATTCCGCGTTCGCATAGCCGTACGGCGCCACGGCCTGCGCCATGACGGGCTCGAGCAGCTCGCGCCATGACGACCACAGCGGCCGTTCGTAGTGCTTGCGCCAGTCCTGGAAGTCGCTGACGAAGCGGAACACGATGTGGCGCGTGCGATCGAGCGCTTCGAAGCGGTTGGGCTTGTCGGCGTTCTCCGCGTCCCACGTCGCCTCGGGCAGCGCGAGCACCGCCTCGCGCAGGCGTGCGATGTCGACATGGCCCAGGCGTCGCACCGATGTCGTCTTGCGCGGATTGGGCTGGATGTCTTCCGGTTTGAAGCCGGCGGGCGGGAACGTCGTGGTGGCCATGGTCAGAACTCGTAGCCGAACAGTTCGAGGTCGCGCCTGTATACGGACGCGACGTCCTGGATCAGCGCATCGTCGTAGTAATCGCGGTAGCTGCCGCGGCGCGAGCTGTTGACCTGACCGAGCGTCGCCCCGGGGATCTTCAGGCGTTCGCAGATCAGATCGTACGACCCCTGCATGTCCTCCACGCGCCCGACGTGGTCGGCGAGCACCGCGCCATCTTCGCCGGTGACGAACGTGTGCTGCGGCTGGAACAGGATGTGCTGCCGGGCGCGCGGGTCCTGCAGGATGTAGCGCATCACCTGCTGCGGGTTCTTCAGGAACGCTCCGTCGGCGCGCGTCATGAACGCGCAGTACGAGATGAAGCGGTCGAACGGGTTACGCACGAAGGCGAACTTGAAGTACGACGCGAATGCCTCGTCGCCGAGGAACGGACGGATCTGCTGCAACGTGATGTGGCCGTGCTTGATCGCGGCGAGTTCCTCGAACGGGAACCGCTTGTTGACGAACAGGCCGACCTGTTCGAGATCGTCCTCGCTCATGTGCTCGCGCAGCGCCTGCCGCACCGAATGCGTGCCGGTCTTGGGAATGGCGGCGAAAACGAAGCGGTGCTGGTGCGAGATGATCATCGGTCCCCGACGCGATTGGCTCTGCCGGCCATCATAGAGCGCGACGCGGCGCACGAGCGGGCCGCGACGGCGTGCGCATCCTGCGCGACGCGGCGCACGAGCGGGCCGCGACGGCGTGCGCATCCTGCGCGCCGCGTCACAGCCCGGGCGAACGGGACGGCCCACATCAGAGCAAATACTCCAGCCTGCGCTAGGATGCTCGAACCATGCCCCCCGCACGCTCCGTCCATGACGGCTCCGCTCCTGTCGAGCCGCCCATTGCGCCCTCCGCGCGGCCTTCCGCGGCGGACGAGCCGCATTCGGTCCGCGAGGAACTCGTCAACGCGCTGACCCATGGCCTGGGCGCCACCGCCGCGCTCGCCGGCGGCGCGGTCCTGATCACCCTCGCCGCGCTGTTCGGCGACGGCTGGCAACTGGGCAGCGCGATCGTATTCGGCATTTGCCTGCTGGCGCTCTACCTCGCGTCCACGCTGTACCACGCGATCCAGCATCCGGTCGCCAAGGCCCGGCTGAAGGTGGTGGATCACTGCGCGATCTACCTGCTGATCGCGGGCACCTACACGCCCTTCACGCTCATCGGCCTGCGCGGGCCGTGGGGCTGGGGACTGTTCGCAGCGATCTGGACGCTGGCGCTGGCGGGCGTCGTGTTCAAGCTGTTCTTCACCGGGCGCTTCAAGTTGCTGTCGACCGGCATCTACATCGCCATGGGCTGGCTGGTGCTGGTCGCAATCAAGCCGCTGATCGGCGCGCTCGACGGCTGGACCATCGGTTGGCTGTTCGGTGGCGGCCTCTTCTATACGCTGGGCACGGTGTTCTATCACCGGCCTTCGCTGCCGTACTCGCACGCGATCTGGCATCTGTTCGTCGTCGCCGGAAGCGTGTGCCATTACGTCGCCGTGATGGCGCAGGTCGTCACGCCGGGAACGCTGCTTCCGACCTGAACTGCTCGCAAACGCATTCACTTTCGCTTTACCGCGCGCCGCCGATGGTGGGGGCGATTCTTGCGGAAGTGTGCAGTGAACCGATTGCGTCTCCCATTCATTCCCGAGCTTCGCGTGCGCTGCGGCGCGCGCGCGTGACGCATGCCCTGGCGCAGCGCACACGCAGCGGGACCGGACGACGCGAACGGCCGCGCGTGGCCGCATCGCCATCCGGTAATGACGGCACTGGCAATCGTGGCGGTGCTCGTCGCCGTCCTCATCGCGATCTGGGACTGGAACTGGTTCAAGGGCCCGGTCGAGCGCCAGGTCAAGGCGCGCACCGGCCGTGAGTTCCACATCGGCGGGAACCTCGATGTCGACCTGGGCTGGACGCCGGTCGTCTCCGCCGAAAAGGTCAGCTTCGGCAACGCCGAATGGTCGCGCGCGCCGCAGATGGCGACCGCCGACCGCGCCGAAATAGGCATCGCATTGTGGCCGCTGCTGCGTCGCCAGGTGTTGTTGCCGTTGATCCGGCTCGACAACCCGCGCCTGCTCCTGGAGACCAACCCGAAAGGCGGCGACGGCAACTGGATCTTCGGCGAGAAGGGCGGCGACACCGACGTGCAATTCCGTCGCGTCGATATCCAGCGGGGCTTCGTGCAGTTCCTCGATGCACCCAACCGCACTGACATCCGCGTCGGCGTGAGCAGCCAGCACAAGGCCGCGCGCGATGCTTCCGCGCCGGTGTCCGTGGTGGGCGGCGGCCTGTGGCAGAACAACCGGTTCGTCCTTCAGGGCAATGCCGCTTCGCCGCTGTTGCTGCGCGATCGCACCGCGCCGTACCGCATCAACGTGCGCGCCTCCGCTGGCGCGACGCACGCGCATGCGCGCGGCACGCTGCTCGATCCGCTCCGCCTTCGCGGGTTCGACCTGCAGATGAAGCTGTCGGGGCGCGACCTGGGCGACCTGTATCCGCTGCTCGGCCTGGCGATTCCACACACGCCGCCGTACTCGCTCGACGGGCGCTTCAGCCGCGAGGGCGAGGTCTGGCATTACCGCAAGTTCGACGGCCGCATCGGCGACAGCGACATGCATGGCGATGCGAGCGTCGACACCTCCGGCAAGCGTCCGTACCTGCGCGCGGACCTGACCTCGCGCCGCCTGGACTTCGACGACCTCGCCGGTTTCGTCGGCGGCACGCCGCAGACCGGTCGCGGCGAGACCGCCAACGCCGAGCAGGACAAGGATGCGGCGCAGCAGGATGCGAGCGGGCGCCTGCTGCCGCAGACGCCGTACAACCTCACCAAACTGCGCGCGATGGATGCCGACGTCCGCCTGCGCGCGATGCGCATCAACGCGCCCAGCCTGCCGCTGGACGACATGGACGCGCACCTGCTGCTCGAAGGCGGCATGCTCAAGCTCGACCCGCTCAACTTCGGCGTGGCCGAAGGCGACATCCGCTCGCGCATCCGCATGGACGCGCGTACCGACACGATCCGCACGCGCGCCGACGCGGACATCGCCGGATTGAACCTCGGCAAGCTGCTGCCCAAGGTCGAGATCACGCAGAACGCGATCGGCAAGATCAGCGGCAAGGTCGGCATCGAAGGCACCGGCAATTCCATCGCCGCGATGCTCGGCAGCAGCGACGGCAACATTGCCGTCGGCATGGGCCAGGGCCGCATCAGCAACCTGCTGATGGAGATGGCCGGCATCGACCTGGCCGAGATCATCAAGTTCAAGCTCGGCGGCGACAAGCAGATTCCCGTGCGCTGCGCGTTCGCCGACTTCGGCGTCGACGACGGCCTGATGACCACGCGTTCGCTCGCCTTCGATACGAGCGACACGATCCTCATCGGCTCCGGCACGGTGAACCTGCGCGACGAGAAGCTCGATCTCACGATCCGGCCGCGTCCGAAGGACCGCAGCCTGCTCGCCTTCCGCACGCCGCTGCGCGTGGATGGCACGTTCAAGAAGCCTGCGGTGCATCCGGACCTGGCGAAGGTCGGCCTGCGTGGCGCGATCGCGCTGACGTTGGCGACGATCACGCCGCCGGCGGCGTTGCTGGCGACGCTGGAACTTGGTCCGGGCGAAGACTCGGGTTGCGGCGGGAAGTACGCGAAGTAGGTCCCGGCCGCCGTATCGCTCGCGTCAGCTGGCGATGTAGCGCTGCAGCTGGTCCAGTTCGAGTTGCTGGTCTTCGATCACCGCCTTCACGAGGTCGCCGATCGACACCACGCCAAGCACCTGCCCGTTGTGCACGACCGGCAGGTGGCGGATGCGGCGGTCGGTGACGATCTGCATGCAGCGATCGGTGGTGTCGTCCAGGCCGATGCTGATGACTTCGGCCGTCATGATCGTGCGCACCGGTGTGTCGGCCGAGGAGCGGCCCTGCAGCACGATCTTCCGCGCGTAATCGCGTTCGGAAAGAATGCCTACCAGCCGCCCGCCCTCAAGCACCAGTACCGCACCGATGCGCTTTTCGGCCATGAGGCGGATCGCGTCGATCACGGGCGCGTCCGGGCCGATCGCGAACACTTCCGGCGCCTTGGCTTCCAGCAGTTGCCGCACGGTACGCATGGCCGACTCCATGTTCCTGGGGGCTCGCGGCCGAGCATACTCCAGCGCGGCGTCAACGCATGCGAAGGCGTGAACGCGCGACGGGACCCGCATCGAGCGCTCTCGAAGCCCGCTCAGTCCACCGCGGAACCGTGCAGACGGTGGACGCGATCGCCCTCGTCGGCCGCATGCGCCGGCCGGGCGGGAGACGCGGGCTGCCAGCTGTCCACCAGATAGAGCGGGCGTTGCTTGGATTCGTCGTAGAGGCGACCGAGGTATTCGCCGATCACGCCCAGCGCGATCAGCTGTACGCCGCCGAGGAAGAGGATCACCGACATCATCGTCGGCCAGCCCGCGACCGGATCGCCCCACAGCAGTGCCTTGACGATGATCGCCACGCCATAGAGGAAGGCGACCAGCGCGGTCAGCAGGCCCAGATACGTGGCCAGTCGTAACGGCGCGGTCGAAAAACTGGTGATGCCTTCCAGCGCGAGGTTCCACAGGCGCCAGAAATTGAACTTGCTGCTGCCGGCCATGCGCGGGTCGCGGTGATAAGGAATCGCGATGCGGTTGTAGCCGACCCAGCCGAACAGGCCCTTCATGAAGCGATGGCGTTCGCGCAGCTGCTGCAATGCATGCAGCGCGCGGGCCGAGAGCAAGCGGAAATCGCCGGTGTCGGCAGGAATCGGCGTTTTCGAAAGCGCGCCGATCACGCGATAGAACGCGTGCGCGGTGACGCGCTTGAGCCACCTTTCGCCTTCGCGCTCCATGCGCGTGCCGTGGATGTCGTCGTAGCCCTCGCGCCACTTGGCGACGAATTGCGGGATCAGTTCCGGCGGATCCTGCCCGTCGGCGTCGAGGATCAGCGCCGCGCCCTCGTCCACGCGATCCAGTCCCGCGGTCAGCGCCAGCTCCTTGCCGAAATTGCGCGACAGGCGCAGCAGTGCGATCCGGCGATCGGCCGCCGCGAGGTGCTGCATCACCTGCCAGGTCGCGTCGCGGCTGCCGTCGTCGACATACAGCACCTGCGCGTCGATGCCGTCGCGCGCGAGCGCGTCGAGCTGCGCCTCGATGCGCGGGTGCAGCACCGGCAGGCTGTCGGCCTCGTTGAAGGCGGCAATGACGATCGTGAGGCGTTCGGCGGTCATGACGGGATGGTACTGGGTGATCGGGAGCCGGAGCTCATTCGAGGCGTTGCAGGTATCCGGTGCCGCCCATGTAGCGCATCTGGCGTTGGATCGCCTGAGCACGCCGCTGCACATATGGACCGGGCTTGGCGATGCTGTAGCGACGCGGGCTCGGCAGCACGGCGGCCATGCGGGCAGCCTCTGCTGCGGTGAGCCGCGCGGCGTCCTTCCGGAAGTACGTGCGCGCGGCGGCCTGCGCGCCGTACACCCCGTCACCGAACTCGGCGACGTTGACGTACACCTCGACGATGCGGTGCTTGGGCCACATCGTCTCGATGAGCACGGTGTACCAAGCCTCGATGCCCTTGCGCACCCAGCTGCGTCCGCTCCACAGGAACAGGTTCTTCGCCGTCTGCTGGCTGATGGTGCTGCCGCCGCGCACCTTGCGGCCGCGCTCGTTGTTCTTGCGCGCGCGCTCGATGGCCTTGAGGTCGAAGCCGTAGTGCTCGGCGAAGGTCTGGTCTTCCGAGGCGATCACCGCAAGCGGCACGTAGGGCGAGATGTCGTCCAGATCGCGCCAGTCATGGGCGATGCGGAACGACCAGTCGCCATCGCCCCAGGCTTCGAGCTGGCGCCAGACCATGAAGGCACTGAAGGGCGGATCGACGAAGCGCAGCGTCGCCACCTGCACCACGCTCAGCACCAGAGCCGCAAGCGGAAGCGCGATCAACCAGCGCAGCCAGCGACGGCGTCGGCGCGGCAACGCGTGCCCGTGCGCCGGCGATGCCGCGGCGTCCAACTCTTGCACGGGCGATGCTCCGTCCCCATGGTGGTGTCGACTTTTCAAACTTGACGCCTCTTCACACGACCGCGCGCATTATTCCAACGACGCGCGCCAACCGCACGAGTTCCGCATGCCCCAGACCGATACCGCGCCCGTCGGCGACCGCGACAAGTTGACCCGCTTCCTCATCGAGACCGCCGGCGTACGCGGCGTGCGCGTGCACCTGGCCGATACGTGGACGCAGGTCCGCGAACGCGCCGAGTACCCGCAGGCCGCGGCCGAACTGCTCGGCGAGGCGCTCGTCGCAGCGGCTGCATTCACCGGCCACGCCAAGGTCGACGGCCGGCTGTCGGTGCAGCTGCGGGGCCATGGCGCGCTGCGCACCCTGTTTGCCGAGTGCACCGCCGCCGGCACCTTGCGCGGCATCGCGCAGGTCGACGAGGACGCCGGGACCGTTTCGCGCGACCTGCGCGACCTCGGCGAAGGCGCGCTGCTGGCCATCACCATCGAGAACCCGTCGCTCGATGGACGCGAACCCATGCGCTACCAGGGCCTGGTGTCGCTGGAGTCGGACTCGCTCGCCGGCGCCTTCGAGGACTACTTCCGCCAGTCCGAGCAGTTGCCGACGAGGCTCCTGCTCGCCGCCGACGAACGGCAGGCCGCGGGGCTGATGTTGCAGAAGCTGCCGGGGGATCATGGCGACGACGACGGCTGGTCGCGGGTGGGTGCGCTGTTCGACACGCTCACCACGCGCGAGCTGCTGGAATGGTCCGCGGATGACCTGCTGACCCGACTGTTCCACGAGGACGGGGTGCAGGTGCTGGGGCAAAGGCCGCTTCGCTTCGCATGCTCGTGTTCGCGCGAGCGGGTGGAGTCGATGCTCGTCTCCCTCGGCCAGGCCGAGGCGGAGGCGGCCGTCGAGGCGGCCGGTGGCGCCGCCGAGATCCGTTGCGAGTTTTGCGGACAGAGTTACCGTTTCGACGCAGAGGAAATCGCTAGCTTGTTCACCGTGGCAACGACGGAACTGGCGGCCCCGGACAGGGTCCAGTGACCGTCCGGACGCCCTGGGGAATTGTTAAATAAACATAAACGGTCTATAGTCGCGGTCCTCAGGAGAGGGGAACTCCGCCCGGTTAAACCGGTCGTATCCAAGACATGAACACGCGCCTGCTTCGACTGCCGTTGACCCTGATGCTCGCCATTGGCGTGGCGGCAGGCGTGCACGCGCAGTCCCGCACCACGGCCGCGGATACGACCTACCTGCCGGTCTGGAACCAGAGCAGCGGCAAGCTCGAATACCTCCTGCAGCTCGAACCTACCGGCGCGCCCGTCGCAGGCGCCCGCTGGCGCGTGGGCAGCAACACGCTCGATGCGGCCTTCGGCCTGGAAGCAGGCGACACGCTCGGCCTGGTCTGCGATCGCAAGACCGGCCTGGCCGGCGCCATCGGCAACCTCGCCAACCATTGCGCACTCGCCTCGCTCGACGAGGACGACGATCGCACCGCGGCCCGTACCGGCACGCTTGGCGCAAGCCTGAGCCGCGCCGGCGGCAAGGTCGGCCTGGCGCTCGGCACCGGGCGCGACACCCTGCCTGCCTGGCTGAGCCCGAACGCGAAGTTCAGCAAGGTCGACCAGAACACCCTCACCGTCTACGGCCAGAAGAACATCGGCCGTGAAGCCACGGTTTCGATCGGCGGCACGTGGGCGCGGGCCAAGCTCATCCCCGCGGGCGAAATGCCTGCGCTGGCCGATCGCTGGAGCAGCCACAGTCTTACCGTTGGCGCGGGCATGGGCAATTTCAGCGCCAACATCGTCGGCCGCGTGGTCGACACGCCGGGCGAACCCGGCCAGTGGGAAGGCTTGGGCGTCGGCCTGACTTGGCGCACGCCGTGGAGCGGACAGCTCACGGTCGGTGCAGAGAACGTCGTGACTCGCGGCAAGAATCCGTTCGCACCGGAGAACGTCGACAAGGACGAAGGCACCGTGCCTTACGTCCGATACGAGCAGGATCTCTGACGTGAGCCGCGGCGCATTGCGCCGAACTCCGGGCACGAAACCACGACGGCCGCGCAACCAGCGCGGCCGTTTTGCGTTTGATCACAGGCCTGTGGACTCCATACGTCGCAGTACCAAGGCGTACGGATTTCACATGTTTCAAACTGTGCGTTAACGACACTTTCACTTCTCGCGCAAGCTGGTTAGGATCCGGTTGCCTTGCCGATTTTGGCGTTCCGTTTGACGCCACCGGCCAGGTCCCATGGGATCCATCGACTCACGCTTGGAGAGAGAGATGAACTTGAAGACCACCCCGCTCCGCGACGCGATCGTCTATTCGCTCGCGGTCGGCGCTACCGCGGTCGCCAGTACCGGCATCGCCGTCGCACAGGAACAGCAGCAGACCACCACGCTCGACCGCATCGAAGTCACCGGCTCGCGCATCCGCCAGGTCGACATCGAGACCGAAGCGCCGGTGCTCACCATCAGCCGCGCGGACATCGAACAGCAGGGCTTCCAGTCGGTCGCCGACATCCTGCAGAACATTTCCGCCGTCGGCGCCCCGGCCATCAGCCGCGCCTCCCCGCTCAGCGCGGGCGAGAACGTCGGCGGCCAGTTCATCAGCATGCGCAACCTCGGTACGACGCGCACGCTGATCCTGGTCAACGGCAAGCGCCTGGGCATCAGCACCAGCGGCCTGCAGGACGTGTCGCTCATCCCGACCGTCGCGGTCGAGCGCGTCGAAGTGCTGAAGGACGGCGCCTCGTCGATCTACGGCTCGGACGCCATCGCCGGCGTGGTGAACATCATCACGCGCTCGAACTTCGAAGGTGCCACGGTCGATGCGTACTACGGCCAGTACAGCGAAGGCGACGGCGAGACCACGCGCGCTTCGGGCATCCTCGGCTTCACCGGTGACCGCGGCTCGCTGACGGCGGCCGTCGAATACCGCAAGGAAGAGGAAGTCTTCGCACGCGATCGCGAGTATTCGGCGTACCCGCAGAGCTACAAGCACCCGACCCGCGGCTGGACCACGGCTTCGCAGTGGGGCCAGGTGACCGACGCCCGCAACGCCACGACCAACCCGTTCGGCGTGGGCAACCTGGTGCTCAACGAGGGTGCGGACTGGCGCCGCATCGCCAACTACCACACGCAGAACACGAACACCGGCACTACGGCTGCAGATCCGAACGGTTCCCCGGTCGACAAGAGCAACACCAACCAGCAGACGCACCTGCGCACGCCGCTGGAGAGCAAGTCGCTGTTCGTCAACGGCCTGTTCGACATCACCGAGAACGTGCGCTTCCGCGGTGACGTGCTGTACACCGACCGCACCTCCGAGCGCCAGGTCGCCGGCTATCCGTTCCAGAGCGCCTCGGCCGGCGTCGTGCCGGGCGGCTTCAAGATGGCCGCGAACAGCTACTACAACCCGGTCGGCACCTGGCACGGCTTCGCCAATCCGCACGCGGTGAACTTCACCCGTCGTACGTGGGAAGTGCCGCGCGTCGACCAGCCGCAGTCCACCACGTGGCGTTTCGCCGCGGCCGTGGAAGGCAGCTTTGGCGTCGCCGACCGCATGTTCGACTGGGACGTCAACTACCTCTACAACAACAACAAGGTCCACCAGGAAAACTACGGCAACCTCAACATCGAGCGCGCCCGTCAGTCGACCGGTGCCTCGTTCCTGGACACCGACGGCGTGGTCAAGTGCGGCACGCCGGGCAACGTGATCCTGGGCTGCGTGCCGTGGAACCCGTTCATCCCGTACGGTCGCGTCGGCGACGGCGGCCTCACCGGCAACCAGGCCCTGCAGGACTGGCTGTTCCAGCGCCTGAATTCGTCGGGCGAAACTGAAACGACGGTGTACGCGGCGAACCTGAGCGGTTCGCTGGCGACGTTGCCGGCGGGCGACCTGGGCGTGGCGGTGGGCGTCGAAAACCGCAAGGAAGAAGGTCGCTTCATTCCCGACGCGCAGGCGGTCACGGGCAACTCGACCACGCTCGCGAGCGGTCCGACGCAGGGCAGCTACTCGGTGGACGAAATCTACGCCGAGTTGTTCATCCCGGTGCTGGCCGACCTGCCGGGCGCGAAGGAACTGAGCTTCAGCCTCGCCACCCGCTACTCGGACTACGACACCTTCGGCGACACGCTCAACAGCAAGTTCGGCTTCAAGTGGAAGCCGCTGGATTCGCTGCTGTTCCGTGGTACCTACGCTGAAGGCTTCCGTGCGCCGACGATCGCCGACCTGTACGGTGGCGGCTCGCAGACGTTCTCGTTCTTCACCGACCCGTGCGACACGAGCTTCGGTGCGGCGGCGTCCAACCCGACCGTTCGTGCTGCGTGCGGCACCCAGGCGCCGGTGGTTCCGAACCCGAACACGTTCCGTCAGCTGGCGCAGGGCTTCACCCCGGCGACCGCGGCCGGCGCACAGTCGCCGGTGGCGTTCTTCTCCGGTTCGAACCCGAACCTGATCCCGGAAACCTCGGAGTCCAAGACGCTGGGCACCGTGTGGAGCCCGGGCTTCATCGAAGGCCTGAACATCAGCCTGGACTGGTGGAACATCCGCATCGACGACACCATCGTCGCCGACTCGCCGACGCAGATCCTCAACGACTGCTACATCCAGAACGATCCGACGCGCTGCGCACTGTTCACGCGTGACGCGGCCCAGGGTTACGTCAACAACCTCGCCTTCGCCAGCATCAACGCCGGCTACCGCGAGGCCGAGGGCTGGGACATGGACCTGAGCTACCGTCTGGCGACGGAAGGCTTCGGTACGTTCAACCTGTCCTGGCAGACGACGTACACCACCAAGGACGAGATCAAGACCGACACCAACCCGGCGACCAAGGCGCAGCAGCTGGTCGGCTACGCGACCTCGCCGGGCTTCGTGGGTACCTTCCGCGTCCGCTCCAACACCAGCCTGACGTGGGATCTGGGCATGTGGAGCGCGACCTGGGGCATGCGCTACTACTCGGGCATGAAGGAAACCTGCTTGTCGGCCGCGCTGTTCCCGGATGAGTGCTCCAATCCGGAGTTCGCCGTCGCCAACCCGGTGCCGGCACAGGCGCGCGCGATCAACGAGATCGGCTCCAACACCTTCCACGACCTGGAATTCCGCTGGAAGGCGCCGTGGAACGCGACCGTCGCGGTCGGTGCGAACAACGTGTTCGACCACCAGGGTCCGGTGGTGTACAGCCAGCCGAACGCGAACGTGTCCTACCAGGGCCAGTTCGACATCGGTCGTTTCTTCTACATGAAGTACCAGCAGCGCTTCTGATCCATCCACGGATGGAGCAATCGAGCGGCCCCGAAAGGGGCCGCTTTTTTTTTGCCCCGTGCAAGCCGCACTGCCCGCCTGCCGCTCCGCCGCGAGCACGAAAGCGGCTCTGCCACCCCGGCGGATTCGGCGGGGCCTTTCGATGTGCCGATTCAGGCTTCCGGCCTTGCTGGTTTCACTTGTCACGATCCGATAACCGGTAGTTAACGCGTCTTTCACTTTTCTGTTGAGGGGGTTAGGATCGGGTTAAGCCTTGCCGTTTTTGGCGTCTGATTTGACTCCGTCGGCTGGGCCCCATGGGAAGTACCACCTGAGTTTTTCGGAGAGAGAGATGACCTTGAAGACCACCCAGCTCCGCGACGCGATCACCTTCGCGCTCGCCGTGGGCTCTACTGCGGCGGCCGGTACCGGCATCGCCTTCGCCCAGGAAGGCGAGAAAGCCACGACCCTCGATCGCATCGAGGTGACGGGTTCGCGCATCAAGCGCGCCGACATCGAAACGTCCCAGCCGATCTTCTCGCTGAGCCGCGACGACATCACGGCGCAGGGCCTGACCTCCGTCGGCGACGTGATCCAGAACATCACCGCCAACGGTTCGACGCTCAACAGCACCTTCAACAACGGCGGTAACGGCGAGACGCGCGTCAGCCTGCGCAACCTCGGTTCCAACCGCACCCTGGTGCTGGTCAACGGTCGTCGCTGGATCGGCGGCACGGGCCTGGGTGGCGCGGTCGACCTCAACACCATCCCGTCGGCAGCCGTCGAGCGCATCGAAATCCTGAAGGACGGCGCCTCCACCATCTACGGTTCGGACGCCATCGCCGGCGTGGTGAACGTGATCCTGCGCCAGAACTTCGAAGGCGCCGAAGCCAACGCCTACATCGGCCAGTTCGACAAGGGCGACGGCGAGCGCCAGGCGTACGACTTCACCATCGGCACGAGCGGCGACCGCTTCTCGGCGATGCTGGGCTACGGCTACGTCAAGGAGGAGCCGGTCATGGCCGGCGACCGCTACATCTCGAAGGAGCCGACCTACACGACCGGCAACTTCTTCGGTTCGGGCACCAGCCCGAATGGTCGCTTCGCTCTGTGCCCGGGTGGTTACAACATCACCACCAACACCTGCACCGGCGGCCAGACCAACTTCAATGGCGGCGCTGGCACCTTCACCTACGACGGCGCAGGCACCCCGGCCCGTCCGTACGTGCCGGGCGTGGATGCGTACAACTTCGCTCCGGAAAACTACCTGCTGACGCCGCAGGAGCGTCGTTCGGTGTTCGGTAACGCGTCGGTCGACATCACCGACAACGTCCGCTTCAAGACGACCGTCACCTACAACGAGCGCGTTTCCGAGCAGCTGCTGGCCGCCATGCCGGTCGTGCTGGGCTCCGCCCCGGGCGCGACGCCGCTGGCGCAGGACGTCTTCATCAGCCGCAACAGCATCTACAACCCGTTCGGTGCCGACGTCTCGCGCATCAACCGCCGCATCACCGAGACCGGCGGTCGTTCGTTCAACCAGGACGTCCGCACGTTCGCGATGAACGCCGGCTTCGAAGGCACGCTGAACTTCGGCGACAACTACTACGACTGGGAAGCGGGCTACTTCCGCGGCCAGAACAAGGCGAACAACACCACCTACGGTCTGTTCAACCTGATCGCGCTGGGCCAGGCGCTCGGCCCGTCGTTCCGCGACGCCGACGGCACCCCGCGCTGCGGCACGGCGACGGCTCCTATCGCCGGCTGCGTTCCGATGAACATGCTGGGCGGCGTGGGCGGCATCACGCAGGACATGCTCGACTTCGCCAGCTTCACCGCGCATGACGAGTACAGCTACACGCAGAAGAACTACTACGCGAACTTCAGCGGCGACCTGTTCGACCTGCCGGCTGGCGCGCTGGGCTTCTCGGTTGGTGCCGAACACCGCACCGAAGAGGGCTACGATTCGCCGGACGCGCTGATCAACTCGGGCAACACCACCGGCAACGCGCGTACCGCGACCGCCGGCGGTTACAAGGTCGACGAGGCCTACATCGAACTCGCGATCCCGGTCCTGGCCGACCAGCCGTTCGCCAAGCTGCTCGACTTCTCGGTGGCCACGCGCTACTCGGATTACTCGAACTTCGGCGACACGCTCAACAGCAAGTTCGGTTTCCGCTGGAAGCCGATCGAAGACCTGATGGTTCGCGGCAACTGGTCGGAGGGCTTCCGCGCTCCGTCGATCGCCGAGCTGTTCGCCGGTCAGGCCGACTCGTTCCCGAGCCTGGCCGATCCCTGCAACACGGCCAACTACAACACGCAGACCACCGTCGGTCAGGCGCAGTGCCGTGCCGAAGGCGTTCCGGCCGGTGGCTACCGCCAGGACAGCGCGCAGATCCGCATCACGGTCGGCGGCAACCCGAACCTGCTGCCTGAGAAGTCCGAGTCGTACACATTCGGCTTCGTGTACAGCCCGCACTTCGTCGAAGGCCTGGACGTCTCGCTGGACTGGTGGAAGATCACGCTGGAAGACCAGATCACCACCATCGGTGGTGCGACGATCATCCAGCAGTGTCTGGATTCCGGCGGCGCCGGTCCGACCTGCGATCTGTACACGCGTAATCCGGCCGGCGACATCAGCACGCTGCTCAACACCACCACGAACATCGGTGGTACGCGCGTTGAGGGTTACGACCTGACCGTCGGCTACAGGCTGCCGGAAACCCCGTGGGGCAAGTTCAGCTTCACGTGGGATACCACGTACCTGGCCGAGCAGATGGACGACATCGACGGCGACGGCCGTTACGGCGAGGACAACCAGCGTGAGCCGGCGATCGGCCAGCCGTTGAACTACAACGAAGGCGGCAACCTGGTCGGCGAATACGCGCAGAACGACAACAAGTGGCGCATCCGTTCGAACCTGGCCACCCGTTGGGAAATGGGCGACTTCGGCGCGACCTGGAACATGCGCTTCTACTCGCGTCAGGACGAAGTCTGCGATCCGGGCTTCGAAGAGTACGGCTTCGGTTACCTCTGCACCGAGACCGACCGCTTCGTCGGCGTCCCGACGGACGCGAACGCCAATGGCGTCTGGGACGGCACGGCCGGCGGCGACACGATCGAGTCGCAGAAGGAAAGCCAGCACCACATCGGCGGCACGACGTACCACGACGTGAGCGTTTACTGGAACGCGCCGTGGAACGCCAAGATCTCGGTCGGTATCAACAACGTGTTCGACAAGAACCCGCCGATCGTGCTCAACGCCTTCGCCAACACGTTCGACCCGCAGTACGAGGTCCCGGGCCAGTTCTTCTACATGCGCTACTCGCAGAAGTTCTGATCGGTACCAACGGCACTTGCAACACAACTACGGCCCCGAAAGGGGCCGTAGTTTTTTGCGAGCGTTTCAGAAATGAAACAATGCGCGTTCAGACTGTTGAAGATTAACAACACTTTAAGTATTCGCTCCGCGGGTCTACCATCGGGCCCGACCTTGCCGGACTTGGCGTGGTTGTTTGCTCCGCCCGGCGTGGTTCCCATGGGAACAACTTAGACCGACTTGGAGAGAGCGATGATCTTGAAGACAACAAAGCTCCGGGACGCAATTCGCGTAACGCTCGCACTGGGCACCACGACTGCGGCCGGCATCGGCGCAGCACAGGCCCAGGACCCTGCTCCCGCCCCCGCCCAGGAAGCGACGACCCTCGACCGCATCGAAGTCACCGGTTCGCGCATCAAGCGCGCCGACATCGAGACTTCGCAGCCGATCTTCTCGCTCAGTCGCGATGACATCACCGCGCAGGGCCTCACTTCCGTCGGCGACGTGATCCAGAACATCACCGCCAACGGTTCCACGCTCAACACGACCTTCAACAACGGCGGCAACGGCGACACCGGCGTCAGCCTGCGCAACCTCGGCGCGAACCGGACGCTGGTGCTGGTCAACGGCCGCCGCTGGGTCGGCGGCGCATCCGGCACCGGCCTGGGTGGCCAGGTCGACCTCAACTCGATCCCGACCGCGGCCGTCGAACGCGTCGAAGTGCTGAAGGATGGCGCCTCGGCGATCTACGGTTCCGATGCGATCGCAGGCGTGGTCAACATCATCCTGCGCCAGAACTTCGAAGGCGCCGAAGCCAACGCCTACATCGGCCAGTTCGACAAGGGCGACGGATTCCGCCAGTCGTACGACTTCACCATCGGCAGCACGTCCGACCGCTTCGCGGTGATGCTGGGCTTCGGCTACGTCAAGGAAGATCCGGTGATGGCGGGCGACCGCTACATCTCCAAGGAGCCGATCTACACCACCGGTGCGGCGCTCGGCGGCAGCTCGACGACGCCGAACGGCAACTTCTCGGTGCGCTTCGGCGAGTGCTTCACGGACCCGACCGATCCCGACACCGCCACGCGCTGCCGTCCGAACGGCACGCCCGGCAGCTTCACCTACGATCCGGGTGCAGGCGCGGCGAACTGGCGCAACTTCACCGGCGCCGACATCTACAACTTCGCGCCCGACAACTACCTGCTGACGCCGCAGGAACGTCGGTCGGTCTTCGGCAACGCGTCGGTGGACATCACCGACAACGTGCGCTTCAAGACCACGCTCACTTACAACGAGCGGCAATCCGAACAGTTGCTCGCGGCGATGCCGATCACGCTGGGCGTGCCGGTCACCGGCACCAACGCCGGCAACGTCGTCATCAGCGCCGACAGCATCTACAACCCGTTCGGCGAAGACATCGACTGGGTGCAGCGCCGTGCAGTGGAAACCGGCGGTCGTCGCTTCAGCCAGGACGTGCGCACCTTCGCGATGAACGCCGGCTTCGAGGGCACGCTCAACTTCGCCGACAAGTACTACGACTGGGAAGCGGGCTACTTCTACGGTCGCAACAAGGCCAACAACACCACCAACGGCCTGTTCAACGTGATCTCGCTGGGCAATGCGCTGGGACCGTCGTTCATCGATGACGAAGGCGTGCCGACCTGCGGAACGCCCGATTCGCCGATCGCCGGCTGCGTGCCGATGAACATGCTGGGCGGCGTGGGCAGCATGACGCAGGACATGCTCGACTACGCGACCTTCGTCGCGCACGACGAGTACAGCTACACGCAGAAGACCTACTACGCCAACATCGGCGGCGACCTGTTCGACCTGCCCGGCGGCCCGCTCGGCTTCTCAATCGGCCTCGAACACCGTACCGAGGAGGGCTACGACTCGCCCGATGCGCTGATCAACTCCGGCAACACCACCGGTAACGCACGCACCGCCACCAACGGCGGTTACGACGTGGACGAGGCGTACCTCGAACTCGCCATCCCGGTGCTCGCCGACGTGCCCGGCGCGAAGCTGCTCGATTTCTCGGTCGCCACGCGTTATTCCGACTACAGCAACTTCGGCGACACGCTCAACAGCAAGTTCGGTTTCCGCTGGAAGCCGATCGAAGACCTGCTGGTCCGCGGCAACTGGTCCGAAGGTTTCCGCGCGCCGTCGATCGCCGAACTGTTCGCCGGCCAGGCCGACTCGTTCCCGCAGGTCAGCGATCCCTGCAACCAGGCCAACTTCGGCAACCAGACGCCGCCGGCGCAGGCACGCTGCCAGGCCGAAGGCGTACCCGCGGGCGGCTACGCACAGAACAACACGCAGATCCGCATCACCGTCGGCGGCAATCCGAACCTGCTGCCGGAGAAGGCCGAATCGACCACGGCGGGCCTGGTCTACAGTCCGAGCTTCGTCGAAGGACTCGACGTTTCGCTGGACTGGTGGAAGATCAAGATCGAGGACGCCATCACCACCGTCGGCGCGACCGCGATCATCCAGCAGTGCATCGACTCCGGCGGCACCGGCGCGACCTGCGATCTGTACAGCCGCCAGCCCGGTGGCGAAATCCTCACCCTGCTCAACACCACGACCAACATCGGCGGCACGAAGGTCGAAGGCTGGGATATGACGGTGAGCTATCGTCTGCCCGAGAACTCGTGGGGCAAGTTCAGCTTCACGTGGGACACGACCTACCTGTCGGAATTCCTCAACGACAACGACGGCGACGGCATCTACGGCGAGGACATCTTCAAGGAACCCGCGATCGGCTCGCCGATGGCGGCGAACGAAGGTGGCAACCTCGTCGGCGAATACGACGGTCCGAACCTGCTCAACTACTGGCGCATCCGTTCGAACCTCGCGGCACGCTGGGAGAAGGGCGACTGGGGCGCGACGTGGAACGTGCGCTACTACTCCGACCAGACCGAGCCTTGCCAGACCTTCGAGGATTACGGCTACGGTTGGCTGTGCACCACCACCGACCGCTTCCGCAGCATCCCGACCGACGCCAACGGCAACGGCACCTGGGACGGTACGGCCGGCGGCGACGACTTCACCGTCGTCGCGGCGAACGAGCACCATGTGGGCGCCTCGACCTTCCATGACGCGAGCCTCTACTGGAACGCGCCGTGGAATGCGAAGGTGACCGTCGGCATCAACAACATCTTCGACAAGAACCCGCCGATCGCGTACACCGCCTTCGCCAACTCGTTCGATCCGCAGTACGACGTGCCGGGACGCTTCTTCTACTTCCGGTATTCGCAGAAGTTCTGATCCTTCCCCGCGAAGGTTCATTCGCAGCGGCCCCGCAAGGGGCCGCCGCTTTATCCGGGACGCGCCGACCGGGCTAAACTCGGCATTCCCAACGCGCCGCAGCGATCGCATGAGCTTCGAGATCAGCCCCGTCTTCTCGGTCCCCTTCGCGCAGGACATGCTGCCCGACGCCGCGGCGCTCAACCCGCAATTACGGGCGCTGATCCTGGCGCGCGAATCCGAAGGCGCGCGCTACGCCAATCCGAATCCGTCGCTTCAGCAGCAACCGGGCGTGTTCGAAAGCGACTTCAACCTCTTCGCCTGGCCGGACGCCTGCATCCAGCAGCTTCGCCAGTTCTGCTGGACGGCGCTCGGCCGCACGATCGCCGATCTGAACGGCTACAGCGCCGAAGAAATGAAGCGGCTGCAGATCTTCTCGCACACGTGGTTCCACGTGACGCGCAAAGGAGGGTTCACGATCAACCACACGCATCCGATGGCCTCGTGGTCCGGCGTGTACTGCGTGGATCCGGGCACGACGCCGGCCGATCGCCCCGATTCGGGCGTGCTGCGCTTCCACAATCCGCACCATTACAGCAACTACTTCCTCGACGCCGGCAACGCACGGCTGCGTGCTCCGTATCACCACGGCACGTGGAACGTCCGCTTCCAGGCCGGGCAACTTGTTTTGTTCCCGTCCTGGTTGCAGCACGAAGTGATGCCGTTCTTCGGGGACGACGAACGCATCACCATCGCGTTCAACTGCTGGTTCGGGATGAAGAACGGCTGATGCCGGCGTACTGCCGCTGATCTGCAAAGGCATCAAAAAAGCCGCAAAAAATGCGGCTTTTTTGCTTTTTCGCACCTGCCTCGACGCACTCATTCCAATCGAAGCGTCGCATCTCCCGAGAAGCTTTCGATCGACACGTCGCCATCGCCGTTGCCGTAGCGGTGGTCGAAGCTCGAACCCGGACCGTGCTTGGGACGATTGATCTGCGCGCCCGGTGCGGCCAGGTCGCCGCTGAAGCTTTCGCCGCGCACGTTCGCCGACAGGTTCTTCGGCAGCGTGAGGTCGAGGTCGCCGCTGACGGTTTCCAGCGTGACGCGCCCGTTGTTCGCCAGCGCGGTGTTGATGCGGATGTCGCCCGACACCGTCGAACCGGACAGCTTCTGCACGCGCGTGTTGAGCGTGCTCACGTCGACGCGGCCCGACACGGTTTCCACGCGCACCTCGCCGTCCAGGCGGCCGCGCAGGTTGAGGTCGCCGCTCACCGTTTCGGCGCTGACACGGCTGGAGTTGACGGTGAGCATCAGGTCGCCGCTGACGCTGTCGAAGTCGGCTTCGCGCGGTGCGGCGGCGACGGTCACCTCGCCGCTGACCGAGTCGATGGACAACTCGTTCGACGCGACGCCTTCGACGTTGACGTCGGCGGAGACCACGTCGATGTCGAGGTCGGCGCGGATCGGCACCATCAGGCGCAGGTCGGTCGGCTCGCTCTTGTCGCCGCCGCCGAACACGCCCATGCCGCTGCGGTTGGGATACTTCACGCGGATGCTGAGGTGTTCGCGGTCGCCGTCGATCTCCAGGCGCTCGACGCCTTCGCCGAGGCTGCCTTCGATCTTCACTTCCGGCTTGTCCCAGGCGCGCACTTCGACGCTGCCCTTGACGTTCTCGATCTCGACCCGGCCACGCGGGTCCAGCGGACGCGACTCGTTGATCGGCGTGGCGGCGAAGGCGCCGTGCGCCGTCAGCAGGGCCAGGCCGAATGCGAGGCGTTGGATGTGGGCGCGGGTCATGGACGTTCTCCGGGAATCAGGCTTCGGTTCTTGGGTGGTGAAAGTGGTCAGCGGCATCTGGATGGCACCGGTCATGCGTAGGCGACGCGTTGCGCCAGTGCGAGGCGCCGTGCGTAGGTCTTGCGGAGCTGTTCGAGCAGCAGGCGCGAGTTCGGATCGTGCGCCAGCGCGTCGAGGATCAGCGCGGCGTTGCGGTCGAGTTCGTCGAACGCCGGCTGCAGTTCCGCCGGCGGCCGGCCCGTACCGACTTCGATCATCGCGGCCTGGTACTGGCGGCGCATGCCCTGGGCTTCCAGCTGCACGAGCGTGTCGCGCTGCGCGGTCGCGGTGCCGGGAAGCGCCGGGCCTTCGCCACCGCTGCGCCACAGCCCGACCATGCCCACGGCGAGCACGAGGGTGGCGGCCATCGCGACCGGCGCGATCCAGCGCGGACGCTGCTTCTGCACCTGGCGCGGCTGCGCCTGGATGCGCTCGGCGATGCCGGCCCAGAGGTCGCGCTCGGGCGCTTCGTCGCGGCGCATCGCCCGCAACTGCCAGCGCAGCGCATCGGGGAGGTCGTCGCGACCGGTGTTTTCGGTGTGGTTCGTGTTCATGCGTGTGCCTCCAACCGGTCGCGCAGCAGGTTGCGCGCGCGGTGCAATTGCGCCTTCGAACTGCCGACCGCCATGCCGAGTTCGGCGGCGATCTCCTCGTGCTTCCAGCCTTCCACGTCGTACAGGACCAACACCGCCCGGGCGCGCGGCGGCAGGCTGGCGACGGCGCGTTCCAGGTCCATGGACAGCGCGGTGGTATGTCCGGCCGAATCGGCACTGCCGATCAAGTCGAAAACTTCTTCGTCCGAGTCGCCCTCGTCCTGCGGGCGGCTGCGGCGGCTGCGCAGTTCCATCAGCGCGGTGTTCACGGCCAGCCGGTGCAGCCAGGTCGAGAACGCCGACTCGAAGCGGAACGCCGGCAGCGCCTGCCATGCGCGCACGAAGGCTTCCTGCGTCAGGTCCTCCGCGCGGGCGCCGTGACCGCCGACCAAGCGGGCGATGACGCCATGGACGCGCCCGGCATGGCGGCGATACAGCGCCTCGAAGGCGCGCATCTCGCCGCGCGCGGCCGCCGACACGAGGCTGCGTTCCTCGCTGCCGTCGTCCGGGACGGCGGGGGCATCGGTCAGGCTTTCGGTCACGACGGTCAGCATGTCCATATGGATGCGCCGGACGGGGCGCGGGTTTAAGGGGACGCCTGCGGCTCGCGCCAGGGCGCCAGGGCCTCGAGCAGCGGCCCCAGCTTGTCGACGTACGGGGCCCAGGCCGCCTTGCGGTCCTTGATGATGCCTCCGCGCATCTGCGGGCTGCTCGCGGTGGCCACGGCGCCGGGGCGGTCGAGCGTGGTCGCGGCCGTGTCCCACGGCAGCTCGCAGAAGGCGAGGACCCGGCGCATCGCGCCCTCCGGATCGGCGACCAGCTCGTCGTAGCGCACGTCCAGGATCCGGCCCGGCATCACCGCGTGCCAGTGCGCCATCAGGCCGCGGTACTGGCCGTACCACTCGGCCAGCTCGCGCTGGTCGTAGGAGAAGGTGTTCACGTCGGAGAACATCGTGCGCAGGTTCGAGAAGCACGTGTCGACCGGGTCGCGCACCATGTGCAGGATCCGCGCATGCGGCAGCGCGCGGGCGATGAAACCCAGGTGGAGGAAGTTCGACGGCAGCTTTTCGGTGAGCACCGCCCTGCCCTTCGCGCGCGCCGCCGTGTGTTCGAGGAAACGACGCCCGAGCGCGGCGTAATCGACCTTGTCCGCCCGGCGCACGAGTTCGGCGTCGAGCACGCCGCGGCTGCGGTAATCGGCGAAGTAACGCATCTGCGAGGCGAACGAATACGTCTCGCCGCCGTCGGTGACGTCCGGATGCCCGCCGAGCAACTGTTCCAGGAGCGTGCTGCCGGAGCGGTGCATGCCGACGACGAACACCGGACGGTACGGCGCCGGTTCGTCTGCATGCGCATGCCCTGCGGCGACGAACCCGGCATCGCACAGCTTCGCCAGGCCTTCGTACATGCGTCGCGCATCGGTGCGATCGTGCGGCGACAGCTGGCGCTTGGTGCGGCAGGCATGTTCCAGCGCCTGCCACGACTCGTCGTACGCGCCGATGTCGTGGGCCTCGTTGTGCACGGCGTAGGCGAGGTACACGCGGCTTTCGCTGCCGGCCGGGACGCGCGAGATGAGCGCCTTCATGCGCGCGACGTGGTTGTGCTCCGGCGTCTGCTTGCGCAGGCGCGAGAGCACCCAATGCGCCTGCGCGTACGTCGGCAGGATCGCGATGCACTGTTCGAGTTCGTCTTCCGCCTGCTCCATCTGGCCGAAGAACATGTGCACCACCCCGCGGAAATAGCGCGCCGGCGCGTGGCGGGGATCGCGTTGCACGGCGAGGTCGAGCAGCTGCATCGCGAGCTCGTTCTCGCCGCTGGTGCTGACGAGCATCGCCACTTCGGTGAGCCATGCCGCCGAGCGACGTTCCTGCCAGCGAGAATGCGCCAGGCACTCCATCAGCAGCGCAGGCTCGTTGAACAGCCGCAGCGCACGCGCGAGGTTGAGCACGGCCTCGTCGCCCTGCGGGCGCGCGGCGAGCGCGCGCACGGCGTACTCGCGCGAATCGCGATAGCGCCCCAGCGACAGCGCCATGCGGGAGGCACGCAGCATCGCCATGACGTGGTTCGGATCGTGTTCGAGCACGCCGTCGTACGCCGTCAGCGCGGCCGCCCATTGGCCCTGTTTCGCATAGGTCTCGGCGCGCTGCCAGAGCGTTGCGGCGTTCATGTCCAGTCCCGTGGCGGTTGCATGGGCAGCGGCGATCCCAGGTGCGGCAGCACGAAGCGCTGCGCCCAGTCGCGGGCGCGTGCGAGTTCAGCGCCGAAGCGTTCATGGACCATGCGCGCTTCCCGTGCGCGTTGCTCCGCACTGTATTCCACCGACATCGCCTTCGCATTGCGATGGGCGACCTCGCGCGCGCGAAGGCGCAGCGTGTCTTCCGGCGACGGCATCCGCCACCAGCGCGCGCAGTCGACGACGACGTTCTCGGGATCGTCAGCGAGGGTCGCGAAATCGAGCACGCGCACGCGTTCGCCGAAATCGCGCACGAGCCCGGCGAGCAGATCGCGCTGCGCCACCCATTGCAGTGCGACCGCGCACAGCAGGTCCGGCGGCTGCAACGCCTGCGCCGGAAGGCGCTGATGGAGCGTTCCGGCGCTCAGCGCGCGCCCGGCGAGTTCCGGTACTTTTGCCTGCGTTTCCGGGGTTTTCTTGATGTTGGAGACGAGGAAATCGTCCAGGGTCGAGGTCAGCAGCACCGCGCGGCTTTCGGGGGATGCACGCAGCAGCTCCGGCGCGATGTTGAGCGCCGCGTGCGTGGCCTTCACCAGTACGCTGCCATCGGGCGTCCACGGACGCGACAGCAGGCGCACCGTCGTGTCGCACAGCCCGTCGATCGACCAGCCCGAATGACGTGCATCGCCGAGGCGCCGCAGCACCAGCGGTTCCTTGAGCGCAACTTGGTAATCCGGCACGTGGACGGCGCGCGCGAGCAGCGTCGAGCCGCAGAACGAGGTGTGGAACAGCCAGGCCGGCGGGCGCTGTGACGGCAACGCGGCGAAACGGTCGGCCGGCACGTGCTCGATCGACGCGAGCGTCGCGTCCAGTCGCGTGTCGAGGAAGGTTGAGCGTTCGAGCACTTCGACGTCGAGCATCGCCATGTCGAAACGACGTTGCGGCACGTGAAGGTCGACGGGAAACCAGCGCGCATCAGTCGCGCGCACCGGCAACGTTGCATCGAAGCTCGCCGTCTCCACGCGCCCTCCCGGGATGGTTGCCTGCTCGGGTGCGTCAGGCGGGAGCGCGCTGGCGCTCGAACTTGATCGCGAACGTGTACCGCGGCGCGTAGCAGATGCGGTTCGGCGGCCGACCGACGTGCTTGATCGCGCCGTCGAAGATCACCAGCCGGCCCGGGCGCGGCTGCACTGCCGCAGCGACTTCGTCGTTGGCGTCGAAAAACATCGTCTCGCCGCCCCATTCCAGGTCCCAGTGCTCGCACAGGTACCACAGCGCGGTGAGGTCGTGCTGGTCCGGGAGGCAGTCGGTGTGGCTGAAAAGCATGTCGCCGAAGGTCGCGACGTTGGTGTACGCGCGGTACGGGCGGTAGCCGTACTCGCGCGTGGTGAAGCCGAGCACCGCACGCGCGGTGACGTCGAAAATAGGCTGCTGCACGAGCGCTTCGAGCTTGATTTCGGTCGCCCAGTGCTTGTGCTCGGCAGTTTCCGGCCGGGCGACCTCGGTGCGCGTGAACGCGGCCTTGGCCAGGCCGCGCACGTAATCGGCCACGTTGGGAAGGTGGCCGTCGAACACCCGCAGCGGGCGGCCGTCGATCTCGAATTCACGACTGGCCGCGAGCGCGGCGGGGTTCGGTGTCATGCAGGCCTCAGTTCTGCAGCGCCTTCGCGATGCGCTGCTGTTCGTCCTTCAGCGCCTGCGGCATGCGCGGACCGTATTCGTCCAGGTAGTCGCCGATGCTCGCGAATTCGGCTTGCCAGCCTTCGCGCTCGAAACCGAACAGCTTGGCGCGTGCTTCGTCGGTGAGTTCCACGCCGTCGAGGTTGATCTCGTCGTCCTTCGGCAGGTGGCCGATCGGCGTTTCGACCGAACCGGCTTCGCCCTTCACGCGCTGGATCATCCACTCCAGCACGCGCAGGTTCTCGCCGAAGCCCGGCCACAGGAATGAACCGTCGTCGCCCTTGCGGAACCAGTTGACGTGGAAGATCTTCGGCAGCTTTGCGCCGGCCTGGTCGAAGGAGAGCCAATGCGTGAAGTAGTCGGCGAAGTTGTAGCCGCAGAACGGCTTCATCGCCATCGGATCGCGGCGCATCACGCCCACTGCACCGGTTGCGGCAGCGGTGGTTTCCGAGCCCATCGCGGCGCCGACGAGCACGCCGTGCGTCCAGTCGCGGGCTTCGAACACCAGCGGCACCAACGACGGACGACGTCCACCGAAGACGATCGCGCTGATCGGCACGCCGGCGGCGTTTTCCGCTTCGGGCGAGTAGCTCGGGCACTGCCTGGCGCTCACGGTGAAGCGCGAGTTCGGATGCGCGGCCGGGCCCTTGGCCGCGTCGTACGCGTTGCCACGCCAGTCGGTGACCGGCTGCTGGCCGTCGTCGAGGCCTTCCCACCACGGCTGGTTGTCGGCGGTGACGCCGACATTGGTGAAGATCGTGTTGCTCTGGATCGACTTGAGCGCGTTCGGGTTCGACTTGGCCGACGTGCCCGGCGCGACGCCGAAGAAGCCGGCCTCCGGATTGATCGCGTACAGGCGGCCATCGGCGCCCGGGCGCATCCAGCAGATGTCGTCGCCCACCGTCCAGACCTTCCAGCCGTCGGCGCGGTAACCTTCCGGCGGAATCAGCATGGCCAGGTTGGTCTTGCCGCACGCGGACGGGAATGCCGCGGCGATGTAGTGCGTTTCGCCCTGGGGATTTTCCAGGCCGAGGATCAGCATGTGTTCGGCGAGCCAGCCTTCCGAACGGGCCTGGTGCGAGGCGATGCGCAGCGCGTGGCACTTCTTGCCCAGCAGCGCGTTGCCACCGTAGCCCGAACCGAACGACTTGATCGTCAGTTCTTCCGGGAAATGCATGATGAAGCGGCGCTCCGGATCGAGTTCGCCGATCGAATGCAGGCCGCGCACGAACTTCCCTTCGCGCTCGATGCGCGCCAGCGGAGCCGCGCCCATGCGCGTCATGATGCGCATGTTCGCCACGACGTACGGGCTGTCGGTGATTTCCACGCCGCAACGCGACAGCGGCGAATCGATCGGGCCCATGCAGTACGGGATCACGTACATCGTCCGGCCCTTCATGCAGCCGTCGAAGAGCGCGTCCATCTTCGCGTGACCATCTGCCGGCGCCATCCAGTGGTTGTTCGGGCCGGCGTCGTCCTGCTTCGTCGTGCAGACGAAGGTGAGGTGTTCGACGCGGGCGACGTCGTCCGGATGCGAGCGGTGCAGGTAGCTGTTCGGGTGCGTGGTCTCGTTGAGCTTGATCAACGTGCCGTCGGCCTGCATCTGCGCGATCAGCGCGGCGTTCTCGGCATCGCTGCCATCGCACCAGTGGATGGCGTCGGGCTTGGTCAGCGCGGCGACTTCGGCGACCCACGCATTGAGCGCGGCGAGCTTGCTGCCTTCGCTCCCCGGGGCGACGGCAGGTTGTTTGGCGACGTCATGGGAAATGGCATTCATTGCGGAACTACCTCCAGCGGGGGCCGGCTTTATGGGAAATCTGGCTGACGATCGGGCTCATGCTGAAGGAATCAGCGTGGCCATCATGTGCTCGACATAGGCCTCGAATTCGTCGTGCTGCATGCGCGCCTGGTGCAGCTGCAGGTTCAGCTGCAGGAAGCCGACATAGGCGGCGTACAGCAGACGCGCGCGGTGCTGGGCGTCGGTACGGCTGAGCCCGGCCTGGCGGAACGATGCGGTGAGGTACTCCAGGCGACGCTCGGACACGCGTCCGATTACCGGCTGCACCGCCGGATGGTCCAGCGCCTTGAGCAGCTCGGAATAGATGACGTGCGACTTGAATTCGTGCGCGACCAGCGTGAACAGCGCGCGCAGGCGCTCGCGCGGGTCGGAAATGGGTTCGAGCTGTCCGAAGACGGTTTCCTGCTCGACCTTCTCCCAGCGCTCCAGCGCCGCGACGAGCAGCGCATCGCGGGACGGGAAATGCCAGTAGAAGCTGCCCTTCGTCACGCCGAGCCGGCGCGCGAGCGGTTCGACCGCGACCGCGGCGACGCCCTGTTCGGCAATGAGGTCCAAGGCGGCCTGGGCCCAGTCGTCGGCGCTCAGGCGGCCGGTGCGTTCAGGCGCGGATCGTGCCTGTGCCGTCCTCTCGCCGGTTGCGCGTTCGCCGGGACGGTCCTGTCCGGCTCCTTCGTGCTTGGTCTGGGCGTCTGAGCTCATGGTTTCCAGTTTAACCATACGCCAGCGGCGGGAACAGTATGCAGGCCGTCAAGAACCCCGAAAGAAGGCATGAAGGCGAGCCGGTCTGGCAAAGGTGCGGTTGACAGTAGCGCGGCGATCTTACCATACTCGCCCGTATGGCAAGCGTTTGATGCGCGCGCTTGAATGCCGAGCGGTAAACGGGATGTTCCCGGAAAGGCACCTGCGCATCGCCGCGACCCGACCACACTTACCTTTAATACGTACCGCCGCACCGCTGCTGGAGCGCTGTCATGAGCATCGCGATTCCCTTCATTGCCTTCCTGCTGGTCGGCGCCATCGCCGCCTACCACCGCCTGCGACTGCCGGTCTGGGCGGCGCTGACCGCCACCGCGCTGGTCGCCTGCTGGCTGCTCGGCGCCAACGGCACGGCCACCGTCGTCGCCGCCATCGTCACCGCGGTGATCGCGGTGCCGCTGCTGCTGCCGCAGTTCCGCCTGCCGTTCATCACCAAGCCGCTGCTGGGCTTCTACACGAAGATCCTGCCGCCACTGTCGGAAACCGAACGCGTCGCGCTGGAAGCCGGCACCGTCGGCTGGGAAGGCCAGCTGTTCTCCGGCAAGCCCGATTGGGACGTGCTGCACAACCAGCCGCGCCCGACGCTGAGCGCCGATGAGCAGGCCTTCCTCGACGGCCCGGTCGAAGAGCTGTGCAAGATGATCGACGACTGGCAGATCACCCACGTCGACGCCGACCTCTCGCCGGAGCTGTGGGATTTCATCAAGAAGAACAAGTTCTTCGGCATGATCGTGCCGAAGGAATACGGTGGCCTGGGCTTCACCGCGCTGGGCAACCACAAGGTGATCCAGAAGCTGGCGTCGATGTCCTCGGTGGTGTCCTCCACCGTCGGCGTGCCGAACTCGCTCGGCCCGGCCGAGCTGCTGATGCACTACGGCACGCAGGAGCAGAAGGACCACTACCTTCCGCGCCTGGCCGACGGCCGTGAAGTGCCGTGCTTCGGCCTGACCGGCCCGTGGGCCGGTTCGGATGCGACGTCGATCCCCGACTACGGCATCGTCTGCATGGGCGAATGGAACGGCGCGCGCGTGGTCGGCGTGAAGCTGACCTTCGACAAGCGCTACATCACGCTCGCCCCGGTCGCGACGCTGATCGGCCTGGCGTTCCGCATGTACGACCCGGAAGGCCTGATCGGCGACAAGCAGGACATCGGCATCACGCTGGCACTGCTGCCGCGCGACACCGCCGGCGTCGAGATCGGCCGCCGCGCGATGCCGCTCAACAGCCCGTTCCAGAACGGCCCGATCCGCGGCAAGGACGTCTTCATCCCGCTCAGCCAGCTCATCGGCGGAGAAGCCTACGCCGGCAAGGGCTGGCAGATGCTGGTCGAATGCCTGTCGATCGGCCGCTCGATCACGCTGCCGTCCACCGCGTCGGGCGGCTCGAAGTTCGGTGCGGTCGTCACCGGTTCGTATGCGCGCATCCGCAAGCAGTTCGGCCTGTCGGTCGGCCGCTTCGAGGGCGTGGAAGAAGCGCTGGCCCGCATCGGCGGCAATGCGTACACCATCAGCGCGCTGGCCGAAGCCTCGGCCGCTGCCGTGGCGCGTGGCGAGTTGCCGGCGGTGCCGTCGACCATCTCGAAGTACCACTGCACCGAGCTGGGCCGTGAAGTCGCGCGCGACACGATGGACATCATCGGCGGCAAGGGCATCATCCTCGGCCCGCGCAACTTCGCCGGCCGCAACTGGCAGGCCGCGCCGATCATGATCACCGTGGAAGGCGCGAACATCATGACGCGCTCGCTGATGATCTTCGGCCAGGGCGCGATCCTGTGCCATCCGTGGGTGCTGAAGGAAATGAAGGCGGCGACGCTGCCCGATCCGGCCGAGCGCCTGCGCGAGTTCGACCGCAATCTGTTCGGCCATATCGGCTTCGCGATCTCCAACGCCGTGCGTTCGTTCTGGTTCGGCCTGACGTCGGCGCGCCTGGGCAAGGCGCCCGGTGACGCCTACACGCGTCGCTACTACCGCAAGCTCAACCGCTATTCGGCGGCGCTGGCGCTGTGCGCGGACACCTCGATGCTGCTGCTCGGCGGCAAGCTGAAGTTCAAGGAATCGCTGTCGGGCCGCCTGGGCGACGTGCTGAGCAACCTGTACATCGCCAGCGCGCTGCTCAAGCGCTACCAGGACGAAGGCTGCCCGGTCACCGACCAGCCGCTGCTGGCGTGGTCGATCCACAACGCGACGTTCAAGATCGAGAAGGCGTTCTCCGGCGCGCTGCGCAACTTCCCGATCCGTCCGGTCGGCTGGCTGCTGTGGGCGCTGGTGTTCCCGCTGGGTCGTCGCGCGCAGTACCCGAGCGACCGCCTGGGCCACAAGGTCGCTTCCCTGCTGATGTCGCCGAACGAAGCGCGCGATCGCCTCGGCAAGGGCGTGTTCCTGACGCCGACCGCCAACAACCCGGGCGGCCGCATCGCCAGCTACCTGCAGAAGGCCGTGCTCGCCGAGCCGGTGGAGCGCAAGTTCCTCAAGGCGCTCAAGCAGAAGGGCATCGAGGCGCACGATTTCGCCTCGCAGCTCGAGGAAGGCGTGCGCGAAGGCTGGATCACCGCCGACGAGCGCCGCCAGCTGGAAGAGCTGCGCGAGCTGACGATCGACACGATCAGCGTCGACGACTTCGATCCGTCCGAGCTGCGCGCCGCCACCTCGGAGATCGGCAAGCGCGACAGCCGCTACGCCGCCTGAGGCGACGCGATCTGAAACCAACGACGGCGGGCATGTCCCGCCGTCGTCGTATCCGGCCACTGGAACACGTCCGCCATGTCCACGCCCCTGCTCTCGCTGTATCGCAAATTCACGCGCTGGCCCGCCGGCCGCTGGCTGTTCTCGCGTGCGATCTGTTTCAAGGCGCCCTACTTCGGCACGATCGCGCCGCGCATCGTGTCGCTGGAGCCGAACCGCTGCGAGGTGCGCATCGCCGACCGCCGCCGCGTGCACAACCACATCGGCACGGTGCACGCGATCGCGCTGTGCAACCTGGCCGAACTCGCCGCCGGCGTGATGACCGACGCGACGCTGCCCGCGTCGATGCGCTGGATTCCCAAGGGCATGACGGTCGAATACCTGAAGAAGGCAACCGGCACGATGCACGGCGTCGCGACGCCGGATGTTCCGTTGGTCGAATCCACGTCGGGTTACGAACTGCCCGTCACCGTCATCGTGAAGAACGACGCCGGCGAAGCGGTATTCCGCGCGTCGATCGCGATGTGGGTGTCGCCGCGGAAGTAAGTCTTCCGCGTCAGCCGACGAACCACAGCGCGGCCAGCGCAAGCAGCGCCGGCACGGCCTGCACGACGAAGATCCGCTTGTTGACCGTCGCCGCGCCGTAGACGCCGGCTACGACAACGCACGCGAGGAAGAACGTCGCCACGTCTCGGCGCTCGCCGATGATCGACCACACCAGGCCCGCGGCGAGGAAGCCGTTGTAGAGGCCCTGGTTCGCGGCAAGGACCTTCGTCGATTCGGCCTTCTCGCGCGTGAGGCGGAAGACCTTCATGCCGAGCGGGCGCGTCCAGAGGAACATTTCGAGCACGAGGAAATACGCGTGCAGGAGTGCGACGAGGGCGATCAGCAGCAGCACAAGCATGGACATTCCGATTCTCCGCGTGACTGCTTCTGGAAGCCGTCATCCCGGCGAAGGCCGGGATCCAGGCTGGCAAGCGCACCGTAGCGTTTGCTGCGGCGTGATGCACGTGTTCGTTCCAGCGTGCCAGGCCTGAAGCGAAGCGATGGGGCGGACGGGTGATGGCCTGGATCCCGGCCTACGCCGGGATGACGTTGGTCTCGAAAAGTGCGAGCACGACTACGTTCGATCCTGGCTGAAACTTACGACGTCGCCGGCTGCGCCTCCGCCGCCGGCGTCGCTTCCACGCGTCGCGACATGCGCCAGCCGATCGTCGCCGCGCTGAGCGCCGCCAGCGCGCTGATGCTCGCGAAGCCGCCGGTGGTCACACCCAGCGTGCGCAGCGCATTCATGCCGAGCGCGATTGCGGTGTCGCCGAAACGCCACACCGCCGTGTCCACCGCGTTCTGGCCCTTGTAGCGGACGTTGCGCGGCACACGCGCGTAGAGGCTGTGGCGTGCGGGTTCGGCCATGCCGTAGGCGAGTCCGCGGCTGACGATCAGCGCCAGCGCCACGGCGGGCAGCCCGAAGGCCATCGGCGCGTGCGGATCGGGCGAGAAGACGACCAGCGACAACGCGAGCATGCTCACGACCGCCCACACCAGGATCACCGGCCCCGGCCCGCGACGCGGCAGCAGCCAGCGCGTCAGCGTGAGCTGGGTAATGGCAGTAAGCAGGTTCGCCACCTGGTCCACGCGCGCGGCGAAGGCGGTGCGCGAGACCGCATCGGTCAACGCCGTGCCGGAATAGTCGGCCACCAGCGCGTAATTCACCGTGCCGATGCCGTCGGCAAGCAGCAACAGGATTGCCATGTTCCGCATGAACGGATCGGTGAACACCTGCTTCAGGCCATCGAGCATGCCGCCGCCGATGGGCGCCTCCTGCGCGGCTTCGAAGCGGCGTTCGCCATGTGTTCGTGCCCATCGCCCGAGCAGCACGATGCACACCACCGCCAGCCCGAGCAGCGACGCCGACACCAGCAGCAGGGGCGCCACGCCGATGATGTTCACCAGCGTCGCGGTGAGCGTCGGGCCCGACAGTGCGCCCGCGGTGCCCGCCACCGCAATGATCGGGAACAGACGCTTGGCCTGCTCGACGTTCCAGATGTCGGACATGAAGATCCAGAACACCGAGACGACGAACAGGTTGAACACGCTCACCCAGACGAAGAACACCGTCCCCAGCGCGCGCGGGCCGATGAGCGCCGGGTCGGCGAACAGCGGCACGAACGCAAACAGGCAGCCGATGAAGAACAGGTACACCAGCGGCACGACGATGCGCCGCGAGTAGCGGGCGATCAGCCACGCGAACACGGGCGTGAGGATGAGCGTCGCGATGAACGTCGCGCCGTAGAACCACGGCAGCTGCGTCGAACCGACCGCGGCCACGAGCTGCTCGCGCAGCGGCCGGATCACGTAGTACGCCGCGAGCACGCAGAAGAAATAGGCGAACGACAGCGCCACCGCGGGCCATTCGCCACCGCGGACGCGGGCGCCCGTTGCTGCGGGCACGCCTTCTTCGTGAGCCTGCGGCATCGCGATGGGAACTCCGGGGACGATGGCGCGAGTCTAACCGGCCTCGATGACCGGGCTTTGCCTTGCCCGCCTGTCCGCCCTGCCTGCCATGCCCGAAGCGGGCTGGGCGCGGGAACGGGTGCGCACGGGGAGCATTTGCTCTAATGGCGCCACTTACGGTCGGCCGGCAACTCGGCGGTTCGGGACAAGGGCACACGTGTTCGACTACATCATCATCGGCGCCGGCTCGGCCGGCTGCGTGCTCGCCAACCGGCTCTCCGCCGATCCCGACGTCAAGGTCCTGCTGCTGGAAGCCGGCCCGCGCGACAGCCACCCCTTCATCCACATGCCCGCCGGCCTCGCGAAGCTGGTGAACAACCGGCGCGTGAACTGGGATTACCACACCGCACCGGAGCCGGCGCTCGACGACCGCACGCTGTGGTGGCCGCGCGGCAAGGTGCTGGGCGGTTCCAGCTCGATCAACGCCATGTGCTACACGCGCGGCGTGCCCGGCGATTACGACGAGTGGGCGACGCAGGGCGCGACGGGGTGGGACTGGAACTCGGTGTTGCCCTGGTTCCGCCGCAGCGAACGCAACTCGCGCGGCGCCGATGCGCTGCACGGCGACGACGGCCCGCTGTACGTGTCCGACCTTCGCTACAGCAATCCGCTTTCGCACGTCTTCATCGAAGCCGGCCGGCAGGCGGGTTTCGCGGTCAACGACGACTTCAACGGCCCGCGGCAGGACGGCTTCGGCCTCTACCAGGTCACGCAGAAGAACGGTGCGCGTTGTTCGAGTGCGGTCGCCTACCTCGACCCGGTGCGCCGTCGCCCCAACCTCACCATCGTCACCGGCGCACAGGCCAACCGCATCACCTTCCAGCACGGCCGCGCGAACGGCGTGGTGTATCGGGCGAATGGGCGCGCCTTCCACCAGGCTGCGGCGCGCGAAGTGTTGCTGTGCGGCGGCGCGCTCAACTCGCCACAGATGCTGATGCTGTCGGGCGTCGGCCCGGCGATGCAGCTGCGCCGGTACGGCATCGACGTCGTGGTGGATGCGCCGCAGGTCGGCGAGAACCTGCAGGATCACCTGGACATCTGCACGCTGCGGCATTGCCCGAAGCCCATCACCTACGACCGCCTCAGCGACGCGCGCATCGCGTTCGACTACTACCTGCGCGGGCACAGCGGCATCGGCTCGAGCAACATCGCCGAAGCCGGCGGCTTCGTGCGTTCGCGCCTTGCGCCCGACGAACGCCCCGACATCCAGCTGCATTTCGTACCGGCGATGCTCGACGATCACGGCCGCCATCGCCTGCCCGGCGACGGCTACACCGTGCACGCCTGTTTCCTGCGGCCGCGCAGTCGCGGTCGCGTGCGACTGATGAGCGCGCATGCCGGCGACCACGTCCGCATCGAGGCGAACTACCTCAGCGACGCAGACGGCTTCGACCTGAAGATGATGGTCGAGTGCGCGAAGCTGTCGCGCGAACTGCTCGCACAGCCCGCCTTCGACGAATACCGCGGCGCCCCGATCTTCCCCGCGCGCGACGACCTCGACGACCACGATCTCGTCGCCTTCATCCGCGCGAAGGCCGAAACCATCTACCACCCCGTCGGCACCTGCAGGATGGGTTCGGACGCGTTGTCGGTTGTCGATCCGCAACTGCGCGTGCGCGGCGTCGAAGGCCTGCGCGTGGTCGATGCGTCGGTGATGCCGACGCTTATCGGCGGCAACACCAACGCGCCGACGATGATGATCGCCGAGCGCGCGGCCGACCTGATCCGCGCCGGCTGATGGGCCTCAGCCGCGCAATCTGAACGCGCCGGTTCGCGCAGTCTTCACGCAGTCGGGCGCATCTACAAAAGTGAATACGAAAAAAGGCGGCTCGCGAACTGCGACACAGTCCACTAAAGCCTGAAAAATCAGCGCTGTGTTGCGGAGTGTTGCGCTGCCCCCTGAGATTGGCGCTATGATCCCGCGAGATCGTGAAGCAGGGGCGAAGGCCATGAAAAGCAACGTGAAAAAGCCTTCGCGCAGCCTGCGCCGCATCGGTGCCATCGCGCTGCTGTTGCCGCTCACGCTTGGCTCGACCGCGCAGACGCCGCAGCACTCGGGCGCGCCGGTCGCCATGCCCAATGCCTTCACCACGGCGAACGTCCGCCCGGTCGCGGCACCACTTCCGCCTGCCGTGCCGCTGCCTGCCGACTTCGACGTGCGCCAGTTCGAATCGATGGCGCAGCAGCTCGTCGCCGGCCAGCGCGTGCCGGGCCTTGCGATGGCGATGGTGCACAACGGCCGCATCCTCAGCGCGCGTGGGTACGGCATCACCGATACCAGCCGCGCGACGCCGGTCGATTCGCACACCGTGTTCCGCCTGGCCTCGCTGTCCAAGAGCTTCGCCGGCACGATGACGGGCCTGCTCGTCAATGACGGTTCGCTCCGCTGGGACAGCAAGCTCGTCGATTACCTGCCCTCCTTCCGCCTGAGCAATCCGGCCGCGTCGCAGCAGCTCACCGTCGCAGACCTGCTCAGCCATCGCGTTGGCTTGACGCACAACGCGTTCGATCGCGACCTGGAGCAGTACGTCGATTTCCGCACGCTCACGCAGAAGCTCGCCTACGCGCCGCTGCAGTGCGCGCCGGGCACCTGCTACAGCTACCAGAACGTCGCCTTCAGCCTGGTCGGCGACATGGTCTTCGCCGCGACCGGCGACTTCTACGCGCAGGAAGTGCAGCGCCGCATCTTCAAGCCGCTGGGCATGAACGATGCGAGCCTGGGCCTTGAAGGTATCCAGGCCAGCCCGAGCTGGGCCCGCCCGCATGTGCGCGGTCGCGGCGGCTGGGTGTCGATGATGCCCAAGACCACCTACTACCAGGTGTTGCCGGCCGCGGGCGTCAACGCCAGCGCCAGCGACATGGCGCAGTACCTGCTCGCGCACACAGGCCATCGCCCTGACGTGCTGCCCGCGCCGCTGCTGGCCACGCTGCACCACCAGCTGGTCGACACGCCGAGCGAGATCCGCGGTTCTTCGTGGCGTCGCACGCGCCTGACCGGCGCCGGCTACGCACTCGGCTGGCGCACCTACAAGTACGCCGGGCACGACGTGGTCTTCCACGGCGGCGCCGTGCAGGGCTATCGCGGCCTGATCGCGATGGTGCCGGAGCTCGATTTCGGCGTGGCGCTGATGTGGAACAGCGAGAGCTCGCTGCCCTCCGGCATGCTGCCGACCATCCTCGACACCGCTCTCGGCCTGCCGCCGGGCCAGTGGCTGGACGACGACATCGACCCAACGCTGTACGCCGAGGCGACCGACGATACGTCGCCCGATGCCCCGCACGCACCGGGCGCGCACGCGTCGGCTTCGACTGCCGCGCCGCAGTAAGCGGCTTCGCTTCGACCCGCGCCACTCGCGCGTCATGGACGCCGGTGCAGTTCCCGGCGTTCGTTCCCCCTTGATTCCATGTTCGCCGTCGGGCGTTGCCGAAGCGTTCCGCATTCGCAGTGGTGCGCGCGTCGCGGTGCGAGGCCATGCCTCTCGTGACAGCGCCTGGCCGCGCGCCCGCTTACCCGGGCTGCAACAGCGTTCTGTTTCGAGCGCAGTGCGTCGGTGACGTGGCGGCGGCACGGCCCGGCCCGTCGCGGCGATGAGAGCCGGCAACCACCTATCACCGGTCCAGGCTATGCGTAGGGCAACCTGCTGCCGATGACGGCAACCGCGCCGTCCTTGGAGCGAACGCAGCAGGCAGGTTCGTGGCTGCCACTCGGCGGGATACTGGCTGTCGCCCAATCGTTCTGTGGAACCGCGCCTGCGGGAACGCGCTGCCAGGCGCGCACCTGTGACGGAAGAGCCACGGCCGACGATGCGTCGCCCGCGCCTTTCGACCTCCCAAAAAAAACTCTCCCCCCGCCTGGGCTGCGGGGAGAGAGCTCGATTACGGTCTTCGGGGCTTTCTTAGATCATCGGCGCCGGGGTGGCCGGCATCGCCGTCACAGCCGCCTTCTTGGCGGTCTTCTTGCGGCTCGACTTCTTGGCAGCCTTCTTCGGAGCCGCCTTCTTGGTCGCCTTCTTGGCGGTCTTCTTCGCGCCAGCCTTCTTGGCGGTCTTGCGCGCGCCGGCCTTCTTGGTGGCCTTCTTCGCGGTCTTCTTGGCGGCGGTCTTGCGGGCGCCAGTCTTCTTGGTGGCCTTCTTGGCGGCGGTCTTGCGGGTCGCCTTCTTCGCGGTCTTGCGGGCGCCGGTCTTCTTGGCGGCCTTCTTCGCGACCTTCTTGGCCGGACGCTTGGTCGCCTTCTTGGCGGCCTTCTTCACGGTCTTCTTCGCGCCAGCCTTCTTGGCGACCTTCTTCGTCGCCTTCTTGGCGGCGGTCTTTTTCTTCGCAGCTTTCTTCATGGCCATGGTATGGCTCCTCGTCAGTGGTTGATCAGCATTGATCAGTGGTCGTGCAGGTCTATCGCCCAGTAGAACCTAAGCCGCGGGAGTCGGACCCGCGAGCAGCCGCCGACGCGCGGACGCGCCGGTACGGATTTGGTGCCGCCCGCATGTGCGGGCAAACAAAAACCCGGCGCGCCATGAGCGGACCGGGTTGGATGGAGTGCCTGGCCTGCGTGTGCACGGTGCGCGTTTTCGCGGGGGAAACGAACCCTGCGTCCACCGTTTCGACAGCCCGGTCGGAGGTTCGTTTTGTGCCGCGAGTTGTCGCGTTGTCTGTACTCACTCTCTTCCGCAGGAGACGCTGCTGGGCGAAACCTAATCACGCTTTTTCGCACTGTCAACAACTTCGCTCATTTTTTTTTCAGGCAGGTCGGCGTGGCGTCACGGCCATCGCCGGTCCGGACGACGCGTCGAACGACGACGACGACGATCGCTGTTCGTCTGCATCGCCGACATGATTTTCGCAAACCGCTTTTTTTAAGGGGTTTGCGAAAACGCATCGAAGCAACGGCCTGTTCGACGACGCGTTCGCATCGATGCGTCGCGGTCGCGACGGCCACCCGGAAAGCCGGTTCGAGACGCCCGAAAAAAATCTCCGACGACGCCCTCGTTTCGCGTCGCACAAACCCGATTTGCGCGAAAGTGCGCGAACTCCGACGAGGTGCCGACGTCGCTTCGACGACCATCCGACGCGTTCGCGAACATCGCATCGGGCATGTCGGCGACGACCTTCGCGATGCAGTCGATGCACTTCGACGCGCGACCCGCATCGCATCCGACGAACCCGTCGACACGGTTCGATGCGCATCCGGAACGTGTCGCCCGTCGCGTCGCGCGGGTCCACCGACGCGCTCGATCCGAGGTTTTTCGCGGAGGCGTGCGAGGGGTTGCTCACCGGACCGTCACTTTCCGCAACGCGCTTCGCCTGCCGCAAAAACAAAACCGGCCGCACGAGGCGGCCGGTCGGTGATCGCTTGCTCCCGCGCGTGGCGGGAATGCGCAGTTCGATCAGTGGTCTTCTTCTTCCAGCAGCTCGGCGTAGTCGTCCGGAGCGAGCAGCTCGTTGAGCTGGTCGGCGTCCTCGATCTCCAGCGTGTAGATCCAGCCTTCGCCGTAGGCGTCCTCGTTGATGGTCTCCGGCTTGTCGGTCAGCGCGGTGTTCACCGAGACGACCTTGCCGGTGACCGGTGCGTAGACGTCGGAAGCGGCCTTGACCGACTCGACGACGGCGGAAGCGGCGCCGGCTTCGACGCGGTCGCCGACGTTCGGCAGCTCGACGTACACCAGGTCGCCGAGCAGGCCCTGTGCGTGGTCGGAGATGCCGACGGTCACCTTGCCGTCGCCATCGACGCGGGCCCACTCATGGGACTTCATGAACTTCAGATCGCCGGGAATTTCACTCATGACGGGAGCCTCGAAACGTTTGCGGGGGCACGGGACAGCGGTTGTCGGCGCCTAGTCTAACGGCGCCGGATGGGGCGTGCGACAGGGGGCTTCCGTCGCGGAACATGGCACTCAGGCGAGCACGCCTTCCTGCGGCTGGCCATCGCGCACGAACGGGAACTTCACGACGCGAACCGGCACTTCCTTGCCGCGGATGTCGACGCGCACGTTGCCTGCCGTGCCCAGCGCGATCTTGCCCGCGGGCACGCGGGCGAACGCGATCGCCTTGCCGAGCGTCGGCGAGAAGGTGCCCGAGAGGATTTCGCCATCGCCGTGTTCGGTGATCACCTTCTGGCCGTGGCGCAGCACGCCCTTCTCGTCCATCACCAGCGCGATCATCTGGCGCGGCGCACCGGCGGCCTTCTGCGCTTCGAGCACGTCGCGGCCGATGAAGTCCCGCCCTTCGTCGAGCGCCACCGTCCACGCGAGCGCGGCTTCATACGGCGAGACCGTGTCGTCCATGTCCTGCCCGTAAAGATTCATGCCGGCTTCCAGGCGCAGCGTGTCGCGCGCGCCCAGGCCCGCCGGCTTCACGCCCGCATCGAGCAGCGCGTTCCAGAACGCGACCGTCTGCGCTTCCGGTACGACGACCTCGAAACCGTCCTCGCCCGTGTAGCCGGTGCGCGCGACGAACACGTCGATGCCGCCGGTCGTCTTCGCTTCGCCGGCGGCGAACTTGCCGAGCTTGCCGATCGCATCACGGTCTTCCTCGCGCAGCAGGCCCAGCACCTTCGCGCGGGCGTTCGGGCCCTGCACGGCGATCATGCCGAAGTCGGGGCGTTCGGTGACGGTCACGTCGAAGGCCTTCGCCTGCTCGGTGATCCACGCCAGGTCCTTCTCGCGCGTGGCGGCGTTGACGACCAGGCGGAAGAAGTCCTCGGCACGGTAATAGATGATGAGGTCGTCGATCACGCCGCCCTGCGGGTTGAGCATGCAGGTGTACAGCGCCTTGCCCGGCACCTTGAGCTTGTCGACGGAGTTGGCGACCAGGCGACGCAGGAAGTCGCGCACCTTCGCGCCACGCAGGTCCACCACCGTCATGTGGCTCACGTCGAACATGCCGGCGTCGCGACGCACCTGGTGGTGTTCCTCGATCTGCGAGCCGTAGTGGATCGGCATGTCCCAGCCACCGAAGTCGACCATCTTGGCGCCGAGGTCGCGGTGGGTCTGGTTGAGGATGGTCTTCTGGGTCATGGCGCTGGAAACCTGTCTGCGGGAGCGAGCCCGCGATTATCCCAGAACCCGGCGGCGCCGGCTTTCGTGCGGGTTTGCGCTGGCGCCTACGCCGGCGAATGGTCGCCGTCGAAAACGGTTCCGCTACTCGCTCAGGCCTTCGTTGTAGCAGCGCACGCTCGACGGCGTGACACGCAGGAACTTGCCGGTACCGCGATCCAGCCGCATCGCCCAGCGCACGGCCGGAAGCATCTCCAGTCCGGACGCGCCGTCGGCACCGGTGTCGATGATCGCGACCACGCCGGTGTCGTCCACGCCGTTGCGCTGGCAGGTGGCGATGGCGACGAGCTCGTCGCGACGCAATGCCGGATACGGAACCGAATCGGTGATGCGCCAGCGCGGCTGGTCGCCGACGCGGTCGACGAACTGCGCGGCGAGCAGCTGGACCGTGCGGTCCTCGTCGTCGTCGAGCGTGGCGATGCTGCGTGCGCACAACTGGTCGATGCCGGTGCCCACGCCCACGCAGCTGCCGGTGTTGGACCGGAAGCCCTCGGGATACGGCGGCACGACTTTGCCGATCATCATCGGATTGCCGCCCGCCCACGCGCTGCCCGCGACGCACAGCGTCGCGAGCCAGCATGCAGCGGACGTTCGCCTCATACGGCCGGCTCGACCAGCAGGCTCATGCCGCGACTGGAGACGATGCGCACTACCGTGCCGGCGGGAAGCTCGGGGCCGGTGACGTCCCAGAACGCGTCGGCGATCTGCACGCGACCGTGTCCGTTGACGATCGCGCGCTCCAGCGGCACGACCTGCCCGACCAGCGCTTCGGTGCGGCGGTTGAGCGTGGGCTTGTCGCTGCGCGGTTCGCGGCCGCGGAACCAGCTGCGGTACACCTGGATCGACACGAAGCTGAGCACGACGAATGCCGCCACTTGCGCGAGCACCGGCACGTTCGGGACCAGCAGCACGATGGCGAATACCGCGGCCGCCGCGAAGCCGAGCCACAGCATGAAGGCGCCCGGCGCCATCGCCTCGGCGGCGAACAGCAGCAGCGCCACCACCGCCCAGGTCACCGTTTCGGTGTTCCACTGCATGGGTCAGCCTCCCGGGCGCGGCGACGGCGGTGGCGTGCGCGTGGTCGAGGCCTGCGCGGCGAGCGCGTCGCTGCCCAGCGCGTTCTTCGCCAGTTCGGCGATGCCGGCGAGTGAGCCGATCACGCCGGTGGCTTCCATCGGCATCATCACGAACTTCTGGTTCGGCGCCTCGGCCAGCGCCTTGAACGCCTCGATGTACTTCTGCGCCACGAAATAGTTGATGGCGTTGACGTTGCCGCCGGCGATGGCGTCGGACACCAGCTGCGTCGCCTTGGCTTCGGCTTCGGCCAGGCGCTCGCGCGCCTCGGCTTCGCGGAAGGCGGCTTCGCGCTTGCCTTCGGCTTCCAGGATCGCCGCCTGCTTGTCGCCTTCGGCGCGCAGGATTTCCGACTGCCGGTGACCCTCGGCTTCCAGGATGTTGGCGCGCTTCTCGCGCTCGGCCTTCATCTGGCGCGCCATCGAATCGACCAGGTCGCGCGGCGGCTGGATGTCCTTGAGCTCGATGCGGTTGACCTTCAGGCCCCACGGGTGCGTGGCCTGGTCCACCGCGACGAGCACCTTCGCGTTGATCTCGTCGCGCTTGGACAGCGATTCGTCCAGGTCGAGCGAGCCGATCGCGGTGCGGATGTTGGTCATCACCAGGTTGAGGATGGCGACCTCGAGCTGCGCGACCTCGTAGGCGGCCTTGGCGGCGTCGAGCACCTGGAAGTAGACGATGCCGTCCACCTTCACCACGGCGTTGTCCTTGGTGATGACGTCCTGGCTGGGGACCTCCATCACCTGCTCCATCATGTTGATCTTGCGGCCCACGCCGTAGACGATCGGGATCAGGAAATGCAGGCCCGGGTCCATGGTGTGGGTGTAGCGGCCGAACCGCTCCACCGTCCATTCATAACCCTGCGGCACCATCCGCACGGCCTTCAGCACCAGGATGACGCCCGCGAACAGCAGGACGACGCTCAGCACCGCACTCAGTCCCATGATCCCCTCCTTGTTGTCGACCCGAGTATAGGCCGACGGCTGCGACGGTTTCCGCGCCCCCTGCATCTAGGGGAAGGACGATCCAACAAACGCAGGACGCGAGCCCTTGCCCACCAGCGTGCCAACCGCCACCGACGCGCCCCGGAGCAGCTTCGCCATCGACGTCCCCGAGGCGTTGCTGGCGCGCGTTCGCGCTGGCGAACGGGCGGCATTCGAACAGATCTACCGCCGTTTCGAGCGGCCCGTGTTCAACCTCGCGCTGCGCATGCTCGGCGGCGCGCACGGGCCCGACGGCGTCGAGGAGGCGGCCGACGTGCTTCAGGAAACCATGCTCAAGGTGTTCAACAAGATCGGCGACTTCCGCGGCGCGGCGAGCGGCGGCAACGGCGACGGCGCCAGTCCGTTCTGGGGCTGGGTGCGGCAGATCGCCGTGAACGAAACGTTGATGCGCCTGCGCGGCCAGCGTCGGCACCTGCACGACGTGGCGCTGGAAGACGACGAGTTCGCCGTCGACACCGGCCCGCTGCCCACCGCGGCGGCCGACGCGGCCGCACTGAACCGCGCCCTCGCCCGCCTGCCCGCCGCCACGCGCAGCGTGCTGTGGCTGTACCACGCCGAGGGCTACACGCACGAGGAAATCGCGTCGCTGATGCAGCGCACGGCGAGCTTCTCGAAATCCCAGCTCGCACGCGGCGGTCGCCGCCTGCGTGAACTACTCGAACCGGAGAAGGCCCATGCCTGACACCGACCGCAACGATTCGCCCGCCGACTGGAGCGGCGCCTTCGCCTCGCTGCCGATGGAAACGCCGCCGGCCGGCGGATGGCAGCGCATGCAGCGCGCGCTCGACGCGACGCCCGCCCGCCGGACGCGACGCCAGTGGCCGATGTGGCTCGCCGCGGCCGCGATCGGCGCCGTCGCGCTCGTGCCGGTGCTTCGTCTCGCCGATCGCCAGACTCCGTCGGAATCGACCGAACTGGCCGCCCGCAAGCGCGCGCCGATCGACACCTCGCGCCCGCCGCTGGCGGCATCGAAGCGTCCGGAAACGCGCGTGGCGGACACGACCGAAGCCGCACCGTCCAACGGCGCGAAGCCCGCCGAAAGCGCGCCGCCTGCCTTGAAGCCGGACGACGCGACCCGCGTCGCGACCAAGACGCCGGACGACGCCGAGCGCGATGCACGCGCCGCGCAACTTCGCGACCACGTGGCCGCGTTGCAGTCCGAGTCGGCGCAGCTGGAAGCGCTGCTGGCCATCGCGCGCGACGACCGCGTCGCCTCGGCGAGCGGCGCGGCGCTCGCGGTCGAGTTCGATCGCCGCATCGGCCGCATCGACGCCTCGCTCTCGCAGCCGGGCCTGGACGACGTCGATCGCGCGGCGCTGTGGCAGGCGCGCGTGTCGACGATGCGCGAACTGGCCGGCATCGAAACCACCCAGCGCTGGCTGCAGTCCAGCGGCGAACGCTACGACGGCGCGCTCGTGAGCGTCGACTGACCCCTTTCACCCGCAGGACCCACGCCCATGATCCGTACCCGCAACACGACGCGCCTGACCGCGACGATCGCCCTGCTCCTGATGTGCATGGGCGCCGGCGCGCAGACGCCGAAGGCCGATGCCGAGCGCGCGCGCCAGGACGCCGCGAAGGCGCGGCAGGAAGCCGAGCACGCCCGACAGGACGCCAGCAAGGCGCGGCAGGATGCCGAACGCACGCGACAGATCGAAGCCGCACGCGCCGACCTCAACCGCGCCGCGCAGCGCTACGCCGAGCTCACGCGGCGCCACGCGGACTTCGACCGCGCGCAGTTCGAGCGCGAATTCGAAAAGCGCTTCGCACGCCAACCCGTGCTTGGCGTGGTGCTGTCGCCCGATCCGAAGTCCGGCGTCCGCATCGCAGCCGTGACGCCCGACAGCGCGGCGGCGAAGGCCGGCCTGCGTACCGGCGACGTCCTCACCTCGATCGGCGACACACGGCTGGATACCGGCAGTCCGACAGCGCGCCTTGAGAAGGCGCGTTCGCGGCTGCGCCTGCTGGAAACTGGCAAGACGGTGGCGCTGACCTACACGCGCGACGGACGCACCGCGACCGCGCGCGCCACGCCGATGCTCGGCGACCGCCTGGTGGTCGCGCGCGATGCCGACGGCAACCCGCTCGCACGCTCGATGCCGATGGTCGCGCCGCAGGTGCGCAACGAACTCATCCGGCTCGATTGCGAAGACGACGACAGCGACTGCCGCCTGCCGCTGCTGTCGGAAGCCTTCCGCTGGAACGGACTGAACCTGGCGACCGTCGACGCGCAGCTGGGCCGCTACTTCGGCGCCGATCGCGGCGTGCTGGTGCTGAGCACCGGAGCGGACCTGGCAGGCCTGCAGACAGGCGACGTGATCCAGCGCATCGACGGCAAGCCGGTGAGCTCGCCGCGCGAGGCGATGGCCGCCTTGCGCGACAAGCCGGCCGACAGCCGCGTCGCGGTGACCTACCTGCGCGATCGCAAGAGTGCGACGACGCAGATCACCGTGCCCAAGACCGCGATGCTGCGCATTCCGCGTCCGCCGATGCCGCCGGCGCCGCCCGCCGCGCCGAAGGCACCGGGCGCTCCGGCTGTGCCCGCACCGCCTGCCGCTCCGGCCGCACCGCCCGCGCTCCCCAAACCCGCGCAGGTGGTGACGCCGCCGGCGCCTCCCGCGCCGCCGAAGGCGCCGGAACCGCCGGACGATCTCGTGAATTACGCGATCTCGCTCTGAGCGGAACCACAGCAAGACACCACACCAATAAGTAGTGAGTAAAAAAACCCTCCCCCGTAGCGCGGGAGAGGGTTGGGGTGAGGGAGGGAGCCCGCAAGTTGTTCGGCGTCGATCGCGATTGCTGTCGGAGAAAGAAGCAGCGATTGGACGATGACGCCGGAGTTCGGAAAGCGTGACGGCTTGGGTCCCGGCCTTCGCCGGGATGACGATTCTTGTAGGCGAGGGCTTACCTCGCGATCACCGCCGCGCCGAGGCCTCCGTCGGCGCGCGCTCGACCCACTTGTCGAACACCGCATCGATCTGGGCATCGCGCACCTTCCTGCCCTCTTCCAGCGAGCCGGCCTGTTCGAACAGCGGAATGATCATCGCCATGCCGTCGACCTTCGTCTTCAGATGCACGCCCGGCGGCTGGCCGAGGTAACGCTCCCAGCGCGCGCGCACCTTCGCCCAGTACTCCTTCGTCGCCGTCCAGTACGTGTAGGCAGGCTTGAAGTCGACTTCGGTGGTCTTCTGGTAGTCGTTGAAACCGAACTCACGCGCCAGTTCCACGTGCGTGCCGTCCGGCTTGCGCAGCACCTTGGTGTTGAACTGCTCGTGCGTCCAGCCGTTCGGCGTCAGCGTGTGGCGGTTGACTGCGCTGATGGCGTTGTAGTCGCTGCGCCTGGTGTACTCGCGACGCGGCAGCGGGCGCCAGCTCGTGTCGCTGGTCCACGTCGGCACGTCGTTGTCGTAAGTCCACTGGCCCGTGCCGCAGTAGCGCGGCGCGTCGCTGACCTCGTACACGCACTGCGTCCACGCGCCACGCGTGAGTTCGGCCGGAATCGCGCGGACCTGCCAGGTCTGGTCGTCGCTGAACTCGAAACGCGTGGCCGCCTCGAACGTCCAGTCCTGCCGCCAGTGTTTGGTCACGTGGCCGCTCTTCCCGTCCACGAGGATGTGCTGCAGGACGATCTTCGTCGGCGTGTCCTGCACGACGATCACCGTTTCGTTGCCGCCGCTGCGCATCGCCGGATGGCGCTCGTAACCCGGTTGCAGCAGCACGGTTTCATCGAAAGCGAAATCGACGATGTATTCGCCCTGCATCGCCAGGATCGAATCGTGGTCTCGCGAGGTGTCGGCGAACGCGGCTGGTGAAACGGCAGCGGCGAGGAGGCCCAGGTTCAGGGCGAGCGTGCGGATCTTCATGGCTGGTTCGGCTTGGTTGAAAAGAGGAAAGGAAAGACGGCTCACCAGCTCACCGCCAGGCTGACGCCGACGTTGCGACCCGAACTGGTGTAGCGGTCCAGCACCGCGCTCGACGCGAGTGTTCCGGACGGCACGTCCGCGGCGTCCCAGTACTTGCGGTCGGCAAGGTTGAACACGCCCACGTCGAACACCGCGCCCGGCGCGAAATTCCAATGTGCGAGCAGGTCGACGACGCCGTAGCCCGGCACTTCGAACTGGTTCGCGGCGGGCAGGTCGTCCTTGCGTGCGGCGAAGCGACCGGCGAGTTCGACACCCCACGCGTCGGCGTCGTACGCCACGCCAAGCGTGGCGCGCAGCGGATCGATCGACGGCAACGGCTCGTTCGTCGTGCGGTCTTCGCCCTTCGACCACGCGGCGGCGCCGCGAACCGACCAGCCTGCCAGCGCATCGCTGTACGCGCCCAGGTCCACGCCCGCGCGCACTTCTATGCCATGGATTTCAGCGTCCTCGATGTTCTGCGACTGGAACACGATCAACGGCGTCTGCGGCGGCGCGCTCACCTGCACGGACGATTCGATGAAGTCGTCGTAGCGGTTGTAATAACCCGACACCTCGGCGTACACCGCCTCGTTCGAGAAGCGCAGCCCGAGCTCGACGCCATTGCTCTTCTCCGGCTTCAGATCCGGGTTCGGAATCGCCGTGTAGCCGAACTGCAGGTTGGTGAAGCCAAGGTTGACGTCGCTGTAGGGCGGCGCGCGGAAGCCGTGCTGGTATCCGCCGAACAGCGACCAGTCCTGACTGAAATGCCAGACCGCGCCGAGCTTGGGCGACACGCTGGTCTCGCTCAGCTCCGCCACTTCGACGCCGGGGTTGTCGTCGGTGAAGATCGCGTCGGGCTTGGGTTCGAGCTTGTAGTAATCCACGCGTACCGCCGGGATCAGGCGGAACGTGCCGCCGGCGAACGACATCTCGTCCTGCACGAAGAGCGCGGCCTGCGTCGTGTCGCTGACGGGGAAGTCGCGCACCGGGAACGTGTCGGGCGAAATCACGTTCGTCACGGTGCCGGTCAGCAGGTTGGTCGCGTGGCCGTCGCGCTTCTGCCTGAACTCGGTGCGCGTGAGTTCCACACCGTAGGTGATGGCGTGGTCGACCTGGCCGCTCGCGGCCTCCTTGTGCAACACGGCGTCGAAACCGGTGAGGCGCTGGTCGAAGTTGAACTCGCGTTCGCGCAGCACCGGATTGATGGCAACGCCACTGCGCAGCGTGGCGCGTTCCTCGCGCGTGCGCTGCGTGGTTTCGCTGTCCTGGCGATAGAGCTGCCACTGCAGCGAATCGGCGAACGCGGCATCCAGCGCATCGACTTCATGCGAGAACGCGATGCGGGCGCGGGGCTGCTTGTCGTCGCCGGTCTGCGAGGCGACGCGCACCGACGGTGGCGTGCCGGGAATCGTCGAGGTGTCGCCGAGTGCGGTGAGCACGTTGGTATCGACATTGTCCTCGTTGCCTTCGACGGTGAGCTTGAAACGCTGGTTTTCGCTGGTTTCGAACACCAGCTTCGCCAGCAGGCTGCGGCCGTCGTACTCCTGCGGGTTGGGCGCGGTGCGCGAAGCACCGCTGCTTCGGTTCTCGCCCATGTTCTCGCGCTCCTGGCCCTGGTGATGCCCGACCGCGACCAGGCCCGACCAGCGCTCGCCGCCGAAGGCCGCCGTCGCGCCGCCGGACAGCCCGTTGTCCTCGCCGAAGTAGCCGAACTTCAGGCCGAAGTAGGCGTCCTTGCCCTCCCTCAGATAATCCGACGGATCCTTCGTGACGAACGAGACCACGCCGCCCAGCGCGTCGGAACCGTACAGCGCGCTGCCCGGGCCGCGCACGACTTCGACGGCCTTGAGCGTGTCGAGGTCGACGAAGTTGCGGTTCGCGCTGGAGAAGCTGCCGATCGAGAACGCGTCCGGCACCGCGATGCCGTCGGTTTCGATGCGCACGCGGTTGCCGCCGAGGCCGCGGATGCGGATGTCGCCCAGCCCGCCGAAACGCCCCGAACCGCCCGACACCGTGATGCCCGGTTCGTAGCGGAACAAATCCTTCAGGTCGCGCACGAGGTTGCGGTCCATCTCGTCGCGATCGATCGCCGTAACGACGTTCGGCACGTCGTCCAGCGCGCGCTCTGTCAGCGTGGCGGTGACGACGATGCGGTCGAATTCGTTGGCGGCCATCGCGCTGGTGGCGGCGGCAACGATCGAGGGATCGCTACCGTCAGGCGCTGCGTCGTCGGCGATCGCGACGGTTGGAATAGCCAGCATCAGGGCAAGGGCCAGGGTGTTGCGTACAGGGTGCATGCGCGGTCTCGGAGTGATTCCGAGGCGGCTGGCAGCCGTTGCCGGCGGGCTTGCTTGCCTTGGGAGAGAGAGTTGGATTGAGAGAGAGGGTTGTGCCGCCGGGTGCGGCCGTGCGCGGCGTCCTTCCCCAAGGATCGCCGCGCGGTCGTGCATTGCGGCGGCCGCAGGGGCCGCCGTCAGGGAAGGATTACTTGGTGAGGATCAGCTTGTCGTTGCGCGTGTGGCGCAGGCGGTAGACCTCGTCGCCGTGGCGGATCAGCACTTCACGGCCACCCCGCAGCAGGTCGTCGCTGTCGAGTAGGCCCTGGGCGAACGGCGCGCTGGCGGGCATGGCCGAGGCCGACGGGATCGCGGCTACGGACGCGATGGGCGGCGACAGGCGTTGGGTTCGGGGTTTGAGCTGTAGCAGCGTGGGGCGCGTCGACATGGGCGTGGCTCGTTCGAGGGCTCGCCACGGATGATAATGATTCTCATTTGACAGTCAACCCGCCCCGCGACCGCTCATCCGACGGCGGCTTCGACCCGCTGCCAGTCGCCTTCGGCCAGGCGTTCGGCCAGCTCCAGCGCGTCGAGGTTCTGGATCAGCTGCTCCGGCCGGCTCGCACCCAGGATCACGCTCGACACATGCGGGTTGCGCAGGCACCACGCGATGGCGAGCGGCGCCGGCGCGACGCCGAGTTCCTGCGCGGTGGCGACGAAACGACGCGCGCGTTCGACGCGTGCGCCCTCCTCGCCGAGCACCGAACGCTGCAGCCAGCCGAGGCCTTCGCGACCCAGGCGCGCTTCGGTTGGAACGCCGGCGTTGTACTTGCCCGTCAGCAGGCCCGACGCGAGCGGCGACCAGATCGTCGTACCCAGTCCGTATTCGGCGTACAGCGGCGCGTACTCGAGTTCGACGCGCTCGCGATGCAGCAGGTTGTACTGCGGCTGTTCCATCGTCGGCGCGTACCAGTTCCGCGCGTGCGCGATGCGGTGCGCGTCGCGGATCTGCGCCGCGGTCCATTCCGACGTGCCCCAGTACAGCACCTTGCCCTGGCGGATCAGCGCGTCCATCGCGCCGACGGTTTCCTCGATGGGCGTGTCCGGATCGGGACGATGGCAGTAGTACAGATCGAGCGTCTCCACGCGCAGCCGCTTGAGCGCGGCGTGGCAGGCGTCGGTGACGTGCTTGCGCGACAGGCCGCGCTGCGTCGGGCCCGGAGCATCGACCGCGCCGAAGAACACCTTGCTGGAGACGCAGAAGCCGTCGCGCGGCAGGCGCAGGTCGGCGATCACGTCGCCCATGACCTTCTCGGCCTCGCCGTTGGCGTAGGTCTCGGCGTTGTCGAAGAAGTTGACGCCGTTGTCCCAGGCGGCGGCGACCAGGTCGCGCGCGGTCGAGCGCCCGATCTGCGCGCCGAAGGTGAGCCAGGCGCCGAAGGACAGCGCCGAAAGTTGCAGGCCGGATGAACCGAGGCGGCGGTATTGCATATGGGGTGCTCCGGATTGGGGCTGGCGGGCGGAGTCGTTCAGTTTAGCCCTGCCGCCGTGCGCGTCCGGTCGGTACAATGCGCGCACTTCCTCCTCCGGGGAGTAGCCCCTCCGCCCGCGACACGCCGGCGGGGACCCGCGTCAACACACTTGGCCCACAGGCCATGGCGCGGGAGCGGCAGCAGCCGGACGCCTTCGGGCACGGCCAGCGACCACGGGCAAGACCGAAGGCAGGCGTCGCACGCGCAACTGGCAATCAGCCGGGTCGGGCCGTGTGACGGCTGCCTTTCGCGTCCACGCGAAAGCCCGACCCCGGAGTTTCACGATGGATCACTTTCCCCTGATGGCGGCCGCGATCTCCACCGGCACCGTCGCGCTGGCCGAGATCGGCGACAAGACGCAGCTGCTCGCGCTGCTGCTCGCCGCGCGCTTCCGCAAGCCGCTGCCGATCATCGCCGGCATCCTGGTCGCCACGCTGCTCAACCACGCGCTGGCCGGCTGGTTCGGCACGCTGGTGGCGCAATGGCTGACGCCCGACGTGCTGCGCTGGGTCGTGGCGATCAGCTTCCTGGCGGTCGCCATCTGGACGCTCAAGCCGGACAAGCTCGACGAAGGCGAGGAATTGCTGCCGGCACGCGGCGCGTTCGTCGCCACGACGTTCGCCTTCTTCCTGGCCGAGATCGGCGACAAGACGCAGGTCGCGACCGTGCTGCTGGCCGCCAAGTATTCGCCCCTGTGGGAAGTGGTCGTCGGCACGACCGTCGGCATGCTGCTGGCCAACGTGCCGGTGGTGCTGCTGGGCAGCAAGCTGGCCGACCGCCTGCCGTTGAAGGCGGCGCGCTACACGGCGGCAGTGGTCTTCCTGGTGCTGGCGATCTGGGCCGCGGTGCGCGGCATCGGATAAGCCTGGGTCGGCGCGCTGCTTCAGGCCGAAGGAGCGCGCCACGCGGCAAGCCGCCCGGGCGCGCTATGCTCGGCGCGGCCCGCGACGGGCCGGCAAGCGGGGGAAGCGCATGCTCGGAACCGGCGGAAGGGTCCGCGACGTCGTCGCCGCGCTGCTGGCGCGGCCGGACGAAATCATGTTGGAGATCGGCGCCGGCGGCGAGCTGATGGTCGCGCGCCTGCGCGTGGTCATCGCCGCGCTGCTGCTGGTGCTGCCGGTGACGAGCGCGCTCGCCGGCGGCAGCGTCAAGGACACCCTGATCGGCCTCGCCGGCGCGATCGTCATCAACATCTTCGCGCACCTGTGGCTCGCGCTCGCGCGTCGGCGGCGGCTGTTCCGCTGGCTGCCGTTCGCGTCGTCGGCGTTCGACGTCACCGCCACGACCGTACTGCTGATCATCCTCGCCGCCGACCACCTGCCCGCCGGCCTCAACAACCTCACCGCCTGGTGTGGCTACGTGGTGGCGATCGTGCTCACCGCGCCGCGCAGCGACGGCCGAATCGCGCTGTTCGCGGGCGCGCTGGCGATCGGCCAGTACAGCCTGCTCGCGCTGTGGGCATTCGCTTCGGCCGGTTCGCCGGAGCAGCTGATTTCCAGCGACTACGGCGCGATCACCGTGCCCGGGCAGCTGCAGCGCGTGATCCTGCTGGGCGTGTTCACGCTGATCACCGCGATGGTGGTCTACCGGATGCAGCGACTGGTCGAGATGTCCGGCACCGACGGCCTGACCCGCCTGCCGAATCGCACGTGGCTGATGTACCGCGTGCCGCGGCTGTTCGACAGCGTCCGCCACGACGGCGACAGCCTCACCCTGGCGCTGATCGACCTGGACCACTTCAAGCGCATCAACGACGCCCACGGCCACCACGCCGGCGATCGTGCGCTTCGCCACGTCGTGTCGGTCCTGCGCGAGCTGGCCGAACCGGGCGAATGGCTGGTGCGCATCGGCGGCGAGGAATTCGTGCTGCTGCTGCGCAAGCCGATCGGCACCGCCTGGGAACGCGTGGACGCGATCCGCCGCGCCCTCGGCGAGCGGCCGTTCGAACCCGAGCGCGGCGCGGACACGGTCGCGCTGAGCTTCAGCGCCGGGCTGGCGGGCTTCCCGCACGAGGGCTCGGACCTCTCGCGCCTGCTGCGCCGGGCGGACGGGCGCCTCCAGCAGGCCAAGCTCCAGGGACGGAACCGGGTCGTCGCGCGCGATACCTGACCCTGCGACGCGCATTTTTCCGACACGCCGCCGCGGCGGTCCCCTCTGGAAGTACCGGCCCTCGCGGCCGGGCGGCCTCGTCGTAAACTACGCGCCGCCGCAGCCGTGACCCGCCCCCGCGAGGGCGCAGGCCGCATCATTCCTGAACGACAAGACTCGCTGCCGGCCGCCGGTTGCAGGGGAGAACTGAGTGGAAGCCATTACCCGGGTGGCCTTTGGCCTGTTTGGTCTTGCGGTGCTCATCGGCATCGCGTGGCTGTTCTCGAACAACAAGCGTCGCGTGGACTGGAAGCTGGTGATCACCGGCGTCAGCCTGCAGGTCGCCTTCGCCGCGCTGGTGCTGCTGGTGCCCGGCGGCAAGGACGTCTTCGACGCGATCGGCCACGGCTTCGTGAAGGTGCTCAGCTTCGTCGGCGAAGGCTCGAAGTTCATCTTCGGCAACCTGATGGACGTGAACACCTACGGCTTCATCTTCGCCTTCCAGGTTTTGCCGACGATCATCTTCTTCGCCGCGCTGATGGGCGTGCTCTACCACCTGGGCGTGATGCAGGCGGTCGTGCGCGGCATGGCGTGGGTGATCACCAAGGTGATGCGCGTGTCCGGTGCGGAAACCACCAGCGTCTGCGCCAGCGTGTTCATCGGCCAGACCGAGGCGCCGCTGACGGTGCGCCCGTACATCCCGAAGATGACCGAGTCGGAGCTGATCACGATGATGATCGGCGGCATGGCGCACATTGCCGGCGGCGTGCTCGCGGCGTACGTGGGCATGCTCGGCGGCGGCGATCCGGAGCAGCAGGCGTTCTACGCCAAGCACCTGCTCGCGGCTTCGATCATGGCCGCGCCGGCGACGCTGGTCATCGCCAAGATCCTCATCCCCGAAACCGGCGAACCGCTCACGCGCGGCACGGTGAAGATGGAAGTGGAGAAGAACACCGCCAACATCATCGACGCCGCCGCGGCCGGCGCGGGCGACGGCCTGCGTCTGGCGCTGAACATCGGCGCGATGCTGCTGGCCTTCATCGCGCTGATCGCGCTGGTGAACTGGCCGCTGTCGTGGTTCGGCGAGGTCACCGGCATCTCGGCCGCCATCGGCAAGCCGTTCGACCTGGCGACCATCTTCGGCTACGTGCTCGCGCCGCTGGCGTGGGTGATCGGCACGCCGTGGCAGGACGCGTCCACCGTCGGCAGCCTGATCGGCCAGAAGATCGTCATCAACGAATTCGTGGCGTACCTGCAGCTGGCCGACATCGTCAACGGCAAGGTCGCCGGCGTGACGCTGACCGACCAGGGCCGCCTGATCGCGACCTACGCGCTGTGCGGCTTCGCCAACTTCTCGTCGATCGCGATCCAGATCGGCGGCATCGGCGGCCTCGCGCCGGAACGTCGCCAGGACCTCGCCCGCTTCGGCCTGCGCGCGGTGCTCGGCGGTTCGATCGCGACGTTCATGACGGCGACGATCGCGGGCGTGCTGACGTGGTTTGGCAGCTGACATGACGGCTGCGCGCGTCGTCGTCGTCGGTTCGTTCAACGTCGACCACGTGTGGACCGTCGCGGCGCTGCCGCGGCCGGGCGAGACGCTCAGCGGGCAGTACCACACCGGCCCCGGCGGAAAGGGCTTCAACCAGGCCACCGCCGCGGTCCGCGCGGGCGCGGCGACGACGTTCGTGTGCGCGCTTGGCGAGGACCTTGGCGGGCAGCTCGCACGCGCACTCGCCACCGCCGATGGGCTCGATCTTCGCGAGCACTCCAGCCAGGCGCCGACCGGCACCGCCGGCATCTACGTCGATCACGACGGCCGCAATTCCATCGTGATCGGCCCTGGTGCCAACGCCGACCTGCCCGTCGATTTCGTGCAGTCGCAACGCGACGTCATTCACGGCGCGCACGTGCTGCTGGCGCAGCTGGAATCGCCGCTGGCATCGATCGAAACAGCATTCGCGATCGCACGCGAAGGCGGCGTGCGCACGATGCTCAATCCCGCGCCGGCCGACGCGCGGGTGCCGGCTTCGCTGCTCGCGTTGAGCGACGTGATCACGCCGAACGAAAGCGAGTTCTGCGCGCAGCTTGAACGGCACGTCGGTGAGCGCGTCGATGCGTCGATCGTCGCAACGCAGGGCGACGACACGCTGCACGCCTGGTGCCGCCGCCTGCTGCCGCACGGCACGGTGGTCGTGACGCTGGGCGCGGCGGGGTGCTTCGTTTCCCACGCCGAGAACGCGCTGCATCGCGATGCCCAGACGCATTACCGCGTGCCCGGCGCGAAGGTGCAGCCGCAGGACACCACCGGCGCCGGCGATGCGTTCAACGGGGCGCTCGCGGCGTCGTGGGCGCTGCGGCCGGAGGCGGCGTTCGCCGACCACCTGCACTACGCGAACCGGTACGCGGCGTTGTCGACGGAAAGCGCGGGCGCAGCCGCTTCGATGCCGCGCGAAGTGGATGTGCGGAAGCGCTTCAGCTGACGCTTGAGCCCTCTCCCACCGGGAGAGGGGCTTTCACCGCGGGATGCGCGCGCCTGCCCGGACGCTACCACAAACCCGCGCCCTATCAAATAAGAATTATTCGCATTACCATGGCGGGCTTCGAAAGTCCCGGATCCCACGATGCTCCGCCGCCATGCCCTCGCCAGCGCCCTGCTGGCCGCCCTTGTCGTGCCCGTCGCCCATGCCGATGAGGCCACCGACATCGATCGCGTCACCGTCTCGGCCAGCACCAGCCGCGTTCCCGATTCCGAAGCCGCGCTGCCCAACACGATCACGGTGATCGACCAGGCGCAGCTGCAGCAACAGCTCGCGCTGACTCAGGACGTCTCGCAGGTGCTGGCGAACCTGATTCCGTCCTTCGCGCCGTCCCGCCAGAAGCTCACCAACAGCGGCGAGACGCTGCGCGGCCGCAAGCCGCTGTACCTGGTGGACGGCGTGCCGCAATCCACGCCGCTGCGCGACGGCGGCCGCGACGGTCACACCATCGATCCGTCGATGATCGAACGCATCGAGGTCATCCACGGCGCCAACGCGTTGCAGGGCCTGGGCGCGTCGGGCGGCATCATCAACATCATTACCAAGCGCGCGCCGCGCGAGGACGGCGCGACGCTCCAGGACGTCTCCGTCGCCGCATCGACGGCCGTCCCGCACGAAAGCGACAGCACCGGCTATCGCGCCTCGTATCTGTTCGGCACGCGCTCGGGTGCGTTCGATTTCGTCGGCGGCGCGTCCTTCGCCAGCGAAGGCCTGTACTACGACGGCGACGGCGACTCCATCGCGGTCAACGACGTGCAGGGCGACCTGATGGACGCGGAGAGCTACAACCTCTTCGCGAAGGCCGGCTGGAACTTCGGCGAAACCCGCCGCCTGCAGCTCAGCGCGAACCGCTACGAATTGCAGGGCAACAACAACTACCACGCTGTGAACGGCAACCCCGCGACAGGCCAGCTGGCGACGTCCGCGCGCGGCGGCAGCATCGGCGAAGGCCCGCGCAACCGCTCCACGTCGCTGACGCTGGACTACACCGACAAGGCGCTTGCCGGCGGCTACTTCCAGGCGCAGCTGTACTGGGTCGATTTCGAAGCCCTCTACGGCGGCAGCTACTGGGGCGATTTCTGGGGCGACGGCCGCGATCCGAACTGGTTCGACCAGTCGCAGAACCTCTCCGAGAAGCTGGGCGGCAAGTTCAGCTGGTCGCGCGGCGACCTGTTCGGCCTGCGCCTGCGCGCCACGGTCGGCCTGGACATCGCGCGCGACACCACCTCGCAGGAACTCGTGCGCGCCGGCATGGACTGGGTGCCGGAAACCTCGTACGAATCGGTGTCGCCCTTCGTGCAGCTGGAATGGTGGGTGGCCGACTCGGTCATGCTCACCGGCGGCCTGCGCCACGAGCGCGGCAAGCTGGACGTCGACGACTACCTCACCATTCCCGACCAGCGCCTCGCGCCTGCCGTGCACGGTCGCCGCTACCTGGTCGAAGGCGGCTCGCCGGAAACCAGCGAAACGCTGCCCAACGTCGGCATCGTGTGGGAAGCCACCGACGCGCTGAAGCTCTACGCGTCGTATTCGGAAGGCTATACGGTCGCCGACATCGGCCGCGTGCTGCGCGCGATCAACACGCCGAACCAGCGCGTGGACACCCTCGTCGACCTGCAGCCGGTGATCGCCGACAACCAGGAAATCGGCCTCGACTACGACAACGGCCGCTGGCTGGTGCACCTGGCGGCGTACTGGTCGGATTCCGACCTCGGTTCGCGCCTCGCGTTCGACAACGCGACGCAGACGTACAACGTCGTGCGCGAGCGCACCGAGATCGACGGCTTCGAAGGCAGCGTCGCCTACCAGTTCACCGATGCCACGCGTATCGGCTTGGCGTACGCGCAGACCGACGGCCGCTACGACAGCAACGGCGACGATCGCGTCGACAGCGACCTTCCGGGCATCAACGTCGCGCCCGACCGAGCGACCGCGTTCTGGGACCAGACGTGGACACAGGCGATCTCCACGCGCCTGCAGGCCAGCCATTCGTTCGATCGCGATTTCGACTATCGCGGCACCACGCTGCCGGACGACTTCGAGGGCTACACGACGGTCGACCTGCAGGCGCGCTTCCAGCTGCCGCTGGGTGCGTTGAACGTCGGCGTCGAGAACCTGTGCGGCGAGCAGTACACGACGTACTACTCGCAGACCACGCCGCGCGCCGACACCTACACCGCAGGCCGCGGTCGCGTGCTGACGGTGGGCTGGTCGCACCGGTTCTGATAAATCGCTCCGATGGACATGGCCGCGACAACGCCCGCCACGAAAGCAGTGCCGAAACGGCGGCTGCGGGCGGTGCTGTCCTGGCTGCACCTGTGGACCGGGCTGACGGCGGGGCTGGTGTTCGCGCTGGCCTCGCTCGCCGGCACGGTGCTGGTGTTCCATGTCGACCTGCTCAAGCTGCAGCATCCGCAACTCGCGCAGCACGCGCCCGTTGCCGATGGACGCGTGCTCGCGCAGCTGATCGAACGCTGGGGCCCGGACGGCATGCGCTCGCTCGACGTTCCACGCGATGAACTGCCGGTCTGGCAGGCGTATTTCGAGGACGGCCACCGCCAGTACTTCGCCCCCGAGGACGGCGCGCTGCTGCTCTATCGCAGCCAGCACGATGACGTGCTGCTGTGGCTGCACGAATGGCACGTCGACCTGCTCGGCGGAAAGACCGGGCGCGAAGTGTGGGGCGTGATCGGCTGCATCAGCCTGGCGATGATCCTCATCGGCCTGTACCTGTGGTGGCCGAAGCGCGGGCGCCTCATTGCGCAGCTGAAGATGCACGCCGGCCCGCCGGTACGGCGCTGGCTCACGTGGCATCGCAGCACCGGCGTGATCCTGCTTCCGTTGCTGTTGCTGGCGACGGTGACCGGCGTGGGCATGGTGTATTCGAAGGCCTTCCAGAAGGCACTGACGGCAACGCTCGGCGGGAAGAACGTGAAGGCGCCGGAACTGCCTGCCAGCGAGGCGGCGATCGACTGGACGACCGCGATCGCGAACGCGCGCGTCGCGATTCCCGATGCGCGGCTGGCGCGCGTGTCGGTGCCCGATGCGAGTGAAGGCGCGGTGTCGTTCCGCCTGCAGGCGAAGGACGAATGGCACCCCGTCGGCCGCAGCACGGTGGTGATGTCGCGCGATGGCCGCGTCGTGCAGGCCTTCGACGCGACGACGCACAAGCTCGGCATGCGCATGAGCCAGGCGTTCTACCCGCTGCACGTCGGCGCGGTGGGCGGCACGGCGATGAAATGGATCACCGCGTTCACCGGCCTGTTGCCGATGTTCCTGCTGGTCACCGGTTTCCTGTTCTGGCGGCGGCGGCGCGGGAAGCGCTGATCCGGGCTCGCGGATGGTTCGGGGCCCCGGGTCCCGGCCTTCGCCGGGATGACGGTTGGGGGCCGGTACAATCGACCCAATGTCCGCCCCCTCCTTCCGCATCGGTCCGCACGAGATCGCCCCGCGCGTCGTCCTGGCGCCGATGGCGGGCGTGACCGACAAGCCCTTCCGCATCCTGTGCAAGCGCATGGGGGCCGGGCTGTGCGTGTCGGAGATGACGACGTCCGATCCCCGCTTCTGGTCGACATCGAAGTCGCGCCATCGCATGGACCACGACGGCGAACCGTCGCCGATCAGCGTGCAGATCGCCGGCACGGTGCCCGAGGTGATGGCCGACGCGGCGCGTTACAACGTCGACCACGGCGCGCAGGTCATCGACATCAACATGGGCTGCCCCGCGAAGAAGGTGTGCAACGCATGGGCGGGCTCGGCGCTGATGCGCGAACCCGAACTCGTCGCGCGCATCCTCGACGCCGTCGTGCGCGCGGTGGACGTGCCGGTCACGCTGAAGATCCGCACCGGCTGGGCCGAAGGCCAGCGCAACGCGCTGCAGATCGCGCGCATCGCGCAGGACGCCGGCATCGCCGCGCTCGCCGTCCACGGCCGCACGCGCGACCAGCAGTACTCCGGCGTCGCCGAGTACGACACGATCGCCGAGGTGAAGGCCGCGCTGTCGATCCCGGTGTTCGCCAACGGCGACATCGATTCGCCGCAGAAGGCCGCGCAGGTGCTGGCGCATACGGGCTGCGACGCAGTGCTCGTCGGCCGCGCCGCGCAGGGCCGGCCGTGGATCTTCCGCGAGATCGCGCATTACCTCGAACACGGCGAAGTGCTTGCGGAGCCGACGCTGGCCGAGGTGCGCGACGTGCTGCTCGGGCACCTGGAACACCTTCACGCGTTCTACGGCGAGACTTCCGGCGTTCGCATCGCGCGCAAGCACCTGGGCTGGTACGCGAAGGACCGGCCGGAGAACGCGGCGTTCCGCGCTGTGGTCAATCGTGCGGAGACTGCCGAAGCGCAGCTGTCGCTCACGCGCGACTACTTCGATGCGCTGATCGCGGGCGTGCAGCCGCTGGGCGTGGCAGCGTAGGCGCAAGGCCGCGACCACGGCCCGCCCTTAACTTCTCCCGTGCGAGCATCTGCGCATCCGAACGCCAAGGGTGCGGCCATGTCCGACACGTCGTCTTCCTGCTCCGACTTCCCCTATCTGCACGGCTTCTCCTCGACCGAACAGGCGCGCCTGGTAAAGCAGGCCCGGCTGGCAGAGTCGACGATCTTTCACGACATCGACTACAGCAACGCGCGGCGGCTGCTCGAAGTGGGGAGCGGCGTCGGCGCGCAGACGGAGATCCTGCTGCGCCGCTTCCCCGAACTGCACGCGACCTGCGTCGATCTCAACGAGGCGCAGCTCGATGCGGCCCGCACCAACCTCGAGGCGATGCCGTGGCTGAAGGGACGCTACGAACTGCACCAGTCCGACGCGACGAACCTGCCGTTCGAACCGCGGACCTTCGATGCCGCGTTCCTGTGCTGGGTGCTCGAGCACGTGCCCTCGCCGGCGCGCGTGCTCAACGAGGTGCGTCGCGTGCTCGCGCCGGGCTCGCCGGTGTACATCACCGAGGTGATGAACTCCTCGTTCCTGCTCGACCCGTATTCGCCGAACGTCTGGCGTTACTGGATGGCCTTCAACGATTTCCAGTACGACAGCGGCGGCGATCCGTTCGTCGGCGCCAAGCTCGGCAACCTGCTGCTGGCCGGTGGGTTCCGCGACGTCACCACCGACGTGAAGACGTTCTATTTCGACAACCGCGAACCCGCGCGGCGCAAGACGATGATCGCGTTCTGGGAAGAGCTGCTGCTGTCCGCCGCCGACCAGCTCATCCAGGCCGGCAAGGTCACGCAGGACGTCGTCGATGGCATGCGGCGCGAAATGCATCAGGTGCAGAACGATCCGAACGCGGTGTTCTTCTATGCGTTCGTGCAGGCGCGCGCGGTGGTTTACTGAAGTTTCCGGTTTCGTGAGAAAGGTGAAGAAGGCGAAGCGCTTTCGCATGAAACCTTCATGCGCATGTGCGCTCGTCGCGCTCGCGACGAGCGGTGCAGGTCGAAAGTAACAGCCCCCTTCGGCCGATGTTTTTCTGGTCCGCATGACCCAACCTGCAAGCGTCGGGGCGTCCCCTCTGCGGGCCACCGCAGCGCCCCGGCGGACCAGGAGGCCACACATGAAAGCCAAGATTGCATTCATCGCGCTGGCGATGGCGGTAACGGCGCCGGCATGGGCCGCCGATCCGGTGGGCGATCTGTCGAAGATCACCGGACTGTCCGAGCGCAAGGTCACGATGATCGTCGGCAATCGCACCGCGTTTGCCGAGTATCCGTATACCTACGATCGCGCGCTCGACAAGTTCGTCGCCGCCATCGGCAAGGACAACTACAACCGCCTCATGGACGGCGAAGCCGTCGCGCTGCACGACGCCAAGGGCAACGAGTACATCGTGCAGATCGACGACGCGTTGCTGGAAGCGCATAACGCGCTGTGAGTCGGTTCGGGGCGCACGCGACGCGCGCGCTCCGGACCGGCCGGGTTTCGTCCTTCACAAGGTGCTGAAAGTGAAAAGCTCAACGTCCGCCTGAAGGGACCGCGTGTGCACGCCACGCGGCCCCGGCGGCAATGTTCGCCTTTTCAGTTTCCAGATCCTGGGGATCGTTCGATCGTCACGCCGTCGGCGTCGGCCGCAGCGGTTCCGTCTGCGGGTTCGTGCCAGATGCGCTCCCACATCGTGCGCAGGCGACGCCCGGCTTCCCACGGCCACTGCAGCTGTCGCGGTGGGATTTGCGTCCAGCTGCCGTCCGCGTCCTTGCGCGCGACGGCGAAACGGAAGCTGTAGTCGGGCTCGGCGCCCATGCGCAGGTCGGAGAGCACGAGTTCGCCTTCGCGTACCTGCGCCTTCATGAACCCGCGGTTGAACCACTGCAGCCGCTGTACGGCGGGAAAGTCGCGCACCTGCTCCATCGCGGGGACATCCGATGCGTGACGGCGAAACTGCATCGGTCCCGAGTCGGCCGCCAGTGAGCGTTCGCCTTCGACGAAGCCATCCGGCGTCATCGCCACCACGCGCCACAGCAGGATGTTGAACGGCATCGGCCCGGAAAACCTCGGCGCGGTCGCGAGGTCCCGCGACGCCAGCGCCTGTTCCGCCGCGCGTTCGACCTGGTGTTTCGCGACGAGCGACAGGCCCAGGTACAGCGAACTCAAGGCCAGACCTGCGACGAGCGCTGGCTGCACGATCCGGCGCTCGCGCGCGAACCACGCGACGACGCACGCGAGCAGCAGCCACACCGTATAGAGCGGATCGATGATGAACACGCTGGACCACATCACCGGCTGCGTCGGCAACGGCCACAGCAGCTGCGTGCCGTAGACGGTGAAGGCGTCCAGCAGCGGATGCGTCAACAATGCGCCCTGCATCGCCCAGAACCACCGCGTTGGCGATTGGGCCACACGGCCGCCGCGCGAACGGAACCACGCCCACAGCGCCCACGCGACGAACGGCAGCACCAGCAGCGAGTGACTCCAGCTGCGATGCCAGGTCATGCGCGCGACCGGGTCGTCGGTGATCAGGTTGATGGGCAACACGTCGAGGTCGGGCAAGGTGCCGAGCGCTGCTCCTGCGAGCAGTGCGGCACGACGGTGTTGAGGCGGGGCGATGGCGGCGGCAGCGGCCGCGCCGAGGACGATCTGCGTGAAGGAATCCATCGGGCGATGCTAGCGGCTTCCCGACGCCAGGTCGTCACCGCGGCGAGCCGGCGGACTCACGCTGCCCGCGGCTGCTCCATCGCCTCGGAACGATGACGCGGTTCGATCAGTGCGCGCGTCTCGCCCGTATGCGTCAGGAGACGCAACGTGCCATCCGGATCCTCCGCGAGCGCGCTGAGGCTTTCGACCCAGTCGCCGTCATTGGCGTAGATCAGGCCGTCGCGCTCGATGAGCGCCGCGCGGTGTATGTGGCCGCAGACGATGCCATCCAGGCCGCGACGCCGCGCATCGTCCAGGCCCGCATGGACGAAACGCTCGATGTAACGCTCGGCCGCGCCACTCTGCCGCTTCAGGAATTCCGATAGCGACCAGTAGCGTTGGCCGGCGAGGCGTCGCGCCCGGTTGAGCCACTGGTTGCCCGTCAGGATGCGGTAATACAGCCAGTCGCCGAACTGCTCCTGCAGCCCGCCGAAATGCGTGATGCCGTCGTAGTCGTCGCCGTGCGTGACGAGCAGGCGGCGGCCGTCGGCGGTGACATGCACCATGCGTCGGCGCACCCGCATGCGCGGCAACGCGAGACCGCAGAAGCGGCGGATCGGGCGATCGTGGTTGCCCGGCACGTAGATCAGTTCGGTGCCGCTGCGACGCAGCGCGTGCAGCGCCTCGACCACGCGGTTGTGCGGCGCGCCCCAGCGCGCGCGGCGTTGCGCCATCCACCACAGGTCGACGATGTCGCCGACCAGGTACAGGCGATCGCAGCGAAGTCCGGCGAGAAAGTCGGCGAATTCGGCGGCGTGGCAGTGTTTGGAGCCCAGGTGGACGTCGGACACGAAGACCGCGCGACGGCGCGGCGGCAACACGGTCGGCATCGACGTCATCCTGCGGTCTCCATGCACGGGTGGGCGGGCGCGACGCCGAGGTAGCGTTCGCGTTTCTTCGGACGAAGCAGGTCCAGGTCGACTTCGATCAATCCGTCGACCGCATCGCTGAAGGCCGGGTCCACGCCGAACGCGAGGAAGCGCGCGCCGCCCGGCTCGCACAGGTCGGTGTATTGCTTGTAGAGCATCGGCAGCGTGGCGCCGAGCGCGTCGAGGTTGGTCTTCAGCACGCGGAACGCCGTGCCCGCATCGACCTCGCCGAACTGCGGCGGCGCGGCCTGGTAGACGAAGGGCTGTCGCGATACCGCGCGCGTGGCCTCACTGCCGTAGTAGCGCGCGTAGTACGCGACGATCTGCTCGCGCGCCGCGGCCGGCAGCGCGGCGCTGATCGACACCGGCCCGAACAGGTAGCGCACATTCGGATGCCTGCCCAGGTACGCGCCGATGCCCTGCCACAGGTAGTCGATGCTGCGGCTGCCCCAGTAATCGGGCACGACGAAGCTGCGCCCCAGCTCCATGCCCTGCGCGATCCGCGGCACCGCGTCGTCGGCGTACTGGAAGAGCGAGGCGGTGTAGAAGCCGGCCAGGCCGCGTTCGCCCAGCACGCTCGCGCCGCGCGCGATGCGATATGCGCCGGCGATCTTCGACACCTCCGCATCCCACAGCACGATGTGTTCGTACCAGCTGTCGTAGAGGTCGACGTCCACCCGCTGGCCGGTGCCCTCGCCCACCGCGCGGAACGTCAGTTCGCGCAGGCGACCGATTTCCTGCAACAGCGGCGAGCCGGCGGCGAGTCGCCCGACGTGGATCTGCTTGCCGTCGAAGGTGCGGCCGAGCAGCGCCAGCGCTTCGATGCCCTCGCGCACCTGCGTCGCATCGACTGGATCGATCAGCGGCGCGATGAGCGGGACGACATTCGTTTCGACAGGCGCGGCATGCGGGCCCGCGCGACGCCGGCCGAGCGAGAACAGCTCGCGGCGCACCTCGCGCAGCAGTTGCTGGGGGTCGCCCTCCGCTGGCAGCGTCAGCGGATGGCCGATGCGCAGCGCGATGCGGTGCGCACGGCGCGCGAACATCTCCCGCGCCAGCAACGCGGTACCGACGGGCTTGAACAAGGCCGACGCGCCATAGAACAGCGCCGAGTTGCGCGCCTCGATGCGCACCGGCAACACCGGCGCATCGGCCGTGCGCGCGAAACGCAGGAAACCGCGGCGCCAGCGTCCGTCCGTTACGCCGCGCAGGCCGAGCCGTGCCACTTCGCCGGCCGGAAACACGATCACGCACTGGTCGGCGCGCAGCGCGTCGTCGATCGCGGCGAGGCTCTGCGGTGTCGGGCGGCCGCCCAGGATGCGCACCGGCAGCAGCAGGCCCGCCAGCGGCTCCAGCGCGCCGAGCAGGTCGTTCGCGACGATGCGCACGTCACGCCGCACGCGGCCGACGGCGTCCAGCAGCGCCAGCGCGTCGAGCGCGCCGGACGGATGGTTGGCGACGATCAGCAGCCGGCCGGTGGCGGGAATCCGCCCCAGTTCCGCGGCATCGACCACGTAGCGCGCCTGCAGGTGATCGAGCCCGGCGGCGACGAAGTCGAAATCGCGCAGGCGGCCGTTGGCCGACAGGAACGCCTCGACCTGGTCGAAGCGCGACCAGCGGCCGATCGTGCGCAGCAGGGGCCGGGCGACGTTCGCACGGCGTCCCCGGAACCAGTGCGGAAAGCGTTCTTGCAGGCGGCGTTCGAGTGGCATGCGTCGGCGCGGATCGCCCCGGCGGGGCTTTCGCCGCGGAAGGTTGGGATGCCCCGGCGACAGGGCGGTGGCGGTTTCGCGTCAGGACCGTGACAGCCGCGCCGGCGGCCGCAAGCCCGGCACGGCGGGCTCGCGCTTAACCACCGCGCAACATCTCCGTGGCGCACAATGCGCCGACCGGGACAAGCCTGTATCATGCCCGGCCATCCTTTCATCCGAATCAAGGGATATTGACCTCGATGTCCAGCTACCTGTTCACCTCCGAATCCGTCTCCGAAGGCCATCCGGACAAGATCGCCGACCAGATCTCCGATGCCGTCCTGGACGCGATCCTGGCCCAGGACAAGCGCGCGCGCGTGGCCTGCGAGACGCTGGTGAAGACCGGCGCCGCCATCGTCGCCGGCGAGGTCACCACCACCGCGTGGGTCGACATCGAGTCGCTGGCCCGCCGCGTCATCAACGAGATCGGCTACAACAATTCCGACGTCGGCTTCGACGGCCACACCTGCGCGATCATCAACATGCTCGGCAAGCAGTCGCCGGACATCGCCGCGGGCGTCGACCGCAAGAAGCCGGAAGAACAGGGCGCGGGCGACCAGGGCCTGATGTTCGGCTACGCCTGCAACGAGGCGCCGGAATTCATGCCGGCCCCGATCTACTACTCGCACCGCCTGGTCGAGCAGCAGGCCAAGATCCGCAAGAAGAAGAACTCGCCGCTGCCGTGGCTGCGTCCGGACGCGAAGTCGCAGGTCACCCTGCGCTACGACGCCAACCACAACGTCGCCGGCCTCGACGCCGTCGTGCTGTCGACGCAGCACGATCCGGGCATCAAGCAGAAGGACCTGGTCGAAGGCGTGTACGAGAACATCCTGCGCCCGGTGCTGCCGAAGAAGTGGCTCGAGTCGCTGCCGAAGAACAAGATCCACATCAACCCGACCGGCATCTTCGTGATCGGCGGCCCGGTGGGCGACTGCGGCCTGACCGGCCGCAAGATCATCGTCGACAGCTACGGCGGCATGGCCCGTCACGGCGGTGGCGCGTTCTCGGGCAAGGATCCGTCGAAGGTCGACCGTTCGGCAGCCTACGCCGCGCGTTACGTCGCCAAGAACATCGTGGCCGCCGGCCTGGCCGACCGCTGCGAGGTGCAGGTTTCCTACGCCATCGGCGTGGCCGAGCCGACCTCGATCTCGGTCACCACCTTCGGCACCGGCAAGATCCCGGACGAGAAGATCGAGAAGCTGATCCGCAAGCACTTCGACCTGCGTCCGTACGGCATCGTGAAGATGCTCGACCTGATCCACCCGGTCTACCAGGACACGGCCGCCTACGGCCACTTCGGCCGCAAGCCGAAGGAAGTGACCTACGTCGACGGCGCCGGCAAGAAGCAGACCGCCACGGCCTTCTCGTGGGAGAAGACCGACCGCGCCGACGCGCTGCGCAGCGACGCGAAGCTGAAGTAAGCGCCGCGTCCCGCGAGGGGCTGCGACATGGAAAAAGGCCGCGAAAGCGGCCTTTTTTCATTGATGCGGGAAGCGCCGGGCGACCCGTCCGGATTCACTCATCACGTCCCGTGAACGGCTAGAATGTCGCGTTCCCGCCGAGGGGCGCTGCAAGTCCGGATCCCACCATCGCGTGGCTCCCGGAATCAGGCTCGGCAGGACCTACACGAACAACGGCGCCCGGTTTGGCAGCCTTCGCGGCCTGCCCTCACCCCACCCTCTTCCCTCGCGGGAGAACGGGAAACAAACCGGAGCAATCTGATGAACGCACAGATCAAGACCTTCTCGACCGAAGGCGACTACAAGGTCGCCGACATCTCGCTGGCCGACTGGGGCCGCAAGGAGCTCGACATCGCCGAGCACGAGATGCCGGGCCTGATGTCCATCCGCAAGAAGTACGCTGCCGCGCAGTCGCTCAAGGGCGTTCGCGTGACCGGCTCGCTGCACATGACGATCCAGACCGCCGTGCTGATCGAGACGCTGCGCGACCTCGGCGCCGACGTGCGCTGGGCCTCGTGCAACATCTTCTCGACGCAGGACCATGCCGCCGCGGCCATCGCCAAGTCGGGCACGCCCGTCTTCGCGTGGAAGGGCGAGACGCTGGAGGAATACTGGGACTGCACGCTCGCCGCGCTGACCTTCCCGGGTTCGGGCGCCGACAAGTACCTCGGCCCGGAGCTGGTGGTCGACGACGGCGGCGACGTCACGCTGCTGATCCACAAGGGCTATGAGCTCGAGAACGGCAGCGACTGGGTCAACACCCCGTCGGGCAACCACGAAGAGCAGGTCATCAAGAACCTGCTGAAGAAGGTGCATGCCGAGCGTCCGGGCTTCTGGCACACCGTCGTGCGCGACTGGAAGGGCGTCTCGGAAGAGACCACCACCGGCGTGCACCGCCTGTACCAGCTGGCCGAAGCCGGCAAGCTGCTGGTGCCGGCGATCAACGTCAACGACTCGGTCACCAAGAGCAAGTTCGACAATCTCTACGGCTGCCGCGAGTCGCTGGCCGACGGCCTCAAGCGCGCGATGGACGTGATGCTCGCCGGCAAGGTCGCCGTCGTGTGCGGCTACGGCGACGTCGGCAAGGGTTCGGCGCACTCGCTGCGTGCCTACGGCGCGCGCGTGGTCGTCACCGAGATCGATCCGATCAACGCCCTGCAGGCGGCGATGGAAGGCTTCGAGGTCAACACCGTCGAATCGACGCTGGGCCGTGGCGACATCTATGTCACCACCACCGGCAACAAAGACGTGCTGACGCTCGAGCACATGTCGCAGATGAAGGACCAGGCGATCGTCTGCAACATCGGCCACTTCGACAACGAGATCCAGGTCGACCGCCTCAACGAGTCGGGCGCCACGCGCCTGAACATCAAGCCGCAGGTGGACAAGTACACCTTCAAGAACGGCAACTCGATCTTCCTGCTGGCCGAAGGCCGCCTGGTGAACCTGGGCTGCGCCACGGGCCATCCGAGCTTCGTGATGTCGAACTCGTTCTCGAACCAGACGCTCGCGCAGATCGACCTGTGGGCGAACAAGGACAGCTACGAGCCGAAGGTCTACATCCTGCCGAAGAAGCTCGACGAGGAAGTCGCGCGCCTGCACCTGGAGAAGATCGGCGTGAAGCTGACCACTCTGACCGACGAGCAGGCTGCCTACCTCGGCGTGCCGGTCGAAGGCCCGTACAAGCCGGACCACTACCGCTACTGATCCCCGGCTGTATCGCATCGCGATGCACGAAAACGGGCGCTTCGGCGCCCGTTTTCTTTTGGACGGCCTCCCGCGCCGCCCAAGTCCGTTCAATTCATCGCGATGAAGAGATAAACTCTCCCGAACCCTCCGCGAGCGGACCGCATGCCCACGCCCATCAGCTTCGAGTTCTATCCGCCCAAGACCGACGAGCAGCGCGCGCAACTGGACAAGACCGCGGCGAAGTTGAAATCGCAAAAGCCCGAGTACGTGTCGTGCACGTTCGGCGCGGGCGGTTCGACGCTGAGCTACACGCCGGAAACGGTCGAGCGCCTGCATCGCGAACATGGGCTGGACGCGGCGCCGCATCTGTCGTGCGTCGGCGGCACACGCGAGGAGCTCGGCGAACTGCTCGAGCGCTACAAGGCGATGGGCTGCCGGCGCATCGTCGCGCTGCGCGGCGACCTGCCCTCGGGCATGGGCCACACCGGGGATTTCCGCTACGCGACCGAGCTGGTGGAGTTCATCCGCCGCGAGCACGACGGCTATTTCCACATCGAAGTCGGCTGCTATCCCGAGTGCCATCCGCAATCCGACGACGCGCTCGCCGACCTGCGCCACTTCAAGGCGAAGGTGGATGCCGGCGCGGACGGCGCGATCACGCAGTATTTCTACAACGCCGACGCGTATTTCCGTTTCGTCGACGACGCACGCAAGCTCGGTGTCGACATTCCGATCGTGCCGGGCATCATGCCGATCTCGAACTTCTCGCAGCTTCGTCGCTTCTCCGATGCGTGCGGCGCGGAGATCCCGCGCTGGATCGGCAAGCGCATGCAGGCCTACGGCGACGACGTCGAAGCGATCCGCGATTTCGCCGCCGACTTCGTTGCCGACATGTGCCGGCGCCTGATCGACGGCGGCGCACCGGGCCTGCATTTCTACACGCTGAACCTGACCAAACCGACCCTGTCGGTACTCGCGCGGATTCGCTGAATCCGCGGGAAAACGCGGGAATCTCACACGCGACATTGACGGTTCCGGGCGGACGATGAGCGCACCCGCTCCCCCCGGGAACCGACATGACCACGTTCCACCACCGCGCGCGCATCAATCGCGCGCTGCGCCATCGCATGACACGCGCGATGGCCGCCTGGAGTCCGGTGTTGCTGCTGTTGTGCGCACTCGCCCCCGCGCACGCAGCAGGCGGCCTTCATCGCTGCGAAGCGCCCGACGGCTCGGCCGTCTATACCGACAGCGCGTGCGCCGCATTCGATGCGAAGCCCGCGCCGATGTCGACCGAACTGCTGAACCGCCTTGCGATGGACGACGCGGTGTTCAATGCGGACTCGTCGCGTGCGCGATCGCTGTCGACCGCGATCCGCGTGCGTCGCGCGCCGCAGGCCGGATGCGCGCGCAGCCCCGGGCAACTGTCGATGGACCTGCTGGCCTCCTTCGCCATGGGCGACGTGAACCGCATCGCCGAAAGCGTGCACTGGCCCGGCCTGCGCCACCGCCAGGCGCAGGTCGTGATGAACCGGCTGATGCAGCTCGCGCGCACGTCGCTGGTCGACGCCAGCTTCTGGCCGGGACTGGCTGATGGAAGCGGCGGCGCGATGCAGCTGACCTTCGATCGCCCGCAACGCGTGATGGAAGTCGGCGTGGAGCGTTACGCCGGTTGCTATTTCGTGCGCTTCTGAACGCCGGCGCCGGGACTGCGATGCACGCACTGTCTGCGGGCGCGCCGTCCCGCTAGGCTGCGCCGATGCACGCCCCGTACTTTCGCTCGATCGCCGCACTCTCCGCGTTTGTCCTGCTCGCCTGGTGCGCGCCGGCCGCGGCCGACGTCCGCCACTGCGTGTTGCCCGACGGGCAGAGCGTGTTCACCGATCGCGGATGCGCGGAAGTCGGCGGCGTCGAACAGACGGAGCAGCGCCCGGTCGTGGGCAATGTCGAAAAGAAGCGCGCGCCCGGCTGCGCCCGCAACATCGACGACCTGCTGTTCGAGATGAACACCGCCTTCAGCGCGCACGACGCGAACCGGCTGGCCGGCGTCTACCACTGGACCGGCATGTCGGGCAGCACGGCCTACAACGTGATGGAACGGCTCGATGCGATCGTCCAGCGGCCGCTGGTGGACATCGTTCCGGTAATGCCGGAGGAGGTCGCACCGGTCGTCGACGACCCGCCGCCCTACCCCGCCTTCACCGACGTCGAGGCGTCGCCCGCCGCCCCCGAGGCGCCCGCCGCGCCACCGCGTCCGCGCACGCCCGTCGCGGTGCGTGTCGAGCAGACGCAGGAAAACGGGATCACCCCGTCGCGGACCGTGTTCGGGCTGCAGAAGCACTTCGGCTGCTGGTGGATCAAGGGCTGAGCGGCCCGGACCGGCAAGCCCGGCGGTTTGGGAAGCGGGGGCGCCGCGAGGCACAATAGCGGTTTCCCCTGACGGACGGCCGCGATGCAATACCCCGACTGGATCTGGCACAACGGCGCGATCAAGCGCTGGGCCGAGGCCACCACGCACGTGATGTCGCACGCGCTGCACTACGGTTCGTCCGTCTTCGAGGGCATCCGCTGCTACCAGACGCCCAACGGCCCGGTGATCTTCCGCCTGACCGACCACAACACGCGCCTGTTCGCCTCGGCCAAGATCTACGACATGGCGATGCCGTACTCGCTGGAGCAGATCAACGCGGCCTGCCGCGAAGTGCTCAAGGCCAACGAGAACACCACCGACTACCTGCGTCCCGTCGCGTACCGCGGCCTGGGCGGTTTCGGGCTGTCGGCCGACACGCCGACCGACGTCGCCGTCGCCACGTGGAAGATGGGCCAGTACCTGGGCGCGAGCGTGCTCGAACAGGGCATCGACGCCTGCGTGTCGAGCTGGCAGCGCTTCGCCCCGAACACGTTGCCGGCCGGTGCCAAGGCGGGCGGCAATTACCTGTCCGGCCAGCTGGTCGCGCGCGAGGCGCGTCGCCTCGGCTTCGGCGAAGGCATCGCCCTCGCGTCCACCGGCCTGCTGTCGGAAGGCGCTGGCGAAAACCTATTCCTCGTCTTCGATGGCGCGCTGCACACCACGCCGGTGAGCGCGGCGCTGCTCAACGGCATCACGCGCAACACGATCATCACCCTCGCCCGCGACGCCGGCATCGAAGTGATCGAACGCGACCTGCCGCGCGAATACCTGTACCTGTGCGACGAGCTCTTCATGTGCGGCACCGCGGCGGAAATCACGCCGATCCGCTCGGTCGACGGCCGCCAGGTCGGCGCCGGCAAGCCGGGTTCGGTGACGCGCCGCATCCAGGAGCTGTTCTTCGGCCTGTTCGACGGCAAGACGCCGGACAAGTACGGCTGGCTGGAGGCGGTGTAAGCGCTCCGGCTTCCGCTCACGAAAAAGGCGCCGCAAGGCGCCTTTTTTGTTTCGTGCGGCTTGCAGGCCTTATGCCTTGCCGATCGAAAGCACGGGCGCATCGAACGTGAGCGTCGCGATGACGCCGCGCGGCTTGCCCGGGCGTACCTGCACTTCCCACGAGTACAGCGTGCACAGGCGTCGCACGATCGACAGGCCGATGCCGCCGCCCTGCGAATGCCCGGCGTGCGTGCCGCGATAGCCGCGCTGGAAGAGTTTCGCCGCATCTTCCTCGCTGAGCCCGGGTCCGGAATCGACCACGTCCACCGAACGCTTGCCGATGCGCACTTCGACCTCGCCTTCGGTCGTGTACTTCACCGCGTTGCCGATGAGATTGCCCAGCGCGACCGACACCGCCGCTTCCGGCGCATCGACGATCAAGCTCGGCTCGCCGACGACGCGAAGCTCCATGGGCTTGCCGCCAAGCTGCGCGCGGTGCGCGTCGAGCAATTGTTCGGCGACCTTCGCCACGTCCGTCGCGCCGTGGCCGCGCTCGTTGCGCGAGAGCAGCAGCAGCGCGCTGATCAGGTCCGTGCATTGCTGTTCGGCGCGCTGGATGCGCTGAAGGCGACTGCGCGTCTTCTCGTCGACGTCGGGCCGCGACAGCAGCAATTCGACCGCGCCCTTGATCACCGCCAGCGGCGTGCGCAGTTCGTGGCTCACGTCGGCGTTGAACTCGCGGTCGCGCTGCACCACTTCGGTCAGGCGTTCGGCGTAATCGTCCAGCGCTTCGGCGAGCTGACCGACTTCGTCGCTCGGGAAATGCGAGGCCAAGCCTTCGGGCTCGGCGCTGCGGCCGGACTGCTTGAGCCGGTTCGCCAGTTCGGTCACCGGGCTCATCACGCGCGAGGCCGACCACCAGCCGACCAGCAACGACAGCAGGGTGAAGAGGAACACCGCGGCCCAGATCGCCCGCTGGAACTGCGCCTCGCCGCGCGTCGCCTGCGACATGTCGTAGGCGAGGAAGAACCACGCCTTCGGCGTCTTGCGCACGGCGAGCTTGTACGCGAACGGCTCGCCGTTGGCGACGCCGGTCATGCCGTAGATGCCGTCGCGCAGTTCGTACCACTCCGGCCAGTTCACGCGCACCGAATCGATCTTGTCGATCGGATAGACGTAGGCGCGGATCTGGTCGACGGCGAACTGCGGATTCTCCGGATCCAGTTCGAACTGGCGCGCGGCCATTTCGATGTTCCGGTTCATCACGTCCTCGACCAGCTGGTTCTCCACGCGGTTTCGCGTCCAGTTGGTCGCCCACGCGAACATCGCCGTCAGGCCGAAGCCCAGCAGCACGAAGGCCAGGATGATTCGACTGCGAAGCTGCCGCCGGTAGCGCGTTCGCCTGCGCGGCGGCGTGGGCTCCTGCGGGGACGCTTCGGCCATCCGGTCAGCCGTTGTCGGGGGCGGCGATGCGGTAACCGATGCCATGGCGGGTCTGGATCAGCGGCACGTCGAAGGGCTTGTCGACCACGGCGCGCAGGCCATGGATGTGCACGCGCAGGCTGTCCGAATCGGGAAGCTCCTCGCCCCACACGCGTGTTTCGAGTTCCTGGCGCGTGACTACGGCCGGCGAGGCTTCCATCAGCGCCTGCAGGATCTTCAGCGCGGTCGGGTTGAGCTGCAGCAGCTTGCCCTGGCGACGGACTTCGAGCGTGTCGAGGTTGTATTCCAGGTCAGCGACGTTGAGCACGCGCGTCTGCACGCCGCGCCCGCGGCGCGAGAGTGCGTTGAGGCGCACTTCCACTTCCTGCAGCGCGAAGGGCTTGATGAGGTAGTCGTCGGCGCCGGAATCGAAGCCGGCTAGCTTGTTCTCCAGCGAATCGCGCGCGGTGAGCATCAGCACCGGCGTCTGCTTGCGCGCTTCGTTGCGCAGCTTGCGGCAGACCTCCAGGCCGTCGAGGCCCGGAAGGTTGAGGTCGAGGACGATCGCGTCGAAGTCGTGGACCACGGCCAGGTGCAGGCCGGTGACGCCGTCGGCGGCGAAGTCGACGGTGTGGCCGCGGTCCTCGAGAAAGTCGCCGAGGTTCGCCGCGATGTCCTGGTTGTCTTCGATGACGAGAATGCGCATGTGACCTTTCCTGGGTAATGGGCCTTCGACCGGCGTGCGCCGCGGCAGTTCCGGAAGTGCGAGAACTGAATGCGCGCGCGATGGCGTTGCCGGGGAGCTTAACGATTCTGCCAGAGCCGCTGGAGTGCGCCGATCACCGCGCGCTGACGTCGCAACGCACGTTTGCCATGACGCGAAACGAAGCCTCGGACGGAGAGCAGCCAAAACAAAGGCCCAGACACGGGGCCACCGTGCCTGGGCCAAAAAGGTATTGCCCCGATTACCGTAACCTGCATCGACCTGTTGCTGACGAGGAAGAGCGGCAGTGCTGCGGTAGGGACAGGCTACGCCGATTTCGATTAAAGGGTCGTTAAAAACGCCCGTTAAATCGATGTTATTCAGCTCCGAAAATAGCCGCTGAACCCGCCCCAATCGCCGAAGTTCGCCGAACGTGCCGTCATTCGCCGCGAACACCGGACTCAGCGGGCGGCGGCCCGTTTCGCGGCTTTCCGCCGGACGCGCTCGGCCAGGTAGGTGACGATCTCGCCGGCCACGTCCACGCCGCTGGCCTCCTCGATGCCCTCCAGTCCCGGCGATGCATTGACCTCCAGCACCAGCGGACCGCGCTTGGAGCGGATGAGATCCACGCCGGCGATGCCGAGGCCAAGCACGCGTGCGGCGCGGATCGCGACATCTTCTTCCGCCGCACTCGCGCTGACGCCCTTGGCGGTGCCGCCGCGATGCAGGTTCGAACGGAAGTCGCCCTTCGGCGCCTGCCGCTTCATCGCCGCCACCACGCGACCGCCCACGACGAAGCAGCGCAGGTCGGCGCCGCGCGCTTCCTCGATGAACTCCTGCACCAGGAAATTCGCGTACAGGCCGCGCAGTGCTTCGATCACGCCTTGCGACGCCGAGGGCTTCTCGGTGAGCATGACGCCCGCTCCCTGCGTGCCTTCGTTGAGTTTGATGACGTGCGGCGGCGCGCCGAGCATCGACAGCAGGTCGTGCGTGTCGTCGGGGTTGTCGCCGAAGACCGTGGTTGGCAGGCCGATGCGCTCGGCCGCGAGCAGCTGGTGGCAGCGAAGCTTGTCGCGCGCGCGCAACACGGCGTCGGACGAATTGGGCGTAAGCGTGCCCATCAGTTCGAACTGCCGCAGCACCGCCGAGCCGTAGCGCGTGATCGACGCACCGATGCGCGGGATCACCGCCTGGTAGCCGGAAATCGGCTTGCCCTTGTAGCGCATGCTGAATCCGTCGCTGGCGATGCGCATGTAGCAGCGCAGCGGGTCGAGCACGCGCACGCTATGGCCCTGGTCGCGCGAGGCTTCCACCAGGCGGCGCGTCGAATACAGTTTGCTGTTGCGCGAGAGGATCGCCAGTTTCATGAAGGGCGGCGGTGTGGGGGCTGAGTGGGAAAGGGAAGCGCCTCGCCGGGAGCGGCGGGACGCGAGATGACACCCGGCTCGCGCCGGCTGAGCCGGCCGTGCAGGAAGGATCGTCCCGGATCGACCGTGAAGGCACGTGCGAGCGCGGTACGGCCGAGCAGCATCGGGAACAGCATCCCGCGCCGATCGGACAGATTGATTTCAATCTCGCGCTCGATGCCGGCCACCGCCAGCGTCGTGCGCACGAACACGCGGCGCGTGCAGTGGCCGCCCGAATCGGTGACTTCGCGTTCGTCGAACACCGGAGCCGCCGCTTCGATCACGCGCGCGCCGTGCCCGGGACTCAGGCAGAAACCCACCCACGGACTACCGCGTTCGGTGAACCGCCACTGCGTGTCGACGTGGAGCGCGGAGCTGCGCGCGCCGCTGTCCACCTTCGCCCGCAACCGTTCGATACCCAGTTCCGGCAGGGCTATCCACTCACGCCAGCCGAGCACGATCTTGCTTGCCATCGCGCCTCCAGGACCTCGCCTGAAAGACAAAAACGGCGGCCACTGTAAAGCAGGCCGCCGTCGCAATTGTTTGGAGCGGGTGATGGGAATCGAACCCACGCTAGCAGCTTGGGAAGCTGCAGTTCTACCATTGAACTACACCCGCGTCGCGATGAAGTCTATGCCTCCGCACGGAGGCTTGGCAACGCGGCGCCGGGACTTCCCCGCGGCGCCGCGTGCCGGTTCAGCGTGTCGTCGTCGACTTAGAAGCCGCCGCCGAAGCTGACGAACAGCGTCGCGTCGTTGCCGCCCTTCTGGCCGACCGTGACGTTGGCGCCGATGTCGGTGCGCAGGCCGAACAGCTCCGTGCGCGCGCCCATCACCAGCGTGCCGTAGTCCTGGTCGTATTCCAGGCCGCGAACCGCGTACGCGCCGACGCCCGGCAGCGAACGCAGCGAGGCGGTGGCTTCCTTCGGGGCATCCTCGAACTCGTGGTCGTAGGTCAGCTTGGCGTACGGCTGCAGGTGCTCGTTGATCGCGTAGTTGACCTGCCAGCCGAGGCTGCCGATCAGCGAATCGAATTCCTGGTCGCCGAAGGAAAGCGCGGTGGACTCGTTGCTGTTCTCGTCGAAGCCGTCGACTTCGATCGTCTGCGACACCAGCTGCATCACCGGGCCGTGCTTGAGCGAGCCTTCGCCGAAGTTCCAGCCGGCCGCGAACGCGGCGGTCAGGTTCGTGCCGTCGGCCGAGCCGCTGTGCACGCGCGAGGTCGGACCGAGGTTCACGCGACGGTCGATGTCGTAGGAGACCCAGGTGTAGCTCAGCTGGCCGTTGATCCACGCCGAACCGGCCGACCACGCGAGGTAACCGCCGAGGGTCGCGTCGTCCTGGTCGAACTGGCCGCGATTGAGGCCCCAGTCCATCTTCTGCTGGCCCCAGCCGGCGAAACCGCCGTAGACGAGGTTGCCGCTGGCCCAGTCGAGGCCGGCGGTCAGCGTCGGGCCGAAACCGTCGTAGTTGTCGCCGCCGCCGTAGCGCTGCGAATCGCCGCGCACGTCGGCCCACCAGCGCATGCCGTCGCCCTCGGGACGCGTGGCCGCCTGCGCACCGACGCGTTCGGCACGTGCGCGACCGACCATCGCTTCGCTATGCGGCAGCACGGCGATCTGGCGCGGCGCTTCGAGCAGTGACAGCGCGTAGTCGGCGACGATCTCGTGGGCACGCGACGAGGGATGCACGCCGTCGGCGAAGACGTAGGTGTTCGCCGCATCCGGCGAGACCATGCTGCCCGGCGTCACCGGGTTGCAGGTGATCGACTGCGCGGTGATCTGCGGATTGCAGGCCGTGCCGGTGGTGTTGGTGAAGCCGTACGGCGCCGGGTTGGCGACGATTTCCTGCAGCAGGTGGAAGGTGTCGACCGGGATGAAGCGCGCGCCGGCGGACGCCAGGCCCGCGTACAGACCGTTGTTGTAGCCCGTCGCCAGCGCCGTGCCGGCGGCCGCGCCCGCAGCGCCCTGCGCGCGGAACTGCGGCGTGATGCCGAGGTCAGGCACGTTCGGCACGAGGATGTACTGTGCGCCGGCGTTCTGCAGCGTCATGACGTTGGTGACCTGGCCGGTGACCGCCGCGCCGACGATCGCCTGCGCCGACGCCGGAGCGGCGGCCGCGGCGAACAGGTCGTTCGCGCCGCCCCACACGGTGTAGAGCGCATTCGGATCCGCGGCCCCGCCGTTGGCGGCGAGATAGCGCGTGATCTGCGAACGCACGGAAAGCGTCGGCAGCTGCGCGGTCAGGCCGGCGCGGTCGGTGCTGACCATCGCGCCGCCGATGGCGTAGTTGGTGCCGCCGGCGTTGAACGGGCTGGCGTTGGTGCCCAGCTCCGTCGCCAGCTGTTCGGACCACACCAGGCCCGGGTTGGTCGTGAACTTGCCCAGCAGCGCGCCGGCCGAGCCGGCCTGGGCGATGATCGCCGGGCGGAAGTAACCCGCGTCCGTCAGGCTGTCGCCGAAGAACACGGTCTGCGAATAGTCCTGCGCGAAAGCCGGCGCGGTCGCCAACGCAAGGGCCGCGGCGAGCACGGAGCGGACGGGTTTGGTCATCTTCGATTCCTTGGTGGATGAGCTTTGATGGACGTGCGGTGACGCCGTGGGAGGCGGATCCGGGAGTACATACGCCCGCGGATGGCGGCATCGAACCACGCGGCGTGAACGCACTCACGCCGCACTGCGTCAAAAACCGTGCCGACTGGCCCGCCACTGCGGCGAGCGGCGACAATACGCGAATGCAGATCCAATTGAACGGCGAGCCGCGCGCGATCGCGGCGCAGACCACCGTGCTCCAGCTCGTGCAGGCCGAGGGCCTGGGCGAGCGCCGCGTCGCTGTGGAGGTCAACGGCGAAATCGTGCCGCGTGGGCGGCATGGCGAACACGCGCTCAGCGATGGGGATCGGGTGGAGATCGTGCACGCCCTTGGGGGCGGGTGAGGCCGCGCGCTTGCGAACCACCGGTTCGCGCGCGGCCGAACGACCGTCCATGGATGGACGGGCCGGGCGATCCGAAGCCATGGCGTCGCCATGGGTGCCTGCGATGCCCACGCAGAACGCGGTGCTTCTCCCGCGCACCAGCACGCCGGGCTGCCATCACCCCGGCTGCTAAACTAGCGAAATGACCGCCCCGCACTCCCCCCAGTTTCCGGCCGAACCGCTGGTGATCGCCGGCAAGGCCTACGCGTCGCGCCTGCTCACCGGCACCGGCAAGTTCACCGACCTCGAGCAGACCCGCCTGGCCACCGAAGCCGCCGGCGCGCAGATCGTCACCGTCGCGATCCGCCGCAGCAACATCGGCCAGAACCCCGGCGAGCCGAACCTGCTCGACGTCCTCCCGCCCGATCGCTACACGATCCTTCCCAACACCGCCGGCTGCTACACCGCCGACGACGCGGTGCGCACCTGCCGCCTCGCGCGCGAACTGCTCGATGGCCACACGCTGGTGAAGCTGGAAGTGCTCGGCGACCAGAAGACGCTCTACCCCGACGTCGTGCAGACGTTGGCCGCCGCCGAGCTGCTGGTGAAGGACGGCTTCGACGTCATGGTCTACACCTCCGACGATCCGATCCTTGCCAAGCGCCTGGAAGAGATCGGCTGCGTCGCGGTGATGCCACTGGCCGCGCCGATCGGCTCGGGCCTGGGCGTGCAGAACAAGTACAACCTGCTGGAGATCGTCGAGAACGCCAGGGTGCCGATCATCGTCGACGCCGGCGTGGGTACGGCGTCCGATGCGGCCATCGCGATGGAGCTCGGTTGCGACGGCGTGCTGATGAACACCGCGATCGCCGGCGCGAAGGATCCGGTGCTGATGGCTCACGCGATGAAGCTCGCCGTCGATGCCGGTCGCGCCGCGTTCAAGGCCGGCCGCATCCCGCGCAAGCGCTTTGCTTCGGCGTCGAGCCCGGTCGACGGACTCATCGGGTGATGAGCGACACCCCCAAGGGCAAGCTTCCGCCCAAGCCCTTCACCCTCGAGGAAGGCCGTCGCCAGGTTCGCAGTTTCGTGCTGCGCCAGGGCCGCTTCACCGAAGCGCAGCAGCGCGCGTTCGACACGCTGTGGCCGCGCTACGGCCTCGACTACACCGGCACACCGCGCGATTTCGACGCCGCCTTCGGCCGCAACGCGCCGCGCGTGCTGGAGATCGGTTTCGGCAACGGCGAGGCGCTCCGCTTTGCCGCACAGCACGACCACGCGCGCGACCTGATCGGCATCGAGGTGCACGCGCCCGGTGTCGGCCGCCTGCTCAACGCGCTCGCGCAGGACGAAGCGCAGCACGTGCGCCTGTACCACCACGACGCCGTGGAAGTGCTGCGCAACGAGATCGCCGACGGCGCGCTCGACGAGATCCGCATCTACTTCCCCGATCCCTGGCACAAGAAGCGGCACAACAAGCGCCGGCTGGTGCAGCCGGAGTTCGCAAACCTGCTCGTGGCCAAACTGGCGCCGGGCGGCCGCTTGCACCTCGCCACCGATTGGCAGGACTATGCCGAGCAGATGTGGGACGTGCTTGATGCCACGCCCGGCCTGGTGAATCGCGCCGGTCCGCGCGGCAGCGTCGAGCGGCCGCAGTGGCGACCGCAAACGCATTTCGAAACCCGCGGCCAGAAACTCGGCCACGGCGTGTGGGATCTGCTGTACGACAGAAGCCGGGATTCGTGATTCGGGATTCGAGATTGGAAACCGCCCGCCACCATAGCTGCGTCCACGCCGGCAACGCTGCAGGCCCGAATGCCTGCCTTTGCGAATCCCCAATCCCGAATATCCAAACCCGCGCCTGATGGACACCGCGCTGACGCTCACCACCGACATGAAGCTCGTGCTCGGGCTGGTGGGCTTCACGATGGTGATGTTCCTCTTCGAACGCATCCGCGCCGACGTCGTCGCGCTCGTGGTGCTCGTACTGCTGGGCCTGTCGGGCCTGGTCGAACCGGACGAGCTGTTCAACGGTTTTTCCGGTAACGCGGTGATCAGCATCGTGGCGACGATGATCCTCGGCGCCGGCCTGGATCGCACCGGCGCGCTGAACCGCCTCGCCGGCTGGCTGCTGCGCCGCGCGAAAGGCATGGAGAGCCGACTGCTGCTGCTCACCAGCGGCGTGGCCGGCATCAATTCCTCGATCATGCAGAACCCGTCGGTGATGGCGCTCTACATGCCGGTCGCCGCGCGGTTGTCCTCGCGCACGGGCATCGCGCTGCCGCGCCTGCTGCTGCCGCTCGCCGCGGCGATCGTGATGGGCGGCGCGCTGACGATGGTCGGCAACTCGCCGCTCATCCTGCTCAATGACCTGCTGATCGCGGCCAACAGCAACCTGCCCTCGGGTGCGGCGACGCTGGAACCGCTGAAGATGTTCGCGCCGCTGCCCATCGGCATCGCGCTGCTCGCCGCGTCGCTGGCGTACTTCCACTTCTTCGGCGACAAGCGCCTGCGTCACGACGACGACGGCACCGGCGCGACGCCCGCGCGCACGCAGAGTTATTTCGCGAAGGCCTACGGCATCGACGGCGACGTGTACGAACTTACCGTCACCGCCGACAGCCCGCTGGTGGGCATGTCGCTGGGCGAAGCCGAAGCGCTGCACCACGCGCCGCTGCTGCTGGCGCTGAAGAGCGATGGCGAAGCGCGCCTGGCGCCGGCGGCGGACACGCGCATCTGGGTCGGCAGCGTGCTCGGCGCGATGGGCCCGAAGCAGCAGGTGAGCGACTTCGCGCAGAACCATTTCCTGCGCCTGTCCTCGCGCCTGCGCAACTTCGGCGACCTGTTCAATCCCAGCCGCGCGGGCATTTCCGAAGCGGTGGTGCCGGCCACGTCCAAGTTCATCGGCAAGAACGGCCGCGACCTGCAGCTGCGCAAGCAGATGGGCCTGAGCCTGCTGGCCATCAACCGCGACAAGGCCGTGCTGCGCGAAAACGTGCGCGACGTGAACCTGCGCGCCGGCGACATGCTGGTCTTCCACAGCATCTGGACCGACCTGCACGAAGCGGCCGCGAGCAAGGACCTCGTGGTCGTGACCGACTACCCCAAGGGCGAGCAGCGCCCGCACAAGTTCAAGATCGCGATGGCGATCTTCGCCGTGTCGATGCTGCTGGCGCTGTCCTCGCGACTGCCGGTGTCCATCGCGCTGATGACCGGCGTGGCCGGCATGCTCATCGCCGGCGTGATCCACATCGACGAGGCGTACGCCGCGATCAACTGGAAGACCGTCTTCCTGATGGCGTGCCTGATTCCACTGGGCTGGGCGATGGATTCCAGCGGCGCGGCGGCGTGGGTCGCCGGCCACACCATCGAGCGATTACCCACCGGCACGCCGGTGTGGCTGCTGGAAATCCTGGTTGGGTTGTTCACCACCTTGTTCTCGCTGGTGATCAGCCACGTCGGCGCGACGATCGTCACCGTGCCGCTGGCGATCAACCTCGCGCTGGCCGCGGGCGGCAACCCGACGGCGTTCGCGCTGATCGTCGCGCTGTCGGCATCGAACAACTTCATGACCGCGTCCAACCCGGTCATCTCGATGATCACCGGCCCTGCCGGCTACAGCGGCAAGGAACTGTGGAAGATCGGCGGCCCGCTCTCGCTGATATACACCGTCGTCGCCGTGGCGATGGTGAATCTGCTGTATTGATCGATTCGGGATTCGGCAACAGCGTTCGCGATCCGTCATCCCGGCGAAAGCAGCCCAGGCACTTCTCAAGCGAGAAGCGATCTTCCGACCACCACCGCCCACAGCGCGAGCACGGCGAGGAAGTTCACCATGAACACCAGTCCTCGCAGCCGCACATTGGCCGTGCAGATCTGCACCACGCTATGCAGCACGCGACCTGCGATGAAGATCCACGCGAGCATCTGCGGCAGCGGGCCGATGTCGCGGGCGACGATCAGCAGCACGCACGCGACATGGAAGAACAGCGGCCACTCGAACTGGTTCGACAGATTGGCGCTGATGCGCGGTTCGAGCTTCGCCCACGGATTGCCGCCGTCGGGGCGCCGCCCGATGCCCCACACGGCCGGCGCGCGGGCGATGGTCAGCAGCACGTAAAGGAAGGCGGCCCACGCGACGTGGGCGGCCATTGGAACGATCAGCGGGTTCGGCATGGGGCCTCGCTGCGGCTTTACGACCGGGTCACATCACGACGGCGAAGTTGAACCGCTCCGCGTCCGGCTGCGAGCGCACGAACGCGATCACGCCGGCAAGCTCTTCCACGACGGTCGCGTGCTGGTCGCTCAGCAGGCCGAAGCGGGGCTTGGTCTCGCGGATGTGCGCGTGCAATCCCTCCAGCATCGCCAGCGCATCGGCGCGCGCAAGCCAGGCACCGTCGGCGGCCATCACCTCGTTGGTCGAGGTCATGCCAGCCGGCAACTCAAGATCCTGGAGGTTGTAGCGCATGTCGGTCTCGTCGCAGGCGGCCATGAACGACGGCAGCCGCAACGACTTTGAGATCGCATCGAGTTTCTTCGCGTGCCGGTACAGCGCCGCGCGATCCTCCTGATCGGAACACACCTCACCGCCGACCAGGCAATTGGCCCACAACACCGTGCTCATGTCGTCCCCTGTGGTTTTCAAGATGCGGCGCAGCCGCGTTGCAAAAGCTCAGTCGCCCAGCCAGACCGCGCCGTCGCGCACCGTCACTCCGATCGCGCGCAACGATTCCCCGCGACACGGCCCGGCGACGCATTCGCCACCGGTCAATTCGAAGCTCGCCCCATGCGCGGCACATACCAGATGGCCGTCCTTGCTCTTGAGGAACTGGCCCGGCGCCCAGTCGAGGCGGCGACCCGCGTGCGGGCAGATGTTGAGCCAAGCCCGGACGTGATCGCCGTCACGATACACAATCAGGCTTTCCGCATCGCCGTCGACGACTGCCTCGACCTCGGCGAAAGCCCCGTCGGGCAAGCGTTCCAGCCTCACGAGCGGCTCCGCTGAACGGTCGACATCGTGTGAAATGCTTAACGAAGTTCTCACACCCTCGCTCATGGCTGGCCCGATACTCGCCTCCCCGGCGCTTGTTGCCGCATTGTGTCACGACGCAATCCGATGTTTGCCCAGACCTTCCGCTTCGGTACCTCCCACTTCCATTCGCGCGTGCGTTCGGCGTTCGAGCCGCGCAAGCCGCGCCATCGCCTGCTGCGTTTCGCGCTCGGCGTCGTCGGCCTGGGCGTGCTCGCGGTGCTGGTTGCGTTCTCGGTGGCGCTGGGCGCGGCGATGATCGCCGCCGGCATGCTCTACAAGCTGTGGAAGCAGCGCGGCAAGCGCCTTGCGCGTTCGCAGCAGGACGCGCGCATCGTCGAAGGCGAATTCCGCGTCGTCGGCCAGCCGGCGATCGAACAGCCCCGCTCGCACACCACCCTCTAAGGGCCCGCATGAGCGACGTGATCGCGGCCCTGCCGCAGCCGCGCGTTCCGGTCCGCGGGACGGACCAGACTTTCCCCGTACACCGCATCTACTGCGTCGGTCGCAATTTCGCCGACCACGCACGCGAGATGGGCGCCGCCGTTCCGGCGTCGCCCGCCGACCGCGGCACGCCGGTGTTCTTCCTCAAGCCGGCCGACGCGATCGCGCTGCAGTCCGAAGTGCCCTACCCGCCCGGCACGCAGGACCTGCACCACGAGGTCGAACTGGTCGTCGCGCTCGGCAGGGACGCGCCCGCAGGCGTGCTCGATCCTGCCGACGCGATGAACCTCGTCTACGGCTACGCCGTCGGCCTGGACCTGACGCGTCGCGACCTGCAGGGCAACGCCAAGGCCAAGGGCCTGCCGTGGGACACCGGCAAGGCGTTCGACCATGCCGCGCCGATCAGCGCGATCGTGCCGGCCACCGATGTCGGTGAACTCGGCGCCCGCCGCATCCGCCTTTCGATCAACGACCAGGTGAAACAGGACGGATCGCTCGCCGACCTCATCTGGACGGTGCCCGACATCCTGCACGAGTTGTCGAAGCTGTATGCCCTTCGCGCCGGCGACCTGATCTTCATGGGCACGCCAGCCGGCGTCGGTCCGCTGCAGCCGGGCGACCGCTTCCACGCCGCCATCGAAGGCATCGCCGAACATTCCGGGACGATCGTCACCGGTCGGACGGTATAGTCCGAAGCCGCGCGGCGCGCGCCGCCGCCTAACGTCAACGCTGGAGAACACGACGCCATGGGCCTGATCACCGAGTTCAAGGAATTCATCTCACGCGGCAACGTGGTCGACCTGGCCGTCGGTGTCGTGATCGGTGCAGCCTTCGGCAAGATCGTCACCGCGCTGGTGGACGGCATCGTGATGCCGGCGATCGGCGCGTTCACCAAGGGCGTGAGCGTCAGCGACTGGAAGTACGTGATCAAGCCGGCGCAGCTGGATTCGGCCGGCAAGGAAGTCGCGACCGAGCTGGCGATCCGCTACGGCATGTTCGTGCAGACGATCATCGACTTCCTGCTGATCGCGCTGGTGATCTTCCTGATCCTCAAGGCGTACAACCGCGTGCGCGCACCCGCCGCCGCAGCTGCCATCCCGGAAGAGGTGCTGCTGCTTCGCGAGATCCGCGACGAGTTGAAGAACAAGCCGGGGCCTTGAGCCCCTGAAACCGCGGAGCTTTGAGCCCCTCTCCCCACGGGAGAGGGGTTGGGGTGAGGGGCAACGAAGCTGGCGCGACAAACCGCCCGTGCCGCACAGCGCTGCGGCGTTGCTTCGTCAGATCCGCTAGATCTCGTCAGATCCGCCATATGAAGCCAGATGGCTTCCAGCTTTCGCTGGAATGATGGTGATGTCGGGCACCGGCATCGGAGTGCCCATACGTTCCGGGCCTGGGTCCCGGCCTTCGCCGGGATGACGATGATGTTGGGCACCGACGCCAGAGTGCCCATACGCCCCAGGCCTGGGCCCCGGCCTCCGCCGGCATGACGGGTGATTTTTCTTGCAGCCACACCCGGCAAACCGCCCCGCATCGCCGCGTGACTGACGACACCCTGCCCACCCGGCGCGAGTTGCTACGCTCGCGGTTTCGTCGTCCTTTCGACGCCGTCTTCCAGGGGAGTTGTTCGATGCGCGCAATGCTGTCGGTGGCGATCGCCACCTGTCTGTTCGCCGCCGCCGCAAGCGGTCACGCAGCCGAGCGCGAGACGCGCATTCCCGACAAGGCCATCGCCACCGCCGCGCAGCTGCGCGAAACCGCGCTGAAGAGCGACCTGGGCTACCGCATCACCGAATCGCTCACCACCGAAGTCGGCCCGCGCCTGGCCGGCAGCGAAGCCGACGCGCGCGCCGTCGCGTGGGCGGTGGCCAAGTTCAAGGAACTGGGCTTCGACAAGGTCTGGACCGAACCGGTCACGTTTCCGAAGTGGGAACGCCGCAGCGAGTCGGCGCATGTCGTCGGCGCGAACGCACAGCCGCTGCACCTGACCGCGCTCGGCGGCAGCCCCGCGGGCAACGTCGAAGGCGAAGTCGTGCGCTTCGCCGACCTCGCCGCGCTGGAAGCCGCGCCGGCCGGTTCGCTCGCCGGCAAGATCGCCTTCATCGACTACAGGATGGAACGCGCGCGCGACGGCGCCGGCTACGGCCCGGGCTCGCGCGTGCGCAGCAAGGGCCCGTCGGCGGCGATCCGCGCCGGCGCGATCGGCTACCTGATGCGCTCGGCCGGTACCGATTCGCATCGCAATCCGCACACCGGCATCACCCGTTTCGATGAGGGCCTCAAGCCGATTCCCTCCGCCGCGCTCGCGGTGCCCGACGCCGACCAGCTCGGCCGCCTGCTCGCGCTCGGCAAGCCGGTGAAGGTGAAGCTCGCGCTGGATTGCGGCTGGGATGGCACGTACACCTCGCAGAATGTGATCGGCGAGATCCGCGGGTCGAAGAAGCCGGACGAAGTCGTCGTGATCGGCGGCCACCTGGACTCGTGGGACCTCGGCACCGGCGCGATCGACGATGGCGCCGGCGTCGGCCTGACGATGGCGGCGGGCAAGCTCATCGGCGACCTCAAGCAGCATCCTGCCCGCACGATTCGCGTGGTCGCGTTCGCCAACGAGGAACAGGGCCTGTACGGCGGCAAGGCCTACGCCGACGCGCACATGAAGGACGTCGCCAAGCACCAGATCGGTGCCGAAAGCGACTTCGGCGCCGGTCGCATCTACGCCTATTCCAGCTCCGCGCCGGAGCATGCGAAGGCGGCCGACGCGCAGATCGCGCAGGCGCTCGCGCCGCTGGGCATCGAATACGTGCCCGGCCAGGGCGGCCCGGGGCCGGACGTCGGTCCGTCGGCCGAGAAGGGCATGGCGTGGGCGCGCCTGGCGCAGGACGGCACCGATTACTTCGATCTTCACCACACCCCGGACGACACGTTCGATAAGATCGACCCGCAGGCGCTGGCGCAGAACGTCGCGGCCTACGCGGTCTTCGCCTACCTGGCGGCCTCCGCGGACGGCGACTTCGGCAGCGGCACGCCCCCGCAGAAACCCGCAACTCCCCCGGCAGCAAAGAAGTAGTCCGAAGAAATGGCGCAGCGGTACGACGAGAAGGTTGATACCGCGGTCGATCCCATCACCGGGCTCCACCGCCTCGGCGCCAACGGACCCAGCCTGGCGACCGCCATCGCGGTCGCCGGCGCGACGCGACGACGCATCGCGCTGCTGCACATCGACGTGGACATGTTCCGCTCGATCAACACCAACATGGGCACGGCGACCGGCGACCAGGCACTGGCCGCCATCGCCCAGCGCCTGCGCCGCGCGGTGCCGCGCGATGGCTGGATCTGGCGCCTGACCAGCGACGAGTTCGTCATCGGCATCGGCTACCGCGAAGGCGAACTCGACGGCGCCGGCCTCGCGGAACGTCTGCGCGACGCCTTCGAAACGCCGCTGTCGATCCCGCCGTACACGCTGCCGGTGACGCTCTCCATCGGCATCGCCGTCTTCCCCGACCACGCACCCAACGCCGCGACGCTGCTGTCCAAGGCCGAGGAAGCGCTGCGTCGCGTGAAGCAGGACGGCCTGAACAACGTCGGCCTGTATTCGGCGGCGTCGGAGGATCGCGGCGCGCCCAACGACGGCTTCGCGCAGCGGTTCATCGAAGCGCTCGATCGCGGCGAGTTCCGCCTGTACTACCAGCCGCAGGTCGCCGCGCACGACGGCAGCGTCACCGGTTTCGCCGCGTTGCTGCGCTGGCAGACCGATCGCGGGCTGCTGCGCCCCAGCCAGTTCCTCGAGCCGATCAATCGCGTCGGCCTCGCCGCGCGCCTCGGCGCGTGGGTCGTGGAATCGGCAATCGCGCAGCTCGCGCAATGGCGCGCCGAAGGCCTGGATTACCTGTCGATGTCGGTGCACCTGTCCGGCCCGCTGCTGGTGCAGCGCGACTGCCTGGACCGCATAGGCGAGCTGCTGCATCGCTACGGACTGCCCGGCAACGCGCTGGAGTTCGAGATTCCCGAAAGCGTACTGGTCACCGACAGCCATCGGGTGCACGACACGCTCGCCGGCCTGCGCGCGATGGGCGCGACGCTCACCGTGCAGGACTTCGGCCTGGGCGGGCTGTCCTTCGCCGCGCTCGGCCAGTACCCGCTGGACCGCATCAAGATCGACCGCAGCTTCATCCGCAACGTCGCCAGCGATCCGCGCAGCGCCGCGATCGTGCGCGGCATCATCGCGATGGGCCACCAGCTGGGCATGAAGGTCATCGCCAAGGGCGTGGAAAGCGAGGCCGAACTCGGCTTCCTGCGCCGCAATCATTGCGATTTCTTCCAGGGCTATCTGTTCAGTCCGTCTGCTCCGGCGGACCAGCTCGGCGAAATGGTGAGCAAGCGCTTCCTGCTGCCGGGTGCGTTCGCCGCGACGCGGCCCGAACGCACGCTGCTGCTCCTGGACGACGAGGAAAACGTGCTGCGCTCGCTGGTGCGCCTGTTCCGCCGCGATGGCTACCAGATCCTCACCGCCAACAGCGTGCGCGAAGCGTTCGATCTGCTGGCGAGCAACACCGCGCAGGTGATCCTGTCCGACCAGCGCATGGCCGACATGAGCGGCACCGAATTCCTCACGCGTGTGCGCGACCTTTATCCCGACACCATCCGCATGGTGCTGTCGGGGTATACGGACCTGGCGACGATCACCGAGGCGATCAACCGCGGCGCGATCTACCGCTTCCTGACCAAGCCGTGGAACGACGAGGAACTGCGCGAGCACATCCTCGACGCCTTCCGCGCGCACGAACGACGCGCGGCTGGCGAATCGGTGTACTGACGCGTCACGATGCTTCGGCAGCCGCGGTGGCGGCTTCGTCTTCCTCGCGCTGCGCCTGCTGTTCCGACGAATCCCCCGCGTAGCGCATCACCCAGTCGACGAGACGCCGGTGGAAGTCCACGCGATGGCTCGGCCGCCCGCTGCCGGACAGGCCGTGGCTTCCACCGGGATACACGACCATGGTCGGCGCCTTTCGGGAAAGCCGCAGCAGGTTCGCATACAACTCCTCGGATTGCCCGAGCGGACAGCGCTGGTCGTCCTGGCCCTGCAGCATCAGCACGGCCGCATCGACGTGCGCGCTGTACTCGATGGGCGACAGGCGGTGATAGCGTTCGCGCGCTTCGTCGATCTCGCCGCCCATCGCGTAGGGCGTTACGTAGAACCCCGTGTCCGACGTTCCCGTGTGGGACTCGACGTCGCTGATCGGCGCACACACCACGGCCGCGCGGAACACGTCGCTGTTGCCGATGGCCCATGCGCTTAGGAAGCCGCCGTACGACTTGCCGGCGCAGGCGATGCGGTCGTCGATGAGGCCGTCCTTGCGCAGGCGGTCGAGGATGGCGAGGTACTGCGGCAGGTCGCGCTCGCCCCAGTGCCCGATCAGCCGTCGGGCGAACTCCGCCCCGTAGCTGGCCGAACCGACGGCGTTGGGCGCGACGATCATCCATCCGCGCGACACCAGTTCGTACCAGTAGACGTGGCTGGGGTAATCCACCAGCACCGTGCTCTGCGGCCCGCCGTGCATGTCGACCACGACGGGAAACGGGCCCTTTCCCGGCGGACGCAGCAACCACGCATCGATGCGTTCGGTTCCGCCTTCGCCATCGGGCACGTCGAACGCGCGAACCGTCACGCGCGGCGCCGCACGCTTGCGGATCCACGGACGGTTGAAACTGGTGTGGCGCTGCTGCGATCCGCCGTCCCAGTCGCAGCTGAACAGTTCTTCGGGCTTGCGCATCGTCGCGCACGAGAAGATGAGACGGCCGTTGCTTTCGCCCAGTTGCATCACGTGGCGCAGCCGGCGCGGGAAGTGATGCACGCGATTGTGCTCGCTGTCGATCACGCAGATTTCCTGCATGCCGCGGATCGACACGACGGTGGCGATGCGCACGCCGTCCTCGTGCCAGAAGAACTGGTCGCCTTCCAGGTGCAGGTCGTCGTTGCCGAGCTGGGTGAGCGTGCCGTCGGCTACGCGCAGCAACCACGGGTGATCCAGCGAATCGCCCGGCGTCGTGTTCCCGCCGAAGACCAGCCGACTCGAGTCGGGCGACCACTGCAGTCCCTGCACGGCCGCGAGCCTGGTGGTGACGCGACGTGCGTTGCCGCCATCAATGTCCGCCAGCCACAGGTCGGCGCGATGCCGTTGCTTTTCCTCGCGCGTGCGCACGAACGCCAGGCGCTTTCCATCGCGCGAACAGCAGGCTTCCTTCACGTCGAAGTCGCCGTGCGTGATCTGTGTTGCCTCCCCGCTGTCCGCATCGATGCGGAACACGTGCATGCGCTTGCCGACGGACGGGCCGCTGCCGTCGATCTTGTAGGGAAGATGCGTCACGACGAGCGGGCGCGTGCCATCGGCAAGGCTTGCATCGTCCTGCGCGTCTTCGGCCCAGGGCACGGACGCGCTCACCAGCAACGCGCTTCCATCGGGCGTCCAGCCGTGGATGATTTCCGGCGAGTGTTCGAGCGACGTCAGCCGACGCGCCTCGCCGCCGGACAGCGACAGCAGGTACACCTGCGTGCCCTGCTTCTGTTGCCGATTGGACAAGAACGCGAGCGTTTTTCCGTCGTGGGAAAGTCTTGGCGAGCGGGCGCTGGACTCGTTCGAGGTCAGCTCGCGCGGCGCGGCATCGCCCGACGTGTCCACGCACCATGCCGTGGAGCTGTAGCCGTCGCGTTTGCGCGAAGGCCGTGAACGTGCGAATACCGCGATCGAATGCCCCGGCGCGCCCTGCACCGAAAGCAGCGTGGAATGCAGGTACAGATCATCGACAGCGAATGGCTTCATCCGTGGTCCTTTGCTCCGAACAGCGAAGCGCCCGGAATCGTTCCGGGCGCCGTTGCCTGGCTAGTGGCATCACTCAGCGACGCTGGCTTCCACCGCGCTCTTCGTCGCGCTGGCTGCCGCCTCGGCCGCCGCCATCCTCGCGCTGACCGCCCTGCTGGCCGCCACCGCCCTGACCGCCACCCTGCTGGCCGCCACCACCCTGCTGGCCGCCCTGCTGACCGCCACCACCCTGCTGCCCGCCCTGCTGGCCGCCGCCACCCTGCTGGCCACCTTGCTGGCCGCCGCCACCCTGCTGGCCGCCCTGCTGACCACCGCCACCCTGCTGGCCGCCGCCCTGCTGGCCACCACCGCCCTGGCCCTGCATGCCGCCCTGTCCACCCTGGTTCTGGTTTTGGCCGCCCTGGTTCTGCTCACGCTGGTTGTTGTTAGCCATTACTGCATCTCCGATGTTCAGGCGGATTGCCTGACAACGTAGACAACGCAAGCGTCATGCCAGCGATTCTTCGCGCGATGCATACGCACCGCGGTCGCGTCCGCTACGCATTCAGTGTGCGCACGAAGTGTGCGCACGACGAAATACGTGTCGCGATGGCACATGGCAGGTCCAACGCCGGTGAAGAACGCAACGCGCGTGCGTCGCGGAACAATGTGCAAGCAGCGCGCAAGAGGTGCGGACTCGGCCGCAACACGCTTGCATTGCGCGTGACGATCGCGCGCGCATGCGGTCGTTCATGCGCTCACGCGTTCGTGATGGTACCTGCGCGTCGCGCGACGGAAAAAGAGAAGGCCGGCAATCGCCGGCCTTCTGCTCAACGCATTGCGATTGAATTCACCACTTGCAGGGCAGCACGTGCTCGGCTTCGTTCGATGCGCCCAGCGCGATGCGCGATACCGACATCTGCAGCTTGCCCTTGCTTTCCAGCACCAGCACCGAATCGAGCTTGCGCATGTCCGCGCCCGCCGTCGCCAGGCACTTCAGCGGCACGCCGAACGTCGTCCACTGCCCGGCAGGCAGCTTCGCCAACGCGTCGCGCGCGGGCAGGCTCGCAGGCTTGCAGCCGGCGCCGCAGGTCACGCCGACGGACACATCGCCTGCCGGCGCGGATTCCACGCGCGTGGTCAGCACGATCATCACTTCGCCGTTGGTTTCGCGCATGAGGTTCATCGGCTTGTCGGTGAGCAGCGTCGCCGTCGCGGCCTGCGCGCCGGACCAGTCGAGGCGCCGCGCGTCTTCCTGCGCTTCGTGGTCGACCGCGGTGACGGCGAGGCTGCCGTCGGGCAGCTTCGCCGGCAACGTCGTCACGTCGACGTTCTGCCCTGCCGCGTTGCTCAGGCGAAGACGCAGGCCATCGGCGAGCGTGCCGCGCGCGTAGAACGTGCCGGCTTCGGTCTGGCCGGGCTTCACGCCGGATTCCTCCGGCAGCGGCGCGAGATTGCCGTCGTCGGCATACGTCAGGCCGAAGCCGAACGCGAACTGCGGGTCGTAGTCCTTCTGCCCGACGTTGTTGGCGACCTGGATCGCCGTGCGCGGCCAGCTGAAACCGAGCTTGCCCTTGAAGTCGTTCTGCACGCTGCCATCGGCCTTGCGCAGGATCACGTCGGCGACGCCCGCGCCTTCCGAACCCGGCAGCCACGCGGCGACGAACGCGTCGCTCGCGTTGATCTCGCGATTCATCCACAACGGACGGCCGCTGAGGAACACCGACACCACCGGAATGCCCGCGGCCTTCAGGCGCTTGATCAGTTCGAGATCGGAATCGTCGCCCGGGCGATACATCAGGTTGGGGATATCGCCCTGGAACTCGGCGTACGGATCCTCGCCGAAGACGACGACGGCGACGTCCGGCTTCTCCGTGAACTTTCCGTCCACCGCCATCGTCGCTTCGCCGCCGGCGGCCTTGGCCTGCTGCGCGATGCCTTCGAAGATCGTGTCGGCGTTGGGGAAGTCCTCGCGCTTGCTGCCCGAACCCTGCCAGCTGTACGTCCAGCCGCCGACCTGCTTGGTCATGTCGTTCGCGCCGCTGCCGGCAACGAGGATGCGCTTGCGCGGATCCAGCGGCAGCACGCCGCCCTGGTTCTTCAACAGCACCAGCGATTCGCGCACGGCCTGTCGCGCGACCGCGCGATGCTCCGGCGCACCGAGCAGCTCGAACTTGCCGCCGACCGCACGCTGCGAAGGCTTGCCCGCTTCGAACAGCCCGAGGCGGAACTTCACGCGCAGGATGCGGCGCACCGCGTCGTCGAGGCGTTCCTGCGGAATCGTGCCGGCCTTCGCCGCGGCGAGTGCGGTGTCGTAGAAGCCCTTCCAGCTGTCCGGCGCCATCGCCATGTCGAGACCGGCGTTGATCGTCGCCGGGCAGTCGCTCGGCGTGCAGCCGTCGACCTGGCCGTGGCCGTTCCAGTCGCCGACGACGAAGCCGCCGAAATTCATGCGGCCCTTCAGCGCGTCGGTCAGGAAGGCCTTGTTGCCGTGCATCTTCACGCCGTTGACGCTGTTGAACGAAGCCATCACCGATTGCGCGCCGGCGGCGATCGCCGGCGGATAACCCGCCGCGTGGATGCGCACGAGGTCGGCTTCGCTGAGCTTCGTGTCGCCCTGGTCCTCGCCGTTGGCGGTGCCGCCGTCGCCGAGGAAATGCTTCACCGACGAGATCACATGGCGACCGTCGAGGAATTCCTTCGTGCCGACCTTGCCCTGCAGGCCTTCGACCATCGCGCCGGCGAAACTGGCGACGACCTCGGGCGATTCCGAATAGCCTTCGTACGAACGGCCCCAGCGATCGTCCTGCGGCACGGCGACGGTCGGCGCGAACGCCCATTCCATGCCGGTGGCGCGCGTTTCCAGCGCGGTGATCTCGCCGATGCGGCGCAGCAGTTCGGGATTGCGCGTGGCGCCCAGGCCGATGTTGTGCGGGAAGATCGTCGCGCCGACGATGTTGCTCTGCCCGTGCACGGCATCGATGCCGAACATCACCGGGATGCCCTTGCCGCCTTTCGACTTGTCGATCGACGCCTCGTAGAACGCGTCGGCGAGCGCGAGCCATTCGGCCGGCGTCGCGTTGTAGCGCCCGCCCGGATCGGAATTGCCGCCGGCCAGCACGGAGCCGAGGTGGTAGGTGCGCACGTCTTCGGGCGTGATGCTGCTGATGTCGCCCTGCACGATCTGGCCGACCTTTTCCTCGATCGTCATCGACGCCAGCAGATCGTTCACGCGCTTCTCCAGCGCGGGATCCTCGGGCAGCGGCCACTTCACTTCCGGCCACGGCGATGCGCCGGCCTGCGGCTGCGCGCCGGCCTGCGGCTTGTCGTCGCCCTTGCATGCGGCCAGCGCCAGCAACAGCGCCGACACCAGTACGCCACTTCCGATCCGACCGATGTTCCCTGCTTTCACCGTACCGCCTCCTGTGTGTCGTGCGATGTCGTCATGCCTGGACCGCCGGCCGCCGCGCGCCCCACACTTCCGGCGCGGCCTTGCAGTAGCGGTCGATGAATTCCTGCTGCGTCGGGAACTTCGCGACCGCCTCGTCGATGGGCTTGCGGATCTGGTCGAGGAAGCGACGCATCTGGTCGTCCGGCAGCGCGCGCGTGAGCGGATGGTGCTGCTGCGGCTCAAGCCCCTGGCCGAGCATCACGTGCGTCCACGAATCCACGCGGAACAGCTCGTTCGCGCCCTGCCACGCGTGCGCGCGATCGCGCCATGCGCGCAGCCGGATCGAGAGCGAATCCGGAATCTCCATCTCGCGGCACTGCTTCCACATCGGCTCGTCGCGCTGGTTGGCGTGGTAGTGCAGGATGATGAAGTCGCGCACGTGTTCCATCTCGCGACGGCCGGTGTCGTTGTAGATCTCCGTCAGCGACTCGGGAATGCCGTCGAACGGGAAGGCCTCGATCAGCCGGATGATCGACGTCATCGACAGGTGCAGGCTGGTCGATTCCAGCGGCTCGATGAAACCGCTCGCAAGTCCGAGCGACACCACGTTCTTGTTCCATGCCTTCAGGCGGCGACCGCTGCGGAACGGCACGCGCCACGGATCGCGGATCGGTGTCGCCGCTGCGTCCTTCAGCAATCGCGCCGTGGCTTCGTCGTCGGACATGTGCTGGCTGGAATACACCCAGCCCGTGCCGACGCGATGCTGCAACGGAATGTGCCAGCGCCAGCCGGCGTCGTGCGCGATGGCGCGCGTGTACGGCACCGGCCCGCCGGTCGATTCGGTCTGCACCGCGACCGCGCGATCGCACGGCAGCCACTGGTGCCAGTCCTCGTAACCGGACTTGAGCGTCTGTTCGATCAGCAATCCGCGGAAGCCCGTGCAGTCGATGAACAGATCGCCTTCGATGACCTGGTCGTCTTCCAGCACCAGCGCTTCGACGAAACCCGATTCGCCGTTCTGCCGCACCTCGCGGATCTTGCCTTCGATGCGCTTGAGACCGAATGCTTCCGAACGCTTGCGCAGGAAGCGCGCGTACAGGCCGGCATCGAGGTGGTACGCGTAGTTGACCTGCGGCTGCGCCGGCAACGCGAAGCGGTCGGCGAGCGCGGCCTGCGTTTCCAGGCAGAAATCGCCGAGCTTCGAGTCCATGCCGCGCTGCAGGCTTTCCAGCCAGAAGTGGTGGAACGCCGCCACCAGCGTGCCCTGCCCGGTGATGCCGAACGGGTGGATGTAGCGCTCGCCATGCCGGCGCCAGTTCTCGAACGAGATCGCCAGCTTGAACGTGCCGGCGACTTCACGCAGGAACTCCTGCTCGTCAATCTGCAAAAAACGATGGAAATTGCGGATCGGCGGCACGGTCGATTCGCCGACGCCTACGGTGCCGATCTGCTCGGATTCGATCAGCACCACGTCGAGCAGATCGCGGAACTGGTGCGTCAGCGCCGCTGCGGCCAGCCAGCCGGCGGTGCCGCCACCGGCGATCACGACCCTGCGGATCCTGCCCTTCTCCATCTTCACTCCCTCGTGTGATGTGATGTCGAGCGCATGCGCTCAGCGGTTGAGTTTGGCGAGCAGCATCGCGCGCAGTTGCCGCGCGAGCACGTCGTCGACCGGCGCGAGCGCGCCACGCGCCTGCGCCGGAAGATGCGCGCCGGCCAGTTCCGGATCGCCGAAAACGTAGTAATCGAACACTTCGCGCCACGCCTGCTTCTCGCGCTCGGGGCGATCGCGCAGTGCCCAGATCGCGTGGTACAGCGCATGCATCGGCGTGGGCACGTGCGCCGGCACGCTGCTCCACCACGTGTTCACCAGCACGTTGAACGCTTCCAGCGCCTGCACGTGGTGCCACCACAGGCTCGGCATGAAGATCGCATCGCCCGGCTCGAGCACGGCAGTACGCGCGACGGCGAGCGCATCGCGGAAACGCGGATAGCGCGCGAAATCCGGTGCGTCGAAATCGACCACGCTGACCTGCTGCCCGCCCGGCGTCGGTTCCAGCGGACCCGGATAGAGGTTGTGGATCTGCTCCGGCGGAAACAGCGTGAAGCGGCGACGCCCGACCGCGCACACGGCGATGTTGTTCATCGCATCGTAATGGCACGACGCGGTGACGCGGTTGCCGATCCAGATGCTCGGCGGCGCGTCGATGCCCTGCGTTGCGAGTCCCAGGTCATTCTTCGCGCGAAGTCCGGGCAGGCGCGTGTCGATGAGCAGCGAGGCGACGTACCAGGTCGGAGGTATCGCATCGTTCGCGTGCGACGCGATCTCGTCCAACACTTGCGACAGCACGCCGCGACGCACCTCGAAATTGAGCTGCGTGAAGTCGTCGTTGTAGAACGGACGTCCGCGGATCTCCGGCGCGCCCCACGAATACGTCACCGGCTGGCCGTTGTCGTGACGACGCAGGTAGTCCATCGCCGATTGCATCGACTGCTCGCCCGCGTTCACCAGCTCCCAGTCGCGCGCGATGCCGCGCAGCACCACCGGTTTGCCGCCCGCGAGCAGTTCGTCGATCGGCAATGAATCCGCGTGCAGGCCGTGCAGCTCGGCGATCGGCTGCGTCGCGCCGGCGCGCGCATGCATCGTCGCGTCGCCGGCCAATGCGTTCACTGCGCGGTCTCTCGCAGCCGCCGCTGCTTTTCGGCCATCAGCCGGCGCAGGTTGTGGACCGAGGCGAGCACGAGGTACACGCCTTCGAGATAACCCGCGCGATGCAACGCGTGCAGCTGGTCGGCATCGAGCGCGGCCAGCCGGTCGCGGTCGATGTTGTGCAGGCCCGCCAGGCTCACGCGATGACCTTCGTCGAGCGTGATTTCCAGCGACACCGGCTGGATGAGTCCGAGCGCGTCGAGCGCGGCGTACATCGCCTGACCGGCATCGACGCCGTCGCGGATGCCGCGCAACACGGTGGAAATATGATCGAGGTAGGCGCTGTTGCCGCCCTGCGGGAGGAACACCGCCTCGCCGTCGCCGGCCTGGATGCGCGGGTGATCCATGTCCACGTGCACGACCGGTTCGCGGCGGAGTTCGCCTTCGATGCGCTGCTCCTGGAAGCCGATCAGGAACGGTCCCTTCGCGATCGCACCGGGCAGGTAGGCGGCATTCCAGCGTTCGCCCTGCAGGAAGAGGTTTTCCTTCGCGTCGAAACCCAGCAACGCGACCGCCTGCCACTGGCCGCTGTCGCGATCCTTGCGGAAGAAGATCGGGTATTCGCGCTGCAACTCGGCGAACTCGGTCGGAAACGCCATGACCATGCCGACGTCGTCGCCGAATTCGCGACCGAAGCGCGTGGCCACGCGCAGGTCCTTGTGCGTGATGTTGTTGAGCAGTTCGTATCGGGCCATGTCGGGCTGGCAATGGGCAGGCTTTCGCACGTTATGCGCCTGCCGTTCGACGGAAGCAAGGGTTTCGGAATGTCGCGATTGCGGCGCCGCAAACGAGAAGCGAGAAACGCGGGATCGCGAGCGTCACGGGAGGGAGAGCGTCCTCCGTGCCGCGTGCGATGGCCCCTCGTTCCTCGCGTTGGATGGAGTCCGGGAAACGGGAGGACGCATCGCGCCTCCCGTCCCCGCACCCGCGTTTCCTCGTACGCGTGCCGTCAGTAGCGCCAGCGCACGCCCAGCATGTAACGCGGGCTCTGGTCGACCAGCTTGATCATCTGCTTCTCGGAGCGGCCGTGCCAGCGCACGTCCTCGCCGGTCAGGTTGATCGCTTCAAAGCCGACCTGCCAGTTGTCGTTGAACGAGTAGTTGACGCTCAAGTCCCACTGCTCGTATTCCTCGACGTAGAACGGATTGCGGTTGGAGCCGTTCTCGTTGGCCGCGATCAGGTACTCGTCGCGCCAGTTCCAGGCCAGTCGCGCGGACCAGCCGTACTTCTCGTACATGAACATCACGTTGGCCGTGTCGCTCAGGCCGAGCAGCGCGAACTGGTCGCGATCGACCACGGTGTTATCGAACGCGACGTCGCCGTCCACCAGCGTGTAGTTGGCGAAGATGCCGAAACCCGACTCGCCGAAGAAGTACTGGCCACCCATTTCCCAACCGTGCAGGTTGGCGTTGTTCTGGTTGACCGGACGCTGCACGTCGAACTCGTACAACGGATCATCCGCTTCGCCGACCAGGTCGTAGGCGTTCTCCATCGCCAGCGACTGCGCGGACGTACCGTTGTACGCGCCCAGGCCGCCGGTTTCCGGATTGCGCAGCATCGCCACCGCCGTGAACAGCGCGGTGTCGTTGGCCGAACACGCCTGCGCGAGGTCCGCGCCCGCCGCCGTGGCCTGCGTCGCGCACGCCTGGCTGGTGAGGAACGCGAGCGCCGCCTGTGCATCCGGACCGGAGGTCGGATCGCGCAGGCCGTACAGGTTCTCGCGCACCACCGAGCTGCCGACGAAGTTCTTCACGTCCTTGTTCCAGAACGTGACCGAGACGAAGCTCGCGTCGGCGAAGTACCACTCCACCGCCAGGTCGAGGTTGTCCGATTCCAGCGGATCCAGTTCCGGGTTCTGCGCATCGCCGTCCGCACGCGTGGACGGGTTGATCAGGATCGAACCGGTGGGCTGGTTCGGCGTGGGGCCGGCGTACAGGCTGCCGTACGGCGCACGCGCGATGGTCTGGCTGAACGACGCGCGACCCTTGATCTCATCGGTGAAATCGATACTGAAATCCAGGTTCGGCAGCACGTAGTCGTAGCTGTGCGTTTCCTTGAAGGGCTGCGTGTCCTCGCCGCGCAGGATGCGGAAGTCGTTGTTCGCCTGCCACTGGATCGCGGTGGGAATGGCGACCTGCGACGTCGAGGTCAGGTAGGTCTTCTCGTAACGCACGCCGATGCGCGTGTGCGTCGGGAAGCCGCCCAACGTGCCGTCCATTTCGACCTGGCCGTACACCGAGTCGGTGTCTTCCTCGATTTCGTTGTCGGCGGCCAGCTGGTCGTTGCGACGCGTCTGCGCGCCGTAGAAATCGCCCGCCCACAACGCGCCGGCCGTGGCATTGCCGCGCCATGCACCGCGCGCCGCGCCGTCCGTGTTCCAGTCCTCGAACATGCCGACGATGCTGATCGGCGTCAGCAGTTCCTGCAGGCCCGGTTCGTTGCCGGTGTTGGCCACGCCCCAGTCGCCGAGCGTGGAATACGCCTCGGTCGCCTGCATGCGCCTCATGGTGACGTTGGACGAATCCACGCCGAACAGGAAGCGGCCGTCATCGAAGTTGTATTCGCCGTCGATGCGGCCCTGCTTGACCTCGGTTTCCTGGCGCTGGGAATTGATGCGCAGCACCTGCGAACCGATCTGCTCCGGCGGGAAGTCCGGGTTGACCGTGCCGTTGGCGCCGCTCGCGGCCGAAGCCGGATCGGTGTACCACGTGCGCGCGCCGATCGGCAGGCCGTTGTTGAACCACAGCTCCTGCGCCCAGTTGCCGCCGCAGTACGGGCCCACGGTGCAGTTGTTGGTGCCGGCGATGGAGAAGAACGTCGAACCGCCGCCGGTGACCGGATCGTTCGGCAGGCTCTTGGACGTGGTGTTGTGCGCGTCGAAGGCCAGGCGGAAGCGGTCGGTGACGTCCCACTTCACGTTCAGGCCGATCGAATCGAGCGTGTATTCTTGCTCCTGGCGCTGCTGCTCGTAGCCGAAGTCCTTGGTGCCGACGATGTCGCGAAGGTAGATCGGCGTTGCGACCTCCTCGTTGGTATCGAAGGTGAGGTGGCTGAAGCTGTTGGCGCGCTGCAGCCAGATCGTCTGCTCGCCGCGGTCCTCGGTGATCTCGTTGCTGGAGTAGGTGTAGTCCAGCGTGAAGGTCAGCGCATCGGTCGGCGCGAACTGCAGCACGGCCTGGCCGTTGATGCGTTCGCGTTCGAAATCGGCGAAGGCGTAGCGCAGGTCGTTCGGCATGCCGTACAGCTGGCCGATCGCCGGCGCGTTGGTCACGATCGCGTCCGGACGCAGTGCCGGATCGGTGCCGGTCCAGCGCTGCATGTTCCAGGCGTTCTCGGTCGACTGCACCGAACCGCCGTGGCGCTTCTGATAGCTCGCCGACAGGCCCACGCCCCACGTCTTGTCGGCGTTGGCGTAGCTGAAGATGCCCGACACTTCCGGCGTGATGTCGGTTTCGAACGGCTGCGATTCGTCGTAGACGGCCTTGGCGCCGAGGTTGGCGATGACGTTGCCGCCCTGGTGGTTGAACGGGCGATCGGTCTGGATGTCGATCGTCGCGCCGATGCCGCCGCTGGGCACGGTCGCCTGGCCCGTCTTGTAGACCACCAGCGTGTCGATCGCTTCCGATGCCAGCTGCGCGAAGTTGAACGCGCGCGTGCCGCCGTCGACGCCGCCGATCGGGATCTGCCCCGGCGCACCGAACGCGTCCGCGCCCGGGATCTGGCGACCGTTGAGGGTGACCATGTTGAACTGCGGGCCGAAGCCGCGCGCGGTGATCTGCGCGCCTTCGCCGTCGCGGCGCTCGATCGAGATGCCGGTGATGCGCTGCAGCGATTCGGCCAGGTTCGTGTCGGGGAACTTGCCGATGTCTTCGGAACTGATCGCATCGACGACGCCGGCGGCCTCGCGCTTGAGTTCCATCGACTGGTTGAGCGAGTTGCGAAGACCGGTGACGGTCACCGAATCGAGCGTGGTGGCCTCGTCGGCGGGGTTCTGTGCCTGCAGCACCTGCCCCTGCGTCGCCTGCGTGGCGTCCTGCGCGAACGCGGGATTGATCACCAGCATGCCGCCGACGAAGGTGAACATCGCCGTGCGCTTGAGGATGCGGCTGTTGAACTTCGTGTTGGACGTCCTGCGGCTCATGGCGCGGCCCTCCGCTGGACGGCTCGTTGATCGGAAAAAACCTTGTCCTGCGACGGCGGCTCGATGGTGGCCGCTTGCTTGCAGGACGCGCTTGCTGCGTCGGACCGGAACCAAATCATGTGGTCTGCCCTCTACTTCGATCGATGGATGTCTCGCCCCTCCCCAGGGCACCCGCGGGCAACGCCCGCACGCTTCCAAACCGGGCGATCGAGTCGCCCGTCCCGCACCTCGAAAACCGACTTCCCTTGCGGTTCCAGTGACCCGTGCAGTCGCAGTAATCGCGTGTTCCCGGCGTCGGGTGGCCCACCCCTGTGATAGCGCTACCACGACGCCTTAACCAAAACTAAGCAAAGTGTGCCGAGTTTGTCATCGTGCAATGCAGCAACGGGCTGATGGGCCTACAGGTTTCGGTTGAAACCTTACGCACCGCGTGAGGTGTCGCCGCGGCTGAATGGGGTGGGTTTCGGCGATTCCGCGGGGTTTTCAACGGGCGCGGTGCGTGGTGCTGGATGTGAGGGACTAGCGCGCGGGAAGCCGGACACCGGACTGATCGCGCGTGCAGCATGGCCTCTGCGCACCGAGCTTGCCTGTCGACGCTTGCGGCGCGGTAGCGGGCTCATGCGGCGGAATGCGTTTGCGATGCGTGGATCGCGGCGGGCGCTTGGAAGCTTGGCTCGTGGTTCTTCCTTGCTCTGCCGGGCTGCAAGGAAAGCGTGAAAAGTCCCTGGATTCCCGCCTTCGCGGGAATGACGAGCAAGAGCGACGGCGACGGCGACGGCGGCAGCGGCAGCGGCAACGGCAACGGCAACGGCCGCGGCAACGGCAACGGCATTGCAACGTGAACTGCAATCGAAAGATCAAGATGGATTCCAGCTTTCGCTGGAATGACGATTCTGTCGCTGTCGCTGTCGCTGTTGCTGCTGTCGCTGTTGCTGCTGTCGCTGTCGCTGTCCCTGTCCCTGTCCCTGTCCCTGTCCCTGTCGCTGTTGCTGTGGCTGTTGCTGTTGCTGTTGCTGTTGCTGTCGAAGAGCCTATTCGTCACTAGCCCCGAAGGGCGCCGCACAGGATGTGCGGCGGTGAGCGCTGAGCCATGGATGGCGAATCGCGAACGCGCCCTTTTGCTTTCCGGTCGTGGGATTGGGTTGGACTTGTACGCACTTTCTTTGGGTTACTTTTCTTTGTGCGAGCAAAGAAAAGTGACCCGAGCGCCGCAGGCGATCGGAAGCTTGGCTGGTGATTCTTCTTTGCTCTCTCGGCTTTGGGTAAACCATGGAAAGTCCATGGATGGTGCCGCCATTCGGCGGCCCAGAAGCGGCCCGCCTTCGCGGGAATGACGAGCAAAAGCAACGGCAAGATGGATTCCAGCTTTCGCTGGAATGACGATGATGTGGCTCACCGCTGCCGGAGTGCCCGGATGTTGCGGGCCTGGATCCCGGCTTTCGCCGGGATGACGGTGAGGTTTGGAGCTGTCGAGAGAGTGCCCGAACGTTGCGGGCCTGGGTTCCGGCTTTCGCCGGGATGACGGTGAGGTTTGGAGCCGTCCAGAGAGTGCCCAAACGATACGGGCCTGGGTCCCGGCCTCCGCCGGGATGACGGTGAGGTTTGGAACCGTCGAGGGAGTGCCCGGACGCTGCGGGCCAAGTCCCGGCGTTCGCCGGGATGACGGTGAGGCTACTTCCCCCGCGGACGCGACAGCACCGGCTGCGAGATCGGCAGTACCACGCGGAACGTGCTGCCTTCGCCCGGGCGGCTGTGCACCTCGATGCGGCCGTGATGCTTGGCGACGATGCGATACGCGATCGCCAGCCCGAGGCCCGTGCCGCGGCCGATCGGCTTGGTCGTGTAGAACGGATCGAAGATCCGCTGCAACGCTTCTTCGGGAATGCCGACGCCATCATCGGCAACGCTCACCCACACCTCGTCGCCTTCCACGCCCATCGCGAGCGTGATCAGCCCGCGGTCGTCGATCGCCTGCCCCGCGTTGATCAGCAGGTTCATGAAGACCTGGTTGATCTCCGACAGATAGCACTCCACCAGCGGCACGTCGTGGTAGTGCTTCTCGACCTTCGCCTTGTACTTGAGGTCGTTCCACACGATGTTGAGCGTGGATTCCAGGCCTTTGCGAAGATCCGACGGACGCATCGGCTCGTCGCGCTCGACGTGCGAGAACTCCTTGAGGTCCTGCACGATCTTGGTGACGCGCTCGATGCCTTCGCGCGATTCCTCCAGTAGCTTCGGCAGGTCGCCCACGATGAAATCGACGTCGAGGCGGTCGCGCATCTGCTTCAGCAACGGGCGGCTCGATGCGGGATCGCTGGACTGCAGCGCGTCGGCGTAGCCGTCGACGAGCGCGAGCAGCGCGCTGGTGTATTCCTGCAACGTGCCGAGGTTGGAGTGCACGTAGCCGATGGGGTTGTTGATTTCGTGCGCGACGCCCGCGGCGAGCTGGCCGATGGATGCCATCTTCTCCGACTGCAGCAGTTGTTCCTGCGCGCTGGCGAGGCGGTCATAGGTCGACTGGAGTTCGTCGTGGCGACGACGCAGTTCGCCCTCGCGCGCCGAACGCACCGAGATGTCGGTCATCACCGTGTAGCGACGGCAGCGGCCGCGATCGCGACCGGCGAACGCCTTGATCTCCAGCACCAGGCCGGGGAGCGCGGTGGGCACCTCGCCGATCCAGCGGCCGTCGCGCTGCGCGATCTGCCAGCCCTGTTCGGGGATGTACGACAGCAGGATCGCGGGATCGGGATGCGGCTCGTCCGGATGCAGTCGCATCGCGAGCACGCGCCCGGCGTCGTTGCTGTGCAGCAGCCGCCCCTGGTCGTCGAGCAGGAAGACCGCAAGGTCCGACATGGCGACCGCCCAGAGCATGTCTTCGCTCCAGGTGTCGACGGTGGTGGTGTTCGTGGTTTCGCTCATCCCGCTCCGGGCCTGCTGCGTGTGGCCGGGCCAACTTATCGCATGCGGGGTGTCGGAATCACGCGGGAGCGGGCGCGAAGCGGTTTGCGTGATGCACGGCTTGGCTCGGAGGCGTCATTCCCGCGGAGCCGAACATCCAACCATCCAATGATGTTCGGCCTTCGAAGGCGGTGACGCTCGCGGCATGGATCCCCGCCTTCGCGGGGATGACGGCAACGTGTGCGGTTCGAGGACGCGGAACCGGTCGGGAAATCAGACCGACACGTTGAGCCGGCTGTGCGGCTTCGCGCCGGACTGCCCGGTGGCGTCGTAGGTGGTGTCGGCATCCAGGCGGCCGAGGTGGCGCAGAGCCCAGTTCACTTCGCGGCGGCGACGCGCGAGCAGTGCGCCGTTGGCGTGGTTGAGCTCGCTCAGGGCGAGCACGCGCGGTGCGTCGTTCGCCGCGGCGCCGGCGTGTTCGGCCGCGCGCAGGGCTTCGAGCTTGGCCTGCGTGGAACGCAGCAGCGCCTCGACGTCGTGGTCGAGCAGCGCGCGGCGCTCCTCGTTGAGGGCGAACTCGAGTGCGTCCAGCGGGTGCGCGTTCATCCGCGGTGGCTCACTTGGACAGCGCGTTCTCGAGCGACAGCATGCGATCGGCGATCGCCTGCGGGTCGACCTTGTAGCTGCCGTCGGCGAGCGAGGTGCGGATGGCGTTGACCTTCGCCACGTCGATGCCGGCCGGGGCCGCACCGAGCTCGCGCTCCAGCGCCTGCAGGTTCGTGGCATCGCCGGTCAGGCGCATCTGGTCGGCCGCGGCGGTGGCGCCGACAGGCTGGCCGCGGTCGGCACCGGAGCGCGACTGCACGGACGTGCTGCCGGTCGCTTCGATCTGGCGCAGGGCGGGCGACATGGCGCCGTCGATCTTGTGGGTCATGGCTGACTCCTTGAGAACGTGTTCGAACTGGATAACGGCCGCCCGCGGCCGGACTTGAGGGGAAAACCTGACAACTTTGTAAGGAACGTCACAAATTGACTTCCACGAGCCCGGGACCCGTCACGCGGCCCCGGATGATACGGCGCGAGGCGGTGTTCTCGACCGAGATGGTCGATCCCAGCTTCCCCGCGCCCATCGCGCGGCCGCCCATGCGCACTTCCATGCCGCCGGCGCGCGACACCAGCGTGACCGGGTCGCCGCGCTTGAGCGCGTCGTCGCCGCCCACGTCGTCGGCCTGGAGCACCGCACCGGCCGGCATCGCCTTGCGAAGGCGCTTGCCGACCAAGGCGGCCGGGTCGGTCACGACCGGGCCGTCGCTGGCGCCCAGTTCGCGACGCTGCACGGCCAGGTGCTCCGGCCCGATCGGCTCGTCGCCACGGACGGCCCGGGCGAGGACGACCACGTCGGCTTCGCGCCGCACCCGCACCGGCACGTAGAGCTGCCACCCCGGGGTATCGGCACAACGCACGGCCACTGAAGTCGGCCCGGTGACGGTCGCCGCCAGTGGCTGCGCGCACGCGGGCATGCGCAGTCGCGAATCGACGGACGCCTCGGCCTGCCCGTTCGCGGCCGTCGCGCCGAGGGCGGCGATCGCGGCGTCGCGGATGGACCCGACTGGCTGGAACTCGCCCGCGATCGCCCACGACGGCGCCAGCGCCACGAGGGCGGTCAGCAGGACGTTGAGGATGGCGCGCATGGCGGGGCTCCGGAGAGATTCGGAGGGTGCGTGCAGGATTTGTGCCGGAACGCCTTCCCGCTAATCGCCGTCATTCCCGCGAAGGCGGGAATCCAGGGACGTTTCATGCTTTCCCCGGAGCGCCGCAAGTTGCGGGATGCGAGGCACGACCCCGCGACCTGACGTCTGGCCAGTGAAGCGTGGAAAGTCCCTGGATTCCCGCCTTCGCGGGAATGACGAGCAAAAGCATCGAGGAATGACGGGCCAGGCCGTCGGGGAATGGCCGGCAGCGTCATCCCGCTCCCGGCCCGCCCCTTGCACCGCCGCCGGCATGCTCAAGTCCCGCCGTCCCCGGCCGACAACCCGACCATGAGTCAGGACCTGCTCGACCGCATCGACCAACGCACCCGCCTGGCCGGCCACAACCGGCTGGCGCTGCTGCTGTTCCGCCTGGGAACGCGTCAGCTTTTTGGCGTGAACGTCTTCAAGGTGCAGGAGGTGCTCCCGCGCCCGCCGCTGTTCACCCTGCCGCAGCTGCCGCCGGCGTTCAGCGGCGCGGCCGACGTGCGTGGGCGCAGCATCCCGGTGCTCGACCTGGCGCGCGCCATCGGCCACGGCGATGCCGACTCGGTCGAACCGAAGTACCTGGTGGTCACCGAATTCAACCGATCGGTCCAAGGCTTCCTGGTTTCGGCGGTCGACCGCATCGTCAACATCGCGGTGCAGGACATCCACCCGCCGCCGGAACACGGCGCCGAGCAGCACTACCTCACCGGCGTCACGCGCCACCACGGCGAGCTGATCCAGCTGATCGACGTGGAAAGCGTGCTGGCCGAGTCCGCGCCGCGCGCCAGCGACGCCGACCGCATCGCCCCGCTTGCCGCCACCAGCCCGACCGCTCCGCGCGAAGTGCTGGTGGTCGACGACTCGCGCGTGGCGCGCAACCAGATCCGCCTCGTGCTGGAACAGCTGGGCCTGGGCTCGACCCTGCTGTCCGACGGCCGCCAGGCGCTGGAGCACCTGCAGGCGCTGGTCCTGAGCGGCATCGACCCGCACGAGCGCTACGCCATGGTCATCTCCGACATCGAGATGCCGGCCATGGACGGCTACACCCTGACGACGGAAATCCGACGCGACCCGGCCCTGCGCGACATGTTCGTGCTGCTGCACACCTCGCTGTCGGGCGTGTTCAACCAGGCGATGGTCGAGCGCGTGGGCGCGGACGACTTCGTGCCCAAGTACTCCGAACACGAGCTGGCGCAGCGCGTGGCGGCTCGGGTGAATGCGCTGGCTTGATCGCTCCCTCCCCTACTTGTAGGGGAGGGTTGGGGAGGGGTCGCGACGGCGCGTAAGCGCCGAGCTCACCGCGCGCAGGCTCGCCGCCACGCGGCTTCGCACCCCTCCCCAACCCTCCCCTGCACGCAGGGGAGGGGGAAAAGAGCGCCTTCTGGCACGCGCCTTGCCTCTGCTCCGGGTGAACCCGACCCCGGAGGCGTCATGTCCGATTTCCTTGGCATCCACGGCACTGCGCTGGCCCTGCGCGAGCAGCGGCTGCAGTTGCTGTCGGCCAACCTCGCCAACGCCGATACCCCCGGCTTCAAGGCGCAGGACCTGGACTTCACCTCGGCGCTGCAGTCGGCGCTCCAGCCCAATGCCGCCGCCGGCGATGCCATCGACGCCGCATCGCAGGGTGCGCGTTTCGCCCGGCCCAGCAGCCAGCCCAGCGTCGACGGCAACACCGTCGATGGCGAGCGCGAGCACGCGCTGTTCGCGCAGGCGGCGCTGGAGTACCGCGCCTCGCTGACCTTCGTCGAATCCAAGGTGCGCGGAATGCTCACCGCGATCACCGGTCAGTAAGGAGCGCGCGCATGAGCAACCTGCCCATTTTCGACGTCGCCGGTTCGGCGATGAACGCGCAGTCGGTGCGGCTGTCGACGATCGCCTCCAACCTCGCCAACGCCGACTCCGTCGCGGGCAATCCCGACGAGGTCTATCGCGCCAAGCAGCCGGTGTTCCGCGCCGAAGGCGTGCCGGGCGATCCATCGCTCGCCGGCGTCAACGTCACCGAGGTGCGCGAGAGCACCGACGCGCCGCTCAAGCGCTACGAACCCGGCCACCCGCTCGCCGACGCGCAGGGCTACGTGTACGCGCCCGCGGTCGATCCGGTGGCGCAGATGGTCGACCTCATTTCCGCCTCGCGCAGCTACCAGGCCAACGTCGAGGTGTTCAACAGCGCCAAGGAACTGGCGTTGTCGACGTTGCAGATGGGCCGTTGACCGCGCGCCGCCGAACCTGACCAGGACTTCCGATGACTTCCATATCCGACTTCGTCTCGACCTACGGCGCCAGCAGCACTGGCACCGACACCACCAAGAAGTCCGACTCGCTCGGGCAGGCCGATTTCCTGCGCCTGATGACCGAACAGCTGCAGCACCAGGATCCGCTCAATCCGATGGAGAACAGCGAATTCCTCGGGCAGCTCGCGCAGTTCTCCACCGTGCAGGGCATCCAGGGTCTGCAGACGTCGATGGACGGCTTCAAGGGATCGCTCGCCACCGACCAGATGCTGCGCGGCGCCTCGCTCGTCGGCCGCAGCGTGCTGGTGCCGTCGGCCAAGATGGCGCTGGGCGCCGAGGGCAGCGTCAACGGCGTGGTCGCCGCACCCGATGCCGGCACCGTCACCTTCGACATCACCGATGCCAACGGCCAGAGCGTCCGCAAGATCACCGTGCAGGCCGAAAAGGCCGGCGAAGTGGCCTTCGAATGGGACGGCAAGGACGCGAGCGGCAACCGCCTCGCGGCCGGTACGTACGGCGTCACCGCGACGATCGGGTCGGGCGAAACGAAGAACGACCTGAGCACCTACGTCGAGTCGCGCGTGGACAGCGTGACCGTCGGCAGCGACGGCGTGTTCCTCGATCTGGCGGGGCTGGGCACGGCACCGCTGGATTACGTGCTCCGCATCCGCTGACGAACCGCAGCCCTCACCCCAAACCCCTCTCCCGCTCGCGGGAGAGGGGCTTCCTCTCTCCGGAGAACATCCAATGGGTTTCAACACTTCGCTGTCCGGCATCAACGCCGCCAACGCCGACCTCAACGTCACGGCGAACAACATCGCCAACGTCAACACGACCGGCTTCAAGGAATCGCGCGCCGAGTTCGCCGACCTGTTCTCGTCGACCGCGTACGGCCTGTCGCGCAACGCGATCGGCTCGGGCGTGAAGCTGAGCAACGTCGCGCAGCAGTTCTCGCAGGGCAACATCGATCCGACCGGCCGCGGCCTGGACGTCGCGATCGACGGCGAAGGCTTCTTCGTGCTGAACGACAACGGCGCGCGCGTGTACTCGCGTGCGGGCAACTTCCAGCCCGATCCGAACGGCTTCATCGGCACGCCCGACGGCAAGCGCCTGCAGGTGTTCGCGCCCAATGCCAACGGCAACGGTTTCGACGTGGGCCGCCTGGTCGACCTGCAACTGCTGACCACCACGAGCCCGCCGCAGGCGTCGGGCAACGTCGACATGCAGGTGACGCTGCCGGGCAACGCGGCCGCGCCGACGGTCACGCCGTTCGATCCGACCGACACCAACACCTACAACCACTCCACCGGCGGCGCGACGGTGTACGACTCGCTCGGCGTCGGCCACGTGCAGACGTCCTACTTCGTGAAGACCGCCAACCCGAACGAGTGGCAGGTGCACAACTACATCGACGGCACCGCCGTCGGCGCGCCGACGACGCTGCAGTTCAACGGCTCCGGCGCGCTGGTCACGCCGGCGAACGGCCAGATCACGATGGCGCCGTTCACCCCGACCACCGGCGCCGGCGTCATGAACCTGACGCTGAACCTGTCCGGCTCGGCGCAGTACGGCTCGGCCTTCGCGCTGCGCGAGATCAACCCCGACGGTTATGCCGCCGGCAAGCTCAACGAGATCGACATCGACTCCACCGGCGTGGTCTACGCGCGCTTCTCCAACGGCGCCGACCAGGCGCTGGGCCAGGTCGCGCTGAGCACGTTCACCAACCCGCAGGGCCTGCAGCCGCAGGGCAACAACGTGTGGGCCGAAACCTACGCGTCGGGCGATCCGCGCATCGGTGCGCCGGACACCGCCGACTTCGGCGTGCTGCAGTCCGGCGCGCTGGAAGCGTCCACGGTCGACCTCACCGAACAGCTGGTCAACATGATCACCGCGCAGCGCAACTTCCAGGCGAACGCGCAGATGATCTCGACGCAGGACCAGGTCACCCAGACGATCATCAACATCCGCTAAGCGCGGGTGGGATGACACAGGAGGTCCGCCATGACCGACCGCGCGCTCTACATCGCGATGACCGGCGCCAGCACGTCGCTGAAGACGCAGGCGTCGGTGTCGCACAACCTCGCCAACGCGAACACGGTGGGGTTCCAGGCGACGCTCGCCGGTTCCACCGCCACGCCGGTGAAGGGCAACGGCCACGCCTCGCGCGTGGCCGCCGCATCCCAGACCTACGGCGTCAGCGACACGCACGGCGCGATCCTCAACACCGGCAACACGCTGGACGTTGCGCTGAACCAGGATCGCTGGCTCACCGTGCAGGACGCGCAGGGCAACCCCGCGTACACGCGCGCCGGAAACTTGGCGATGAACGCCAACGGCCTGCTGACGAGCAACGGGCGCCCGGTGCTCGGTGCCGACGGCGCGCCGCTCACGGTGCCGCCGTACCAGTCGATGGACATCGCCAGCGACGGCACGATCTCGATCGTTCCCCAGGGCCAGCCGGCCAACACCATCGCCGAAGCCGGACGCCTGGGCGTCGTGCAGGCGCGCACCGCCGAACTGGTGCGCGGCGACGACGGCCTGATGCGCCCGGCGAACGGCCAGCCGCCCGCCCCCGCCGCGGGCGATTCGCTCACGCCCGGCGCGGTGGAGAACAGCAACGTCGAGGCGACCTCGATGCTGGTGCAGATGATCCAGACCGCCCGCGCGTTCGAGATGCAGGTACGCGTCTTGCAGAGCGTGGATGAGAACGCACGCAGCGCGAATTCTCTGCTTGGTTCGAGGTAACGAGCCTCGTCATTCCAGCGAAAGCTGGAATCCATCTTGATCTTCGCCGTGTCGCAGCCGATCCGGGAGCCCGTCGAAGAGCCAGATGGATCCCAGCTTTCGCTGGGATGACGGGATTCCGGATACATCGCCGCTCACCGCCCTACCCGCTTCAGGAGACACACGCCATGACCCAGGCTCTATGGATCGCCAAGACCGGCCTCGACGCGCAGCAGACGCGCATGGCGGTGATTTCGAACAACCTGTCCAACGTCAACACGACCGGTTTCAAGCGCGATCGCGCCGAGTTCCAGGACCTGCTGTACCAGACGGTGCGCCAGCCCGGCGGCGCGACGTCCGAGCAGACGCAGGCGCCGACCGGCCTGTCGACCGGTACCGGCGTGCGCGTGGCGGCGACGGCGAAGGAGTTCTCGCAGGGCAACCTCAACGTCACCGGCGGCGCGCTCGACGTCGGCATCGACGGCCGCGGCTTCTTCGAAGTGCTGATGCCCGACGGCAGCAGCGCCTACACGCGCGACGGCAGCTTCAAGCGCAATTCGCAGGGCGAGATGGTGACCAGCGACGGTTATCCGGTGCAGCCGGGCATCCAGTTCCCCGAAGGCACGCAGAGCGTGACCATCGGCGCCGACGGCACCGTGTCGGTGAAGGTGCAGGGCCAGGCCGACGACGTGCAGGTCGGCGCGCTGACGCTGGCCGACTTCGTCAATCCGTCGGGCCTGCAGGCCATCGGCAAGAACCTGTTCGTCGAGACCGGCGCCAGCGGTCCGGCGCAGCAGGGCGCGCCGGGCACCAACGGCATCGGCCAGCTCGCGCAGGGCCAGCTGGAAGGCTCCAACGTCAACGTCGTGGAGGAGCTGGTGTCGATGATCGAAACCCAGCGCGCGTACGAGACCAACGCCAAGGCGATCTCGACCACCGATTCGATGCTCGGCTTCCTCAACAACAATCTGTGAGTGCAGCCGTGAACGCGTTCTTCCGTCTTTCCATCGCCGGCGCGACGCTCGCGCTGGCTGGCTGCGCCGCCGTGGTCGGCGATGTGCGCCCGTTCGCGCCGATGGCCGCGCCGCCCGCGGCGATCGTCGCCCCGGCCGCGCCCGCCAGCGAGGGTTCCATCTACGCCAGCCGCAGCCTGCGCCTGTTCGAGGACAACAAGGCCCGCGACGTCGGCGATCTGGTCACGATCGTGCTGGTGGAGAACACCAGCGCGCGCGCCCAGGCGAACACGTCGGTGAGCAAGGAATCGGGCATCGACATGGCCGCGCCGACCATCGCCGGCGTGCCGATCACCTACAAGGGCAACCCGATTCTCGAAGCGTCGGTCGAGGGTTCGCGCGACTTCCAGGGCGCTGGCAACAGCACGCAGAGCAACCGCCTCAGCGGTTCGGTGACGGCGACCGTCGTCCAGAACCTGGGCAACGGCAACCTGCTGGTGCGCGGACAGAAGCAGCTGCGCCTGAACCAGGGCGACGAGCTGATCCAGGTTCAAGGAATCGTGCGGACGGCCGATATCGGTCCCGACAACCGCATTTCCTCCGATCGCGTGGGCGACGCGCAGATCGTCTATGGCGGCCGCGGCACGCTCGCGCGTTCCAACGCGATGGGCTGGCTCGGCCGGTTCTTCAATTCCGCCGTTTACCCGTACTGAGGAGGGGCCATGGATACGCACAAGTCGCCCTCTCCGTCACTGAAGACGCTTCTGAAAGTCATGGCGGCCGTGACGAAGCCGCGCCTGCCCAAAGGCTCCGGCCTCATCGCCTACGCCCTCGCCTGCACCATCGCCGGCCTCGCGCTCACGCTCGCCGTCGTGCCGCCGGCGCGTGCCGAGCGCATCAAGGACCTGGCGCAGGTTGCCGGCGTGCGCGGCAATCCGCTGATCGGCTACGGCCTGGTCGTCGGCCTGGACGGCAGCGGCGACCGCACCAGCCAGACGCCTTTCACCGTGCAGAGCCTGAAGACGATGCTCGACCAGCTCGGCGTCAGCATTCCGCCGGGCGTGAACCCGCAGCTGAAGAACGTCGCCGCCGTCGCGATCCACGCCGAACTTCCGCCGTACGCCAAGCCGGGCCAGCCGATCGACGTCACCGTGTCGTCCATCGGCAACGCCGGTTCGCTGCGCGGCGGCAGCCTGCTGATGGCGCCGCTGAAGGGCGTCGACGGCCAGGTCTACGCCATCGCGCAGGGCAGCCTGGTCGTGTCGGGCTTCGGCGCGTCGGGCAAGGACGGCTCGCGCATCTCGGTCAACGCGCCCAACGGCGGCCGCATTCCCAATGGCGCGATCGTCGAACGCGCCGTCGCCGGGGCGTCGGCGTCGGGCAACGTCACGCTCAACCTCCACGAAGCCGACTTCACCACCGCCGCGCACATCGTCGATGCGGTCAACCGCGAGTTCGGCAACGGCCGCGCCCGCGCCGTGGACGCGGTGACCATCGAAGTCGCGCCGCCGGCCGACGGCGACCGCGTCGGTTTCCTGGCGAAGCTCGAATCGCTGGACGTCAGCCCCGGCGCCGCGGCGTCGAAGGTCATCGTCAACTCGCGCACCGGCACCGTCGTGATGGGCGGCAACGTCAGCGTGCTGCCGGCCGCGGTGTCCCACGGCTCGCTCACGGTGTCGATCTCCGAGAACACGCAGGTCAACCAGCCCAACGAGTTCAGCCGCGGCCAGACCGTGGTGACGCCGCAGTCCACCGTCGAAGCCAGCCAGGACGGCGGTCGCATGTTCCTGTTCCAGGGCGGCACGTCGCTGGAGCAGATCGTCCGCGCGGTGAACGCCGTGGGCGCCGCGCCCGGCGACATCGTGGCGATCCTGGAAGCGCTCAAGCGCGCCGGCGCGCTTCGGGCGGAGCTGGAGGTGATCTGATGGAGCGGGAGCGCATCTGCTCCCTCCCCTGCTTGCAGGGGCGGGTTGGGGAGGGGTCGCGAGGCACGCAGTGCCGAGCGTTTCCGTCCCCGACTTCACCCCTCCCCAACCCTCCCCTGCAGTCGCAGGGGAGGGAGTCGCATTTCTGGCGTTCAACGGCACAACTCTTGCCTTGACCCCACCATGCACCTGCGCCCGACCACCGCACAGCCGCTTTCGACGACCGACGCCCCGCGCGCCGACCGTTCGCGCGTGGAATACGCGGCGCAGCAGCTGGAGGCGCAGTTCGCGCAGATGCTGGTCAAGTCGATGCGCAGCGCGTCCTTCGGCGACTCGCTGATGGGCGACAACTCGACCTACCGCGACATGTACGACCAGCAGCTCGCGCGCGAGATCGCCAAGGGCCGCGGCCTCGGCCTGGCGCCGATCATCGTCCAGCAGCTCACGCGCAACGCCGGCGGCGCCAGCGCCACCGTGACGCCCGAAGGCGGCTTCCCGATGACGCCGGCCGCCTCGCCGATGTCGCTGTCGCTCACGCCCAGCAGCGACGGCGTCTCGCTGCCCGGCATCGCCGCGCCCGCCCTGCCGCGCGTGGAAACGCCGCAGGTCGAATGCGATCCCAACGCCAAGCTCGACTGCTCCAGCCCCGAAGCCTTCGTGCGTTCGGTCTGGCCGCACGCGCAGCGCACGGCCCAGGAACTGGGCGTCGATCCCAAGGCACTGGTCGCGCAGGCCGCGCTGGAAACCGGCTGGGGCCGTCGCCTGGCATCGGGCGGCGGCGACGCCACTTCGCACAACCTGTTCGGCATCAAGGCCGGTTCGAAGTGGAGCGGCAACCGCGTCAACGCCGGCACGCACGAATACGTGGCCGGCCAGCGCGTCAGCGAGCGCGCCGACTTCCGCGCCTACGGTTCCATCGGCGAGAGCTTCGCCGACTACGCGAAGCTGCTGAACAACCCGCGTTACGCGCAGGCGCGCGCGGCCGGCGGCGACACGCGCCAGTTCGCGCAGGCGCTGCAGAAGGCCGGCTACGCCACCGACCCCGCCTACGCCGCGAAGATCAACGCGATCGCCGAAGGCGCCACGCTCAACCGCGCGCTCGCCGCGCTCGATGGCAACACGAGAGGCTGACGATGGCCAATGTCCTGTCCACCGGCACCGGTGCCCTGATCGCGTTCCAGCGCGCGCTGGCGACCGTGAGCCACAACGTCGCCAACGTCGCGACCGAAGGCTATTCGCGCCAGCGCGTCGAACTGTCGACGCGCTCGCCCACCGACATGGGTTACGGCTACGTCGGCAACGGCGTGCAGGTGGCCGACGTGCGCCGTATCGCCGACCAGCTCGCGAACACGCGACTGCTGGAAAGCGGCGGCGAACTCGCCCGCGCGCAGCAGCTGTCGGGCCTGGCCTCGCGCGTGGACACGCTGTTCTCCGACAAGGCCACCGGCCTTGCCGGCGTGTGGTCGAACTTCTTCGACGCCACGACCGGACTGACCAGCAACGCGGCGTCGTCCGCCGCGCGCGAGGACGTGCTGTCGGACGCCAAGGCGCTCACCGCGCGCTTCAAGCAGCTCAACAACCAGCTCGATTCGCTGAGCAATGAAGTCAACAGCGGCCTGCGCAGCAGCGCCGAGGAAGTCAACCGCATCGGTGCGGAGATCGCGCGCCTCAACGGCGAGATCGTCAGCAACCCGAACAACGTCTCCAACGACCTGCTCGACCAGCGCGACCGCCTGGTTTCGCAGATGGTCGGCTTCACCGGCGGCACCGCCGTGCAGCAGGGCGACGGCTCGCTCAACGTGTTCACGTCCGGCGGGCAGGCGCTGGTGGTGGGCAACACTTCGTCGAAGCTCACCGTCGCGACCGATCCCTATCGTCCCGAACGCGTGCGTCTTGCACTGGACGGAAACGGCCAGCAGATCCAGCTCAACGATTCCTCGCTGGGCGGCAAGATCGGCGGCCTGATGGATTTCCGCAGCGACGTGCTCGATCCGGCGCAGTCGGAACTGGGCCGCATCGCCGTGGGGCTCGCCGAAGCATTCAACCAGCAGCACCGCGCCGGCATGGACCTCAACGGCCAGATGGGCACGGACTTCTTCACCGTGCCCGCGCCGCGCGTGAACGGCAACGCCAACAACACCGGCACCGGCACGCTGACGGCGAGCGTCGGCGACCTGTCCAAGCTCGACGCGCAGAACATCGTGCTGAAATTCGACGGCACCGCGTGGAGCGCCACGCGTTCCGACACCGGCGCGAACGTGCCGCTCACGGGTACCGGTACCGCGGCCGATCCGCTGGTGATCAACGGCGTCGAACTCGTCGTCGGCGGTGCGCCGGCGTCGGGCGACCGCTTCCTGCTGCAGCCCACCGCGGGCGCGGCCGGCGGCATCAACGTCGCCATCGACGATCCCAACCGGATAGCAGCCGCCACTCCGGTGAAGGCGAAGGCCGAACTGGACAACGTCGGCACCGGCCGGATCGGTTCGGTGAAGGTCACCGATTCGACCAACGCCAACCTGCTGACGCCGGCCGACATCGAGTTCATCGACGGCACGCAGTACACCGTCAACGGCACCGGGCCCTTCACCTACACGCCGGGCCAGCCGATCAACGCGAACGGCTGGAGCCTCAGCCTCGACGGCGTTCCCGCCGCGGGCGACAGGTTCAGCGTGGGCAGCACCGGCGCTGGTTCCAGCGACAACGGCAACGCGATCGCGCTGGGCAACCTCGACGATGCGAAGGCCTTGAACGGCGGCACGGTGTCGCTCAACGGCGCGATCGGCGGCCTCACCACCACGATCGGGTCGGCCGCACGACAGGCCGACTACGCCGCCGATGCGCAGCAGGTGCTGTACGACCAGGCGCAGGCCGCGCGCGATTCGATTTCCGGCGTGAACCTCGACGAGGAGGCGGCCAACATGCTGCGTTTCCAGCAGGCCTACCAGGCCGCGGCGCAGGTGATCTCGACCGCCGACACCATGTTCCAGTCCCTGCTCAGCGCGGTGCGCGGATGAACAATCGCATTTCCACGGCCGGCGCTTACGCGCTGCAACTGGGCACGATGCTGCGCAAGCAGGCGGGCCTGTCGCACACGCAGCAGCAGCTCGCACTCGGCCAGCGCCTGGTCACGGCGAAGGACGATCCGGTCGCCGCCGGCACCGCGGTGTCGCTCGATCGCGCCACGGCCGAACTGGAACGCTTCGGCGAGAACGCGAACCTGCTCGGCAATCGCCTGAACCTTCAGGAAAGCGTGCTCGCGCAGGCCGGCGACCGGCTGGCGCGCGTGCGCGAACTCACCATCCAGGCCAACAACGCCGCGATGTCGAGCGACGACAAGAAGGCGATCACCGCCGAACTGAAGGTGATCCGCGAAGAACTCATCGGCCTGGCCAACAGCCAGGACGGCAGCGGTCGCTACCTCTTCGGCGGCACCGCCGACGATCACGCGCCGTTCGTGGTGAGCGGCGGCAACGTCAGCTACACCGGCGACCAGCGCCAGCGCGAGGTCGAGATCGCACCGGACCAGTTCGTGTCCGACACGCTGCCGGGCAGCGAGTTGTTCATGCGCGTCAAGACCGGCGACGGCCGCATCGACGGCAGCGCCGCCACGACCAACGCCGGCAGCGGCGTGCTGATGGAATTCGGGCTGGACGATTCGGGCAGCTGGAACGGCGCGAGCTACAGCGTCGTGTTCACCGCGCCCGATGCGTACGAACTGCGCGATGCGGGCGGTGCGGTGATTGGCACCGGCACCTACGCCAGCGGCGAAGGCATCAACGTCGGCGGCCTGAACCTGCGCATCGACGGCGCACCAGCCGCGGGCGACAGCTTCTCCGTCGGCCCGGCGAAGACCAACGACGTGTTCGGGATGATCGACGACCTCGTCGGCGCGCTCGAAATGCCCGACGACTCCCCGCAGCAGCGCGCGGCGCAGCAGAACGCGCTGCAGGCCTCGTTGCGCGATGCGGCGACGGCGCAGGAGCACTTCATCGACGGGCGCGCCACCGGCGGCGCCCAGCTGGCGGCGATGGACAGTGCGGCCGACCTGCGCGAAGCGCAGTCGGTCACGCTGGAAACCACGCTGTCGGGCATCCGCGACCTGGACTACGCCGAGGCGATCAGCCGCTTCCAGCTCGAGAGCACGGCGCTGCAGGCGGCGCAACAGGCCTTCATGCGGCTGCAGTCGAGTTCGCTGTTCGATCTGATGTGACGCGAAGGCGGGAATCCAGCGGCCCGGACTGTCAGGCCCGCCGGAGCCTTGAGCGTTTGAGCGATGGATTCCGCTTCGCGGGAATGACGGCGAAGAAGCAGGGTTGGAACCAGGATCGACGTCGAAACCGTGACGTTTCACACGAATCCCGAATCCCGACTCCCCAATCACGGCTTGTGTCAACCAGGAGCTAAAGGTTTCCCCAGGGGCACCGATATCTAGGTCAGCAGCGGCAAGGGCCGGCAACACCGACCAACCACTGCGGTATTTGCCGGCCGGCGAGCGCTTCGCCGGTGCCCTAACCGAAACCTACGGAGAATCACCATGGCACAAGTCATCAACAGCAACGTGATGTCGCTCAACGCCCAGCGCAACCTGGGTACCAGCAGCGCCAGCCTCGGCACCACCATCCAGCGCCTGTCGTCGGGCCTGCGCATCAACAGCGCGAAGGACGACGCGGCCGGCCTGGCGATCTCGGAGCGCTTCAGCACGCAGATCCGCGGCCTCGACGTCGCCGTGCGCAACGCGAACGACGGCATCTCGCTGGCCCAGTCGGCCGAAGGCGCGATGGTCGAAATCGGCAACAACCTGCAGCGCGTCCGCGAGCTGTCGGTGCAGTCGGCCAACGCCACCAACTCGCAGTCCGACCGTGACGCGCTGAACGCCGAAGTCACGCAGCTGGTCTCGGAAATCGACCGCGTCGCCAACCAGACCAACTTCAACGGCACCAAGCTGCTCGACGGCTCCTTCGCCGGCGCGCTGTTCCAGGTCGGCGCCAACTCGGGCCAGACCATCGCCGTCAACAGCATCGTCGACGCCAACGCCAACGCCCTGGGCAAGGCCCAGTTCGCCGCCGCGCAGACCTCGACCGCCGCCGTTTCGACCGGCACGGCGACCGCCACCGGCACGCTGGCCAGCATGGCCGTCAACGGCGTCACGATCGACACCGTCGACATCGGCGTGGGCGACACGGGCGGCGACGTGGCCAAGAAGATGGCCGCTTCGATCAACGACAAGATGGACCAGACCGGCGTCTACGCCTCGCTGGATTCCAGCAACAAGCTGACGCTTACCTCGATCACCGCGGGCAAGGACTTCTCCTTCACCGCCGGCACGCTGACGGGCGGCACGGGCATCACGATGGCCGAAGCCGGCATCGCCGCCACCGCCACCGCCTCGGCGGGCAGCACGAAGTACATCAAGGACCTCGACATCTCCAGCTTCACCGGCGCGCAGCAGGCCATGGAAATCGTCGACAAGGCCCTGACCAGCGTCAACTCCGCCCGCGCCGACATGGGTGCGGTGCAGAACCGCTTCACCTCGACCATCGCCAACCTGCAGGCGACGAGCGAGAACCTGAGCGCCTCGCGCAGCCGCATCCGTGACGCGGACTACGCCAAGGAAACCGCCGAGCTGACCCGCACGCAGATCCTCAGCCAGGCCGGTACCGCGATGCTCGCCCAGGCCAATGCCGTACCGCAGAACGTCCTCAGCCTGCTGGGCTGATCCACCGCCGGAAGGGGCGCGCGAACCGCGCCCCGATGGCACCCCGGTGGGATGCGCGCGAACGCATCCCTCCGGCTTTTTCCGAAAGGAGTCGCCATGACCGCTCATCGTTCGCCCCGTCCCCTGCCGCCGCGCGCGGTGCACGGTCGACGCGGAGGGTAAGCGGTCATGGCCATTTCCACGCTCGGTTCGGGCATCGACATCCCGTCGCTGGTGTCCCAGCTCGTCGCCGCCGAACGCTCGCCGATCGAAAGCCGCATCGCGCGCGGCGAGAACGCCGCCAAGACGCAGCTGTCGGCGATGGGCTCGCTCAAGAGCATCTTCTCCAGCCTGCAGACCTCGCTGGAGAAGCTGCGCAAGGACGGCGGCACCGACGCCCGCACGGCGACCGTGCAGGACAAGGCGGGCTTCACCGCCTCGGCCGACACCACCGCGACCGTCGGCGAATACAAGATCGAAGTCGAATCGCTCGCCAGCGCGCACCGCCTCACCTCGCCGGCGAAGGCCGCCGACGCGAAGATCGGCACCGGCAAGCTCGTCATCGAGGCCGGCGACACGAAGATCGAAGTGGACATCGCCGACGGCCGCAACACGCTGTCGGACATCCGCACCGCCATCAACACCGCTGCCGCCGGCAAGGGCGTGCAGGCGAGCCTGGTCAACGCCGACGGCGGCCAGCACCTGGTGCTCACCGCGGTCGACTCGGGCCTGGAAGGCAAGCTGCGCGTGACCACCAGCGGTGGCGACGGCGGGTTGTCGGCGCTGGTCTACGACCCGGGCGTGCAGACGTCGATGACCGAAACCGTCGCGGCGAAGGACGCGGTGGTGAAGGTCGATGGCCTGACGCGCACGTCCAGCAGCAACAGCCTCACCGACCTGCTGCCCGGCGTGACGCTCAACCTCACCGAAGCCAAGCCCGGCGAAACCTTCAGCCTGAAGGTCGCCACCGACGACGCCGCCGTGCAGAAGACGCTGCAGGCGTTCGTCACCGCATACAACGCCTCGATCAGCCTCACCAAGTCGCTCACCGCCTACAACGCCGAGACCAAGACCGCCTCGGCGCTCACCGGCGATTCGATGGTGCGCGGCCTGCAGAGCTCGCTGCGCAACATGGCCAGCGAGAACGTGGTCGCCTTCAAGGCGCTGGGTCTGTCGATCAACACCGACGGCACGCTCGCGCTCAACACCAGCACGCTGACCAAGGCGCTGGGCGAGGATCCGGGTGCGCTGTCGCGCCTGTTCTCGGGCGAGGAAGGCTACGGCGCCGACCTGGAAGGCATGCTCGACAGCGTGCTGGAAACCGACGGCCTGCTCGACTCGCGCAGCGACAGCCTCAACGCGCGCCTGAAGACGTACGACAAGCAGTACGAGGACCTGGATCGCCGCATGGAATCGCTGCAGACCCGCTACACCGCGCAGTTCACCGCGATGGAGCAGATGGTCACCCAGCTCCAGGGCTCCAGCGGCTTCCTTTCGCAGCAATTCGGCTAAAAGAAATACCAGGAGCTCATCGTCATGCTCGGCGCCAACCGCAATTACGCCAACCAGTACCGCAGCACCGGCGTCAGCGCCGCGGTGCTGGAAGCCGATCCGCATCGCCTCGTCGCGCTGATGCTGTCGGGTGCGCGCGATCGCATCCGCCTGGCCGGCGCGTGCCTGGAACGCGGCGACATCCCGCGCAAGGCCAAGGCCATCAGCGACGCCAGTGGCCTGATCACCGGCCTGAGCGGCGCGCTCAACCTCGACGCCGGCGGCGAGATCGCGCAGGGCCTGCAGTCGCTGTACGACTACGCGCAGCAGCGCCTGCTGATCGCCAACAGCGACAACGACGCCGCCGCGCTGACCGAAGTGGACGGCCTGCTGGGCGACATCGAATCGGCCTGGCTCGCCATCGCGCCCAAGCCGTGAGCCACGCCATGACCCACGCCGCCACGCCTGCCGTTCCCGCCCTGCCCGAAGCGCAGGTGCGCGCGGCGATGCACGCGCAGCAGTGGGAGCTGGCGATCGAACTGCTCGCCGAGCACGACCGCGTGCTCCGCGAGACGCTCGGCTCGGAAAAGCTGTCGGGCCTGTCGGCCGAACCGTGGCGCGACTTGCTGGCGCAGCAGCAGGCGCTGCTGGCCGACCTGGTGGTGATGCGCGACGAGACCGCGGCGGTCCTCGCGCGCATGGGCCGCGAACGTCGCGGCGCCCTCGCCTACCGGAGCCTGGCCGGATGACCTCGCAGTCGGCGGATCTGGAACTGTTCGACGACGTGCTGGTCCACCAGGACCGGCGCCCGGCGGCGTTCCTGCCCGGTCCGACCAACACCGCCGCCGCGCACGTCGCCGCGGCGCATGCGGAAATGCTGCTCACCTCGCTGGCGCTGAGCGACAACGCGCGCAGCGAGGACGGCGACGAACACGCCGAACCGTCCTCCGCGCTGCAACGCGTCGAGGCCAAGCTCGACCTGGTGCTGGGCCTGCTCGGCACGATGCTGCGCGACCGCGGCGACCTTCCGCCGCCGACCGTGCTGCGCTGGTCCACGCGCGGCGCGCGCATCGACGTCCTCGGCGACGCGCTGGCGATCCGTCCCGGCGCCCGCGGCACGTTGCGCGTGCAGCCGGCCGACTGGCTGCCGGACTGCATCGAACTGCCGGCGCACGTGATCGCCGCCGAAGGCGCCCGCGTCTGGATCGCCTTCGAACCGATGGCCCCGACGCTGGCCGACGCCCTGGAGCGTCACCTGTTCCGCCTGCACCGCAAGCAGGTCGCCGAAAGCCGGCGCCTGCGCTGACCCCACGACGCCCGGAGCGTGGAACATTCGCGTTCGCCCGGCTGCGAATCCCCAAAATGAATGCGACAGGCCTGACAAAAAGGCCCATACCGGTGCGTCCGGTGCTCGCGGGCACGGTGAAACATTTGTCAGACCCGTCACATTCCGGAAGTGAGCGAATGGTCCCTTCGCGTCACCTCGGCTAAGGTGCCCCGACGGAGAGTTGACGCTTTTGGGGAACGGAGTTGGGCTCGGGGCTGTTGCGCGTACTGATATGCGACGACCACACACTGGTGCGGGCTGGACTGCGGCGTCTGCTGGAGTCCTTCGCCGACATCGAAGTCGTGGCCGAAGCCGCCAATGCCGACCAGGCCGTGGTCGGCTCGCGCCAGCACCAGCCAGACATCGTCCTGCTCGACCTCTCCATGCCTGGCCGCAGCGGTTTCGAGGCCCTGGTGGAACTGCGCCGCGACCATCCCGACTGCCGCGTGGTGGTGATGTCGATGCACGACGATCCCACCCACGTGCGTGAAGCCCTGGCCCGAGGCGCGAGCGGTTTCGTCGTCAAGGAAGCCGCGCCGGCCGAACTGGAAATCGCCATCCGCGCCGCGGCCGCCGGCCGGACCTACCTCAGCCCGCAGGTCTCGGCGCCGCAGTTGTTCGCGCGCCCGCGCAGCGAGGAAGGCGTCGACGCCCTGCCACCACGCCAGCGCGAGATCCTCGCCGCGCTCGGCGCCGGCCGCACCAGCAAGCAGATCGCCGCCGACCTCGGCATCAGCGTCAAGACCGTGGAAACCCATCGCGCCCGCATCATGGCCACCCTCGGCTGCCGCAACGCCATCGAACTGCTGCGCATGGCGATGCGGTTGCACGATCGGCCGGCGGGCTGAGGTTTCTCTTCGGCGCCGGGTGGCGGCCTATAGCCGTCTGCGCGCAGGGTCGGCGCACTTGGGCGTTTCCCGCAGCCGGCGTACTTCATGTGCCGCGGCCTTAAAGAACCCGTCATCCCGGCGAAAGCCGGGATCCAGGCTTGTAGGGTTTGGGCACTCCGACGTTGGCGAACCATCTTCGTCGTCATTCCAGCGGAAGCTGGAATCCATTTCGCTTTTGCGTTCGATCGAGAAGCAAACAGCGCAGCGCTGTTCGGCAATGATCATTCACCGGTAGCGCTTCGTTGCCCCTCACCCCAACCCCTCTCCCGTGGGGAGAGGGGCTCAAAGCCGTCGCCCCGGCTGTTGCTTTTGCTTTGCTTTTGCTTTGCTTTTGCTTTGCTGTTGCTGTTGATCTTGATCAGCGACTTAAAGCGAGCCGAGCACCGCAGCCAAAGAGGGGCGAAGAGTCGCCAACTGTTTGAGCGGAGCGCAGCGCAGCGAGTTTTGGCGACGTCCCCTCTTTGGCGAGGAGCGCAGGGGACCGGCGTCGCGTAGCGGCGCCGGCTCGCGTCAGGAGCGGATGGTTTTGGTTACTTTTGCCGAAACAAAAGTA
>NZ_QTJR01000012.1 GCF_003382285.1 Lysobacter soli
ATGACGGTGATGTAACTCACCGCTGCCGGAGTGCCCGGATGTTACGGGCCTGGATCCCGGCTTTCGCCGGGATGACGCGGTGTGGTTTTCCGTCGATGGAGTGCCGGGACGTTACGAGCCTAGGTCTCAGGCCTACGGAATGACGGTGAGGTGGTTCGCCGTCATCGGAGTGCCCATTCGCTACGGGCCTGGGCCCCGGCGTTCGCCGGGATGACGATGAAGACGATCGGCCGAGCAAACCGCTCGCCTGAAGTCGGAGAACTCAGCGCGTCGCCGACGCCCGGTCCAGATGGCGCTTCACCTGTCGCATCGCCTCGTCGAACGCCGTGCGCTCCGCGCCGATCGTCAGGCGGCCGGCGCCGGCCAATGCGGCCAGTTCCTCGGCCGAGGCGACCAGCACGCGCAGGCCGCGGCGGTTCACCAGCAGGTAGCGCGAGGTGAGCGGGCTCAGCCAGGCCACCTTCACCGCCGTGCTCTCGCCTTCGACGTTGGTCAGGCGCAACCAGTCGCCCACTTCCAGCGTGCTCATGCGCTCGGCCAGCAGCGGGTCGTGGCGAACGCCGTCGGCATCGCCGACCAGCCACAGGCGACGCTCGGCTTCACCCGCATCGTCCTCGGGCATGGACTCGGGCGATACCGGTACGTGGCGGCGCGGCGTATCCGGCGTCGCCAGTGCGCGCACCAAGCCGGCCATGCCGTGCTGGGCGGCGCTGTCGTCGAGGCCGGAGCTGGCCAGGCAATCGATGATCGCCGGCTGCAGCGCGAGCAGCTGGTCGGCCAGTTCGCGGCCGCGCCCTTCGCCGGCGAGGCGGTCGGCCATCACCAGCGCGTCGCCGAGCGCGATGGCCTCGGCGTGGCGGCGCTGGTCGGTGTTCTCGCGCAACAACGTCTGCACGACGTGGTGGCGCCACGGCATGGCAAGGAAATCCGCCACCGCCTGCGTCAGGGTCGACTCGCCCAGGCGTTCTTCCAGCGCCGACTCGGCCTGCGCGCGCGCGGCGCCCAGGCGCTCCCGGCCGTAGGTGGCCTTGGCGGCGCGCTGTTCCTGCAGCTCGAAGCGGCGGCGCTGCTGCGCCAGTACGGCATCGAGTTCGGCGTGCGCCAGTTCGAATACCGCGAGGTCTTCGTTGTAGTCGGCGACGATACGCTGCGAAATCTCGGTGGCACGGTCGAGCAGCTCGCGATCCTGCGGCGTTTCGCCGTCGTTGCCCTCGCAGGCCTCGGTGATCGCGTCGAGCAGCCGGCGCGCCGGGTGTTCGCGCTTCACGAACACGGCGTTGTCGGTCAGCGCGACCTTCACGTACGGGAGCACCAGGCGCGCGTACAGGCGGCGCGCGCGGTCCTGCAGCGCGTTGTGGCGGAACAGCGAGTCGAAGAGCATCGCCACCAGGTCGATCGCGTCTTCCTCTTCCGGACTGAAGCAGGCCTGGTCGGGGTTGAGCCCGAGGCGGCGCGCGCCGTCCTGCAGATGGTCGCGGATGGTTTCGCCCAGGCGGCCGGTGACGGCCAGCGCGCGTGCGAACGCGTCCGGCGGCTCGGCCTGGAGGAGCGATGCGACGTTGAGGATCTCGTCCACGCGCATCTCGCGACGCTGCATGACGGGACGCTCGGGCGCGTGGCCGCCCCCGGTGGCGACGTCGCCGCGCGAGATCGACTCGCGCCACGCGTGCAGCTGGCCGCGTAGCTGGGCCAGTTCCTGCGCCATCGCGGCGATGTCCTGCTGCGACATCGGCGGGCCGGACGAGCGGCCGGTCGGCTCGCCGACCATGCCCGGGCCGGGACCAAGGCCGGCGCCGTAGCCGCCACCGCCCGCGCCGAAACCGTCCTGCGCACCGTAACCGCCGTAGCCACCGGCGGGCGCGCCGCCATCGCCACCGCGCCGCGCCTCTTCCGGCGGACGCGACGCGACCGGTGCGCCGTAACCCGAGCTGGCCAGCAACGCGTTGACGCGCGCGTACAGATCGCCGAGCAGGCGGATCAGCTCGGTCTCGTAATGGCGGAACAGGCGACCGCGCAGCGTGTCGGGCACCTGCGCGTCCAGCAGCGTCTGCGAGAACGCGGTGACCAGGCGCTCCGGACCGATAGGGTTCAGCCCCGCCGGCACACGCAGGGATTCGGAGAGCGCCTGCAGGCGGCTCTGCAACGTATCCAGCGGGCGGGCGAAGCGGGCGACCAGCGATTCGTTGAGGCGGCCGCTGGCCAGTTCGTATTCCAGCTGCTGTTCGTCGAGCAGCCGCAGCGTGACGTCGCCGCCGCTGCGGATGCGCAGGGCGCGGAAATCGTCGAAGGCCTGCGCGATCTGCTGGCGGTACTTCATGACGTGCGATGCCTGGTGCTGGCGCAGCACCCACAACGCCGCCTGTTCCTCGTAATGATTGGACTTGCCGTCGCCCTTGAGCGAGGCGACCTTCAGGGCATCTTCCACCGGGCCATACAGCGTGCCCGGCAGGCCGCCGAGGACCTCCAGGGACAAACGCTTGATCTCCTCGAGCACGCGCAAGGGATCGGTACGCGTGGCTTGAGCGACGCCGTGCGGGTAGCCGGACACTTCGATGTCCCCTGTTACATGAAGCGGAACGTGGGCCGAATCTGCCGCTTGCCGGCAGTTCCCCGGCGCATAGTGGCAAGATACGACACCGTCTTGCAGGCCCACATTAGATAATTGTGACTGATGTCGCTAAACACTTCTGACCCTCGGCAAATCGACCTGGCCCTGGCCGGGCTGGATGCCCGCCGGTCGGTCCCGCCGAAGCAGCTCGGCGAGCCCGCCCCCGATCCCGACACCCTCCTGCGCATGCTCCAGTCGGCCGTCCGCGTGCCCGACCACGGCAAGCGGGTGCCCTTCCGGTTCCTGAGCTTCCGGGGCGAGGCCCGGCACGCGTTCGGCGAGCGCTTGGCCGCCCGCAGCCGCGAGCGCGACCCGGGGGCCAGCGAGGCGGTGTTCGAGAAGGACCGGAGCCGATTCTCGCATGCGCCGCTGGTCGTGGCCGTGATCGGTCAGTTCGGTCCGGACGAAAAGATTCCTGAATCCGAGCGGTTCTCGACCGCCTCGTGCGTCTGCTTCGCCCTCCTCCAGGCCGCCCAGGCACTGGGCTTCGGCGGGATCTGGCTGACCGGCTGGCTCGCCTACGACGAGCAGGTCGACCGCTGGCTGGGCCTGGGCGAGCACGAGCGCGTGGTCGGCTACATCCACATCGGCACGCCGAAGCTCGACGCGCCCGAGCGCGAGCGCCCCGATCCGCGCGAGCTGCTGACCGAATGGACGCCGTCGTGAGCGCGCCTGTCGCTCCGTCCGCCACGGCGGCCAGCGGGACGCTGTACCTCGTCGATGCGAGCATGTACGTGTTCCGCGCCTGGCACTCGATGCCCAACGAGTTCCACGACAACGACGGCTGGCCGACCAACGCCGTGCACGGCTTCGCGCGCTTCCTGCTGGAACTGCTCGACCGCGCGCGGCCGCAGCACATCGCCATCGCGTTCGACGAGGCGCTGGATTCGTGCTTCCGCAACGCGATCTATCCCGCCTACAAGGCCAACCGCGAATCGGCGCCGGAAGAGCTGCGGCGCCAGTTCGTCCACTGCCGCACGCTGTGCGCGGCGCTGGGCCTGGCGGTGCTCGCACATGGCGAGTACGAGGCCGACGACCTGATCGGCAGCGCCGTTGCGGCGTCGCGCGCGCACGGGTTCCGATCGGTCATCGTCTCGGCCGACAAGGACCTCTCGCAGCTGCTGGGCGACCACGACGAGCAGTGGGATTTCGCGAAGGGCCAGCGCTGGGGGGCGGCCGGCGTGCCCGAGCGCCATGGCGTGCTCGCGCACCAGATCGCCGACTACCTGGCGCTGACCGGCGACGCGGTCGACAACATCCCCGGCGTGCCCGGCATCGGGTCGAAGACCGCGGCCGCGCTGCTGGGGCATTTCGGCTCGCTCGATGCCCTGCTCGAGCGCGTGGAGGAAGTGCCGTTCCTGCGTCTGCGCGGCGCGGCGTCCACCGCGGCGAAGCTGCGTCTGCATCGCGAACAGGCACTGTTGTGCCGTCAGCTGACGACGATCGCGCTGGATGCGCCGCTGGGCGAAACCTCGCTGCACTTCACGCGTGGCAGTGCGGACGCGGCGATCCTGGGTTCGCTGTGCGATTCGCTGCGCTTCGGCCCGATGACGCGTCGCCGCCTCTACCAGTCCGCCGGCCTCGACTTCGCCCCGTCACAGGCGTCGTAATACGATCGGACGCAATCGCAACGAGCACCCGCACCGCATGAACGCAAAGCCCGCCGGACACGACGACGACCCCGTGGAAACGCTGTACGAGGGCCCGTGGCTGCGCATGCTGCGGCGCGGTCGCTGGGAGTACGTCGAACGCACCACCGGCGAAGGCATGGCGGTGATCGTCATCGCCGTCACGCCCGACGACAAGCTGCTGTTCGTCGAACAGTTCCGCGTTCCGCTGGGCGCGCCGACCATCGAGATGCCCGCGGGCCTGGTCGGCGACAACCACGATACCGATACCCTCGAAGCCGCCGCCGGTCGCGAGCTCATCGAGGAAACCGGCTGGTCGGCGCAGCGGCTGGAAGTGCTGCTGGTCGGCCCGACCTCCGCCGGCATGAGCAGCGAGCGCATCGCCTTCGTGCGTGCGCGCGGATTGACGCGTGTCGGCGCGGGCGGCGGCGTGGACAACGAGAACATCACCGTCCACGAAGTCCCGCGCGCGCAGGCGCCGGCGTGGCTCATGCAGAAACGGCGCGAAGGCTACGAGCTGGACCTCAAGCTCTGGGCCGGCCTGTGGATGCTCGAACACAACCCGGACGGCACGCCGGCCGACTGATCCGGAACCCTCCCTCTCCCGTCGCGGGAGAGGGAGTGATGCATGGCGCTCAGCCCTGCATGTCTTCCAGTTCGACGCCGCGCGTTTCGCGTACGGCCTTCAGCACGAACACCAGCGAGAGCAGCGCGAACGTCGCGTACAGGCCGTAGGCGAAACTCAGGCCGATTTCCGCCAGCTTCGGGAAGCTCACCGTGACGGCGAAATTCGCCAGCCATTGCGCCGATGCCGCCACCGCGAGCGCGATCGCGCGGATGCGGTTGGGGAACATCTCGCCGAGCAGCACCCACACCATCGGTCCCCAGCTCAGGCCGAAGAACACGACGTAGGCGTTCGCCGACACCAGCGCGACCATGTTCCAGGGCTGCGGCAACGACAGCGACGCGCCCTCGCCGGTGGCCTGCGCGAAGCACAGCGCCATCAGGCCCAGCGTCACCGTCATGCCGACCGAACCGACGACCAGCAGCGGTTTGCGGCCGACCTTGTCGACCAGCGCGATGGCCAGCAGCGTCACCAGCACGTTCACGACCGAGGTCACGACGGTGATGGTGAACGCATCGGATTCGCTGAAACCGACCGAATGCCACAGCGTGGAGCTGTAGTAGAAGATCACGTTGATGCCGACCGCCTGCTGGAACACCGACAGCGCGATACCAACCCACACGATCGGCAGCAGGCCCAGGCGCTGGCCGCGCAGATCGCGCAGACGCGGGCGCACTTCGCTGGCGAGGCTGCGCTGGATGTCGTGCAGCTTGGCCTCGAGCGCCGGACCGTTCGGCAGTGCGAGCATCTGGCGCAGCACGTCGCGCGCTTCGTCGATGCGTCCCTTCGCGACCAGGTGACGCGGGGATTCGGGAACGCCGAGCACGAGCGTGCCGTAGATCAGCGCCGGCACCGTGGCGACCAGGAACATCCAGCGCCACGCTTCCATACCCAGCCACGCGGACTTGGCCGCGCCGCCGGCCACGCCGGCGATCCAGGCATCGCTGAGCAGCGCCGCGAAGATGCCGAGCACGATCGCCAGCTGCTGCAGCGAACCCAGTCGTCCGCGCACGTGCGCCGGCGAGACTTCGGCGATGTACGCCGGCGCGATCACCGACGCCACGCCGATGCCGACGCCGCCAACGAAACGCCACGCGATGAGGTCCCACAACCCGACGACCAGCCCGGAGCCCAGCGCGCTGGCGAACAGCAACACGGCCGCCACCTGCATCGTGCGCACGCGGCCCCAGCGGTCGGCGACGGGCCCGGCGTACCACGCGCCCAGCGCCGCGCCGAGCAACGCGCACGACACCGCGAAACCAATGCGCGCCGCGTCCAGCGCGAAGCCGCCGCGGACCGCATCGACCGCGCCGTTGATCACCGCCGAATCGAAGCCGAACAAAAAGCCGCCCATCGCGGCGGCCAGGGAAACCAGCACCACGCGCGAAGTGGCGTGCTGCTGCGCTTGCATCGTCGTATCCATCGTCTCTCCGGAGCGCCCACGATGGGCGCCGTGCGCGGCCGATTGTGCGTGGCCGCGCGCGCAGCGGAAGGCTTGAATACGTATGCAGTCGCCGGGGCCGGGCGTTCCAGCCCCGGGTTTTCAGAAAAAGTCAGCGGGCGAAGCGGTCGGTGGCGCGCACCAGGGCATCGACGTTTTCCGCTTCGAACGCGGAGTGCCCGGATGCCGGGGTGATCTCCAGGTCCGCTTTCGGCCAGGCTTTTTTCAGGTCCCACGCGTTGGCGACGGGACACACGACGTCGTAGCGGCCGTGCACGATCACGCCCGGGATGTCGGCGATGCGATGCGCGTCGCGGAGCAACTGATCGTCGACTTCGAAAAATCCGCTATTGACGAAGTAGTGGTTTTCGATACGCGCAAACGCGAGCGCGAACTGCGGATCCTCATGGCTCGCCGCGAAATCCGGATCGACGTGCAGGAAGCTCGTCGCGCCTTCCCAGACGCTCCACGCCTTGGCGGCGGCCAGTCGGGTGGCTTCGTCCGGCGAGGTCAGGCGGCGATGGAATGCGCTGATGAGATCGTGCCGCTCGACGACCGGAATCGCCGACAGGTAGTGCTCCCACGCATCCGGGAACAGGCGCGAGGCGCCTTCCTGGTAGAACCACTCCAGCTCCCAGCGACGCAGCATGAAGATGCCGCGCAGCACCAGTTCGGTCACGCGCTGCGGATGCGCCTGCGCGTAGGCGAGCGCGAGCGTGGAGCCCCACGACCCGCCGAACACCTGCCACGTGTCGATGCCGAGCTTGCCGCGCAGGCGTTCGATGTCGGCGACCAGGTCCCACGTGGTGTTGTCGACCAGGTCGGCGTGCGGCGTCGAGCGCCCGCTGCCGCGCTGGTCGAACAGCACGATGCGGTAACGCGCCGGATCGTGGAAACGCCGCATCTTCGCGCTGCAGCCCGCGCCCGGACCGCCGTGCAGCAGCACGACGGGCTTGCCGTCGGGATTGCCGCACTGCTCGTAGTACAGCGTGTGCCGGTCGTCGACCTTGAGCGTGCCGGTGTCGAAGGGTTCGATGTCGGGGTAAAGCGTGCGCATCGCGGGGTCTCGCCGAATGAGTGGCGAAATTCTAGCGCGCACGGGCCGACGACCTTTTCTCGGCGAACGAATTTTTAAGAACCGTCCGATGTGGACGGCGAAACGCCGCGGGTCTACTGCGCGCCCCGGCGACCGCCGGGAAGCCCCCACAAGGAAACACCCGTGAAGAAGTCCCTCCTCGCCGTGGCGCTCGCCGCCGCTCCCTTCCTCGCCAACGCCAGCGAATCCAACGGCATCGGCTACGACTACGCCCAGCTCGACTACACCTACCAGGATGCAAGCGGCCCGTATCTCAACGGCGGCACGCTGAGCGGCTCGTACTCCTTCAACGACAACGTGTTCGGCACGGCCAGCTACGGCAAGGTCACCGACACATACAACGACTGGTTCTCCGACGCGCGCGTGCACGTCAAGTCGGAAGCCTGGTCGCTGGGCGTCGGCATGAACACCGCCATCGGCTCGCGCGCCGACTGGGTGTCGCAGATCGCCTACGTCGACAACGACATCAGCGCCCGCGTGCACCACGACGTGTGCCCGGACTGCAACGCAAGCGTGAACTACAAGGGTGGCAAGATCAGCACCGGCATCATGGGGCGCGTGACCGACCAGCTCACCGCCAACGCCTACCTGGGCTACGAGGACTACGATCACGGCTACGATGGCAACTACTTCGCCGACTTCGGCGTCGTCTATGCCTTCAACTCGACCTGGGGCCTGCACAGCAGCCTGACGCTGGCCGACGGCAGCGATACGTACAACATCGGCGTTCGCGCCAGCTTCTGATCGCATCGCGATCAGTACGACCAAGCCCGCTCCGGCGGGCTTTTTCGTTGGCGTCGTCAGCGACGTCGCCCGAGGGTGACGCGGTCGCGGTGCTCCCAGTCCTGCACTGTCTCGACTGCCTCGAAGCCTGCGCGCGCGAACACCTCGCGAACGGCGTCGCCCTGATCCCACCCGTGCTCCACCAGCAACCAGCCGCCTTCGTGCAGATGAATCGGCGCTGCCGCCGCGATGCGCCTGATGTCGTCGAGACCATCCGCACCCGAAGCCAACGCGCTCGCCGGTTCGAAGCGGAGATCGCCCTGCCCCAGATGCACGTCGTCGTCGGCGATGTACGGCGGGTTGCTTGCGATGAGGTCGAAGCGCTCGCCGGCGAGCGGCGTGAGCCAGTCGCCCTCGCGGAAGTCCACGCGCGACAGCCCCAGCGCCTGCGCATTGGCCCTTGCGACGACGAGCGCCTCCGCGCTGGCGTCGGTCGCCACGATCTGCGCCAGCGGACGTTCGAACGCGATCGCCAGCGCGATGGCGCCGGTACCCGTGCCGAGGTCGGCCACGCGCAGCGGCACGCCTTCCGGCAGCCGGTCGAGGGCGAGTTCGACCAAGCGCTCGGTTTCCGGCCGCGGGATCAGCGTCGCCGGCGTCACCGCCAGGTCGAAGCGCCAGAAACCGCGGTGGCCGATCAGGTACGCAACCGGCTCACCGGCCAGCCGACGGTCGATCAGGCGGTTGAATTCGGCGACGTGGGCAGCTGAAGGGGCGTCGTCGCGATGCGTGTACAGCCACGTCGGTCCGACGCCGAGCACGTGGGCGAGCAGGCGTTCGGCTTCGGGGCGGGCTTCGTCGCCGGGCAAGCGGGCGGCGGCCTCGGCCAACAGCCCGCCGACCGTCGTCCGAGGAGGTTCGACGCCTGTTGGAGGGGATTCATGCATCCGGGCATTTTCGCGTGCTGGTTCGCCGCCGGGGAGCCCTTGCGAGGGCCACTGGTGCCCCGCATGTCGAATAGGAGCGGCTTCTATCGTTGGACCAATTCAATAGTCAATGCCTATTGAATCAATTCCATCAATCAACTTGATGGATTGGATTGGTCTGCTTACCCTGTCCGCACTGGTTTTTACCCCTCACCCACCCAGCCAAAGGAACCTCCTATGTCGCTGATCAACACCGAAGTCCTGCCGTTCAAGGCCACCGCCTATAAGGCCGGTGAGTTCATTGAAGTCACCAATGCCGACCTGAAGGGCAAGTGGTCCGTCGTGTTCTTCTACCCGGCCGACTTCACCTTCGTCTGCCCGACCGAGCTGGGCGACCTGGCCGACAACTACGCCGAGTTCCAGAAGCTGGGCGTCGAGATTTACGGCGTGTCGACCGACACCCACTTCACCCACAAGGCGTGGCACGACACCTCCGACACGATCAAGAAGATCCAGTACCCGCTGGTCGGCGACCCGACGGGCGTCATCACCCGCAACTTCGGCGTGATGATCGAAGAAGCCGGCCTGGCCGATCGCGGCACGTTCGTGATCGATCCGGAAGGCAAGATCCAGCTGGTCGAGATCAACGCCGGCGGCATCGGCCGCGACGCGGGCGAGCTGCTGCGCAAGGTGAAGGCCGCCCAGTACGTCGCCGCGCATCCGGGCGAGGTCTGCCCGGCCAAGTGGAAGGAAGGCGAGCAGACCCTGAAGCCGTCGCTGGACCTGGTCGGCAAGATCTGACGACCCACGCCGCGCCCTGATCGCAGGGCGCGGCACGGAACGGGGCGGGCCGCAACCGGACCCGCCCTGCTCCACCGCCTCCCGCACGGAGGCGCGCCGGTCGCCAGGCGACCTCTCTCTTTTCGAATGTCGCGACGCCCGGGTTCTCTCCCTCCCTCCGCCCGGGCGCTCGCGGCGTTCATCCCCACGAAACACATTGGAGTCATCGCATGTTGGACGCCGATCTCAAGACCCAGTTGAAGGCCTACCTCGAAAAGGTCACGCAGCCGATCGAGCTCGTCGCCTCGCTCGATGACGGCGACAAGTCGCGCGAGCTGGAAGGCCTGCTGCAGGACATCGCCGCACTGTCGGACAGGATTTCCTATTCGCGCCGCGACGACGATGCGCGCCGCCCGTCCTTCGCGATCAACCGCGCCGGCACGGACGTGGGCGTGCGCTTCGCCGGCATTCCGATGGGCCACGAGTTCACCTCGCTCGTGCTCGCCCTGTTGCAGGTAGGCGGGCATCCCTCCAAGGCCGCGCCGGAGCTGCTGGAGCAGGTGCGCGACCTGGAAGGCGAATACCACTTCGAAACCTACTTCTCGCTCTCGTGCCAGAACTGCCCGGACACGGTTCAGGCGCTGAATCTCATGAGCGTGATCAACCCCAACATCCACCATGTCGCCATCGACGGCGCGCTGTTCCAGGACGAGGTCGAGCAGCGCCAGATCATGTCGGTGCCGACGGTGCTGCTCAACGGCCAGCCGTTCGACCAGGGCCGCATGACCATCGAACAGATCATGGCCAAGCTCGACACCGGCGCATCGACGCGCGATGCCGAGAAGATCAAGGCCAAGGACGCGTTCGACGTGCTCGTGATCGGCGGCGGCCCGGCCGGTGCCGCGGCGGCGATCTACGCCGCGCGCAAGGGCATCCGCACGGGCGTGGCGGCCGAGCGTTTCGGCGGCCAGGTGCTGGACACGATGGCGATCGAGAACTTCATCTCCGTCACCTACACCGAAGGCCCAAAGCTCGCGTCCGCGCTCGAACAGCACGTGCGCGAGTACGACGTCGACATCATGAACCTGCAGCGCGCGAGCAAGCTGGTTCCGGCGAGCGAGCCGGGCGGCCTGATCGAAGTGCAGTTGGAGAACGGTGCGTCGCTGAAGTCGCGCAGCGTGGTGCTGTCGACCGGTGCGCGCTGGCGCCAGATGAACGTGCCGGGCGAGCAGGAATACCGCAACAAGGGCGTGGCGTACTGCCCCCACTGCGACGGCCCGCTGTTCAAGGGCAAGCGCGTGGCGGTCATCGGCGGCGGCAACTCGGGCGTCGAGGCCGCGATCGACCTGGCGGGCATCGTTTCGCACGTCACGCTGATCGAGTTCGATGGCCAGCTGCGCGCCGACGAAGTGCTGCAGCGCAAGCTGCGTTCGCTGGCGAACGTCACGGTCATCACCAACGGGCAGACGACCGAAGTGCTCGGCGACGGCCAGAAGGTGACCGGCCTGATTTACAAGGACCGCGTTTCGGGCGACCCGATCCAGGTCGACCTGGAAGGCATTTTCGTGCAGATCGGCCTGTTGCCGAACACCGAATGGCTGAAGGGCGCCGTGGCGCTGTCGCCGCGCGGCGAAATCGAGGTCGATTCGCACGGCCGCACGTCGGTGCCGGGCGTGTTCGCCGCCGGCGACGCCACGACCACGCCGTTCAAGCAGATCGTCATCGCGATGGGTGAAGGCTCGAAGGCCGCGCTGAGCGCCTTCGACCACCTGATTCGCACCAGCGCACCGGCGCAGGCCACCGCCGCCGCGGCGTAAGGAACCGGCCGCGCCGCTCCCCTGCTTGCGGGGGAGCGGCGCGAGGCCGATGCTTCGCCTACCACGCAGCATCCACGCAGTCTCCGACGCGAGGGACCCGCCTTGAACCTGCGCGATCTCAAGTACCTGGTGGCCCTGGCCGACCACAAGCATTTCGGCCGCGCCGCCGCGGCCAGCTTCGTCAGCCAGCCGACGCTGTCGACCCAGATCAAGAAGCTCGAGGACGAACTCGGCGTCGCGCTCGTCGAACGCGCGCCGCGCCGCGTGATGCTCACGCCGGTCGGCCGCGAAGTCGCCGAACGCGCGCGCAAGGTCATCGCCGACGTGGAGCAGATGGCGGAGATCGCGCGCCGCAGCCAGGATCCCGAAGCCGGCACCGTGCGGCTCGGCCTGTTTCCCACGCTCGGCCCGTACCTGTTGCCGCACGTCGTGCCGCGGCTGCGCCAGCGTTTCCCGCGCCTGGAACTGCTGCTGATCGAAGAGAAGACCGACCAGATCCTGCAGCGCCTGCGCGACGGGCGGCTCGACGCGGGCCTGCTCGCCTTGCCGATCCACGACGACCAGCTGCACGTGGAAGTGCTGTTCGACGAGCCCTTCGTGCTGGCGGTGCCGCAACAGCATTCGATGGCCGAACACGATTCGCTCGAACTTGGCGACCTCGACCACCAGCACCTGCTGCTGCTCGAGGAAGGCCACTGCCTGCGTGACCAGGCGCTGGACGTCTGCCACATGGCCGGCGCCGACGAACGCGATGGTTTCCGCGCGACCAGTCTGGAAACGCTGCGGCAGATGGTCGCCGCCGGCGTCGGCATCACGCTGCTGCCGGTGCTCGCGGTGCAGCCGCCGGTGCCGTCCTCCCCCGACATCCACCTGCTGCGTTTCCGCGGCCAGCCGCCGCACCGCCAGATCGCGATGGTGTGGCGCCGCAGCTCGGCGATGGGCGACTTCCTGATGCAGCTGGCAGCCGAATTCCGCAAGTTGCCCGAGCAGCTGCTGCGCCCCCCGCAACCGGCGCCGTCGCAGGACAGCCGGCTCTGATCAGCCACGCCTGATCAGCCACGCCTGATCACGCCATCTGCGTCTGCCCCAGCCGGTAACGCGTGAGCAGCGTCGTGCTCACCAGCATGACGATGACCAGGAACGTGCATCCAGCGTGGACGCGCCGGTTCGTCGTCCACGCGCACCAGATCATCAGGAAGATGCCGAGCACCTGCACGAGGCGGAACGGCACGATGAGCGAGCGCAGACCCATCGCCGATTCCAGCACCAGCGCCCACGCGCCGGCCGCCGCGAGCAGGCCGAAGAAGACGGTGCGCGTGTCGTAGTAGTGGCGTTCCACGTCGATGGTGCCGTCGACCAGTTCCGGCAGCAGCACGTGGCTGGCGATCACCAGCGTGGCCGGGCCGAGCAGCACGAACGCGAAGCCGGTGTAGGTCCATTCGGCGACGCCGCGCATCATCCAGAACGACCACCACATCTGGACGTGCAGGCCGATCATCAGCACCAGCCAGATCGCGTGCAGCCAGTAGAACCTCACGCGACGGCGCACCTGCACCATGTTGCCGATGCCCGCGATCAGCTGCGTCAGGCCCAGCCCGAGCACCATGGACACCATCACCGACAGGTAGTTTTGAACGCGTCCATAGGCCCGACCTCGCAAGGTGGACTGGCACGTCGTGGCGCGCGATGGCGGCGCGCCGCGAAGGATCAGTAGTGCAGCAGCGCCTGCAGCGGCACGCCCTGCGGCCAGCGCGAACGGCCGCCCAAAGCGTCCAGTTCGATCAGCACGCTCGCGCCGACGAGGCTCGCGCCGAGCTTGCCCGCCAGTTCGCGCGCGGCCGCCAGCGTGCCGCCGGTGGCGAGCACGTCGTCGACGATCAGCGTGCGTTCGCCCGGGCGTAGCGCGTCGTTGCGCGCCTGCAGCCGGTCGGTGCCGTATTCCAGCGCGTAATCCACCTCGACCAGCGGCGGCGGGAGCTTGCCCGGCTTGCGCAGTGGGACGAAACCGGCATGCAGCTTCTGCGCAAGCGCCGCGCCGAAGATGAAACCGCGCGATTCGATCCCGCACACCGCCTGCACTTCGCTGCCCTGCCACGGCTCGGCCATCGCGTCGATGCAGCGCGCGAAACCGCCGGCGTCGGCCAGCAGCGGGGTGACATCGCGGAAGGTCACGCCGGGCTTGGGAAAGTCGGCGACGGCGCGGATGAGCGAATCGAAATCGAAGGACATGGCGCGGGGCCCATGAAACGGCCGGTCACGATACCGGAAAGCGCCGTTCAGGCCGGAAGCCAGCCCTGTGACGCGTCCGGGGCTTCGTCGTCGTCCGGAAGCGCTTCGACCGGCTGGTTCAACGGGAGCGTGTCGACGATGTCCTTCGCCTGTGGCCAGACGATGTCGGGCACGCAGACCAGGATGGTCCCGAACAGCGGCAGCTCGCCCATGCCGCCGGTCAGCGCCTCGCCCTGCAGGAAGACGGGGATTTCCTCGGCTTCCAGCGCGTGCCGCACCAGGTGGGCGTCGATCAGGTTCGCGGCTTGGTAGACGATTTTCATGGCGATGCTCCCGGCAGCGGCCTTCGGAGAGGCTCGCCGACAGCATACGCCCGGCCTGAACACGCCGAAGCGGTGCCCGCGCGCCACAACGGGGATGACGGCGGGGACCGGCCGCACCGGCTAAACTTGCCGGTCTTCCCCGCCCTGGCTCAAGCATGTCCGCTACGCCCCACCACGCCGCTCCCGCCAATCCGTCCGCCCCCGAGTCCGCCGCACCCGCGAAGCAGGACTTCATCCGGCAGATCGTTCGCGAGGACCTGGCCAGCGGCAAGCACCAGGCGATCCGCACGCGTTTCCCGCCCGAGCCCAACGGCTACCTGCACATCGGCCACGCCAAGGCGATCTGCCTGGACTTCGGCATCGCGGCGGAGTTCGGCGGCGACTGCAACCTGCGCCTGGACGACACCAACCCGGTGAAGGAAGACCCGGAGTACGTCCGCGCGATCCAGGACGACGTGCGCTGGCTCGGCTTCGAGTGGCACGACCTGCGCCACGCCTCGGACTACTTCGGCGTGCTCTACCTCGCCGGCGAGAAGCTGATCCGTCAGGGCGACGCGTTCGTGTGCGATCTCACGCCGGAACAGGTGCGCGAATACCGCGGCACCCTGACCGAGCCGGGCCGCGAGTCGCCGTTCCGCAACCGCAGCGTCGAGGAAAACCTTGATCTGTTCCGTCGCATGCGCGCCGGCGAGTTCCCGGACGGCACGCGCACGCTGCGGGCGAAGATCGACATGGCCAGCGGCAACATGAACCTGCGCGATCCCGCGCTGTACCGCATCAAGCACGTCGAGCACCAGAACACCGGCCGCGAATGGCCGATCTACCCGATGTACGACTTCGCGCACTCGCTCAGCGACGCGGTCGAAGGCATCACGCATTCGCTGTGCACGCTGGAATTCGAGGACCATCGCCCGCTGTACGACTGGTGCGTGGACAAGGTGGACCTGGCGAATTCGCCGGAGCTGCTCGAACCGGTGCTGTCGAAGGGCTACCCGAAGGAAGCCAGCAAGCCGCGCCAGATCGAGTTCTCGCGCCTGAACTTCAACTACCTGGTGATGAGCAAGCGCAAGCTGCTGGCGCTGGTGAACGAAGGTCTGGTCGATGGCTGGGACGATCCGCGCATGCCGACGCTGCAGGGCATCCGCCGCCGCGGCTACACACCGAGCGCGCTGCGCCTGATGGTCGACCGCGTCGGCATCAGCAAGCAGAACTCGCTGCTCGACATCTCCATCCTCGAAGGCGCGCTGCGCGACGACCTCGACGCCGCGGCGCAGCGCCGCATGGCGGTGATCGATCCGCTGAAGCTGGTCATCACCAACCTGTCGGCGACGCACGAGGAATCGCTGACGTTCCCGAACCATCCCAAGGACGAGAGCGCCGGCACGCGCAGCGTTCCGTTCTCCAACGAGCTGTGGATCGAGCGCGAGGACTTCGAGGAAGTGCCGCCGAAGGGCTTCAAGCGCCTGATCCCGGGCGGCGAAGTGCGCCTGCGCGGAGCCGGCATCTTCCGCTGCGATGAAGTGATCAAGGACGGCGACACGGTCGTGGAGATCCGCGGCGAACTCGATCCCGAATCGCGCCCCGGCATGGCCGGCGCCGATCGAAAGATCAAGGGCACGATCCACTGGGTGAGCGCGAAGCACGCGGTGAAGGCCGAAGTGCGCCTGTACGACCGCCTGTTCCTCGTGCCCGATCCGGACAACGACGAAGGCGGCAAGACGTACAAGGATTACCTGAACCCCGACTCGCGTCGCACCGTCACCGGCTACGTCGAACCGGCGGCGGCGAACGCGAACCCGGAGCAGTCGTTCCAGTTCGAGCGCATCGGCTACTTCGTGGCCGACCGCTTCGATCACCGCAGCGACGCGCCGGTGTTCAACCGCAGCGTCACGCTGCGCGACACCTGGACCACGAAGGGCTGATCGACAAGGAGCACGCCATGCGCCGCCTGCTGACCGCACTGCTGGTTTCGTCCCTGCTCGCGCTCGCCGCGTGCGCGCCGCATTCCGAGAACGCGATCGCCGCCACGCCTGCAGCGGATGCGGCGCAGGCCACCGCACCCCAGCCAACGCGCGCACGGGCCCCTGAGCCTGCGCCGAAGGAGCGCCAGGCCGAGCCGGCCGGCACGCCCGTCAAACTCGATTTCAGCTGCAAGACCGATGCCGACTGCGCGGTGAAGAACGTCGGCAACTGCTGCGGCGCCAAGCCCGCATGCGTCAACGCGAACAGCCCGACCGATCCGGAGGGCGTCAAGGCCGAGTGCGCGCGCAAGGGCATGATGGCGATGTGCGGCTTCAAGGCCATCGAGGGTTGCACGTGCGAGCAGGGCCAGTGCAAGGACAAGATCGCCGAAGTGGAAGCGGTGCACTGATGCTCTACGCGCAGGTTCATCTCACGCTGCCGGCATGGGTGCACGAGTCGGTCGATACGCAGCGCCTGTACGTCGGCGACGCCGCCAAGGTCGAACTCGCCATCGCGCTGTCGCGCATGAACATCGAGGCCGGAAGCGGCGGGCCGTTCGGCGCGGCGGTGTTCGGGCCGGACGAGCGCATCATCTCCGTCGGCGTGAACCGCGTACTGCCGCACACCTGCTCGCTCGCGCACGCCGAAACGATGGCCTACATGCTCGCCCAGCAGCGCACGCAGCGCCCGCGCCTGAACGAGGACGCGATCGGCGAGCGGCTCGGCCCCATCACGCTGGCGACCTCGTCGCAGCCGTGCTGCCAATGCTATGGCGCGACGATCTGGGCCGGCGTCGATCGCCTGGTCATCGGCGCGCGCAGCGAGGACGTCGAAACGCTTACCGAATTCGACGAAGGCCCGCTGCCGGCGGACTGGATCGGCGAACTCGAACGCCGCGGGATCGAAGTCGTGCGCGACGTGCATCGCGACCTCGCACGCGATGTGCTGCGCGCGTACGGCGAGTCCGGCGGCGAGCGTTACTGACGCACGCACCCTCATGACCACGCCAGGCGACGCCCTGCTCTGCTACTGCCGCCCCGGCTTCGAGCCCGAACTCGCGGCCGAACTCAACGAACGCGCCGCGCACGCCGGTCATCCGGGCTATGCGCGGACCGAACGAAACAGCGGCTTCGTCGAATTCCTTGGCGCCGACGCCGGAGCGCTGAGCCAGGCGCTTCCCTTCCAGTCGCTGATCTTCGCGCGGCAGAAGCTCACGCGGATCGCCGAACTTCGCGACCTCGACCCGAAGGACCGCATCACGCCAATCCTGCGCGCGCTCGAAACCACGCTGGGCAACGCGCACACCTTCGGCGAGCTGTGGGTCGAGCATCCCGATTCGGACGAAGCCAAGCCGCTTGCGGGCCTGGCGCGTGCGTTCGGCAACGCGCTGCGTCCGGTGCTGCGGAAGAACGGCTGGCTCAAGCAGTTCGACGATTCGCGGCGCGCGCGGCTGCATGTCGTCTTCCTCGCCGGCGACCACGTGCTGCTCGCGGTCGGCGAAGCCGGCGACAGCGCGCCGTGGCCGCTCGGTATCCCCCGCCTGCGCATGCACGCCGACGCCCCCAGCCGTTCCGCGCTGAAGCTGGAAGAAGCGCTGATGGTGCTGATGACCGAGAAGGAACGCGAGCGCCTGTTTCGTGAAGGCATGCGCGGCGCGGATCTCGGCGCCGCGCCCGGCGGCTGGACCTGGGTGATGGTGCGCCAGGGTTTGAAGATGATCTCGGTCGACAACGGGCCGTTGCGCGAGCACCTGCTCGAAAGCGGCCGCGTCGAGCATTTGCGCGAGGACGGCTTCCACTGGCAGCCGCGCGCGCCGCTGGACTGGATGGTGTGCGACATGGTCGAACAGCCGCGTCGCGTCGCCGAACGCATGGGCACCTGGTTCCGCGAAGGCTGGTGCAGGCACGCCATCTTCAACCTCAAGCTGCCGATGAAGAAGCGCTGGGACGAAACGCGCCTGTGCCTATCGCTGTTCGAGGAAGGCGCCGGCAAGCCGCTGCTGGTGCGCGCGCGTCAGCTGTACCACGACCGCGAGGAGATCACGGTGTTCGCGACGCCGCCTTCGACCGCGCGATGACGCTGCACTCACGTGGATGAACGTCCGGTGTCGCGCTTTCATGCGCGCGACCGGATTTGACCTGCGGTTGATCCGGGCGGGACTAGCGTCGGCCCGTCCCACCAGCGAGGTCCAATGACATGAAGTCCACGCATCACTCCAATCCCACGCTGCTCGCGATCGCGCTCGTCGCCGTGCTCGGCGTCGCCGGTCCCGCCGCGGCACAACGTACGCAGGGCGAGCCGGCCAAGTCGAAGGTGCAGGCCGAGGCGGCCGCCGAGGTCGCTTCCGACCAGGCCGAAGCGGCGCGCGCCAGCGCAGAGACCGCGCGTCAGGCGACCAGCGTCAGCGGCGGCGTTTACACCACGATCAACCAGCAGGCCGATGCGGCCAACAAGGCTGCCAACCAGGCGGTCAACGCGGCGCACGACGCGCGCAGCGCGCAGTCCGCCGCTCAGAGCTCGGCCAATCCGAAGCAGGGCGCGGCTGAAGCGCGCGAGGCGGCCAGCGCCGCCACGAGCGCGAGCCTGCAGGCGCAGGCCTCGGCCGACAGCGCAGTGCAGCAGGCCTATCCGCAGCCCGCTCCGGCGCCGGCGCCGGCACCGGCCTATACCGGCGCGCAGCCGAAGCAGGAAGTCCATGCGACTTCCAGCCCGCCGAACTCGACGCTGGCCAACAAGGTGAACTTCGAAGCGCTCGATGCGAACCGCGATGGCTCGCTGAGCAAGACGGAGGTCAGCAGCGAGACGACGATCTCGGCCGACTTCAACAAGATCGACGCGAACCACGACGGCCGCATCACCAAGGCGGAGCTTGCCGGCGGTAAGTGATCCATCGAAACCGCGGGCGACGGCGAACCCCTCCCAGGCCGGGAGGGGTTCGCTTTATTGGCCGGCGGCGTGGCGCCAGAACGCGTGCGTCAGCGGCGGCAACTTGCCGGCCAGACCCAGCAGCGGCCCGCGCAACAGCGTCGCGGCGACCGAATCGTTCGAGAACAGGCGATTGATGCCGTCGAACGCATGCGCGGACAGCGCGTTCTCGCTGCGCTGCGCACGCGCCCAGCGCGGCAGTCGCGCCGCGAGGTCCAGCCCGCGCGAGCGTGCATCGGCGAGGGTGCGCCGCAACGTTGCGACATCACGCAAACCGAGGTTCACGCCCTGCCCCGCGAGCGGATGCACCGCATGCGCGGCATCGCCGACCAGCGCGACGCGACCGGACGCGAGCGATTGCGCCAGCTGCAGCCGCAGCGGGAACGCCGCACGGCGCGACACGCCTCTGGACTCGCCGAGCGTTCCGGCGAACGCGTTGTCCAGCTCGCGCAGGAACGCGGCGGCGTCCACGTCGAGCAGACGCTGCGCTTCGGCATCCGGCAACGTCCACACGATCGAACTGACATGGCCATCGTCGAACGGAAGGAAAGCGAGCGGCCCGGTCGACAGGAAGCGCTGCCAGCACGTCGACCGGTGCGGCTTCCCGCTTTCGACGAACGCCACCAGCCCACGCTGGCCATAGTCGTGGCGTGGCGCTTCGATGCCTGCGAGCGAGCGCAGCTTCGACTCCGCGCCATCGGCGGCGACCACGATTTTCGAGCGCAGCGAAATCCCGCTTTCGAGCACGACCGTGGCGCCACTCTCGTCCTGCTCCAGGGCGACCACGCTGTCCGGGCAATGCACCTGCACGCCAGCACCGGGCAGCGCGTGCCACAGGCGATCGACGAGCAGCGCGTGTTCGACGATCCAGCCCAGTTCGCGACGACCGAAGGCGTCGGCATCGAACGTAAGTTCGCCGCCGCCGGCGGCGTCCCACACGCGCATCGCGCGGTACGCCTGCAGGCGCGCGTCGGCGACACCACGCCACACGCCCAGGTCATCGAGCAGCGCCGCGTTGTCCGGTGCGAATGCATAGACGCGCAGGTCGATGCGGTCGGAATCGGTCGGCAGCTTCTGCCATGCGGGCGGCTGGCGCGTTTCGACGAGCGCGACCTGCAAGCCGTCACGCGCGAATGCAAGCGCCGCCGCTGCGCCGACCACGCCGGCACCGACGACGATCACGTCGAACCCCGATCCGCGGCGGCTCATGCGCGCACCTCGCGGCACAGCGCCGGCACGTCGCCGCGATAGCCCATCGCGCCACCGACCAGGAACGATTGCGCCGAAGCGACGCGATCCACCGCGAACAGCCCCAGGCTGCGCAACGGACGAAGCAGCGACGCGTCATTGGCGGTGAGCCGCGCGAGGCCATCGGAGAAACCGATGGTGCGCTCGCGATCTTCGCGACGACGCTCGGCGTATCGCTGCAGCAGGGCGTCGCTTCCGCAGTCGGCGTGCGAGTCCTGCGCGCGTGCATCGGCGATGAGTTCGGCCAGCGTGAGCGCGTCCCGCAGGCCGAGGTTGAAGCCCTGCGCGCCGATCGGATGGATCGTCTGCGCGGCGTTGCCGACCAGCACGGCGCGCGGCGCGACGGTCCGCTGGGCGACGAGACGGATCGCCGGATGCGAGCTGCGCGGCCCGCATGAAAGAAGGCGCCCCGCGCGCCAGCCGAACACCTCCTGCGCGCGCGCGAGGAAGCCGGCTTCGTCGAGTGCCGCCACGTCGCCGGCCTCTTCGCGGGCGACGGCGTGGATCAGGCCGTAATGACGATCGCCGCGCGGGAGCAGCGCGGTCGGACCGTCGCCGGTCAGCCGTTCGTATGCGGTGCCGTCTGGTGCGCGCGAGCCGCGCACGCGCGTGACGAACAGCATCTGTCCGTAATCGTGCTCGTCCACGCCGATGCCCAGCGCGTCGCGCACGCCGCTGCGCGTGCCGTCGGCCGCGACAACGAGCCGCGCATGCAGCAGGCGTTCGCCGTCGGCGTCGGCCACGCGGATGGCGCGCACATCGTCGGTGCTTTCGGCGAACCCGAGGAAACGCACCCGGCGATGCCGCACCAGGCGCGCGGCCTCTGCAAGCCGCGCTTCGAGCGCGTCGCCGAAATCGCGCGCGACCACGACGCGACCGAACTCGGTGCGTCCATAGCGCGAGGCCTCGAGCAGGCTGCGGCCGAAATCGCCGCGCCGGCTGATGTGGATGCGCGCGATCGCACCGGTGGGCGCACGCAGTTTCTGCATCACGCCCAGCGCGGTCAGCGCGTTGATGGTGGCTTCGGCGAAGCTGAGGTTGCGCTCGTCGAACACCGGCGGCAGCGCGCCGGGCGGCGTGGCTTCGACCAGGCCCACGTGAAGGCCGAGGCGTTCCAGCGCGATCGCCAGGCTGGCACCGACCAGGCCACCGCCTACGATGAGGACATCGTGGACGTCTCGGGTCGAACCTTGGGCGGGGGAGTCTCCGGGCGCGCCGGAGGGCGGATTTGAGGGGGCCGCGACAGGCATTGCGCTATGCTAGCCGTTCCTGAAGGCCGTGACCTTCTCAAGACCCGAACACGATGAACCGTCCCGTTTCCGCCTCGCCTGCCACCTCCGGCCCGTCCGCTTCCAGCCTGTTCGCGCCCGGCCCGCTGGTGCTCATCGGCATGATCGTGGTCGCCGCGCTCACGCGCCTGCTGCCGCATCCGCCGAATTTCTCGCCGGTCGAAGCGGTCGCGCTGTTCGGTGGCGCCTACTTCGCCTCGCGCGCGATGGCCGTCGCCGTGCCGCTGGTGGCGATGCTGGTGTCGGACCTGATCCTCGGCCTCACGCTGGGCGGAACGTATTTCGAACACTTCACCAGCCCGGCCTACCTGGCGACGTGGCTGTCGGTCTACGCCTGCATCGCGCTGTCGGCGGTGCTGGGCTTCGGCCTGCGCGGCCGCGTCAACGGCGCGCGCGTGCTGGGCTACTCGCTGATGGGATCGGTGCTGTTCTTCGTGGTGACCAACTTCGCCGTGTGGGCAACCGCCACGCCGATGACCGCGCACCCGTCGTGCATGATCGGCCTGGCACCGTGCTACGCCGCGGCGCTGCCGTTCTTCCAGTGGACGCTGCTGGGCACGCTGTTCTACGCCGCGCTGCTGTTCGGCGGCTTTGCGCTGCTGCGCCGCCGCGTCCCGGCGCTGCGCGCGCAGACGGTGTAAGCGGCCTCGCCGCGTGGGCAACCGCCTCTCGAAGATCTACACCCGCACCGGCGACGACGGTACGACCGGCCTCGGCGACGGCAGCCGCGTCGCCAAGGACTCCGACCGCGTCGCCGCCTACGGCACGGTGGACGAAGCCAATTCGTGCATCGGCCTGGTGCTCGCCGCTGATGTCCCGGAGGACGTCCGCGCCCTGCTCACCACCGTGCAGCACCAGCTGTTCGACCTCGGTGGTGAACTGTGCATTCCGGGGCATGCGGCGATCTTCGATGCCGACATCGAACGCCTGGAACAGCAGCTCGACGCCTTCAACGAACCGCTCCCGCCGCTGAAGGATTTCATCCTGCCCGGCGGCGGCGAAGCAGCGGCGCGCTGCCACGTCGCACGCACCGTGGTGCGTCGCGCCGAACGCGAGGCGGTGTCGCTCTCGCGCATCGAGGACGTACGTCCGGAAGCGGTGCGCTATCTCAACCGCCTGTCCGACCTGCTGTTCGTGCTGGCCCGCGTGCTCGCGCGTGCCAGCGGCCACGGCGAAGTGCTGTGGAACCACGAGCGGCGCAAGGCCTGACGCGCCGCGCGCCATGCGCATCTACACCCACCCGGCGTGCACGCGCCACGATCCCGGACCGGGCCATGCGGAGCGTCCGTTGCGGCTGGTCGCCGTAACCGAAGCGCTGCGCGAGGCGTTTCCGGACGCCCTTCACTGGGAAGAGGCGCCGCGTGCGAGCCGCGGGCAACTGCTGCGCGTGCACGACGATGCGCTGCTCGCGCTGGTGCTCGACACGCCGGTCGACGGCCCGATGGCGCTGGATCCGGATACCGTACTCGCCCCTGGTTCGGCCGAGGCCGCGCTGCGCGCGGCCGGCGCCGGCATCGCCGCGGTGGATGCGGTGATGCACGGCGAAGTACGCCGCGTGTTCTGCGCGGTGCGGCCACCCGGTCACCACGCAACCCCGTCGGCCGCGATGGGCTTCTGCCTGTTCAACAACATCGCCGTCGCCGCAGCACACGCCTGCGACAAGCACGGCCTGTCGCGCGTGGCGGTCGTCGATTTCGACGTTCACCACGGCAACGGGACGCAGGCGATCTTCGATACCGATGCTCGCGTGATGTACCTGTCGTCACACCAGATGCCGCTGTATCCGGACACCGGCTACGCCAACGAACGCGGCGTCGGCAACATCGTCAACGCCTCGCTGCCGCCGGGCTGCGACAGCGATGGCTTCCGCCGCATCTGGCGCGAACGCCTGCTGCCGACGCTCGATTCCTTCCGTCCGCAGCTGCTCTTCATCTCCGCCGGATTCGACGCGCACAAGCGCGACCCGCTGGCGCAGATCGAACTGGAGAGCGGCGATTACGAGTGGATCACGCGCGAGCTCGTCGCCATCGCGAAACGGCATGGCGACGGTCGCGTCGTATCGATGCTTGAAGGCGGCTACGACCTGGCCGCGCTGCGCGAAGCCAGCGTCGCGCACGTGGGTGCGCTGCTCGACTGAGCCTGCGCCCGACGGTCACTTGTCGGGCGTGAACTCCAGCGATGCCGAGTTGATGCAGTATCGCAGGCCGGTCGGCGGCGGGCCGTCGGGGAACACGTGGCCCAGGTGCGAATCGCAGCGCGCGCACTTGATCTCCACGCGGCGCATGCCGTGGCTTTCGTCCACGTGCTCGGTGACGGCGTCCTTCGACACCGGCTCCCAGTAACTCGGCCAGCCGCTGCCGGAGTCGTACTTCGCCTTGGACGAGAACAGCGGCGTCCCGCACGCGACGCAGGTGTAGGTGCCGGCTTCCTTGTGGTTCCAGAAGCGGCCGGTGAAGGCGCGTTCGGTGGCCGAACAGCGGCACACCGCGAACTGCTCCGGGCTCAGGCGCTCGCGCCATTCGTCGTCGGTCCGGCAGACCGGCGCGGTGTCGGTAGAAGGCTGCTGGGACATGGGCCACTCCTGTCTTGACGCGGAAATGAACAGTGCCGGGAGCAAGATGGTGCTCGCGTTGCCCCCTTGCAAGGGATACGGCAAGCTAGCGACCCCGTTTTCCTGAACGCCGACGATCACGGATCCCGAGTGCACCGACCCCTCCGACTGCTCCCGTTGTCGCTGTGCATCGCGCTGGCCCTGCCGGCGTACGCTGCCGACGGCGATGAGGACAACTGGGGCCTGTGCCCGATCATCGACGTGGTTCCCGTGTTCGAGGATGCCCCCGCTCCGGTGGGCGGCATCGAGAACCGCGGCAGCGAACCGACCGACATCGACGGCGGACAGCTTGAGCGCGCGGGTACCGCCGAAGACATCGTCGTGCAGGACAACGTACGCCTGAATCGTGGCGACCAGTTCCTGGGCACGGACAAGCTCACCTACAACGCCGAAACCGGTCGCTACAGCGCGGTGGGCAATGTGCGTTACCAGGACAGCGGCATGCGCATCCTCGCCGAGCGCGCCGAAGGCGACCAGAACGCCGACCGCCACCGCATCGAGGACGTGCAGTACCAGCTCACCCAGCGTCGCGGCAACGGCGGCGCCGAGCGCATCGAACTGGAAGGCGCGCGCGGACGGCTGGTCGGATCTACGTACTCGACCTGCGCGCCGAACCAGCGTGCGTGGGAACTGCGTGCAAGCCGCATCGAGATCGACACCGCCAAGGGCATGGGCGTGGCACGCAATGCCACCGTGCGCATCGGCAGCGTGCCGGTCCTCTACGTGCCGTGGTTCATGTTTCCGGTCGACGACCAGCGACGCACCGGCCTGCTGTACCCGCAGCTCTCGCTGTCCGGCCGCAATGGCTTCGACTACAAGCAGCCGATCTACCTCAACCTCGCGCCGAACTACGACGCCACGCTCTACCCGCGCATCATGGCTGATCGCGGCGGACTGCTCGGCGCCGAGTTCCGCTGGCTGTACGAACGCGGCAAGGGCGAGGTCTACGGAAACTGGATGCCGAGCGACAAGCTGCCGGGCGATGAGCCCGACCGCTACCTCAATCCCGAAGTCGGCTTCCCGGTGTCGAGCCTGCCGGAGAAGAACCGCGGCCAGTTCGCGTTGTCTGCAACGCACAACATCAACAGCGCCTGGTACGCCAATACCAACCTCGGCTGGGTCAGCGACACCCACTACTTCGAGGATTTCAGCAGCAGCCTGTACGGGATCTCGCAGTATTCGATCCGCAGCGATGCGGGCGTGTACGGCCGCGGCCGCTACTGGTCCGGCGGCGTCATGGCCGACCACTACCAGTTGGCCGACTACACGCTGAGCGAGGTCAACCTTCCCTTCGATCGCCTGCCACGTGCCTATTTCAGCTGGGCGCAGCCGTTCATGCCGTGGCTCCAGGCCGGCGTGGATGCCGAAGGCGCGCGCTTCGAGCACCAGGAATTCCTCGGCGGCACGCGCATCGACGTGAAGCCGTTCGTGACGATGCCGCTGGAAGGCGCAAGCTGGTTCATCCGACCGAAACTGGCTTGGCGCTACACGGCGTACCAGCTGGACGGCAACGCGCAGAGCCGCGCCGAAGAGTTCGCGCAGCGCAATGGCGGCCCGGTGGATCCCGCGCGGTTCCAGGACAGCAACCTAACCCGCAGCCTGCCGATCACGTCGGTCGACGCCGGCCTGTACTTCGACCGCAACACCACCTTCCGTGGCACGAGCTACCTGCACACGCTCGAACCGCGCCTGTACTACCTCAACGTCCCGTACCGGAACCAGGACAACTTCCCGGTCTTTGATACCGGCCCGATGACCTTCAGCTGGGGCCAGCTGTTCCGCGACAACCGCTATACCGGCGCGGACCGGCAGATGGACGCCAACCAGCTGACCGCCGCCCTCACCACGCGCTTCATCAGCGAGGAAGACGGTCGCGAGCGTCTGGCCGCCAGCATCGGCCAGATCCAGTACTTCGACGACAGCCGCGTCACGCTGCCGAACCAGACCACGATCGAATCGGGCAAGTCGGCGTGGGTCGCCGATGCCAGCGTCTCGCCGAACGACCGCTGGAACCTCGGCGCGACCTACATCTGGAACCCGAAGTACCGCGGCGAGGACTTCGTCAGCGCCCGCGTGCGTTACCTGTTCGAACGCGGCGGCGTCGTGAACCTCGGCTACCGCTATCGCCGCAACGCCGCCTTCCGCCAGGACATCGATCCGCCGGAGCTGCGCGACCAGCTGGAGCAGGCCGACTTCTCCTTCCTCTATCCGATCAACGAGACCTGGAGCGTCGTCGGACGCTACTACTACTCGATCCTGGACAAGAAGGAACTGGAGACCATCGCCGGTGTCCAATGGGAAAGCTGCTGCCTGGCCGCGCGCCTCGTCGGCCGCCGATACCTGCGTAATCGCGACGGTGAACTGGACACCCGCATCATGTTCGAATTCGAGCTGAAGGGCCTGGGCTCCGCGGGCCAGAACACGGAGCGGGTCCTGCGCCGTGGTATCCTCGGCTACGACCGCGACGACCTCTATCTCGTGCCGCCCACGTCCACGCAACGCCTGAACAGCGGCAGCGGCCAAGTCGAATCCACCCCCGACCCGACCCTATGAAGAAACTACTCGCGTCCGCCCTTGCCGTCGCGGTGCTCTCCGGCGCCGTCCTGCCCGGCGCGACCGCCCTGGCCCAGACCGCGGCCTCCGTCGAGCCGATCGATGGCATCGCCGCCATCGTCGACGAGGACGTGATCCTCAAGACCGAGCTGGATCGCGCGGTGAACAACATCCTGGCCCAGTACGCAGGACGCGAGAACCAGCTGCCGCCGCGCGACGTGCTCCAGCGCCAGGTGCTCGAGCGCCTGGTCCTGGTGAAGCTGCAGGTCGCCCGCGCCCAGGGCACCGGCGTGCGCGTGACCGACCAGGAAGTCGAGCAGGCCATCGCCGGCATCGCCCAGCAGAACCGCGTCTCGCCCGAGCAGCTCCGCCAGCAGCTGGCGCGCGAAGGCACCCCGTACACCGATTTCCGCAACTCGATCCGCGACGAACTCCTGATCCAGCGCCTGCGCCAGCGTTTCGCGCAGAGCCGCGTGTCGGTCAGCGAGGCCGAGGTCGATGCCGCCATGGCCGCGCAGGCGAACCAGGGCGCGCAGTACCACCTCGCGCACATCCTCGTGGCGCTGCCGGAAGGCGCGACGGCCGAGCAGATCGCGACCGCCCAGAAGAAGGTCGAAGGCGTCAAGGCGCTGATCGACAAGGGCGAGATGGACTTCTCCGCCGCGGCGGTGCGCTATTCCGACAGCCCGAACGCGCTGGAAGGCGGCGACCTGGGCTGGCGCAGCGTCGATGAAATCCCGAACGCGTTCGCCTCGCTGATGCGCAACATGTCGCCCGGCCAGGTCACCGATCCGATCCGTGGCCCGAGCGGCTTCCAGCTGCTCAAGCTCGTCGAGGTGCGCGACGCCTCGCAGGCCGGCCCGAACATGGTCACGCAGTACCAGGCGCGCCACATCCTGATCCGCACCAGCGATTCGGTCGACGACGCCAAGGCCAAGGCGCAGGCGCAAACCCTGCAGGCCCGCCTGATGGGCGGCGCCGACTTCGCCCTGCTCGCGCAGGAGAACTCGCAGGACCAGAGCTCCGCGCCGAAGGGCGGCGAGCTGGGCTGGTTCACGCGCGACGAATTCGGCCCCGAATTCGGCAACGCCGTCGCCGGCCTCCAGCCGAACCAGGTGTCGCAGCCGATCCGCACCCAGGCCGGTTACCACCTGATCAAGCTGGAAGCCACGCGCGAAGCCGACGTCGGCGAGCGCAACCGCCGCGCGCAGGTCCAGGAAACGATCGGCCGCCGCAAGCTGGAAGACGAGTGGAACCGCTTCCTGCGCGAAATGCGCGGCGAAGCCTTCGTCGACGTGCGCGTCGGCAAGACCGCCGACGCCGAAGCTACCTCCGCCGCTCCGGCCAGCAACGGCTGAGCGAGCCGGACATGACCCCTGTTCGGCTCGCGCTGGTGCCGGGCGAGCCGGCGGGTGTCGGTCCCGAGCTCTGCGTCCGACTGGCGCAGCGCTCCCGCGATTACTCCCTGACGACCTTCGCCGACGCGCGTACGCTGCAGACGGCGGCTAAAGCGCTTTCGCTGCCCTTGCGCCTGCTCGGCCCGGACGAGCCCGCGACGCAGCCAGGCGAACTGGCTGTGGTCGATATTCCCAACGCCGTCGTTCCGGCCTTCGGCCAGCCCGATCCGCGCAACGCCGCCGCCGTGATCGGCGCGCTTCGCGACGCCGCGCAGGGTTGCCTCGACGGTCGCTTCGCCGGCGTGGTCACCGGCCCCGTGCACAAGGCGGTGATCAACGAGGGCGGGATCGCCTACACCGGCACGACCGAGCTGCTCGCCGAGCAGGCCGGCCGCGAGGTCGTGATGATGCTGGCCAACGACGTCGTGCGTGTCGCGCTGGCCACCACGCACCTGCCGTTGCGCGAGGTCGCCGACGCGATCACCGCGCCGGTGCTGGAACGCACGCTGCGTATCACGCACGACGCCCTTCGCCACGACTTCGGCATCGCCGACCCCGTCATCGCCGTGCTCGGCCTCAACCCGCATGCGGGTGAAGCCGGGCATCTGGGGCGCGAGGAGATCGAAGTCATCGAGCCGTTGCTTGCGACGCTGCGTGAGGGCGGCATGCGGCTGATCGGCCCGCTGCCGGCCGACACCGCCTTCCTGCCGGCCAAGCTGCGCGGCTTCGATGCCGTGGTCGCGATGTACCACGACCAGGGCCTGCCGGTGCTCAAGTTCAGCGGCTTCGAGCGCGCGGTGAACCTCACCCTGGGCCTGCCCTACCCGCGCGTCGCGGTCGACCACGGGACCGCGCTGGAACTGGCCGGACACGGCACCGCCGACCCGTCCAGCCTGTTCGCGGCGGCCGATACCTGCGCCCGCATCGCACGCACCCGAATCGACGCCCGCCAGATCCCGGCATGATGCCCGCATGAGCACGCGCAGCCCCCATTTCACCGAGCCCGCCAAGAAGCACCTCGGCCAGCATTTCCTGACCGATCGCGGGATCATCGACAGCATCGTGCTCGCCGTGGATCCCCGGCCCGGCGATCGCCTCGTCGAGATCGGCCCCGGCCAGGGCGCCATCACCTTCCCGCTGCTCGATCGCCACAAGGAACTGACGGTCATCGAGTTCGACCGTGACCTCATCTTCCCGCTGACCGAAGCCGCGCGTGCGCACGGCACGCTCGAAGTGATCCATCGCGACGTGCTCACCGTCGATTTCACCGCGCTGGCGCGCAACGCCGGCGACGAGGGCGGACAGATCCGCCTGGTCGGCAACCTGCCCTACAACCTGTCTTCGCCGATCCTGTTCCATGCGCTCGAACATGCATCGGCGATCCGCGACATGCACTTCATGCTGCAGAAGGAAGTCGTCGACCGCATGGCCGCCGGCCCGGGCAGCAAGGTGTACGGGCGCCTGGGCGTGATGCTGCAGGCGTACTGCCACGTGACGCCGCTGTTCGACGTGCCGCCGGGCGCGTTCCGTCCGCCGCCGAAAGTGGACTCGGCCGTGGTGCGATTGGTGCCGCGCGCACCCGAGTCGATCGGCATCGACGATCACGCGCTGTATTCGGCCGTGGTGCGCGACGCCTTCGGCCAGCGCCGCAAGACGCTGCGGAACGCGCTGTCGAACCAGTGCGATGCCGCCGCGATCGAGGCCGCCGGCGTGCGCCCCGGTGCGCGCGCCGAACAGATCGAGGTCGCCGATTTCGTGCGGCTGGCCAATTCGCTCGCGCGCCAGCGCAACGCGTGACGCCCGCGGCAACGCGTTCTCCACGGCGCGTTGACCTATCGCGCACCGCAGCCCCTACACTGTCCGCATGAACCGCAGTACCGACTATTCCTTCGACATCACCGTGGCGACCCGTTACCTCGACAGCCAGTCCGAGCCGGGCCAGGACCGTTACGTCTTCGCCTACACCATCAGCATCCGCAACAGCGGCAGCGAGGCCGCGCGCCTCACGCGCCGCCACTGGCTGATCACCGACGGCAACGGCAAGGTGCAGGAAGTCGAGGGCGAAGGCGTCGTCGGCGAACAGCCGTGGCTGCGTCCGGGCGACGATTTCGAATACACCTCCGGCGCCGTGCTCGAAACCACGCACGGGATGATGGAAGGCACCTACACGATGGTCGGCGACGACGGCACGCCGTTCGAGACGCCGATTCCCGCCTTCACGCTGTCCGTGCCCCGCACGCTGCACTGACGGGCACGCCATGAGCATCTGGGCCATCGGCGACCTGCAGGGCTGTTACGACGCGACGCAGCGATTGCTCGAGCGCATCAACTTCGATCCGGCGCGCGACCGCCTCTGGTTCTGCGGCGACCTGGTCAATCGTGGCGGCCAGTCGCTGGAGACGCTGCGGCTGGTGCATTCGCTGCGCGATCACAGCACCGTCGTGCTGGGCAACCACGACCTGTCGCTGCTGGCGATCGGCGAGCGTCGCGAGGACGAGCAGCGCAAGGTCAACCCCGACCTGCAGCGCATCGTGCTCGCCGAGGACCGCGACGTGCTGCTCGACTGGCTGCGCATGCAGAAGCTGGTGCACGTGGACCGCTCGCTCGGCTGGATGATGGTGCACGCCGCGCTCGCGCCGCAGTGGACCACGCAGATGGCCGAGCGCTTCGCGCGCGAGATCGAGGAGCGCCTGCACGGCGACCAGTTCCGCCGCCTGCTGAAGAACATGTACGGCGACAAGCCGGCGTGGCACCCGAAGCTCGCCGGCATCGACCGCCATCGCGCGATCATCAACGTGTTCACGCGCATGCGTTACTGCACGCCGCGCGGACGCATCTCGTTCGAGGACAAGGGCGCGCCGGGCACGCAGCCGGTCGGCCTGTATCCGTGGTACGAGGTCCCGGGGCGCGTCGAGCGCGACCTGAAGATCGTGTGCGGCCACTGGTCGACATTGGGCCTGTTCATCGGTCACGGCGTGCACGCCATCGACACCGGCGCGGTCTGGGGCGGAAAGCTCACCGCGCTGCAGCTGGACACCGACGAGCTGCGCATCGTGCAGGCGCCGGGCCGCGACGTCCCAGCCCAGCCGCCACGTCCGCGCCCGCCGTACCACGGCGACGACAAGCGCGCGCAACGCCCGCGTCCGAACCACAACGGACAGCAGCGTCGCCACCACGGACGTCCGCCGCACCCGAACGGCCAACAGGGGCCGCGCAACGAAGCGCAGGCCGCTGCGCCGAAGGCGACTGCGGATCAGGATCGCGACTGAGCGCTTGCGCTTAGCCCCTCTCCCCACGGGAGAGGGGTTGGGGTGGGGGCAACGAAGCCGTACCGGTGAACGAACGTTGCAGCACAGCGCTGCGTTGTTGCTTCGCACCTCAGAAACCGCGGAAGCAAGATGGATTCCAGCTTTCGCTGGAATGACGATGCTGTGGGTCACCGAAACGAGCGTGCCCGCGCGTTGCCGGCCTGGGTCCCGGCCTTCGCCGGGATGACGGTGTCGGAATTACGTGCGCCGCCTGCAAGCTGAGGCGCGAACCATCAAGCCCGCACGTAATCCACGAACTCGAACGCGAACGCATGCTTCGCATCGGCCTCGTGCCGTTCGCGCGAGACCACACGCCACTGCGTCGCATCGAAGTCCGGGAAGAACGCGTGGGCGCCATCGACCTGCGTGTCGACATGCGTCAGGAGCAGATGCGTCGCGATCGGCAGCGTCAGCGCATACACCTCGCCGCCACCGATCACGCACAGCTCGTCGGCACCGTCGGTTTGCGCGATGCGCACGCCTTCGTCGATGGACGAAACCGCGGTCATCCCCTCGAACGGCACAACGCCCGACCGCGTCAGCACCAGGTTGCGCCGCCCCGGCAGCGCGCGGCCCAGCGATTGCGCGGTCTTGCGGCCCATCAGCACCGGCTTGCCCAGCGTGAGCGCCTTGAAGCGCTTGAGGTCGTCCGGCAGCCGCCACGGCAGATCGTTGTCGCGGCCGATCGCGTTATGGCGATCGAGCGCGGCGATGAGGCTCACCTTCATCGTCACACCGCCACCGGCGCCTTGATGGCCGGCAGCGGGTCGTAGTTCTCGATGGCGACGTCGTCGAAGGTGAAGCCGAAGATGTCCGTCACCTCGGGATTGAGCCGCAGCTGCGGCAGCGCGCGCGGCGTCCGCGACAGCTGCTCGCGCGCCTGGTCGAAGTGGTTCGAATACAGGTGCGCGTCGCCCAGCGTGTGCACGAAATCGCCCACGCCCAGCCCGCATACCTGCGCCACCATGTGCGTCAGCAGCGCGTAGCTGGCGATGTTGAAGGGCACGCCGAGGAAGATGTCGCCGCTGCGCTGGTAGAGCTGGCAGCTGAGCTTTCCGTTGGCGACGTAGAACTGGAACATCGTGTGGCACGGCATCAGCGCCATGCGCGGCAGGTCGGCGACATTCCACGCACTGACGATGAGCCGGCGCGAATCGGGATTGCGTTTGATCTCGTCGACGACCCAGCGGATTTGGTCGATCTCCGCGCCGTCGGCGCCCGCCCAGCTGCGCCACTGCTTGCCGTACACAGGACCGAGCTCGCCGTCGGCGTCGGCCCATTCGTCCCAGATCGAGACCTTGTTGTCCTTCAGGTAGGCGATGTTCGTCTCGCCCTGCAGGAACCACAGCAGCTCATGCACGATCGAGCGCAGGTGCAGCTTCTTGGTGGTGACAAGTGGGAACCCTTCGGACAGGTCGAACCGCATCTGCCACCCGAACACGCTTCGCGTACCGGTGCCGGTGCGGTCGGACTTGTCGGCGCCGTGTTCCAGCACGTGGCGCAGCAGGTCGAGGTACTGCTTCATCGCGGATGTCCTTTCGTTACTTCGCGGGCACGAACGGCTGCGGCTCCAGCGTCGGCTGGCGGCGCGACCACACGAACAGCCAGAACAGGCCCAGCGCGATCAGCGGCAGGCTCAGCACCTGGCCCATCGTCAACCAGCCGAAGGCGAGATAACCGATCTGCGCATCGGGCACGCGGACGAACTCGACGAGGAAGCGGAAGCAGCCATACAGCAGCGCGAACAGGCCCGACACCGCATAACGCGGGCGCGGCTTGCTCGAGAACCACCACAGCAGCAGGAACATCGTCAGGCCTTCCAGCGCCGCCTGGTAAAGCTGCGACGGGTGACGCGCGAAACGATCCAGCGCGCCCGTTGCGAACTGCGCCTGCAACTGCTGCAGGTTCATGCCTGCCAGTTCGGCTTCCGCCCGCGGGAATACCACGCCCCAGCCGGCCTGCGTGTACTTGCCCCAGAGTTCGCCGCCGATGTAGTTCCCCAGTCGGCCGAAGCCCAGCCCCGGCGGCACCAGCGGCGCGAGGAAATCGACGGTGTCCATCAGGTGCAGCTTGTGCTTCCACGACCACCACCACGCGGCGGCGACGACGCCGAGCAGACCGCCGTGGAAGCTCATGCCGCCTTCCCAGATGCGGAACAGCATCAGCGGGTCGCGCAGCAGGTCGGAGAAGGAATAGAAGAAGACGTAGCCAAGGCGCCCGCCGAGCACCACGCCCAGCATCGCGTAGAACAGCAGGTCGCCGTAGGACTGCTCGTTGACGCCCGGCAGGCGCCCGGCGCGCACGCGCATCCGGCCCAGCCACCACGCCGTACCGAAGCCCAGCAGGTACATGATCCCGTACCAGTGCACCTGCAGCGGGCCGAGGTGGAAGGCGATCGGGTCGATCTGGTGCAGGACGGTCATGCGGCGGCTCGGGAAGGCGTCGTCGTATTGTGCCGCAGGCCGGTCGCATGCGGCTTGCCCGTGAAGGGGCAAGGGCCTCGCGGATCAGAGCACGTACGGCAGGTCCGGCAGCTCGTTGACGTCGTGCGTGCCTTCCTCGCGCGGGAAGTGCTCGACCAGGATGTCCGTGAGCGCCGACACGCCGGCCAGCACGCCCGCCTCGGCCTCCCCGGCACGCAGGCGTTCCTCGATCAGCTGGCAGACGCCGCGCCACTGCTCGTCGCTGACCCGGCCGAGGAAGCCGCGGTCGGCCACGATCTCGATGCGGTGATCGGCCAGCAACAGATACAGCAGGACGCCGTTGTTGGCGTGCGTGTCCCACACGCGCAGCTGGGCGAACGCCTCGTGCGCGCGGTCGCGCGCCTGCACACCGGACATCACCGCGCGCGGATGGAGCGCGGGTTCGACGGCGAAGCAGATCTCGCCGGTGTGGTGACGCTCGCTCTCGGCGATCGCGTCGGTGATGCGCTTGAGGCTGTCGCCCGGAAACAGGCGCTTGGCCGAGGGCGCGAACAGGTGCTTGAAGAGCCTCATCGCGTGCGCCTCACCAGCTGCCGGAGGCGCCGCCGCCTCCGCTCATGCCACCGCCACCGCCCCAGCCGCCACCGCCGCCGAAGCCCCCGCCTCCACCGAATCCACCGCCGCCCCAGCCGCCGCCACCCCACCCGCCGAACCCGCGATCGCGCGCGTAGCGGCCGGTCGGCATCGAGGCCAGCCCGAAGAAGAAGCCGATGAAGGCGCCGATGCCGCCCACCACCAGCAGCGACGAAATCAGCCACGCCACGCCGCCGGCCGCGGCGCCGCCGAGCACGCCGCGCACGATCGACGGCGCGCGGCCGAAAATCCCGCGCACGACCTGCGCCACGATGAACGCCACGAACAGCGCGACCAGCCAGCCGCTGCCGCTACCCTGCCCGCGTTCGGCGCGGTGGTCGGCCATCGGCGCAGGCAAGGGTTCGCCGTCGATCAGCTTGACCAGTGCGGCGGTCGCGTCGGTGATGCCGCCGGCGAAGTCGCCGTTGCGGAACTTCGGCACGAGGTATTCCTGGATCACGCGCGCCGACGTCGCATCGGGAATCGCGCCCTCCAGTCCGTAGCCCACTTCGATGCGCACGCGTCGGTCGTTCTTGGCGACCACCAGCAGCACGCCATCGTCGACGCCCTTGCGGCCGATCTTCCACTGCTCGAACGCACGCACCGCGTACTCGGCGATGTCTTCCGGCTCCGTGGTCGGCACCATCAGCACCTGCAACTGGCTGCCCTTGCGCTGCTGCAACGCGAGCGCCTGCGCTTCGAGCCGCTGCTTCGCCGCCGCGTCGAGCGTTCCGGTCGTGTCGACCACCGGCGACGTGAGCGGCGGAACTGCCGCGAGGTCCTGCGCGTTCGCGATCGCGCAGCACAGCGCCAACACGATCAGCGCGAACAGGCGACGCCATGCGTTCGGCGTGGCGCGTGCGGACGCGTCATTCCCGCGCACGTGCGGGAATGACGACAGACGTTGCGACATCGACATCGCGACCGGCCCGTATGCGACGAATCAACCGTTCGACGGCGCCGGCTGCTGCGGCGGCTGCGGGGTCTGCGGCGTTTGCGGGGTCTGTTGCTGCGGCTGCGCGGGTGCACCGAAATCGACATTCGGCGCTTCCTGGATCTGCGCTTCGTTCTCCACCGTGAAGTTCGGGCGGGTCTTGTGGCCGAACATCATCGCCGTGAGGTTCACCGGGAAGCGGCGGATCGTGGTGTTGTAGTCCTGCACCGCGCGGATGAAGCGCTGGCGCGCCACGGTGATGCGGTTTTCCGTGCCTTCCAGCTGCGCCTGCAGCTGCAGGAAGTTCTGGTCGGCCTTGAGCTGCGGGTAGTTCTCGCTGACCACGAGCAGTCGGCTGATCGCGCTCTGGAGTTCGCCCTGCGCCTGCTGGAACTGCGCGAGCGAGGCCGGATCGTTCGCGTTGACGTTGATGCTGCCCACGCGCGAGCGCGCTTCGGTCACCTGCGTCAGCACCTGCTGCTCGTGGCTGGCGTAGCCCTTCACCGTGGCGACCAGGTTGGGCACCAGGTCGGCGCGGCGCTTGTAGTTGTTGAGCACTTCCGACCAGGCGGCGTTGGCCGCCTCGTCCTTCTCCTGGATGGTGTTGTAGCCGCAGCCGCTGAGGGTGGCGACCATCACCAGCAGCACGAACGCTTGCACCAGACGGACCATGGGGAACTCCTGACGTGACGATTGGCCGGCATTCCAGCACCGGGGCGGTCATGAAGCAATGAGGGTCTTGGACGACCCGTTACGAAGGCGTTACGGCCAAGGCGTCCGGCTTGCATGAAGCGGCCGGCGTCGAAAACGAAAACGGCCTTCCGCGAGGAAGGCCGTTCGAAGGCAACCGCGTGGGCCGCCCGTGTTATTCGGGTTGCAGGCGACGCTGCGCGCGGCGCTTGGCCCACAGGTTCAAGCACTCCACCAGCGCCGAAAAGCCCATCGCGCCGTAGATGTAGCCCTTCGGGATGTGCATCTCGAACCCGTCGGCGACCAGGTAAACACCGACCAGCACGATGAAGGCCAGCGCCAGCATCTTGATCGTCGGGTTGTGGTCGATGAACTGACCCAGCGGCTTGGACGCCAGCAGCATCACGGCCACGGCGAGCAGGATCGCGGCGACCATCACCGGCGTGTGGTTGGCCATGCCGACGGCGGCGATCACCGAGTCGAGCGAGAAGACGATGTCGATCACCGCGATCTGCGCGATCACGCCCATGAACGACGCCTTGGGCTTGGTGTGGATGTCCTCTTCCTCGCCCTCACCGACGATGAGGTCGCGGATCTCCATCGTGCCCTTCACCAGCAGGAACGCGCCGCCGAGGATCAGCACCAGGTCGCGCACCGAAATGCCCTGCCCCAGCACGTTGAACAGGTCGTTGGTCAGGCCGGCGAGCCATGCGAGCGTGAGCAGCAGCGCGATACGCGTGATGCACGCCACCGCGATGCCGAACTTGCGCGCCTTCTCGCGCTGCGCGTACGGCAGCTTGCTGACCGCGATGGAGATGAAGACAAGGTTGTCGATGCCCAGCACGATCTCGATCGCGCTCAGGGTCACCAGGGTCAGCCACACATGCGGGTCGGTCAGCAGTTCGATCACTTTCGGTTCCTACCTGATCAGAGCAGACGGGGCAGCACGATCGCGCCCCAGGTCAGCAAGACGTTCATCATCACCACGAACACTGCGGCCGAGCCCATGTCCTTGGCGCGGCCGGCCAGTTCGTGGAATTCCGGGCCGTAGCGTTCGATCACCGCTTCCACGGCCGAGTTGAGCAGCTCGACGCTGAGCACCAGCATCATCGAGCCGATGAGCAGCACGCGTTCGACCGGCGTCTGCCCGAGCCACCAGCCCAGCGGGGCCAGGATGACGAACAGGTACACCTCCAGCCGGAAGGACGATTCGTGCAGCCATGCGGCGCGCAGGCCCTGCATCGACCATTGGGTGGCTTTGGCGATCCGCGCGGGGCCGCGCGGAAGGTGTCCGAATTCGTCGGCCATGCGTTGGACTCAGGCCGCCTGCCCGGCGCGAACGAGGCCGCGCACGGCGGCCACGCGGCCGGGGATCCCGGCGGGCGCGCACACGGCGTGGAGCGGATCGGCGATCGGCATGGGAGGCGGTCGTGGACGGAAAGGTCGCGGACGGGCCGCGGCAGGGGGCCGATTTTGCCACAAACCCCTGAACCGACCCGGGCCGTTGGTTGGGGTCGTCCGTGTCATGGAGCGGTAGCAGGTTTTTCGCGCCCCGTTAGCGGCGCCGGCCGTAGCCTGACCGACCCGCCCGGAGGTGCGCCCATGTCCCGCTGCGCGTTGCTGGCCCGCCTGGAGGCCAAACCGGGCAAGGAAGAGGAAGTCGAGCGCTTCCTGCGCGGCGCCCTGCCGCTGGCCGAAGCCGAACCCGGCACGCGGACCTGGTTCGCGCTGCGCTTCGGGCCGACCTCCTTCGGCATCTACGACACCTTCGACACCGAGGCCGGCCGCCAGGCGCACCTGGACGGCCCCATCGCCGCCGCCCTGACGGAGCGCGCCGGCGACCTGCTCGCCTCGCCGCCGCAGATCGACCGCGTCGACCTGCTGGCGAGCAAGCTGCCGCATTGAGCGGCCAATCGCGTTCGCCTTCGGAGTTTCCCCACTGGCGCGCCCGCGCCGCCCACGTCCATGGAGGTCGAAATGAGTGTCCCCACCACTCCCGAGGGTTACCACAGCGTCACGCCCTACCTGATCGTCGACGACGCCGTCGCCGCGCTCGATTTCTATCGCGATGCACTCGGCGCGCAGGAGGTGTTCCGCCTGCCGATGGGCGACAAGATCGGACATGCCGAGATCCGCATCGGCGATTCGATGCTGATGCTGTCTGACGAATGGCCCGACATGGATGCCTACGGCCCGAAGCGCCGCGGCGGCGCGACGGCGACGTTCGTGATCTACGTGCCGGACGTGGATGCGTCGTTCGATCGCGCGGTGAAGGCCGGCGCGAAGGTCGACCGCCCGCTGGAGAACCAGGCCTGGGGCGACCGGATGGGCACGGTGATCGACCCGTTCGGCCACAAGTGGAGCCTGGCGACGCACGTCGAGGACGTGGACCCGGACGAACTCAAGCGCCGCATGGACGAGTGGTCGCAGCAGCAGGCGGGATTGACGGCGTAGCGCTGCCTCGCGCCATCTCGCGATCGGATCGCGATGCTTCAGCCCCTCTCCCGCTCGCGGGAGAGGGGTTGGGGTGAGGGTCGGGGCGCGCGGGCTGCTCGCGCTCGCGGTGCACGCACAGCCCAAAATCAAAATGGATTCCAGCTTTCGCTGGAATGACGATCAGGAAGGTCAATCGCGAAGCGAGAGAACCCGAACGCTACGCGCCTGGGGCCCCGCCTTCGGCGGGAGCATCACTCCCCTTCGTGAATCGCCGTCCCACGGCTGCCGTCGGGCTTGATCCATCCACGGAACATGCTGCCGCTGTTGAACGGCATCGCGATGTTGCCGTCGCGGTCGAGCGCGATCGCACCGCCGTCGCCGCCGGCCTTGGTCACGATCCTGTTGACCACCTCGTTCGCCGCGTCTTCCAGCGAATCGCCGCGATAGGCCACGCGCGCGCAGATGTCGTGCGCGACGGCGTTGCGGATGTAGAACTCGCCCCAGCCCGTGCCCGAGACGCCGCAGCGTTCGTCGGCCCAGGTGCCGGCGCCGATGATCGGCGCGTCGCCGACGCGGCCCCACTTCTTGTTCGTCATGCCGCCGGTGCTGGTCGCCGCGGCGATGTGCCCCTGCGAATCCAGCGCGACGGCGCCGACCGTGCCCAGGTACGTCGGCGGATCGAGCGTGCCGTCGAAGGCCTGGCGCTTGCCGTCGGCGGCTTCCTTGGCTTCCTTCGCCTGCGCGCGCTTGAGCTGCTCCAGGCGCTTGTCGGTATCGAAGTAGCTGTTGGGCACGCGCTGGATGTCGGGATGTTCGTCCGCGAACGCCTCCGCGCCCTCGCCCGCGAGCATCACGTGCGGGCTCTTTTCCATCACCGTGCGCGCGAGCTTGATCGGGTTCTTGATGGTGGTGACGCCCGCGATCGCGCCGGCGCGACGCGTGTGGCCTTCCATGATCGCCGCGTCGAGTTCGTGCCCGCCCTTCGCGTTGAACACCGCACCCTTGCCGGCGTTGAACTGCGGCGCGTCCTCGAGCACGACCACGGCTTCGGTCACCGCATCCAGCGCGGTGCCGCCGCGGCTGAGCACGGCGTTGCCGGCGTCGAGCGCGCGGTTCAGCGCTTCGTGGTACGCCTTGCGCTCGCTCGGCGTGATCGACTGCATCGGCACGAAGCCGGCGCCGCCATGGATGACCAGTGCCGTCTTGCCGGTGGCCGGCGCTTCGGCGGCGGAGAGGTTGAAGGACATGGCGAACAGGACGGCAAGCGGGAGCGAAAGGCGCATGGCAGGGCCGGATGGGAACTCCGGCCGAGCATAGCGACTTTTTCCCATGCGACAGAGTCGCGGTCTGGCGAACCTCGGCCGGGATGTCTTACGACATCCCGCGTCCTCACTGCTGGCGCAGCGCCTCGATCGGATCCAGCTGCGAGGCCTTGCGCGCCGGGTAATAGCCGAAGAAGAGGCCGGTCATGATCGAGAACGTCGCCGCGAGCGCGATGACCTGTCCGTTCAGTGCTACCGGCAGGTCGCTGAAGCGGCCGACCGCCAGCGCACCGACGACGCCGATCACGATGCCCAGCACGCCGCCGCCGAGCGACAGCAGCATCGCCTCGGCGAGGAACTGCCGCCGCACGTCCGACGGTCCCGCGCCCACCGCCATGCGCAGGCCGATCTCGCGGATCCGTTCGGTCACAGACACCAGCATGATGTTCATGATCCCGATACCGCCGACGATCAGCGAGATCGTCGCCACCGCGCCCAGCAGCAGCGACATCAGCCGCGTCGTCGCCGTTCGCGTGGCGACGATCTCGGAGATGTTGCGCACGTTGAAGTCGTCTTCCTCGCCCGGCTTGATGCGATGGCGCTGGCGCAGCAGCGCTTCGACTTCGCCCTGCGTGTACGACAGGTCCTTCGCATCGGCCACGGTCAGCGCGATCTGCATCACCGCACCGGACGGCAGGCCCATCGCGCCCATCAGGCGACGACGCGCGGTTTCCAGCGGCACCATCACCACGTCGTCCTGGTCCTGGCCGAAACCGCCCTGCCCCTTCGGATTGAGCGTGCCGACCACGGTGAACGGCACGCGGCCCAGGCGGATCGTCTGGCCGACGCCGGTTTCGTCGCCGAAGAGCGTGCGCCGCACGGTCTCGCCGATGATCACCGACTTGCCCGCGCTGGTGTAATCCTGCGTGTCGAAGCCCGAACCGTTCGCGATCGTCCAGCCGTTGATGTCGAAGAAATCGGCCTGCACGCCCTGCCAGCTCGTGGACGCGTTGTTCTCCGCGTAGACGACCTGCGTGTTGCCGCGCAGGGCGCCGGCGACGTATTGCACTTCGGGGATCTCGTTGCGGATCGCGTCGACGTCACCCTCGTTGAGGGTGAAGAAACTCGACGAACTCATGCGCACGCCGCCACCGCCGGGACCCCGACCCGCGCCGGGGCTGATGTCGAGCCGCTGCGAACCCAGGCCCGACACCATCTTGTCGATTTCCTGCTGCGTGCCCTGGCCGACGGACACCATCACGATCACCGCCGCGATGCCGATGATCACGCCCAGCGACGTCAGCGCGCTGCGCATCCAGTTGCCGCGCAGCGCGTAGATCGCGGTGCGCAGGATGTCGGAGAAGTTCATGCCGCGCCCTCCGGATGCAGTTCGCCGTCGCGCATGACGTACACGCGATCGGCGTGCGCGGCGACATCGGCGTCGTGCGTGATCAGCACGACGGTGTGGTCGTCGTCGCGCAGGCGCTTGAACAGCGCGAGGATCTCTTCGCCCGTCTTGCTGTCCAGTGCGCCGGTCGGTTCGTCGGCGAGCAGGATCGGCGGCCGGTTGATCAGCGCGCGCGCGATCGCCACGCGCTGCTGCTGGCCGCCGGACAGTTCGCTCGGGCGGTGGCCGACGCGTTCGCCCAGGCCGACCGATACCAGTGCCTCGCGCGCGCGCTCGGTACGTTCGTGCGGCGGCACGCGCGCGTAGCCGAGCGGCATCGCGACGTTGTCCAGCGCGCTCATGCGCGGCAGCAGGTTGAAGCCCTGGAAGACGAAACCGATCTTGTCCCGGCGCAGCGCAGCGAGGTCTTCGGGATCGAGCGTGGAGACGTCGACGCCGTCGCATTCGTAGACGCCGGAGGTGGGCGTGTCGAGGCAGCCGATGAGGTTCATCAGCGTCGACTTGCCCGACCCGGATGGCCCCATGATCGCGACGAATTCGCCGCGATCGATGCGCAGGTCGACGCCGCGCAGCGCCTGCACCTCGGCTTCGGTGTGCGCGGCGTAGGTCTTGCTCAGCGCGCGGGTGAGGATCACCGGCGCGGCTGCGGCATCACGTGCATCGCTTCCCTGTGAGGCGCCACTCATTCGCGCGCGGCCCGTTCGCCGGTGACGATGGGATCGCCGGCCTTGAGGCCGCCGCCCGAGATTTCCGTGTCGGTGCCGTCGCTAGCGCCCAGGCGCACCATGACGCCCTGCGGCGCCCCGTCGACCAGCTGGTAGATCTGCACGCGCTTGGCGTTGACGAGGTTGGAGATGGCGGCGTCCCACTGTTTCTTCTGCGCGTCGTCGAGCGTCGCGCGGAAGGTGGCGAAGTCTTCCTTGAAGCGGTCGGCCATGCGCTGGCGCATCTGCGCCTGCATGTTGCCGGCGCCTGGGCCGCCGATCATCACGGGACCACCGGCACCGCCCGGGCCGCCGCGGCCACCGCCGCCGCCGAACAATCGATTGCCACCGCCGCCGCCCTGCTGGGACGCCTGCGCCTGTCGCGCGGCCTGGCGCGCGCGCACGGCTTCGGCCGCGGTGTCGAACGCCGCCTGCTGGTTCGCGTTCAAGTTCATCGACGCCGCGGTGCGCGACAGGTCGTCGAGCATGCCCGAGCCGCCGCGCGGACCACCCGCGCCCGGCGCTGCAGGCGTCGCCGACTGCGCGTCGTCGGACGGCTTGAAGCGCAGCGCGGCATTGGACACCTTGAGCACGTCCTCGCGCTTGCTGACCTCGATTTCCGCGTTGACCGTGAGGCCCGGCAGCAGCGTGCCGTCGCTGTTGTCGACGGTGACGACGACCGGATACGTCACGACGTTATTGGTAGTCGTAGCCGACAGGCGCACCTGTTCGACGGTGCCGCGGAACTGGCGGTCCGGAAACGCATCGACGGTGAACGACACGTTCTGCCCGGTACGCACCTGACCGATGTCGGCTTCATCGACGGCCAGTTCGATCTTCATCTTCGCCAGGTCCTCGGCGATGGTGAACAGCTCCGGCGCCTGCAGGCTCGCAGCCACGGTCTGGCCGGGCTCGATGCTGCGCGTGAGCACCACGCCGTCCACCGGCGAGCGGATCACGGTGCGATCCAGGTTGACCTGCGTGGTCTGCGTGGACGCCGCCTGCTGGCGGATCGACGCCTGCGCCGCGTTGACCTGCGCGCGCGCCTGGTCGAGCGCGGCCTTCGCAAGATCCACGTCGCTGCGCGCGACGAGCTGGCGCGCGCCGAGATCGGCCTTGCGCTTGTAATCGAGTTCGGCGTTGAGCAGCGTCGCCTGCGCCTGGCTCAGCGACGCACGCGCACTGGCGACCTGTGCGTTGCCCTGCGCGATCTGCGCCTCGTACGTCTTCGGGTCGATGCGCGCGATGACCTGGCCGCGGGTCACAGGATCGTTGAAGTCGACCAGCACGTCGGTCACCTGGCCGGACACCTGGCTGCCGACGGTGACGGTGGAAATCGCGCTGAGCGTGCCGGTTGAGGAAATCGCGACCCGGATATCGCCGCGTTCGACCTGCACGGTGCGGAACGCGCCTTCGGCCGCATCGCTACCGCGCTTTGTGTAGAAGTACACGCCGCCCGCGATCAGGGCGACCACCACCGCGGCGGCGATGCCGTGGCGGATCCAGGGCGTGGGCTTGCGGGCATTGCGGGACGACGGGCGGGCTGCGCTCATGGGGCTCGATCGAAGGGTTATGCCGGCGCGAACGCACCAGCGGCCAGTGCGTTGACAGCGGGTCGGCGGAATCGTTCAGCCGAGCCCAGCGTCATCCGGCGGATACCGGGCTGACGCCGAAGATTACCGAGCGCTGGCGCGCATTACCGCGTGAACCGGATCACCGCCGTCGTGCCCTGCCCCGGCGCGCTGGCCAGGCTCACCGGCCAGCCGAAGCGTTCGCCGAGCCGGCGCACGATCGACAGCCCCATGCCCTTGCCGTCGCTGTCGGCCGAATCGGCGCGGAAGAACGGATCGAACGCCTTGGCGAGGATTTCCGGCGACATGCCGATACCGCTGTCGCGGATCACCACGCGGTCGGGCATCAGGCGGACCTCGATCTCGCCCGATTCGGTAAAGCGCGCGGCGTTGCCCAGCAGGTTGCCGACCATCACCCGCAGCACGTGCGGCGGCGCGACCAGGCGCGGCGCGCCTTCGTCGTGCAGGGTGACGGTGACGGGACGGTCGCCCAGCAGCGGACGAATGCGCTCGACCTCGGCGGTGACGATCTCGCGCACCTCGAACTCCTCGCTCTGCGGCGCGACATCCGCTTCGCGCGCGAGGATCAGGAACGCCTCGATCACCGCCTCCATGTCGCGCCCGGCCTGCTGGATGCGCGACAGCGAACGCCGCGTGCGCGAGCTGTTCTCCGTATCGGCCAGCATCAGGTCGGTGGCGACGCGGATGACGGTCAGCGGCGTGCGCAGCTCATGGCTCGCATCGCGGGTGAAGTTGCGCTCGCGCTGGACGAAATCGCCCACGCGCTGCGACAGGCCGGTCAGCGCGCGCGACAGCTTGCGCACCTCGTCGCCCGCTTCGGCCGGCAGATGCGCAGAGGCGATCGCGCTCGCGTCGGGATCGCGCGGATCCCAGTGCGCGACCTGGTTTGCCAGCCAACTCACCGGCGTGACCATGCGCTTGGACGTGCGGTAGGTCATCCAGATCAGCACGCCGCTGGTCACCAGCGACAGGATCAGCGACACCAGTCCGGTCAGCAGCACCGACTGATCGGCGAGCCATGCGGAAAAGATGATGTACAGCGTGCCCTGCGGACGACGATCGACGTAGACCAGGCGTCCGCTGTCGGGCAGGCGCTGCACGCCGCTGCCGGTGACGCTGCGCAGTTCGGCCGGAAGCGGCGCCTGCAGGTTGCCCGGCACCACCAGGTAGCTCGACATCGTCGAGCTGCCCGGCAGGCGGTGCGAGGGATCCTGCGCGTAGGCCTGCCAGAAGGCCTCCGCCTCCTGCTCCACGCGTTTTTCCACGACCTTCTGGCGCACGATGACGCCGGTGAGCAGGATGCCCACCGTGATCACGATGCTGCCGATCAATGCCTGCGTGATGAACGCGAGTTTGATCCTGCGCGGAAGTCCGTGCGCCATGTGGTGCGATTACTCGGGCGGCTGGGAGATGTCGGCCACGCGATAGCCCGCACTCTGCACGGTGTGCAGCAGCTGCTTGTCGAAGGGCTTGTCGATGGTCTTGCGCAGGTTGTACAGATGGCTGCGCAGCGTGTCCGAATCCGGCAAGCCGTTGCCCCAGATCTCGCGCTCGATTTCCTGCCGGCTCACCACGCGCGGCGATTCGCGCATGAGGATCGTCAGCAGGCGCAGGCCGATCGGCGAGAGCTGCAGCTCGCTGCCGCCGCGCGTGACGCGCAGGCTGGCCGGATCGAGCACCAGATCGGCAACCTTCAGCACCTCGCCGCCCACCTGGCGACGTTCGCGGCGGATCAGCGCGCGCAGGCGCGCTTCGAGTTCCTGGATCGCGAACGGCTTGGTGAGGTAATCGTCGGCGCCGGCGCCCAGGCCGGTGAGCTTTTCGTCGAGCGTGTCGCGCGCGGTGAGCATGAGCACCGGCGTCGACTTGCGCGCTTCCTCGCGCAGCTTCTTGCACAGCTCCACGCCGTCCATGCGCGGGAGCATCAGGTCCAGCACGATGACGTCGTAGTTGTTTTCCGTCGCCAGCCGATAGCCGTCGAGGCCGTCGCTCGCGTAATCGACCTCGAATCCACGGCCTTCGAGGTATTCACCGACCATCTCGGAGATGTTCCGGTTGTCCTCGACAATGAGGACCAGGCCGCCATCTCGTGTTCCGGTACCCTGCATGCAAAACCTCCCGACGCTTCAGCTTTGTGAAGGCTGCCGGGCCGCGAGTGGAGAGGCCGTGAAGGCCCCCCACACAAACTGAACGAAACCCTAGCGAATCCTTACCATGCCCCTTGAACGCATCCTTCCCATCGCCCTGCTGCTGGGCTCGAACGTCTTCATGACCTTCGCCTGGTACGGGCACCTGAAGTACAAATCGGCGCCGCTGGCGGTGGCGATCTTCGCCAGCTGGGGCATCGCCTTCTTCGAGTACTGCCTGATGGTGCCCGCCAACCGCATGGGCAGCGCAGTCTACTCGGCGCCCCAGCTCAAGGGCATGCAGGAGGTCATCACCCTACTGGTCTTCGCCGGCTTCTCGACGTGGTATCTCGGCCAGCCGCTGAAGTGGAACCACTGGGCGGGCTTCGCGATGATCGTCGTGGCGGCCTGGCTGATCTTCCTTGATTGAGTGGAACCCGGGCGGCGCGTCCTAAAACCGGATCTTCCCGCTCAGGATGTCCTTGAACATCACCCAGTCGCCGACGAACGAATAGAACGGGTGCTTGAACGTCGCCGGCCGGTTCTTCTCGAAGAAGAAATGCCCGACCCACGCGAAGCCATAGCCGCACAGCAACGCGGCCAGCAGCCACCACGCGTTGCCCCGCACGATCGCCAGCGCGGCCAGCGCCAGCACGCCGCAGCTGCCGATGAAATGCAGCCGCCGGCTGGTGCGGTGGCTGTGTTCGCTCAGGTAGAACGGGTAGAACTCGCGGAAGCTCGAAAAGCGCGACATGCGGTCCTCTCGTGACGATGCGCTGCGGCCGGCGCTCAGGCCTTTTCGTCGGCCTTGGCGCGATTCCAGAGGCGATCCTGCGCCTGCAGCGGCAGGTCGGCAAGCGATGTTCCGTCGGCCTGCGCCAACGCCTCCATCGCGCGGAAACGCCGCTCGAACTTGAGGTTCGCGCGACGCATCGCGGCACCCACGTCGACGTTCGCGTGCCGTGCCAAGTTCGCGCAGACGAACAGCACGTCGCCGATCTCGTCCTCCAGCCGGTCGCGTGCGGCGGCATCGTCGGGATTCGCGTCGAGCGCGGCGAATTCGGCGCGCACTTCGTCGATTTCCTCGTGCAGCTTGGCGAACACCGGCGTCACATCGGGCCAGTCGAATCCCACGCGCGCGGCGCGCTTCTGGAGCTTCGTCGCGCGCTGCCATTCGGGCAGGCCGCGCGCGATGCCGGCCAGCGCGGAACGGTCTTCGGTACCGCTTGCCTCGCGCTCGCGACGCTTCTGTTCTTCCCACGCGACGGTCTGCGCGTCGGCGTCTTCCACCGACGCATCACCGAACACGTGCGGATGCCGGCGCACCATCTTGTCGCAGATCGCCGCGACGACGTCGCCGAACGAGAACGCGCCCTGCTCCGACGCCATCTGCGCATGGAAGACCACCTGCAGCAGCAGGTCGCCGAGTTCGTCCTTCAGGTCCGCCAGGTCGCCACGATCGATCGCGTCGGCGACTTCGTACGCCTCCTCGATCGTGTACGGCGCGATCGTGGCGAAGTTCTGTTCCAGATCCCACGGGCAACCACCTACCGGATCGCGAAGGCGGGACATGATGTGGAGCAGGTATTGGATGTCGTCGGGGTTGTGCACGTGTTCGTTCCGCTGAGCGTTGCTGCGTGTTTCGGCTGTCATTCCCGCGAAGGCGGGAATCCATGCATCCCGGGGATCATGCCGTCCGGGAACTACGGCGCCACCCATTCCCGCCATGGCAGCGCCACATCGCCCAGCCCGATGAAGTCGCCGTTGAGGATCCGCTCGCGCTGGTTGTAGCGGAACGGGCGCCCCAGCGGATCGAGCACCGCGCCGCCCGCGCCTTCGAGCACGCACTGGCCGGCGGCCGTGTCCCATTCGCTGGTCGGGCCGAACCGCGGATACACGTCGAGCGTGCCTTCGGCGAGCTTGCAGAATTTCAGCGACGAGCCGAGCCCGACCGGCTCGGTCTCGCCCATGCGGTCGATGAACGCCTGCGTGCGGCTGTCGCGATGCGAACGGCTCGCTGCCACGCGCAGCGGCGCGGTGGCCGGCGCGCGCACGCGGATCGCGGTTTCGCCCGAGCCCAGCCGACGGAACGCGCCAATGTTCGCACCGCCATGCCACAGCTCGCCCGTCACCGGCGCCTGCACGACGCCCCACACGGCCACGCCATCGACGATCAACGCGATGTTCACCGTGAACTCGCCGTTGCGCTTGACGAACTCCCGCGTGCCGTCGAGCGGATCGACGAGCCACAAGCGCTGCCATTGCCGGCGCGTCGCGGTCGGAACCTCGTGCGCGGACTCCTCCGACAGCACGGGAATATCGGGCGTGATCCGCGCCAACCCGTCGACGATGCAGCGATGCGCGGCGAGATCGGCGGCGGTGAGCGGCGAATCGTCGTCCTTGTGCTGCACGGCGAATTCGCTGTCGTAGATGCCGAGGATCGCGGAGGCGGCATCGTGCGCCAGCGCGATCACATCCTCGCGGATCGCGGCATCGGGGAGAGGTGACGTCATCGGGATTGCATCCTCAGCCACTCGCGGGCGATGAACAGGGCGGCGATGCTGCGGCCTTCGGAGAAGTCCTCGCGCAGGATCAGTTCGTGTAGTGCGTCGAGCTTCCACGGCACGACTTCGAGTTCTTCCGGTTCGTCGCCGGGCAGGCGCTCGGGATACAGATCGCGCGCGATCACCAGGTGCGCCTGGTGGCTCATGTACGTCGGCGCGAGCGTCAGCGCGCGCAGCACGCGCACGTCGCGCGCGCCGTAGCCGGCTTCTTCCTTCAGTTCGCGATCGGCCGCCTGCTCGGGCGTCTCGCCGGCGTCGATGCGGCCCTTCACCAGTCCCAGCTCGTAGCGATGCACGCCGGCCGCGTACTCGCGCACGAGCAGCACGGTGTCCTCGTCGATCATCGGCACCACGACCACCGCGCCGTGCCCGCGCCCATGCAGGCGCTCGTAGTGGCGGCGCTCGCCGTTGGCGAATTCCAGGTCGAGGCGTTCGAGCCGGTACGGGCCGGCGTCGTGTTCGGTGATGCGGTGGATGGTGGGCAGACGACGCGACATGCGGGCTCCGGAATGCCATCCGAGCGGGCGCGTGCGTCGGGCGTGGAAGGTCCCGGCCGGTCGCGCGGCTAGAATGGCGGGATGCAGCGAATGGACCACATCATAGCGCGCGACGACACGGCGGCCGCCTGGCGCGAGCGCGACCTGGCGGTGCTCTGGCACCCGTGCACGCAGATGCGCGAACACCTCGATCCCGCCGGCACCCTGCCCCTGTTGCCGGTCGAGCGCGGCGAAGGCGCATGGCTGATCGGCCGCGACGGACGCCGTTACCTCGACGCGATAAGCAGCTGGTGGACCAACCTCTTCGGCCACGCCGAGCCGCGCATCGCCGCGGCGATCGCGCGCCAGGCGACGACGCTGGAGCACGTGATCCTCGCCGGCGTCTCGCACGCGCCGGCGGTCGAACTCGCCGAGAAGCTGCTGTCCATCGCGCCGCGCGAGGCCGGCCGCGAACCGCTGGCGAAGGTGTTCTATGCCGACAACGGCTCGGCCGGGGTCGAAGTCGCGCTGAAGATGGCCTTCCACTGGTTCCGCAATCGCGGCATCGACGGGCGCACGAAGTTCATCGCGCTGGACAACGGCTACCACGGCGAAACGCTGGGCGCGCTCGCGGTCGGCGACATCCCGCTGTATCGCCGCGTCTACGCGCCGCTGCTGGCCGAGGCGATGTTCGCTCCCTCGCCCGACGCATATCTGTGCGAGGAAGGCGAAACGCCGGCGCAGCGCGCGCATCGCGCCGCGGACGCGCTCTCGGAGCTGCTCGAACGCCACGCGGGCGAAGTCTGCGCGCTGATCCTCGAACCGCGGGTGCAATGCGCCGGCGGCATGCGCATGCACGATCCGGCGTACCTCAAGCGTGCGCGCGAACTGTGCGACGCGCACGGCGTGTTCCTGATCTGCGACGAGATCGCCGTCGGTTTCGGCCGCACCGGCACGCTGTTCGCGTCCGAACAATCCGGCGTGCAGCCCGACCTTCTGTGCCTGTCGAAAGGCCTGACCGGCGGCGCGTTGCCGCTGGCGGCGGTGCTCGCGACGCAGTCGATCTACGACGGCTTCCTCGACGTATCGCGCGAGAAGGCGTTCCTGCATTCGCACAGTTACACCGGCAATCCGCTCGCATGCGCGGCGGCGCTGGCATCGATGGCGATCCTCGAGCAGGACGACGTGATCGTGCGCAATGGCGATACGTCGCAACGCATGGCGACGCTCGCTGCGCCGTTCGCGGACCATCCGCACGTCGCCGACGTGCGCCAGGCCGGCATGATCGTCGCCTTCGAACTCACGCGCCGTGGCGACAAGCGCACGCCGTTCGATGCAGGCGCGCGCATCGGCCTTCGCGCATATCGCGCCGCGCTCGAACGCGGCGTGCTGCTGCGCCCGCTCGGCGACGTGCTGTACTGGATGCCGCCGTACTGCGTCGACGACGACGCGCTGCAACTGCTCGCCGACACCACGCGTGCGGCGATCGACCACGCCATCGAGGAAGCCGCATGCGCCTGACCCGCGTCCACGTCGACGAATCGCTCAGCGTCGGCCGCGAAGTCGCGCTGCCCGAAAGCGCGGCGGCGCACCTCGTGCGCGTGTTGCGCCTGGGCGTCGGCGATGCCTGCGTACTGTTCAACGGCGACGGCCACGATTACGCCGCGCGCATCGTGTCCTCAACCAAGCGCGAACTGCGCGTCGCGATCGAATCTTCCGAGCCGGTTTCGCGCGAATCGCCGCTGAAGCTCGTGCTGCTGCAGGGCGTGGCGCGCGGCGAGAAGATGGACCTGATACTGCAGAAGGCCACCGAGCTGGGCGCGACCGCCTTCCATCCGCTGTGGTCGCAGCGCAGCGAGGTGAAGCTCGACGAGGCGCGCGCGGAGAAGCGGCTGGCGCATTGGCGCAGCGTCGTATCGTCGGCGTGCGAGCAGAGCGGCCGTGCGTTCGTGCCGGAGGTCGTCGCGCCGGTGTCGCTTTCGGCCGCGCTGGCCGCGCTTCCGGCGGGTGGATTGCGCCTGATCCTCGATCCGGAAGGCGAGTTCTCGTTCGGCACGCTCGATCTAGATGTCTCTCAACCGGTGTACGTGGCGATCGGCCCGGAAGGCGGCTGGTCCGACCTCGACCGGACGCAACTGCGCGCGGCGGGCTTCCGCGGCCTGAAGCTCGGCCCCCGCATTCTTCGCACCGAAACCGCGGGGCTGGCGGCGATTGCGGCGTTGCAGGCGAAGTTCGGGGATTTCGCCTGAGTGTTGACGTACGACGCGGCGACGCTCAGTGATAACGCATCGAGAGCAGCGCCACCAGAAAGGCGAAGAGGACGAACACGACGGTGGCGACAACGGTCGCGTAGCGAGTCAGCAGCGAAGTGTCCGTGTGCTCCAGCATCGCCTCGAACGCTTCTGCATCCACCTTCAGACTCGGTTCGTGCGAAGGGTCGTGCAGCAGCCGGCGAACATCGTCAGCCTGTTCGTTGATGCAGCAGAACAGCGCCCAGAAGCTGGGACTACGGCCCCCGCCCGGCGCTACGTGCGTTGGGATGCCTTTGCTCCTCAACAGCTCCCGAACGTCGGCCAGATCGCCGCTGTCGTGGAATCGCCTGATGAACTCCATCGAATGGGCTCCTGCCCTGATCAGATCTTGAAGTAGACCTTCCGCGCATCCAGCACCCGCACGACCATCCACCACACCAGCACGAAGGCGACGGCGTACGCCAGCGACGCGACATACGGCCCGAACCGCGGCGTGATCCAGCTGGCGAACGCATGCTGGTAGAGCGGATCGAGCCAGCCGAAGGCGACCAGCGCGTAGAGCATGAACGCCGAGCCGGCGTAGGCGGCGATCGCATTCACGCCGAACGTGCGGCCTACCGGCGGCCAGCCGCGCAGGTCGATGAGCGAGTGGAACAGCGCGAGGATCCAGCACGCGAGGCCACCGGTCCACAGCACGTACGACGGCGTCCACAGGTTCTTGTTGAGCGGCTGCAACAGCGACCACGCGAGGCCCGCTGCGATCGCGAGTGCACCTGCGATCACCAGCGTGCGGCGGTCGCCACGACGCAGCCAGTCGCCTGCGCGCAGGCCGAACAGCGTCGTCGCCAATGCCCCGAGCGTGCTGACGAGCCCTTCGGGATCGTGGCCGCGACCGGTCGCCGGATCGAGCTGGTATACGTGAACGCCGAGCAGTGCGTGGTCGATGCGGCTGGCGATGTTCACGAACGGCTCCAGCGTGCCGCCTGCCGCGAGCAGTGCGCCATACGCCAGCAGAAGCGCGGCGAAGGCCACCCATTGCGTGCGTTGCCGCGTGTGCAGCGCAAGCACGCCGACCGCTGCGAAACACAGACCGATGCGCTGCAGTACGCCCGGCACGCGGTAGTGCGCCAGGTCGAACGCCCACAGCGCGCACACGTGCAGCAGCAACCCGAGGCCGAGGATGCGTGCGCCGCGGACGAGCACGGTCTTCGTGAGGACGCGGCGGTCATCGCCGCGCTCGACGCGCGGCATCAGCGCCAGCGCGATCGACACGCCGACGATGAAGAGGAACATCGGGAAGATCAGGTCCGTCGGCGTGAAGCCGTGCCACGCGGCGTGCTCAAGCGGCGCGTAGACGTGTCCCCAGTCGCCGGGGTTGTTGACGAGCAGCATCGCCGCGACGGTCAGGCCGCGCAGCGCGTCGACGGAGGCGTAACGCGCGGCACTTCGACGCTGCGCGCCGACGGCGTTCCCGTCAGCGCGCGGTGCAGGTTCGAGTTTCTTGTCGAGCCCCGGCATCGGGGTTCGGCTCAAGCGGCCTGCGCCTGCGCGAGCGCGATGCCGATCTGGTCTTCGATCGTGCCGAGATCGGGCAGGAACGCCGCGTCTTCGTTCAGCAGCACGCGCGCCTGCACGCCGTTGGGCAGTGCGTTGTGGTCGTCGACGACCATCAGCGTGTCGCGGGCCACGGTGACCAGGCGCGGGAAGCCCTGCGTCAGCAGCGCGAAATACGGAGTGCGGCGACCTTCGACCGGCGTGTTTCCGCCCAGCGCGCGCAGCACCAGGACCTTGCTGCCCAGGCCGCCGCGCTCGTTGGCGAGGCCCGAGAAGCGGCCGAAGGCGATCAGCGGCAGCTGCCAGCCGCGCCAGCGGATGCGGCCCAGCAGCCAGTCCGGTGCGCCGGCGACGGCGTCTGGTTCGGCGTAGGACAGCACCTCGGCGATGGTCGCGTTGGGCAGCAGCAGGCGCCCGCCGGCGACCTGGATCAGGACGCCCCGGATGTCGTTTTCGGAAGCGCCGGAAGCTTGGACGTGTTCGGTGGCCATGTCGTGTTCCTTGTCGCTCAGCGCCAGCGTTCGGCCAGGCGTGCCGACAGGTCGGCAGGCTGGCCCGATTGCGCGCCGCGCGCGATGAGTGCCGATGCCGCGGCCGCGTCGTAGCAGCCGTCCGCCGCCTGGCCGGCGACGAGCGCGCCGCTGCCGGACAGCTTCATCGCCGCATCGACCTGTGCCGGATCGGCGCCGCTGAGCATCAGCACCGCGGAGTCGCCCGGCGGCAGCATGGCGAGCACGTCGCCGCCGCCTTCGACGAAGCGCATGCCCGACTCGCTCACCGTGATGCCGATGTCGGCCGGGAGGATGTAGATCGTGCCGGCCATGGCGATGAGGCCCGGCTCGGCCAGGCGCACCTGCAGCGGCGTGGCGCGCTGCATCTGCGCGACGAGGCGGTCGTAACGGCCGCCGTCGAGGCGCTGCTGCACGAGCACCGGGCGCGGGAATTCTTCCGGCAGGCCGCCGAGCAGCTGGCGCACCGCATCCGGACCGCCGATGCCGGCAAGCACCAGGATCGCGCCGCCCAGCTGCGCCACGACGCGGTCCTCGACCAGTTCGAGCGAGGAAATGCGTCGCTCGATGTCGCCGAGGTCGCGCTGGAACTTGTGGTTCGGGTCGGCGTCGCGCGCGACGGACGCGGCGGCGTCGGTGGTGTCGTCGGTGAACGACCAATCGGGGGCGGCCGGCGCTTCCGGCTTCGGCGCAGCCGACGCTGACGCGCCATCGCGACTGGCCTCGAACATCAGCACCGGCGCAGCCGGCGCGTCGAACACGGGCGTTTCGATGACCTCGGGAAGCGAGGCTTCCAGCGTTGGGGCGTCGAAGACGGGAGATTCGAACACCGGCGTCGTGGTTTCAGCCACTTCGTAGTCGAAGCTCGATTCGAACGGCTGCACGACCAGTTCGGCGGATACGTCGATGGCGTCGGCCGCAACCATCGGCGCGTCGGACGCGAACGTCAGTTCGATGTCGGTCAGCACCGGCGCCAGTTCGACCGGCTCGTCGTCGAAGCTGGCTTCGGCGGCGACCGGATCGAAGGGGCTGTAGCTGGCCTCGTGCGTGTACTGGACCTGCTGTTCGTCGACCGTCAGTTCCAGTGTGGGTTCGGCGACTGCCACGTGCTCAACGGCATCGAGCGACACGGCGGCCTGCACCACGGGCCTCTCTTCGACCGGAGCGAGCGAGAGCGCCGCGAACGGAGCGGCCTCGACGAGCGCCGGCGCATTGGCAGGCGCTTGCACCGGCGCGACGGCGCGCGGCGCTTCGACGGGCGCGACCGGAGCGACGGCTTCGGCCGGACGCTGCACGATCGGCTCCGGCGGTTCCATGCCTTCGGGTTCATGGCCCGGCGGCAGTACGTCGCCATGGCCGTGCAGTTTCGCGCCGAGATGACGCGCCCAGCGCGCCAGGTCCCAGCCCTCGCGCGTGGCCGCCAGCGCGGCTTCCTCGTAGATCACTTCGACCGAGGGATCGGCCAGCACCGGATCGAACTTCTCGATCACGTCCTCGGTGACCGGATCCAGCGCGACGACGATCACCTGCGGCGCAACCTGCCCCAGCGCTTCGAGTTGCAGCGTGGTCGGATCGGCTTCCAGGACGACGTGCGCGCCCGCGTCGGACAAGGCCGAACGCAGTCGTTCGCAGGCTGCGCCCGGTCGCGCCAGAAGGACCGCGCGACGGGAGGACTCACTCATTCCGCGTCGCCCCCGCATCGATGCCCAGCAGGTCGTACACGTTGCGCATCAGTTCCGGCTCCTGGTACGGCTTGCCCAGGTAGCGCTCCACGCCGATCTCGAACGCACGCTGGCGATGCTTGTCGCCGGTACGCGAAGTGATCATCACGATCGGCACGCCGCGCAGGCGCGCGTCGCCCTTCATCGCGGTGGCGAGCTCGTAGCCGTCCATGCGCGGCATTTCGATGTCCAGCAGCATCAGGTCAGGCACGCGCTCGACCATGCGCTCCAGCGCGTCGATGCCGTCCTTCGCGGTGAGGACCTCGAGGTTGTGGCGTTCAAGCACGCGGCCGGTGACCTTGCGCATGGTGACCGAGTCGTCGACCACCATGACCAGCGGAACGCGACGCGTTTCGACCGTTGCGACCGGCGCGACGACATGGTCGCGCGGCAGCAGCGCCTGGCGGCGCACCAGCGGTGCGACGTCGAGGATCACGACCACGCGGCCGTCGCCCATGATGGTCGCGCCGAAGATGCCCGGCACCGACGCCACCTGCGGTCCGACCGGCTTCACCACGATTTCGCGGTTGCCGACGACCTGGTCGACGCACACCGCGGCGCGCAGGTCGCCCGAACGGATCAGCAGCAGCGGCATCTGCAGCGCGCCTTCGGCCTTGGCGGTGCCATGGCCGACCAGCGTGCCGAGGTCGTGCACCGCGTAGTCCTCGCCGCCGTAGCGGTAGGTCGCGTCGACCATGTCCAGGCGATCGCGGGCGATGCGGCCCACGCCGCGGACCGAGGCGATCGGCACGGCGAAGGTGGTCTCGCCGATGCGCACGAACACGGCCTGGGTGACCGCCAGCGTCTGCGGCAGGCGCAGCGTGAAGGTGACGCCCTTGCCGGGGACGGACGCGATGTCCAGCGTGCCGCCGAGCTGGCGGACTTCGCTGGCGACGACGTCCATGCCCACGCCACGGCCGGCCAGGCGGCTGACCGATTCGGCGGTGGAGAAGCCCGGTTCCAGGATCAGCGCGTCGATCGCGGCGTCGGACAGCGTGGCGCCTTCCGGCACCAGGCCACGCTCGTGGCCGCGGCGCAGGATCGCCTCGCGATTGAGGCCGGCGCCGTCGTCGCCGACTTCCAGCACGACTTCGGAACCTTCGCGGCGCACCGCGATGCGGATCGTGCCCTCGTCCGGCTTGCCGGCCTTCTTGCGCGTGTCCGGCGTTTCCAGGCCATGCGCGACGGCGTTGCGGAGCATGTGCTCCAGCGGAGCGGTCATGCGCTCGAGCACGTTGCGGTCGAGTTCGCCCTGGGTGCCGTCGAGCTTGAGCGCGACATGCTTGCCCAGTTCGCCCGACGCCTGGCGCACGACGCGGCGCAGGCGCGGCAGCAGGCCGTCGAACGGCACCATGCGCGTGCGCATGAGGCCTTCCTGCAGGTCCGAGCTCACGCGCGACTGCTGCAGCAGCAGCGTTTCGTACTGGCGCGTCAGGTCGTCGAGCGTGGTCTGCAGGCTGACCTGGTCGGCCGCCGATTCGGCGAGCGCGCGGGACAGCTGCTGCAGCGTCGAGAAGCGGTCGAGTTCAAGCGGATCGAATGCCTGCTCGCCGTCGTCGCCCTCGCGCTGGTAGCGCGCGACGATCTGCGCTTCGGTTTCGATTTCCAGACGACGCAGCTGGTCGCGCATACGCGTGTTCGTCGCCGCCATTTCGGCGATGGCGCCACGGAATGCACCGAGCTGCTGCTCCAGGCGGGCGCGGTAGATCGCGACCTCACCGGCGTAGTTGACGAGGCGGTCCAGCAGGTCGGCGCGGATACGCACCTGTTCCTGCGGGGCGCGCACGCCGATGTCGTCGTCGTCGGTCAGCGGCTGGTCGCTGATCGGCGCCGACAGCGGCTTGAGGTCGACGTGATGCGGCTCGTCGTGCGCGGCCTCGACGACCGGCGCGGCGGGCTTCGCCGTCGCGACGACCGGAGCGGCGGCCTGCGCGGCAGCGGCCAGGTCGCCCAGCGTCGTCTCGCCGCGCGAACGCGCGTCGAACTCGGCGATGAGCGCTTCGGGCATCGCAATCGCGCGGCGGTCGCCGACGCGGGTGACCATCGCATGCAGGCGGTCGAATCCGCGCTCGAGCAGCGGCACGCCGTCGCGGCCGAGTTCGCAGCGGTTTTCCACCACGCCTTCGAGCAGCGATTCCATGGCGTGGCCGAGTTCGCCCACGGCCATGATGCCGGCCATGCGCGCGCCACCCTTGATGGTGTGCAGGTCGCGCTGCAGGCCGACCAGCGATTCGCGCTCGGTCGGCGCCTCGCGCAGCTGCGCGAGCAGGCCGTCGGAGTGGTCCAGCAGGTCGCTGGCTTCCTCTACGAAGATGTCGACCAGTTCCGGGTCGAGCTCGCTCAGGTCCAGCGCTTCGTCCGGATCGTCGGCACCGGCCAGCGCCTGCGCGATGAGCGCGGCCACGGCCGGCTCCTGCGCCTCGATGGACGGAATGGAGGCGAAGTCGTGCGCCGGCGCGTCGGAAGGCAGCTCGGCCAGCGCGTCCTGCGTGAGTTCCTGCGCCTCGGGCAGCTCGTCGCGCATGTCGCCGATGGCGGGCGCGTCGACGAAGGCGTGGCCGACGGCTGCCGCTTCCAGCGAAGCGGCTTCGATCGCCGCATGCTGTTCGCTGGCGACGCGATCGGCTTCGGCGTATTCGGCCTCCAGGCGCGCGTACTCGGCTTCCTCGTCGGCGATGCGCGCCGCTTCCAGGCGCTCGGCTTCGAGGCGCTCGGTGGCGATGCGTTCGGCTTCCAGCAGCTGCGCTTCGATGCGCTGCTGTTCGGCCAGCGCGACGGCGGCCTGGCGCTCGGCCATGGCGGCCTCGACGGCAGCCTGATGCGCGGCTTCGGCGGCGAGGCGCTCGGCGCGCTCTTCGGCTGCACGCTCTTCGGCGAGACGCTCGGCTTCGGCCTGCTCGGCGGCAAGACGTTCGGCCTCGATGCGCTCGGACTCGACGCGTTCCGCTTCGGCCCGTGCGGCCTCTTCGGCAGCGGCGTGTTCGGCGGCGAGACGCTCGGCCTCGATGCGCGCGGCTTCTTCCGCCGCGGCACGCTCGGCGTCCGCACGTGCGGCTTCGGCCAGCTCCGCGGCGATGCGCTCGGCTTCGGCGGCCTCGGCGGCGAGCAGTTCGGCTTCGCGACGCTCCGCTTCGGCGCGCGCATCTTCCTCGCGCTTGAGCAGCGCCAGGCGCTCGGCTTCGCGCTGCTGTTCTTCCAGCGCGAAACGCTCCGCTTCCAGGCGTTCGACTTCGATGCGCTCGGCGTTGGCGCGCTCGATCGCCTCGCGCTCGGCCTCGATGCGGCGGGCTTCGGCCAGCTCGGTCTCGATGCGCTCGGCGTGGGCCGGATCGGAGAGGTAGTCCGGGCCGACGTCGGCGGCCAGGTCGGTGAACTCGCTCAGGTCGATCGCGGTGAACGCATGCTCGGCCTCGACCGCTTCCTGCGGCATCGGCTGGCGCGCGTCAGGCAGGCTGTCGCGCAGGGCGCGCATGCGATCGGCAAGGCCGGCGAACACCGGGATCCGCGGGGACGGCGTCTTCAGCGTCGCCAGCGTGCGGCGGATCGCGTCGGCGACCTCGCCCATCGCGGCCACGCCTTCGGCGCTGGCGGGCTGGCCGGAGGCCAGCAGGCGCTTTACGTACACCTCGGTCGGACCGGTGATCTCGGTGATCACCGGCACTTCGGTCATCGCGAAGGCACCGTTGAGCGTGTGGAACGCGCGCTGCAGGCCATCGTCGGCCGGCTGCGGCTGCGATGCGGCCAGCCACTGCTCGATCGTCGCGAGGTGGCCGCTGACTTCGGCGTCCAGGATTTCCAGCAGCACCGAGTCGACCGATGCCGGCACGCCCGGTTCCGGCTCCAGCACCGGTGCGATGTCTTCGGCCGCGAGCTCCGGCGCGGGCACGTCGTCGAAGCTGATTTCCTCGACTTCGATCGCGCCGTCCAGGCCGTCGAAGCTGACCGCTTCGAGCGTGATCTCTTCGGCCAGCGGCTCGAAGACCGGCTCCACGACAGGCTCGATCGGCTCGACCACCGGTTCCACGACCGCTTCGGCCTTGGGCGGCGCGGGCGTGTACGGCGTTTCGTCGCCTTCGGCCAGGCGATCGGCGTGGGCTTCCATCGCCGGCAGGTCGGCGGTGATGGCGCCTTCGTTGCGCAGCGCGGCGTGCAACTGCGGCAGCGTGGCGTAGGCATGGCCGACCAGGCCGATGACCGCCGGGCTCGCCGGCCGCGTGCCGTCGAGCACGCGGTTGAGCAGGTTCTCGATCTTCCAGCTGAATTCGCCGAGCGTCTTGGCACCGACGAGGCGGCCGGAGCCCTTCAGCGTGTGGAACACGCGGCGGATCGGGCGCAGGCGCTCGCTGTCTTCCGGCAACGCGTGCCATTCGGGCAGCAGGTCGCCGAGATGACGGATCTCCTCGTCGAGTTCCTCGAGGAAGACCTCGCGGATCTCGTCGTCGATGTCGTCGCTGTGTTCGAAGCCGCCGGCGGCGATCTGCTGCGGCGTGCTCGCGACCGGCGCGGGAGCCGGCACCGGAGTCGGCGCGGTCGGCGCCGCGGCGGCCACCTGCGCGACCGGCACTTCGGCGGCCAGCGTCGGCGAGGGCGCCAGCGCGTTGGCGTCGAACGCCGGCGCGGTCGGCGTGCCGAGCGTGATCTCGTCGGTCAGTTCGAAGTCCGGAACGCGCGCCAGCTCCTCGCGGCTGATCGGCGAGCTCGGCGCCATCGTGGCGGCGATGTCGAATTCCGGCAGCGGCCAGTAGCGCAGCGTTTCCAGGCTCTGGCGCGTGATGTCGAGGATGTGGTTGCGGTTCGGGCGCTGCTCGCGCAGCGCTTCGAGGTAGTACTCGAGGCTGGCGAGCGCGTCGGCGAGCGTGTCCAGCTGCTGGCCGTTGGGCACGCGCTTGCGGCCGATCAGCTCGACCTCGGTATAGCGCTTCACGCCGCTGAGGTAGTCGGCCGGCTGCGGCAGCTCGAGCATGCGCAGCGCGCCGGCGACTTCGTCCAGCACGCGCGGGACTTCGGCCAGTTCGGCGTGATCCCAGTTGGTTTCGACGAACGCAACGAAGGCCTGGCGCGCATCGCCGAAGTTGGCGATGGCTTCGCGCACGAGCACGTCGAGCACCTTGCGCGCCTCGCCGGCGAGCAGGTCGTCTTCGGCGCCGGCGTCGGGCAGGCCCAGGCGCGAGACCTGGTCGTCCAGCGAGGCATCGACGTAAAGCAGTGCACCGGCGACGTCGAGCAGCGCGCCTTCATCGGCCGGACGCCTGCCCGAGACGATGTCGTGCATCGCATCTCGCTGCTGCAGCACGACGGTGCGGGCGACGCCCAGTCCCATCATGCCGAGCGTGTCGCTGACGCGGCCGAGCGCTTCCACCTGCGGCTTGAGTTCGGCGACGTCGGTCTGGCCGGTGCGCAGGTGCAGGTCGAGCGCGTCCTTGACGCGCAGCAGGTCTTCCTTGATCGCTGCCGCAACGGTGTCCAGCAGCGCGCGGTTGCGGCCGGACAGCGAACCGCGGGCGTGTTCGAGTTCGGACTCGCTGGGCAGGTGCGCGGCGAGTTCGAAGGTGTGGCGCAGATCGTCCAGCGCCGGGTGGCGGCCGTCGCTGTGGGCGACGTGGTACAGCAGCTGGCGGGTCGGTTCGGCGGCGGGTTCGGAGCGGTGCGCGCCGAAGCCGTCGTCGGCGAGCATCAGGCGCGCTTCGCGCTCCACGCCGCCGAAGGCCTGGCGCAGCGCGCGCGTGGCCGGCAGCGCGCCGTCGCGCAGGGCGCCGGCGACGCTGGAAGCGACCCACAGCATGCGGCGCACGGGTTCGAGCACGACTTCGCCGAGCAGGCCGTCGATCGCGGTCGAAAGCTTCTCGGGCTGCGACGGGTTGCCGTCTTCCGGCCAGTTCGCCAGCGCATCGCGCAGGGCGGCCAGGTGCGGCGAGGTCGCACCGCGAACGGGTGCGGCCGCCGGCAGCGCGCTCGGCAGGTTCGCCGGCAGCGGACGGTCGAGGTCCGGCGCGAACAGGACGCTTTCGTTGAGGCCCGCCTCGCCGCGCGTGGCGCGCAGTTCGTTGAGCAGCGGCAGCAGCACGATCGGAATGTCGCGATGGCCGCCCTGCAGGCGCTCCAGGTAGTCGGGCAGCAGGACCACGCCGCGCATCAGCGCCGCGCAGGCGTCGTCGCGGTCGGCGACCTTGCCCTGCTGCAGCGCGAGCGCCAGGCGCTCCATTTCCTCGGCCACCATCGCCGGGGCGTACAGCTCGACCATGCGCAGCGTGCCGTGCACCTGGTGCAGCTGTTCGGCGCACTGGCGCATGCGGCTGGCGTCGGCCGGGTTCTCGGCGTACGCCTCGATTTCCTGCTGGGCCTGGCGCAGGGTTTCGTCCAGCTCGGGCTTGATCCAGCCGAGCGTGGTGGTGTCGATGGCTTCGCGCATCACGGTCATCGCTCACCTCGCATGGATGCAAGGTGGCGCGACCTGCGGCCGAGGCGCCATCCGGGGCTGAAGCTGTTCATCGTGACCGACCTTGTTCCGATCCGCCCGTCAGGCCGGCAGCTTGAAGTCGGCGACCGAGCGGCGCAGGTCGGCGGCCAGTTGCGCCAGGTTTCCAATCGACGCGGCGGTCTGGTTCGCACCCTGCGACGTCTGCGCGGTAATCGACTGGATGGTGTTCATCGTGGCGGTAATGTTCGATGCCGCGCTGGACTGCTGCTGCGCCGCGCTCGAGATGCCCTGAATGAGGTTGGACAGGTCGCTCGACACCTTTTCGATCTCGCCCAGTGCCGTACCCGCGTCTTCGGCCAGTCGCGCACCGGCGACCACTTCGGACGTCGTCTGTTCCATCGAGGACACCGCTTCGTTGGTGTCGGACTGAATCGTCTGGACCAGCGTTTCGATTCGCTTGGTCGCGTTCGATGCGCGTTCTGCGAGTCGCTGCACTTCGTCGGCCACGACCGCGAAGCCGCGGCCCGCTTCACCCGCCGAGGCCGCCTGGATCGCGGCGTTCAGCGCGAGGATGTTCGTCTGTTCCGAGATGTCGTTGATCAGTTCCACGATCGAGCCGATTTCCTGCGACGACTCACCCAGTCGCTTGATTCGCTTCGAGGTTTCCTGGATCTGGTCGCGAATGCTGTCCATGCCCGCGATCGTCTGGCGCACCACGCCCGCACCCTTGGTCGCGATCTGCACCGAGCGCTGCGCCACGTCCGCCGATTCGGCCGAGTTGCGCGACACCTGGTTGATCGACGCCGCGATTTCGCTGATACGGCTGGAGGCGGAGTTGATTTCCTGCGCCTGGTGTTCGGCGGCCTCGGCCAGGTGCATGGCGGTGGCCTGCGTTTCCTGCGCGCTGGCGGCGACCTGCACCGAGGTGTCGGTAATCGTCTGCACGAGGCTGCGCAGCTGTTCGACGGCGAAGTTGATCGAGTCCGCGATCGCGCCGGTCATGTCCTCGGTCACGGTCGCCTTTACGGTCAGGTCGCCTTCTGCGAGCGAACCCATTTCGTCCAGCAGGCGCATGATCGCCTCCTGGTTGCGGTCGTTGAGTTCCTTCGTGGTCAGGTAGCGCTTCTTCTGCTGGCTGTTCAGCGAGACGACCAGGAACACGATCGCGAACAGCGCGATGAGGCCGGAAACGATCGACACCAGGATGTGGCCGATCGGGTTGGTGCTGCGCACCGAGCCGAACGAGGTGAAGGCGCGGAACAGCGCCTGGCTGTCGGTCAGCAGCTTGTTGGAGCCGCCGGTGATCGACTCGGCCGCGGCCTGCGCGGCGAACAGGTTCTGCGAGGAGGACAGGATCGCGTCCAGGTCCTTCTTCATTTCCAGCCACAACGTCTCGGCCTGGCCGAGGGCGGCGATGGCGTTGGCGTTGCCCAGCGGGGTCACGCCGAACGCGGCGTCGCCCTTGCGCAGGCCGGTCAGCACGTTGCCGAACACCGCCGCGTCGCGACCCAGCGCTTCACCGGCGAGGGCGGCGCCGCTGCCGCCGGCGCGGATCTGCGTGATGCGCTCGGCCATCTTGCCCGACAGCACGACCTGGCGAAGGGCGATGTAGACCTGCGAGGACGGCGAGCCGGAGGCCGACATCGCGCGGACGAGTTCGTCCAGTCTCGCCTGCAGCTGCGGCACGCGGCTGGAGAAGCTGTCGGCGTTGCCGGCCAGCGCCAGCACGGCCTTTTCGGACGCGACCACCTGGTCGGCGCTCTTGCCCAGCGGCGCCCAGGTGCTGGTGACGGTCTGGATCGGGCCGGACACACCGGCGGTACCGCCGAAGTTGGCGTTGAGCTGCTCGACGTCCTGCACGATCGCCGAACGCGTTTCCTTGAACGCGGCGAACGCGGCGGCGTCGCCGCTCACCGCTTCCTGGCCCTGCACGGCGAGCTTCTGCGAGTTCACCTGCAAGTCGGAAGCCGAGGAGCTCGCACCACCCAGGCGCGCGGCCTTCCATGTTGCGTAGCCGGTGTTCAAACCGAAGATGAGCACCGAGACGCCCAGCACGATCAGCCAGGTGTTGACGCCAAGATTGCGGCCCTTGCCGGCAGCGCTATCCATAACAGTGCTCATGGTTGAACCTCAACGTTGCTGATGCGGTGCGGCATGTCGGACGCCGCCTGGCGGAATTCGGGAGTGCGGGCAAGCCTGTCCAGGCTGAAGATGCCCCACGTGTGTGCGTCGAGGCGGTAACCGCGCTCGACGAAGTTCGCGTAACGGCCCTGCGTCAGCGCGACGACGGCTTCGTCGTCGGCCTGCTCGGGCGAAAGTTCGATGCGGTGCTGCTCGTGGAAGCTGCGCTGGCCGTAGAGCTCGTCGATCAGCACCGCCACGTCGCCGCCGGGCTGGCGGACGAGCAGGATGCGCTGGCTCTCGTGCAGGACGGTGCGCTCGCCTTCGAGGAACTGCTTGAGGTCGACGATGGGGAGCAGGTTGCCGCGCACGTTGGCCAGACCCAGCAGCCAGGGCTGCGCGCCCGGCACCTGGGTGACCTGCGGAAGCGGCAGGATTTCCAGCACTTCGCCGAACCCCGACGCGAGGCGGCGGGCGCCGATGCGATAGCCCACGCCGCGCCAGAGGCCGGGGGCGTCGAGCTGTTCGGGCAGGCCGACCACGTGCGCCAGGCTGCGGCGCTCGTAGTCCACCAGCACGTCGAAGGGCGACTGCAGCATCGCGGTCCCGCCTCAGGCGCCCAGCAGGGCGTTGATGCGGGCGATCAGTTCGTCCTCGCGCGGCGGCTTGACGATGTAGTCGCGCGCGCCCTGGCGCATGCCCCAGGCCTTGTCGGTGTCCATGCCCTTGGTGCTGACGATCAGCACCGGGATGGTGCTGGTGTCGGCGTCGCGCGACAGCGCGCGGGTCGCCTGGAAGCCGTTCATGCCCGGAAGCACGACGTCCATCATCACCAGGTCCGGCTTCTCGCGCTTGCAGGTCTCGATGCCGTCCTCGGCATTGCCCGAGGCCAGGACCTGATGTCCGTTGCGCTCCAGGAGCTGGGTCAGGACCGCCGTGTCGGTCGGCGAGTCCTCGATCAGAAGAATACGTGCCATTTGTGCCCTACCCCCCGGTCAGGCGTTTACGTGCGTGCGGATCGCGTCGAGCAGTTCTTCGCGTGTGAATGGTTTGGTGAGGTACTGCTCGGAGCCGACGATGCGACCGCGTGCCTTGTCGAACAGGCCGTCCTTGGACGACAGCATGATGACCGGAGTGCCTTTGAACAGGTGGTTGTTCTTGATCAACGCGCAGGTTTGGTAACCATCCAGCCGCGGCATCATGATGTCCACGAAGATGATCTGCGGCTGTTGATCGGCGATCTTCGCCAGCGCCTCGAAGCCGTCGGTGGCGGTCACCACCTCGCAGCCCTCGCGCTTGAGCAACGTCTCGGCGGTTCGGCGGATCGTCTTCGAGTCATCGATGACCATGACCTTCAGACCGCCGAGGCTGCCGTTGCGGACCTCGTCTAGCATTTTCGAATTCCCCCATGCGAATGCCGCCGTGTGCGTGCACTTCGCCAGTCGCCTTTATTCCAAGCCGCGCGGAAGCTGTCAAGCAGCGTTTTCTGCGGGCAAGCTGAATGCGCCGCGGAGCCGGCCGGGCCGGTCCGCATCCGGATCGTGCTGGTGGGACCGCCGGGAGCGGTCACGCGACGATGTGGGCACGCGCATTGCATATACCGGAAAGAAGTGACGTTTCCGAGCACCCGGGCTTCAAGCCGGGACACGGGTCTCAGTAGTCGGGCGTGCGGTCGGCGCCGCCGGACGAACCGCTTTTTCCCCCGGGAAGGCCAGCGCACCGCCGTGCTCCCGCCCCCTGCTACCATCGCCCGACCCTCGCCCCCGCCAACGCCATGCCGCTCGACATCGTCGTCGTGATGGACCCCATCGGGTCGATCAAGATCGCCAAGGACTCCACCTTCGCCATGCTCCTGGAAGCCCAGCGTCGCGGGCACCGGCTGCATTACGTCCGCCCCGGCGGGCTGTCCGTCCGCGACGGCAAGGCGCAGGCGATCGTCGCCCCGCTGCAGGTGCGCGACGACAAGAACGGCTGGTACGAGCTGGGCGACTTCGCACCGCTGCACTTCGGCCGCGGCCAGGTCGTGCTCATGCGCAAGGACCCGCCGGTCGACAGCGAATACATCCACGACACGCAGATCCTCGGCCTCGCCCAGGATGCCGGCGCGCTGATCGTCAACGACCCGCAGGGCCTGCGCGACTACAACGAGAAGCTCGCCGCGCTGCTGTTCCCGCAGTGCTGCCCGCCGACGCTGGTGAGCCGCGATCCCGCGGCGCTGAAGGCTTTCGTCAACGAACACACCGACGCGGTGCTCAAGCCGCTGGACGGCATGGGCGGGCGTTCGATCTTCCGCGCGCATGCCGGCGAGCCGAACCTCAACGTGATCCTGGAAACGCTGACGCAGGGCGGCCACAGCCTCGCGATGGCGCAGCGCTATCTGCCGGAGATCACCGATGGCGACAAGCGCATCCTGCTGGTCGATGGCGAGCCGGTGGATTACTGCCTGGCGCGCATTCCGCAGGGCGACGAATTCCGCGGCAATCTCGCCGCCGGCGGGCGCGGCGAAGGCCGTCCGCTGAGCGAGCGCGACCGCTGGATCGCCGCGCAGGTCGGCCCGGAAATGAAGCGTCGCGGCATGCTGTTCGTCGGCCTGGACGCGATCGGCGACTACCTCACCGAGGTCAACGTCACCAGCCCGACGTGCATCCGCGAGCTCGACGCGCAGTTCGGCATCAACATCGCCGGACTGCTGTTCGATGCGATCGAACGCAGGGTGGGCGCGTGAAATCCCGACGCGGATCCGATCCGGCCATCGCACAGAACGCGTACGCTTCGAAGGCATGAACGCCGCAGTTGCCACTCCCTACGAATCCACCGGAAACGGGCGCGTCAGCGCGACGTTCGTGCTGTCGCTGCTGGTGCACGGCATCGTGCTGCTGGGCGTGGGCTGGACGCTGGAGACGGCGGCACCGGTGATGCCCACGCTAGACGTGATCCTCACGCAGACGACCAGCGCACTCACGCCCAAGCAGGCCGATTTCCTCGCGCAGGCGAACAATCAGGGCGGCGGCGAGCACGACAAGAGCACGCGTCCGCGCGAAGCGCAGTCGGGTCCGTTGCCTCAGGCGGCCACGGGCATCGCGCCCCGCACGTTGCGCGCGCAGTCGCCCGCGCCGCAGCCGGCACCGCAGGCGCGCGTGGTCGCCAGCACGCGCGGCGAATCCGCCACGCCGACGCCGCGCAGCACGCCGTCGCCGAGCGAACGTCCGCTGCCGCGCGGTGAGGAAAAGATCGAGCGCGACATGCAGATGGCGCGCCTAGCGGCGGAAATCCACATGCGTTCGGAGCGCTACGCGAAGCGGCCGTCGCGCAAGTTCGTGTCGGCCAGCACGCAGGAGTACGCGTGGGCCGGCTACCTGCGCGACTGGGTCGATCGCGTCGAACGCGTGGGCAACCTCAACTATCCCGACGAAGCGCGTCGTCGCCGGCTTGCCGGGCAGGTGGTGATCAGCGTGGCGGTCCGTCGCGATGGTTCGGTCGAACGCGCCGACATCGTGCGCACCAGCGGCATTCCGCTGCTGGATGCTTCGGCGCTGCGCATCGCCAAGCTCGCCGAACCCTACCCGCCGCTGCCGCGCACCGACGAAAACCCGGACATCCTGCACGTCACGCGCACGTGGAACTTCCTTCCGGGCGGCACGCTGGTCGACGAGTGAGGCGCGCCGCGTTCCGCTGCGGAACGTTCACGTCAGGCATGCACCCTTGAGGCTGTCATCCCGGCGCAGGCCGGGATCCAGGCCATCACGTCTTCGCGTCAGCCAATCGCCCTTCGGTCAGGCAACCAGCCTGGATCCCGGCCTTCGCCGGGATGACGGGCTTCGAAGCGCGCTTGAGCCCTGGTTTCCCACGCATTCCAGCACGGGTCAGCGCTTCGAATCCCGCAATGCCTGTTGCTCGCGCAGCGTCAGCGCAACGTTGTTTCGGAGATAGGCAGGTTCGATGCGTTCGGCGGCGACGGCTTCACCGCGCGCGAACGCCTTCGCTGCAAGACGCGCGACGTCCGCGGCATGCGGCAGCTGCGACCCGTCGATCGACGCGAAGCGCGCGGCGAGCCGCTGCGACAACGCGTTCTCCGCCGCGCCGAATCCGGTGCCAACGCCGAGCCACTCCCCCTCCTCGCCCGGCACCACGACATCGCCGGGCGCGCTGACGCGTTCCTCGCTCAACGCACGTGCGTCGCCTCCCTGCACTTCAAAGGCCGCCGAATACACCTCGCCCATGCGCGCGTCGATCGCAGCGAGTACACGCGATGCGCTCGCGCTCGCAGTGTCTGCACGCATCGCCAGCGCAGCGAGCGTCGACACCGGAACGACAGGCCGATCGAGCGCGAGCGCAATCCCTTGCGCCAACGCGATGCCCAACCGCACACCCGTGAAGGCGCCCGGACCACGGCCGACGGCGATCGCATCAAGCTGCGATCGCTTCACGCCTGCCTCGGCGAGCAGTTCCTCGGCCCAGGGCAACGAAAGTTCCGCGTGCCGGCGAGGCGCCAGTTCGAACCGCTCACGCACGTCGCCGTCGATGGACAGCGCGACGGATAGGGCTTCGGTGGAGGTTTCGAAGGCGAGGAGCTTCATGGGGTTCGGATGGGATTCGCGATTGGAGGAGCGTACCGCTTTTGGCCCGGATGCCCGCGAAAGCCGAGGCCGGGACTACGGCGTCATGTGCCCGTGGGCTGCGTGCCGTCTTCGAAAAACGCCGCCACATCCTCCACGCGGCGTGTCTTCGGCAGCGGCGGCAGCGAGTTGAGGAAGACGCTGCCGTAGGTCTTGCTGGTCAAACGCGGATCGCACAAAACCAGCACGCCGCGATCGGTCTCGTTGCGGATCAGGCGACCTGCGCCCTGCTTCAGCGCGATCACCGCCTGCGGCAGCTGCTCGTCGCGGAACGGATTGCCGCCGTTGCGGCGGATCGCGTCCAGGCGCGCCTCGAACACCGGGTCGTCCGGCGCGGCGAAAGGCAGCTTGTCGATCACCACCACGCTGAGCGCATCGCCGGCGACGTCCACGCCTTCGCGGAAACTCGCCGCGCCCAGCAGCACGCCGTTGCCCGACGCGCGGAAGCGTTCGAGCAGCACCGCGCGCGGCGCTTCGCCCTGCACGAACAGCGGCCACGGGCCGTCCTTCAGCAGCTCGGCCGCCTCGCGCAGCGCGCGATGCGAGGCGAACAGCACGAACGCGCGGCCGTTCGATGCTTCGAGCACCGGCCGGACCTTGTCGATCATGCTTTCGTTGTAATGCCGCACGATCGGCTCGGGCAGTCCGCGCGGCAGGTAGCACAGCGCCTGCGTTTCCCAATCGAACGGACTGGGCACCAGCAGCGTGTGCGGCGGGTCCTCGCCCTTGAGATACAGGCCAAGCTTGATCGCGAAGTGTTCGAAGCGCCCGCCAACGGCGAGCGTGGCGGAGGTGAAGATCCACGCCGCCTGCGAACGCGCACGGTGTTGCGCCAGCGGGCCGGCGACATCCAGCGGCGTGCGGCTCAGGCGGAAGCCGCGCGCGGTGAGTTCGTACCAGAGCACGCTTTCGTCGGCGTGCTTGCGCGACGGCTTGGCATCGCTGTCAGCCGACTCCGTCGTTTCGACCGAATCAGCGTTTTCCTCGTCCTCGTCGACCGGGAGATCCTCGCCATCGCGCCAACGCTTCAGGCGACCTTCGAATTCCACCGCGCGTGCCGCGCATGCATCGAATCCCGGCGATGCGGACGCATACGGCACAACGGCCGCGTGGAACGCGCGCAACGCGGCATCGAGCGCATCGAACGCGGCTTCGACATTGGCGTCCTCGGCCGCACGACGTCGCGTGCCGCGCACCGGCAATTCGTCCATCGCCGCGCGCAGTGCACGCACCCCCTGCTCCAGCGCGCGCGCCCGTTCCTGCACCGCGGCCAGTGCGGACGGCACCTGCTTGCATTCGGTCAGCGCATCGCGCGCGAGTTCCACCAGCGGCCGTGCGCTGAGCGCTTCGCCGAAGAACTGCGCGGCGAGCTCGGGCAGCTGGTGCGCCTCGTCGACGACGAACGTCTGCGCGCCCGGCAGGATCTCGCCGAAGCCTTCCTGCTTCAGCGCGAGATCGGCGAGCAGGAGGTGGTGGTTGACGACGACCAGATCGGCGGCCTGCGCACGCTGGCGCGCCTGCACGACGAAGCAGTCGTTGAAGAACGGACACTCGCTGCCGAGGCAGTTTTCCGCGGTGCTGGTGACCATCGGCAGCAGCGGCGAGTCTTCCGGCAGCGCGTCGAGTTCGGCCATGTCGCCCATGCGCGTACGGCCGGACCACGCGACGATGCGCTGGAACTGCGCTGCCATGTCGCGCGACGTGAAGCGCGGCTCGCCCTGCGCCTGTCGCATGCGGTAGTGGCACAGGTAATTCGCGCGACCTTTGAGCAGCGCCGTCTTCAGGCCGACGCCGAGCGCGTCGCGCACGCGCGGCAGGTCGCGATGGTAGAGCTGGTCCTGCAGCGCGCGCGTGCCGGTAGAGACGATGGTCTTCTTGCCCGACAACAGTGCCGGCACGAGGTACGCGAACGTCTTGCCGGTGCCGGTGCCCGCTTCGGCGAGCAGCGTGCCGCGTCGATCCATGGCGTCGGCGACGGCCGCGGCCAGGTCCAGCTGCGCCGGGCGCGAGGAAAACGACGGAATGTTCTTCGCCAGTTCGCCGCCTTCCGACAGCGCCTCGCGGCTCGCCTGCGCCAGCCGGCTCGGCACGCGCGCGTCGACGGAGCGCGCCTCGACGGAGCCTGCGTCGGAAGACACGTCGTCGAGGCGGGGTTCGGTTGGCGATGGCGCCGGGGCTTGCATGATCTCGACGGGTTCCTGTGGTGGCGCGCGCGAGGTCCGCGCATCCGGCCATCCCACGTGGCCGCCCCACTCACGACACCTGCCGATCACGGGAATCCGCGGCGACGCCGCGGCACGGACCTATTCTAGCCGGCGGCGGGTGGACTCGCCGGGAGGGCGAGGCTCAGTAGCGCGCCGGCGCCGCGACGGTGCAGGCGTCGCGCTCGCGACGCGCGTCGGCGACGGTTTCGCCGGGGACTTCCACCGGAACCGGACGCACCTGCCGCACCTGCGCGATGGTCTCCCAGTGGCGACGGCACAGCGGGCCGACCTTCGAACCGCGCTCGATGCCGAGTTTCGCGTAGCGCTCGGCGCCGGCGAGATCCTTCACCAGCAGCGCGGCTTCGGCGCGTTCCTGCAGCAGCGCCGGATCGTCCGGGTTGAGTTGCAGCGCCTGGTCGAGCGCCTCGATGGCCTGCGCGTACTGGCCGGCCTTTTCCAGGCGTTCCGCGTCCTCGCGCAAGTCGTCGACCTGCGGGTCGCGGATCGGCTGCACGTCGAGCTCGGTACTGGCCGCGCCGCCGGCGGCGCGGACCGCGGTGACGGCCGCGACGCCATCGATGCTCGGCGCCGGCGGGGCCGGCGGCGTGCTCGTGCAGGCAGCGAGGACAGCCAGCGCCAGCGTGGTGAAAGCGATGCGGGGGAGGTACGAATACGTCATTACGGGGTCTCTTGCGGCGGCGCCTGCTCGCGCGGGGCCTCCTCTTCCTTCTTTCCGATGCCGAACCAGTCGCGCCAGCCGCCGCTTTCCTCTTCCACCGGCTCGGGCTGCGGACACGGCGCGTACGCCGGCGCGAAACCGGACACATACGCGAAACGACGCGCGCCGGGGCAATCGGGGTCGGTCGTGTTGGAGCCGATCGTCCACTGCCAGTCGATGCCCTTGTTGCCCACTTCCAGCGGCGCGGTGGGCAGGCGCGAGAAGATTGCCGACCACACGCGCATCGCGCCGGTGGCGCCGTACAGGCCGGTTTCCTTGTTCTGGTCGTTGCCGACCCAGATCACCGCGAGGTGGTCGCCGGTCCATCCGGCGAACCAGCTGTCGCGGCCGTCGTTCGACGTACCGGTCTTGCCGGCCGGCGACAGACGACCCAGGCCGTCGCGCACGAGCTGCGTGCCGGTGCCGTTCGACACGGCCTGCTGCAGCGCGATGGTGATCAGCCGCGCCGCGATGGCGTCGCCTTCCTGCGCGGGCGCGGGTTCCTTGTCGTAGCGATTGAGCGCCTTGCCGTTCGCGTCGAGGACGCCGCGCACGGCATGCAGCGGCTGGATTTCGCCACCCGACGCGAGGAACTGGTACAGCTGCGCCATCGCGTACGGGCTCTGGTCGACCGCGCCGAGGATCAGCGCCGGATTCGGCGTGGCCTCGATGCCGGCGAGCGTGCGGATCAGGCCGGCGATGCGCTCCGGATCGACCTGCATGCCGACGCGGACCGTCGCCTGGTTGTAGGACATCGCCAGCGCATCGATGAGGCGCACCGTGCCGTGGCTGCGGCCGTCGGAGTTGCCCGGATTCCAGTTCTTGTTCTTGCCCAGCGCGACGGTGACGGGCGAATCGTCGACCCAGCTGGCCAGCGAATACTTGCCCGGCTGCGCGAGCGCCAGCAGGTACACGAACGGCTTGAGCAGCGAACCGACGGGACGCTGCGCTTCGACCGCGCGATTGAAGCCGTGCTCGGCGACGCTGCGACTGCCGACGACCGCGACGACGTTGCCGTTGTGCACGTCGGTCACCACCAGCCCGGCCTGCAGCGGCGGACGGCGCTTGTTGTCCAGGCCCTTGAGCGTGCGCGCGACCGCGCCTTCGGCCATCGCTTGCGCCGAGGGCGACATGCCGCTCATCACGCTCAGGCCAGCGCCGGCGAGCGCGTCAGCAGGATAGTCGCGCGCGAGCTGGCGTCGGATCAGGTCGATGTACGCGGGGAAGCGATTCGCCGCGATGCTGCCCGGATCGGTGGTGACACCCAGCGGCGCCTTCAGCGCACGCTGGTATTCGGCGTCGCTGATCAGTTTCGTTTCGTGCATCTCGCCGAGCACGAAATTGCGGCGTTCTAGCGCGCGTTCGGGATTGCGGCGCGGGTCGTAGTACGACGGGCCGCGCACGATGCCGATCAGCAGCGCGATCTGTTCGGTGCTGAGGTCCGACAGGTCGCGTCCGAACCAGAATTCCGAACCGGCCGCGACGCCGTGAATCGCCTGCGCGCCGCGCTGGCCGAGGTAGACCTGGTTGAAGTACGCCTCGAGGATCGTGCCCTTGTCGTAGCGCGCTTCGATCAGCAGGGCGTACAGGATCTCCTTGCCTTTTCGACTGATCGTGCGCTCGCGGCCGATGCCGAGCAGGCCGCTGCGCGCAAGCTGCTGCGTCAGCGTGCTGGCGCCCTGCGTGCTGCCTGTCGCGGTCTTGAAGGCGGCGCGGACCATGCCGCTGACGTCGATGCCGTGGTGGCTGTTGAAGTCGCGGTCTTCCACGGCCTGCAGGCCGGTGACCAGCAGTTCCGGCACTTCGCGCAGGCGCACGAGGCGGCGCTCCTCGTTCTTCTGGCCGTAGAGCGTGGCGATGCGCGCCGGGTCCAGGCGGACGGACTTCAGCGCGCGTCTGGCCGAGGCGTCGCGCACCGAGGCGACCTTGCTGCCGGACAGCGCGACTTCGATGCGCCGCGCGGGCACCTGGCCGTCGACATCCTGGAAACCGCGGCTGGAGATCGTCCAGCGCCCGCCGTTGCGCGCGTAGGTGCCTGGACGCGTCCCATCTCCCTCGTGATAGGCGGCCGCATCCAGTTCGGTCTTCAGCGTGGCCGCGTCGAGCGTGCGCCCCGGGGCCAGTTCCAGCGGACGTGCGTAGACGCGCGTCGGGATCTGCCATTTCAGCTGGCCGAAGCGCTCGCCGACTTCATGGTTCAGGTAGAGGGTGTAGGGAATCAGGAAGCCCAATCCGAGGCCGACCGCCGCCAGCACCCAGATGACCAGACGCCGACGCCATTGCGGGGTCTCGGGCTGGTCGATGTCGTCGTTGTCGTCTTCGTCGTACTGGATTCGGGCCACGGCATGGGACAATGGCGGGGCTGCGCCCTCGTGCCCGCGAGTCTAGCGCAGCCCGCCCGCCGGCCCGCGAAGACGGGAAGCAGGGCGCAGTTCGCGTTAGGGAGTTCCTTCAGCAATGACGATGATCCGATGGGCCTGAGCTGGACCGAGGTGCGGTTCTTCTACGACCGGGGAACCGGCCTCCTTCGCCGGGGGCTCGCAAGCCTGCGCACCCGCGGGATCCGTGCCTCGTGGGAGCGCGTCGTCAGGCAGTTCCATACCGTGCCCATGGAGCAGCGTCCGTCGCTGTACCTGCCGCAGTCCGAGCCGTTCGCCCCGTTCGACGTGCCGCATTCCGATCAGCCGGTCGCGAGCATCGTCATCCCCGTCTACAACCAGTTCGCGCACACGCTGGCCTGCCTGCGCGCGATTGCGGCGCATCCGCCCTCGGCGGGCATCGAGATCATCGTGTCCGACGATGGCTCCTCGGACGAAACCGAATCCGCGCTCGCGCAGGTCGATGGCGTGCGCTACTACCGTCGTGCGCAGAACGGCGGCTTCATCGCCGCCTGCAACGATGGCGCGGCTCAGGCGCGCGGCGAGTTTCTCGTCTTCCTCAACAACGACACCATCCCGCAACCGGGCTGGCTCGATGCACTGCTGGCGACGTTCGATGACGAGCCCGGCGTTGGCCTCGTCGGCGCGCAGCTGGTCTATCCGGACGGCCGGCTCCAGGAAGCCGGCGGCATCGTGTTTTCCGATGGTTCGGCGCACAACTACGGCCGCTTCGAAAGCCCGAACGATCCGCGCTACGGATACGTTCGCGATGCCGACTACTGCTCCGGCGCCGCCCTCGCGATCCGGCGCCCGCTGTTCGAGCGCGTGGGCGGTTTCGATCGCCGATACGCGCCGGCGTACTTCGAGGACACCGACCTGGGTTTCGCGGTTCGCGCCGCCGGCGAACGTGTCGTGTACCAGCCGCAGTCGCGCGTGGTGCACATGGAAGGCGTCACCGCGGGCGTGGACGTAAGCAAGGGCGTGAAGGCGTACCAGGTGCGCAATCGCCACGTGTTCGCGGAAAAGTGGCAGCAAATGCTGGAACAGCAGCCATCGCCGCAGACGACGCCGCACCTTGCGGCCAGCGCGCGTGCGCAGCGACGCGTCCTGATCGTCGACAGCGCGACGCCGCTGCCCGATCGCGATTCGGCCTCGCTGCGACTGGTGAACCTGATGCGGCTGCTGCGACAGGAGCGGGCGCACGTTGCGTTCTATCCCGCCGACGGCAACCACGCAGGCAGCGCGACGCAACGCCTGCAGCAACTCGGCGTCGAGACCTGGTACGCGCCGTTCGCGGCGACGCCGGCGCAGTGGATGGCCCGTCATGACGCCTCGTTCGACACCATCGTGGTCTGCCGCCACTACGTCCTGCGCGAATGGCTGCCGCTGGTGCGGCGTTTCGCGCCGCAGGCAAATCTGGTGTTCGATACCGTCGACCTGCACTACCTGCGCGAACGTCGCGGCGCCGAACTGGCCAACGACGCCGCGCTGAAGCGCGCGTCCGAGCGCACGAAGGCGCTGGAGCTGGAGATGATCGCGCGCAGCGACGCCACGCTGGTGGTGAGCGATGTCGAGCGCACCCTGCTCGCGAAGGACGCACCCGGCGCGCACGTCGACATCGTGTCGAACCTGCACCACGTGCACGGTCGCGGCCTGCCGTTCGACGAGCGCCACGATCTGGTGTTCGTCGGCGGTTTCCGCCATCCGCCGAACGTCGATGCCGTGCAATGGTTCGTCTGGGAGGTGTTTCCGCTGATTCGCGCGCGACTGCCGGACGTGCAGTTCCACTGCATCGGCAGCGATGCACCGCCGGAGATCGCCGCGCTCGCCGCACAGCCCGGCGTGATCGTGCATGGCCATGTTCCCGACATCGACCCGTACATGGACGGCGCGCGCATCGCGATCGCGCCGTTGCGCTACGGCGCGGGCGTGAAGGGCAAGGTCAACCTGAGCATGGCGCACGGCCAGCCGGTCGTCGCGACGGCAACTGCAGTCGAAGGCATGCACCTGCGCGACGGCGAGGACGTGCTGGTCGGCGAGACGCCGCAATCCTTCGCTGATGCCGTCGTGCGCCTTTATACCGACGAGTCGCTCTGGGAACGCCTGTCGCACAACGGCATCGTCAACGTCGAGCGGCATTTCTCGCTGGACGCGGCGCGCGAGGTCGTACGGCGCGTGTTGCTCGAACGCAGGTAGCGCGTTTCAGTTCGCCGCCGACGCGGCGCGCAGGCGGTCGGCGAATTCGCCCAGTCCGATCGCCTGCGGATCGAGTTCCCGCGCGGCGATGAGCGCGGCCTGCGCCGCGCCGAGTTCGCCCGCGCCGAGGCGCTCGTCGCCCACCGCGATCCAGCGCTGCGCCAGTCGCCTGCGTGCATCGCGAAGCACGGCGCTCTCGCCTTCCAGCGCGGCGCGCGCATCCAGGCATTCGCGCGCACGACGCAGGCGATTGCCGCGCAATTCGTCTTCGAAACACTGACGTGCGGCGGGAAGCAGCCGCGCCATCGCGCCGCGCACGCGCGGATCCTGCGGTGCGAGCGCCTGTGCCGCGCGCAGTTTGTCGTAGGCGCTTTCGCCCGGCGGCGTGAGCAGGTCCCCGCGCGCTTCGGCCTGCGAGGCATCGGCGAGCAACTGGTCGATGCGGCGCGTACGCTGCGCGGTCGGCTCGCGCTGACCGTAACGCTGCTGCGTCTGCCGCGCCTGCAGGAGGCGCTGCTGGGCCTGCGCGATGCCCGGCGCGTCCATCGCGATCGCACGCGCGTCGCGCAACGCGGCTTCGGCGTCGTCGAAGCGGAAGTCGGACGCGTAGCGCTCGCTGCGCTCCGCGTAGGTGTTGGCCACGTGCATGAGGCCGCGCTCGGCCGCCGCATCGTCGGGCATCGCCGCCAGCGCGGCGAGATAGCCGTGCAACGCGTCGTCCAGGCGCCCGCGCCGGAGGGCCTGGTCGGCGCGGTTGCGCTGCTCTTCGCCCGCGCGTGCCAGTTGCGCGAGCGCGTCGGGCAAATCGACGTGGCCGGGATCGGCCGCCTGCACGCGGCGAATGCGCGACGACGCCTCCGCCAGTTCGCCGCGCGAAAGCGACGTTCGCGCCAGCTGGAGCAGGTCGGCCAACGTGTCCTCGCGTCCTTCCAGCGCTTCCACGCGCGAGGGCTGCAGCGCGAGCACGCGCTGGTACAGCGGCAGCGCCGCGTGTTCGTTTCCGTCGAGCTGCCCGGCCAGGCGCGCGGCGGCGGCCTGCGCGAGCAGCGTATCGACGCCGGCTTCCGCGGCCTCGCGTGCACGCAGGCGTTTTTCGAGGGCGTCGACCTTCGCGCGCGGCACCGCCATGTCGCGCGCAAGCGCGATGAACGAATGCGCCTGCCTGTACTGCCGCGCCGCCATCGCCTTGTCAGCGCGCACAAGCGCGGCTTCGCCGACTTTCGCCAGGCCCTCGCGCGCTTCGGCGCGATCGGGATCACGCGCCAGTGCGGCGGCGTACAGCTCGCGGGCGCCGCGACCGTCCGCTGACGTCAGGCGCCCTTCCGCCAATGCGCGTGCGGCGTCGGCCTGGAGCTGCTGCACGCGCGTTTCGGGCCAGAGCATGTCCGACAGCGGCTGGCGCAGCACGAACAGGCCCGCGCCCAACGCCGCGAGCGCGAGCATCGCGACGACCCAGGACCATGGGCGCGACGGCTTCGGCGGTTCGGTGATCGGACGACGACGACCGGGACCCGCGCGGAAATCGTCGACTTCCCAGCCGCCCATTTCCTCGCGCGGTTCGGCGCCCATCGTCGGCTCGATGCGCCCACGCGCCGGCGCCGCATCGTCGCCGAGCGGGCCGTGCCAGGGGTCCGAGTTGGGGTCACGGGGCGTATTGGAACTCACGGCGCAAGGATAACGCCCGTGCGGTCGTCGGCCCGTCGCGTCCTGTGCGCGCGTTCAGCGGCGCTGTGCGTGCTCCACGCCCGGAAGCGCAGACAGCTTGCCCAGCAGCGTGGACAGCTGCCCGTAGTCACCTACGCGAAGGCGCAGCCGCAGGCGGACGCGCGCACCGTTGCGCTCGCTGTCGCTGCGGATGCTGACCACGTGCGCGTTGCCCTGCGCGATGAGGTTGGTCACTTCCTTCAGCAGCCACTTCCGGTCCAACGCGAGCACTTCGACGTCGACCTCGTATCCGCTGCCGGCGCGGCCCCACTCCACCGGCAACACGCGCTGCGGCTGGGCGGCAGCCAGGCGCTCGAAGGCGGTGCAATCGGGGCGATGCACGCTCACACCGCGGCCGCGGGTGAGATAGCCGACGATCGGCTCGCCCGGCAGCGGCTGGCAGCAACGCGCCAGCTGAACCAGCAGGTTGCCCACGCCTTCGACCGTGAAATCGGTGCTCCGTCGCGGCGTGTGCCGCGGCGGCGGCGTGGTGATGTGCGTGGTCGTCGGGGGCGCGGTGGCGGCGGCCTGTGCGGCTTCGCGGGCGCGTTCGTGCTCCAGCAGCGCGCGACCGACCTGGTGCGGACCGATATCGCCCAGCGCGACCTGCACGTACACCTCGCCGTCGGTGGCGAGGTTGAACTTCTCCCGCGCAGGCGCGAGGTCCGCGCCCAGCAGACCAAGGCGCCGCAGTTCCTTGTCGAGCAGTTCCTTGCCGGCGGTTTCGTTGCGCGCGCGGTCCAGCTTGTGGAACCACGCGCGCACCTTGTCGCGCGAACGTCCGCTCGCGAGGAACCCGTTCGCGGCGACGAGCCAGTCGCGGCGCGGCTCGCCCGTCTTGGCGGTGAGGATCTCGACGCGATCGCCGGTGCGCAGCTTGTGGTCCAGCGGCACGATGCGCCCGTCCACCTTCGCGCCGCGGCAGCGATGCCCGACTTCGGTGTGCACGTGATACGCGAAATCCAGTGGCGTGGCGCCGGTGGGCAGGTCGATCACCTCGCCCTTCGGCGTGAGCACGTAGATGCGGTCCTCGACCAGTTCGGTGTCGAATTCGCCCGAGAGCGACGCTTCATCGCGTCCCGCTTCGCCGCCGCTTTCCAGCAGGCGGCGCATCCACGCGATCTTGCGATCGAACGCCGCATCGGCGCTGTGGCTGCCGACTTCCTTGTACTTCCAGTGCGCCGCGACACCGAGTTCGGCCTGCCGGTGCATTTCGTGCGTGCGGATCTGCACTTCCAGCGTCTTGCCTTCCGGGCCGATCACCGCCGTGTGCAGCGAACGGTAGTCGTTGCGCTTGGGACGCGCGATGTAGTCGTCGAACTCGCTCGGGATCGGCGTCCACGTCGCGTGCACGACGCCGAGCGCGGCGTAGCAGTCTGCGAGGCTGTCCACCAGCACGCGCACGGCGCGCAGGTCGTACAGCTCGCCGATCGGCGCGTTCTTGCGCTGCATCTTCTTCCAGATGCTGTAGATGTGCTTCGGGCGCCCGGCGATGTCCGCCGCCAGACCCTGCGCGGCCATCGCTTCGCGCAGCGTGCGCTTGACCTGCTCAATGTAGCGCTCGCGATCGGCACGCTTCTCGTCGAGCAGCCGCGCGATCTGCTGGTAGGTCGCCGGCTCCAGGTAGCGGAATGCCAGGTCTTCCAGCTCCCACTTCAACTGCCAGATGCCAAGTCGATTGGCGAGCGGCGCATGGATGTCGCGCGTGAGCATCGCCAGTTCGCGGCGTTCGTCTCCCGGCAGGCGTTCGGCGTGGCGCATGCGTGCCAGCTGGCGCGCCAGCAGGATGGGCACCACGCGCAGGTCGCGCACAATCGCCAGCAGCAGCCGGCGCAGGCCTTCGTTGCCGGCCTGGCCGTGGCGCTGGGCGTGCAGCTCCCACACCTGCCCGGCGGCGCGCTGGCCTTCCAGCAGCGGCGCGATGCCGGGGAAATCGCGCTCGATGCGCGGACGCAGTGCCTGTTCCCAGGCCGGATAGGCGTGAAGGATTGCCGCCGCCGCGGAGTCGCCATCGGCGCCGAGCAGCGCCAGCGCGTCGAGCATGCTCTCGACGACATCCGGCGGATCGCCGCCGTCCGTGCCCGCCGTCGCCGCAGCCTGCTGCATCGCGCGGTGCAGCGGCGCGGGAATGCCCGCGCTGGCGGGATGCGCCAGCGCCGGATGAGGCGTGGGAGACGGTGTTGCCATGGCGCAGGGAACGGGCGGACGTGGGGTTCGATGTCGCAGGGACGGTCTACACTAGCCCGCAACCGACTGGAGGAACAGCGCATGACCCGCATCGCCCCCGCCCGCCTTCTCGCGCTCGCCGCGCTGCTGCCGCTGGCCACCTCGGCCCTGGCGCAGCAGAAGATCGAACAGCAGATGTCCTACGAGCAGTTCAAGGCATCCGGACTCGACAAGCTGTCCGCGGGCGAGCTGGCGAACCTCAATGCGTGGCTGGAAGGCAAGCTGGAAGTCGAGACCGCCAAGGCCGTCGAGGGTGCACGACAGGAATCGGGCGACGACCGCCGCGGCCTCACGGAACGCGAGTCGCGCGATCCGGTCGCCGCCGCCATCACCGGTGGGTTCACCGGCTTCGGCAAGGGCCGCCAGTACACGCTCGACAACGGGCAGGTGTGGCAGCAGATCGACGAGGCCTCGCTGAGCGCGAAGCTCGACAACCCGAAGGTCCGCATCACCCCCAGCCTGCTCGGCGGCGCGTGGTACCTCGCGGTCGACGGCTACAACACGCGCGCGAAGGTGCAGCGCGTCAAGTAAGCCGCAACGTCATCGCGCGCCGGACTGGCGCCCTACCTGCCCACCCGCCATGAGATGAACCGATGCGTCGTTGCCTGCTCCTCGCGATCGCGGTGTTGCTTGCCCTGCCGGCATCGGCCGGCGAACGCACGTGGGTTCCCATCGAAAAGCGCCTGAGCGCCGAGCAGCTGCGCGCGACGGGCCTCGACTCGCTTTCGGCCGAGCAGCTGGCGCTGCTGAACACGCTGCTCCGCGAGGACCGCGCGGCGGATCTTCGCGCCGCCGACGTGCAGCGCACGCAGGATGAGGCCGGCATGCGTCCCAAGCGGACGCCCGCGCAGACGGTCGTCGCCGTCGTGCCCGGATCCTCGCGCGCATGGACGCAGGGCCAGACGTTGCTGCTCGACAACGGCCAGCGCTGGCGCGTGGTCGATTCGGGCGTGAATTTCCCGCGTCCGATCACCGATGCGAAGGTGACCATCGCGCCCGGCATGCTCGGTGCGTGGTACCTGCGCATGGACGACGGCACGCCGCCGATCAAGGTGCAGCGCGTGGACTGACGCGCCTCAGCGGCGCAGCTGCGCGAGCCGCTGCGCCAGTTTCTTCGGCGATACGCCGCCACGCGTGCCCAGCTCCTGCGCGAACAGCGACACGCGCAGTTCTTCCAGATCCCAGCGCAGCGCCTGCCAGTCGGGCGCATCGGCCTCGCCGCTTCGCACGGCTTCGGCGAGCGCATCGGCGAACAGATTGAGTTCGAGCATGCGCGCCTGGTCGCGAACCGGATCGCGCAGCGCGCGTTCCCCGCGCAAGGCCAGCGCCTTCAGGTACCGCGGATACTCGCGCAACGCGTCGGCCGGCACGCTGCGCAGGAAGCCCGGCGGCGTCAGCGTTGCAAGATGCGCGCGCATGTCGTCGAGGTTGCCGCTTGCCCAGCCCATCAGCGGCGATTCGAGCTTGGCGCGCGCTTCGGCAACGGCCGCGAGGATCGTCTCGGCCTGCCGGAGCCGTTCCATCGCATCGCCGAAGACCTGCTTGCCGATGGCGTCGCGGCGCGCGGCGAAGGCCGCGGCATCGCGGACATCGCCGACTGCAGCGTCGTCCGTCATCGATGCGAATGCACCATCGACCAGGTCCGCGCGCAGGCGATCTCCTTCCTTCAAGCCGTCCACGCGCGGGGCGGCGGCTTCGATCGAGGCGTAGAGCAACCCCATCTTCGGCGTCACCGGCAGTTGTTTGCGCGCCTGCTTGAGCTTGTCGGCCAACGCGATCGCCAGCAGGCGGCGCACGCCGCGCGGGTGTTCGCGCAGCGCGACGTCGCGTTCGGCGTGCACGCGCAGCGATGCGCTGTCGCCATCGTCGTGCAATGCAGGGTACGCAGGCACGCCGCCCGCACCGGGCACCGACGCGGGGATCGGTGCGTCGGGAAACGTCGTCAGTCCACGCTGCGCCAGTCCGTCGGCCGCCTTCGCCGCGAACGCCGCTGCCGCGCGCTCGCCGAAGCGCGCGCGCAGGTCGTCCAGGGCGCGCGATTCGGCCAGCACGGTCTTGCCATCGCGATCGAACAGCCGCAGGTTCATGCGCAGGTGCGGTTCCAGCGCGGATTCGTCGAAGTCGGTCGCGGCCACCGCCACGCCGCCGAGCCGGTGCAGGAAACGCGCAAGCTCGCCGGTGATTGTGTCCGCGGACGGCTGCTGGTGCGCTTCATGGAACGCGCGCGCGAAGTCCGGCGCCGGCACAAAGTTGCGGCGAAGCGTCTTGGGCAGCGTCTTGATCAGGGCCGCCGCCTTGTCCTGCACGAAGCCCGGCGCAAGCCACGTCAGGCGCACCGCATCCAGCGCGTTGAGCAGGTGCAGCGGAACGGCGAGCGTCATGCCGTCGTCGGTCGCGCCCGGCTCGAAGCGGTACTTCACTTCCAGACGCACGTTGCCCAGCGCGAGATACGGCGGGAAGCGCACCGCGTCGCTTTCGTCGCCGATCATCAGGTCGGCGAGCGACCATTCCAGCGCGGCCTTCTCGGGCTGCGGCAGCTTGGCGTACCACGCGTCCAGCGCCTGCGCGTTGTGCACGTGCGCAGGCAGGCGGTCGAGGTACCACTGCGCCATCCATTCCTCGTCGACGACCAGGCCGCTGCGACGCTGTTTGGCTTCCTCGTCGCGCGCCTTCGCGAGCGTGGCGAGGTTGCGCGGCAGGAACTGGCTGCGCGTGTTGATCTCGCCCGTCACCAGCGCATCGCGCGCGAAGATCGCCCGGCTTTCCTCGGGAAACAGCGCGCCATAGTGCACGGGGCGCTTGGGCGCGAGCACCAGCCCGAACAGGCTGATCTGCTCGCTTCCGATCACGCGGCCCTGCGAACGCGACCAGCGCGGATCGTGCTGGCGGCGCGACAGGAGATGCGACAGTTCGGCGATCGCCCAGTCCGGTTCGATCGCGGCGTTGGTCAGCGCCCAGACGCGTTCGGTGTCGAGCAGCGTCGCCGACAGCACCCACGGCGGTGGTTTCTTCGCCAGCGGCGAGCCGGGGAACAGCTGGAATTTGCGGCCGCGCGGTCCGTCGAAGCCCTTGTCGCTGCGCGTGCCGATCTGTGTCGGCAAGCCGGCGAGCAGCGCCTTGTGCAGCGTGGCGTACGCGGACTGATCCAGCGCGCCATGCTCGTTGAGCGCCGCGCGCGATTCCTTCCACTGGAGTTCTTCGGCCATCAGCTTGAGCTGGCGATGCAGCTCGCGCCACTCGCGCATGCGCAGGAAGCCGAGGAAGTTCTTCTCGCACCAGCCGCGCAGCTTGGACTGCGTCAGCTCCTCGTGTGCGGTGTTGTAGGCGTTCCACAACTTGATGATGCCGACGAACTCCGACTTCGGATCGGCGAACTGAGCGTGCGCGTTGTCGGCCGCGGCGCGCTGGTCGGCGGGGCGTTCGCGGGGATCCTGGATGCCGAGGAACGACGCGATGACCAGCATCTCGCGCAGGACGCCATGTTCGTTCGCGGCCACGAGCATGCGCGCGAGCTTCACGTCCACCGGCAGGCGCGACATGAGCTTGCCGATCGGCGTCAGGCGCCGCTGTTCGTCCACCGCGCCGAGCTCGGCGAGTTGCTGCCAGCCGTCGGCGATCGCGCGCGGATCGGGCGGTTCGAGGAACGGGAATTCCTCGATGCGTCCCAGCCCGAGCGACAGCATGCGCAGGATCACGCCGGCCAGCGCGGCGCGGCGGATTTCCGGATCGGTGTAACGCGGGCGCGATTCGAAATCGGCTTCGGAATACAGGCGATAGCACGTGCCTTCGCTGATGCGCCCGCAACGGCCCTTGCGCTGGTCGGCGCTGGCCTGGCTCACCGGCTCGATGTGCAGGCGATCGAGCTTGCCGCGCGGGCTGTAACGCTTCACGCGCGCCAGGCCCGGATCGACGACATAGCGGATGCGCGGCACCGTCAGCGACGTTTCGGCGACGTTCGTCGCGAGCACGATGCGGCGCTTCGGGCCGGGATTGAACACGCGGTCCTGGTCGCGCACCGACAGGCGCGCGTACAGCGGAAGCACTTCGGTTTCCCGGTATTTGCGACGTTCCAGCGACAGGTGCGCGTCGCGGATCTCGCGCTCGCCGGGCAGGAAGATCAGCACGTCGCCACGCGGATCCTCGCGCGTGATCTCGTCGCACGCGGCCACGATGCCGTCGTTGGTGGTGCGATCGCCATCGTCTTCGCCCTCGCCTTCCAAGGGGCGATAGCGCACCGACACCGGGTAGCTGCGACCTTCCACGTTCACCACCGGTGCATCGCCGAAATGCGCGGCGAAGCGTTCGGTGTCGATCGTCGCCGAGGTGACGATGACCTTCAGGTCCTTTCGCTTCTGCAACAGCTGCTTGAGGTAGCCGAGCAGGAAGTCGATGTTGAGGCTGCGTTCGTGCGCCTCGTCGATGAGGATGGTGTCGTACTGCGACAGCCAGCGGTCGGACTGGATCTCGGCCAGCAGGATGCCGTCGGTCATGAACTTCACCGCGGTCTGCTCGCCGACGTTCTCGGTGAAGCGCACCTGGTAGCCGACCGCGCCGCCGAGCTGCGTATGCAATTCCTCCGCCACGCGGCGCGCCACGGCGCGCGCGGCGATGCGACGCGGCTGCGTGCAGCCGATCATGCCGGCGGCGCCCCGGCCGGCGGCCAGGCACAGTTTCGGCAGTTGCGTGGTCTTGCCCGAACCGGTTTCGCCGGCGATGACCACGACCGGATGGGCGCGGATCAGTTCGACGATCTCGTCGGCCTTGGCGGCGATGGGCAGGCTGGGGTCGACGGGCGCCGCGGGCAGCGCGGCGGTGCGGGCTTCGCGCTGGGCCACGGACGCCGCCAGCGCCGTCGCGAAGGCATCGCGTGCGCGTTCGTCGCCGGGTTTTCCGCTCCATCGCGACCACAATCCATGCAGCCGGCCACGGTCGCGACTCAGCGCACCATCGATGGCGCGCCGGGCCTGGCGTAACGCATTGCTGACACTGGCGTGACTAGACTCCGCCGGATCCATAGACTTCATCGTGCTGCCTGAAAAGTAACCACCCCCACATCGCGGACGGCATGGCCCATTGTCGCCGCAATGCCATGATCGAAGGGAGAACCGCAATGGCCAAAGCCAAGAACGACAAGCCCGCCAAGCCCCAGAAGTCCGACAAGTCGCAGACCCAGCTGACGCCGACCGCCAGCAGCCAGGCCATCGACATCGGCATCAGCGGCGGCGACCGCCAGAAGATCGCCGAGGGACTGTCGCGCTTCCTGTCCGACAGCTTCACGCTGTACCTGAAGACCCACAACTTCCACTGGAACATCACCGGGCCGATGTTCAACAGCCTGCACGTGATGTTCGAAACCCAGTACACCGAGCAGTGGACCGCGCTGGACGAAACCGCCGAACGCATCCGTGCGCTGGGTTTCAACGCACCGGGTTCGTACGCCGAATTCATCCGCCTGAGCTCGATTCCCGAGGAACCCGGCCTGACCGAAGCGCCGGACTGGAAGGAAATGGTCCGCCAGCTGGTGGCCGGCAACGAGGCCGTGGCCCGCACCGCGCGCAAGGTCCTCAAGACCGCCGACGATGCCGGCGACGATCCGACCGTCGACCTGATGACCCAGCGACTGCAGACCCACGAGAAGTACGCGTGGATGCTGCGCTCCCTGCTGGAGTGATGGCGGCGCAGGCCCGCTGATTCAAGGTTCGCCGAACCCCTCTCCCGCGCAGGGGGAGGGGTTTCTGCTTTCTGGCGCTGCTGCGGACGGATCCGACCCGGTTTTCCGCCGTTTTCCGAAGGCCTGCCATCGCCGGGCTTCGTTAAACTAGGCCGATGTCAGACCCCGCACTCGATCTGCTCCGCCGCGTGTTCGGCCATCCCGGCTTCCGCGGCGAACAACGGCAGATCGTCGACCACGTCGCCGGCGGTGGCGACGCCCTCGTCCTCATGCCCACCGGCGGCGGCAAGTCGCTGTGCTACCAGCTGCCCGCGCTGTTGCGCGACGGTTGCGCGCTGGTGGTGTCGCCGCTGATCGCGCTGATGCAGGACCAGGTCGAGGCGCTGCGCCAGCTCGGCGTGCGTGCGGCCTTCCTGAACTCCACGCTCGATGCGAACGCTGCGGCCGACGTCGAACGCCAGCTGCTGGCGGGCGAACTGGACCTGCTCTACGTCGCGCCCGAGCGGCTGCTGACCAACCGGTTCCTCTCGCTGCTCGATCGCGCGCGCATCGCGCTGTTCGCCATCGACGAGGCGCACTGTGTCTCGCAGTGGGGCCACGATTTCCGACCGGAGTACCGCCAGCTGACGGTGCTGCACGAGCGCTGGCCGGACGTTCCGCGCATCGCGCTGACCGCGACCGCCGACGCGCCGACGCGGCGCGAGATCGCAGAGCGGCTCGCACTGGAAGATGCGCGTCAGTTCGTCAGCTCGTTCGACCGCCCGAACCTGCGTTACCGCATCGTCCACAAGGACGGCGGCGGCGTGCGGCAGCTGCTGGACTTCCTCGACGCCCATCGCGGCGAGAGCGGCATCGTCTACGCCTTCTCGCGCAAGCGCGTTGAAACCGTCGCCGAGCAGCTGCAGGCCGCCGGCATCAACGCCCTGCCCTACCACGCCGGCATGGACGCGTCGCTGCGCGCGCAGAACCAGCGGCGTTTCCTGCAGCAGGACGGCATCGTGATGGTGGCGACGATCGCGTTCGGCATGGGCATCGACAAACCGGACGTGCGATTCGTCGCGCATGTCGACCTGCCCAAGTCGATCGAAGGCTACTACCAGGAAACCGGCCGCGCCGGCCGCGATGGCGAAGCGGCCGAGGTCTGGCTCAGCTACGGCCTGGGCGACGTGGTGAACCTGCGGCAGCTGATCCAGCAGGGCGAGGCCGGCGAGGAACGCAAGCGCCTGGAACTGCGCAAGCTCGACGCGCTGCTCGGCTATTGCGAGTCCACGCAATGCCGGAGGCAATCGCTGCTGGGCTGGTTCGGCGAAGCGCATGGCGGCGCGTGCGGCAACTGCGACAACTGCCTGGATCCGCCGCGCAGCTGGGACGGCACGCAAGCCGCGCGCAAGGCGCTGTCGTGCGTGTACCGCACCGGCCAGCGCTTCGGCGCCGGCCACATCATCGACGTACTCCGTGGCGTGGCGACCGACAAGGTCAAGCAGTGGAACCACGAAACCCTGAGCACGTGGGCGATCGGCAGCGACCTGGACGAGCGTCAGTGGCGCGGCGTGTTCCGCCAGCTCGTCGCCGGCGGCCTGCTGGAAGCCGACATCGAGCACCACGGCGCGTTGCGCCTCACCGCGCTCAGCGGGCCGGTGCTGAAGGGCGAAATCGAACTGCGCTTCCGCCACGAACCCGAGAAGCCGGCGCGCGGACGCCGTACCCGCGGCGGCGCCGCTACGGCCGTCGCCATCGACCTGGATCCCGAATCGCAGCTGCGTTTCGATGCACTGCGGGAATGGCGCAGCAACATGGCGCGCGAGCAGAACGTGCCGGCGTACGTGATCTTCCACGACAGCACGCTGCGCGCGATCGCCCAGGCCGCCCCGGACGACCTGGACGAGCTCTCGCGCGTGCCGGGCATCGGCGCGAGCAAGCTCGATCGCTACGGCGAGGCGGTGCTGCAGCAGCTGTTCGACGCGGCCTGACGCGCTGGGCGTCGCCCGCAGGCTCTACGGCCGGCTTCCTCGCGCTCCCCACACATCGCCCCGGATAGCCTGACTTTCCGCCACGTCAGGGTCGTGGAGGCCAACATGGGCATGACCATCGAAGGCGGCTGCCTGTGCGGGGCCGTCCGCTACAGCGCCACGGCGCCGCCGGTGTCGCGCAGCATCTGCCACTGTCGGAGTTGCCGGCGAGCCAGCGGCGCCCCGTCGGTCGCGTGGTCGACCTTCCACGTCAACAGCCTCGTCTTCAGACACGGCATGCCGGTGCGATACCGCTCCTCGCCCGACGTGACGCGCACCTTCTGCGGCGTCTGCGGTACGCAACTGAGCTACCGGCACGACGACGACGTGGACAGCATCGACATCACCACGGCCACGCTCGACGCGCCCGAGCAATTCCCGCCGACGAAGGAAATCTGGATCGAACACAAACTGCCGTGGGAGCGCGCCAACGAGGCGATGCGGCATTACCCGCGGACCAGCACGGGCTGACCGCACGCGTCATCGCCGCGGGCGTGATCGGGAGCAATGGAATGTCGGATGAAACGATCTTCGAAGGCGGCTGCCTGTGCGGTGCGATCCGCTACCGCGCGACGGCCGAACCGCTGCGCGGCGTGATCTGCCATTGCGGGATGTGCCGGCGCCATTCAGGCGCACCGGCGCTGGCGTTCGTGCATTTCCCGGCGACTGCCTTCACGTGGTCGGGGATGGAGCCGACGTGTTCCGCTCTTCGGCGAACGCCGAGCGCGGCTTCTGCGCCCGGTGCGGAAGCACGCTCGGGATGCGCGAAGCGGTGCTCGCCGATCGCGTCCAGGTGTGCATCGGCAGCCTCGATGAGCCGGATGGAGTACGTATCGACGACCATGTCTGGACGCGCTCGCGCATCGCGTGGTTCGACACCCGCGACACGTTGCCGCGCTTTTCGCGCAGCAGTACGGCGGTGGCGAGTCAGGCGACCGGGGATGACTGAATCGATTCGCCGTTGGGTCAAGGCGAAAAGATCTTTGGCGTTTGCTCGCCGAATTTGAGACTTATCTGAAGACGCCTCGGTACGGTTGAACGAAAGCTTCGACTGTTTGCCGCTCGTGCCATTGCTCTTTGCCGCACGGGTGATGCGGCAATTTTCTGATTCCGGTGTAAAGCCGGCGGTCGTTCGAACCGCATTCGGTCGTGTCGCATGCGGATCCGCGCATGCCGCACTTTCTTCCGGGATTCAGCGCTTTGCACGCGAGAAACGCAGGCCTGTGTGCGCCACACATTCTCGACGCAAAGAAAACTTCGCATTGATGGTTTGCACGGCGGCGAAAAACGCTTAGGCCCTGATCGAAACGACATGGGGTCAAGAAATGAGAAGCCGCAGCTGTTCCTGCCCATGGCGTGCGCTACGTGGCTCACGTCGCGCTCGGCAGGTGCTTTGATCATGCCGACGACCATCAATCGCGGAGCCGGCTGGGTCGTGTATGAGGATGACGCGTCGTTCGGGTCACCATGCCGGTTGCTGTCGCTGCTGCCGGCCCATCGCAGTGTCGCGTCAATCGCGCGCTATGCCGAGCAGGTGTATGTCGATCGCTATGCATCGCTGGACGAGCGCTTCGCCTACAAGCGCCGGCCGCAGGATTCCCGGTTCGCCGCCAAGACCGATCCGCGCCACGGCGGCATCTACGTCGGCCAGTCGCCGCGGTTCGTCGGCGTCTACGCGCAGCGGATCATTTCGCACGCCGGCGTACTGGAGTTCTGGTACCGCATCGCCACCGATCGCGGAACGCCCGGCCCCATCTTCGAGTGCCGCATGTTGCGTCTCCCCGTGCCGGGTGTCTGATGCGATGACACCGGAGGCAATGGCATGAGGCACGCGCTTCGTCGGCAAACGAGCCCTTCCGCGCCCGCGCATTCGCCCGTGGATGAAGAATCGCCCTTACGAAGCGACACCGTGCCCGCCCCGTCGGACGGACGCGCGACCTGCCGGGACGTACGGGGAGTCGACGCAATGGACCAGAGCGCGGGCTGGGTGATCTACGAGGACTACGGCAATCGGGAGGAGCCAAGACGGCTGCTCTCCCTGTTGCCGGCCCACAACAGCTACGCCTCGGTGGCGCGGATCATGGAACGGATGTACGCCGAGCGCTTCGCATCGATGGAAGAACCGGTTCCGTCAGGGCGACGTCCACGGCGGCCGCGTTTCATGGCGCAGAAGGACGCCGTCGACGGTGCGATCTACGTCGGCCACCTGCCCGTCTACATCGGTGCCTACGCCCACCGCCTGCGCGTGACCGAGTCCACGCTGGAGTTCTGGTACCGGATCGCCACCCAGGCCCAATCGGCCCGACCGGTCTTCGAGGACCGCCACCAGGTGCTCGCCATTGGCTGGAAATTCCCGCCCTGAGCCGGTCCGGCGGGCCTCGGACATGAGACATCGGCGGCTAGCCTGTATGCTACGCGGCCCTTCCAATCAGGAATCCGCATGAACAAGGCACAGCTGGTCGAGTCCATCGCCGAGCGTTCGCAGCTCACCAAGTCCCAGGCCGAGGCGGCGCTCAATGCGCTGGTCGAGTCCGTCACCGCCACGCTGAAGAACGGCGAAGCCGTGACCCTGGTGGGCTTTGGCACCTTCGAGGCGCGCAACCGCGCCGGCCGCACCGGCCGCAACCCGAAGACCGGCGAGGACATCGTGATCCCGGCCACCATCGTGCCGGCGTTCAAGCCGGGCAAGGCCCTCAAGGACGCGCTGAAGTAAGCGCCCTTCGCGATGCATGCGGCGGCTGCCGCCGCATGCATCGTCCATTCATGGTTCGCCGATGTGGTCGCTCCATCGCGCATGAACCCATGTAGAACCGCTGCGCCGGCGTCTTAACGCCTGGGACGCGCCGGGTCCATCGTTTGCACTCCGATGCATGCGCATCGATTCCGCAACACGAGGCCCCCATGAACCGCATCGATGACCATGCCGCGCTTCGCGCCGCATTCGCCATGGGCGCACGCATCCAGGCCTGGCACCTGGACGAGAGCGCCCGCAATTCCGCGCAGGGACGCTGGGACACGCTGCCGACCGATCGCGAACCGGCTTTCTCCTGCCCGGCCCACCTTTATCGCGTGCATCCGGACGACATCCATCTGCTTGAGGCGGAGTGAGCGTCGGCGACTTCGCTTCGTTGCCGGTGGATGACGCACGTGGCGAACTCGCGCGTTGTTGGCCAGGAGTCTCGCGGTTGGATCGCTTGTCATGTTTTGCACGATATTGGTGATCCGGCGCGTCGAGATTGCTCCGACCTGCGCATTCGGCACCATCGGCAACCATCCGGCTTGGTCGCGATATTCGCGCGCGCATGCGGTTGGCCGGTACTACGGCGATTGCTAACAAGCGAAGCCGAGTGACAGGTCCAGGTCGCCGCAGAACTACGAACTGGCGGTGCGTCGCGCCTGTCGAATTGGTGGGCCGTGATGGATTCGAACCATCGACCAGCGGATTAAAAGTCCGATGCTCTACCGACTGAGCTAACGGCCCACTTGAAGATCAGCGTCCGCGGTGCGGAACGCGTTCCCGGCGTTGCGCCGGGGCGTGCATTCTAGCGCAGGGCGCCGTGACGGTGCAGGTGACGCGTGCCCGTCGCGTGCGAGGTCTCGTTCAGACGTAACGCGTGGGATCGGCGACACCGGCCGCGGCGAAACCTTCGGCACGCAGGCGGCACGCGTCGCAATGCCCGCAGGCGCGGCCCTCGTCGTCGGCCTGGTAGCACGACACGGTCTGCGCGAAATCCACGCCCAGGCGCACGCCTTCGCGCACGATGTCGGCCTTGCTCATGAACTGCAGCGGTGCGTGCACGCGAATGCCCGCGCCTTCCACGCCCGCCTTGGTCGCAAGATTGGCGAGCTTCTCGAACGCCTCGACGAATTCCGGCCGGCAATCGGGATAGCCGGAGTAATCCACGGCATTGACGCCGCAGAAGAGGTCGTTGGCGCCCAGCACTTCGGCCCAGCCCAGCGCGACCGACAGCATGATCGTGTTGCGCGCCGGCACGTAGGTCACCGGAATCGCGTCCTTCGGTGCGTCCTGTCCGACGGCGTGACCATCCGCGTCGGTCGGCACGGTAATGGTTTCGTCGGTCAGCGCGGAACCTCCGATGCTGCGCAGGTCGACGTTGACCGTCTTGTGCGCGACGGCACCGAGCGAGTCGGCGACGCGCTGCGCGGCATCGAGTTCGGACGTGTGGCGCTGCCCATAGCGGACGCTGAGCGCGTGCACGTCGAAGCCCTGCGCGCGGGCGATGGCGACGACGACGGCGGAGTCCATCCCGCCCGAAACCAGGACGACGGCTTTCTTCATAGCGTTTCCTCGAAAACGAACCGGCTCAGCGGCCGGGCTCGTCGTTCCATAGAATCTTGTGCAGTTGCAGCTGGAATCGCACCGGCAGGCGCTCGGCGACGATCCAGTCGGCCAGGTCGCTCGGCTTGATCTGGGCGAAACTCGGCGAGAACAGAACGTCGCAGACGTCCGTCAGGCGATGCTCCGCGACGACGTCCTTTGCCCAGTCGAAGTCCTCGCGCGAGCAGATCACGAACTTCACCTGGTCATGCGGCGTCAGCAGCGGCAGGTTCGACCAGAGGTTGCGGTGCACCTCCATCGAACCCGGCGTCTTGATGTCGAGCACGCGCGACACGCGCGGGTCGACGTCGGCGATGTCGATCGCGCCAGAGGTTTCCAGCGAGACGTCGTAGCCCTCGTCGCAAAGGCGCTTGAGCAGGCTGATGCAGCGCTTCTGCGACAGCGGCTCGCCGCCGGTCACGCAGACGTGCCGCGCGCCGTGGCGGGCGACCTCGGCCAGGATGTCGTCGATCTGCCACCACTCGCCTCCATGGAAGGCATAGGCGGTGTCGCAGTATTGGCAGCGCAGCGGACAGCCGGTCAGGCGGACGAAGACGGTCGGCCAGCCGATCGCGCGTGCTTCGCCCTGCAGGGACAGGAAGATTTCGGTGATGCGCAGCCGGTCGGACGATGCGACGGCCGCATCGGGGGGGACGGCGTTCATCCCGCCATTTTAGCGGATCAGCGCAGCCGGCCGAGCTGGATCGCGTTGAGGCGGTCGCTGGCGGTGCGGGCGGCGTCGGTGCCGGGGTATTTGGTCGACACGTCGGCGAGCGTGCGCTCGGCGGCCTCGACCTGCTTCTGGTTGAACTGCGACAGGCCGATCTTGAGCATCGCGCCCGGGGCCTTGTCGTGGGTCGGGTAACGGTCCAGCAGCGACTGGAACTGCAGCTGGGCCATCTGGTAGTTCTGGGTGACGTAGTAGCTTTCGCCCAGCCAATAGAGCGCGTTGGGCGTGTAGGCGCCTTCCGGGTGGGTTTCGATGAAGGCCTGAAACAGCCGGGCCGACTCGACGTAGTCGCCGCCCTTGAGCGCGTTGAACGCGGCGTCATAGGCAACGCGCTCATCGCCGCTCTTGGCGATCGCGCCCTTGTCGCCGTAGACCGCCGGCGGGCGGTCCTTGGCCGATGCCGATGGCGCGGCGGGCTTGCTGCCCGCCGGCGCCGGCGTCGCACCGGGAGCGGGCGGAACGACCGCGCCGCTCTCCAGGCGATTGATACGACCGTCCAGGTCCAGGTACTGGGCCTTGGAGCTCTGCATCAGCTGCTGGTTCTGCTGTTGCAGTTCCTCGACCTGGGAACGCAGGGCCTGGATCTCGTTGCGCAACTGGGTGACCTGATTGAGCAGGTCGACGTTGCCCTGGTTGTTGGCCGCCTGCTGTTCGAGAACAGTCACGCGATCGGCCAGGCTGGCGCGCTGCGCAACGGCAGGCGCAGCGGCCACGAGGGCCGCTGCGAATGCCATGGCGAGTACGGTCTTGCGGATCATCAACGCTTACTTGGCGGTGTAGACGATCTCGACGCGACGATTCTTGGCCCAGCAATCCTCGTTCGAGTCGGTGCAGACCGGACGCTCTTCGCCGTAGCTGGTCACGGTGATCTGGCTGCCCGAGCCACCGTTGGCCTGGATGGCAGACGACACGGCGTTGCCGCGGCGCTCGCCCAGACCCAGGTTGTACTCGCGGCTGCCGCGCTCGTCGGCGTGGCCTTCCAGCGTCATGCGCGAGGACGGACGGTCACGCAGGTACTTGGCGTGGCAGCCGACGATGGCCTGGAACTCCGGACGCAGGGTGTCCTGGTCGAAATCGAAGTACACGACGCGCTGGCGCAGGCAGGCGTCCGTGTCGAGGTCGGCCGGGCCGTACACGCCCGAGGTGGCGGGCTGCTCGGTCTGGGCCGGCGGCGGGGTGGTTTCGGCAACCGGGGTTTCCTTGACCTTCTTGGAGCAGGCCACGGCCGCGGTGCAGAGCACGGCGGCGAGCAGGACGCGAGTGGTGTTATTCATGGTTATTCCTCGTCAAAACGGGCGTGGGTCAGATCGGGGCAAATTGCTAAGTAAATACACCGCTTTCGTATATCAACGCGGCAAACGGAACGGCCCCCAGGCCGGCTCACGCACGTCCCCATCCGCCAGCACCAGGCGCTGACGCACCCGGCCGTCGGACGATACGGCGTAGAGCACGCCCCGGCGGCCCTCGCGCGCAGCATAAAGGATCATCGCGCCATTGGGGGCAAAGCTCGGCGACTCGTCCAGCGAGCCGGGCGAAAGTGTGCTCCAACGCGCAGCGCCGAGGCTGCTGTCCATCAGCGCGATGCGGTAGTTGTTGCCGTTGCCCTGTGCGGTGGCGATCTTCTTGCCGTCGAACGACACGCTGGCGCTGGCGTTGTAGCTGCCCTGGAAGGTCACGCGCGTGGCGCTGCCGCCGCTGGACGGGACCGAATAGATCTGCGGACGGCCGCCGCGGTCGGAGGTGAAGTAGATCGTGCCGCCGTCGGCGCTCCACGTCGGTTCGGTGTCGATGGCGAAGTGGTTGGTCAACTGGGTCAGGTTCTTGCTGCCCAGGTCCATCACGTAGATCTCCGGATTACCCGTGCGCGACAGCGTCAGCGCGAGGCGACGGCCGTCCGGCGAGAACGACGGCGCACCGTTGATGCCGCGGTACTTGGCGACCAGTTCGCGCGCGCCGGTCGAGATGTTCTGGATGTAGATGGACGAGTTGCCGCCTTCGAAGCTGACATAGGCGAGGCGGTTGCCATCCGGGCTCCACGACGGCGACAGCAGCGGTTCGGGCGAGCGCACGACGGTCTGCGGATTGAAGCCATCCGAGTCCGCGACCATCAGCGCGTACTGCGCGGCGCGACCGGTGCCGGTGGCCGTGACGTAGGCGATGCGGGTGAAGAACGCGCCGCGCACGCCGGTGATCTTCTCGTACACGGCATCGGCGATCTGGTGCGCGACATCGCGCATCGCATTGGCGCGTGCGGTCAGCGCGAAACCGAGCAGGCGCTGCTGCTTGGCCACGTCGAACAGTTCGTACTCGACGCGGAAACTGCCGGCACCGGCATCGAGCACGCGGCCGACGACGATGTAGTCCTGGTTGAGCGCGCGCCAGGTGGGATAGTTGATCTCCCCGCCGCGCGTGGGCTTCTCGGTGATGTCGGCCGCCGGCAGCGGACGGAACTGGCCCGAGCGCGCCAGGTCGGCGGCCACCACTTCGGAGACGTCCGTCTGCGGTGCGGTCGCGCTGCCCTGGTAGGGCATCGGCACGACGGCGATCGGCATGGCCGCGGCGTTGCCGCCGACGATGTCGATCTCGAGCCCTTGCTGGGCCATGGCGGACAGGGGCAGCAACAGGGCGAGCAGGGAAGCCAGCCAGGCGAGGGATCGTTTCATCGGCACTCCAGTCTTCAATCCGTTCCGGTCGGCGGACCGCGCGAGGCAATCCGTTCAGCTTTGTAATTGTTAACGCCGGCAGGTGAACGCCGCCTCAAAGCTGAACCCCGCGAGGGCGCAACCGACCACCCCGCCCTGCCGCCGCGAGGCCGCCCGAGCGGCCTCAGCGATCCTGCGCGGTGAAGTTCAGCGTCAGGTTGCGCGAGAACACCGATTCGAAGCCGGCGTACGGCAGCGGCTGGGCCTTGAGGACGGCGGCCTCGATCGAGCGCCGGCCCTGCTCATCGTAGGCGCAGGGCGATGACACTTCCGCGCTCATCACCTGCCCGCCCGGGAGCTGGCGGATCAGCAGCGTGCAACGCGCGCCGACCGGCACGGTTTCCGGGCGGGTCCATTTGGCGAGGATCGCTTCCTGCAGCGCCGCGGCGTAGCGCGCCTTCAATCCGGTATCGACGCCGTTGTTGCCCGGCGGCGGGCTGGCGGCATCGCTGCCGCTGCTCGGCGAGGTTTCGGACGACTGGCGCGCGCGTACATCGGCGATCTGACGCAGGCGCTGCTCGGCGAGGTTGGCCTCGCGTGCGGCCTGCTCGCGCTTCTTGCGGATCTCGGCGAGCTTCTGCTGGCGTTCCTGTTCCTGCTGTGCGGCAAGGCGACGCTGCTGCTCGACTTCCTGCTGGCGCTTCTGCTCGGTCAGGTCCACTTGCTCCTGCTTGCGCTTGAGCTCCTGCGCCTTCTTTTCTTCGGCAGGCGTCGGCGTGGGCGTTTCGACGACCGCTTCCTGGTTCTCGGTGTCGGGTACCGGAATGAAATCCTGCGGCGCCTGCTGCGGCGGCGCGACGGCGTCCTGCGGCACCGGCTCGGGCAGCGGCTGCGGCAACGGCGCGACGTCCTCGGGCTCCGGCGGCGGCGGAACTTCTTCTTCCACCGGCTTGGGACGATCACGCAGCGTGCGCTGCATCGCCGGCGACAGCGCATTGGCGTCGATCAGTTCGGCCGCGACCGGCGAGCCGGCCACGGACACCGGTGCACTGGAACGCGTCCAGAACAGGCCGATGAACATCAGCCCGAACAGCAGCACGTGCAGCAGCAGCGCCGCGACGATCGCCTGCGTGGTGTCGGCGCGCGTTTCCCGCATCAGCGACGGCCCTGGTTGGCCTGGCCTTGCGTGGCCTGATCGGGCTGGCTCATCAGGCCAACCTTCTTGACGTTGGCACCTTGCAGCAGCACCAGCGCGTCCATCACCTTCTGGTAGTTGGCCTTGGCATCGCCGGCGACGAAGACCGCCACGTCCGGGTTCTGCGACACGATGCCGCGGACCTTCGCGGTGAGGGTTTCGGCGGTTACGGCTTCATTGCTGCCGGCCTTGACGGTCAGGAAGTAGTTGCCCGACGCGTCGACGCTGACGATCACCGGGTCCTTCTTTTCCTGGATCGACTTGGCGTTGGATTGCGGCAGGTCGATGTCCACGCCCAGGTTCAGCAAGGGCGCGGTGACCATGAAGATGATGAGCAGCACGAGCATGACGTCGATGTACGGCACGACGTTGATCTCGGCCTTGAGCTTGCGCTTGCGATGGCGGCGCGCGTTGATTCCGGCCATGGCTTCCTCAGGTGGCCCGGCGCGTCAGCGACCAGGGCGGCAGTTGAAGAGTCCGCACGACGGCGTGCGGGCTTTTGCGAGCGACTCGCATCAAACCTCGTCGACCTGGCGCTGCAGGATCGAGGAGAACTCTTCGGAGAACGCGTCGTAGCGAACAGCGATGCGCTCGACCTTGGTCGCGAAGCGGTTGTAGGCCCACACCGCCGGGATTGCGGCGAACAGGCCCATCGCGGTGGCGACCAGCGCTTCGGAGATGCCCGGCGCGACGGTGGCGATCGTCGCCTCCTTCATGTTCGCCAGACCCTGGAACGAAATCATGATGCCCCACACCGTGCCGAACAGGCCGACGTACGGGCTGATCGAACCAACGTTGGCGAGGAACTCGAGGTTGTGTTCGAGGCCGTCGATCTCGCGCGAACCCGTGGCCCGCATGGCGCGCTGCGCGCCTTCCAGCTGCATGCGGCTGTCGGCCCCGCGGCGCTGGCGCAGGCGGCTGAACTCGCGGAAGCCGGCTTCGAAGATCGCTTCCAGACCGGAGATGTCGCGATTGCGCTCGGTCGAACCGGCGTAAAGCTTCGACAGTTCGGCGCCGGACCAGAAGCGCTCCTCGAACTGGTCGGCCTCGCGCGCGGCGCGGTCGAGCACGCGCTTCTTGCGGAAGATGATCACCCACGAGGCGATCGAACCGAACAGCAGCAGCAACATCACCAGCTGCACCGGGATACTGGCGTGCAGCACCAGGGTGAGCAGGTTGAGGCTGTTGTCGCCGGCGGCACCGGCGGTCACGGCCTGCGCGGCATTGGCCGCGGTGTTGGCGGCGTCTTCCGGAAGGGCCTCGACCGTCGTGGCCTGCAGCGCGGTCAGCAGTGGCGTCATGCTTGGTTCTCCGTGCCCGTCGTGCGGGACTGATTGCAACGAATGTCTTTAACGGACGACTGTCGTTTCGGGGTGAATGCCCGGACGCCGCTCAACGCGGCCGTTCGAGCGACTTGAGCTCGTCCAGCAGCGGCGAGGGGATCCCGCGCGGGCGGAAACCGGCGGCATCGAGCGCCGCCACGCGCACCTGCGCGGTCAGCAGCACCTCGTCGCCGCGGCGGATCGTCTGCGCGAACACCGCGCTCGCGCGCCGGCATTCGGTGAGCTCGACTTCCACTTCCAGCGCATCGTCCAGTCGCGCCGGCTTGAGGAAATCGATCTGCATCGCACGCACCGCAAACACCAGGTCGTGTTCGCGCCGCAGCAGTTCCTGGCCGTAGCCGTGGGCGCGCATCCACTCGGTGCGGGCGCGCTCCATGAAGGCCAGGTACTGCGCGTGATAGACCACCCCACCCGCGTCGGTATCTTCCCAATAGACGCGTGTCGGCCAACTGAACGTCGCCCCAATCGTGGCTTCCGACACGTCAGGCCTCCTCGAAGAGTCCGCCCGTGCCGGGCTTGGGCTTGAGGCCGATGTGCCGATAGGCCTTCGGCGTCGCCATGCGGCCGCGGGCGGTACGGATCAGGAAACCCTGCTGGATCAGGTACGGCTCGATGACGTCCTCGATCGTCCCGCGCTCCTCGCTCAACGCCGCGGCCAGCGATTCCACGCCGACCGGTCCGCCGTCGAAGGAATCGACGATGGTGTGCAGCAGGCGGCGGTCGATGTCGTCGAAGCCTTCCGGATCGACCTTGAGCATCGCCATGGCCGCGTCGGCCACTCCGCGCGTGATCGCCCCGCCCGCGCGCACCTGCGCGTAATCGCGGACGCGGCGCAGCAGGCGGTTGGCGATGCGCGGCGTGCCGCGCGAACGGCGGGCGATTTCCGCCGCGCCTTCGGGCTCGCACGAAATGCCGAGGATGTGCGCCGAGCGCCGCACGATGCGCGTGAGTTCCTCGGCGTTGTAGAACTCCAGCCGCTGCACGATGCCGAAGCGGTCGCGCAGTGGCGCGGTCAGCAGGCCCGCGCGCGTGGTCGCGCCGATCAGGGTGAACGGCGGCAGGTCGAGCTTGATCGAACGGGCGGCCGGGCCTTCGCCGATCATGATGTCGATCTGGTAGTCCTCCATCGCCGGATAGAGCACTTCCTCGATCGCGGGCGAGAGGCGGTGGATCTCGTCCACGAACAGCACGTCGTGCGGCTGCAGGTTGGTCAGCAGCGCCGCCAGATCGCCCGCCTTTTCGATCACCGGTCCCGACGTCTGGCGCAGGTTGACGCCGAGTTCGTTGGCGATGACATGGCTCAGCGTGGTCTTGCCCAAGCCCGGCGGCCCGAAGATCAGCACGTGGTCCAGCGCCTCGCCGCGCGCCTTGGCCGCCTCGATGTAGATCTTCATCTGTTCGCGCACCGGCTGCTGGCCGAGGTACTCGTCCAGGCGCTTGGGGCGGATCGAGGCCTCGATGGCCTCGTCCTCGCGCGTGGCGCCGGCGGCGATGATGCGGGAATCGTTCATCCGGTTATGTTCGCACGCGTGGCGCATGCGGCACAGGGACATGCCTCACAACGGCAGGCCTCACGAGGTCGCTGGCACGCTCCCTGCCGGTCAGATCTCGACCTGCGCGCCCAGCTCCACCAGCCGGTTGCCCGGAATCCGGAAGAAACCCGTCGCCGGCGCCGCGTTGCGATGCATGAAGGCGAACAGGCGGTCGCGCCAGATCGGCATGCCGCGGTGGCGGCTGGCGACCACGGTTTCGCGGCTGGCGAAATACGTCGTGTCCATCGGATCGAAATAGGTGCCGCCGGCGTCGCAGGAGCGCATCAGCGCGAGCGGCACGTCGGGCACTTCCATGAAGCCGAACCTGATCAGCACCCGGTAGAAGTCCTCGCCGGCGATCGACTCGATCTTCAGGCGCTTTTCCTTCGGCGCGTACGGAATGTTCAGCGTTTCCACAGTCAGGAACACGTTGCGCTCGTGCAGCACCTTGTTGTGCTTGAGGTTGTGCAGCAGCGCGTGCGGCACCACGCCCTTGTCGGCGGTCATGAAGATCGCCGTGCCCGGCACGCGCACGGGCGGCGCGAGCATCAGGCCGGGAAGGAAGGTGTCCAGCCCGATGCCTTCCTTGCGGACTTCGTCGTGCAGGAGTTCGCGACCGCGGCGCCAGGTGCGCAGCAGCGTGAACACGACCACGCCCAGCAGCAGCGGGAACCACGCGCCGTCGAAGAACTTCGCGCCGTTGGCGAAGACGAAGCCCACGTCGACGACGAAGAACACCAGGCACAACGGCAGCACCCAGGTGCGCCAGCGCGGCCACAGCGCGCGCGCGACCAGCGCCAGCAACAGCGTGTCGATCAGCATGGTCGCCGACACCGAGATGCCGTACGCCGTCGCCAGCGCGGTGGAGCTGCGGAACGCCAGCACCACCGCCAGCACCGCGATCATCAGCAGCCAGTTGATGCCCGGCACGTAGATCTGGCCGATGGTTTCGCGCGAGGTGTGCTTGATCTGCATGCGCGGCAGGAAGCCCAGCTGCATGGCCTGCCTGGCCACCGAATATGCACCGGTGATCACGGCCTGCGAGGCGATCACCGCCGCCATCGTCGCCAGGATGATCATCGGATACAGCGCCCACGGCGGCACGGCTTCGAAGAACGGGTTCTTCACCGCTTCGGGGTGCGCGAGCACGAATGCGCCCTGCCCCAGGTAGTTCAGCGTCAGGCACGGCAACACCATGAAATACCAGCCGTGCCGGATAGGACGCGCGCCGAAGTGGCCCATGTCGGCGTACAGCGCCTCGCCGCCGGTGACGGCCAGCACCACCACGCCCAGGATCATCACCGACAGGCTGCCGTGCTCCATGAAGAAGCGCATGCCCCACATCGGATTGAGCGCGGCCACCACGGCCGGCGCCTTGGCGATGTTGTAGATGCCGATCGCCGCCAGCGACAGGAACCACACCAGCATCACCGGGCCGAACACGCGGCCGACCTTTTCGGTGCCGAAGCGCTGCGCCAGGAACACCAGCACCAGGATCACCACCGACAGCGGCACGATGAAGCGGTGCAGCCCGGGCGCGGCGATTTCCAAGCCTTCCACGGCGCCCAGCACGGTGATCGCCGGCGTGATCACGCTGTCGCCGAAGAACAACGACGCGCCGAAGATGCCGAGGATGCCGACCACATACGCCGATCGCGAACCTTTCGGCAGCGTGCGCTGGGCCAGCGCCATCAGCGCCATGATGCCGCCCTCGCCCTGGTTGTCGGCGCGCATGATGATGGTGACGTACTTGGCCGTCACCACGATCATCAGCGCCCAGAACACCAGCGACAGCATGCCCAGCACCGTCGCCTCGTTCACCACCATGCCCAGGCGCTCGGCGAAGTGCGGTGAGAAGGCTTCCTTCAGCGTGTACAGCGGGCTGGTGCCGATGTCGCCGAAGACGACACCGATCGCGCCAACGATGAGGCCGGCCAGCCCCTTGCCCTGGCCGTGATCGTGGCCATGGCTGCGCGAATCGGATGCGGGAAGGGACATGGGATGGGATCGACAGGGGCGACGCCGGAACGCCGCAGATCTGGTGTGGGTGTCAGCGAAGCGCGGACTTTAGCGCTTTGCGGATGATGGCGGCAGCGTCGTCGCCGGCCTCGGTGGCCTCGCGCGCCATGCGCACGGCCTCGGCGGGCTTGTAGCCCAGCTGCTGCAGGGCGATCACCGCCTCGCTCTGCGCGTCGCCGGCAGCGCCCGGCACGTTCAGCGTCGCGCCGACGCCGGCAAGATCGGCCGCGCGATCGCGCAGTTCCACGACCATGCGTTCGGCGGTCTTCTTGCCGATGCCCGGGATGCGCGTCAGCGCGGTGATGTCGCCGGCCTGCACCAGGCGGGCGAACTCGTCGACCGACACGCCCGACAGCACCGCCAGCGCGATCTTCGCGCCGATGCCGGAAACCTTCTGCACGTCGCGGAACAGCCGGCGCTCGCCTTCGCGCAGGAAGCCGTACAGCGCCACGCTGTCTTCCTTCTGCGCGTAATGCGTGAACAGCGAGACTTCGCGGCCGAGGTCCGGCAGGTCGTAGAACGTGCTCATCGGTGCCTCGAGCTCGTAACCGACGCCGTTGACGTCCACGACGAGCCAGGGAGGCTGCTTCATCACGAGCGTGCCCTTCAACCTTCCGATCATGCCCCGCGTCTCCGCAAAAGATGGGTCGCAACGCCCGTGCGCGCCGCGGTGGCGCTCATGTGGGCGTGGGTGAGCGCGATCGCCAGCGCGTCGGCGGCGTCGGCCTGCAGTTTCATGCCGGGCAGGTTCAGCAGCAGGCGCACCATGTGCTGGACCTGCTCCTTGTCGGCGGCGCCGCGGCCGACCAGCGACTGCTTGATCACGCGCGGCGCGTATTCGTGGACCGGAAGCCGCCGGCGAACGACCGTCGCCAGCGCGGCGCCGCGCGCGTGGCCGAGTTTCAATGCCGAAGTCGCCGACTTCGCCATGAAGACGGTCTCGATCGCGATCTGCTGTGGCTGCCACTCATCCAGCAGCGCTTCGAGCCCGTCGCACAGCAGGCCCAGGCGCGACGGGAAATCCTCCGCTTCCAACAGCACCAGCGCCTGCGCGTGCACGTAGGTGCAGCGGCCGTCGGGCGCGACGTCGATGACGCCGACGCCCGTGCGCTGCGAGCCGGGATCGATGCCCAGGATGCGGGTCATCACGTGGTTTGCCTGCGTCCGACCCTCAGGTCAGGCGTAGGCGCCCTCGTCGAGATCGGCGTTGGAATAGACGTTCTGCACGTCGTCCATGTCTTCCAGCCAGCGCAGCAGCTTCACGACCTGCTGTGCGGTTTCGCCGGCCACGGCGATGTCATTGTCGGCGCGCATCGTCACTTCGGCGAAATCCGCCGTCAGGCCGGCGGCTTCCATGGCCGACTTGACGCCGGCGAAGGCGTCCGGCGCGGTCACCACGTCGATCGCGCCGTCGTCGTAGACGACCACGTCGTCCGCGCCCGCGTCGATGGCCAGCTCGGTGATCTTCTCTTCGTTCGCGCCCGCGGCGAAGGACAGCACGCCGAGCTTCTTGAACATGAAGGACACCGAGCCGTCGGTGCCGAGGTTGCCGCCGAACTTGCCGAACGCATGGCGCACGTCGGCCACGGTGCGGACCTTGTTATCGGTCAGGCAGTCCACGATCACGGCCACCCCGCCCGGGGCGTAGCCCTCGTAGCGGATTTCCTCGTAGACCACGCCTTCCAGCTCGCCGGTGGCCTTCTTGATGGCGCGCTCGATCACGTCCTTGGACATGTTGACCGACAGGCCCTTGTCGATCGCCGCGCGAAGGCGCGGATTGCCCGCCGGATCGCCGCCGCCGCTGCGCGCGGCCACGCCGATCTCGCGGATCACTTTGGTGAAGATCTTGCCGCGCTGCGCGTCGACCGCGTTCTTGCGCGCCTCGATGGAGGGACCTCTGCCCATGGAACCGTCCAGCTTCAATCGTTCGAAGCGGGGAATTTTACTCGATACCGCCGTCGCTGCCGCGCGCCGGGAAGCGGCCGTCGCGGAAGAAACCGACCGCCAGCTGCAGCGCATCGGGCGAGAACAGCAGGCCGGTATGGCTGGTGGGGATCACCACGTGGTCGGCGAGCCCCTCCAGGCGGGTTTCCTCGACGGCGACGGTGCCGTCGTTGTCGCCGTCGAAACGGCCGAAGTAGCGGCCCAGGCCCAGCGGCGTGCGGCCGGCGACCATCCCGACTGCGGCCTGCCCACGCCACGGCTGGCAGCCGCTGCGCAGCAGGCGGGCGCTGCGCCCGAGGTACGGCTTGCTCCACGCCTGCCCCGCCAGCGTCTGCGCCGCCGCGCTGCCGCGCAGGGGCGAGCCGAGGCACACGACGCGCCGTACCGGCAGATCCGGCTCGGATTCCAGCGCGGTGAGCGTCACCAACCCGCCGAGGCTATGCGCCAGCACGTGCGCCGGCCGCTTGCGAAGGCGCTGGGCCAGCATCGGCAGCGCCGCCTCCGGCCCGCCGGCGATGGTCGGGTAGCCGAACAGTTCGGTCGCGAAACCCGCCTCCTGCAGCCGCCGCGCCAGCCAGTGCATGGACAGCCGCGGCATCCAGAGGCCGTGGATCAGCAGGACCCGGCGGGGTTCGGCGTGGTCGGTCATGAGAGTCGGGGTGTGGGCGCCGGGGCCGGAATCAACGGCCCGTCCCGCCAGCGTCAGGCCCCGCGCCGCAGGATGAACTCATGGTCGCGCGTATTGCCGACCACGAAGTCGTAATCGCCCACGTGCTCGAAGCCGTGGCGCGCATAGAACCGCTGCGCTCCGTGGTTCTCGCTCCAGACACCGATCCACAGCGTGCGTGGGCCATCGCGCAGCAGCCACGCGAGCGCCGCATCGAACAGGCGCGAACCGCGCCCGCCGCCCTGGTGCTCCTGCAGCACGTACAGGCGTTTCAGCTCGCCGTCGCCAGGCGCGACGTCCGCATGCGGCAGCGAACACGCGCCCGCGGTGGCGTAGCCGATCGCGACGCCGCCGCGTTCCAGCAGCCACGTTGCGTACGCGGAATCTGAAAGCAACGAGGCCCACGCCGCGGGGGCGTAGGCCTCGTCGAGGAAATGCGACAGATCCTGCGGCGGATACAGATGGCCGAAGGTCTGGGTGAAGCACGTCGACGAAAGCGCCGACAGCGCCTGCGCATCCGAAACCGTCGCGCGACGCAGCTCCATCCTTACTGGTCGTCCTCTTCCTCGTCCTCGTCGGACTCTTCGTCTTCCTCGTCCTCTTCGGCGTCTTCGTCCTCTTCCTCGTACTCGTCGCCGAAATCCTCACCGTCCCAGCGGAACTGGTCGTCCGGCACGAACGCCAGCGACACCACGCCGGCGACGCGCGTGCGCACCAGCCAGCCGCCGAACACCTGCGCGCGCTCGGTCACCAGGCCCGCGCCAGCGGCCGAACCGGCTTCGCCGAGGGCTTCCCACTCCAGGTCAAACGGAACTTCGCTCATCGTTTACTTCCCTTCCTGCTTTTCACGGATCTGGATGTGCACTTCCGCCAGCTGCTTGTCCGGCACCGGCGACGGAGCGCCGGTCATCAGGCATTGCGCAGTGGTGGTCTTGGGGAACGCGATCACGTCGCGGATCGACTCGGTGCCCGCCATCAGCGCGGCGATGCGGTCGATGCCGAACGCGATGCCGCCGTGCGGCGGCGCGCCGAACTTCAACGCGTCGAGCAGGAAGCCGAACTTGCCTTCGGCTTCTTCCGCGCCGATGCCCAGCAGGTCGAACACCGCGCTCTGCATCTGCGAGTTGTGGATGCGGATCGAACCACCGCCGATCTCGTTGCCGTTGAGCACCATGTCGTAGCCGCGCGACACCGCGGTCTTCGCATTGGCGCGCAGGTCGTCGATCGAATCCACGGCCGGTGCGGTGAACGGGTGATGCAGGGCGACGTAGCGGTTCTCCTCGTCGTCCCACTCGAACATCGGGAAATCGGTGACCCACAGCGGCGCCCAGCCTTCCGCCACGAGGCCGAGGTCTTTCGCGACCTTCAGACGCAGCGCGCCCATGAAGTCCGACGCCGACTTGTACGTCGCCGCGCCGAAGAAGATCGCATCGCCGGTGGTCGCGCCGGTGGCCTGCACGATCGCGGCGAGCGTCGCGTCGTCGAGGAACTTCGCGATCGGCGAGTTGATGCCTTCGCGGCCCTTCGACGCGTCTTCGACCTTCATCCACGCCAGGCCCTTCGCGCCGAACTTGCCGGCGTAGGCGGCGTAGTCGTCGATCTGCTTGCGGCTGAGCGTCGAGGCGCCCGGCACGCGCAGCGCGACGACGCGGCCGTCCTCATGGTTCGCCCAGTCGGTGAAGACCTTGAACTCGCACGACTTCACCAGCTGCGCGATGTCGGTGAATTCCAGCGCGATGCGCAGGTCCGGCTTGTCCGAACCGTAGCGGCGCATCGCCTCGGCGTAGGTCATGCGCGGGAATTGTGCCGCGAGCTCGACGCCCATCACGTCGCGGAACACGACGCGGATCATTTCCTCCACCGTGTCCTGCACGTCGCGCTCGGACACCCACGCGAACTCCATGTCGAGCTGCGTGAATTCGAGCTGGCGATCGGCGCGCAGCGCCTCGTCGCGGAAGCAGCGCGCGATCTGGTAGTAGCGGTCGAAGCCGGCCATCATCAGGATCTGCTTGAACAGCTGCGGCGACTGCGGCAGCGCGTAGAACTCGCCCGGATGCATGCGCGCCGGCACGAGGAAGTCGCGCGCGCCTTCCGGCGTCGCCTTGGTCAGGATCGGCGTCTCGATGTCCTGGAAACCGCGTTCGTCGAGGTAGCGGCGCAGCGCCTGCACCAGCTTGATGCGCGTGCGCATCATCTTCTGCATCTCGGGGCGGCGCATGTCGAGGTAGCGGTACTTCAGGCGGATGTCCTCGCCCGGGTTCTCGTGCGCGTGGAACGGCAGCGGCTCGGCCTTGTTGAGGACTTCGATCTTGGTCGCGACGACTTCGACCTGGCCGGTGCGGATCTTCGCGTTCACCGATTCGCGCTTGCGCACGACGCCGGTCACGCGCAGGCAGTCCTCGTAACCGACGTCGGCGGCGGTGGCGATCACGGCCGCATTGGCCTCGCCTGCGCCCAGCGCCGCATCCGTCGTCGGCTCGGCCACGATCTGCACGATGCCCTCGTGGTCGCGCAGGTCGATGAAGCAAAGGCCGCCGAGGTTGCGGGCGACGTCGGCCCAGCCGCACAGAGTGACGGTCTGGCCGATCAGGGCCTCATCGACGAGGCCGCAGAAATGGGTACGCATGGGGGCTCCAGGTTTCGCGATCCGGCCGCGTGGCCGGAGAACTGCGCATTTTAGCGGCAGCCGCGGGCACCGGAGCGAGCTTCGCGCCGGTGCTCGCCCCCGAGCCTCAGGTGGAGGGCTTGGAGGCCGGCGTGTCCGCCTTCTTCTCCGCCGGTTTGCTCTCGGCGGGCTTGGACTCGGACTTCGGCGCCGAACCGCCGTCGCCGGCCAGGTTGCGCTTCTTGTCGCCGTCCTTCTTGAAGTCGGTCTCGTACCAGCCGCCCCCGGCAAGGCGGAACTGCGGGGCGGTCAGCTGCCGGCGCACCTGCGGTGCTCCGCAGGACGGGCAGTCGACCGGGTCGGCGTCGGACATCTTCTGCAGGCGGTCGAAGGAGTGGCCGCAGGCGGCGCATTCGAAGGCATAGATCGGCATGGCACGACGGGCGTTGCAAAGTCAGGCGGGCATTCTGGCGGCGAATGCGGGGTTTTCAAGCTCCCGGGCGTTTCCCGGGGCCGCGAGCCCGCCCGCGGGCGGCCCCGCGAGCCTGATCGGCGACCGCGACAATCCCGCAACCCAGCGTCCCACGCCGCCTGCGCGCCGGGCAGGCACCCTAGACTGCGCCCTCCCCCAGGCAGGAACACGGAATGGCCCCGCTGCGCATCTACCGGATCGACGCCTTCACCACCGCACGCGGCGAAGGCAACCCCGCCGGCGTGGTCGCCGACGCCCGCGGCCTCGGCGACGCGCAGATGCAGGCGATCGCCGCCGAACTGGGCCACTCCGAGACCGCCTTCGTCCTGCCTGCGCAAGGCGACGACCATGACCTCCACGTGCGTTTCTTCTCGCCAACCACCGAAGTGCCGGTGTGCGGGCACGCCACGGTCGGCGCGCACTTCGCGCTCGCACTGGAAGGCGGCACGCGCGGCGTGCGCCGGCAGCTCACCGGCGCCGGCGTCCAGCAGGTGGAAACGCGCGAGGACGCCGACGGCATCGCGGTCCGCATCCACCAGAACCCGCCGGCCTTCGACGAGCCCTTGTCGGATGCGCTGGTGCGCGAACTCGCCGACGCGCTGGGCCTGGCCTTCGACGAACTCGATCCACGCGGCCCGGTGCAGTTCGTGAGCACCGGCCACGGCAAGCTGATGGTGCCGATCCGCAGTCGCGAGCGGCTGCGCACGCTGCGCCCCGACATGGCGCGGCTGGCGGCGCTGGACGAGCGCACCGGCACGCGCGGCTATTTCGTTTTCACGCTCGATGTCGCGCCCGACGACGACGCGCTGACGCACGGGCGCATGTTCGCGCCGGGCATCGGCATCGAGGAAGACCCGGTGACCGGCAACGCGAACGGCCCGATGGGCGCATGGCTGGTGAAGCACGGGCTGCTGCCGGCGCGCGATGGCGAGGCGCGTTTCCGCGCCCGTCAGCGCAATGGCGCGGGGCGCGGTGGTTTCATGGACGTCGCCGTGACCGTGCGGGATGGCGAGCCGGTCGCGGTAGCGATCGAGGGGCGTGCGGTGCTGGGGGAGATGATTGAACGCTGAGCGGCAATTTGACCGTCATCCCGGCGCACGCCGGGACCCAGGCCGTCACGCCATCAACCGGCCGCGGCCGCACTCGTCGTTCCAGCGAAAGCTGGAACCATCCTGATCTTGCGCGCTGCACGATCCATCAGGCGTGATGCGCCGGATGGATGGGTTCCCGCCTTCGCGGGAATGACGGCAAAGAGTTTCAGCTGAACGCACGCGTGACAGCGATTACGCGTCGTACAACCCCAGCAACGCTTCTTCCGCCTTCGCCAGTTCGGCGGCGACCTGGTCGCGCTGCTTCGATAGCGCCGCCGCGTCGGTGCCGCCGCCGGTGTACTTGTCCGGGTCGGCGAGGTCCAGGTCCAGCGTGTGCAGCTTCGATTCCAGCTCCGCCACGCGCGCCTCGGCCTGCGCGAGCTTGTGCGCGTTGACCTTGGGGCCCTTCGATGCGGTCTTCGGCGCGGGCGCTGCGGCGACCGGCGCCTTCGGCTTTTCCGCGGCGGAATCGCGAGTGCGCAGCCACACGGCGTACGCATCGAGGTCGCCGTCGAACGGCTGCGCGACGCCATCGGCGACGCGCCAGAACGTCTCGCACACCAGGCCGATGAGATGGCGATCGTGCGACACCATCACGATGGCGCCGTCGAAACTCGCCAGCGCTTCGGCCAATGCTTCGCGCATGTCGAGGTCGAGGTGGTTGGTCGGCTCGTCGAGCAGCAGCACGTTCGGCTTGCGCCACGCGATCAGCGCCAGCGCCAGTCGCGCGCGCTCGCCGCCGGAGAATCCGTCGACCGATTCGAACGCGCGATCGCCCGGGAAATTCCACTTGCCCAGGAAATCGCGCAGCTGCTGCGTCGCTACGCCCGGCGCAATTTCGCCAAGGTGATCTATCGGGCTGGTGCCTTCCTTCAGCGATTCCACCGTGTGCTGCGCGAAGTAGCCGATGCGCAGGTCCGGATGGCCGCCGCGCTCGCCCGACAGCAGCGGGATCTCGCCCACCAGCGACTTCACCAGCGTCGACTTGCCGGCGCCGTTCGGCCCCAGCAGCGCGACGCGGTCGCCGGCTTCGAGCACGAAGCGGATGTTGTCGAGCACGACGTGGTTGCCGTAACCGCAATCGGCATCGGAGATGCGCAACAGCGCGTGCGGCAGTTTCGCCGGCGCGGGGAATTCGATGCGCAGCGCGCGCTCCACGCGCACGGCTTCGGTGTTCTGCATCTTGGCCAGGCGCTTGACGCGCGACTGCGCCTGCTTGGCCTTCGCGGCGCTGGCGCTGAAGCGGTCGATGAAGCTCTGCAGGTGCGCGCGCTCGGCCTGCACCTTTTCGTGCGTGATCTGCTGCAGGCGCAGGTGCTCGGCGCGCTGGCGCTCGAACGCGGTGTAGTCGCCCGTGTAGAGCTTGCCCTTGCCGTCGTGCAGGTGGAGCGTGTGCGTGGTGACCTCGTCGAGGAACTCGCGATCGTGCGAGATCAGCAGCAGCGTGCCCGGATACTTCAGCAGCCACTGCTCCAGCCACAGCACCGCGTCGAGATCGAGGTGGTTGGTCGGTTCGTCGAGCAGCAGCAGGTCCGACGGCGTCATCAGCGCGCGCGCGAGGTTCAGTCGGACGCGCCAGCCGCCGGAGAATTCCTTCACCGCGCGTTCGTGCGTATCGGGCGTGAAGCCGAGGCCGTGAAGCAGCTTGCCGGCGCGCGCGGTGGCGTCGTAACCGCCCAGTTCTTCCAGCTTGTGGTGCGCCTCGGCGACCGCTTCCCAGTCCTCGCGCGCCATCGCGTCGCGCTCCATGGCGATGGCCGCGTACACGGCCGCATCGCCGGAGAGCACGAAATCCAGCGCCGGATCGTCCAGTGCCGGCGTTTCCTGCGCGACGCTGGCGATGC
>NZ_QTJR01000013.1 GCF_003382285.1 Lysobacter soli
CCCGAGCGCCGCAGGCGATCGGAAGCTTGGCTAGTGATTCTTCTTTTGCTCGTAAACATCACGGGTAAAGCGTGCAACGTCCATGGATTCCCGCCTTCGCGGGAATGACGAGCAAGAGCAACAGCGACGGCAACGGCAACGGCAGCGGCAGCGGCAGCGGCAAGATCAAGATCAAAGTGGATTCCAGCTTTCGCTGGAATGACGGTGATGTGGCTCACCGCTGCCGGAGTGCCCCGATGGTACGGGCCTGGATCCCGGCTTTCGCCGGCATGACGGTGTCTGTGTAACTGAATACTGCCGGCAGCTAGTCGCGCAGCGAAGATCACCCGAACCGCTGCAACACATCCCGCACGCCACCCAGATAACTCACGCCAAACAGATTCAGATGGTTGAGCAGGTGGTACAGGTTGTACACCGGCGCGCGCTCGCGCCAATCCGACACAGGCTTCGCGACCGAATCGTACGCACGCCAGAACGCATCCGGCGGCGAACCGAACAGCGTGAGCATCGCCAGTTCCGATTCGGCCCAACCGAAATGCACCGCGCCGGCGTCGATCAATGCCGGCGTGCCGTCGGCACAGCAATGCAGGTTGCCGAGCCATAGATCGCCGTGCAGCAACGATGCCGGCTGCGCGGGAATCAGATCGTGCAGTCGCGAGCAGATGCGCTCGACCGCATCGACGTCATCGGCAGCCAGATGCCCGCCGTCCAGCGCGCGACGCGCCTGCGGACGCAGGCGGTGCTCAGCGAAGAAGGTCCACCCATCGTCCGTCCACGGATTGGCCTGCGGCGTCGGGCCGCAGAAGCCATCGCGCTTGAAACCGAACCGCGCATTGCGCAACGCATGCTGAGCGGCGACGCCTTCGCCGGCGAGCGTCCAGAACTTTTCCTTCGGCGTACCTTCGCCGAGGTCTTCCAGCACCAGCCGTTCCGGTTCCAGCGCGAGCACGCGCGGCACGCGCATCGCACCTGCGCCGGCCAGCGTCGCCAGGCCCGTCGCTTCGGCGGTGAAGAACTCCGCCGGCGCGCCGGGCCAGCGCTTCACGACGACCGCAAGGTTGCGGTACGTCGTGTGCTGGATCTGCTGGCGGCCGGTCGTCACGCGCGTCGCCTTACGCCGCCTGCGCGTCGTCGCGACGATCGCGCTTGAGCACCGCGACGGGTTCCGCCCACGCGTTGCCGCCACGGCGCTTGCTCGTCGCCAACACCAGGTCGGACGGCTCGAACACGTTGAGGTTGTGCGTGATCGGCGTGGTCAGGATGTACTGCGCGTCGGTCGAACGCAGGAAGCGGCCGACCTTCTCGATGTTGAACACGTCCAGGTGCGCGAACGGTTCGTCGATGAAGACGAAGCCGCCCGGCTGGTCCTCGTCGCGCAGCAGGCCGACAAGCAGCAGCAGCGACTTCATCACCTGCTGGCCGCCCGACGCTTCGCCGTCGTCCAGCCCGATCCAGCCCTTGCGGTCGAAGTCGAACTTTACCGTGAGCCCCGCCTGTGCGAGCGCGACATCCTCGTTCACCAGCTCGGGCATTTCGACATCGACGCCGATGCCGGCGAGTTCGCCCAGCGCCGCGAGGTTCTTCTTGTAACGGCGCACCGTGGCGCGCAGCACGTTGATGTACGCGCCGCGCGCTTCCTCGGTGATACGGCGCGCGCGATGCAGGTGCGCCTCGCGCTTGCCAATGGTCGATTCCAGCCCGTCGTGGTCGGCGGCGAACTTGTCGCGCAGCGCGATGCAGCCTTCGTCCTCGATGTAGCCGCCGCGCTGCAGGCGCTCGTCGATGCGTTCGAGCTCACGCCGCACGGCGCCCGCGCTTTCGTATTCCTCGCGCGCCTGGCGCAAGGCGTCGGCGCTGCGCCACGCGTGCGGCATCAGCGCGCGTTTGCGACGGAACTCCACGATGCGCTGCACCAGCTGCTGGCGTTCCTGCGCGATCTGCTGCGCCCGCTCGCGCACTTCGTTGTCGAGCGAACGGATCTCGCCCGCGCGCGTGGCGTCGGCGATGCTTTCGGCCTTGTCTTCCGCTTCGAGCCCATCGAGGCGGGAACGCGCGTCCGACAGCGCCACCGCCGCCTGCTGCGCGGCTTCGGCCATCGCGGGAAGTCGTTCGGCGGCGTCGGCGAATTCCGCCGCACGCGTCACCAGTTCCTGGCCGGCATCGAGTCCAAGCAGTCGCGCTTGTTCCGCGTCGACGCGCTTGCCCAGTTCGCTCAGTTCGTCCTCGCGCGCATGCGCACGCTGCTGGATGTCGATCTGCTCGGCGCGCAGTTCGTCCAGTCGCGCCTGCCGCGCGCCGCTGCCGAAATGCGGTGCGCCGCCGCCGATGTGGCGACCGCCGCGATGTTCGCGCAGGTAGCCCTTCAGCGTGATCCAGTCCTGCCCCTTCGGCAGGCGACGGCCGTCCTCGATGTCCTCCACGCGCTGGATCTTGTCCAGCTGCTTGGGCAGCCACGACGGCGGCTCGGCGGAGAACTTCACCACTTCCAGCAGCGACCCCTTCGTCGCCTTCTCCACCAGTGTGCGCGTGGACACCACGAAATGGCGGTACTGCATCTTCTCGCCAAGCTTCCACGCGGCACCTTCGTCGCGCGGATTCTCCAGCACGATGAGGTGGCGATACGGCGCCAGCACGGCTTCGATGGCGACCGACCACTTCGGATCGACGATGTCGACCAGTTCGGTGAGCACGCGGTGTTCGATGCCCGCGTTGTCGAGCGCGGTGCGGAAATCGCGCTCGAAGGGCTCGACGATGCGTCCGCCACCGCTGAGCGCGGCCACCTGCGCGGCGATTTCGCCGGTGCGCTGGCGATCGCGTTCGGCTTCCAGCTTCAGTTCGGCCTGACGGCGGCGGCCTTCCTCGACGCGACGGCTGAGTGCTTCCACGTCGACCGCGCCGCGCTGCGCCTGCATGCGCGCGAGTTCGTCGCGACGACGCACCAGCATCTCGGCATCGCGTGCGTGGTCGCGCGCGGCGGTGAATTCGGTTTCGCAGGCGCGCACGTCGGCGCGGGCGCGTTCGATCGCCGCGCGCAGTTCGTCGCGTTGACCGACGGCGTTGGCTTCACGCGTGCGCAGGTTGTCGAACACGCGTTCGCGCTCGCGCAGCGCGCGACGCAGGCCGGTCAGGCGCGGGCGCGCGCCTTCCAGCGTGGCGCGCAGGTCGGCCAGTTCGATCTTCGGCGCGATTTCGGCCTGCAGTCGCTGGCGCTGGTTGCGCAGCGCCTGGCCTTCCTCGAACGAACGAACGTCCACGCGCGCCGATTCGAGCTTGAAATGCAGCTCACCCAGCCCGTGTCGCAGCTGTTCGATTTCCTTCTCGACGTCGAGCTGTTCGCTCTTGGCGCGCTGGTAGTCGTCCAGCACCGCCTTGTCCTCGAACACGTCGAACACCAGCTGCAGCAGTTCGCGCGGCGAAAGCTGGCAGAGCTTGTCGGTGGCGCCCTGCTCCAGCGTGAGCACGCGGCAGATCGCGCGCGTGAGTCCGGCGCCGGCAAGCCGCACGCGATAGTCGCGCACGCCGAGCCATTCGCCGCCGGTTTCGATCTGCTCGACCGGCACGTCGCCGGCGAGGATCTGGTAATCGCGCGACCAGTCGCCGCCGCGCTTGCGGATGCGGCATGCGAGCGTGACGGTCTCGTCCTTGATCGGGAAGAACGGACGACCGCCGCGGCGATCCGGACGATTGCTCACCACCGCGCGCAGCCACGCCTGGCCCTTGCCGTTGTGGCGCAGGTAGGTCTTGTAGTCGCGCGCGGTTTCGCGGTCCTCGATGGCGAGCAGCGTGCGCAGCGCGTCGAGCAGCGTCGTCTTGCCCGAACCGTTCGGACCGACGACGGTGATGACCGAGGCATCGAGCGGCAGCTGGAAACGCTGCCAGTAATCCCAGTGCACGACTTCCAGGCTGCGGAACTCAAACATCGGCCTGCGCCTCTTCGGTGGTGTCGCTGCTTTCGTGGAGGTCGTCGTCGAGCGGTGCGTCGTACGCATCGTCGTCGACGCTGTCGGCGTTGGCCGCCTGCGTCGCGCGCGCCTGTTCGACGACGAACGACAGCGCGCCATCCATCACGCGGCTGGCGATGCGTTCGTAATCGAAGGCGAGATCCAGCAGCGGACCTTCGGCAATGCGCTCCTTCCGGCGCACGACGAAGCCGTGTCGCTGCAATGCGCCGAGTGAAAGATTGATGCGGAACTTGCCGCCGAGCTTGTCGCCGAAGTCGGCCACCAGCGTGCGTTCGTTGATCGGTTCGACCATGTCCTGCCCGACCGGCACCGGTTTGAGTTCGGCGAACATCTGCTCCTGGTCCTGCTGGCGTTCGCTTTCCTGCCGCGCGATCTGGCGCTGGCGCTTGGGCAGCACCAGCAGCGACCACAGCACGACCAGCAGCGCGAGCGCATCGCGATCCAGCTGCAGGTTGCTCGCGGCCCATGCGCGCGCACTGCCGAACACGTCGTTCTCCTGCGCGCGCGCCACGCCGACGGCGACATGCGCGGCGAAGGGATGTTCAAGCAGGCGCAAGCCGGCGCCGGCAAGGCGGCGATCGAGTTCATCGCGCAGTTCGGCGTCGACCAGGACCTGGCGCACCGCGTGGTCGTCGCGCGGCAGCCAGCGCTCGGCGAGCAGGCGGGCGATGAGGGTGGCGGTGGGATCGCTCATGGGGTTTCCGTTGTTGCGGCGGATTTTTTCTTCCGCTTTGGTTTCTGCTTCGGCTCGTCATTCCCGCGAACGCGGGAATCCAGTGTCTTCGCCTTCGGCGAGCTTGCAGGCCTCAAGTCGCTGGATCCCCGCCTTCGCGGGGATGACGTAGAGGGGGCGGCCGCATCGTGCGCTTCGGGAGAGTGCTCGTGTTCGACGTCGGTCGCCTCGGCTCCGTCGCTCGTCACGATGGCTTCGACGCCAGCACCCTCCGCCTTCCCCGTCAGCCACGCCCGGCTCATGTACGCCACGCCCGCGCGGTTGACCTGCTCGAACTGCGTGCCGACCTTCCAGCGCAGCGGCAACTGGGCGATGGACGCGCTGACGCCGTTGCGGTTCTCCGCGCCGGGGTCGCCGATCAGGCCCAGCAGCGACAGCCGGTACGCACTGACGGCGAAGCCGTCCTGCGGCACCCAGTCGGACAGGGCGGTATCAACGTCGCTTTCCAGCGCCGCCAGCTGCGACAGCCATTGCTCCGCGTGCGCGTAGTCGTTCTCGGCGACCGGCACCTGTGTGTCGTCGGGCGCGTCCTGCGCGGGCGGCAGCGAGGCGTCTTCCTGCGCCTCGCGCTCGCGTTCGACCAGTTCGTATTCGGCGATGTCCAGTGCGATCGGCGCCAGCATGAAGGCCGGCGCGACCACGCGCGCGAGCGCATCGTCCGCCAGCGCGGCGAGCGCGTCGGTGTCCATGCCACGCAGGAAGCGGTTGACGTCGGTGGACGAAAGACCGCTCGCGCCGATGTGTACGCGATGGCGGTCGAGCTGGTTCAGCGCACGCTGGAACACCGACGCCTGACGCAGCATCGAACTCTGCGCGCGACCGATCTGCTGCGCGACGCGATGCGTGGCGGCGTCGAGTTCCTCGTCGGCGGCGATCTCCTTGACGATCGCCGTGCCCTTCTCGACCCACTGCCACACCTGCTGCAGCGTGCCGGCGGCGCGCTGGATGCGGTGCTCGGAGCCGCTGAGCACGGCCTGGTCGAAGTCCTCGCGGTATTCGTTGAGGCGCGACAGCAGGTGCTGCAGGTCGTCGCCGCGCACGCGCCCCACGGCCTGGCCGGCGGCGAGTTGCGCGGTGACGTAGGCCAGCTCGTCGCCCTCGCGGTTGAACTGCAGCAGCAGGCCGATCGACGACAGCGCCTGGCGCCCAACCGGGCTGATGCGGTAGCGCTGCGTGTCGTTGTCCCAGCGCAGCAGGTCGTTCTCGCGAAGGCGGCCCAGCACGGTGTCGAACTTCACCGGGTCCAGGTAGGCGAAGTGGTCGCGCAGCTCCTGCGGGCTCCAGTCCGGCGCGGCGCCGCGCTCGCCAATGGCGCGCAGCACCAGCAGGCGCACCATCACGCTCTCCTCGCCACCGTGGAACAGGGTCGAGAAGGCGCGCAGCAGGTCGCGGGCGGAAAGGAGCGGGTGCAGGTCGGGCAGGTCGGCCGCGACGATGCCGGCGCGGAGATAGTCCTGCAGGGGTGCGGAAGCGTCGTCCATACAGGACCGGAAACTACGGGTGAGCCATGGTGGGTGAGCGCCGGGCGCGAGACAACTCTTGCGCTGGGGCCTTTTTTAGGCAGTGGCGGCGACGTCCGTCGGAAGGTCCGGCGATGTCGATCCGGGGAGGCGCGATTCGTCGTATCAGGGAGGGCCGGCGACCCGTCGCCCCACTGATCAGGAGCCACCGATGAAGCGATTCCTTGCCGTTTTCCTGGGCACCCCGGCGTCCCTCGACGCCTGGAAGGCCCTGCCCGAGGACGAACGCAACCGCCGCGAGCAGGACGGCATGGCCGCCTGGGGCGACTGGGTGAAGAAGCACGAGAAGGCGATCGTCGACCACGGCAGCCCGCTCGGGAAGACGAAGCGCATCGATGCCAGGGGCATCTCGGACATCCGCAACGAGCTGGCCGCCTGGACGGTGGTCGGGGCCGACTCCCACGACGCGGCGGCCCGGATGTTCGAAGGCCACCCGCATTTCTCGATCTTCCCCGGCGATGCGGTGGAGGTGATGGAGTGTCTGCCGATGCCGGAAGCACCCAAGGAATAGCGGATTGAAGCCCCTCTCCCGCACGCGGTAGGGGGGCTTCGTCGAGCTCCGAGCTCGGCGCATGGAGCAAAACGCTCGGCGTCCCGAGCTCCGAACTCGGCGCGTGGAGCAAAACACCCGGCGTCCCGAGCTCCGAGCTCGGCGTGTGGAGCAAAACGCCCGGCGTCCCGAGCTCAGAGCTCGGCGTGTGGAGCAAAACGCCCGGCGTCCCGGGCTCAGAGCTCGGCGTGTGGAGCGAAACGCTCGGACGTCTGGGCTCCGAGCCCGGCACGTGGAGCAAAACGCCCGGCGTTCCGGGCTCCAAGCCCGGCAGCGCGCGCCGTGGCCACACAACCCGACGAACGCGCTTGAACCCCGCCGCCATTCGCGGCATCGTGCCGGCTTCCGTACGCCAGCGTATTCACATGACGATCGCCAACCCGGCCGGGCCGCTCCACTTCGACGAAGCGGAGCCGCATCCGCTCTACCCCCACCTGTTCGCGCCGCTGGACCTGGGCTTCTGCACCCTGCCCAACCGCGTGCTGATGGGGTCGATGCACACGGGGCTGGAGGACAAGGCGGCCGACTTCCCGAAGCTCGGCGCCTACTTCGCCGAGCGCGCAGCCGGCGGCGTGGGGCTGATCGTCACGGGCGGGTTCTCGCCGAACCTCGCCGGCTGGCTCAAGCCGTTCGGCGGGACGATGCGCTTCCCGTGGGAAGTGCGCCGGCACCGGCAGGTCACCAGCGCGGTACACGCGCACGGCGGGCGCATCTGCCTGCAGATCCTGCACGCCGGCCGCTACGGCTACAGCCCGCTGCAGGTCGCGCCGAGCCGGCTCAAGGCGCCGATCAATCCCTTTACCCCGCGCGCGCTCTCGGCCGGTGGCGTCGAGCGGCAGATCCGTGCCTTCGTGCGCAGCGCGACGATGGCGCGCGAGGCCGGCTACGACGGCGTGGAAGTCATGGGCTCGGAGGGCTACCTGCTCAACCAGTTCACCGCACCGCGCACCAACAAACGTCACGACGCGTGGGGCGGCGATGCCGCCAGGCGCATGCGCTTCGCGGTGGAGATCGTCCGCCGCATCCGCGAGGCCTGCGGGCCGGATTTCATCATCGTCTACCGGCTCTCGATGCTGGACCTGGTCGACGACGGCCTGGCATGGGATGAGGTCGTGCAGCAGGCCAAGGCGATCGAGGCGGCCGGTGCGACGCTGATCAACACCGGCATCGGCTGGCACGAGGCGCGGGTACCGACGATCGCCACGTCGGTGCCGCGTGCGGCGTTCACCGGGATCACCGCGCGCCTGAAGCCGCACGTCGGCGTGGCGCTGGTGACGACCAACCGCATCAACATGCCCGAGGTGGCCGAGGGCGTGCTCGCCCGCGGCGAGGCAGACATGGTGTCGATGGCGCGACCGCTGCTGGCCGACCCGCAGTGGGTGAACAAGGCGCGCGCGCGGCGCGCGCTCGACATCAATACATGTATCGCGTGCAACCAGGCCTGCCTGGACCACGTGTTCGAGAACAAGACCGCCAGCTGCCTGGTCAATCCGCGCGCTTGCGCCGAGACCGAGCTGAACTACCTGCCGACGAAGAACCCCAAGCGCATCGCCGTCGTCGGCGCCGGTCCGGCCGGGCTCGCGGCCGCCACGGTCGCGGCCGAGCGCGGCCACCAGGTCACGCTGTTCGAAGCGACGGGCGAGATCGGCGGCCAGTTCAACCTCGCCAAGCGCATCCCGGGCAAGGAGGAGTTCCACGAGACGCTCCGCTACTTCGGCCGCAAGCTCGAACAGACCGGCGTCGACGTCCGGCTGGGCACCTACGCCGATGCCGCGATGCTGGCCGGCTTCGACGCGGTCGTGCTGGCCTCGGGCATCCGCCCGCGCGAGGTGGACTTCCCCGGCGCCGACCACGCCAAGGTCGTCAGCTATCTGGATGTGCTGACCGGCCGCGTCGTGCCGGGCCGCAAGGTGGCGGTCGTCGGCGCCGGCGGCATCGGCTTCGACGTGGCGGAGTTCCTGGTCGAACACGGCCCCAGCGCCGCGCTCGATGCTGCCCGCTGGCGCGCCGAGTGGGGCGTCGACCTGGGTTACGACGGCAACCGGGGCGGTCTCGCCGCGCCGAAGCCCGAGGCGCCCGCACGCGAGGTCTGGCTGCTGCAGCGCAGCCCCGGCCGACCCGGCGCCCGCCTGGGCAAGACGACGGGCTGGATCCACCGCGCCACGCTCAAGGCGAAGAAGGTGCGGATGCTCGGCGGCGTCGAATACCTCGGCGTGGACGATGAGGGCTTCCACGTGCGCGTGGACGGTAGCGAACAGGTGCTGCCGGTCGATCACGTGGTGATCTGCGCCGGCCAGGAACCCTTCAAGCCGCTGGCCGACGAGCTGGCTGCGAAGGGCGCGACGGTGCACGTCATCGGCGGCGCGGATGTCGCCGCGGAGCTCGACGCCAAGCGCGCCATCGCCCAGGGAAGCCGCGTCGCGACCATGCTGTAGCGAATTGCGCAGCCCTTGCCGGGCAAGGGCTGCAGGGGTGTTGCGGGCCCGACGGAGGAGCCCGCTTTCACGCTGGTGCCCGGCCGGGCCGGTCCTTCCTGAATGGGCGTTCGGGTTTTGGATGGCCGGATCGCCGGCCTGAATTCCGTTTACAGACAACAAGTTGCATTCGGCGCGGGAAAAATCCAGCCGGATCCCGGAGGCCCGGTCAAGCCCCCGGCATTCACCCCGTGTTTATCTTGGCGCCGCTACCTTGCGCCAACTTTTTCGGCCACCCCTCTTGGTGGCGACCCTCACCGCCCGCGCATCCAACGACCTGCGCGCGGATTTGGTGAATGGGCAAAAGCGCGCCGCAGAGTGCGCTGCCCTCCCCAGTACGCCATGCCGGCACGTGCCGTGGCCCGCCTCCCCATCCGGGAAGCGGCCATGAAGCGGACCGGCGCAACGGAGCAAGGAGTCCGATTAGATGAAACTGGCTTGGATCCTGTGGCTGGCCTCCGTGCTTCCGCCACAAACCGCCGACTCGCTGTGCCTGAGCACCACCGTCTACCTGGAAGCGCGCGACCAGTCGGTCCGCGGCCAGAAGGCGGTCGCCGAGGTCGCCCTGCGTCGCCGCGACAGCGGGCTGTGGGGCAACACCGTCTGCGACGTGGTGACCGCGCGCAAGCAGTTCGCCCCCACCCTGGTGTCGCCGGGCACGCGCCTGAGCAACACCGACGCCTGGGCCGAGGCCGTCACCATCGCCCTCGACGCCGAACGCAACTGGGCGCTGCCGCCCGGCGAGCGCAAGGAGATCGTGCCCGGCGCGAGCCACTTCGCCGCCCACGCGATCGCCAGCCCGTCGTGGCGCACCGCGTACCAGGTGGCGACGATCGGCGATCACACCTTCTATAAGGTGCAATCGCTCAAGCCGCGTCGTTCGTAAGCGCGGCTTTCCGAACCCGGACGCGCGTCGTCCGGGTGCGTCGATGGCAATGGTCCGTTGCATGCCGCGACGTTGAGCCGCGCCCCGCGCGTCGGCCATAGTGTCGGGATTCGCTTTCCTTGAAGGGATCCCCGCAATGAAGCTCTACACCAAGCCCGGCGCGTGCTCGACCGCCGACCACATCGCGCTGCAGTGGACGGGCCAGCCGTTCCAGCTCGAGATCCTGGACAAGGAATCGATGAAGGCGCCCGCCTTCCTCGCGATCAATCCGGCCGGCGCAGTGCCGGCGATCGTCGACGGCGATTTCGTGCTGACGCAGAACGCCGCGATCATGGGCTACATCGCCGATTCCTTCCCCGAAGCCGGCCTCGCCGGCGACGGCAGCCCGCGCCAGCGCGCCGAGGCGGCCCGGTGGCTCGCCTTCGTCAATTCCGACCTGCATCCGGCCTTCAAGCCGCTGTTCGGCCCGGCGGCGTTTATCGGCGACGAGAGCCAGCACGAGGCCGTGAAGCTGGCCGCCCGCAAGCGCCTGCGCTCGCTGTTCGAGTCGGCCGACCGGCAGCTGGCCGGCAAGCAGTGGCTGGCGGGCTTCCGCAGCTACGCCGACCCCTACCTCTACATCACGCTGCGCTGGGCGCAGGGCCTCTCCATCGACCTCTCGGGCCTGGACCACCTGGCCGCGTTCAAGGCGCGCATGGAAGCCGATCCGGCCGTGCAGAAGGCGCTGAAGATCGAAGGCTTGGCGTAAGCCGCGGCGCAACACGCTGATACGCATGAAGGCGGCCCAGGCCGCCTTCATGCGTTTAGGGCCCGGCGAAACTCAGGCCTGCGCGAGCATCCGGAAGCGGCTTTCCATTTCGGCCGCGAACGCGGAATCGCGTGCCTTGCCCAGCGCGGTGCTGAAGTCCGGCAACAGGGCCATCAGTTCGCCGACGTCGGTGCAGCGTTCGACCTTCAGCTGAAGGAAGTAGCCGCGCAGGCCGAGGTGCTCGCGCACGGTGTCGGACATCAGCGTGTAGAGCGCGGAGTAACCCGAGGCTCCGGCCGAAGGCGTCGCGGCCGGCGCAACGGCGGGCGCGTTGTAGTCCGGCGCCGGCGCTGCGGGCGTCGGTGGTCGCGCGGAATCGCGGATCGTCGCCGCGGCGGCTGCGGCCAGACTCTGCGGCACGGCGATCAGCTTCAGCGCTTCGAGCTGCTGGAGCGCATCGTCCGGCGATTTCAGTCCGGCCATGACGCCGCGCAGCTGCGCCACGGTGCGTTGGCCGTCCACCATCAGCAGGATCGACCGGAGCCCGTTGGGCAGCTTCAGCGCGCGACTGGTGATTTCATCGCGCCCGGCATCGGTCTTGTTCGGCACTTCGTCGTCGCGCATGGTTCCCCCCGGACCATTGGCTGCGAAAGCCGCCCGACTATGCCACGGTTGGCGACCCCGTGTACGGACGGCGGTCAAGCGGCTGAACAGGCACGACTTTGCCGACTCTGGCGTTATCGCGAGGCGCGTCCAGCGGCGCCTGACGAGTCCGGCGCGCCGACGAACGCCGGACGCATCGCGACTTCGCTCGCGACGCACTGCAAATCACGCGCTATCGCGCAACACGCTTCCACGTCGATGCGCGTGACATGCCTCGTGCTCTTTCCGATCCGACTGTCGCCATTCCGTTCCTTCATTTCGGGCGACGAAACGTGCGTGCCCTACTGTGCCGCCCTCACCTCACGCTTCCGCATGCGCAACGTCGCACCTCTGACCATGGCGATCGCCGTGGCACTCGCTCCAGGAATCCTCTTCGCGCAGACCACCGATGACGGGAAGACGCTCGACGCCGTCGTCGTCACCGGTTCCAACATCAAGCGCACCGACGCCGAAGGCCCGAGCCCGGTGCAGGTGATCGATCGCGTGCAGCTCGAACAATCCGGCAAGCAGACCGTCGCCGACGTGCTGCGCTCGATCTCGGCCAACACCGGCAACGCCTACAACGAGACGTACAACAACGGCTGGGCGTCGGGCGCGGCGGGCATCGGCCTGCGCGGGCTGTCGCAGAAGAACACGCTGGTGCTGCTCAACGGCCGGCGCCTGGCGAACTACGGATTCCCGCAGGGCGGCCTGTCGGACACCTTCGTCAACCTCAACGCGCTGCCGCTGGTCGCGGTGGAGCGCATCGAAGTGCTGAAGGACGGCGCGTCGGCCGTGTACGGCTCCGACGCAGTGGCCGGCGTGGTGAACATCATCACGCGCCAGAACGCGAGCGGACTGGAGATCGGCGCCGACGTCGGCACGTCCACCGAAGGCGGCGCCGACCAGCACCACTTCACGCTGGTGGGCGGCACGGGCGACCTGGATACCGACCGCTACAACGTGCTGTACAGCTTCGAGTACTTCAAGCGCGACCGCCTCGACCAGGACGAACGCGACCTCACGAAGTCCGGCATCTACACCGACCTGCCGGGCGGCCGCTGGAACGGCTGGTCGGCGAAGGGCGCGCGACTGCTCGGCGCGAACGGTGCGTCGATTCCGCTGCTCGACGCGAACGGCAACTGCCCCGAAGGCACGGTGCTGACGGCGAGCGCGCCGATCGACGGCCGCGCCGGCAACACCTGCGCATTCAACCTCGCGCCGTACACGACGCTGATTCCCGGCACCGAGCGCTACCAGGCGTACGTCGCGGGCACTTATCGCATCACCGACAACGTCGAAGCGTTCGGCGAAGCGCTCTACAGCTACATCCGCGGCGATTCGATCTTCGGTTCCAGCCCCTACTTCACGCTCGAAAGCGGCCGCTTCGCGCTCAACGCCGACACCGGCCTCGCCGAGCCCGTTCCCGCCGTGCTGCCGGCGAACAATCCGTACAACCCGTACGGCGTCGACACGCCGATCGAGTACACCTTCTTCAACCTCGGCCAGTCGCAGAAGATCAACACCTCACGCTTCTACCGCGTGCTCGGCGGCGTGCGCGGCCGCACCAAGCGCTGGGACTGGGAAACCGGCGTGTTCACCTCGCGCAGCACCGAGCGCGAAACGGTCACAGCCGGCTTCGCCAACCGTTACGGCCTTGCGGCCGCGCTGGCCGATGGCACCTACAACCTGCTCGATCCTTCGGCGACGCCGCAGTCGGTGCTCGATTCGATCAACCTGCGTACGGTGCGTCCGGCCGAATCGGAACTCAACGGCGTGGACTTCAAGTTCAGCGGCAACCTGTTTGACCTGCCCGCCGGCAGCGTCGGCTTCGCCGCAGGCGCGGAGTGGCGACAGGAAAAGCTGCAGTCGACGAACCCGTGGCAGATCGACGCGGGCCTGCAGATCCGCCCGGCCATCGCCGAAGTCGACGGCAAGCGCGACGTGAGCGCGCTGTACGCCGAGTTCAACGTACCGGTGGCCACCGGACTGGAGCTGCAGCTTGCCGGACGCGGCGACTACTACAGCGATTTCGGCAGCGCGTTCTCGCCCAAGGCGAGCCTGCGCTGGCAGCCGCTGGACTGGCTGCTCGTGCGCGCGGCGGCGTCGCGCGGCTTCCGCGCGCCGTCGCTGTCGGAGAACGCCAACAGCACCAACATTTCCTACGGCGCCGTGGTCGATCCCTTCGATCCCGACCTGCCGAACTCCACGCAGCGCCCGACCTTCTTCACCGTCGGCAACAGCGACCTGGATCCGGAACGCACGCGCAGCTACAACCTCGGGTTCGTGCTGTCGCCGCTGGCCGACACGAGCGTGAGCGTCGATTACTACCGCATCAAGCTCGACAACCTCATCGGCACGAACAACACCACCGCCATCGTCAACCGCAACGATCCGGCCGACGTGATCCGCGATGCCGACGGCAAGCTCGTCGCGATCTACAACCGCTACCAGAACCTCAGCGAACTGGAAACCAGCGGCTTCGACGTCGAACTGAGCCAGCGCTGGCGCACGGTCTCGGCGGGCGATTTCAACCTGTCGAGCGTCTACACGCACGTGCTGGAGTACAAGCGTCCGGCGACCGTCGGCGGCCCGAGCGTGGATTACGCCGGCAGCAACCTCGGCCCGGCATTGCCGCGCAACAAGGCGACGACGACGCTGGGCTGGGACATCGGCGACGTGAGCACGAGCCTCACCTGGTACTACACCGGCGGCTACGACCAGCGCACCGTCACCGCCGCGAACGTTCCCAGGCGTGTGGATGCGGGCAACCAGTTCGACCTTTACTTCGGCTACAAGGGCTTCGAAGGCTGGACGCTCTTCGCGAAGGTGCAGAACGTGTTCGACGAGGAACCGCCGTACGATCCGGCCGGCTTCGCCGGGCTGCGCGTACCGTACGAGATCACGCAGTACGACCTGCGCGGCCGCTACGTGACGGTGGGTTTCGACTACAAGTTCTGACGCGTTACGCGATTGATATGCCGAAAAGGAAAAGGCCGCGCAATGCGCGGCCTTTTCCGTGGTGCCTGTTGCGAGCAATCAGCGCTTGTCGATCGCCACGTACTCGCGGTCTTCGGGACCCACGTAGTTCGCGCTCGGGCGGATGATCTTGCCGTCCTCGCGCTGCTCGATCACGTGCGCGCTCCAGCCGGTGGTGCGCGCGATGACGAACAGCGGCGTGAACATCGGCGTCGGGATGCCCATCATGTGATAGGCCGACGCGCTGTACCAGTCGAGGTTCGGGAACATCTTCTTGGTGTCCATCATCAGGTTCTCGATGCGCTCGGACACGTCGAACAGCGTCTGGTTGCCGCCGTCGGCGCACAGCTTGCGCGAGAGTTCCTTGATGATCGGATTGCGCGGATCGCCGATGGTGTACACCGGGTGGCCGAAGCCGATGATGATTTCCTTCTTCTCCATGCGCGCGCGGATGTCGGCTTCGGCTTCGTCGGCGGTGCCGTAGCGGGCGATGATGTCCATCGCGACTTCATTGGCGCCGCCGTGCTTCGGGCCGCGCAGGGCGCCGATCGCACCGGTGATGCACGAATGCAGGTCCGAACCGGTACCGGCGATAACGCGCGCGGTGAAGGTCGACGCGTTGAACTCGTGCTCGGCGTAGAGGATCAGCGACTTGTCGAGCGAATCGGCGTGCAGCTTCGACGGCTCCTCGCCGTGCAGCAGGTGCAGGAAGTGCGCGGCGACGGAATCGTCGTCGGTTTCCACGTCGATGCGACGGCCGTTGCGCGTGAAGTGCCACCAGTACAGCAGCATCGAACCGAAGCTCGCGATCAGCTTGTCGGCGATGTCGCGCGCTTCGGACGCCGGATGGCCTTCGCGCTCGGGCAGCACCGTGCCCAGCACCGAGCAACCGGTGCGCAGCACGTCCATCGGGTGCGCGTTGGCGGGAACCAGTTCCAGCGCTTCGGACACGATCGCCGGCAGGCCGCGCAGGCGCTTGAGCTTGGCCTTGTACTGCTTCAGCTGCGAGGTCGTCGGCAGCGCGCCGTGCACGAGCAGGTGGGCGACTTCCTCGAAGGTCGACTTGGTCGCCAGGTCGTGGATGTCGTAGCCGCGGTAATGCAGGTCGTTGCCGCTGCGGCCGACGGTGCACAGTGCGGTGTTGCCCGCGGCGGTGCCGCTGAGCGCGACGGATTTCTTGGCCTTGGGCAGGACCTGGGGCGTATCGGTCATCGGGGTTCTCCTCGTGCGTGGCCGGGCCGGTGGTGACCGGTCGGGCCGGGGTGCGACGTTGTCAGGACTGAAGGGGTAACAGTGGGGTCATTCGAACAAAGCCAGCCTGCGACGAACGGGTCGCAGCCGACCGTGGTGGGCCGGATCGCGCCCGCCACGGTCGCAGGGCGACGGACGCGCCGGCGGAGATGGGGACAGGGGGACTCACGTCGAAGGCCCTGTACGCTCCGTCGGCCGACCTTTTCCGCAGCGCCTTACTTCTTGCCGCTCGCGAACAGCGAATCGAGCTTGTCCTCGTAGGCGTGGTAGCCCAGGAAGTCGTACAGCTGCGCGCGCGTCTGCAACGTGTCGACGATGTTCTTCTGCGTGCCTTCGCGGCGCACCGTCTCGTAGAAGTTCAGCGCCGCCTTGTTCATCGCGCGATACGCGCCGCAGCAGTACAGCGCGATGTCGACGTTCGCATCGCGCAGCTCGTCGGTGGTGAAGAACGGCGTGGAGCCGAACTCGGTCAGGTTCGCCAGGATCGGCACCTTCACCGCGGCCTTGAACCTGCGGTAATCGTCGAGCGAATTCATCGCTTCCGGGAAGATCATGTCGGCGCCGGCTTCGACGTAGGCGACGGCGCGCTCGATGGCGGCGTCAACGCCTTCGGTGGCGGCGGCGTCGGTGCGCGCCATGATCACGAAGCCCGCGTCGGTGCGCGCGTCCACGGCGGCTTTCACGCGATCGACCATTTCGTCCTTCGGCACGACTTCCTTGCCCGGACGGTGACCGCAACGCTTCTGTCCGACCTGGTCTTCCATGTGCACGGCGGCGACGCCGACGCTGATGAAGGAGCGGATCGTGCGCGCGATGTTGAACGCGCCGCCCCAGCCGGTGTCGATGTCGACCAGCAGCGGCATCTGCGTGGCATCGACGATGCGGCGGGCGTCGGTGAGGACGTCCTCCATCGTGCTGATGCCCAGGTCCGGCATGCCCAGCGAGTTCGCGGCGACGCCGCCGCCGGACAGGTACAGCGCCTTGTAGCCGGTGCGCTTGGCCATCAGGCCGGCGTAGGCGGTGATGGCGCCCATCACCTGCAGCGGGGTTTCTTCGGAGAGCGCGGCGCGGAAGCGGGCGCCGGCGGAGTTCGAGGGATTCATGGCGTCTCCTGGTGAGACGGACATTTTAGCCGACGGGGGATTTCGAGGGGTTTGCGCCGCAGGACGCGTGGCCTTCGGGAATGAAGCCTCACCCATTCACCCGCCCGCGTCCGCCCCGCGCTCCAGCGCGCGCTTCACTTCCTCCAGCGCGGCCGGGTCGTCCAGCGTGGACAGGTCGCCGGGGTCTCGGCTTTCGGCCAGCGCCTGCAACGAGCGGCGCAGCAGCTTGCCCGAGCGCGTTTTCGGCAGCGCGTTCACGACGTACACGCGTGCCGGCTTCGCGACGCCGCCCAGCTGCTCGACCACGCGCTGCTGCATGCCGGTCGCCGCATCCGACGCCGATTCGTCCTGCCGCTTGAGCGTGGCGAACACCACCGGCACCTGCCCTTTCAGTTCGTCGTGCACGCCGATCACCGCCGCCTCGGCGACGCTGGGATGGGTCGAGCACGACTCCTCGATCTCGCGCGTGCCGAGTCGATGCCCCGCGACATTGATGACGTCGTCCGTGCGGCCGAGGATGAACGTGTAGCCGTCCTCGTCGCGGATCGCCCAGTCGAGCGAGCTGTACACGAGTTGCCTGAAATGACTGAAGTAGCTCGACAGGAAGCGTGCATCGTCGTTCCACACGGTCGTGAGACACCCGGGCGGCAGCGGCGGCTCAATCACCAGCACGCCCTTCGTTCCGGCCGGCACGTCATCGCCGGTGACATCGTCGATCACGCGCAGCCTGTAGCCGGGCGTCGGCAGACCGGGCGAGCCGAACTTCACCGGCTTCAGCTCCAGCCCCGGCATCAGCGACAGCACCGGCCAGCCGGTTTCGGTCTGCCAGTAGTTGTCGATGATGGTCTTGCCGATGCCGTCGGTGATCCACTGCGCGGTCGGTTCGTCCAGCGGTTCGCCGGCGAGGAACAGCCACTGCAGCTTCGACAGGTCGTGCTTCTTCAGGAACGCCGCGTCCTGCTTCTTCAGCACGCGGATGCCGGTGGGCGAGGAGAACATCGTGCGCACGCCGTACTGCTCGCAGATCTTCCACCAGATGCCCGGATCGGGATGGATCGGCAGGCCTTCGTACAACACCGATGTCGCACCCGCGATCAGCGGCCCGTACACGTTGTACGAATGGCCGACCGCCCAGCCGACGTCGGACGTGGAGAACATCACCTGCCCCGCGCGCACGTCGTAGATCGACCACATCGACAGCGCGAGCGCCACCGCGTAGCCGCCGACGTCGCGCTGCACGCCCTTGGGCTTTCCCGTGGTGCCGGAGGTGTAGAGCAGGTAGCTCGGCTCGTTCGACTCTAGCCATTCGACGTCGACTTCGGCGCCGTCGTACTGCTCGCGCAACGGCGCGTAGTGTTCGTCGCGGCCTTCGACGACGGCGTGCTGCGGATCGAGCCCGCGTTCGACGATGAGCACTTTCGGCGGCGGCGTCTTCGCCGCGTCGCATGCCGCATCGACCAGCGGCTTGTACGGGATCACCTTGCCGCCGCGCATGCCGGCGTCGGCACAGATGAGCAGCTTCGGCGTCGCATCGTCGATGCGCAGCGCGAGGTTGTGCGCGGCGAAACCGCCGAACACCACCGAGTGCACCGCACCGATGCGCGCGCAGGCGAGCATCGCGAACACCGCTTCGGCCATGTTCGGCATGTAGATCACCACGCGATCGCCGCGCCCGACGCCGAGCGCGCGGATGACGGCGGCGAAGGTGTTCACTTCGCGATGCAGCTGGCGATACGTGATCTCGCGCGTGATGCCGGTTTCACTGGAAATGGCGACGAGCGCGAGCTGGTCGGCGCGTTCGTGCAGGTGACGATCGATCGCGTTGAAGCACAGGTTCGTTTCGCCGCCACAAAACCACCGACGGAACGGCGGCTTGGAGTAGTCGAGGATCTGCTCCGGCGCCTTGCGCCAGTGGATCGCCCTCGCCTGCTCGCCCCAGAACTCCTCGGGTTGCTCGATCGAGCGGCGGTAGAAGTCTTCGTACTGCATGGCGATGCCTCCGACGACGATGTGTCGAGGCTAGCGCCGCGCGGGGAAGGAACGCGTTACGACCTTGGTCGAAGCGGCCGGGTTAGACACGGCTCCCCACACGCAACGGGGCGGCCAGTGGCCGCCCCGCGGTGCAACACGATCGCGATGGATCAGAGCAGGTGGGCGACGCCCGAACGCTCTTCTTCCAGCTCGGCCAGCGTCTTGTCGATCGCCTTCCGGCTGAAGTCGTCGATCGGCAGATCGCGCACCATCGTGTACTCGCCATTCTCGGTGGTGACGGCGAAACCGAACATCACGTCCTTCGGGATGCCGTAGCTGCCGTCGGACGGAATGCCCATCGTCACCCACTTGCCGTTGCTGCCCAGCACCCAGTCGCGCACGTGGTCGATGGCGGCGTTGGCGGCCGAGGCGGCCGACGACAGGCCGCGCGCTTCGATGATCGCCGCGCCGCGCTTGCCGACCTTCGGGATGAACTCGTTCGCGTTCCAGTCGGCGTCGTTGATCTTGTCCTTCAGCGACTGGCCATTGACGGTGGCGAAGCGGTAGTCCGGGTACATCGTCGGGCTGTGGTTGCCCCACACGACGAGCTTCTCGATGTCGCCGACGGCGACGCCGGCCTTGTTCGCCAGCTGCGACAGCGCGCGGTTGTGGTCCAGGCGCAGCATCGCGGTGAAGTTCTTCGTCGGCAGGTCCGGCGCCGACTTCATGGCGATGTAGGCGTTGGTGTTGGCCGGGTTGCCGACGACGAGCACCTTCACGTTGCGCGAGGCGACCTTGTTCAGCGCGGCGCCCTGGGCGGTGAAGATCTTGGCGTTTTCCAGCAGCAGGTCCTTGCGCTCCATGCCCGGGCCGCGCGGACGCGCGCCGACGAGCAGTGCGATGTCCGCGTCCTTGAACGCGACTTCCGCATCATCGGTGCCGACCATGCCGGCCAGCAGCGGGAACGCGCAGTCTTCCAGCTCCATCATCACGCCCTTGAGCGCGGCCTGGGCCTTCTCCATCGGCAGCTCGAGCATCTGCAGGATGACGGGCTGGTCCTTGCCGAGCATTTCGCCGGACGCGATACGAAACAGCAGCGAGTAACCGATCTGGCCGGCAGCACCGGTGACGGCAACGCGGACGGGGGTTTTCATGTGTAACTCCTGGACGAAAAAACGGGGCGCCACGCGTCCCGCACTGGATTACGAAAGTTCGGCGAAGAATTCCTGGAAACGCTGCAGGCCCGGGGCGAGCTGCGGCGTCGGGCAGGTGTAGCTGATGCGCAGCGCGCGCGGCTCACCGAACGCCGAGCCCGGCACGCAGGCCACGCCCTTGGTTTCCAGCAGCGCGTTGCAGACGTCGACGTCGTTGCCGATCTTGATGCCGCTGGGCGTGTGCGTCTTGCCGAAGGCGACGCTGATGTCCGGGAACACGTAGAACGCGCCCTGCGGACGCGGGCAGACGACGCCCGGGATCGAGTTCATCACGTCCATCACCTGGTCGCGCTTGGCCTGGAACTCGGCGCACTTCTGCGTCGGGACGTCCTGCGGACCGTTGAACGCGGCAATGGCGGCGGCGCAGACGACTTCCGGCACGTTGGTGATGTGGTTGGAATTCATCGTCACCAGCGCCTGCGCCACGACTTCCGGACCGGCCATGAAACCCACGCGCCAACCCGGCATGCCATAGGTCTTGGACAGCGAGTCCAGGAAGATCACGCGGTCCTTCAGCTCCGGGCGCGAATGCACGAAGTTGTGGTATCCGAGGCCGTCGAACACCATGCGGTTGTAGATGTCGTCGGTGATGATCCAGGTGTCCGGATACTTCGCCACGACGTCGGCCAGCGCGTCGATTTCTTCCTTCGTGTACACCATGCCCGTCGGGTTGGACGGGTTGTTGAACAGGAACACCTTAGGCTTCTTCGCGAGCGCGGCATCGAGCTGCGCGGGCTTGAGCTTGTAGTCCTGTTCCGGCGGGCACGGCAGCAGGTCGATCTTCGCGCCGACGATCTCGGCGATGTCGAGGTAGCTGGTCCAGTACGGCGTCGGGAACGCGATCGTGTCGCCTTCGTCGAGCAGCGCTTCGGCGAGGTTGTAGATGACGTGCTTGGCGCCGATGCCGGTGGCGCAGTTGACGCGCCCGTAGCCGGTCAGGCCGATTTTCGCCATGTGCTCGACGAAGGCGTCGAGCAGCGCGTCGGGGCCGCGGTTGCTGCCGTACTGGCCGCTGTCTTTCGACAGCGCCTCGCGTGCGGCGGCGTAGACGTGCTCGCCGGGCAGGAAGTTGGGAACACCAATCGAGAAGCTGATGATGTCGCGGCCTTCGGCCTTGAGCCGCTTGGCCTTCTCGGCAACCTGCATGATCGCGCTGGGCTTGGCGCGACCGATGCGCCGGGCAAGCTGGGGCATCGCGGAACCTCGTGGGAGTCGGATGTGGGGTGTGCGCTCGCGGCCCGATCGGTCCGTTGATTCGGGGCTGATCGGTCCGCAAAAGACGCGCCGCGAACGTCGGCCATCGAGCCTCAGGATGTTAACACGCAGGGGCGCGCTGCCCGCCGCCGCTGAAACGAAAACGCCCGCTCCGGAAAGCCGGAGCGGGCGGTGTTTGGCGGATCCAGCCGGAGTCACAAGCCCCTTTGGTAACGGGGCTACGCGGCAGCGCGGGATTTGGAAGCCGTGCCGCGGGGCCCGAAGTTTGCGCAGCAAACTTTGGGGGAAACCGGCAACGCCGGTTATCGCGCGTCCAAGGTCTTGTTCCACTCGGCGACGCGGTCGGCCTTCGCCGCAAGCACGCCGGCGGTGTCGCCTTCGATCTTCACCGACTTGATCGTGTCGCCCTGCTTCACGCTGTCGACGATTTCCTGGCCTTCGAGCACCTTGCCGAACACGGTGTGCTTGCCATCCAGCCACGGGCACGGGACGTGCGTGATGAAGAACTGGCTGCCGTTGGTGCCCGGGCCGGCGTTGGCCATCGAGAGCACGCCGCGCTCGTGGCTCAGACCGTTGCGCGTTTCATCCTCGAAACGGTAGCCCGGGCCGCCGGTGCCGGTGCCCAGCGGGCAGCCGCCCTGGATCATGAAATCGTTGATGACGCGGTGGAAGCTCAGGCCGTCGTAGAAGCCGCGCTGGGCCAGGTTCACGAAGTTGGCGACGGTAAGGGGCGCCTTGTCGGCGGCCAGTTCCACGCGGATCGGGCCGCGGTCGGTGTCGAAGGTGGCAATGACGCTCATGAATCCGTCTCCTGGACGTTCGGGGAAGTAATGCGGGACAAGGATGGGGAAAGGCTTCGCCGTTCAGATGGCGGCGGCGGCGACCCTTCACAAGGGCCCTCGCGCCTGCTCCGCCGACCGGTTGGCTGAACAAGCAACCGCCATGTTTGACAGGTATAATATTCGGCTACCCCTCGCTCGAGCGCCGGTCTGCCGGCCTGTCCGCATGTCCATCGAACGCCTGCGCAATATCGCCATCGTCGCCCACGTCGACCATGGCAAGACCACCCTCGTCGACTGCCTCCTGAAGCAGTCCGGCACCCTGTCCGAGCGCACGGTGCTTGCCGAGCGCGCGATGGACAGCAACGACCAGGAAAAGGAACGTGGCATCACGATCCTGGCCAAGAACACGGCCATCACCTGGCAGGGCAACCGCATCAACATCGTCGACACCCCCGGACACGCCGACTTCGGCGGCGAGGTCGAGCGCGTGCTGTCGATGGTCGACTCGGTGCTGATCCTGGTCGACGCGATGGACGGCCCGATGCCGCAGACGCGCTTCGTGACGCAGAAGGCCTTCGCGATGGGCTTCAAGCCGATCGTCGTGGTCAACAAGATCGACCGTCCGGGCGCGCGTCCGGACTGGGTCATCGACCAGGTGTTCGACCTGTTCGACAAGCTCGGCGCCACCAACGAGCAGCTCGACTTCCCGATCGTCTACGCCTCGGCGCTGCACGGCTACGCCAGCCTCGACGACGCCGCGCGTTCGGGCGACATGACCCCGCTGTACGAAGCGATCATGAAGCACGTCGCGCCGCCGCAGGTGGACGAGGAAGGCCCGTTCCAGATGCGCATCAGCCAGCTGGACTACAGCAACTTCGTCGGCCTGATCGGCATCGGCCGCATCCAGCGCGGCAAGGTGAAGAAGAACATGCCGGTGAGCGTGGTCGGCCGTGACGGCAAGAAGCGCCAGGGCAAGATCGTGCAGGTGCTCGGTTTCATGGGCCTTGAGCGCATCGAGACCGAAGAGGCCAGCGCGGGCGACATCGTCGCGATCGCGGGCATCACCGACCTGTCGATCTCCGACACCGTGTGCGCGCTGGACGCTCCGGAAGCGCTGCCGGCGCTGACGGTCGACGAGCCGACAATCAGCATGACCTTCCAGGTGAACAACTCGCCGTTCGCCGGGCACAAGGATTACAGCGGCGGCAAGTTCCTCACCAGCCGCCAGCTGCGCGAGCGCCTGGAGCGCGAGATGCTGCACAACGTCGCGCTGAAGGTCGAGGAAGGTTCGGATCCGGACAAGTTCCTGGTCTCCGGCCGTGGCGAGCTGCATCTGTCGGTGCTGATCGAGAACATGCGCCGCGAAGGCTTCGAGCTGGCCGTGTCGCGCCCGGAAGTGATCATCAAGGAAATCGACGGCCAGCTGATGGAGCCGATCGAGCAGCTCGTCGTCGACATCGAGGAGCAGCACCAGGGCGGCGTCATGGAAAAGCTCGGCATCCGCAAGGGCCAGCTCAAGAACATGGAGCCGGACGGCAAGGGCCGCGTGCGCCTTGATTACATGATCCCGGCGCGTGGCCTGATCGGCTTCCAGAACGAATTCCGCACCCTGACCCAGGGCTCGGGCCTGCTGTTCCACGTCTTCGACCACTACGGTCCGAAGGAAACCGGCGCGATCGCCAAGCGCCTCAACGGCGTGATGATCGCCAACGCCGCCGGCGTCACCCCTGCCTACGCGCTGGGCCCGCTGGAAGAGCGCGGCCGCCTGTTCGCGGCCGAAGGCGACAACGTGTACGAAGGCCAGCTGGTCGGCATCCATTCGAAGGACAACGACCTGACCGTCAACGCGATCAAGACCAAGCCGCTGACCAACATGCGCGCTTCGGGCAAGGACGACGCGATCAAGCTGACGCCGGCGATCAAGTACTCGCTGGAGCAGGCGCTGGACTTCATCGAGGACGACGAGCTGGTCGAAGTCACCCCGAAGGAAATCCGCCTGCGCAAGAAGCAGCTGACGGAAAGCGAACGCAAGCGCGCGTCGCGTGCTGCGTGAACCAACGGGGCGTCGCCATGTCTGACGAGGCCATGACCGACGCCCACTACAACCCGGATCCGCATGCGCATCCGGGGCTGCATCTCATCGCGATCTTCGAGGCCGGCAAGGGCCTGCTGGCCTTTGCCGCTGCCTTCGGCCTCGAACTGCTCGGGCCGGCGCCGCTGCTGCGCTGGCTGCGCGAACTCACGCTGCGCTTCCAGATCAGCACCGACCACGGTGCGCTGGCGTGGCTGTCCAACGCCATCAATCCCGACAGCGTGCACTTGGCCGCGGCGCTGATCTTCGCCTACGGCGTGCTGCGCATGATCGAAGCCTGGGGCCTGTGGCGAGTGAAGGTCTGGGCGTCGTGGCTGGGCTGCATCAGCGCCGCGATCTACCTGCCGCTCGACGTCTACGCCCTCTTCCGGCATCCGGGCTGGATGTCCGTCGCCGTCCTGGTGGTCAATTTGATCGTCGTCGCAGTGCTGGCACGCGACATCTTCAAGCGCGGCCGCTAAGCCTCGCGCGCGAACCTGAATGGCGTATTCTCCGGTCAGCCACCTGCGACCGGGGAATCGCAATGCGCTCTTTGATCGTCAAGACGTTGCCGCTGGCGACGCTGCTCGCCTTGCTGCCTGCCTGCCAGCGCGCCGACGCACCCGGCACCGCCCGCGCGGGCGTCACGACTACCGCCAAGCCGGCTGCCGCCGCTGCGGCGCCACGCGACGGGTTCGCCTTCGCCGAAGTGGGCATCGACGAACTGCAGGCCCGGATGGGTCGCGGCGAACTCACCAGCCACGCGCTGACGCAGGCTTACCTCGATCGCATCGCCGCCATCGACGACGCCGGCCCGACGCTCAACGCCGTCATCGAACTCAATCCCGCCGCGCTGAAGGAAGCCGACGCGCTCGATGCCGAGCGCAAGGCCGGCCGCGTGCGCGGCCCGCTGCACGGCGTGCCGGTCCTGCTGAAGGACAACATCGATGCGACGCCGATGGCGAACTCCGCCGGCTCGCTCGCCCTCGCCTCGCACCATCCGCGTACCGACGCCTTCGTCGTCGCACGCCTGCGCGAAGCGGGCGCGGTGATCCTGGGCAAGACGAACCTCAGCGAGTGGGCGAACTTCCGCTCCTCGCGCTCGAGCTCCGGCTGGAGCGCGCGTGGCGGGCAGACGCGCAATCCGTATGCGCTCGACCGCTCGCCCTGCGGCTCCAGTTCCGGCAGCGGCGCCGCCGTCGCCGCGAACCTCGCGGCCGCAGCGATCGGCACCGAAACCGACGGCAGCATCGTATGCCCGTCGTCGGTCGCAGGCCTGGTCGGCATCAAGCCGACGGTCGGCCTGGTGAGCCGCAGCGGCATCATCCCGATCTCGCACAGCCAGGACACGGCCGGCCCCATGGCGCGCAGCGTGGCCGACGCGGCAACGCTGCTGTCGGCCATGGTCGGCCGCGACGATACCGACCCGGCGACCTCCGAAAGCACGGGGCGCGCGATCTTCGACTATCACGCCCGTCTCAACCGCGAGGGCCTGCGCGGCGCCCGCATCGGCGTGCTGCGCAAGTCGATGGGCTTCCATCCCGCGGCCGACGCGGCGCTGGAGCGTAGCCTCGACGCGATGCGCCAGGCGGGCGCGGAAATCGTCGACGTCGAGCTCCCCACCGCGGGCCAGTGGAACGACGCGGAGATGGACGTGCTGCTGTACGAGTTCAAGCACGGCCTGGACGGCTACCTGTCGCGCAGCGGCGCGCCGGTGAATTCACTCGCCGCGCTGATCGAATACAACCGCCGCAACGCGAAGACGGAAATGCCGTTCTTCGCGCAGGAGCTGTTCGAGCGCGCGCAGGCGAAGGGCACGCTGGACGAGATGGCCTACATCGACGCGCGCAGCAAGGCGCGGCGACTGGCCGGCGCGGAGGGGCTCGAAGCGGTGCTGTCTACGTCCTCGCTCGACGCGATCGTCGCACCAGCGACGGCGCCGGCGTGGCTGATCGATCCGGTCAACGGGGACCACTTCCTCGGCGAAGGCTATGGCGCCGCTGCGGTTGCCGGCACGCCGAGCATCACCGTGCCGATGGGCGATTACTTCGGATTGCCGATGGGCATCGTCTTCATGGGCACCGCATGGAGCGAACCGCGCCTGATCGAACTGGCCTACGCATTCGAGCAGAAGACCAAGGCGCGCAAGGCGCCGCAGTTCCTGGCTACCGCGCCGTTGGGCACGACGAAGGGTTGAGGCCCGCGCCGTAACGAAAACGGCCTCCCCGCGTGCGGAGAGGCCGTCCGGATCCGGCGCGTTACACCGCTTACGCCGGCGCGGCGATCTGCGCCTGCTTGCGCACGATCAGCATCGCGATCTCCAGCGCCTGCTCGTAGTTCAGGCGCGGATCGACCGTGGACTTGTAGGCGCGTTCGAGATCGCTCTCGGTGAGTTCGCGTGCGCCGCCGAGGCACTCGGTCACGTCCTCGCCGGTCAGCTCCAGGTGCGCGCCGCCCAGCCGCGTGCCGGCCGCGGCATGCAGCTCGAATGCCTGTTCCAGCTCGCTGCGGATGTTGCGGAAGCGGCGCGTCTTGTACCCGTTGCTCGTGCTCTCGGTGTTGCCGTGCATCGGATCGCAGACCCACAGCACGCGACGCCCATCGCGGCGCACGGCATCGAGCAGCGGCGGGAGCTTCTCGGCGATGCCGGTCGCGCCCATACGGTGGATGAAGGTCAGGCGGCCCGGTTCGTCTTCCGGATTGAGCAGGTCGATCGTGCGCAGCAGCTGGTCCGGCGTGACCGACGGGCCGACCTTCAGCGCAATCGGGTTGCGAATGCCGCGGAAGTATTCGGCATGCGCGCCATCGACCTGCGCCGTGCGCATGCCGATCCACGGGTAGTGCGTGCTGAGATTGAACCAGCCCCAGTGGCGCGGGACCTGGCGCGTCAGCGACTCCTCGTACGGCAGCAGCAGCGCTTCGTGCGAGGTGTAGAAGTCGACGCGGTTGAGGTTGTGGACCTCGCTGCCCGACAGCGTCTCCATGAAGCGCACCGCATCGCCGATCGCGGTGACCATGCGGCGGTATTCGTCGGCGAGCGGCGAATGGCCGACCCAGCTGAGGTTCCAGTATTCGGGGTGGTGCAGGTCGGCGAACCCGCCATCGATCAGCGCCCGGACGAAATTCATCGTCATCGCCGAGCGCGCATGCGCCTTGATCATGCGGCGGGGATCGGGCGTGCGCGACTCGGGCGTGAAGTCCGGCGCGTTGACCATGTCGCCACGATAGCTGGGCAGCGTCACCTCGCCGATGGTCTCGGTGTCGGCCGAACGCGGCTTCGCGTACTGGCCGGCGAAACGACCAACGCGCACGACCGGCTTGCGAAGGCCGTGCACGAGCACCAAGCTCATCTGCAGCAACACCTTGAGCCGGTTCGAGATGACATCGGAACGGCAGCCGTCGAAGGTTTCGGCACAATCGCCGCCCTGCAGCAGGAAGCGCTTGCCTTCCTGCGCGTCGGCAAGCTGCTGCTTCAGCGACAGGATTTCCCAGGACGTAACCAGCGGCGGCAGCGTGCGCAGCTCGGCGAGGGCCTCCTCCAGCGCCCGCGCGTCGGGATACTGCGGCAACTGCATCGCGGTGCGGGTGCGCCAGGACTCGGGCGACCAGTCGGCGGGCAGGTTCACGGCGCGGAGGGTGCGGTCTGGCGTAGGCATGACACGATGCTGCAATGCGGCGAACCACTATGGGCGCTCGCCCGGCGCGCTGCAACCGTTACAGCGGCAACCGAGCCGGAACGCCCTTCACGGGTCCGGGATACCGGATAGAACGCGCTCAGGCGCGACGAAAGGCCGCGTAGCCGGCCCACAGGGCGAGCAGCACGAACCAGATCAAGCTCCACCACGGCATCGACAGGCCGAGGAAGGTCCAGTCGACGTCTCCGCAGTTGCCCGTCGCCGTCATCACCTTGCGCACGACGTCCCACGTCGACATGGTTTCGCGCATGAACGACAGGGGCGCACCGCACGACACTTCGCCCGCCGGCTGCATCTGCACCCACACGTGGCGGCCGGCGATTGCGATGCCGGCAATCGATGCGATGAGCGCACCTACGCCGTACGCCGTGCGCGCACCGTGACGCTTCGGGCCATGCAGCGCGCCGATCAGGAACACGATGCCCAGCGCCGCGAACGCGATCCGCTGGAAAATACAGAGATTGCACGGCTCCAGTCCGTCGTGCAGTTGCAGATAGATGGCGTACGCCAGCAGCCCCGCACACGCGAGGAAGCCGAGGAAGAACTGGAAGCGGAACGAGCCGCGCAGGAGTTGGGTCGTCATGGCGGGAGAGCTTAACCGCCCTTCCCGCTCAAGTGCACGACAGCCATTCGGCTGCCCGCAAACGGCACACGCTTCGGCGCATACGCACGCATCGTCATGCGCGTGCCTGCCATCAGGAACTCCAGAAAACAAAAACCCCAGCCGAAGCCGGGGTTTCTGCTGGATCGTCCGTGAGCGGCCTGGGCCGCTCACGCCGGCGGATTACTCCGCAGCGGCTTCCGGACGGTCGACGAGTTCGACATAGGCCATCGGCGCGTTGTCGCCAGCGCGGAAACCGCACTTGAGGATGCGCAGGTAGCCACCCGGACGCGCCTGGTAGCGCGGGCCGAGCGTGGTGAACAGCGTGCCCACGGCTTCCTTGTCGCGCAGGCGCGAGAAGGCGAGGCGGCGATTGGCGACGCCGTCGACCTTGGCGAGCGTGATGAGCGGCTCGGCAACGCGACGAAGTTCCTTCGCCTTGGGCAACGTGGTGCGGATGATGCCGTGCTTGATCAGCGACGCGGCCATGTTGGTGAACATCGCATCGCGATGGGCGCTGGTACGGCTGAATTTACGGCCGGCTTTCTGGTGGCGCATGACGGTGATTCCTGTGGAATGTTGAAACGTTGAGGTTCGCTGTCGCCATCCCGGCGTTGTTACCTGGACTGCGGATGGTCCGAACCGGCGCTCCGTTGCCGGCCATGCCGCGGGGCTTGGCCCCTGTCGGCGAAAACGCGACGCTTCTTCTCAGAAGCGCCGCGCTTGTTGCTTCGCTGCCGCCATCCATGGCGCTACGTGGGCGGCCCCGGAGAGCCCGGCCCGGGCTTCCTGCCCGGGCGTTCGCATCGGCGCGCGGCAGTGCCGCGCAAGCGCCGATGCTTACCCCATCATGCCGTGGGAGGCGATGCCTGCCGGCGGCCAGTTCTCGAGCTTCATGCCGAGCGAAAGACCACGCTGGGCGAGGACTTCCTTGATCTCGGTGAGCGACTTCTTGCCGAGGTTCGGCGTCTTGAGCAGCTCGACTTCGGTCTTCTGGATCAGATCGCCGACGTAGTAGATGCTCTCGGCCTTGAGGCAGTTGGCCGAACGCACGGTCAGCTCGAGGTCGTCGATCGGACGCAGCAGGATCGGGTCGATGCCGCTGGTCGCCGGCTTCGCCGCACCGCGATCGCGGTGGGTGAAATCGCCGAACACCGAAAGCTGGTCGGTGAGGATGTCGGCCGCAGTGCGGACGGCTTCCTCGGCGTCGATCGTGCCGTTGGTCTCGATGTCCAGGACCAGCTTGTCCAGGTCGGTGCGCTGCTCGACGCGGGCCGCTTCCACGGCATACGCGACGCGGCGGACCGGCGAGAAGCTGGCGTCCAGCATCAGGCGGCCGATGGCACGGGTTTCCTCATCCGGACGACGACGCGCGGCAGCCGGCTGGTAGCCGAAACCGCGTTCGATCTTCAGACGCATGTTGAGCGCGGTGTCCTTCGTCAGGTGCGCGATCACGTGCTCGGTGTTGAGGATCTCGACGTTGTGGTCCGTCTTGATGTCGCCGGCGGTCACGATGCCCGGGCCCTGCTTCGCCAGCGACAGCGTCGCCGACTCGCCGGTGTGCATGCGGATCGCCACGTCCTTGAGGTTCAGTAGAACCTCAAGCACGTCTTCCTGCAGGCCTTCGACCGTGGTGTACTCGTGCAGCACGCCATCGATCTCGACTTCCGTGATTGCGAAGCCCGGAATCGACGACAGCAGCACACGGCGCAGCGCATTGCCGAGCGTATGGCCGTAGCCACGCTCCAGCGGTTCGATCACGACCTTGGCACGGTTGCCCGTAAGGCGCTCGATCTGGGGGCCGCGCGGGCGCAGCACCTGGTTTGCGGTAACCGTCATGTGTTGGCGTCTCCTGGGATTACTTCGAGTACAGCTCGACGATCAGCGCTTCGTTGATGTCGGCCGGCAGGTCGGCACGATCCGGAACGGCCTTGAACACGCCAGAGAACTTCTTGCTGTCGACTTCAACCCACGACGGCGAGAGGTCCATCTGCGATGCGACGGTCAGGGATTCCTGCACGCGCAGCTGCTTCTGGGCGCGCTCGGCCAGCGCGATCGCGTCGCCAGCCTTGACCTGGTACGACGGCAGATTGACCGGCTTGCCGTTGACCGTGACGCCGCGGTGCGAAACCAGCTGGCGGGCGGCCGGACGGGTCACCGCAAAGCCCATGCGGTAGACGACGTTGTCCAGGCGGGTCTCGAGGAGCTGCAGCAGGTTTTCACCCGTGTTGCCCTTCTTGGTCGAGGCCTTCTTGTAGTAGTTGCGGAACTGACGCTCCAGCAGACCGTAAATACGCTTGACCTTCTGCTTCTCGCGCAGCTGGGTGGCGTAGTCCGACAGCTTGCCCTTGCGGGCGGTCGGGCCGTGCTGGCCGGGCTTCTGCTCGAGCTTGCACTTGGAATCGAGGGCGCGAGCCGACGACTTCAGGCCAAGGTCAGCGCCTTCGCGACGGGCGAGCTTACAGGTGGGACCGATATAACGAGCCATGTTCTTTCAGCTCCTCAGACGCGACGCTTTTTCGGCGGACGGCACCCGTTGTGCGGGATAGGCGTCACGTCGATGATGTTGATGATCTTGTATCCGACGTTGTTCAGCGAACGAACGGCGGATTCACGGCCCGGACCCGGGCCCTTGATGCGGACTTCCAGCGACTTCACGCCGTAGTCCAGTGCGGCACGGCCGGCCTTTTCGGCGGCGACCTGGGCAGCGAACGGGGTCGACTTGCGCGAGCCGCGGAAACCCGCGCCGCCCGAGGTCGCCCACGACAGCGCGTTGCCCTGGCGGTCGGTGATCGTGACGATGGTGTTGTTGAAAGAAGCGTGGACGTGGGCGATGCCGTCGGTGACGACACGCTTGATCTTCTTCTTGGTCTTGGTAGCAGCCGGCTTAGCCATGGTCTAAGTCCTTACTTCTTGATGGCCTTGCGCGGACCCTTGCGGGTACGAGCATTGGTACGGGTACGCTGGCCACGCAGCGGCAGGCCGCGGCGGTGACGCAGGCCGCGGTAGCAGGCCAGGTCCATCAGGCGCTTGATCGCGATACCGACTTCGCGGCGGAGGTCACCCTCAACCACGTACTTGCCGACTTCGGCGCGCAGACGCTCGACTTCGGGCTCGGACAGATCACGGATCTTGGTCGTCGACGTAACGCCGGCGGCCACACAGACCTTCTTCGAACGGGTACGGCCAATGCCGTAAATGCTTTGCAGGCCGACCCAGACATGCTTCTGGGCAGGCAGATTGACGCCCGCAATACGCGCCATAACGGCGATCTCCAACTGATTGGCGGCCAGGACGGATTAATCCCGGCGGAGTGAACTGGAAAGTTTAACAAGGTCTCGGGTTAATAGGAAGCCCTGCCGCATCCCGGAGGACGCGGCAGTGCCCGGCATGGGGAGTGTGCCCATGCTCCGGCGACGAAACCGGACTGGTCGGACTTTGCGGCGAACCGCCCTGCCCGACCCCGCGCGCTACTCTGGCGCGCGTAAGGTCCGGGATCACCCGCGCGCGAGACCGCCGCGCGAGCCGCCCTTCAAGTTCGCCTTCTTCAGCAGGCTCTCGTACTGATGGGACATCAGATGAGCCTGGATCTGGGCGATGAAATCCATGACCACCACGACCACGATCAGCAGCGAGGTGCCGCCAAAGTAGAACGAGGTGCCCAGTTCGGTGCGCATGACCTCCGGAAGGAGGCACACCAGCACCAGGTAGATCGCGCCGGCCGCCGTCAGACGGGTGAGGACGCCATCGATATAGTCGGCGGTCGCCTTGCCCGGACGGATACCCGGAATCAGCGCGCCCGACTTCTTCAGATTATCGGCCGTTTCCTGCGAGTTGAACACCAGCGCCGTGTAGAAGAACGCGAAACCGATGATCAGACCTGCGTACAGGATCATGTGGAGCGGCTCTCCCGGGTTCAGCCACTGGCTGACACGGTGGAGGGTCGATCCAGAATTGCCCTGGCTGAACCAGTTGGCCGCCGTCGCCGGGAACATCACGATGCTCGAGGCAAAGATCGCCGGGATCACGCCGGCCATGTTGAGCTTCAGCGGCAGGAACGACGACTGGTTCATGTACGCGCTACGGCCACCCTGTCGACGGGCGTAGTTGACCGTAATGCGACGCTGACCGCGCTCGACGAACACCACGAAGTACGTGAAGCCCAGCACGATCGCCACCACCACGATGGCTACCAGCGCGCTCATGTCGCCGTTGCGGATCTGCTCGAACATGCCGAACACCGCTGCCGGAAGACCCGCCACGATGCCTGCGAAGATGATCAGCGACACACCGTTGCCGATACCGCGCTCGGTCACCTGCTCGCCTAGCCACATCAGGAACATGGTGCCCGCCGTCAGGGCGATCACCGCAGTCAGGATGAAGCCCGGGCCCGGGTTGTAGACCACCGCGATGCCCTGGCTTGCGCCGCCGGCCTGAAGCGCGGTCGCGATACCCCAAGCCTGGAACACGGCCAGCGGGATCGCACCCATGCGCGACCACTGGTTGATCTTGCGACGGCCCGACTCGCCTTCCTTCTGGATGGCCTTCAGGCTGGGCACGATCTGCACCAGCAGCTGCACGATGATCGACGCCGAGATGTACGGCATCACGTTCAACGCGAACAGGCTGAAGCGATGCAGGGCGCCACCTGAGAACATGTTGAACATGTCCACGATGGTGCCCTTCTGGGTTTCCATCAGCCGGAGCATTGCTTCCGGATTGACGCCCGGCACCGGGATGTAGCAGCCGATGCGGTAGACGATCAGGGCACCGACCACGAACAGCAGGCGCTGGCGGAGCTCGGTGAACTTACCGAGTCCGCCACCGAGGCCGGCTACCGCGTTGCTACCGCTGCGCGCCATCCGTCGATTACTCCTCGACCTTGCCGCCGGCCGCTTCGATCGCGGCCTTGGCGCCGGCCGTGGCGGCCACGCCCTTCAGCACGAACTTCTTGGTCAGCTCGCCCTTCACCACGATCTTGGCCTGCTTCGCGGTGCTCGGGACCAGCTTGGCAGCCTTCAGCGCAGCGAAATCGACGTCGCCGGCCGGCAGCTTGTCCAGCTGGTACAGCAGCACTTCGGCCGTGTCCTTGGACAGCTTCGAACGGAAACCGATCTTCGGCAGACGGCGCTGCATCGGCATCTGGCCGCCTTCGAAGCCGGCCTTGATCTTGCCCTTGCCCGAGCGCGCGAACGAGCCCTTGTGGCCGCGACCCGCGGTCTTGCCCAGGCCGGAACCGATACCGCGACCGACGCGGGTGCGCTCGGTGCGGGCGCCCTCGGCGGGCTGCAGAGTGTTGAGACGCATCTTGATTACTCCTCGACTCGGACGAGGTAATGGAGCTGATTGATCAGGCCGCGAACCTGCGGGCTGTCCTTCAGTTCACGCACATCGTTGAGCTTGTTCAGGCCCAGCGCACGCACCGACAGGCGGTGACGCGACTGGGTGCCACGAAGACCCTTGACCAGGCGCACCTTCACGGTGCCGCCGGCGACTGCTTCGTTCTTAGCCATTGATCAGGTCCTCCACCTTCTTGCCACGCTTCGCAGCGATCTTCGCCGGCGAATGCATGTCGGACAGGCCCTTCAGCGTGGCGCGAACCAGGTTGATCGGGTTGCGCGAACCGACGGCCTTGGCCAGCACGTTCTTCACGCCGACGGCTTCCAGGACGGCGCGCATCGCGCCACCGGCGATCACGCCGGTACCTTCGGAGGCGGGCTGCATGAACACGCGGGCAGCGCCGTGGCCGGCCTTGACCGAGTGCCACAGGGTGCCGTTGTTCAGGTCGACGTTCGCCATCGACTTGCGGGCGTACTCCATCGACTTCTGGATGGCGACCGGCACTTCGCGCGCCTTGCCGTAACCGAAGCCGACCTTGCCGTTGCCGTCGCCCACCACCGTCAGCGCGGTGAAGGTGAACTGGCGACCGCCCTTGACGGTCTTGCTGACGCGGTTGACCGCGATCAGCTTCTCGATCATGCCGTCGTCGATCTCTTCGCGGTTGCGGTCGCGATCACGACCCCGCGGTGCACGTTGTTCTTCTGCCATTTCGATTGCTCGGTAGTTAAGGGATTTGCGGCGTGGCCGCTTATCGTTGTGAGGTGGTGCGGATGTTTCGCGAACATGGGAATCCATGGTCGCGCCCGGCATTCCCCATGCCGGCGGGCAGAAATCCAGGCGTGGGGACGGATCCCCACGCCTTCAAGACATCAGAACTGCAGGCCACCTTCGCGGGCGGCGTCAGCCAGGGCCTTGATGCGGCCGTGGTAACGGTAGCCGGAGCGGTCGAACGCGACCTTCTCGATGCCGGCAGCCTTCGCCTTCTCGGCGATCATGCGACCGACCTTGGCGGCGGCGTCGGCGTTCTTGCCGTTCTTCAGGCCTTCCATCACGTCGGACTGCACGGTCGAAGCCGAAGCCAGGACCTTGGAACCGTCGGAGGTGAAGACCTGGGCGTACAGGTGCTGGCCGGTGCGCAGCACCGACAGGCGCGGCACGCCGAGTTCGCGGATGTGCGCACGGGTCGACTTGGCGCGGCGCAGGCGGGCGGTGTTCTTGTTCATTTGCGTATCTCCGAAAGCTGAAGCGCCGATTAGGCCTTCTTGGCTTCCTTGCGGATGATGACTTCGCCGGCGTACTTCACACCCTTGCCCTTGTAGGGCTCCGGCGGACGAACAGCGCGGATCTTGGCAGCGAACTCACCCACCGCCTGCTTGTCGGCACCGGCGATGACGATTTCGGTCTGTGTCGGCGTGGCGATCGTGATGCCGGCCGGAGCCGCGAGCACGACGGGGTGCGAGAAACCCAGCGCCAGGTTCAGGTCCTTGCCCTGCATCGAGGCGCGGTAACCGACGCCGACGAGCTCGAGCTTGCGCTCGAAACCTTCGGAGACGCCCTTGACCATGTTGGCCAGGATCGCGCGCAGCGTGCCGGCCAGCGGGATCAGCGCCGCGTCCTCGGAAGAGAACGTGGCGGTACCGTTGTCGACGTTGACGTTGATACCGGCCGGCTTCGCGACGCTCAGGGTGCCCTTCGGGCCCTTCGCGCTGATCGAATCGGCCTGGATGTTGAGTTCGACGCCCTTCGGGAGGGCGACCGGCTTCTTGGCAACTCGGGACATGTCTATTCCTCCCTTAGGCCACGAAGCACAGGACTTCACCGCCGACGCCCTGCTGGCGCGCCTGCGCGTCGGTCATGATGCCCTTCGAGGTGGAGATGATGGCGATGCCGAGGCCGCCCAGGACCTTCGGCAGCTTGGCCTTGCCGCGGTACTGGCGCAGACCCGAACGGGAGTAGCGCTCGAGGCGCTCGATCACCGGCTTGCCTTCGTAGTACTTCAGCGAGATTTCGAGTTCGGACTTGCCGGCGCCGACGTCGGTCACGCGGGAATCCAGGATGTAGCCCTCGTCCTGCAGAACCTTGGCGATGGCCACCTTGATCTTCGAAGACGGCATCTTCACCGTCTGCTTCCGGACAGCCGCCGCATTCTTGATGCGGACCAGCATGTCGGCAATGGGATCAGTCATGCTCATGAATTAATGCACCTATGAGTAGCACCGATATCCGCGGGATTGCGAATTCAGTTGTAGTGCCCGCGGGAACGTGGAAGTTCCCTACAGGCGCCCCGCCCTGTCGGCCGGGGCCTGACGCGAGCGAGCCGACAAGTCTAGCAGACTTGCCGGCGCCCGGTGTTACCAGCTCGCCTTGCGCAGACCCGGAACGTCGCCGTTCATGGTCGCCTTGCGCAGCATGTTGCGGCCGAGGCCGAACTTGCGATAGACGCCACGCGGACGGCCCGACAGCTCGCAGCGGTTGCGCTGGCGGCTCGGCGAGGAGTCGCGCGGCAGCTTCTGCAGCTTGGTGACCGCGTCAAGCTTCTCTTCGTACGAAGCGGTCTGGCTGGAGATGATCTTCTTCAGCGCTTCGCGCTTGGCACCGTGCTGCTTGGCCAGCTTCGCCCGCTTGATCTCGCGGTTGACCATGGAGGTCTTAGCCATTGTTCAATCCTCGAGTTAGTTGCGGAACGGGAAGCGGAAGGCTTCCAGCAGCGCCTTGGCTTCGGCGTCGGTCTTCGCGGTCGTGGTGATCGCGATGTCCATGCCGCGGATCGCGTCTACGGCGTCGAAGTCGATTTCCGGGAAGATGATCTGTTCCTTGACGCCCATGTTGTAGTTGCCACGGCCATCGAACGAACGACCCGACACGCCGCGGAAGTCACGCACGCGCGGCAGCGAGATGTTGATCAGACGGTCGAGGAACTCGAACATGTGGGCGCGACGCAGCGTCACCTTGCAGCCGATCGGCCAGCCGTCGCGGATCTTGAACGAAGCCACCGACACGCGGGACTTGGTCACGATCGGCTTCTGGCCGGCAATCTTCGTCAGGTCGGCGACCGCGTTCTCCAGGATCTTCTTGTTCGTCGCGGCTTCGCCGACGCCCATGTTGATCGTGATCTTGGTCAGGCGCGGCACTTCCATCGGGTTCGTGTAACCGAACTTCTTGGTCAGGGCCGGGACGACTTCGTCCTTGTAGAACTTTTCGAGACGGGTGGTCATTTCAGCATTCCTCAGGCGTCAACCGCCTCACCGCTGGAGCGGAACACACGCAGTTTGCGTCCATCCTCCAGCACCTTGAAAGCAATGCGCTCACCCTTGCCGGTGGCCGGGTTGAAGAGCATCACGTTGGAAATGTGGATCGGCGCTTCGCGCTCGACCACGCCGCCCGGCTGGCCAGCCTGGGGGTTCGGCTTGGTGTGGCGCTTGACGACGTTGATGTTCGACACGACGACCTTCTCGCCGAGCACGCGCACCACTTCGCCCTTCTTGCCCTTGTCCTTGCCGGTGGTGACGATCACCTGATCGCCCTTGCGGATACGGTTCATATAATTCCTCCGCTCAGAGCACTTCAGGAGCGAGCGAGACGATCTTCATGAACTTCTCGGTACGCAGCTCGCGGGTCACAGGCCCGAAGATGCGGGTACCGATCGGTTCCTGCTTGTTGTTCAGGAGCACGGCGGCATTGCCGTCGAAGCGGATCAGCGAACCGTCCGGACGACGCACGCCCTTGCGGGTGCGCACGACGACGGCGTCGTAGACGTCGCCCTTCTTGACCTTGCCACGCGGGATCGCGTCCTTGACGGTGACCTTGATGATGTCGCCGATGCCGGCATAACGGCGCTTCGAGCCGCCCAGCACCTTGATGCACATCACTTCCTTGGCACCGGAGTTGTCAGCCACATCGAGGTAGCTCTGCATCTGGATCATGACTCAGCCTCCTCTTATTCGGCCGCGCGGCTGACGATCTCAACCACGCTCCAGTTCTTGGTCTTCGACATCGGCGCAATTTCCTTCACCCGCACGACATCGCCTTCCTTGCAGGCGTTGTCGGCGTCGTGGGCGTGGAGCTTGGTCGAGCGGCGGATGTACTTGCCGTACAGCGCGTGCTTGACCTGGCGCTCGACGAGCACGGTGACGGTCTTGTCCATCTTGTTGCTGACGACCCGGCCTTCAACCGTGCGGACAGCCTTCTCTGTATTGTTGTCGGTCATGACAGGGTCCTTACTTCTTCTCGCCGAGCAGCATGTTCACGCGAGCGATCTCGCGGCGCACGCGGCGGGACTCATGGGTCTTGGCGAGCTGGCCCGTGGCCTTCTGCATGCGGAGGGCGAAGCTCTCCTTGTGCAGCTCGGCCAGGTGGGCCTTCAGTTCGTCGGCCGACTTCTCGCGCAGTTGCTTGAGTTCCATTAGCGCACCGTCCGGGTAACGAAAGTGGTGGTCACCGAGAGCTTGGCGGCGGCCAGACGGAACGCTTCACGCGCCACGTCCTCTGCCACGCCTTCGATCTCGTAAATCATGCGACCGGGCTGGATCTGGGCGACCCAGTACTCGACGTTGCCCTTACCGGAGCCCATTCGGACTTCGATCGGCTTCTTGGTGATCGGCTTGTCGGGGAACACGCGGATCCACATCTTGCCGCCGCGCTTGACGTAGCGGCTGATGGAACGACGCGCGGCCTCGATCTGGCGCGCGGTCAGCTGACCGTGCGCCGTCGCCTTCAGGCCGTACTCGCCGAAGCTGACGGCGTTGCCGTTCCAGCTCAGGCCTTCATTGCGGCCCTTGTGTACCTTGCGGTACTTGGTTCGCTTGGGTTGCAACATGGCTTAGTCCCTCGCCTCGCGGTTGGCGCGCGCCGGACGGGCCGGACGCTCGCTGCGCTCTGCACGCGGCGCTTCTTCCTGCTTCTCCTGGCCCACCTGCGAGAAGTCGAACACCTCGCCCTTGTAGATCCAGACCTTGATGCCGATGATGCCGTAGGTCGTCTTGGCTTCAGCGAAGCCGTAGTCGATGTCGGCACGCAGCGTGTGCAGCGGCACGCGACCTTCGCGGTACCACTCCGAACGCGCGATTTCCGCACCGTTCAGACGACCACCAACGTTGACCTTGATGCCCAGGGCGCCCAGGCGCATCGCATTGCCCACGGCGCGCTTCATCGCGCGACGGAACATGATGCGGCGCTCGAGCTGCTGCGCGATCGACTCGGCGACCAGCTGCGCGTCGAGTTCCGGCTTGCGGACCTCGGTGACGTTGATGTGCGCCGGAACGCCCATCACGTCGCTCACTTCCTTGCGCAGCTTCTCGATGTCCTCGCCGCGCTTGCCGATCACCACGCCCGGGCGGGCGGTGTGGATCGTCACGCGGGCGTTGTTCGCCGGACGCTCGATGAAGATCTTCGAGATGCCGGCCTGAGCCAGCTTCTTGCGCAGCAGATCACGGACCTTCAGGTCCGCCGCCAGGAATCCGGCGTACTGCTTCTTGTTGGCAAACCACTTGGAGTTCCAGTCCTTGGCGATGCCCAGGCGGATGCCGGTGGGATGTACTTTATGACCCATTGTCTGACTCCGCCTTACTTGCCCGCGCCCACAACCACAGTGATGTGGCTGGTGCGCTTGAGGATGCGGGTGCCGCGGCCCTTCGCACGCGCCATGAAGCGCTTCAGTGCGGGACCCTCGTCCACCATGATGGTCTTGACCTTGAGCTCGTCGATGTCGGCGCCCTGGTTGTTCTCGGCGTTGGCAATCGCGGACTCCACCACCTTCTTGATCAGGTGGGCAGCCTTCTTGTCCGAGAACTTCAGCAGGTTGACGGCGCGCTCGGCCGACAGACCACGCACCTGGTCAGCGACCAGGCGGGCCTTCTGCGGGGAGATGCGCGCGGTGCGCAGGATGGCTTTCGCTTCCATGGTCATCTCCTTACTTGCCCGACTTCTTGTCGCCGCCGTGACCCTTGAACGTACGGGTCAGGGCGAATTCGCCAAGCTTGTGGCCAACCATGTTTTCGTTGACCAACACCGGGATGTGGTTCTTGCCGTTGTGCACCGCGATGGTGAAACCCACCATCTCCGGCAGCACCATCGAGCGACGCGACCAGGTCTTGATCGGCTTCTTGTTGTTGCCCGCGGTCTCCACCTTCTTCATCAGGTGGTGGTCGACGAACGGGCCTTTCTTCAGTGAACGTGCCATGGCCGATTAGCTCCTGCGATCGCGCACGATGAACTGCTGGGTGCGCTTGTTCTTGCGGGTCTTGTAACCCTTGGTCGGCACACCCCACGGGGTGACCGGATGCGGGTTACCCTGGCCGGCCTTGGCCTCACCACCGCCGTGCGGGTGGTCGACCGGGTTCATGGCCGCACCGCGGACGGTCGGCTTGATGCCGCGCCAACGCGCCGCACCGGCCTTGCCCAGCTTCTCGAGGTTGTGCTCGTCGTTGCCGACTTCGCCGATGGTGGCGCGGCACTCGGCCGGCACCTTGCGCATTTCGCCGGAGCGAAGACGCAGCGTGGCGTAGCCCTGCTCGCGAGCGACCAGATAGGCGCTGGCGCCGGCCGCGCGGGCCAGCTGGGCGCCCTTGCCCGGCTTCATTTCGACGCAGCACACCGTCGTACCGACCGGAACGTTGGTCAGCGGGAGCGTGTTGCCCACGCGGATCGGGGCGTCACGGCCCGCGATCACCTGGTCGCCATCCTTCAGGCCCTTCGGGGCGATGATGTAACGGCGCTCACCGTCGACGTAGCACAGCAGCGCGATGTGCGCGGTGCGGTTCGGATCGTATTCAATGCGTTCGACACGGGCGGGGATGCCCTCCTTGTCGCGCTTGAAATCGATGATGCGGTAGTGCTGCTTGTGACCACCACCGATGTGACGGGTGGTGATACGGCCGTGGTGGTTACGACCGCCGGTCTTGCCCTGCTTCTCGACGAGCGCCGCGTGCGGCGCGCCCTTGTGCAGGCCCGGGGTCACCACGCGAACCGCGCTGCGGCGGCCGGCGGAGGTGGGCTTGAAAGTCATCAATGCCATGGGTCTTTCCTCAGGCCTTGGCCATCACGTCGATCGACTGGCCTTCGGCCAGCGTCACGTACGCCTTGCGCCAGCTGCCGCGGCTACCGGCGCGAAAACGGAAGGACTTGTTCTTGCCCTTGACGTTCACGACGTTGACCGCTTCAACCTTCACTTCGAACAGCTTTTCCACGGCGACCTTGATGTCGGCCTTGGTAGCGTCCGTCGCGACTTCGAAGACGTACTGGTTGGAAACTTCCTGCAGACGGGCGGTCTTTTCGGACACGCGCGGCGCACGGATGATGTTGTAGAGCTTGGCCTCGTTCATGCCAGCCACTCCTCGATCTTCTTGACCGCGTCGGCGGTGACCACGACCGAGTCGGCGCCCACGAGGGAAACCGGATCCAGGCCCTGGACGTCACGCACTTCGACGTACGGCAGGTTGCGCGCCGAGAGGTACAGGTTCTCGGTGGCGTCTTCGGTGACGATCAGCGGACGACGACCGACTTCCAGGCCCTTCAGCTTGGAGATCAGGCCGGAGGTCTTCGGAGCGTCCAGATCGAACGACTCGACAACCTTGATGCGGCCCTGGCGGTTCAGCTCGGACAGGATCGCGGCGATCGCGGCGCGGTACATCTTGCGGTTGACCTTCTGCGCGAAGCTGCGCGGCTTGGCCGCGAAGGTCACGCCGCCGCCGACGAAGATCGGAGCCGTCAGCGCGCCATGACGCGCACCGCCGCCCTTCTGCTTCTTCGACTTCTTGGTCGTACCGTTGACTTCAGAACGGGTCTTCTGCGCCTTGGTGCCGGCGCGACCGGCGTTGCGATACGCAACGACAACCTGGTGGACCAGGTCTTCGCTGAATTCGCGGCCGAAGATCGCGTCGGAAACCGACACAGTCTTGCTGCTGTTGGTGATGGCGAGTTCCATCGTCATCTCTCCTTATGCCTTGCTCGAGGGACGCACGATGACGTCGCCACCCGGCGCACCCGGCACGGCACCCTTGATGGCGATCAGGCCGCGCTCGGCGTCGACCTTCACCACTTCCAGGCGCTGCGTGGTCTGGGTTTCGTCGCCCATGTGGCCGGACATCTTCTTGCCCGGGAACACACGGCCCGGCGTCTGGCGCTGGCCGATGGAGCCCGGCGAACGGTGCGACAGCGAGTTACCGTGCGTCGCGTCGCCCATCGTGAAGTTCCAGCGCTTGATCGTGCCCTGGAAGCCCTTGCCCTTCGTCACGCCCTGGACGTCGACCAGCTGGCCGGCGCTGAAGATGTCGGCCTTGATCTCGCCGCCCACTTCAAAGCCACCGATCTGGTCGGCTTCCACGCGCAGCTCCCACAGGCCACGACCGGCTTCGACCTTCGCCTTGGCGAGGTGACCGGCTTCCGGCTTGTTGACGAGCGCGGCGCGGCGCACGCCGACGGTGACCTGCACGGCGCTGTAGCCGTCGGTGTCGTCGGTCTTGATCTGGGTGATGCGGTTCGGGGTCGCTTCGATCAGCGTCACCGGAACCGACTTGCCGTCTTCAGTGAAGAAACGGCTCATGCCGGCCTTGCGACCGACGATGCCCAACGAATACTTCTTCGCGGTCATGGTGGGAGCCTCAGGTCAGCTTGATCTGGACGTCGACGCCAGCCGCGAGTTCGAGCTTCATCAGCGCGTCCACGGTCTTGTCGTTCGGATCGACGATGTCGAGCACGCGCTTGTGCGTGCGGGTCTCGTACTGGTCGCGCGCGTCCTTGTCGGCGTGCGGCGAAACGAGAATGGTGTAGCGCTCGATCTTGGTCGGCAGCGGAATCGGGCCCTTGACCTGGGCACCGGTGCGCTTAGCCGTCTCGACGATCTCGCTGGCCGAGCGGTCGATCAGGCGATGATCGTACGCTTTGAGCCGGATTCGGATCTTTTGGTCCGCCATGACGGAATTCCTTGGTTAAAAGAGCGACGGGCCGGCCTCTGGGTGTGCCGTACCCCTGAAAAATGCAAATACCCCGGAGCTGCACCCTCGCCCCGGAGCTTCCATGCCTCAAAAAACAAGGCAGACCGGTTACCCGGCCCGCCCAGACGGAGTAGAACGCACGAAGAGCCCCGTTTAGCGTTCCTTGGAAGCCCGAAGGCCCGGAACGTACGGAGCGCGCCGTGCGACATGTCCCTGTCTGGCGAACACGAGGCGCTTCCTGCACCTCATTTCGCTGGTTGCGGCCCCTTCCCGAAGGAAAGCGCCGCAGTGGTCGTGCATTCTAACCGGATATCCACAGCCTGTGCAAGCACGGGGTCCGACAAGACTAAAGCCCGGCGCGCGAGGCGCCGGGCTTCGTTCATTACTTCAGGATCTTCGCCACGACGCCGGCGCCGACGGTGCGGCCGCCTTCGCGGATCGCGAAGCGCAGGCCTTCGTCCATCGCGACCGGGTTGATCAGCGTGACGACCATCTTGATGTTGTCGCCCGGCATGACCATCTCGACGCCTTCCGGCAGCTCGACCGCACCGGTGATGTCGGTGGTGCGGAAGTAGAACTGCGGGCGGTAGCCCTTGAAGAACGGCGTGTGACGGCCGCCTTCGTCCTTCGACAGCACGTACACCTCGGCTTCGAACGTGGTGTGCGGCGTGATCGAACCCGGCTTGGCCAGCACCTGGCCGCGCTCGACGTCGTCACGCTTGGTGCCGCGCAGCAGCAGACCGGCGTTGTCGCCCGCCTGACCCTGGTCGAGCAGCTTGCGGAACATCTCGACGCCGGTGACCGTCGTCTTCTGCGTCGGACGGATGCCGACGATTTCGATTTCGTCGCCGACCTTGATGATGCCGCGCTCGATACGACCGGTCACCACGGTGCCGCGGCCGGAGATCGAGAACACGTCTTCCACCGGCATCAGGAACGGCTTGTCGACGTCACGCTGCGGTTCCGGGATGAACGTGTCCAGCGCTTCCACCAGCTTCAGGATCGCCGGCACGCCGATCTCCGACTGATCGCCTTCCAGCGCCAGACGGGCCGAACCGTGGATGATCGGGGTGTCGTCGCCCGGGAACTCGTACTTGCTCAGCAGCTCGCGCACTTCCATCTCGACGAGCTCCAGCAGCTCGGCGTCGTCCACCATGTCGGCCTTGTTCAGGAACACGACGATGTACGGCACGCCGACCTGGCGCGACAGCAGGATGTGCTCGCGCGTCTGCGGCATCGGGCCGTCAGCGGCCGAGCACACCAGGATCGCGCCGTCCATCTGCGCCGCACCCGTGATCATGTTCTTCACGTAGTCGGCGTGGCCCGGGCAGTCCACGTGCGCGTAGTGACGCGTCGGGCTTTCGTACTCGACGTGCGCCGTCGAGATCGTGATGCCGCGCGCCTTCTCTTCCGGCGCCGCGTCGATCGCGTCGTACGCCTTGAACTCGCCGCCGAAACGCTCCGCACCCACCTTCGTCAGTGCCGCCGTCAGCGTGGTCTTGCCGTGGTCGACGTGACCGATCGTGCCCACGTTCACGTGCGGCTTGGTGCGCTCAAACTTACCCTTGGCCATGGCTATCTCTCTTTAAAAAGTTGTTGCTAGTTGATCTGGCGTAACGGATGCCGGCGGGGGCCGGCATCCGGGATCCGGCTATCAGCCGCCCTTCTTCATCACCGCGTCGGCGATGTTGGTGGGGGCTTCGGCGTAGTGGTCGAATTCCATCGTGAACGTGGCGCGGCCCTGCGACATCGAACGCAGCGAGGTGGCGTAGCCGAACATTTCGCCCAGCGGCACCATCGCGTTGATGACCTTGCCCGACGGGCTGTCGTCCTGGCCGGACAGCAGGCCACGACGACGGCTCACGTCGCCCATGACGTCGCCGACATAGTCTTCCGGCGTCACGATCTCGACCTTCATCATCGGCTCCAGCAGGACCGGATCGGCCTTGCGGAAGCCTTCCTTGAAGGCCATCGACGAAGCGAGCTTGAACGCCATTTCGGACGAGTCGACGTCGTGGTACGAACCGAAGACGAGCTTGACCTTGACGTTCACGACCGGGAAGCCAGCCAGCGGACCGCTGGTGATGGTTTCGCGCAGGCCCTTCTCGACCGCCGGGATGAATTCCTTCGGGATCACGCCACCGGTGATGTCGTTGACGAACAGGAAATCGTTCTCGACGTCCGGATTGGCGCGATCGGCCTCGGTCATCGGCGACAGCTCGATCACGACGTGACCGTACTGACCCTTACCACCCGACTGCTTGGCGTGCTTGTAGTCCGACTTGACGTCCGACTTGCGGATCGTTTCGCGGTAGGCCACCTGCGGCTTGCCGACGTTCGCTTCCACGTTGAACTCGCGACGCATGCGGTCGACGATGATGTCCAGGTGCAGCTCGCCCATGCCGGCGATGATGGTCTGACCCGATTCCTCGTCGGTACGGACGCGGAACGAGGGATCTTCCTGCGCGAGACGCGACAGGGCCATGCCCATCTTTTCCTGGTCCGACTTCGTCTTCGGCTCGACCGCCATCGAGATGACGGGCTCCGGGAACGTCATGCGCTCAAGGGTGATGATGTGATCGCCCGAGCACAGCGTGTCGCCGGTCGTCACGTCCTTCAGGCCCACGGCCGCGGCGATGTCGCCCGCGCGGACTTCCTTGATTTCGTCGCGCTGGTTGGCGTGCATCTGCAGGATGCGGCCGATGCGTTCCTTCTTCGACTTGACCGGGTTGAACACCTGGTCGCCCGAGTTCAGCACGCCCGAATAGACGCGGAAGAACGTCAGCGCACCGACGAACGGGTCGGTCATGATCTTGAACGCGAGCGCGGAGAACGGCTCGGAATCCGACGCCTTGCGGCTGTCTTCCTTCTCGTTCTCGTCGATGCCCTGGACCGGCGGACGATCGGCCGGCGACGGCAGCAGGTTGATCACGCCGTCGAGCATGGCCTGCACGCCCTTGTTCTTGAACGCCGAGCCGCAGAACACCGGCACGATTTCAACGCGCAGGGTGCGCTCGCGCAGGCCGGCGATGATCTCGGCCTCCGTCAGCTCGCCTTCGGACAGGTACTTGTCCATCAGCGCTTCGTTCGCTTCGGCAGCGGCTTCGACCATGAAGCTGCGCGCAGCCTCGGACTTCGCCTGGAGCTCGGCCGGAATGTCGCGGTACTCGAACTTCGTGCCCTGCGAGGCGACATCCCAATGGATGGCCTTCATCTTGAGCAGGTCGATCACGCCTTCGAAGCCGTCTTCGGCGCCGATCGGCACCTGCATCGGCACGGCGTACGCGCCCAGACGGGCCTTCAGCTGCTCAACGACCTTGTCGAAGTTGGCACCGGTGCGGTCCATCTTGTTGACGAACGCCATGCGCGGCACCGAGTACTTGTTGGCCTGGCGCCAAACGGTCTCGGACTGCGGCTGCACGCCACCGACGGCGCACAGCACGAACACCGCGCCGTCGAGCACGCGCAGCGAACGCTCGACTTCGATGGTGAAGTCCACGTGTCCGGGGGTATCGATGATGTTGAAGCGGTGCTCCGGCAGGGACTTGTCCATGCCCTTCCAGAACGCGGTCGTCGCGGCCGACGTGATCGTGATGCCGCGCTCCTGCTCCTGCTCCATCCAGTCCATCGTCGCGGCACCTTCGTGCACTTCGCCGATCTTGTGGCTGACACCGGTGTAGAACAGGATGCGTTCGGACGTGGTGGTCTTGCCGGCATCGATGTGGGCCATGATGCCGAAGTTGCGGTAACGCTCGATGGGAGTGGTGCGAGCCACGGGACCCTCTCGTAAATTTTGGAATTCCAGATGGCCAGATGCCGGCACTGGGCCGGCGTCCGGTTCGCATGGCGGCTCTTTTGCCGCCGCGGCAGCTCAGTAGGCTGCCGGGGCCGGCGACCCCGATATGGGGTCGCCTCGCTCAGATCACCAGCGGTAGTGAGCGAACGCCTTGTTCGCTTCCGCCATGCGGTGGGTTTCTTCGCGCTTCTTGATGGCGCCGCCGCGGTTTTCCGAGGCGTCCAGCAGTTCCGCCGCGAGCTTGCGCGGCATGGTGTTTTCACCGCGCTTGCGGGCCGACTCGATCAGCCAGCGCATCGCGAGCGCCATGCGGCGCGAGGAGCGCACTTCGACCGGCACCTGGTAGGTGGCGCCGCCGACGCGACGCGACTTCACTTCCACGGCCGGAGACACATTGCCGAGCGCCTTCTCGACGAGCTCGAGGGCGTTCGGGTTCTTCTCGCCGATGACATCCATCGCGCCGTAGACGATCTTCTCGGCGACCGACTTCTTGCCGCTCTGCATGACCATGTTGATGAAACGGGCGATGGTCTCGCTGCCGTGCTTGGGGTCCGGCAGGACCGAACGCTGGGGGGTGGAACCTTTACGCGACATGGTGCGTACCTATTCTGTGATTCTTGTACGAAGGGCCGTTGTAGCGACCGACCGGATTAGGACTTCGGACGCTTGGCGCCGTACTTGGAGCGGCTCTGGCGACGCTTGGTCACGCCGGCGGCATCGAGCGAACCGCGCACGGTGTGGTAACGCACACCCGGCAGGTCCTTGACGCGGCCGCCGCGGATCAGCACGACCGAGTGCTCCTGCAGGTTGTGGCCTTCGCCGCCGATGTACGAGATGACCTCGTAACCGTTGGTGAGGCGAACCTTGGCCACCTTGCGCAGCGCCGAGTTCGGCTTCTTCGGGGTGGTGGTGTACACGCGGGTGCAAACGCCACGACGCTGCGGGCAGTTCGCGAGCGCCGGCGAGGCGCTCTTGTAGGTGGTCGCCTGCCGCGGCTTGCGGACCAGCTGATTGATCGTCGCCATCTGGAACTCTTTGAGGAAGGCCGTACGGCCCGTGGAAAAACACAAACGGCACGCCGGAACAACCCGGCATACCGAGACGAAAAAGTATAGCCCGCGCTTGACGTTACCGTCAACGCGGACTAAACCGGATGCCCTGCCCGGCCGCTATGGCGGCACAACGCATGGGCTTCACTGCGATCCCGCCCTTCCTGGGCCGAACACGAGGCGCATCCGTTGCGACCTCATTTCGTGATCTGGGCGGACCACGAGGGTCCGCGAAAGCGCCGGAATTGTACCGGCAAACCGGGCGGGTGGGAACCCGCCCGGCATGCACTCCTTAGGAAGCGCTCGACTCCTCGCCCTGCACGTCGGCCGTTTCGGCCGCAGGCTCGGCGGCGGTCGTCACCGGGGTGGCAAGGGCCTCCAGTTCCGACTCCGTCAGGCCCGTGGCGCCGCGACGGCGCTGGGTGTGGTATGCCAGACCCGTACCGGCCGGGATCAGGCGACCCACGATCACGTTCTCCTTCAGGCCACGGAGGCCGTCGCGGGTACCGCGCACGGCGGCCTCGGTCAGCACGCGGGTGGTTTCCTGGAAGGAAGCCGCCGAGATGAACGACTCGGTCGCCAGCGAGGCCTTGGTGATGCCCAGCAGGACGGGTTCGAAGCCAGCCACGATCTCGCCGCGGGCGGCCAGGCGTGCGTTCTCCTCGATGAGGCGCTGACGCTCGATCTGCTCGCCGTTGAGGAACTTGCTGTCGCCCTGGTCGGTGATCTCGACCTTGCGCAGCATCTGGCGAACGATCACCTCGATGTGCTTGTCGTTGATCTTCACGCCCTGCAGGCGGTAGACGTCCTGGATTTCCTTCGTCAGGTACACGGCCAGCGGCTCGACACCCAGCAGGCGCAGGATGTCCTGCGGGCTCGGCTCGCCGTCCACCACGGTCTCGCCCTTCTCCACGTGCTCGCCTTCGAACACGATGATCTGGCGGTACTTCGGAATGAGCTCTTCGTGCTCGTTGCCGTCGGTGTCCTTGATGATCAGGCGCTGCTTGCCCTTGGTGTCCTTGCCGAACGACACGATGCCCGAACGCTCGGCCAGCACGGCCGGATCCTTCGGCTTGCGGGCTTCGAAGAGGTCGGCCACGCGCGGCAGACCGCCCGTGATGTCGCGGGTCTTCGACGCTTCCTGCGGGATCTTTGCGACCACGTCGCCCACGCCCACCGGCGCGCCGTCCTGCAGGTTGACGATCGAGCGCGGCGGCAGCAGGTACTGCGCCGGCAGGTCGGTACCCGGGATGGACAGGTCCTTGCCGTTCTTGTCGACGATGCGGACGATCGGACGCAGGTCCTTGCCCTGCGAGCCACGACGCTTCGGATCGGTGATCTCGCGCGAGGCCAGGCCGGTCAGTTCGTCGGTCTTCTCGATGACGGTGACGCCGTCGACGAAGTCGATGAAGCGCACGAAGCCCGCCACTTCCGAGACGATCGGGTGGTTATGCGGATCCCAGTTGGCGACCGTCTGGCCAGCCTTGATGTCCGCGCCGTCCTTCACGTTGACGGTCGCACCGTACGGCAGCTTGTAGCGCTCGCGCTCGCGGCCGTGGCCGTCGAGCACCGACAGTTCGCCCGAACGCGAGACCGCCACCAGGTTGCCCGTGGCGTGCTCGACGTGCTTGAGGTTGTTGAACTTGATCGTACCGGTGGTCTTGACCGTGACGTTGTCGATGGCCGCCGCACGCGACGCCGCACCACCGATGTGGAACGTACGCATCGTCAGCTGCGTACCCGGCTCGCCGATCGACTGCGCGGCGACGACGCCGACCGCTTCGCCGTGGTTGACCAGGTGACCACGACCCAGATCGCGACCGTAGCAGTGCGCGCACACGCCGAACGAGCTGGAGCAGGTGATCGTCGAGCGCACCTTGATCGACTGGACGCTCGCGTCCTCGAGCTTCTGCACCCAGGCTTCGTCGAGCAGGGTGTTGCGCGTGACAATCGGCTCGTCGTCGTTGCCCGGCAGGAACACGTCCTCGGCCACGACGCGACCCAGCACGCGGTCGCGCAGCGGTTCGACCACGTCGCCGCCTTCGACGATCGGGGTCATCGTCAGACCTTCGAACGTGCCGCAATCGGTTTCGGTGATCACCACGTCCTGCGCCACGTCGACGAGGCGACGGGTCAGGTAACCCGAGTTCGCCGTCTTCAGCGCGGTATCGGCCAGACCCTTACGGGCACCGTGGGTCGAGATGAAGTACTGGAGAACGTTCAGGCCTTCGCGGAAGTTCGCGGTGATCGGCGTCTCGATGATCGAGCCGTCCGGCTTGGCCATCAGGCCGCGCATACCGGCCAGCTGACGGATCTGCGCCTGCGAACCACGCGCGCCGGAGTCGGCCATGATGTAGATCGAGTTCATCGACTTCTGGTCGATGGTCTCGCCCTTCGCGTTCTGCACCTTCTCGGTGCCGATCGCGTCCATCATCGCCTTGGCCACGCGCTCGTTCGTGCGCGACCAGATGTCGACGACCTTGTTGTAGCGCTCGCCGGCGGTGACCAGGCCCGACTGGTACTGCTCCTGGATTTCCAGGACTTCGGCTTCGGCCTCGTCCAGGATGCCCTTCTTCTCGACCGGGATGAGCATGTCGTCGATGCCGATCGACACGCCGGCGCGCGTTGCGTAGCCGAAGCCGGTGTACATCAGCTTGTCGGCGAACACGACCGTGTCCTTCAGGCCGAGCATGCGGTAGCACGAGTTGATCAGGCGGCTGATGTTCTTCTTGGTCAGCTCGACGTTGGCCAGTGCGAACGGCAGGCCTTCCGGCAGGATTTCACGCAGCAGGGCGCGACCCACGGTCGTGTCGACGATCGAGGTCTTCTGCTCGGTGGTGCCGTCCTCGTTCTTCACCGTCTCGGTGATGCGCACCTTGCACTTGGCGTGCAACTGCACGACGCGGTTGTCGTAGGCGCGCTTCACTTCGGCGACGTTCGCGAACGCCATGCCCTCGCCCGCCTTGTTCTCCAGGGCGCGGGTCATGTAGTACAGGCCGAGCACGACGTCCTGCGACGGCACGATGATCGGCTCGCCGTTCGCCGGCGACAGGATGTTGTTCGACGCCATCATCAGCGCACGCGCTTCCAGCTGGGCTTCCAGCGAGAGCGGCACGTGGACGGCCATCTGGTCACCGTCGAAGTCGGCGTTGAACGCGGTGCAGACCAGCGGATGCAGCTGGATCGCCTTGCCTTCGATCAGCACCGGCTCGAACGCCTGGATGCCCAGGCGGTGCAGCGTCGGCGCGCGGTTCAGCAGGACCGGATGCTCGCGGATCACCTCTTCGAGGATGTCCCACACCTCGGCCTCTTCGCGCTCGACGAGCTTCTTGGCGGCCTTGATCGTCGTGGCCAGGCCACGGCGCTGCAGCTTGGCGAAGATGAAGGGCTTGAAGAGCTCCAGCGCCATCTTCTTCGGCAGGCCGCACTCGTGCAGGCGCAGGGTCGGACCAACCACGATGACCGAACGGCCCGAGTAGTCCACGCGCTTGCCGAGCAGGTTCTGGCGGAAGCGACCCTGCTTGCCCTTGATCATGTCGGCGAGCGACTTGAGCGGGCGCTTGTTGGTGCCGGTGATGGCACGGCCGCGACGGCCGTTGTCCATCAGCGCGTCGACCGATTCCTGCAGCATGCGCTTCTCGTTGCGCACGATGATGTCGGGCGCGTTGAGTTCGAGCAGGCGACGCAGGCGGTTGTTGCGGTTGATGACGCGGCGGTACAGGTCGTTCAGGTCGGAGGTCGCGAAGCGGCCGCCGTCCAGCGGAACCAGCGGGCGCAGGTCCGGCGGCAGCACCGGCAGCACGGTCATGACCATCCACTCCGGACGGTTGCCGGATTCGAGGAAGGCTTCGACCAGCTTGATGCGCTTGGTGAGGCGCTTGAGCTTGGTTTCGCTGTTGGTCGCGGCGATCTCTTCCTTCAGCGTGACCATTTCCGACTGCAGGTCGATCGTGCGCAGCAGCTCGTAGACGGCTTCGGCGCCCATCGCGGCCTCGAAGTCATCGCCGTGCTCCTGGCGCGCCTGCAGGAACTGCTCTTCGGTGAGCAGCGTGCCGCGCTCGAGCGCGGTCAGGCCCGGCTCCGTCACCACGTAGGCTTCGAAGTACAGGATGCGTTCGATGTCGCGCAGCGTCATGTCCAGCATCAGGCCGATGCGGGACGGAAGCGACTTCAGGAACCAGATGTGCGCGACCGGCGAAGCCAGGTCGATGTGACCCATGCGCTCACGGCGCACCTTGGCCAGCGTCACTTCCGTGCCACACTTCTCGCACACCACACCGCGGTGCTTCATGCGCTTGTACTTGCCGCACAGGCACTCGTAGTCCTTGATCGGACCGAAGATCGCGGCGCAGAACAGGCCGTCGCGCTCGGGCTTGAAGGTGCGGTAGTTGATGGTTTCCGGCTTCTTCACTTCGCCGTAGGACCACGAACGGATCAGGTCCGGCGAAGCCAGCGCGATCTTGATGGCGTCGAAGTCGATCGCCGTGCGCTGCTGGTTGAAGAGGTTGAGCAAATCTTTCATGTCTTTCTCCAATCGGAGGAATTCGTCGATGGGCTGTAGATCGCTTAATCAATGCAGCGGGAAGCGCGCGTTCCGCGGCGCTTCCCGCCAGCCGATCAGTTTTCTTCCAGCTCCATGTTGATCGCGAGCGAGCGGATTTCCTTCACCAGGACGTTGAAGGATTCCGGCATGCCGGCCACCATCTCGTACTCGCCGTCGACGATGTTCTTGTACATCTGGTTGCGGCCCTGCACGTCGTCGGACTTCACCGTCAGCATTTCCTGCAGGGTGTAGGCCGCGCCGTAGGCTTCCAGCGCCCAGACTTCCATTTCGCCGAAACGCTGGCCGCCGAACTGCGCCTTGCCGCCCAGCGGCTGCTGGGTGACGAGCGAGTACGGACCGGTCGAACGCGCGTGCATCTTGTCGTCGACCAGGTGGTTCAGCTTCAGCATGTGCATGTAGCCGACGGTGACCTTGCGCTCGAACGCTTCGCCGGTGCGACCGTCGAACAGTTCGGTCTGGCCGCTGGACGGAAGATCCGCCAGTTCCAGCATGCGCTTGATCTCCGACTCGGCCGCACCGTCGAACACCGGCGTCGCCATCGGCACGCCGTCGGTGAGGTTCTTCGCCAGACGCAGCAGTTCCTCGTCGGTGAACTGCGTCAGGTCGACGCGCTCACCCACCACCGAGTTGTCGTGGTTGTAGATGTCGTTGAGGAACTTGCGCAGCTCGCCGATCGCCTGCTGTGCTTCCAGCATGCGCTGGATCTTCTGGCCCAGGCCCTTGGCGGCCCAGCCCAGATGCACTTCGAGGATCTGGCCGATGTTCATACGCGACGGCACGCCCAGCGGGTTCAGGACGATGTCGACGGTCTGGCCGTCGGCCGCGTACGGCATGTCCTGCACCGGCACGATGGTCGACACGACACCCTTGTTGCCGTGACGGCCGGCCATCTTGTCGCCAGGCTGGATGCGGCGCTTCACCGCGAGGAACACCTTCACCATCTTCAGCACGCCCGGAGCGAGGTCGTCGCCCTGCGTGATCTTGCCGCGCTTGTCGGCGAAGCGCTTCTCGAACTCCGCCTTGTGCACTTCGATCTGCTTTTGCGCGCGCTCGATCGCCTCGACGGCTTCGTCGTCCTTCATGCGCAGCGTGAACCAGTCCTTGCGCGACAGGCCATCGAGCACCAGCGAGGTGACGGTGTCGCCCTTCTTCAGGCCACCGCCGCCGTTGGCGATGCGGCCGACGAGCTGCGACTTCAGGCGATCGTAGATCGCCGCTTCGAGGATGCGGAACTGGTCGTCGAAGTCCTTCTTGACGCGACGGATTTCCGATTCCTCGATCTGGCGGGCGCGCTTGTCCTTCTCGATGCCGTCGCGGGTGAAGACCTGCACGTCGATGACGGTGCCGTCCATGCCCGGCGGCACGCGCAGCGAGCTGTCCTTAACGTCGGACGCCTTCTCGCCGAAGATCGCGCGGAGCAGCTTTTCTTCCGGCGTCAGCTGGCTCTCGCCCTTCGGCGTGACCTTGCCGACGAGGATGTCGCCCGCACGCACTTCGGCGCCGATGTACACCACGCCCGACTCGTCGAGGCGGTTCAGCGCCTGCTCGGAGACGTTCGGGATGTCGGCGGAGATTTCCTCCGGACCCAGCTTGGTATCGCGCGCGACGCAGGTCAGCTCTTCGATGTGGATCGTGGTGTAACGATCCTGCTCGACCACGCGCTCGGAGAGCAGGATCGAGTCTTCGAAGTTGTAGCCGTTCCACGGCATGAACGCGACCAGCATGTTCTGGCCGAGCGCGAGCTCGCCAATGTCCGTCGACGGACCGTCGGCCAGCACGTCGCCGCGCGCGACCACATCGCCCACGTTGACCAGCGGACGCTGGTTGATGCAGGTGTTCTGGTTCGAACGCGTGTACTTGATCAGCGTGTAGATGTCGACGCCGGCGTCGGTCTCACCGACGATCTCCGACTCGTTCACCTTCACCACAATGCGGCCCGCGTCGATCTGCTCGATCACGCCACCGCGACGCGCGTTCACCGTCACGCCCGAGTCGCGCGCCACGGCGCGCTCGATGCCGGTGCCGACCAGCGGCTTCTGCGCACGCAGCGTCGGCACGGCCTGGCGCTGCATGTTCGCGCCCATCAGTGCGCGGTTGGCGTCGTCGTGCTCCAGGAACGGAACCAGCGCCGCCGCGACCGACACGGTCTGCATCGGCGAGACGTCCATGAAGTGGATCTCGTTCGGCGGACGCAGCATCGACTCGCCCTGGTAACGGCACGCGACGAACTGGGCGGTGATCGTGCCCTTCTCGTCCTGCGGCGCGTTGGCCTGCGCGATGACGTACTCGTTCTCTTCGATCGCCGACAGGTACTCGACGTCGTCGGTCACGCGACCGTCCACGACCTTGCGGTACGGCGTCTCGAGGAAGCCGTACTTGTTGGTGCGTGCGAACACGGCCAGCGAGTTGATCAGGCCGATGTTCGGGCCTTCCGGCGTCTCGATGGTGCAGACGCGGCCGTAATGGGTCGGGTGCACGTCGCGCACTTCGAAGCCGGCGCGCTCGCGGGTCAGGCCGCCCGGGCCGAGGGCCGACACGCGACGCTTGTGCGTGACTTCCGACAGCGGGTTGTTCTGGTCCATGAACTGCGACAGCTGCGAGGAGCCGAAGAACTCCTTGATCGCGGCGGCCACCGGCTTGGCGTTGATGAGTTCCTGCGGCGTCAGGCCTTCGGACTCGGCCATCGACAGGCGCTCCTTCACGGCGCGCTCGACGCGGACCAGGCCGACCCGGAACACGTTCTCGGCCATTTCGCCGACCGAACGCACGCGACGGTTGCCCAAGTGGTCGATGTCGTCGACGGTGCCGCGACCGTTGCGGATCTCGGTCAGCACGCGGATGACGTCGAGGATGTCCGACGTGTTGCCGCACTCGCCACGCAGGCGCACCGACTCTTCGTCCTTGCGCTCGGCGAAGTATTTGGCGTCGTACAGCACCGACGCGCCCTCGGTTTCCTTGCGGCCGAGGCGACGGTTGAACTTCATGCGGCCCACGGCCGACAGGTCGTAGCGCTCGAAGGTGAAGAACAGGTTGTGGAACAGGTTCTGAGCGGCGTCCTTGGTCGGCGGCTCGCCCGGACGCATCATGCGGTAGATCTCGACCAGCGCTTCCAGCTGCGTCTTGGTCGCGTCGATGCGCAGCGTGTGCGAGAGGTACGCACCGCGATCGAGGTCGTTCACCCACAACGTGCCGACAGTTTCGATGCCCGCCTTGCGGAAGGCGACCAGATGGTCTTCGGAGATCTCGTCATTGGCCGTGGCCAGCAGTTCGCCGGACTTCGTGTCGACGACGTCATGCGACAGGATGCGGCCGACCAGGTATTCGTCCGGCACGGCGAGCGCGGCCACGCCGGCCTGCTCAAGCTGCTTGACGTGGCGAGCGGTGATGCGGCGGCCGGCTTCGACGATGACCTTCTCGCCGTCGGCGAGGTCGAAGTTCAGCGTTTCGCCACGCAGGCGCTCCGGCACGAGCTCCAGCTGCACGCCTTCGTTCGGATCGATGTGGAACGTGTTGACCTCGAAGAACTCGCGCAGCATTTCCTCGTTGTTGTAACCGAGCGCACGCAGCAGCACGGTCACCGGCAACTTGCGGCGACGGTCGATACGGGTGAACAGCGCGTCCTTCGGGTCGAACTCGAAGTCCAGCCACGAACCGCGGTAGGGAATGATGCGGGCGCTGTACAGCAGCTTGCCCGAGCTGTGCGTCTTGCCACGGTCGTGATCGAAGAACACGCCCGGCGAGCGGTGCAACTGCGAGACGATGACGCGCTCGGTGCCGTTGACGATGAAGGTGCCGTTCTCGGTCATGAGCGGGATCTCGCCCATGTAGACCTCCTGCTCCTTCACGTACTTGATGGCCTTGGTCGACGACTCGCGGTCGTAGATCACCAGGCGCACGGTCACGCGCAGCGGCGCGCCGTAGGAGAGGCCGCGGTTGCGGCACTCGCGCTCGTCGAACGGGGGTTCGCCGAGCTTGTAGCCGACATACTCCAGCGCAGCGTTGCCGCTGTAGCTGACGATCGGGAACACCGACTTCAGCGCGGCATGGAGGCCGCGATCGGCACGCTTGGCCGGATCGGTGTGTTCCTGCAGGAACTCGCGGTAGGAATCGACCTGGATGGCCAGCAGGAAGGGCACTTCAAGGATCGACTTGCGCTTGCCGAAGTCCTTGCGGATGCGCTTCTTTTCGGTGAACGAATAATTCGTCGTGGAAGCCGTGGTCATGATGAGCTGCCGCCTCGGTTTTCTCTGGATCGAAGAATCGGATCGAGGGCGGATTCGCGGGGCTTGCGGGCGATGTCATTCCGGTCGGACTGACGTGCTGCGCTTGCGGCGTTTCCGTTTGTCTCGAAACTCGACCCCTCAGGGGAATGAACTGTCAGTTGGAAGCCGCGGGTATTGCCGGCACCCGCACGCCCTCTAGTGCTGCTTCCAACTACCAACTCGGTTGGGTTTTTCTTTGTTGCGGGGAGCGCGAAATTCCGCATTCCCTCTGGAACGGCCAAAGGCCGGGGACTTTCGTCCCCAGCCTTCAGGTGGTCGCCGGTACTGCGCTCTCGGTCAAGAGCTGGCGACGCGGGTACTGCTTACTTCAGCTCGACGGTCGCGCCAGCGGCCTCGAGTTCCTTCTTGAACTTGTCGGCTTCTTCCTTCGAAGCGCCTTCCTTCACGACGCCGCCGGCTTCGGTCAGGTCCTTCGCTTCCTTCAGGCCCAGGCCCGTGATGGCGCGGACGGCCTTGATGACGTCGACCTTCTTCGCACCGGCATCCTTCAGGATGACGTTGAACTCGGTCTGCTCTTCGACGGCCGGGCCGGCAGCGGCCGGGCCAGCGGCCATCATGACCGGGGCAGCGGCGGAGACGCCGAACTTGTCTTCGATCGCCTTGACCAGGTCCATGACCTGGCTGATGGTCATGCCGGCAACGGCGTCGACGATCTGTTCGTTGGTAAGGGACATGTTGTTAACCTCTGGAAATATTTGAACGTACGAATCGGTTCAGTCGCATCGACGAGCGGCTTATGCCGGCTCGGCTGCGGCCTCGGCAGTTGCTTCTTCGCCACCACCCTGCTTGTCGGCCACGGCCTTGACGGCACGGCCAAACATGGTAACCGGCTCGGCCAGGACGCGGGCCAGCATGGCCAGGGCCTGTTCGCGGGTCGGCAGGGCAGCGAGGAACTCGACGTGCTCGCCCGGAAAGAGCTTGCCGTCGATGGAAACGACCTTCGCCTGCAGCTTGTCGTTGGTCTTGGCGAATTCCTTGATCAGACGCCCGGCAGCACCGGGGTCTTCCGACGAGAACGCATACAGCAGCGGACCGACCAGTGCATCCTTCGTGCACTCGAAGTCGGTACCTTCGACGGCGCGCGCAGCCAGCGTGTTCTTTGCAACCTTCAAGAACACACCGGTTTCGCGAGCCTTCTTGCGCATCGCGGTCATCTGACTGACCGTGGTGCCTGCGTACTCGGCAGCGACCAAGGAGTGCGCCTTCGAAGCGACTTCCGCCAGTTCGGCGACTACTTCTTGCTTCTGGGACAGATTGAGAGCCATTGCACTCCTCCAAATGAACTCCGCTCACGGCTCCAGCCGCTTGCGGTCCTGGGCGGCACCGGATCCCTGGCGCCGGGGATGTCGAAGCATCCCGGTGGTGGCCAATCCAGAAAGATTTCCAGAAGGCACCATCTACGCAGGCCGACCCGGAAAGGTCCGGATTAAGCAGCCCCGCTTCCACCGACGGCGATTCCCTGCCATGTCGAGCATCCGTGCCCGTCGCCGGTAGGCGCTGACCGCACCTGCGGTCTTTGACGGCTGCCGCGCGGACCCGAGTCCTTGCGACGCCCTCAAAAGTTTCGTCCGTCGATTCGACGCGCGGATCGGGGACGTTTGATTCATCGGACGTCCTCGCGCGAGGCGCGAGGACGTCGCTACATCACTTCAGCGTCAGCGAAGCCTGGTCCACAGTCACGCCGGGACCCATGGTCGAGCTGATCGAGATCTTCTGCAGGTACTGACCCTTCGCAGTCGCCGGCTTGGCCTTGATCAGGTCGAGCAGCAGGGCGTGCAGGTTGTCCTTCAGCGAGGCGTCTTCGAACGAGGCCTTGCCGATGGTGCAGTGGATGATGCCGGCCTTGTCGGTGCGGTAACGCACCTGGCCGCCCTTGGCGTTCTTGACCGCTTCGGCCGGGTTCGGCGAGACGGTACCGACCTTCGGGTTCGGCATCAGGCCGCGCGGGCCGAGCACCTGGCCAAGCTTGCCGACGACGCGCATGGCGTCCGGCGTGGCGATGACGACGTCGTAGTTCAGGTCGCCGGCCATCATCTTCTCGGCCAGGTCGTCCATACCGACGGCTTCGGCGCCAGCAGCCAGGGCTTCGTCAGCCTTCGCACCCGCGGGGGCGAACACCGCCACGCGCACGGACTTGCCGGTACCGGCCGGCAGCACGGTCGAACCGCGGACCTGCTGGTCGGACTTCTTCGCGTCCACGCCCAAGCGCACGGCCACGTCGACGGATTCGACGAACTTAGCCTTGGTGGCGGACTTGATGATCTTGATCGCTTCGTCGAAGGCGTACGCCTTGCCCGGAACGACGGCGGCCTTGATGGCCTTTTCGCGCTTGGTCATTGCCATGTCTTAACCCTCCACCACCAGACCCATGCTGCGGGCCGAACCCGCAATCGTCTTCACCGCCGCATCCAGGTCAGCCGCCGTCAGGTCGGCTTCCTTCTGCTTGGCGATGGCTTCCAGCTGGGCGCGGGTGACCTTGCCCACCTTCTCGGTGTTCGGGCGCTTGGAGCCGGAGGTGATGCCCACGGCCTTCTTCAGCAGCACCGAAGCCGGGGTCGACTTGGTGACGAAGGTGAACGTACGGTCGGAGTACGCGGTAATGATGACCGGGGTCGGAAGACCCGGCTCAAGCTTGGAGGTCGCGGCGTTGAAGGCCTTGCAGAACTCCATGATGTTCAGGCCACGCTGACCCAGGGCCGGGCCGACCGGCGGCGAGGGGTTGGCCTGACCGGCCTTCACCTGCAGCTTAATGTAACCAACTACTTTCTTAGCCATTGCTCTCTCTCCGGGTGCAAGCGCCTGGACGTCAGGCTCCCCATCGCGCCGGGAAAATCACGTGTCCCGACATCACGTTGGATCTGGATATGCCGCTGACACGGCAACGGCCGCCCCAAGGCGGCCGGCGTTCCGGCCCGCGCCCAAGGCAGCGAGCCAGCAAGTATAGCAGGGTTTTAGGCCTTTTCGACCTGGCCGAATTCCAGCTCGACCGGGGTCGAGCGGCCGAAGATCAGCACTGCGACGCGCAGGCGGCTCTTCTCGTAGTTGATTTCCTCGACCACGCCGTTGAAGTCGTTGAACGGGCCGTCGATGACGCGGACCATCTCGCCCGGCTCGAACAGGACCTTCGGCTTCGGCTTCTCCACACCTTCCTGAACACGCTGCAGGATGGCATCGGCCTCACGGTCGGCGATCGGGAGCGGGCGATCGGCGGTGCCGCCGATGAAGCCCATCACCTTCGGGGTTTCCTTCACCAGGTGCCAGCTCTCGTTGTCCATGCGCGGGATACCCGCTTCGTCATGGGTAGCGATCTGGACCAGGACGTAGCCCGGGAAGAACTTGCGCTCGGAGCGGCGCTTCTGGCCGGAGCGCATCTCGACCACTTCCTCGGTCGGGACGAGCACTTCGCCGAACTTGTCCTGCATGCCGTCACGGACGATGCGGTCGCGCAGCGTCTGGGCCACGGACTTCTCGAAGCCCGAATAGGCGTGGACTACGTACCAGCGCTTGTGCACTTCGGTCATTTGCTTACTGCCCCAGAATCAACTTGACCAGGAACTGGATGAACAGGTCCATGGCGGCGAGGATCAGGCTGAGCACTGCCACGGCAATGATCACCACCCACGTCGTGCGCATGGCTTCCTGGCGCGTCGGCCAGACCACCTTGCGCAGCTCGAAGCGCGACTCGGAGAGGAACTCGCGGGTCTGCAGACCCTTGCCGCTGGTCAGGAACACGACGGCGGCGAGGACCAGGCCGGCAGCAACGGCCAGCGCGCGGAGCGGGCCCGCCCACTGGTCGAAATAGATGTACGCGGCAACGCCAGCGGCGACGAGCAGCACTGCGAGTGCGTACTTGACGATATCGCCGGCGGAGGCGGATCCGGGTTGTTCGACCTTGCTGTTCATCCGATCCATCGCGCGGCAGCCAAGCCGCGTCTGTTGTGGGTAAAGACCGACCACGTCTGACCGGACTTCTGCGGAGGACCCGCATGGGTGGCACGCCAGGAGGGACTCGAACCCCCAACCTGCGGTTTTGGAGACCGCTGCTCTGCCAATTGAGCTACTGGCGTATGGAACTAGTGTAGGGCTTTCTCAGACGGCAAAGGCGGACCGAAGTCCGCCCTGCTGCCTTTCCGGCGTCGCCCGGCCGCAGGGCGCGTCCGGGTCGTCGGATCCCGCTGAAGCGGGAGTGCCCCGCGCGCCTGAGGCGCACGGGGCCGGTTTTATTACTTCAGGATCTTCGCCACGACGCCGGCGCCGACGGTGCGGCCGCCTTCGCGGATCGCGAAGCGCAGGCCTTCGTCCATCGCGACCGGGTTGATCAGCGTGACGACCATCTTGATGTTGTCGCCCGGCATGACCATCTCGACGCCTTCCGGCAGCTCGACCGCACCGGTGATGTCGGTGGTGCGGAAGTAGAACTGCGGGCGGTAGCCCTTGAAGAACGGCGTGTGACGGCCGCCTTCGTCCTTCGACAGCACGTACACCTCGGCTTCGAACGTGGTGTGCGGCGTGATCGAACCCGGCTTGGCCAGCACCTGGCCGCGCTCGACGTCGTCACGCTTGGTGCCGCGCAGCAGCAGACCGGCGTTGTCGCCCGCCTGACCCTGGTCGAGCAGCTTGCGGAACATCTCGACGCCGGTGACCGTCGTCTTCTGCGTCGGACGGATGCCGACGATTTCGATTTCGTCGCCGACCTTGATGATGCCGCGCTCGATACGACCGGTCACCACGGTGCCGCGGCCGGAGATCGAGAACACGTCTTCCACCGGCATCAGGAACGGCTTGTCGACGTCACGCTGCGGTTCCGGGATGAACGTGTCCAGCGCTTCCACCAGCTTCAGGATCGCCGGCACGCCGATCTCCGACTGATCGCCTTCCAGCGCCAGACGGGCCGAACCGTGGATGATCGGGGTGTCGTCGCCCGGGAACTCGTACTTGCTCAGCAGCTCGCGCACTTCCATCTCGACGAGCTCCAGCAGCTCGGCGTCGTCCACCATGTCGGCCTTGTTCAGGAACACGACGATGTACGGCACGCCGACCTGGCGCGACAGCAGGATGTGCTCGCGCGTCTGCGGCATCGGGCCGTCAGCGGCCGAGCACACCAGGATCGCGCCGTCCATCTGCGCCGCACCCGTGATCATGTTCTTCACGTAGTCGGCGTGGCCCGGGCAGTCCACGTGCGCGTAGTGACGCGTCGGGCTTTCGTACTCGACGTGCGCCGTCGAGATCGTGATGCCGCGCGCCTTCTCTTCCGGCGCCGCGTCGATCGCGTCGTACGCCTTGAACTCGCCGCCGAAACGCTCCGCACCCACCTTCGTCAGTGCCGCCGTCAGCGTGGTCTTGCCGTGGTCGACGTGACCGATCGTGCCCACGTTCACGTGCGGCTTGGTGCGCTCAAACTTACCCTTGGCCATGACAGTCGACTCTCGCTTTAGGACGGTATACGGGTGATACGGAAAAGATGGTGCTCACGAAAGGAATCGAACCTTCGACCTCCTCCTTACCAAGGAGGTGCTCTACCGACTGAGCTACGTGAGCAAGTTGTTCCAGCAGTCTGTCTGTCGCGGCATCAATGGAGCGGGAGACGGGAATCGAACCCGCACCATCAGCTTGGAAGGCTGAGGTTCTACCATTGAACTACTCCCGCGCCGGACAAACCTGCTTGGGTACTGCACCGGTGGTGGTAAGTCACCGGGTGTTGCATCCACCAGACCTTGCGACCGGGTTGGAACTGGTGGAGGGAGGTGGATTCGAACCACCGAAGGCGTAAGCCAGCAGATTTACAGTCTGCCCCCGTTGGCCGCTTGGGTATCCCTCCAAAGAGCCCGCAATTTTGGGACTGGCCGGCGAGGTTGTCAACGCGTTTCACACATCAATTTTCACGCGGGGCGTCCTGCGCCGTTTCCCGCACCGCCCTCGCCCGCCGATGGAAGGCGGACAGGCGGCTTACACGTTGAAGCGGAAATGCAGCACGTCGCCTTCCTGTACGCGGTATTCCTTGCCTTCCAGGCGCAGGCGGCCAGCATCGCGCGCGCCGGATTCGCCCTTGTACTTGATGAAATCGTCGTAGGCGATGGTTTCGGCGCGGATGAAGCCCTTCTCGAAATCGGTATGGATCACCGCAGCGGCCTGCGGCGCGGTCGAACCGGCCTTCACGGTCCAGGCGCGGACTTCCTTCACGCCGGCGGTGAAGTACGTCTGCAGGCCCAGCAGCTTGTAGGCGGCGCGGATCACCCGATTCAGTCCCGGCTCGTCCAGGCCGAGGTCGGTGAGGAACGCATCGCGGTCGGCGTCGTCGAGCTGGCTCAGCTCTTCCTCGATCGCCGCGCACACCGGCACCACTTCGGCGCCCTCGGTCACTGCGCGGGCGCGCACGGCGTCCAGATGCGGGTTGTTCTCGAAGCCGTCCTCGAGCACGTTGGCGACGTACATCACCGGCTTGAGCGTCAGCAGGAAAAGATCGCGCAGCACGAGCTTGTCGTCGTCCGAGAGACCCAGCGCGCGCGCGGGCTTGCCGTCGTCGAGGCCGGCGCGGACGCGACCCAGCACTTCCACGCGGAGCTTCGCGTCCTTGTCGCCGGTCTTGGCCGAACGCTCGGCGCGCTGCAGCGCCTTCTCCACCGACTCCAGGTCGGCGAGCGCAAGCTCGGTATCGATGGTGTCGATGTCGGAAATCGGATCGATGCGGTTGCTGACGTGAATGACGTCGTCGTTTTCGAAACAGCGCACGACATGCGTGATCGCATCGACTTCGCGAATGTGCGCGAGGAACTTGTTGCCCAGGCCTTCACCGCTCGCCGCACCGGCGACGAGGCCGGCGATGTCGACGAACTCCACCGCGGTCGGAATGACCTTCTGCGGCTTGACGATCTCCGACAGCGCATTGAGGCGCGGATCCGGCACCGGCACGACGCCGACGTTCGGCTCGATCGTGCAGAACGGGAAGTTGGCCGCGGCGATGCCGGCCTTGGTCAGGGCGTTGAAGAGGGTCGACTTGCCGACGTTCGGCAGGCCGACGATGCCGCATTTGATGCCCATGGCGGTATTCCGTGATTCGGGATTCGTGATTGGCGACTCGCGGCACCGGCTGCGAATCGACAATCACCAATCGCGGATCATCGGCTGGTGTGCAGGCGCTTCATGGCTTCGTTGAAGTCGCCGGAAACGGCGAGCGGAAGCACGTCGTCGGCGTCGCTGATGGCGCGCAGGATGGAGGCTTCGTCGTCAGCGCCCGGCTTGCCCAGCACCCACGACGTCACGCGGTCCTTGTGGCCCGGATGACCGATGCCGATGCGCAGGCGGTGGTACTTGCCGTGTCCGAGCAGCTTGGTGATGTCGCGCAGGCCGTTCTGGCCGCCGTGGCCGCCGTCGAACTTCAGGCGCGCGGTACCGGGCGCGAGGTCCAGTTCGTCGTGGACGACCAGCATCTGTTCCGGCTCGATCTTCCAGTACCGCAGCGCGGCGGCGACCGACTTGCCAGAAAGGTTCATGAAGGTGGCGGGCTTCAACAGCCAGATCGGGCGACCGGCGACGTCGATCTTCGCCGTCTCGCCGAACAGCTTGGATTCGAGCCCGAAGCGGACACCCTGGCGCAACGCGAGGGCGTCCACAAACCAGAACCCGGCGTTGTGCCGGGTCCGGAGATGTTCGGCACCGGGATTTCCCAGGCCGACGATGAGGCGCAAACCGTCCATCGTGAAGTCACGCCGCAACCTGCCCGCTCGCGCGGGCAGGTCGTCGGGACGCGATTACTTCTCGTCCTTCTTGGCGGCCTTGGTCGCCGGCACTTCGGCCGACGGAGCCTCGGCGGTCTCTTCCGCCTCGACGCGACCGTGCTTGGCGATCACGACGGCGACGTCGTGTTCCTTGCCCAGCTTCAGTTCCGGCAGCTCGACACCCTTCGGCAGCTTGACGTCCGACAGGTGGACGATGTCGCCGACCTTCAGGTTCGACAGGTCGATCTCGATGAACTCCGGCAGGTCGCGCGGCAGGCAGCTGACGGTGACTTCGTTGAGCTCGTGCGTGATGACCACGTCGGCCGACTTGCCGGCCGGCGAACCTTCCTGGCCGATGAAGTGCAGCGGCACCGACGCCTTCAGCGCGGCGTTCAGATCAACGCGCTGGAAGTCCAGGTGCATGATGATCTGCTTGAACGGATGGCGCTGGATGTCGCGCAGGAGCACGGCTTCGGTGGTGCCGTCGATGTCGAGGTTCAGGATCGACGAGTAGAACCACTCGTTCTGCTGGGCCAGCCAGATCTTCTCGTGGTCGAGCTGGATCGCCTTCGGCTCGGACTTGCCGCCGTAGACGATGGCCGGGATGCTGGCGGCGTGGCGAAGGCGGCGGCTCGCACCCTTCCCTTCAACCTTGCGGCCAGTGGCCTTGAGGGTATGTTCGGACATTTTCGTTTACTCACTTCTACTGCGTTATGCCGCCTCGCGGCGGCGATGTGACTCTTCCGCGACCAGAAGAGCCTTGGACAGGGCCGGAAACCGTCCCCGGAAAACTTCAATCCACGTACAGCGAACTGACCGACTCGCCGAACGCGACGCGTCGGATCGTCTCGGCCAGCAGCTCGGCGACGCTGAGCTGGCGGATCTTGCCGCAGGCCCGCGCCGCGTCGGACAGCTTGATGGTGTCGGTGACCACCAGCTCGTCGAGCTGCGACCTGGTCACGTTGTCCATCGCCGCACCCGACAGCACCGGATGCGTGCAGTACGCGACCACCTTGGTCGCGCCCTGCGCCTTGAGCGCGTTCGCCGCGGCACACAGCGTACCGGCGGTATCGACGATGTCGTCGACGAGGACGCAGGTCTTGCCGGCGACGTCACCGATGATGTTCATCACCGTGGCGACGTTGGCGCGCGGACGGCGCTTGTCGATGATCGCCAGGTCCGCGTCGTCCAGGCGCTTGGCGATCGCTCGCGCGCGCACCACGCCGCCGACGTCGGGCGAGACCACCACCATGTTCTCCGTACCGTGCGCGCGCCAGATGTCGGCGAGCAGCAGCGGCGAGGCGTACACGTTGTCGACCGGGATGTCGAAGAAGCCCTGGATCTGGTCGGCATGCAGATCCACGGTCAGCACACGGTCGGTACCGACCGCGCTGAACATCTTCGCCGCGACTTTGGCCGTGATCGGCACGCGCGAGGAACGCGGGCGGCGATCCTGGCGGGCGTAGCCGAAGTACGGCACCACCGCGGTCACGCTGGCGGCCGAGGCGCGCTTGAGCGCGTCCACCAGCACCAGCAGTTCCATGAAATTCTCCGCCGTCGGGGCATTCGTCGGCTGGATGACGAACACTTCCTGGCGACGCACGTTCTCCTCGATCTCCACCTGCACTTCGCCGTCGGAGAAACGGCCGACCAGCGCCTTGCCCAGACGGATACCGAGCTCCTTGCACACCGAATCGGCGAGCGGGCGGTTGGCGTTGCCGCTGAAAATCAGCAGGTTGCGGTCGTTCTGCATGGTCTGGCCGGTCGGGGATCAAGGATTCGGGATTGGGGATTCGGCCGTCTGAAGCGAATCCCCAATCCCGAATGCCCGATCCTCAAGCTGGATGTTCTTCGATGGAGTTGGCAGGGGCGGTAGGATTCGAACCTACGAATGCCGGGATCAAAACCCGGTGCCTTGGGCCACTTGGCGACGCCCCTGCAGTGGAGCCCGTCAGGGCGCCGGTATTGCCTGCTTCGTCCAGTCCGCCAGTGCACGGTGCAGCGGCGAGGCTTGCGCCCCTTCCGCCACCCAGGCGCGAAGCCCGGTCGGCAATGCGGCCAGCGCCGCCTCGGCGGACTCGCGCGTTGCGAATTCGACGAAACACCCACTGCCGGAACCGGTCAGGCGCGGCGAACCGACCTGCGACAGCGCAGCGAAAACAGCCTCGACGGCTGGTTCGCGCGCGCGCAACACCGGCTCGAACGCATTCCCGAGCGGCACGCCCGAAACGAAGTCCGACATTGTCGCGGGCGGGGCATCACGCGTCAATTCAGGGGATTTGAACAAAGTCGCCGTGGGCGCATGGACGCCCGGGTCCGCGAGCAGGTACCAAGCGGGCGGCAGATCGACCGGAGAAAGCTCCTCCCCCACCCCCTCAGCCCACGCATTCTCACCGCGCACGAAGACTGGCACGTCTGCGCCCAGCGTCAGGCCGAGCTCGGCGAGTCGATCTACATCCAAGCCCGTGCGCCAGAGCGCGTTCAGGCCGACCAGCACGGTCGCCGCGTCCGACGAACCGCCGCCGAAGCCGCCGCCAGCCGGAATGTGTTTATCAACGATGATGTCGGCACCTTGCGCGCACTTGGTCGCCGATTGCAGCATCATCGCCGCACGAACCGTCAGATCGTCGGCCTCATCGACGCCGGGCGCTGAAGGTCCATGCCGCCGGATTTGCCCGTCGTCCCGGATGCGAAGTCGAACCGAATCGCCCCACTCCAGAATGCGGAACACCGTCTGGAGGAGGTGGTAGCCGTCGTCGCGGCGGCCGGTGATCCGCAGGAACAGGTTCAGCTTGGCGGGCGCGGGCCAGGAGGTCCACGCCGCCGCCTGATCGGCGTCGCTCATGGGGAGGCGCCCGGCTTCCACTCGTCGACGATCAGCCGAACCTTGGCGTCGCCCTGCGTCGCGGTCAGGCGGGCCGGGAGGACCGGTCCCGGCGCGGCAGCCGCATCCGGCTGCCACTGCGCGTAGTCGATGACCCAGCCGGCCTGCGCCAGCCGGACCGGACGATTGCCTTCGCCGTAGACGATCCGCGCTTCGCCGAAACGGTTCGGGTCGGCGCCCACGCCGCGAACCCAGTCGGCCAGCGCCCGCACGGGGATGTTCCAGCCGGTGGTCTCGCGAAGCAGCGCCTCGATGTCGGCGCCTTCGCGCGGACCACCCTCGATGCCCTCCAGTCGGCCGCCGCTGTCGTCGCCGCTCAGGCGCCAGCTCTGGCGGGTGACCGGCGCGCTGAGCGACACGGCATAGCGATCGCCCGACTGCTGCCAGTCGATGCGCCCGCTTCCGCCCTGCTTGCCATTCGACACCGCAATTCGCCCGGACAATGACCACTCGGTCAGCGCCGCACGACGCTCGTCCTGCGCGCGCGCCTGGGCCTCGTCGACGGGCACGGACGGCACACGGGTCGGTTGCGAGACGCAACCGGCGAGCAGCACCGCAGCAACCAGCGGCGCGAAAAGGTTGCGAAGCCTCATGCGCCGGTCTTCTCCAGCGCGCGCTTGAGCGAGCGGTTGTCGGGATCGATCTTGCGGGCTTGTTCGAAGTACTTGCGCGCCTCGTCCTTGCGACCCAGCGACCACAGCACCTCACCCACGTGCGAGGCGATTTCCGCATCCTTCTGCAAGGTCAGCGCGCGACGCAGTTCGACCAGCGCCTCTTCCTTGCGGCCCATGCGATAGAGCACCCAGCCGTAGCTGTCGATGATCGCGGCGTTGTCCGGTTCGGCGGTGCGCGCGCGCTCGATCAGCTGCAGCGCTTCCTGGTAGCGCGTCGTGCGATCGGCCAGCGTGTAACCCAGCGCGTTGAGCGCGGCGACGTTGTCGGGCTCGGCGACGAGGATCTTGCGAAGGTCGGCCTCGGCGCGCGGGATGTCGTCGCGGCGCTCCCAGCTCAGGCCGCGCGCGTAGAGGATTTCAGGATCGTCCGGGAAGGCCGCAAGCCCGCGCGCGAAGGCTTCCATCTCGCCGGCGGCATCGTCGTCCTTGGAGCGCAGCGAGGCTTCCAGCAGATAGGCATCGCGGCGCGCTTCGTCGTCGGCCGACGCATCGGACTGCAGTTCGCGCAGCGACTTGTAGGCTTCGTCGCCGCGCTTGAGTTCGTGCAGCACGTTCGCCGCGCGCAGGCGCGCCGACCAGCGCTGGCCTCCGCCGGGAACTCCGCGATACCACGTCAGCGCTTCGTCGTAGCGCTCGAGGAACTCGGCGATCTGGCCGAGCAACAGGCGACGCTGCGGATCCGGATCGTTCGACCGCGCACGCAGTTCGTCGTAGAGCCGCGCGAGGGAGGTCTTGTCTTCGGCCTGGGCGAGCAGCGCCGCGCGCAGCGAGTAGCTCTGGTCGTCCTGCGGGCCCTTCGCCAGCACGGCCTCGGCGGCGGCGTAATCGGCCATGCGGTGGTATTCGTCGGCGATCGCACGACGCAGCTCGGCGTCGTCGCCGGCCTGTGCGGCAAGCGACTCGAGCAGCTTGCGGGCCTCGTCGGTCTTGCCGTTCTCGCGGAGCTGGCTCGCACGAAGCAGGCCCACGCGCGCCTCGCCCGGGAAGCGCTCCACGACCTCGGCCACGATGCGCTCGACGAGCTCCGGCTGCTCCAGCGCCTGCGCCAGTCCGCCGAAGGCCAGCCACGCCTGCAGCTTGTTCGGGATGCGGCCGCTGTCGACGAGCTTGTCGAGCAGGCGCGCCGCCTGCTTCGGATCGCGCGCACCACCGGACAGCACGCCCAGCGCCTGCCGCCAGCCGGCGTCGCCGGGGGTCTGCAGCAGCTCGGTCAGATGTTTGCGGGCCTCGCGCTCGTTGCCGCGGCGGATGGCCAGCACGGCTTCGGCGGCGGCCAGGTTCAAGCCCTCCCCGCCCTGCTTGCGCCACAGGTCCAGCGCCTGCGCGGCGCGTTTGTCGTCCTTCGCGAGCAATGCGATGCGCGTCGCGCGCTCGGCCAGGGCGACGTCGTCGGCCTGCCGCGCGGCGTCCAAGTACGCCTGCGCCGCGTCGTCCAGGCGGCCGGACTGCAGCGCGAACTCGCCCGCCAGCAAGGCTTCCAGCGAGGCGCTGGTGGGATCGTCCGGGGAGGTAGGTGACGCCTTCTCGGCCGCGAGCAGCGGCGTGAAGACGAGGGCGGCGACAAGGGCGAAACAGAGCGTGCGCGAGGCAGCGGGCATTCGAACGGGCCTGATGGAAGCCGGGACGGAACGGGGCCGGTAGAATATCGGCCTCCGGGTAGCCAGCAGCTTATCGCAAGCACCTGAACGAAGGTCCGGCGTCAATGAGTTTGTTCGTACTAGGCATCAATCACCAGACCGCGCCGGTCAGCCTGCGCGAGCGCGTGGCGTTTTCGGCCGAGACGGTGCCGGCCGCGCTGGATGCCCTGAAGACGCTTCCGCAGGTGCAGGAAGTCGCCCTACTCTCCACCTGCAACCGGACCGAGCTTTACGCCGTTTCGAACGACGACGGCCAGGCGCTGGCCGACTGGCTTGCCACGCATCCGGACGACATCGGCGATCTGCACGCCTACCTCTACCGCCATCGCGACGCCGACGCGGTGCGTCATCTGTTCCGCGTCGCGACCGGGCTCGATTCGTTGGTCCTGGGCGAGCCGCAGATCCTCGGCCAGGTGAAGGATGCATGGGCCACCGCGCGCCACGCCGGCACGCTGGGCAGCCAGCTCGACCGCCTGTTCCAGCACGCCTTCACCACCGCCAAGCGCGCGCGCACCGACACGCGCATCGGCGCCAATCCGGTGTCGGTCGCTTCCGCCGCGGTGCGCCTGGCGCAGGAATCCTTCGCCCGGCTGGAAGATTCCACGGTGCTGATGATCGGCGCCGGCGAGACCATCGAGCTGGCAGCGCGCCACCTCGTGCAGGCGCGCGCCAAGCGGCTGCTCGTCGCCAACCGCACCCTCGCCCACGCGCAGGAACTGGCCAGCCGGCACGGCGGTTTCGCGCTACCGCTAAGCGAGATCGACAAACACCTGGGCGAGGCCGACGTGGTGATTTCCGCCACCGCCAGCCGCGATCCGATCCTGCAGCGCCCGCACGTCGCCGCCGCGCTCGCCACGCGCAAGCACCGGCCGATGCTGCTGCTCGATCTCGCCGTGCCGCGCGACATCGCGCCCGACGTGGCCGAGCTGAAAGACGTGTTCCTCTACACGGTCGACGACCTGGAACGCGCCATCGAGGACAACCGCCGCAGCCGCCGCGAAGCCGCGACGGAAGCCGAGGCGATCGTCGAGTTGCAGGTTGCGCGCTTCACCGAATCGATGGTCGCCAGCACGCGCACCGAGCCGCTCAAGCGCCTGCGCGCGCACGGCGAGGCGGCAAAAGCCGACGTGCTCTCGCGCGCACAGCAGCAGCTCGCCGCCGGCCAGGATCCGGCCGAAGTGCTGAACTACCTCGCGCACACGCTGACCAACCGCCTGCTGCACGCGCCGACGATCGCCCTGCGCGAGGCGGCGCTCACCGGCAACGCGGAACTGGCGCGCGCGGCGGAAAAGCTCTTCGCCGAGGGCGACGTCGCGCGCAACGAAACCCCGGTCGAAGGACACGACAAGCGCGAGGCCTAGCGACGCGCAACCGCGTCCGCTTCGCCCGCCTCTCGTTCCTCGCACCGGTCTTCGCCCATGACACCCAGCCTGCGCCGCAAACTCGAAGCCCTCGCCGAACGCCGCGACGAACTCGAACGCCTGCTGTCCGATCCCGGCGTCATCGGCGATGCGGACCGCTTCCGCCGCTTCTCGCGCGAGTTCGCGCAGCTCGAACCGGTGGCGAACGCGCTGAAGGCCGAAGCACAGGCGAAGGACGACCTGGCCGCTGCGCAGGCAATGCGCGACGACCCCGAACTCGCCGAACTCGCACAGGACGAAATCGCCGCGGCTCAGGAACGCCTTGAGCGCCTCGACGCCGAACTGCTCGCGCACCTGATCCCGAAGGACCCGCGCGACGAAGGCGACCTGTACCTGGAAGTGCGCGCCGGCACCGGCGGCGACGAAGCGGCGATCTTCGCCGGCGACCTGTTCCGCATGTACGCGCGCTATGCGGAACGGCAGGGCTGGAAGGTCGAGATCGAGTCGGGCAGCCCGGGCGAACACGGCGGCTTCAAGGAAGTCATCGCGCGCGTGGAAGGCCGCGGCGCGTATTCGAAGCTGAAATTCGAGTCAGGAACGCATCGCGTGCAACGCGTGCCGGAAACCGAATCGCAGGGCCGCATCCACACCTCGGCCGCGACGGTGGCGATCATCCCGCTGGAAGCCGAAGGCGAGCCGATCGAGATCAATCCCGCCGACCTCAAGGTCGACACGTTCCGCTCCAGCGGGGCGGGCGGCCAGCACGTCAACAAGACCGAATCGGCGATCCGCATCACGCACGTGCCCAGCGGTGTCGTGGTCGAAAGCCAGACCGAACGCAGTCAGCACGCCAACCGCGACAAGGCGATGAAGCGCCTCACCGCGATCCTGGCCGAAGCGCAGGCGGCGAAGGCCGCGGCGGCCCAGGCGTCGATGCGCAAGCTGCAGGTCGGCAGTGGTGACCGCAGCCAGCGCATCCGCACCTACAACTTTCCGCAGGGCCGCATCACCGACCATCGCGTCGAAGGCCTGACGCTGTACGACCTGCCCAACGTGATCCAGGGCGACCTGGACGAGCTCGTCGCGCGCCTGCAGCACGAGCATCAGGCCGACGAACTGGCGCGGCTCACGCAGGAAAGTTGATCCTGCTTCAGCCCCTCTCCGCCTGCTGGACAGCTGGGGTGAGGCAAACCGGAAACCGTGCACCGATACGATCGACGCCAGGCGCTCCCTCGCGCGTTGACTACAATCGCGAAACCCCCGAGCACGGACCCGCCCCATGCCCCTCGCGATCAAACGCGCCACGCTGGACGACCTGGACGCCGTCGTACCGCTGTTCGACGCCTACCGTCGTTTCTACGAACAGCCGTCCGATGAAGCGCGCGGTCGCGGGTTCCTCGAAGCACGACTTCGCGCGGACGAGTCGGTGATCCTGCTCGCCACCGACGAAGGCCGTGCCGTCGGCTTCACCCAGCTTTATCCGATGTTCTCGTCCGTGCGAACCGGGCGACTGTGGATCCTCAATGATCTCTACGTCGATGCCGGCGCGCGTCGCAGCGGCGCGGGCCGCGCCCTGCTCGATGCCGCCGCCGCGTTCGCGCAAAACGACGGCGCGGTCGGCATCGTGCTGGAAACCACGCGCGACAACGCCACAGCCCGCGCGCTCTATCGCGGCGCGGGCTGGGAGGAAGCGGACACGCAGTGGTACTCGCTGTCCTTCACGGCGCATTCGAACGCATGAACCACGCCGTCGATCCACGCACCGAGCTGCGCCGCGCACTGGAGCGCAATCCGGGCGACGGCTTCGCGTGGATCCTGCTGGCCGAACACGAGCTCGATCGCGGCGACGCGGCGGCCGGCGAAGCCGCGGCGCGACGCGCGCTCGCGTTGCGTCCCGGGCATCCGGAAGCGCTTGCGCGCCTCGGCCGTGCGCAGTGGATGCTCGGTCGCAAGAGCGACGCTGCGGCGAGCCTGCGGGCCGCGGCCACGAATGCACCGGATCACCCCGGCATCGCGCTGTGGCTCGGCCACGTGCTCGAGGATGTCGGCGAAGCAGAGGCCGCGTCCGACGCGTATGCCCGCGCGTATGCGCTTGCGCCGCAGGAGCCGCAGATCGCTGCGTACCTGCTGGCGTGGCGGCGCAAGCTGTGCGACTGGCGCGATCTCGACGCACTCGCCGCGCAGGTGCGTGCCGCGGTGAACGACGGCACGGCGTCGGTCGAGCCGTTCGCCTTTCTGAGCGAGGACGCCAGCGCCGCCGAACAGCTGCGCTGCGCGCGCCTTCGCGCCGACATGCTCGCCCGCCAGATACGCCCGATGCCGCCCGCGCCGCCGCGCACGCACGAGCGCCTTCGCGTGGGTTTCCTATCGAACGGATTCGGCGCGCATCCCACCGGACTGCTGACCGCCGCGCTGTTCGAGCAGCTGCGCGAACTCGACGAACTGGACGTTCACCTGTTCGCACTGAATGCCGACGATGGCAGCCCGATCCGCGCGCGCCTGCAGGCCGCGGCGCACGCACTGCACGACGTCGCGCAGCAGCCGCATGCGCGGGTGGCGCAGCGCATACGCGACGCCGGCATCGACGTGCTGTTCGACCTGCGCGGCTGGGGCGGCGGCGGCACGCCGGAAGTGCTCGCGATGCGTCCGGCGCGCGTGCAGGTGAACTGGCTCGCCTATCCCGGCACGTCCGGCGCGCCGTGGATCGACTTCGTGCTGGCCGATGCATTCGTGCTGCCGGACGGCATCGAGCGCGATTTCAGCGAACGCGTCGTGCGACTGCCGCGCTGCTTCCAGCCGTCGGACACGACGCGCGCCATCCTGCCGCCGCCCACGCGAGCCGAGTGCGGGCTGCCCGAGGACGCGGTCGTGTTCTGCTGCTTCAACAACAGCTACAAGCTCAACCCCCGCAGCATGGCGCGTGCGTTCGCGGTGTTGCGCGAGGTCCCCGGCAGCGTGCTCTGGCTGCTCTCGGGTCCGGGAAACGCGGATGCGCGACTGCGAGCGGCCGCCCAGTCCAGCGGCGTGGACCCGCAGCGTCTGGTGTTCATGCTGAAGCAGCCGCACGCCGCATACATGGCGCGCCTGCAGCACGCGGACCTGTTCCTCGACACCGAACCGTACAACGCGCACACCACCGCATCCGATGCACTGTGGGCCGGCTGCCCGGTGCTGACACGACCGGGCGCGACGTTCGCCGCGCGCGTCGCCGGCAGCCTGAACCACCATCTCGGCCTGGACGCGATGAACGTCGACAGCGACGAGGCCTTCGTCGCGCGGGGCGTCGCGCTGGGCCGCGATCCGGCGTCCTTGCAGGCCCTGCGTGCGCAGCTCGCGCAGCGTCGTCGCGAGAGCGGCCTGTTCGACATGGCCGGCTTCGCGCGAGATTTCACCGACGCCGTGCAACGCATGGCGCGTTCCTCCAGTACGTAGGAGTACCCTGCCCCCATGACCGCCACCGCCGACCTCATCCCGCTCAACCTGTGCGTGCTCACCGTGTCCGACACGCGGACGCTGGCCGAGGACAGTTCGGGCGATTACCTCGTGCAGTCGCTTGTCGAGGCGGGACATCGCCTGGCCGAACGCGCCCTGCTCAAGGACGATCGTTACCAGCTGCGCGCCGTGGTATCGCGCTGGATCGCCGACGAGAACGTCGACGGCGTGCTCGTCACCGGCGGCACCGGTTTCACCGGCCGCGATTCCACGCCCGAGGCGCTGCTTCCGCTGCTCGACAAGCAGATGGATGGCTTCGGCGAACTGTTCCGCGCGGTGAGTTTCGACGAGATCGGCACCTCGACGCTGCAGTCGCGCGCGTTCGCCGGGCTGGCGAACGGCACGTTCGTGTTCGCGCTGCCGGGCTCGACGTCGGCCTGCCGCACCGCGTGGGAGAAGATCATCCGCGCGCAGCTGGATTCGCGTACGAAACCCTGCAACCTCGCGACGCTGCGTCCGCGCCTGCGCGAGCGCTGACGCGCGCGTCACCGGCGCGGCGTCACCGTCGCCATTGTTCGATCCACATCAAGCCGGAGTGAGACATGTCGCTGGACACCACCCTGCGTTTGCTCGCCAAGGCCAGCGGCATGAGCGCCGCCGACATCGCCACCGCGATCCCGCGCGCCGGCGTTGCAACGGTGAGCGCCTGGCTTCGCGGCGAGAAGCTTCCCGGCCGCGAACAGCTCGACGCACTGGCGCGCGCGTTCGGCGTGCCCGCTGGCGCGCTGCTCTCGGAACTGGCGAGCACGCTGGATCCGGCGCGCACGCAGGGCGAACACGACCTGCTCGCCGCCTATCGCGCGCTCGACACGCGCCAGCAGGGCGCATTGCTGGAAGTCGCGCGCAGCATGGCCGGCACGCGTCGCCGCAGTACGCCGAAGTCCAACGCGGGCGGCACGTCGCGCGCCCGCACCCGCCGGAGCACGACGTGATGGCCAAGCTCAAGCGCAAGGAATACGAAGCGGCACTGGAGCCGCTGCAGATCGAACTGGTCGAGATGGCGCGCTGGCTGAGCGACACCGGCAAGCGGCTGGTGGTGCTGTTCGAAGGCCGCGACACCGCCGGCAAGGGCGGCGCGATCGAGGCCATCGCCGAACACCTCAACCCGCGCCAGTGCCGCATCGTCGCGCTGCCCAAGCCCACCGACCGCGAACAGACGCAGTGGTACTTCCAGCGCTACGTGCCGCACCTGCCGGCGGGTGGCGAGATCGCGCTGTTCGATCGCAGCTGGTACAACCGCGCCGGCGTCGAGCGGGTCATGGGCTACGCCGACGCCGAACAGGTGCGCACCTTCCTGCGCCAGACGCCGGTGTTCGAACAGCTGCTCGTCGACGACGGCGTGCTGCTGTTCAAGTACTGGCTGTGCTGCGACCAGGCCAAGCAGGAGGAACGCTTCGCCGAACGGCTGCAGGATCCGCTCAAGCGCTGGAAGCTTTCGCCGATCGATGCCGCCTCGCGCGAGCACTACGACGACTACACCAAGGCCCGCGAGGCGATGCTCAAGGCCACGCACACCGAGCACGCGCCGTGGACGCTGGTGGATTTCAACGACCAGCGTCGCGGCCGGCTCGCGCTGATCCGCGACCTGCTCTCGCGCGTCCCGGACAAGCGCACGCCGGAGCACTGCATCGAGTTCCCGCCGCTGGAAGGCAAGCCGAAGAAGGAACGCTACTCGGTGATCAAGCCGATCGTCCCGGACGACGACGACGCCGACTGAGCGGTCACCAGTTCCAGCGCAGCCCGAGCTTGCCGTCCCACGCGTCGAAGCGGTTGCCGCCGAAACTGCGCTGGTAGCCGATGTTCGCGTAGAGCGACGTAGTGCGACCGAGTTCGCGCGTCATGCCGGCGTTCAACTGCCACCACGTGCCGGAAATGTCGGCCTGGAACGGCAGGTCGCCGTTGCCGGAGGAGAACAGCGTCAACGGCTCGCCCTTGAACTCGTGCCACACGTTCGCGCGCAGCCAGCCGCTCATCAGGCGTGGCGCGCCGTCGCTGGCCGGCTCCAGCCGCCAGTCGCGCGCCCAGCGCACGCCCAGGCGTGCGGCGAGCGATTCGGCCTCGCGGAAGCGCACCTGCGCGACGACGTCGTCGCCTTCGAAATCGTCCACGCGCTGGTAGACGATCTGCGCCTGCGGTTCGAAGCGCGATTCCTCCTCGGCGCGTTCGCACTTCAGCCGCATGCCGCCTTCGACCGACGCCGCCCAGCCGAAGCTGTCGGACTTCAGGCGCAGGCCGCGCACCGAATGCGATTCCATGTCGCTCCAGGTGCCCTGCAGGACGGTGTCGACGTAGCTGCCGCACGGCCAGAAATGCGTCCAGTAGCCGCCGAGCGACGTGCCTTCGACCTTGTCCTTGCCCACGCGCAGGCGGTTGTAGTGCGTCACTTCACTTTTGATGCGCCCCTGCCCGACGTAGAGGCCCGCGTGGTCGCGATGGTCGTCGTCGTGCTGTTCGCGCCACACGTCGGTACCGATCTGCAGCGCGAGCACGTCGAATTCGTACTTCGGTCCGGTGCCGAGGATGCCGCGACGGTCGCCTTCGACGTCGCCGTCCTCGGCGATCACGCGCACCCACGCGCCGTTGAACGACGTGCGCGATTGCAGGTCGTCGCGGTCGCGTAGTTGTTCTTCCTCGCCGACGCGCTCGTGCAGGTTGCCCAGCGTCGTCCAGCCGAAGCGCAGCGCCATCGCCGGCAACGCGGCGTACAGCGACACTTCGGCGCGATAGTTCGGCACCGGCGGGAACGGCGTGGGCGGATCCGGCGGCGTCGGCGTCGGCGGCACCGGGGGATCCGGCGGCGTGGGCGGTGTCGGCGGCTCGGGTGGATCCGGGGGCGTCGGCGGCGGGTCCGGCGGGTCCGGATCCGGCGGATCGGGGTCGGGCGGCGGCGGATCCGGCGGGATGTCGCACCCGGGCGCGGAGGGATCGAGTGTGCAGTCCAGCGTGGAGCGCAGGTACCAGTTCGACGGGCTGGAACCGTCGCGACTGCCGCGCTGCAAGGTGTATTCGTACGCGCCGGCCAGCACCAGCGAGCCGAGCGCGAATGCGTTGGTACCGGTGATGCCGCCGTTGACGGCATCGATCACCAGGATGCCGTCGCCCGACGTCAGCGCGCCGGCGCCGCCGGCGTTGGCGACCATCAGGCTCGCGGTCCCGGTCGTCGCCTGACCGCCGTCGATGATCAGCACGTCCGATGGCGAGCCGTCCGTGTCGAGGAACGTGTTCACCGCGAGCGTGCCGCTGCCGGCGAAGTAGTTGTGCGTGGCGAGCCGCTTGAAATTGCCGTTCACCGGCGGCGCGAACGCCACCACGCCGGTGTTCCTCAGGTCGCCGGTCAGCAGCGAATCGGCGGTGACGGTCCACTGGCTGCTCGCATCGACGGTCACGTCGGTGACGCGATACGCCGCGCCGTTCCATTGCGACCGGTCGGCCAGCGAGATGTTCGTCTCCGCGCCGGCATCGGCATAGGCGTTGCCGCGCAGGCGGCTGTTTCCGGTGAGACCGAGGTTCACCAGCGTCTGCGTGCCCGTCGTGCGCGCCACCGAATACAGCACGAAGCCGGCGTCGGATGCCACGCTCGCGCCGCCTGACATCGCCATGTCGAACAGGCCGTCGGCCACGAGGGTGTTGCCGAGCTGGCTCGACAGCGTGCCGCCGCTCATCGTGACGCGATTGACGTTCGCAGCGCCCAGGCCCGTGGACGAGATGCCGCGCGTGTTCGCGCCCGTCGCGCGCACGGTGCTGTTCGTCAGGTTGATGACGCCCGGCGCGGTGAAGGTTTCCAGTCGCAACGCCGCGCTGCCGCCGGAGGTGTTCACCGTGGTGCCGGTGGCATCGATCGTGCCGTTGGAAATCACCATCAGGCCGCGCGAATTGGTGCCGGTCGTAGTGATGGTGTTGTTGGTCAGTTCGATGCGACTGTCGCCCGCACCGTTCTGCCCCGCGTATGCGCCCACACCGGTGATGGTGGGCACGGTGATCGTCGTCCCGTTGCTGACGATCAGCGCCTGCGCATCGGCGGTTCCGCCGCCGTTGCCGGTGCTGGCGCGCAGCGCGGCGATCTGGCTCGCGGCGAACGCCTGGAAGGAAGGCCCGAGCGAGGGGTTGGCATTGACGAGGTTCGGGCTCGACGGCGACAGGATGCGATACGCCGGGTTGTGCGTTTCGTTGTTGCTGACGTAGACGTCGCCGAGCGCGATCCGGCTGTTGCCGGTGATCCTGACGGTGGCATCGGCGGACGTATTGCCGCCGGCCCCCTGGCTGCCTGACAAGGCCCACACGCCGGCACCGAGGCCGGGACCCTGGACGGTGAGGTTCGAGAACGAGGCGTCGGCGTTGTTCACGGCGATCACGCCCAGACCGGAGTTCGACGTCGTGCCGACTGACGCGGGAGAGGTGGGGAAATCGAGCGTCAGCCCGCTGGCGAGCGTGGCGGTGGTGTTGTCCACCGTGACGCCCACGCCGCCCGTGCCGGACATCCGGATGTTGAAGCCGGTGGGCAGGTTCAACTGGCCGCCGTCGTGCAGATACACGCCCATCGCGTTGCCGCCGCTCAAGGTCAGCAGTGTCGGTGCGGATACGGTGATGACGCTGCCCGCCCCCGATGCGCCTAGCCCGACGGCCTGCGTCGCGCGCGACTCGATGCTGACGTTGCCCAGCAGGTTGATGCGCCCGCCGCTTTCGGCGATGGCGCCCTGCCCGTTCAACACGGGATTGGATGCGGTCGCGTTGTTGAGGTATGCGCTGTCGGACGCGTCGATGCGCCCCCCGATTGCGATCAGCCCGCCGCCGACGCCGCTGCCGACGATGTTCGCGCCGGTCAGCGACACGAACGCATTGGCTCCGTTCGCGAGCACTGCATGACCGCTGGTGGTCGTCAGCGCAAGCGATCCCGTCGTGACAATCTGGCCCGTCCCGCTGGCCTGCAGCGCGTTGCCGCTGGCGGTGATGAAGCGGATCGCGCCGGAACCGCCGATCGACGAGTCGATGCGCAGCGTGCCGTTGGTGACGTTGGCACCTGTATTGCTTCCGGTCGATGTCACGGTCGTGCCGCTGACCACGACCTGTTCGGAACCATCCGTGACGTTGACCGGCCCGGTGATCGCGCCCGGCCCGATCGCCAGCGCGGGCGGCGCGCACGCGAACAGGAGGGCGCCTGCCCAATCCTTTCGCCGATTCCGAAGCGCGGTGTGCATCGCGAGACTCAAACGTCGCTGTGTCCGCGTCGCATGCGCGCGCGGCACCGGGGCCTGTTCCATGGAGCGATCCCTCGATCCGTGGCGACCGGCGTGGTCGTCGCGCAGTCAGTGTCCAGCAGGTTCGGTGAAACCGGGCCTCACAAAACCGAACCGGGCTCAGCCGGTCACGAAGCCCTCGCCGGCTTCGTCGTCGCGCGCCGGCATGCGCTCCAGGTCGTCCACGCGCGCCATCGGGGGGCCTTCGCGCAACCAGGCGGCGAGTTCATCGATCGCCGCGTCATCGCCGGCGGCGAGCACTTCGACGCGGCCATCGGGCAGGTTCTTCGCGAAACCGCGCAACCCCAGCGCCAGCGCGCGATCGCGCGCGGACGCGCGGAAGAACACGCCCTGCACCTTGCCGCTCACCACGAAGCGCGCGGCGCTCATGACTGACCGGCCGCCTGCGGGCCGCCTGCTTTCGCGATCGCCGCTTCGATGTCCTTCGCGGTGACCGGGCCGAGGAACTTGTCGGCGACGCGGCCATCGGGCGCGATCAGGTAGGTCATCGGCAAGCCGCGCGGCGTGGCGAAATCGGCCGGCGGATTGAACGTGTCGACGACCGCGATCGGATACACCACCGGATGCAGCTTCAGGAACACCTTCATGTCGTCGGCGCTGATGTCCTCGTACGCGAGGCCGAGCACCTCGACGTGTTCGCGCATCGCATCGAGCGCCGAGAGCTCGGGCATTTCCTTGAGGCACGGCTTGCACCACGTCGCCCAGAAGTTCACCACGACCCACTTGCCGCGGCGCGTTGCGAGGTCGTACTGCTTGCCGTCGACGGTGGCGATGACGAGCTTGGGCACCTCCACGCCGCCTTCGCTGAGCGGATGGTCGGCCGTCTGCGGCAGCGTCAGGGCGCCGGTGTCGGACGGGGTCTGCGGCGCGGCGAGGTCGGTGTCGGCGGGTTTGTCCTTCTGGCAGCCGGCCAGCAGCGCGGCCGTGACGACGGCAGCGGCAAGAAAGGAACGCGGGTTCGCGCGGCTGTGCATGTCAGACCTCGTCGGATTGGATGGAGGACGCGCGCCGCTTGAGCAGCTCGCGCAGGGGAAGGCGCAGTTCGTCGAGCGCGGCGATCGCGGAGCGTCCCAGTGCATCGTCGCGGCACGGCAGCACCGCCTCGGTCACCGGAATGCGCAGCTGGCAGGCTTCGTACAACTCGGCCAGCGAAAGTTCGTCCAGGTTGCGCGTGAGCAGCCATTCGCCGGTTTCGGCGCGGCGCACGACGTTGATGGTGTTCAGTTGCGCGAGCATCTGCTGCACCAGCGCATCGGTGAGCATCGGCTCCATTTCCTCGATCTCGTCGCTGTGCAGGCCGCGGCCCTGCTTGCGGCTGTCGTTGAAGCGCGCGAGCAGGCGCAGCAGGCCGTAGATCTCGAAGCCGAGCGGCAGGCGCATGCCGACCGGCTGGTAGCGGAATTCCGACATCGACGAGGCCAGCGACGCGCCGAGCAGGATGGCGACCCAGCTGAGGTAGATCCACAGCAGGAAGATCGGCACGAACGCGAGCGTGCCGTAGATCTTCGAATACGAATTGAAGTTGCCCAGGTACAGGCCGATGCCCCACTTCACGATCTCGAACAGCACTGCCGCCAGCGCCGCGCCGGCGAACGCGTGGCGCCAGTGGATCGTGCGATGCGGCACGACGCGGTAGATCGCCGCGAACGCCAGCCACTCCAGCGTCATCGGCGACAGGCGCAGCATCAGCGTCTGCAGCGTGCGGCCGGCGTCGGTCTCGAACATCGACATCGCGAAGAACTTCGCCGACAGCGCCAGGCTCGCGGCGGCCATCAGCGCGCCCAGCGTCAGCACCGTCCAGTAGACGAGGAAGCGCCCGATGCGCGGCCGCGCGGACTCCACGCGCCAGATGCGGTTGAACGCCGACTCCACGCCGTTGAGCGTGATCAGCAGCGACACCACCAGCGCGATGATGCCGGCCGCGGTGAGCTGGCCGGCATTGGCCGAGAACTGCTTCAGGTACGCCTCGACCGACCGCGCCGCGCTGGGCACGAAGTTCGAGAAGATGTAATCGCTCAGCCGGTCGCTCCACTCGCCGAACACCGGGAACGCCGACAGCACGCCGAAGACCACCATCGACAGCGGCACCAGCGCGAACACTGTCGTGTAGGCCAGCGCGCCCGCGGCCTGGAACAGGTTGTCCTCGAGGAAGCGGCGCGCGAGGAAACGGAAGAACGTGCCCACGCGGGCGCGGTCGCGCGCGCGTTCGCTCCAGCGATACAGGGAATCCAGTGGCTCCATTCGGCGGAGGGTAACCGATGGGACTGCGCTGCGGAGTCAGCGTCCAGCCCCTCTCCCATTGGAAAGGGGTTGGGGTGAGGGGCGACGAAGAGACGGCATCGACGTCCCCATGCGCTCGCAACGCTCTGGTTTCCACACCGCTCCCCGCTCCCACTATCCTTCCCGTCTCGATGAGGAGGACGCAATGCCCGAGATCCTGGTGCTCTATTACAGCCGCGGCGGTTCGGTGGCGCGGTTGGCGCGGCAGATCGCGCGCGGCATCGGCGAGGTCGACGGCATGTCCGCGCGCATCCGCACCGTGCCGCCGGTATCGGCGGTGACCCAGTCGGCCGCGCCGCCGGTGCCCGAAGACGGCGCGCCCTACGTCGAGCCGCGCGATCTGGTCGAATGCGCCGGCCTGGCGCTGGGCAGCCCGACGCGCTTCGGCAACATGGCCGCGCCGGTGAAGTACTGGCTCGATGGCCTGGTCGGCGAATGGACCAGCGGCACGCTGGTCGGCAAGCCGGCGGCGGTGTTCACCTCCACCGCGACGATGCATGGCGGCCAGGAATCCACGCTGCTGACGATGATGGTCCCGCTGCTGCACCACGGCTGCGTGCTGATGGGCATTCCCTACACCGAGCCGGCGCTGAGCACCACCCGCAGCGGCGGCACGCCGTACGGCGCATCGCACGTGGCCGGCAATTCCGACGACCCGCAACCCACCGACGAGGAAGCGCAGCTCGCACGCGCGCTCGGTCGCCGGCTGGCGACGCTGGTCGCCAAGGTGTCGTCGTGAACGCCCGCCACGTGCTGGTGATCGGGCTGCTCGCGCTGGCGGCGCTGTTCATCGCCTGGTTCGCGCCGCATCCCTCGCCCGTCGCCGAACTGCTGGTCTTCGCCTTCCCGCCGCTGGCGCTGGCGATGGGCGTGCTGCGCCGCAGGCGGACGGCGCCGTTCTGGGCCGGCGTGCTGGGGCTGGCGTGGTTCAGCCACGGCGTGATGGTCGCCTGGTCGCGCCCCGCCGAACGCGGCTTCGCGCTGGCCGAAGTCCTGCTGGCGCTGGTGGTCATCTTCGCCGCGAGCCTGCCCGGGCTGCGGGCGCGGTTCGCGAAGAAGAAGGCGTAGCGCCTGTACAATTGCGCGCAATCCACAGCGCGCGCACTTCGATGGACCAGCTCTGCATCGTCACCACCGGCGGCACGATCGACAAGATCTACTTCGACGACAAGTCGGACTACCAGATCGGCGAGCCGCAGATCGGCGGCATCCTGCGCGAACTGGGCGTGGCGTTCCGCTTCAACGTGATCCCGATCCTGCGCAAGGATTCGCTGCACATCACCGCCGAGGATCGCGAGCTCATCCGCGCGACGATCGCCGCCCAGCCGGCCAAGCACGTGCTGCTGACGCACGGCACCGACACGATGGTCGAAACCGCGAAAGTGCTGTCGAGCCTGACGGACAAGACCATCGTGCTGACCGGCGCATTGAGCCCCGCGCGCTTCCGCGGTTCGGATGCCGAATTCAACGTCGGCTGCGCCGTCGGCGCGGTGCAGTCGCTGCCGCCGGGCGTGTACATCGCCATGAACGGCCGCATCTGGGACCCGACCAAGGTCCGCAAGAATGTTGAAGCGAACCGCTTCGAACCGAACGCCTGATCGTCCGATCGCCCGACAAGAAAAGCCCCGGCGGTTGCCGGGGCTGAATGCCGCGCGGAGATCGCGGCCGGGAGGATGGCGTGTGCAGGCGCGCTTTGAGCGTCTTCCTCAGAACGTGATCGACCAGCTGTTGATGTAGCCGGTGTCGCCGGCCGCGTTGTCGTTCACGCGCAGCTTCCACGTACCGTTGAGCGCCTCGCTCGACAGGTTCTTCGAGTACGTGCCGGTGAGGTTGTCGGCGCTTCCGCCGGTGCGGTTGTGGATGTTGTAGAGCGTGCCGTCCGGCGCGACGAGGTCCACCTTCAGGTCGCCTCGATACGTGTGGACGATGTTGACGTTGATCGACGAGGTCGCCGACGCGTTGCCGGTGCGGCCGGACACGGTGATCGGGCTGTCGACGGTGGCGTTGTCGCTGATCGTGTAGTCGGCAGCGTTGCTGTAGGTCTGCGTGCCGCCACCGGTGCTGCCGCCACGGAACGCGGCGATGGTCGCCTTGGTGTTCACCAGCACGCGCTGGTTGTGGCTGGTGGCTGCCGTGCCCATCGCGACGCCGCCATAGGTGACGTCCGGATTCGACCAGTAGTTCAGGCGCGGGCAGCCGCCGGTGCAGTCGTAGGCCATGATCGTGCGCCAGGCGTTGTTCGGCGCGCGATAGCCGTGGCCGTACGCGTACGGCGACGTGCTCGGATCGGTTGCCGGATCGTGGCGCGCCGACTGCAGGTGGCCGACTTCATGCGCGAAGGAGTAATAGCCCGTCGCGCAATCCCAGTACGCGGTGGCGAACGCCGTCGTCGCGGTGGAACCAATGCCCGACGCGAGGCCGCACGCGGAACCGTCGTTGCCGATCAGCACGGCGACGTCCGCACCCGTGCTGTCGCGCAATGCGTGGATGTTGTCCATGTAGCCATCCGACGTGCCGCGGAAACGCGACAGGTCGGTGCTCATGCCCACTTCGCTGTAGGTCACGGCGGTGTAGCCGGCCAGTTCCATGTTGATGCCGACGTTGGAGTTCACGTAGCCCTGGTTCGATTCGGCCACGGCCAGCTGCGCCAGCGCCTGCATGTCGCCGCCATAGGCGGACACCGCGGCGTTCGTCGCGACGACGAGCACGCGGATGGTCGCGGTGGCGCCGGGATCGATGGCGAGCGCGCCGACCATGCCCGACGGCGCGGCCATGTTGATCTGTGGCAGGTCGCGGAACGCGGCCGGGTGATCCGGCGGCATCGCGCGTTCGTTGACTTCGATCACCGCGTGGCTGCCATCGGGCAGCGGGCGGATGCGGTACAGCTGGCCGTTCACGCGCACGTTGCCGGTGACGCCCTGCCCGTGGCGGACGAGGATCACCGAGTTGTTCTCGTCATGGCGCACTTCGCGCGCGGTCATGTTGCGGGCCTTGCTGGTCTCGCGCACATGGCCGATCCAGGTGAGGCTGCCGTCCGGATTGGCCGTGGCTTTCTCAAGCACGGCGGTGACGTTCTTCAGGCCGAGGTCCAGGCCGATTTCGCTGTTCTGCGCGGCGACGGCGTTCGGATCGGCACGCAGCGCGCGCACCGACGTGGACGCCGGTCGCGCTGCGAGCGCGCCGGCGGTGCGCGCCGATTCGGCCTGCACCTGCGCGGGGCCGAGGAACAGCGGTTGGGCGGCGAAGGCCGCGCCGGATACGAGGAAGGCGCCGGCGGCGATCGCCAGCCGTGCGCGAAGCGAAGCGTTGCGGTTCATGGATGCGTTCTCCTGCTGGGATGGGATGTCCTTTCCCGCGGCGCTTCCAGGGGTTCGCTCGAGTGCTGGCGTCGACACTTCGCCGACCCTCACCCCAACCCCTCTCCCGGAGGGAGAGGGGCTCAAGCAAACCAAAGCGCTGCGGCAGAGAGACCGCTCCCGGAACTTTGTGAACTCCGGGAGCGGGTGTCGCACTGGCATCTATCGGTCGATCAGAACGTCACCGACCAGCTGTTGATGTAGCCGGTGTCGCCGGCCGCGTTGTCGTTCACGCGCAGCTTCCACGTGCCGTTGAGCGGCTCGGTGGACAGGTTGAACGTCACCGTCTTGTTGACGTTGTCCGCGCTGCCGCCGGTGCGGTTGTGCACGTTGTAGAGGCTGCCGTCCGGCGCGACGAGGTCCACCTTCAGGTCGCCCTGGTAGGTGTGCACGATCGCGACGGTGACCGACGCGTTGGTCGGCGCGTTGCCGGTGCGGCCGGAGACCGTGATCGGGCTGTCGACCGTGGCGTTGTCGCTGATCGTGTAGTCCGTGGCGTTGCTGTAGGTCTGCGTGCCGCCGCCACCGCCGGCGGTGTAGCTGCCGGTGAGGCTCAGGCCGGAGAACGTCGAGTAGCCGCGCACCAGCACGTGGTACGTGCCAGCCTGGGCCGTGGCGATGTTGCAGGTCTCGGCGTTGGTGCTGCCTTCCGACTTGCAGTCGTAGCTGGTCGTGGTCGGCGCGCTGCCGAACTTCACGAACAGGTCCGCATCGCCGCTGCCGCCGGAGGTGACGAACTTCAGCCCGGTGGCGCCGGCCGGCACGGCCAGCGTGTAGCGCAGTTCGGTGCCGGCGCTGCCCGACAGCCCGGTCACCGGCGTGCCGTTGGTGAGCGTGCCGGTCGGCGGCGGCGTGGTGCCGTTGGCGGCATCAACCACGGCCTTCGCGTTGAGGATGCCCGGACCGATCGACTGCGACGGCGTGGACGGGAACGGGGTGACGTTCGCCTTGATGATCGACTCCACCTGCGCCGGCGTCTTCGGCGTCGTCGCCGCGGCCTGCAGCAGCGCGACCACGCCCGCGACATGCGGCGTCGCCATCGAGGTGCCGTTGTAGGACGCGTAGGTTTCCGCGCCCGGCGTCGTCGAACCGCTGTTGAGCGTGGACAGGATGTTCGAGCCGGGCGCTGCGATGTCGATCAGCGAGCCGTAGTTGGAGAAGCTCGAACGCGCACCGGTGCTGGTGATCGACGCCACCGCGATGACGTTGTTGCAGTTCGCCGGCGAGGCATTGGACACGTTGGTGTTGTCGTTGCCGGCGGCGATCACCAGCGTGGTGCCGCGCGAGACGGCGCCGTTGATCGCGGTCTGCGTGGTGGTGCCGCAGGCACCGCTGCCGCCGAGGCTGAGGTTGATGACCTCGGCCGGGTTCGCGTTCGCCGGGACGCCGCTGACGGTGCCGCCGGAGGCCCAGATGATCGCGTCGGCGATGTCGGAGTCGTAACCGCCGCAGGTGCCCAGCACGCGCACCGGCACGATCTTCGCGCCGTATGCCACGCCGGCCACGCCCTTGGCGTTGTTGGTCACCGCGGCGATCGTGCCGGCCACGTGCGTGCCGTGCCAGCTCGACGGTTGCGCGGCGTGCGAGCCGCCGCACTGGTTCGCGCTGACCCAGTCGCCCGGATCGCTCGGGTCGCTGTCGCGGCCGTTGCCGTCGTTGGAGACGGTGGTGTCGATGATGAAGTCGTAGCCCGGCAGCACGTTCGCCGACAGGTCGCTGTGGCTGGTGATGCCGGTATCGAGCACGGCGACGACCGAGCCCGCGCCATTGGTCACGTCCCACGCCTGGTTGGCCTTGATGCCGTAGGTGCCCGAATAGCCCCACTGCTCGGAATAGCGCGTGTCGTTGGGCGTGAGGTACGGCTTGTTGAGCTTGTCGACCTCGACGTATTCGACGTTGGGGTCCGCGGCGATCTGGCGCATCAGGCTTTCGGCCTCGACGCGGTCCAGCTTGCGGTCGGCGCGCACGACGTCGGCGCCGGTGGCGATGCGTCGGACGTGGCGCACGCCCAGTGCCTTGCCGGCACCGGCGGTGCGGGCGGCGGAGCTGAGGGCGCTCTGCAGCGTGGAGACGTTGGCGCGTTCGGCGCTGCCGTCCTTGTACTTCACGATGAAGCGGTCGCTCCCGGCCTGGGCATCCAGCCCGGACAGGTTGACGCGGGCCTGCTGCGCAAGCGCCGGCGCCGCCAGCGCGGACGACAGGGCGATGGCGGTGGCGATCGAAAGCGCGTGCGCGCGGAGACCACGGTTACGACGACGGTCATTCGAAGACATCTGGTGGAACCCCCGAAGTTGGACTGCGTGATGGAAGGCCCGCCTACCGGCGCGCGAACGCGCCGTGCGGCCGGCCTTGTGTACGGGCGCCGCATCGAGGCGGTCGACCGTTCTTCCAGCTGACACCCCCGGTGCCGCAGAGACTGCGACAGCCCGGCATCACGCAATCCGGGGTCTCGGCGGTTTCCCGCCCCCTGTTCCGCGACCCTGCCTGCGCAGTTGCCGGGACTTCACCCTTCTCCGGCCCGGTACCGGATGGGGTCCGCCCTTGGCCGGAACCGGAGGGCGTTTCAACACAACGCGACATGTACCCGACGCCCCACCGTTCATCGAAGCAACTGTTAACGCAAAGTCGCCAACTGCGGACGGCGTCACTGTTCAGCGGTCGGGATGTGAAGAGTGCGCCCGGTGGACATCACAAACGCGAACGCCCCGCGGTGCGGGGCGCTCTGCGTTGCAGCATGACGGCGGCGTGAAGGCGGGCCGTCGAACGGGTCGGGAATCGGGCTAGAACATGCCGGTTTCGAGCCGCGCCGCCTCGGACATCATCGTCCGGTTCCACGGCGGGTCGAACACCAGGTCGACGTCGGCTTCGGCGACGGTCGGGATCATCTCCAGCTTGTCGCGCACGTCGGCGACGAGGATGTCGCCCATGCCGCAGGCCGGCGCGGTCAGCGTCATGCGCACTTCGACGCGGCGCTGGCCGGGGTTTTCCGGATGCGGAAGGATGCGCGCCTCGTACACCAGGCCCAGGTCCACGACGTTGATCGGGATTTCCGGATCGAAGCAGGTGCGCAGCTGGCGCCACACCATCTGCTCGACTGCCTCGTCGTCGGCGCCTTCGGGCAGTTCGAGCGGTTCGGGCGGTTCCTTGCCGATGGCGTCGGCATCGCGCCCGGCCACACGGAACAGGTTGCCTTCGACGAAGACGGTGTAGCTGCCGCCCAGACCCTGCGTGATGTAACCGACGCTGCCGGCCGGCAGGGTCACCTGCTCGCCCTGGGGCACCATGACAACGGCGCAATCGCGCTCGAATCGGACGGGTTCGCTGCTGCGGGAATACATGCCGGGAAGATTGGGGGTGCGCGGTGGCGGCACAAGAGCGCGCATTCTACCGGCAGCACCCGCGCCACGACCGCCCGCCAGCGCGACGCAGCGTGCCGGATGCGGTTTCCGCCGGTTCCTGCCGTGCGCTGGGGGCTTGCCGGCTATGCTGTGCGGCCTCCCGCCGCCAGAGCGTTCGATGACCGCAGTTGCCCCGCCCGCCCGCCGCGCCACCTGGTTCTCGTGGCTGCTGTTGCTGCTGGGCGCTTTCGGTTTCGCGGCGGTCTGGGTCCTCGCGAGCCTCTACACGGGCCGCCAGCTCGGCTGGATGGCGGTGCTCGGCGCGCTCGACATCGCCTGGATGCTGCGCCTGGGCGGCTGGCAGCGCGGGTGGGGACGCATGCTCGCCGGCGTCGGCGCGACGGCCGCCATCGTGATCGCCTCGAACTGGTTCATCGCCGCCACGCAGCTGGGCGGGATGCTCGGACTGGATCCGTGGGACTCGGCAATGCGCCTGGGCTGGCACCACGCGTGGATCCTGGTGACGCTGGCGAACCACGCGATGGACGCGGTCTGGATCACGGTGGGGCTGCTCGTCGCGGCGTGGTTGTCGCGCTGAGGCCTCCATCCTTGCGACCAGAGGATTAGCCCTTCTCCCGCGAGCGGGAGAGGGCTAGTTCACGGCGTCGAACTCGTCCAGGCACGTCTCGAACACCGACACCGCCTGCTCGATCTCCGCCACCGACAGCCCGCAGTAGCCCAACAAGAGGCCGGCGCGGTCTGGCGGCGCGAGGTAGTACGGCGCGATCGGGTACAGCCCCAGGCCCAGGCTGCGCGCGCGGGCGATGAAGGCTTCGCCGTCGGCCGCGGTGCGATCGGTCAGCCACACGACCAGATGCATGCCCGCATGCGAATCGTTGATCGTCAGCCGCCCTCGGCTGCAGCGATGCAGGCCGTCGAGCAGCGCGTCGCGCCGTTCCTTCAGCGTCTTCCACGCGCGGCGCAGGTGGCGTTCGAAACCGCCGTCGACGATGAACCGCGCCAGCGCTGCCTGCTCGATGCCGCAGGAGCCGAAATCGTCCTGCCACTTGGCGTTGACGTAATCGCCGCGCAGGCCCGCCGGCACCACGAGGTAACCCAGCCGCAGCGACGGGAACATCGCCTTGGAGAACGTGCCGACGTAGATGACGCGGTCGGCATCGTCCAGCGATCGCAGCGCCGCCAGCGGGCGCGCGTCGTAGCGGAACTCGCCGTCGTAGTCGTCCTCGAGGATCCAGCTGCCGTTGCGTCGCGCGTAGTCGAGCAACTGCAGCCGGCGAGGCAGCGAGAGCACGGCGCCGGTGGGGAACTGGTGCGACGGTGTCACGCAGATGAGCTTGGGAGGCGTAGACGGCAGCTCATCGACCTTCAGGCCGTGTTCGTCGACGTCGAGCGTGCTCACCTTCGCGCCGTGGATCTGCAGCGCTTCGCGCATCGCCGAGTAGTGCGGCTCCTCCAGCAACACCTCGTCGTTCTGGTCGAGCAGCACGCGCGCGGTCAGCGCGACGGCCTGCTGCGTGCCGGCGACGATCACCACGTCCTGCGGTTCGGCCTGGATGCCGCGCCGCCGCGCGAGGTAGTCACACACCGCCTCGCGCAGCGCCGGCACGCCCTGGGAGGCGGGATAGTTCGTCGAGGTGTACGCGGCCGCATGCGCGAGTTCGCGCGCCCACGCGCTCGTGAGCGCGGGGTTGGTCAGCGGCACGCCGTACTGGAAGGCGTAGCGCACGCCGGGAATCGCGCGGCCCGGAATGCGCAGGTGGTCGTGCACGATGCGCGCGCGTCGGGCGAACTGCGACTGCGCCGGCAGCGGCGAGTCCACCGCGTGCAGCGGGCGGGCATCCTGCAGCGGCGGCGTCACGTAGCTGCCGGAACCGACGCGGCCATCGACGAAGCCTTCCGCCCGCAGCTGTTCGTACGCGGCGAGCACGGTGTTGCGCGACAGGCCGAGTTCGCGCGCGAGCTGGCGCGTCGCCGGCAGTCGCGCGCCCTCGCTGACGCGCCCCGCGAAGACGGCACTCTTCAGCGCCCGCGTCAGTTGTGCGTGGAGCGGGCCGCGGCCGTCGAGCTGCAGGTGCATGGCGGACTCTCCGGATGAATGTGGCGTCGGTCGAATGGCCCCATTCAACCCCCCTGAATTGGCCCTTGCCAGTGCCAATTGCGCGCGGCCTCATAGGGCCATTCGCCCGCCGGAGTGCGTCGATGAAAGCCAGTGCCCGCCCGTTCGCCCCGTCCCGCGTCCGCGCGGCGTCCTCGCGCCCGGCCCTGTGGGCCTGGATTGCCCTGGGCGGCCTGGCTGTCGGCAGCGCGGACATGCTGTTCGCGATGGCCTGGTGGGCGCAGTCCGACACCCCGCCGGCGCGGATCCTGCAGTCGGTCTGGGCATGGATCGTCGGCCGCGAGGCGGCTTTCGGCGGCGGAGCCGCGACCGCCTTCGCCGGTGCGGCGCTCTACTTCGTACTGATGTCGGCGATCGTCGCGATCTACCACGCCGCGGCGCGCGAGCACCGCGTGCTGCGCGAACGCCCGATCCTGCTCGGCGCCCTGTATGGCGCGGCGTGGTTCGTGCTGCTGCACCTGATCGTCGTGCCGCTGTTCTCGGCGGCACCGCCCAAGCGCTTCATCCCCGATTGGTACCTCGCCTGCCTGCTGGCGCACATGGTGCTGATCGGCATTCCCGCCGCGTGGATGTCGCGTCGCTGGTACGGCATGCGCTGAGCGCCTCCCGACCGCGATGCGCTTGCAGACCGGATAGGCGAAGCGCATCGGGGTTCGCCTTCCGCTCTCGGATACCTCGTCCCCTGCTACAAGAGCGCGCGACATGAGCTTGATCTAAGCATTCGCCGGCCGTGGGGCCGGCGGCTTCGTCTTGCGTCGACCGCGCGAATGGCTCCTTCGCCGCGCAGTGGATTGGTTCTCCAAACGCATCGCACGCGCGACTAGCGTGGAGCCAATGGCGCGATGCGCCGACCGGAATGACGACATGATGCTGCATCGCTACGTCCCGCCGTTCTCGCTTCCGCCGCATGGCGATGCGCTTGCCGCCGACGGCTGGCATGTGATCGCCGGGCGCGGTGCGGCCACGCTGCAGCTTCCGGCGCATTGGCCGTCGCTGTGGCTTCCGATGCGCGGTCGACTTTCGATGCAGGCGCAGGACGCACACTGGACGCTCTTCGGCGGCGAAGGCCAGCTGTGGCGCGCGGGCGCGCTGAACGTGCAGGCCTCGCACGAATCGCGCTGGCTCGCGCTCGTCGCCGCGCCGACCGTGTGGAACGCCGCGTTCGCCAGTTCGGCCCACGACGAAGAGCCGCTGCCGTGGCGCGGCGATCCGGGCGACGGCGTGCACGAGGCAATGGAAGCCCTCGCGCACGACGACGATGCGCTCGCGATACTGGTCCCCGCGCTGATCGACCGCCAGCGCGACGTCGCCGCATGCCTGCCGCGCTGTCGCGGACGCACGCTCGCTCATCGCCGCCAGGCGCTGCTGCGCTTGCTCAATCTTCGGCACCTGATGCAATGCCATGTCGAAGCGGACGATGACGCGAGCATCGACGTGCCGTGGCTCGCCTCGCGCGCGCATTACTCGCCGGGCCACCTGATCCGGCTGCATCGCGCCGTGTTCGGCGAAACGCCGAGCGACTACTTCACGCGGCTTCGCCAGGCACGCGCGTGGGAGCTGGTGCGCGAAACCGACATGCCGGTGGCGACGATCACGCACCGGCTCGGCTTCGAAAGCCAGAGCGCGTTCTGCCGCGCGTTCAAGCACGCCTTCGGGATGACCGCGACGCAGGCGCGCCGGGAGGCCGACGCATGCGCGGCATGACGGCACGCGCGCTGGCGTGGGGCGCGTTCGGCGGGCTCCTCGCCGGGACGCTCGACATCCTCTACGCCACCAGCTTCTGGGCGCTGCGCGATGTGCCGGCGCAGCGCATCTTCCAGAGCATCGCCGCGGGCGCGCTGGGGCGTGCGGCCTTCACCGGCGGCTGGCCGACGGCGATGCTCGGACTGTCGCTGCATTACCTGATCGCCGCCGCGATGGGCGTGGCGTACGCGTTCGCCGCGCGCGACGTCCCACCGCTGCGCGATCGCCCGTGGCGTTACGGCGCGCTCTACGGCCTGGCGCTGTACGCCTTCATGAATTTCGTCGTCGTGCCGCTGTCGGCATCGCCGCGCGGCGGTGCGCTGCCGATGTCGTGGACGGTGTGCAGCGTGATCGCGCACGTCGTGCTCGTGGGCTGGCCATGCGCGTGGTTCGCGCGCCGCGGCTGGGACGGCCGCTGGCGATCGTCGCGAACATCGCCTTCGCCGGTACTCGCCGACCCGGCGATCTGACGCACCCACATCGCGCTCCACCTTCGCTCGCGCGCCCGCAGGGAGCACGCGCGGCGCCGCACTGCGCGCTGCGGCCCGCACACGCATGGAGTTTCGACATGAACGTTGTGAAGCCTGCCCTGCTCGTCCTCGCCGTTTCGCTTGTGCTCGCCACCACGCCGGTTCGCGCCGGCGGCGATGGATGCAAGAAGATCCACGCCGACCTCGACGAGATCCAGTCCTCGCAAGGCTGCAATCCCGGTCTGACCAGCTGCTTCCTGGGCGAAGTCGACGGCAACCACGGCCTGCGCGGCACCACGCATTTCGCCGCCGACAGCGCGGTGTCGACGAGCCCGTCGACCTCGCCGAATTTCCTCATCTACAGCGGCCCGTTCGAATACCGCACCGGCCGCGGCAACATCACGGTTCGCGAAACCGGCGTGACCACCCGCGGCAGCGAAGGCGTGGTGACGGCGTACCAGCAGATCGTGTCGGGCACCGGCGACTTCGCCGGCGCGACGGGCCATTTCTTTGTCAGCGGGCACAAGACCGGCGGGACGGTGGAGACGTTCGTCAACGGGGAGATCTGCGGGGCGCGGTGACGCGTTGCGCTGCGGGTGCCGATACGTACATGGCGAGCGGGAGCGTTTGCTCCTGCTCGTCATTCCCGCGAAGGCGGGAATCCAGCGACGTTACATGTTTTCCCGACGGCATTCGGCTTCCGGCGCGCGCGTTCGTGCTTTCGACGCTCACCGGTGAAGCGTGAAAAGTCCATGGATTCCCGCCTTCGCGGGAATGACGAGCGAAGAATCGCCGCCCGTCATGCACCTCAGTGCCCGCCCCCATCCAGCGCCTTCAACTCGCTCACCAGCGCGCTGGCCATTTCCGCGCCGTCGCCGTAGAGCATGCGCGTGTTGTCCTGGTAGAACAGCGCGTTCTCGATGCCCGCGAAACCCGTGCCCTTGCCGCGCTTGATCACGATGGTGTTCTTCGAATTGGCGACGTCCAGGATCGGCATGCCGTAGATCGGCGAGGCCGGATCGGTCTTGGCCACCGGGTTCACCACGTCGTTCGCGCCGATCACCAGCGATACATCGGTGTTGGGGAACTCGGGGTTGATGTCGTCCATGTCGGCGATGAGGTCGTACGGCACGCCCGCTTCGGCGAGCAGCACGTTCATGTGACCCGGCATGCGGCCGGCGACGGGATGGATGGCGAACTTCACCTTGACCCCGCGCTCCATCAGCTTCTGCGTAAGCTCCCAGATCTTGTGCTGCGCCTGCGCCACGGCCATGCCGTAGCCGGGCACGATCACCACGCGTTCGGCGTAGGCCATCATCGCGGCGACGTCGCCGGCTTCGATGGGCTTCTGCGAGCCGCTGATTTCCTGAGCCTGCCCGCCACCGCCGAAGCTGCCGAACAGCACGTTGCGGATCGGGCGGTTCATCGCCTTGGCCATCAGCTGCGTGAGCAGCGTGCCGGCCGCGCCGACCATGGTGCCGGCGATGATCAGCGCCTCGTTGCCCAGCACGTAGCCTTCGAACGCCACCGCGAGGCCGGTGAGCGCGTTGTAGAGCGAGATCACCACCGGCATGTCGGCGCCGCCGATGGGCAACGTCATCAGCACGCCCAGCGCGAGCGCGAGGACGAAGAAACCGATGATCGCCGGCACGCTCAGTGACTGCACGACGATGCCGCCGAGCACGAGCATCGCGACGAACACCGCGAGGTTGAACAGCTGCTGCCCCGGGAACACCACGCGCTTGTCGAGCCGGCCGTCGAGCTTCGCCCACGCGATGATCGAACCCGACAGCGAGATCGCGCCGATGGCAGCACCGATCACCGCCAGCACCAGCGCGGTCCCCGACGGCGCCTGACCGAGCGCGGAGAACCGCAGCAGTTCCACCGCGCCGATCGCCGCCGCCGAGCCGCCGCCCATGCCGTTGTAGAGCGCGACCATCTGCGGCATGTCGGTGATGGCGACCTTCTTGCCGGAGATCCACGCGGCGGCGGTGCCGATCACCAGCGCGGTCACGATCAGCGGCAGGTTGTGCAGCCCCGGCAGCAGGAAAGTGGCGACGGTGGCGATCACCATGCCCAGCCCCGCCCACCGGATGCCGCTGCGCGCGGTCACCGGCGACGCCATGCGCTGCAGGCCCAGCAGGAAGAGCGTGGCGGCGACGAAGTAGCTGGCGGACGCGACCCAGGCGAGCGCGCTCATGCCTTGCCCCCGGACGTGCCGCCGGCCGGCTTCCGGCTGCTCTTGAACATGTCGAGCATCCGCTCGGTGACGACGTAACCGCCGGCGGCGTTGCCGGCGCCCAGCAGCACCGCGATGAAGCCGATGACCTTCTCCAGCGTGGTGTCGGCGTGCCCGAGCACCACCATCGCACCGATCAGCACGATGCCGTGGATGAAGTTGGAACCCGACATCAGCGGCGTGTGCAGGATGACTGGCACGCGCGAGATGATCACGTGGCCGGCGATGGCCGCCAGCATGAAGATGTACAAAGCCACGAACCCGTCGCCCATCGATCATCCCCATCGAGTTGTCTTCCGCATCATAACCGCGGATGAATGCGGCGCCAGTCGTGTCAACCGGGCGGGATCCGGGGCGTTTCCCCCTCCGCAAGGCCCGACCGGGCCCACCGGAGGAAACCCATGAACCACGCATTGCGCAGTCGTGTGCTGATGGCGGTATTGGGCGTGTGCGCGCTGGGCGCCGTGTCGGCGGCCAGCGCGGGGGATTTCGGCGATCGCGTCGATCGCCGGTTCGACCGGCATGGCGATCGCATCGAGGCGCGCCTGGACCGAAAGGGCGACCGCATCGACCATCGCCTAGATCTGCGCGCCGATCGCCAGGCCGCACTCGGGCACGGGAACAACGCCGTGCGCCTGGACCGCAAGGGCGACCGGATCGATCAACGCCTGGACCGCCGCGGCGACCTGGCCGACGCGCGATGGGATCGTCGCGGCGATCGCGTCGAGCGCCGCTGGGACCGTTGGCGCGGCCATTGACGCCGACCCCGTATGCTCCGACGCGTGAATCGCGAGATCGAAGACGAGCTGCCGCCGCTGTCGGCGGCCGACGCGCACGCCCGTGGCGCCGCCGAAGCCGTTTCGTCCGAAGACGAAGCGGCCCCGGTGCGGCTGCCCGCGTCGCTGGAGGAATTCCTCGCCGGCATCGGCACGCGGGCGTTCCGCTTCGCCGAACTCGGCCTGCGCAATCGCGACGACGCGCTCGATGCGGTGCAGGACGCGATGATGAAGATGCTCGCCTACCGCGAGCGCCCGGCGGCGGAATGGACACCGCTGTTCTGGAGCATCCTGCGCAGCCGCATCATCGACGTGCAGCGTCGCCGCACGTTCCGCCTGCGCTGGTTGATGCCGGCGCCGGAGCGCGAGGAAAGCGCGATCGACTGGGCCGACGACGCGCCCGATCCCTCGCGTGCGCATGAGGGCCGCGAGGCCTACGGCAAGCTCGCCGATGCGTTGGCGACCTTGCCGGCCCGGCAGCGCGAGGCGTTCACGCTGCGCGTGCTGGAAGAACTCGACGTTGCCACGACCGCGCGGGCGATGGGTTGCAGCGAAGGCGCGGTGAAGACCCATCTGTCGCGTGCGCGCGAAGCGCTGCAGCGGCAATTGGAGGATTGGCGATGACATCCCGCGAGACGACACGATGAACACTTCCGACGACCGCTTCGACAACGCCATGCGCGACCTGCACGCGCAGGCGGTCTCGCAGGTGTCTTCCGCGACGCGCGCACGCCTGCGTGTTGCTCGCCACGCGGCCGCGCGCCCGACGGGCGAACGCGAGCCGCGACGCGGCTTCACCTGGGTGCTGGGCAGCGGCCTGGCAGCCGTGTTCGCCGTCGCCATCGGCCTGCAGTTGCGTCCGGCGCAGGCGCCCGCGCCGACGGCATCGGCACCGCCGCTGGTGGCGACGACCGGTACGCCGGCCAATGCCACGTCCTTCGACGCCGACACGGCCATCGCCGCGCTCGACGAGAACCCCGATCTCTACCTCTGGCTGGCGTCGAACGACGACGCCGTGCCGTCCCTGGAGCCGTGACATGCGCAACGCCCTGACTTCCCTCGCCTTCGCCCTGCTGATCGCCAGCGCGCCGGCGCTCGCGGCCGATCCGCCGACCACTCCCGCCAAGCCGCTGCCGGCGTGGGAACAGCTGACGCCGGCGCAGCGCGAGACGTTGATGGCGCCGATCCGCGACCGCTGGAACACGCAGCCCGACGAACGCGCGCGCATGCTCGAACGCGCCCAGCGCTGGCAACAGATGACGCCCGAGCAGCGCAAGCGCGCGCGCCACGGCATGCAGCGCTGGGAAAGCATGAGCCCCGAGCAACGTGAGCAGACGCGTGCGCTGTTCGCGAAGATGCGCACGCTCGACGACGCGCAGCGTCGGGACCTCAAGGCGAAGTGGCGCGCGATGTCGCCCGAGGAACGCAAGGCGTGGGTGCAGGCCAACCCCGCCCCGGCCGACATGCCCCCCGGCCCGCCGCCGCGCGATCGCGATTGATCGGGCTGCACTGCCTTCCGAACCGAAGTCATCCCGGCGAAAGCCGGGACCCAGGCCCGCACCGCCCACGATCCATCTGACAGCCCAGCCTTCCCCGCCCCGCCGGACCTTCCGCTACGATGCGGAAACAACCGGGACGGGGAGCAGCGATGGCGGGCATCACCATTGGCGTGGCAAGCGAAACCGCAAGCGGCGAGCGCCGCGTCGCACTGACGCCCGAAACCTGCAAGAAACTTGTCGCCCGCGGCGCGAAGGTGCGCGTGCAGCGCGGCGCCGGCCAGCAGGCCGCTTTCACCGATGATGCGTACGCCGATGCGGGCGCAGAACTCGTCGACGATGCCGATACCGCACTGCGCGATGCCGACCTGGTGCTGTGCGTGCAGCCGCCGTCATCGGCGACGTTGATGGGCCTGCGCGAGGGTGCGGCGCTCGTCGGCCTGCTCGCGCCGCAAGCCGATGCCGCGCGCGGCGAAGCGATCAACGCACGCCACCTGCTCGCCTTTCCGCTCGAACGCCTCCCGCGCACGACGCGCGCGCAGGCGATGGACGTGCTCAGTTCGCAGGCCGGCATGGCCGGTTACAAGGCGGTGCTGATCGCCGCGCAACTCGCGCCGCGTTTCTTCCCGATGCTCACCACCGCGGCGGGCACGATCCGGCCGTCGAAGGTGCTGATCGTCGGTGCGGGCGTCGCCGGCTTGCAGGCGATCGCCACCGCCAAGCGCCTGGGCGCGCAGGTCGAAGGTTTCGACGTGCGCCCGGAAACGCGCGAGCAGATCGAATCGCTGGGTGGCCGCTTCCTGGATCTGGGCGTGAGCGCGGCGGGCGAAGGCGGCTACGCGCGCGCGCTCACCGACGAGGAACGCGCCGAACAGCAGCGTCGCCTGGCCGAACACCTCAAGAACGTGGACGTCATCGTCTGCACCGCCGCGGTCCCGGGCCGCCCGGCGCCGAAGATCATCACCGCCGCAATGGTTGCCGGCATGCGTCCGGGCAGTGTGATCGTCGACCTCGCCGCGGAGACCGGCGGCAACTGCGAACTCACCCGTCCCGGCGAAACCGTCGACAGCGGCGGCGTCACCATCTCAGGCCCGCTCAATATCGCCAGCATGGGCGCCGTGCACGCCAGCGAGATGTACGCACGCAACGTCCTCAATTTCGTGAGCCTGTTCGTCACCGAAGAGGCGTCGCGCGAAGGACGGCTTGCCTTCGATTGGGACGACGAATTGCTGGCCAGAACGGTATGGCCGGAGCGGGTCGTGGCGCCGGTGGCAGCTGCGACGACGTAGGAAGCGCTGCGTCGAACCATCGCGTTCGGCGGCGAATCAAACATCACCGATCTGGCGGCGTCGCCTCGACCGAGGTGCGTCGCTGTTTTTGCTGCTGCTGTCGAACAGCCTGTTCGTTGCTAGCCCCGAAGGGCGCCGCACAGGACGTGCGGCGGTGAGCGCTGAGCCATGGAGTGAGGGCGATGCGTGCTTGCGAGCCACTGGCTCGCGCATCGCCCGAACGCCCGCGCCGCAAGCGCGGGCTAAACGAATCGCGAACGCGCCCTTTCGCTTTACGGTCGTAGGACTGGGTTGGACTTGTACGCACTTTCTTTGGGTTACTTTTCTTTGTGCGAGCAAAGAAAAGTGACCCGAGCGCCGCAGGCGATCGGAAGCTTGCTGGTGATTCTTCTTTGCTCTTCGAACGTTACCGGGAAAGCGTGGAAAGTCCCTGGATGGTGCCGCCATTCGGCGGCCCAGAAGCGGCCCGCCTTCGCGGGAATGACGAGCAAGAGCAACGCGCAACCGCAACGACAAGATCAAGATGGATTCCAGCTTTCGCTGGAATGACGGTGATGTAACTCACCGCTGCCGGAGTGCCCGGATGTTACGGGCCTGGATCCCGGCTTTCGCCGGGATGACGGTGATGTAACTCACCGCTGCCGGAGTGCCCGGATGTTACGGGCCTGGATCCCGGCTTTCGCCGGGATGACGGTGATGTAACTCACCGCTGCCGGAGTGCCCGGATGTTACGGGCCTGGATCCCGGCTTTCGCCGGGATGACG
>NZ_QTJR01000014.1 GCF_003382285.1 Lysobacter soli
GAAGCAACATCCCAGCGCTGTGCCGCAACGACGGTTCAACGCCATTCCTCCGTTGCCCCTCCCCGGCCCGAACGCATGGCGTTCGGGCGTTCGAAGGCGCGCGAACCAGTGGTTCGCAAGCAGCGCCTTCTCACCCCCAACCCCTCTCCCGAGGGGAGAGGGGCTCAAAGCGCGGCCTCAGCCCCGCTTCGCCTTCCACGCCGCCAGCAGCACCGCCGCTGCGGACGCCACGTTGAGGCTTTCCACCAGCCCCGTTCCCGGGATCGACAGACGCAGGTCGCACGCCGCGGCGAGTTCGCGATCCATGCCCTCGCCTTCGGCGCCGAGCACGTAGATCGTGCGTTCGGGCAACGGTGCAGCGAAGACGTCGGTGCCGCCGTTCACCACGGTGGCGGCGAGCGTGAAACCGGCGCTGCGCAACTGCGCGATGGCGTTGTCTTCGCGGCCCAGGCGTACGAGCGGGACCGCTTCGGCACCGCCTTCGGCCACGCGCGCGGCGGCGCCCGACAGCGCGAGGTTGGAATGCTTCGGCAGCAGGATCGCCGAGACGCCGAAGTGTGCGGCCGAACGCAGGATCGCGCCGAAGTTGTGCGGATTGCCCACGCCGTCGAGCCAGATCGCGCATTGCGGACCAGACGGCAGGTCGCGCAGCCACGTCGACAGCGCGGCCGGCTCCTCGCGCAGCACGTCGGCGACCACGCCTTCGTGATGGCTGCTCGCGGCGAGCTTGTGCAGGTCGGTTTCGTCGACGACGCGATAGCCCACGCGGTTGGCGACGCACCACTTCAGCAGCGGCTGCAGCGCGGGGATTCGCGATTCGGCGAGGTAGAGCTTGCGGATCGCCTGCGGCCGGCGCGAGAACACCGCGTGGATCGCGTTGAGGCCGTACAGGCGAAGCTCGGCGCTGCGACGTTCGCGCGCGGGATGCGCGGCGTGTTCGCCGTCGTGCTCGCCTTCATGCGCACGCGTGTCGTGTGCAGGCGCATCGCGGCGACGGCCGCCGTGCGTCTGCGCGTCGTGTTCGGCGCGATCGCGGCGGAACCGCGTGGTGTTGTCTTCGAAGCGCTCCTTGCGGCTGCGCACGTGCGTGCCGCCCCACGGGGATGCGGCATCGCGCGAGGGCGGGCCGGGCGGACGCGGCCCGCGCGGCGGGCGGCTGGGGGGATCACGGTGCGTCACACAGACTCCTTCTCACTTTGGCGAACACGCGCAGGTCGTGCGGTTCGCCGTTCTTCAACAGGGCGCAGTGCGCGACGCCCTCTTCGATGAAACCGTTCTTCAGCAGCACGCGCGCGGAGGCCTCGTTGAAATCGAGCACCGTCGCCTGCAGGCGGAACAGCGCCATGCGCTGCATCGCCCACGGCGCGTACAGCGCGACCACGCGCGTCATCAGCCCGCGGCCCCACAGCGAGCGGCCGAGCCAGTAACCCAGTTCGGCCGACTGCCCGCGCTCGCCGTCCCCGGGACGCGCGGCGATACCGCCGCAGGCGTGTCCATCGACCTCGATGGCGAACACCGGATCGTCCAGGTCGACCACTTCGCCGGAGAGAAAGCGCTCGCCGTCGCGACGCGTGTAGGGGTGCGGGAAGCGGCTGCTCAGGCCGCGCACGACCTGCGCGTCGTTCGCGTGGTGCAGCAGCGATTCCAGGTCCGCCGGACGCCAGGGCCGCAGGACGAAGCCCTCGCCGGTCAGGCGTTCGGATTCGAAACGGGAGCTGGGCGCGAGGGCGGGCATGCGCACAGGGTAACCGGCCCGCCATTCGGTGGCGGAATGGCGGTTCAGGTCAAACGGAAGCGCCGCGCTCATAGCCCCTCTCCCGCATGCGGGAGAGGGGTTGGGGTGAGGGCAACCGAAGCGATATCGGCCGCCTGCCCTCACCCTGCCCCTCTCCCGCAAGCGGGAGAGGGGACAGAATCATCCGAGCGGAGGAGGAGCTATTACATCAAGCGTGCCCGCCCACCGACGGCGTGCTCGCCTCCAGCTTCTCGAGCTCCTGGCTCACCGCTTCCGGCGAACGCGTGTATTTGGCCAGCAGCACGTAGAACGCCGGCACGACGAACAGCGACAGCAGCGTCGAGAACGACACGCCGAAGATGACCACGATGCCGATGGTCGCGCGGCTGGCCGAGCCGGGGCCGCCGGCCAGTACGAGCGGAACGGCGCCGACGACGGTCGCGATCGAGGTCATCAGGATCGGGCGCAGGCGCACCGACGAGGACTCGACGATCGCGTCGCGGATGCTGCGGCCTTCGTCGCGCAGCTGGTTGGCGAACTCGACGATCAGGATGCCGTTCTTCGCCGCCAGGCCCACCAGCATCACGATGCCGATCTGGCTGAACAGGTTGAGCGTGCCGCCGGTCGCGGCCAGGCCAATGAGTGCGCCGAGCACGCCCAGCGGTACGGTGAGCATGATCACGAACGGATGGATGAAGCTTTCGAACTGCGCGGCAAGCACCAGGTACACCACCAGCAGCGCCAGCGTGAAGGTCAGCAGCACCGCGCCGCCGGCCTGGATGTATTCGCGCGATTCGCCCTTCCAGTCGATCTGCGCGTGGTCGGGCAGCTCCGTGCGCACGCTGTCTTCCAGCCACTTGATCGCCTCGCCCATCGGATAGCCCGGCGTGAGGCCGGCGCTGATGGTGATCGCGCGCAGGCGGTTGAAGCGGTTGAGGCTGCCCGGTTCGGCGAGCTCGCGCAGCGTCACCAGGTTCGACAGCGGAATCAGGCCGCCATCGCGCGAACGCACCTGGATCGCCGCGAGGTCTTCCGGCGAGGCGCGCAGTTCGCGGTCGGACTGCACGATCACGTCGTACTCCTCGCCGTTCTGCACGAAGGTGGTGACGCGGCGGCTGCCCATCATGGTTTCGAGCGCGTGGCCGATGTCGGTCACCGGCACGCCGAGGTCGGCCGCACGCTGGCGGTCGATCTCCACGCGCATCTGCGGGCGCGTTTCCTTGTAGTCCGAATCGACCGAGAAGAAGCCCGGGTTGGCTTCCATCTTCGCGATGAGCTTGTCGCGCCACTGCGCCAGTTCGGCGTATTCCGGGCCGCCGAGCACGATGTTGATCGGCTGGCCGCGCGAACGCACCAGGCCGCCGGAGACCTGCGGCATCGCGCGCACGCCGGGCAGCTTCCCGAGTTCGGCGCGCAGCGAATCGGCAACGTCGGCGGTGGAGGTCTTGCGATCCTTCCAGTCCTGCAGGAACACCGCGATGCGGCCGGTGTGCATTTCCTCGCTCGCGCCGAAACCGCCCGGCACGCGCGGGTTGTAGCGCTGGATCGTCTGGCCCTCGCCCGTGTGCGCGGCGACGATCTTCTCGACCTGCTGCACCTGGTTCACGGTGTAGTCGAAACCGGCGCCTTCCGGGCCCTGGATCATGATCTGGAACGAGCCGCGGTCTTCGGCCGGCGCGAGTTCGGACGGCACCAGCTTCAGCAGCAGGCCGCTCACGACGATCGTCGCGAGCATCACGCCGACGACGAGCAGCCAGATGCGCGAGGTCGCCAGCGCCGTCGTGCGCGAGAGCAGTCCGCGATAGCGCGTGGTGATGCCATCCAGGCGGGCGTTCACCCAGCGATGGATGAAGTTCGACTTCTCCTGGTTGTGCGGGCGCACCAACTTGGAGGACATCATCGGCGTCAGCGTCAGCGCGACGAACGCCGAGATCGCGACCGCGCCTGCGAGCGCGACCGACAATTCACGGAACAGGCGCCCCGTGTTGCCTTCCATGAAGCCGACCGGCAGGAACACCGCGACCAGCACGGCGGTGGTCGCGATCACCGCGAACGCCACCTGCTGCGTGCCGCGCTTGGCGGCGACCAGGCGCGGCTCGCCGAGGTCGGTGCGTCGCTGGATGTTTTCCAGCACGACGATGGCGTCGTCCACCACCAGGCCGATCGCGAGCACCAACGCGAGCAGCGTCAGCAGGTTGATCGAGAAGCCGAACAGGTACAGCGGGATGAACGCGGCGATCAGGCACACCGGCACGGTGACTGCCGGGATCAGCGCGGCGCGGAAGCTGCCGAGGAACAGCCAGATCACCACCAGCACCAGCACGATCGCCTCGATCAGCGTGTGGTACACGCGCTCGACGGCGGACTCGATGAAGATCGTGGTGTCGAAGGCGACGAAGATCTTCGTGCCTTCCGGCAAAGTCTTCTGCACCTTCTCGGCTTCCTCGCGCACGGCGCGCGCGACGTCGAGGCTGTTGGCGGTGGAGGTCTTGACGATGCCCAGGCCAATGTTCGGCTCGCCGTTGCTGCGGTAGTACGCGCGGCGTTCGGCCGAGGCCAGCTCGATGCGCGAGACGTCGCCCAGGCGCACGACGTAGCCGTCGGTGCCCTTGCCCAGCGGGATCTGCGCGAAGTCTTCCGGCTTCTGGTAGCTGCGCGCCACGCGCAGGGTGAAGTCGCGTGCGTTGGATTCGATGCGGCCGGCGGGAAGCTCGACGTTCTCCGCTTCCAGCGCGTTTTCCACTTCATTGACGGTGATCCCGCGCGCGGCGAGCGCGTCGCGGTCGAGCCACACGCGCATCGCGTAGCGCTGCTGGCCGCCGATGCGCACCTGCGCGACGCCGTCGACGGAGGACAGGCGATCGACCACGTAGCGTTCGGCATAGTCCGACAGCTGCAGCGTGTCCATGCGCGTGGAGCTCATGTTCAGCCACAGGATCGGATCGGCGTCGGATTCGACCTTCTCCACTTCCGGCGGATCGGCCTCGTCCGGCATGCGGTCGAGCACGCGGCTCACCGCGTCGCGCACATCGTTGGCGGCGGCTTCGATCTCGCGGTTGAGCGTGAACTCGATGCTGATCGACGCGCGACCGTTCACGCTGCGCGATTCGATGGTCTCGATGCCTTCGATGCCGGCGAGCGCGTCTTCCAGGATCTGCGTGATGCGCGTTTCCACCACCGCCGCCGAAGCGCCGGGGTATTCCACCTGCACCGACACGATGGGCGGATCGATCGCCGGCAGTTCGCGCAGCGTCAGTCGCGAGAACGCCATCACGCCGAGCACGATGATGAGCAGGCTCATCACCGTGGCGAAGACGGGTCGTCGGATCGAAAGGTCGGACAGGTTCATCGCATGCGCCCTGTGGTCAGCCGGCCTTGGCCGAACTGCTCTTGGTGGCCGCGCCGACTTCGCCCGCCGGCACCTTGTCGCCAGCGGCGTCGACGATTCGCGCGCCAACACGCAGCTTGCCGGTGCCATCGACGACGATGCGGTCGCCGACCTTCAGTCCTTCGGTGACTTCGGCCAGGCCTTCGCGGCGCGCACCGATCTTCACGTCGACGCGTTCGACCGACGAATCGGGCTTCACGCGGTACACGAACGAATCGGTGCCGACCTGCACGATGGAGATTTCCGGCACCAGCAGCGCCTGGCGTTCCGGGCGCGAGAGTCGCACCTGCAGCAGCATGCCCGGGCGCAGCGCGCGGTCGGGGTTGGCGAAATCGCCGCGCACCACGACCGAACGCGTGGCTTCGTCCACGCGCGCATCGACCGTGCTGACCTGGCCTTCGAACGTGCGACCCGGATACGCCGTGCTCGTGCCGGCGACCTGCTGGCCGACGCCGAGCGTGGCGATCATCGCCTCGGGCACGGGGAAATCGACGTAGACGCGTGCGGTGTCGTCGAGCGTGGCGATCGCCGTGCCCGGCGTCACCAGCGCACCCGGGCTGACCTGGCGGATGCCGAGCACGCCGGCGAACGGCGCGCGGATCACGCGATCGCCGATGTCGGCGCGCATCTGCGCGACGCGCGCACGCGCGGCATCGCGCAGCGCGACCTGCGTATCGAGCGTGGAGCGCGCGACCAGCTGCTGGTCGGCGAGTTCGCGCTGGCGCTGGTAGAGGCGCTCGGCTTCGTTCGCCGTGGCCTGCGCCTGTTCGAACGCGGCCTGCTGCTGGCGGCCGGTGAGCGTGACCAGCGGTGCGCCGGCGGCCACCACGTCGCCGCTCTCGAAATGCACCTGCTGCACCGTCTCGCTGACCTTCGCCGTGACGGTGATGGATTCGCGCGCCTTCACATTGCCCAGCGCCAGCAGCGTGTCGCTGAAGGGCTGCATGCGCACCTGCTGCGTGGTGACCGGGATGGGGCGATCGCCGCCACCGTCCTTGCGTTGCTCGGCGCCATTGCTGCCGCATGCGACGGTCGCACCGACAAGGGCCAGCACGAGGCCGGCACGAAGGGCGCGAAAACTGAATCTGGAACAAGGTCGCATGCGATCGCCTGGAGGGGACTGACGTGGTGTGACGTTGGAGCCCGGGGATTCTAGCGGTCGGGCATCAACGGCTGCGTAGCCCATTGGTTGACAACTCATTGCGCAAACGGCCGCAGGCGCCAGATCGCGCAAGGCCGGCTCCCGACCGGCGGCCCGAGTTCCAAACGGTACCGAACGGGATCTGACACCCGACTGTGGCACTCTCCGATGACGGTCTCGTGGACGGCCGCGACGGCGCATCGGCGCCTGCCGATGGCCGCTTCCGGCCGCGTCCTGCGTCCCCGCTCCAGGCCACTTCGCCCTCAGGCCCCGACCCCAGGAGTTTCCCGATGATCCACGACAGCATCCTCGACACCATCGGCCGCACCCCGGTGGTCCGCCTGCACCGCCTCGCGCCGAAGCACGTGACGCTCTACGCGAAGGTCGAAGCCTTCAACCCCGGCGGTTCGGTGAAGGATCGCCTTGCGTTGGCGATCATCCTGGACGCCGAAGCGCGCGGCCAGCTCAAGCCCGGCGACACGGTCGTCGAAGCGACCTCGGGCAACACCGGCGTCGCGCTGGCGATGGTGTGCGCGGCGCGCGGCTACAAGTTCGTGGCGGTGATGAGCGATTCGTTCTCGATGGAACGGCGCAAGCTCATGCGCGCCTACGGCGCGAAACTCATCCTCACGCCTGCCGCCGAGCGCGGCAGCGGCATGGTGCGCCGCGCCGCCGAACTGGCCGAGAAGCACGGCTGGTTCCTCGCGCGGCAATTCACGAACCCGGCCAATCCCGCTTACCACCGGCAGACGACCGCGGCGGAAATCCTGCGCGATTTCGCCGGCCGCCGGCTCGACCACTTCGTCACCGGCTGGGGCACGGGCGGCACGCTCACCGGCGTGGGCGAAGTGCTGAAGGTCGCGCGCCCCGAAGTGCGCGTGACGACCTGCGAACCGGCGGGCGCGTCGCTGCTGGCCGGCAAGGAATGGCAGCCGCACAAGATCCAGGGCTGGACGCCGGACTTCGTGCCCGAAGTGCTCAATCGCGATGTCGCCGACGCGATCCTGCCGATCGACGACGTCCTCGCCCGCGACACCGCGCGCCGCCTCGCGCAGGAAGAAGGCATCTTCGTCGGCATCTCCTCCGGCGCCACCGCCGCCGCGGCGCTGGAAGTCGCACGCAACGCCGAGGAAGGCTCGGTCATCCTCACGATGCTGCCCGACACCGGCGAACGCTACCTGTCCACGTTCCTGTTCGAGGGCGTGAACGAGGGGTCGGATGATGAGTGGCTGGCTTCGTTGCCGTAATCGTTAGGCCCGCGCGGTGTTGAACCTCTCTCCCACGGGAAAGGGGTTGCTATTGAAGCCCCTCTCCCACCGGGAGAGGGGTTGGGGTGAGGGGCAACGAAGCGGCAAGGGCGACCTGTCGTTGCCGCAAAGCGCCGCGCTGTGCGTTCAGACCAGCCAAAACCCATGCCCATCGAAATCCACCAAACCGACATCACCACCCTCGACGTAGACGCCATCGTCAACGCCGCGAACGAAAGCCTGCTCGGCGGTGGCGGCGTGGACGGCGCGATCCATTGCGCGGCAGGCCCCGGCTTGCTCGACGAATGCCGCGCACTGCCGCAGGTGCGCCCCGGCGTGCGCTGCCCGACCGGCGAGGCACGCGTCACCGGTGGCCACGGACTGCTTGCGCGGCATGTCATCCACACCGTCGGGCCGATCTGGCACGGCGGCGATTCCGACGAAGCGGCCCTGCTCGCCTCGTGCTATCGCGAGTCGCTGCGGTTGGCGATGGAGCAGCGCGTCGCGTCGATCGCGTTTCCGGCGATCAGTTGCGGCATCTACGGTTATCCACCCGAACGCGCGGTGCCGATCGCGGTGCGCGAGGTGCGGGCGTGGCTGGGCACGCACGACGCGCCGGTCCGCGTGGTGTTCGCATGTTTCGGCGAGGAGATGGCCGGGATCTATCGGAAGGTTCTGGCGGAGTGAGGGCGCGTGCGATGGGGGCGCGCTTCTGCCCGGCGCTCAGTGGCCTTGTTGAAACCGCCGTCCCGGGAGAGGGGCTAAAGCCAGCGAGGGCCAAGACCCAAGCTCCACACGCTTGGGCATTCCCGCACCGGCAAACCACGTCACCGTCATTCCCGCGAAGGCGGGAATCCAGGGACGTTCCATGCTTTCACGCACGGGGTTTCCGCTCGCGTTACCTCGCACCGCGGGTAAAGCGTGAAAAGTCCATGGATTCCCGCCTTCGCGGGAATGACGGCAGGTATGTGCGAGCGCGATGTCCCGTATGACCGCAATCGCAATTTCAAAGGCACGGCGAGGCAACAACAACTGCGAGAGCGCCGCATTGCCTACCGCGCCGCCGCCATCCATGGCGCCACGCGACCGGCTCCGGATGACCCTGCCCGGGCCTCCTGCCCGGGCGTTCGTCGCGGCGCGCGCCAGTGGCGCGCAAGCGCCGCTCCTCACCCCTGCGGAATCCCCGCCATGTCCGGCAGGTGATGCGCGATGCCCTTGTGGCAATCGATGCAGGTCTTCTCGCGCGTGACCAGCCAGCGCTGGTGGATCTGCGCGGCGCGTGCGCTCTGGCGCGTCAGGTCCATCGATTCGTAGTTGTGGCAGTTGCGGCATTCCAGCGAATCGTTGGCCTTCAGCCGCGCCCATTCGTGCATCGCCAGTTCCAGCCGGTGATCGAGGAACTTCTCGCGCGTGTTCACCGTGCCGAAGATCTTTCCCCACACTTCCTTCGATGCCTGCATCTTGCGTGCGATCTTGTCGGTCCACTTGTGCGGCACGTGGCAGTCCGGGCACGTCGCGCGAACGCCGGATCGGTTGGTGTAGTGGATCGTCGTCTTCAATTCCTGGAACACGTTGTCGCGCATCTCGTGGCAACTGGTGCAGAACTCCTCCGTGTTGGTCGCCTCCAGCGCGGTGTTGAAACCGCCCCAGAACACGATGCCGGCGACGAAGCCCGCCGCCACCAGGAAACCCAGGCTGTAATGCACGCTCGGCCGGCGCAACGTCAGCCAGTACGGCTGGAACCCGCGCCAGAACCATTGCCACAGCCGGCGCATCACGGCCGCCCCTTTGCGGCTTCCGCGGTGGCGGTGCCGGCTTCTGCCGCGGCGAGCACCGCGTCGATCGTCTGGAAGGTGTTGCCGACCAGCAGCGGCGCGTCGGTCTGCACGACGTGGCACTGGTTGCAGAAGTAGCGACGCGACGAGATCGTCGCCAGGAACTGATCATCGCGATCCATGTAGTGCGTGACGCTCACCGGCGGCGCCTGGAATTTCTCGGCGTTCGCGCGCGCGTGGCAGAGCATGCAGCGGTTGCTGTTCCTGCCGACCTGATAGCCGTCGATCGCGTGCGGGATCGTCGGTGGCTGCATCGGATACGCGCGCTCGCGCTTCACGTCCATGTTCTGCACGTGCCACAACGGTTGCGGCGCCGCTTCCTGGTCGATGGGAATGCCACGGCGCAATGCGTCGATCTGACGACGGTCGGTGCGACCAAGCGCCGAATCCGGCGCTACGACATGCGCCTTCTGCGCGGCGACCTCGCGCCGCGCCTCGTCCTTCTTCTCGCTGCCGCTGCCGAACAGCCAGCCGGCGATGAACACCAGCACCATCACCGCGACGGTGAGCGCGCCTGCGATCCACAGCGGGCGATTGCGCGCGAATGCGTTGCTCATGGCCGGCCTCCTATGCGCCCAGGATCTTGACCGCGCACTTCTTGTAGTCGGTCTGCTTGGAAATCGGATCGGTCGCGTCCAGCGTCACCTTGTTGATGAGCTGCCCGGCATCGAACCACGGCACGAACACCACGCCCTCGGGCATGCGGTTGCGGCCGCGCGTTTCCACGCGCGTGCGCATCTCGCCGCGACGCGACACGATGCGCACGTCGTCGCCCCGCTTGAGGCCGCGTTTGCGCGCGTCGTCCGGGTTCATGAAGACCATCGCGGTGGGAAAGCTGCGGAACAGTTCCGGCACGCGCATCGTCATCGAGCCCGAATGCCAGTGCTCCAGCACGCGACCGGTGACCAGCCACAGGTCGAATTCCGCATCCGGCGATTCGGCGGCCGGTTCGTACGGCAGCGCCCAGATCACGGCGCGGCCGTCCTTGTTGCCGTAGAAGCGGAAGCCTTCGCCCGGCGGCACGTAGGAGTCGCTTCCTTCGCGATAGCGCCAGCGCGTCTCGCGCCCTTCCACCACCGGCCAGCGCAGGCCGCGCGTCTTGTGGTACGCGTCGAACGGCGCGAGATCATGGCCGTGGCCGCGACCGAACGTTGCGTATTCCTCGAACAGGCCCTTCTGCACGTAGAAGCCGAAGTGCGTGGATTCGTCGTTCGCGTAGCCTTGCTGGATGTCGCTGACGGGATAGCGGTCGACGTTGCCGTTCCTGTAGAGCACGTCGAACAGCGTCTTGCCCTTGAACTGCGGATTCGCCGCGAGAATGTCGGCCGGCCAGCATTCGTCGGTGGTGAAGCGCTTGGAGAATTCCATCAGCTGCCACAGGTCCGAACGCGCCTGTGCCGGCGCATTCACCAGCTGGTGCCAGAACTGCGTGCGCCGCTCGGCGTTTCCGTACGCGCCTTCCTTTTCCACCCACATCGCGGCGGGCAGGATGAGGTCAGCCGCCTGCGCGGTCACCGTCGGATACGCGTCCGACACGACGATGAAGTTCTGCGGATTGCGGTAGCCCGGCCAGGTTTCCTCGTAGAGGTTCGCCGCGGCCTGCATGTTGTTGTTGACCTGCACCCAGTACGCGTTGAGCTTGCCGTCCTTGAGCATGCGGTTCTGTTCGACCGCGTGGTAACCGGGCTTCGGATTGATGATGCCGTGCGGGATCTTCCAGATCTCCTCGGCATGCTTGCGATGCTCGGGATTGGCCACGAGCATGTCCGCCGGGAGGCGATGGCTGAACGTGCCGACCTCGCGCGCCGTGCCGCATGCCGACGGCTGCCCCGTCAGCGAGAACGGGCTGTTGCCGGGCGTCGCGATCTTCCCGGTCAGCAGGTGGATGTTGTAGACCATGTTGTTGCACCACACGCCGCGCGTGTGCTGGTTGAAACCCATGGTCCAGAACGACATCACCTTGACGTTCGGATCGGCGTAGAGGTTGGCGAGTTTCTCCAGCCAGCCGCGCTCCACGCCGGTCATCTCGACGGCCTTGTCGAGCGTGTACGGTTTCACGAATGCGGCGAACTGGTCGAAGTCGATGACCTCGCCGCCGTTCGCATCCTTCGCGTTCTTCGCCTTGAGTTCCAGCGGATTGTCGGGGCGAAGCCCGTAGCCGATGTCGTCGTTGCCGCGCTTGAAACTGGTGTGCCGGTCGACGAACTGCCGGTTGACCTTGCCGCTGGTGATGATGTGGTTGGCGATGTAGTTGAGGATCACCAGATCGGTCTGTGGCTTGAAGACGATCGGGATGTCGGCCAGTTCGAAGCTGCGATGCTCGAACGTCGACAGCACGGCGACCTTCACGTGCGGATGCGTTAGGCGGCGATCGGTCACGCGCGTCCACAGGATCGGATGCATCTCGGCCATGTTCGAGCCCCACAGCACGAACGCGTCGGCGGCTTCGATGTCGTCGTAGCAGCCCATCGGCTCGTCCATGCCGAAGGTGCGCATGAAGCCCATCACCGCCGAGGCCATGCAATGGCGCGCATTCGGATCGATGTGGTTGCTGCGGAAGCCCGCCTTCATCAGCTTGTTCGCGGCATAGCCTTCCCAGATCGTCCATTGGCCCGAACCGAACATGCCGATGTGGTCGGCGCCCTTCTCCTTCAGCACCTTCTTGAACTGCGCGGCCATCACGTCGAAGGCTTCGTCCCACGTGACTTCCGTGAACTCGCCGTCCTTCGCGTAGACGCCGTTTTTCTTGCGCAGCAGCGGCGAGGTCAGGCGATCGCTGCCGTACATGATCTTCGACAGGAAGTAGCCCTTTACGCAGTTGATGCCGCGGTTGACCTCGGCATGCACGTCGCCGTGCGTGGCGACCACGCGCCCTTCCTTCACCGCGACGTTGACGCCGCAACCGGTGCCGCAGAAGCGGCACGGCGCCTTGTCCCACTTCAGCGCGGTCAGGTCGCCTTCGGTCAGCACGTTGGCGGTATCGCCCGGCAGCGGCAGGCCGGCGGCGGCCGCGGCGGTGGCGACGGCGGTGTTGCGGATGAACTCGCGGCGTGTGGTCATGGCGCGACTCCGGAAGCGTGGATATCGGGCGCCGGACGCACCGGCGCGTCGAGCGCCTCGCGCGGCTCGGCGTGGTGGTAGACGAGCGCGACGTTGAGCACGCCGGGCAGCGCGCGCAACGCGTCGATGCGGTCGAGCACCGCGTACTGGTCGGCGCATTCGCACAGCACGACGCTCCGCGTGTCCGCGCGCAGCGCGAGGTCGAGGTCGTCGCTCGCGGCGATGTGTGCGTCGATCGCGTCGGCGGCTTCGACGCGGTGCTGCACCACGAAGCTGGCGATGTGGACGTCGCGGGTCGCGTTGTCGTCGGGTTTCATGCGGCCTCCGTGGCACGCGCCGAAAGTGCGATGGCCTGTGCCGGGCACACGCCGACGCAGGCGCCGCAGCCGGTGCAGCGTTCGGGATCGATGGTGGGAAGCGGGATGCGTGCGGTGAGCGGGAAGGCGATCGCGCGCTCGGGGCACGCGTCGCGACAGCTCGAACAGACCACACCTTGGCGCGGCAGGCAGACGTCGGCGATCGATGCCTTCAACGCCCACGGCTCGTTCGTGGCGGAACGATCCAGCGCGCGCGGCACGCAGGCACTTTCGCAATCGCCGCAGAAGGTGCATTCGCCCAGTCGCGGATCGAACACCGGGCGTCCGTTCGTGCCGCGCACGAGCACACGCTCCGGGCAGCGATCGACGCACGCGCCGCAGGCGGTGCAGGCGTCGAGGAAGTCGTTTTCGTCCAGCGCCCACGGCGGGCGCAGCGGCGCGGTCGCCGCACGGCGGCCGAACAGCAATGCGCGTCGGGACCGGTCCGGCGCCGCCATGTCAGTGCCCCGTCGGCGGGCCGGAGACGAACATCTGCCAGAACCACACGATGAAGCCGTAGCTGGCGACGATCATCACCGTGAGCAGCGGGAACACCACCGCCGTCAGCAGCAGGAAGGCCGCGCGTTCTCTCCGCTTGATGACATTGTCATCTGGCTGGTCCATGGCCGCTCCTGTCGTTCGCTTGCGCGAGGACACCGGTGCCTTGGCGTCCGTGACGTCCAGTCTGCTGAAGGGCCCGGGGAGCGGACTTGATCCGGATCAACGGGATCCGTTCCCGCGTGCCTGCAGGCCGGATCCTCGTCTACACGGCGTGCACGTCGCGTAGAGGCGATGTGTGCGCGCTCATCCGAATCGGGCAGCCCATAAAGGAAAAGCCGGCGCGGGGCCGGCTTTTCGGTACTGCATCGCGATGGTCGCCGGCGCTTACGCGGCCTGCTTCCACTGGCCCAGCGCGGCCAGGCCGTTGTCGCGGGCGCGCTCGTACACGGTCTGCTGGGCACGGGCGAAGTTGTTCACCAGGTCCTGCGACCACAGCTTCAGCGCGGCGGCCTGCATGGCGCGGCCGTACGAGAACGACAGCGGCCACGGGTTCGGGCCCATCTGGTTCATCGCGTTCAGGTGCGCGGTGGCCGCTTCGTCCGACTGGCCGCCCGACAGGAACACGATGCCCGGCAGCGTCGCCGGGACGGTGGACTTCAGGCATTGCAGCGTGGCGGCGGCCACTTCGTCGTAGCCCACGTCTTCGCCGCTCGTCGTGCCCGGCACGACCATCGAGGCCTTCAGGATCGTGCCTTCCAGCATGACGCTGTGCTCGTACAGCGAGGCGAACAGCGAACGCAGCGTGACTTCGGTGACTTCGTAGCAGGTATCGAGGTCGTGGCTGCCGTCCATGATCACTTCCGGCTCGACCATCGGCACCAGGCCCTGCTCCTGGCACAGCGCGGCGTAACGTGCGAGCGCGTGCGTGTTGGCGTCGATGCAGGTGCCCGACGGGATGTCCTCGCCGATGTTGATCACCGCGCGCCACTTGGCGAAGCGGGCGCCGAGCTTGTAGTACTCCTCCAGGCGCGCGCGCAGGCCGTCGAGGCCTTCGGTGACCACTTCGCCCGGGAAGCCGGCGAGGTTGTGCGTGCCCTTGTCGACCTTGATGCCCGGGATCATGCCGTGCTCGCTCATGTACTTGGCGAACGGCACGCCGTCGGAGGTCGACTGGCGGATGGTTTCGTCGAACAGGATCGCGCCGGAGATGTAGTCGCTCAGCTTCGGCGTGGTGAGCAGCAGCTCGCGGTAGCGGCGGCGGTTTTCTTCGGTGTTCTCGATGCCGACGCCGGCGAAGCGCTTGGCGCAGGTCGCGCCCGACTCGTCGATGGCGATGATGCCCTTGCCCGGGGCCACCATGGCCTGGGCGGTTTCGGCAAGCTGTTCGATGCTCATGGGTCGTCCTGCGGGAGCGGTGGGAAGCCCATCATTATAGCCACGTCGCCGTGCAAAGAGCCGGTCAACGCGACGAAAAATCAACCACTTGCAGACCGGACACCCCGGATTTCAATACCACTTGGGATGTATGCGTTTACATGCGCCGCGGTGGTCCACCGGCAACGTGGCGCCATCGTGGACGCCACGTCGCAATCGCGAGCGCGTCCGGTTACAGCTCGCCCAGCCCCTCGGCCGAACCGCCCTCGCCCACCTGCAGCAGGCGCAGCGTGTTGGTCGCGCCCAGCTGCTCCATGTGGTCGCCGCTGGTGAACATCACGCGTTCGCCGACGCTGAGCAGGTTCTGCTCGAACAGCGCCTTGACCGCCTTGCGCGCGGCATCGCGCGAGGTCAGGCCGCGGCTGTCGAAGTTGTAGGCGACCACGTCGCGCATCAGGCCCATGCGGCGGCGCGCGCCGTCGTGGCGCGAGAGCGCGTAGATCGGCACCTGCGAACGGAAGCGCGACAGGAAGCGCGCCGTGCCGCCGGATTCGGTCATCGCGATGATCGCGCGCACGCCGATGTGCTCGGACAGGAACATCGCCGCCATGGCGATGGCCTGGTCGGCGCGTTCGAGGTTGCGCGGTGCGGCTTCGAAATCGGTGTCGTGGTTGAACTGGCGTTCGGCGCCCAGGCAGATGCGCGCCATCGCCTCGACCGCCTTGATCGGATAGCGGCCAGCGGCCGATTCCTGCGAGAGCATGACCGCGTCGGTGCCGTCGATGACCGCGTTGGCGACGTCGAGCACTTCGGCGCGCGTCGGGATCGGACTGTCGACCATCGACTGCAGCATCTGCGTGGCGGTGATGACGACCTTGTTGCGCTCCAGCGCCTCGCGGATGATCTTCTTCTGCAGGCCCGGCAGTTCGGCATCGCCGATCTCCACGCCCAGGTCGCCGCGCGCGACCATCACCACGTCGGAGGCATCGACGATCTCGGTGAGGTTCTCGATCGCTTCGGCGCGCTCGATCTTCGACACCAGCGCGGCATCGCTGCCGTGGCTGCGCGCGATCTCGCGCGCATCGTGCATGTCCTGCGCGTTGCGGCAGAACGACACGGCGATGAAGTCCGCGCCCAGTTCGGCGGCGACGGCGATCAGTTCCTTGTCGCGCTCGGTCAGCGCGCCCAGCGACAGGCCGCCGCCCTGCTTGTTCAGGCCCTTGCGATCGGACAGCACGCCATCGTTGAGCACGGTGGTGACGATGCGCTCGCCTTCGACCGCGCCCACGCGCAGCTGCAGGAGGCCGTCGTCGAGCAGCAGCACGTCGCCGGGACGCACGTCGTTGGGCAGGCCGAGGTAGCTCACGCCGACTTCGCGCAGATTGCCCGGCGGTGCGTCATTGCTGGCGACCAGGTCGAAGCGGTCGCCGGTCTTCAGCAGCACGCGACCTTCGGCGAAACGTTCGATGCGGATCTTCGGGCCGGGCAGGTCGGCGAGGATGCCGACTTCCACGCCGACGCGTTGCGCGGCGTCGCGCACGGCCTGCGCGCGGGCGATCTGCGAGGAGGGATCGCCATGCGAGAAATTGAGGCGGACAACGTCGACGCCGGCGGAGAGCAGCGCGTCGAGTACGCCCGGCGGATCGGTGGCCGGGCCGAGGGTAGCGAGGATCTTGGTGCGGCGTTTTGTAGTCGTCATCGAATGGCGGTCCCTGGAACCCCGCGACGCTAGCACAGCTGTCCGCCGTTTCGGTTCGACCGCTCCAGTCACGCCGCCATACACCATCGCATCCATCCAAGTGGTCTGAAAAACCCGGGTGGAAAGCAGACCACCATCGGGCGCAAGGCCGTGTGGAGAGGATCGCGACGCGGGGGCGTGCGCGGGGCGCATGCGACTTGAACCGGGGCGCGGCGCGCTGGAGCGCGTTGCGGCGCGTATTGCCCCGATCAGAGCGGTTGGCCGATCCGTGAAATCCGTGTGATCCGCCTCACGCGAGGCAACGCGGTCACGCCGCGAGCAGCACCGGGATGTCGCCCGGCGCCTGCGCCAGATGAAGCGCGCCGGCTTCGCGCAGCTCGGCTTCGCCGCCGAAACCCCACAGCACACCGATGTTGCGCATGCCGTGATGGCGCGCGCCTTCGATGTCCATGCGGCGGTCGCCGATCATCCAGCACGCGTCGGCAGGAAGCTCGAACCGGCGCAGCGCTTCGGCGATGAGCTGGTCCTTGTGGCTGATGCGGCCGTCGAGCGTGGCGCCGATGACGTCGTCGAAGCGATGGCCGAACGGCAGGTGGTCGACGATCTTGCGCGCGTGCGGCTCGTTCTTCGCGGTGACGACGGCGAGGCGATGCCCGGCGGCGTGCAGCGCTTCGATCGTCTCGCCGATGCCGGCGTAGACCTCGTGCTCGGCCCAGCCGTGCGTCTCGAAGCGGTCGCGGTAATGCAGCACGGCCTGCTCGACCTTCGCATCGTCGTTGAGCAGCGGCCCGAAGCTGGTGCGCAGCGCGGGGCCGATCCAACGGCGCAGTTCCTCGTGCGGCGGCACCGGAAGGCCCATCTGCACCATGGCGTGCTCGACGCAGCGCGTGATGCCGACGGCCGAATCGATGAGGGTGCCGTCCATGTCGAAGAAGAGCGTGGTCATGCGGGTACTCGAATGCTTTTGTAGCCCGGGCAAGCGAAGCGCGCCCGGGGTGATGCGCATGGTGCAGGCAACCCGGGTAGCGCTTCGCTTACCCGGGCTACAACGCGGTGGTTACGCGCGCGCCTTCAGCGCCGCGACCGCCGGCAGTTCCTTGCCTTCCAGGAACTCTAGGAACGCGCCGCCCCCGGTGGAGATGTACGACACGTCCTCCTCGATGCCGTACTTGTCCACGGCCGCAAGCGTGTCGCCGCCGCCGGCGATCGAGAACGCCTTCGATGCGGCGATCGCGCGCGCGAGCACTTCGGTGCCCTTGCCGAAGGCGTCGAATTCGAACACGCCGACCGGACCGTTCCACACGACGGTGCCGGCGGCCTTGATCAGCTCCGCATAACGCGCGGCGGTCTGCGGGCCGATGTCGAGGATCATGTCGTCTGCACCCACGGCGTCGACGGCCTTCACCGTCGCCGGCGCATCGGCGGCGAACGCCGGCGCGACGACGACGTCGACCGGCACCGGGATGTCCGCGCCGCGCGCCTTCGCGTCGGCCATGATCTTCTTCGCCGTGTCGATCAGGTCCATTTCGACCAGGGACTTGCCGACGCCGTGGCCCATCGCGGCGATGAACGTGTTGGCGATGCCGCCACCGACGATCAGCTGGTCGACCTTCGAGACCAGCGACGACAGCAGTTCGAGCTTGGTCGACACCTTGGAGCCGGCGACGATCGCCAGCAGCGGGCGCGCCGGGTTGTCGAGCGCCTTGGCGAGCGCGTCGAGTTCGGCCATCAGCAGCGGGCCGCCGGCGGCGACCTTCGCGTGACGGATCGCGCCGTGCGTGGACGCCTGTGCGCGATGCGCGGTGCCGAACGCGTCCATGACGTACACGTCGCACAGCGCGGCGTACTTCTTCGACAGCGCCTCGTCGTCCTTGCCCTCGCCTACGTTCATGCGGCAGTTCTCGAGCAGCACGAGCTGGCCCGGCTTCACGTCGACGCCATCGACCCAGTCCTTCACCAGCGGCACGTCGATGCCGAGCAGCTCCGACAGGCGCTTCGCGACCGGCGCCAGCGAGTCCTCCTGCGTCCACGTGCCTTCCTTCGGACGGCCCAGGTGCGAGGTGACCATGACCGCAGCGCCCTTCTCCAGCGCGAGCTTCATCGTCGGCAGCGCGGCGGTGATGCGCTGTTCGGAGGTGATGCGCCCGCCGTCGATCGGCACGTTCAGGTCTTCGCGGATGAGCACGCGCTTGCCGTGGAGGTCGAGGTCGGACATGCGGACGATGGACATGGAAGCTTCCTCTGCGGCCCTTCGATGGAAGGGTGGATGGGGGTGAGAAGACGGCGCGGCGCAGCGTGCAGGCGCGGCGCGAGGGCGTGCATTGTCCCCTGCCGCATCCGCATGGGCAAATCTCGCGCATGTTCGATTCTGCTGTTATCCACTAGATTTTGCGTTGACGGATCCACTCACCCCCACTATGTTGTGGCCCGTCGGTGCCGGCCTTCGCAGGTCGGCTTAAAACGGGAAGCTGGTGGGAATCCAGCACTGCCCCGCAGCGGTATGGGAAACGAAGGTGGCCATGGCACTGGGCGGGATGCCCGGGAAGCGGCCACCGGTAGGCGATGCGACCTTCGTGTTCGCGTCATGTCCCGAGTCCGAAGACCTGCCGACAACCGCGCGTTGCACACCGCGCGGTGACCGGCCACGGAGTCTTCGGAGGGAAGACGGTCGGTGTCGCTGCACGCGACGGTTCGCACCGTCGCCCGCCCGAATCTCGGGCTGCGCGACACCCCGCATTCACGCTTCGACTCCCGCGCCCGCGTCGTCCTTCGAGGGAGAGGACGGCCAGACGTGCGCCCACGCACCGGAGTCGCCGATGACCACCACCACGCAAGCCCCCGTCGCCACGCCTGCCCGCGAGAGCGCGACGCGTCCGCCCGAGACCCGCGCATCCGACATGGATCCCGGTTTCGCGCTGACGCCGCCCGCCGCCAACCTCACCATGACGGTGACCAAGCGAAGCGGCCGTCGTGAACCGGTCGACCTCAACAAGATCGTCCGCGCCGTGACGCGTGCGTGCGAAGGCCTGTTCTCCGTCGATCCGATGCGCGTGGCCACGCGCACGATTTCCGGCCTGTACGACGGCGCGACCACGCGCGAACTGGACGAACTGTCGATCCGCACCGCCGCGCTGCTCACGGCCGAAGAGCCCGAGTACGGCCGACTGGCCGCGCGCCTGCTCGCGGGCGTGATCGAGAAGGAAGTCGCCGGCATCGAGATCCACGCGTTCTCGCAGTCGGTGCAGCGCGGGCATGAGCTGGGGCTGATCAACGATCGCCTGCTCTCGTTCGTGCAGGCGCACGCGCGCAAGCTCAACGACGCGATCGACAACGCGCACAACCAGCGCTTCGACTACTTCGGCCTGCGCACGCTCTACGACCGCTACCTGCTGCGCCATCCGACCGCGCGCACGGTGATCGAAACGCCGCAGCAGTTCTTCCTGCGCATCGCCTGCGCGCTGAGCGAGGACGTCGGCGAAGCGCTCGCGCTGTACAAGCGCATGGCGCAGCTGGACTACATCCCGTCCTCGCCCACGCTGTTCAACTCCGGCACCACGCACGAGCAGCTCTCCAGCTGCTTCCTGCTCGATTCGCCGGACGATTCGCTCGAAGGCATCTACAAGCGCTACATGGACGTGGCGAAGCTGTCGAAGTTCAGCGGCGGCATCGGCCTGTCGTACACGCGCATCCGCTCGCGCGGCTCGCTGATCCGTTCCACGAACGGTTTGTCGAACGGCATCGTGCCGTGGCTGAAGACGCTGGACGCGTCCGTCGCCGCGGTGAACCAGGGCGGCAAGCGCAAGGGCGCGGCGTGCGTGTACCTGGAGCCGTGGCATGCGGACGTCGAGGAATTCCTCGAACTGCGCGACAACACCGGCGACGAGGCGCGCCGCACGCACAACCTCAATCTCGCGAACTGGATCCCCGACGAATTCATGCGCCGCGTCGAAGCCGACGGCGAATGGTCGCTGTTCGATCCGGCGAAGGTGCCGCAGCTGACCGACCTGTGGGGCGAGGCGTTCGATCGCGCGTACCGCGCGGCGGAGGTCGCCGGACTGGCGACCAAGCAGGTGAAGGCGCGCGACATCTACGCGCGGATGATGCGCACGCTCGCGCAGACCGGCAACGGCTGGATGAACTTCAAGGACAAGTCCAACCGCGCGTGCAACCAGACCGCTCGCGACGGCAACGTCGTGCACCTGTCGAACCTGTGCACGGAAATCCTCGAAGTCACGTCGCAGGACGAGACCGCGGTGTGCAACCTGGGGTCGATCAATCTCTCGCACCACGTCGAGGTGTTCGCCGACGGCCCGCTGCATGGCGATGCCGGACGCTTCGATTTCGACAAGCTCGCCGAGACCGTGCGCCTTGCGGTGCGCCAGCTCGACCGCGTCATCGACCTCAACTTCTATCCGATTGAAACGGCGCGTCGCGCGAACCTGAAGTGGCGTCCGGTCGGTTTGGGCGTGATGGGCCTGCAGGACGTGTTCTTCAAGCTGCGCCTGCCGTTCGATTCCGATGCCGCGCGTGCGTTGTCGGCGCGCATCGCCGAGGCGATCTATTTCCACGCGTTGTCGGCGTCCAATGAACTGGCGATGGAGCGTGGCCGCCATCCCAGCTTCGAGGACACGCGCGCGGCGCAGGGCGAGCTGCAGTTCGATGCGTGGGGCGTGGTGCCCGAAGACCCCGAACGCTGGGACGCGCTGCGCGCACGCATCCGCGAGCACGGCCTGCGCAACTCGCTGCTGGTCGCGATCGCGCCGACGGCGACGATCGCGTCGATCGCCGGCTGCTACGAATGCATCGAGCCGCAGGTGTCGAACCTGTTCAAGCGGGAGACGCTGTCGGGCGACTTCCTCGTCGTGAACCGTTATCTCGTCGAGGAACTGAAGTCGCTGGGCCTGTGGACGCCGGAACTGCGCGACCGCATCAAGATGTCCGAAGGCTCGATCCAGGGCGTCGACGCGATTCCCGAATCGCTGCGCGCGGTGTATCGCACGTCGTGGGAACTGCCGATGCGGTCGCTCATCGACATGGCCGCCGAGCGCGGCGCCTTCATCGACCAGAGCCAGTCGCTCAACCTCTTCATCGAAAGCCCGAACATCGGCCAGCTGTCGTCGATGTACATGTACGCGTGGAAGAAGGGCTTGAAGACGACGTACTACCTGCGCTCGCGACCGGCGACGAAGATCGCGAAGGCGACGGTGAGCGGCGCCGCCGCGCAGGCGCCGAAGCCGGAAGTCACGCCGGCCGACGCGGTGGCGTGTTCGCTCGAGAATCCGGAAGCGTGCGAGGCGTGCCAGTGACTTACGCCCCTCTCCCGCATGCGGGAGAGGGGTTGGGGTGAGGGCGAGTCGCTCTGTGCGGTGGAGCGCCCTCATCCGTCCTGCCGGGCACCTTCTCCCGTGGACGGGAGAAGGGATTCCATTTCAAGCACTACCGAACACCTTCCCTTCAGCCGGCAGCCGATGCGTGGCTTGCCTCCCTCCCCTTCCGCAGGATCGCGGAACGGCTGCCGCTGAAGGGCAAGGTCCCAGACGAGAATGACCATGTCGCACACGCCCCGCCTGCTCGACCCCGGCTTCGACCTCACGCTGCGGCCGATGCGTTATCCGCAGTTCTACGAGATGTACCGCGACGCGATCCGCAACACGTGGACCGTCGAGGAAGTCGACTTTTCGCTCGACGTCAACGACCTCAAGCACAAGCTCGGGCCGGCCGAGCGCCACCTGATCGAACGCCTCGTCGCGTTCTTCGCCACGGGCGATTCGATCGTGGCGAACAACCTCGTGCTGAACCTTTACCAGCACATCAACGCGCCCGAAGCGCGCATGTACCTGTCACGCCAGCTGTACGAGGAAGCGCTGCACGTGCAGTTCTACCTTACGCTGCTGGATACGTACCTGCCCGATCCGGTCGCGCGCGCGAAGGCCTTCGCGGCGGTGGAGAACATTCCGTCGATCCGCGCGAAGGCGGAGTTCTGCTTCAAGTGGATCGATTCGATCCAGGGTTTGCAGCGGATCGAAACCGTCGAACAGCGTCGCCAGTTCCTGCTCAACCTGATCTGTTTCGCGTGCTGCATCGAAGGCCTCTTCTTCTTCGCGGCGTTCGCGTACGTCTATTACCTGCGCTCGCGCGGGCTGCTGCACGGGCTGGCGTCGGGCACGAACTGGGTGTTCCGCGACGAAAGCTGCCACATGGCGTTCGCGTTCGAAGTGATCCGCACCGCGCGCGAGGAGGAGCCGCACCTGTTCGACGACGAACTGAAGGCGCAGGTGGTCCGCATGCTGGAGGAAGCGGTGGAATGCGAGATGCAGTTCGCGCAGGACGTGCTGTCCGGTGGCGTCGCGGGGCTGTCGCCGAAGGACATGCGCCAATACCTGCAGTACTGCGCCGACCAGCGCCTCGCGCAGCTGGGCCTGCCGAAGCATTTCAACGCGACCAATCCGTTCGCCTTCATGGACCTGCAGGACGTGCAGGAAGTGACGAACTTCTTCGAACGCCGCGTGTCGGCCTACCAGGTCGGCGTGGAAGGCGAAGTGGCATTCGACGCGGCGTTCTGAGCGAGGGCGGCGCGGAAACGATCGTTCTCGCGTCGCCTTTACATCGCCCCGGCGAGACTTCCGGCTCCGCGTGACGCACCAACGGAGCCACGCCATGAACGCACGCCTTCCGCTGGCCATCGCGCTGCTGTTCGGCGCCTCGTTCGCCGCCATCGCGCAGACGCCTCCCGCGACGCCGCCGCAGCCCGCGCCCGCAAGACCCGCGGCGGTCGTGCGCGCCGCACCGTCGGCGGATCCCAACGCCGTCGTGCAGGCTGCGCTGACGGTCGCGCAGCTGATCGACCAGGGACAGACGGCGCAGGTCTGGCAGGGCGCATCGCCGGTCGCGCGCGCCGCCGCCACCGAAAAACAGTTCGTCGACGGCATCGCCACCCGGCGCAACGCGCTGGGCACGCCGGTATCGCGCGAATGGACGTCGGTGTCGCGGAACCTCGTGCCCGCCGGCGGCAACGTGCCGGCCGGCGCATACGTCAGCGCGCGCTTCCAGACGCGCTTCTCGACCAACCGCGTCGCCGAGAAACTCGTCTCGCTCCACTACGACGACGACAACACCTGGCGCCTGGCCGGCTACACGATCAACTGACTGGGCCGGCGCGCGCCTATCGCGGCTTGCGAAGCAGGCTGATGGCGAAGCCGGCGACGAGCGCTGCGCCGGCAACCAGCAGGCCCCACAGCAACCACGTTTTCCAGTCGCGCTGCACCGGCGCGGGCGTGAGCGCCGACGCACCGCCGCGCTCGGTCGACTCGCCCAACGTCGCGATCGCCGGCTGCCACTGCGCGCCGCGCTGCGTACGCATGGCCTCGACGAGCGGTTCGATCGGCGCATCGCCACGGGTCGAGCGCGCACTGCCGGCGACCAGCACGAACGGGCCTTCGCCGCGCGCGACGAACACCAGCGTCTCCGGCTGGTAGCCGAGACGAAGCTGCGGAACATCCGTCGGCCGCGCGCCACCGAAGGGCGTCAGTCGCCAGTAGCGTTCGCGATGGAGGCCCGACAGCGGCTGCGGCGGCGAGGCATCGCCATTGCCCTGCCCTTGCAGGCGGAAGGCGAGCCACGGTGCGGCGACGTCGCGCCACGGCTGTACCGCGTCGTCGCGCGCCTGCAGTCGCCATTGGCCGGTGCTGTTGCCGGGCAGCGCGATGTCCGCGCGCGCGACCGGGAATCGGCCGTCGAGTTCGTACTCGTAATGCACGTCGCCATTGGCGTCGTCCACCCGCCTGCCCGACAGCACGTTCCACTGCCACTGCGCCGCGACGGGCGTCGCCTGGAGTTCGGCAACGACCGCCGAAACGCGCAGCGGCTGCGCCTGAGGTTCCAGCGGCATCACGCGCAGGTAGCGCGCCTTCACCGGCGCGAGTTCGATGCGGTCGCGCACGACGCGCTGGCCGGCGTTGGTCAGCTCGATCAGGCGCGCCCCGTCGGCGACGACGCGCCACTCGCGCAGGTCGTCCGACGCGCTCACGCTCACGCCGATATCTAACGGCGCCTGCCCTGCGTCCCACTTCACCCGAATCGCGTCGATCGGCCACTCGACGCCGCTGGCATCGAGCAGGAACCCGTTGCCCGCAACGGAACCACCGCCTCCGTCGCGCAGTTCGACGCGGCGCAGGCGGCCGTCGGTGTCGATCTCGCTGATCGAGGCGACATCGTTCCCGCGGAACCGCGGCGGCAGCGGAAACCACGGCAGCTCGGCCGTGCGCACTTCCGGCACCGCAGGCGTGGACGGATCGAGCAATGCCGCCGGCACGGGTTCGCCCCGCGCGTCGAGCACGTCGAGATCGGCGAGCGCGGGCGACTGCAATTGCCGGTAGACGGACGCATCGAGCTCGACGCGATACGCGCCGGCATCGGGCGTGACCAGCTGCAGGGGCCACTCGCGCGCGTACTGCGCGCCGGCGGTCGCGGCGAACGGCACCAAGAGGAGCAGGAGCCACTTCTTCATGCAGGTTCGGTCTCCGCGTGATCGGTGTTGGAAGCGTGGCGCGGGGGCACCGGCGCGATGTAACCCACCACGGTGCACAGCAGCCCGTAGGCGATGAACGAGGCGATGCCCAAGCCGTTGCCGAGATTGCCGCGGTCGATCAGCAGCAGCTTCGCGAGCACGACGCCCATCAGCACCGCGCCGGCCAGCCACAGTCCGCGCTGTCCGCGGCGCGAACCGAGCACCCAGCCGATCACGCCGAGCACGCTCCATGTCACGCTCAGGCTCGTCTGCGCAAGGCTGGTGTGCAGCATCGCGTCGCTCCAGGCGACGCCTCCCCAATGGTGCACGGTACGCAGCACGCTCGCGGTCACGAGCGCGAAGCCGGCCAGCGACAGGGTGATCGGCCGCAGCCGGCGCAGCGCGTCCGGCGCCTCGTCGGTGACCAGCCAGCAGGCGAACAGCACAAGCACCGCAAGCTGCGCGAGCTCGAGCGGGTTGAGCAGCGGAATCCACGGCAACGGCGCGCCGCTGTCGGCGCTGAAGAGCGCGAGCAGCCAGCCCACCGCCAGCACCGTGAACCCCGCCGCCTGCAACGCGGCGCGACTGCCATCGAAACGCTCGCCCAGCGGCATCGACAGCCATCGCCAGCGGAACAGGCTCAACGCGGCGAGCGTGCACCACGGCAGCGCGAGGCCCAGCACGCGCCACCCGCCGGCCAGCGCGAAGCGGACGCAGAGCCAGTCGAGCAGCAACGATATCGCCAGTGGCCACACCAGCAGCCACACGAACTGCGCCCGTGCGGCGACTGCGTGCGCGCTCGCGCGCAGGCACACGAGCGATCGCAATCCGAGCACGGCGTACACCAGCCAGCTCCACGCGCCGTGGCCGGCGAACGGATGCGCGTGCACCTGCGCCTGCACCCAGGCGATCGGACCCGCCGCGACGAGCGCCCCCAGCGTGGTCCAGGCGAGTGCGGTGGCCGGACGGCGTCGCTGCACTTCGGCCGCGATCCAGCCAGTTACCGCGATCAACGCGAGCAGCACGTCGGCGCGGTGCATCGGCGCCACGAAACGCTCGATTTCGTTTACGGCATTGCCGAGCCACCACGCAAGACCCCACAGGTAGAACGCCGCGGCGAACGTGTCGTGGCCCGGCCGGCTGCGGTAACTCCACGCACTCGCGAATCCCGCCAGCGCGATGAGCAGTGCGCTCATGAACACCGGATTGGCGATGGCGACCTCGCCCGCGGGCGCGTAGCCGACGACGAACGCGAACGCGGCGAGCAGCTGCAGCAAGGTGCCGCCGAACTGCGGCCATCGGCGCTGCTGGTACAGGCCGAGCCACACCAGCGCCGCGCCTTCCAGCGCGAACACGCTCGCCGTCGCGCGAGCGGACAACGCCAGCGGCACCGCGAGCGTCGCGAAACCGACCGCCAGCAGCGCGTACATCGGCGTGAGTGCGCCGTAGCCGTCGCGGCGACGCAGCCACGCGGCGAGCAGTGCGTAGATCGCCGCCAGGCCCAGCGCGTTGAACGCGAGCGGCAGGCGATCGCCCGCCAGCAGTCCCGCCTGCATCGAGAAGGCGACGAGCGGCGTGCCGAACATCAGGCAGCCTTCGACCAGGCCTCGACGACCTTCCGGCTGGCGCCGTGCGTGCAGCAGCGGAATCGCCAGGTAGATCGCGAAGAACAACAGCAGGAAGGGTTCGGTCGTCGCGAACTTCCCGGGCCGGTACGCCGACACGCCCCACAGCGCGCCGATGCCGAAGGTGAAGACGAAACCGAGCACGTTGAGCACGCGCCACGATTTCCACCACGCCACGCCGGCGATGGCGAGATTGAGCACGGCGTAGTAGGAGAACAGCGCGACATGGTTGCCGCTGCCTGTCGACAGCCAGATCGGCGCGAGGAATCCGGCGAGCAGCGCGAACACCGCCAGCGCCTTCGCGTCCTGCAGGACCGCCAGCGCACCTGCGCCGGCGATCAACAGCACGCTGAGCGCGAACGCAGGCCCGGCATCCAGCAGACCGTAGAGCTTGAATGCGGCGAACACGGTGAGCAGCAGGATGCCGATCGCCCCGCCCTGCAGGCTCAGCGCGAAGACACGGTTGCGCTCGCGCTTGCGCCACGCGAAGACCAGCGCGGCGAGCGACGCGCCCGCGATGCCGGCCAGCCGCAATTCGATCGGCATGCGCATCCAGCCCTGGTCGCTCGCGTATTTCAGCAGCGATGCGACGCCTGCGAACAGCACGAGGATGCCGATCTTCACCGGCACGTTCCCCGTCATGAACCAGCGCTGCACCATGCGCAGGCCCATCGTGACGATGTCCGGACGCGCGGGCGCGACCCGGGCCCGCGGCGGCGGCGCGCGTGGGGCTTCGGGCTCGGCTTCGGGTTCGGATGCCTGGACGCGCCAGGCTTCGGGCAGGTCCGCGGGCGTCGGCCTGGGCGTGGGACGCGGCGTTTCGCGCGGTGGCGCGGCTTCGGGAACAGGAGGCGGCGTGACCGGTGGCGTGGGCGCGGCCGCGGGCGTTTCGCGCGGCGGTGCCGTCACGGTTTCGCGCGCGCTGGCCGCGCGGCGCATCGCGTCGAGCTGTCGCTCCAGCTCCGCGACGCGCGTCTTCACTCCGCCCAGCGATACCAGCGTGACGATCAGCAGCACGGGCACGGCGAGCACCGCGAGCGCGACCAGAACCAGCAACCCTTCCATGCGATGTCCCCGGGCCGGTTGCCGCCGTCGGCGGTCCTGTCGTTCCAGCCCCTTCGGGATCGCAGCCTCGGCGAATCAACGGCGCATTGCAACCGCACCGCGATGGGCGAATGTCGACCTCAGACGGTCGGCAGGCCGAGCGGCAACGCGCCCTTGCGCTCCATCAAACCCAGGCCGTAGCGCAGGCTGTAGCCGATCTTCTCCGCGTATGCGCAGACGCGTTCGACCTGGTCGGCGGGCAGTACTTCGCGTGCGGTCTGCCGCCAAAGCGAAAGCCAGCGGTCGAAATGTTCGACGCGGATCGGATGCGGACGATGCGCCGCCATCGGATTGCCGCGATACCGCTTCGTGCCGAGCGCGACCGACGACCAGAACGCGGTGAGCATGCGCTTGTGTTCGGGCCAGTCGTCGATGGCGGCGTTGAAGACGGGACCGAGTTCGGCATCGGCACGAACGCGTTCGTAGAAGCGGTCGACCAGCTCGGCCAGGTGCCGCTCGGTAAGGGCGTCTTCGCCGGACGGACCGGGCATGTCGCGCGTGTCGTTCATGACGGTGTAGTGCGGCCGAAGCGGTCGAAAACAAGGGGTTTGGCGCGATTCGCCGAGCACGGAAACAGCAAGGGCCGGCATCGAGCCGGCCCTTGCGGGTATCGCGTCGGTCGCAGGTTACTTCGCGACGACCTTGACCATTTCCAGGCACTTGTTCGAGTAGCCCCACTCGTTGTCGTACCAGCTGACGAGCTTGACGAAGGTGCCGTCCAGCGCGATGCCGGCTTCGGCGTCGAAGATCGAGGTACGCGCATCGCCACGGAAATCGGTGGCGACGACCTTGTCTTCGGTGTAGCCGAGGATGCCCTTGAGCGCGCCTTCCGACTGGGCCTTCATTTCGGCGCAGATCTCGGCGTACGTCGCGGAGTTCTCGAGTTCGACGGTGAGGTCGACGACCGACACGTCCGAGGTCGGCACGCGGAACGACATGCCGGTGAGCTTCTTGTTGAGTTCCGGGATCACCACGCCGACGGCCTTCGCCGCGCCGGTGCTGGACGGGATGATGTTCTCCAGGATGCCGCGGCCGCCGCGCCAGTCCTTGTTGGACGGACCGTCGACGGTCTTCTGCGTCGCGGTGGTGGCGTGCACGGTGGTCATCAGGCCGCGCTTGATGCCCCACTTGTCGTGCAGCACCTTCGCCAGCGGCGCGAGGCAGTTTGTCGTGCACGACGCGTTGGAGATGATCGCCTCGCCCTTGTAGGTCGTGTGGTTCACGCCGTAGACGAACATCGGCGTGTCGTCCTTCGACGGCGCCGACTGGATGACCTTCTTCGCGCCGGCGTCGAGGTGCTTCTGGCAGGTTTCCTTGGTGAGGAACAGGCCGGTGGATTCGATGACGACGTCAGCGCCGATCTCGTCCCACTTCAGCGCGGCCGGATCCTTCTCCTGCGTCAGGCGGATCTTCTTGCCGTTGACGATCAGCGTGTTGCCCTCGACCGACACCTCGCCCTTGAAGCGGCCGTGCACGGAGTCGTAACGCAGCATGTAGGCCAGGTACTCCGGCTCCAGCAGGTCGTTGATGGCGACGATCTCGATCTCGCCAGCGAAGTTCTGCACGGCCGAGCGCAGCACGTTGCGCCCGATGCGGCCAAAGCCGTTGATGCCAACCTTGATGGTCATGAGTTCCAAGCTCCTGCGGCCGCGACGCGCGCGGCGGGTGGTCGTGAGAAGCCCGGGCGAGCGAGCCCGGACGAGGGGAAACCGCGAGCGCCCATTCTAACAGGGCGGTCCCGTTTCGCCGGCCGCGCCCGGGCCTGCGGGACTGAATTGATCATGATCAAGCGCCCGTTTGATCCGCTGCGGAGACTGGAAGCGTTCCCACACACGCTTCCCTACGAGACGCTCCCATGCAAAAGACCTTCCTCGCCTGCGCGCTGGCGCTGTCCCTGGCCGGTGCCGCCACGCCCGTTCTCGCCCAGTCCAAGGGCGACTGGACGCTGGGCGTCGGCGTCCACGCGGTCGATCCGAAATCCGGCAACGGCCGCCTGGCCGACGGCACCCTGCCGGTGCGCGTCGACACCGACGTGAAGCCGACGCTCACCTTCGAATACTTCGTCCGCGACAACCTCGGCGTGGAAGTCATCGCCGCGTGGCCGTTCGAGCACGACATCAGCATCGCCGGCCTGGGCACGGTGGGCAGCACCAAGCAGCTGCCGCCGACCGTGTCGCTGCAGTACCACTTCAACACCAAGGGCAAGGTGTCGCCGTTCCTCGGCGCCGGCGTGAACTACACGACGTTCTTCAGTGAGGACACGCGTGGCGCGCTGGCCGGATCGAAGCTCAAGCTCGACGATTCCTGGGGCCTGGCCGCGCATGCGGGCGTGGACTTCGCGCTGAACGAACGCAGCGCGATCCGCATCGACGCACGCTGGATCGACATCGACACCGACGTGAAACTGGACGGCGCGGACCTTGGCACGGTGAACATCGATCCGATCGTCTACGGCGCGGCGTACGTCATGAAGTTCTGATAGCGCCACGGTGCATCGCCTGACGCGCGAATGCGCTCGGACGGCAATCCTCCCGCAGGGCCGTGCCGGCTAAAATGCCGGCATGGCCCGCATTCTTTCCGCCCTCGTCATCGCCCTGCTCCTCGTGCCGCATCCGGCGCACGCGTGGGGCCGTCTCGGCCATCGCCTCGTCGCCGCGCTCGCGTGGGACGACCTCACGCCGCAGGCGCGCGCGCAGATCGCCCGGCTGCTGGAAGGCGAAGCCGATCCGACGCTGCCCGGCATCGCGAGCTGGGCCGACGAACTGCGCGAACACGATCCCGACCTCGGCAAGCGCAGCAGCCGCTGGCATTACGTCAACATCGCGGAGGACGACTGCCGGTACGACGCCGCGAAACACTGCAAGGACGGCGACTGCGTGGTCGAGGCGATCCGCGCGCAGACCGCGATCCTCGCCGACGCCTCGCGCAGCAAGGCCGAACGCCTGCAGGCGCTGAAGTTCGTCGTGCATTTCGTCGGCGATGCGCACCAGCCGCTGCATGCGGGCTTCGGCCGCGACAAGGGTGGCAACGATTTCCAGCTCCAGTTCGACGGACGCGGCACCAACCTGCATTCGCTGTGGGACAGCGGCATGCTCAAGGCGGCCAACCTCGAGGAAGCCGCGTGGCTGCAGCGGCTGCGCGCGATGCCGCTGGCCGTGGACCTGCCGCCGCAGCCGCTGTCGCCGCCGTCGGCGCAGTGGGCGGAAGCCTCATGCCGCATCGTGCTTCGTCCGGGCTTCTATCCGGCGAAGGCGACGATCGGCGATGCGTACGTGCAGACCTGGCGCCCGCTGGCCGAAGAGCAGCTGCGTCGTGGCGGCGCGGAACTGGCCGTGACGCTCAACGCCGCGCTGTCTCGCTGATCGCGCTCGCGCCGGCCTGGCCTCGGCGGTCTTAACGAGGCCGCATCACAACGGTCGCGGCGATCCGCTAGATTGGCGCCGCGGGGCGTCCGGCCCCGCGCGGAGATCGCGATGAATCCCGACATCCAGCCGTTCTTCCACGCCGACAGCAACACGTGGACGTACCTGGTCCGCGATCCGTCTGGCATCGCCGCGGCCATCATCGATCCCGTGCTCGATTTCGACGCGAAGGCCGCACGCACGTCGACCACGTCGGCGCAGAAGGTCGTCGACGCCGCACGCAATCGGGGCCTCGACGTTCAGTGGATCCTGGAAACGCATGCGCATGCCGATCACCTGAGCGCTGCGCAGTGGCTCAAGTCGCAGTGGCCGAACGCTCAGGTCGCCATCGGTGCGGGCATCGTCGACGTGCAGAAATCCCTCGCACCGGTGTTCAACCTCGACGACAGCTTCCGCGCGGACGGCTCGCAGTTCGACCGCCTGTTCGCCGACGGCGACACGTTCCGCATCGGCGCCATCGACGCGCGCGTCGTCGCCGTGCCCGGCCACACCAGCGACAGCTGCGCTTACCTCGTCGGCGATGCGCTGTTCACCGGCGACTCGCTGTTCATGCCCGACAGTGGCACGGCGCGATGCGACTTCCCCGGCGGCGATGCGCGCACGCTGTTCCGGTCGATCCGCCGGCTGTTCGGCTCGCTCCCCGACGACACGCGCGTCTTCGTCTGCCACGACTACGGCCCGGGCGGGCGCGAGATCGCGTGCGAGACCACGATCGGCGCGCAGCGTCGCGACAACATCCACGTGCGCGATGGAATCCCGGAGGACGATTACGTCGCGCAGCGCACGGCGCGCGATGCGACGCTGGCGATGCCGGCGCTGATCCTGCCGGCCGTGCAGACCAACATCCGGGCGGGCGCGCTGCCGCCGCCGGACACCAACGGTGTTCGCTACCTCCGGATTCCCATCGACCGGATCTGAGCGATCCGGAAGCGCGTCGATCACGTTAGGCTTCCGCCATGGAACCCCGCCCCGCTCCCCTCACCTTCGATTCGGTCGATACCGCGGCCGATTTCCTGCTCAAGCGCCTCGCCGGCCCGCTGCACATCGGCGCGCCGCTTGGCCTGGGCAAGCCGCACCGGCTCCTCAACGCGCTGTATGCGCGCGTCGAAAGCGACACCTCGCGCCCGCTGCACCTGTACACCGCGCTGTCGCTCGATCCGCCCGGCGGCGGAAAGGGACTCGAAGGCCGTTTCGTGAAGCCGTTCGTCGAGCGTCATTTCGGCGCGGATTTCCCGCGACTGGCGTACGTGCAGGCGCTCAAGCGCAACGCGCTGCCGTCGCACGTCGAGATCGAGGAGTTCTACCTGCAATCGGGCGCGATGCTGAACTCCGTGCCGGTGCAGCGCCGTTACGCGAGCCTGAACTACACGCACGTCGCCCGGGCGCTCGCCGACCGCGGACTCAATGCGATCGTGCAGAAGGTCGCGCGCTCGCCCGACGGGTCGCGCCTGTCGCTGTCGTGCAACACCGACCTGACCTTCGACGCGGTCGATGCCGTCGTGGCGCGCGGGTTGCCCCGCCCGCTGCTGATCGCCGAAGTCGATCCGCGCCTGCCGTGGCTCGGTGGCAGCGCGACGGTCGCGCCGGACTACTTCGATGCCATCGTGACGCCGCCGGGCCCGTATCCCCGGTTGTTCGGCCTGCCGCGCCAGCCGGTCACACGCGCCGACTACGCCATCGGCTTCCATGCAAGCACGCTGGTGGTCGACGGCGGCACCCTGCAGATCGGCATCGGCGCGCTTGCCGATGCGCTCTGCCATGCGCTCGTGCTGCGCCACGTCGACAACGAGGCGTATCGCGACGTGTTGCGCGCACTCGGCTCGCCGCGTGCGGATGACGACACGCTGTCGCCATTCGAACGCGGCCTGTACGGGTGCAGCGAGATGATCAACGAGGGCTTCCGCAAGCTGGTCGAAGTCGGCGTCATCAAGCGCCGCGTGGTGGACGACCTGGCGGCGATGCAGCGCATCGAACGCGGCGGCCCGAGCGCGCACGATCTGGCGTTGCTCGAACAGCAGGGCGAATTCCTGCACGGCGCGTTCTATCTCGGCTCGCCGGAGTTCTACGCGTGGATGCGCGACCTACCGCCGGACACGCGCCGCGCGATCGGCATGCGTCGCGTTGGTGAAGTGAACGACCTGGTCGGCGACATCGAACTGGAGCGCCTGCAACGTCGCGACGCACGCTTCTTCAACACCTGCATGATGGCCACCGCGCTCGGTGCCGCGACGTCCGATGCATTGGAAGACGGTCGCGTCGTGTCCGGCGTCGGCGGGCAGTACAACTTCGTGGCGATGGCGCATGCGCTGCCGGACGCGCGCTCGGTGCTGATGGTGCGTTCGGTGCGCGAATCCGGGGGCCGCGTCACGTCGAATATCGTATGGAACTACGGGCACACGACGATCCCGCGCCACCTTCGCGACGTGTACATCAGCGAGTACGGAATCGCGGACATCCGCGGACGTTGCGACGAGGATTGCGTGATGGCGATGGTGGCCATCGCCGATGTGCGTTTCCAGCAGGGTCTGATCGATGTCGCCAGGCGCGAAGGCAAGCTGCGCGCGGATTTCGCCTTGCCCCCGGCCGCGTCGCGCAATACGCCCGAACGCCTGGCCGCGGCGTTACGACCGTTCCACACGAGCGGCGCGCTGCCGGACTACCCGCTGGGCAGCGATTTCACGCCGGTCGAGCAGCGACTGGTGAAGGCGTTGGCGTGGCTGAAATCGAACACCGCGATGCGCGGCGCGAAGCTGCGCACGGTATGGCGCGCATTGGGCGCGAAGGCGCTCGATCGCGAGGCGCTGGAACGCATGGATCTTGCGTCGCCACAGGGATTCGGCGAGCGACTGGAAGCGCGGCTGGTGTCGTTGGCGCTGGTGGAGAGCAGCCGCGGTTCGTAGCGCGAAGCCCAAACGAAAAAAGCGGCCGAAGCCGCTTCTTTCGCATCGATGGAGCGCGAACGTGATCGTTACAGCGAACGCGCCGCCTCGACCACCTTCTCGACCGTGAAGCCGAAGTACGGGAACAGCTGTTCGGCCGGGGCCGAGGCGCCGAACTCGTCGATGCCGATCACCGCGCCGTCCAGGCCCACGTACTTGCGCCAGAAATCGGTGACGCCGGCCTCGATCGCCACGCGCTTGCGGCAGGCCTTCGGCAGGACCGATTCGCGGTACGCCGGGTCCTGGCGATCGAACACCGTCGTCGACGGCATCGACACCACGCGCACCTGGTCGCCGAGCTGCTTGGCGGCATCCATGGCCAGGCCGACTTCCGAGCCGGTCGCGATGATGATCAGCTCCGGTGCGCCGACCGAATCCTTCAGGACGTAACCGCCGCGCTCGATGTCCGCGACCTGCTGCGCGCTGCGCTGCTGATGCGCGAGGTTCTGGCGCGAGAAGATCAGGCAGCTCGGGCCGTCGTTGCGCAGGATCGCGGCCTTCCAGCACGCCGCCGATTCGACCGCGTCGCACGGGCGCCACACGTCGTTGTGCGGGATGTAGCGCAGCGAGGCGATGTGCTCGATCGGCTGGTGCGTCGGGCCGTCCTCGCCCAGGCCGATGGAGTCGTGCGTGTAGACGTGGATCGCGTGCGAGCCCATCAGCGCGCTCATGCGCACGGCGTTGCGCGCGTAATCGCTGAACACCAGGAACGTCGCGTCGAACGGGATGAAGCACTCGTGCAGCCCCAGGCCGTTGCTGATCGCCGTCATGCCGAACTCGCGCACGCCGTAGTAGACGTAGTTCGCGTTCGGATCGTCGGTCGCGACGGACTTGCTGCCCTTCCACAGGGTGAGGTTGGAATGCGCCAGGTCGGCCGAGCCGCCGATCAGTTCCGGCAGCAGCGGCGCAAAGGTTTCGATCGCCATCTGCGAGGCCTTGCGCGAGGCGATGGTCGGGCCGTCGGCCTGCAGCTTGGCGATGTACTCGTCGGCCGCCTTGACGAAGCCGTCCGGCAGCTGGCCGCGCGAGCGGCGCGTCAGTTCGGCGGCGAGTTCCGGGAACTGCTTGGCGTACGCGTCGAACAGCTTGTTCCAGGCCTTCTCTTCGCCGGCGTGGTCGCGCTTGCGCCAACCGTCGTAGATCGCCTGCGGGATCTCGAACTCGCCGTAGTTCCAGTTGAGCGCGGCGCGCGTGGCGGCCACTTCGTCCTTGCCCAGCGCGGCGCCGTGCGAGGACTCCTTGCCGGCCTTGTTCGGCGAACCGAAGCCAATGGTGGTGCGGCAGCAGATCAACGTCGGCTTGTCGGTCGACTTCAGCGCCTGCTCGATGGCGGCCTTGATCTTCTCCGCGTCATGCCCGTCGACGCCGCGGATCACGTTCCAGCCATAGGCTTCGAAACGCTTCGGCGTGTCGTCGGTGAACCAGCCGTCGGTGTTGCCGTCGATGGAAATCTTGTTGTCGTCCCAGAAGGCGACCAGCTTGTGCAGGCCCCAGGTGCCGGCGAGCGAGGCGGCTTCGTGCGAGATGCCTTCCATCAGGCAGCCGTCGCCCATGAACACCCAGGTGCGGCTGTCGACGATGGAGAAGTCCGGCTTGTTGAAGCGCTGCGAGAGCAGCTTCTCGGCCAGCGCCATGCCGACCGAGTTGGCGAAGCCCTGGCCGAGCGGACCAGTGGTGGTCTCGATGCCGGGCGTCATGAAGTTTTCCGGATGGCCCGGCGTCTTCGAGTGCAGCTGGCGGAAGTTCTTCAGCTCCTCGATCGGCAGGTCGTAACCGGACAGGTGCAGCAGCGCGTACTGCAGCATCGAGCCGTGGCCGTTGGACAGCACGAAGTGGTCGCGGTTGAACCAGTCCGGATTGGCCGGGTTGTGGCGCAGGTAGTCGTTCCAGAGCACCTCGGCGATGTCCGCCATGCCCATCGGCATGCCCGGGTGGCCGGAATTGGCGGCCTGCACCGCGTCGATGGCGAGGAATCGGATGGCGTTGGCGAGGTCGCGGCGGCTGGGCGTCGTCATGGCGTCGGGCGGTCTTCGGCTGCGGGAGGAGGCCGCGCGGGGCTCCGGGCGCGCTGCCCGGCCGGCGGACGCCCATTGTCACACCCCGGGCCGGGGATGTCGCCCGCTTTGGCCCCTCTCCCCTCGGGAGAGGGGTTGGGGTGAGGGTCGGGACGCGCGGTGCAGCGATGCAGCCGATGCCTACGGTCGCGGCACTTAGGCCGCTTCGTCGCTTGCCGGCCCGTCCGGTTCGCCCTTCGACACCACGGTGGCCAGCATGAGGTCGCCGGTCACGTTGAGCGTGGTGCGGCACATGTCGAGGAAGCGGTCGACGCCCAGGATCAGGCCGATGCCTTCCGGCGGCACGCCGACCATGCCGCAGATCAGCGCGACCACCGGCAGCGAACCGGCCGGCACGCCCGCGGTGCCGATGCCGCCGAGGATGCAGACGAACATCACCGTGAACTGCTGCGCGAGCGTCAGCTCCACGCCGAAGAACTGCGCGAGGAACAGCACGGTGACGCCTTCGAACAGCGCCGTGCCGTTCTGGTTCGCCGTCGCGCCGACCGTCAGCACGAAGCGCGACACGCGACTGGGCAGGCCGAGCTTCTCGTCGGCCACGCGCAGCGACGTCGGCAACGTCGCGTTCGACGACGCCGTGGAGAACGCCATCACCATCGCCTCCTGCACGCCGCGGAAGAACCGCACCGGCGAGTAGCCGGCGGCGAACTTCAGCACCAGCGAATAGACGACGAACTGGTGCAGCGCCAGCGCGAGCACGACCACGCCGACGTACGCGCCGAGGCTGCGCAGCAGTTCCCAGCCGAACAGCGCGGCGAGATTGAACATGAAGCAGAACACCGCGTACGGCGCCAGGCGGATGACCAGCCCGATCAGCGTCATCGACACGTCGAACAGGCCTTCGATGCCGCGTTGCAGCGTCTCGGTCGCCTTCGTGCGCGTGAGCACGAGGCCGATGCCGAGCATGAGTGCGAAGAACATCACCGCGAGGATGGTGTTGTCGGCGGCGGCCTTCACCACGTTGTCGGGGACGATGGACACCAGCATGTCCAGGCCCTTGGGCTGGTCGCTGGCGCTGCCGACGATGGCGCTGGCGCGTTCGGCGCCTTCGTTGAGCAGGGCCTGCGCGCGCGCCGGATCCACGCCCGCGCCCGGCTGCAGCCAGTTGACCAGCACCAGGCCGAGGATCACCGCGATGCCCGACACGACGATCGTGTAGGCCAGCGTGCGCCAGCCGATGCGGCCAAGCGATCGGACGTCGCCCATTTCCGCCACGCCCATCACCAGTGCCGAGAACAGCAGCGGGATGACGAGCATGAAGATCAGCCGCAGGAACAGCGTGCCGGCCGGCGTGGTGACGTTGCTGGTGATCCACTGCACCCACGGGGCGTCGGCGCCGACGGTGGAATGCACGATGAGCCCGAGTACCAGGCCGGCGACGAAACCGATCGCCATCTTCCAGTGGAGCGGCATCCGGCCTTTATCGGTGCCTTTCGTGTTCGTGTCGCGGTCGCGTTCGGGCGTCATCCCGGAACTCCACGCTGCGGCGGGAATCCAGGATGATGCAGAAACCGGCGTGGAGGGCGTCTTCATCCCTCACTTCGCGTGCGACGCCTGATTGGGCATGCGCGATGCACGGATCGCGCACGCATTGCCGATGCCGCCGGGCGATTCCGGCAGCGATACGCGTCAGCCGGCAGCTTCCGGCGCGGTTTCGGCCGGCATCACGACCTCGCTTTCGGCCACGTCGCCGCTGCGGTTCGCCACGACGACGGCAGTCGCCAGATCGCCGGTGACGTTGAGCGCGGTGCGGCACATGTCGAGGAAGCGATCGACGCCGAGGATGATGCCGACGCCTTCGGCCGGGATGCCAAGCACCGCGCAGATCATGGCGATCACCGGCAACGAACCGGCCGGCACGCCCGCGGTGCCGATGCCGCCGAGCAGGCACAGGCCCAGCACCATCACCTGGTGCATCAGCGTCAGCTCGACACCGAACGCCTGCGCGAGGAACAGCACCGTGATGCCTTCGAACAGCGCGGTGCCGTGGTGGTTCGCAGACGCGCCGACGGTCAGCACGAAGCGCGCGACCTTGCGCGGCAGCTTCAGGTTCTGCTCGGCCACGCGCAGGGTCACCGGCAGCGTGCCGGTCGAGGACGCGGTGGCGAACGCGGTCAGCAGCGCTTCCTGGCTGCCGCGGAAGAACGCGCGCGGGCTCATGCCGCCGGCGAACTTCACCCACAGCGGCAGCACGATGAACATGTGCACGGCGATCGCCAGCACCACGGTCAGCGCGAACTTGCCCAGCACCACCAGCAGCTCCCAGCCGAACTGCGCGCACAGCGCGAACATCAGGCACGCCACCGCGTACGGGGCGAGCTTGATGATCATGCCGATCAGGCGCATGCAGATCTCGAACAGGCCCTGCACCGCGTTCTTGAACGCCTGCGTGTGCGGGCTCGGCGTCATCACCAGGCCGATGCCGAGCATGAGCGCGAAGAACATCACGCCGAGCTTCTGCTTGTCGTCGACGGCGGCGGCGAGCACGTTCTTCGGCACGATGCCCAGCAGCATCTTCATGAAGTCCAGCTGCTGGCCGGTGGCGGCGATCTCGCCCGCCTTCTGCGCGCCCTGCGCCATCGCCTGGTCGAGCATGCCGCGATCCAGCCCCTGGCCCGGCGCGATGAGGTTCACCATCACCAGGCCGATGGCGACCGCGATGAGCGTGACCACCGCGGTGTAGATCAGCGTGCGCCAGCCGAGGCGGCCGAGGCTCGCGACGTCGCCCAGTTCCGCCACGCCCAGCACCAGCGCCGAGAACATCAGCGGCAGCACGAGCATGAAGAGCAGCGCGAGGAAGATCTGGCCGATCGGCTGCGCGACGTAGCTCACCGCACCGAGCACGAAGGGCGAGCCCGGCGCGATGAAGTGCGCGAACAGGCCCAGCACCGCGCCTGCGATGAAGCCCAGCAGCACCTTGATGTGGAGGGGCATCCCCTCCGCCGGCATGCGGGCTTCGGGCAGGGCGATGTGGCTCATTCGGCGCGTCTCGTCGGCAAAATCAGCCGGCGAGATTACACCAGCTCGGCGCCTCAGCCTTCCTGCTGCGGCCCGCCGCCCGGGTACAGCGGTGGCAGCGGCGACGCCGTCCGGGTGGGTACGGAGCGCCAGGTCGGCCCCTTCGCGAAGGCGCGTCGCAGCGCCTCGCGCGCGGTGACCGCACTGCCGCCGCCCCAGCGGGCGCGCTGGAGTTCGTCCACGGCCTCGCGCTGGTCGGCGTCGGCCAGGCGGGCGCGGACTTCGTCGATATCGCGCGCGGGCGGATGGGCCAGCGCGCACAGGGCGTCGGCCACGTCGCCGAGGTCGCCGCGGTCGATCAGGCGCTTGAGGTCGACATGCCCGCCGGCCGAGGGCGGCGCGGGCGCGTCGCCCTGCGCTTTGGGCGCGACCTTCGCCGCGTCGCCGCGATGCAGGCCCCAGACGAGCGTGACCAGCCACAGCGCCGCGAACAGCAGCGCGACGAGCACCCAGGCCCGGTTCGCGCCGCCCAGATCGGTGAAACGCGCGGCGGTGCCCGACGTGTCCATGCCGCCCGGCGTTGTCGAAATCGTTCCCGAGGGCGACGGCGCCGCGCCCGGCGAGCCGTTGCCCGCATTGGCCGGGGTGCCCGGCAACACCGTCCACGACAGCGGCGGCAGGTTCGACGTCTGCGCCTGCCCGGTGCGTACGTCCCACCAGCGCAGTTGCAGGCCGGCCATGTTCGCCTTGCCTTCGCGTGCCGGCACGAGCGAGAAGCGCCGCGTGAGCTTCACCCGCGGGCGCCCGTCGACGAAACGTTCGTCGGCCTGCACCGGTTCGGCGAACACCTGCACGCCGTCGATCGGTGGCAGCTGCAGTTCCGGCATCTGCGCGGCGGTGGCGCCATCGGCGAGCGCTTCGACGGTCACCGTCGCGGCGTTGCCGACGCGCAGTTCCTGCGGCGTGGACTGGTAGCGCAGCGTCAGGTTCTGCAGCGGCAGCCACGGCTGCGGTGCGTTCGCCGGCGCGGGTTGGACGTCGAGCTTGCGCGGCGTGCCCTGCGCTTCGAGCGCGCCGCCGCGACCGCCACCGAGCAGGTCGTCGAAGAAGCCGCCCGCACCGCGGCCTTCGAAACGCGCCGGCGGCACCGTCAGCGTGCCGCTGCGCTCGGGCACCAGCAGGAAGCGGCGTTCGACCACGTGATAGCGACGCCCGCCGATGTCGCGCTGGTACTGCGCGTCGTCGCCCACGCGCTGCAGCGATGCGCCGTCGGGCGCGTCCTGGTCGAGTTGTCCCGAGATCAGCGGCGTCGCCGAATACAGCCTGACGACCCAGCCGACGGACTGCTGCACGTACGGATCGGGATCATCGGCTTCGCTTTCGATGAACACCTCTTCGGTGCGCGTCGGCGACGGCGCGGCCGAAGGCGCGACCGTCAGCGGGATCGGCTGCGTGCGCAGGCTGCCGACGTTGAGCGCAGGCACGGTGATCACGCCGTCGCGGCGCGGACGCAGCGCCACGGCATACAGCGTGCGTACCGTGCTGCCGCCGGTGCCCATCACGAACTCGCGCCGGCTCGTGCGCCCGCTGACGAAGAAATCGCTGAGCAGCGGCGCGTAGTCCGGCTCGGTCGATGTCGTCGCGGCGGTGCTTTCGATATTGAGCGTGACCGTCTCGCCCATCGCGATGCGGTCGCGATCGAGCCACGCGGGCACCTGCGCCGCGGCGTTCATGCTGGCCAGCGCGAGCAGCAGCAAGAGCATCGCGCGCGCGAACCAGCGGGGCCGGACAGCCGGTGACGGGAAGCTCGCGACGTTCATTCGTTGCCCTCGCCGCGGTTGTTGCGGCGCTCGTACTCGATGCGGAATTTCTCGCGCAACAGGCCACCCGGATCGTCCGGCACGCGACGCAGCCATGCTTCGTTCGCCAGGCGTTGTTCGCGCTGCTGCGGTGTTTCGTTGCGCGACGGGCCGTCCTGCGGCGGCTTCGCCTGACCTTGCTGCTGCAGCGCGCGTTGCATGCGTTCGCGCTGCGCGGCGTCGGCCTCGCGCTGCTTCTGCGCATCCGCCGGCGCGCCTTCGGATGACGGCTTTTCAGCGGGATCCTGCTTCTGCGAATCCTGCGGTTGCGGCTCGGACTGCTGCGACTTGTCCTGCTGCGATTGTGGGCCCTGCTGTCCCTGTCCGGACTGCGGCTTCGGGTCGGACTTCGATTTGTCCTGGTCCTTTGACTGACCGCCGCCTCCCTGCGGCGGCTTGCGCTTCATCGCCGCCTGCACCGCGCGCTTGTTGGCGACGGCGTCCGGCATGTTCGGCTGGCGCTTAAGCGCCTCGTCATAGGCGGCGATCGCCTGCGGATACTGCCCCGCCTTCGCCAGTGCATTCCCGCGATTGTAGTGCGCGTCGGCGCTGTCGGCCGACTGGTACGCCTGTGCAGCGGCGTTGAAATCGCCGCGCCGGAACGCTTCGTTTCCCTGCGCGATGTGCGTGTGTTCGATCTGGTCGGCGCGGCGCCACAGGTCGGCGGCCCTCACCGGCGTCCACAGCACGCACATCGCGATCATCGCCAGCGCCGCGCGGCGCCGGAATGCGAACAGCGCCAGCAGCATCAACGGCGGCAGCAACCAGTAACCCTCGTCCTGCCACGCGCTGCCACGCTTGCCGTCCACGCGCGTGGCGTCCTCGGTGTCGGTGGGATCGAGCACGCCCAGCGCGCGCAGGTCACCGTCGTCGCTGGCGATGCGCGCGTATCTGCCGTTGCCGGCGGAGGCGAGACCGCGCAACGAGCCTTCGTCGAGCCGCGCGTTGGCGAAGGTGCCGTCGCCGCGGCGGTACGGGGCGCCGGCTTCGGCGCCGACGCCGAGCACGTCCACGCGGAAACCCTGCTTCGCCGCAGCCGATGCCGCATCGTTCGCGCCGTCGCCGGCGTGGTCGGTCATCAGCAGGATGCGGCCGCGATCGAAACCGGACTGCTTCAGCAACTGCACCGAAGATTCGATCGCGCGATCGGCTCGCTGGCCGTCGACGGGCATCACGTCGGGCGACAGTGCGTCGAGGAACAGCGCGACGTTGGCGGCGTCTTCGGTGAGCGGCGCGACGGTGAATGCATCGTCGGCGAACGCGACGAGCGCGACCTGCCCGCCCTGGCGTTCGCGCAGCAGCGTGGACAACTTGGCGCGCGATTGCGCCAGTCGCGACGGTGGTAGATCGGCTGCAAGCGCGGCGCCAGAGAGATCGACCGCAACCACCAGCGGCGTGCGGCTCTGCCACAGCGGTTGTGGCGTCTGTCGCCAGCTCGGACCGGCGAGCGCGAACACCGCGAGGACGTACGCAAGCCCCGCGACCCATGCGCCCCAGCGAACGCGCGCACCGCCGCGTTCGACGAGCAGGTGCGGCAGCAGATGTGCATCGACGTTCTCGCGCCAGACGCTGGCGCGACGTCGCCGCACGCGCCACAAACCGAGCAGCACCGGCAACGCGAGCAGCGCCCACAACCACTGCGGACGCAGCAGATGCAGCGACGCGAGCGACAGATCGGCGAAGGGATTCATGCGCGCCTCCGCTGCGGCCAGGCGAAGGCGAGCAACGCCAGCGCGAACGCGGCGCCGAGCGGCCACGGATAACGTTCGATGCGCGGGCGCACTGCCTGCCCGGGACGTTCGATCGGTTCGAGCCGGTCGATTTCGGCGTAGATGCCGGCGAGCTGTGCGGTGTCGCGCGCGCGGAAGAAGCGGCCGCCGGTGCTGCTGGCGATCTCGCGCAGCGTCGCTTCATCGATCTCGTCGCCGGCGCCGGGCATCGGCACCGGCAGGCCGAACAGCGACATCGTGCCTTCGCCGCCGAACGCGATGGTGTGGATGCGCACGCCTTCGGCCTTCGCGATTTCGGCGGCCTTCTTCGGTTCGAGCAGGCCCGCGGTGTTGACGCCGTCGGTCAGCAGCACCAGCACGCGCTGCTCCGCCGGCTGCCCGCGCAGGCGCTTGGTCGCCAATGCGATGGTGTCGCCGATGGCGGTTTCCTGGCCGGCCAGACCAATCACGCTGTCTTCGAGTTGCTGGCGCACCGAGGCGAGATCGAGCGTGAGCGGCGTCAACGCATACGCGCGACGACCGAACACGATCAGGCCGACGCGATCGCCGCGGCGGCGATCGAGGAAGTCGGCGAGCACCGCCTTCGCCGCGGTGAGGCGGTCGACGGTGTTGCCGCCCAGTTCCATGTCGGGCTCGCGCATGCTGCCGGAGAGGTCGAGCGCGAGCATCAGGTCGCGACCAACCTGTGGCGGTTGCACCGCATCGCCAAGTTGCTGCGGGCGCGCCGCCGCGACGCACAGCGCGATCCACGCCAGCCATACCAGCCAGTTCGCGCGCGAACCGAAGGCCGCGCGGCCGCCCGCATGCGCGACGCGATCCAGCCGGTCGCCGAACGGCGCGCGCAACGCGGCCGACGACGCATGCCGCACGGGCGGCAGCAGCCATCGTGCAAACCACGGCAAGGGCAGCGCGAGCAGCATCCACGGCCACGCGAAGTGCTCGTGCAGCGACAGGAACGGAGCGAGCAGCGCGTCGATCACCGGGGCGCGCCCATCCAGTGCAGGAAGCGTTCGCGCGCGAGCGCGCGCAGCACGGCGACGTCGCCGGGATTCACATCGCGACGGAATCCGCCGTCGAGCAGCAACCGGCCGGGGCCTTCGGAAAAATCGGTTCGGGCAGGCGCCTTGCGCTTGCGCTTCGGCGCGGCGGCGTCGAGATGACGCAGCCAGTCTTCGCCATGCAGCGTGTCGGCCCGCGCGTCCCGCGTCCGTGCGGCTCGGCGCAGCAGCTCGGACATCGCCGCGACCTGTTGCGGCGGCGTCGATGCGGCGTCCACTTCGCGATCGAACAAGGCGGCGATAGCGGCACGACGACGGCGCACGCGCGCACGCCACCACGCGATGGCAACGAACGTCGCGACGACCACCCCGGCGACGATCCACCAGCCCGGCGCGGGCGGCCACCACGACGGCGCCGTCGTGGCGTGGATGTCGCGCAGGACGAGCGATGCGGGCGCGGCCATCACGCCACCAGCGGCCGGTTGCGGCCGAGCAGCGGCAGCCACGATGCGCTCTCGGCCTGCGTCGACAACGCCTGGACGCGCACCCCGCGCGCAGGCAGCTGCGCCAGCGCGGCCTCGAGCGGACGACCGAATTCGTTGCGCCATGCCTGCCGCTGTGCCGCGACGGAGAGGTCGACATCGATGCGGTGTGCATCGCGCGCCATGTCGACGCTGCTGCCGCCGAGGAACGGCAACGACGCCTTGGGTGGCGCGACTTCCAGCGGATCGGTCAGCAACAGCACGATCACTTCGTGATGGTGCGCGAGCGCGGGCCATCGTTGCGCCGGCAACGCGGCGATGCTCGCCGGATCGGCAAGCACCACCAGCCGCGAGCCCGGACGCAGCAGGCGCTGCGCATGATCGAGCGCGACGCCGAGGCCGGCATCGTCCTCCGGCGGACGCGCATACCAGCGCACCAGCGCGTCGAGCACTCGCAATGCGCCACGCGGACCGGCGGCTGGGGGGATCGGTGCTTCGCGCTGGCTGCCGCGCAGCGCGGCGATGCGATCGCCGTCGCGCACTGCGGCCCATGCGGCGACCGCGCCGGCGCGCGCCGCCTGCACCGACTTGAAGCGCACGCGCGTGCCGAAGTAGAGCGAGGGCGAGGTGTCGGCGACGATCAGGCTCAGGCGCTCGCGCTCGGCCTGGAAGAGCTTGGTGTGCGCGCGGCCTGTGCGCGCGGTGAGGCGCCAGTCGATGTGGCGCGCGTCGTCGCCGGCCACGTACTCGCGCGACTCGGCGTATTCCATGCCACGGCCGCGCAACGGCGACAGTGCGTGGCCGCTTACGCCGAAGCGACCGCGCTGGGCCGGACGTCGCCCCGCGACGGCCTGCCGCAGCGCAACCAGTTCCGGCAGCGTCGGCACGACGCCGTTGCCGGAGGTGTCTTCGCGGGGTGGCGTGGAGGTGGACACGATCGATTCGGGAGCGTTGGACGTCAGGGTCGATTGAAACCGCTGGAGCGCAGACCTGGAGTGAGCGACGCGCGACGCGTCACGCGAAGCCTTACGGCAACGGGACGCGCTGGAGCAGCTCGACGACCAGGCGTTCGCCATCCCAGCCTTCGGCCGTGGCTTCGTAGCTGGGGAGGATGCGATGGCGCAGCACGTCGGGCGCGACGGCGCGCACGTCGTCTGGCGTGACGAAATCGCGCCCGGCGAGCCACGCGTGTGCACGCGCGCAGCGTTCCAGTGCGATCGAGCCGCGTGGGCTGGCGCCCCAGGCGATGCGGCGTGCGAGCGTCGCGTCGTAGCGCGCGGCATCGCGCGAGGCGAGCACCAGTTCGATCAGGTAGCGTTCGACCGCGGGCGCCAGGTGCAGGTCGAGCACGGCGTTGCGCGCGGCGAAGACGTCGTCCATCGGCATGCGTTCGACCGCGGCGGCCACCTGCTGCGTGGCCTGGCGTGCGCGCTCGCGGGCGAGCCGGAGGATTTCGGTCTCGGCGGCGGCCTGCGGATACCCGATGCGCACGTACATCAGGAAGCGGTCGAGCTGCGCTTCCGGCAGCGGGAAGGTGCCTTCCTGCTCGATCGGGTTCTGCGTCGCCATCACCAGGAACAGCGGCGGGAGCGCGTAGGTCGCGCGGCCGACGGTGACCTGTCGCTCGCCCATCGCCTCGAGCAGGGCGGACTGGACCTTGGCGGGCGCGCGGTTGATTTCGTCGGCCAGCAGGATCGGATGGAAGATCGGACCGGGCTGGAACTCGAAGCGGCCTTCCTGCGGGCGCCACACCTCGGTGCCGGTGAGGTCGGCCGGGAGCAGGTCGGGCGTGAACTGGACGCGGGCGAAATCGGCTTCCAGGCGGGATGCGAGGGCGCGGATCGCGCTGGTCTTCGCCAGGCCGGGGGCGCCCTCGACCAGCAGGTGGCCGTCGGCCAGCAGGGCGATCAGCAGGCGGTCGATCAGGGCCGACTGGCCGACGATCTCAGCCGATAAGGCATCCCGCAGTGCGCGGAAGGCGTCGTGCAGGCGGGACAGATCGTCGCTGCGGCGGTCCATGGCGGTCTCGGTGGGGAATCCGGGCCAGTTTGACCGAAGACGGACGATGCAGTTCACGCATCGCGTCATTCATTCAGCAATGAAAAGCAGAAGGGCCCCGAGGGGCCCTTTGGCGTGCCTGCCACGTGGCGGCGGATGCTATTGCGCTACTGCTGCCGTCCAGGGCGAAGCGTGACTGGCCTAGGATCGCCCGGCCGACCGTGGCCGGGCGCTCGTCGGGCCCACGCGGCGTTGCCGCGTAACACCGATTGCTGTAGCTACTGCTGCCATCCATGGCGATGTGTTGCGAGCTTCGGATCGCCCGGCCCGACCATCCATGGCCGGGCGTTCGCGCACGCGCGGACCAGTGGTCCGCAGCGCGTGCGCTCACCCGCGCTGCTCGACCTTCATCACCTTCGGGGTGACCATGATCAGCAGTTCGGCCTTGTCCTTGCTGCGACCCTTCTTCTTGAACAGGTTGCCCAGGAAGGGGATATCGCCCAGGAACGGCACCTTCGAGATGTCGCTGCGATCACGGAACTCGTAGACACCGCCGATGACGACGGTCTGACCGTCCTCGACGAGCACCGCGGTGTTGACCTCGCGCTTGGCGATGGTCGGCACCTGGCCGATCGACGTGTCGACGTAGCCTTCGACCTCGTCCTTCTTGACGTTCATGTTCAGGAACACGCGGCCGTCGTGGGTGATGGTCGGGGTGACCTTCAGCTCCAGCAGCACGTCCTTGAACTGCACGTTGGGGATCGGGATCGTCGTGCTACCCGAGCTCGGCGAGATCGTCACGTAGCCCACTTCCTGGCCTTGGCGGATCACCGCTTCACGCTGGTTGCTGGTCACCAGGCGCGGGTTGGAGATCACTTCGCCGCGACCTTCTTCCTGCATCGCCGACAGTTCGATGTCCAGCGCGTAGCCGGCATTGAGGATCTGCAGCGCCACCGAACCGGCCGGGTTCAGCACGCCCAGGTTGCTCATCGGGCCCTTGAACAAGGTCGGCAGCTCGCCCGACTGGTTGGCTTCCGCCAGCGAGCCGCGCGTTGCGTCGTTGTTCTCGATCGTGTCGTTGAAGAAGTACTTGCCGTCCTTCGTGCCGGCGATACCGAAGCGCGCGCCGAGTTCACGTGCAAAGGTGTCCTGCGCGATCACCACGCGGCCTTCGATCAGCACCTGGTCGACCGGACGGTCGATCACGTGGATCAGCTGCTTCATCTCCGCGACCTTCTTCGGGATGTCGCTGATCATGAGCGTGTTGGTTCGCTCGTCGGCGACCAGGCGACCGCGCGGCGAGAGGAAACCGCTGTCGTTGTTCGAGCCACCACCGCCCTGACCACCGCTGCTGCCGCCGATGCCCTTCGCTTCGGTCAGCGCTTTAAAGATCTGCGCAGCATTGTGGTAGTTGATCTGGATGTATTCCGTCGTCAGGTCGACGCGATTGTCCAGCGCGATGCGGGCGTCTTCCTTGTCCTGCTCGTACTTGGCGATCTCCGCCTGCGGGGCGACCCAAACGACGTTGCCGCTGCGACGCTTGTCCAGGCCCTTGGCCTGCAGGACGATGTCCAGCGCCTGGTCCCACGGAACGTTCATCAGGCGCAGGGTGACGTTGCCCGACACCGTGTCGGCGGCCACGATGTTCAGGCCGGACTCTTCGGCGATCAGCTGCAGCACGGTGCGAACCGGCACGTCCTGGAAGTTAAACGTCACCGGACGGCCGCTGTAGCTGCGCGCTCCGGTGGCCGGAGCCTTGCCCGTCGTCGACTGGCCAACGGCGCGACCGGTGGCGGCACCCGTACGCGGCACGATCTCGACGATGTATTCGCGACCGGTCTGGTACGCCATCGACTCGAAGTTGCCGCTCATGTCGAGCACGAGCTGCGTGCCCGCGCCGCTGTTGCGCGCGTCGATGCGCTGCACCGGTGTGGCGAAATCGACCACGTTGAGCGGCTTGCGCAGCGAGTCGGGCAGCTTGGCGTTGCCGACGTTCACCACGACGCTCTGGCCCTGGTTGCGCAGGTCAGGCGCGGCGCCATCGCCGCTGAACTTCACGACCAGGCGGCCGGAACCGTCGCTGCCGCGCTTGAAGTCGATGTTGGACACCTCGACGGTGCCCGGCAGCTGCTTGGACGGATCCAGGCTGGCCGGCGGCGCGACGGCCGTCGGCGCAGCCGGTGCCGGCGTTGCGGCATGGACGGCGCTGACGGCGGCGATCGCGCCGATCAGCAGGCCAATGGACCCGCTACGCAGCAGGGGGCGACGATCAGCGCGCGCGCTGAAGCTACCCGGTTCAAAAACGGTCATCGTGCATTCCCCCAAGAATCATTGATCTTCAAGCGCGACCGTGGCCGGACGCTCCAACCATCCACCCGCGCCATCCGGCACCAGTTCCACCAGCTCGATGCGGTCTTCGAACACGCCGGTCACGCGACCGTCGCTTTGCCCCATGTAGTTCCCCGGCGTCACGCGGTAGGTCACCTTGTCCGGTGCCATCACCAGCGCGATCACGCCGTTCCCCTTGCCGAGCGTGCCAACCATGTCGAGGCTGTCGAGCGGGAACTGCTCCAGCGTCTGCTTGCGGCGGCCGGCATCCGGACGCGGGCCATTGCCGCCACCTTCGTCGGTGAAGGCCGTGCTGAACGGATCACGCAAGGCGTAGGCGTTGTATTCGAATGTTTCGAACTGCTGCATCACCGGGAGCGGATCCAGCGGCGGCGCCGGACGCGCCTTGACTTCCGCGACCCACTTCTCGAGGTTCGGCGCTTCGCCCGGCGTGCTGGTGATGCCGCGCGAACACGCGGCCAAGCCAAGCACCAGGGCAATCGCCGTCAGGGCACGCAGCGGGGCGGCGCGTTCAATCAGTTGTGCGCGCATGTCAGGTCGCCTCCTTGGTGCCGCTCTTCTTGCCGCCCTTCTTCTTCTCGGTCGACTTGCCGTTCGCGGCATTGGCCTCGGCTTCCTGCTCCTGGACTTCCTCTTCGTCCAGGTAGCGGTAGGTCTTCACCGTGCCGGCCAGTTCCAGCGGGCTGTTGGGCGTGATCACGCCTTCCTTGCCGCGCGGCTTCAGCGAGATGTCGTGCATGGTCATGATGACCACGCGCGGCAGCGAGGCGACGCCACTGACGAAACCGCCGAACTGGTGGTAGCTGCCCACCATGCGAAGCATGATCGGCTTCTCCGCGTAGAACTCCTTCGGCTCCTCGGCACCCGGCTGGAACAGCTCGTTGGTGATGCCGGTGGCCAGCGCCGTCTGCGAGATGTCGACGATCAGGTCGGGCATCTCGGTCTTGCTGGGCAGCTGGCGCAGCATCTGCTGCAGCTGCTGTTCCATCTGTGCAAGCTGCTGCTTGAGCGGCTCCAGGTTCGCGGCCTTGCCCTGCTCGGTTTCGAACTCGCCGCGTAGGGTCACTTCCTTGCGCTCGAGATCTTCGAGCTTGTCGCGCTTGTCGCTGACGAACAGGTACCAGGCCAGGCCGACGATCACCACGACGATCACGCCGCAAAGACCGATCTTCGCCTGCTGCGGCCAGCCACCGATGTTATTGAAGTCCAGCTCATTGAGCTTGATGGGTTTCTTCTTGCTCATGACGCCGCTCCCTGGGCCGGCGTGGCAGTCGGCGCCGAGGGCGCAGTGGCAGGCGTTGCGGCCGGAGCGGCAGCAGGCTGGGCGGCGGACCCGGCCGGGACAGCCGGGGCGGTGGCTGCCGGGGTCGCGGCCGGCGCGGCACCCGCAGTCGCGGCGGCGTCACCCGACTGGGCAATCTGTGCCGCCGGCGCATCCGGCACGCCGTCGCCGTCCTCGTCCTTCGGCGCGTTGGGGTTGGCGAGCTTGACCTTCAGCTTGAACTCGTACGGCAGGCCCTTGTCGGCGCCCTTCGCCTCGATGATCGACAGGTCCGGACTGGTCATCCAGCCCGAGCCTTCGAGGTTGCGCATGTAGGTACTGACGCGGGCGTTGGACTGCGCACGACCTTCCAGCGTCAGCGTCTCGCTGTCCTGCTTGATCGAGGTCAACACCGCACCGTCGGGGATCGTGCGCACCAGCGAATCGAACAGGTGCACCATCTGCGAGCGGTTGGCCTGCAGCTTCTCGATCACTTCCTTGCGTGCGAGCAGCTTGGCCTTCTTCTCTTCGAGGACCTTGATTTCCTCGTTCTTCTTCTTGACGTCGTCGATCTGGCTCTGGACGAACGCATTGCGCTCGTTCTGGCCGTCGATCTGGCCGTTGTAGTAGCTGACGATCACGAACGACAGGAGCAGCGCGCCGATGGCCGCCGCGCCGAGCATCAGCCCGGTTTCCTTCTGCCGCTGCTTGCGGCGCTCTTCGCGCCACGGGAGGAGGTTGATGCGTGCCATCAGTCGAAGCTCCTCAGGGCCAGGCCGCAGGCGATCATCAGGGCCGGGGCGTCCTGCGCCAGCGCATGCGCCTGCACGCGCGGGCCGAGCGTCATGTGCGCCAGCGGGTTGGCGATGGTGGTCGGCACGCCGAGCTGTTCCTCGACCATCTCGGCGATGCCGGCGATGGACGCGCAACCGCCGGCCAGGACAATCTGGTCGACGCGGTTGAATTCGCTGCCTGCGTAGAAGAACTGCAGCAGGCGGCTGATCTGCTGGACCATCGCCTCCTTGAAGGGCTCCAGCACTTCGGCTTCGTAGCTCTCCGGAAGACCACCCTGGCGCTTGGCCAGGCCGGCTTCCTCGTAGCTCAGGCCGTAGCGGCGCATCACTTCGTCGGTGAGCTGCTTGCCACCGAAGACCTGCTCGCGCGCATACAGGCTGCGACCGTTGCGCAGGACGTTGAGCGTGGTCATCGTCGCGCCGGAATCGACCAGTGCGATGAGGCCGTCGCGCGGACCGCCGAGCTGGTCGGCGACCAGCGCGAAGGCGTTCTCGAGCGCGAAGGCCTCCACGTCCATCACCTTCGGGGTGAGGCCGCCGATCTCCAGCGCCGAGGCGCGCACTTCGACGTTCTCCGAACGCGACGCCGCAAGCAGCACCTGCAGCATGTCCGGGCTGCCGGGCATCGGGCCCAGCACTTCGAAATCGTGGTTGACCTCTTCGATCGGATACGGGACGTAGTTCACCGCCTCCAGCTCGACCTGCGACTCAAGGTCGTCCTCATCCAGGTCGCCCGGCATCGGGATGACCTTGGTGATGACCGACGAACCTGCGACCGCGGCGGCAGCGTGCTTGGCACGAGTGCCCGAACGCGCGACGGCGCGACGGATCGCCTCGCCGACGGCCTCGACCTCGACGATGCTCTTCTCGACGACGGCGTTGGGCGGCAGCGGCTCGACCGCGTAATGCTCGACGCGATAGCGATTGCCGGCCTTGGAGAGCTGCAACAGCTTTACGGCAGTCGAACTGATATCCACGCCGACGACCGCCGGCTGGCTTTTTGTGACGATCCCCACGATATTTTCCCCTTGCCACAGGCGCTTACGTGCGCCTTGTGTGACCCTGCTTTAAATAACCAAGTTTGCACAGGCTGGCAACCTTTTCCTTCCGAATTGCCTTACTGCGTCACTTTCCAACCCCTCGCGGCGCCCTCCGGCCGGGTCGACCCACCCCTGGGTCCCCGTGCCCGCCCAGCCTTGCGGCCCGGGCGTTTGGCCGGTGTGCTTGCGCTCAAAAAACCCCCTTCCCTGCTCCTCTATACTCCACGCCCACTACACCCGCAATCGGAATCTGCTTGATGCCCCGTATACGTCGCCTGCTGCGCTGGGCGCTGTTCGCGCTGGCCGGCCTGGCCCTGCTTGGCGCCATCGCGCTGGGCACCCTGTACTACCTCGTGGCCCCCAAGCTGCCCGACGTGGAAACCCTGCGCGCGGTCGAGATGCAGGAGCCGATGTACGTCTACGCGAAGGACGGACGCCTGATGGCGCTGTTCGGCGAGACGCGCCGCTACCCGGTGTCGATCCAGGACGTCCCGGAGCGCCAGAAGCAGGCCTTCCTCGCCATCGAGGACGCGCGCTTCTACAAGCACCACGGCGTCGACTTCAAGGGCGTCGCGCGCGCGGTGTGGCTCATCGCCACGACCGATGCGAAGCGCGTGCCGGGTGGTTCGACCATCACCCAGCAGGTCGCGCGCCAGTTCTTCCTCAGCAACGAATACAGCTACACGCGCAAGCTCGCCGAGATGCTCACGGCGATGCGCATGGAGCGCGAGCTGAGCAAGGACGAGATCTTCGAGCTGTACTTGAACAAGAGCTTCTTCGGCAACCGCGCCTACGGCGTCGCGGCCGCGGCGGAGTTCTATTACGGCAAGAAGCTCAATGAGCTTTCGCTCGACGAGATGGCCTCGCTCGCGGGCATTCCGAAGTTTCCGTCCAGCGGCAATCCGCTGACCAATCCCGAGCGCGCGAAGGTGCGCCGCGACTACATCCTCGATCGCATGGTCGAGCTGAAGTTCGTGAGCGCAGCCGAAGCGGCGCAGGCGAAGGCCGTGCCGATGCACGCCACGCCGCACGAGCGCCCCGTCGAGGTGTACGCGCCCTACGTGGCCGAGATGGTCCGCCAGGAGATGGTCGCCCGCTTCGGCAACGAGGCGCTGACCAAGGGCTACCACGTCACCACGACCATCGACCCGGTGCTGCAGGCGTCGGCCGACAAGGCCGTGCGCGATGGCCTGCACGTCTACGACCGCCGCCATGGCTGGCACGGCGTGGAGCAGCATTTCGACCTCGCACCGAACGAGGACGTCGCCGCGGTTCGTGCACGCCTTCGCAACATCGCCCCGCAGGCGGCGCTGATGCCCGCCATCGTCACCGGCGTGAGCGGCAGCCAGGTGCAGCTGGTGCTCGGCGATGGCACGCAGATCGAACTCGGCAATGGCCAGGGCTTCGGCGATCGCGCGCCGGCCAGCCTGGTCAAGCGTGGCGATCTCGTGCGCGTGAGCCGCATCGAATCCACCGCCGAGGTGAAGCCGGGCGAGGTACCGCCGCCGGCACGCTGGCGCCTCGACCAGGTGCCGCAGGCGCAGGCCGCGCTGGTGTCGCTGGAACCGGCCAACGGTGCGTTGCGCGCGCTTTCCGGCGGTTACAGCTTCGCCGGCGCGAAGTTCAACCGCGCCACGCAGGCGCGCCGCCAGCCGGGTTCGAGTTTCAAGCCGTTCGTCTACGCGGCTTCGTTCGAGCGTGGCTTCAATCCGGCGTCCGTCGTGCTCGACGCACCGGTGGTCTTCAAGGATCGCCGCGGCCACATCTGGCGTCCGCAGAACGACAGCGGCAACTTCGCCGGCCCGATGCGCCTGCGCGAGGCCATGGTGCAGTCGCGCAACCTCGTCTCGGTGCGCCTGCTCGACGCCATCGGCGTGGACTACGCGCGCAAGTACATCAGCCACTTCGGTTTCGACGAAGCCGAACTGCCGCCGAACCTGTCGATGTCGCTGGGCACCGCGTCGCTCACGCCGCTGTCGGTCGCGCGCGGCTTCGCGGTGTTCGCCAACGGCGGCTTCCGCATCACGCCGTGGTTCATCGATGAAGTGAAGGATCGCGAAGGCGCGGTGGTGTTCAAGGAAAAGCCCGCCGTCGCCTGCCCGGAATGCGGCGTGCCCGGCACCGTCGGCCGCGCAGTGCAGAACACCACGGTCGTCGATGGTTTCAACCTCGGGCCCGCCGGTTCCGCCGCGCCCGCCGCGACGCCCGAAGCGCCGAAGGACGAACCGAAGAAGCCGGTCATCGACACCAGCAACATGGTGCTCGCGCCGCGCGCGATCGACGGCCGCATCGCCTACCAGATCGTTTCGATGCTGCGCGACGTGGTCAAGCGCGGCACGGGCACGCCGGCGAAGGTGCTCGAACGCGACGACGTCGGCGGCAAGACCGGTTCGACCAATGATCACCGCGACGCGTGGTTCTCCGGCGTGGGCGGCCCGTACGTCACCACCGTCTGGGTGGGCCGCGACAACTACAAGTCGCTCGGCTATCGCGAATACGGCGGCAAGGCCGCGCTGCCGATCTGGATCGACTACATGCGCGTGGCGCTGAAGGACCAGCCGCTGGCGTTGAACGATCCGCCGGAAGGCATGGTCAAGGTGTCGGTCGCCGGCAACGGCGCGCTGATCCCGGGCGGCGAAGGCGGCATCATCGAATGGGTGAAGGCTGAAGACCTCGACCGCATGCAGAGCTACGTCGACTACGGTCCGCAGGAAACCGCGCCGACGGAAGAAGCGTTCGACATCTTCTGATCGCCGGCGTCGATACGCATGAGAACGCCGGGCATGTCCCGGCGTTTTCTTTTTGGGCGTCGCGTCACGGATGGGCTGCGTTCATCCTCGGGCGAGCGCGTCCACGAAACCGACACGCCAGCGAAGGTAACGTGCGTGCGCCAGGAAACATGCTAGCTTCGCCATGCCGGCGCTGTCGGCCGCGGCGAATTCCGCCACGTCGTGCCAGCCGCGGAGGTCCTCATGCCCCACGCTCGACAGCACGCCCACCAGCATGCGCTCACCCGCACACGCGAACGTCGGCATCGCCTCGCCCACGAAGCCGCGCGGCTGATGGCCGAGGGCGGCATTCGCGACTATCACCAGGCCAAGCTCAAGGCCGCTGAACGACTCGGCATCTTCGACGACGCTTCGCTGCCGCGGAATCGCGAGATCGAGGACGCGTTGCGCGAATACCAGCGCCTGTTCCAGCGCGAGAACGTGCCCGCGTTGCGCCAGCGTCGCGAAGCCGCACTGCGCGCGATGGAATTCTTCCAGGCGTTCCAGCCGCGGCTGGTCGGATCGGTGCTCGACGGCACGGCCGATACACACAGCCCGGTCGCGCTCCATCTGTTCAGCGACGACCCCGATGCGCCGCCGCGCTTCCTCGAACAGCACGGCATTCCAGCCGAATCGCGCAGCCGTCGCGTGCGACTGGATCGCGAACGCATCGCCGACGTGCCGGTGTGGGTGTTCAGTGCCGAAGAAATTGCGTTCGATCTGACGGTATTGCCGCTCGACGGCCTGCGCCAGGCGCCGTTGTCGAATCTGGACGAGAAGCCGATGAAGCGCGCCAGCGCGGCGCAGCTTCGCCAGATGCTGGCCGAGGAAGAGATCGAGGGTTACACGGGGGCCTGACGGAACCGGAACGCCCGGCGCTCAGCGCGGCGCGTTCGCCAGTCGCGCCCTGCGTGGCCGCGCGCCCGCATCACGCGCGCCGAACACGTTGAGTTCGATCACCACGAACGCCACCAGCCACAGCAACGCGTCCCACGTGTCGAGCCACGCCGCCCGCGGGTTTTCGTCGCCAAAACCCATCGCCGCCCAGTTGAGCAGGAAGCCGACCAGCGCGACATACAGCGCCGCGGCGATCGCGCGACGCATGCGATGCAGTCGCACGGCTCCTGGCGGCAGGCGCACTTCGAGCTCGAGCAGCGCGACCACGCCGAGCCACGTCATTTCGTTGAAGAAATCCAGCCACACGCGTTCGAGCGCGTAGCCCACCACGGCAATCACCACGGCGACGCTAGCCAGCAGGCGCACGCCATGCAGCACTGGAATCCAGCGCGCGCGCAGCGGCCAGCCGCCGGTCTCCCACTCGAACAGCATCAGCAGAACCAGCCACGCCGCGGTGTCGATCAGCTCCGTGAGCCGACCGTACAACGAGTACAGGACCACGTCGCCCGCGAGCAGCGCATAGATCGACCACTTGAATACGACGAAGCCGCGGCGTGGCCGCGGCTTCGAGGGTTCGGCAGTGACGCGAGCCACCGGCGCGATGGACTCAGCGCTTGGCCAAGTCGGTGTAATCGCGCTGCGGCGAGCCGATGTAGATCTGGCGCGGGCGGCCGATCTTGTTTTCCGGATCGTTCTGCTGCTCCAGCCAGTGCGAGACCCAGCCGGCGGTCCGCGCGATGGCGAACATCACGGTGAACATTTCCACCGGAATACCCAGCGCCTTGTAGATGATGCCGGAGTAGAAGTCGACGTTCGGGTAGAGCTTGCGCTGCACGAAGTACTCGTCCTTCAGCGCGGCCTCTTCCAGCTTCATCGCCACTTCGAGCAGCGGATCGTTGATGCCGAGCTCGCCGAGCACCTTGTGCGTCATCTCGCGGATGATCTTGGCGCGCGGGTCGAAGTTCTTGTAGACGCGGTGGCCGAAGCCCATCAGGCGGAAGCCCGATTCCTTGTCCTTCGCCTTGGCGACGGCGGAACCGACATTCTCCGGACGGCCGATCTCTTCCAGCATCTTCAGCACGGCTTCGTTCGCACCGCCATGCGCCGGGCCCCACAGCGCGGCGACGCCGGCGGCGACGCACGCATACGGGTTGGCGCCGGTGGAACCGACAAGGCGCACGGTCGAGGTCGACGCGTTCTGCTCGTGGTCGGCGTGCAGGATGAAGAGCAGGTCCAGCGCCTTGGCGGCGACCGGGTTGAGCTCGAGCGGCTCGCTCGGCACTTCCTTCATCATGTGCAGGAAGCGCGTGGTGTATTCGAGGTTGTTCTTCGGATAGCGCATCGGCCAGCCGATCGAATAACGATGGCAGGCGGCGGCGATCGTCGGCACCTTCGCGATCAGGCGGATCGCGGCCAGGCGGCGCTGTTCCGGATCCTCGAGGTCGAGATCGTTGTGGTAGAAGCTCGCCATCGAGCCGAGCATGCCCACCAGCATCGCCATCGGATGCGCGTCGTGGCGGAAGCCGTAGAGGAACGTGCGGAAGGCCTCATGCATCATCGTGTGATGCGTGACCTCGTGTTCGAACGAATCGAACTCGCCCTTGCTCGGCAGTTCGCCGTTCATCAGCAGGTACGCGACTTCGAGGAAGCTCGACTTCTCGGCGAGCTGCTCGATCGGGTAGCCGCGATACAGCAGCACGCCGGCATCGCCGTCGATGTAGGTGACGGCCGACTTGCAGCTGGCGGTGGCCGTGAAGCCGTTGTCGTAGGTGAAGGCGCCGGTTTCCTTGGGCAGCTTCGCGATGTCGATGCACGGCTGGCCGAGGACGGGATGATGGACCGGCAGGGTCACGGTCTTGTCGCCGGCGGTCAGGGAGACCTGATCGAAGCCGGATTTGTTGGAATCGGACACGAAACACTCCTCAAGTCTGCATGCCGCCGGGAAACACGGCACGGAGCGGGGGACGGGGGTCACGGCACAGATCGGCGCCGCGATCCGTGAATTATCGCACAACGCCCTTCGAGCGCTGACTCGGACTTTGGTGGCAGGCCACGCTCGGGCGCATCCCGGCGGGTTCCCGTCCGTTACGAGGGAATGGGCGCAGGAAGCGGCCAGATGGCGAAAAAGCGCGCGCCCCTCGGCCAGTGGGGACGCAGGGCATGGGCGCTCATTGATGGCCGACCACCCGTCGTCCTGGCCGCCCTCCCTTCGGCGCACTGGCTGCAGCGCCCGGGAATTTGGACGGCCGCCCGGCCCGACGCCCTCAGACGACTTGCGACGGGACCGGTCTCGCAAATCCGACGCCGCACTCGTGCGGACACGAAAAAACCGACGGCCACCTCTCGGCAGCCGTCGGCTGATTTCTGCGCGAAGCTTCGTCGCAATCCGGGACGCCGCGGGCAACCGCGAGGCCGGCGAGTCGTCGTGCGAAGTCCCGTGGGTCGCGCTCGAAAGCGCGGACCGCGGATTACTTCTGCGCGTAACGCTTGCGGAACTTGTCGACGCGACCGCTGGTGTCGACGATCTTGTGCTTGCCCGTGTAGAACGGATGCGAAGCCGAGCTGATATCGACCTTGATCAGCGGGTACTCGTTACCGTCTTCCCACTTGATCGTCTCCTTGCTGCCAAGGGTCGAACGCGTCAGGAACTGGTAATCGGTGGTGACGTCCTGGAAAACGACGTCGCGGTAGTCGGGATGGATGCCGGCCTTCATGGCACTCACCAATTCATTCGGGGAAAGCGCGGCAGTATAGCGGCCGCCCCTACCCTCGCGCAAGTCGCTACGGAGGCGGATTTCAACCCGCCGCCAGCGCCGCCCGGATCAGCCCCTCGAACCGGGCCTGGTCGTAGCGCATGAGGATCCGGAAACGGTCCGGCAGGCCGTTCTGGCGGTTCCAGTCGACCACGGTCATGCCGCGCGCGTGGCCGTGGCCCAGCTCGACCACGACCGGGCGATCGACCAGCTCCGTCGCGCCGTCCGGCTCCAGCGCGTACGCCATCGCCAGCGCGTCGGCCGAATGCCAGTAGTCGCCGCGGCGGTCGGCGGACCATTCGCGCGTCTTTTTCGAAATGCGCTCGTAAAAACGCGCACGCGGCGAATCGGCGGCGAGCCACTCGACCACGTGGTCGTGCAGCAGGCCGTGCGCGATGGTGCCTTCCCAGTCGGCCAGGTCGATCTGCGGGAACGCTTCGAAGACGATGTGCGCCGCCTCCGGGTCGAAGTACACGTTGAACTCCGCAGCCGGCGTGATGTTGCCGTGGCCGGTCACCGCGCCGCCCATCACCACGATGCGGGCGACCCGTTCGGGCAACGTCGGATCGAGCTTGAGCGCGAGCGCGACGTTGGTCAGCGGACCGAGCGCGACCAGCAGCAGCTTGCCGGCATGCTCGTGCGAGAGCCGCAGGATGGCCTGCGCGGCGTGCTCGCGTTCCGCAGCGCGCTGCGCGGCCTCGTAGCCGACGTCGCCGAAGCCGTCCTCGCCGTGCACATAGCCCGCGTCGGGCGCCGGATGCAGCAGCGGGCCCGGGCAGCCGGCGAACACCGGTGCCTCGATGCCCGCGACTTCGCAGAGCTTCAGCGCGTTGGCGACGGTGTGCTTCAGGCCGACGTTGCCCGCGGCGATGGTGAGGCCGACGACCTCATGACGCGGGTCGTTGAACGCCATCAACAGGGCCAGCGCGTCGTCCACGCCGGGGTCGGTATCGATCAGGAGAGGGATCTTGTTCATCGGCCGATTATCACCGCGACACGTGTCGAGCGCTTTTCACGATTCCAGCGCTTGCCGGAGCGCACGCACGACCGCTGCGCCCGTCTGCCATCGCTGCGCTTCCAGTCCGGGAAGCCGGCGCGGTAGCGCCAGGGTTGATTCGACCAGCGTTTTCGCCGAGGCATGCACCTCGCGAACGCCAGTGCGCTGCACGAGATCGCGCACGTTTTCCGGCGTGACACCCGCTCCGGCCATCACGGCGATGCGCCCGACAGCACCCTGCACAAGCGCCGCGATGACGTCCGCGCCCTCCATCGCAGTGGCATGCGCGCCCGACGTCAGCACGCGCTCGCAACCCAACGCGATCGCCGCCTCCAGCGCCGCCTGCGGATCGCTTGCGACGTCGATCGCGCGATGGAACGTCACGCCGAGCGGACGCGCCGCGTCGATAAGGTCCCGGCACAGTGCGACATCGACATCGCCGTCGGCGTCGAGCGCGCCGATCACCACGCCGTCGCAGCCGAGGCGCACGCACAGTTCGATATCGCGCAGCATCGTGTCGCGTTCGAGCGCGTCGAAGCGGAAGTCGCCCGCGCGCGGACGGATCAGCACGTACAGGGGGATGCGCAGGCGTTCGCGCGCCATCGCCAGCGTCCCGTACGACGGCGTGCAGCCGCCTTCGCCGAGGTTCTCGCAAAGCTCGACGCGGTCGGCGCCGCCTTCCTGCGCGGCCAGTGCCGAGGCCAGCGAATTGGCGGCAATTTCCAGCGTTACCGGACTCACTTCTGCTCGGTCCGGTACACCGACGCTGCGTCTTGCAGGCGATCGTGCGGGCCCGGCGATGCGTCCTGCACGGCATAGACGAAGCCGCGATGCAGCGCGAACGCGCCGACGTCGCCGTCCTTGTTCATCGCAAGGAAGCACACCTGCAGCGTCTTGCTGGCTTCCGGACGCTTGCGCACGACGCGGTCGATGGCTTCGCGGCACGCGTCCGCCGGCGAACGCCCCTGCCGCATCAGTTCGACGACGAGGAAGCTCGCGGCATTGCGGATCATCTCCTCGCCGACGCCCGAGGCCGTGGCCGCACCGACTTCGTTGTCGACGTACAGACCCGCGCCGATGATCGGGCTGTCGCCCACGCGGCCGTGCAGCTTCCACGCCATGCCGCTGGTCGTGCATGCGCCGGCCAGCCGTCCCTGCGCATCGCGCGCGAGGATGCCGAGCGTGTCGTGGTTGGTCTTGTCGCCGGGCCGCGTCTGGCGCTCGGCGTTGATCTGCGGCGCGTACTTCGACGTCTTCAGCCATTCGCGCCATGCATCGCGCGCGGAATCGGTGAGCAGCGGCGTCTTCTGGAATCCCTGCGCGACGGCGAACTGCTGCGCACCCGCGCCGACGAGCATGACGTGCGGCGTCTTCTCCATCACCGCACGCGCGACGGAGACCGGATGCGCGATGTCCTCCAGCGCTGCGACCGCGCCGCAGCGGCCGTCGCCGTCCATGATGCTGGCGTCGAGTGTCAGGACGCCGTCGCGATCGGGGTTGCCGCAGCGGCCGACGGTGGGGTTGCACAGGTCGGCCTCGGCCCAGCGCGCGCCGGCTTCCACCGCATCCAGCGCGCTGCCGCCGCGTGCGAGCACCGGCCATGCAGCCGCGTTCGCTCCGACACCGAAGTCCCACGTGGACACCACGCGCGCACCGCCTGCGACCGGTGTGCTTTCCACGCGCGGGAGAACGGCGGCGCCGGCCGCGAGCATCGTGGCCTGCAGGAACTGTCGGCGATTGCCCATCAGGGTTTCCCGGAAAGTTGGATCGGGCCGAGTGGGCCGATCGGGTCAGAAGCCGGAATGGCGCTCGTAATACCAGGCGGCGGCGCCGACAAGGCCAAGCTGGCCGTGGTCGACCAGCCACACGGGCACGCGCGCGAGCACCTCGCCCAGCACGCCCTTGTTGCGGAAGCGCTCGGCGAAGTCGCTTTCCAGCAGGAACGGGCGGATCTGCGCGGGAATGCCGCCGGCGAGGTAAACCGCATCCGCACCGAACGTCACCGCGAGATCGCCCGCGAGGCTGCCGAGCAGGCTGCAGAACAACTGCAGCGATTCGCGCGCCTGCGCGTCGCCATCGGCCTGCGCGGCCGCCGCGATGGCCTCGGGCGTGTCGAGCTTCGGCGTCACGCCGTCGAGTTCGCACAGCGCGGTGTAGGTGTTCACCAGGCCCGGGCCGGACAGGACGCGTTCGTTGTCCACGTGCGGCCAGCGCTGGAGCAGGCGCGTGAGCAGCGCGATCTCGCGCGGCGTACCGACGGCGAGCGACGCGTGCCCGGCCTCGCTCGCCAGCACGCGCAGCGGCACGCCCTGCTGGAGCGTGCGCGGCAGGCACAGCGACGCACCGAACCCGGTGCCCGGACCGAGCACGAGCGCGGGCCCGTCGCCGGCCTGGACCGGGCCGCAGACGCGCGTCATCGCGGCCACGTCGATGTAGGGCATTGCGCAGGCCACGGCCTCGAAATCGTTGAGCAGCGCGAAGTAGGCGATGCCGGCCTCGCGGCGCGTGCGCTCCAGCGAGACCGGCCACTGCAGGTTGGCGTTGATCAGCGTGTCGCCTTCGAGCCTGCCCGCGATGGCGACCACGACATGCGTGCGCTCGGCGCCCTGGGTTTTCGCGAAGTCGTCGACGATGGCGGCGAGCGAGGGGAATTCGGCGCAGACGTAGCGGTGGTAAGCCAGCACGTCGACCTTGCCGCCGGGTCGCACGTGGACCAGCCCCAGCCGCGCATGGGTGCCGCCGACGTCGGCGGCGATGAACGGCTGCGAGCCGTGCCGTCCGACGGGATGTTCGGTTGGAGCGGGGATCACGATCGGCGGGTTCGAAGGCTACGACGGGCGTTCATGATGCCCGTTTCGAGCCGCGGGCTGCAGGTTCGGCCTTCACGCAGCGGTTTCGGCGGGCGGCGGCGACTCACGCGGAGGCGAAGCGGACGGCGCCGCCGACCCAGCGCGCAACGATCCGCTCGGCCAGTTCCGGCGAGTCGTGCAGCAGCTTTTCGCCCATCTCGTGCACCTGCGGGAGCAGGTCGGCGTCGCGGGCGAGATCGGCCACGCGGAACTGCGCCAGGCCAGTCTGGCGGGTGCCGAGCAGTTCGCCGGGCCCGCGCAGTTCCAGGTCCTTCTCGGCGATGACGAAGCCGTCGTTGGTCTCGCGCATCGTCTCCAGGCGCTGGCGCGCCATCTGCGACAGCGGCGCCTGGTAGAGCAACACGCAGCTCGACGCCGCGCTGCCCCGCCCCACGCGCCCGCGCAGCTGGTGCAGCTGCGCGAGACCCAGGCGCTCGGCGTTCTCGATGATCATCAGCGACGCGTTGGGCACGTCGACGCCGACTTCGATCACCGTCGTCGCCACGAGCAGGCCGATCTCGCCGTCCTTGAATGCGCGCATCGTGGCCTGCTTGTCGGCGGCCTTCATGCGGCCGTGGACCAGGCCGACGCGCACTTCAGGCAGGCGCTTGCACAGATCCTCGTAGGTGGACTGCGCGGCTTGCGCGACCACCTCGTCGCTGTCGTCGATCAGGGTGCACACCCAGTACGCCTGCCGCCCTTCGGCGCAGGCCTTGCGGATGCGCTCGACGAGTTCGGGCCGGCGCTCGGCGCTCAGCGCGACCGTCTGCACCGGCGTGCGGCCGGGCGGGAGTTCGTCGATGGCGGAAACGTCGAGGTCGGCGTACGCGGCCATCGCGAGCGTGCGCGGGATAGGTGTCGCGGTCATGACGAGCTGGTGCGGGACGATCGCATCGCCATTGCCGCTGCCACCGCTGCCCTTGTCGCGCAGCGCCAGGCGCTGGTGCACGCCGAAGCGGTGCTGTTCGTCGACGATCGCCAGCGCGAGGTCATGGAAGGCCACGCCTTCCTGCATCAGCGCGTGCGTGCCGACGACGACCTGCGCCTCGCCCGAAGCGACCTCTTCCAGGACCTTCGCGCGCGCCTTGCCGGTGACCTTGCCGGCGAGCCACGCGACGCGAATGCCGAGCGGTTCGAGCCAGCCGCGCAGGTTGTTGAGGTGCTGCTCGGCGAGTAGTTCCGTCGGCGCCATCAACGCGGCCTGCCGGCCGGCTTCCACCGCGCACATCGCGGCGAGTGCGGCGACGACCGTCTTGCCGCTGCCGACATCGCCCTGCACCAGGCGCAGCATCGGGTGCGGCTGCGCGAGGTCCTGGCGGATCTGTTCGAACACGCGCTGCTGCGCGCCGGTGAGCGCGAAGGGCAGCCGCTTGCGCAACGTGTCGGCCAGCGCGATCCGGTCCAGCACCGGCGCGGCGTGTGCCTGCTGTGCGATGCGCTGGCGACGCAGGCTCAGGTGGTGCGCGAGCAGTTCCTCGATCGCGAGCCGGCGCTGCGCCGGATGACGCCCCGCGAGCAGCGCGGCGACGTCGGCATCCTGCGGCGGCCGATGCACCGTCAGCAGCGCTTCGCGCAGCGAAGGCAGGTTCGAACCGTCGCGCAGCTCGCGCGGAAGGAGTTCCAGCGCGTCCTCGTCGGGCAGGCGATCGAGCGCCTGGCCGATCAGGCGCCGCAGCGACACCGGCCCGAGGCCCTCGATCGCCGGATACACCGGATCCAGGCTGGTGCCCAGCGCGTCGTCGCCGGCCTCGTCGATCATCCGATAGCTCGGATGGACGATCTCCAGCCCGTGCTGGCCCGGCCGCGGCGTGCCGTAGCAGCGCACGCGCGCGCCGACCTGGAACTGCGCCACCTGCGCGGCGCGGAAATGGAAGAAGCGCAGCACCAGCGTGCCGTGGGAATCGTCGCCGAGGGCCACGCGCAGCATCGGGCGATAGCGGAATCCGCGTTCGACCGCTTCCACGCGCCCTTCCACCTGCACCGCCACGCCCGGCTGCAACAGGCGGATCGGCGTCAGCGCGGTGCGGTCCTCGTACTGGCGCGGCAGTTGCAGCCAGAGGTCCTGCAGCGTGGCGAGCCCGCGTGCGGCGAGCTTCTCGGCCACGCGCGGCCCGACGCCCTTCAGGGCGCTGATCGGCTGCTGTTGAAGATCGACGGACGCCCCGCCCTTGCGAATCGGCATCGGGAAAGGATGCCGCGAAAGGCGCGTCGGTAGAAAGAGGGAAAGTGGGCGGCGCCGTGTCGGAAGCCCCTCACCCCGCCCCTCTCCCGCGTGCGGGAGAGGGGGGTTGCCTGGTGCGATCAGAAGTTCGCCGTCAGCTCCACGCCGTAGGTGCGCGGCTGGGTCATGCGCGCGCCGACGGTGCCCAGCACGGTCATGCCGTAGGTGCCGAACGAGTTCACGTACTGGTTGTCGAGCAGGTTGTTGCCGTAGACCGCAACGCCCCAGTGCCCCGTGGCCGACGTCCAGCCGATGCGCGCGTCGAGGATTTCCTGCGCCTCGCCCGCCTCGGCCTGACCGAAGCGGCCGCAGCCCAGCACCGACACGGACTCGTCATTCGTGCGGCACTTGCCGACGTACGAGTAACGCGCCGAAGCACGCACGTCGCCGGCGTCGGCCAGACGCCACACGTAGTTCGCGCCCGCGGCGAAGGACCATTCCGGCGCGCCGGTCGGCTGGCCGCCGAGGTCCAGGCCCTGCGGGTTCACGTACGTCTTGAAGGTCGAATCCAGGTATTCGGCGTTGAAGTCGAAGCCGAGTCCGTCGGTGGCCTGCCAGCGCAGGTCGAAGTCGACGCCGTACGCCTCCTGATCGGACGTGTTCACCAGGAAACGCGGGATGTCGGTCGTCATGTCCAGCGTGACGGCCTGGCGGTTGTCGTAGACGTAGTAGAACGCCGACACGTTGTACGCGAGGCGATAGTCCGGCAGCGCGTGCTTGATGCCCGTCTCGAAGTTCCAGACGTCCTCGTTCTCGAACTCGCTGCCGATCTGCAGCGCGTTGAAGCCGCCGGCCTTGTAGCCCTTGGCGAGCGATGCGAAGCCCATCAGGTTGTCGTTGAAGTGGTAGTCGACGACGAAGCGCGGGCTCCAGTCGTCCCACGACTTCTTGGCGCGATTGAGCACGCCCTTGTTCGCCACCGCCGGCGGATCGATGAAGGCGATGTCGAACACCAGCATTTCCAGCGGAATGCCGGCCGCATCGAGGAAACCGATGCGGTCGAGCAACGCCAGCTGCGCGTCGAGTTCCGGCGCGCTGCGCAGGTCGTTGAACCAGGTGAAGTCCTTCTCGTCGCGCGTGTAGCGCAGGCCGACGGTGAGGTTGGTCTTGTCGTTGACATGCCAGATCACGTCGCCGAACGCAGCGTATGCCTTCGTGTCGAGCGAGTTCACGAACTTCTCGTTCCACGGCAGGCCGGTGAGATCCACCGGAATCCCGAACATGTTCGCCGCCATCGTCAGCGGACCGTACAGGCCACCCGGCGCGAGGCCGAGGTTGTTGGCGATGGTGTCCACCGAATCGGTCAGCGCGTTGACTTCGCTGGTCTGGTCGGCGTCTTCCTGGAAGTAGCTCAGGCCCGCGACCCAGTCGATGCGGTCGGTCGATCCGTTGAACTTGAACTCCTGGTAGAAGTTCGTGTTGCTCTCGGTGTTCGTCGAATCGACGTAGAGGTAGCTCAGGTTCGTGCCGTCTTCCTCGACGCGGTTGAGCGAATCGTAGTCGTGCCACGCGCTCGTCGAGGTCAGGCTGAAGCCGCCGAAGTTGTGGTCGACGATCAGCGTCACGCCATCGAACGTGCGCGTTTCCGCATCCGGCGCGTCGGTCCTGTACGGCTGGCGTTCCGGATCCAGGAACGAATCCGGATCCGCCGGCGCCGTCGGCAATGCGGGCAGTGCCGGGATCGGCACGACGCTCGTGGTCGCCTGGCCGCGCTGGTCGAGGCTTTCGTGGTCCCACGAAATCCATGCGCGCGTGTTGTCGCCGAAGCGCGTCTGGAACGCGGAGCGCGTGGCCCAGTTGTCTTCCGGCGCGAGGTCCTCGCCTGTGTCCGCGTCGCGTATCCAGCCGTCGCTGTGGTTGAAGATGCCGTTGAAGCGGAAGGCCGACGTATCGCTCACGGCGATGTTCGCCATACCTTCGAAGTAGGTCTTGTTGTCGTTGCCCAGGCGCAGCTTGCCGCGCGCGTGGTTGCCGTCGGTGTCGGGACGGTGCGTGATGATCGAGATCGCACCGGCCGCGGTGTTGCGTCCGAACAGCGTGCCCTGCGGGCCCTTCAGCACTTCGATGCGCTGCACGTCGGTGAACGGCAGCAGCACGCCACCGCCGCGTCCGGCGTACACGCCATCGACGTACACGCCGACGGCCGGATCGGTGCCGATGCCGAAGTCGTCGGTCTCGATGCCGCGCAGCTGGAAGCTCGGCTGCGTCGGCTGGAGGCTGTTGACGCGCAATCCGGGCACGAAGCTGTCGATGTCGCCGAGGTCTTCGGCGGCGACGTCATCGATCAGCTGTTCGGTGACGACCTGCAACGCGATCGGCACGTCGAGCAGTTCCTGCTCGCGGCTCTGCGCGGTAACGGTGATCGTGTCCAGCTGCGTGGCGTCCGTCGTGGTGGACGCGGCTTGCGCGAATGCCAGCGGCGAGGCCGCGACGGCGAAACATCCAAAGAGCGCGCGGCCTAGACCGACCGCGAGCCTGCTCTTGCGTGGCGACATCGGAACTCCCCTCCCAATGGCTTTCTAGTTTTTGTTGCGGCTCACTTCGTTGCTGCAGTGCCGCGTCGCGCGCCCCTGTTCCGCGCGACGAAAGCACCTTACCTCATCGCGACATGCGCGCCATCGCTGGTGCAGTTGCCCAGCCAAGCGGCGATCCAGTCGCGCACCACGGCCACGCCTTCCTCGTGCACGGTGGCGCGCCCGACCTCGGGCATCATCGCGCCGGGATCCAGACTGCTCATGCGATAGATCAGGATCGACTCGTCCGGTTTGCCGGGCACGATGTCGAACAGGTGGTCGCCCGTGCCCTGCCCCGCCGCGACCGGCGGCTTGCACAGGCCCAGACGGCGCGCCTCGTCAGTACCGGCGTCGAGCCACAGGCCCGAGGTGTCGGCCGGGCCGACCTGGCTATGGCAATGACCGCAGTTCACGTCGAGATACGCACGCGCGCGACTTTCGATCGACGCGCTCGCATCGTCGAAACGCGCGTTGTGCGGAACGCCCGTCGCCGGCAGGCCTTCGAGCCGTCCGAGCGAGACCATGCGCGCGAGCTGGTTCTGGCCGTCGTGCCACGGATCGTCGCGATTGAGATGCCGCGCCTTCGGTCCGATCGGATGCAGTTCGCGCGTGGTGTTGTTGGTCGAATGGCAGCCGGCGCACTGGTTCTCGTCGGGCACCATGTAGGCGAACGAGGTCTTCGCGCTGCCGTCGGGCTTGTGCATCGTCAGCGGCACGACGTCGCCGGCGCGCGCGAGCGTCGCTTCGGTCTGCTCTTCGTTCCACACGTACGGCAGCGCGACCCAGCCCGTCTCGCGACGCACGAGCAGCCGCGTTTCGATCAGGCGCACTTTCGACAAATCGAGCCCGTTCGCCGATTCGTCCTTCTGCTCGGCCACGCGCAGCACCGCGCCGTCCTGTCCGCGCGGGTAGTAGAACGTCTTGCTGATGATGGTGCCGACCGGGAAATCGAACGCGTCGTTCGCGCTGTACTTCGCTTTCCTGCCTTCCGGCATCCAGATCGTGCGCAGCTTGTGCGCGTAATCGCTGAACAGCGCGCTGTTCAGCGCATACGGTTCGACGCCGTGGTTGAGCTTCAACTGCTTTCCGTCGGAGGACAGCACATGCCATTCGCCCAGCGTCTGCGGCTGGCCCTGCGGGTGGAACAGCACCGGCGCTTCGCTACGCTGGCAACCGCCGACGAACATCGCGGCCACCAGCACGGCCGCGTGGATCACGAACTGCTTCATGCCGACGGAGCCGCCTTCGCGGTCGTCGCCGCGGCCTTCGTCGGAAGCGTCACCACCGGCAGCGGCGGCAGCGTGCAGCGCACCTTGTCGGTGACCACGCTCGGGTTCTTGTACTTGTTCGGACCGTCGGCGTTGAGCGTCTGCGCCTGGCCGTTGTCGATGCAGACCCGCGCGCCGCCGGCGCGCTGCGCGTTGACGTAGCCGTCCCACAGCACGTCGGGCAGGCGGCCGTTGAGGCCGAACATCGCCACCTTCAACGCTTTCAGGTCGAAGCCGTCGGGCTTGTCGCCGCCACCCTTGAAGCGGTTGCCGTGGATGGCGATCTCTTCCGGATACGGATCGAAGCTCTTCGCCACGCCCTTGTCGGTCATGTAGCCGGTGGAGAAATAGCTCGACACGATGACGTTTGCCGTCTGGTTGTCGGCGATGTCGTTGTCGAAGATCTCGACCTTGTCGTTGGAATTGATGACCACGCCCGAGCCGGCGGGCACGCTCGCGACCGCCGCGCCCTTCGCGGCGAAGTTGTCGGTGTTGTTCTCGAAAACCTTGTTGTTGTAGACGCGCGTCGTGTGGCCCGGCTGCGGCAGGTTCGGCATGTTGAAGACAAGAATGCCGCCGGTGTTCTGCGTCGCGATGTTCTCGTAGACGTCGGCGCCGATGGTGTTCTCGATCTCGATGCCGGCGACGTTGCGCTCGGCGCGGTTGCGGCGCACGACGACGTTCTTCGACTGGCCGACGTAGATGCCCGCGTCCGATGCGCCGATCGCGACCGAATCCTCGATGAGCACGTTGGTGGTCTGCACCGGATAGATGCCGTACGCGCCGTTGGTCGTCTTCGGCCCGCCCGTCCATTCCACGCGCACGCCGCGGATGGTGATGTTGTCGCCTTCGTTGATCTTCAGGCCGTCGCCCTTGCTGTCCTCGATGGCGAGGTTTTCCAGCGTGAAATCGCCGGCGTTGACCAGCAGCCCTTCGGCGCCGGCCTTCTGGTCCTTGAAGCTCAGGATGGTCTTGTCCATGCCCTGGCCGCGGATCGTCACGCCGTTCACGCGCAGCGTCAGGCTGCGGTCGAATGCGTGGCGGCCGGCGGGAATGTCGATGACGTCGCCGGGCTTGGCGTCGAGCAGGCGCTCGATCAGCACCTTCTGGAAGTCCGGACTGGCCGCGGGCGCGGCCGGCTGTTGCTGCTGGCAGGCGGCCAGTGCCGCCAGTCCCATGGTGACCGCCACGCCGAGCACGATGCGCTTCATCCGACTCCAGTCCTGTCCTGCGACGGACTGCCCGTCGCGAATGTCCCCGCCGAAAACAGGCCACGCCGACCCTGCGGCGTGGCCCCTCCCCGGCCCCTTCGGGAGTCTGTGACCTTCCGGCGATCCCGGTGGAGGGCAAAGCCGGCATACTCAGGGGGGAAAACCGGACAAGCTACGCCAGCGTATGCCGAGCCAGCACCGCGACGATCCCCGATTGAACAACGCCACGATCAAGAGCGGCATCGTCGCCGGGCTGGTCGCGATGGCGCGCGAGCATGGCGTCGCCTGCGACCAGTGGTTCTCGGGATTGCGGCTCGGTCCGGCCGCGTTCGACGGCGAGGCGCCGGTCTACCTCTCCTATCGCCAGGCGTGCCAGATCATCCGCCGCGCCGTGCGCAGCCTGCCGGTGCACGGGCCCGGGCTGGTGCTCGGTCAGCGACAGGGCATCGGGCATTTCGGCCTGCTGGGTCTTGCGATGCTGACCGCGCCGCAGTTCGCGCAGGCGATGCAGCTTGGCATCCGGTACGCGCCGATCACCGGCGCGATGATGGAACTGGAACTGGACGAGTACGACGACGGCGCGATGGGCGTGGTCGCACGCATGCAGTCGTCGGAGCCGGAACTGGAGCCGTTCCTGTGCGAGGAACTGTTCGCCAGTTCGCTGATGCTGTGCCGTGGCCTGCTCGGCGCGGAGTTCCGCCCGCGCGTGCTCGAGCTGACGTATCCCGCGCCGTCGTATGCGGCCGATTACGTGCATGTGTTCGCCTGCGAGGTGCGCTTCGACGCGCCGCGCAACCGCGTGGTGATCGATCCGCGCTGGCTGCAGGCGGCGATGCCGGCGAACAACAGCGCCAGCGCGCAGCAGATCATCGCGCTGTGCGAGGAGCAGATGCCCGCCGGGCAGCCGCGCAGCGAGATCGTGGCGGTGGTCGAGCGCCTGCTGCGCCAGCGCATCGCCGACAACCCGCGCGAGGTGCAGATCGCCGCGGAACTGCATCTGACCGAACGCACGCTGCGCCGCCAGCTGCACGCGGCGCACACCAGCTTCAGCGAACTGCACGACCGCGTGCGCAGCGAATCGGCGCGCGCATTGCTGGCCGACGCACGGCTGAGCATTGCGCACGTCGGCGCGGCGGTGGGATTCAAGGACGCGCGCGAGTTCCGACGTGCGTTCAAGCGCTGGACCGGCGTCGCGCCTCGCGAGATGCGCGCGGGCGAGAAGCAGGAGGCTAACGCCGTCGAACACGCAACGCCTGGCGGCGGCTGATCGAACGCATGTCGCGCTTGCGCAATTGGGCTCGCGGCTTGAAGCGGCAGACGCTCGTCGTCTGGTTCGCGGCGCGCGATCCACGCACCCCGTGGTTTCCGCGCCTGCTCGCGCTCGCCGTCGCGGCGTACGCGCTGAGTCCGATCGACCTGATCCCCGACTTCATCCCGGTGCTGGGCTACCTCGACGACGTCATCCTCGTGCCGCTTGGCGTGTGGCTGGTGTTGCGGATGGTGCCGGCCGGGGTCATCGCCGATTCGCAGGCGAAAGCGGCAGCAGCGGCGGAACGGCCGGTGAGCCGCGGCATGGCCGTGGTGATCGTGGCGATCTGGGCGATCGCGTTTGCGGTGCTCGGCCTGTGGGCGTGGCGGACGTTCCGCCACTGATGCAACTGCAGCCCGGATGCGCTCCGCATACCGGGCTGCGAAACGCGGTCGATCAGTCCAGCACCATCACCGCATCGACCTCGAAGCGCGCGCCGCGCGGCAGGCCGGACACTTCGACGGTGGAGCGCGCCGGATACGGCGCCTGGAAGAACTCGCTCATCACAGCGTTCACCGCGGCGAAGTTGTCGAGGTCCGTGAGATACAGACCCAGGCGCACGATGTCGCCGAGCGAGCCGCCGGCGGCTTCGCACACGGCCTTGAGGTTCTCGAACGAACGACGCGCCTGCGCGGTGATGTCGCCTTCCACCAGCAGGCCGGTGCTCGGATCGAGCGGAATCTGGCCGGAGAGGTACACGGTGTCGCCGGCGCGCACGGCCTGCGAATAGGGGCCGATCGCGGCCGGCGCCTTGTCGGTCTGGATGATCTGGCGGGACATGGGCGGGTTCCTGATTGCGAAAGCGCGAGGTTAGCGCAGATGCGACGACGCGCGCCTGTCCCGCGCAGCCACACTCACATCCGCTGCACGCCGAGCACCACCGCGAGCCGTCGCACGCGTCGCATCACGTCGGCCAGGTGGCGACGATCGCTGACTTCGATGGCGAAACGCATCACCGCGATGTTCGCGTCGCGTTCGAGGTATTCGACGCGGTCGATGTTCGACTCGGCTTCGGCGATGGCGGCCGCCACCTGCGCGAGCGAGCCCGGGCGGTTGTCCACTTCGATGCGCAGCGCGGCGGAGAAATCGCCGGCGACCTGGCGGTCCCAGCCGATCGGCACCCAGCGGTCGGGCGACTTGCGGTAGTCGGCGACGTTGGGACAGTCCAGGCGATGCACCACGATGCCCTTGCCGGCCGTGTGGTAGCCCATGATCTCGTCGCCGGGGATCGGCAGGCAGCAGTTGGCGAAACTGATCACGCCGCGTTCGGCGCCGGTGATCAGGATCTTGTCCTGCGACATTGGCAGCATGTTGCCCCCCGGCGTGCGCAATGGCTTGCCCGGCGCTTCCCGCGCGAGCGCCATCGCGACCTGCTGCGGCATGCGGTTGCCCAGCGCGATGTCGGCCAGCAGCGCCTCAAGCCGCGGGTAGCGGAATTCGTTGAGATACGCATCCATGCGCACGGCGGGCACGCGGTCGAGCGAGATGCCGAGCGCTTCCAGCGCGCGATCGAGCATGCGATGGCCCAGCTGCACCGCGTCCTCGTGTTCGAGCTGCTTGAGCTGCTGGCGGATCGACGTGCGCGCCTTGCCGGAGACGACGAACTCCAGCCACTGCGGCTTCGGCGTCGACGATTTCGCGGTGATGATCTCCACGCGCTGGCCGCTGGCGAGCTTGGTGCGCAGCGGTACCAGTCGCCCGTCCACGCGCGCGGCGACCGCGCGGTTGCCGACGTCGGTGTGCACGGCGTAGGCGAAATCCAGCGCGGTGGAATTGCGCGGCAGCGACATGATGTCGCCCTTCGGCGTGAACAGGTACACCTCGTCGGGGAAGAGGTCGACCTTCACGTTCTCGAGGAATTCCAGCGACGAGCCGGTGGCGCGCTGCGATTCGACGAGATTGGCGATCCAGCTGTGCGCGCGGGTCTGCGCGCTGTTCGGGCCGTCACCGCCGTGCTTGTACGACCAGTGCGCCGCGATGCCGCGTTCGGCGATGAGGTCCATTTCCTCGGTGCGGATCTGCACTTCGATCGGCGAACCGTACGGGCCGAACAGCACCGTGTGCAGCGACTGGTAACCGTTGGCCTTCGGAATGGCGATGAAGTCGCGGAAGCGCGAATCCAGCGGTTTGTATGCGGCGTGCACGACGCCGAGGGCGTGGTAGCAGTCCGGCACCGTGCGTACGACGATGCGGAAACCGAACACGTCCATCACCTGCGCGAAGGTTTTGTGCTCCGCGCGCATCTTCGTGTAGATGCTCCAGGGCGACTTCACGCGGCTGACGAGCCGGTGCGCGAGTTTCTCCTTCGCCAGACGCTGCGCGAGCTGCGCCTCGATCTGCACGAGCGATTCGCGCCGCACCACTGGCTGCGTGCGAAGGCGCTTTTCGATCACCGCATGGCGCCACGGATGCAGCGCGCGGAAGCCGAGGTCCTGCAGCTCGGCCTTGATCAGGTTCATGCCCAGTCGCTGCGCGATGGGGGCGTAGATCTCCAGCGTCTCGCGCGCGATGCGGTGGCGCGCCTCCATGCTCTGCGCGCCGAGCGTGCGCATGTTGTGCAGGCGGTCGGCGAGCTTGATCAGGATCACGCGCAGGTCGCGCGACATCGCCAGCAGCATCTTGCGGAAGCTTTCCGCCGCGGCTTCCTGGCGATCGCGGAACTGGATCTTGTCCAGCTTGGTGACGCCATCGACCAGTTCGGCCACGGTTTCGCCGAACTCGCTCACCAGGCCGTCGTAGGTGAGCGGCGTGTCCTCGATGGTGTCGTGCAGGATCGCCGCGATCAGCGTCTCGACGTCCAGGCCCTGGTCGGCCAGCACCTTGGCGACGGCGACCGGATGGGTGATGTACGGCTCGCCCGACTTGCGCGTCTGCCCGACGTGCGCGGCCGCTCCTACCGCCCACGCCCGGCGCAGCTGTGCGCGCTGGTCGTCGGGCAGGTAGTCGGCCGCCTGTTCCAGCTCGCGCACGTAGTCGGGGACCTGTGCGTCGTCGTGGAGCGGCGGCACCGGAAGCGGAGCGGTCGGTGCGGGTTGTGCGGGGGTCATGTAAGGAATCTAAGCGCGGTGGTCCATGTGCGCAATGCGAGCGGATCGATGCGCTGAATAGGCGTGGTTTATGGCTATCCCACGGTCAGGAACGGACCTGCGCGCGAAGATCCCCCGTTCGACGGCTCGCGCCGTGCCGCAGCCTGCGGAAAGTGGAACGCCCGTCGCCGTCTTCACCTCGGCGGCTCTGTCCACGGCCCAAACGAAAACGGCCCCGCGCAGGCGGGGCCGTTCGTGCAGCAGGCCGGCGGAACCGGCCGCGACGGGTTGGATCAGTCGTCGCCCTTGGACAGGTCGTCGTCGGCGACCACTTCGGCGGCGGCCCACTCCAGCGCCTCGCGCTCCTTGCGCTCGCGCTCGGCCTTCTCGACGGCGTCGATGTAATCGGTGTCGATGCGGCGCGCGGCGATCTCACGCAGCGCCAGCACGGTCGGCTTGTCGTTGGCTTCGCTGTTGTCCAGCTGCGGATCCACGCCATTGGCCAGCTGGCGCGCGCGCTTGGCGGCCATCATGACGAGTTCGAAGCGGTTGTTGACCACTTCCAGGCAATCTTCAACGGTAATGCGGGCCATGGGGCTCCTGGCGGCCGGCGGGCCGTCGTGCGACTAAATGGGACCGCGAAGTCTACCCGGGCAGTTGTCCACAGGCAAGCCGCGCTTTATGAATCAGTAGGTTACGGGTATCGGACGCCGCTTTTGGTGGCCTGACAGGCGGCGGAAGTCGGTCAGGGCCCCGGATCGTCCGCCAGCAGGGCCGTGATCAGCCGCGAATGGCGGGCCACCTGCTGGTCCTTGCGGACGCGGCTGGCGATGAAGATCGAGCACATCTCGGTCACGGCCGTCTCGAAGTCCTCGTTGACGATCACGAAGTCGAACTCGCCGTAGTGGGACATCTCCTCGCGCGCGGCGGCCAGGCGCTGGGCGATGACCTCCTCGCTGTCCTGGCCGCGGTTGCGCATGCGCTGCTCCAGCGCCTGGCGCGACGGCGGCAGGATGAACACGCTGACCGCGTCGGGAACCTTCTCCCGCACCTGGCGCGCACCCTGCCAGTCGATCTCCAGCAGCACGTCCTTGCCCGACGCCAGCTGCGGTTCCACCGACTGCCGCGCCGAGCCCTTCCAGTCGCCGTGCACGAGCGCGTGCTCGAAGAAATCGCCCGCGGCGACCATGCCCTCGAACTCTTCCCTGCTCACGAAGTGGTAGTGCTCGGCGTGCCGCTCGCCCGGCCGCGGCTTGCGCGAGGTGAACGAGATCGACAGGCAGATGTTCGGATCGCGCACCAGCACGGCGTTGACGATGCTGGATTTTCCGGCGCCGGAAGGGGCCGCGACGATGAAGAGGGTTCCGCGCATAAGGCCGAGATTCGTGAGTCGGGATTCGGGATTCGCAAAAGCGAAGGTGGATATCGGTGGAGCCGTCGCCGGGATGAAGTTCGGTGTCGCTTTTGCGAATCCCGAATCCCAATCCCGAATCCCGCCTCACTCGATGTTCTGTATCTGCTCGCGAACCTGGTCGATGAGCACCTTCAGTTCGACGGCGGCCGCCGAACTGCGTGCGTCGACCGACTTGGAACCGAGCGTGTTCGCTTCGCGGTTGAATTCCTGGAGCAGGAAATCCAGGCGACGGCCGACGGCTTCCTTCAGCTTCAGCACGCGGCGCGCTTCGGCGACGTGCGAGTCGAGGCGATCGAGTTCCTCGTCCACGTCAAGCTTCTGCAGCCACATCACCAGCTCCTGCTCCAGCCGGCCGTTGTCCAGCGGCTGCGCGAGATCGGCCAGGCGCGCTTCCAGCTTGGTGCGCTGGCCGGCGCGGATCTGCGGCATCATCGCGCGCACTTCGGACGCAAGCGCGGCGATGCCGTCGACGCGTTCGGTGATCACCGCGGCGAGCTTGCCGCCCTCGCGCTCGCGAGCGCGCACGAATTCGTCGAGCACCTCGTCGAGCAGCGACAGCGCCTGCGCCTGCAGTTCGGCCGGATCGGTCGCCTGCGACTGCAGCACGCCGGGGAACTGCAGCAGTTCGGTCAGCTCGGTGCGCAGGCGCGGGAAACGCGAATCCAGGTCCAGCGCCAGCTCGCTCAGCTCGCGCAGGCGCGCGGCGTTGAGCTGGAGCGCGCCCTCGCCTTCCGGCGAGCGCAGGCGCAGCGTGAGGTCGATCTTGCCGCGCGCGACGCGGCCGGCGACGCGTTCGCGCAGCGCCGGTTCCAGCGCGCGCAGTTCGTCGGGCAGGCGTACGCCGAGTTCGAGGAAGCGGTGGTTGACCGAGCGCAGCTCGCAACCCAGCGTGCCCCACGGGGTGGCGCGTTCGCCGCTCGCAAAGGCGGTCATGCTGCGGATCATCGACAAATCCAGCGTCGTCGGGCAGGGCCGACCGGGAGCGAATGGTAAACTCGCGCGCCTCCGAACGGTACAAACCAAGGTATTCAGGCCATGTCCGGCACGCCCGTCGCCCCCTCCGCCGGCCTCCCGGCCTCCGTCGCGCGCCCCAGCGGCCGCGCGCCCTCACAGATGCGCGAAGTCCGCATCGAACGCGGCTACACCCGCCACGCCGAAGGTTCGGTGCTGGTGAGCTTCGGCGAAACCCGCGTGCTGTGCACCGCAAGCGTCGAGAACAAGGCGCCGCCGTTCCTCCGCGGCAAGGGCGAAGGCTGGGTCACCGCCGAGTACGGCATGCTCCCGCGCGCCACGCATTCGCGCTCCGACCGCGAAGCCGCGCGCGGCAAGCAGGGCGGACGCACGCTGGAGATCCAGCGCCTCATCGGCCGCTCGCTGCGCGCCTGCGTCGATCGCAAGGTGCTGGGCGAGCGCACCATCACGCTCGATTGCGACGTCCTGCAGGCCGACGGCGGCACGCGCACGGCGGCGATCACCGGCGCCTACGTCGCGCTGGTCGACGCGGTGCAGTGGCTGCTCAAGCGCCGCGAGATCGCGCGCGACCCGATCTTCGGCGCAGTCGCGGCGGTGTCGGTCGGCATCTACCGCGGCGTGCCGGTGCTGGATCTGGATTACGCCGAAGACAGCGCCTGCGACACCGACATGAACGTCGTGATGAACGACGGCGGCGGTTTCATCGAGCTGCAGGGCACGGCCGAAGGCCACGCGTTCCGTCGCGAGGAACTCGATGCGCTGACCTCGCTAGCCGAGGCCGGCATCGCCGAGCTCATCGCCAAGCAGCGCGAAGCGCTCGGGCTCTGACTTCGGACATGCAAAAGCACATCGCCTGTTTCGCGCTGGTGGTCGCCGATTACGACGAGGCCATCGACTTCTACGTGCGCAAGCTCGGCTTCGAACTGCGCGAAGACACCGACATGGGCGATGGCAAGCGCTGGGTGCTCGTCGCCCCGCGCGGCGCGCAGACGGCGATCCTGCTGGCGCGCGCGGTCGACGACGAGCAGCGCGCGGCGATCGGCCGGCAAACCGGCGGCCGCGTCGGCTTCTTCCTGCACACCGACGATTTCGCGCGCGACCACGCGTCGATGCTCGCGCATGGCGTGCGCTTCCACGAGGAACCGCGCCGCGAGCACTACGGCACCGTCGCGGTGTTCGAGGATCTGTACGGTAACCGCTGGGACCTGCTGGAGCCGGCCGCATGAGCGCGCGCGAACGCTGGGTCATCGCCAGCAGCAACCAGGGCAAGCTGCGCGAGATCCGCGAACTGCTGGGCGACACCGGCATCGAGATCGTCACGCAGGGCGAGCTCGGCGTCGCCGATGCCGACGAAACCGGCCTGACCTTCGTCGAGAACGCGCTGCTGAAGGCGCGCAAGGCGTCGCGCGAAACCGGCCTGCCCGCGCTCGGCGACGACAGCGGGCTATGCGTGGATGCGCTCGGCGGCGCGCCCGGGCTGTATTCGGCGCGTTATGCCGGCGAGCACGGCAATGCGGACGCCAACATCGACAAGCTGCTGCATGAACTGCGCGATGTGCCCGATGCGCAGCGCACGGCGCACTTCTATGCGGTGATCGTGCTGCTGCGTCACGCGGACGATCCGCAGCCGGTCATCGCCGAAGGCCTCTGGCGCGGACGCGTGCTGCACGAACGCCGCGGCGATGGCGGCTTCGGCTACGACCCGGTGTTCCTCGACGTCGAGCAGGGCAAGTCGGCGGCCGAACTCGACAAGGATTTCAAGAACCGCATCAGCCATCGCGGGCTCGCGCTGGCGGCGTTGAAGCGGCAGTTGGCGCTTCTTTAGCCCCTCTCCCGCGTGAGGGAGAGGGTTAGGGTGAGGGCAGGCGGAGCTGGCGTGTGGCCGATCATCGCAGCGGTGATCGGCTCGCTTCCTGATGGCGCCCCAGCCTGGGTCCCGGCTTTCGCCGGGATGACGGTTCTTTAATTCCGAAGGCTCAGAATTCCCCAATGCTCACCACCCCGCCCCTCTCGCTCTACGTCCACCTGCCCTGGTGCGTACGCAAGTGCCCGTACTGCGATTTCAATTCGCACGAGGGGCGCGGGCCGCTTCCGTTCGACGCGTACGTGGACGCGCTGCTGGCCGACCTGGACTACGACCTGCCGCTGGTGTGGGGCCGCACGATCCACTCGGTGTTCTTCGGTGGAGGTACGCCGAGCCTGTTCCCCCCGGAATTCATCGACCGCTTCCTGCAGGCGGCGAGCAGCCGTCTCCGCTTCGCGCCGGGCTGCGAGATCACGCTGGAAACCAACCCGGGCACCGCCGAGCACGGCCGCTTCGAGCTCTACCGCGCTGCCGGCGTGAACCGGTTGAGTTTCGGCGTCCAGACCTTCGACGATGAAACGCTCAAGCGCCTGGGCCGCATCCACGACAGCGGCGAAGCCGAGGCGGCGGTGAAGCTCGCGCAGGACGCGGGCTTCGACAACTTCAACCTCGACCTGATGTACGCCCTGCCCGGCCAGACGCTGGCGATGGCCGAGCGCGACCTCGAACGCGCCTTCGTGCTGGATCCGACGCACGTCAGCCATTACCAGCTGACGCTCGAACCGAACACGGTGTTCGCGGCGCGTCCGCCGCGCGACATCCCCGACGACGACGCCAGCTGGGACATGCAGGAGCACTGCCAGGCGATGCTTGCGCAGGCGGGCTACGCGCAATACGAAGTCAGCGCCTATGCGCGGCCGGGCCGGCAGTGCCTGCACAACGTCAACTACTGGCAGTACGGCGACTACCTCGGCATCGGCGCGGGTGCGCACGGCAAGATCACCCTCGGCGCCGAGCAAGACATCCTGCGCCGCTGGAAGACCAAGCATCCGACGCGCTACCTCGCCGCGGCCGGTCATGCCGAGGCGATCGGCGGCGACGACCGCATCGCGCCGGCGCGTCGTCCGTTCGAATACATGCTCAATGCGCTGCGGCTGGTCGACGGGTTCGCGCTCGGCGCGTTCGAAGCACGCACCGGCCTGCCGCGCACGGCGATCGCCCCGGCCCTAGAACAGGCGCAAGCGCAGGGCTGGCTGTCGGTCGATGGCGACCGCGTCCGGCCGACGGAACTCGGCCGCCGCTTCACCAACGACGTGATCGAACTGTTCCTCGACGAGGACGCGGCCGACGGCGCAAAACCTGCCGCGCTGCCGCATGAGGTGGCCGGCTACACCGTCGACTGAGCCGGGTCGACCACTATGCGCATGTCCCGGGACAAGCCACGGTCGCAAGCGGCTCTGGCCGCTGTTTAGGTCGTCCGACGTTTCATCGAGTGCGCCCCCTGAGGGACCACGCTGGAGCGACAAGGCTGGCGGGGCACGGATGGGTCGATGCATGATCGTCCGATCTGAGACGGTGATCCCATGTCCGCCACGTTCGAACCCCTAGGCAGTTCGATCCCTCGTCCTACCCTGGCTTCGGCGGCGTTGCCGCCGCGCGTGCGCCGCGTTCTCGAACATCTCTATGCGCTGGTCTCCGACGAAATGTCGCGCCAGCTCGAAGCGATGCTCGGCGAATTCGAGCAGCAGCTGTTCAAGCACGCCGACCTCGCGCGCAATCCCGCGCAGCAGGCCAGCCATCTGGAAACCCTGCGCACCACGCGCCTCAACCGCGCCGACCTGGTGCCGCGCTACCTCGCGCTGGTCGAAAGCGAGCTGACGACGATCCGCGATCCTGTCGGCGCGCCACTGGAAAGCAACGGCAGCGCGCCGGCGTTCCGCGACCTCAAGCTGGTCGAGCACGGCGAAGTCGACGAATCGCTGCTGCTGCGCACGATCGCCGCGCGGCAGGAATCGCGCGCCGGCCTTCCGCTGCTGCTGCTCGGCCAGCGCTTCGGCGTGCTGGCGGGCCAGCCGGCCTTCGATGCCGAACGCCTGCCGGTCGGGCCGTACGCGCTGGGCAAGATCCTGTCCGACGCCGCGCACGCGCTGCAGATCAGCCCCGAGGCCCGGCTGCACCTCTACAAGGTCTTCGACCACCAGGTCATGACCGGCTACGCGCAGCTGGTGGAAACCATGAACGCCCTGCTCGCGCGCGAGAACGTGCTGCCGAGCCTGTCGTTCGTGCCGATCCGCCCGCGCTCGCCGCAGCGGCAGGAAGGCCAGCGCCGTGTCGCCGAGCCGGGCGAAGCGGTCGATGCGCCGCAGCGCCAGCGCCCGATGACGGACTGGCCCGGGAACCACGACGGCGGCACCGGTCCGGCGCTGGAAAGCGAGACCTTCAACCTGCTGCAGCAGCTGCTGGCCGCGCGTCGCGATGCGATGAACCGGCTGCGACCGGGCGCCGGCGGCTCCGATGCCGGTGCGCCGCGCCCGACGCTCACGCGCGAGGAACTGGCCAACGCGCTCTCGGCGCTCCAGGACGTCCCCCTGCACCAAGCCCCGCCGCGCAACCTCACCGACGTTCGCCAGACCCTGCTCGCGCAGGCGCGGCAGCAGCGCGGCGAAGCGACGTTCCTGTCGCGCGACGACGCCGATACGTTCGAACTGCTCGACCTGTTCTACAACGAGATCGGCCGCGAGCTGCGCTCCGACGCCGCCGTCGGCACGCTGCTCAACCGCCTGCAGGTGCCGCTGGTGCGCCTGGCGTTGCAGGACCGCGGCTTCTTCGTCCGCAACGAACACCCGGCTCGCCAGCTGCTCAACGCCGTTGCCGAAGCCGGCGCCCACTGGGTGCCCCGGGACGAGGCCGACCCGCAGCTCAACGACCAGCTGCGCCGCGCGGTCGACCACGTCGTGGAGAACTACGACGGCGACAACGGCGTGTTCGAGAACGCCAACCGCCAGCTCCAGGAACACCTGCGTGCGATGGCGCGCAAGGCCGAGGTCGCCGAGCGCCGGCACGTCGAGGCCGCGCGCGGCAAGGAGAAGCTGGTGCTGGCCAAGCGCCAGGCCAGCGATGCGATCGAAGCGATCATCAGCGAGCACAAGCTGCCGCGCTTCGTGCAGACGCTGCTGAGCCAGGCATGGACCGACGTGCTGACCCTGACGCTGCTGCGCAGCGGCGAGGATTCGGAAGAATGGCAGCGCCAGCTGGACGCCACCCGGGAGATCGTCGCCGCCAACGCGGCGGGACAACTCGGGCAGGTGTCGAGTGCGCTCGGCGAGGACATCGAGGCCGCGCTGACGCAGGTCGGCTACCACGTCGAGGACGCGGGCGCGATCTCGCGCCAGCTCGTCACCGGCACGGTGGCGGCCAACGACGATGCGGCCTCGCGCACGGAACTGGCGCTCAAGCTCAAGGCGCGCACACGCCTGGGCACGGACGACGCACCCGCGCCGAAAGCCGCCGAGCGCACCCCGAAGGAACAGGAATGCTGGCGCCACCTGCGCACGCTTCCGTTCGGCACGTGGTTCGAGTTCGACATCGGCGATGCGGGCGAAGTCGTGCGCCGACGGCTGTCGTGGTTCAGCCCGGTGACCGACAACGCGCTGTTCGTGAACCAGCGTGGGCAGCGCGTCGCCGAGCAGTCGCTGGACAGCCTCGCGCGCCAGGTCGCCGCCGGTCGCGCACGCGTGGTCACCGAGGAAAAGAGCCGCCTGGTCGACCGCGCATGGGGCGCGGTGATGGGCGCGCTCGGCCAGCTGGTCGGGCACAACAACCACTCCGAAGCCCACGCCTGAAGGGAATGCCCGCATGATGGAAGAGTTCCGCCGCGCCCGCCGCCGTGCGATCCAGGAACCGGTGCAGGTCGTCGACACCATGACCGACACGGTGATCGGCCAGCTGAGCAACCTGTCGGAAACCGGCATGCTCCTCATCGCCACCGCGCCACTGGTCGAGGACGGCCTCTACCAGCTGCGCTTCAACCTGCGCGGCGCACCGCACCAGTCCTCGCCCATCGAGGTCGGCGCGCACCTGCTCTGGCAGGACAGCACCAGCACGCCCGGGCAGACGTGGTCGGGCTTTCGCTTCATCACGATGCTGGAGAGCGAACTCCAGCAACTGCGCCACTGGCTGGAATCGGGGCACGGCAAGCCGATGTGACACGGCCAAATGGCGCCGCGGCTTGCAGCGCGCGGCCCCGCGGCTCGCGCGATCTGTCGATTGCCTTGGCTGAATACGGACGCGTCGACGCCATGCGGCACAATGGGCGGTGTTCCCGCCTTTCGACCGCATCCGAATGACCACTGCCGCCGCGCTGTACCCGAACCACATCGCCGAACTGCACCGCCGCACCGAGCAGGCGCTCGCCCGCGGCGGCTTCGACCATCTCGTCATTCCCAGCGGCACATCGCACTACCAGGTGTTCGACGACCGCGACTACCCCTACGCGGTGAATCCGCAGTTCAAGGCATGGCTGCCGCTCACGCGCGCGCCGGGCAGCTGGCTGGTCGCCACGCCGGGGCAGAAGCCCAAGCTGATCTTCCTGCAGCCGTTCGATTACTGGCACGTCGTGCCGTCGGCGCCGAGCGGCTACTGGGTCGAGCATTTCGACGTCGTCACCATCCGCACGCCGGATGAAGCGCTGCAGCACCTGCCGGCGAACCCGGCGCGCTGCGCGATCCTGGGCGAGGCGAACAGCACGGTGGGCAATTTCGCGCCGAACAACCCGGCGTCGGTCGTGAACTACCTGGAATACCACCGCGCATTCAAGACGCCGTACGAAGTGGAGATGATGCGCGAGGCCTCGCGTCGCGGCGTGCGCGCGCACCGCGCGGCCGAGCGCGCCTTCCGCGCCGGCGCGAGCGAGTTCGGCATCCACCTGGTGTACTGCCAGGCCGCCGCGCAGGACGCGAACGACCTGCCCTACAGCAACATCATCGCGATCAACGAGCACAGCGCGGTCCTGCACTACACCGATCGCGACACGATCGCGCCGCAGTCGCCGCGCAGCTTCCTGATCGACGCCGGCGCCGCGCACGGCGGTTACGCCTGCGACATCACGCGCAGCTACGCCTACGACGCCGGCAGCGAGTTCCAGGCGATGATCGACGCCGTCGACGCCGCGCAGCTGAAGATGTGCGACCAGGTACGCGCCGGCACGGACTACAAACAGATCCACCTGGATGCGCACCTCGCGCTCGCCGGCGTGCTCAAGGATTTCGGCGTCATCAACGTCTCGCCCGAGGCGGCCGTCGCCACCGGCGTCAGCAGCGCGTTCTTCCCGCACGGCATCGGCCACGGCATCGGCCTGCAGGTGCACGACGTCGCCGGTTTCGCGGCGAGCGACGAAGGCGGCACCATCGCCAAGCCCGACGGCCACCCGTACCTGCGCCTCACGCGCGTGCTCGAGCCGGGCATGGCGGTGACGATCGAGCCGGGCCTGTATTTCATCGACATGCTGCTGGACGAAGTGAAGAAGAACGGCCACGCCGACAGCGTCGACTGGTCGCGCGTGGACGCGTTCAAGCCCTTCGGCGGCATCCGCATCGAAGACGACGTGGTCTGCACGGACGACGCGCCGATCAACCTGACGCGCGAGGCCTTCGACGAAGCGGCCTGATCCGCTTCGATCGTCATCCACGAACGCCGCGACCGATTCTTCGGTTGCGGCGTTCTTGTTTGTGCGGTTGGTGTTTCGATGCGTCGGCGGCGTCGGGCCGATGGCTTTACTTCGAGCGCTTTGCTTTGAGCAGTTGCTTCGAGCTGTTGCTGTTGCTGTTGCTGTTGCTGTTGAACAGCCTGGCAAGTCGCTAGCCCCGGTGGCCGCCGCACAGGATGTGCGGCGGTGAGCGCTGAGCCATGGATGGCAAATCGCGAACGCGCCTACTCGCTTTCCGGTCGTAGGACTGATCTGGGCAAATGGAAGGCCCTTTCTTTTGGTTACTTTTCTTTGGGCAAGCAAAGAAAAGTGACCCGAGCGCCGCAGGCGATCGGAAGCTTGGCTAGTGATTCTTCTTTGCTCTTCGAACGTTACCGGGAAAGCGTGGAAAGTCCATGGATGGTGCCGCCATTCGGCGGCCCAGAAGCGGCCCGCCTTCGCGGGAATGACGGGCAAGAGCAAGAGCAACGGCAAGATGGATTCCAGCTTTCGCTGGAATGACGGTGAAGTCGTTCACCGTTGAAGGAGTGCTCGTGCGCATCGGGCCTGGGTCCCGGCTTTCGGCGGGATGACAGGGAGGGCGGGACGCCGGTGCGGCGGAATGCCGCCAGCCAACCTCAGCCGCGCGAAGCCATCAGTGCCTCGATCTCGTCCGCACTGCGCGCGAGCGCATTCGTCAGCACCTGCGGTTCGTCGCGCGTGACCAGCACGTCGTCTTCGGTGCGGATGCCGATGCCGCGCCACTTCGCATCCACAGTGGTGTCGTCGGGCGAGATGTAGACGCCCGGTTCGATGGTGAACACCATGCCGGGCTCGAGCAGCCGCGATTCGCCGTCGAAGCGGTATTCGCCGACGTCGTGGACGTCGAGGCCGAGCCAGTGGCCGGTCTTGTGGCGATAGAAACGACGGTAGCTCCCGTCGGCCAGGTTCTTCTCCAGCTTGCCCTTCAGCAGGCCGAGGCGAAGCAGGCCTTCGGTCAGCGTTTCCACCGCGGCGACGTGGCCGGTCTCGTACGGAATGCCCGCCCGCGCCTGCGCGAGTGCCGCGGCCTGCGCTTCGCCGACGAGATCGTGCAGCGCGCGCTGTTCCCTGGTGAAGCGGCCATTGACCGGAAACGTGCGCGTGATGTCGGCCGCGTAGCCGCGGTATTCGGCGCCGGCGTCGATGAGCACCAGGTCGCCGTCCTTCGCCTGCGCCGCGTTCGCGCGGTAATGCAGCACGCACGCGTTGCTGCCGGCGCCGACGATGCTGCTGTAGGCGGGATCGGCGTCGTGCGAACGGAACACGCGTTCGACTTCCGCCTGCAACTGGTATTCGTGGATGCCGGGGCGCGCGGCGAGCATCGCGGCTTCGTGCGCGAGCACGCTGATGTCGGCGGCGCGCTGCATCAGGCGGATTTCGTCGCGATCCTTGAACAGGCGCAGCTCGTCGAGCAGATGGCCGAGTTCGAGGAACTCGTGCGGCGGCTGCGCGCCCTGTCGCACCATCGCGCGAACGCGATTGAGCCAGCCGATGAGCTTGAGGTCGAATTCCTGGTCGCGTCCGAAGTGGTAATAGACGCGCGAACGGCCTTCGAGCAGGCCGGGCAGGATGTCGTCGAGGTCCGCGATCGGGTACGCGTCGTCGAGGCCGAATGCCTCGACCGCGCCTTCCGGACCGAAACGCGGGCCGTCCCAGCCTTCGCGCTCAGGATCGCGCTCGCGGCAGAACAGGATCACCTCGCCGTGCTTGCGACCGGGCACCAGCACGAGCACCGCTTCAGGCTCGGGAAAACCGGTGAGGTACAGCAGGTCCGAATCCTGGCGATACGGATAGTGCGTGTCGCGGCTGCGGATGCGCTCGGGCGCCGACGGCAGGATTGCGATCGCGTCGTCGCCGGCCATGCGCATGAGCTGCTTGCGCCGCTTCGCGTAGGCCTTGTCGGGAATGCGGAGGGGTTTGTGCATTTGAGGCTCGTCATCCCCGCGCGGGCGGGAATCCATTGACTCGGCTTGCGCTACGCGCAACCGGGCCACGACGTCAGTTCAACTTCTGCCGATGCTGCGCCGCCAGCACGCAGTCGCCGTGCAGCAGCAACACGGCCACGCGCACGAATTCCTCGATCTCCACCAGCGCTTCCTCGTCTTCCTCGTCTTCCTCGTCTCCGTCGCTCTGCGGCTGCGCGGCGGCGAGCTTGGCCAGGTCGCCCAGCGCTTCGGCACCTTCGTCCGAGAGCTTCGGGCGCGAACCGGTCGACAGGCCGAAGCCGCCGAGGAAACCGCGGCACCATTCGAACAGCGCGCCGCTGCGATCGGCGAGCGAGGCGTCCGGTTCCGGGAGCAGCAGGGCGAAGTCGAAGCTGCGGTCGGCCAGCTGCGCGGCACTGGCCAGGCGCAGCTCGTCCAGCGCGCCGCCCGCAGCGGGCGCGGGGAGCGCGTCGTCGGCCAGCACCTTCGCCGGCCATTCGCGCACCGAGGCGCCGCCGCCGGCCAGCCAGCCGCACAGGCCGCCGTGCAGTTCAAAGGGCGAAGCTGCGAGCGCCAGCTGGCGGCTCTCGGCCTCGATCGCGGAGACGGAAGGCAGTTCGATTTCGGACACGAGCGGGCGCGAAGTGCGGGAAAGAGGGGGACGGGCGGCAGTGTAACAACCTGATGGTTGTTGCCGGCGCGAACGCCTGCCTACACTGCACGCAGCAACGCTGGAGTCGTTGCCGGGGGTGTTCGTGTTCCGCCAGACCTTGATGCCAGCCGCCCGGCTCGCCGGCGTGGTGTTCGTGCTCGCTGCAGCCCTGGCCGGGACGGCCGGCGCGGCCACGCGCGACTTCTATTTCGACCGCCCCGGCAGCGAGCGCGGCCTGGTCCAGAACACCGTCACCGCCTTCGCGCAGGACACGCAGGGCTACGTCTGGGTCGCCACCCAGGGCGGGCTGCACCGCTACGACGGCCAGCGCTATCTGCCCTACCGCCATAACCCGCGCGACGCCGCGAGCCTGCCCGACAGCCACATCACGGCGCTCGCGATGGATGGCGACCGCGCGCTGTGGGTCGGCACGTACTCGGAATACCTCAGCCGGCTGGACCTCGCCAACGGGCAGATCAAGCGCTTCAAGGCCTCCGGCGCGGCGCATCCGCACCGGCAGGTGATGGCCGTGCTGCCGCAGCGCGGACAGGTTTGGGTCGGCACCGTCGCCGGCCTCGAACGCCTGGATCCGGCGACCGGCAAGCGCCAGACGGTCGTGCCGCTGGAAACGCAGGTCATCGGCAACGCCAGCCGGCAGAGCCTGCTCGCCGCACGCGACGGCGTGGCCTGGTGGGGCGGTCCGCAGGGCCTCTACCGACTCGACGGCAGCCTGCCCGAGCGCATCGGCCCCGAGGACGCGGTCACCGCGCTGTTCCAGGACGCCGGTGGCCAGCTCTGGGTCGGACGACGCGACGGCCTGTTCCGACTGCACAGCAATGGCCGCGAACTCATGCGCGCGTGGCCGGAACAGCCGATGCCGGGCGAAGACGCGCCGGTGGTGCGCGCGATCGTGCAGGCGCCGGACCGGCAGCTCTGGTTCTCCGTTTACGGCTACGGCCTGCGCCGGCTCGATCCGGTCAGCGGCCACGTCGAGGAAGTCCGCGAAGAACCTGGCATCGATGCGAGCCTTCCAGACGATTCGATCAACGCATTGATGATCGACCGCGGCGGCATGCTCTGGATCGGCGGGCAGTTCCGCGGCGTCGCCGTCGCCGATCCGCGCGGCACGCGCTTCCGCTACGTGTTCAACATGGAGCACCCGCGCCGGCCCGACAGTCCGGCGTCGGCCGACAGCATCCGCTCGATCGTGCAGGGCCAGGACGGCGCGCTGTGGCTGGGCACCGACAACGCGCGCCTGTTCCGCTACGCGCTGGACGACGACCGCTTCGAGGACCTGAGCGCGCTGCTCGACGACCAGGGCCGCACGCCGCACGTCACCGGTTTCGCGAAGGCGGGCCCGGACGATCTTTGGGTCGCCACCGACACCGGCCTCTATCGCCTCGATCCGCAGCGTCGGACCGCGCGCCCGCTGCCGATACCGGAACTTGGCCGCACGCCGCTGCGCACGCTCGCGCTCGGACGCGACGGCTCGCTCTGGATCGGCAGCCACGGTTACGGGGCGTACCGCTACCGGCCCGACACCGGCAAGCTCACGCACTTCGCGTATCGCGAGAACGATCCGAGCGGGCTGAGTTATCCGGTCGTGCACGCGATCGTCGAAGACCGCCACGGCCACGTGTGGTTCGGCACCGGCGACGGGCTGGACGTGCTCGATCCGGCGACCGGTCGCCTTCGTCACTTCCGCCATCTCAATACCGATCCGCAGAGCCTGCCCGGCAATCGCGTGCGCGCGCTGCACGTGGCGAGCGACGGTTCGCTGTGGGTCGGCACGCACGCCGGCCTGAGCCGCGTCGTCGAGGAGAAGGACGGGAGCGTGCACTTCGCGCATCCGCTCACCGGCACCTTGAGCAGCGACCTGGTGCCGGTGGTGTTCGCGATCGCCGAAGCGCCGGCAGGCCGGCTGTGGCTGAGCACGCAGGCGGGGATCATCAGCTACGACATCCGCGACGAGCGCACGCGCAGCTACGGCCTCGCCGACGGCCTGCAGGACCTGGAGTTCCACGGCGGCTCGGTCGCGCAGCTGGACGACGGACGCATCGCCTTCGGCGGCGTGCGCGGGCTGAACCTGTTCGACCCGCGACGCATGCACGAGTCCGGCTACACCGCGCCGCTGCGGCTGCTTGGCGCATGGGTCGGCAACCAGGCGAAGGCCGATCCGAGTTCGCTGTGGCAAGCGCCGAAACTCGATCTGGACGAAGGCGACGGCCTGCTGCGACTGCGCATCGGCGCGCTGGATTTCGCGCCCACCGCCGCCACGCGCTACCGCTACCGAATGGACGGGTTCGATCGCGACTGGATCGACAACGGCACCGCGCGGGACGTCACCTATTCGCGCCTGCCGTCGGGCAGCTACAACTTCCTCGTGCAGGCCACGAACCGGCATGGCGCGTGGAACGAAGCGACGCTCGACATCCCCGTGCACGTCGCCCCGCCGGTGTGGCGCCATCCGCTGGTGATCGCCGCCGCCGTGCTGGCGTTCCTCGCATTCGTCGGCGGACTGACCTGGCGCCGCCTGCAGGACCGCCGTCGCGAGCGCGGCTACTTCGCGCAGATCCGCGAACGCGACGAGCGCCTGAAGCTCGCGCTGTGGGCGTCGGGCGAACAGTTCTGGGACTACGACCTGGAGCGTCGCGTGCTGCGCCGCACGCGTGCCGACGAGCAGGCGGGCCTCACGACGGACCTGGGCGTGCAGACGCTGGTCGACGCGAACCTGCAGATCCATCCGGATGACCTGCCGCGCGCGATCGCCTCGCTGCGTCGCCACCTGCGCGGCGAAACGCCGCTGTACGTGTCCGAACACCGCGTTCGCGAAACCGACGGCAAGTGGGTCTGGATGCGCGCGCGTGGGCGCGTGGTCGAACGCGACGGCACCGGACGCGCCTTGCGCGTGGCCGGCACGGCGCGCGACATCACCGCCAACCGCAGCGCCGAGCGCGATCGTCGCATCGCCGGCCAGGTGCTCGACAGCATGATGGAAGCGGTGGCGGTGTTCGATCGCGAATTCCGCTTCGTGTCGGTCAACCCCGCCTTCACCCGCATGACCGGCTACAGCGACGCGGAAGTGATCGGCCGCCCGACGCGCCTGCTCGACAGCGACCAGCACGACCCGGCGTTCTACCAGCACGTGCGCGCCGAGCTGCGCCGCAACGGTCGCTGGTCGGGCGAGATCTGGCAGCAGCGCAAGAACGGCGACGAGTTCCTGTGCTGGTTCCAGGGCAGCGAAGTGCTCGACGCCGGCGGTCAGCACGGCCATTACGTCGCGGTGCTGGGCGACATCACCGACCAGAAGCGCGCCGAGCAGGAACTGCGCTACCTCGCCAACTACGACACGCTGACCAGCCTGCCCAATCGCGCGCTGCTGTCCGAGCGCCTGTCGCGCGCAATCGTGAAGGCGCGCCGCGGCAACACGCGCATCGCAATGCTGTTCCTCGACCTGGACCGCTTCAAGGACATCAACGATTCGCTCGGCCATGCCGCCGGCGACCGCATCCTGCGCGCGGCCGCGCATCGCCTGCAGCATGCCGTCGGCCCGACGCACACGGTCGCGCGCCTCGGCGGCGACGAGTTCACGGTGCTGCTGGAAAACCTGGAAAGCATCGAACACGCCGAGCAGGTCGCGCGCGACGTGCTGGCGTCGTTTGAAGCGCCGCTGGACATCGACCAGCGCCACGACGTGGTGATCTCGCCGTCCATCGGCATCAGCCTGTATCCCGACCACGCGCTGGTGCCGACCGACCTGCTCAAGCACGCCGACACCGCGATGTACCAGGCCAAGGCGGCGGGGCGACGCACCTTCATGCGCTACACCGAGGCGATGGACGTGGAGATCCGCGGCCGCGCCACGATTTCCGCTGCGTTGCGCGGCGTGCTCGACCGCAACGAGCTGCGGCTCGTCTTCCAGCCCAAGCTTTCGCTCGACCATTCCCGCATCACCGGCGTGGAAGCGCTGCTGCGCTGGACGAGCCCGGAACTGGGCGCCATTTCGCCGGCGCAGTTCATCCCCCTGGCCGAGGAAAGCGGCCTCATCCTCGACATCGGCGAATGGGCGCTGCGCGAAGCGTGCAGCGTGCTCAAGGGCTGGCGCATGAAGGGCCTGGATCAGCTGACGATGGCGGTGAACGTCTCCTCGCTGCAGCTGCTGCGCGGCAACCTCCCCAAGCAGGTCGCGCGTGCGCTGGTCGAAAGCGGCGTGCCGCCGGAGATGCTGCAGCTGGAGCTGACCGAGAGCGTGATCATGGCCAACGCCGGGCAGACCTCGGCGACGCTGGATGCGCTGCGCTCGCTCGGCGTGGGCCTGGCGATCGACGACTTCGGCACCGGCTATTCGTCGCTGGCCTACCTCAAGCGCCTGCCGATCCACACGCTGAAGATCGACAAGGAATTCATCGGCGACCTCACCCGCGACGCCGACGACGAGGCCATCACCACCACGGTCATCGCGATGGCGCATTCGCTGGGCCTGACGGTGATCGCCGAAGGCGTGGAGACGGAGGCGCAGATGCAGTTCCTGCGAGGGCGCGGGTGCGACGAGATCCAGGGGTATTGGCTCGCGCGTCCGCTGGAAGCGGCCAGCTGCCTGTCCTTCATCCGGGCCTGGACGCCGCACTCGGTGCCGGTCGGCAGCGGGACCGTGGACACGGTCTGACGACAGCCGTGAACGGGCGCGCAGCCCCGCGGGGCCGCGCCCTTGACCCGTCACCCCGCCCTGCTATCGTGCCCGGCATGGAACAGGCCCAACTCCTCGCGCAACTGCAGTCGCTCGCCGACCGTGTCGAGCAGTTGGCCGACCGCGCGCGTCGCCTCTCCGAGGAGAACCGCAGCCTGCGCCAGCAACAGGAACAGCTGATGGGCGAACGCTCCGCGCTGCTCGCCAAGAACGAACAGGCGCGCACGCGGGTCGAAGCGATGATCGCGCGGCTGAAATCGCTGGAACAGCACACGTGAGATCGCAATGACCAGCGAAGTCGTCAGCATCCGACTGCTCGATCGCGAATACACCGTCGGTTGCGAACCCGGCGAGCGCGACAGCCTGCAGGCCGCCGCGAAGCTGCTGGACGGCAAGATGCGCGAGATCCGCGGCACCAACCGCATGGCCGCGCTTGATCGCGTCGCCGTGCTGGCGGCGTTGAACCTCGCGCACGACCTGCAGCAGATGCGCGACGAACTGGCCACGCGCGACCGCGAACTCGAGCGCACACTCAACACCCTGCATCGCCGCCTGGACGACCTGTTCGACGTACCGGCACGGTGAAGCGCGACGTTGCGTTCACACTGAACGCGCAGATCGAACCGGATGCATTCGTGCACTGAATCGTTCCCGAGGCGGCACCGACGAGCGGACACGCAGCGGTAGGTCGCCGCGCTATACTTTCTCCTCGTCCTCTGCTGTGCGCGACAGCGTGCGCAAACATTCGCCTTGTCCCTTAATGACGACCACGGGGGCGCGGCGGACGCCCGGAGTGCAGGTCCGCCTCGTAGCGGGAAGCCCGAAGGCATCCAAGCGTCCCCACTTGAACCCCGGGTTCAAGGTCGTTTCGCAAGCATCGCCATTGGCGGAGGATTTCCATCTCACGGTCGCGGCAGAAATGCCGCACCCCGGTTCGGGCGCGGATTCGCGCCCGAATTTCTATGTGGCCGCGCGCGGTCGCGCCCGGCTTTCGTAACTTCGTTGATTCCCGTCCACCGGCCGCCTTCCCGGCGCCGCACTACAGGATCCCGCGCTGCATGACGGTCGACCGCACGGCGCTGCGCCGCGAGCTCCGCAACCGCCGCCGTGAACTGCCTGCCGGCGAGCGCATCGCCGCCGCCGAACGTCTCGCCGCGCAGTTGCTCGCGCTTCCCTTCGCGCCCTCCTCGGGTCACGTCGCCGGTTACTGGGCCATGGATGGCGAGATCGCGCTGCACGTGTGGCAGCTGCGCCTGCCGCGCGAGTGTGTCTACTGCCTCCCCGTCCTGAACGACAATGGCCGCCTGCGCTTCGCGCCGTGGCGACCGGGCGACGCGCTGGTGAGCAATCGCCACGGCATCCCGGAGCCGGACATCGCCGAAACCTCGATGCTCGAACCGGAACAGATGGACCTAGTCGTCGCGCCGCTGGTGGGCTTCGACGGTCGCGGCCATCGGCTCGGCATGGGAGGCGGCTGGTACGATCGCAGCTTCGCCTTCCGCCACCAGCGCCCTGCGCCGCCGTGGCTGGTGGGAGCCGCGTTCGACGTGCAACGGGTCGAGACGCTCGACCGCGCGGATTGGGATGTCGCCCTGGACGCGGTGTGCACGCAATCGTCCACGCTCGACTGCAGGAGTTCCGAATGAGCGCCCGTCGCCGTTACTGGCTGATGAAGTCCGAACCGGACACGTTCTCCATCGACGATCTCGAACGCGTGCGCACCGAACCCTGGAACGGCGTGCGCAACTACCAGGCGCGCAACTTCATGCGCGATGGCATGCAGGTCGGCGACGGCGTGCTGTTCTATCACTCCAACACCGACGTGCCGGGCATCGTCGGCACCGCGACGGTGGCGAGCAAGGCGTATCCCGACGAGACGCAGTTCGACCCGAAATCCGACTATTACGACGGCAAGAGTTCGCGTGAGGAACCGCGCTGGTTCCTGGTCGACGTCGCGTTCGAGCGCAAGTTCAAGCGCACCATCACGCTGGACGAACTCAAGCAGCACGCCGGCAAGCTCGGCGAGGACTTCGCACTGATCCGCCGCGGCAATCGCCTGTCGGTGCTGCCGGTGACGGCCGCGCAGTGGAAGTACCTGCTGTCGCTCGAGTAATGCCGGCGCGTCGCGCCTTTCCAATTTCCACCACCCACGCAGCCCACATGAGCGAAAGCAAGCGCCTGGCCGGCGAGAAGGCCATCGAGTACGTCGAGGACGGCATGATCGTCGGCGTTGGCACCGGTTCCACCGTGGCCTTCTTCATCGACGCGCTCGCGCGCATCAAGGACCGCATCAAGGGCGCCGTGTCGAGCTCCGACCAGAGCACCGCGCGCCTGCGCCAACACGGCATCGAGGTGCTGGATCTGAACGCGACCGGCCCGTTGTCGCTCTATGTCGATGGCGCGGACGAATGCGATCCGCACAAGCGCCTGATCAAGGGCGGCGGCGCGGCGCTCACGCGCGAGAAGATCATCGCCGAGGCGAGCCAGAAGTTCGTGTGCATCGTCGATCCGAGCAAGCGCGTGGACGTGCTCGGCAAATTCCCGCTGCCCGTCGAGGTCATCCCGATGGCACGCAGCCTCGTCGCGCGCGAGATCCAGGCGATGACGCGCGGCCAGCCGGTGTGGCGCCAGAGCGCGGACGGCGCGGGCGTGGTTACCGACAACGGCAACGTCATTCTCGACATCCATGGGCTCGCGATCGTCGATCCCGTCGGACTGGAGCAGGCGATCAACCAGATTCCGGGCGTCGTCAGCGTCGGCCTGTTCGCGCGCCGGCCGGCCGACGTGGTGATCGTCGGCGGCGAGCCTCCGATCGTCCTGTAGTTCCGTGGTGTGCCGGTCTCAAGACGTGAGACCGGCAGCGTCGACAATCGGCTCGCATACGCGCCGGCGACGCCGGCGCGCGACACTTTCCTCCGGTGCTCTCGCTTTTCCGGGTGCATTTGCCGGTACGCCATGACCCTGCGCTGCCTCTTCGTCGACTTCAATTCGTACTTCGCCTCGGTGGAGCAGTACGACGAGCCGGCGCTGCTCGGCCGGCCCGTTGCTGTCGTGCCCGTCATGTCGGCCACGACCTGCGCCATCGCCGCCAGTTATGAGGCCAAGGCCTTCGGCGTGAAGACGGGCACGCCAGTGTGGGAAGCGCTGGAGCTCTGCCCCGATATCGTCCTGCGCGAGGCGCGACCCGCCCGATACATCGCGATGCACCATCGCCTGATGGCCGCCATCGAGGAGTGCATTCCGCACGGCAAGGCCGAATCGATCGACGAGGTGCCGTGCTGGCTGATCGGCCGCGAGCGCGAGCGCGCCAATGCGGAAGCAATCGCCCAGCGCATCAAGCAGCGCCTGGTCGACGAGGGCTTCAGTCCGGCGATCCGCTGTTCGATCGGCATTGCGCCGAACCGGTTCCTTGCGAAGACGGCTTCGGACATGCGCAAGCCGGATGGACTGACCGTCCTGGAAGAGGCGGATCTGCCAGGTGCGCTGCATTCGCTGGCGCTTAGGGAGTTCTGCGGCATCGGGCCATCGGTCGAGCAGCGCCTGCTACGCGCCGGGATCCATACGTCCGAGCAGCTCTGCGCTGCATCGCGATCCCAGTTGCGCGCCGCGTGGGGCAGCATCGAAGGTGAACGCTATTGGCTGCAGTTGCGCGGGCATGAATTTCCAGGCCGCACCGAGCGCCGCGCGTCGCTGGGCCACTCGCACGTGCTCGGTCCTGAACTGCGCACGTTCGAGGGCGCGCGCGCCGTGCTCTTCAAGCTGCTGGCGAAGGCCGCGATGCGGTTGCGGCATGAGCGCTACCTTGCGGGCGGGCTTTCGATCCGCATTCGTTTTGTCGGGATGGAAAACCGCTTCGAGCGCGACCTCACGTTTGCGCCCCTCGACGACACGCCGACCTTGTTGCGTTTACTGGGCGATGAACTCGCGTCCCTCGAAACCGCCATCGAGCGCAGACGCTGGAACGTCAAACGACATCCGCCGCTATCCGTGGCCGTCACGCTGACCCAGCTCGAACCGGTTGGCAGCATCACCCAGGAACTGATGGCCACGCGCGGTCGCGCGAAGGCAATCAGCGCCACGCTCGACTCCATCAACCGGCGCTACGGCAACAACACGCTCTACTTCGGCGCGATGCAGGAGGCGCTGGAGCAGGACGCGGCGCCGATGCGGATTCCCTTCGCCACGATTCCGGAGGCTGGGCTGGAGGAAGATGTGGCGGCGCGCGGCAAGCCCGCGGATTCAGCGGAAGAGCTATGGCTGGAGCGCGAACGCCAGTTCAAGGTGATGGCCGAAGAGGCGCACCGGAAAGCTCGGGAACAGCCTGAGAGGATCAAGGCGGTTACCGCCAAGCCCTTTGGCGCTGGAGGTTGGACGCGCGGAATCTCCAAGGAACCACCTGCGGCACCGGGAACGACGGGATCGCTGTTCTGATTCTCGTGGTGCGGAGATCGGCCGCCGTTGAATCTCGAAAAGTTCTGCAGCGCATAGCTGTGCTGACGTTCGGTCAAGCGATGCGCCAGTTTGCTTTTATGTCGCGCAAAAGAAGAAGGCCGGTCCTGATGGACCGGCCTTCTGGGGTAAAGCCCCTGGCGATGACCTACTCTTGCAT
>NZ_QTJR01000015.1 GCF_003382285.1 Lysobacter soli
AACCGCCCTTCGAAAACCGCCGCTTCAACCGCGTCCCGCGTCAGTGATTCACCTCGGCGGGGCGCGCATTGTGCACATGCGCTGGGGCTTTGGGAAGGGGTGCGTCGAATGTTTTTTCATTGACTCGCGAAAGGCGTTGCCGGATGTTCCGGTCTTCCTTGTTCCTAGCGCCTGGAGCCACGTATGACCGCCTTCCGACTGCTGTTCGTCTGCTGTGGCCTCGCCCTGTCCGGTTGCGCCAGTGGCGCCGACGCCTGGGTCGAGCTGGGCGGCCAGCGCTATGCGGTGGAAGTGGCCGATGATGAAGCCGAACGCGAGCGCGGCCTCATGTTCCGCGATGAAATGGCCGCCGATCGCGGAATGCTCTTCATCCACGAGCGCCAGGAGCCGCTCGCCTACTGGATGAAGAACACGAAGATCCCGCTGGACATCCTCTACTTCGATTCGGCCCGCAAGCTCGTCTCGCAGCAGCGGGACGTGCCGCCCTGCTCGCTGGGCGACCGCTGCCCGCCGTATCCCAGCGACGCGCCGGCGCGTTACGTGCTCGAACTCAACGCCGGCCAGGCGGCGCGGCTGAAGCTGCAGGACGGCGCGGAACTCACGTTCAGCCCGGGCCTCGTGAAGCCCTGAACCGCCCCATGAGCCGCCTCAGAGCGGCATCATCTCGAAATCGTCCTTGGTGACGCCGCAGTCCGGGCACGTCCAGGTGTCCGGGACGTCCTCCCAGCGGGTGCCCGGGGCAATGCCCTCTTCCGGCAGGCCCAGGGCTTCGTCGTAGATGAAGCCGCAGACGACGCACATCCAGGTGCGGAACGTGGTGGTCGCAGCGATCTCGGACATGGGCGGATAATGCGGGCTTTGCGGGAACGCGCATTGTCCCACCGCGCCCGCGCCCACGGAAGCTTCCCGCATGAATCCGCCCTGGCCGCCGCGCGGCCTCTACGCCATCACGCCCGACGAAACCGACACCGACCGCCTCCTGGCCCGTGTGGAGGTGATCCTGGCTGCCGGCGCCACCTGGCTGCAGTACCGAAACAAGGCCGCGGACGGGGCCCTCCGTGCCACTCAGGCCCGCGAGCTCCTGGCGCTATGCCGCCGCCACGGCGTGCCGCTGCTCGTGAACGACGACTGGCGCCTAGCCGCGGCGATCGGCGCTGACGGCGCGCACCTGGGCGAGGACGACGGCGAGCTGGCCGCTGCCCGCGCGGCGCTGGGCGAGGCGGCGATCATCGGCGCCTCGTGCTACGACGATCCCGAACTCGCACGCCTGGCCGCCGCATCCGGCGCCAGCTACATCGCGTTCGGGGCGTTTTTTACCTCGCCGACCAAACCCAATGCGCGGCGCGCGACGCCCGAGCTGCTGCGCGACAGCGCGCCGCTCGGCCTGCCGCGCGTGGCGATCGGCGGGATCACGCCAGACAATGCGCGCCCGCTGGTCGAGGCGGGCGCCGACCTGCTCGCCGTGATTTCCGGCGTGTTCGACGCCACCGATCCCGCGGCGGCCGCACGCGCCTATCTCGACTGCTTCGATGCGCGGCCTGCGCATTCCCCTTCCACGACGGACATTTCCACGCCATGAACCACGAACGCTCGCATGCCCTGTTTTCCCGCGCCCGCGAACTCATTCCCGGCGGCGTGAACTCGCCGGTGCGCGCCTTCAAGTCGGTCGGCGGCGAACCGTTCTTCGCGCAGAGCGCACAAGGAGCGTACATCGTCGACGTCGACGGCAACCGCTACGTCGATTACGTCGGCTCGTGGGGCCCGATGATCGCCGGCCACGCGCATCCGCAGGTGCTCGCCGCCGTTTCCGAAACGATGGTCAACGGCCTCAGCTTCGGCGTGCCCAACGCGCTGGAAGTGACGATGGCCGAGCGCATCGCGCAGATCGTGCCGAGCTGCGAGATGGTGCGCATGGTGAACTCGGGCACCGAAGCGACGCTGTCGGCGATCCGCGTCGCCCGCGGCGCCACCGGGCGCACGCGCATCGTGAAGTTCGAAGGCTGCTACCACGGCCACGGCGACAGCTTCCTGGTGAAGGCCGGCAGCGGCGTGATGACGCTGGGCCTGCCGAATTCCCCGGGCGTCCCGTCGGCGCTGGCCGACCTGACCTCGACGATCCCGTACAACGATTTCGACGCGGCCACGAAGCTGTTCGACGAAATCGGCAGCGAAATCGCGGGCCTGATCATCGAACCCATCGTCGGCAACGCGAACTGCATCCTGCCGCGCGATGGCTACCTGAAACACCTGCGCGAACTGTGCACCAAGCACGGCGCGCTGCTGATCTTCGACGAGGTGATGACCGGTTTCCGTGTCGCGCTCGGCGGCGCGCAGGCGCTCTACGGCATCACGCCGGACCTGTCGACGTTCGGCAAGATCATCGGCGGCGGCATGCCGGTGGGCGCGTACGGCGGCCGTCGCGACCTGATGGAGCAGATCGCACCGAGCGGCCCGATCTACCAGGCCGGCACGCTGAGCGGCAATCCGGTGGCGATGGCCGCGGGTCTTGCGACGCTTGACCTGATCCAGGTCCCGGGTTTCCACACGGAACTGGAGCGCCGCACACACGTGCTGTGCGACGGCCTCGAAGCCGCCGCGCGCGATGCTGGCATCGCGTTCACCACCACGCGCGCGCCGGGCATGTTCGGCCTGTATTTCCGCGAAGGTCCGGTGGAAACGTTCGAGGACGCCAAGGCATCGGACACCGCGCGTTTCAACCGCTTCTTCCACGCGATGCTGGGCCGCGGCGTGTACCTGGCGCCGTCGGCGTTCGAAGCCGGCTTCGTCTCGAGCGTGCATGGCGATGCGGAGATCGCGCACACGATCGACGCGGCGCGCGCGTCGTTCGCCGAACTCGGCTGAGATTCGCTAAACAAAAAATCCCCGCGTCAGCGGGGATTTCTGCTTGCAGGCGTTACGTCCGGATCAGCCTGCGTTCGCGACGAACGCGCGCAGCGACGAACGCAGGCGCTGCAGACCTTCGGCAATGTCGTCATCGCCGATGTTCAACGCCGGCACGAAACGCAGCACATCCGGTCCGGCCTGCAGCAACAGCAGGCCGTGGTCGCAGGCGATATCGAGGATCGCCCCGGCCTTGCCCGCATGCGCTTCGCGCAGCTGCGCGCCGAGCATCAGGCCCATGCCGCGGATTTCGGAGAACAGGCCCAGTTCCGCGTCGAGTTCAACCAGCGCATCGCGAATCGCCTGCGATTGGCGCGTCACGTTTGCGAGCAGCTGCGGCGATGACAACTCCGCCAGCGCCGCGCGTGCCACCGCGGCGGCGAGCGGGTTTCCGCCGAAGGTCGTGCCGTGCGCGCCGAACTGCATCGTTTCTGCGGCCTTCTCGCCCACCAGCATCGCGCCGATCGGAAAACCGCTGCCCAGCGCCTTCGCCAGCGTCACCACGTCCGGCGTCACGCCATAGGCATGGCACGCGAACAGATGGCCCGTCCGGCCCATGCCGCACTGGATCTCGTCGAGCATCAGCAGCGCGTCGAATCGGTCGCACAGCGCGCGCAGGCCGAGCAGGAATTCCGCCGTCGCCGGTGTCACGCCGCCCTCGCCCTGCACCGGTTCGACCAGCACGGCGCACACACTGCCCGACGCCATTGCGGCTTCCGCCGCGGCCAGATCGTTGAAATCGCTGTAGACGAAGCCCGGCGGCAGGGGCTCGAACCCTTCGTGATACTTCGGCTGCGCACCGGCCGTGACGGCCGCGAGCGTGCGGCCATGGAAGCTGCCGCGGAACGTGAGGATGCCGCGCTGCGCCGGTGCACGGCCCTGCGATGCTGCCCACTTGCGCGCGAGCTTGATCGCCGCTTCGTTCGCCTCGGCGCCGGAATTGCAGAAGAACACGCGCTGCGCGAAACGCGAAGCGGTGACGAGCTCTTCGGCCAGCCGCAGCGGCGGTTCGCTGACGAACACGTTGGACGTATGCCAGAGCTTGCCCGCCTGCTCGGTCAGCGCCGCGACCAGCGGCGGATGCGCGTGGCCGAGCGCGTTCACCGCGATGCCGGCGCCGAAATCCACGTACTCACGACCGTCGCGATCCCACACGCGCGCGCCGCGACCGTGGTCGAGCACGATCCGGCGCGGCCGGTAGACCGGCAGGTAGTAGCGTTCGGACAGCGAGAACAGGTCGGACGACGAGGCGGTCATGGCAACGGGAGTGGGGAATGGAAAGCGACATTGTCGCTGATCCGGACCCGGCGCGCGGCTTGCCACGCCGTGCACGAGGGACTTCGCACAATCGCCGCAGGAGGACGCCCATGCCCTTGCTGATGGATCCGCAGCTCCAGCCGGCCACCGAATCCGGCTGGCGTCGCCGCTGGTTCGACATCGTGTTCCGCCATGACACGCGGCGTTCGCGCAACTTCGACCTGGTGCTGATCGCGGCGATCCTGGTCAGTGTCGTGGTGATCATGCTCGACAGCGTGGCGCGCATCCACGCACGCCACGGCGCCCTGCTGCACGGGCTGGAGTGGGGATTCACGCTGCTGTTCACCGCCGAGTACGCGCTGCGCCTGGCTGTGCTGCGCAATCCGTGGCGGTACGCGATCAGCCTGTGGGGCCTGGTCGACCTGGCATCGATCCTGCCGACGTACCTGTCGGTGCTGCTGCCCGGCAGCCAGAGCCTGCTGGCGTTGCGCATCCTGCGCATGCTGCGGTTGTTCCGCATCCTCAAGCTCACGCACTACGTCGAGGAAGGCGGCGTGCTGGTCGGTGCGCTATGGCGCAGCCGCCGCAAGATCTTCGTCTTCGTATGCGCGGTGATGACCATCACCGTGATCTTCGGTGCGCTGATGTACGTCGTCGAAGGCCCGGAACACGGCTTTTCCAGCATCCCGACGAGCATGTACTGGGCCGTGGTGACGATGGCGACGGTCGGCTTCGGCGACATCGCGCCGCAGACCACGCTGGGGCGCTTCATCACGTCGCTGCTGATCCTCATCGGCTACAGCATCATCGCCGTGCCGACCGGCATCTACACCGCGGAACTGGCCAGCAGCCTGCGCGAGGCGAGCGGCGACGCGAGCCGGCTCGATCGCCGCGGCTGCACGGGCTGCGGGCTGGAAGGCCACGATCCGGCCGCGCACTTCTGCCGCCACTGCGGCACTACGCTGCCGTCGGCCACGGGATGAGACTCAGCGCGGCGGCCGCGCGAGCTGCGCGTCGTTGAGGAACAGGTCCGGCAGCAGATGCTTCGCGTCCGGATCGACGGCGTACCCGCTGAAGTCGGTGACGCCGGCGGCGGAAAGCACGTCGTCGTCGATCAGGAACTGGCCCGAGTAGCCTCCGGACGGCTGCGTCAGTACGACGTGCGCGGCGTCGGCGACGATCTCCGGCGTGCGGCAGAGTTCGGGGCGGACACCGGGAATCATGTTGATCGCGTCGGTGGCGATCACCGTGCGAGGCCACAGCGCATTGATCGCCACGCCTTGCGGACCGAACTCCGCGGCCAGGCCCAGCGTCACGAAGCTCATGCCCATCTTCGCCAGCGTGTAGCCGGTGTGCGGCGCCCACCATTTCGGATCCAGGTTCAGCGGCGGCGCGAGCGACAGGATGTGCGGATCTGCGGCCTTCAGCAGGTGCGGCAGACAGGCCTGCGAACACAGGAACGTGCCGCGCGCGTTGACCTGTTGCATCAGGTCGAAGCGCTTCATCGGCGTGTCGAGCGTGCCGCGCAACCAGATCGCGCTGGCGTTGTTGACCAGGATGTCGATGCCGCCGAACGCGTCGACCGTCGCGGCGACAGCAGCGCGAACCTCGTCTTCCTCGCGGATGTCGCACTTGATCGCCAGCGCCTTGCCGCCGGCGGCAATCACTTCCTCGGCGACGGTATGGATCGTGCCGGGCAGTTTCGGATTGGGAACCGACGACTTCGCGACGATCACGACGTTGGCGCCGTCGCGCGCGGCCCGCAGCGCGATGGCGCGGCCGATGCCGCGCGAGGCGCCGGTGATGAAGAGCGTTTTTCCGGACAGGGTGCGCATGGCGCGTCTCCTACGTTGCACGCGCCTTAGGCGCGCCGATGGCCGCGATTATGGCCGGAAGGTCACGGCTTGGGCCCCTGGCCTTCGTTGTCTTCCCATTTCAGGATGCGCCGCGTCACGAACCGGTAGACCGGCTTTCCCGTGGCGAACCACGCCTCGCGCAGCCACGAATGGCGCTTGAGCACGCGCCGCTCCACCGGCGTCAGCGCGTGCGGGCAATACGTGCGCTTGTGCTTCAGCAGATGGCGCAGGTCCTCGCGTGCGAGCAGCCGCATCCAGCGCGAACGCGGCTGCCCGCGCGCGGCGAGCTGGAAGTCGATGATCCCGGGCCTGCCGTCGGCGAGCACGAGCCAGTTGGCCTCCTTCGCCAAGTCGTTGTGCGCCAGTCCGCGCCGATGGAGTTGCTGCAGCAGGCGGCGCGCGCGACGGAAATACGCGAGATCGCCATGCGGCGGGCGCTGGTACATCGCCGCGCCGTCCATGTAGCTGCGGTCGAGCCGTCGCCCGTCCCAGCCCAGCAGCTGCGGCACGTCGTGCAGGCCGCGGACCTGCTGCAGCGCGCGCGCCTCGCGCCGCGCGAGCCACCACGCGGAAACGCGCAGCCACAGCGGCACATGGCGAAGGTCACGACGCACGAACAGGCCGCGGTCGTCGCGCATGAGCGCGATGCGGCCGAAGCTGTCGGCCTTGAGCGCCTGGACTTCGATGGCGTCGTCGGATGATGAAGACATCGCGCCAGTGTACGGAATCGCGATTCGCGGACGGCCGAGGGTTCTCCCCGCGGATGCCGATCGTCACCGTGACCGTCGCCATCGCGTCGTCATGGACGCGCTGCCTATAATCGCCCGATGGAACCGGCCTGGATCGAAAGCGCGACCACATGGATCGCGGAGCACCCCGTCGCCGCCGGCGCCGTCATCTTCCTCATCGCCTTCTGCGACGCCGTGGTGCTGCTGGGCATCGTCGTGCCGGCGCTGCCGCTGCTGTTCGCGGTCGGCGCGCTGGTGGGCCTGGGCCACATCAGCGGCCCGTATGCGCTGGTGTGCGCAACGCTCGGCGCCTTCATCGGCGACGCCCTGAGCTACTGGGTCGGCCACCGATGGGGCCCGCAGTTGCGATCGCGATGGCCGTTCTCGCGGTATCCGCAGTGGCTCGATCGCGGCGAGGCGATGTTCCGCCGCCATGGCGTGAAGAGCATTTTCATCGCGCGCTTCGTCGGCGCGGTGCGGCCGTTCGTACCCGCCATCGCCGGCATGCTGCACATGCCGCTGCGGCGCTACGCCCTTCCGAGCCTGGTCGCCTGCATTGCGTGGTCGGCGCTGTTCCTCGCGCCCGGCTGGGTGCTGGGGCGGTCCTACGACGCGGTCGCCGCGGTGGCCGATCGCCTCGCGCTGGTGCTCGGCGCACTGGCGGTCGCGGTAGCACTGGTCTGGGCGATGGTGCTGTACACGTGGCGATGGTTCGCCGACCACGCCGACATTCTGCTCGCGCGCGCCCTGCGCTGGACGCGCCAGCATCCGCGGCTGGGGCCGTACGCGGCCGCGCTGATCGATCCGAACCGGCCCGAATCCCCGTCGCTGCTGATGCTTGCCGTGTGCCTGCTGGCGATCAGCTGGGCGTGGTTCACGCTGGTCGCCTCGCTGCTGGCCAGCGGGGGGCCGCTGGCGCTGGACCACACCATCCACGACTTCATGTGGAGCCTGCGCAACCCGCTCGCCGACCGCCTGATGGCCGCGCTCGCCTGCATCGGCGATGCCTCCGTGCTCGGCCCGGCGGTGCTGGTCGCGCTGGCCTACCTGCTGTGGCGCAAGCGCTGGATGGCGGCGGCGCATTTCGCCGCGGCGATCGTGTTCGGGCTGGTGTTCACGTCGTTGCTGGAAGCGGTGATCGACATGCCGCGTCCGCCGACCGCGCCGGCCGGCTTCGGCTTCCCGTCGGTGGCCGTGACGATGTCGACCATCGTGTTCGGCTTCTTCGCAGTGCTCATCGCGCGCGAGTTGCCCGGCCGCACGCGCGTGTGGCCGTACCTGCTCGCGGGCGTGATCACCACGCTGGTCGCGTTCTCGCGCCTGTACCTGGGCGCGCATTGGCCCAGCGACCTCGTCGGGGGCACGCTGTTCGGCGTGCTGTGGCTGCTGGCGCTGGGCATCGCCTATCGCCGGCACGTGCAGCGTTCGTTCTGGATGCGCCCGCTGGCGTGGCTGTTCTACGGCACCTTCGCCATCGCCGCGCTGTGGCATGCACCGCGCACCGCCGACACGCTGCTCGCGCGCTTCGCCGCCGCGACTCCGACGTCGTTGATGAGTGCCGAGGCGTGGTGGCGCGAGGGATGGAGCGAGCTGCCGGCGCAGCGCAACGAACGCGACCAGCGCCGTCGCTGGCCGCTGGACGTGCAGGTCGCCGGCTCGCTCGACCCGCTGCGCGCGCGCCTCGAAGCACGCGGCTGGCACGTGCAGCCGCAGGCGGACTGGATCGCGACGCTGGGCCTGCTCGACGACGACACCTCGGCAAGCGAGCAGCCCGTGCTGCCGGCCACGCTCGACGCGCAGGCCGAAACGCTCCTGATGGTGCATCCGGGCGGAAGCGAGAACGAAGAGTTCGTGCTGCGCCTGTGGCGCGCGCCGGTACGCCTCGACGACGGCACGCCGCTGTGGATCGGCACGAGTCAGACGTTGCGCCTGAACAAGCCGCTCGCCGTGGCAGCGCTCTGGTTGCCGGTCAGCGACGACGGGCGCGCGCACGCGATGGTGCGCGAGGCGCTGAAGGACCTGGACATCGCCGAGGACGCGCATCCGCACGGCGACACGCCCGTGCTGCGCGTGCGCACGATGACGCCGGCAAACGCGTCAGGGAAGTAGCGCCAGAAGCCGGTCGAGCCGCGCGTGCGGATCGTCGGTCTGGAGCAGCACCTGCCGTTGCGCGTTTTCCAGCGGCAGCAGCTCGGCGAGGCGCCAGCCGACCCAGGCCGCATCGTCGAAGCGCGAGTGCGGCGCCTTGGCGTGTTCGCCGCCGATCTGCTCCACGATCTGTTCCAGCAACTTTCCGAGCAGCCCGTGCTCGGGCCGCAGCGGATCGTCGGGGTCGGGATCGCACCAGTTCACGTCCGCCACCTGCAGGCCGTTGTCGCGAACGCGCACGCGGTGCGCATGGAAGCGGCGCGTGCCGCGCACCTGCAGCGTGAGCAGGCCGTCCTCGCCGCGGTCGAAGTCCTCGATCACCGCCTCGGTGCCGTATGCGGCCGCGCTCGCCGGCGCGCCCGCTTCCTCGCCGTCGATGATCAGGCAGACGCCGAAGCCGCGGCCGGCGCGGGTGCAATCGCGGACGAGGTCGAGGTAACGCGGTTCGAACACGCGCAACCCGAGCGCCGCGCCGGGAACCAGCACGGTGTGCAGCGGAAACAGCCCCAGCGGTTGCGGCATGGCGTCGTCTGACATCGCGGCCAGTGTAGGGCCGATCCGGTGCCCGCGACGCGAAGGCCGCGCGCCGCGTCAGCGCGCGGCGGCGTCCTTGAGCACGGCGAAGAAGCGGCGCGGTGCGCCGTCGAAGCCGCCATTGGACATGAACACGACGTGGTCGCCGTCGCGCACGCGTTCGCGCAACGCGGCGATCAGCGCGTCGGCGTCGGGCACAGCAACGCCTTCGTGCCGCAGCGCGGACACGACCTTGCCGGCATCCCACGCCAGTTCCGGACGATGCAGGAACACCACCGTGTCGGCGAGGTCGAGCGACGGCGCCAGCGCATCGGAATGCGCGCCCAGGCGCATCGAATTGCTGCGCGGTTCCATCGCGACCACGATCCGCGCATCGCCGACCTTCGCGCGCAGGCCGGCCAGCGTGGTGGCGATCGCGGTCGGATGGTGCGCGAAGTCGTCGTAGATGGTGACGCCCTGCGCCTGGCCGATCACTTCCAGCCGGCGCTTCACGCTGCGGAACTCCGACAGCGCGCCGAGCACGCCGGCCACGTCGACGCCGACCGCGTTCGCCGCGGCCAGCGCGGCCAGCGCGTTCATCACGTTGTGGCGGCCAAGCAGCGGCCACGTCACTTCGCCCAGTTCCGCGCCTCGATGCACGACGGCGAAGCGGCTGCCGTCCTGTTCGATCAGGCGCGCGGTCCAGTCGAATGCGGCGCGCGCGACGCTGCGGTCGTCGGCGCGGTCGCCGTGGCTGCGTTCGCCGGCGGATGCGGGGATCTGGCTCGCATCCAGGCCGAAGGTTTCGACCGGCGTCCAGCACCCCATCGCCAGCACTTCGGCCAGGTGCGCGTCCTCGCCGTTGACGATCAGGCGACCGCGGCGCGGCACGGTGCGCACGAGGTGGTGGAACTGGCGCTGGATGGCGGCCACGTCCGGGAAGATGTCGGCGTGGTCGTATTCGAGGTTGTTGAGGATCGCGACCAGCGGGCGGTAGTGCACGAACTTGCTGCGCTTGTCGAAGAACGCGGTGTCGTACTCGTCGGCTTCGACCACGAATTCGCGGCCCTGCCCCACGCGCGCGGACACACCGAAGTCTTCCGCGACGCCGCCGATCAGGAAGCCTGGTTCGCGACCGGCCGCCTGCAGCAGGTAAGTCAGGATGGTTGTGGTGGTCGTCTTGCCGTGCGTGCCGGCGACGGCGAGCGTGTCGCGGCCGGGCAGCAGGTTCTCGCTGAGCCACTGCGCGCCGGACGTGTAGCGGCGGCCGTCGTCGAGCACCTGCTCCACCGCTGCGTTGCCGCGCGAGAGCGCGTTGCCGACGACGATCTGTTCGCAATCGGCCGAGATGTAGTCGGGCGTGTAGCCCTGCTTCAGCGCGATGCCGAGGTTTTCCAGCTGCGTGGACATCGGCGGGTACACCGCCTGGTCGCTGCCTTCGACGTCGTGACCGAGTTCGCGCGCGAGCGCGGCGACACCGCCCATGAAGGTTCCGGCGATGCCAAGGATATGGATCTTCAAGATCGAGACTTCCTGGAGGGTGGCGGCACGGCAAACCGGAGTGTGCACCGCTCGGCCATCACTCCCCCTCTCCCGCCTGCGGGAGAGGGCAAGGGGTGAGGGAGGTTGGCCAGTGACTTCGATCGAAGCGCATCGGCGGTTTGCCCTCACCCCAACCCCTCTCCCGCAAGCGGGAGAGGGGCTTGAATCAAATCACCCGACTTCTTTCGCCGGCGCAAGCGCCTCGACGATCCGGGTGAACACGTCGTCCAGCGAGCCCACGCCGTTCACGACAGTCAGCTGGCCGTGCTGGCGGTAGAAATCGACGACCGGCGCGGTCTGGTCGTTGTAGACCTGCAGGCGACGGCGCACCGATTCCGGGCTGTCGTCCGCGCGGCCTTCGGCCTTGGCGCGGCCGGCGATGCGCTCGACGAGCATCTCGGTCGGCACTTCCAGCTGCACCGCGTAATCCATCGGCTGTCCGATGCGCTGCAGCAGCTGGTCCAGCGCCGCGGCCTGCGCGAGGTTGCGCGGGTAGCCATCGAGGATGAAGCCGCCCTTCGTGTCGTCGCGCGAGAAGCGGTCTTCCAGCATGCCCAGCAGGATCTCGTCGCTGACGAGGTTGCCCGAGGCCATGATTTCCTTCGCTTCCAGACCCAGCTTGCTGCCCGCGGCCACTTCGGCGCGAAGCAGGTCGCCGGTCGAAATGTGCGGGACCTGCAGATGGTCCTTGAGTCGCGCGGCCTGCGTGCCCTTGCCGGAGCCGGGCGCGCCCAGAAGTACCAATCGCATCAACATCACTCCTAGAACGGAAAAATCGGGGTGCCGCTGGGGCCGGCGCACGCCGGACCGGGTCCGGGATCGCCGCCCGCCGACCGGCGCTACACTCGCAGCAGCCTGCCCCGGCGGGCAAATTCGCGGTCACTTTACCGCATCCTGCCCAGCCTCCCTCACCCGATCCGCCCACGGACCAGGAATTGGACATGCCCTCCGGAACCCTGCTTTACGCGCAGTCGGGCGGTGTCACCGCCGTCATCAACGCCACCGCCTCGGCCGTGATCCAGACCGCCCGCGCGCACAAGGTCCGCGTGCTCGCCGGCCGCAACGGCATCCTGGGCGTGCTTCGCGAAGAGCTGATCGACACCTCGAAGGAGCCGGCGGGCGTGATCCGATCGCTCGCCCACACGCCCGGCGGCGCGTTCGGCTCGTGCCGGGTGAAGCTGAAATCGCTCGATCAGGACCGGGCGAAGTACGAACGCCTGCTGGAGGTCTTCCGCGCCCACGACGTGCGCTGGTTCCTCTACAACGGTGGCAACGATTCGGCCGACACCGCGCTGAAGGTCTCGCAGCTCGCCGCCGAATTCGATTACCCGCTGACCTGCGTCGGCGTGCCGAAGACGGTCGACAACGACCTGGCCGTGACCGACTGCTGCCCGGGCTTCGGTTCGGTCGCCAAGTTCACCGCGGTGTCGGTGCGCGAGTGCGCGCTGGATGTCGCGGCGATGGCCGATACGTCGACGAAGGTCTTCGTCTACGAGGCGATGGGCCGCCACGCCGGCTGGATCGCCGCCGCCGCGGGGCTGGCCGGCAACGGCGAGGACGCCGCGCCGCATCTCATCCTCTTCCCCGAACGTCCTTACGACGAAGCCGACTTCTTCGCGAAGGTGAAGGCCACCGTCGAGCGCGTCGGCTATTGCGTCGTCGTCGCCAGCGAAGGCATCCAGACGGCCGACGGCAAGTTCGTCGCCGATGCCGGCGGCGGCGAGGATTCCTTCGGCCATACGCAGCTCGGTGGCGTGGCGTCGTTCCTCGCGGGCCGGGTGAAGGACGCGCTCGGCTACAAGGTGCACTGGGCCCTGCCCGATTACCTGCAGCGTTCGGCGCGCCATCTCGCGTCGAAGACCGATCTCGACCAGGCGCAGGCGGTGGGCCGCAAGGCGGTGGAGTTCGCGCTGAAGGGCATGAACTCGGTGATGCCGGTGATCGTGCGCACGTCCGACATGCCGTATCGCTGGAAGGTCGAAGCCGCGCCGCTGTCGCAGATCGCCAACCACGAAAAGAAGATGCCCGACGACTTCATCCGCGCCGACGGTTACGGCATCACCGCGCCGGCACGGCGGTACCTGGAACCGCTGATCCGCGGCGAAGCGCCGCCGCCGTACGGGCGCGACGGCCTGCCGAAGTACGTGTCGCTGAAGCAGACGCTGGTCGAGAAGAAGCTGCCGCCCTTGGCGGAATAGCGCCGTTCAGTTAGCTTCCCCTGCGCAGGCGGAACCTCCGCGGCGCAACAGGGGACAGGGATGAGATGGCAGCTCGCACTGGTGGCCGTAATGGCCGCCGGGCATGTGTTCGCGCAAACGGCGGATGCACCGGCACCCACGGATGTGCTGCCTACGCCCGCTGCCCAACCCGCGACGACTCCCGCGCCCGCGTGCCAGGCGCTGTGCGCCGGACAGCAGGTCGAAGTCGAGCTCGCCGAACCCGTCGGCTCCGATACCCACAAGATCGGCGACCGCTTCCAGCTGCGACTCGCTGCACCGCTGATGCGCGATGGCGTGGTGATCGTGCCCGCCGGCACGCCGGGGGTCGGCGAGGTGGTTCATGCGCAGACCTCGCGCGCCGGCGGAAAGCCGGGCGAGCTGCTGCTCGCGGCGCGCTTCCTCGACCTCCCCGACGGCCCGCTGCCGCTGCGCGCGATGAAACTCGCCGCGCGCGGCAAGGACAACATCAACGCCTCGCTGGCCACGTCGATGGTCGCCGGCCCGTTCGGACTGTTCGTGCGCGGCCGGGAGATCGAGATCCCCGCCGGCACGCACGCCATGGCCAAGCTCGCGCACGACCTGGATCCCGCACGCGCCGTACATACGTCGCCGGTGGTCGCCGAAGCGACCGCACCGGCGCAGGAAACCCCACGCACCACCGACGCGGACAACGCGTCCCACATCAAGGAGTAGATCGAATGCGTTCCATGTTGTCCCGCACCGCCATCCTCTCGCTGCTGCTGGTTCCGGCCTTCGCCATCGCGAACGAGGGCGACGCCGCCACGGCCACGACGGCCACCACCACCGCGCCGGCCGCCACGGCGAACACGCTCATCCAGGCCGCACCTGCGGACAAGGCGCAGATCGTGTTCTTCCGCGAGTCGAAGTTCGTCGGTGCCGCCATCGGCTTCAAGGTGCGCGAAGGCGAGAACGAGCTGGGCAAGCTGCGCAGCGGCAAGTACTTCGTCGCCAACGTCGAGCCGGGCAAGCACGAATACAACGTGCATGGCGAGACCAAGGACGTGCTGACGATGGAAGTCGAAGCCGGCGAAACCTACTACGTGCTCGGCTCGCTCGGCATGGGCATCGTCGCCGGTCGCCCGAACCTGTCGCCGTCGGACGAAGCGACGTTCGTGTCGATGTCGGGCAAGCTCAAGCTCGCGAAGTAAGGCATCCACTGCAACAGAGCGAAGGGGCCGCATGCGGCCCCTTCGTGCATCTGCGATTCGGGCTTCGCAAATGGATCAGCGCGCGCAGGCCTTGCCCTCGACCTGCATCTGCGCGGCATACATCGGGATCGCGTCGAGCTTGCCGGCCTTCGCCTTTTGCGACTGCTCTTCCAGGTAGATGCGCTGCTGTCCCTGGCCGTCGAGCTTCGCCGTCTTGTCCACCGGCTTCCGCCAGATGTGCACGACGGCCTGCTGCGACGGACATGCGGCGTTGGGCACGCGGATGAGGTCGTTGAGCACCCATCCGTTTTCGGTGGGCTTCGCCTTCGCCGCATCGACGAAACGTGCGCGCGGCTGGCACTGCGGCGAAATGCGCACCACGGTGAACGCATACGGATCGTCGGCCTGTCCGGTGAACATGCCTTCCAGTCGCGCGCAGGCTTCGGGAATCTGCCGCAGCGTGTGCACGGCGCCCTGCGCCTGCGGTTGGACCGGACCGCGCGCGATTTCCGGCTTCGCATCGGCCTTCGCATCGGTCTTGGGAGTGGCTGCCAGCGCCGGCAGCGTGAAGAGCAGGAGAAGGAGCGGCGACACTCGCATGGCGGCGGGAATCCCTTTCCGTGACGGGGACCGCAGGCTGGCACGGGTGCGCTGAATGCTGCGTCTACAGCGTGCGTCGGGCCTGCGGCCTGTGCGATAGTCGGGCCGTTGTCGCGGTGGCCCACGACCCGCGCAGCTCACAATTCGATTGCGCAGTACTCGTTTTCCTGGTGTTTCCACTTCTACGGGGAGGGATTCATGCTGGAGCAGTACGGTTTGGTTCTGGCGCTGGTATGCGCCGTCATCGCGATCCTCTACGGGATCATCTCCGCGCGCTGGATCGGCGCACAACCCGCCGGCAACGAACGAATGCAGCAGATCGCCGGCGCGATCCAGGAAGGCGCGCGCGCCTACCTCAATCGGCAATACACGACCATCGCGATCGCGGGCGTCGTCCTGTTCGTCCTCATCGGCTTCTTCCTCGGCTGGGCCACGGCAGTGGGTTTCCTGCTCGGCGCGGTGCTCTCGGGTGCGGCGGGCTATATCGGCATGAACGTGTCGGTGCGCGCGAACGTGCGCACGGCAGAAGCCGCGCGCAAGGGCATGAGCCAGGCGATGGACGTCGCGTTCCGCGGCGGCGCGATCACCGGCATGCTCGTCGTCGGCCTCGGCCTGCTCGGCGTGGCCGGTTACTACCTCGTGCTGCAGCGCATGGGCTTCACCGGCGAACACGCCTTGCATGCGCTGGTCGGCCTGGCGTTCGGTTCGTCGCTGATCTCGATCTTCGCGCGACTGGGCGGCGGTATCTTCACCAAGGGTGCCGACGTCGGCGCCGATCTCGTCGGCAAGGTCGAAGCCGGCATCCCCGAAGACGATCCGCGCAATCCCGCGGTCATCGCCGACAACGTGGGCGACAACGTCGGCGACTGCGCGGGCATGGCGGCGGACCTGTTCGAAACCTACGCCGTCACGGTGATCGCGACGATGCTGCTCGGCGGCCTGATGCTCGCCGAAGCCGGACGCAACGCGGTGCTGTATCCGCTGGTGCTCGGCGGCGTGTCGATCATCGCCTCGATCATCGGCGCGTTCTTCGTGAAAGTGAAGGCTGGCGGTTCGATCATGGGCGCGCTGTACAAGGGCGTGATCGTGTCGGCGGTGCTCGCGGCGATCGCGTTCTATCCGATCACCACGCAACTGATGAGCGACAACACGCACGGCGCCATGAACCTCTACGGTTGCGCGCTCATCGGCCTGGCGCTCACCGGCGCGATCGTGTGGATCACCGAGTACTACACCGGCACGCAGTACAAGCCGGTGCGCCACGTCGCCGCCGCGTCCACCACCGGCCACGGCACCAACATCATCGCGGGCCTGGGCGTGTCGATGAAGTCGACCGCGCTGCCGGTCGTCGCGGTGTGCGTCGCGATCTGGCTCGCGTTCCATCTCGGCGGCCTGTACGGCATCGCGATCGCCGCCACGGCGATGCTGTCGATGGCCGGCATGATCGTCGCGCTCGATGCATACGGCCCGATCACCGACAACGCCGGCGGCATTGCGGAGATGGCCGAACTGCCGCCGGAGGTGCGCAACGTCACCGACCCGCTCGACGCCGTCGGCAACACGACCAAGGCGGTGACGAAGGGTTACGCGATCGGCTCGGCGGCGCTCGCGGCGCTGGTGCTGTTCGCCGACTACACGCACAACCTGTCGGCGGCCAATCCGGGGCGTTCGTTCGCGTTTGACCTGTCCGACCACTACGTGATCATCGGCCTGCTGATCGGCGGCCTCATCCCGTACCTGTTCGGCGCAATGGCGATGGAAGCCGTCGGCCGGGCGGCCGGCGCGGTGGTGGAGGAAGTGCGTCGCCAGTTCCGCCAGATCCCCGGGATCATGGAAGGCACGGGTAAGCCGGAGTACGACAAGGCCGTCGACATGCTCACCCGTTCGGCGATCAAGGAAATGATCGTGCCCTCGCTGCTGCCGGTGATCGTCCCGATCGTCGTCGGCCTGCTGCTGGGACCGACGGCGCTGGGCGGCCTGCTCATCGGCACGATCGTCACCGGCCTGTTCGTGGCCATCTCGATGACCACCGGCGGCGGCGCGTGGGACAACGCCAAGAAGTACATCGAGGACGGCAACTTCGGCGGCAAGGGCTCCGACGCCCACAAGGCCGCGGTGACCGGCGACACCGTCGGCGATCCGTACAAGGACACGGCGGGTCCGGCGATCAACCCGCTGATCAAGATCATCAACATCGTGGCGCTGCTGCTGGTGCCGCTGCTGTAAGGCCCCAGGACAGCTGGAAACCGGAACGGCGGCCTTTCGGCCGCCGTTTTTCTTTGCCCCGGGCCCCGGCAGGCGCGATAAGGAGGTCCGCGGTGCTGCGCCGCAGCAGCCAGACACGTAAAATACCGGCCCGCTATCCCAATCCCCCGCCCCGCCGTCCTGGCGCGGCCTTCAGCAGTCGGAGCAACGCATGGGCCTGGACCTCGTCCCCACCGGCAAGAACCCGCCGGATGAGATCAACGTCATCATCGAAATCCCCAAGGACGCCGAGCCGGTCAAGTACGAGGTCGACAAGGCTTCGGGCGCGATCTTCGTCGATCGCATCCTGTCCACGCCGATGCGCTATCCGTGCAACTACGGCTACGTCCCGCACACGCTGTGCGGCGACGGCGACCCGGCCGACGTGCTGGTGATCCTCCCGCTGCCGCTGGTGCCCGGTTCGGTGATCCGCGCCGTGCCGGTGGGCGTGCTGAAGATGAGCGACGAGGCCGGCTCCGACGAGAAGCTGATCGCCGTGCCGGTGCCGAAGATCTTCGGCGGCTATTCGCACATCACCGACATCGAGCAGGTGTCCAAGCACTGGCTCGAGCGCATCGGCCACTTCTTCGAGCACTACAAGGACCTGGAGAAGGGCAAGTGGGTGAAGATCGAAGGCTGGGGCGGCGCCGCCGAGGCCAAGGCGATCCTCAACGACGCCATCGCGCGCTACAACGCGGAAGAAGACAAGCCGAAGTTCTGATCGTCGGCTTTCGCTGCGCAAAAAGGCCGCCTCAAGGGCGGCCTTTTTCGTTGTGCGCGTCAGTGTCTCAGGCGACGTGGACTCACGCGTTGTCGCCGACCTCGCGCTGTCGCGCCGCGGTGGCCGGTGCCTGCGAGGCGGCATCGCTCACCGCGAACTTGCCGACGATCGTCATCAGCGCGTTGAACCAGCGCAGCTCGTTCTTCAGCACCATCGGCTGGCTGGGGCCGCGGATGTCGTCAAGGAAGCGCTGCAGCGCGGCGGCGTAACGCGCGCGGCCTTCCTCGCGTTCGCCGAATTCGAACCAGAGCCCCTGCCACTGCCGCGAGAAACGCATCGCGATCTGACGCACCTGCGGCAGGTTCGGATGTGGCACCGCATCGCCGATGAGCAGGCCGAGGTGGTCGTTGAGTTCCCATGGACTCATCACGACGGGCACGTTGACGCGCTCGCAGGCGAAGGACGCCACCTCGCCAGCCTTCGGCGCGATGCGCACGTTCTGCCAGCCGGTGCGCGGCGCATCGTGCGGGCGGCCGTGGTTGACCAGGTCCCAGAAGCGTCCGCCCCCGACCGTGTCCACCACCAGGTGCACGCGCGACTGCACGGCATCGTTGAGCACGCGATGCTGGCGCCAGGTGTCGAAGATCCAGCATTCGCCCGCGGCCATGTTGATGACGGCGCTGTCGCATTCGAAGCGAACGGTCGGCTGGGTGACGACGGGAATGTGCACGCGCACGCGCTCGGCCCAGTAGTAGCCCTGGTCGGCATGACGCGTGACTTCAGCGTGGCCCGACAGGCGCATCAGCCGGCTGCGACCGACCGTCGCGCCCAGGCTGGCGAAGACCTGCGTCAGGTACGGGCAGCGCAGCAGGTGCGGCGTGGGCTGCATCGTGCCGGCGAAGGCCTCGTTGTCGGGATCGCCATCGGCGGCCACCAGCGGCAGCATCGAATTGCCGGCGAACCCCTGCGGATGCGGCTTCCAAGGGCCCTCGCCGAGCGCGGCGATTTCCGCCTCGAGCGCGGCGGCGTCGAAGCTCATGGGCAACTGGATGAAGGGCACCTGCAGTTTCATCGCGGATCCGGGCGAAGCGTCAGCGGCTATCGTAACGTCCGCCGCGCCGTGCGCCAGACTCCGCAAAGCGGCGGGTTGCGGGCCCCGGAAAGAACTACGGCCCCTTTCGGGGCCGTAGTGGTGTTGCTCGGAGCGTTCGCTATCAGAAGCGCTGCGTGTACTTGATGTACACGAAGCGACCGATGTCGAAGCCGCCGTAGTACGGGTAGTCGCTGTGGCGGTACGACGAGTTCGAGAACATCAGCGGACCCTGATGGTCGAACACGTTGTTGGCGCCGACGGCAACCGTACCGTTCCACGGGGTCTTGTAGTTGACCTGCACGTCATGGAACGTGTTGGAACCGACTTCGCGGATCGCGTCCGGCTCGCCGTTCGCGTAATGATCCGGCGAGGTGCACGGACGGGCCGTGACGCACGATTCCTTCATGCCCGAGTAGTAGCGGGCGGTCCAGTTCGCACCAAAGTCACCCATCTGCCAGTCAACGCCCAGGTTCGAACGCAGGCGGAAGATGCCCGACTGGCCGACCTGGCCGATCATGATCTTCTCGCCGTCCGAGTTCTCGCCTTCTTCGTCGTACTTGCTGGTGTAGGTGTTCTGCCAGTCGATCGTGAACTGACCGAACGACAGCTCCGGCAGGCGGTACTTCACGCCGAGGTCGAAACCTTCGGTCTCCATCGAGCCCAGGTTGGCCAGGCCGTAGAAGAGCGAGGAGATGTGACCGTCGGCCGCACGGGTGATGCCGTTGCAGCGGTCGGCGTTACCCAGCACGTAGCAGTCGCGCAGGATGCGGTCCACGGAGTCCGAGATGATCATGTTCTCGAGCTCGTAGCGGTACCAGTCCAGCGAGATGTCCAGACCCTGGACCCAACGCGGCGACCACACCAGGCCGGCGGTGCGGCTCTTGGAGGTTTCCGGCAGGAGTTCAGCGTTCGAACCGCTGATGAACTGGTCCGGCGTCTGGCACGGATAGGTCGTGCAGGGCACCAGGCCCTGGCCCAGCTGGACGTAGCCAGCCGGCACGCCAGCGGCATTACACGCCGCATTGCCGTTCACGCTGTTGACCGCGCCGGTGCCGCACGGGTCGGTGTACGACTCGAACGAGGTACCGATGCCGCCGTACAGGTTGTCGATCGTCGGAGCGCGGAAGCCCTCGGCGTAGGTGCCGCGGACCAGCAGTTCGTCGATCGGACGCCAGGTGAAGCCGAACTTGCCGTTGGTGGTGTCACCGAAGTTCGAGTAGTCCGAGTAACGGCCGGCGACGTTGATCGTCAGTTCCTTGGCGAACGGAGCGTCGGCCAGGATCGGCACGTTGAGCTCCATGTAGATTTCGTCGAGGTTGTACGAACCTTCCGTCGTGGTCGCACCCAGGCCGGTGCTCTCGCCCGACTGCGCGAACGCGTCCGGAACGTAGCGGCCCTGCTCCTTGCGGTGCTCGACGCCCACGGCCAGGCCGACTTCACCGGCCGGCAGGTCGAACAGACCACCCGAAACGTTGGCGGTGTAGCTGGTGGTGCGGGTCAGGCCGGTGTTGGTGAAGACCGGGAACAGGAAGTTCTGCAGGTCCGGATCGGCGAGCGAGCCCGGGCCGTCGACGCCGTACGGCAACAGCGGGTTCCAGGCCAGGCAGCCGTCGATCGGGTCGGCGGCGGTGCCGCAACGCGCGACGCCGTCGGCGTCGATGAACGACGGGCCGAGCGCCTGACGCGAAGCGATCAGGCTCATGTCGCCGCGCGAGCTGCGGGTCGAGGTGTTGCGGTTCAGCAACGCGCCGACGTCCCAGTCCCAACCACGGCCGGCCAGTTCGAAGTAACCGTTGAAGCCACCGGCGAAGCGGTAGGTTTCCAGGTCGCTCTGGGTCGTGCGCGGCACTTCCCACAGACGACGACGGAACGCCGTGTCGCCCGGCATCGGGTTGAACACGCTGTCAGCGTCCAGCGGCGTGCCGAACGAACCCGACTGGTACGGATAGCCAGCGATCTGCTGGTCCGTCGAGCGGTGGTTGTAGAGGATGTCCGCGTTGAACGTGATGTTGTCGGTGATGTCGTAGTTCGCGTTGGCGAACACCGAACGACGCTCGATACCGGTCTGCAGGTACATCTGCTCGTTCGAGTTGGCGTACTCGGCGGCAGTGATCTCATGGTAGTCGGCGCGGTTGGCCGGGTTGCCACCGTCGTTCAGCGTCCACCAGCGGGCGGCCGAGGTCGGCGAGCACGGGTCGCAGAACGAGCCGTTCTGGCTGACCGGGCTCCAGCCCGAACCCGGATAGTCCGGACCGGCGTTGCCGTACTTGGAGAACTCGCGGTCCTTGGCGAAGACCGGCTCCTGCTTGAAGTACTCGACCGACAGCGTCACGCCGCCACGGTCGCCCGAGGAACCCATGGTGAACGAGTACTGCTGCGTGTCGCCGTCGCCTTCGCCGTACTGGCCGAGGTAGGCCGAAGCCTCAGCGCCTTCGTAGCGCTTGCGGGTGATGACGTTGACCACGCCCGCGATGGCGTCCGAACCGTAGATGGCCGAAGCGCCGTCCTTCAGGACTTCGATGCGGTCGATGGCCGACATCGGAATCTGGCTGAGATCCTGGTAGCCGCCCGTGGTGGCGCCCAGACGCTTGCCGTTGACCAGCACCAGCGTACGGGTGGCACCCAGGTTGCGGATGTCGACGTAGTAACCACCGACGTTCTCACCCGAAGCCAGGGCTTCCGAACGCGCGATGGCCGGCGAGCCGGCGGAGGTCAGGTTCTGCAGCACGTCGGCAACCGACGTGAAGCCCTGGCGCTCGATGTCCTGGCGGCTCAGCGTGATGATCGGCTGCTGCGTCTCCATGTCGGAGCCGCGGATGCGCGAACCGGTGACCTCGATGCGGTCCAGGTTGGTCGCCTGCTGGGTCTCGCCGCTTTCCTGTGCGCTGGCGAACGCCGGCGCCAGTGCGATCGCGATACCGGCCGGCAACATGCCGACGCGCATCGCGGTGCGCAAATTGCGATGGTTCATCTATCTCTCTCCAGATATCTGTTATGGGCGTGTTAAACGCCCATCAAACTTAAGATCTGGGGAGGACGACCGCTTTGCGGCTAGCGTTGAGAGACTTTGCTCAATCTGCCAGCGAGGACACGACCTTAACGATCTCGGCGGGTTCGCAATGCACCTTAGAAGTGCAGGTGGCGGTCAAGCCGCGACGCAGTTCGCGGTTTTCGCACGCAAACGAAAACGGCCGGCATCGTGCCGGCCGTTCCGCTACCGCCTCGAGCGATCGATCAGCCGTTGGTGGCGAGCGACTTGCGCTCCAGCGACTTGCGCGCCGCGGCCTGCGCCTTGCCCGGCTCGCCGCGCGCGGCGGCGGCGGCGCGGTAGCGCGTGGCCGAGACGCCGAAGCGTGCACGGAAGGCGCGCGCGAAGCTGCAGCAGTTGTCGAACCCGCTGGCGGCGGCAACTTCGCCGATCATCATCGACGTGCTGGTGAGCAGGTCCGCCGCGTGCTCCAGGCGCATGCGCGCCGAGGCCGCCTGCGGGCTCTCTTCATAAAGACTGTGGAACGTCTTGGAGAAGTACCAGCTGGAGAAGCTGGTCAGTTCGGCCAGTTCGCTGATGCGGACCACGCGGTCGCAGTTGCCTTCCAGGTACAGGCGGGCGCGCTGGAGGCGGCCGAACACCTGGCGCTTGCGGCTGCGCGAGCGACCCGGGCAGCGCGGGATGCGCGCGGCCAGATCGCGCTGGACGCCCGCCAGGTGGAGCAGGATCGGGCGCAGCAGCGAGGCGTCGAACCCGGCGCCGGGGTTCTCGGCCAGGCGGGCCGCCGCCTCGCGCCACAGGCGCAGGCCGATGCGGGCGTCGTGGCGGGACATCTGGCCGCGGCCGGCATACAGGCCGCGATCGGCGAAGCGGGTCATCTCGCGCAGCGCCTCGCTGGTCAGCGTCAGGCCGACGCAGACGCCGAAGCGGTCCGCCTGGACGGTCGGCTTGGAGTCCTTCTCGAAGGCGATCCAGTCGCCGCTGCGCAGCCGGAACTTGCCTTCCTTCGCCTCGACCCACGAGCTGCCGTGCAGCTGCAGCCAGAACGAGAAGCCTCCCGAAGACTGGACGCTGCCCAGCCGCGAGACGCCGATGCAACCGCCCTGAACCGCGCCCTCAGGCGTTTCGAGCTGCAGCAGCTGCCCGCGGTCCGCCCATTGCACTTGCTCCATTGGTCCACCTCATGTGCCGAGAATGGTCAATGGATTTGCCGTACACACCCGCTTCACATCAGGAAAGTTGCTGGAGACTTATCCGAAATCGCACCGAATGCAAAACCGAAGGATTTCCGATAGCACTTTTCCCTGTTGCATCAATTACTTGACCCATCCCGGGACAACCTCCGTCGTTTCCTTCGGAAGCTCCATGTAACCGATATCGGCCCCGTCCCAGTCGACCAGGGCCAGATATGCCGCCTCATTGCGCGGCCCGCCGAGGCTGAATCCGTTCACCGCGGAGCGTCGCAGCTGGTCCAGACAGCGGGGCGGAGCGGGGTCTGCAGGCACGATCCGGCGGAGGCTGGCGGCGCAATCCTGCAGCCGTTCGAGGTAGCGGATCTCGCCGTCGGGCGCGACGGTCCACATGCGATACCGGTCGGCGGTGGGCACGCTTGCGCTGACCTGGCGGACCGAAGCGGCGCCCAGATCGAGCGGAACCTCCCAGAGCCCCGCTTCGGTCAACCGCGTGAACAACACCCGGTTGCGCGCTCCGTCCACCTCGAAGTGCGACACGCCGTCGATCCGGCCCAGCACCCGCCAGGGCGTCGCGGACCGGTCGTACAGCCGGAGCTGCGGCGCGCCTTCCTCACTGGCCGCCAGCACGAACAGCCGGTTCGGATCGACCGAATACTGGGCCTGCAGAGGTTCGGCGTCCGGAACCGGCAAGGTCGAGACCTGACCGCTCGCCGCCAGCACTTCCTGCACGACGCCGCGCCCCTGGGCGTCGATGCCGGTCGCCAGCAGACGGCGCGAGTCGGGCGACCATGCCGGCGCGTAGCGCGTGCCCGGGCGGATGCCGCCCATCATGCGAAGGGTGTCTGGCTGGGAGACGTCGCCGACCCACAGGCCGTTGCTGCCGGAGCGGTCGGAGACGAACGCGAGCTGCCGGCCGTCCGGTGCGATCGACGGGAGCAGGTCGCGGGCCGCCGACGCGAACAGCGGTTCGACCACGTGCACCCGGCCCGGGCCGTCGCCATCGGTCAGCTGGACGCGGTAAAGGCCGAAGTACGGTCGGCGCTGGACGAAGGCGATCGCGCGGCGCGAGCGTGCGGCCACCGGGGCCTGGCCGTCGTCCACGCCCATCGGACGCGCTTCGCCGGTGCTGGTATCCAGGCGGAACAGGCGGTACTCGCCGTCGACCATGGCGCTGAAGATCAGCCCGCGCCCGGTCGGCGACCAGTCCCAGCCACGCAGGTCGGCGCGCAGCCGGCTCAGGCGCTCGGCGTTGCCGCCCTGCGCCGGGATGCGCCAGAAGTCGCCCAGCGGCGCGTTGCGCACGAACACGATCCAGCGTCCATCGGGCGAATAGCGCGGGTCGGTGTCGAGCTCGTCCGGGTCGTGCGGGTACTCGATCGGTCGCCATTGGCCGCTGTCGAGGTTCAGCACGCGCAGCCCGACCGTGCCCTGGTCGGTGCTCATGCTCCCGAAGATCAGCCCGTTGCTGTCCGGGGTCCAGTCGAAGGTCGGCGGACTGCGGCGATCGCAGACGCCAACCTCGTGCTCGGCGCGCGCATTGGGCGTGACCAGGCGGATGCTGCAGCTGCTCTCCGACAGCCGCATGAAGGCGATCCAGCGGCCGTCGGGCGACCACACCGGCGAAGCGTCATCGGTGCCTTCCGGCGGCCGCGTCAGCTGGCGCGGCTGCGTCTGTTCGGTGGTCTGCACCATGATCGCGGTGCCGCGCTGGCCTTCGGGGATGGCGACGTACGCCACCAGGCCGGCGTCGGGCGAGAGCGCCGGCGACAGCTCGAAGCCCGGCGCGGAGGTGATCAGGCGGTATGGGCGCTCGCTGCGCAGGCCCTGCATGCCGGTGACGGCGACCGGGGCCACTTCCGGCTGCGCCGGGGCGCGGATCAGCGCCCAGGCCACCAGTCCGGCCACCAGCAGCGCCACGACGAAGATCACCGACGCGATCGACGTCCAGGTGCCGCGGGGCGAAGAAGACGCCGGGAACGGCACCGGGGCGAGCGGCTCGCTTGGATCGGCACCCGCGATGGCGGGGTATTTGGCCGTGGTGCGGGTCGGATCGGACCAGCGTTCGTCGCTGGCGACCACGTCCGCGCTGGCGGCCGGGCCACCGGTGTGGATCCACTCGATCGGCGCGAGCAGGCGATAGCCGTTCTTCGCGATCGTCTCGATGTAGCGCGGATTGCCGCGCTCGTCGTCGAAGGCCTTGCGCAGCTGCGTGATCGCCTGCGTGACCACGTCGTTGGTCGGCAGCGTGTCCGGCCAGACCTCGGTCATCAGCGAATCGCGGCTGACCACGCGCCCGGCCTGCTCCACCAGCACCAGCAGCACGCCCATCGACTTGGGCGTGATGCGCAATGGGCGACGCTTGCCCGGCGCGCGGATCTCGCGCAGCGGCACGTCGACCACGCACTCGCCCACGCGCAGTCGCTCGGACGGCAGGGGCGGTGTGGAGGGTTCGAGGGTTCTTTGCATGAATCCGAAATGGTGAGCGGCAAGCTGAACGGCCGTCATGTGCCGAATGGATCAGATACGACTACTCGGCAAACCCGGCAAAGAGGCCAGACCCGACGGGGAAAGCAATGCTCGCCCGAACATTCTAACGTCGGCAGGCTTACTCCCGTTTACACGGGGTGGCTTCAGGCCCTCTCTCGCCGACGTATTACAGAACGTAACGTTCCAGCATTCGCGCCACCCGGCGCGAATCTTTTTCTCCGGCACGGTCGACTCCCCATCCCCTCGCCTTCCGAAAGCACCTGAGGAAGGACGCTGCGTGCTTCATAGCACAGCCGTGTTAAGAGCCCTTTAAAGCCCTGCGGAGCGCGGCTGCAGCGATGCGCTGCCCTACTTCGTCGCGCGCAGCATGGTCAGGCCGACCAGGCGCGACACCACCACCGCGATGTACGCCACGCCGGCGAACTGCTGCAGCATCACCAGAACGCGCGCGGGCGAGGACAGCGGCAGGATGTCGCCGAGCCCGGTGGCCGACAGCGTCGTGAAGCTGAGGAACAGCAGTTCGAGCCACGTGCGCGGCTCGCCCGGGCGCAGCGCGCCGGTGAAGCTGCCCGGATACCACGCCTGGCAGACGAAATACGCGTAGGCGAAGCCCCACGCGAGCAGCGTGAACGTCGCGCCGGCTGCGAACAGTTCGTCGGCGGTCACGCGATGGTCGCCGAGCATGTAGGCGATGAGGCTCGACGCCGCATACAGATAGAGCAGCGCTTCCAGTGCGGAGGACACGACGAGCAGCGTGTCGTTCGCGAGCACCACCGACAGCACCGACAGCCCCAGTGCCGGCGCGGCCAGGAGCCAGGCGACCCACACCTTCGCCGGGCTGCGGTTCACCACCCACACCGCGAGCATCAGCACCACCACGCCGAGCGCGCCGAACAGCACGCGTCCGCTGCTGCGCGTCTCATCGAAGATGGGATAGAGGATGAGGCTCAGCAGCTGCGCCGCGAGCAGGAACGCCGACGGATGGCGCCGCGCCTGCACGCGCCAGCGCAACAGGCCGATGCGGTTCTCCGCCATGGTCGCGATCCTTCGAATGGGTCGCGCAAAGCCTAGCCGAAGGCGGGCGGGAATGAGCGGGGCGGGAAACGAGGGCGCACCTTCGTTCCCCGTCCGACGGCCATCGTCAGGCCTTTCGGTACACCTGGGCGCCCTGCGCGCGGAACTCCGCCGACTTCTCCGCCATGCCCTCGCTGAGCGCGGCCTCCTCGTCGACGCCGTGTTCCTTCGCGTAGTCGCGCACGTCCTGCGTGATCTTCATCGAGCAGAAGTGCGGGCCGCACATCGAGCAGAAATGCGCGACCTTGTGCGCGTCCTTCGGCAGCGTTTCGTCGTGGTATTCGCGTGCGCGCTCCGGATCCAGGCCGATGTTGAACTGGTCTTCCCAGCGGAACTCGAAACGCGCCTTGCTCATCGCGTTGTCGCGCGCCTGCGCGCCGGGGTGGCCCTTCGCGAGGTCGGCCGCGTGCGCGGCGATCTTGTACGCCATCAGCCCTTCGCGCACGTCGTGCTTGTTGGGCAGGCCAAGATGTTCCTTCGGCGTGACATAGCAGAGCATCGCGGTGCCGAACCAGCCGATCATCGCCGCACCGATCGCGCTGGTGATGTGGTCGTAGCCCGGCGCGATGTCGGTGGTCAGCGGACCAAGCGTGTAGAACGGCGCCTCGCCGCACTCACGCAGCTGCTTGTCCATGTTTTCCTTGATCAGCTGCATCGGCACGTGGCCGGGGCCTTCGATCATGGTCTGCACGTCGTGCTTCCACGCGATCTTGGTCAGTTCGCCGAGCGTTTCGAGTTCGCCGAACTGCGCCGCGTCGTTGGCGTCGGCGATCGAGCCCGGGCGCAGCCCGTCGCCCAGCGAGAAGGCCACGTCGTAGGCCTTCATGATCTCGCAGATCTCTTCGAAATGCGTGTAGAGGAAGTTTTCCTTGTGGTGCGCCAGGCACCACTTCGCGAGGATCGAACCGCCGCGCGAGACGATGCCGGTTACGCGGCCTGCGGTAAGCGGAACATAGCGCAGCAGCACGCCGGCGTGGATCGTGAAGTAATCCACGCCCTGCTCGGCCTGTTCGATCAGCGTGTCGCGGAAGATCTCCCAGTTGAGTTCCTCGGCACGACCGTCGACCTTCTCCAACGCCTGATAGATCGGCACCGTGCCGATCGGCACCGGCGAGTTGCGGATGATCCATTCGCGCGTTTCGTGGATGTGCTTGCCGGTCGACAGGTCCATCACCGTGTCCGCGCCCCAGCGGATCGACCACACCAGCTTCTCCACTTCCTCGGCGATGCCCGATGACACCGCGGAATTGCCGATGTTCGCGTTGACCTTGGTGAGGAAGTTGCGGCCGATGATCATCGGCTCGCTTTCGGGATGGTTGATGTTGTTGGGGATGATCGCGCGGCCGCGCGCCACTTCATCGCGCACGAATTCCGGCGTGATCAGCTTCTGGATGTTCGCGCCGAAGCTCTCGCCCGCATGCTGGCGCAGCAGGTGCGCTTCGCGGATCGCCTCGATCCGCTGGTTTTCGCGGACGGCGATGAACTCCATTTCCGGCGTGACGATGCCGCGTCGCGCGTAGTGCATCTGCGTGACGTTCGCGCCGGACAGCGCACGGCGCGGCATCGGCCGATTGCGGAAACGCACCGCATCGAGCTTCGGATCGTGCTCGCGCTTGCGCCCGAATTCCGACGACAGCTCCGACAGCACGCCGGTATCGCCACGCTCGGCGATCCACTCCGCGCGCAACGGCGCCAGGCCGCGCGCGAGGTCGATCTGCGCGTTCGCATCGGTGTACGCGCCGGAGGTGTCGTACACCGCCAGCGGGGCGTTCTCCTCGCCGCCGAACATGGTCGGTGTCTTCGCGAGCACGATCTCGCGCATCGGGACGCGGATGTCCGGGCGCGAGCCTTCGACATGGATCTTGTGCGAGCCGGGAATCGGGCGCGTGACGTCGGCCGAGAGCTGTTCGGCCTGCTGGATGAGCTGGGAGGGGACTGCGTTCATTGGGTTCGTCCTGTGGAGCGCCCTCGCGGGCCGGGACGAAGCGGGCAGCGACGGACGCGACGGCAGATCGCATCCGGCGAAGCTTCCCTACGGCGGTCTCAACCGCGTCAGGTTCGAAGGGTCTTTCTCAACCGGTCGACCGACCGGTACCCCCGCTTCGGCGCGCATTTCACCACGCGCCGCCGCGCGGGTCCAACGCCGCGCGCGGCAGCCCTGTTCACGTCGGCGGCCCCAACCGGCCTCCGGTTGCGTATGTAACTGTTGACAGTCCCCGAAACCGCGTGATCTTCTCGGCGCATGACGCATCGCAACACGCTGCCGCAGACCGACCGAACCGCGCCGATCGACGCGGCGTTCGCGGGCGTCGTTGCGATTACCACGGGTACCGGTACCACTCGCTTGCGGGTGCGGACGGGCGTGTCCAGGTGATCTGAAGACCACGCCTCCGCACCCCGACCCGGGTGCGCAGGCCTGGCACCCGGACGGTTCGCGGGGCCCAACAGGAGCCCGCCGCAATGCTGCCCGCCGATGCTTCACGACCTTCCGCCCCGCCGTGCCACGTGCACAAGTTCGGCGGCAGCAGTCTTGCCGATGCCTCGCTCTATCGCGCCGCCGCGGCGCTGGTGGACGACCCTTCCCGCACGCGCGTGGTCGTCGTGTCGGCGATGCAGGGCGTCACCGATGCGCTGATCGCGCTGCTCGAAACCGCGCAACGCAGGGACGCGTGGCACGCCGCGTTTCATGCGCTGCGCGAGCGACATGCGAATGCCGCAACTGCGCTCGATCCGGATGGACACTTCGCGCTTCAGCCCGCGCTCGATGCCGAATTCGCAACCCTGCGCCGCCATCTCGATGCGATCGGTGCAGGCGAAGCCGATGCGGGGATTCTCGCCGCCGGCCTGCCCGGCTTCGGCGAGGTGTTTTCCTCGCACCTGATGCACGCCGCGCTCGGCGGCGATGCCGCATCGTGGCGTCGGCTCGACGCGCGCGACGTGCTCGTCGTCCACGCGGGCGAAATGGGCATGGCGGTGGATTGGCCCGAGAGCCGCGCGCGACTCGCAAAGTGGCGTGCAGGCAACCCCGAAGGAAATGTCGTCATCACCGGCTTCGTCGCGCGCGACGCGCAGGGCCACGCGACGACACTGGGCCGCAACGGCAGCGACTACTCCGCCGCGATCTTCGCCAATCTGTTCGACGCCGACGCATTGACGATCTGGACCGACGTCGACGGCGTGCTGTCCGCCGATCCACGGCTGGTGCCCGAAGCGGTCTGTCTGCCGTCGATGTCGTACGCGGAAGCCTGCGAACTGGCGTACTTCGGCGCGAAGGTGCTGCATCCGCAGACGATGGCCCCGGTGCAGGAGCGCGGCATCCCGCTGTGGATCCGCAACACGAAGCGGCCCGAAGCGCCGGGCACGCTGATCGCGCCCGACAGCGGCCGCGATGGCACGCCGGTGAAGGGCCTGAGCCTGGTGCGCGACCTTGCCATCGTCGAACTGGTGGGCAACGGCATGGTCGGCGTGCCCGGCGCGGCCGAGCGCCTGTTCGGCGCGCTGCGCGGCGCGGGCGTGTCGGTGACGATGATCTCGCAGGGTTCGTCCGAACATTCGATCTGCTGCGTATTGCGCGCCGACCAGGCCGAACGCGCGCGTGACGCGGCCGCCGAGGCGTTCGCCGACGCCATCGCCGACGGGCAGGCGCAGGGCGTGACGCTCACGCGCGACATCGCGGTGCTCGCGGCGGTGGGCGACGGCATGGTCGGCACGCCGGGCGTCGCGGCGCGATTGCTGGGCGGGCTCGCACAGGCGCGCGTCAACGCGCGCGCCATCGCGCAGGGTGCGGGCGAACGCAACATCTCCGTCGCCATCGGCGCGAACGACGCCACGCGCGCCTTGCGCGCCGCGCATGCGGCGTTCTGGCTGTCGCCGCAGACGTTATCGGTGGGCGTGATCGGGCCCGGCCAGGTCGGCACCGCGTTGCTCGTGCAGATGTCCGCCGCGCTGCCGCAGCTTCGGCAGCGATCCGGCCTCGACCTGCGTCTTCGCGCCATCGCCAACAGCCGCGCGATGGTGCTGGACGAACGCGGCGTCGAGCCCGCCGATGCCGCCGCGCGGCTCGAAGGCGGCGCCGCGCAGCCGGTGGACCTGGAGCGCTTCGCCGACCACGTCCGCGGCGAACACCTGCCGCACGCGCTGATCGTCGACTGCAGCGCGAGCCCGCGCGTGGCCGCGCAATACCCGCGCTGGCTCGCGCGCGGCATCCACGTGGTCACGCCGAACAAGCAGGCCGGCAGCGGCGCGTGGGATCATTACGCCGCCATCCAGGACGCGAGCCGTCGCGGCGGCGGACGTTTCCGTTACGAAGCGACCGTCGGCGCCGGCCTGCCGGTGATGCTCACGCTGCGCAACCTGCTCGACACGGGCGACGAGCTGCACGGCATCGACGGCATGCTCTCGGGCACACTGGCCTGGCTGTTCAACCGGTTCGACGGGACGGTGCCGTTCTCGCAACTCGTGCGCGAGGCGCAGGCGCTCGGCTACACCGAACCGGACCCGCGCGACGACCTGTCCGGCCTGGATGTCGCGCGAAAACTCGTGATCCTGGCGCGCGAGGCCGGTCGTGCGCTGTCGCTGGAGGATGTGGACGTGGAGAACCTGGTGCCGCCGGCACTGCGCGAAGTCGGCCGCGAGGAATTCCTCGCGCGCCTTGCCGAAATGGACGAGCCGATGCTCGCTCGCCAGCGCGATGCCGCGCGCGACGGCCGCTCGCTGCGGCACCTCGCGCAGCTCGACCGCGACGGCGTCGCGCGCGTCGGCGTAGTCGCGCTGCCGGCCGAACACGCCTGCTGCCACACGCGGCTGACCGACAACATCGTCCAGTTCCGCACGCGTCGCTACTCGGAGAATCCGCTCGTCGTGCAGGGCCCGGGCGCGGGCCCCGACGTCACCGCCGCGGGCGTGTTCGGCGACGTGCTCGCCATCGCGCAGTCGCTCGGCGTGTCGTCGACGTGGTCCTCGCCGCCGGTCGAAGCGCGCGTCGAGGTCAACGCATGAGCGGCGATATCGACGCACAACGCAACGCAACCCGGCCCCGCATCGCGCGCGCCTTCGCGCCGGGCAGCGTCGGGAACATCGGCGTCGGATTCGACCTGCTCGGGCATTCCATCGACGGCGTGCGCGATGTCGCCATCGTGCGGCGCATCGACGAGGCGGTCGTGCGCATCGCGACCATTCGTGGCGATGTCGAAGGCGCCGACACGTTGCCGCTGCAAGCCGAACGCAACACCGCCGGACAGGCGCTGATCGCGTTGCGCGACAAGCTTGGCGTTGCGCACGGCTTCGAACTCGAACTGGAAAAAGGCATTCCGCTCGGCTCGGGCCTTGGCGGTTCGGCCGCATCGTGCGTCGCGGCGCTGGTCGCGGCGAATGCCGTGCTCGATGCGCCGCTCGCTCGCGAAGCGCTGTACGACTTCGCGCTCGACGGCGAATCGGTGTCCAGCGGCAGTCGCCATGGCGACAACGTGGCGCCGATGCTGCTCGGCGGCGTGGTGATGGCCACCGCGACGCGCATGATCCCGCTCGACGTTCCATCGTGGCTGCATGCGGTGGTCGTGCATCCCGACCAGGTGCTTGAGACGCGCCGCGCGCGCGCCGTGCTCGCCGATCCGTATCCGCTGCATGTCGTGGTTGAACAGAGCGCGCATCTCGCGCTGTTCCTCACCGGCTTGCAGCGCGGTGATGCGACGCTGTTGCGCGAGGGGCTGCGCGACCTGCTGGTCGAGCCGCGCCGCGCGCCGCTGATTCCCGGCTTCGCCGAAGCGCAGGCTGCGGCGCTCGACCACGATGCACTCGGCGCGAGCATTTCCGGTGCGGGACCGAGCACCTTCGCGTGGTTCGCCTCGCGCTCACAGGCCGACGCCGCCGCGCCTGCGATGCAGGCCGCGTTCGCTTCGGCCGGCTACGGTTCGCGCGCGTACGTCACGCCGGTCGCGGGCCCGCGCGCGGACGTGATCTCAGCCGGGGCGTACGCATGAAGTTCGTGAGCACGCGCGGCAACACGCCGCCAACGCAGATCGACGCAGCGCTCGTCGTGGGCCTCGCGCCGGACGGCGGGCTGTACGTTCCCGAACGCATTCCGGCGGTCGATATAGAGCCCGGCGACACGCTCGCGGAGACGGCGCAGGCGGTGCTCTCGCCGTACTTCGCCGAATCCTCATTGCGCGATGCGTTGCCCGCGATCTGCGCGCACGCCTATTCGTTCGATGCGCCGCTGCGTGCGATGACCGGCGATGGCGATCACCTGCTCGAACTCTTCCACGGGCCGACCGCCGCCTTCAAGGATTACGCGGCACGCTTCCTCGCCGAAGCCTTGTCGCGCCTGCGGCCACCGGATGCGGCGCCAACTACGATAGTCGTCGCGACCTCCGGCGACACCGGCGCAGCCGTCGCATCGGCGTTCCATCGCCGCGATGGCTTCAACGTGGTCATCCTGTATCCCGAAGGCCGCGTGTCGCCACGCCAGGCGCACGGGCTGGAATGCTGGGGCGACAACGTGCGCACGTTCCGCGTGCAGGGCACGTTCGACGACTGCCAGCGCATGGCGAAGCAGGCGTTGTCGGACGAAGCGCTGCGACGCGAGGTGTCGCTCAGCTCGGCCAACAGCATCAGTCTGGGGCGCCTGTTGCCGCAGGTGGCGTACTACGCGCACGCCGCGCTGCATTTCGCACGACGGCAAGGGGAAGCGCTCAACCTCATCGTGCCCACCGGAAACCTCGGCAACGCGTGCGCCGCGTTCGTCGCGCGGCGAATGGGGCTGCCGATCGGCGAACTGGTGCTTGCCTGCAATGCGAACGACGTGCTGCCTCGTTACTTCGCCGGCGAACCTTACGAGCCGCGCGCGACGAAGGTGACGCTCGCGAACGCGATGGACGTCGGTGCGCCGAGCAACTTCGAGCGCCTTCGCCATTGGCATGCCGGCGACGACGAACTCCGCGGTTCGCTTCGCGCATTCACCGTCGACGATGCGACGATCACCGACGTCGTGCGCGGGGCGCCTCGACGCGATGGCGTCGTCGCCGATCCGCACACCGCTGCGGGCCTGCACGTGCTGGAAACGTTCCGGTCGCAAGGCGACTCGCGACCGTGGGCGGTGGTCGCCACCGCGCATCCGGCGAAGTTCGACACCATCGTCGAACCGCTCGTCGGGCACGAAGTCCCGGTGCCGCCATCGCTCGCGCAGTGCCTCGCGCGGCCGGCATCGGCGCAGCGATTGCCCGCCGATTACGCCGCGCTGCGCGATGCGCTGCGTACCGGTGCGGTTACATCCGAAACCATCGGGCCCTCCGCGTGAGGCGCATGCCGCACTTCTTCGCAGTTACGAAAGAAACTGTTGACACGGCCATTCCGGCCGTGTTTCTCTCGATCCCATGACGCAGCGCAGCAACCACTTGCAAACCGCATCGGGCCGGGGCCAACGCGCCACCGCCGCCGCGTCGCAGGCTGACGCGCGTCGCATCGCCATCGCACTTCTGATGAAGGCCGCGCCCATCGCGGCCTCGCTCATTCTTGTACTCGTACTTATTACCGGGCTTGCCAGCGCGGAGTACGGGTTTGTGTAAGTAAGAACCACACACCCAGGTCGATACCCAAGACCCCGCGCCCGAAACGGCGCGGGGTTTTTGTTTTCGCCCTGCGGAACGTCCAGCCAGGAGATCGCCGTTCGTGAGAAGCAACGCCATCAAGCAGGGCCCCGCACGCGCTCCCGCACGCGCCATGTTGCGCGCGACCGGATTGAGCGACGAGGCGATCGCCAAGCCGCTGGTCGCGGTCGTGCATACGTGGTCGGACGTCTCGCCGTGCAACTACACGCTGCGCGACCTCGCGCAGCACGTGCGCGCGGGCGTGATCGAGAACGGCGGCACGCCCATCGAATTCAACACGATTGCGGTCACCGACGGCATCGCGATGGGCTCCGACGGCATGCGCGCCTCCCTGCCCTCACGCGAGACCATTGCCGATTCGATCGAGCTCGCCGTGAACGGCCATTGCCTCGACGCGATGGTGCTGCTCGTCGGCTGCGACAAGACGATCCCGGCGGCGGCGATGGCGGCGGCGCGGCTCGATATCCCGACCGTGATCCTGTACGGCGGCACGATCCTGCCGGGCCATTGCCGCAAGGACGCGAGCGACAAGTCCCTGACGGTGCAGGACGTGTTCGAGGCCGTCGGCGCGCATTCGGCCGGCCGCATCGACGATGCCGAACTGCATCGCATCGAGTCGCACGCCTGCCCCGGCGCGGGCGCGTGCGGCGGGCAATTCACCGCGAACACGATGGCGATGGTGCTGACCTTCCTCGGCCTGTCGCCGTTGCAACTCAACGACATTCCCGCCGTGCATGCCGACAAGCCCGCCGCCGCGCGGGCCTGCGGCGCGCTGGCGATGAAGCGTTTGCGCAACGGTGGTCCGGGACCGCGCGAGATCCTCTCTCCCGCAGCGCTGCGCAACGCTGCGTGCGCGGTCTCGGCCACCGCGGGTTCGACCAACGCCGCGCTGCACCTGCTGGCGATCGCGCACGAAGCCGGCGTTGCGTTCGACCTGGAGGAATTCGAAGCCGCCGCGCGCACGCCGGTGATCGCCGACCTCAAGCCCGGCGGTCGCTACACCGCCGCGGAAATGTTCGAGATGGGCGGCGCGGCGCTGGTCGCGCGCGAACTGCGTGCCGCGGGCCTGATCGAGGACATCCCGACCGTCACCGGCCGCAGCTTCTTCGCCGAACTCGATGACGTGCCCGCGCCGGGCGCGCAGGACGTGGTGCGTCCGGTGTCGGATCCGTTCAAGCCGCGCGGCGGCTATTCGATCCTCTACGGCGATCTCGCGCCGGAAGGCTGCATCCTCAAGCTCGCCGGCCACGGCATCGAACACTTCGAGGGCACCGCGCGTGTCTTCGATTCGGAAGAGGCCGCGTTCAACGCCGTGCAGGCGCGCCAGATCCGCGCGGGCGATGTCGTCGTCATCCGCTTCGAAGGCCCAGCGGGCGGCCCGGGCATGCGCGAGATGCTCGCCGTGACTGCGGCCCTCGTCGGCCAGGGCCTGGGCAACGACGTCGCGCTGATCACCGACGGCCGCTTCAGCGGCGCGACGCACGGCTTCATGGTCGGCCACATCTCGCCCGAAGCCGCGCGCGGCGGTCCCATCGCGAAGCTGCGCGACGGCGATCGCGTGCGCATCGACGTGAAGACGCGCCGCATCGACGTCGACGCCGACCTGCGCACGCGCCCCACGGCACGCATTGCGCCGCGCGTGGCCACCGGCGTGCTCGCGAAATACGCCGCGCAGGTGAGTTCGGCCTCGCGCGGCGCAGTCACGGCGCCCGGCCCGCTCGACGCGGCCCGCGCGAAGTCGCGCGACATCCCCGTGCAATTCATCGAGGAAGCGCCCGTGACGCCCGAAGAAACGAAGGAACTGTTCCTCGCCTGACCCTCCGCACCGCCCTCCATCCACTACGGACACGATCATGACCACCCAGCAAAAACCCCGCGTCGCCATCGTCGGTTACGGCAGCCAGGGCCGCGCGCATGCCTTGAACCTGCGCGATTCCGGCTTCGACGTCACCGTCGGCCTGCGTCCGGGCGGCCCGACCGAGATCAAGGCGAAGGCCGACGGCTTCACCGTGAAGTCGCCAAGCGAGGCGGTGAAGGACGCCGAACTCGTCGCCGTGCTTACGCCCGACATGGTGCAGCCGCAGCTCTACGGCGAAGTGATCGAGCCCAACATCGCGCAGGGCGCGTGCCTGCTGTTCGCGCACGGTTTCAACGTGCATTACGGGCAGATCACGCCGCGCGAGGACCTGGACGTCGTGCTCGTTGCGCCTAAGGGCCCGGGCGCGCTGGTGCGTCGCGAGTACGAGATCGGCCGCGGCGTCCCGTCGGTCTATGCCGTCTACCAGGACAAGAGCGGGAACGCCGAGCAGCTCGCGCTGACCTACTGCGCCGGCATCGGCGGCGCGCGCCAGAACGCGATCCGCACCACGTTCAAGGAAGAAACCGAAACGGACCTGTTCGGCGAGCAGGCCGTGCTGTGCGGCGGCGCGACCAAGCTGGTGCAGGCCGGCTGGGAAACGCTGGTCGAAGCCGGCTACCAGCCGGAAGTCGCGTACTACGAGTGCCTGCACGAGCTGAAGCTGATCGTCGACCTGTTCTACGAAGGCGGGATCACGCGCATGCACGAGTTCATCAGCGAGACCGCGCAGTACGGCGCGCTCACGCGCGGCACCTACGTGGTCGACGAGAACACGCGCGCGCAGATGAGGAAGATCCTCGCCGAGATCCAGGACGGCACGTTCGCGCGCCAGTGGATCGCCGAATACGCCGCGGGCAACGCGAACTACAAGGCGCTCAAGGAAGGCGACCTGACGCATCCGATCGAAGCGGTCGGCAAGAAGCTTCGCGCGAACATGAAGTGGCTTTCGACCGCGCCGCAGGCCGCGTCGGCCGCGACCGAAAAGCGCCAGGCGCAGACAGAGGCCGCGTGATGAACGGTGCCCGCTGGCTGGTGCAGGCCCTGGCGGCCGAAGGCGTGGACACGCTCTTCGGCTACCCGGGCGGCGCGATCATGCCCTTCTACGATGCGCTGCACGGATCGCAGCTCAGGCACGTGCTGGTCCGCCACGAACAGGGCGCGGCCTTCGCGGCGAACGGGTATGCGCGGGCCAGCGGGCGCGTGGGCGTATGCGTGGCGACGTCCGGTCCGGGCGCGTCGAACCTGGTCACCGGCATCGCCGACGCGATGCTCGACTCGGTGCCGATGGTGATCATCACCGGGCAGGTCGCCACGCCGCTGATGGGCACCGACGCGTTCCAGGAACTGGATGTGTTCGGCATGACGATGCCGATCGTGAAGCACAGCTTCCTGCTGCGCCGCGTCGACGAACTGCCCAATGTCGTCGCCGAGGCATTCCGCATCGCGCGCTCGGGTCGCCCGGGCCCGGTGCTGATCGACCTGCCCAAGGACGTGCAGGTCGGCGACGCATCGCACCTTCCGCTGCACGTGCCGGCGGAAATCGACGACGTGCCCGCGCCGAAGGACGCCTCGCTGCACGCGGCGCTCGCGATGATCTCGCAGGCAAAGAAGCCCGTCGTCTACGGCGGCGGTGGCATCGCGCTGGGCGATGCGGTGCAGGCGTTTCGCACGTTCGTCGACGCCACGCAGATCCCGACCGTGCTAACGCTGAAGGGACTGGGCGCGTTGCCGTCGAACCACGCGCTGAACCTCGGCATGCTCGGCATGCATGGCAGCCGCGCGGCGAACCTGGCGGTGCAGGAAAGCGATCTGCTGATCGTCGTCGGCGCGCGCTTCGACGATCGCGCCACCGGCAAGCTGGCGGAGTTCGCGCCGAACGCGCGCGTCGTCCACATGGACCTGGACGCGTGCGAGATCGGCAAGCTGCGCCACGCCGATGCCGCCGTGTGCGGCGACATCCGCCGCACGCTGACCGCGCTCACCCTGCCCTGCGCCGCGCACCTGCACGGTCGCAACGGCGCGGCGCGGCGCGAATGGCGCGCGACCTGCCAGCAGCGCATGCACGAATTCGCCGCGCGCTACGACGCCCCGGGCGACACCGTGTACGCACCGGCGCTGCTGAAGCGCCTGTCGGAACTGGCGCCCAACGCAATCGTCGCTTGCGACGTCGGCCAGCACCAGATGTGGGTCGCGCAGCACTGGCGCTTCGGTACGCCGCGCCAGCACCTCACCAGCGGCGCGCTCGGTGCGATGGGCTTCGGCCTGCCGGCGGCGATCGGCGCGCAACTGCAATCGCCCGATGCGCCGGTCGTGTGCGTCAGCGGCGACGGCTCGTTCCTGATGAACGTGCAGGAACTGGCGACGCTGCGCCGCTATGGCCTGCCGGTGAAGATCGTGCTGCTCGACAACCAGGCGCTCGGCATGGTGCGCCAATGGCAGGAGCTGTTCTTCGACCGGCGCTATTCCGAGATCGACCTGTCCGACAACCCCGACTTCGGCGCGGTCGCGGCGGCGTTCGGCGTGCAGGCGCTGCACGTCGATCGCGCCGAATCCGTCGAAGCCGCCCTGCAGGCGCTGCTCGCCACCGACGGCCCGGCGCTGCTGCACGTCGCCATCGACCAGGCCGCAAACGTGTGGCCGCTGGTGCCGCCCAACCACAACAACGCGCAGATGCTCGATCCGGAGCTTGACGCCGGCGCGTCGAACGAACCCACCCCCACCGAGGATCCCCGCCATGCGATACCAGCTTGATCTCACGCTCCGTCAGGCCGAAGGCGCGCTGTCGCGGGTATTGGGCGCGGCCGAACGCCGCGGTTTCCGCCCGCTCGCCGTCGATGGCGAAGCGCAGGCCGACGGCGACCGCTGGTACCTGCGGCTGACCGTTGAAGGCGAACGCGACGAAGCCAACCTGCAGCACCAGCTAGAGAAGCTCTACGACTGCCTCGCGGTGGAGGTGTCGCCATGTCGGTGATCGCACCCGAAGCCATCGCCTCGCGACAACCCGCGGGCAAGCCCATCGAACTGCGAGACGAAGCGCGCCGTCCGGGCATGCCGCTGCTGTGGTTCGACGGCGAACTGACCGCCGCCGATACGCCGCACGCGCCGCTGACCACGCACGCGATGCATTACGGCACCGGCGTGTTCGAAGGCATCCGCAGCTACGCCACGCGCGATGGCGCGGCCGTGTTCCGCCTGCCCGAGCACCTGGAACGCATGCGCAAGGGCGCCGACCTGCTCGGCATCGACTTCGACGTCGATGCGGCATTCGAAGCGACGCTGCAGACGCTGCGCGCGAACGGGCATCGCGATGCGTACGTGCGCCCGCTGACGTGGCTGGGCAACGGTGCGGATGGCGTGACGGTCGGACTGGACGTGCCGGGCCTGAGCCAGCACTTCATGGTGATGACGCTGCCCACCGTCGTGCACCTCAATGGCAAGCGTTCGCGCCTGACGGTGTCGCCGTGGAAGCGCAATCCGGAATCGTCGTTGCCGCCGCTGAAGCTGTGCGGCGCGTACATCAACTCGATCCTCGCCAAGCGCGAATCGCGCCTGCGCGGCTTCGACGAAGCGCTGTTCGTCGACGAGGACGGTTACGTGGTCGAGTGCACCGGCGCCAACGTGTTCATGGTGCGCGGCGGTGAGGTCACGGCCGTCTCGCATCGCGACGCGCTGCCCGGGATCACGCGCGACAGCGTGATCGCGCTGAGCGGCGCGCAATCGCGCGCGGTCACGCATCACGAACTGCTGGATGCAGACGAAGTCTTCGTCTGCGGCACGGCGGCGGAAATCGCGCCGATCAGCGCGCTCGACCGGCGCGAGTTCGGCGACAACCCGATCACGCGCGAGCTGCAGGCGCTGTACGGTCGCGTCGTTCGCGGCGAAGAGTCGTCGTACACGCATTGGCTGACGGCCGTCTGACATGGACGGCGACGTACCCACCGACGTACGCGTCACCGCGGCCGACGTGCTCGCGGCGCAGGCGCGGCTGCGTCGCTACCTGCCGGCGACGCCGCTGCATCATGCGGAGCGCTTCGGCTGCTGGCTGAAGCTGGAGAACCTGCAGCGCACCGGTTCGTACAAGGTGCGCGGCGCGCTCAACGCCCTGCTCGCGGCGCGCGAACGCGGCGATCATCGACCGGTGATCGCCGCCTCCGCCGGCAACCACGCGCAGGGACTGGCGTGGGCCGCGTATCGCCTGGGCGTCAACGCGATCACCGTGATGCCGCGCAACGCGCCGCAGACGAAGATCGCCGGCGTCGCGCATTGGGGCGCGACCGTGCGCCTGCATGGCGACACCTACGACGAAGCGAAAGCCTTCGCCGCGGAGCTGGCCGAGCAGAACGGCTACCGCGTGCTGTCCGCGTTCGACGACGCCGACGTCATCGCCGGCCAAGGCACCGTCGGGCTGGAACTGGCCGCGCTAGCGCCGGACGTCGTGCTCGTGCCGATCGGCGGCGGCGGCCTCGCGTCCGGGGTTGCGCTGGCGCTGAAGTCGCAGGGCGTTCGCGTGATTGGCGCGCAGGTCGAAGGCGTCGATTCGATGCTGCGCGCGTTGCGTGGCGACCGCACGCCGTGCGATCCGGTCGCGACGCTCGCCGACGGCGTGCGCGTGAAGGAGCCGGGCCATCTGACGCAACGCCTGCTCGCCGAACTGCTCGACGACGTGGTCGTCGTGCGCGAGGCCGAACTGCGCGAAACGCTGGTGCGCCTGGCGCTCGAAGAGCACGTCATCGCTGAAGGCGCAGGCGCGCTGGCGCTCGCCGCCGGGCGTCGCATCGCCGGCAAGCGCAAGTGCGCCGTCGTGTCCGGCGGAAACGTCGACGCGGTCGTGCTCGCGCAACTGCTGTCCGACGTGCGCCCCCGCGCACCGCGCCGTCCCCGCCGCCGCCATCGCGATGCGATGCCTGCGCCCGCGCTGGAGCCGGCCATCGCGACCCTGAATCCCGCTTTCCCATCCAAGCCGCGCGCCGCCGTCGTCGCGCGCGACCACGAGGAGCTCACCGCATGAACGACCCCGCCGCCCGAGTACGGATCTTCGACACCAGCCTGCGGGACGGCGAGCAATCGCCCGGCTGCAGCATGACCGCGCCGCAGAAGCTCCGCTTCGCGCACGCGCTCGCCGAGCTGGGTGTCGACGTGATCGAAGCGGGCTTTCCGGCGAGTTCGGAAGCCGACATGGACGCGGTCCGCGCCATCGCGCGCGAGGTTCGCGGCGCGACCGTTGCGACGCTGGCGCGCTGCCACGTCGGCGACATCGAAGCCTGCGCGCGCGCGCTGGACGGCAGCGTGCATCCACGCATCCACGTGTTCATCTCCACCAGCCCGCTGCATCGCGAACACAAGCTGGGGCTGACACGCGAGCAGGTGCTCGAACGTGCCGTCATGGCGGTCGAGCTGGCCAAGCGCCACGTGGACGACGTCGAGTTCTCCGCCGAGGACGCGCTGCGCACCGAGCCGGATTTCCTCGCGCAGGTCTGCATTGCCGCGGTTCGGGCCGGCGCGCGCACGCTCAATATTCCCGACACCGTCGGTTACACCACGCCGAGCGAGATCCGCACGCTCTTCGAGTACCTGCGTGCATCCGTCGTCGAATCGGGCGTCGCCGGCGCGAACGAAGCGGTGTTCAGCGCGCACTGCCACAACGACCTCGGCCTGGCGGTGGCGAACTCGCTGGCCGCGATCGAAGGCGGCGCGCGGCAGGTCGAATGCACGATCAACGGCATCGGCGAGCGCGCCGGCAACTGCGCACTGGAAGAACTGGTGATGGCGCTGCGCGTGCGCGGCGAGTACTACGGCGCGCACACGCGCATCGACACGCGACGCCTGGTTCCCACCTCGCGCCTGCTCTCGCGCATCACCGGCATGGCCGTGCAGCGGAACAAGGCCGTGGTCGGGCAGAACGCCTTCGCGCACGAGTCCGGCATCCACCAGCACGGCATGCTCAAGCATCGCGGCACGTACGAGATCATGCGACCGGAAGACGTCGGCTGGGCGCAGTCGCAGATGGTGATGGGCCGCCACAGCGGCCGCGCGGCGTTGAGCGATCGCCTGCAGGCGCTGGGCTTCACGCTGCCCGAAGCGCAGCTCAACGCGGTCTTCGCCGGCTTCAAGTCGCTGGCCGAAAAGAAGCGCGAAGTGTTCGATGCCGACCTGGAAGCGCTGGTGCTCGGCGCCGACGCACGCGCGGCTCGCGGGCACCGCCTGGCGCGTTTCCATGTCAGCACCGGCGTCGCGCAGGACAGTCTGCCCACCGCGAGCGTGCAGCTGGTCGATGCCGAGGGCGCATCGGTGAGCGAGGCGGCGGTCGGCGACGGGCCGGTGCACGCGCTGTTCGCGGCGCTCGCGCGCGCCACGGGCATCGCGCTGGAGATCGACAGCTACCAGGTCTCCAACGTCACGACGGGCGATGACGCCCAAGGCCAGGCGCAGGTGATCGCGCGCGTGGACGGGCGCGAGTTCACCGGCTCGGGCACCAGTACCGACATCCTCGAAGCCAGCGCGCTCGCGTGGCTCGACATCGCCAACCGCCTGCAGCGCACGCGCGCGCAGGCCGCAGACACGCGCGCCGCGGCGATCGCCTGACCTCATTCCAGAAAGCCAAGTCAATGACGAGCAAACCGAAAACCCTGTTCGACAAACTGTGGGACGCCCACGTCGTCACGCCCGAATCCGAGGCGGCGCCGGCGATCCTCTACATCGACCTGCACCTGATCCACGAAGTGACCTCGCCGCAGGCCTTCGCCGAACTCGACGCGCGCGGCCTGCCGGTGCGCCGGCCCGAGCGCACCAAGGGCACGCTCGACCACTCCACGCCGACGTTGCCCGTCAACGTCAACGGCCAGCGGCCGTACGTGAACGATGAAGCGCGCGCGCAGGTCGACACGTTGCGCGCGAACTGCGCGCGCTTCGGCGTGGAGCTGTTCGATTACGACAGCCCGCAGCGCGGCATCGTGCACGTGATGGGGCCGGAGCTCGGCCTCACCCAACCCGGCCAGACCATCGTCTGCGGCGACAGCCACACGGCCACGCACGGCGCGTTCGGCGCGCTCGCGTTCGGCATCGGCACCAGCGAGGTCGGCCATGTGCTCGCCACGCAATGCCTGCTGCAGCGCAAGCCGAAGACGCTGGCGATCACCATCGACGGCGAACTCGCGCCGGGCGTCGGCGCGAAGGACCTGATCCTGCACGTCATCGGCGTGATCGGCGTCAACGGCGGCACGGGCCACGTCATCGAGTACCGCGGCAGCGCGATCCGGTCGTTGTCGATGGAACAACGGATGACGGTGTGCAACATGTCGATCGAAGCCGGCGCGCGCGCCGGGCTGATCGCGCCGGACGAAGTCACTTTCGATTACCTGCGCGGCCGCCCGCGTGCCCCGCAAGGGGAAGCGTTCGAGGCCGCGGTCGCAGCGTGGAAGGAATTGCGCAGCGGCGAAGGCGCGCCGTTCGACCGCGAGGTGCGCATCGATGCGCGCGACATCCAGCCGACCGTCACGTGGGGCACGCACCCGGGCCAGGTCGCGGCGATCAGTGCACACGTGCCCGGCAGCGGCGATGCGGACGAAACGAAGGCGCGCGACTACATGGGCTGGGATGCGAACGCCGCGATCGCCGGCCGCGCCGTCGACGTGGTGTTCGTCGGCAGCTGCACGAACTCGCGACTGTCGGACCTGCGCGAAGCGGCCAGCGTGCTGCGCGGCCGCCGCGTGCATCCGCGCGTGCGCATGCTCGTGGTGCCGGGATCGGAGCAGGTCAAGCGCGATGCCGAACGCGAAGGCATCGACCGCATCGTGCGCGACGCCGGCGCGGAATGGCGCGAACCCGGCTGCTCGATGTGCATCGCCATGAACGGCGACATCGTCGGCGCCGGGCAGCTGGCGGTATCCACCAGCAACCGCAATTTCGAGGGTCGCCAGGGCAAGGGCGCGCGCACCGTGCTCGCCTCGCCGGCGACCGCCGCCGCCTGCGCGGTGGCCGGCGAGATCACCGATCCGCGCCCCTACCTCACCACCGAACCCGCGCCGCACGCGGCCGCCGAGCTGGAGACCGCCTGATGCAGCCGCTGACCGAAGTCGTCTCGCGCACCGTCGTGCTGCGCGAACGCAACATCGACACCGACCAGATCATCCCCGCGCGCTTCCTCACCACGACCGAACGCAAAGGCCTGGGCAAGCACGCGTTCAACGACTGGCGCAGCTTGCCGGACGGTTCGCCGAACCCCGAGTTCCCCTTCAATCGCGCGGAGAACATCGGCGCGCGCATCCTCGTCGCCGGCCGCAATTTCGGCTGCGGTTCCTCGCGCGAGCACGCGCCGTGGGCACTGACCGACCTCGGCCTGCGCGCGGTGATCAGCGCGGAGATCGCCGACATCTTCCGCAGCAATGCGCTGAAGAGCGGCCTGCTGCCGATCGTGCTCGATGAAGCCATCGTCGACGAACTGCTCGAACAGCCCGGCGTGGAGCTGCGCATCGATGTCGCGCAACGCAGCGTCACGCTGCCCGACGGCCGCCGCGTGCAGTTCCCGCTGGATGCGTTCGCGCAGACCTGCCTGCTCGAAGGCGTCGACCAGCTCGGCTTCCTGCTGAAGCAGTCGCCGGCCATTTCGCAGTTCGAACAACAACGCCAAACCCAGGAGTTCCGCCATGCAAGCTGAGATCGTCGTTCTGCCGGGCGACGGCATCGGCCCGGAAGTCACCGCCGCCGCGGTGCAGGTGCTGCGTGCCGTCGGTCAACGTTACGGGCACGAGTTCCACTTCACGCACGAGCTCATCGGCGGCGCGGCCATCGACGCCACCGGCGAGCCGCTGCCGGCACGGACGCTCGATGCCGCCAAGCGCGCAGATGCCGTGCTGCTCGGCGCCGTGGGCGGGCCGAAGTGGTCCGATCCGGGCGCGAAGGTGCGGCCCGAACAGGGCCTTCTCGCGATCCGCAAGGCGCTGGGCCTGTACGCGAATCTGCGCCCCGTGAAGCCGCATCCGGCCGCGCTCGGGGCTTCGCCGATCAAGCCGCACCTGCTCACCGGCGTTGACCTGATCGTCGTGCGCGAACTCACCGGCGGCGTGTATTTCGGCCAGAAGCAGCGCACCGCGACGTCGGCGAGCGACCTGTGCGAATACAGCGTCGAGGAGATCGAGCGCGTCGTGCGTCGCGCGTGCACGCTCGCACGCAGCCGGCGCGGCCATGTGACCTCCGTGGACAAGGCCAACGTGCTGGAGACCTCTCGGCTGTGGCGCGAAGTGACCACACGCGTGGTTCGCGATGAGTTTCCGGATGTCACGCTGGAGCACCAGCTGGTCGATTCGATGGCGATGCACCTGCTCTCGCGACCGCGTGAGTACGACGTGATCGTCACCGAGAACATGTTCGGCGACATCCTTACCGACGAAGCCTCGATGCTGGCTGGATCGCTCGGTTTGCTGCCTTCGGCGTCGCTGGGCGAAGGGCGCGTGGGCCTGTACGAGCCGATCCACGGCTCGGCGCCCGACATCGCCGGCCGCGGCGTCGCCAACCCGTACGCGACGATCCTCAGTGCGGCGATGCTGCTGCGGCACTCGCTGGGCCTGGAGTCGGAAGCGCGCTGTGTCGAGAAGGCGGTCGATGGCGCGCTTGCGGCGGGCGTGTTCACGGCGGATCTGGCGCCGGCCGGCCGCGGCGTGTCCACGCAGGCGGCGATGGTCGCGGTGCTGGAGCAGCTCGAACTGGAATGCCAGCCGGTGGTGATGCGCGACTGAGACGGCCGGCGCGATTCGGCGTTACTGGGCCGAGGTCGCATTGCCGGCTTCACGTGCTTCGGGCTAGCGTGGGCGCCCATGAGCCCACGCACCGCCCTCGTTTTCGCGTTCGCCCTCGGCCTGACCGCCTGCGGTTCCACGCCCGATGCCGGCAGTTCGGCCGCCCAGGACGTGTTTTTCCAGCGCGTCGCCACGCTTTGCGGCCAGGCGTTCGCCGGCCGCATCGTCGCCGATCGCCCGCCCACCCCCGATAACCCGCTGGCCGGCAAGGCGCTGACCATGCACGTGCGCGAATGCAGCCGTGACACCATCCGCATCCCGTTCTTCGTCGGCAGCGATCGTTCGCGCACCTGGGTACTCACGCGCACCGCGACGGGCCTGCGCCTGAAGCACGACCATCGCCACGAGGACGGCACCGAGGCCGAACTGAGCCAGTACGGCGGCGATACCCTCGACATGGGCACGGAGGAGCGGCAGGAATTCCCCGCCGACGCCGCATCGAAGGCGCTGTTCGCGCGCGAGGACCGCGCCACGTCGGTGTCGAACGTGTGGGCGATGGAAATCGAACCGCACGAGCGCTTCACCTACGAACTCACCCGTCCGGGTCGCGAAGTGCGCATCGAGTTCGATCTCGAACACCCGATCCCGGCGCCGCCACCGCCGTGGAGCGTTGCACCGAAGCAGTAACAAGAAGGGCGCCCGGAGGCGCCCTTTTCGTTTCCTGCAACCGCGTCGCGTTTACGCCGCCTCGGGCGCTTTCACCCGGAACCACGCCGCGTACAGCGCCGGCAGGAACAGCAGCGTCAGGAACGTCGCCACCGTCAGGCCGCCCATGATCGCCACCGCCATCGGCCCGAAGAAGGCGCTGCGCGACAGCGGGATCATCGCGAGGATCGCCGCGAGCGCGGTCAGCACGATCGGGCGGAAGCGGCGCACCGTGGCCTCGACGATCGCCTGCCACGGCGCGGCGCCTTCGCCGATGTCGTGCTCGATCTGGTCCACCAGGATCACCGAGTTGCGCATGATCATGCCGGCGAGCGCGATGGTGCCCAGCATTGCGACGAAGCCGAAGGGCACGCGGAACACCAGCAGGAACAGCGTCACGCCGATCAGGCCCAGCGGTGCGGTCAGCAGCACCATGAAACTGCGCGAGAAACTGCGCAGCTGCAGCATCAGCAGCGTGAACACGACGAACACGAACAGCGGCATGCCGGCGGCGATCGATTTCTGGCCGCGCGCGGAATCCTCCACGCTGCCACCGATGTCGATCGAGTAACCGTACGGCAGCTTCGAACGCAGGCCGTCGAGCGTCGGCGAGATCTGAGCCGTCACCGTCGCCGGTTGCGTGCCGTCGTAGATGTCGGCGCGGACCGTCATCGTCGGCTGGCGGTCACGATGCCAGATGATGCCTTCCTCGAAGCCGTAATCCAGCGTCGCGATCTGCGTAAGCGGAACGCTTGCACCGCTTTCGGTCGGCACCATCAGGCTGCCGAGCATGTCGAGGCGAAGTCGCTCCTCGGCCGGGCCGCGCAGCAGCATCTCGATCAGTTCGTTGCCTTCGCGGTACGTGCTGATGTGCGAGCCCGACAACGAACTGGACAGGAACTGCGACAGCCGCGCCGAACTCACGCCCAGCGCGCGGGCACGCTCCTGGTCGACGACCAGGCGCACGACCTTGTTCGGCTCGTCCCAGTCCAGGTTGACGTTCACCACGTGCGGGTTCTCGCGGATCTTCTCGCGCACCTGGTAGGCGATCTTCCGCACCTGGTCGATGTGCTCGCCCGACACGCGGAACTGCACCGGATAGCCGACCGGCGGGCCGTTTTCCAGGCGCGTCACACGCATCTGCAGTTCGGGGAATTTCTGGAAGACGTCATCGATCAGCCACGTGCGGATCTCCTCACGCGCTTCCAGGTTCTTCGGCGTCAGCACGAACTGCGCGAAGTTCGCCGCGGGCAGCTGCTGGTCGAGCGGCAGGTAGTAACGCGGCGAACCGGTGCCCACGTAGGCGACAAAGTTCGCCAGATCCTTGTTCTGCTTCAGGATCTGCTCGAAGCGCTGGGCCTGCTCGGTCGTCGCGCGCAGCGAGCTGCCTTCGGCCAGTTCCATGTCGACCATCAGTTCCGGTCGCGTGGAATCGGGGAAGAACTGCTGCGGCACGAAGCGGAACATGACGATGGACAGCACGAACGCCGCCGCCGTCACCGCGATCACCAGCCAGCGGCGACGCACGCAGAACGTCACCCAGCGACGGAAGTTGACGTAGAACTTCGTGCCGTACGGATCGTGCGCATGGCCGTCGATGGGCGGCTTGGGCGCGATGTAGTCGTGCAGCTTCGGGAAGCGGCTGGCGATGCGCTCGCGGAGTTCGTGCCAGCGGTACGCGATCGATCCGGGCTTGAGCGGCTTGGCCGCGTGGCCGTAATCGGGCAGCAGCTTGTCGCCGAGGTACGGAATGAACGCAACCGCCGCGATCCACGACACCAGCAGCGCGATGGTCACTACTTCGAACAGCGAGCGCGTGTATTCGCCGGTACTCGACTTCGCGGTGGCGATCGGCAGGAAGCCGGCAGCGGTGATGAGCGTGCCGGTGAGCATCGGGAACGCGGTGGAATCCCACGCGAACGCCGCGGCCTTCAGGCGACTGAAGCCCTGCTCCATCTTGATGGCCATCATCTCCACCGCGATGATCGCGTCGTCCACCAGCAAGCCCAGCGCGAGCACGAGCGCCCCGAGCGAGATCTTGTGCAGGCCGACGCCGAACAGGTCCATCACGGCGAAGGTCATCGCCAGTACGAGCGGGATCGACAGCGCGACGACGAAACCGGTGCGCAGGCCGAGCGAGAAGAAGCTCACCAGCAGCACGATGGCGACGGCTTCGGACAGCACGCGCACGAACTCGCCGACCGATTCGGTAACGGCGGCGGGCTGGTCGGCGACCTTGCGCAGTTCCATGCCGGCCGGCAGCGTGTCCTGCAGTTGCGCGAACTGCGTTTCCAGCGTCTTGCCGAGCTTGAGGATGTCGCCGCCTTCCTTCATCGCCACGCCGATGCCGATGGCGTCCTCGCCCATGAAGCGCATGCGCGGCGCCGGCGGATCGGAGAAGCCGCGCTTCACGTCGGCGACGTCGGCAAGACGGAACGTGCGGTCGCCGACGCGGATCGGGAATTCGCGGATTTCCTCGACAGATTTGAACTTGCCGCCCACGCGCAGCGCCACGCGCGTGCTGCCTGTTTCGAAGAAGCCGGCGGGCACCATCGCGTTCTGTTCGTCCAGCGCCTGCTGCACGGCGGCGGCGGGAATGCCGAGCGTGGCGAGCTTCACGTTCGACAGCTCGACCCACACCTTCTCGTCCTGCACGCCGAACAGCTCGATCTTGCCGACGTCGGGCTGCTTCTGCAGCTGCAGCTGCACGCGCTCGGCGTAATCCTTCAGCACGGCGTAGTCGAAACCCTTGCCGGTGAGCGCATAGATGTTGCCGAAGGTGTCGCCGAATTCGTCGTTGAAGAACGGGCCGACGACGTCGCTGGGCAGGGTCGCGCGGATGTCGCCGACCTTCTTGCGCACCTGGTACCACAACGGTTCGATGTCCTTCGAACGCAGCGAATCGCGCGCGACGAAGATCACCTGCGATTCGCCGGCGCGCGAGTACGAGCGGATGAACTCGTACTGGCCGGTTTCCATCAGCTTCTTTTCGATGCGCTCGGTGACCTGGCGCGAGGTTTCCTCGGCGGTCGCGCCGGGCCACAGCGTGCGGATGACCATCACCTTGAAGGTGAAGGCCGGGTCCTCGCTGCGACCCAGCCGCAGGTACGAGAACGTGCCGGCAATGGCCATCACCAGCATCGCGTAGATGATCAGGCTGCGATGGCGCAGCGCCCATTCGGAGAGGTTGAAGCGCATGGCGGCCTCAGCGTGCGGATGCCGCGATGGGGCGATTTTCCCGATCGACCGGCTGCACCTTCTGCCCGTCGCGCAGCAGGTGACCGCCGGCGGCGACGATCCACTCGTTCGCGGCGAGTTCGCCCTGCACCGGCACGCGGTCCTCGCCGAACGCGCCAGCCTGCACCGGCCGCAGCTTCACCGTGGAGGTCTTCATGTCGACGACGAACACCGAGGCCTTGCCGTTCTCGCGCTGGAGCGCGGCGATCGGCACGCTCAGGCCGCCGCGGGTGTCCGTGGGCAGGTATACGCGGGCGCTCTGGCCGAGGTCGATCGCGCCTGCCGGGGCATCGACGGTGACGCGCGCGGCGAAGGTGCGCGATGCGGGATCGGCCGCGGGGGAGATTTCACGGATGCGGCCGTTCCAGCGCTGACCCGGACGCGACCATGCTTCGACCTGCACCGGCTGGCCGGCCTTGACCTTGCCGGCCATCGTTTCGGGCAGCGCGAAGGCGATCTCGCGCACGCCGTCGGCGGCAAGCGTGAACACCAACTGCCCGGCCGCGACGACCTGCCCCGCTTCGGCCTGGCGCGCGGCGATCACGCCGTCGCGCGTGGCGCGCAGTTGCGAATAGGCGGCCTGGTTGCTCGCGACTTCGACCTCGGCGCGCGCGGCATTCACCTGGCCCTGCGCAGCGGTGGCCGCCGCGTTCTGGGCGTCGAGCGTGGAACGGCTCACCAACTGCTCGTTCGCCAGCTTCGCGAAGCGCGCCTGATCGGCGCGGGCGCGCCCCAGTTCGGCTTCGGCGGCGGCCAGTTGCGCCTTCGCGGCGCGGGCCTGCGCTTCCAGGTCGCCCGGATCGAGCGTCGCCAAAACCTGGCCCGCGCGCACGTGGTCGCCGACGTCGACATTGCGCTGGACGAGCTTGCCGCCGACGCGGAACGACAGCGGGCTCTCCTCACGTGCCCGCACGTCGCCGGCGAAGGCGCTGGCGGTATGGTCGGCCGCGACCGGGTGCGTGACCAGGACCGGACGCGGGGCTTCCTCGACCGCGCCATCGCGCCCGCAGGCGCTCAATAGAAAGGTGGAAAAGGCGACCAGCGTCCATGCCGACAGGCGGAACGCAGCGAGGAAAGGACTGCGCATTGCGAGGGTCCCTGCAGTTAATTAATGTACTTGCGGGTACTGTATAAATATCAAACTGATTAGTCTAGTATTGCCGCATGACCGCTCCACGCCAGCCTTCCGCGCCGCAGGGCGCAACCGCCAAGCCGGCCGGCCCCGGACGTCCGAAGGACATGGGCAAGCGCGCCGCCATCCTGGAGGCGGCGAAAAGAATGTTTACTCAGCACGGCTTCGATGGCGCCAGCATGGACCAGATCGCCGCCGAGGCCGGGGTCTCCAAGCTCACCGTCTATAGCCACTTCGGCGACAAGGACGCGTTGTTCCTCGCTGCCGTGGAGTCGCACTGCGACCTGTCGCTGCCGTCCTCCCTGTTCGAGCCCTCGCCCGACACGCCGTTGCGCGATCGGCTGATGGACATCGCCCACGCGTTCTATTCGATGGTGACCGCGCCGGAGGCCGTCGCCGGCCATCGCATGCTGTGCTCGCCGCAGATGTCGAATTCCGGCCTGCCCAAGTTGTTCTGGGACGCCGGCCCGATGCGCGTGCAGTCCGATTTCTCCGCGCTGCTGGAACGCCGCATCAAGGCCGGCGAGCTGGAGATCCCCGACGTCGCGCGCGCCGCGGGCCAGTTTTTCAGCCTGCTCAAGGGCGAACCGCACGCGTGCCTGGTGTTCGGCGGGCCGGGGCCGGCGGAGGACGAAATCCAGGCGCATCTGGCCTCGGCTGTGGACCTGTTCCTGCGTGCCTACCAGGTGCGCGACACCGCGGCCGGCAAGCCCGCCGCAAGCGGTCGGTCGCGTCGATGACATCCGTCTTGGTTACTTCTGGCACTCAGTCTGACTTGGGGCCGCGGCCATCCTGTGCGCCGCGCCCGCAAAGGCCGGCAGCGGTATTCCCGGTACAATTCGCGGTCTTCCGCGCACGAGTCAGCCCCCGATGAACCCCATGGATTACAACAAGGCACGCGAATTGATGGTCGAGCAGCAGGTGCGTCCCTGGGACGTGCTTGATGGCCGCGTGCTCGATGTGATGGCGACGCTGCCGCGCGAAGCCTTCCTGCCCGTGGCGCATCGCAACCTGGCCTACGCCGACCTCGCGCTGCCGCTGGCCCATGGCGAATTCACGATGAAGCCGGTCCTGCAGGGCCGCGCCCTGCAGGCGCTCGCGCTGGATCCGGCGGACGACGTGCTCGTGATCGGCGCCGGCACCGGTTACCTGGCCGGTTGCGCCGGCCGCCTCGCCCGCGACGTCCTCGCGCTGGAGCGCCACGCCGACCTGGCGCAGGCCGCCTCGGCCGCGCTGTCGGAGCAGTCGGTCGACAACGTGCAGGTCGTGGTTGGCGACGCGTTCGCCTGGACCACCGAGCGCCGCTTCACCGCGATCCTTGTCGCCGGCGCCGTGGACACGATCCCGCAGCGTTTCATCGACTGGCTGGAGCCGAACGGCCGCATGTTCGTCGTGCGCGGTCGCTCGCCGGTGATGGAAGCGGTGCTCGTGCGCAACGATGTCAACGCGCCGCGCATCCAATCGTTGTTCGAAACCGATCTTCCCTATCTTGCCGGTGCGGCCCCCGCCCCGGTATTCAAGTTCTGAAGCAGTACCCCCACACGCCCGCAGACCGCGGGCGGCTCAACAAAACGCAACACGGACAAGGACCTCGCATGATCCGCCGCCCGCTCGTCATCGCCCTCGCCGCAGCCGTGAGCCTGTCGGCCCTGTTGCCGGCCACGGCCTCCGCCGAAGACCTCCTGCAGACCTACGAGCTGGCACGCACGGCCGATCCGCAACTCGCGGCGGCCGAGTCCAACCGCCTTGCGATCCGCGAAGGCCAAGTGCAGACGCGCGCGGCGATGCTGCCGCAGCTCGACGGTTCGGCCTCGATCACCAAGGGCCGCAGCTACTCGCGCGGTAACAACTCGGTCAACGCCGACGGCACCATCAACCCCGGCGACAGCGACACCGAGAGCACCACGCGCAGCACGGGCGTGAACCTCAGCCAGATGGTCTACGACCGCGGCAACTTCACCCGCCACAAGAGCGCCAAGGCGTTGGCGCAGGCGGCGGACTTCCAGCTGGCGGCGTCGGGCAACGACCTGATCACGCGCACCTCGGCCTCGTACTTCAACGTGCTGATCGCGCTGGAATCGCTGGCCGCCGCCGAAGCCGCCGAAACCGCGCTGAAGAAGCAGTTCGACTACGCCTCCAAGCGCTTGGAAGTCGGCCTGGCGCCGATCACCGACGTGCATGAAGCCCGCGCCCAGTACGACAGCGCGCGCGCCAACACGATCCTGGCCCGCAACGCGGTCGAGGATTCGTACCAGGCGCTGGCGGAGATCACGGGCCAGCAGGTGCGCAACATCAAGGGCCTGCCGAAGGACTACCAGCCGTCGCTGGCTGAATCGCGGGATGCCGATGGCTGGGTGAGCACGGCCATCGAGAACAACCCGGCGCTGCGTGCGAAGGAACTGCAGGTGTCCTCCACCGAAGCCGACGTCGAGACCGCACGCGCAGGCCACTGGCCGCGCCTGTACCTCAACGGTTCGTACAGCGACAGCGAGACCTGGGGCGACCGCACGATCCTGGACGTGTCGCGCGATATCGACGGCCGCAGCTTCGGTCCGTCGGTCGGCCTGACGCTGTCGGTGCCGATCTTCTCCGGTGGCGCCACGCAGTCGGGCGTTCGCCAGGCGCTGGCACGTCGCGACGTCGCGGCGGACGAGCTGGAACAGCAGAAGCGCCTGCTCGTGCGCAACACGCGCAACGCGTACCAGACGCTGGTCGCGAGCATCAGCGAAGTCGAGGCACGCCGCCTCGCGCTGGTCTCGGCGCAAGCGGCTTACGACGCCTCGCAGGTCGGCCTGGAAGTCGGCACGCGCACCGTGCTGGACGTCCTGCAGAACCAGAACAACCTGTTCACCGCGCAGCTCGAGTTCGCCCGCGCGCGCTACAACCACCTGCAGAGCCGCCTGCTGCTGGAACAGGCCGCCGGCACGCTCGACATCGCCGACGTGCAGGACGTGAACCGCCTCCTCACCGTGGACACCGCTTCGCAGCTGCCGGCAGGCGACGTGCCGGGCTGATCGGCACCGATAACGCACGAATGACGAAGGCCGGACGGAAACGTCCGGCCTTCTTCTTTGGGCGATCGCCTACAGCACGCCTTCGATCGGAATAGCGAGCGCTGCTGCTTCCGCGCTGCAATTCACCGAAGGCGTCTTCCCGCTCGCCCGCAGCGACTGTACTTCCTGCGATGCCGCGGCGACATCCGCCTGGAAGGTCGTGTTCGACTGCAGCTTCGCGTACGTGCCCGACGCGATCGTGCGCCCGGCCAGGATGTCGCTCTGCCAATGCGCATTGCAGACCAGCCGGCTCTCGCCGAACGAGCGACCGCGCGCGAGCAGCGCATCGGCGCGATCGGGTGCGACCTGTGTCAGCACCAGCGCCCATATCCAGCCGATCGACGTGTGACCCGACGGATACGAACCGTCGTTGCGCAGCGCCGCTTCGTCATTCGGCGCGCACGTGCCTTCCTTGTAGAACACGAACGGACGCGTGCGCTTGTAGTGGTCTTTCGCGGCGTATGTAGAGAGCCCCGCGTCGGTCAGCGTGCGGCGAAGCAACTGGTACAGGCGCGGCGACTGATCCTGCGAGACCGGCACGCCGAGCGCGCACGAGAACGCGTCGGCCACGTGCGGAAAGCTCAGGTCCGCGTCGGACGTCGCCTGCGAGTCGCGCGCGGTTCCGCGCAGTTTCTGCGAAGCACGGCTCACGGCCTGGTCCTGCCTGAAGGCGGCCGATCCTTCCTTCGGCGGCGCGGGCAGCAGTTTCAGGCTGTCGGGCAGTTCGCGGCCGAGATAGCCGGCGAGCACGCCGGGGCGAATCTCGGGCACGGCTTCGGCAGTCGCCGGAGACGACACGGTCGCAGCAGGCGACATGGGCGAAGCGGGCGACGCCGACGAAGCGGACTCGCTCGTGCTCGCGCAGGCGGACACCAAAAGCGATGCCGCCAGGGCCAGGCCCGACATCGCGAGTGCGGGACGGTCGTGCGCAATGGGCTTTCCGGATGGCTGCTTCACGTCACTCGCTCCTTCAGGTGATGTCCGTCGCCAGATGCAACACGGGGCGTTCACGGGCCGTGAAGTCTGTCGGCGCGCGCGGTCGCGCACCATCAGAAGAATCGCGAAGTCCCGCGAATCAGCCTTGCGGCGGCAGCAGCGGCTGCAACAGGTCAAGCGTGCGGGCGAGCGCCCCGCGACCGGTTTCAACCAGCGCGCGGCCGGCGTCCGTCATGCGCTCGCGTCGTCCCCGATCAGACAGCAGTTCGGCCAGCGCGCGTTCGACGTGCTCGGCGTCGGGGGCCACGCACAGCGCACCGGCATCTTCCAGGCGCTGGGCGATCTCGACGAAGTTGTGCAGGTGCGGGCCGGTGACGATGGCCGTGCCGGTCGCCGCGGGTTCGAGCAGGTTGTGGCCGCCGATCGCCTGCAGGCTGCCGCCGACGAAGGCGACGTCGGCGCAGGCGTAGAAGCTCATCAGTTCGCCGAGCGTGTCGATCACGAACACCGCATCGTCCGCCTGCGGCCATTGTTGGCGCGAGCGCGTCGATACATTCCAGCCCGCGGCGCGCGCGGTGTCGGCGACGGTGCGGAAGCGCTCGGGATGGCGCGGCGCCCACAGCATCAGCAGGTCGGGGAAGTGCGCGCGCAGCTGGCGATGGATCGCGATCACCGCCATCTCCTCGTCCTCGTGCGTGCTCGCGGCGATCCAGACGGGACGTTCGCCGCAACGCGCTCGGCACTGCGCGGCAAAACCGGCGAGGTCTTCCGGCACGGCGACGTCGAACTTCAGGTTGCCCACTTCAGCGACCTGCTCCGGATTCGCGCCGAGCCGCACGAAGCGCTGGCCATCGGCATGGGACTGCGCGGCCACCGTCCGCACCGTGCGCAGCGCCCGCGCGACCAGCGGCGCAAGCACGCGGTACCCCCGCAGCGAGCGCTCCGACAACCGTGCGTTGAGGATGACCACGGGGATACTCGCGTCGCGGCAGCCGAACAACAGGCTCGGCCACAATTCGGTTTCCATGATCAATGCGGCGTACGGGCGGTAGTGCCTGAGGAAACGCCCGACCGCACCCGGCAGGTCGTAGGGCAGATAGACGTGTTCGACCGCATCGCCCCACAACGCCTGCACGCGCTCCGAACCCGTCGGCGTGATGGTGGTGACCAGCAGGCGCAGGTCTGGCCTCGCGCGTCGCAGCGCGTTGACCAGCGGCACGGCGGCGTTGACCTCGCCCACCGAGACCGCGTGGACCCACAACGTGCGCATCGGCGGGGCATCGCCGTAATGCGCGTAACGCTCCTGCCATCGAAGGAAATACGCGGGCTGCCGCAGGCCGCGCCAGATCAGGTGGTAGACCGTGATCGGCGCCAACAGATACAGGGCGACCGAATACAGGCCGCGCAGCAGGCGCTCGATGGGGTCTTTCGGCATCGGCATAAGGATAGCGAAGCCGGTGACGGCCGGGCGAAGATCCCGCGATCCGCGCATTGTTCCGTCGGCACGGATAGCGCTCGCATCGCGAGCGTCTACTGCATGCAGGCACCCGCCCCGTAGAATCTGCGGATGCCCAGAGCTGTCGAATCCCCCACCTCGCCGCCGTCTCCGCCGTTCGGCCCGCGCCACTGGCCGATGTGGCTCGCGCTCGGCGTCATGAGCCTGGGCGCGCGCCTGCCGTGGTCCGTGCAGCGCGGGCTCGGTCGGATGATCGGCATGCTCGCGCTGCTGGTGGGCACATCGCGGCGCAAGGCCGCGCAGATCAACCTGGAGCTGTGCTTTCCGGAGATGTCCGCCGGTCAGCGCGAGCGCCTGCTGCGCGACAGCTTCCGCGACCTGGGCATCGGGTTCTTCGAGTTCGCCCGCGCGTGGTGGGGCTCGGCCGCGCCGATGCGCAGCACCGTGCGCATCGAAGGGCTGGAACTGCTGGAGGACATCCGCGCGCAGGGACGCGGCGTGCTGATGGTGTCGGGCCATTTCATGACGCTGGAGATGTGCGGCCGCCTGATGTGCGACCACCTGCCGCTGACCGGCATGTACCGCCGCCATCGCAGCCCGGTGATGGAATGGGCCGTCAAGCGTGGTCGCCTGCGCTACGCCAAGGCGATGTTCACCAACGACGAGATCCGCCCGGCGATCCGGCACCTCAAGCAGGGCGGATTCCTGTGGTACGCGCCAGACCAGGACATGCGCGGCAAGGACACCGTCTTCGCGCCGTTCTTCGGCGTGCCGGCGGCGACGATCACCGCCACGCACCAGTTCGCGCGCCTGAGCGGCTGCGCCGTGGTGCCGTTCTTCCATCGCCGCGAAGGTGCCGATTACGTGCTGCGCGTCGGCGCGCCGCTGGAGGATTTCCCGTCGAACGATGCCGCGATCGATTCCACCCGCGTCAACGCGGCGATCGAGGCGATGGTCCGCGAGGCGCCGACGCAGTACCTGTGGATCCACCGCCGCTTCAAGCGCCGCCCGCCGGGCATGACCTCGCCCTACGGCAAGCGCTGACGGCTATTCGCGCGCGAGCAGGCTGCCGGCGTACAGCGCGGCGAGCAGCAGCGTCAGCCCGCCCCAGAACGTCGAATAGAACGCCAGGTGCGTGTTGATCGGGAACACCGTCACCGCGAGCGCCCACATCGCCGGACGTGCGCGTTCGCGCGCCTGCTCGTCGGCGAAGCGCCACGCGCGCCATGCGAGCGCGAGACCGGCCAGCCACAGCAGCATGCCGAACGCGCCGGTTTCGCTGAGCACTTCCAGCACGATCTGGTGCGCATGCAGCGCCGGGCCCGTGCCCCACGCCGCCGTCTGGCCCGGCGCGGGATCGCATGCGGGGAACGCCTCGCGGAACCCACGCGCGCCGACGCCGTTGATCGGATGCTCGCGCGCCATGCACAGCGCCGCGCTCCAGATGCGCGCGCGGCCGGAGAGCGCGCTGTCCACGCCCTCGACGTCCGCGGTGACCGCATGCGTGGTGCGCATGAGGCGCTCGCGCACCTGCGGCACGGTGGCGCTCAGCGTGGCGATCGCGATGGCGCCCAGCGCGAACACGCCGATCAGCTTCTTCCAGCCGACCAGCCGCCAGCCCGACAGCACCAGCGCGACGGCATAGGTGATCCATGACGCACGCGAGCCGGCCAGCACCAGCACGATGCCGATCGCCGCGGCGGCCAGCAGCCAGCCGGCCGTGCCCATGCGGCGCCCGCCGACGAACAGCAGGAACGGCGACAGGCTCGCGAGCACCGGGCCGAGCTTGAGGTTGCACGGACCGAGCACGCCGCTGAGGCGATCGACCGCGGCCACTTCCTGCGGCGTGCACATGCCGTGGCCGCTGATGGCGTGCTTGATGCCGTCGATGCCCGAGAACAGCGGGCTCGCGCCGGTCGCCGCCTGCGCGAGCGCGTCGAGCGTCCAGATGCCGACGATGATCGCCAGTCCGCCGAAGGTGATGCGCCGGCCGCGCGGATCGGCCACGGCCGAGGCGACCAGCCACAGGAACGGCAGGTAGCGCAGGTCGACCGCCGCTTCGCGCAGCGCGCGTGCGGGGTCGATGGCGTCGATCGCCGACACCAGTTCCGGCGTCCAGTACGCGAAGAACAGCACGCTGGTGAGCGCCCACGCGGGATTGCTCAGCAGCTTCGCGCCACCGCGGAATCGCGACAGCGCCAGGTGCACGATTGCCGCCAGCGCGCCGAGCACGAGCACGCCTTCCGCATAGCCTGGCGCGGGCCATAGGGCGACGTAGGCGAGGATCCACGCAGGCGCCCAGCGCCAGCCGCGCACGCGCGGTTCGGCCGGCGCGGTGTCAGCGGGATTCATCGACGAGCTCGGCGTAGACGGCAAGCGTGGCCTCCTGCATCGCATGCAACGAATGCGGAATCGTAGCCGGCGGCGTGGCCGGATGCGTAAGAAGTTCGTAGCCGCGGCGATGCAGGGCATCGAGATCGAATGGCGCCACCGCGCCGCTTGGTTGCCACTTCGACAGCAGTTCGCCGACGCCCCCGTGTGCCCAGCCGAGCACGGGCCGGCCCACCGACCAGGCTTCCAGCACGGTTCTGCCGAACGCCTCCGGCTTGCGCGACAACTGCAACACCACGTCGCTGGCCGCATATGCACGCGCTATCGCGTCGGTCGGTTCGGTGAAGGCCACCGCGTCGGCAATGCCGAGCGTCGCCGCTTCGCCTTCGAGTTCGGAGATGTACGCCTCGCGTCCGGCCTCTCGCGCGCCGGGCAGCCAGAGTCGTGCGTCGACGCCGTCCCCGCGCACGCGCGACAGCAGTGCGAGTGCGTCGGCGTGTCCCTTCAGGCGCGTGCCGCGTCCGGGCAACAACAGCAGCGGGCCATCGCCCCCGAGCGCCGGATGCAGCGCCGCGGCCCACGCACGCGCCTCGCGATCGGGATGCGGCGCGCGCGGAAACGTGCGCGGATCGATGCCGCGCGGAATCACGCGCAGCTTCGATGCATCGACCGCGGGGTATTGGCGCAGCACGAAGTCGCGCACGGTGTCCGACACGCAGATCACGCGTTCGCCATGCGTCATCACCGCGCTGTAGCGCGACGGCGAATTGAGTCCGTGCACGGTCGTGACCCAGCGCGGGCGTTTCGACGCCGACAGGCTGCGCAGCGCGAATTCGCCCACCCACGCGGGCAGGCGCGAGCGCGCATGCACGATGTCCACGCCTTCGCGCTCGAACAGCGCACGCAGCGCGAACACGTGGCGGAAAGTCAGCGGCGACTTGCGCCCGATGTCGAGCGCGACGTGCTCGGCGCCCGATGCGAGCAGGCGCGGCACGAGCCGGCCGCCCCTGGACACGACGATCGCGCGATGGCCGGCATCGACCAGCGCCTGCGCGATCTCGAGGGTGGAACGTTCGACGCCGCCCGATTCGAGGGCGGGCAGCAGCTGGACGACGGTCAGCCGGCGCATGCGCGGCTCCGCGGAAGGAATTCGCGGCACCGGCGCGGCGCGGAGGTCAGTCTTCGAGGACGAAATGCGAGCCGCAGTACGGGCACTGCACCTCGCCGTTCTCGGCTTCGATGGGCAGGTACACGCGCGGATGCGAGTTCCACAGCGCCATCGAGGGCAGCGGGCAGCTCAGCGGCAGGTCGGCGCGATGCACGACATAGCGCTGCTCGGCGTTGGCCTGGGTCGGATGGGCGTTGGCTGCGGTCATGGGTCGGAACGGCTGTGGCGACGCGGGGCCGCAAGTTTACCAGCCCCGATGCGAAGGCCGGCGCGAAACGGCCCGAATCGCCGCTACTGGGGCAGGTCCAGCAGCAGGATGAGCGCCCGCCCGTCGCTGGCGCCCGTCAGGCGCAACGTGCCGGCCTCGTCGTGAACGCCCAGCGCGTCGCCGGGACGCAGCGGGATGCCGTCGTTCGCGGTCGCCTCGCCTTCCACCACCTGCACCCAGTACAGCCGCGACGGATCCATCGCGACCTCCGCCGCCTCGCCGCGATCGAGCCGGACCTGCAGGACGCGCACGTCCTGCCGGATCGCGAGGCTGCCATCGGCGCCATCGCCCGAAGCGAGCAGCGTCCAGCCGCGCGCGTCGGCGGGCGCGGCGGCGCGGCGTGCGTAGGCGGGCTCATGGTTCAGGCGCGACGGCTGGATCCACAACTGCAGCAGGTGCAACGGTTCGGCGACCGATGCGTTGCGTTCGGCGTGCTCGGCGCCGTGGCCGGCGCTGAGCCATTGCAGCTCGCCGGTGCGAACGACGCCGTTGCCGCCGATCGCGTCCTCGTGCGTGAGCTCGCCCGACACGACGAACGCCAGCAACTCCATGTTCGCGTGCCGCGCCGTGTCGAAGCCCGCGCCGGGATCGAGGCGATCCTCGTTGAGCACGCGCAACGGGCCGAAGCCCATCCACTGCGGGTCGTAATGGCCGCCGAAGGAGAACGCGTGGCGGCTGTCGCGGCCGGAGGCGGCGGACTGGCCGCGTTCGCTGGAGGGGCGCTGGACGATCATCTGGGCGCTGGAAACGACAAGGGCGGGAACCGGGACATTGTCCCCGTTCCCGCCCCCAATGTCCGCCTGCGGCTTACTTGGCGGCCGGCACGACCGCTTCGGTCGTGATGCGGATGGTGACGTTGTCGCTCACGTTCGGCGCGTACTTGTCGACGCCGAAGTCGCTGCGCTTGATCGTCGTGGTCGCATCGAAGCCCGCGGCGGCGCGCTTGGCCATCGGCTGCTCGCCGATCTTGTTGATCGTGGTGTCGAGCACGACCTGCTTGGTCACGCCCTTGATGGTCAGGTCGCCGAACACGCGCAGCTTCTTGTCGCCGGCCGCTTCGACCTTGGTGCTCTTGAAGGTGATGTTCGGATACTTCTCGGCGTCGAAGAAATCGGCGCTGCGCAGGTGTTCGTCGAACTTCTCCACGTGCGAATCCAGGCCCGCGAGCGGGATCGTCACGTCCACTTTCGAGGTGCCGACGTTCTTCGGATCGTAGGTGATGCTGCCGTCGACCTGGCCGAAATGCGCGATCGGGTTGGAGAAGCCGAAGTGGCTCCAGCTCGCGACGACGTCGGTGTGGTTCGGGTCGATCTTGTAGGTGACGGGGGCGGCGAAGGCGGCGGTGCTGGCGGCGATGAGGGCCGCGGTGAGGGCGATGCGCTTGAACATGCGGGAAGTCTCCGTGAGGTGTGCAGGGCGAGCGGGTACTGCGGCGTTACAGGATCCGCGCCGCCTCGTCGAAGGACAGACGCGGCGAACGGGGGAACAGCTTGGCGGTGTCGCCATGGCCGAGGTTGATCAGGAAGTTCGACTTGATCTTCGTGCCGGCGAAGAAGGTTTCGTCCACGAGCGCGTTGTTGAATCCCGACATCGGGCCGGTATCCAGCCCGAGTGCCCGCGCGGCCATCAGCACGTAGGCGCCCTGCAGGCTGCCGTTGCGCAGCGCGATGGTGGTCAGGTCCGCCTCCGGCTTGCCCTCGAACCAGCCGCGCGCATCGGTGTGCGGGAACAGGTACGGGAGCTTTTCGTAGAACGCCAGGTCGTGGGCGACGATCGCGGTGACCGGCGCGGCCATCGTCTTCGCGTGGTTGCCTTCGTCCAGCGCGGGGGCGAGCTTGGCCTTGGCTTCGGGCGACTTCACGAAGACTAGGCGCAGCGGCGACATGTTGGCGCTGGTCGGGCCCCACTTGGCCAGGTCGTAGAGTTCGCGCAGCGTCTCGTCGCTCACCTCACCCTTGAGCTCGTTGTGCGTGCGGGCGGTGCGGAAGAGCTGGTCCAGCGCGGACGCGGGCAGCGGCGGGGTGTTCTGCGACATCGTGTGCTCCGTGATGAGCCGCGACACCGCCGCGGCCGAGGTTCGAGAGTGTAGAGTCTGGCACGTTCGCAACAGCCGACTGATCCGGAACGGATTACTCACAAACGTGCAACGAACGAGACCCGATTCCGCGCCCTCACGCGGGCCCTCGACCTGGACGATCACCGACGGCCATGCCGGCAACGTGCGCCAGGCGCAGGCGCTCGCGACCGCGCTGGCCGAGCCCTTCCGCGCCTGGACGCTGGCCCCGCGCACACCATGGCGGTGGTTCGCGCCACGGGCGTTGCCGGGCTGCTCGAATGCGTTCGGCCGCACGTTCAAGCAGGCGATGCGAACGCCGCCTTCGCTGGCGATCGGTTGCGGCCGCCAGGCCGGCCTGGCGACGCGGCTGTTGCGATCGCGTGGTGCGCGCGCGGTGCAGATCCTCGATCCCCGCATCGATACGCGGCACTGGGATCTGGTCATCGCGCCCGAACACGACGGACTTCGCGGCGACAACGTCATCTCGATGATCGGCAGCCTCAATCCGGTCGACGACCTCTGGCTCGCGGCCGGTCGCCATGCGTTCCCCGACATCGGCGCCCTGCCCGGCCCACGCACGACGCTGCTCGTCGGCGGCGCCAGCGCGCACGCGCGCTTCGACGACGCGATGTACGACGCGCTGCTGCTCAACGTCGAACGTGTCGCGCGAGACGAAGGCGGCAGCGTGCTCGCCACGACGTCGCGTCGCACGCCGACGCATGTCGCCGGCGCGTTGCGCGACCGGTTGCGCGGCGTGCCCGGCCTGATCTGGACCGACGGCGCCGACGGCCCGAACCCCTACGCCGGCCTGCTCGCGTGGGCCGACCGCATCGTCTGCACCGCCGACTCGGTAAACATGCTGTCCGAAGCCTGCGCGACATGGGCACCGGTGTTCGTCGCGGGCCACGAACGCGTCGAAGGACGACCGCGCCGGTTCGTCGAATCGCTGCTGCACACCGGCCGCGTACGTTCGTTCGGCGACGACGCCGGACGTTTTGCGATCACGCCGCTGCGCGAAACCGCGCGCGTGGCGGGCGAAGTCCGTCAGCGACTGGCGTCCTGATCGAAGTCCAGTCCGTGCCGCTTCGCCGCGCCTGAAATCGCCGCGCGTGCGGTGGCGATCGCGTCGTTGATCGGGAGCCTTCGAGGGCGACGATCGAGCGTGCACGCAAGGCCCGCATCGACGAGCGTCGCATGCGCCTGCGTCAACGCTCCGACTTCGTTCTCGTCGAGCCAGCCGCTTTCGCCGGTCGCCTGGATCAGCTCGCAGGTGTTGCGCGAGGACAGCCACTCCAGGTGCTGCGCCGAATGCGCAAGCACGGCGTACTGCAGCAGGAATTCGAGATCGACCAGGCCGCCTTCGCCCTGCTTCAGGTCGAACGCGGCGGCGTCGGTGCGGTCGAGTTCTGCACGCATGCGACGGCGCATCGACACGACGTCCTCACGCACGCGCTCTGTGTCGCGCGTGCGCGACAGCGTCTGGCGACGCACGTCCTCGACGTCCGCACCCAGCGATTCATCGCCCGCGACGAAACGCGCCCGCACCAGCGCCTGGTGTTCCCACGTCCACGCGCGATCGCGCTGGTAGTCGCGGTAACTTGCCAGGCTGGACACGAGCAGGCCTTTCGCGCCATCGGGGCGAAGGCGGACATCGACGTCGTAAAGCCGCCCGGCGCCGGTGACCGCGCCGAGCAGCGCGACGACCTTCTGTGCGACGCGCGCGAACCATCGCGTGACTTCGAGCGGGCGCGCACCGTCGGAATGCGCGTGTTCGCCACCGGGCGCGTCGTAGATGAAGACCAGGTCGAGGTCGGAGCCGAAGCCGAGCTCCTCGCCGCCCAGGCTGCCGTAGCCGATCACCGCGAAGCGCGCACCGGGCACGCGGCCGTGCGCGCCGGCGACTTCATGTTCGGCCAGTCGCAGCACGCGCATCACCACGCCGTCGGCGAGCCACGCGAGTTGGCGCGCGCCATCGACCGCGGACAGGCGTCCATCGCGCACCGCCATCGCGATGCGGAAGCTCAGCGCCTGCCGGACTTCGTTCAACACCTGGAGCACGGCTTCGGCGTCGTCGTCGGCGCCAGGCGCGGCGTCTGCGCATGCCGCATGCAGTTCGTCGCGACCCGGCAGCGGGCCGGCGACGCGTGCGTCGAGAAGTTCGTCGAGCAGCAACGGATACGACGCGAGACGCTCGGCGAGCAGCGCGCTGTGCGAGACGACTTCGACCAGACGCGCCAGCGCGACGGGCTGTTCGTCCAGCAGCGCCAGGTACGCGCTTCGACGCAGCACGTTGTGCAGCAGCGCGAGCAGCCGGCGCAGCGCGAGCATCGGTTCGCTCGACGCGGCCGCCGCCTGCAACAGCGACGGCATCACGCGGTCGAGGCGTCCGCGCGCACTGTCGGACAGGCCACGCACGCCCGGACTGCGCGCGAAATCGCGCAGCGCGCCGTCCGCGTTGCCCGCTTCGATGAAGCCGGCATCGGCGAGCGCTTCGCTGTCGCCGCCATCGGGCAGCGCGCGCCAGTATGTCGTCAGCGCGTCGGGCGCGTTGCGGCGTCGGCGTGGTGCGAGCAGCGCTTCGAATTCAGTGGCGACGCGGGCGCGCTGCACGTCGAGCGCTTCGCGCAGCGCGGTCCAGTCGTCGAAACCCAGTGCGAAGGCGATGCGGTCGCGGTCGTCCTCGCGCTCGGGCAGCGCATGCGTCTGCGCATCGCGCAGCATCTGCAGGCGGTTTTCCAGTCGACGCAGGACGCGGTACGCATCGGCGAGCAGGTCGCCGGCCTCGGCGCCCATCTGCCGCGCGTCCACCAGCGCGCGCAACGACGGCAGCAGGCGGCGATCGCGCAGTTCGGGCTCGCGCCCGCCGTAGATCAGCTGCAGCGCCTGCACGAGGAACTCGATTTCGCGAATGCCGCCGGGCCCGCGCTTGATGTCGTCGGCCAGTTCCTTGCGCGCGACTTCGGCGGTGATCGCCGCCTTCATGCCGCGCAGGCCGTCCAGCGCCCCAAAATCGAGGTACCGCCGATAGACGAACGGACGCAGGCTGTCGAGGAAGCGCTCGCCCGCTGCCGCGTCGCCGGCGATGGGTCGCGCCTTCTGCCAGGCATAGCGCTCCCAGTCGCGGCCTTCGCGTTGGAAGTACTGCTCCATCGCATTGAACGACCACGCGACGCGTCCGGCATTGCCGTACGGCCGCAGGCGCAGGTCGACGCGATGGCAGAAGCCGTCGACGGTGGGCTCGTCGAGCAGTTTCGCCAGCTGCTGGCCGAGGCGCGCGAAGTAGTGCTCCGCGTCGAGCGGGCGCGCGCCGTCCGATTCGCCGTCGTGTTCGTAGGTATAGACCAGATCGACGTCGGAGCTGAAATTGAGTTCGCCGCCGCCGAGCTTGCCCAGGCCGAACACGACCAGCCGCTGCGCGTTGCCGTCGCGATCGCGCACCACGCTATGGCGCTGGGCGAATTCGGTCTCTACCGCTTCCAGGCCGATCTGCAGGCACCGCTCGGCCAGATGCGTGCTGCCGGCAAGTGTCGCGTCGACGTCGTCCAGGCCGAGCACGTCGCGCCAGATCAACCGCGTGGAGCCGGCGGCGCGATAGCGACGCAGCAGCGCGGGCCAGTCGGCACGGTTGCTGGCATCAAGCACGGGTTCCGCGGGCGGCTCGGCGCCGTCGTCGCGCAGGAGGCGCTCCAGCAGTTCCGGCTGTCGCACGAGCGTGTCGATGGCGAAGTCGCTCGCGATGGCGACACGTTCGATGCGGACGATCGCGTGCGGATCGGAGAGAAGCTCGCCGGGCAGCACGGCGCGCAGGCGCGGAAGGACACGCGCCAGCAGCGGTTGGAATCGGTCGGGCGGCGAAGCGGATGCGGGGGAAGTCATCGCGCCGATTCTGTCACGCGCGTTCGCTCCATCGATTCGAGGTGCGCGCTGCTGGAGCGCTACGACGTGCTCGCGGCAAGACGCGTGCCGACGAGGCAAATAAAAAGCCCGCCCCGGTCGAACCGGTTGCGGGCCTGCTCCCTCCCCCACGTCGGGATGCGCGCTGATCGTGAAGGAACCGTTAGGTGCAATGCACGCTGCACTGCAAAATAGAACTCAGCGGTTCAAATAGCGCTTCAATCAACTTGTATCGCCCGCCCTGTTCAGGTTTGGAAACAGGGTCTTTCGGGCGCAAATTACGCGCCCGCGAAGAACATCAGGTACACCAGCCGGCCATTTTCCATGCGATCGCCGAAGGCCGGCCCCGCGGTATGCCAGAGCCATGGGCGCAGCAGGACGAGCCGGTTGAAACGCATCGGCGCGGTCATCGTCCGCTCCCACTTGGCGTCGTCGTTGGTGTCCTTCTCGATGACCTGCTGGTGCATGTGCTCGAGCGAGTCGTAGCCCATCGCGCGCGCTTCTTCCTGGGTCCACGGCGCACGTTCGCTGTGGGTCGGGAGGTGGCGGAAGAATTCGGTACCCCCGCGGCAATCCTCGGGTCGACTCAGGTAGAGGATCCCGGACCAGTACGCCTGGTCGATGTGCACCTTCGCGCGGCCCTTGTCGGCGGCCAGCGTCATGCGGAACTTCGCGTGCGATTGCAGCGGCGAAACGGGCTTGACGCGTTCGCCGACGATGTTCGACACCGTGCGGTCCAGCCCATCCATCTCGATGCGTTCGAGCGAATTGCGCCCCGGAAACGCGCCCTGCTGCTCGGGATAGGTGAGTTGCAGCCCGACATCGCGCAGCGATTGCGCATCGCGCGTGCTGAGGAAGTCGTCGACGATGATCAGGGAGGTCGGCATGCGCGCGAGCTTATCGGCTCGACGCGTCGTGCGCACGACGCCCGATCGCACAAAAAAAGAACCCCGCATCGCTGCGGGGTTCTTCGTGTCGCGTGACGCGGGAAGCGGGACTTAGAAGTCCATGCCGCCCATGCCGCCCATGCCACCGCCCGGCATCGCCGGCTCTTCCTTCTTCGGCAGCTCGGCGACCATCGCTTCGGTCGTGATCATCAGGCCGGCGATCGACGCGGCGTTCTGCAGCGCGGTACGCGTGACCTTGGTCGGGTCCAGGATGCCGGCTTCGAGCATGTCGACGTACTCGCCGTTGGCGGCGTTGTAGCCGAACGCACCCTTGCCTTCGATGACCTTGTTGAGGATGACCGACGGCTCTTCACCGGCGTTGGTCACGATCTCGCGCAGCGGCGCTTCCATCGCGCGCAGGGCGATCTGGATGCCGTGGTTCTGGTCTTCGTTGGCGCCCTTCAGGCCGGCGATCGCCGCCTTGGCACGCAGCAGCGCGACGCCGCCGCCCGGCACGATGCCTTCTTCCACCGCCGCACGCGTGGCGTGCAGGGCGTCTTCGACGCGCGCCTTCTTTTCCTTCATCTCGATCTCGGTCGAAGCACCGACCTTGATCACCGCCACGCCGCCAGCCAGCTTGGCCACGCGCTCCTGCAGCTTCTCGCGGTCGTAGTCGGAGGAGGTCTCCTCGATCTGCGCCTTGATCTGCTTGATGCGGCCTTCGATTCCCGAGGCATCGCCGGCGCCGTCGATGATGGTGGTGTTCTCCTTGGAGACCTGCACCTTCTTCGCGCGGCCGAGGTCCTTGATGGTGGCCTTGTCCAGCTGCAGGCCGACTTCCTCGGAGATCACGGTGCCACCGGTCAGGATGGCCATGTCTTCCAGCATCGCCTTGCGACGGTCGCCGAAGCCCGGGGCCTTGACGGCGCAGACCTTCACGATGCCGCGGATGGTGTTGACCACCAGCGTCGCCAGCGCTTCGCCTTCGACTTCCTCGGCGATGATCAGCAGCGGCTTGCCGGCCTTCGCGACGCCTTCCAGCACCGGCAGCAGGTCGCGCACGTTGGAGATCTTCTTGTCGTGCAGCAGGATGAACGGATCGTCCAGTTCGGCCTGCATCGACTGCTGGTTGTTGATGAAGTACGGCGACAGGTAGCCGCGGTCGAACTGCATGCCCTCGACGACGTCGAGTTCGTTCTCGAGGCCCGAGCCGTCCTCGACGGTGATCACGCCTTCCTTGCCGACCTTGTCCATCGCCTGCGCGATGAGGTCGCCGATGTTGGTGTCGCTGTTGGCCGAGATCGCGCCGACCTGGGCGATTTCCTTCGAGGTCGAGGACGGCTTGGAGATCTTCTTCAGCTCGCCGACGGCTTCGGCGACGGCCTTGTCGATGCCGCGCTTGAGGTCCATCGGGTTCATGCCGGCGGCGACGGCCTTCATGCCTTCGCGGATCAGCGCCTGCGCCAGCACGGTGGCGGTGGTGGTGCCGTCACCGGCGTTGTCGGAGGTCTTGGAAGCGACTTCCTTCACCATCTGCGCGCCCATGTTCTCGAACTTGTCGGCAAGCTCGATTTCCTTGGCGACGGACACGCCGTCCTTGGTGATGGTCGGGGCGCCGAAGCTCTTCTCGAGCACGACGTTGCGGCCCTTCGGGCCGAGCGTTGCCTTGACGGCATTGGCGAGGATGTTGACGCCGCGCACCATCTTGACGCGCGCGTCCTCACCGAAACGGATTTCCTTGGCTGCCATGGTTCTTAACTCCGGGATTCGTGATTCGTGATTTGTGATTCGTGGAAAGCGACAACCGTGATGTTCGTGATGCGGGGGGATCGGTCAGCGCGCTGCGCTCGTCCGAATCGCCAGTCCCGGATCACGAATCACGGCTCTCAGCCGAGCACGGCGAAGATGTCGTCTTCCTTCACCACCAGGTATTCGGTGCCGTCCAGCTTCACTTCGGTGCCGCTGTACTTGCCGAACAGGACCTTGTCGCCGACCTTGACCTTCGGGGCGCGCACGTTGCCGTTGTCGAACGCCTTGCCCTCGCCGACGGCGACGACTTCGCCCTTGATCGGCTTCTCGGTGGCGGAGTCCGGGATCACGATGCCGCCAGCGGACATCTTTTCTTCTTCCATGCGCTTGATGACCACGCGGTCGTAGAGCGGCTTGATATTCATGGCGACGAACACCTCTGTAAGTAGTTGAAACAGCGGAAAAAGTGTCGAAATTTTAGCAGTCGCCCGCGACGAGTGCCAAGATCGCGGGCAAACAGTACCCGGCGAACCGGGATCCGTCGGAGATGGGGCGGCAGCGGAACCTTTCAAGGCCTGCCGACATATCCGGTGCAGGCGGGAGCGACTGATTCGAACGCGGGAAGCGTGCGGCGCCGGCAAGGCCGGCTAAAAAAGAAAGAGCGCGCCCCGTGGAACGCGCTCTTTGGTATCGAAGTTGCCGTCCTGGCCCGGCGCCATCCCTGCGCACGTGCTTCGAACCTGCGCCTGACGCGGCGCACGGCAATGGTGTGCGCTCCTTCGCGTTCGGGCCAGCTCCGGACTGCTTGCGCCTGCTGACCAGCGGTATCCATCCGGCCCGAAGGTTTGCCAGAATCTGCGATCCGGATTTGCTTTCGGTGGCGCCCCGGCTACCGGCAGCGCACACCTTCGGGTGTATGTCGTTCACCCTGTGACTATAGGTAGCCGCGATGACACCCCAACAGCGGATCCGCCTCGCCCGCCGTCACGCCGGCCTCTCGCAGGCCGCACTCGGGGCCGCCGTGGGCGTGCAGCGCAGTGCGGTCGGTCACTGGGAAGCGGCGCGCGGCAAGTTCCCAAGCGTGGCACACCTGCGCGAGATCGCACTGGTCACCGGTGTCCAGTTCGAATGGCTGGCGACCGGCCGCGGCAGCATGGGCCTGTCAGCCGACACGGCGCTGGATTCGGTGGCCGCCGCCGACGCCGTGCTGGTCGAGGATCCGCTCGAACTGCGCCTGCTGGCCGCCTTCCGCGCGGCGCCGACGCGCGCCAGGGCGCCGCTGGTGGAAGTCGTCGAGCAACTGGCCGAACTGCGTACGGGGAGAGCGCGCGTCACCGCGAAGACGGCGCGCGCGTAGCGTCTCAGCCGCCTGCCAGGCGCCGGACCGCGGCCGCTGGGATCGCCGCGCAATCGGGGGCCGGGGCGAACGCCGCCGTCGCCGTCTCGTCGCCCTGCACGAGCTGGAGATGCTTCGCGGTCAGCGGCGCGGCCAGCACGGCTGTCCACACGGCGCGGATCGTGCCCTGCATCGGCGGCTCGGCCTGCGGCGCGCCGGACGCGTCGACGTAGACCAGGTCGCGGCCGGACGCCGCCAGCCGCTCGCCAGAATCCAGGTCGAGCACGCCGAGGTCGGCCGGATCGCTCCAGCAGTTCATCGCGCTCTCGCAGCTGAGGTCCAGCAACAGCCGTGGCGCCGGCGTCGCCTGCGCGCAGGCGGCACGCACGCGGATGCCGTGCGCGTCTTCGGTCTGGGCCATCGCGACGGGGCTGGCGAGTGCCAGCACGAGGCCGAGCGATGCGAGCAACGTGCGGTGGGACATCGAACCTCCTGGCCGGCCAGCGGAACGCCGGCGCCGGCAGCCTACGCCATCCGGGGGCGCATCGTGCAGGGTTCCGACGGAACGCTGCAGGCCGGCCCGGCACGGGCAGCGGCCGCAGGCAGGCCCTACACTGGCGCCCCTCATGCCCACGGCCACCGACCCGCGCGTGCGGCTGGTGCTCAGCACCTGCCCCGACGCACAGACCGCCGACGCCCTCGCCACCGCGCTGGTGGACGAGCGACTGGCCGCGTGCGTGAACGTGCTGCCCGGCATCCGCTCGGTGTACCGCTGGCAGGGCGCGATCGAACGCAGCCAGGAAGTCCTCCTGCTGATCAAGACCACCGCGGCGCGCCAGGACGAACTGATCGCGCGGCTGAAGACGCTGCATCCATATGAACTGCCCGAGGCGCTCGCGGTCGAAGCCGTCGGCGGCCTCGCCGCCTACCTCGGCTGGGTGGACGAACAGACACGTGACGATGACTGACCCGATCCGGACGCGCGCCGCGCGCCTGCTTTCCTTTTTCCTCCCGCTCGCGCTCGCGTTCGCCGCGATGCCCGCCGCCGCCGCGATCGATCCCGACGACCTGCTGCCGGTCGACGACGCCTTCGCGCTGCGGGCCGAGGCGCCGTCCGCCGACCGCATCGAGATCCGCTGGCGCATCGCCGACGGCTATTACCTGTATCGCCACCGCATCGCCGTGCAGGCCGACGCCGGCTTCGCCGCGCAGCCGCTGCAACTGCCCAGGGGCGATCAGCACGAGGACGAGTTCTTCGGCAAGGTCGAAACCTACCGCCAGCAGCTCACCGCCGTTCTGCCCGGCCAGGCCAGCGCGCGCCAGGTCACGCTGAAGATCAAGTACCAGGGCTGCGCCGACGCCGGCATCTGCTACCCGCCGCAGACGCGCAGCGTGACCGTCGCGCTGCCCGCTGGCGGGCAGGACAACGCCAAGCCGCTGGTGAACTTCGGCCCGCGCGGGAACGCGCCGCTGGGTGGCGGGCTGCTCGGCCAGAACGCCGGCACCGGCACCGACGCGCTGCCGCTGCCGCCGGAGCAGGCGTTCGGGTTCGAGGCGATCGCCGGCGACGGCAACACGCTGCTGCTGCGCTTCACCCCGGCGCGCGGCTATTACCTGTATCGCGACAAGACCACGCTGAAACTCGACGCCGCCGCGACCAAGGCCGGCTTCGCGCTCGGCGCACCGCGCTGGCCGAAGGGCGTGGCGCATCGCGACGAGCATTTCGGCGACGTCACGGTGTACTTCGACCAGATCGACGTGCCGGTGCCGGTGAGCGCACGCACGACCGAGCCGGCGACGCTGCGACTGACGGCCGGGTTCCAGGGCTGCCAGACGGACGGCATCTGCTATCCGCCGATGACGCGGGTGGTTGACGTCGCGCTGCCCGCGCGGAAGGTGCAGGCGGTCTCGAACGGACCTTCGACGCAACTGCCCGCTGCGGCCGATGAGCAGGGCACGGCGCCTGCGCAGCTGCCGGCGAGCGATGACGCCGTCGTAGCGACGCCGACCGCGCCCGCTCCTTCGGCCGCGACATCGACCGGCGATCGCGCGCCCGCGACCAACGCAGCCAACAGCGAACGGGCGGAAGATGCGCGCCTTGCCGCCGCGCTGTCCGGCAAGGGCCGCTGGTTCGCGCTGCTGACTTTCTTCGCGCTGGGGCTGGGCCTGTCGTTCACGCCGTGCGTGCTGCCGATGATCCCGATCCTCTCCGGCCTCATCGCCGGCCAGGGCCCGAACCTCGGCGTGCGTCGCGCGCTGACGCTGTCGTTCGTGTACGTGCTGGCGAGCGCGCTGGTGTTCACCGCGGCCGGCGTGGTCGCGGGCCTGGTCGGCGCGAACCTGCAGGTGGCCTTCCAGACGCCGTGGGTGATCGTCGCCTTCGCCGCGCTGTTCGTCGTGCTGTCGCTGTCGAGCTTCGGCCTGTACGAACTGCAGCTGCCCTCGTCGTTGCGATCGAAGCTCGGCGCGCTGAGCGATCGCCAACGCGGCGGGTCGCTCGCCGGCGTGGCGATTATGGGCGCCCTGTCGGCGCTGATCGTCGGCCCCTGCGTCGCTCCGCCCCTGGCGGCGGCCGTGCTCTACATCGGCCAGACGCAGGATCCGGCCTTCGGCGGCGCGGCGCTGTTCCTGCTGGCGATGGGCATGGGCGTGCCGCTGCTCGTCTTCGGCGTCGCCGCCGGCAAGGGCCTGCCGACCAGCGGCCCGTGGATGGTCGCGGTGCAGCGCGCGTTCGGCTTCGTCTTCGTCGGGCTGGCGGTTTGGATGCTCTCGCGCATCGTGCCGGCGCCGGTGACGCTCGCGCTGTGGGGCGTGCTGCTGCTCGCCGCGGCGGCGACCACCGCCACCGCGGTGCGCAACTCGCGCCACGACGGCGCGCGAATCATGGGCTGGACGGCCGCGCTGGTGCTCGGCCTGTTCGGCGCCGCGCAGCTGGTCGGCGCGATGGCCGGCAGCCGCGATCCCTTCAAGCCGCTGGCCGGCCTCGTCGGCGGTGGCGCGCAGGTCGAAGCCGAGCTGCCGTTCCGCAAGATCAAGTCGACGGCCGACCTCGACCGCGAGATCGCCGCAGCGCAGGCCGCCGGCATGCCGCTGATGCTCGACTTCTATGCCGACTGGTGCGTGGCCTGCAAGGAAATGGAGAAGTACACCTTCCCCGATCCGGCCGTGCACAAGGCGCTGGACGGCTTCGTGCTGCTCAAGGCCGACGTCACCGCCAACGACGACGTCGACCAGGCACTGATGAAGCGCCTGGGCATCATCGGCCCGCCAGCGACGCTGTGGTACCGCGACGGCGCCGAGCGCCGCGAACTGCGGCTGTTCGGCTTCGAGGAAGCGGAGAACTTCGTCGAACGTGCCGGCCGCGCGGGCTCGGAGCAGGCGACCCGCTGATGGGTTCGACCGCGAAGATCCTGCTCGTTGCGGCCATCGCCGGCGCGCTGGGCGTGATCGCCGGCCTCGTGGTCAACGGTCCGGGTCCGCTGCTGCGCACCGAGGTCGGCCAGCGCGCGCTGCAGTCGGCGATGGACGCGAGCGCGCTGAAGCCGCCCGCCGATCTTCCGGTCGCCCGGCGCGGCGAAGCCGTCCCGACGATCCGCCTTCCCGCGCTCGACGGCGCCACTGTCGAACTGCCCGCCGCGTACGCCGGCCGGCCGGTGTTGGTGAACCTGTGGGCGAGCTGGTGCGGCCCGTGCATCGAGGAAATGCCCGAGCTGGATCGCTATGCGGCCTCCCAGGGCGCGAACGGCACGCAAGTGGTCGGCATCGCGCTGGATGACGCGGCCGCCGTGGAGGCGTTCCTCAAGCGTGTTCCGGTGGGTTACCCGATCCTGCTGGACGAAGCCGGCCCGCGCGACGCGGCCGTCCAACTCGGCAATCCGAAGGGCGTGCTGCCCTATACGGCGCTGATTTCGGCCGACGGCCGCCTGATCAAGCAGAAGATCGGGCCGTTCCAGCATGGCGAAATCGATAACTGGGTCGCGGATTAGAGCGACCACTCAAACGCCTGATTAAATTCCGCGAACTTCGTCGATACGGCGGCGAACGTCTGGACACCCCATCGGGCATGGCGCACACTGCCGGCCTTCGCCCCCAATCGACGCGCGTTGGCGCGTGTTTCCGGCCCCGATGGCAAAGCTGCTGCTCCTGCACGGCCCCAACCTCAACCTGCTCGGCACCCGCGAGCCGGAGGTCTATGGGCGCGCGACGCTGGACGACATCGACGCCTCGCTGCGCGAGCGCGCGCAGGCAGCCGGCCACGCCTTCGAGAGCCTGCAGTCCAACGCCGAGCACGTGCTGGTCGACCGCATCCAGGCCGCGCGCCAGGACGGTACCAGCTTCATCCTGATCAACCCGGCGGCCTTCACCCATACGAGCGTGGCCATCCGCGACGCTCTGGCGGCCGTCGCGCTGCCCTTCATCGAAGTCCACCTGTCCAACCCGCACCGCCGCGAACCCTTCCGCCACACCAGCTACTTCAGCGACCTGGCGGTCGGCGTGGTGTGCGGCTTCGGCGCGGACAGCTACCGATACGCACTCGACGCAGCGCTGGCCCGGATGGCCGCGCCCGCCGGGACGCCCTGACATCCACCTGCCTGCCCGCTCGCCGGGCGCACGCAACCTGAGGCCCGAACATGGACCTGCGCAAAATCAAGAAGCTGATCGACCTGCTCGAGGAATCCAACCTCGCCGAGATCGAGATCAAGGAAGGCGAGGAATCCGTCCGCCTGGCCCGCACGCCGAAGGGCATCCAGGTCGCCGCGGCGCCGATCATGCAGGCCGCCCCGCAGCCGGCGCCGGTCATGCCGATGCACGGCCCCACTGAAGCGGCCAGCGGTGGCGCGCCCAAGCCCGCCGCTGACCTGCCGCCGGGCCACATCGTCCGCGCGCCGATGGTCGGCACCTTCTACGGCTCGCCCTCGCCCGACAAGCCGGCGTTCGTCACGGTCGGCCAGGCGGTCAAGGCCGGCGACACGCTGGGCATCATCGAGGCGATGAAGATGTTCAACCCGATCGAGGCCGACGTCGCCGGCACGGTGTTGAAGGTGATGGTCGAAAACGGCCAGCCGATCGAGTTCGACCAGCCGCTGTTCGTCATCGGGTAAGTGCGACGGGCGAGGCTCAGGCCACGCCCACGTGAACTGCCCCGTCCCCGTTCCAGAGAACAGCCCATGCTCGACAAAGTCGTAATCGCCAACCGCGGTGAAATCGCGCTGCGCATCCTGCGCGCGTGCCACGCGCTGGGCATCCGCACGGTCGCGGTGCATTCCACCGTCGACCGCAACCTCAAGCACGTCGCGATGGCCGACGAATCGGTCTGCATCGGCCCGGCACCGTCGACCGACAGCTACCTCAACATGGCGTCCATCATCGCCGCGGCGGAAGTCACCGACGCGCAGGCGATCCATCCCGGCTACGGCTTCCTGTCGGAGAACGCCGACTTCGCCGAGCGCGTGGAGCAGTCGGGCTTCATCTTCATCGGGCCGAAGGCCGACACGATCCGCCTGATGGGCGACAAGGTCGAAGCCATCCGCGCGATGAAGTCCGCCGGCGTGCCGTGCGTGCCCGGCAGCGGCGGCCCGCTCGGCGACGACGCGGCGACCAACGTCAAGATCGCGCGCGAGATCGGCTATCCGGTCATCGTCAAGGCCGCGGGCGGCGGTGGCGGTCGCGGCATGCGCGTGGTGCACACCGAGGCGCACCTCACTGCGGCAATCCAGACCACGAAGTCCGAGGCGAAGGCCGCGTTCGGCAACGACATGGTCTACATGGAGAAGTTCCTGGAGAACCCGCGCCACGTGGAGATCCAGGTGCTCGCCGATGGCCAGGGCGGCGCGATCCACCTGGGCGAGCGCGACTGCTCGATGCAGCGCCGCCACCAGAAGGTCGTCGAGGAAGCGCCGGCGCCGGGCATCACGCCGGAGCAGCGCGCGGAAATCGGCAAGGTTTGCGTGGAAGCCTGCCTGCGCATCGGCTACCGCGGCGCGGGTACGTTCGAGTTCCTCTACGAGAACGGCCGCTTCTATTTCATCGAGATGAACACCCGCATCCAGGTGGAGCATCCGGTCACCGAACTGGTCACCGGCATCGACCTGGTGCGCGAGCAACTGATGATCGCCGCCGGCCACAAGCTCTCGATCAAGCAGAGCGACGTCGTGCTGGAAGGCCACGCGATCGAGTGCCGCATCAACGCCGAGGATCCGGAGACATTCATGCCGTTCCCCGGCCTGATCCAGCACTTCCATGCACCGGGCGGCCCGGGCGTGCGCGTGGACAGCCATATCTACGAAGGCTATCGCGTGCCGCCGAACTACGACTCGATGATCGGCAAGCTGATCGTGCACGGGCCCGATCGCGAAACGGCCATCGCGCGCATGCGCGTGGCACTCTCCGAGATGGTCGTTGATGGCATCAAGACGAACATCCCGCTGCAGCAGCGCATCATGTCCGACGCTGGTTTCCAGCAGGGCGGCATGAACATCCACTACCTGGAAAAGCGCCTGAAGGAACAGAAGGAGAAGGCGCTCTCCATCGTGTGACCCCAGACCGCGGCCCAGGCCGCGGTTTTTCTTTGTACGCTGGCCGCAGTACCCGCCCCGGAGCCCGCATGTCCCCGCGCCTGCTCGTCATGCTCATGATCGGCCTGTCGTCGCTGCAGGTCGCCGCCGCGTCGAAATCCGCCGCGGCCGACAAGCGCACGGCCCAGAAGCACGCCGCCGACAAGCGCGTCGGGGCGAAGGCGCCGACCGACTGGCTGAAGGTCGAACTTGTCGGCGACGCCGACGACGACGTCGCGCGGCTGTACCGCGAACAGTTGCTCGCCTGGTACCGCACCAGCGGCGCCATGGACGAGCGCGAGCTGGCCGCATTGCCGGACGCGGACTACTTCGCCTTCCGCCCCGACCTGACGAGCTTTTCCATCGACAGCGGCGAGTCCGCCGGACAGTGGACCTTCTCGCCGCCGGACGCGGGACGCTGGCCGGGCGCCGCGGTGCAGGTGATCGACCGCTCCGACGCCCAGAACTACCGCATCCTTGCCCGCGTGCACTGCGATCCGGCCGCCGCTTCGTGCCGCAAGCTTCGCGCCGAAACGGCCGCAATGTCGCCTCCGGAGCCCTCCACGCGCGACGATTCGACGTCCTACGACGCATGGCGAGGGTTGATCGAGAAGGAAGCCTGCACGCCGGCACCGAAACAGATGCCGGCGCCGCGCTACCCGGCTTCGCTCGCGCGCCACGGCGATGGCGGCCGCGTCGAGCTGCGCCTGCTGGTCAATCCATGCGGGGAAGTTCGTGCGGTGCGCCTGAGCGAGTCGTCGGGCTATCCGCAGCTGGACCAGTCGGCGATCACTACCGCCTGGGGATGGCGCATCCAGTCCGAGCGCCAGGAATCGGGGTCGATCGTGCGGGTACCGGTGGATTTCGTCCCGCCGCAGTTCGAGACCGCGCCCGCCGGGCGCGCGGAGCGGGCGTCGCGCTGAGGGCGCCCGCAAACAGGTTCACAGCATCAGCGATGCACGGCCCCGGAGGCATCGGCGGCGGCATCGATCAGGTCGTTGTTGCCGATCTTCCTGCCCGTGCTCTGCGTGCCCGCGATGGGCTGCGTGCCGGCGCTTGATGTCGGATTCACGACCATGACGTATTCGCTGGAGCCGTCGGGCCAGACGACCTTGAACGTGCTGCCCGGGGGCAGTGTCGAGAACGGCGCGCCGCTGCTGGCGCGGTACACCGCCGCGACCTGCGCCGCACCCGACATCCGCAGTTCCTCGGACGAACGCGCGGTCGTCACCGCGACCTGGGACAGGTGGCGGTACTCGTCGGCGAGCACGTCGATCATCACGCCGGCCGCGCCCACCGAGTAGGTGGCGAACAGCAGCACCCAGAAATACCGGCGGACCTTTCCCGCCAGCGGCCTCGTTGTCAGTGCAACACTTTTCATTTCAGTTCCCTCTTCCCGCCCATGAGCGAGTCGACCATGTCGTTGATCACGTCCACGCCCTGACGCGGCACGGCGGCGTCGAAGACGAAGCGTTCGAAATCCTGCCCGGGCACGCTGGAACAGATGCCGCCGTTGGCGCAGTAGGAGGTCATCAGCGCGCTGTCGGCCGTGCAGTCCATGCCCAAGCGGCATGCCGCCAGTTGCCACGCCAGTTCGGAGAACTGCGTGCCGGCGACCTTGTCGCTGTACTCGACCTTGCCGCTGGCCGCGATGCCCATCGCCGGCGCGAGCGCGGAATAGGCTTCGGGGTCTTCGGACTTCTGCACGCGCTCGACGAGCTCGCGCTTGTATTCGGGCGTGTCCTCGAGCGGCTCGCCGGAGGCCATCAGCGAGGCCTCCGCGGCGACGCTACCGGCTTCGGCCGCTTCCACGCGCTTGAGCACGATCATCCGCGGCGTGAGTTCGTCCTGCGGCGCGAAACGCGCGCAACGTTCGCTGACGCGCTCGCGTGCGGCGACCATAGCCGCGGAGCCGCGCATTCCCATCTCGCCGATCACGCGCGTGTCGCGATCGAACGCCGCCGGCGATGTCGCGAAGCCGGAGCAGTATTCGTAGACGCGGCTGATCATCCAGATCGCGTCGGCATCGCGCTCGCGCGCGGCCGGCTCGAGCGATTGCGCGTAGGCGAACAGGTCGCGGCTGGAATCGAACGCCTGCCGGATCGTCGAACGCGTCGCCGGTGCGGCGTCAGGTGTCTGGATCGCGCTCGCGCGCGGTCGGTCTATCGTCCGATCGACGCTTCCTTCGGGAAGACGGGCATCCACGGCCGTCGCGATGGCGACGCGCTCGACGCTGTCGTGATCGCCGCCCTGCACCCACGCCGCCACCGACGCGACGACGAGCAGCACCAGCGTCGCCCAGGCGAGCGTGCGGGTGCCCGGCCACGAAGGCGATCGTCTGCTCATCCCGGTTTGCAGGGTGTCGGTCATCGGCGGGGGATCACCGGCTGGCGCCGGCGTTGGGCCATTCTAGGCCAAGTAGTGCAAAGCGCCGCGGCGCGGTATCTGAATGCGGGCGCCGAATGCAGGCATGTGATCCGCTCCCGCTTTACGCCGTCCCGGCCACGGCCCACCATGGCCGCCCGTCGCCGTTGTCCCGAGTCGCCATGCCGTTCCTGGAACTCACCCTGCCCTGCACCGAAGCCCAGCAGCCGCGCTACGAGCGCGCGCTGGAAAACGTCGGTGCGCTGGCCGTGACGCTGGCCGACCAGCATGCCGACGCCCCCGACGAACAGGCAATCTTCGAGCCCGGCGTCGGCGAGCAGCCGCTGTGGAACGAGATGCTGCTGACCGCGCTGTTCGAAGGCGGCACCTCGCCGGAGCTGCTGCTCTACGCACTCGACGCCGCTGACGAAGGACTGGACTGGTCGCGCGCCAGTTTCCGCGACGTCGAGGACCAGGACTGGGAACGCGCCTGGATGGATCAGTACGAGCCGCTGCGCTTCGGCCGTCGCACCTGGATCGTGCCGTGGAACCACGACCTGCCCGAAGGCGCCGACGCCGCCGATGCCGCCGTGGTCCGGCTCGATCCGGGCCTGGCGTTCGGTTCGGGCACGCATCCGACCACGGCGCTGTGCCTGCAGTGGCTCGACGAACTCGCCGACCAGGGCGCGCTGGCCGGCCAGCGCGTGCTCGATTTCGGTTGCGGGTCGGGCATCCTCGCGCTGGCGGCGCTAAAGCTTGGCGCGGCGCAGGCCATCGGCGTCGACAACGACCCGCAGGCGCTCACCGCCACCGACGACAACGCGCAGCGCAACGGCGTGGCCGACCGGCTGGTGGCGTACTCGCCGGAGACCGAACCAGTCGACACCTATCCGGTGGTGGTCGCCAACATCCTCGCCTCGGCGCTGGTGGCGCTGGCCGACACGCTCCTCGCGCGCGTCGCGCCGGGCGGTCGCATCGCGATGTCGGGCATCCTCGCGGGGCAGGAAGACGAGGTCATGGCGCGCTACCGCGCCGACTTCGACGACCTTCGCGCCGAGCGGATGGAAGACTGGATGCGCGTCACAGGCGTGCGCCGCCGATGACATCGGCGCACGGCGGCATGTTTGAATAGCCGCCATGTTCGTTCCCTGCCCGCACTGCGGTTTCCTCGTCGCGCTCATCGTCCGTCCGGACGGTGCGCCACAGCGTTGCCCGCGTTGCGATGGCCTGGTGCAGGACGAAGCGTCGACGGAATCGTCCGTCGAGGAAACCGTTTCGACGATTGAAGACGCGCGGCCGGGCGAACCCATACTGGCGACCTCGCACGCGACGGACGACGCAGCGCCCATCGACGCAACATCCGACGCGACGACGGTTACGCCCGCAACCACCGATGAAGCCGTCGATGCGGGCGATGGCACGATCGAATCGCCATCGCCGACTTACGAAGACGCCATCGCCGCGGCCACGGTCGGCGGTACGCCGGCACGCCCCGCGAAACGTACTGCACGGCCGCGTCGAAAAGGTGCGCCGAGCTTCGCGCGCCACGGCGTGCAGCACGCGGCCACGCGCACGCACTGGGGCTGGCACGCCGGCATCGCCGCGCTCGCACTGTTGTTCGCCTTGCAGTTATTGCTCGCTCAGCGACATGAACTCGCCGCCGATCCGCGCTGGCGACCGCTCGTCACCGGCGCATGCGGCGTGTTGCGCTGCGACGTGCCGGCGTGGCGCGAACCGGCGGCGTTCACGATGCTCCAGCGCAGCGTGCGACCGCAGCCGAACGCGCCCGGCGTGCTCGCCGTGGACGCGAGTTTCCGCAACGATGCGCGTTGGCCGCAGCCCTGGCCGACACTGGTGCTGAGCCTGTCCGACGTGGATGGCCGCCCGGTCGGCGTGCGTGCGTTCGCCCCTGCTGAATACCGCGGCGCGCATCGTCCCGACGACCGGTTGTTGCCCGGACAGAGCGCGAATGTGACGTTCCAGGTCATCGAACCGGCACCGCGCATCGTGGCGTTCACGTTCGACTTCCGCTGACCTCGCCGCATCATTGGCGCCTGCGACAGGCGCGCGATAGACTCGCCCTCCCGCCGATCCCGCACCGGGCCGGATCGACGCGACACTGGGGATTCCGTTTGAACGCCGCGACCGACCGAAACGACATCGCACGACCCGCGCCGCGCGTGCCGCTGCGCGACCATGTCGCCACGTCGATCCGTCGTTTCCTCGGCGACCTGGACGGTCACGGCACCGAGAACCTTTACGAGATCGCGCTGCGCGAACTCGAGATCCCGCTCTTCGTGGAAGTACTGCAGCACTGCGACGGCAACCAGAGCCGTGCGGCCTCGATGCTCGGCATCCATCGCGCCACGCTGCGCAAGAAACTGCGCGAATACGGACTGGATTGAACGCGCCAGCTCGACGCGCGTAAACGCCGTTCGTTCTTTGCCGTCGTCCGTTTCCGACGTCCTCCGTTCTCTGCTGTCGTCTCTCGCGCTTTCCGCTGTCGTCGCGCCCTCTGCTGTCATCCCCGCGAAGGCGGGGATCCATGCCTGCGCGCATCACGCCCTCCGAAAGCCGTAGCACTTCCGAGACATGGATTCCCGCCTGCGCGGGAATGACGGCTTCAAAGCGCCGCGCCTTCGCGGGAATGGCGGCTTTTCAAGCGCCACGTCCTCGCAGGAATCGCGGCGTCAAGGCAACCGTGCTTCGCACGCCGGAGCCCGCCCAGCCCCGCTGCGTATAATTCCCAGCTCCCCGCCGCACGCTGCCACCCCCATGACCTCCGAACTCCTGTCCGGCCCGCCGGTCACTGTCCGCCGCGCCCTGCTGTCCGTCTCCGACAAGACCGGCCTGATCGAACTGGCGCGCGCGCTGCACGCGCTCAACGTCGAGCTGCTCTCCACCGGCGGTACCGCCAAGGCCATCCGCGATGCCGGCCTGCCGGTGAAGGACGTCAGCGACGTCACCGGTTTCCCGGAAATGATGGACGGCCGCGTCAAGACGCTGCATCCGATCGTGCACGGCGGCCTGCTCGGCCGCGCCGGCCTGGATGAAGCGGTGATGGCGCAGCACGGCATCGGCGCGATCGACCTGCTCGTGCTGAACCTGTATCCGTTCGAGAAGGTGTCGGTGGATCCGGCGAGCACGCTGGAAGACATCATCGAGAACATCGACATCGGCGGCCCGGCGATGCTGCGTTCGGCGGCGAAGAACTTCGCGCGCGTGACGGTCGCTACGGATCCGGCGCAATACGACGCGCTCGTCGCCGAGCTGAAGGACAACAACGGCGCCGTGTCCGGCAAGACGCGCTTCGCATTGTCGGTCGCCGCGTTCAACCGCGTCGCGCAGTACGACGCCCGCATCAGCGATTACCTGTCGTCGATCAACGTCGAGGACGGCTCGCGCGCCGCGTTCTCCGCGCAGGCCAACGGCAGCTTCGTGAAGGTGATGGACCTGCGGTACGGCGAAAACCCGCACCAGGCGGGCGCGTTCTACCGCGACCTGTGGCCGGTGCCGGGCACGCTGGCGACGTTCACGCAGCTGCAGGGCAAGGAGCTGAGCTACAACAACCTCGCCGACGCCGACGCCGCGTGGGAATGCGTGCGCCAGTTCGAGCGTCCGGCGTGCGTGATCGTCAAGCACGCCAACCCGTGCGGCGTGGCCGAAGGCGTCGCTTGCGGCGACGCATACGAACTCGCGTACGCGACCGATCCGACGTCCGCCTTCGGCGGCATCCTCGCGTTCAACACGAAGCTCGATGCGGCGACCGCGAAGGCGATCCTCGACCGCCAGTTCGTCGAAGTGCTGATCGCGCCGGACTACGAGGAAGGCGCGCTCGACTACGCACGCAAGAAGGCAAACGTGCGCGTGCTGCGCATCCCGCACGGCGACGGCCGCAACAACGTCGACGTCAAGCGCGTCGGCTCGGGCCTGCTGATGCAGACGGCCGACATCCGCGAAGTCACGCGCGACGAGCTGAAGGTCGTCACGAAGATCGCGCCGACAAAGGAGCAGCTCGACGACCTGCTGTTCGCGTGGCGCGTGGCGAAGTTCGTGAAGTCCAACGCCATCGTGTATGCGAAGGATCACCGCACCATCGGTGTCGGCGCTGGCCAGATGAGCCGCGTGTATTCGGCGCGCATCGCCGGCATCAAGGCGAACGACGCCGGCCTGATCGTGCCGGGTTCGGTGATGGCGTCGGATGCCTTCTTCCCGTTCCGCGACGGCATCGACGCCGCGGCCGAAGCGGGCATCAAGGCCGTGATCCAGCCGGGCGGTTCGATGCGCGACAACGAAGTCATCGCCGCGGCCGACGAACACGGCCTGGCGATGGTCTTCACCGGCGTGCGGCATTTCCGCCACTGACCGGGGATTCGGAAGCAGGTCCGAAGCGTCATCCCGGCGAAAGCCGGGACCCAGGCCCGTACCGCCCGGGCACTCCGCATTCCGGCAAACCGACTCACCGTCATTCCCGCGAAGGCGGGAATCCATGCGTGCAAGCGTCACGCCTGACGAAAGACGGTGACGGACCGGAAAAATGGATCCCTGCCTTC
>NZ_QTJR01000016.1 GCF_003382285.1 Lysobacter soli
AACCGCCCTTCGAAAACCGCCGCTTCAACCGCGTCCCGCGTCAGTGATTCACCTCGGCGGGGCGCGCATTGTGCACACGCACAATCGGAATTGGAAGAGGTTTGCGAAGAAATTTTTTGAAGCTTCATGAACGACGCGCGCAACATCAATGCGTGCGTTCAACAACGCACGCAGTACGACGTCAGGCCGCGATCAGGCGAACGCGCGCAAACGTGCGCTTGCCCACCGCAAGCACGCCTTCGAAGCCCGGCACGAACACACGCTGCACGTCTTCGATGACTTCGCCGTCGAGTCGCACCGCACGTTCCTTCAGCTTGCGGTTCGCCTCCGAATTGCTCGGCGTCAGGCCCGCCGCCGTCAGCAACGCCGCGATGCGCACGCCTTCTGCGGGCACGGCGACGTCGTTGATGGGCAGCGACGCGATATCGCCCTCGCCGCGCACCGCGGCATTCCACCCGGCGATCGCCAGCTCCGCAGCCGATTCCCCGTGGAAACGCGCAGCAAGCTCGCGCGCCAGGCGCAGCTTCAGGTCGCGCGGATTGAGCTGTCCACCCTCGATATCGCGCTTGAGCTGCGCGGCTTCGGCGATGCCGATCTCGAAGCTGAGCAGGTCGATCCAGCGCCACATGAGCACGTCGTCGATCTTCATCGTCTTGGTGACCATGTCGATGGCCGGCTCGTTGATGCCGATGTAGTTGCCCAGCGACTTGGACATCTTGTTGACGCCGTCCAGGCCTTCGAGCAACGGCATCGTCAGCACGATCTGCGGCGCCTGGCCGTAATGCTCCTGCAGGCCGCGCCCCATGAGCAGATTGAACTTCTGGTCGGTACCGCCGAGTTCGACGTCGGCCTTCAGCGCGACCGAGTCGTAACCCTGCACCAGCGGATACAGGAACTCGTGGATGGCGATGGACTGCTGCGCCGCGTAGCGCTTGGCGAAATCGTCGCGTTCGAGCATGCGCGCGACCGTGTGCTGCGCGGCGAGCTTGATCATGTCGGCCGCGCCCATCTGGCCGAACCATTCGGAGTTGAAGCGCACTTCCGTGCGCTCCTTGTCCAGCACCTTGAAGACCTGGTCGGCGTAGGTCTGCGCGTTGGCGAGCACGTCTTCGCGGGTGAGCGGCTTGCGGGTGACGTTCTTGCCGGTCGGGTCGCCGATCATTCCGGTGAAGTCGCCGATCAGGAAGATCACCTGGTGCCCGAGGTCCTGGAACTGGCGCATCTTGTTCAGCAGCACCGTGTGGCCCAGATGCAGGTCGGGCGCGGTCGGGTCGAAGCCGGCCTTGATTCGCAGCGGGCGGCCGAGCTTGAGGCGGGCCTCCAGCTCCTCGCGCTTGAGGATCTCGTCGGCGCCGCGGCCGATGAGGTCGAGGGCATCTTGGACAGGGGCGGAAATCTGGGGGGACAAAGTGAGACTCGCTGGTGAATGGTGAACGCGCAATGCGATCACGATCATGGATTCGGGTTAAATCATGGTTAAACATAACCGCCGGGGCACGTGAAGAAAAACCCTATTCAGTTCAAGGGTTTGACGCACACTGCTCGCGCCTCTATGGTAACGCCGCTACATCGCCTTCACACCTGCGCGCGGGACACACACATGACGACTTCCGAGACCGGTACGGATCGGCGCCAACGACTTAAGGCGCTGCGTGAAGCCGCTCTGCACCGTCCGGTCGCCGCAAGCCAGGTGTCCCGGGGTTTCAATGGCCGCTGGACGCGCCGCCACTGGGCGCACGCAAGCCTGTTTGCGACCCTTGGCGTGCTTGTTGCCGCGATCGTGCCCGGCTTCGGTCCCACTTCCAATGTCCCGGCGCCGGCCCATGCCCAGCGCAGCTCGCTGGCGCTGGCGCTGCCGCCGCTCCCGCTGTCGCGCCTGAAGGGCCACAGCGGCGACAGCTGGCAGATCGTGCGCGTGGAGCGCGGCCAGACGCTCGGCGCGGTCTTCGAGGACATGGACCTCCCGGCTTCGACGATGCACCAGATCCTGGAGGCCGTTCCCGGCGACAAGTCCGTCCTGACGCGCCTGAAGCCCGGCACCGAGCTCGCCTTCGACCTGCCGGTCAGCGGTGAACTGCGCACCTTCCGTTACGACCGCGACGACAGCCACCGCGTCGAGCTGGCGATCGCCGGCGACAAGGTCACCGAGAAGGTCACCGTCCGCCCGACCGAGACCCGCACCGTGGTGATCAGTGGCAAGGTCGGCAAGTCGCTGTTCCGTTCGGCCCGCAAGCTGGGCCTGTCGGGCAACAACATCAACACCCTGACCGACGACATCTTCAAGTACGACATCGACTTCAACGAAGACGTCGGCGCCGACGACCGCTTCAGCGTGGTCGTCGAGCAGACCTGGCGCGAAGGCGAACTGCTGCGCACCGGTCCGGTGCTGGCGGCGACCTTCACCACCGGTGGCAAGCTGCACACCGGTTTCCGCTTCGAGCGCGACGGCAAGGCCGAGTACTTCACCGGCGACGGCCGTCCGCTGAAGAAGAGCTTCATCCGCATGCCGATCCCGTATGCGCGCCTGACCTCGAACTTCGGCACGCGCAAACACCCGGTCCTGGGCCGCACGCGCATGCACAAGGGCGTGGACTACGCGGCCCGCACCGGTACGCCGATCATGGCCGCCGGCGACGCGCGCGTCGTCTCGGCCGGCTGGCAGGGCGGCTACGGCAACGCCGTCGTGCTGGACCACGGCCGCGGCTACAGCACGCTGTACGGCCACATGTCGCGCATCGGCAAGATCCGCCCGGGCCAGCGCATCGCGCAGGGCACGGTGATCGGCTACGTCGGCAGCACCGGCATGTCGACCGGTCCGCACCTGCATTACGAATTCCGCGTCAACGGCGTGCACCGCAACCCGCTGTCGATCACCATGCCGCCGCCGGAGCCGCTGTCGGGCAACGCGCTGGCGCAGTTCCGCGCGCAGACGTCCGTCGCGCTGGCGCGGATCCAGAAGGTCGAGAACATCATCTACGCCGACGCGTCCGAGCCCTCGCCGGCCGCGCGCAAGCCGGCCAAGACCGCGAAGACCAAGGCCTGACGTGCCGGCTTCCGCGGCCGGGTCTTCGGGCCCGCCGGTCGACGGACTCTTCGTCGGCCTGATCTCCGGCACCAGCGCGGACGGCATCGACGCCGCGCTCGTCCGCTTCGAACGACACCCCGACGGCCGCGACGCCGTCGAACTGCTGCTGGGCCGCACCTACGCCTGGGACGACGCGCTGCGCGAGCGCCTGGTCGCGCTGGGCCAGGGGTCCGATGCGCAGTCGCTGGACGAACTGGGCACGCTGGACGTGCAGATCGCCGAGTCCTTTGCCGACGCGACGCAGCGCCTGCTGGCCGAAGCCGGCGTGCCGGCCGGCGACGTGCGCGCCATCGGCTCGCACGGCCAGACGGTTCGCCACCGCCCGGAAGGGGCGCGCTTCGACGGCCGCCATCCCTTCACTTGGCAGATGGGCGACGGCGGGCTGATCGCCGAACGCACCGGCATCGCCACCGCGGCCGATTTCCGCCGCCGCGACGTCGCCGCTGGCGGCCACGGCGCGCCGCTGCTGCCCGCGCTGCACGCGGCGCTGCTGGCCGACGCGGACGAAGACCGCGCGGTGCTGAACCTCGGCGGCATCGCCAATTTCACCCTGCTGCCGGTTGACGGCCCCGTGCGCGGCTTCGATACCGGCCCGGCGAACTGCCTGCTCGACGCGTGGTGCCTGCGCCACACGGGCGCCGCGTACGACGCCGGTGGCGCCTTCGCGGCGCAAGGCGAACTCGATGCCGAGCTGCTGGCGCGCCTGCTGGATGAGCCCTGGTTCATGCTGCCGCCGCCCAAAAGCACCGGCCGCGAGCAGTTCCACCTGCGCTGGGTCGAACGCCGCCTCGATGGCGACGAGTCGCCTGCGGACGTGCAGGCCACGCTGCTGGAACTGAGCGCCATCACCATCGCCGACGCGTTGCGCGCGCACCAGCCGACTACGCGTCGCGTGCTCGCCTGTGGCGGGGGCGTGCATAACCCGCGCCTGCTGGAGCGTATCGGCGCGCATCTGCCGGAGGCGGTCGTCGAATCCACGGCGCGTCATGGCGTGGATCCGGACTTCGTCGAGGCGATGGGGTTCGCGTGGCTGGCGCGGCAGACGCTGTCGGGCCTGCCCGGCAACCTGCCCAGCGTGACCGGCGCGCGCGGCCTGCGCGTGCTCGGCGTGGTGCATCCGGTCGCCTGAGGCGGTGGCCCCGCAGTTCCGCGGGGATCAGCTCTTCTGCGCGTAGGCCATCAGGTCGCGGTCGACGTCGGTCAAGCCGGCACTGTCGAGCGGGGCGACGCTGACGTCCGACGGCCGCTCCATGCGGCCGATCTTCGAGAAACCCGGATCGCTCGGAATGTGCTCCAGTGCGGCGATGGCGGCCTGCAGCGCCATCGCATCGGAGTCGGTGAAGCGCGCGGCGAGCTCGGCCTCGCACGCGAACAGGCCATGTTCGAGCAGATGCATCAGCGCTTCCTGCAACGGCCAGCTGCGTGCCTGCGCGACGCGCTTGACGCGGTCGAGCAGCAGCGGGTCGATGTCGTGAAGGATGATGTCGGTCATTCGGATTTCCTTCCAGGCCGGTGCCTGGTCATTCCACCGCAGGTGCGCGGGCGCCCGTGCGGCGAGCGGCCAGGACCAGGCACAGTAGCAGTGCGGGTATCCCGATCAGGGCCGTTCCGGCGAAGAATAGCGAATACGCCTCGAGCAAACTGCGGCCCACTTCCAGTTGTTCGATCGTCCAGCCGGACATTCCCTTCAGTACCTTGCCCGGCAGCGCGTAGAACGAGCTGAGCAGGGCGTACTGCGTGGCCGTGTAGCCAGCGCTGGTCAGGCTGGACATGTAGCCGATCAGCGCGACGCCGGCGAAGCCCGAGCAGAAGTTGTCGATCACCATCACCGCCGTGAAGACGCCGGCATCGGCGCCGTGCAGCGCCAGGTACGAGAAGGCCAGGTTCGATCCCGGACCGAGCACCGCGCCCGCCATCAGGGTCGTGAAGAAGCCGAAGCGCACCGCGCACAGGCCGGCGGCGGCGATGCCCAGCGTGGTCGCCAGCAGGCCGAAGCTGCCGCGGACGGCGCCGACGGTTTCCTTGTCCATTCCGAGATCGGCGTAAAAGGGATTTGCCATCGGGCCGAGCACGAAATCCGGCAGGCGATACAGGCTGATCGCCAGCAGCATCACCAGCGCCCACTTGCCGTGCTCGCGGAAGAACACGACGAACGGGGCAACGATCGCGTCGTAGATCCCCTGCGCCGACAGCATCGAACCATGCGATGCAGCGGCGGCCTGCACGCTGGCGGCGGGCTCGCGCGCCAGGAAGGTGGCGAGGATGCCTACGCCCATCAGCGCCGCCATCACCTCGTACGACAGCGACCAGCCGATGTGCGCGGCGAAGATCAGGATCAGCGAGTCGGTGACCAGCAGCGCGCCGCGGTACCCGAGCGCGGACGTCGCCGTCAGCAGGCCCTGCTGCTCGTTGCTGGAGGCGATCTCGATGCGCCAGGCGTCGATCACGATGTCCTGCGTTGCCGATGCGAAGGCCACCACCAGCGCCAGCACGCCGAATACCACCAGCTGGTCCAGCGTCTGGGCCCACAGCACCAGCTGGCCTTCCTGCGGCTGCACGTTCGCCATGCCGAACAGCGCGATCGCCACGATGACCTGCGACAACAGCATCCAGCCGCGACGACGCCCCAGCCACTTCCCGAGCACCGGCGCGTCGAGCTTGTCGATGAGCGGCGCCCACAGGAATTTCAGCGAATACGCGAGGCCGACCCACGAGAGGAAGCCGATCGTCGACAGCTCGATCGCGTTCTCGCGCATCCAGTAGCCGAGCGTGTTGCCGACCAGGTAGATCGGGATGCCCGAGCTGAAGCCCAGCAGCAGCATCACCAGCACTTTCGGCTCGCGCAGGTTCGCGGCGACCAGGCGCCAGCCCTTCAGTTTCGGCTCGGCAGCCGGCGCCGCTTCAGAAGTCATAGTCGACGCTGAAAGGCGCGTGGTCGGAGAAACGCGGCTCGCGCAGGATCGAACACGCCTTCAGCTTCGAGGCGAGCGACGGCGTGCACAGCTGGTAGTCGATGCGCCATCCGACGTTATTTGCGCGCGCGGCGCCGCGGTTACTCCACCAGGTGTAGTCCTGGCCCTCGGCGTGCAGCGCGCGGTAGGCATCGATCCAGCCCGAGGTGTCCACGCACAGCCCGTTGAGCCACTCGCGCTCGGGCGGCAGGCAACCGGAATTCTTCTGGTTGCTCGTCCAGTTCTTGATGTCGAGCTTCGAGCGCACGATGTTCCAGTCACCGCACAGCACGTAGTCGCGGCCGCTGGCGAGCCACTGGTCGAGATGCGGCTTCAGCCATTCCATCACCTCGAACTTGAAGCCCTGCCGCAGTTCGCCCGACGAGCCCGACGGGATGTAGAACGACACTACGCTCAGGTTGCCGAAGCGCGCCTCGATGTAGCGGCCTTCGTCGTCGAACGGCGCCCAGCCCATGCTCGTGCGGACTTCATCGGGCTCGCGCCGGCTGTAGATCGCCACGCCGCTGTAGCCCTTCTTCGTGATCGCGTCCTTGAACCACGCGCGATACCCCTCGGGCAGGAACTGCGGGCCAGCGAGCTGGTGCTCCTGCGCCTTGGTTTCCTGAACGCACAACACGTCGGCGTCCTGCGTGCGGAACCAGTCGAAGAAGCCCTTGTTGGCGGCCGAACGCAGGCCGTTGGCGTTGAAGCTGATGATGCGCATGCGCACTCCACGACGATGTGCCGGCGATCATAGCCCCTCGCGCGTCGGCGTCGGCCCGGCGTGCGGTAACGGCGCGGCGGGGCGGTTCAAATGGCCCCGGGGCTATCATTCCCGCCATGTCCGCCGTCACCGCCCGCGTCCGCGTCGAACCGATCGTGGATCCCGACTCCACCGCAGCGCGCGCCGTGCGTGCGCTGCGCGTGGCGCCGGACCAGTACCGCTACGTCGGCGACACGGCCTTCAATCTCGGCGACACGCTGCGCGACCCGATGAGCGAGGCGATCGCCGTGATCGCCGACGACGCGATCGTCGGCTTCTACCGGCTCGATTTCGCGCCCAATGCCGTCGTCGGCCGTTCGCTCGGCATGCCGAGCGTCGGCCTGCGTGCGTTCGTGATCGATCACCGCCAGCAGGGCCGCGGCTACGGCCGCATGGCGATGAACGCCTGCTGCGACGACCTGCGCGCGCGCCATCCCGGCCGCGAGGTGCTGGTGCTCACGGTCAACTGCATCAACGCGCCGGCGATCTCGGCATACCTGAAGTCCGGTTTCATCGACACCGGCGAGCTTTTCCACGGCGGCAGCGCCGGCCCGCAGCACGTGATGCTGCAGTTCCTCCACCCGCACACGACGACATGACCCAAGACCACCGCGCCCGTTTCCTCGACCTCGCCCTGCGCGCCGACGCCCTGCGTTTCGGGGACTTCACGCTGAAGTCCGGGCGCCAAAGCCCGTACTTCTTCAACGCGGGACGCTTCGATTCCGGCGCCGCGCTGGCCGGCCTGGCCGCGTGCTACGCCGATGCGATCGATGCGCACGGCGTCGGGTTCGACCTGCTCTTCGGCCCGGCCTACAAGGGCATTCCGCTGGCGACCGCGCTGGCGTGCGAGTACGCGCGTCGCGGCCGCGACCTGCCGGTGGCGTTCAACCGCAAGGAAGCCAAGACCCATGGCGAGGGCGGCAACCTGATCGGTGCACCGCTCCAGGGCCGCCGCGTGCTGATCGTCGACGACGTGATCACCGCCGGCACCGCGATCCGCGAGGCGCTCGGACTGATTCGTGACGCAGGTGGCGAAACCGCCGGCATTGTCATTGCACTCGATCGGCAGGAAGCCATCGACCCGGCCAAAACCCGACGCTCAGCGGCACAATCGGTCGCGGCCGACCATGGCTTGCCGGTCATCGCGGTCGCAACGCTGTCCGACCTGCTGGACTTCGCCGGCGGCAACGCGGAGCTGTCGGCGCAACGCGAGCGCCTGCTGGCCTATCGGCAGGCCTACGGCAGCGACTCGGCCGGCTGATGCCGGGCGCCGTCGTTGCGGCTGATGCTGGCGTGACTCTTGCATGATTCTGGGGGAATCCCGACAGATCCTTCGGACTTTGCTGACGTGACGAACCGCAACGTGATCCATCGCACCCTGCTGAGCCGCACCGTGCCGCTGTTCGTCTGCACGCTGATGTTCGCCACTGCAGGCGCAGCCGTCGCCCAGAAGAAGCCCGCTGCGGCAGGCGGCGCCAAGAAGCTCTACTGCTGGAACGAGAACGGCGCCCGCGTATGCGGCGATGCGCTGCCCGCGCACGCGGTGGACAACGCACGCACCGAGATCAATGCCAAGAGCGGCCTGGCTACCAAGCAGATCGCCCGGGCGCTGACGCCCGAGGAGCGCGCCGCCGCCGAGGCGCAGGCGAAGCTCGACAAGGAGAGCGCCGCGGTCGCCGAAGCGAACAGCCGCCGAGAGCAGGCGATGGTCGAGTCCTACGCCACCGAGGACGACCTGCGCCGCGCATTCGGCGAACGCCAGGCGGTGATGGACGAGGCGATCAAGGCCTCGCGTCTGGGCGTCGTGGGCCGCCGCGACACGCTCGTCGCCCTGCTTCGTCGCGCCGGCGAGAACGAGCTGTCCGGCAAGCCGGTGCCCAAGCCCGCGCAGCAGAACGTGCGCATCCAGCACGACCAGCTGATCCGCCAGCAGGAACTGCTCGTCCAGCAGCTCGCCGAACGCGAGATGATCGACGAGGAACTCGCCGCGGCGCTGGAGCGCTACCACGCGCTCAAGCAGCCCTCCAAGGGCTGAGTCCGGACGGTCCGCATCGGGATCGTTCAAACCAGCGCGGAAAGAAAAAGGCCGGCGGTTCGCACCGTCGGCCTCTTCGTTCCGGGGTGGCGCAGCCACCTTAGAACGGCAGCGCCAGATCCGGCCGCAGCGCCAGCAGCTGGGTGCGGAAGTCGGCCTTGATGCGCGCGAGCGCTTCGGGCGAATCCGCATCGAAGCGCATCACCAGCACGGGCGTGGTGTTGGACGCGCGCACCAGGCCCCAGCCGTCCGGGAAGTCCACGCGCAGGCCGTCGATCGTCGACAGGCGCGCGCCCTCGAACTTGGCCTCATCGCGGAACCATTCCACGAAGCTGTGCGGGTCGCCATCGGGCGCGTCGACCTTGATCTCCGGCGTCGAGATGCCGTTGGGCAGCGCGCCGAGGGTCTCGCTCGGACTGCGCGGCGACGCCGCCAGGATCTCCAGCAGGCGCGCCGCGGCGTAGATGCCGTCGTCGAAGCCGTACCAGCGTTCCTTGAAGAAGAAGTGGCCGCTCATCTCGCCGGCCAGCTCCGCGTCGGTCTCGCGCATCTTGGCCTTGATCAGCGAATGGCCCGTCTTCCACATCAGCGGGCTGCCGCCGTGGCGCAGGATGTGGCCCGGCAGGCGACCGGTGCACTTCACGTCGAACAGGATGACCGCGCCCGGGTTGCGTTCGAGCACGTCGGCGGCGAACAGCATCAGCAGGCGGTCCGGGAAAATGTTCTCGCCCTCGCGCGTCACCACGCCCAGACGGTCGCCGTCGCCGTCGAAGGCGATGCCGACGTCCGCTTCCAGGCGCTGCACCATGCGGATCAGGTCGGTGAGGTTGTGGGGCTCGCTCGGGTCCGGATGGTGGTTCGGGAACGTGCCGTCGATGTCGCAGTACAGCGGCGTCACGTCGGCGCCGATGGCGGCCAGCACGCGCGGGCCGATCTCGCCGGCCACGCCGTTGCCGGCATCGACGACCACGCGCAGCGGGCGGTCGATCTGCACGTCCGACGCGATGCGCTGGACGTAGTCCTCGGAAATGTCGCGCTGGACGAGCGAGCCGAGGTCGCCCAGGTGCAGGCGGTCGTCGGCGATGCGCGCGTAAAGGTCGGTGATGGTGTCGCCGGAGAGCGTCTCGCCGCCGACCACGATCTTGAAGCCGTTGTAGTCCGGCGGATTGTGGCTGCCGGTCACCGACACGCAGGAGCCCGCGCGGAGGTGGTAGGCACCGAAGTACACGACCGGCGTCGGCGCCAGGCCGATGTCGATGACGTTGCGGCCGGCCTTGCGCAGGCCGGCGATCAGGCCTTCAACCAGCGCCGGACCGGACAGGCGGCCGTCGCGGCCGACGACGATGTCGGTCAGGCCCTTCTCGTGCATCAGCGAACCGATCGCATGGCCGATGAGCTCGGCGACGCCCGCATCCAGCGTCTGCCCGACCACGCCGCGGATGTCGTAGGCGCGGAAGATGCCGCGGTCGATGGCGATGGAGGGAACGGGTGCGGCGGGCTTGGGCGGAGTCACGGGTGCGGTGGCCTGGACAGGGGGATTGGCCTCAATGCTCTCCGCCAGCGTCTGAACGGCTCCTTCATCTTCCTCGCCAGCCCCCTTGCCCTTGGCGGCGAACTTCGGCGCGCGCCACGCCAGGAAGGCCAACAGCACGAAGACCGCCGCGGCGATGAAGCATGCCAGCGCCTCCATGCCGAACGGGCCCCCAGCGACGTCAGGCACCGCTGCGGCCACGCGCAGGTCACTGCCCGGGACCTTGGCCGCCAGCGCCTCGGCCCCGCCGGCCAGGGCCTTGTCGCCGCGCTCGATCGCGCTGTAGCCGCCCTGGCGCAACGCGAGATAGCTGTCATCGGAGACGTCGACCTGCGAGAGGCCGACACCGATGCGGCTGATGGGCAGGCGCACGTACGCGACACCAACGGCCTTGTCGCCGACGTGCGCCGGCGCCGCCAGCGCCAGCTGCGGGCCGCCGTTGTGCTGGACCAAGCCGGAGACCGGACGGGCAGCGGCGACCGCGGCTTCGATGACGCCCAGCCGACCGTAGCCGCCCTTCGGCAGCGCCGCGTACTCGCCGGCGAGGTCCAGCGGCAGCACGGCGGCATCGCTCGCCCCGGTCCAGCCCTTGCCGAGTTCCTGCGAAGCCGCGGTCAGATCGCCGGCAGCGAGCGCCGCCTGCAGCGTCGGCGACGCCAGGCGATCGGTGAGCTGTTTCTGTTCGACGCCGAGGGCGCTCACCGCGCTTTCGACGGCGGCGTTGCGCGCCTCGGTGATCGCCAGCCGACGCGAGCCATCCCGGTGAAGCTGGTAGCCGCTCCACGCGAAGAACGCCGCCAGCAGCGCGAACAGCGCGACCACCGCCGGGATCAGCACCTTGAGCTGCGCTGCGCCGGCGGCCAGTTGTCCCTTTTCCAGACCCTTCATTCCCATCCCCTTTGTCAGCGCACGCCCGTGTGGCCAAAGCCACCCGTGCCGCGGGCGCTGGTTTCGAATTCGTCCACCACCGCAAGCTCGGCCCGCACGATCGGCAGGATCACCAGCTGCGCGATACGGTCCCCCGGCTGGATCGTAAAAGCCTCACGGCCCCGGTTCCAAACGCTGATCAGCAGCGGCCCCTGGTAGTCGGCATCGATCAGCCCCGTGCCGTTGCCGAGCACGATGCCGTGCTTATGCCCCAGGCCCGAACGCGGCAGGATCACCGCGCACATCGTCGGATCGCCCAGGTGGATCGCCAGGCCCGACGGCACCAGCGCCGCATCGCCCGGCTGAAGCGCCAGCGGTTCCTCCAGCGCGGCGCGCAGGTCGAGCCCGGCGCTCGCCGGCGTGGCGTAGGTCGGCAGCGGCCATTCCCCGCCGAAGCGTGGGTCGAGGATCTTCAGTTCGAGCGTGTGGTTCATGCGGTCCGTCGTGAAGGTGCGCGCGGTATCGTACCGACGCGATGTCGTGTTGGAGACGCAAGCATCGTGCCAACGGCACGCGTCAGGCGGGCATTCGCGCGGCGATGAGTTCCAGCAGGTCGTCGGCGAGCGACGTCTTCGGCGCGGGGCCGAGCACGTGGCTGGCGCCGTCGACGGCGAAGACCGACAGCGTGTTGTCGTCGCTCTCGAAACCGCTGCCCGATACGCCGACGCGATTGGCGGCGATCAGGTCCAGGCGCTTGTTCTCGAGCTTGCCGCGCGCGTAGGCCTCGACGTGATCGGTTTCGGCCGCGAAGCCCACCACCAGCCGCGGCCGCTGCGCGTGCGAGGCGATGTCGGCCAGGATGTCGCGCGTACGCACCAGCGTCAGGTTCAGCGTGTCCTGCCCCGCGGTCTTCTTGATCTTGTTCGATGCAGCCTGCGCGGGTGCGAAATCCGCGACCGCCGCGGCGCCGATGTAGATGTCGGCCGGCAACTGCGAAAGCACCGCCTCGTGCATCTGCGCGGCCGAACGCACGTCGATGCGCGTCACGCCCGCGGGCGTCGGCAGCGACACGGGGCCGGCGAGCAGCACGACGTTGGCACCGAGCCGCGCGGCCGATTGCGCCACGGCGAAGCCCATCTTCCCGCTGCTGCGGTTGCCGATGAAGCGGACCGGATCGATGTCCTCGTAGGTCGGACCGGCGCTGACGACGATGCGCAGCCCGCGCAGGCGTTCGGCCGCGCTCATGCGAGGGCCTGCCCGAGTGCAATCAGGATTTCCGCCGGCTCGCTCATGCGTCCCGGCCCGGATTCGCCTTCGGCGAGCGGCCCGTCGTTCGGTCCGACGATCTGCACGCCGCGCTCGCGCAATGTCGCGATGTTCGCCTGCGTGGCCGGATGCAGCCACATGCGGTGGTTCATCGCCGGCGCTACGGTGATGGGCGCGGTCGTCGCCAGGCACAGCGTGGTGACCAGGTCGTCGGCGAATCCGTGCGTGAGCTTGGCGAGCGTGTTCGCGGTTGCGGGGGCGATGACGACGCGGTCGGCCCAGCGCGCCAGTTCGATGTGGCCCATTGCAGCTTCGGCCGCGGCATCCCACAGCGAGGTGCGCACCGGCACGCCCGAGAGCGCCTGGAAGGTCGTCGTGCCGACGAACTGCTGTGCGTTCTGCGTCATCGCAACGGTCACCTCGCAGCCGGCGTCGCGAAGGCGGCGTACCAGTTCGGCCGACTTGTAGGCGGCGATCCCGCCGCACACGCACAGCAGGATCTTGGTTCCGCGCAGGGAGCGAGGCTCGACCATCTGGAAAATACCTACCGCCGAATCAGCGTTTAGCTTACCCGAACGACCTGCCCAGCCCGCCTGTGCGCGCGGCGGCGACGCGATGGAATACGCATACGGCGGGCGGCCGTCACACGAACGCGGTGGTGCGGGTTCGGCGTGCGGCGCCGCGGTGGTGCTCAGTGGTGCATCGCCTGCAGCGGCGCAACGGCGGCCGCCCGCCCACTTCCGCGCAGCACTGCCGGTCTTTCCCAGCATTCGGTCACCATGGACGCATCGATCCGCCCCCTCCACATCCGCGAATGGCCGACGGACGAACGTCCGCGCGAACGGCTGCTCGCCTATGGCGCCAAGGCGTTGTCCGACGCCCAACTGCTGGCGATCTTCCTGGGCTCCGGGCTGCGCGGCCGAGATGCGGTGACCACCGCACGCGACCTGCTGCACGCGCATGGGCCGCTGCGCACGTTGCTGGAACAACCGGCCGATGTCTTGTCGAAACTGCCGGGGCTGGGGCCTGCACGTGCGTGCCGGCTCGCCGCGGCGCTGGAGCTCGGGCATCGCTTCCTCGGCGCGGAGCTCGAACGGGGCGCGCTGCTGAGCGATCCCCATGCAGCAGGCCGCTATTTCGCGCAGCGCCTTCGCGGCCGGCCACATGAGGTCTTTGCCGTCCTGTTCCTGGATACCCGCCATCGGGCGATCGCGTTCGAGGAGCTGTTCCAGGGCACCATCGACGGCGCCCAGGTTCATCCGCGCGAAGTCGTGCGTCGCGCGCTTTCCCTCAACGCGGCCGCCGCGATCTGCGGGCACAACCATCCCAGCGGCAATCCCGAGCCCAGCGCGGCGGACCGCACCATCACCGCGCGCCTGAAAGAGTCGCTGGCGCTGGTCGACGTGCGGCTCCTTGATCACATCGTGGTCGGCGACGGGACGCCCGTCTCGCTGGCTGCGCGAGGCTGGGTGTGAACGGCCGGCCCCACGGGCCCGCTCGCGTACAATGCCCGGTCCCGCAGCACCCCGCAGAATCCCGTGAAATCCACTCTCCGCGCCCTCGTGGCGCAGGCGATCGACGCCCTCCGCGCCGCCGGCACCCTGCCGGCCGACCTCGTCACGCCCGAGTTCGTCATCGAGCGTCCGAAGAACGCAGGTCAAGGCGATTTCTCCACCAACGCCGCCATGCTGCTCGCCAAGCCCGCGCGCTCGAATCCGCGCGCGATCGCGCAGGCGCTGGTCGATGCGCTGCCGGCCAGCGCCGACCTGGCCAAGGTCGAGATCGCCGGCCCCGGCTTCATCAACTTCCACGTCGACGAAGCCGCATGGCGGCGCCAGATCGGCCAGGTGCTCGAACAGGGCGCCGCCTACGGTCGCAACGAGAGCGGCAAGGGCCATCGTGCCGGCGTGGAATACGTGTCGGCCAATCCGACCGGTCCGCTGCACGTGGGCCACGGTCGCGCGGCGGTGATCGGCGACTGCATCGCGCGCGTGCTCGATGCCAACGGCTGGAACGTGGCGCGCGAGTTCTACTACAACGACGCCGGCGCGCAGATCAACAACCTCGCCATTTCGGTGCAGGCACGCGCGCAGGGCCACGGTCCGGAACATCCAGACTGGCCGGAAGACGGCTATCGCGGCGACTACATCAAGGACGTCGCGGCGGCCTACCTGCGCGGCGACAGCGTCGAGGTGGAAGGCTACGTCGTGACGGGAGCGAAGGACGCGAACGATCTCGACGCGATCCGCCAGTTCGCCGTCGCGTACCTGCGTCGCGAGCAGAACCTGGACCTGGAAGCCTATGGCGTTTCGTTCGACGTCTACTTCCTGGAGTCCTCGCTCTACACCGACGGCAAGGTCGAGGAGACCGTGCGCGAGCTCGTCGCCCACGGCCACACCTACGAGGAAGGCGGTGCGCTGTGGCTGCGCACCACCGACTTCGGCGACGACAAGGACCGCGTGATGCGCAAGTCCGACGGCACGTACACCTACTTCCTGCCGGACGTCGCCTATCACCTCAGCAAGTGGCAGCGCGGCTACGAGCGCGCGATCACCGAGCTGGGCGCCGACCACCACGGCTCGCTCGCCCGCGTGCGCGCCGGCCTGCAGGCGCTGGATTGCGGCATCCCGACCGGCTGGCCGGAATACGTGCTGCACCAGATGGTCACCGTCATGCGCGGCGGCGAGGAAGTGAAGCTGTCCAAGCGCGCCGGCAGCTACGTCACGCTGCGCGATCTGATCGACGAAGTCGGCCGCGATGCGACGCGCTGGTTCCTGATCGCCCGCAAGCCCGATTCGCAGCTGACTTTCGACATCGACTTCGCGCGCAGCCAGTCGCTCGACAACCCGGTGTACTACGTGCAGGTCTCGCATGCGCGCATGTACGGCCTGATGCGCCAGCTGAAGGAGCGCGGCCTGTCGTTCGACGCGGCCAACGGCCTCGCCCAGCCCCTGGATCTGGACGACGTCGCAGCGCGCGAACTCATCGCCACGCTGCTGCGCTATTCCGACGTCGTCGAGACCGCCGGCCGCGACCTGGAACCGCACCAGATCGCTGCCTACCTGCTCGAACTGGCGCAGACGTTCCAGACGTACTACAACGACCACCAGTTCCTGGTCGACGACGCCAACACCCGCGATGCGCGTCTCGTGCTCGCGATGGCGACGCGGCAGGTACTGGCCAACGGTCTCGAACTGCTGGGCGTCAGCGCCCCCGAGGTGATGTAAGTGGCGGCGAAACGAGGCAAGTCCCAGGCACGACGCAATTCCGGCGGCGACAACGGCCTGCCCGGCTGGGCCTGGATGGTGCTGGGCATCCTGCTGGCGGTGGTCGCGATCCTGGTCGCGCCGAAGTACTTCAAGTCCGGCGGTGACGGCTTCTTCCGCCCGCAGCCCAACCCCGACGCGCAGCCGGCCACGGCCAGTGGCGCGGACGAGGAGGCCATCGCGCAGGACGCCGCGCCTGCTCCTGCCAAGGGGAAGGGCAAGGGCGCGCAGGACGAAGCGGCGAAGAAGGACACCGACTACGACTTCTACACGCTGCTTCCTGGCAAGGAAGTGCCGATGACGGATGCCGAGCTCGCCGCGAGCGAGAAGGCCGAAGCCAAGCGTGCCGCGGAGCGCGAGAAGCAGGCGCGCCCGTCGGCCGATGACGCCGACGCCGCGGCCACGCCGGCAACGACCGCACAGACCGCTCCGCTGCCGCGCCCGGTCGAGACCGACACCGTCCCGTCGCGGACGCCGACCACGGGCAGCGCCGCCACGCCGGCGGCCACGGCGTCGAGCGCGCCGTCCGAGGCGAAGGCCGCGACGACCGCCGCCACGCCGGCCACGTCCTCAGCGGCTACCGACGACGGCACCCGCTACCTGCTGCAGGCCGGTGCGTTCCAGGCGTCGGGCCAGGCAGAGGAAATGAAGGCGCGCATCGCGATGCTCGGCCTCAGCGCGCGCGTCGAATCGGCGGCCATCAACGGCAGCACGGTGTACCGCGTTCGCATGGGACCGTACGGCACGGCGAGCGATCTCGCGGATGCCAAACGCAAGCTCGCCGGCGGTGGCCTGCAGGCGATGGCCATCAAGGTGAAGTAGCACCTGCCATCGGCCGCGGCCCATCCGCGCCAATGACGAATCGGGGGCCCGCGCACGCGGGCCCTTTTTTTCTCCAGGAGCTTGCCGTTGACGGAAGTGGCGGCGCCTTCCCGCGCGGGCGAGGGGTTGGGGTTTAAGGGCTGGGGCGTTCGCGCTGCTCTCCACGCTCGCGCGGATGGCAGAAGCAAAATGGATTCCAGCGTTCGCTGGACTGACGCTGATGTTTCGGCTGGGCGAACAGACGGCGCGGGAACCGATCAGCCGCCACAAACCACCGTTGATCCGGTCAACGCGCCCACGAACCGGCGAGGCGCGACCGCGGTCACCGCTGCGGCGTCATTCCGCGGCTAGACTGCCGCGGTCCCGCAACGGGATCTCTGGGGAACGGATGGACAAGCGCACTCTGTCGGGCTGCATCGCCGCGTTGGTCGGCTTGATGCTGTTCACGCTCATCGGCTTCGTGTTCGGCGCGAAACTGCAGCACGTGCAGGCCACGCCGTGGGGCCAGCTGCCGCTGCTCGACCTGATCGGCATATTCGTCTCGATGGTCGCCGGCGGCGCGCTGGCCGGCCGTCGCTTCACGTGGTTCGCGGCCGGCCTGGTCGCGCTGATGTGGTTCGCGATCGTGTTCGTACTGGTGTCGGTGCAGCCCGAAATGACGCTCGCGAAGGTGCTGCGCTTCAACCGGCTGGCGATCGGATCGAGCCTGCTGCTCGCGTGGCTCGGCGCCTTCGTGGGCGCGCGCCTGAAGGAACGGCCCAGCGCCCGGCGCGGGACCGCGTAATCGAGCGCCTCAGCCGCCGCGCTTGAGCGTGATCAGCGCGGACGTATCCGATTCGCCCTGTCCGCGTTCGATCAGTTCGGCGTAATCGGCCAGTGCCTGTTCGACCGTGCTCATGCGAACGCCGGTATCGCGGGCGATCGCCGCGACGATGCGCAGGTCCTTCAGCATGTGCGCGCACTTGAAGCCCGGGTTGAACTCGTCGCGCAGCATCGTCGCGCCGCGCTTGTCGAGGAACCAGTTGTTCGCCGCGCCAGCCAGCAGCGTCGGCAGCAGCTTTTCCGGATCCAGGCCCAGCTTTTCGCCCAATGCCAGGCCTTCGCAGACGGCTTCGTTGATACCCGCCACGAGCACCTGGTTCACGGCCTTCGTCGCCTGGCCGGCGCCGGTCGCGCCCATGTGGCTGATGCGCGCCGCGTAGCTTTCGATCACCGGGCGCGCGACTTCCAGCACGTCCGCATCGCCCCCGACCATCACCGACAGCTTGCCGTTGCGCGCGCCTTCCACGCCGCCGGACACCGGCGCGTCGAGGAAACCGATGTTGTGCTGCGCCAGCTGCGCGGCGCAGCGGCGTGCGGTATCCACCGCGACGGTGGAATGGTCGATCACGATCGCGCCCGGCTTCAGCACGTCCGCCAGTGCGGCGACGTTTTCCAGCACGTCGGCATCGAGCGACACGCACAGCACCACGACATCGCAGTCGGCGAAGTTCGCGCCAGAGCGCGCCGCGCGCACGTTCAGCTCCGCGGCGAGCGCGTCGGCCTTGGCCTGTGTGCGGTTGCCCACCGCGGTGAGCAGGCCCTTGGCGTGCACGTAGCGGGCCATCGGGGCGCCCATCGCACCGAGGCCAATGAAGCCAACTTTCATCTGCTTGTTCCGTTGATTGATTGAGAAGAGCGCCGGCCGTTCAGGGCGCGGCGTTCCATTCGTGCACGGTCACTTCCGAGGGACCGCGGACGTGGAGCGGGTCGGCGAACGCGATGGCTTCAGCCTCCGCCAGACTACCCGCCCGGACGATGTACGCGCCGCCACTCCTGTCGGAAAACGGACCGGCCAGCTCCAGCCGGCCTTGCCCGCGCAGCGCGTCCAGGTGCGCGTGGTGCGGGCCGATCACCGCCTCGTCGAAGGCCGCCGTGCGGCGCGCCAGGACGAGGTACCGCCTTCGTTCTCCGCTCATGCCAGCGGCACGTCGTCGAGGTAGGTGTAACCGGTGAGGCCGCTTTCCAGTGCAGCGTCCAGACGCGCCATCTCGTCGGCCGGCAAGCCGGCGGCGGCGACCTTCTCGCGATACGCCGCGCGCAGGTCGTCGAGCCGGTAGCCGACGTAGTCGAGCATCACGTCGGTCGTGTCGCCGCGGCGCTGCTGCGTCAGCCTGTAGCCCTTGCCCTGCGTGTCGCCGCCGCCTTCGATGCGCACTTCCACCGCGTCGGTGTCGCCGAACAGGTTGTGGATGTCGCCGAGGATTTCCTGGTACGCGCCGACCAGGAAAAACCCGATGCGGTACGTCTCGCCCGGACGCTGCGCGTGCAGCGGCAGCGAGGTGTCCAGGCCCTCGTTCTCGACGTAGGTCTTCACCGTGCCGTCGGAATCGCAGGTCATGTCGGCCAGCACGCCGCGGCGCGTGGGTTCCTCGTCCAGGCGTTCGATCGGAACGATCGGGAACACCTGGTCGATCGCCCACACGTCCGGGATCGATTCGAACACGCTGAAGTTGACGAAGTACTTGTCGACGAGGCGGTCGTTGAGTTCGTCCAGCAGCTCGCGATGGCTCTTCTCGTCGTAGCTCAGGCGCTTACGCACCGAGTGCGCGATCGCGTAGAACAGGTCGTCGATGCGCGCGCGATGCACCAGGTCGAGCTGGCCCAGCGCGTACAGCTGCAGACCTTCGGCGTGGTGGTGCTGCGCTTCGTGGAACAACTCCACCGGCGGGCGCTGCTCCAGCTCGCTGTAGACCTCGCGCAGGTGGCGGATCACCGCCGGCTCGTCGTCGTGCACGTCGGGGATGCGGCCTTCCGGCGCTTCCTCGACTTCGGCCACGTTCGCCACCAGCACCGCATGGTGCGCGGTCATCGCGCGGCCGCACTCGGTGACGATGCGCGGCGGCACCAGCCCGTGCTCGGCGCAGGCATCCGACAGCGGCTGCACGATGGAGTTGGCGTACTGCTGCACCCCGTAATTGATCGAGCAGAAGCCGCGCGAACGCGTGCCTTCGTAATCGATGCCCAGGCCGCCGCCGACGTCCATGTAGCGCACGTTGGCGCCCAGGCGCGAGAGCTCGACGAAATAGCGCGTCGCCTCGCGCATGCCGTTGGCGATGTCGCGCACGTTGGAGATCTGCGAGCCCATGTGGAAATGCAGCAGCTGCAGCGAATCGGTCATGTCCGAATCGCGCAGCTTCTTCCACAGATCCAGCACCTGGCGCGGCGAGAGGCCGAACTTCGCCTTGTCGCCGCCGCTGTTCTGCCACTTGCCCGCGCCGAGCGAGGCCAGGCGCATGCGCACGCCGAGGCCCGGCTTCACGCCTAGCGCGGCCGCTTCGTCCATCACGAGTGCGAGTTCCGAGGGCTTCTCGATGACGATGAAGGTCTCCAGCCCGAGCTTGCGGCCGATCAGCGCCAGGCGGATGTATTCGCGGTCCTTGTAACCGTTGCAGACGATCAGGCCGCCCGGCCGCGACAGCGCGAGCACCGCCATCAATTCAGGCTTGCTGCCCGCTTCCAGGCCGAAGCCTTCGCCGGTGTGCGACGCCAGCGTGCCGGCAACGCCGCGATGCTGGTTCACCTTGATCGGATATACCGCCGTGTAGCCGCCGGCGTAGCCCCAGTCGGCCTGCGCCTGCGCGAAGGCGGCCTGCAGCTTGCCGAGGCGGTCGCCGAGGATGTCCGGGAAGCGCACCAGCAGCGGCAGCTTGGCGCCGTTGGCCTTGGCGGCGTCCACGACCTGCGGCAGCGAGATCGCCGGGCCCTTCTCGCCGCGCGGCCGCACGACGACCTGCCCGTTCGCGCCCACGTCGAAATAGCCTTCCGACCAGTGCGGGATCGAGTAGGTCTTGCGGGCCTGATCGAGCGACCAGTGGGACATCGGCGCGGTTCCGGGGGAGGCGGGGGGACGCGCATTCTACAGCCCGGGGGCGGACGGTCCCGTCCCCTGGGTCGATCGGCGACGAATCCGGCCCGTAACACGCTCTCCGCTACAATGCCGCCCCTTTTCCCGCCGCCCCGAGCCGTCGACGACGGCGTCCGGACGGCCTTTCCCCTGGGACGCGCGCATGAGCACCAACACTTCCTGGCATTACGAGAACTTCGACCCGACCGGTTCGGCGATCGGCTACCGCATCACCCGGAAGCTGGACGAAGTGCAGTCGCCGTTCCAGAAGATCGAGATCTTCGAGAGCACCGACTGGGGCAACCTGATGCTCATCGACGGCGCGATGATGCTGACCACGAAGGACAACTTCTTCTATCACGAGATGATGTCCCACCCGGCGCTGTTCACCCATGCCAGGCCCGAGAACGTGGTGATCATCGGCGGCGGCGACTGCGGCACGCTGCGCGAGGTGCTCAAGCACAAGGGCGTGAAGAAGGCCGTCCAGTGCGACATCGACGAGCAGGTCACGCGCATGGCCGAGAAGTGGTTCCCGGAACTGTGCGACGCCAACGACGACCCGCGCGCGACGCTGCTGTTCGACGACGGCATCGCCTACATGAAGAACTGCGAGCCGGGCTCGCTGGACGTGGTGATCGTGGACTCCACCGACCCGGTCGGCCCGGCCGAGGGCCTGTTCAACAAGGCCTTCTTTGAAAGCTGCTTCCGCGCGCTGAAGGACGACGGCATCCTGGTCCAGCAGTCCGAATCGCCGCTGATGCTGCTCTCGCTCATCAAGGAAATGCGCGCCGAGATGGGCAAGGCCGGCTTCACCACGTTCCAGACGCTGCCCTTCCCGCAGCCGTGCTACCCGACCGGCTGGTGGAGCTGCACGTTGGCGCGCAAGGGACAGGGTTTCGATTTCCGCGTGGCCGACGCCCGCGCGAAGGACTTCGACACCAAGTACTACACCGCCGACGCGCACCAGGGCGGCGCAGTGTTGCCGCCGTTCGTGGCCGCGGAGCTGGACGGCCGCTGAGGTCCCCGCTTCGACCTGTCCAAGGCCCCGCTCCGGCGGGGCTTTTTTATTGGCGTGAACCGATGCGTGCCTTGTGCCGAATGTGGTGCGGCCGCGGAACGGTGAGTGCCGCAGGGGCGCGTCGACGACTTCGTTCGCGACATTAAAATTTCAATAACTGAACCGTCCGGTTCAGAGAACCGCCGCGCCGCCCTCCCCCGAGCACGACGCGCGTCGCCGGATCCCCCCGATGAACGCCTCCACCCTGCCGCGCGACCCCCGGTCGCTGCCGCCCGATGTTCGCCTGCTCAAGCGTGGCGAACGTTTCCTCGAACCCGACGTCTACGTGCTTGACGTTGACGGACGCCCCGCCGTGGTCAAGGACTACGGGCGGTATCGCCGCACGCCGCTGTCGCTGCCCGCGCGGCTGCTCGTGCGGCGCGAGGCGCGCGTCCTCGACCGGCTGCGCGGCTGGCGCCATGCGCCGGCGCTGCTGGGCACGATCGGTGGCCTGGCACTGGGCATCGAGTTCATTCCCGGCCAGACGCTGGGCGAGGTCGCCCTCGACGCCGGTTCGCACGTGTTTCAGCAGCTGCGCGGCGCGGTGGCCTCGCTGCATGCGGCGGGGATCACGCACAACGACCTGCATCCGGCGAACGTGCTGGTCGCCGGCTCGACACCGGTGCTGATCGATTTCGCCTCCGCCATGCGCACCCCGCGCTGGCTGCGCTGGTTGCCGCTCGCGCGCGAGCTGCGCCGCAGCGACCTGGCGAACGTCGCGAAGATGCGCCAGCGCCTGACCGGGCAGGGCCCCAGCGCGCGCGAGGCCGAACTGCTCGCGCCGCCGCGCTGGGTCGATGCGATCCGCCTGGGGTGGAAGCGCGTCTACCGGCGGCTCAAGCGCGGCTGAGTCACGCGCCAGCTTCGGCTAGCCGCGGGCGGGCGGCATCGCGGCGACGTTCGCGCAGTCGCAGGAACGGCCGCTCGACGGCGTAGTGCAATGCCGCGCCACCGGCGAGCGTCGCCACCGCGTACACGGCGAACGTCGGGAGCCCGTGCCCCGCCAACGCTTCGCCCCAGGTGCGATCCACCGCGGCGAAGACCAGCTTGTGGCTGAGGTAGAGGCTGTAGGAGATCGCCGCGATCCAGCCCGCGCCCGGCATCGCGCGGCGTCCGATCCAGCTTTGCGAGCTCGCACCGGCGACCACGAGGCATGCAATCGACCACGACAGCACCGGCCAGCCGACCGCGTTGCCAATCAGGCCGGTGCGCTGCTCGAACAGCCAGAACGCCAGCGCCATGCCGGCGACGCCGACCGCGAGGAACGCGTTGCCGCGACGCGTCATGCGTTCCCATGTCGCCGGACGGAATACAACGATGACCGCCAGCACGACGCCCGCGAGCAGCCCGTCGAGGCGGCACCACGTCGGGTAATACAGGTCCTCGACGAACCACGGCCGGTCGGGCTGCACGGCGTCGTAGTGGAGCCACGTGCCGGCACGCACCGCGACGCCGCCGACCACGACGAACGCGCACAGGCCGACGAACTTCGCGACCGAAGGCCGCTTCGCCATGAACACGGCAAGCGCGGGGAACACGAGGTAGAAGTGCTCCTCCACGCACAGCGACCACGCGTGCGAGAACGCCTGCTGCGTGCCGTAGTCGATCAGCAGGTTGAAGGTGAAGGTCGCGAACATCCACCACGGCGCCAGGCCTTCGGCTTCACGCCATTGCGGAAACGCCACGTAGATCGCGAGCACCACGACGAACGCCGGCAGGATCCGCCAGGCGCGCCGCGCGTAGAAGTCGCCGAAGGAAAGGCGTTCGCCGCGCGCGAGCGGCGCCAGCACCTGGCGGCCGATGAGAAAGCCGCTCAGCACGAAGAAGATGTCCACGCCCATCCAGCCGTAGCGCTCGAGCCACTTGAAGTCCTGCCCGAGTCCGCCGACGAGGAAGGAATGGAACAGCATCACCCACACCACCGCGATCGCGCGGAGCAGGTCAAGTCCGGGAAGGCGCGTCATGACGTCCTTTTCGATGGATGGCCTGCCGGCGTCGCCGGCCAACGGCGGAGTGGAGTTACAGCGCGTCGCCGTCCAGCTCGCCGGTGCGGATGCGCACGGCGCGTTCCAGGTCCCAGACGAAGATCTTGCCGTCGCCGATCTTGCCCGTGCCGGCGGCCTTCATGATCGCCTCGACGACGCCGTCGACCTGCTCGTCGGTCACGGCGACTTCCAGCTTGATCTTGGGCAGGAAGTCGACCACGTACTCGGCGCCGCGGTAGAGCTCGGTATGACCCTTCTGGCGCCCGAAGCCCTTCACCTCGGTCGCGGTGATGCCCGCCACGCCGGCCTCGGCGAGCGCTTCGCGCACGTCGTCGAGCTTGAACGGCTTGATCACCGCCATGACCATCTTCATCGCTACGTTCTCCTGCGATCGCCTTCGATCGTGGCGGGAGGATAACGAAGACGGTGCCGCCCCGGGTGGGCTCTCGGTTAGAGTGACGCCACTTTCGGACTTCCCCCACATTCCGCCGCGGCCCACGCCGACGGCGTCCTCACGGCCGACCCCCCACTCTGGCGGGAACACCCGAGGACCATCCCTCACCATGATCGACCTGAATCCCATCGACGATCTCGCCCGCCGCCTGAGCACCCTGGTTCCCCCGAGCGTCCGCGAAGGGCGCGAGGAACTGCAGCAGAACTTCAAGGCCGTGCTGCAGTCCGGGCTGGCCAAGCTCGATCTGGTGACGCGCGAGGAGTTCGAAGTCCAGCGCGCGGTCCTGCTGCGCACGCGCGAGAAGCTCGAAGAACTGCAGCGCACCGTCGCCGAACTGGAGACGCAGCTCTCGCAGTCCGAGCCGCCGTCCTCGCAGTCCGGAACGCTGTCGCAGCCGCACCACTAAGCGGTCAATCCCATGAACCTGGCACTCGTGCACAGCCGTGCACGATCGGGCGTCCGTGCGCCCGCGGTACGCGTTGAAGTGCATCTGGCGGGCGGATTGCCCGCGATGTCCATCGTCGGTTTGCCCGAAGCGGCGGTACGCGAATCGAAGGATCGCGTGCGGGCGGCGATCCTCTGCGCGCAGTTCGAGTTCCCGGCACGCCGCATCACGGTCAACCTCGCGCCCGCCGACCTGCCCAAGGACGGAGGCCGCTTCGACCTGCCCATCGCGCTGGGCATCCTCGCAGCCAGCGGGCAGATCCCGCTGGAGGCGCTGGCCGACGGCGAATTCCTTGGCGAGCTCGGACTCACGGGCGAACTGCGCGCGGTCGACGGCGTGCTGCCGGCCGCGCTGGCCGCCGGCGATGCCGGACGCAAACTGATCGTCCCGGCCGGAAACGGCCCCGAGGCCGCGCTGGCCAGCCGCGTCGAAGTCCGCACGGCGCGCACGTTGCTGGAAGTCTGCGCACACCTCACGGGGCGCAAGCCGCTCCCGTTCGCCGAAGCGCCCGCACTTGAACGCACGCCCGGACCGGACCTCGCCGACGTGCGCGGCCAGTCCCAGGCGCGACGCGCGCTGGAGATCGCCGCGGCCGGCGGTCACCACCTTCTTCTGATCGGCCCGCCGGGTTGCGGCAAGACGCTGCTGGCGTCTCGCCTCCCGGGTCTGTTGCCGGAGGCGACCGAGAGCGAGGCGCTGGAAGCGGCGGCGATCGCGTCGGTCAGCGGGCGCGGGCTCGATCCGGCGCGTTGGCGCGAGCGGCCCTTCCGATCGCCGCATCACACCGCCAGTGCGGTCGCGCTGGTCGGCGGTGGCGCGCAGCCGCGGCCGGGCGAGATCTCGCTTGCGCACCAAGGCGTGCTCTTCCTGGACGAATTGCCCGAATGGGATCGACGCGCGCTGGAAGTCCTGCGCGAACCGTTGGAGTCCGGCGTCATCACCGTGTCGCGCGCGGCGCGCAGTGCGGAGTTTCCGGCGCGATTCCAGCTCGTGGCGGCAATGAATCCCTGCCCGTGCGGTTGGGCCGGCGACCCGTCCGGGCGATGCCGCTGCAGTCCGGACGCGGTGCGACGCTATCGAGGCCGCGTGTCGGGGCCACTGCTCGATCGCATCGACCTGCATGTCGAAGTCGCGCGACTGCCGCCCGCCGCGCTGCGACCCGACGCGCCCGCCGGCGAATCCACCGGCACCGTCCGCGCACGCGTCGTCGAAGCCCGCGGGCGGCAGCATGCGCGCGCCGGGAAGACGAACGCGGTGCTCGACCAGCCCGAGACCGCAGCCGCGTGTCGGCTCGCCGACGCCGACCGGCTGCTGCTCGAACGCGCCGTGGACGCCCTGCAGCTGTCGGCACGCTCGATGCACCGGATCATGCGTGTCGCACGAACGATCGCCGATCTCGATGGCGCGGACGCCATCGGTACGGCGCACCTGACGGAAGCCATTTCGTTACGGCGCGCAACGCGCGGGATCGAAGCCGCGGTGGCGTGAGCCACCATCGCTCTGGAGTTGTTGTCGATCGCACCGCGGCTGGCAAACCGGCGGGCAACAGCGCCTACCCGAACCTGCTCATCGACGCATCGCACAGCGTCGGCTAGAACCCCTGGCGGTGATCAGCCGCAGCGATCGCCGCACACCTTCGGCCGTTCGAGGAAATCGCGCGCACCTTCGCGCGCTTCGCGCATCTCGGCTTCGGTCCCGCAGCGCGTGACCTTCGTGTTGCTGCCGGACATGCGCTCGCGCCAGCAGACCTGCTTGTCGTCGTGACCGCCGCGCGTGTTCTTTACTTCGGCGTTGATCCGCTCCAGTGCGTTCTCGAGCCGGACCTTGTCGTCCATCGACAGTTGATCGAGCGAGGTTTTGCCTTCCGTTACCGTGAAGACATCCACCTGCGCCTTGCGGATCGCATTGACCTGGCGCGTCGTCAGGCCATCGGTCTTTCCCGCGTCGAGATCGCGCTTGAGTTCCTGCTGCTGCGCGAGGATGCGCTCGAGCTTCTGCGGCGGTGCTTCGTCCTGTGCGATCGCTGCGAGCGGCGCCGAGCACGCGATCGCCAGGGCCAGCCACACTCCCCAATGCGCTTGCTTGTTCATGCAATCCCCCCGTCGATGCCGTAGGAGCCGGCGGGCCGGCTCCGGTTACGACGCCAGACGCGTCGCGATCAGTTGCTCTTGCAGTCCATGCAGCTGCCGCGGGAGTCCATCATGTTGCGCGCTGCTTCGCGCTCCTCGCGCCACTGCGAGGCGGTCTTGCACACGCGCTCCTTCCGGGTGCTGCCGAGCACCGCACGGCGTTCGCAGACCATGCGGTCTTCGCCATCGCTGTTCACTACCGCTTCGATCCACTCCAGCGTGTTGAAGACTTCGGTCTTCTGCTGGTCGTTGAGTTCGGCGGTGGAATGCTTGCCTTCGATGGTCTGCAGCATGCGCGCCTGCTTGGTCAGCAGCTCGTTGCGCTGCGAGCTCGACAGGTCCTTGTAGCGACCGGTGCGCGCTTCCACGCCGTCGCGGATCTCGGTCTGCTGGGTACGGATGTCGTCGAGCATCAGCACGCGGCTGTCGACGGACGCGAATGCGGCCGGGGCGAGAAGCGCCAGGCTCAGGAGGGCGGCGGAAACGAAGCGGATGGCACGCATTGCGACAATCCTTGTGATGGGCCTCCAAACATAGCGCGCCAGATTTGGCAATGTCGACTGCCTAGGCCCGCAAAATCGGCCATTCAGCCGCGAAGCGCCGGCTTTTGATAGTCGCCCGGCGCCGGCAGCCTTCGGCGTCAGCCGTCCGCCCGTTGCCAGACACGCTCCGCCGGGTCCAGTTCGGCCGTCTCCATCACGGGCCCACGCCAGCCGAAACCGCAGATCGCCAGGGCGCCCTGGTGGATCGGGTCGAGGCCGAAGGCCTGCTCCAGCTCGACCTCGTTGATCGCGCCGGTGATGAACGCGCCGAGTCCGGCGTCGGTCGCGGCCAGGTACAGCGTCTGCGAGAGGTGACCGCCCTCTAACGCGATGACGCGATAGCCCTTCGCGTGGTGCCGGTATTTCCAGAAGGTCCGATCGAAACGCGGCGACAGCAGCACCACGACGTGCGCATCGGCGAACCAGTGTTGCTGCGCGACCATGTCCATCACGAACTCGCGCAGCGGTTTGGCCGGCGCCGGCAACGGTTCCAGCGCGTGTTCCTGCGACTGGTAGTGGTACAGGCCGGGCGCGACGCCGTCGACGTGCTGCACGATCAGGTAGCACTCCATCGGATGCAGGCCGCCGCCGGACGGCACGTTCTTCTTCAGGAACACCGTGTCGTCGGTGACGCGCACTTCCGCCTGCGCGGCGAACACGCGTTGCAGCACCTGCGCGAACGTGTCGAACGGCAACGTGCGCGACGCATCGAAATTGCGGCAGGTCGCGCGGCGCGCGAGCAGGTCGTCGAACGAGGTCGGCGCGATGCGTGGAAGTCGCACGCGCGCGTCGTCGTCGGCTCGTCGTACGGCTTCCACCGGCGGCGCACCGAGCACCTGCCGCATCGCGACCGCGGTTTCGGTGCCGCTGTCCTTCTGGTTCTGCACGGTGTCCACGCCGCTCCATCGCGTGAACGCATGCAATGTTGCGGCGAGCGGATGCCAGTACGTGCGACGCAGCGATTCGTCACGTTCGCGCATGTCGGCGTGTTCGGGCGCGTCGCTGATCACCAGCCCTTCGCGCAGCAGGCGCGCGAGCGTATCCGCGTCGGCCTCTATGGAATCGATCTCGATCCATTGACCGGGACTAAGCACGCCGAGCAGTTCGCGCTCGTCGCCATCGACCTCGACTTCCTGGCCCAGATGCGGCGCGAGCGCGAGCCAGCGCCGCTCGCGATTGAGCCCATCGCCGCCGGTCAACAGGAGGGAAAGATCGAACTCGACCTGTTCCCGCGGCTCGAAATACACCACTCCACAACGACGGATGCGCATGCCTGGGTCCCTGTTGGCGAAGCGGCTACTTTGCTTGCGGCCGTGCCAGTTGGGAAGTAGGTTGGCGTGCCGGCGCGGGGATCGCCCGGGTCGCCGGCCAATGCCAAGCAGTCACTCAACGGAAGGAAAGGACATGCAAGCGATATTGACCGAACAGGAAGTACGGACGGAGACGTCCGGCAAGGCGCGCACCGTGCCGATGAGCCGGCCGGCGGCGATCAAGCTAGTAGATCTGCTCGCAACCAGCGACGAATTCCGCGACGTCTTCATGCGCGATGCGCGCATGGCGCTGGAGACCTGGCAGTTCGATCAGGACACGATCGATTGGTTCTGGTGGGATTGCAAGATGGGGATCAATCAGCTTGCCTCGAAGGAAGTCATCGCCGAAGCGCGCGATGAAATCGTGTCAATGCTGATGGCTGGCTTGAACCAGACCACGCCTGATCTGAATGCCAAGTCAGCGGCCCAGCGTCATCGGGCGATTTAGCGCAGGGGCTCTTGCTTCGTTGCGCAAATCTGCGAGACCGTACGGGGGTGATGCCGATGCTCGCTCCTCGCTAACGGCGACATTAACCCAAGGAGGAGGAATGACATGCAAGCTACTGCGATCGATTTGAAAGAAGACAAGAGCTCCGGCAAGCCCCGCACCGTGCCGATGAGCCGGACGGCGGCGATCAAGCTGGTGGATCTGCTCGCAACCAGCGACGAGTTCCGCGACGTCTTCATGCGCGATGCGCGCATGGCGCTGGAAACCTGGCAGTTCGACCAAGACACCATCGACTGGTTCTGGTGGGACTGCAAGATGGGCATCAACCAGTTGGCTTCGAAGGAGGTCATCTCCGAGGCGCGGGGGGAGATCATCTCGATGCTTATGAGTAAGTTGGATCAGACCGTACCCAATCTGGACAGCGGACTGGAAAGCCAGCGCCGCCTTCGCCAGTGAAGAGACGTCCTCGCCGCTGGTGAAACGGCGGCCCGCTCTGTGCGCTGGCGATCGAACGCACAAGCGTCCCCAAGTGCTCACGCAAAGGAAGAGAACGAGATGCGAGCGATAGCCGTTGAACAGAACATGCGGAAGGAAACTTCCGGACAATCCCGCACCATGCCAATGAGCCGTCAGGCTGCCATCAAGCTCATTGACCTGCTGGCGACGAGTGACGAGTTCCGCGCTGTCTTCATCCGCGATCCGCGCACGGCTTTGGAAACCTGGCAGTTCGACGATGAAACCATCCGCGGCTCCTGGTGGGAGTGCACCATGGGCATCACACAACTGGCACACAAGGAAGTCATCTCCGCCGCCAAGGAGGAAATCCTTTCCATGTTGTTGGCGGGCCTCGATCAGACTACCCCCCAGTTGGACAGCGGTCTGAAGAGCCGTCGCCTCAAGCAATAGCCGGTCGAAATGTCTGCCGACATGAGCCCCTCGCCCCCGCCGCGAAGGTGGCGGGGGCCTGCCGACCGCCGACGCGCGGTTGTGACAGCAAGCACATACCGGTTAGATTTTGCCGGATTGGCCCGCAACGGGCTCTTTGACGGGGAAGATTGGGGATGAACAAGCCGCTGACCGCACCGCTGGACCCGGCCCTGGCCGACCGGCTTCTGGACCTTCTGAGTACCGACGACCTGTTCCGCGAGCGCTTCCAGCGCGATCACCTCGCCGCACTGCGCACGATCGGCTACGAGCCGCCGGCGCCGGGGCAGATGACGGCTAGCGGTGAAGTGTCGCCCCTGGTCGCGATGGAGCCTTTCCGCGACTGCCGCGTGCAGGACCTCGCGTCGAAGGAAGACATTGCCGCCGCACGGGCGGAGATAAAGGCCATGCTGACGCAGGGCCTGGCGCAGACGACGCCGAAGCTGGACGCGCGCAACGAAGCTGCGCTCTACCGCCTGAAGTGAGTCGCGGCACGGCCGGATGCTGCCGGTCCTCCTCGCATCACGCCGACGCTGGCGTGATGCGACTGTCCATGACGTTGAGCGCCTGCAGGCAGTTACTGCACTCCAGTTCGACGTATGCCTGCCCGCGGCGCGCCTGGAGCCACTTCGCTTGTTCCTGGGCAGCATCCACATCGCCGGCATCGCGATATGCGTGGTAGAGCGCGACGCGCGTCTGGTAGCGCTCACGCCCGTTGAGATGAGGCAACAACTCGTTGATTGCATCGCGGGGCTTGCCAGCGATCCGGAGCTTCTGCGCCTTCACCACCGAACGGAATTCCGCGACGCTGGGCGCTGAAGCCAAGGCTTCGTCCGAACTCAATTCCGCTTCGACCCGATCGGCGACACGTCCGTCGCCCAGCCGCAGCGCAATCAGTCCGGCCGCCACTGCGACCTCGGCATCGTCCTGCGCGTCCGGCGTCACGCCTGCGCCGGCCTTGAGCGCCGCCAGCGCCTGATCGGCTGCCGCGCGCGCGTGCGCTAGGGCCGCCTCGGTATTGCCACTGCCCCATTCGGCCACGGCCAGGGGGAGCAGAAACGATCGGCTGTCCAAGCCACCGGCCTTTTTGGCGAGCGTGAAGCCTGCTGATGCGTACTGACGCGCCTGGTCCCATTTGCCCTGGTCGATCGCGACGGACGTCCGCTCCAGGAACCCATGTCGATCGTCCAGCGGTACCTTGGCCAGGTAATTCCATGCAGACGCGAAGTCCCGCCGCGATGCATCAACCACGGCGCGGCGACGCAATGAGCTTTCGTATCCGCGACTGATCGCATGGTCGAAGGCCTTCGCCGCCGCCGGGAGATCGCCGACCGCCAGTTGCGCGCGACCGAGCGTGTCGTAGTCGATCGAAGGCGTGGCGTTCTGCGGAACCAGGGCGGCCGTCGCGAACTGGATCGCTTCGTTGAAGCGGTTGTCGGTGAACGTCCATATGGCCGCGTTGCTCTGCGCCGCCTCATGGTCGGGATACAGCTTCGCCAGATTCAACCACTTGTCCGTCGCGCGTGCAGGTTCGTCGAATCTGGCAACCCACGCGTCGAGATACATGGCTTCCCTCGGCGCGAGCCGCGACCGCACCTCCTGTGCGCGCCTGAGTGCGGCGACACCGGCTGGAGCATCGACGTAGGCGTTGTGAACACGCATCTGGCCTATCCAACTCAAGGCGAACTGTGGGTCCAGGTCCGTGGCTTGCTTGTATAGCTCAAGCGCCTGGGCGAAGTCGCGCTTGGCATACAGTCCCTGCGCCAGGGCGTACGCGCGCAGGGCGTCCAGGTTGGAGGTGGTCACCTGCGGCAGCGGCTTGGAATCACGCTCTATTGTCTTGACGGTCTCGCCCAGTTTTTCGCGCAGTCGCGCCGTGACGGTATCGATCGACTCCAGCGCCGATGACAGGTCCGGCCCGTCCGCGGCCTCCGACAGCACGGTGGTTTGGCTGTGCGGATCGATGATCTCGGCGCTCACGCGCACCTTGCCGCCGACTTCGGCCACGGTCGGCAGGATCACCGCACGCGCTCCATCACGCAGCGCGATTTCCGACGCGATGGCGCGGTCGAGGATGGTGTCGGGCTTGAGCTGCATGCGCGCGAGCGTGTCGCGTGCCTTCAGGTCGCTCAGCACGTTGACGTAGCGCGACTGCTCCAGGCTGATGCGGAATGCCTGTTCGAGCGAGTCGTCGAGCACGCTCTGGCCGGTGAGGTTGCGAAGGTCGGCGACGACGACCCAGTCGCGCTGGTTGAAGGCGATCGCCGGCGCCGGGCGCGTGGCGAACCAGACGCCCACGCCGATGCCGGCGATGATCGCGGCCTCGGCGGCGAGCGCGGCGGGGCGACGCCACAGCGGCAGGTCGCGCCAGGCCTTGGGCGTGTTCGGCGGCATGCGCAGCGGCGCAATGCCGGGTTCGCCGACCTCGTAGATCTGCTGGCCGTCGGGCACGCCCTTGAAGCGCCAGCGGCCGTGCGATTTCCACAGCAGGTGCTGGCCGCGTTCGCCCAGTTCGCGCGCGGCGCGATGCGCCAGCGGTTCGGCGACCGCCGACAGCAGGATCTGCCCCGGGCGCGCCATCGCCATCAGGCGCGCGGCCATGGGCTTGGCGAGGCCTTCGACTTCGAGCGGCTTGGCGCCGACCTGCACCGCTTCGTCGCTGTTGCGCCAGGTGAGCACTTCGCCGACATGCAGGCCAGCGCGCGCGCGCAGTTCGAGCCGGCGCGCGTCGCCCATCTCGCGCAGTTCGCGCACGTAGTCGAGCGCGAAGCCCAGGCCGTCGATGGGGCGTTCGAACAGCAGCAGCAGGCCGTCGGACCGGTCGATCAACCGGCCGCGCCAGCGCTGCTGCAGATCCAGCACCAGTCGATCGTGGTCGCGGAACAGCGTGGCCGCCTGCACGTCGCCGATGCGCTCGACCAGCGTGGTCGAATCGCACAGGTCGGTCAGCAGCAGCGTGCGCAGCTGTGGCGCTTCGATCGAGGGGCGATGGGTCATCTCGTTCATCGCGTCCTTCCGCTCCGTCGGCTCAGGCCGAAGTCAGTTCCATGTCGTGCCAGTGCACGCGGTTGCCGCCCAGGCGCTTGGCCTGGTACAGCGCCGCGTCGGCGTGGGCGTATCCATCGTTCCAGTCGCGAGCGGGGTCGATGAGGCAGGCACCGACGCTCAGCGGGCACATCAGCGGCGTGCCGTGCGACATCTGCATCAGGCCCTGCGCGGTGGAGACGATGAAGTCGCCGAAGCGCATCACCTCCTCGCGCTGGTCCGACACCACCAGCAGGCAGAACTCGTCGCCGCCGATGCGGCAGGCGAGATCCTCGGGCCCTGCGACCGAGCGCAGGATGTTCGCCACGCCCTGCAGCACGCGATCGCCGATGAGATGGCCGTGGTCGTCGTTGACCTGCTTGAAGCGGTCGCAGTCCACCAGCAGCAGCCCCATGCTGCGCTGGGCGCCCTGTTCGCGACGTTCCTGCAGGTGCAGCGTGAGGCCGCGACGGTTGTACAAACGCGTGAGTTCGTCCGTGCGGACGAGCTCTTCGGTCTGGTTGAGCTGGTGCGTCGCGGCGTACAGGCTGTCGAGCGCGGACTGCAGTTCTTCGTTGCGACGACGCAGGCGGCGGATCAGGCTCTGCTCGTTCAGCACCACGCGCAGGATCGCGCGGCGCAGGAAATACGACACCAGCCCCGGGTCGCGATCGACCAGACGCTGGAATTCCTCGTGGCGCAGTTCGATCAGCAGGCCGTCGCTGGCGGCCACGGCGTCGGCGCTCCGGACGTGGTCGCCGATGAGCAGGCCGAGTTCGCCGAAGAATTCGCTGGGGCCCAGGCGCTTGCCGACGAGGTCGTCGCCGAAATCCAGGTCCACCACGCCGCGGGCGATGACGAACATCGTCGTGCCCAGCTCACCCCGGCGGAACAGCAACTGGCCGGCTTCGACACGGCGCGGGCGACCCAGTTCGGCGAACAGCTCGTATTCCGCTTCGGTGAGCACCGCCGTCGCCACGTCCGCAGGCGCCGAGCCGTACTTGCCGGAGTTGATGGAATCGCGCGTCCGGAGAGACGCCGCGCTGTCACGAGTCATCCAACGAGGGCCCAGTCCCTGGGGAGGCTGGAGAATAGCACCGGAATCCAGTGTGAAACGGACTGGGCCGCCGGGACCGGACGCGTGGGCCTGAATGCGCTGTAGTGCGGGGTCGACCCCTGTCTTGAAGCCCTCTCCCGCTCGCGGGAGAGGGGTTGGGGTGAGGGCGACGCCCGCCCTCATCCGCCCTGCGGGCACCTTCTCCCGCGTGCGGGAGAAGGGAAGCGTCAGGCCTTACGCCGCCGCGGCCCGCTTCTCGTGGAACTGCTCTTCCTCGGTCGAACCCTTCAGCGCGACGGTCGAGGACTGTCCGCCCTGGATGGTCTGCGTCACCGCATCGAAGTAGCCGGTGCCGACCTCGCGCTGGTGCTTCACCGCGGTGAAGCCCTTCTCGGCGGCGGCGAACTCCGCTTCCTGCAGCTCGACGAAGGCGCTCATCTGGCGGCGCGCGTAGCCGTGCGCCAGGTTGAACATGCCGTAGTTCAGGCTGTGGAAGCCGGCCAGCGTGATGAACTGGAACTTGTAGCCGTAGGACGCGATTTCCTTCTGGAACTTGGCGATCGTCGCGTCGTCCAGGTTCTTCTTCCAGTTGAAGCTCGGCGAACAGTTGTAGGCCAGCAGCTTGCCCGGGAACTGCGCGTGGATCGCCTCGGCGAACTTGCGGGCGAACTCCAGGTCCGGCTTGCCGGTCTCGCACCACACCAGGTCGGCGTACGGCGCGTAGGCGAGGCCGCGGCTGATCGCCTGGTCCAGGCCCTTGTTCGTCTTGTAGAAGCCCTCGACGGTGCGCTCGCCGGTGCAGAAGGGCTTGTCGTTGTCGTCGATGTCGGAGGTGATGAGGTCGGCGGCTTCGGCGTCGGTGCGGGCGACGATCAGGGTCGGCACGCCCATGACGTCGGCGGCCAGGCGCGCGGCGACCAGCTTTTCCACCGCCTCTCGCGTGGGCACCAGCACCTTGCCGCCCATGTGGCCGCACTTCTTCACGCTGGCGAGCTGGTCTTCGAAGTGGACGCCCGCGGCGCCGGCCTCGATCATGCCCTTCATCAGTTCGAACGCATTGAGCACGCCGCCGAAACCGGCTTCGGCGTCGGCCACGATCGGCTGCAGGAAGTCGACGTCGCCCGTGCCTTCGGCGCACTGGATCTGGTCGGCGCGCAGCAGCGTGTTGTTGATGCGGCGCACGACCTGCGGCACGGAATTGGCCGGATACAGCGACTGGTCGGGGTACATCTCGCCGGCGATGTTCGCGTCGGCCGCGACCTGCCAGCCCGATAGATAGATCGCCTTCAGCCCGGCCTTCACCTGCTGCATCGCCTGGTTGCCGGTGAGCGCGCCGAGCGCGTTGACGAACGGCTCGCTTTGCAGCGAATTCCACAGCTTCTCCGCGCCGAGCTTGGCGATCGAATGCTCGACCTGCACCGTGCCGCGCAGGCGCACGACGTCCTGCGGGCAGTACGGACGCGTGATGCCGGCCCAGCGCGGGTTGGTCGCCCAGTCGTGGCGGAGTTGTTCGGCGGTCTGCAGCGTGGTGCTCATGGCGGTGTTCCTTTCGGTATCGATGATGGAAAAGCGGAACAGCTCAGGCGTGTTGCGAATGAGGAGTCAGTCCAAGCGCGCGTACGCCGGCAACGTGAGGAAGTCCTCCAGCTCGTCGGCGTGCGTGAGGCGATCGAGCACGCCGATCGCTTCGTTGATGCGGCTTCCGCCGGGAATGCGCGTGCGATCGCCGAGGCGCGAAGGCAGGTTCAGGAAGGCGCGCTCGAGCAGCGCGAAATCGACCGGCGTGCCGTCGTCGAGGAACAAACCGTCGCTATGCAGCCACTGCCACAGCTGCGTGCGGGCGATTTCCGCCGTCGCCGCGTCTTCCATCAACCAGTGGATCGGCACGCAACCGTTGCCGTCGAGCCACGCGGCCAGATAGCGCACGCACACCTCGACGTTGCCTTCGAAACCGGCGCGCGTGATCGTGCCGAGCGAAGGCTTGATGAGGTCGTCGCGCGTAACCCACACGTCCTCGCGCAGCACGTGGCGCTGGTTCGGCGTGGGCATGCGTTCGTCGAAGATCGCCTGCGCCAGCGGAATCAGCGCCGGATGCGCGACCCACGTGCCGTCGTGACCGGCGGTGACTTCGCGCAGCTTGTCGGCGCGCACCTTCGCGAGCGCGGCTTCGTTGGCCTCTTCGTCGCCGCTGATCGGGATCTGCGCCGCCATGCCGCCCATCGCGTGCGCGCCGCGCTTGTGGCAGGTCTGGATCAGCAGTTCCGAATACGACTTCAGGAACGGCTGCGTCATCGTCACCTGCGCGCGCTCGGGCAGCACCTTGTCGCGATGCGCGCGGAAGGTTTTGATGTACGAGAACACGTAATCCCAGCGGCCGCAGTTCAGGCCGGCGATGCGCGTGCGCAGGGCATGCAGGATCTCGTCCATCTCGAACACCGCCGGCAGCGTCTCGATCAGCACGGTGACCTTGAGCTGGCCCGGCGGCAGGCGCAGTTCGCGTTCGATGTGGTCCAGCGCGTCGTTCCACAGCTGCGCCTCTTCCATCGACTGCAGCTTCGGCAGGTAGAAGTACGGGCCGCGGTCCTTCGCCATCAGCTCGCGCGCGTTGTGGAACGCGAACAGGCCCAGGTCGAACAGGCCGGCGGACATCGGCGTGCCGTCGACGAGCACGTGCTTCTCGTCCAGGTGCCAGCCGCGCGGCCGGACCATCAGCACCGCCTGCTCCTCGAACGGACGCAGCGCGTAGTGCTTGCCGGTGTCGGCTGTGAATTCGAGCGTGCCGCGCACCGCATCGAACAGCGCGCGCTGGCCGGCGATCAGGTTCGGCCACGTCGGCGAGGTGCTGTCCTCGAAGTCGGCCATGTAGACCTTCGCGCCCGAGTTCAGCGCGTTGATCACCATCTTCGGATCGACCGGTCCGGTGATCTCGACGCGGCGGTCGAGCAGCGCCTTCGGCAGCGGGGCCACCTTCCACTCGCCCGCGCGGATGGCCCTGGTGTCCTCACGGAAGTCCGGCAGCCCGCCGGCGTCGAAGAACGCCTGGCGTTCGCGGCGGGCGGCAAGCCGCGCCTGGCGGACGGGTTCGAACCGCGCGTGGAGCCCGGCGAGGAACGACAGGGCGGCCGGCGTCAGTACGTCGGTCTGGCCGGGGACCTGTGCGATGACCTCGATGCGGGCCTGCTCGAAACCCGCCTGCTGGGGCTGCGCCATGACTGCCGACATGCTGTAACTCCGTGGTAACCGTGGGGAGCCACCATGCGCTGGCGTTTGTTATTTGACAATGAAGGTTTGTCAATGCATATCATTTGCTCAGCTAATACGAGGCTGAAGAAATGGGCTCGAACGCCGCCGGCACGCCGCGCTTCGCCTACAAGGGCGATCGCCTCAAGCCCCTTCGTGCCTTCTGCCAGACGGCGCGACTGGGTTCGGTCTCCCGCGCGGCCGAGGCGCTGTACCTCAGCCAGCCGGCCGTGACGTTGCAATTGCAGGCGCTGGAACGGGAACTGGGCGTGCGGCTGCTCGAACGCACCGGCCGCCGCATCGCACTCACTCGCGAAGGGCAGGAGCTCTACGACCTCGCCCGTCCGCTGGTCGAAGGCCTGGACGGCCTCGACGCGGCCTTCCACGAGCGCATCCGCGGGCTGGACGCCGGCGAGCTGAACGTCGCCGCGGGCAGTTCGACGATCCTCTACCTTCTGCCGCGGATCGTCGAAGCCTTCCGCGCCGCGCACCCGGAGGTCCGGCTGAGCCTGCACAACGTCACCGGTGCAGGCGGCCTCGACCTGCTGCGTTCTGACGGCGTGGACCTGGCCGTGGGCTCGATGCTCGACGTCCCGGCCGACCTCAGCTACGAGCCGGTCTACCGCTTCGAGCCGATGCTGATCACGCCGCGCGACCATCCGCTGGCGCAGAAGGCGACGATCGCGCTCGACGACCTCTCGCCCTTCGGCCTGATCCTGCCGCCGCAGCGGCTCACGACGTATCGCCTGATCGACCTGGTCTTCCAGCAGAACCGCGTGCCCTACACCGTGGCGCTGGAAGTCGGCGGCTGGGAGGTCATCAAGCAGTACGTGGCGATGGGCCTGGGCATCAGCATCGTCACGGCGATCTGCCTCACGGAAGCCGATCGCGAGCGGCTCTGCGCCCGCTCGCTGGCCGAGTATTTCCCCTCGCGCACCTACGGCGTGGTGGTCCGGAAGGGGAAGTATTTGTCCCCGCAGGCGCGGGCATTTGTGGAGCTTATAAAGCCCGCGCTGTTCGAACGCGGGGATTATTACTCGACCGGCCAGTCCGAGCGCTGACGTTCAAGCAGCGATCAGCGACCTCACGCGCACGTGAGCGTCAGGCGTCGTGGTTCTTGCCGTTGGACACGCTCCGGTACCACTCGCGGATGCGGGCCACGTCGGATTCGTAATGGTCGGTCAGCTCGAATGGCGCGCCGATGCCGATGGTTCGGCGCCCGTAGTGGAAGTACGCCGGCACGACCGGCACCGCGGCGGCCTTGGCGATGCGCCAGAAGCCCGGCTTCCACTTCTCCACGACCTTGCGCGTGCCTTCCGGCGCCAGGCCGTACCAGAACTTGTCGGCGCCGCGGATCATCTGCGCGGCCTGTTCGACCACGCCCTGCGCGGCCTTGCGGTCCACCGGGATCACGCCCAGGCGCTTGAGGATCGGCCCGACCACCGGCGCCTTGAGCAGGGTGTCCTTGCCGAGCACCTTCAGGTCCAGGCCCGTGGCCATCACCACCGCGAAACCCCACACGCCATCCCAGTTGGACGAGTGCGGCGCGCCGATCAGGACCAGTTTGGGCAGGTCGGGGAACGCGCCTTCCATGCGCCAGCCGCCGAGTCGGAGGATGGTCCGCCCGATCCAGCGGACAAGGGCGTTGCGGTGGATGCGCGGCGCGCTGGGCGGCAGCGGCAGCACCGGAGAAGCGGCGTCGGACATGTCCCCTCGTTGGATCCTGCGGTGGTTCGGTGCGTCGATCAGTCCCAGTCCCGCCGGGTCCGCTCGCGCTTGATCGTACCGCGTTCGCGCTTTCCGCTGAGCCGGCGTTCCTTCGACGCGCGAGTCGGACGGGTCGCGATGCGCGGCGCCGCGACGGCCAGGCCGCCCGCGATGAACGCCGCCAGCCGCTCGCGCGCGTCCTCGCGATTTCGGTCCTGCGTACGGAAGCGCTGCGCGCTGATCACCAGCACGCCCTCGTCGGTGATGCGGCGGTCGCGCTTGGCCAGCAGCCGCGCGCGCAGCGGCTCGGGCAGCGACGGCGAGGTGGCGATGTCGAAACGCAACTCGACCGCCGTGGCGACCTTGTTGACGTTCTGCCCGCCCGGACCGGACGAACGCACGAAGCGCTCGACCAGTTCCGAGTCGGGAATCGACAGACGGGGCGTGATCTCGAGCATGGGGCGCGACTTTAGCCGAATCGGGATGACGCGGGCTTCGGCAACGCCTTATGCGGCGGTGAATCCGTCGAACAACGCCAGCGCCTTGGCGAATTCCGCATCGACCGGCGCCACCGCTTCCACGCGCGCGCCGCTGCCCGGATACACGAACGCGAGCCGCCGCGAGTGCAACAGCATCCGGTGGATTCCCATCATGCGGAAATTGCGGTTGTGGCGGCCGTCGCCGTGGCTGGTATCGCCGATCAGATGGTGCGACAGGTGCTTCAGGTGGCGCCGGATCTGACGGAAACGCCCGGTATCGAGCGTCGCGCTCAGCAGCGCATAGCGCGAGGTGTCGAAGCCCGCAGACGGCATCGACAACTCGGTGGTCGCCAGCCGCCGGAAGTGCGTGATCGCCGGCTTCTTCTGCGGCTTGCCCGGGCCGCCGTCGAGCTGATGGTCGACGGTGAACGCCTCCTCCGGCCAGCCGCGGCACACGGCCCAGTATTCCTTCTCGACCTCGCGCGACATCAGCACCTTGCCGAGCGCCGACGCGGTTTCGCGATCGAACGCCAGCAGCAGGCAGCCGCTGGTGGCGCGATCGAGGCGATGCACGAGGAAGATCGGCTTTCCGAACTGCTCACGGAGTCGGTCCGCCGCGAAGTCCGTCTCGCCGCGCGCCAGCGCACTGTCGTGCACCATCAGCCCCGCGGGCTTGTTGACGATGGCGAGCGTGTCGTCGGCGTGGATGACGTCGAGCGCTTCGAATGCATCGCTCGCGCCTTCGACGCTCGTTGCTTCTGCCTCCTCCCCTGCTTGCAGGGGAGGGTTGGGGAGGGGTGAAGTGTTCACCGGGAGCGCTCCCGCAGATGAATCAGCACTTCTTCAAGCACGAGGTTTGTCCTCAGCAGTACATCGTCGTTCCAGAAGCGCAGTACGTGATAGCCGTTGGTGTTCATGCGTTGCGTGCGCCGCTCATCGTAGTGCTGTGCTTGGAGATGCTGTCCGCCGTCCAGTTCGATGACGAGCTTGCCTTCGACACAGGCGAAGTCGGCGATGTAGCCGGCGATGGGGAACTGGCGGCGGAATCTGTGGCCATCGAGTTGCCGGCCCTTGAGGTGATACCAGAGCAAACGCTCGGCGTCGGTAGCGGCTCTACGCAGGCGGCGGGCGTTTCGCCAGATGGGTTCCACATGCGCTCTGCGGAAAGGATGCGGGTACCCACTTCACCCCTCCCCAGCCCTCCCCTGCAAGCAGGGGAGGGAGCAACAGCGTGTCGGCATTCTTCACATCTGCGCGTAAGTCTCAGCGCCCACGCGGCCACGCCGCGAGCAGCGCCCAGAGGCCGCCGAGGCCGGCGATCCACGCCGACGCCGGTACCGACCAGAAACGCGGGCCGCCGGCTTCCAGGCCGTAGAGCACCGCGGCGCAGATCAGCAGGCCGACGCCGAGCACGGCCGCCACGGTCTTTCGTTGCGCGGTGTGGATCGTGCGGTTGAGTTCGACCAGGTCGCGCGAACGCAGGTTCAACTCATGCCTGCCTTCGACCTGCTGCGTCAGCCACGCGTGCAGCAGGCGCGGCATTTCCGGCGCGTGCGTGACCAGCTCCGGCAGGCGCTTGCGGAATTCCGTCGCCAGTCGCTGCGGGCTGTAGCGCTCGACGAGGATCCGCTGAAGCACCGGACGCGCCACGGCCCAGATGTCCAGCTTCGGATCGAGCAGGCGGCCGACGCCCTCGATGTTCAGCAGCGTCTTCTGCAGCAGGATCAGCTGCGGCTGCAGCGTCAGTTCGTAACGCTGCGCGGTGCGGAACAGCTTGAGCAGCACCTCGGCCAGCGAGATCTCGCTCAGCGGCCGCGTGAAATACGGCTCGCACACCGCGCGCGCCGCGGCTTCGAGTTCGTCGATGCGGATGTACGACGGCATCCAGCCGGCGCGCACGTGCAGCTCGGCGATGCGGCGGTAATCGCGGTTGAAGATCGCCATGAAGTTCTCGGCGAGGTAGTACTGGTCCTCGTCCGAAAGCTGGCCCACGATGCCGAAATCCAGCGCGATGAAACGCGGGTTCGCGCGCCGCGCGGGATCGCTGTCGACCCAGATGTTGCCGGCGTGCGCGTCGGCGTGGAAGAAGTTGTCGCGGAAGACCTCGGTGTAGAACACGCGCACGCCCTTGGCGGCGAGCGCGCGGCGGTCGATGCCGGCCGCGTCCAGCGCGGCGATGTCGTCCGACGGAATTCCGTATACGCGCTCCAGCGTCAGCACGCGCTCGGCGGTGTGTGACCAGATCACCTCCGGCACGTAGAGGTCGTCGCTGTCCTGCCAGAAACGCCGCAGCACGCTGGCGTTGGCGCCCTCGCGCTGCAGGTCGAGTTCGGCGGCCAGCGTGTTCTCGATTTCCTCGACGATCAGGTGCGGGCGGATCTTGTCGGCCGCCGGATGCGTGCGATTGACGACGCCCGCGACCGCCTTCAGCAGCGCGATGTCGCCGGCAATCTGCTTCTCGATGTCCGGACGCAGCACCTTCACCACGATCTCGCGCGAGACGCCGTTCGCGTCCGGCGGCAACGTCGCCGCGTGCACCTGCGCGATCGACGCCGACGCCAGCGGCGTGGTGTCGAACGTCGCGAAGGCCTGGCTCACCGGCATCTGCAACGCGTTCTCGACGATCGCCCGCGCAGTCTCACCGTCGAAGGGCAGCACGCGATCCTGCAGCAGCGCGAGTTCCTCGGCGACGTCCGGCGGTACCAGGTCGCGTCGCGTCGACAGGATCTGGCCGAACTTGACGAAGATCGGCCCGAGTTCCTGCAGGGCCATGCGCAGGCGGGCGCCGCGCGAGAGGTTCGCGACCTCGGCCGATGCGCGCGGCACGAACGGGCGCGCGAGCTTCAGCCAGCCCTCGACGGGCGTGTCGTCGAGCAGGTCGTCCAGGCGGTAGCGCAGCAGCACGCGGCCGATGCGCCAGGCGCGGAAGACCGGCTTCATGCGGCGCCCCGCGCGCGCGCGCGCAGTCGCGATACGCGAGCGGCCAGGCGCTCGACGTCGTCGCGCAGTGTGTCGACGTCGTCGTGGAAGGCGTTGAGTTCCTCGCGCGGCACGACGTCGCGCGATTCCTCGGTCACGAATTCGGCGGCATTCGTCGCGAAAGCACCGGCCGCGCCGCGCGCATGGCGCAGGCCGGCGGCGACGGCATTGGCGACCTGCACGCCGACGATCTCGCCGAACACGCGCACAAAGGGCTGTTGCCAGTCGGGATCGAATCGTTCGGCGAGGCGCTGCAGGCGCCGCGCGAGGTCGGCGTCACCTTCGATGCGGAGCTTGCCGACGGGCGGCGCGTCGTCGTTGCGAAGGAACGGGAGCTGCGACAACAGCCCGCCGAGCGTAGCGCGCACGGACAGATCGGGTTCGTCTTCGGCGACGGGGCCGACTTCCAGCCGTTCGCCGGCCACACGCACCTGCAGGGCGAGCGCGGGCGCGGACAAGCGCAGCACGACGCGGCGCCCGTCGAGGGCGCGCAACTGGTCGCGGGTGTCGGGATCGAGCGCAAGGGCGCGGTTGAGGGCGGTTTCGAGGGCGCGCCCGGCCAGTGGCTTCAGAGCGGCCAGCGGCGAGGAAGTCGGGTCGGTCATGCGGTCATTGTAGCCGCGGCCCGTACCCGGTCCCCGCACGGGCCGCTCGCGCCGGACGGCCCCCTCGAGGCAGCCGTCCGGCGCGGTGTTGCAGGGTTGGATCAGCAGGTCAGATCAGCAGATTCGATCGATGGATCGATCCGCCGGTCAGACCCTGCGGCCGCGCAGCATCGAGATGACGGCCAGCACCAGGAACACGACGAACAGAATCCAGGCGATGTTGCTGGCAGCGCCGGCGATACCACTGAAGCCGAGGACCGCGGCGATGATCGCGATGACGAAGAAGATGACAGCGTAGCTAAGCATCGGTGCACTCCGTGGCGCGGTGCGCCTGACTGGGTGTAATCGATGCTAGGCACGGGGCAGTCGGCAAAAAGTGACGATCCGAACGCCTGCGCGCCTCTATGCCCGTCCCATGCAGGCCACCTTCAGTCGGGTGAGCCCCTCGTGAATGCTGACCGATGGCACGTAGCCGAAATCGCGTCGCGCCGGCGTCATGTCGTACCAGTGCGTCGTGCTGAGCTGTTCGGCGAGGAAGCGCGTCATCGGTGGCTCGCCCTTCAGCGGCAACGCATGCCACAACCCTTCGCACAACACGCCCGCCGCGTATGCGACGCCGAAGGGAATCGTCTTGTCGACCTGTGGCGCGCCGGCGGCATCGAGCAGGCCGTTGAGGATCTCGCGCACCGTGCGCGGTTCGCCGTTGCTGATGAAGTACGCCCGGCCCGCGCACGCGGCGCCGGGTGCGAGATGTTCGAACGCATCGAAGTGCGCCTGCGCGGCGTTGTCGACGTAGGTCGTGTCGATGCGGTTGTTGCCGTCGCCGACGATACGCAGCCGGCCCGCCTTCGCGCGTTCGACCAGCCGCGGCAGCAGCTGGTTGTCGCCCACGCCCCAGATCAGCCGCGGACGCAGCGACACGGTGGCGAGCGCGGTGTCGTTGGCGGCGATGACGAGCTTCTCGGCGATCTGCTTGGTCGCCGCGTACGGCGCCTTGAGGTGGTCGCCGTACGGCACGGTCTCGGCGGTGCCGCCTTCGACCGGGTGCGTCTTGCGATGCGTGACGCTGGGCGTGGACGTGTAGACCAGCCGGCCGATGCCGTGCGCGCGGCAGGCGTCGATGACGTTCTGCGTGCCGACGACGTTGGCGAGATGGTAGCTCTCGTAACCGCCCCAAGCGCCGGCCTTGGCGGCGTTGTGGAAGATCGCCTCGCAGCCCGCGGCCGCGGCGATGACGGCGTCGCGCTGGGCCAGGTCGCCCTGCACCTGCGTCACACCGAGGCGGTCGAGTGCGTCGTAGCGGCCGCGGTTGAAGCTGACGACCTCATGGCCGCGCTCTCGCAGGCCACGGCAAAGCACCTGCCCGAGGAAGCCGCCGCCGCCGGTCACCAGGATCTTCATCGGCCGTCTCCGTGCGAAAAGGGGTCACACCATAACGGGGCCGGCGGCAGCTTCCAACGCCCTGCCGGCGGGGGCAAAAGCCGCCCGATCGCGGGCTTCACAATTCTTCATTCGCATTTCAGGCACTTCATCGAGGTCCGGCCGCCAATGGTCGCTCCCACCAAGGAGCCTGCCGATGCGTCGCCTGTTCGCCCTGTCCCTGCTTGTCCTGTTCGCCACCAGCACCGTCACCGCGGCCCCGCCGGCCGCGCGCGATGACGGCTGGCCCGTCGCCGACGCTGCGAGCGCAGGCTTCGACGCCGCGACCCTCGCCGCCATGGACGCTGCCATCGCCGCCGGGCAGGTCCCCGACACGACCAGCGTGCTCATCGCCCGCGACGGCCGCCTGGTCTACGAACGCTATTTCGGCACGGGCGGGCCCGATGTGCTCAACAACACGCGCTCGGCGACCAAGTCCGTCACCGCGTTGCTGATCGGCGCGGCGGTCGACCGCAAGCTGATCGACGGCGCGCAGGCGCCAATCTACGGTTATTTCGCCGACCGGACGTGGCTTCATCCCGATCCCCGCAAGGCGCGCTTCACCGTCGAGGACCTGCTGACGATGAGCTCGCAATGGGAATGCGACGACGACAACACGTTCTCCGCCGGCAACGAAGAGCGCATGTACCTGGCCGAAAACTGGACGCAGTTCGCGCTGGACCTGCCGATCAAGGGCTACGCACCGTGGATGAAGCGTCCGGAGGACAGTCCGCATGGTCGCGCGTTCTCGTACTGCACCGCGGGCTCGTTCCTGCTCGGCGCTGCGGTCGAGCGCGTCAGCGGCAAGCCGCTTGCGACGTTCGCGCGTGAAACACTGGAAGCACCGCTCGGCATCCGTGAAAGCCAGTGGCAGCGTTCGTCCGAAGGCGTGGGCATGGGCGGCGGCGGCACGCGTTACCGCAGTCGCGATCTGGCGAAACTCGGACAGCTGCTGCTCGACGGCGGACGCTGGAACGGCAAACAGGTGATCGCCGCCGACTGGATCCGCGCGATGACGACGGTGCATGCGCAGGCGCGCGACGATGCGGACTACGGCTACCTGCTGTGGCGCTTCCGCTTCGACGTGCGCGGCGAGGAGGAAGCGGCCTGGGCGATGTCGGGCAACGGCGGCAACTACGTGTTCGTGGTTCCGTCGCAGCGACTCGTCGCGGTGATCACGCGCACGCGCTACAACCAGCGCGACATGCACGCGCAGTCGCAGCGGCTGATGTCGGACTACATTCTCAAGGCGCTGCCCTGATATCGAGCTTGCGCGAACGCACGGCCTCGCGTTCGCGCGCGATGGCCGTGTCGATCGCGGCCAGCACCTCGTCAAAACCCGGCGACTCGCGAAGTCCTGCGAACAACGGCGACGCACGCAGGTACGCCGCGTCCCGATAGCCCATCGCGATGGCGTCACGCAGCGCGGCGATCGCAGCGTCCCGGTCGCCCGCCGTATCGAGCAGCAAGGTGGCGTCGATACCGTCGATCGGATCGCTGCCGTCGCGCAAGCCGGCCCGCAACGATTCTGCCTGCGCGCGCAGTGTTTCTGACGGCGGCCGCACTTGCGCGAAGGCGTACTGCACGCTGCGCGGGAGACTGCTGTGCGGTCGCAGCGCCACGGCACGCGCGGCTTCCTCGCGCGCGGTGTCGCGATCATCGCGCGACCACGCGAGTTCCGCCGCCAGCACGTGCAGGCCTGCGTGGTCGGTGCCGCGCTTCATCGCTTCGTGGAGCGCCGCTTGAGCTTCGGCATGACGCCCGTGCCGCATCAGGAACGACGGCCACGCCAGGTTCGAGAACACGTTGTCCGGATACAGCTGGAAACTGCGGCGATAGCGCGATTCCGCTTCGGCCGTGTAACCGAGCAGGTCGAGATTCGCGGCGATCTGGATCTGCAGGAAGCGCACACGCGACGGATCACGCACGGCGAGGTTCGCGGCGAGCGCATCGGCCAGCCTCCCGCGCCGTTCGTACAGGTACGCCGCCGAGGCACGCGCGCCGTCGTTCGAGGGGTCCAGAGACAGCGCGCGCTCGTAATTGCGCAGCGCGTCATCGATGCGTCCGCGGCAATCGAACGAATAGCCCAGCGCCGCGTGCGCGGCAGCGTTGCGCGGATCGGCAGCGATCACGCGTTCGGCCATCGCCTGCGCACGGTCGAGTTGCGTGGCGTCGCCGTTGTACAGGCACGCGTCCGCGCTGAGTGCGCGGCTCAGCCCGACCATTGCATCGCGATCGTCCGGCGCTTCCTGCAGCCGCTGTCGATACAGCGCGATGGCGCGCTCGTTGTTGTCGCGCTGGCCGATGCCGGCGTAATACGCCGCGCGCTGCAGCAGCGGCGATTGCGACGTCTTCGTTTCGTCCGGCCGCTGCATCGACCAGGCAATGACGCCGATGGCGAGCGCGATGAGCGCCACTCCTGCAAGCGCGATATTGCGCTTGCGTCGCGCGGGCGGCGTTGCGTCGATGCGCGGTTCATCCTCGCGCTGCGGCGCCACGCACAACTGGTAACCACGCCCGCGTACCGAACGCAGGTAGCGCGAGTTGCGTCCGTCGTCGCCCAGCGCCTGTCGCAGCAGCCGCACGCGCTGCGTGACGGTTTCCTCGTTCACCACCGCCGGCGCCCACACCCGCTCGATCAACTCGTCGAAACCGACGACACGCTGGCCCTGTTCGAGCATGAATTCCAGCAGCCGGAAGCTCAGTCCGCCGACGTCGAGCGGCGCGCCCTCACGCTCCACGCGCTGGCGCGGCACGTCGATGATCAGATCGTCGAGCCGGTAGCGTGCCGTCATGCGTCAGCGCAGCCGCGTCGCCGCCCAGACGGCGAGCTTCTCGCGGCCGATCTTGGCGTTGTGGCGGATGTCGACCGGGAATTTCGGATGGCGCAGGAACGTGTCGATGCCGGACGTATGCGCGTGCGCCGATGCGATCCAGCGCAGCTCACGCTCGATGCGTAGCCATTCGCTCGCGTCGACGCCATGGGCCAGCTCGACGCACAACACCGGCCGTTGCGCGCCCATCGCGCCGATGCCGACCAGCGCGGTGCGTCGCACGTTCTCGTGCACGTTGAACACCGGCTCGACCTGTTCGGTATACAGCGGGCCCTCCGCGGTTTCGACGCGATGCGTCTTCCGCCCGCAGAACCACAGGCGACCTTGCGCATCGAGGTAGCCGACATCGCCCATGCGATGCACGACGCGTTCGCTGCCGTCGGCAACGCGTTCGCGGATCTTCGCAGCCTTCGTCTGGGCAGGACGGTTGAAGTAGGTGTCGGTCGCGGTGGGACCGGCGACGGTGATCTCGCCGACGACGCCCGCTTCCACGATGCGCGCGTCGGTCCAGTCTTCGATCGCCTCGTCCGTGATCGCGATGATGCGCACCTCGTTCGGCGCGACCGCGCGGCCGACGCAGGTGCCCGCGCCGTTTTCCGTGGCCGTGCGGGTGGATTGCAGCTCGCGGCTTTCAATGACCGCAACGGGCAGGCATTCAGTCGCGCCGTACGGCGTCCAGAAGCCGGCATCATCGGGCAGCAGCTCGCGCATCTTGGCCACGACGTCGGCCGGCACCGGCGCGCCGGCGGAGGTCACGCGCTTGACCGTCGGCAGCTTCGCGCCGAAGTTCGCCAGCACCGCCATCAGCGCGGGCGAGCCGAACAGCTGGTCCACGTCGAAGCGCGCGATGGCGTCGTGCAACTTGCGTGGATCGGCCAGCGCGGGCTTGGTCGGATCCATGTCGGGAATGATCGACGTCAGGCCCAGCGCGGGATCGAACAAGGCGAACGGCGGGAACGTCGGCAGGTCGACGCCGCCGGCCTCGATGCCCAGCGCATCGCGAAGCATCGCGATCTGCGCGACGAAATGGCGATGCCGGTACACCACGCCCTTTGGCACGCCGGTGGAGCCGCTGGTGAACAGGATTGCGGCAACCTCGTCGGGCTGCGTCGCGGCGAGCTGCGAGCCGGCGTTCGCGCCGTCGCGTTCGACCTGGGCGAGCGTCGCGTCGCTGAGCCACGCGCGCGTGCCGGTGGTGATGCGGATGCGCGCCGATCTTGCCCAGCGCAGCACGACGCGGGCGATGTGCGCCAGCGGGATGCCGATGAAGGCCTCGGGCTGCGCTTCGTCGAGGCACTGCTTCAGCGCGCGCTTGTCGATGCCCGGGTCGACGAGCACCGGCACCGCGCCGGCCTTGAACAGCGCGAACATCAGCAGGAAGAACTCCGGCGACGGCCGCACCATCACCACCGTGCGCGTGCCGCGGACGATGCCGCGACGCGCCAGGCCGGCGGCGATCGCGTCGCTGCGCGCGTCGAGGTCGCGGTAGGTCAGGGTGAGGTCGAAGCGGGCCATCCCGTCCGGCCCGCGCGTGCCGGGGCAGCGCATGGCGATGCGGTCGGGAAAGCGGGCGGCCAGCCCCGGGAGGGTCGCGGCGATGTTGCACACGTCGGTCATGCCTCATTTTCGCCTGAACGGGCGGCGCTGCGTCCGGCCTGCTTGCACGGGCCGCGCAAAGCCTCAGAATTCCGCACCCGGCGCCGTTTCGCCGGACCTCGTGATGGTCCTTCGATGCACCACCCCTGCCTGACCTGCGGCGCCTGCTGCGCCTTCTTCCGCGTGAGTTTCCACTGGTCGGAAGCCGACCCGGAACTCGGCGGGCAGGTGCCGCCCGAGCTGACCGAATCGCTGCGCACGCACGAACGCGTCATGCGCGGGACGTCGCAGTCGAACCCGCGCTGCGTCGCGCTGGACGCCGACATCGGCCGCTACAGCCGCTGCACGATCCATGATCGGCGCCCGTCGGTCTGCGCGCTGGTGCCGGCATCGTGGGAGTTCGGGCAGGCGAGCGCGCAGTGCGACAAGGCGCGCCTCGCGCACGGGTTGCCGCTGCTCACGCCGGACGACTGGATCGGCGTGGGCGAGGACGAGAAGAATCCGTTGCCGGAGGTTTGAGGGTGCGCTGCTTTCGATGCGAGGGCGCATCGCAAGTGCGAGCTTGATCGCGCGTCCCGACCCTCACCCCAACCCGCGGGAGAGGGGCCACATCCCGCGACTTAGAGCGGGTTCGCGTCGAGGAAGCCCCGCATCTTCGGCAAGAGGACATCGGCCTTGTCTTCGAGCACGTAGTGGCCCGCGTCCTCGAACGCATGCACCTGCGCGTTCGGCAGCGCGTCGGTGAAGCCCTTCAGGAAGTGCTTGTCGAAGACGAAATCGCGCAAGCCCCAGGCGATGAACGCCGGGCGGTCGGCGTACTCGGACAACTTGCGGCCCATCGCCTGCACCAGCGGCCATGCGGCGTCGCCTTCGCCCAGCGGGATGTCCTGCACGAAGCGCGAGGTCGCGATGCGGTTGGCCCAGGTGTCGTACGGCGCGACGTACGCGCGTCGCACGTCGTCGGGCATGCGGTTCTCGACGCCGACGTACGAGGCGACCGCCGAGAACGCGTTGACGCCGCGGATCAGCAGCGTGCCAAGGCCCGAATCGCGGCCGAACTTCAGCGACCTCGGCAACGGCTTGCTCGCCGGCAGCGGGAACGAACCGGTGTTGGTGACGATGAGCCGGCGGATTCGCGACGCGTGCTTCAGGCCCCATCCGAAACCGATGCCGCCGCCCCAGTCGTGCACGGCGAGCGTGACATCGCCTTCGATTCCGAGGTGGTCGAGCAGCGTCTCGACGTCGTCGATGCGCGATTGCAGCGTGTAGCGGTAGCGATCGTCGGACGGCTTGTCCGACAGGCCCATGCCGACGTGGTCGGGGACGATGCACCTGTAGCGATCGCGCAGGCCGAGCACGAGCTTGCGCCAATAGAAGCTCCACGACGGATTGCCGTGCAGCATCACCACCACTTCGCCGTCGCGCGGGCCTTCGTCGAGGTAGCTCATCGCGATGCCGGGGCGCACGTCGAAGCGCTGCGGCGTGAAGGGGTAATCAGGGAGCGGCAGGTGGATCGTCATCGTTGGTTTCCTGCTCGTCATTCCCGCCAGCGTGGGAATCCGGCGCCTTTCGCTACGTCGCTTGGAGTGGCTGGGTCCCGCTTTCGCGCGGATGACCGAGTGGGTGTGTTCGGGTCGTCGTGCCGGGCGGGCCGCATTCGCGTCGCCCAAGAAAAACCCGGCACGCGGCCGGGTTCTTCGATTGACGCGGGCGGCGCTTACCAGACCACTTCGGCCATCGAGCAGTTCAGGCCCGAGCCGATGCCCAGCAGCGCGATGCGCGTGCCCTTCTTGACGCGGCCGCCCTCGCGCAGCTTGCTCAGCACGATCGGCACCGACGCCGGGCCGATGTTGCCGTGCTCGCCGAAGATGGTGAGCACCTTCTTCGGGTCGATGCGGAACGCCTTCAGGAAGGCCTTGGTGTGCGCCTTGCTGACCTGGTGGATGACGAATTCGTCGAGCTCTTCCACCACCCAGCCAAGCGCGGCGCGCGCGGCGGCGAAGGTCTTCTGGCCGAGCTTGAGGCCTTCGATCATCAGCATGCGGCCGTCGGCGATCATGCGGTCGTGCACGAGGTCGCCGCGGCAGAGCTGGTTCCACTCGGTCGCCGAGCGGGTGACGCTACCGCGGTAACGCGGCGCGCCCGGGGCGAGTTCGCTGCGCGCCAGGACCATCGCGGCGGCGCCGCTGCCCAGCGTCAGCGTGGCCATTTCGTCGCGGAACTGTTCTTCGGTCACGTCGTCGCGGCTGAGGCGGTCGAGCGTCTTCTCGTAGGCCAGCTCGGCGGTCTCGCCGTTGACGACCAGCGCATAGTCGATCTCGCCGCGCTCGATCATCCGGCTGGCGATGTCCATGCCGTTGAGGAACGCGAGGCACGCGTTGGCGACGTCGAAGTTCTGGCAGGTGTCGGGCAGGCGCAGGTTGCCGGACACGATGGAGGCCGTGGACGGCTCCAGGTAGTCGCGGCTGACGGATGTGTTGACCAGCAGGCCGACGCGGTCGGCATCGATGCCGGCATCGGCCAAGGCCTTGACGCCCGCCAGCGTGGCGGCGTCGGAGGCCTTGACCTCGCCGTCCCACAAGCGGCGTTCGCGAACGCCGGCGACTTCCTCAAGCACGTTGTACTTGATGCCGAGGCGATCGAGCGTGGGCTTGAGACGGGCGTGGATTTCGTCCGAGGTCAGCCGGCGGGGTGCATCGATATGAGCAAGACCGGCGATGGCGACGTGCTGGAACAACATGGGCGGCTGACCGGAAACGGAAAAGAACACGCCATGTTAACGCTTAAATCCCGCCCTCCGCCATCCGGCCCCGTATGGTTGGGGCGTTCGGACGACGGACGGCGCGAATCGATTAAGCGCTGTGAAGCTCAGCCGCCGATCGGATAGGTCTGGGCGCTGCCGGTGGCCGGCTGGACCGCCGGCGCAGTCGCGCCACGACGTGCCCCGCAACGCCAGGCGGCGAAGCGCTGCGAGCCGTTCATCGGCCCACCCATCGGCTGGACGGTGTCGGCCTGCAGGCCGATGGCCTCGTTGCGGGCGAGGGTTTCCAGCTCTTCACGGACGCGCAGCTGGTTGCGCTCGTAGAAGGCCACCTTGTTCTTGACCGTCACCTCGACCTCGCCGCGCTTCTCGCAGCCGGCCGGCGGACCGCTGCCGTCGATCACGCGCACCGACGACGCGCCCGGCGCCATGTCGACCCACGTGCAGCCGCCAGCGACCAGCGCCGAGACCATAACCATCCCCACCATCGACTTGCGCATCGTGACCCCTGATTCGCGCGACGCCGTCGCCGCGCATGAATGGACGGGCGCGATTGTCGCCGCACCCGCCATCGTTGTGAACGCCGGGCGGTGAACCACGACTGAGGCGGTTGTCGCGGTTTGCCGCTTCTGTCGGACAGCGCGTTCTGACAGAGGCGGCGTCACGAGCGGGCGATGGCGGCGGGTACCGGGGTCAATGGCGTGCGCTTCAAGGCGTGCCCGTCACCGCGTTGCCGTCGGCGTCGAGCACCTGCACGTCGCCCAGCTTGAGCGCGCGCACCGGCTTCTCGATCTGCTTGAGGTCGCCGACGACCACCCAGGTCAGCGCATTGGGGTCGATCGTCGACGCGGCGGCCTTCACCTGTTCGGGCGTGAGCGCTTCGATCTGCGCCTTGCGCTTGAACACGTAGTCGTCCGGACGGTCGTAGCGGACGATGCCGCTGATGGCGCCCATCACCGACGAGGCCGTCTCGAACGCGCCCGGCAGGCTCAGGATTTCGGTCGCCTGGATCTTCGCCACTTCTTCCGGCTTCGGCGGCGCCTTGCCGGTGGCGTAGTCGGTGATCTCGCGGTTCAGTTCCTTGAGCGAATCGGCCGTCTTGTCGATCTGCACCGGCGCGAACGCCATCCACGGGCGCTGGCCCAGCGCGTTGGCCGAGAAGCTGTAGGCACCGTAGGCCCAGTGCTTGTTCTCGCGCAGGTTCATGTTGAGGCGCGAGGAGAACTCGCCGCCCAGGACGGAGTTGGCGATGTCGAAGCGGACCGAGTCGGCGTCCTTCGTCGAGGGCACGACTTCGCCCGCGAAGATGTTGGCCTGCACCGCGCCGGGCTGGTCGATCAGGTACACGCGCGGCTTGGCCGGGCGCGCGACCTCGCCGATCTGCGGACGCGCCGGCGCATTGCCGGCTGGCTTCCAGTCTCCCAGGTGCTTGTCGAGCAATGGGACGATCTCCTTCAGCGTCGTGTCGCCCACGACGATCAACGTGGCGCCTTCCGGGCGCACCCAGTCGCGATGGAAGGCGAGCAGGTCATCGCGCGTCAAAGACGCGATGGAGGCCTCGGTGCCGCTGCCACTGAAGGGAATCGCGTACGCGTGGCCGGCGCCGTACAGCAGCGGCGGCAGCACGCGCATGGCGGCGCCATTCGGACGCGCCTTCTCCTGCTTGATGCCGGCGACCCAGCTCGCCTTTACCCGGTCGATTTCCTTCTGGTCGAAGCGCGGCTCGCGCAGCATCTTGGCGAACAGCGCGACCGACGGATCGAGGTTCTGCTTCAACGCTGAGAGATAGGCCTTGCCGCCGTCGAGCGACGCACCGGCGCCGAGATTCGCACCCAGCGATTCGGCGCGATCGCCGAACGCGAGCGAATCCAGCTCGCCCGCGCCCTCGTCCATCATGCCCATCGCGAAGCTTGACGTACCCAGCTTGCGGCCCTGGTCGGCGCTGAAGCCGCCGGCGAACTCGTAGCTCATCTGCACGACGGGAACGTCATGGCGCTCGGCAAGGATCACCGTCGTGCCGTTCTTCAGCGTCGCACGCTGCAGCGAAGGGAAGCGAAGGTCCGGGAACTGGCTGGTCTTCGGCGGGCCCGCACTGCGGTCGACGGTGCTCGCCGTAGTTGTGAACCTGGGATCGACCGCCGGCAGCTTCATCGGTGCCGGCGTGACCGAGGGATCCTCGGCAACGAGGGTGCGATCGCCCGGCACGACGACGAGCGTGTGGCTGCCCTTGGTCAGCCAGTTGTTCGCAACGGCCGTGAGGTCGCGCGCGCTGGCGGTGTCGATGATCTTCAGGCTGTCGCGGAAGCACCCCGGATCGCCGGTGTAGACCGTGCACTCGGCGAGCGCGTCGGCCTTGCCGCCGGAGCCGCCGATGCGTTCGATGCCGCGCACGAAGCCGGCCTTGAAGACGGTACGGGCCTGTTCCAGTTCGGCCTTCGTCGGGCCGTCCTTCAGCAGCTTCTGCAGCTCCTCGTCGATGATCGCCTCGACCTTCGCCGGGTCCACGCCCTGCTTCACGTCGGCGGTGATGACGAAGTTTGAACTGAGCTGCATCGAGTACGCCGCGGCGGAGACGTTGTCGACCAGCTTCTCCTCATGCAGCAGGCGCTTGTCCAGGCGCGAGGACTTGCTGCCGCCCAGCACCTGCGCGAACAGCTGCAGCTTGTCGAGGTCCGGCGTGCCGGCCTGCGCGACGTTCCACACGCGATGCACGCGTGCCTGCGGCACCTTGTCGGTCATCGTGCTGCGCGTGGACTTGGCCAGCGGCGCGACGTCGACCTGCGGCTGCGCCATGGTCGGGGTGGCGGGAATGTCGCCGAAGTACTTCGTCACCTTTTCCTTCGCCGTCGCGACATCGATGTCGCCGGCCAGCACGAGCACGGCGTTGTTCGGCCCGTACCACGTGCGGAACCAGCCCTTCACGTCGTCGAGCGAGGCGGCGTCGAGGTCGGCCATCGAGCCGATGGTGCTGTGGTGGTACGGGTGCGTCTTCGGATACAGCGCCTTGCCCAGCGCGTCCCAGACCTGGCCGTAAGGCTGGTTCTCGCCCTCGCGCTTTTCGTTCTGGACGACGCCGCGCTGCTCGTCGAGCGTCTTCTGGTCGATCGCGCCGAGCAGGTGGCCCATGCGGTCGGATTCCATCCACAGCGCCATGTCCAGCGCGGTGGTCGGCACGTTCTGGAAGTAGTTGGTGCGGTCGGAATTGGTGGTGCCGTTCATGTCGGTGGCGCCGACCAGTTCGAACGGTTCGAAGTACTCGCCGCGGTGGTTTTCCGAACCGTTGAACATCAGGTGTTCGAACAGGTGCGCGAAGCCGGTGCGGCCGGCCGGCTCGTCCTTGCTGCCCACGTGGTACCAGAGGTTCACCGCGACGATCGGCGCCTTGCGGTCCGTGTGCACCACCACCCGCAGCCCGTTGGGCAGGGTGAATTCCTCGAAGGGGATGTCGACCGTCGTCTTGGGTGCGGCCATCGCGGCCACCGGCGTGAGCGCGGCGACCCCGCCGAAGGTGGCAGCCAGGGCCAGGGCGAGCGCGGCCAGGCGCGGGCGGGACGAAGCGGACATGACGGACTCCTGTGATTCGAACAGGCATCCTAGCCGTCGCCCGCGAGGCGGAGCACTAGGCCACAAGTCCCATCGGGCGTAGGAGTTTGGCTCGTGTTCGGGTCGGGCGGCCGTCGTCGGACGCTCACATGAACGCCCCTACACTGCCCGCCCGACCTTCCGGAACTCGTGCGATGACGTCCCGACAGCCGCCACGTCGCAGTCTGGTCACCGGCGCCAACCGCGGGCTGGGCCTGGAATTCGCGCGACAACTGCTCGCGCACGGCGACCACGTCGTCGCCACCTGTCGCCATCCCGGGCGCGCGAATGCGCTCAACCAGCTGGTCGGCGAACACCCCGGCCGCCTGCACGTATTGCCGCTGGATGTCGGCGATCCGAAGTCGCACGCCGAACTGGCGCGCGAGCTGCCGCTGGTGATGGACGGCATCGACCTGCTGATCAACAACGCGGGCGTGCTGCATTCGGGCGAGCGCTTCGGCCACGTGCCGCCGGCCAATCTCGACGACAGCCTGCGCACCAACGCGAGCGGCCCGTTCCTGCTCACGCAGACGCTCGCCGAGCGCCTCGTCGATGGCGCGACGGTCGCGAACCTGTCCTCCGTGCTGGGCTCGATCGCCTCGACCGCCAGCTTCAGCACGCCGAGTTACGCGATGTCGAAGGCCGCGCAGAACATGGCGACCGTGCTGCTCGCCTCCGCGCTGCGCGAGCGCGGAATCGCCGTGATCGCGCTGCATCCGGGCTGGGTGCAGACCGACATGGGCGGCAGCGGCGCGCAGATCACGCCGGTCGATTCGGTGCGCGGGCTGCTCAAGGTCATCGACGGCGTGGGCATCGGCGACAGCGGAACGTTCCTGGATTACCGCGGAAAGCCCGTGCCGTGGTGACGCCAGCGCGCGCGAAGGCGATCATGGGCGCATGTTCGACGTCATCCTCTTCCAGCCGGAAATCCCGCCCAACACGGGCAACGTGATCCGCCTGTGCGCCAATACCGGCGCGCGGCTGCATCTCATCGAACCGCTCGGTTTCACGCTGGAGGACAAGCAGCTCAAGCGCGCGGGGCTGGACTACCACGAGTACGCGACCTTGCAGGTGCATGCGGACCTGTCCGCGGCGCTGGCGTCGATCACCGCCGCGAACCAGGCGCCGCCGCGGTTGTTCGCGCTGAGCACGCGCGGCACGGTGCGCTTCGATACGCCGCGCTACCAGCCGGGCGACGCGTTCCTGTTCGGGCCGGAAACGCGCGGTCTTCCGGCCGACGTGCTGGAAAGCGTGCCGGCCGCGCAGCGCCTGCGGCTGCCGATGCGACCGGACAACCGCAGCCTCAATCTTTCGAACGCGGTGGCGGTGTGCGTGTTCGAGGCGTGGCGGCAGCGCGGGTTCGAAGGGAGCGCGTAAGCGTTACACCATCCCCGCCCAACCCTCCCCTTGAAGGGGAGGGCTTCAAGCACGTGATCTAGCGCGCGTCGGCGACCGAGGCGGGCGACGTCGGCGAATGCAGATAGTCCAGCGTTACCTGCAGCAGCGCGCGCAGGCCTAGGTCGAGCGACGCTTCGTCCAGCGCGAACTTCGGCGAATGGTTGCTCGGCGCGGTGACCGGATCGATGCCCTTCGCGGTCGCGCCGACGAAGAAGAACATCGACGGCACTTCCTTCGCGTAGAACGAGAAGTCCTCCGCGCCCATCTGAAGCGGCGGTTCGATGACGTTGTCGGCACCGGCCACGGCCTTCAGGCTCGGGATCATGCGCGCCGTCAGCGCCGGGTCGTTCACCGTCACCGGGTTGCCGTCCTGGTCGGGAACACTCGCCTCGGCCGTCGCGCCGTTGGCGGCGCTGACGTGCTCGGCGACGTTCTTCAGATCGCCGAAGATCTTCTGGCGCATGCCTTCATCGAAGGTGCGGATGGTGCCGACCAGTTCGACTTCGTCGGGAATGATGTTGTAGCGGATGCCGCCCTTGATCGCGCCGAAGCTCACCACCGCGGGCAGTTTCGCGATGTCGGTGCGACGGCTGACGATGGTCTGCGCGGTGCCGATCACGTCGGCGGCGGCGACGATCGGATCGATGCCGCCCCACGGGCGCGAACCGTGCGTCTGGCGGCCCTTCACCTTGATGGTGAACTTGTCGGACGCGGCCATCAGCGGGCCCTGGCGCACGCCGATCTGGCCGACCGGCAGCGTCGAGAACACGTGCAGGCCGAACATCGCGTCGGGCTTGAAGTCCTTGAACAGGCCTTCTTCGAGCATGAGCGATGCACCGCCTTCCTCGCCGTCCGGCGCGCCTTCTTCCGATGGCTGGAACACCAGCATGACCGAGCCCGGAAGGTCGGCCTTCATCTTCACCAGCGCGTCGGCGATGCCGAGCAGGATGCTGGTGTGCGCGTCGTGGCCGCAGGCGTGCATGACGCCGACGGTCTCGCCGCGGAAGGTCGCGGTGGCCTTCGATGCGAAAGGCAGGTCGACCTGCTCCGTCACCGGCAGCGCATCCATGTCCGCGCGCAGCGCGACCTTCGGACCGGGCTTGCCGCCCTGGATGATCGCGACCACGCCGTGGTGCGCGATGCCGACCTTCGGCTTCAGGCCCAGCGCGCGCAGGTGTTCGGCCACCTTCGCGGCGGTGCGCTCCTCGCGGTTGGACAACTCCGGATGCTGGTGGAAATCGCGTCGCCACGTGACGACCTTCTGCTGCACGGACTTCGCGGCGGCTGCCACTTCCGGCCGCTCGCCGGCAGGCGCGGCCTGCGCGTGGGCGCCGTGCGAGGTCATGAACAAGGGCGTGGCAAGCAGTGCGCTGCTCAGCAGCGCGGGCATCAGGCGCATCGACGGTGACTCCCCGGAGTGATGCGTCGATCCTAGCCGAAGCGGCTGTGCCGGATCGGGCCGCGTCCGCGCTTTCGTGCGCTCGCGCGGCCGCCGGCCTCATCCGGCGCTACTTCGCGCCGAGGTAATCCAGCGCCACCTGCAGCATCGAGCGCACGCCGACGTCGAGTGCGCCTTCGTCCAGCAGGAACTGCGGTGAATGGTTGATCGGCGCCTTCGCGGGATCGGTGCCCTTCGCGGTGGAGCCGACGAAGAAGTACACGCCGGGCACCACATTGGCGAACTGCGCGAAGTCCTCGGCGACCGTCTGCAACGGCATCTCGACGACGTTCGCCTCGCCCACCGCGCGCTGCAGCGACGGGCGCACGCGCGTGGTCAGTGCGGGATCGTTGACCGTCGCCGGCGCGTTCGCGGCGACATCGAGCTTCGCCGTCGCGCCACTGGCATGCGCGAAATCCTCGGCCGTCCGGCGGAAGCGCGCGATGATGTCCTCGCGCTGCGCCGCATCGAAGGTGCGCAGCGTGCCGACGAGTTTCGCTTCGTCGGGAATGATGTTGAAGCGCACGCCGGCGTTGAACTGGCCGGCGGTGAGCACCGCCGGAGACGCGGCTACGTTGACCTGGCGTGCGATGACGCTTTGCGTGCCCAGCAGGATCTGCGCCGCGACGGTGATCGGATCCACGCCATCCCAGGGACGCGAGCCGTGCGTCTGCGCGCCGCGCACGGTCAGGCTCCATTCGTCGGCTGCGGCGAGCATCGGCCCGCTGCGCACGCCGACCTGGCCCACCGGCAATCCCGCCCAGACATGCAGGCCGAAAACGGCATCGGGCTTGAAATCGCGGAAGACGCCTTCGTCGAGCATGAGCTTGGCGCCGAAGTTCTCGCCCGCGTTCGGCGGGCCTTCCTCCGACGGCTGGAAGACGAACATCACCTCGCCTGGCAAGGTTGCCTTCTGCGCGGCGAGCGCGGTCGCGACGCCCAGCAGGATCGCGACATGCGCATCATGACCGCAGGCGTGCATGACGCCGACGTCCTGCCCGCGGTAGGTCGTGCGCACCTTCGATGCGAACGGCAAACCCGTCTGCTCGGTTACCGGCAACGCGTCCATGTCGGCGCGCAAGGCGATGCGCGGACCGGGCTTGCCGCCCTTCAGTACCGCGACGACGCCCGTGTGCGCGATGCCGGTCTTCACCTGCAGGCCGAGCTTGCGCAGCTGGTCGGCGACGAGCTTCGCGGTGCGGACTTCGTTGTTGCCGAGTTCGGGATGCTGGTGGATGTCGCGACGCCACGCGACGACGTCCTTCTGCACCGCCTGTGCGGCGGCGGCGGTGTCGGGCGGGATCTGCTGGGCGGATTGCGCGAAAGCCGGCGCGGCGAGCAGGGAAGCAGTCAGGAGAGCGAGCAGGTTCGGGCGCATGGCGGGCGACGGTCGGAGGGATCCGTCGATCCTAGCCCGACCGCGGCGCGGCGCACGATGCGGCATCTGGCGCGCGTTCTGCGATGCGCGACTGGCCTCATGCGCAATCGTCATGTGTCGGGAGCGAGCTCGTCCTCTCGCTTCTCCCGCGGGAGAGGCTGGTGAAGACTGAAACGTCAGCGGCACCCTGCCCTCATCCGTCCCGGATCAAGCCCCGGATCAGGTCCGGGGCAGGCTGTGCCGGCACCTTCTCCCGCGCGGGGAGAAGGGATCGCCCTGAACGACGGCGCGGGAACTAGCTCTTCTTCGCCTTGGCGAATGCCGCCGCCAGCGCGTTGTTCATCGGCGGCGGCGTGTTCGCGCGTGCGGCGTTGAAACCGCCACCGCGCGCGTCGCGACCGCCATCGCGTCCACCGCGCGATGCATTGCCACGCGGCGCGCTGCGATCATCGCGATCGCCACGCGGTGCAGGCGCGGTGTCGTCGAGGCGACGCGTCAGCGCGATGCGCTTGCGCGGCACGTCGACCTCCAGCACCTTCACCTTGACGATGTCGCCCGCCTTCACCACTTCGCGCGGATCCTTCACGTACTTGTCCGAGAGTGCGGAGATGTGGATCAGGCCGTCCTGGTGCACGCCGATGTCGACGAACGCGCCGAACGCGGCGACGTTGCTCACCACGCCTTCCAGGATCATGCCTTCGCGCAGGTCCTTGATGTCTTCCACGCCGTCGGCGAAGCGCGCGGCCTTGAACTCCGGACGCGGGTCGCGGCCCGGCTTTTCCAGCTCCTTCAGGATGTCGCGCACCGTCGGCACGCCGAAGGTTTCATCGATGAACTGCTCGGCCTTGAGTGAGCGCAACAGCGACGCATCGCCGATCAACTGCTTCACCTCGCGGCCGCACTGCTTGAGGATGCGCTCGACCACCGGATAGGCCTCCGGATGCACCGACGAGGCATCCAGCGGCTGGTCGCCATCGGCGATGCGCAGGAAGCCGGCGCACTGCTCGAACGTCTTGTCGCCGAGGCGCGGCACCTTCAGCAGTTCCTTGCGCGATTTGAACGCGCCGTTCGCATCGCGATACACGACGATGTTCTGCGCGATCGTCGACGACAGGCCCGACACGCGCGTGAGCAACGCCGCCGAGGCGGTGTTCACGTCGACGCCGACGGCGTTCACGCAGTCCTCGACCTTCGCATCGAGTGCGCGCGCGAGCTTGAACTGGTCCACGTCGTGCTGGTACTGGCCGACGCCGATCGCCTTGGGTTCGATCTTCACCAGTTCCGCCAGCGGATCCTGCAACCGGCGTGCGATCGACACTGCGCCGCGGATCGACACGTCGAGGTCCGGGAACTCCTTCGCCGCGAACTCCGACGCCGAATACACCGACGCGCCGGCCTCGCTCACGACGATCTTCTGCATCTTCAGCTCGGGCGCGAGCTTGATGAGATCGCCGGCGAGCTTGTCGGTTTCGCGCGACGCGGTGCCGTTGCCGATGGCGATCAGCTCCACCGAATGCTTCGCGCACAGCGCGCGCAGGATCATCAGCGACTGGTCCCACTGGCGCTTGGGTTCGTGCGGATAGATCGTCGCGGTATCGACGAGCTTGCCGGTGCGGTCCACCACGGCGACCTTCACGCCGGTGCGCAGGCCCGGGTCGAGGCCGAGCACGGCCTTCGGCCCGGCGGGCGCGGCGAGCAGCAGGTCTTTGAGGTTGTCGCCGAAGACGTCGATGGCCTCGGCCTCGGCCTTTTCGCGCGCCTGCGAGAACAGGTCGAGCGTGAGGTGCAGGTGCAGCTTCGCCTTCCACGTGAGGCGGCACGAATCCATCAGCCACTTGTCGGCGGCGCGACCCTGCGCCTTGATGCCGGCGTGGTGCGCGACGCGGCCTTCGCCCTGCAGGTGACCGGCGTCGGCATCGGTGCCGGGATCGAGGTCGATGAACAGGAACTCCTCGCGACGACCGCGGAACAGCGCGAGCAACCGGTGCGACGGGATCTTCGACAGCGGTTCGGCGTGGTCGAAGTAATCGCGGAACTTCTCGCCGGCCGCTTCCTTGCCCTCGGCCACGCGCGAGCGGATCACGCCGACGTCGGCCAGCCAGTTGCGCAGTTCGCCGACGAGCGCGGCGTCCTCACCCCAGCGCTCCATCAGGATCGCGCGCGCGCCGTCGAGCGCGGCCTTGACGTCGGCGACGCCCTTCTCGGCATCGACGTAAGTCGCCGCAAGCGTTTCGGGAACCTGCGTCGGGTCGGCCAGCAGGCCATCGGCGAGCGGCTCCAGACCGGCTTCGCGCGCGATCTGCGCACGCGTGCGGCGCTTCTGCTTGTACGGCAGGTAGAGGTCTTCCAGGCGCGCCTTGCTGTCGGCAGCGATGATGTCGGCGCGCAGCGCGTCGGTCATCTTGCCCTGCTCCTCGATGCTGGCCAGCACCGCGACGCGGCGATCTTCCAGTTCGCGCAGGTACGTCAGGCGCGTTTCGAGGTTGCGCAGCTGCGTGTCGTCGAGGCCGCCGGTGACTTCCTTGCGGTAGCGCGCGATGAACGGAACGGTCGCGCCCTCGTCGAGCAGCGCGATGGCGGAGAGCGCCTGCTGCGGTTGTGCGTTGATTTCCTCGGCGATGAGGCGGGCGATCTTTGCGGCGACTTGCGGGGTGTGCTGCATTGCTTCCAATCGTCAAAGCCCGGCAATCCGGGAGAAGGCCGATTGTCGCAATGTGCACCGCGGCGCGGTACCCGTTGACATCGCGGCGCGCTTCATTCGGCCAGGTCGAGCACCGGAAGGCCGGATTCGGCGCACCAGGCCTCGTATGCGTGCCGTTGCGAATGCGCATCCGCGCGCGAGGTCACCACGCCGCCCGGCCCGAGGAACTCCACTGCGCCGATGACGACCACCAGCGCGGTCATTTCCGCGTCGCCCGTGACGCGCCACCAGTCGGTGTTGCCGGGCGGCTCGTAGACGTAATCGCCGGGGCCGATCACCTCGCCGGTGCACAGCGTGCGCGTGCCGGCGAGGTTGTAGGCGTGGATTTCGCCGGTGTGGCGATGCAGCGGCATGATCGCGCCCGGCGCCATGCGCAGCAGTTCGACGAACCCGCGCCCGCCTGCAAGGAAGCGCAGCGGCTTCCAGGACTTTTCGGCGGACATCGGAATCCACGGCGTGTCGCCGCCGGCAGCGACGCGGGCGGGCAGGAAGTCGTCGATCGGGCATTGGCGTGCGGTCATGGCGGCGCTCCGGATGCGGGGTCGATGGCCATGCCGTAGGCTTTGACTGGACCCACGCGCAGGCCAGTTGCCATGACTTCGACGGAACCAGTTTTCGAGTTCCCGCTGGACCTGGCGGCGGTCGCCGCGACCGGCCGCACGCGCGCCCTCCACGAGGCGCTGCGCGAGGCGATCCTCGACCGTCGACTGCGCGCGGGCGCCGAACTGCCCTCGACGCGTCGCGTCGCCACCGCCTACGGCCTGGCGCGCAACACCGTGATCGCGGCCTACGACCTGCTGGTGGCGGAGGGCTACGTGATCACGCGCGCGGGCGCTAAGGCGGTCGTCGCCGACGTCGCCACGCGTCCGGCGTCGCGCACACCTCGGCTGGCGGACGGTCATTTGCGCACGCGATGGCAGGCGCCGTCGTGGAGCAGCGCGGTCGCGAGCGACGATGCGTGGACGTCCAACTTCCGCCTCGGCGTGCCGGACCATCGCGAGATTCCATTCGACGTGTGGCGGCGCCTGCTGTCGCGCGCGTTCCATCCGCGCAACGGCTCGGCGTTTGCGTACCAACCGCCGCACGGGCGGCCGCGCCTGCGCGAGGCCATCGCCGCGCACGTGTCGTTCGCGCGTGCGGTGGCGTGCCGCGCGGAGGACGTGATCGTGACATCCGGCGCGCGGCAGGCGTTCGCCCTGCTCGCGCGCCTGCTGGTGACGCGGGGACGCACGGTGGTCGCGGTCGAAGATCCCGGCTATCCGACCGCGGGCGCGGCGATGGCTGCGGCCGGTGCGGACGTGGTACCGGTGCCCGTGGACGATGAAGGCCTGCGTGTGGATGCATTGCCGCGCGAGGCGCGCATCGTCTACGTGACGCCGTCGCACCAGTATCCGACGGGCGTCGCGATGTCGATGGCGCGTCGGCGTGCCTTGCTCGATTTCGCGCGCGAACGCGACGCGCTGATCATCGAGGACGACTACGACGGCGAGTTCCGCTACGGCGCGCGTCCGCTCGATGCACTGCAGACGCTCGATCGCGACGGGCGCGTGGTCTACGTCGGAACGTTCTCGAAAAGCCTGTTTCCGTCGCTTCGCGTAGGTTACGTGGTCGCACCGGAATGGCTGCGCGACGCGCTCGCCGCGGCGAAGGAAGGCGCCGACACCTGCGGCAACGCGCAGGTGCAGGACGCGCTGGCGGACTTCATCCTCGAAGGCCATCTCGCGCGCCACGTGAGGCGCATGCGGCGCGTGTATGCGGGCCGGCGCGCGGCGTTGTTCGAGATGCTCGACGGGCCGTTGTCGCGCTGGCTAGCGGCGATTCCGTCGGAAGCGGGCATCCATGTCGCGGCGCGGTTCGTCGATGCGGAGGCCGCGGATGAGCTGCTGCCGCGCGTGCGCGAGCATGCGATGGGTGCGATGCCGCTGCGCGCGTTGTCGCGGCGCGAGGATGGGGTGTGTGGCGTGGCGTTCGGGTTGGGGTGCGTGGGGGAGGTCGAGATTCGCGAGCGCCTGGCGTCGCTGGAGAAAGCGTTGCGGCGGTGAGTGTTCGAGCGGAACGGTTGGGGCATCGCGAATGCGGGCGTGGTCGCATGCCCCGACCCTCACCCCAACCCCTCTCGCCGGGGGAGAGGGGCTCAAGCAGCGAGGTCGAGGGAGTTATGCGGCAACGGCCGCCAGATGCCGCTCGAACGACGCGTCCACCGCGGCGCGGCCGTTACCGAGGATATTGCGGCCCCAGGTGAAGCCGTACACGTCGGCGAGATCGAAGCCGTCCAGCAGCGCACGCATCGCGTGCACGTCGCGCGTCTTCATCGGGATGTAGTTCGGGTAGCTGTACATGAAGGTCACGTGGCGGCGATCGAGCACGACCTGCAGCGCGTCGCCCGGGAACAGGGCGCCGCCGTCGCGCGGGCCGTCCTTCCAGTGCAACGCGGTGCTGCCGTCGAAGTGGCCGCCCACGCGCAGCAGCGTGACGTCGTCGGACAGCCGCAACGCATCGCCGCGCCAGAATTCGATGCGGTCCGACGGACGCTGCACCCACTGTCGATCGGCCTCGTGCAGCAGGATCGGAATGCCGCCGAGCGCGTCGCTCCATTCCACCATCGCGCTGTAGAAATGCGGGTGCGAGATGACGATGCGATCCACGCCGCCGCGCGCCTTCAACGCGGCGAGGGCGGCGTCGGTCACCAGGCTCACGCATTCCCACATGAGATGGCCCGCGCCCGTCGGCAGCAGCAGCGCGCGCTGCGGGATGGCGAAATCGCCATCGATGCCGATGCCGAGCAGGCCGGCGTCCTCCTCGATGCGCAGTTGGTGGCGCTGCGCGAGTTCATCGTGCGTGGTCCAGCGCTGCCCGTTCCAGCCGACGTACTGGCGTTCGTCCTCGCAGATCGGGCAGTGCGGTGGCGGCGATGCGCGTTCGGCGAACTGGGTGCCGCAGGTCTCGCAGATGAAGCAGGGCATGGTCGTGGCCTCGAAGGAGTCGAGGCCAGCGTAGAAAGCGCGCAGTGCGCCGCGTGGACCGGTTGCGGCGGATCCGGAGGAACCAGTCAGCTGCGTCCGGTTACTGCGGCGGCGCCAGCAATTCCTGCGCGTCGAGATAGCCGTCGCGGTTGCGATCCTGGCGGGCGAAGCGCTCGGCCACCGTCTGGCGATGGTCGGCGAGCGTGACGGGCTTGCCGCGGCCGCCGGGGAGTTCATCGGCCGAGAGCACGCCGTCGCGGTTGGCGTCCATGCGCGTGAAGGCGTAGCTCAGCCAGTCCTGGTATTCGGCGAGCGAGACGCGGCCGTCGCGGTCGGCGTCCATGCGCGCGACGTAGTCGGTGCTCGCGTCTACCGCGCCGAGGTTCCTCTCCGCTGGCGCCGGAGCGGGCTCCGGTGCGGGTGTCGTCGCCGTCGCGGGCGCGCGGTTCAGGCGAAGCGGAATCGACTGGGCGGATGCGCTACCGATGCAGGCCAGCGCGAGGAGCAAAACAAAGCCCGCGCGTTTCGGCGCGGGCTTGTGCGTGGCGATGCGATCCGTCGCGACCATCGGCGATGTCAGGCGATGCGTGCCGGCGCGATCGCGTAGCCCTTCAAACGCGCGGAGAACTGCTGCAGCGCATGGATGCCGCTGGCTTCGGCCTCGGTGCACCACGCGTGCAGCTTCTGCAGCGTCGCCTGCGCGTCGTGCGAACGGTCGTCGAGCACTTGCGCCAGGCGCTGGCGGAACTCGGCGAGCGTCGCCATCTTCGGGCGCTCGGCCAGCCAGGCCTGCAGCTTCGCGCGCTTGTCCTCGTCCAGCCAGCGGCCGTCGTCGGCCAGGCCTTGGCGCAGGTTGCGCGGCAGCTTCAGCTTGGCTTCGCGCAACGCGGGCAGCGTGACGTTGCGGTAGTAGTCGGTCATCGCCTGGAAGCGGATCGCCAGCAGCGCCTTCAGCGTTTCGCCGTCCGGCATGGCGATGTTCGGACGCACGTCCAGCGTCGGCGCCACGCGCAGCACCTTCGCCAGGCGCACTTTCTCGAGCAGCTTGATCGCGCTCCAGCCGATGTCGAATTCCCACTTGCGCAGCGCGAACTTCGCCGACGACGGGAAGGCATGGTGGTTGTTGTGCAGTTCCTCGCCGCCGATCCAGAAGCCCCACGGCGTGAGGTTGGTCGCGGTGTCGGTGGTTTCGAAATTGCGATAGCCCCACCAGTGGCCCAGGCCATTGACGACGCCCGCAGCCCAGAACGGGATCCACACCATCTGGATGGCCCACAGCGCGACTCCCCACAGGCCGAACAGCGCGGCGTTGATGACCAGCATCAGCACCGGGCCCATCGTCGCGTGCGGCGTGTACAGGTGGCGCTCGATCCAGTCGTCGGGGCAGCCCTTGCCGTACTTCTCGATGTCCTCGCGCTGGCCGCGCGCGTCGCGGTACAGCTCGACGCCGCGCCACATCACCGTGTCGATGCCCTTGAACTGCGGGCTGTGCGGGTCTTCCTCGGTCTCGCACTTGGCGTGGTGCTTGCGATGGATCGCGGCCCACTCGCGCGTGATCATCGAGGTGGTGAGCCAGCTCCAGAACCGGAAGAAGTGCGCGAGCACCGGGTGGAAGTCCACCGAGCGATGCGCCATCGAACGATGCAGGTAGAGCGTGACGGAGAAGATCGTCAGCTGGGTGACCACCAGCAGGTAGATCAGCAGTTCACCCCAGCTGGCCTGCAGCAAACCGCCAGCGATGAGGTCGAGCACGGACAGGGACATTCTTCGACTCCGGAAACGCCGGTGCAGCACATTGCCGGCAGGAAGTGACCGGCTTTCGCGCGGTACGAACCGGATCATGCCAGCCCGAACGCACCCTTCGCGCCGGTATGGCGTCGTTATGTGATGGGGTCGTTCAGTCGGTCGGGCAAGCGTCGCGGCGTTCAGCCACCTGGCGCGCAATGCGCCGCCTCGCGCGCTGCAGCGCCGGTCGCGCACGCGCACGAAGGGCGTCGCGATCGTCCTTGCTGAATGGGGAATCGCGCCGGCAGTGATCGAGCAACAGCGCGAGATCCTGCGCCTCGCCCAGCCGGTGCGTGGTGCGTTTGTCGAAGCGGTCGGAATCCTCGGGAGCCGCCAATCCCACGGCCTCGATCGCGCGGCGCTGGTGCGAGGCGCGGCGGACGCGACGGCGCCAGCGGTGCCAGTCGTCGTCATCGCCGCCTTCGTACGCACGCAGGCGTGCTTCGTGCGAACGAAGGTCACTGTCGGCGATGGCCATGCGCAGCCCGGCCGGCGTCGGGCGCGACCAGTCCAGCGCGGTCAACGCGGCGCGGAGCACGTCGAGCATCCCGCGGCGCGAGACGAGGCCGGGGTCGGACCGTATCGCGGCGTTGGCCACCTGCGTGCGCGTGGCGACGGCGGCCTCGCGGGCGCGCTGGAGCACCTCGCGCGCGTCGTCGCGGCGTTCGCGCTTGAGCAGCCGGTCGATCACCTCCACCAGCGCGTGCGCATCGCGCAGGTTCGACAGGCCGTCGTTGAGCGCGCGCAGTTCGCGGTCGACCAGGCCGGCACCGGGCCCGAGCAGGCCGTCGCCCATCGCGAGCACGGCGCGGGCGCGGCGGATCGCCTTGCGCGCCTGGTGGACGCCTTCGTGCAGGTCGGGATCGCCCAGCGCGGCATGCGCGAGGTCCAGCTCGCCGCGCGTGTAGTCGCGCAGCGCCGTGCCCAGCGCGGGCTGGAGCACGGACGTCGGGGTGGCCTTGTCGTTGCCCGTTCCCGAACCCATCCCTCGGTCTCCGGTCGCCAACCCGACCTTCGCCAGGATGACGGCGAAAGCCGGAGGGAACGGCCCCGATAGTACGCTCGCCCCATGCCCGAACTTCCCGAAGTCGAGACCACCCGTCGCGGACTGGCGCCGCATGTCGAAGGCCGCCGCGTCTCCAACGTCGTCCTGCGCCGGCCGGACCTGCGCTGGCCGATCCCGTACGAAGTGGTGAGCCTGCTCCCCGGCCAGCGCGTGACGGCGGTGCGCCGTCGCGCCAAGTACCTGCTGCTGGACACCGCCGCCGGCAGCGCGCTGCTGCACCTGGGGATGTCCGGCAGCCTGCGCGTGCTGCCAGCCGACACGCCGGTGCGCGCGCACGACCACGTCGACATCGCGCTGGAACCCAGCGGCCGGCAGGGCGCGCGCGTGCTGCGCTTCAACGACCCGCGCCGGTTCGGCTGCCTGCTGTGGCAACCGCCGGGCGAGACGCACGAACTGCTCGCCGACCTGGGTCCGGAACCCCTGTCGGACCAGTTCGACGGCGACTACCTGTTCGCCCTGAGCCGCGGCCGCAGCGCGCCGGTGAAGACCTTCCTGATGGACCAGCGGGTCGTGGTCGGCGTCGGCAACATCTACGTGGCCGAGGCGCTGTTCGCCGCCGGCATCTCGCCGCTGCGCGCCGCCGGCAAGGTCTCGCGTGAGCGCTACCAGCGGCTGGCGGAGGAAATCCGCCGCATCCTGGGCCACGCGATCGAACGCGGCGGGACGACGCTGCGGGACTTCCTGGCGCCGGATGGCGCGCCCGGGTACTTCGAGCAGGAACTGTCCGCCTACGGCCGCGGGGGCGAACCCTGCCCGCGTTGCGGGCGGCCGCTGAAGCAGGCGTCGATCGGCCAGCGCACCACCGTGTGGTGCGGGCACTGTCAGAAATAAGTCCGGATCGGGACGCTTTTTTCCGGCGCGTGTCGGAAAAAACTGAAAGCCATCGCGCGCTATCCCTACACGACTATTTCGTGGTGACAATCACGGAAAAGCGTATAGTCCGGAGCACTGCGCACGGGGCGTCCCATGGCCGATACCGCCGATATCACGCTGCTGCTGGATGCCGCACGGGAAGGGGACCGGGGTGCCCTGGACCGCGTCCTGGCGACGCTCTACCAGGAACTCCACACGATGGCCCGCCGGCAACTCGCCGGACAGCACGGCCAGACGCTCGATGCGACCGCGCTGGTGCACGAGGCCTACCTGAAGCTGATCGGCCGCCGCGAGGCGCAGTTCGACGACCGCGCCCATTTCTTCGCCTATGCCGCTTCCGCGATGCGCAGCGTCGTGGTCGACTACGCGCGCCAGCGACTGGCCCAGAAGCGCGGCGGCGACCTGCATCGCGTCACCGAATTGCCCGACGACGTCGAGGGCGGCCTGCGTCTGGACGAGGACACCCTCGGCCTGGACACGGCGCTCACCAAGCTCGCCGCGGTTGATCCGCGCCTGGCGCAGGTGGTGGAACTGCGCTACTTCGCCGGCCTGTCGGAACTGGAAATCGCCGCGCTGCTGGAACGCTCCGAGCGCAGCATCCGCCGCGACTGGCAGAAGGCGCGGCTGTTCCTGCTGGCGTCGTTGAAGGAGTGAGGCCGGAGGCCGCGCGCCGACCGCTCTCCCGATCCCTGGCCCCCGGACCCTGACCGATGGATCCCGAGCGCTGGCAACGCATCTCCCCGCTGCTCGACGCGCTCTTCGAACTGGAGCCGCCGGCACGCGAGCTGCGCCTTGCGCAGTTGCGCGAGGAAGATCCGGCGCTCGCCGATGAGCTGCAGACGCTCATCACGCTGGACGAAAGCCACGAGGATTTCCTTTCCGAACCGCTGATCCCGCCGCTGTCCGCGCTGCGCGCCGGTGGCGAGGTCGGGCCGTATCGCCTGGAACGCCTGCTTGGCGAAGGCGGCATGGGCCAGGTGTGGCTGGCCGCGCGCGCCGACGGCCTGTACCAGCGCCGCGTCGCGCTGAAACTGCTGCGCCCGGGCCTGGCCGACAGCAACCTGCGCCTGCGCTTCTCGCGCGAGCGGCAGATCCTCGCGCGGCTCGCGCATCCGCACATCGCGCGCCTGCTCGATGCCGGCATCAGCAGCGACGGCCTGCCGTACCTCGCGCTGGAATACGTCGAAGGCGAGCCGATCACCGATTACTGCCGCAACCACCAGCTGCCGCTGGAACAGCGGCTGCGCATGTTCCACCAGATCTGCGACGCGGTGAGCCACGCGCACGCGAACCTGATCGTGCATCGCGACCTCAAGCCGTCGAACATCCTGGTGACGCCCAGCGGCGACGTGCGCCTGCTCGATTTCGGCATCGCGAAACTGCTCGACTCCGACGCGCCGATGATCGAGCAGACGCGCACCGGCGTGCGCGCGTTCACGCTGCACTACGCGGCGCCCGAACAGGTGCGCGGCGAACCGGTCACGACGATGACCGACGTCTACGCACTCGGCGTGGTGCTGTTCGAGCTGCTCACCGACACCAAGCCGTATCGACTGAAGCGGCAGACCGATGCGGAATGGGAGGAAGCGATCCTCGCCGCCGATCCGCAGCGCCCTTCGCACACCGTGCTGCGTCGCGCCGAAGACGCGGGCGCCGACGTGCACGCGCTGCGCCGCCACGCGCGGATGCTGTCGGGCGATCTCGACAACATCGTGCTCAAGACGCTGTCCAAGCGGCCGGAACATCGGTATCCGTCGGTCGAGGCGCTGGCGCTGGATCTGAGCCGCTACGAAGCCGGGCGCCCGGTGCAGGCACGCCCGCAGAACCTCGGGTATCGCTTCGGCAAATATCTGCGACGTCATCGCTGGGCGCTGGCGACCGGCACGCTCGTCGCGGTCGTGCTGACCGCAGCGCTGGCGATCGTCGCGTGGCAGGCGCGGCAGGCGGTCGCGGAAGCCGGACGCGCACAGGCGATGCAGGACTTCATGGTCGGCGTGTTCGAGAGCGCGCGCGGCACGCCGGAAGGACAGGCGCTTGATCTGCGCGGGCTGCTCGACGACTCGCTCGATCGCGGCAACCGCGAACTCGCGCTGCAACCCCGCGCGCGCGCCGAACTGCTGGGCGTGATCGCGCGCCTGCGCATCGGCCTGGGCGATTACCGCGAAGCGCTGGTGCTGCTCAACCGGCAGGCGGGCGTGCTGGAAACCGCCGCCGATGCGCCGGTGAGCCTGCAGCTGGAATCGCTCACGCAGCGCGGCCAGGCGCTGCGGCTGCTCGGCGAGCCGCGCCAATGCATCGGCCTGATGCAGCCCGCGCTGCCGACCGCGCGCCGCGAACAGGCGCAGCTGCCGCCGCAGGTCAGCGAGTTCTACTCGCAGCTCGGACGTTGCCGCCGCGACAACGGCGAACGGCAAGGTGCGCGCCAGCTGTTCGAACGCTCGCTCACCTTGCGACGCGACGATCGCGACGACGTCGGCACGGTCGAAAACCTCATTGATCTCGCGAACCTGCAGGCCGATGCCGGGCAGTCCGGCGCCGCGCTGCAGGGCTACCAGCAGGCGCGCACGCAGCTGCAACAGAAGGTCGGCGCGCGGCATGCGCTGATGGTCGAGATCGGCTCGCACATGGCCTCGCTCCAGCAGGGCCTCGAACAGATCGATGCCGCGGAGCAATCCGCTGCGAATGCGTTCGCGCTCGGGCTGGAGGTGTACGGCGCGCAGCACCCGGCCACGCTGTCGCTGCGTCGCCAGCTCGCGGGGCTGCATATCGAACAGGGCCGTTACGCGATGGCCGATCGCGAGCTGCGCGAGGCCATCGCGTTGCAGCAGCGGCGCGTGCACGCCGGCGGCGATCCGGCGGAAACGAAGCGCGGCGCGAGCGAACTCGGACGCCTGCAGCGGCAGCTCGGCCTCGTCGCATGGGAACGCGGCGACAACGCGACGGCGCTGGCGTCGATGCAGCATGCGGTCGCGCTCGCACGTCGCGAGGAAGACAACGCGCGACTGGCCGACGCGTTGTTCGACCAGGCGCGGCTGCTGCACGCCATCGGGCGCGATCGCGCCGCGCTCAAGTCGCTGACCGAAGCGCGCGACCTGCGCATCGCGCGTTTCGGGCCGCGACATGCGCTGATCGGCGACAGCGATCGGCTGCTGGGCGTGATCGAACTCTCGCTTGGCCAGCACGACCAGGGCATGGCGCATCTCGCGCAGGCCGTGACGCTGACGCGCAGCGGTTACGGCAGCACGCATCCGAACACGCGCGAAGCCGAACTCTCGCTCGCGCACGCGCAGGCGCTGGAAGGCGACGACGGCGCACTGACGCGACTGGATGCGCTGGCGGGCCTGTCGCACGGCGACCTGGATCTGCGCCGCACCGCATGGCGCGCGCAGGCCTATGCAGCGCAGCTGCGTTGCCACGGGCCGGATCGCGATACGGCCATGGCGCGGCTGGAAACGTTGCAGGAACAGCTGCGCGAGGCGCAGCCCGACGGCGGCGCGATCCCGCGCGAGGTCGCGGCAATCGTGCGCGGCTGCGGTTGAACTACAACGGCAGCGGCGGCTGCACCGGTTCGATCGTGCCCTCGCCGCTCATGACCTTCTTGTACTCGGCGCGCGACACCGACACGTAGCGGTCGTTGCCGCCGATCTCGACCTGCGGGCCTTCGCGCACCGCGCGGCCCTGTGCATCGACGCGCACGACCATCGTCGCCTTCTTGCCGGTGTGGCAGATGGTCTTGATCTCGGTGAGCTCGTCTGCCCACGCGAGCAGGTACTGGCTGCCTTCGAACAACTCGCCGCGGAAATCCGTGCGCAGGCCGTAACAGAGCACCGGAATGCGCAACGCATCGACGACCTCGCTGAGCTGCCACACCTGCGCCTTCGTCAGGAACTGCGCTTCATCGACCAGCACGCAGTTCAGCGGGCCGTGTTCGGCGATGTCGCGCCGCACGATGGCGTCCAGGTCGTCGGTGCGTTCGAACGCGATGCCTTCCGAGCGCAGTCCGATGCGCGAGGCGACCACGCCTGTGCCGGCGCGATCGTCCAGGCGCGGCGTGAGGATCGCCACGCGCATGCCGCGCTCGCGGTAGTTGTGCGCCGACTGCAGCAGCGTCGTGGTCTTGCCGGCGTTCATCGCCGAATAATAGAAATAGAGCTTCGCCATGCGTGCAGTGTACGGCGCGCACGGCAGGCGCCACAGGCTTGAAATCAAGGCCGGAATGCGTCTGCGGCGCTGGTCAGCCGCGACGCTCCGCCCGCAGGCGCACCGCGGCCGCCCAGCGGGTCGCCACCGCCGGCGAGGTGATGCACACCGCGTCGAAGGTGACGGTGGTGACCGCACGTTCGAGCAGCTGGATGTCGGCCTCGTGCTGCCGCGCGACGTGCGGATCCTCGAAGAAGATCGCGCGCTGGCACTGGCGCTCCAGCACGAGGTCGGCGATCTGCGCGTCGCCGCCCATCGGGCCGCTTTCGAACCGCTGGACCCAGGCCTGCCCCGGCGGCCAGCCGCGGCTCCATGCGAGCTCGTTCAGGCGCTGGCCCGTGGTGCCTGTGGCGACGCGGCGCTGGAAGCGCGACAGCACGTCGAAGTGCTCGGCGGCGTAGGCCATCATCTGCGGTTTCATCGCGTCGTGCGCGATCAGCGCCAGCGTCTGCGTTTCGAATGCGTGCAGCGGGTCGGCCTTCGGATCGGGCGCGAAACCGGCGTGCATGCGCTCCACCTCGATCCAGTCGCGCGCCGACGCCACCGTCGAAATGAACGGCTTGCCGTGGATCACGCACTGGCGCTTGAGTGCGATCGCTTCGGGAAACACCGACGACGGATCGACCGGATCGATGAGGTATATCGCGCCATCGAGCGTGCGTTCGGGGCTCCCGAGGCCGACGACTTCGGCCACCAGCTTCATCAAGCCGCCGTCACGTCCATACGGATAGCGGCGAAGCCCGGTGTAGCCGGGCAGCAACCCCGCCGAGGCGATCGCGTCGAACGTGCGCCCGACGGTGTGCAGTTCGAGCCCGAGTTCGCGGATGCCCGGCTCGCAGGCCTGCAACCAGCGGAACAGTGCGGCGTCTTCGCGAAGGTGATGCAGGCGGTTGGCGGCCAGGCCCAGGCGCATGGCGGATCCGTTCGAGGGGCGAGCGCCGAGTCTAACCGCGGCCGCGCGCGCCTTGAGGGGAACGGATCAGTCGTCGTCCCGGTCGCGTGCGTGCGCCTTGCGGGCGGGGCCGACTTCGACCGAGCCATCCTTCCAAATCGCGTCCTCGACGGCCCAGTAGCGCTCGGGGTCGAGTCGCCACGGCGCGTACATCGCGCGCAGGTCGAAGCCGCCCTGCGTGTCCTCGATGGTGTTCGCACCGGGCGCCGGCGCGTGCACGTACAGGCGGCCGTCGGTGTAGCCGACGCGGCTTCCGGTGATCTGCGTGTTCTGGCGCGTGATCTCCGCGGCGAGCCGCGGCTTGGCGACCTGGTCGCCGAATCGCGCGTAGAGCGCCGCGCCTTCGTGCAGCGCGCGCTCGCGCTGCGCCGCGTCGAGTTCGAGCCACATCTTCTCGCGCAGCACGACGAAGCTGGGATACATGCGCTCGGCCGCGAGGTCGGCCCACGCGTAGGCGAGCGCGGGATCGCGCTCCACGCCCACGCCGTGCCAGTACATCAGGCTGATGCGGTGCTGCGAATACTTGTCGGCGTAGCGAGCGGCGGTGGTGAACAGACGCAGGGCATCGTCCCAGCGGCCCTGCGCCGCGGCCTCGCTGGCGAACAGGCGGTTGCGTTCGTTCGGGAAATTCGCCGCCAGGCGCGTGCGTTCGTCGAGGTCCGAGGCGTTCATGCGATCGCTGGGCGCGACGACGGCGTCCAGTGCCTCCGGCGAGGGCGTCGTCGGCCCGGCGGCCAGCGCCGTGGCGAAGAGGATCGAGGCAACCAGTTCCATGGCGTTCTCCGCGGTCATTGGGGTGTCGTGCGTCAGCGTTCGCGCGGATCGAGCGGCCCGCGGCCGCCGCGTCGCACCGTTTCGAGCTCGCCCACTTCGACCGTGCCGTCGAGCAGGCGATCCTGTTCCTGCCAGTATCCGTCCAGGCGGCGCAGGCCGCCTTCCCTGCCATACAGCTCGTCCGGCGAACCCGCGACCGAGACCGCGTAGGCCGCGGCGTTGCTGCCGACCTCGGTGAGGAACACGCCGTTCACCGGACCGCCGCCGGTTTCGATGCGCTGGTTCCGATAACCCACGCGGCTGCCGGTCATGTCGCGCGCGAAGCGGCGCATCTCGGCTTCGGCGCGCGGCTTGGCGATGTCGTCGCCGTATCGTGCGTAGTACGCCTCGCCTTCGCGCGGAACACGCGCCTGCTCCTGCGAGCTCAACTGCGCCCACATTTTCTCCCGTATCGCGAGCAGGCGCGGGTTGCCGCGCTCGGCGGCCAGGTCGCTCCAGATGTAGGCCTGCACGCGATCGACCGGCGTGCCGACCCCGTGCCAGTGGATCAGGCTGAGATAGTGCTGCGAATACTTGTCGGCATAGCCGGAGGCCAGTTCGAACCGGGCGATCGCCTCGTCGAAGTGGCGCTGCTGGTAGGCCTTCAGACCCTGCACGCGGAACTCCTCGTTCGGGCGTCCGCGCAGCGACGGCAGCATCGCGTCCAGCTCCATGAAGCTGGCGCCGGTGAGCGGCGGCGCCTCGTCGGCGCGCGCATGGGAAGGCGGTGCGAGAAACGCGGCCGCAAGTACGACCGGAACGACGCTACGGACGACGGACATGGCAGCCTCCAGAGTCTTGTCGACGTCTGCACTGCGCGCGCGGCGCAGGGGCCGGCGAGGGCGACATCCGCACGATACGCCGACGCGCCGCAGGTTACGGACGCGTGGCGGCATTCCGACGTACGGTCGAATGCACCGCGCCGACCCGGTGGTCGGGCGCGGCGCCTGCGCTGATCAGTCGCCCGTCGCCGGCGGGTCCCGTGTGGCCTTGCCGGCGGGACCGACCTCGACGCTGCCGTCCTTCCAGATCGCGTCTTCGACGGCCCAGTAGCGTTCCGGGTTCATGCGCCACGAGGCGTAGACGTCCGCCATGTCCGCGCCGCTGGCGGCCATCGGCGAAATCTCGCCAGGCCGTGGCGAATGCGTCTGCAGCTTGCCGCTGACATTGCCCGTCCGGCTGCCGGTGACCTGCGAGTTCTGCCGCAGGATCACCGCCGCCAGCCGCGGCTTGGCCACTTCGTCGCCGTACTCCGCATACAGCGCCTCGCCTTCGCGCAGCGCGCGTGCCCGCTGTGCTTCGTCGAGCGACAGCCACATCTTCTCGCGCAGCACGACGAAGGACGGATACATGCGCTCGGCCGCGAGGTCCGCCCACGCGTACGCGAGCGCGGGGTCGCGCGTCACGCCGACGCCGTGCCAGTACATCAGGCTGATGCGGTGCTGCGAATACTTGTCGGCATAGCGCGCGGCCCGGGTGAAGTGGACCAGCGCGTCGCCCCATTCGCCCTTGGCGGCGCTTTCGCTGCCGTACAAGCGGCTCAGTTCGTTGGGAAAGCTGTTGGCCTTGCGCGTGCGTTCGTCCAGATCGGCCGCGAGCATGCGGTCGCTTGGCGCAACGACGGCGTTCATGGCGTCGGGCGCCGGCAAGGCCGGGCCGGCGGCCAGGGCGGTGAGCAGGATCGAAGTCAGCAGTTCCATGGCGTTCTCCTGTCGATGGGTCCATTCCAGCAACGTTCGATGGCGCGGGATGCCCTAGGGGACGATCCCGCCCGATGCGACGGTACTGCCTCCGGCCGCGCCAGGGACGCCCGCGACGGCCCGACGCATGCTGCCGCCACCTTCGGTAAAGCGCGGCACGTCGTGTCGGCGCGATCCGGGCCCGCCGGCACGGCGGCGCCAGGGCGCTTGCGGCACAATACGCGTCCGCTCTCGCGGCAACGAATACGCCCCATGCACGGTCTCAATCCTCCCCAACGCGCAGCCGTCCTGCACACCGACGGCCCCCTGCTCGTGCTCGCCGGCGCGGGCAGCGGCAAGACGCGCGTGATCGTCGAGAAGATCGCGCACCTCATCGCCTCGCGCGCGATGCCCGCCAAGCGCATCGCGGCCATTACCTTCACCAACAAGTCGGCGAAGGAAATGAAGGAGCGCGTCGCCAAGCGCATCAAGGGCGACGCCGCCGAAGGCCTCACCGTCTGCACGTTCCATGCGCTGGGCCTGAAGTTCCTGCAGATCGACCACGCCAAGGCCGGCCTGCGCCGCGGCTTTTCCGTCTTCGACAGCGACGACAGCACGGCGCAGATCAAGGACCTGATGCCGCCGGGCAGCAAGCCCGACGCCATCGATGACATGCGCAATCTGATCTCGCGCGCGAAGAACGCGGGGCTGTCGCCGGAGGAAGCGCTGGCGGTGTCCAAGAGCCCGCGCGAGATGGAAGCGGCGCTGATGTACCAGCGCTACCAGGCGCGGCTTTCGACGTTTAACGCGGTGGATTTCGACGACCTGATCCGCCTGCCGGTGCAGATGCTGGAAGGCGACGAAACGCTGCGGCTGGCGTGGCGCGAACGCATCGGCTACCTGCTCGTCGACGAATGCCAGGACACCAACGACGCGCAATACCGCCTGCTGAAGGCGCTGGCCGGCGAGAAGGGCCTGTTCACCTGCGTGGGCGACGACGACCAGTCGATCTACGCCTGGCGCGGCGCGAATCCGGACAACCTGCTGCAGCTGGGCAAGGATTATCCGTCGCTGCAGATCATCAAGCTGGAGCAGAACTACCGCTGTTCCAACCGCGTGCTGCGCGCGGCGAACGCGCTGATCGCGCACAACCCGCACGAGCATCCCAAGACGCTGTGGAGCGACCAGCCCGACGGCGAGCGCATCCGCGTGTGGGAATGCCGCGACAGCGCGCACGAAGCCGAGAAGGTCGCCGCCGAGATCCACTTCCTCGCCGCCGCCAAGCAGGCGCCGTGGAGCGATTTCTGCATCCTGTTCCGCGGCAACTTCCAGAGTCGCGTGCTGGAGAAATCGCTGCAGTTGCTGCGCGTGCCGTACCACCTGAGCGGCGGCACGGCGTTCCTCGAACGCGGCGAAGTGAAGGACGCGCTCTCGTGGCTGCGCCTGATCGCCAATCCGGACGACGACGCCGCGTTCCTGCGCGCCGTGCAGTCGCCCAAGCGCGAAGTCGGCGCGACGACGCTGGCCAGGCTCGCCGAACTCGCGCAGCAGGCGCACATGCCGATGTCGCGCGCGGCCGAGCAGATCGGTGTGCTCAAGCAGTTGCAGCCGCGTGCGGCGAACGCGCTCGACGGTTTCGTCAGCATCGTGCGCCACCTGCGCGGCGAGGCATTCAAGATCTCGCCGGCCGAACTGGTGCGCGTGCTCGCCGAAAAGAGCGGCCTGCTCGCGTCGATCCGCGCGCAGTGCAAGGACGAGGCGAGTTTCCAGCGCCGCAAGGAAAACTTGGAAGAGCTGTCGGAATGGTTCGACGGCGGCAAGGGCTCCGGCCCGGGCGAACTCGCCGCGCAGCTCGCGCTGCTGTCGCACGCCGACAAGGGCGAAGCCGGCAACCAGGTACGCATGATGTCGCTGCACGCCGCCAAGGGCCTGGAGTTCCGCTACGTCTTCATCGTCGGCATGGAAGACGGCACGCTGCCGCACGAGATGGCGCTGGAGGAAGGCTCGCTGGAAGAAGAGCGCCGCCTGCTCTACGTCGGCATCACGCGCGCGAAGGAACAGCTGTGGCTGTCGCATTCGCGCGAGGCGTCCAAGTGGGGCGACAAGCTGCGCCTGAAGCCCAGCCGCTTCTTCGACGAGCTGCCGGCGGCGGAGATCCAGCGCGACGGCGCCGATCCGGTCGCCGACGCGGCACGCAAGCAGGAACGCGCGGCGGCGGGATTCGCGGCGATCAAGGCATTGCTCGGCGAGTAACGTAGCGAGGCGCGCGGATCGCTTTCGATCCTCGCGCGCGCGGCGCAGAATGCGTTCCAGCTTCCGTGGAATGACGAACCGCATGCATCTCCACCGCATCCACCACGTCGCGATCATCGCCTCCGATTACGCGCGTTCGAAGGATTTCTACACGCGCGTGCTCGGCCTGCGCGTCGTCGCCGAGGCGTACCGCGAAGCGCGCGACTCGTGGAAGCTCGACCTTGCGCTGCCGGATGGCACGCAGATCGAACTGTTTTCGTTTCCGTCACCGCCGCCGCGTCCTTCACGGCCGGAAGCGCGCGGGCTGCGCCATCTCGCGTTCGAAGTGACCGACGTGGCCGCCAGCGCGGCGGAACTGGAATCGCTTGGCGTCGAAGTGGAGCCGTTGCGCGTGGACGAATACACCGGCCGGCGCTTCACCTTCTTCGCCGATCCGGACGGATTGCCGATCGAACTCTACGAGACTGCCGCGTGAGCTTCTCCATTCGTCCCGCCAGCGCGGCCGATCACGCACGCATCCTCGCGCTGAACCTCGAATCGGAAGAGATGCTCAGTCCGATGGACGCCTCGCGCCTGCGCGAACTCGATGGGATGGCCGCGTACCACCGCGTCGTCTGCGAGGGCGACGAGGTCGTCGCGTTCCTGCTGGCGTTCCGCGAGGGCGTCGCCTACGACAGTCCCAACTACG
>NZ_QTJR01000017.1 GCF_003382285.1 Lysobacter soli
AGAGAACCTCACGCTCGCGGTGATGGGCTGCGTCGTCAACGGCCCGGGCGAATCGCGCCACGCGAACATCGGCATTTCGCTGCCGGGCACGGGCGAAGCGCCGTCGGCGCCGGTGTTCGAGGATGGCGAGAAGACCGTGACCCTGCGCGGCGAGAACATCGCGCACGAGTTCGTGGCGCTCATCGACCAGTACGTCGAGCGCAAGTTCGGAGTCGGCGCCGCGCGTGGGGGCTGAATCTGGCGACAGCGCGGTCGCAAACGTCCTGCGCTACGGCGCGGGGCTCCTGCGCCGCCACGGCCTGCTGCTCGGGCTGGTGTTCGCCGGGTTGCTCCTGCCGTTGTGGGTCTTCGGCGAACTCGCCGACGAGATCCACGAGCAGGAAGCCATCGCGTTCGACGAGCCGATCCTCCGTTTCGCGCACGCCATGGCGCGCGAGGGATTCAACGAGTTCTTCGTGTTCGTTTCGAAGATCGGCTACGCCTGGGGCGTGGTGCCGTTCGACATCGCCTTCGTGCTGGTGCTGGCCGTGCTCCGGCGTTATCGCGAGGCGGTGTTCGCGGCGATCGCGCTGGGCGGTTCGGGCTTGCTCAACGTCGGCGCGAAGCTGTTCTTCGCACGCGACCGGCCGTCGCTGTGGGAGTCGATCGCGCCGGAAACCACGTACAGCTTCCCCAGCGGCCACGCGATGGGCTCGATGACGCTCGCCAGCGTGCTGGTGCTGCTGGCGTGGTCGACGCGCTGGCGCTGGCCGGTGATCGCGCTGATGGTGCCGTTCGTGGTCCTGGTCGGCCTGTCACGCGTGTATCTGGGCGTGCATTACCCGTCGGACATCGTGGCCGGCTGGGCGGTCGCGATGGCGTGGGTCGCCGTGGTCTTCCTCTCGGTGTATCGGGTGCACGGGCGGCCCTGGCGTCGGCGGACGATCGAGCCGGGTAACGCCTGACCGCATTCACTCGCCGGGCTTGGCGGCCTCGACTGGTGCCGTCGTCGCGTGTCTGCGCAGCAGCACGGCTTCTCGATGGGCGATGTAAGCGTTCGCGGCGAGGATGATGCCGGCGCCGATCCAGGTATAGACGTCGACGGACTCGTTGAACCAGAGCCATCCGACCAGCGCCACGAGCGGCAGCTGGATGAAGCTGATTGGCGTGAGCGCCGACACTTCGCCGAGTTTCAACGCATGCGTCCATAGCACCTGGCCGCCCGTGCCGAACAAACCGGCGCCGATGACCCAGAGCCACACGATGCCCTGCGGCCATTCCCACGCGAACAGCGCCGGAATCAGCGAGATCGGCACCCAGAAGAGGTAGGTGTAGAGCACGATCGTATTGGCGGCGTCCACGCGCGCCAGCTGCTTGATCTGGATCGCCACCACCGCGCTGAGTACCGCGGCGAGCAGGGCGATGAGCGTGCCCCCGGTGAATTCATGCGAGAACGGCCGCACGATCACCAGTACGCCGACGAAACCCGCGGCCACGGCGGCCCAGCGTCGCCCGCGCACGGTCTCGCCCAGCATCACCGCGGCCAGGATCGTGACGAACACCGGCGAGGAATACGACAGCGAGATCGCCTGCGCCAGCGGCAGGTGGCCGATGGCCCAGAAGCCGCACAGCATCGAGAAGATGCCGATCACGCAGCGCACGAAATAGCGCGGCAGCTGCTTCGTTCGCAACGCCGCCGGGTCCATGCGCATCACCAGCGGCAGCACGGTCATCAGGCCGAAGAAGTTGCGGAAGAACGCGATCTCCACCGTGCTGAGCGTGTGCGACGCGAGCCGGATCGCGATCGCCATCACGCCGAAGCATAAGGTGCTGGCCAGCATGAATCCCGCGGCGCGAAGCGGATGGGGCAGGGCTTCGCTCACCGTTGCAACTCCTTACCAGCTCGCGCCGACGATGCGCGGTTCGGGCTCGATGGATACCGCAAAGCGCGTGCGCACCGAGTCGGCGATGCGTCGTGCCAGCGTGAGCAATTCGTGGCCGCTGGCGTTGCCGTGGTTCACCAGCACAAGCGCGTGCGTGGGCGCGACACCGGCATCGCCGTCGCGATGGCCCTTCCAGCCGCTGGCGTCGATGAACCAGGCGGCCGAGAGCTTGCGCGTGTCCGGTCCGTTGCCGCGGAACACCGGCATGCCGGGATGTTCGGCTTGCAAGGCTTCTGCCTGCGCGACGGGGACGATGGGATTCTTGAAGAAACTGCCCGCGTTGCCGAGCACGGCCGGGTCGGGCAGCTTGCGGCGGCGTATCGCGATGACCGCCTGCGCCACATCGCGCGGCGTGGGCGAGGCGATGCCCATCGCGATGAGTTCGTCGCCGATGCCGGCGTAGTCCAGCTTCAGTGTCGGCGTGCGCGGCAGCGCGAATTCGACGGCGGTGACGATGAAGCGGTCGGGTTCGTGCTTGAACACGCTGTCGCGATAGGCGAATGCGCACTGCGCGGCGTCGAAGCGATGCACGCGGCCGGTGGCGGGTTCGAAGCTTTCGACGGCATGGATGAACTCGCGCACCTCGACGCCGTATGCGCCGATGTTCTGGATCGGTGCGGCGCCGACGGTGCCGGGAATCAGCGACAGGTTTTCCAGTCCCGCGAAGCCTTCGTCCAGCATGCGCATGACGAACCCGTGCCAGGCGACGCCGGCGTCCGCGCGCACGATGGCCATGTCGCCTTCGTCGCGCACGATGCGCACGTCCTGTCCGGTGAGCGCCAGCAGCGGGACGTCCGGATCGCCCGCGAACAACAGGTTGCTGCCGCCGCCAAGCACGAGCGGCGCGCGGCCGGCGAACTCGCTGCGTGCGAACAGGCCAGGCAGGGCGGTCGCATCGGCGACTTCCGCGAGCAGCGGCGCAGTGGCGGCGACGCCGAAGGTGTTGCGCGAACGAAGCGGCGCGCCGTGCAGCACGCGGATGGGGTCGGTCATGGGGACGTGCGTTCGCGGCTCATACGATCGGCGGCATGTTGCCGCGACTCGGGGCTTCCTTGCGGCGACGCATCGCTTCGACGCATTCCTTGATCAGCGCCGGCCCGCGATACACCAGGCCGGTGTAGCACTGCACCAACGTCGCGCCCGCGGCCATCTTCGCCGCGGCATCGGCGCCGGACAGGATGCCGCCCACGCCGATCATCGGAATCGACTCCGGCAGGCGCGTGCGCATCATGCGCAACACCGCGGTCGCCTGGCCGAGCAGCGGCTTTCCGGACAGCCCGCCCGCTTCGTTGGCCAGTGGCGAGCCTTCGATTCCCACGCGCGAGATCGTGGTGTTCGTGGCGATCACGCCATCCACATGCAGATCGCCCAATACGCGCGCGGCGGCCTCGACGTCGTTGTCGGTCAGGTCCGGCGCGATCTTCACCAGCATCGGCACGCGCCGGCCGTGGACGCCCGCAAGCCGTTCCTGCGCCTCGCGCAGCGTGCCGACAAGGCGCCGCAGCGCCTGCTCTTCCTGCAATTCGCGCAGACCCGCGGTATTGGGTGAGGAGATGTTGACCGTCACGTAGTCGGCGAGCGGATAGACGCGCTCCAGGCAGAACAGGTAGTCGTCCTCCGCCGAGTCGTTCGGCGTGTCCTTGTTCTTGCCGATGTTGATGCCGAGCAGGCCATGGCGCCGCTTCGCCCGCTCGACGTTACGCACCAGCACATCGACGCCGCCGTTGTTGAAGCCCAGCCGGTTGATGACGGCCTCGTGCTCCGGCAGCCGGAACATGCGCGGCTTCGGGTTGCCTTCCTGCGCACGCGGCGTGACGGTGCCGATCTCGACAAACCCGAACCCCAGCGCCATCAGCGCATCGATGTGCGCGCCGTTCTTGTCCAGACCTGCAGCCAGGCCGACCGGATTGGGGAACGTCAGTCCGAACGCACGCGTCGGCAGCGGCGTGGGACGCCGCGACAGCAGTGCGCCGGCACCGGTGCGGTACGCCACTTCCAGCGCGTTGAGCGCTGCGCCGTGCGCGGCTTCGGCGTCCAGGCCGAACAGGAAGGGGCGGGCGAGTCCGTACATTCAGTCAGCCTGGAGGGGGGCCTGGGTCGAGAACCGTATGCGGGTGTGAACGCGGGTGGACGGCAGCTCCTACAGGTCGAACTTGATGCCCTGCGCCAGCGGAAGTGCGTCGGAGTAGTTGATCGTGTTGGTCTGGCGGCGCATGTAGGCGCGCCAGGCGTCCGAACCCGATTCGCGACCGCCGCCGGTTTCCTTCTCGCCGCCGAACGCGCCGCCGATCTCCGCGCCACTGGTGCCGATGTTGACGTTGGCGATGCCGCAATCCGAGCCGGCCGCCGACAAAAATGCCTCGGCTGCCTTCAGGTTCTGCGTGAAGATCGCCGACGACAGGCCCTGCGGCACGTCGTTCTGCATGTGGATGGCGTCGGCCAGGTCACGGTACTTCATGACGTACAGGATCGGCGCGAAGGTCTCGTGCTGCACGATGTCCGCGTCGTTCGACAGCCCCGTCACGATGGCGGGGAGCACGAAGTTGCCGGCGCGCTCGATGGCGGCGCCACCGGTTTCAACCTTGCCGCCGGCGGCCTTGGCCTGTTCGATCGCGTCGAGGTAGGCCTGCACGGCGTCGCGGCTGTTGAGCGGACCCATGAGATTGGCCGGATCGGTCGGATCGCCGATCTTCTTCTCCACCTGCTTGTAGGCGGTGACGAGCTTGGCGAGGACGTCGTCGTAGATCGACTCGTGCACGAACAGGCGGCGCGTGGTGGTGCAGCGCTGGCCCGCGGTGCCGACGGCGCCGAAGACGATTGCCGGAATGGCGAGCTTCAGGTCGGCCGTGGGGTCGACGATGATCGCGTTGTTGCCACCCAGCTCCAGCAGCGAGCGGCCCATGCGGCGCGCGACGCGCTCGCCGACGATGCGGCCGACCTTGGTAGAACCCGTGAAGCTGATCAGCGGGATGCGCTTGTCGTCGACGAAGCTGGAGGCGAGCTCGGTTCCGGCGTCGTTGAACAAGAAGAAGATGTCCGGGAAACCGCCGGCCTTCAGCGCCTCGTTGCAGATCTTCATCGATGCGACGGCCGACAGCGGCGTCTTCGGCGAGGGCTTCCAGATCGTGATGTCGCCGCAGATCGCCGCGATGAAGGAGTTCCAGGCCCACACCGCGACCGGGAAGTTGAACGCCGAGATCACGCCGACGAGACCGAGCGGATGCCACTGCTCGTACATGCGGTGGCCGGGGCGCTCGGAATGCATGGTCAGGCCGTAAAGCTGGCGCGACAGACCGACGGCGAAGTCGCCGATGTCGATCATTTCCTGCACTTCGCCGTCGCCTTCCGGCTTGGACTTGCCCATTTCCAGCGCGACCAGCGAGCCGAGGGCATCCTTGTGCCTGCGCAGTGCGTCGGCGCACAGGCGGATCGCCTCGCCGCGACGCGGGGCCGGGGTGGTGCGCCACACCTTGAAGGCGGCCTGGGCGCGCTCGACGATGGTGTCGTAATCGGACTGCGACGACGCGTGGACCTTCGCCAGCACCTCCCCGTTGGTCGGGTTCACCGACTCGAGCACGCCCGCATCGCGGGTGCCGGACCACTCGCCGTTGCCGAGATAGGTACCGGATTCGGCGGCGTTCAGGCCAAGGGCGGTGAGGACGGGGTGGGTCATGGCGGCTCCCTTTACTGCGACAGTGGCGGCCCCGACACGATTCGAACGTGCGACCTGTCCCTTAGGAGGGGACCGCTCTATCCAGCTGAGCTACGGGGCCATGAGGCGGGCATTTTCGCATGAACGCGTGCGGATCGGGCCGGGAAGGCGCCCGATCCAGCGTCGGAAAAGCCTGCGAATCGCCGTAAGCGCCGTGATCCCCGGCCGTTCGTGGCGACCGCTCGATGACGCCGCAGCGTCAGCCGTCTTCGCCGAGGTCCGGATTCACCGGATCGTGCTGGCCCTTCGCCACTACCGTCGTCGCGGTGAGATCGCCGGTGACGTTGCCCAGCGTCGCGAAGACGTCCGGAATCGTGTCCAGCGCCAGCAGCAGGCCGAGCGGCTCGACCGGCAGGCCGAGCGCCTGCGTCACCGGCATGTTGGTCGCCATGAAGCTGACCTGGCCGGGCAGTCCCACGGAGCCCATGCTGATGACCACTGCCAGCGCCGCCGCGGCGGCCCATTGCGCGATGCTCAGGTCCACGCCGTAGGCCCACGCGATGAACGCCGCCACGCCCATGTACTGGATCGGGCTGGTGATGCGGAACAGCGACACCGCCATCGGCAGCACCAGCGAGGTCACGCTGAGCGGGTGGCCCAGGCGCTCGCGCGAGGATTCGATCATCGCCGGGAGCGATGCCAGCGAGGACTGCGTGCTGGCCGCGACGACCTGCGCGGGCGCGATCGCCGCCGCGAAACGGCGCAGGCGCTCGCCGCCGGCGATGATCGCGATGGGGTACATCAGCGCTGTCGCCAGCAGGTACATCGTGCAGAGGATGGCGATGTACCAGCCGAACGCGCCGATCATGCCGTGGCCCACGCGGGCGCACACGGCCAGCACCAGCGCGAACACGCCGATGGGCGCCACCCACAGCACCCAGTGCACGATGACGATCATCACGTCGGCGATGCCCTGGATCAGTTCGAGCACGCGGGCGCGGCGGCCGGCCTCGATCCTGGTCAGGCCGAAGCCGAAGAACAGCGCGAACACCACCAGCGGCAGCATCGCGCTCGACGCCGCGGCGGCCAGTGCGTTGGCGGGGATGATCCCGGCGAACCATTCGGCCAGCGAGCTTGGCAGCGACAGTTGCGCCGCGCCGGCAGTGGCGGCTCGCAGCGATTCGGCCAAGCCCTCCTGTCGCGGCACGAACGAGAACAGGATGGGCGCCACCGTCGCGGCGAACGCGGCGCAGACGGCCAGGATCACCACGAAGGTGATGATCGCCTTGCGCGCGGTGCGGCCGGAAGCCGCGGCGTCCGTCGCGTTGTTCACGCCGATCACCACCAGCGCCGCGACCAGCGGCACCACGGTCATCTGCAGGGCGTTGAGCCAGAGGCGGCCGACCGGTTGCACGAAATCGGCGACCTTGCCGGCCAGTACCGGGTCGATCCACGCGAGCGACAGGCCGATGGCGGCGCCGAGGAAGAGTCCGAGGAGTACGCGGGCGGTGTTCGACATCGGGGATCGGGTTTCCGGGTCTGTGCGTCGAGGCCCATCCTCGCGCAGCCGCGCAGAGGATGGCATGGGGCGCGACATTTTCAGTGCAGCGGCGTCGGCGCGGGGAGATCCCACGCCGCATGCAGACGTTCCAGTTCGTTATCGGGCAATAACGCGAACACGGGTTTACGGCGCGGGTCGAGCCATGCCAGCAGCTCGCGCATCGCCGCTTCCGGCATCGCGGTGCAACCCGCCGTGGGCTCGCCCGGGGCGCGCCACAGGTGGGCGAAGATGCAGCTGCCCGCGCCGCTGCGGTTGCCCGGGTTGTGCTCGATCACGAAGCCGAGCTTGTAGCGGACGTCGCCGCCGGCGTGGAGGTCGCGGCGCATCGGCTCGCTCGACCCTTCGACGGCAGCGTCGCCAACCTGCCTGGCGTCGACGATGCGGTTGTAGAGCGGCGAGGCGGGCACGTCGATGCACCAGTCCGATGCGCTCATCCCCTGGTAGGGCCAGGCCGTCGAGGCCGTGTCGGCATAGCCGAAGGCCGTGCCGATGCGGAACACGCCCGCCGGCGCGCGACCGTCGCCTTCCTGTTTCTGCGGCGCGTCGGGTTGCGCGGGATGAAGCCCGACGCCCCACGCCGAACCGCTGCGGCCTACGGTAATCGGCGTCGGCTCGCCTGCTTCACGCCACTGACCGCCATGGCGCTCGTAGCGGCGCAGCGTGCCGGTCGTGGCGTTCCAGTCGGCGGTGGTGACCAGTACGAGTTGTTGCGCGTCCTTCCACGGCGTCGTCGCAACGGGCCCGGAGCCCAGGCCTGCGCAAGCCGTGAGTGCCGCGAGCGCGACGAGGGCGTAGCTGCGAACGAATGCCGCCATCTGCATGAAGAACCCCGGATCAGTGATCGAGCAGATCCTGCATGCGCTCGAAGTTGAAGTCGAGCTGGAGGCGGCGTTCCTCGCTCGCATCGCACAGCAGGACGAAGATGAGGTCGAGCAGGTGCTGCAGCGCGGATTGATACAGCAGCGGCTCGATGTGCCGTCGCTCGTCGTGCGCCGACACCAGCAGCGCGGCATCGCCATGCGCGCGCAGCGGATTGGGCGTGTGGCGCGTTACCGTGACGACACGCCCGACGCGCTCGCGGAAGAGATGGCTGATCTGGCACAGCGTCGGCTGCCGGCCGTGCTCGGAGAACACCATCAGCACATCGCCCGGCGCGGCGCTGGAAACACCGGCCTGCATCAAAATCGCATCGACGTAGTGCACCGTGACGATGCCGAGCATCGACAGCCGCGTGGCGAACGCGCGCGCCGGGATGCCGTCCTCGCCCAGGCCGATGATGAAGACCTTGCCGGCCTGCAGTATCGCGTGCGCGATCGCGTCGATGTTCTCCGGCGGATTGATCAGGCGCGTTTCGGCCTCAGCCAGCGCCTTCAGGTGCCATAGGTCTTCGGCCAGCGCAGCGTGCGGATCGTCCGCGCGCGTTTCGCGACTGGTCCCGCCGTCGTCCGCGCCATCGCCGCGCGCGACCGCTTGGCCGATCGAGTACTTGAGGTCCGGATAGCCCTTGAAACCAAGCTTCTGGCTGAACTTCACCACGCTCGACTGACTGATGCCCAGTGCATTGGCGAGCTGCTGCGACGAGTAGTCGCGCAGCAGGTGGGAGTTCTCGAGCAGGAAATCCGCGATGCGGCGTTCGATCGCCGACATCTGGTCGCGTTCGGAGCGGATCTTCAGCAGCGGCGACATGCGGACTCCGGATCCGAAGGGACGTCAGTTTGGCAGCATTTCCAGCCCGCGGATCTCGCGGATGCCCAAGCCCGGCGCGTCGGTGACGGAGATCTCCGACTCGTTGAAGAGCACGCCCCCATCGACCGGGTTGAACGCAGAAAGCGAAGGTCCATCGAGGTCGACCTTGGTGATCGCATTGGACTTCGCCACCGCCAAATGCACTGCCGCCGCCACGCTGATGCTGCTTTCGAGCATGCAGCCGATCATGCATTCCACTTCGTACAGCGCCGCTATGTCGGCGATACGGATCGCGTTCGACAGACCGCCGGTCTTCATCAGCTTGATGTTGATGATGTCCGCCGCGCGCATGCGGATGAGGTCGATCACTTCCTTCGGGCCGAACACGCTTTCGTCGGCCATGATCGGCGTGTGCACACGTTCGGTGACGTACTTCATGCCGTCCAGGTCCTGCGCCTTCACCGGTTGTTCCACCAGCTCCAGCCGCACGCCGGCGTCTTCGAGCATGTTGATCGCGTGCACGGCCTGCTTGGCGGTCCAGCCCTGGTTCGCGTCCAGGCGGAGCAGGGCGCGCCCTTCGACCGCGGCGTAGATGGCCTTCACGCGTTCGATGTCGACGCCGATGTCCTTGCCGACCTTGATCTTCAGCGACTCGAAACCGCGCTCCACCGCGCTGAGCGAATCGGCGACCATCTTCTCGATGTAGTCCACGCTGATGGTGATGTCGGTGGTGATCACCGGATCGCCGCCGCCGAGCATTTTGTACAGCGGCACGCCGTACAGCTGGCCGAACAGGTCGTACACCGCGATTTCCACCGCCGCCTTCGCGCTGGTGTTCTTCTCCAGCGCGGTCTGGATCAGCTGCGTGATGCGGTTGAGGTTCGCGATTTCCTGGCCGATCAGGCGCGGTGCGATGAACTTGTTGATGGCCTCGACGATGGAGCCGTGCGTGTCGCCGGTGATGACCGCTGTCGCCGGCGCTTCGCCATAGCCGACGTGACCGGTGTCGGTATGCACGCAGACGATGATGTCCTCGATCGCCTCGACCGTGCGCAGCGCGGTCTTGAAAGGCGTTTTCAGCGGGACGCGCAACATGCCGAACCGGATCTGCGTGATCTTCATTCTTGTCGTTCTGGAATGTGGGGGCGGGTGTGCGGCGGATCGCGGCTTACGGCCGGATGCGCTGGATGTTGGTGATGCGATCGACGAACGTCTGCTTGCCGTTGAACAGCAGCGGCGTGAGCGGCGAAACGGTGACGCCGTTGGTCTTCGCGCGAACGGTCTGGCCGTCGGATCCGGCGAAACTGAGGCCGGTGGTGTCGTGGATGACGTACGGCTCGCCGTCGAGGTTGCCGATCACCATCATCACGTGGCCCGGGATGTAGACCAGGTCGCCGACCTGCAGTTCGCGCACGATGGCCATCCGCTTGGCATGGCTGTCCTTCTCGTTGAACGCGATGCGGTTGAGTGCTGGACTGACCGCCTGGTCGCTGGTGTTGCGCGGCAGCTGCACGCCCATGCTGCGGTAGATCTCGGAGACGAAGCCGCTGCAATCGCGCGCGTTGTAACTGTGGCCCCAGCCGTAGCGCTCGCCGAGGAACTTGAATCCTTGTTGGATCAGGTTGCGGGGCGTCAGCGCCAGCGGCGCGTCAGCCGTCGGTTCGCGACGCGGCAGCAGCGCGGGCGCGAATCTCAGCGAGCCATCGTCGTTGCGCACTGGCAGTTCGACGACGTGCGAGGTGTAGCCGTGCTGGCCGTTCACCGCCTTGCCGACAGGCCAGTCGGCGATGACCGGAACGCGCACGCCCATGTCGAGCTGGAGTTCGGAAACACCGGGTTCCTCGGGCGTGTACACGGTCGTCGCGCGCGCGCCGGTGACGATGCGGAATGGGGTGCGCTTGCCATAGGCCAGCACGTCGTCGCGACGGCCTTCGGCGACCAAGCGTTTTTCTATCCACGCTGCATAACGCGTGTTGACCACGAACAGCCACTGGCCGTCGCGGCTTTCGTGCACGATCGCCACCGGATCGCCCGGGAACAGGCCACTTTCCTGGAAGCGGTCGATATCGTGGTCGTCGTTGGAACTGAACACCCGTGTGCGCGTCGGGAACGTGCGCAGGTCGGCGCGATGCACGACCAGCCCGAAGCGCGTCGGCTGGGAGGCGGGAATCGCCGCGAGGTTGACGTTGTCGACGATTGCGTCCAGGTCCGCGTTCGCGGTCGTCCGGCCGCGCTCGTCGTAAAGCGTGCGCGTCGGGCGCTTCGACAAGCCTTCGATCCATGCCGCAACGCGGGCGCGGTCGAGCGACGCCGGCAGCGCGTCGAGATCGAACATGCTGTCGTCCAGCTGCATCAGCTTCGCGTTCTGCGCGGCGATGGCCTGCGCGTCGAGGATCACGCGATCCGGCTCGCTTTGCCGCGCGACCCACCACGACGGATCGAGCTGGGCCTGTTCGACACCGACGACGCCGGTATCGGCCGGAATGCTCCAGTTGCGCTCGTACGCGTGGGCCGAGGAAAGCAGGCCGATCGAGAGCAGCGATGCGAAGAGGACGGTGCGAAGGCGCATGGAGCGGAATCCGTGAACGGCCGGGCGAGGGCCTGCAGACAAGAGCGGGGCGGTGCCGGCGAGTTCCGGCATCGGGCTGGCGGAACGCGGCGCGACATGGGTCATATCGCGGCCGAAGGCCAGAGCGTCCTCGATCATCGCGTCCCCCTCATGAGCCGCCGTACGGGCAGCGGGCCGGTTCAGGAGAATAGATACTTCATTCGATCTGATAGTCAAGAATAAATTATTGACCGGGTACTCCACTCATGTTACACAGCGATGAAACGCCTCTCATGAGTGGCCCGCGTGGACGATCTTCGGTTACCGCTTCGATCGCCAATGCCCCGGACGCGCCGCCGGCACGTCTTGCTCGCCGCCGTCCTTGCGCTGGGCGCGATCGCCGCGACCGATGCCGCTATTTCATCCACCGATCCCTTGCCCGCGGTTGTCGCTGACATCGACGCGGGCGACTTCCGCGGCGCTACCTCGCAGATCGATGCGGCACTCGCGAAGGCGGGCATCGACGACAGGACCCGCGCCGACCTCGAATTCCAGCGCGAGCGGATGCGCCGCATCCGGCTCGATTTCACGCTGTCCGCCGACCAGGCGCGCGCGAAGCTTCGCGACTCGATTCCCGATCTACGCGAGGACGAATTCCAGCGCTGGACGAAGGCCAACCTGCTCGAGCACATGGTGATCGACGGAACGCCCTGGTACTTCAACCGTTCCGTGTCGAACCTGTTCCGCGTGAGCCCGGAGGCGATGGCGCGCCGCGCGACGCCGTTCCCGCGCAACGACGGGCCGATGGAGAACGCCAACGCCTACCACGACGAGGCCGTCGCCGAGGCGAAGCGCACCGGGAAAAGCAGCGTCGCGCCACGACGCATCCACGTGACGCAATCGATCACGGTGAATGCCGATGCGGTGCCGGCAGGCGAGACGGTGCGTGCATGGATTCCGTATCCGCGCGCATTGCCGGGCCGGCAGGAAGACATCCGCTTCCTGTCGAGCGCGCCGGCGAAGCACCAGATCGCGCCCGAGCCGACGCTGCAGCGCACCGTGTACCTCGAAAAACCGGCGGTGGCGGGACAGCCGACGACGTTCTCGATCGACTACGAACTGACGATCTTCGGCGAGCACCACGTCATTGATCCCGCCAAGGTGACGCCGCTCGGCGATCGTCCCGACCTCGCCCCGTACCTGGCGCAGCGCCCGCCGCACATCGTGTTCACCGATGAAATGCGCGCGTTCTCGAAGAAGGTCGTCGGGGACGAAAAGAATCCGTATCGCATCGCGCAGAAGCTCTTCCAGGCGGTCGACGACATTCCCTGGGGCGGCGCGCGCGAATATTCGACGATCACCAACATCAGCGATTACGCGCTGCGCGGAAATCATGCCGACTGCGGCCAGCAGACATTGCTGCTGATGACGCTGCTGCGCCTGAACGGCATTCCGTCGCGCTGGCAGTCGGGCATGGTCTATTCCGACGGTACCTACGACAACCTGCACGACTGGGGCGCGCTGTACCTGGCGCCGTACGGCTGGGTGCCGATGGACGTGACGACCGGCCAGTTCAAGGGCGCGCGCGATCCGGAAGTGGAGTGGTTCTACCTCGGCGGCCTGGATGCCTACCGGATCGCCTTCAACGACGACATCAGCACGGACTTCGTGCCGGCCAAGCAGCACGTCCGGTCGGAGACCGTGGATTCGCAACGCGGCGAAGTGGAGTGGGCAGGGGGCAACCTCTACTTCGACCAGTGGGATTACAGCTTTGCAGCAAAGGTACTGCCCGCCGGCGGGACGTCGCGCTAGCGCGTCGCGCATCACCTTCACCGTGGAGAGGGGACATGAAGAGCATGGGGTTTCGTAGGACCGCGTTGTGCATGGCGTTGGGCGTCTGCCTGACGTCGGCGTTGTCGTTGAATCAGGCGCACGCCGCCAACACGGACGGTTCGCTGGTCGGTCGCACCGCGCCGAACGCCGAAGTCACGGTGCGCAATCCGGCCACCGGGTTCGTGCGCACGGTGCGCGCGGACGATTCGGGCAATTACCGCTTTCCGTTCCTCCCGGTGGGCGAATACCAGGTCGAAGTGGTCGCTGACGGACAGGCGCTGTCGCAACCGGCGCAGACGACCATCAGCCTGGGCAACGCGACGACGCTGAACATCGCCGCCGGCGGCTCGGCGACTGACCTGGCGGCGGTGCAGGTGATCGGCTCGCGCGTCGTGTCCGCGGTCGACGTGACCTCGACCGAGATCGCGACCAACATTAGCCGCGAGGAAGTGGCGCGGTTGCCGGTGCAGCGCGACATCATCGACGTGGCGACGCTCGCACCGGGCGTGAATCGCGGCGAGTTCGGCGGCATCTCGTTCGGCGGTTCGTCGGTGGCGGAGAACACCGTCTACATCAACGGCCTGAACGTCACCGACTTCTACAACCGCGTCGGCTTCTCTTCGTTGCCGTTCTCGTTCCTGGAGGAGTTCCAGATCAAGACCGGCGGTTATTCGGTGGAATACGGCCGCAGCACGGGCGGCGTGATCAACGCCGTGACGCGTCGCGGCACGAACGAGTTCCACGCCGGCGCCGACATCGTGATCGACGGCCTGTGGCAGGGCAACGGCCGGAACTACGCGCCGACGCTCTACACGCGCTGGGACGATTCCGACGAGAACAACTATTCCGTCTGGGGCTCGGGCGCGCTGATCAAGGACCGCCTGTTCTTCTTCGGCATCTATGAGAAGCGCGACCTCGACTCGCAGAACACCGACGATGGCGGCGGAAACTTCTTCGAGAACCACGGCGACAACGACTTCTGGGGCGCGAAGGTCGACTGGCAGATCAACGACGCCAACCTGCTGGAAGTGTTCGGCTTCTCCGACAAGAACGACACCACGCAGGACGTGTTCGGTTTCGATGCGGACGCCGGCACGCGCGGCGACTTCCGCAACCGCATCATCAACAAGACCGGTGGCGACAACTGGGCCGCGACGTACACCGGCTACTTCACCGACACGTTCTCGATGAAGGCGATGTACGGCGAAAACGAGCGCTCGGCCTCGGCGATCGGCGTCAACGACGACCGCTGCAGCCTCGTGCAGGACCAGCGCGTCAACACCTCCTTCATCGGCTGCACCAGCAACACCTCGGTGATCGACCGCACCGACACGCGCGAGGCGATGCGCCTTGATTTCGAGTGGAACCTGGGCGACCACCTGCTGCGTTTCGGCGCCGACCACGAGAACAACACGTCCGACTACAGCAGCCGCTATCCGGGCGACGGACTGCGTTACGAAGTGAACAATGCCGGCGCGCGCGTCAACGGCGTGACGGTGCCCGCGGGCACCGTGTACGTCCGCACGCGCCAGGTCGCCAACCAGGGCACGTTCGAGACCGAGAACGAGGCCTACTACATCGAGGACAACTGGAACGTCACGCCGAACCTGCTGCTGAACCTCGGCGTGCGCATCGAGAGCTTCGACAACAAGGACGCGGCGGGCAACAGCTACATCAAGCTCAACGACATGATCGCGCCGCGCTTCGGGTTCTCGTGGGATCTGAACGGCGATGGCCGCTCGAAGGTGTTCGGCAACGCCGGCCGTTACTTCCTGCCGGTGGCGAACGTCATCAACATCAAGCAGGCCGGTCCGTTCCTCGACGCCCGCCGGTTCTACTTCTGGGACGGCACCTTCGCCTCTGGCGACAACCCGATCCCGGGCCTGGGCGCGGAGATCGGTACCGTCGACGATTCGCAGGGCGACGGCAGCGTGGCCGACTTCCGCGGCGAGGTCGACAAGGACATGGATCCGGTCTACCAGGACGAGTTCATCCTCGGCTTCCAGCAGATGCTGGGCGAGAAGTGGTCGTGGGGCGTGAGCGGCACCTATCGCAAGATGCACAACGCGATCGACGACATGGAAGTGGTCAACAGCTGTGGCGACAGCGGCTTCGTGATGGCCAATCCGGGCAAGGACCTGACCTACTACACGGACACCGACTGCGACGGCGAAAGCGATGGCTTCGTCACCATCGACACCTCGCAGACGGGTTGGGAACTGCGCGACGGCACGATGATCGGCTGGGAAAACCCGAAGCGCACCTATCGCGCCATCGAACTGCAGCTCGACCGCGCATGGGACGACAAGTGGGCATTCAACGCGACCTATGTCTGGTCGATGAGCAAGGGCAACTATGAGGGCCCGGTGAATTCGGACACCGACTTCGCCGACTCCGGCCGCACCGAGGCCTTCGACAATCCGTTCGTCGAGATTGGCGGTTACGGCTACCTGCCCAACGACCATCGTCATCAGATCAAGCTGCGCGGCAACTACGCCATCACCGACAACTGGACCATCGGCGCCACGCTGGATGCGGCGTCGGGTCGCCCGATGAGCGAGTACGGCGCGGGTAACCCGTACGACGACAACGAGTTCCTGACGCACTACATCTGCGAAAGCGATCCGAGCCTGTGCTACACCGACCAGGGCCAGTGGCGCCTGTCGCGTCGCGGTGCGTACGACACGCTGCCGTGGACGTACAACCTCGGCCTCAGCGTGGCCTACAACACCACGCTCGGCCCGGTGAAGCTCAACGCCAAGTTCGCCGTCTACAACGTGCTCAACGAGCAGACGGTGATCGAGCGCAACGAAACGCTGCAGGAAGAGGAGGGCGTGGGCCTGATGAATCCGTTCTTCGGCAACCCGACCGCGTTCCAGGCACCGCGCAACGCGCAGTTCATCCTGTCGCTGAGCTATTGATGTCCCTCGAGCGGCGGGCGGCCTTGTGCCGTCCGCCGTCTTTTTTTGGCCTACGCAAGGGTCCTGCCTTGTCGAACTTCCTTCCGGGCGAGCTGGACGCGATCGCGCGCCAGATCCAGACACCGTTCTACGCCTATTCGGCGCAGATGATCCGTGACCGCATCGCGAGCCTGCACGGCGCTTTCCGCGGGCTCGACGTACGCATCTGCTATGCCGTCAAGGCCAACTCGAACATCGCGATACTCCAGCTGATGGCGCAGCACGGCGTCGGCGCGGACATCGTGTCGCTCGGCGAGATGCAGCGCAGTTTGAAGGCCGGCATTCCCGCCGAACGCATCGTGTTTTCCGGCGTCGGCAAGACGGCCGACGAGATCGACGCCGCACTTTCGGCCGGCGTGTGGCGGTTCAACGTCGAGTCGGCCGACGAACTGCATCTTCTGCAGCACAGGGCACAGTCGCGCGGCGTGTGCGCGCGGGCAGCCGTACGTATCAATCCGGACGTCGATGCCCGCACGCACGCGAAGATCTCGACCGGCAAGGCCGAGAACAAGTTCGGCGTGTCCATCGACGAGGCCCGGCGGTGGTTCGCCGAATGCGCCGCGCTCGATCACGTGCAGCTGGACGGGCTGCACGCGCATATCGGTTCGCAGATCCTCGATCTCGAACCATTCCGGCAGGCGCTGCAGCGGGTGGAAGCGTTTCGCCGCGAACTGGTGCAGTCGGGCCATGCGATCGCGAGTGTCGACATCGGCGGCGGCCTGGGCGTCACGTATCGCCCCGGCGGCGACATGCCCGTGGACATCGCCGATTACGCATCGCTGGTGCGCGCAACGTTCGCCGGCTTCAAGGGCACGCTGGCACTGGAGCCCGGGCGCTGGCTCGTCGCCGAAGCGGGCGTGCTGGTGACGCGGGCGATCCGGGTGAAGCACGGCACCGATCGCCAATTCCTCGTCGTCGATGCCGCGATGAACGATCTGCTTCGTCCCTCGCTATACGATGCGTGGCACGAGATCGTGCCGATGCACGGCCGCAACGAGCCGGACGTCGCCTACGACGTGGTCGGCCCGGTGTGCGAGACCGGCGACACCTTCGCCCAGGGACGGGTGCTGGCGCGCTGCGAGGCGGGCGACCTGTTGATGATCGCCGGTGCCGGCGCGTACGGTGCGTCGATGGGGTCCACCTACAATTCCCGGCCGCTGCCGCCGGAAGTGCTGCTCGACGACGGCCGCTACGCCATCATCAGGCGGCGCCAGACGATCACGGAGATGATGGCCGGTGAACAGTTCCCGCAGGCATGGCATGAGACCTGACCGCATCCTCGCCATCGCGTTCTCGCTATGCGTGGCATGGCTACCTGGCTCGGGCGCTGCGGCGGAAGCGCCGGCCGACCGGAAGGCCGTGGACGCGATTTTCGACGAGGTGTTCTCGCGATACCACTTGCCTGGACTGGCGCTGGGCATCGTCGAGGACGGACGCGTCGTGTATTCGCGCACCGCGGGCGAACTCGTGGAAGGCGAGGGCGACAGGATCGACTCGAAGACGCTCTTCAAGGTCGCGTCGAATACCAAGTCGATGACGACCGCCACGCTCGCGCGACTGGTCGACGCCGGCAAACTGCGTTGGGACGATCCGGTGACCCGATGGATCCCGGACTTCCGCATGCACGACGCGTGGGTCGGCCGCGAGATGCAGGTGCGCGACCTGTTGATCCACAACAGCGGCCTGCGCGCGGGCGCCGGCGATCTGATGCTGTGGCCCGAACCGAACACGTTCACGCGCGCGGACATCATCCACGGGCTCGGCTATCTGGAGCCGTATCGCAGCTTCCGCTCGGGCTACGACTACGACAACCTGATGTACATCGTTGCGGGCGAAGTAGCCGCGGCGGCAGGTGGCTCGCCGTACGAGGCGCTCGTGCGGCGCGAAGTGTTCGAGCCCCTCGGCATGACACGCTGTCAGGTGGGGCAGTGGAGTCGCATCGAAGTCGGCAACGTCGCGCAGCCGCACCGGCGCGAAGGCGGACGCAATGTGCCCGTGCGCAGCGACGGCGACATCATCCCTGCGACCACGATGGACCCGGCCGGCGGCGTGCGGTGCAGCCTCGACGACATGCTGCGCTGGACCGCGAACTGGCTGAAGCCGGACGCGAAGAATGAAGCGTGGCTTTCGCAGGAACAACGCCAGGCGCTGTGGGCGCCGCAGATGCCGATGCCGGTATCGAAACGCATGCGTGAATGGGATCGCAGCCATTTTTCCGCGTACGGCTACGGCTGGCGGCTCGCCGACGTGGACGGCGTGTTCAAGGTCGCGCACACAGGCACGCTGATGGGCATGTATTCGGCGGTGACGATGCTGCCCGACAAGGGCGCGGGCTTCGTCATCCTGATCAATGGCGAAGGCGAGGACGCACGCACCGTGCTGACGCAGGTGCTGGTGAAGCGCTACACGTCCGGCGCCCCGGCGCTGTCGGTCGCGCATTACGCGGGCCTCATCGACAAGGAGGACGCCGCACGCCCGGTCAGCGAACAGGCGCCGGATACCTCACGTCGTCGCCGAGCGACCGTGAAGGAGCTTTCGCCGAAACTGGGCACGTATCGCGACCCGTGGTTCGGCGAGGCGACGCTGTGCCGCGACAGCGATGCGGTTCGTTTCCGCGCGAGCAAGTCGCCCCTGCTGGATGGCGTCGTGCAGCGCGTCGGCAAGCGTTGGCTCATCGACTGGGGCGATCCTAGCGTCGACGCCGAAGCCTGGCTCGATCTCGACGGCAGTGGCATGCGGCTGGCAAAGGTCGATCCGCAGGCCGATTTCAGCTACGACTACGAAGACCTGGCGTTCGAACGCGTGGGAGCGTGCCCCTGATGCGGTCGCTGGCGCACGTCGTGTCCGCACTTTGCCTGCTCGCGTTCGCAGGTTGCGCAACGCGCGCGCGGATGGATGTTTCGCCGGCAACGACGCCGGATTCAGCAGGTCTTGTCGATATCCGCACGCTCGTCCCCGACATCGACCTCGATATCCGCTATGCCGGACGGAACAACTTCACCGGCGCGATCGTGGACGGCTACGGCGCGCCTCGTTGTTATCTGCTGGAACCGGCGGCGAAAGCGATCCAGCGCGCCGAAACCGCGCTGCGTTCGCAGGGTTATCGCCTTCGCATCTTCGACTGCTATCGGCCCGCGCGTGCGGTGCGTGCGTTCGTCGCGTGGGCCAACAATCCCGACGAAAGCACGAAGGCGCGCTTCTATCCCGCACTGGACAAGCGCGCATTGCTGGGCGAGTACATCTCGCCGACGTCCGGCCACAGCCGTGGCGCGACGATCGACCTGACGCTGATGCGTTGCGGCGCTCCAAGTTCATGTGCGCCGCTGGACATGGGCACCGATTTCGACTTCTTCGATACGCTCGCCAACACCGATTCGCCGCGCGTCACGCCGGAACAGCGGGCCAATCGCGATCGCCTGCGCGACGCGATGCGGCAGGCGGGGCTGCGCAACTATCCGATGGAATGGTGGCACTTCACGCTCGACCCCGAACCCGCACCGAAGACCTTCTTCGACGTGCCGATCGAGTGAGTGCTCAGTTCGTCGCGGCCTCGCGCATCGCCAGCGCGCCGATCTTCTTCGCCGTCTCGTAAGGCTCCGGATCGTCGCGATTGGTGAGCACCACGACGGTCAGGTGGCGTTTCGGCCAGCGCACGATCACGTTGCGGAAGCCGATGGTTTCGCCCGAATGCCAGAGCGTTTCGCCGGTGATTCGCCATCCGAAGCCGTATTCGACCTGCGGATCGTCCGTCGGCGTGGCGGGCGTGAACGCCTGGCGCAGCACGCTCGACGGCAGCAGCCGCTCGTCGTAGAGGGCGGCGTCCCACTTGCTCAGGTCATCGAGGGACGAATAGATGCCGCCATCGCCAAGCACGGCGCTGGTGGTGCTCTGGTCGGTGCGCATCCACGCCCCGTTCTCCAGGCTGTAACCGTAGGCGCGATTCGGCACCTCGGAGACGCCGGCCTCGTACGCGACCGTGTCGTTCATTCCCAGCGGCTGGAAGATGCGGTCGTGCAGGAATCGCGCGTAACGCTGCGCGGAGGCGCGTTCGACAATCTGCGCGAGCAGCGCATAACCGCTGTTGCTGTAGCGGTATCCGGTGCCGGGCGCGAAGTAGGTGCGGTCCTGCGACTGCAGGAGCGTGAGCACGTCGGCGTCGTGCACCTGCCGCGTGTCGGCGGGATCCATCACGTCTTCGTAATCGATCAGGCCGGAGGTGTGCGTGAGCAGGTGGCGGATCGTGATGCCGTCCGCTGCGGCAGGCAGGCCGGGCAGGTAGCGCTTGATCGAATCGTCGAGTTTCAGCCGACCGTCCTCGACGAGCAGCAGCACCGAAGCGGCAGTGAATTGCTTGCTCACCGACGCGAGGCGGTAATTCGTCTGCGGCGAGGCTTCGACGTGTCGTTCCAGATCCGCCATGCCATACGAGCGGCGCACGAGCGGCTGGCCGTCGCGTACGACGAGCACGCTGGCGCCGGGTACGTCGCCCTGGTAGTCGCGCATCAGCGCGTCGATTTCGTGCTGCATTCGCGTCCCTCCGCTCGCGCAACCGGCGAGGAGCAGGACGGCGCCCGTGAGCCAGTGATGTATGCGCATCGACGGATGGTAGCGGCAGCGGGCCGCGGTGTGCGAGGCTGCGAAGCGGGTTGCGGTCATGCCGCACAGGGAACGATGCGGCGGGACGGTGCCGCATATCGCGAGGGGAACGATGAACGCAATGAAGGCGTGCGCCGGCGCACTGGTGTTGTTGGCCGGTGTCGGCGTGTGGAAAACCTACATCGACAGCGGCCGCGTGGATCCCGGCGCATGGGTCGCCGAGCACACCGGCTCGGCAGGCGACGCTGGCGGCATAAGCACGCAGGGGTTCAAGTCGATCCCGATGCCCGACGGCGTGCCGTCGCGCGGGGTGATCGTGTTTGCGCCGCAACACTGCACGTCGGACGCCGCACGTCGCACCGAGGAACTGGTGCGCCACCTGTCCAGGCAGGGCATCGCCTACGTGCGAACGGACCACGCGAGCTACAACAGCCTGACCTCCCCAGAGGAAGCCACGCGCGTGACTTCGGTGATGAACGGGCCGGTGCCGATCGTCTATGTCAACGGGAAGGCGAAAGCGAACCCGACGCCGCAGGAAGTGGTGACCGAATTCCGCGGGAAGAAAGCCGGCTGAGGCACTGCGCGCGCGTTTCGAACCCCGAAAAGCAGAACAGCGCGTGACGCCTGAGGCGTTACGCGCTGTTCTGGCTGGATGAGTGGTGGAGCGGAGGAGGATCGAACTCCCGACCTTCGCATTGCGAACGCGACGCTCTCCCAGCTGAGCTACCGCCCCACGAAGGGCAAATTCTAGCGGGCGAGGCGGCGGCACGCTAGCCCCTGATCCGGCAACGGGCCTCGAAGTCGGCGATTGGCTGCATGGGCCGACGATTGCTCAGCCCAAAGCAGCGCCGTAGCCGTCAGGACGCCTGCAGCAGTGGGGCCAGTCCCGGCTCGAGCGCGCGGCGTCGCCAGCCGGCGAGCGCTTCGGGCCACTCGCCCTGGTCCATCAGCACTTCGAGCCAGCGTCGCGAGGCGAGCACGCCGTCAGGCAGGCCCAGTTCGGCACTGCGCGCGGCGACGGCATCCTGCAGCTTGCGAAGGCGCTGCTTGTCGCGCTGTTCGGACTGCACGGCATCGGGCGCGTCTTCCTCGTCGGGCAGCGGCGTGGTCAGCGCCGACCAGAGCGCGTCGGCGAGGCGGCGCGGCGATTTCGGAATCGCATCGAGCGTGCGCTGCAGCCCAGCGCGATCGATCGGCGGCGTGCGCGCGAGCGTGACGGCCAGTTCGTTGTCGAGGATCCAGCTGCGTGGGCGATCGTTGTCGCGCGCGTAAACGTCGCGCCAGCGCAGCAGCCGCAACAGGCGCAGCTGCGCCGGGCGATCGAGGAACTGCGCGCTGCGCATCGTCGCGTGCGGCCAGCGCTCGGGCGCTTCGTTCTCGGCGTTCTGCACGGTGCGCGCGGCGTCTTCGGCCAGCCATTCGCGGCGATCGAGTTCGCGGAGTTTGCGGTCGAGCTGGTCGTGCATTTCGAACAGGTGGCGCACGTCGTCGGCCGCATATTCCAGCTGCGACGGCGAGAGCGGACGACGCAGCCAGTCCGAACGCGTCTCGCCTTTGGCAAGGGCGATGCCGGTGAGCTGTTCGACCAGCTTCTGGTAACCCAGGCCGCCGCCGATGCCCGCCAGCGCTGCGGCAAGCTGCGTGTCGAACAGCGGTTTGGGCACGACCTTGCAGGCGTGCTTGAAGGCGACGAGATCTTCGCTCGGGCTGTGCATGACTTTGACGATCGATTCGTCGGCGAGGACGGGCGTCAACGCCTCCAGCATGCCCGGCACGAGTGGATCGATCAGCAGGATGTCCGGTTCGCCGTCGGCATCGCCGATCGCGATCTGCACCAGCGCCAGTTGCGGCCAGTAGGTGCGTTCGCGGATGAATTCGGTGTCCAGGCCGATGCGCGCGGGCTTCGATGCGAAGCGGGCCCGCAATGCGGCGGGGTCTGTGATCCAGGCGACGGGCATGTCAGCGATGCATGGCGAGTGGTCGGCGGTTGCCGGGGCGGGCGACAATAGCCTACTTTCGGGGCTCCCGGCATCGCGGGCCGTGAAGGCCGGGCCCCATTGCTCACCAGCACGATCTGCCCCGGAGGCGAGGAGGACGTTTGCGCGCAGTGCTTTTGGCAGCCTGCATCGCCGCGATGGCACTGGCGGCAGCATGCTCACGCGATGCGTCCTCGCCGAAGGGCGATGCCGCCGCGGCGCACACGCCCATCGTCACCATCAGCGCCGACCAGGCGGTTTCGCCCGTGCCGCCGTGGCGCGTACCGGCGGTGCAGGTCACCGACGAAAATGTCGCCGAACTCAAGGAAAAAGCCGCGCAGGCGCTGGCGCGCGGGCGCCTGTTCGGAACGGCGGACGACGCCATTCCGCTCTATTACGCGCTGCGCCGGTTCGATCCCGAGGACGCGGCCGCCAATGCGGGCTTCGACCGCTCGCTCAAGCGCCTGGTCGCCAATGGCGACGACGCGCTGAAACAGCTCGACCGCGATCCGTTGTCGCTGCGGCGCGCCCACGAGATCGCCGCTGTCGCCCGCGCCGTGGCGCCGGGCAACGTCGATATCGTCGATTTCCTCGCCCGGCTCGATCGCGCCGACGAAGCGCAGGAAGCTAACCGCCTGGGCGAGGAAGCACTCAATGCGGGCCGGCTCGGCGTCGCCGGTGAGCCCGACCAGGCGCTCACGCATTTCCGCGAAGCGCTGGAGTTGCGCCCTGGCGACATGCGCGCCAACCAGGGCATCGCCGCGGTGGAGAGCGCGTTGATCCGCCGCGCCGAACAGGCGTCGGATCGCGACGACTACGTCGGCGCCGCGCGCGAACTCGACATCGCCGCGAAAGTGCGCCCGCCCGCACCGAGCGTGGAGGACGCGCGCGCGCGTCTGGCGATGCAGCGCATCGTTCGCATCAACGCCCTGCGCGATGCGGGACTTTCAGCGCTCACGCGACAGGGCGGCATCGACGAGGCGCGGCGCCACCTCGCCGTGATGCTGCGCATCGCGCCGGCAGGCGATCCGGCCACGCGCGAGCTTCGCGAGCGCATCGACCTGGCCACGCATTACGGCCTCTTCCGTCCAGGACAGGTGTTCACCGACGCCATGCAGGGCGCCGTTCGCGGGCCGCAGATGGTGGTCGTTCCGCATGGCGCGTTCCGCATGGGCTCGGAGGAAAACGAGGGCCAGGAATCCGAACGCCCCGCGCGCAACATCCGCTTCGACCGCGGCTTCGCGATGTCCCGGACGGAGATCACGGTCGGCGAATTCCGCCGCTTCATGCAGGCCACCAAACATCGCGCGCGCGCCAGCCGCCGGGGTTATTCGACCGCTTACGACGAGCGCAGCGGCAACCTCGTGCGTCGCGGCAACGTCGACTGGCAATCGGATTACACCGGCCGCCCCGCGAGCGACGACATGCCGGTGATCCACGTCAGCGCGAAGGACGCGATGGCGTATGCGGAGTGGCTGTCGGCGCAGACAGGCCAGCGCTACCGGCTCCCCAGCGAAGCCGAGTTCGAATACGCGCTGCGCGCCGGCAATCGCGGCCGTTTCCCGTGGGGCGACGGGCCGCCGCCGCCGCGGGCGGGCAACTTCACCGGCGCGCTGGACGTCTCGCCGAGCGGCCGCCGCTGGCGCAATGCGTTCCCCGGTTATGGCGACGGCAACTGGGGCCCGGCGCCCGTGGCGACCTACCGCGCGAACGCCTGGGGGCTGCACGACATGGCCGGCAACGTCAGCGAATGGGTCGCCGACTGCTGGCACGACACGTTCCGCCGTGCGCCGCGAGGCGGCGAGGCCTGGATCAATCCCGGTTGCCGTTCGAGGGTGGTACGGGGCGCCTCGTGGGCCAGCGCGCCGGAAGAACTGCGTTCGGCCTGGCGACAGGGCAGTGACGCCAACAACACGACCGCGCGGATAGGGTTCCGGGTGGTGCGCGACATCTGATCATCGATCCGGTTGCGCGGCGACGACACACTGGCCAGCGATTGAATCAGGAGATGCGGATGAGGACAGACCCCTTCGGCGGTGCGCGGCAGCAGGGCCGGCCCCGGCGCGGCTTCGGCGGGATCCGCTGGTGGATCCTGATCCTGTTCGCCGGATATGCGGCATGGCAGTGGTTCGGCAATGCCCGAGTGGACCCGTACACGGGCGAGAAGGCCCACTACGGCACGACCGCCGACGAGGAAGTGCAGCTGGGGGCGCAGGCGTTCCAGCAGGTGCTGGGCGATGCGAATGCCCAGGGCGCGCTGCTGCCGCCCGATTCCCAGGCGAGCGTGCAGATCCGGCAGATCGCCGAGCGGCTGATCCAGCGCGTTCCCGAAGTGACCGCGACCCTCGCCGCGCAGAACCAGCAGCAGACACCGACCGACCACCAGCAGTTCCAGTGGGACGTCGCAGTGATCCAGTCCGACCAGGCCAACGCGTTCTGCCTGCCCGGCGGAAAGATGGCGGTCTACACCGGGCTCATCCCCATCGCCCAGAACGCCGACGCGATGGCCGTGGTGATGGGCCACGAAATCGCGCACGCGCTGCTGCGACACGGCAGCCAGCGCATGGCGCAGCAGAAACTGGTGCAGATGGGGCAGATGGCCGCCGGCATGGCCATCGGCGGCATGGACCCGCAACAGCAGCAGGCCGTGATGGCCGCGCTGGGTGCCGGGGCGCAGTACGGATTCATCCTGCCGTACGGCCGCAATCACGAGACGCAGGCGGACAAGGTCGGGCTGATGCTGGCGGCGGCCGCGTGCTACGACCCGCATGCGGCGATCCCGCTATGGGAGCGGATGTCAGAGCTGGGCGGCGGCGAGCGCCCGCCGGAGTTCGCGTCGACGCATCCGGATCCGGCCAATCGCATTCAGGTGCTGCAGTCGTTGATGCCGCAGGCGGAGCAGTTCCGCGCCCAGTTCTGCGGGGCCGGGGCGAAAGCGGCTACGGCGGCGCGGTGAGGGCGGGCGGTTCGAACCGGTTTGCCTGTTCGGTTAGTCCGTCACCTCGGCGGAAGCCGAATTCGGGCTAGGCATGCCGGTCAGGGTGAGGGTCTGGGTCCCGGCTTTCGCCGGGATGACGGCTCCGGCGAGGCTCTGCGAATCCCGAACCCCGGTTCCCGAATCGGGAACGGACCTAGCGCTTCTGCTCTCCGCCCTTCGCCTTGTTCGGCGGCGGGGTGGTGCTCTGGCCGACGTTGCCGGACAGGTTGCGCTGGAACTCGTTCCACATCTGCAGGTTGCGCTCGGTGAGCTGGTTCATCAGCGCCCACGGCGTCTGGCCGAGGATGCCGCCCATCTGGTTGCGGAACTGCTGCTGCTGGTCGAGGAAGACCTGCATCGACCGCTCCAGGTAGCTGCCCATGAAGCCCTGCAGCGAGTCGCCGTAGAAGCGGATGATCTGGCTGAGCAGCTGGGTCGACAGGACCGGTTCGCCGTCCTGTTCGTGCTCGGCGATGATCTGCAGCAGCACCTGGCGGGTAAGGTCTTCGCCGCTGCGGGCGTCGCGCACCTCGAATTCCTCGCCGTCGACGATGAGCTGTCGCACGTCCTCGATGGTGATGTAGCTCGAAATCTCGGTGTCGTAGAGCCGTCGGTTCGGATACTTCTTGATGACGCGCATCGAGGCCATGGAGCTTCGGCTCTAAATCGTGATGCTTCGCAGCATGGCGCAGCGGGCCGGGGCTTGCAACTGCCGCCGGGCACGGTTGCCGGGCGTCGGTGCGGTGAATGGGGACGGCGTCGTCACGACCGGTAACGCCGGCTGAAACAGGTATGCATCGGCTCGGGGCACCGCAGTGTCGCCGCGCTCGCGCCGTCACCAGCCCATATGGTGGCCGCCGTTGATGTCGAGGTTCGAGCCGGTGATCCACGCCGCTTCCTCGGCGACCAGGAACGACACGGCGTACGCGATTTCGTCCGGCGAGCCCAGGCGTCCGGTCGGGATTTCCGCCACGATCTTGGCCCGGACGTCCTCCGGTACCGCCATCACCATGTCCGTGGCGACGTAGCCGGGCGAGACGGTATTGACCGTGATGCCGAAGCGGGCGTTCTCGCGCGCCAGCGAAATCGTGAAACCGTGCATGCCGGCCTTGGCCGCCGCGTAATTCGCCTGCCCGTACTGGCCCTTCAGGCCGTTGATCGAGCTGATCTGCACGATGCGGCCCCACTTGCGCTCGCGCATGCCCTCGATGACGGGGCGCGTCACGTTGAAGCAGGAATTGAGGTTGGTGCCGATCACCTCGTTCCACTGCATCGGCGTCATGCGGTGGAAGGTGGAGTCGCGCGTGATGCCGGCGTTGTTGACCAGCACCTCGATCGGGCCGAGGTCGCGCTCGATGTCGGCCACCAGCGACTGCGCTTCCTCCGGCGAGGAGACGTCACCGCGCGCCAGCACCACGTCGACGCCGCGCTCGCGCATTTTCGACTGCCAGGCCAGCGCACGTCCTTCGTCGCGGTAGTTGGTCGCGACGCGATGGCCCATGGCCGCGAGGCGCTGGACGATCGAACTGCCGATACCGCCGGTACCGCCGGTGACGAGGGCGACGCGAGACTGCATGTGGGGATCTCCTGGGCAGGCCCGCACGGCGCGCGGCCTGGCTCGATTCTAGAGGCAAGGCTGCGGCCATCGTGCGGGCCGCTCATTACATTTCGTGCGGTCCGGCGTCGTGCCGCGGAATGCGCGTGGGGTCGAACGAGGCCACGGCGCGCGCGAGCAGGTGGGCCACGTCGCGCGCGTCGGCCAGCGCATCCGGCGCCTGCCTGAGGCGCGCCCATGCCGCGCGCAGCGTGGCCACCGGTTCGGCCGCATCCACCGGCTGCGCCGCATCGGATTTGGACAGCTTGCGCCCGTCCGGCCCCAGCACCAGCGGCAGGTGCACGTAACGCGGCGTTGGCAGGCCGAGCGCGCGTTGGAGCAGGATCTGCCGCGGTGTGGAATCCAGCAGGTCGGCACCGCGGACGACGTCGGTGATGCCCTGGTCGGCGTCGTCGACCACGACCGCCAGCTGGTACGCCCAGAAACCGTCCGCGCGACGGAGCACGAAATCTCCGACCTCGCGCGCCACGTCCTGTTCGATGCGGCCGGCGATCGCGTCGTCGAATGCCACCACGCTGCCATCGTCCACGCGCAGGCGAACCGCGGGATCCGGACGGAGCCGGCTCGCGACGCACGCGCGATGGACCCCTGCCACGGTGGCAAGGTCGGTGCGGCTGCAATGGCAGTAAAAGGCGCGACCGTCCTGCAGCAGCTTCACGAGCGCGGCCTCATACAGCGTCGAACGCCGGCTCTGCCAGACGATTTCCTCGTCGGATTCCAGGCCGAACGCGCGCAGCGCATCGAGTTGCCGACGAGCGGCGCCGGCGACTTCGCGCGGCGGATCAAGATCCTCCACGCGCACCAGCCAGCGGCCGCCGGCGTGGCGCGCCAGCAGCCAGCTGCCGAAGGCGGCGAGCAGGGAACCGAAATGGAGATCGCCGGTCGGAGAAGGCGCGAAACGGCCGCGGTAGCCCGATGGTGCGATAGGCGCGATCACAAGAGCTCGTCAGGCAAAGGGCTGGTTGCGGATTTCACTTGAATTCAACGGCAGCGTGCCACATTTTTCCTGCATGTCGCGCCCGTGGGGCGCAAAAGGTTCCCATCATGTTCAAGCGTGTATTCCTCTTCCTAGCGACCAACTTCGCGGTCCTGATCCTGCTCAGCATCGTCATGTCGGTGCTCGGCGTGAATCCGCAGCAGTTCTCCGGCCTGCTGGTGATGGCGACGGTGTTCGGCTTCGGCGGCTCGCTGTTCTCGCTGATGATCTCCAAGTGGATGGCCAAGCGCTCTACCGGCGCGCACGTGATCGAGCAGCCGCGCAACGAATCCGAGCAGTGGCTGGTCAACACCGTGCGGCGCCAGGCCGAAGCGGCGGGCATCAAGATGCCCGAAGTCGCCATCTACGACGCGCCGGAAATCAACGCCTTCGCCACCGGCCCGAGCCGCAACAGCTCGCTGGTCGCCGTGTCCACCGGCCTGCTGCGCGCGATGAACCGCGACGAAGCCGAGGCCGTGCTGGGCCACGAAGTCAGCCACGTCGCCAACGGCGACATGGTGACGATGGCGCTGATCCAGGGCGTGCTGAACACGTTCGTGATCGTGCTGGCGCGCGTCGTCGGCCGCGTCATCGACAGCTATCTCAGCGGCAATCGCGAAGGCGGCCCGGGCCTGGGCTACTTCGCCATCGTGTTCGTGCTGGACATGATCTTCGGCCTGTTCGCCAGCATCATCGCGATGTGGTTCTCGCGTCATCGCGAGTTCCGCGCAGATGCCGGCGGTGCGCGCCTGGCCGGACGCGACAAGATGATCGCCGCGCTGCAGCGCCTGTCGATGACCTATGGCGAAAGCACGCTGCCCAAGACGGTGCAGGCGTTCGGCATCAGCGGCGCGGTGGGCCACGGCCTGCGCCGCCTGTTCCTGACCCATCCGCCGCTGGAAGAACGCATCCTCGCGCTGCAGAACGCGCCGATGGAGCAGGTGCGCGGAACGGTCGTGAGCTGATCGCGAAACTGCCGGGTCGATAAAACGAAAAAGCCCGCCGGAAGGCGGGCTTTTTTCTGCGACACGTTGCAGATGGATCAGAACTCGTAATCCATCGCCGGCCCCGGCGGCGCGAGGAAGTTGCCCTGCGCGTAGTCGATGCCGGCGCCGAACAGCGCGCTCATGCTGGCCGCGTCCTGCACGAACTCGGCGATGGTGGTCTTGCCCTGTTCGCGCGCCTTTTCCGCGATTTCCTTGAGCCGCGCCTGATGGGCCGGGTTGCTGCCCAGGTCTTCCATGAAGCTGCGGTCGATCTTGAGCAGCGCAGCGTTGAAGTGCGTCAGCAGCTGGAACGAGTTCAGACCCACGCCGAACTGCTCCAGGCCCACGCGCACGCCGTATTGCGCGACCTGCGCCTGGAATTCCTGCGCCGCGCGCAGGTGCGTGAACACCTTCGATTCGGGCAACTGGAGGACGAGCAGGTTGCCGTCGGCACCGTGCTTGGCGAGCTTCTCCTGGATGAACTGCGCCAGCGTGTTGTCCTGCAGGGAGGCCTGCGTGATCTTCACCAGCACCGTCGTCGGGCGGCCGGCGCGCGAGCGCTCGCCGATCACGGAGATCGCCTTGCCGACCACCCATCGGTCGATTTCCCACAGCAGGCCGTGTTCCTCGGCGATCTGCAGGAACGCCAGCGGCGGCACGAGTTCGCCGTGTTCGCCCTGCAGGCGCAGGTAGGCCTCGTACATCTCCAGCGGCTCGCCGTGCATGGCAATGAGCGGCTGGTACTCCATGACGAAACGGTCGGCATCGAGCGCTTCGCGGATGCGCTGCACCCACGCTTCCACGCGCTCTTCCTCGGCGCGATCGGCCGCGCCGGGGTCGAACAGCTCGGTGCGGTTTCCGCCTACGCCGCTGGCCGACTGCAGGCACTGGCTCGCCTTGCCGAGGACCGCGGTGATGCTGGCGATCTTCTCGCCGATGAGCACGCCGCCGATGCTGACGGTGGTGCTGACCGAGCGGTCCGCAGTTTCCAGCACGTGGTCGGCGAAGGCGGCGCGCAGCTTTTCCGACAAACCGGTGACGGTGCGGTGGTCGGCGTTGGGCACGAGCACGGCGAACTGGTGCTCGCCGAAACGAGCGGCGACATGATCGGCCCCCAGCGCGGTGCGCAGACGGTCGCCCATCGCGGACACGAGTGCATCGGCTGCGTCCAGGCCGATGTCCTGCAGCAGGCGGTTGAAGTGGTCCGGTTCGATCAGCAGCAGGCCGTGGTGCGATGCGTTCTGCGCGGCGTCGGCGACGGTGTCTTCCAGCGAGCGCAGGAACGTCGCGCGGTTGAACAGGCCGGTGACCTGGTCGCGCTGGCGCAGTTCCTCGACTTCGCGTGCGAGCTCGGGGTCGACCTCCTGCCGGCGCAGGATCACCTGCAGGCAGTGTTCGCCTTCGTACGTCGCGGGCGTGAATTCCATCACCGCCGGGAAGCCGCTGCCGTCGAGCGCGCGCGCTTCGGTTTCGTGGCGGGGCGGCGCTTCGCCCTTGCTGATCTGCTTGAGCAGCTGCTTGAAACCTTCGACCTTGGACGGGGCGATCAGGTCCAGCAGCGACATGCCTTCGATGTCCTCGAACGACTCGAAGCCGAAGATCTCCAGGTACGCCGGGTTGGCGCGGATGTGCATGCCTTCGTGGATGTAGGCGATGGGCTCGCGCGAGGAGTCGATGAGCGCGTCGCAGCGGCGTTCGGTCTCGCGGATCTGCGCTTCCAGGCGGCGCTGCGAACGGCGCGCCTCGAGGTCCGCCCACTCCTGCCGAACCCGCACGTTGACATGCTCGCCACTGCGGCGAAGCAGGATGCCGCGAGCACCAAGCGTGATCATCTCCATCAGGCGGGAGTCGTCCACGGTGTCCAGCAGCATCAGCACCGGCAGGTCCTTGCCGCTGGCGTCGACCGCCTGCATGACCTTAGTGATCGGGACCAGCGTGGCCTCGCGCGCGGCGAGCACCAGATCCGGCGTCTGGCTCGCGATGAGCGAGGCCAGCTCGTTCTCGTTTTCCGGTCGCGACGGGCGCACGGCGATACCGCTGTTGCGCAGGCCGCTGACGATGGCCTCGGCTGCCTCGACGCTGTCGTCGACGATCAGCAGGCGCAGCGCCGTGTCTTTACCGAATTGCATTGCGTCACCTCCCCGAACGCAAGTTATGACATGAACGGGAGCGTTCAGTCCATTCACGCAAGTTGGAACTGGGGGATATGACGATTTAGCGACCCGGGCGCCTCGAACTTGAGACCGGCGTCGCGCAGGCGCTGTTAACTCGGGCGACGCGGCGCCCGGGACGCAACTTCAGAGCGGACGCTTGCCCGTATCGCCGGCGACTTCGCGCACGAGCCTGGGCACCAGGTAGCCGGACACGCGGGCGGCCAGTTCGCGGTGCAGACGCAGCGCGGTGTCGTCGGGAACTTCGAAATGCGCCGCGCCCTGCACGCGGTCGAGCTGGTGCAGGTAGTAGGGCAGCACGCCCGCGGCGTGGCCGCGCTCGCTCAACGCGGTCAGGGCATCGACCGAATCGTTGACCCCCCGCAGCAGCACGGCCTGGTTGAGCAGCATCGCGCCGGTAGCGCGAAGACGGTCGAGCGCCGCGTCGACGTGGGCGTCGAATTCGTTGGCGTGGTTGGCGTGCAGCACGATGGTGACCGGCCATGGCAGGGACGCGAGCCAGGCAACGAGTGCGTCGTCGACGCGTTCGGGCAGCACGACCGGCAGGCGCGTGTGCACGCGCAGGCGCTTCAGATGCGGGATGGCCGCCAGCGCGTCGGTCAGCTCGGCCAGCTTGGGCGTGGCGAGGGACCACGGGTCGCCGCCGGAGAGGATGACTTCGTCGATCGAGGCATCGGCGCCGATCGCGGCCACCGCCTCGCGCCAGCCCGCGGCGGCGGCGGTTTCTTCCGCATAGGGGAAGTAGCGCCGGAAGCAGTAGCGGCAGTGGATCGCGCACGAGCCGGTGGCGATGAGCAGCGCCCGGCCGCGGTATTTCCGGATGATGCCGTGGCCGGCCTTCGCCGCGCCATCGCCGACGGCGTCCAGCGTGAAGCCGGGCATGGGGCGCATCTCGGCATCGAGCGGCAGCACCTGGCGCAGCAGGGGGTCGTGCGGATCGCCGTGGCGCATGCGCGCGACGAACCCGTGCGGCACGCGCAGCGGGAACTGCGCCGCCGCCTCGTCCGACATGCCCAGCCCGTCGGCGTCCAGTCCCAGCATCGCCAGCAGTTCGCGCGGGTCGCGCACGGCGTCGCGCCACAACTGCTGCCAGCGCGGCGAGGCGGCGTGGGAGGGGGCGGGGTGAAGAGGGGCGGGGGCAGCAGGTATCATGGCGGACCGGTTTTCCTTGCGCCGCGGCCATCGGCCGGGCACAACAGCCCGACATTCTAGCCTCCTGCCCACGTCCGGGCGGGGGCGACACCTATTCACCTACGCAGGAGTTCCACTCATGGCCAGCCTGGGCATGAACGACGTCAAGACCGGACAGAAGATCCTGGTCAACAACGACCCGTGCATCATCACCGAAACCGAGTACGTCAAGCCGGGCAAGGGCCAGGCCTTCACGCGCGTGAAGTACCGCAGCATCAAGTCCGGCCGCGTGGTCGAAATGACCATGAAGGCCACCGACAACGTCGAACAGGCCGACGTCGTCGACACCGACATGCAGTACCTCTATTCCGACGGCGAGTACTGGCACTTCATGAACCAGGAGTCGTTCGAGCAGGTGCAGGCCGACAAGGCCGGCATGGGCGGCGCCGAGAAGTGGCTCAAGGGCGAGGAAGAATGCGTCGTGACGCTGTGGAACGGCACGCCGATCGCCGTGCAGCCGCCGAACTTCGTCGAACTGAAGATCACCGAGACCGATCCGGGCGTCCGTGGCGACACCTCGGGCGGTGGCGGCAAGCCGGCGACGCTGGAAACCGGCGCCGTGGTCCGCGTGCCGCTGTTCGTCGGCCAGGAAGAAATCATCAAGGTCGACACGCGCTCGGGCGAGTACGTCAGCCGCGTGAAGTGACGATCCGACCCGTGGCCGCCTCGCGACCACGGGTCTGCCAGATCGTCATCCCGGCGAAGGCCGGGATCCAGGCTGTCGCGCGGCCCGAAGGTCCTCTTCCCGCCCGCCGACGCGCTTGCCGCAACATAGGCAAGCGATCCTGGAACGTGCGAGCCGCAACCCGGCTCGCAACACCTCTCCAACCCTTCCCTGCAGGCAGGGGAGGGAGCAGACAAAGCGAGGCCGCATGACCCACGACCGCACCCCCGAAGCCTGCGACCTGTTGATCGAAGCCGGCTGGGTGGTCCCGGTCGTACCGCACGGCGTGGTGCTCGAGGATCACGCCGTGGCCGTGCGCGATGGCGAGATCGTCGCCGTGCTGCCGACCCGCGAGGCACGCGCGCGCTTCGATGCTGCCGAGACCGTATCGCGTCCCGACGCCGCCTTGATCCCCGGCCTGGTCAACGCGCACACGCACAACCCGATGACGCTGCTGCGCGGCATCGCCGACGACCTGCCGCTGATGGAGTGGCTGCAGGGCCACATCTGGCCGGTGGAAGGCGCGGTGATGGGGCCGGAGTTCATCGAGGACGGCATCACGCTGGCGATCGCCGAGATGCTCCGCGGCGGCACCACCTGCGCCAACGAGAACTACTTCTTCCCCGACGTGCAGGCCGCCGTCTACAAGCAGCACGGCTTCCGTGCCCGCGTGGGCCTGCCGGTGATCGACTTCCCTACCGCGTGGGCGAAGACGAGCGAGGAATACTTCGAGCGCGCCGGCGAAGTGCATGACCAGTGGCGCGACGATCCGCTGGTCGCCACCACCTTCGCGCCGCATGCGCCGTACACGGTGTCGGACGAGAACTTCGAGCGCATCCGCATGCTGTCGGACCAGCTCGACATCCCCGTGCACCTGCACACGCACGAGACGGCGCATGAAGTGTCCGAATCGCACGCCAAGCTCGGCCAGCGTCCGATCGCGCGGCTGGACCGCCTCGGCCTGATCAACGACCGCCTCATCGCCGTGCACATGACGCAGCTCACCGACGCGGAAATCGCGCTGTGCGCGCAGCGCGGCGTGAGCGTCGTGCATTGCCCGGAATCCAACCTCAAGCTGGCGTCGGGCTTCTGCCCGGTCGGCAAGCTGGTGAAGGCCGGCGTGAACGTCGCCATCGGCACCGACGGCTGCGCGAGCAACAACGATCTGGACATGTTTGGCGAAACGCGCACTGCGGCGCTGCTGGCCAAGGCCGTGGCCGAAGACGCGTCCGCGTTCGATGCCGCAACCGCGCTGCATGCCGCCACGCTTGGCGGCGCGCGCGCGCTCGGTTTCGAGGCGAAGATCGGCTCGATCGAACCGGGCAAGCAGGCTGACGTCGTCTGCGTCGACCTCGGCCAGATCGAAACGCAGCCGCTGCACCACGTCGTCTCGCAGCTGATCTACGCAACCGGCCGCCACCACGTGAGCGATGTGTGGATCGCCGGACGCGCAAAACTTCGCGAACGCATGCTCGTCGACATGGACGCCGCCGCGCTGGTCGCCAACGCGCGGCAGTGGCGCGAGCGGATCGCGGCGATCAGGCTGACGTGACGCCAACGACCGCACTGTCCGTCGTTCCCGTGTTCGCGGGAACGACGCACCTGGAGAATTAGTGTGACGACCCAGACTTCCACCGACAGCAACTACACCCAGTCCGAGCTCGACAAGTTCGGCGCGCTCGCGCAGCGCTGGTGGGATCCCGAAGGCCCGCAGAAGGCGCTGCACGCGCTCAATCCGGCGCGGCTGGGCTACGTCGCCGCGCGCACGCCGCTGCGTGGCGCGCGCGTGCTCGACGTCGGCTGCGGCGCGGGCCTGCTCAGCGAAGCGATGGCGCGCGAAGGCGCGCAGGTCACCGCGCTCGATCTCGCGCCGGAACTGGTGAAGGTCGCTCGCCTGCACGGTCTGGAATCGGGCGTGAAGGTCGATTACCGCCTGCAATCGGTCGAGTCGCTCGCCGACGAAATGGCCGGCCAGTTCGATGCGATCACCTGCATGGAGATGCTCGAGCACGTGCCCGATCCGGGTTCGATCATCCGTGCCTGCGCGACGCTTCTGCGCCCGGGCGGAAAGCTGTTCCTGTCGACGTTGAACCGCACGCCGGCGGCGTTTGCGCTGGCCATCGTGGGCGCCGAATACATCGCCCGCCTGCTGCCGCGCGGCACGCATCAGTACCGCGACTTCATCAAGCCGCACGAGCTGGGCGCGTGGCTGCGTGCCTCTGGCCTGGCGCTGGAAGACGTCAGCGGCCTGATGTACGAACCGTGGCGCAACGCGGCGCGCGTCATCTCGCGTACCGACGTGAACTACCTCGCCTGCGCGTCGAAGCCGGACGCCGCCTGATGGCAGCCGACGCGGTGGCATACCCGAAGGCCGTGCTGTTCGACCTGGACGGCACGCTGCTCGACAGCGCGCCCGACATGGTCGCGGCGATCGACGCGATGCGTGCCGCGCGCGGCCAGCCGCCGATGCCGCTGGAACAACTGCGTCCGCACGTCTCGAAGGGCGCACGCGCCATGGTCGCGGCGGCCTTCCCCGACGTTCCCGACGATGAACGCGAGCGCTGGATTCCCGAATTCCTCGACTGCTACCAGCGTGCGCTGGGCCACCACGGCACGCTGTTCGAGGGTGTCGACGCGATGCTCGAAGCGCTGGAAAACGCCGGCTGCACATGGGGCATCGTCACCAACAAGCCCGAGTATCTCGCGCGCCAGCTGATGCCCGTACTGGGCTGGGAGCAGCGCTGCGCGGTGCTGATCGGCGGCGACACGCTGAGCGCGCGCAAACCCGATCCGCTACCGCTGATCGTCGCGGCCGAGCGCATCGGCGTGGCGGCGGAGCAGTGCGTTTACGTCGGCGACGACGAGCGCGACATCATCGCCGCGCGCGCCGCGGGCATGCCGTCGGTGGTCGCGCTGTGGGGGTATCGCCTCGACGAGGACAACCCGATCGCCTGGCAGGGCGACGTCATGATCGACGTGCCGTCGCAACTGATCGCCGCCGACGCGTGGCCGGGCACGCGATGAGCGATGCCGCACCCTCGCGCGACGAAGCGCTCGACAGCTTCCTCGACAAGTGGCGCGCGCGCTGGCCGGAATGGGCCGTCGCGCAGGCGTTCGTACGTCCTGAGCAGCGTGAGGTCGCGCTCGCATGGGCAGCCCTGCAGCAGGAACTGACCGATGCCGCCTGGGGCGGCAGCGATGCACGCCCGGGCGAGGCGAAGCTCGCGTGGTGGATGGAAGAACTGCAGGGCTGGTCGCGCGGCATTCGCCGTCACCCGATCGGCCTGGCCTTGCAGAAGCTTCCGGTGCCATGGACCACGCTGGGCGCGGCCATTCCGTCGCTGCGCGAGAGCCGCGAACGCCCGCGCGATCGCGACGAGGCCTTCGCCGCGCTCGCACCGTTCGCGCAGGCGGTGGCGGACATCGAGACGGCGTTGTTCGATGCGACGTCAACTAGCGTCTCGGTCGTCCAGGCCGGGCTGCTCCAGGCGCGGCTCGCACATACGAATGAGGCGGCGGTGCCGATGAGCGTGATCGCCCGGGCGGGCGAGGGCGCTACGACGCACGCCTGGGCCGCCGAGTTGCTCGCGCACTGGCCGCGTGGCGATGCCGGCCGACCGCGCCGGGTATGGAACGCGCTCGCGCGGCAGCGCCTGCGACGCGGCGATGCCTCCCAGCCTTTGCCGCCCTGGTCGGCGCTGTGGACCGCCTGGCGCGGGGCGCGTGCGTGAACGCCATGTCGGGGCTATCGCCGCGATAGGCGCGGCGGCGCCTCGAAACTGACTGTTGCAACCTGTCCGGCCGACCGTCCGGATGCGGCCGCTACAATGGCCCGGCTTGCGCTCCCCCGCGCCAACCCCACTTCGTCCGCCGTGACCACGACTTCCACCACTCCGCGCCGTCTTCCCGATGTCGCCTTCGACGCCGCCGCCGCGGCGCGACCGCTCGACTGGGTCGGCATGTCCAACATCGCCCTGCCGCTCCGCGTGGCCGGGCCCGATGGCGAGGCGATCACCGTCGCCGCCTCGGTCGACGTCAGCGTCGACCTGAAGGACGCCAACGCCCGCGGCATCCACATGTCGCGCATGTACCTGCAACTGCAGAACGCCTTCGCCAGCGAGACCGTGACGCCCGCCGGCCTGCGCCGCGTGCTGCAGACGCTGGTGGAGAAGCAGGGCGGGATTTCCACCTCTGCCCGCCTCGTGCTGCGCTACGAACAACTGCTGCTGCGCCGCGCGCTCGCCAGCGACAACGCCGGGTGGAAGCGCTATCCGGTCGAGATCGACGCGACCCTGCGCGACGGCCACCTGCACCTGGCATTGGCGTTTTCGGTCGAATACTCCAGCACCTGCCCGGCCTCGGCGGCGCTCTCGCGCCAGCTCAACGCCGAACGCTTCGCCGAGGATTTCGCCGCCGCGCGCCCGCTGTCGGCGGCGGTGGTGAGCGAATGGCTCGCGTCCGAGCGCGGCCTTGCCGCGACGCCCCACGCCCAGCGCAGCCGCGCCGACGTGCGCGTCGAGCTGCGCCCGGCCTTCGACGAAGTGCCGCTGGCGGCCTTGATCGACGCCCTCGAAACCGCACTCGCCACGCCGGTGCAGACGGCGGTCAAGCGCGAGGACGAGCAGGCCTTCGCGCGTCTCAACGCCGAGAACCTGATGTTCTGCGAGGACGCCGCCCGTCGCGTCGCTGCCGTCCTGTCGGCCGATGCACGCATCGAGCGCTTCGACGCCCAGGTCTCGCATTTCGAAAGCCTTCACGCCCACGACGCCGTGGCGCGGGTGACCGGGCAGGGCGCCAGCGCCTGACCTTCCGGGGCACCGCCGGCCCCGGCGGCGCTGCCCTTCGTCGGACGATTCCGCGACCGTCGTCTCATTACGCTATGCTCCCCGACCTTGCTCGGGGACCTAGACGGGTTATGGGGAAACCCTTTCGTCGGTGGTGGCTGGCCATGATGGCCGCGTTCGGCATGCTGGTGGCGACGTCCGCGTCGGCGCAGTTCTTCGACGTGTCCCGCCTCGACGACGACCCGGTTCCGCTGGAAGTGCTCTCGGGTCGGCACCAGACCGACTTCGCCAGCGTCGAAGGGCAGGCCATCCACGAGACCTCTCGACGCCCGCGCTGGTGGCGCCTGACCGCCCGGCAAGCCGTCCAGCCCGCCGATTCGCCGAACCTCGTCCTGCGCTTCCCGTACCTCAACCGCGTGGAGGTCTGGCGTCCCGGCGACGCGATTCCCCTGCGGCGGGCACTGGTCGGCGCCGATTCCGACCCCGAATTCTCCACGCGCGCCCTCGTCATTCCGCTTCCGCAGGGGCTGGCGACGGGCGAATCGATCTACCTCCGCGTGACCGCGTTGTCGCCGACCGCCATGTCGGTCGACGTCGAACCACTTGCCGCCGTGCACCGGCAGGATCTGCGCCATGTCGCGCTGCGCACCTTCGTGCTGGGTACGCTCGTCGTGCTCGCGCTGCTGGCGGTGGGCTTCTGGGTGGGTATCGGCGAGCGGACGTACGCGTACCTGTCGCTGACGCTTGCCGCACAGGCGTTCTACCTCGCCTCGGTCGGTGGCGAGGTGCGCGCCGTGCCCTGGCTCGCGGAGCTGATCGGCGCCGATCCGCGCGTCGGTCGCATGTTCGGCCTGCTGGGCGTGGTCGCCAGCAACAGCTTCGTCGCGCTCTATCTCAACCTGCCCGAGCGCCACCCGCGCTTCATGCGCGTGCTGCACGGCTGCAACGCCGCGCTGCTGGTGTTGCTGCTGGCCAACCTCGGTACCGTCGCGAACTGGCTGCCGTGGGTGGCGAATTCGGTCTTCCTGGTGTCGGCCGTGACCACCTTCGCCGCCAGCGTGGTCGCTGCCTGGGAACGTCAGCGCGAGGCGTACTTCATGGCGCTCTCGTGGGCGCCGATGATCGTGCTCGTGCTGCTTCGACTCGGCGAACTGCTCGGCGGCTGGCGCAATCCCGAGTGGATGGAATACGCGTTCCCGATCGGCCTTGCGATGGGCGGCCTCGTGCTCACCATCGGCCTGACCGACCACATGCACCAGATGCGTCGCGACCGCGATCATGCGAGTCGCCTGGCGACCTACGACGCGCTGACGGGAGCGCTTACGCGTTCGGCGATCAACGAACGGCTGGAAGCGCTCGCCGAGGCGGCGCACCGCGGACGCCGGCCCCTGTCGGTGGTGTTCTTCGATATCGACTTCTTCAAGCGCATCAACGACGCGCACGGCCATCGCGTGGGCGACCAGACGCTGCGGATCGTCGCGCTGCGAACGCGCAACCGACTGCGCACGTACGACCTGTTCGGACGTTACGGTGGCGACGAGGTCCTCGTCGTCCTGCCCGACACGCAGCTTCGCGAAGCGCTGTGCGTGGCCGAGAACCTGCGCGCCGCGGTGAACTGCCGGCCGCTGTCCATCGAGAACCGCCTGTTCAACACGACGCTGAGCCTGGGCGTGGCCGAACTGCACTACGGCGAGACGGTCGAGAAACTGCTCGAACGCGCCGACGCGGCGCTCTACGCGAGCAAGGCTGCCGGACGCGACCGCGTGACCGGCTACACAGCGTCGCGACTGCGCACGACCGCTGCCACGCCGGTGTCGAATACCGCGAACTCGCATGGGACGAGCACGGTGACGTGAGGCCGGCCTGCGAGGCGTCGCGTGTTGACGGCAGGCGTCGCATTTGGCTCGTCATTCCCGCGAAAGCGGGAATCCATGGACGTTCGATGCCGCGACGCGTGATGGAAAGCACGAGCGCCCGGTCAGTGACAGCGTTGCGACGTCCACACTCCGCCGACCCTCACCCCAACCCCTCTCCCGGTGGGAGAGGGGTTCACCCGCGGCGCACGCTAAGTAGAACGCGCCACAGGGGTGAACAACGGTCGCCTACTGCGTGCGCTCCAGAACCAGCAACGGATCGACACGCACATCGAACCGCGCCGCGATGCACTGCAGTTGCCGCTGAAAAGAACGCGCCGCAGCGCGCCACAGAGGTGAACAACTGGCTCTTACTGCGTGCGTTCCAGAACGAGCAACGGATCGACCCGCACATCGAACCAGTTCATCCCCCAATGCAGATGCGGCCCCGTCGCACGACCCGTCGCGCCGACCGCGCCAATCACCTGGCCCTGCTGCACGCGATCGCCCACCTTCACGTCGATGCGCGACAGGTGCAGGAAATTCGAACTCACGCCATGGCCGTGGTCGAGCAGTAGCGTGCCGCCGGTCAGGTAGAGATCCGGCGCGGCGAATGTGACCACGCCCGACGCCGGTGCCAGCACCGGCGTGCCCGTCGGCGCGGCGATATCCATGCCCGAGTGCGGCGATTTCGGCGTGCCGTTGTAGACGCGCTGGTTGCCGAAGCGCCCGCTGATTCGGCCCTTCACCGGCCAGACGAAAGCCTGCGCGAAGTCGGCGCGATCGTCATCGCGTGCACGCGCGGCGGTGACCTGCGCCTGTTCGCGCTCGATGCGTGCGGCGATGTCCGGCGGCGGTTCGACCGTCTTCGGCGGCACGCCGCGGACGTTCTCGACCGGCCAGTCGCGCGGCGTCACGACGATGCGCGCCGTCTGCGTGCGGCCATCTGCGGTGGTGACATCGACGCTGACCGGACCGGCTTCGTCGCGGCCGATGCCGAACACGACCGTGCCGTAATTCGTCGGGCGCAGCACGCGCGTGCCGTATCGCACGGTCGCATTGGCCGGTACCTTGCCCAGCACGAGCGCGCCCTGCTGCACGGACGTCGGGAACACCACGCGAGTATCGACGCTCGACGTCGCGGACGCCTGCGCAACGCTGGGTACGACGGGCGCCACCGGTGCGGCCGAACAACCCGCCGACGCCATCGCCAGCAGCGACAGCGCGACGCCTTTCGCAAACCTCATCGATCGAACGCCAGACGCTCGCCGCGCGGTTGGCCGACCAGCTGGCGGCCGTCCCACGCGAGTTCGCCATTGACCCAGGTCGAGGCGATGCGCGAACGGAACGTGGTGCCTTCGAACGGCGACCAGCCGCATTTGGAGAGCACGTCCTCGCGCTGCACGGTGAACGGCGTATCGTCGATCAGCACCAGGTCGGCGGCGTAGCCTTCGCGCAGGAAGCCGCGGCCCTTCACGTCGAACAGCTGCGCGGGTGCGTGCGCGAACTTCTGCACGACCTGCGACGTGGTGAGACGTCCCTCGTGCACGAGTTCAAGCGCGGCAACCAGCGCGTACTGCACCAGCGGCAGGCCACTGGGCGCGCCAGTGTAGAGACGTGCCTTTTCTTCCAGCGTGTGCGGCGCGTGGTCGGTGGCGAGCACGTCGATCACGTCGTCGGTCAACGCCTGGATCAGCGCTTCGCGATCGCTCGCGTCCTTGATCGCCGGGTTGCACTTGATCAGGTTGCCCAGGCGCGCGTAGTCGGCGCGGTCGAAACGCAGGAAGTGGATGCAGGTTTCGGCGGTGATGCGCTTGCGGCTGCCATCGGCGCGGATCAGCGGTCCCTTTTCGAACAGCGCCAGCTCGTCGGCCGTGCTGATGTGCAGCACGTGCAGGCGCGTGTCGTGCTTGCGCGCGAGCGACAGCGCGAGCTGCGTCGACTTCATGCACGCTTCGCGCGAGCGGATGTCCGGATGGCACGCGGCCGGGATGTCGTCGCCGTACTTCGCCTTGTAGCGGGCGAGTTCGGCATCGATCATCGGCGTGTCTTCGCAGTGCGTGATGATCGGCGTGGGTGCGTCGCGGAAGATGCTGTCGAGGATTTCCGGGTTGTCGACCAGCATGTTGCCGGTGGACGCGCCCATGAACACCTTGATGCCCGGCGCGGCGAGCGGATCCAGCGACTGGATGGCGGCCAGGTTGTCGTTGCTGGCGCCCATGTAGAAGCCGTAGTTGCCCCATGCGCGGCCTTCGGCGCGGCGGTATTTGTTCTCCAGCGCCTCGGCGTCGAGCGTGGGCGGATTGGTGTTGGGCATGTCCATGAAGGACGTCAGCCCGCCGGCCACCGCGGCGGCCGATTCGGTCGCGATGTCGGCCTTGTATTCCATGCCGGGTTCGCGGAAGTGCACCTGGTCGTCGATCATGCCCGGCAGCAGGCGGCGGCCGCCGGCGTCGATCACCGACTCGTTCGCGCGCGCCGACAGTCCTGTGCCGATCTGGGCGATACGCCCGTCCTCGAACCGCAGGTCGCCGTCGAATTCACGGCCTTCGTTGACCAGGCGGGCGTTGACGATCAGTGTCGATGGCATGTGGGTTTCCCGGAGGTTGGTTCCGGCACGGGATCGATCCCGCCCGGGTGAAGCGGATGGCAACGCAGGATGCGCCGCAGCGCCAGCCAGCTGCCCTTGAACGCGCCGAAACGGGCGATGGCCTGCATGGCGTATTCCGAGCACGTCGGATGGAAACGGCAGCGCGGGCCAAGCAGCGGACTGATCCAGCGCTTGTAGCCTCGCAGAAGGACGATGAGCAGACGGTCGATCACGGTTCCTTAATGCGGACAGGCATCTGAATATGCGGTTGCCGCAGGTGCCGGGGCAGGGTATAACAGCGCGCTTTCCCGTCACAAGGCTCCAGTTTTCGGTCGATCTCCGGGTCGTCCGACCTTCGCGGAAACCAGCACGATCGAGGCTCCGCGGACGGTGTCCGGCACATGCATGCGATGTCATGCTGCGCGGACACGAAGTGGGGCATGCTGTGCTCCACACCGCCTTCGGACCCGTCGTCCGGAGGTCCTCAGGGATCAGAAGGACACGTCGCTCGTGGCAGTGAAAAAAACCGCGAAGAAGGCCGCCAAGGCCGTCAAGAAGACCGTCAAGCCGGCCGCCAAGAAGGCCGCGTCCAGCAAACCCGCAGCGAAGAAGACCGCGGTGAAGAAGCCGGTCGCGAAGAAGGCTGCGCCCGCCAAGAAGCCGGTGGCCAAGAAGGCCGCTCCGGCAAAGAAGACTCCCGCCACCAAGCCGGTCGCCAAGAAGGCTGCGGCGGCGAAGAAGGCGCCGGCCAAGCCGGTCGCCAGCACGAAGAAGCCCGTCGTCGCCAAGAAGGCGGCGCCGGCACCCAAGCCGGTCGCCAAGCAGGCTCCGGCGCCCGCCAAGAAGGCCGCTCCCCCGGTGAAGTCCACGCCGGCGAAGGCCGCCCCCCAGGAAGGCAAGCCCACGGCTGCGAAGCCGGAGAGCAAGCCCGTCGTCAAGAAACCCGCAGCAGCGCGCCCGGCCGTCGAATCCCCGACGGCGAAACCGGTCGCCAGCAAGCCAGAAGTCGCAAAGAATCCAGTGACGCAACCCGTATCCAACAAGGCGCCTGCAACCAAAGCGGCGGCCGCAAGCAATCCCGCGACCAAGACCGCTCCGCGCCCGGCCGGCAAGGTGGCCGTGGCCGTTGTCGCAAAGCCGCAGGCTCCCGCGCCGAAAGGCAAGGTCAAAGTCGTGCCGTACCAGACAGATGAGGCCACTGGCCGCCCGATCGTCCCGCAGGGCTACAAGCCCACGGTCGACGAGGAATACATGAACCCGCTCCAGCTCGAGTACTTCCGCCAGCGCCTGCTGGGCTGGCGTACCGACCTGGTCGAGGAATCCAAGCAGACCATCGAGAACCTCAAGGACGAAGTCCGCGACGTCGGCGACGAAGCCGAGCGCGCCACCCGCGAGACCGAAAACTCGCTGGAACTGCGCACCCGCGACCGCTACCGCAAGCTGATCAGCAAGATCGACAGCACGCTCAAGCGCGTGGACTCGGGCGATTACGGTTACTGCGTCGACACAGGCGAGGAAATCGGCCTGGAGCGCCTGGAAGCGCGCCTCACCGCCGAGCGCACCATCGACGCGCAGGAGCGCTGGGAACACCTGCAGAAGCAGATGGGCGACTGATCCACCGCTCCCCGCTTCGATGCGACACGAAAGACCCGGCTTCGCGCCGGGTTTTTCTTTTCCACCCGCCGGTTCGAACTGCCGGATCGAAGCGGCGATGCGGCCCGATCCGGTCCATCCGCCAGCGTCGCGCGCGATGCATGCTGGCCGCCGTCATCACGCCGCCTTCCGGAGCCCGCCATGCCCGAACCCATCGACTTCATGCGCGAGGCGCTCACGCTGGCGCGTGCGAACGTGGCCGAAGGCGGTCGGCCGTTCGGCGCGGTGCTGGTGCGCGATGGAAAGGTGCTCGCGCGCACGGCCAATCGCATCCATGCGACGAACGATCCCACCGCGCACGCCGAACTACTGGCGATCCGCGAGGCGGCTCAGCGCTCGGGCTCCCCGCGGCTGGACGGCGCCATCGTCTACGCCAGCGGCCATCCGTGTCCGATGTGCCTGGCCGCGATGCACCTGTGCGGCGTGACGCGCGCGTACTACGCGTATTCGAACGAGGAAGGCGAGCCGTTCGGCCTGTCCACGGCGGCTGTGTATGCGCAGATGGCGTTGCCGCCCGGGCGGCAGACGCTCGCGGTCGAGCCGCTGCGGCCGGACGGTGAGGGCGGGCTGTACGAGGCGTGGAAGGCGATGCGCGGTTAGCGCGTCGAAAGCCGCTTGCGCATGAAGATGCGCTCGTGCGTGTCCGGGTATCCGTCGAGCACCGCGAAGCGCTCGTAACCGTGGCGTCGATAGAACGCCTCGGCCTGCCAGTCGAACGTGTCCAGCCGCGCCGAATGCGCGCCGATTTCGATCGCGCGCCGCTCGCAGGCGTGCAGCAGCGCGGCGCCGTGGCCTTGCGATCGGACGTCCTCGCGCAGCCACAACACGTGGATTTCGAGCCAGCCGAGCAGCACTTCGCCGACGATGCCGCCGATCAGCTCGCCATCGTCGTCCTTCGCCGCCAGATGGATCGGCGTGCTTTCGATCTCGCCGACCGCCGCGCGGTTGAACGCCTGCAGGCCGACGCAGATGCGCTGCGTTTCCACCACGGTGGCATCGGCGATCGTGGACACGCGGATGTCAGTGCAGGTCGCGAAGGTCGAGCCGGCGCAGCTTCGGCGCGAGTTTCGCCGTGGCGCCGACCACTGCCAGCGTCATGCAGCCGCCGAAGATCAGCGACGGCACCAGGCCCATCAGCCGCGCGGCGACGCCCGACTCGAACGCGCCAAGCTCGTTCGACGAACCGATGAATATGCCGTTGATCGACGACACGCGACCGCGCAGGTGGTCCGGCGTGGCGAGCTGGAGGATCGTCGAGCGCAGCACCACCGACACGCCATCGCACATGCCCGACAGCATCAGCATCAGCGCCGAGACCCACAGCTCACGCGACAACGCGAAGCCGATGATGCTCAGCCCGAAACCCGCCACCGCGATGAGCAGGATGCGTCCGGCATGGCGCTGCAACGGGCGACGCGCGAGGTAGACGCCCATCAGCACCGCGCCGACCGCCGGCGCGGCGCGCAGCAGGCCCAGCGCTTCGGGCCCGTAGTGCAGGATTTCGCTGATGAACGCCGGCAGCAGCGCGACCGCGCCGCCGAACAGCACCGAGAACATGTCCAGCGCCTGCGCGCCCAGCACGACCTGCGTCCTGAAGACGAAGTTCAGGCCCTCGCCGATGCTCTTGAAGATCGGCGCGCGTTCGGCCGGAAGCGGCGGTTCGGTCACGCGGATCGTGATGACGGCGATCGACGCCGCCGCCGCGAACGCCGCCGCGACCAGGTACGCCGCGCTCTTTCCGCCCCATGCGACCAGCAGGCCGCCCGCCGCGGGACCGAGCACCAGGCCCGACTGCATCACCACGCTGCTCACGCCCGCGCCGCGCACGAATTGCTCGCGCTTGAGCACGCGCGCGAACAGCGACATGTACACCGGTGCCAGGAACGCGCGCACCACACCGTTCACCGCGATCGCCGCGTAGATGGTCAGCGTGCCGAACGACGACGTGCCCGCCGGCAGCACGCCGGACGCGACGCCGGCAAGCGTCAGCGTCGTCAGCAGCAAGCCGAGGCACGCCGCCATGCCGAGCTTGCGGCGGGGCAGGTGATCCACCGCGTAGCCGGCGAACAACGCGAAGCAGAAGTAGGGAATGACTTCGGCCAGGCCGATCAGGCCGAGCGCGAACGCGTCGCGCGTGAGTTCGTAGACGTGCCAGCCGACGGTCACCGCAACGATCTGGTACGACAGCATCGCCAGCAGGCGGTACGTCATCAGGCCGGTGAAGCCGCGGTTCCTCAGCAGGTCGCCGATCCCCGGAACGGGGGCGTCGGCGGGTGCGGCTTCGCTCACCGGCGCGGGCTCACAGCGCCTGCCGGGCGCGTTCGCGGATGAAGCCGAGCAGCGCGGCCAGTCCGTTGCTGCGCGTCGGCGACAGGTGCTTCGCCAGGCCGATCTCCGCGATGTAGTCGGCGTTGGTGTCGACGATTTCCTTCGCGCTGCGCCCCGAGTAGACGCGCAGGGCGAGGTAGATCAGCCCCGAGACGATGGCCGAGTCGCTGATCGCGTGGAAGTCGAGGCGGTCCGCATCGCCCTCGGCGACGATCCACACCATCGACTGGCAACCGTGCAGGCGGTGTTCTTCGGTCTTCCACTCCGGCGGCAGGTCCGGCAGCTTGCGGCCGAGGTCGATCAGGTACTGGTAACGTTCCGACCAGTCGCCGAAGAAGGCGAACTCATCGCGGATCGCCTGCTGCGCGTCGCGCGCGCTGGCTTCGAGCGGGAAGGGGCTGGTGGGGGCAGCGATGGCGTTCATTGCAGTGGGATTTTACGCGGCGTGCGGCAAGGCACGGTGAGTCGGTCGCCACCCCGGCGGGCCGGGATGACGACGGTGGATCAGGCGCGCTTCCAGCGCACGCCTTGCGGCGTGTCTTCGAGCAGGATGCCTTCGCCGGCGAGCTGGTCGCGGATCGCGTCGGCACGGGCGAAATCGCGCGCCTTCTTCGCGGCGAGGCGTTCGTCGATCAGCGCCTGGATGCGCGCATCGTCGCCTTCCTCTGTGCCGCGTGCGAACCACGCCGCCGGATCCTGCTGGAGCAGGCCGAGCGCGAGGCCTGCACCGAGCAGTTCGGACTTCAGGCGCGCCTTCTCGTCGGCCGACACGGCCTTGCGCGCATCGCCGGCGATGCGGGCGATCTCCGCCATCACCTGCGGGGTGTTGAGATCGTCGTCGAGCGCGGCTTCGACCATCAACGGGATGGCGGGCTCGGCGTCGACGTCGGCCAGGTCGCGCAGGGTGCCGTACAGCCGGTCCAGCGTGCGCACACTTTGCTCGATCAGGCCGTCCGACCACTCCAGCGGCTGGCGGTAATGCGCCGACAGAAGCGAGAAGCGCAGCGCCTCAGCGGGGTACTGCTTGACCAGATCGTGCACGCGCTGGATGTTGCCGACCGACTTGGCCATCTTGGCGCCGCCGAAATTCAGCATGCCGTTGTGCAGCCAGTAGCGGGCGAAGATCTTGCCGCCGTGGGCGCACTCGCTCTGCGCGATCTCGTTCTCGTGGTGCGGGAACTGCAGGTCGACGCCGCCGGCGTGGATGTCGATGGTTTCGCCCAGGTGCGCGGCGGCCATCGCCGAGCATTCGATGTGCCAGCCCGGACGGCCGCGACCCCAGGGCGATTCCCAGCCGGGGAGGTCGTCGGTCGAAGGCTTCCACAGCACGAAATCGCCCGCGTCGCGCTTGTACGGCGCCACGTCGATGCGCGCGCCGGCGAGCAGTTCCTCCGGATCGCGGCGCGACAGCTTGCCGTAGCCGGCGAAGGTGCCGACCGCGAACAGCACATGGCCGTCGGCCTCGTAGGCGTGGCCGGCGTCGATCAGGCGCTGGATCATCTCGATGATCTGCGGCACGTGGGCCGTCGCCTCGGGCTGGATGTTCTGCGGCTTCACGCCCAGCGCGGCCATGTCGTCCAGGTACGCGGCGGTGAAGCGGGCGGTGATCTCGCCGATCGGCACGCCGCGTTCGCGGGCGGCGTTGTTGATCTTGTCGTCGATGTCGGTGATGTTGCGGGCGTAGTCGAGGCCGCCGTAGCGGCGGCGCAGGACGTCGGCCAGCACGCCGAACACCACCGGCCCGCGGGCATTGCCGATGTGGACGAAGTTGTAGACCGTCGGCCCGCACAGGTACATCGTCGGGCGGTCGGAATTCAGGGGCGCGAACGGCTCGACCCGTCGCGTCAGGCTGTTGAAAAGGTGCAGGCTCATGGGGTTACCGCCGGAAGTGCCGGCCATTCTAGCGGCAGCACCGGGCGCCGCGTCCCGACCCCTCCGGCCGCCGCATGCCGGCAAGCTAAAGGCGAGGTTCAGACCTACGGCGCCGTATCCGCTTACACTTTCTGAACATTTCCCTACCTTGCGAGCGTGATGGCCCGTCCAGTTCCGTCCCTGCCGGCGAAAGCAGCCCCGATGTCCGGGCGCGTCGCCGCGATGGCCGTGGCGGTCCTCTGGGCCGCGGCGGCACAGGCGCAACAGCAGGCTCCGACGCAGACCACGGTCATCCAGGCGGAGAACGTCCGCTTCGACTACGCGCAGGTGCTGCGCGTGACGCCGGTGTACCAGACGCTGAAGGCCAGCTCGGTCGAGGAGCAGTGCGAGGAGGCCAAGGGCGATTCCAAGCTGTCGCGTGCCCTGGGCGCGGTAAAGGAAGCGCTGGGTCGCGAGGAGAAGCAGGACAAGCCCGCCGCCACGCCCGACTGCAAGCCGGTCACCGTCGAACGCGAGTTCCGCCGTCCCATCGCCTACGACGTGGACTACACCTACAAGGGCGCCAAGTACCGCTCGCGCCTGGCGGACGATCCGGGCAACCGGCTGCGGATCCGGGTTTCCGTGACGCCGGTCGTGCAGCCGCCGCGGAGTCGATAGATCCGGCCCGGGCGCGAAGCGCGCGGCTTTGCCGGATCATCGTCCCCGCGCAGGCGGGGACCCATTCGTTGCACGTTGGGTCACAAATCGGTTGCGCCCGCCCCGGTCGCGTGCGAGCATTCGCCCCCTCATGAACGCCCTTTACGCCGACGCCGACGTGCTCACCTCCGCCTGGATGGCGGCGGGGATGACCTCGCGCGCGCGCCGACCGTACACCCGCCAATCCGCTGGGTAGACGGTCGCACGCGCCATTCGCAACAGGCGAAGTGACACACGAAAAGCCCAGCCTACGCGCTGGGCTTTTTTGCTTTTCGGCCCAGCGAACCTCCTTCGAGATCTTCTTCACGGGAACGCAGTCGATGACCCCCAAGCACTTCCTCAACACCCAGGACTGGTCGCGCGACGGCCTCGACGCACTGCTCGCGCAGGCGGCGGAGTTCAAGCGCAGCAAGCTGGGCGACCAGCTGAAGGGCAAGTCGATCGCCCTGGTGTTCTTCAATCCGTCGATGCGCACGCGCACCAGCTTCGAACTGGGCGCCTTCCAGCTCGGCGGCCATGCCGTGGTGCTGCAGCCGGGCAAGGACGCGTGGCCGATCGAGTTCAACCTCGGCACCGTCATGGACGGCGACACCGAGGAGCACATCGCCGAAGTCGCGCGGGTGCTGGGCCGTTACGTCGACCTGATCGGCGTGCGCGCGTTCCCGAAGTTCGTCGACTGGCAGTACGACCGGCAGGACATCGTGCTCAACAGCTTCGCGAAGTACTCGCCGGTGCCGGTGATCAACATGGAGACGATCACGCATCCGTGCCAGGAGCTTGCGCACATCCTCGCGCTGCAGGAGCACTTCGGCACCGCCGACCTGCGCGGCAGGAAGTACGTGCTCACCTGGACCTACCACCCCAAGCCGCTCAACACCGCGGTGGCGAACTCCGCGCTGACGATCGCCACGCGCATGGGCATGGACGTCACGCTGCTGTGCCCGACGCCGCAGTACGTGCTCGATGAGCGCTATATCGGCTGGGCCGAACAGAACGTCGCCGAAAGCGGCGGTTCGTTCCGCATCAGCCACGACATCGAAAGCGCCTACCGCGGCGCGGACGTCGTCTACGCCAAGAGCTGGGGCGCGCTGCCGTTCTTCGGCAACTGGGAACCGGAGAAGCCCATCCGCGACCAGTACAAGCACTTCATCGTCGACGAGCAGAAGATGGCGCTGACCAACAACGGCGTCTTCAGCCACTGCCTGCCGCTGCGCCGCAACGTGAAGGCCACCGACGCGGTGATGGATTCGCTGCAGTGCATCGCCATCGACGAAGCCGAAAACCGCCTGCACGTGCAGAAGGCCATCATGGCCGCGCTCGCCCGCAACTGATTCGAAGAACCCCACAGAGATCCCCACATGAGCAAAGACATCGTCCTCGCCTTCTCCGGCGGCCTCGACACCAGCTTCTGCGTTCCGTACCTGAAGGAGCGCGGCTGGAACGTGCACACCGTGTTCGCCGACACCGGCGGCGTGGATGCGGAGGAACGCGCCTTCATCGAACAGCGCGCCGCCGAACTGGGCGTCGCCTCGCACGTCACCGTCGATGGTGGTCCGGCCATCTGGGAAGGCTTCGTCAAGCCGTTCGTGTGGGCGGGCGAGGGCTACCAGTCGCAGTACCCGCTGCTGGTGTCGGATCGCTATCTCATCGTCGATGCCGCGCTGAAGCGTTGCGACGAGCTGGGCACGAAGGCCATCGCGCACGGTTGCACCGGCATGGGCAACGACCAGGTGCGTTTCGACCTGGCGGTGAAGGCGCTGGGCGATTACGAGATCGTGGCGCCGATCCGCGAGATCCAGAAGGAGCACACCGAGGTCCGCGCCTACGAGCAGAAGTACCTGGAAGACCGCGGCTTCGGCGTGCGCGCCAAGCAGAAGGCGTACACCATCAACGAAAACCTGCTGGGCTTGACGATGTCCGGCGGCGAGATCGACCGCTGGCAGGCACCGGGCGAAGGTGCCGTAGGTTGGTGCAAGCCGCGCAGCGAATGGCCGGCGCAGGCGCTGCGCGTGAAGATCGGCTTCGTCAATGGCGAAGCGGTGACGCTCGACGGCGAGAAGATCGAAGGCCACACGATGCTGGCCAGGCTCAACGGCCTGTTCGCGCAGTACGGCGTGGGCCGCGGCCTCTACACCGGCGACACGACGATCGGCCTGAAGGGCCGCATCATCTTCGAAGCACCGGGCCTGACCGCGCTGCTCGCCGCGCATCGCGCGCTGGAGGAAGCCGTGCTGAGCAAGCAGCAGAACCGCTTCAAGCCCGAGGTCGCGCGCAAGTGGGTGGAGCTGGTGTACGAAGGCTTCTTCCACGACCCGCTGAAGACCGACCTCGAAGTGTTCCTGCAGTCGAGCCAGTCCACCGTGAACGGCGAAGTCACGCTGGAAACCAACGGCGGCACCGTGACGGCGGTGGCCATCGAGTCGAAGCACATCCTCAACGCCAAGGGCGCGACCTACGCGCAGGCGGCCGACTGGGGCGTGGCCGAGGCCGAAGGTTTCATCAAGCTGTTCGGCATGAGCAGCACGCTGTGGGCCGAGGTCAACCGGAAGGGCTGAGAAGCGAGCAACTGCAGAAGTGAGAAGTGAGCGAAGCGATGCTCACTCCTCACTACTCTCCACTCACTCCGGCGTAAACGACATGCTCGACCAGACCCTCCAACATCTCGAAGCGCTGGTGTCATTCGATACCCGCAATCCGCCGCGCGACATCGGCACCGGCGGCATCTTCGACTACCTGCGCGAGAAGCTGCACAGCTTCCGCATCGACGTGATCGACCACGGCGACGGTGCCGTGTCGATGCTCGCCGTGCGTGGCAATCCGACGCGCCTGTTCAACGTGCACCTGGACACCGTGCCGTCGTCGGAAGCGTGGAGCGCCGATCCGCACGTGTTGCGCGTTACCGGCGATCGCGCGATTGGCCTGGGCGCATGCGACATCAAAGGCGCGGCCGCGGGACTGGTCACCGCCGCGTCGCGCACGACCGGCGATGCCGCGTTCCTGTTCTCCACCGACGAGGAGGCCAACGATGCGCGCTGCATCGCGGCGTTCCTCGCCAGCGGCCATTCGTTCCAGGACGTCATCGTCGCCGAGCCGACGAAGTGCGAGGCCGTGCTCGCGCATCGCGGCATCAGCTCGGTGCTGATGCGCTTTCGCGGTGTCGCCGGCCATGCGTCGGGCGCGAACGCGATGCAGGCCAGTGCGCTGCACCAGGCGATCCGCTGGGGCGGGCATGCGCTGGATTTCGTCGAGAGCCAGGCGCACCAGCGTTTCGGCGGCCTGACGGGCCTGCGCTTCAACATCGGCCGAGTGGAAGGCGGGATCAAGGCGAACATGATCGCGCCGAGCGCCGAGCTGCGCTTCGGTTTCCGTCCGCTGCCGTCGATGTCGATCGACGCGCTGCACGAACGCTTCGGCACGCTGGTCGAAGCCGGCGCCGTGGAGCGCTACGAGGAAACCTTCCGCGGTCCGTCGCTGCCGTCGGGCGATGTCGCCGATGCGGAGAACCGCCGCCTGGAAGCGCGCGACCTCGCCGACGCGCTCGGCCTGCCGATCGGCAACGCGGTGGACTTCTGGACCGAAGCCTCGCTGTTCTCCGCCGCCGGACTCACCGCGATCGTCTACGGTCCCGGCGACATCGCGCAGGCGCACACCGCCGACGAATGGGTCGCGCTGGAGCAGTTGCAGCGCTACACCGAATCGGTAACCCGCATCCTCGAAACTGCATGACGACGTCCTGAGCCCCCTTTTTTTTGAGCCCCCTGAGTCAAGGGGGCGGCCTCGCCGTGAAGCGGCGGGGCGGGGATGTGGCACTAGACCCTGAGGGTGTCGCGACGCGACGCCTGTCGGCCCGAAGACATTGCAAGAACAACACCTGATCCGCTCAAAGATGAACGACACCCGCGACATCCAGACGAGGCAAACCATCGTGCGCCTGCTTTCGAGCATGGCCAGCGCGAAGGAGATCTCGCAGTACCTCAAGCGCTTTTCGCAGCTGGACGCCAAGCGCTTCGCCGTGGTGAAGGTCGGCGGCGCGGTGCTGCGCGACGATCTCGAAGCGCTGACATCCTCGCTCGCCTTCCTGCAGGACGTGGGCCTCACGCCCATCGTCATCCACGGCGCCGGTCCGCAGCTCGATGAAGAGCTGTCCGCCGCCGGCATCGTGAAGCAGACGGTGAACGGCCTGCGCGTCACCTCGCCCGAAGCGCTCGCCATCGTGCGCCGCGTGTTCCAGTCGCAGAACCTCAAGCTCGTCGAAGCGCTGCAGGCCTTCGACGCGCGCGCGACGTCCATTGTCTCGGGCGTGTTCGAAGCCGATTACCTGGATCGCGACACGTATGGCCTTGTCGGTGAAGTGAAGCGCGTGAACCTCGCGCCGATCGAAGCCAGCCTGCGCGCCGGTTCCATCCCGGTCATCGCGAGCCTGGGCGAAACCGCGTCCGGCCAGATCCTCAACGTCAATGCCGACTTCGCCGCCAATGAACTGGTACAGAAGCTGCAGCCGTACAAGATCGTCTTCCTCACCGGCACCGGCGGCCTGCTCGACGACAACGGCAAGGTGATCGACTCGATCAACCTGTCGACCGAGTACGACCACCTGATGTCGCAGCCGTGGATCAACGGCGGCATGCGCGTGAAGATCGAGCAGATCAAGGACCTGCTGGACAAGCTGCCGCTGACCTCGTCGGTGTCGATTACCAAGCCGTCGGAGCTGGCGAAGGAACTGTTCACGCACAAGGGTTCGGGCACGCTGGTGCGCCGCGGCGAGCGCGTGCTGCAGGTGTCGCAGTGGAGCGAACTCGATCTGGAACGCCTGCGCGAGCTCATCGAATCGGCGTTCGGCCGCCGCCTGCTGCCCGATTACTTCGAGCGCACGACGCTGCATCGCGCCTACGTCAGCGAGAACTATCGCGCCGCGGTGATCCTCACCAGCGAGGATGCCGGCATCTACCTCGACAAGTTCGCCGTGCTCGACGAAGCGCAGGGCGAAGGTCTCGGCCGCGCCGTGTGGCAGGTGATGCGCGAGCAGAATCCGCGCCTGTTCTGGCGCTCGCGCCACGGCAACCCGGTCAATCCGTTCTATTACGCCGAGTCCGATGGCTGCCTGAAACAGGAGAAGTGGAAGGTGTTCTGGTACGGCATGGACAGCTTCGACGAGATCGCCCGCTGCGTCGCGCACAGCGGCGGGCGTACCGCGACGCTGAAGGACTGAGGACGCGATGAGCGCACACGTCGACCCCTGGACCCACGTGCCGAGCCTTCGTGGCCAGCACGTCGTGCTCGAACCGCTGCGTGCCGATCACGCTGGCGCGCTGCGCCTTGCGCTCGGCGACGGCGAACTGTCGCGCCTGTGGTTCACCAACGTGCCGGCACCGAACGACGTCGAAAGCTACATCGCTGCCGCGCTGGAGATGCAGGCGCAGGGCAAGGCGCTCGTGTTCGCGGTGCACGATGCGAACGGCGAGATCGTCGGCTGCACGCGCTTCTACGACCTCGATCCGGCCATGCCGCGCGTGCAGATCGGCTACACCTTCTACGCACCGCGCGTGCAGCGCACGGCGCTGAACACCGAAGCGAAGCTGCTGCTGCTCGCGCATGCGTTCGAGACGATGGGCTGCGTGTGCGTGGGCTTCGAGACCAGCTGGTTCAACCACGCGTCACGCACCGCGATCGCGCGGCTGGGCGCGAAGCAGGACGGCGTGCTTCGCAGCCATCGCCGTCACGCCGACGGCAGCGTGCGCGACACGGTGGCGTTTTCCATCATCGAATCCGAATGGCCGGCCGTGAAGGGCAATCTCCGGCACCGGCTTGAACAACACGAACAAGGGAGCGACCGGACGTGAGCAAGTCCGTTGGCATCGTAGGCGCGCGCGGTTACGTGGGCGCCGAACTCATCCGGCTTATCGCCGGTCATCCGGATTTCGAACTCGCGTTCGTGTCCTCGCGCGAACTGGTCGGGCAGCGTGTTGCCGATCAGTTCGAAGGCGTCGCAGGCATCGATCCCGAACTGCGCTATGTCGCGCCGTCTAACGAGGAACTGCCGGGATTGGGCGCGGACGCCGTCGTGCTCGCGCTGCCGAACGGCAAGGCCGCCGCGTGCGTCGCCGCGTTCGACAACGCGGGCATGGATCCTGTCATCGTCGATCTTTCCGCCGATTACCGCTTCGACGACACCTGGTATTACGGCCTGCCCGAACTCACGCGCCGCAAGTACGCGGGCCAGCGTCGCATCAGTAATCCCGGCTGCTATGCGACGGCGATGCAACTGGCGGTCGCGCCGATGCTCGATGCGCTTGCGGGACCGGTGCAGTGCTTTGGCGTGTCCGGCTATTCGGGTGCGGGCACGTCGCCGTCGGACAAGAACGATCCGGAAAAACTGCGCGACAACCTGATGCCGTACGCGCTGACCAATCACATCCATGAGCGTGAAGTGACGCGCCAGCTTGGTCACGAAGTGCAGTTCCTCCCGCACGTCGCACCGCATTTCCGCGGGCTGACCATCACCGCGAACCTGCCGCTGTCGGGCGCGTTCGAACGCGACGCGATCGTGTCGCGCTATCGCGAACGCTACGCCGACGAGCCGATGGTCGACGTGCTCGATGAAGCGCCGTGGGTCAGCCGCATCGCCGGCCAGCATCACGTCGAACTCGGCGGTTTCACGCTGTCGCCCGATGGCCGCCGCCTGGTCGTCGTCGCCACCGAGGACAACCTGCTCAAGGGCGCGGCGACGCAGGCGTTGCAGAACCTCAACCTCGCGTTCGGGTTCGACGAGAACCGCGGCATTCCGCAGGTTCGCCACGCGGGTTAGTCTGGCGTCGTTCGCATGCGCGGGCGACAGGAAGCATCACGTAATACCGAGGCCGTCATGTCCGATCTGTTGTGGCAAAAACCCGGCGTCAAGGTCGACGCGCGCATCCAGAAGTTCCTCGCCGGCGAGGACGTGATCCTCGATCGCGAGTTCTTCGTGTTCGACATCGAGGCCAGCCGCGCGCATGCGCAGGGCCTGCAGCAGATCGGCATCCTCGCCGCCGACGAACTCGCCGGGCTGGAGCGCGAGCTTTCCCTCCTCGCCGACGATTTCAATGCGGGCCGCTTCGTCCTCGATGATCAGTACGAAGACGGACATTCGGCGATCGAGGCGCGCCTGGTCGAACGCCTCGGCGATGCCGGCAAGAAGATCCACACCGGCCGCAGCCGCAACGACCAGATCCTCGTCGCCACGCGCCTGTGGCTGAAGGATCGCCTGTCGCGCCTGCTCGCGACGTGCCGCGAGAGCGCGCAGGTCGCGCTCGCCCGCGCCGAGGCCGAGCAGGCCGTGCCGCTGCCGGGTTACACGCACCTGCAGCGCGCCGTCGTGTCGTCGCTGGGCATGTGGTGGGCGGCGTGGGCCGAGGGGTTCGTCGACGACGCGCAGCGCGCCGCGGACACGCTCGCATGGGTGGATGCCAATCCGCTCGGCAGCGCTGCCGGTTACGGCGTGAACCTGCCGCTCGCGCGCGACCACACCACGCAGGCGCTCGGCTTCGGCCGCATGCAGGTGTCGGCCGCGTACGCGCAGCTTTCGCGCGGCAAGTTCGAGATGGCCGCGATCGAAGCGCTGACGTCCGCGCTGCTTGACCTTCGCCGCCTCGCGTGGGACCTGAGCCTGTTCACCAGCGCCGAATTCGGTTTCGTCGCGTTGCCGTCGCAGTACACGACGGGCAGTTCGATCATGCCGAACAAGCGCAATCCCGACGTCATCGAACTGATGCGCGCCAGCTACTCCGCGGCCGCGGCTGCGCGCACGGAGATCGAACAGCTCCTCTCGCTGCCGTCGGGCTACCACCGTGACCTGCAGTTCTCGAAGGGCGCGATCTTCCACGCGTTTGGCCGCGGGCTCGACGCGCTCGAACTGCTGCCGGACCTGCTGCGCAACCTGGAATGGAAGACCGACCGCATGCGCGAGGCGCTGGATCCGTCGATGTACGCGACCGATCTGGCCGTCGACATGGCGCGCGAGGGGCTGCCGTTCCGTGAGGCCTACCGCCTCGCCGCCGATCCGGCGCGCTGGGCCGAAGGCGATCCGGATGCGAGCCTGCGTGCACGCGTTTCGCCAGGTGCGTCGGGTGAGCTGCGGCTCGATGCGTTGAAGGAAAGACTGGCTCGTTTGCCGGAGTAACTTCCGGCACATCCTGCCGCGCGCGGGGCGCGGGCAGGCTGGTTCCAATGCAGTGGCAGTCGCGGTTCCGCATCACACGGTACGTCCATGATGAAGGGGAGCTCCATGCGCCGTTGGTTCTTCGCACTGTTCGCGTTCGCGCCGGCCGTCGTGTCGGCGCATGAGATTCCCGCGCCGGCGGCCATCGATGCCGAAGTCGCGCGCGTCATGCGCGACACCGGATCGAAGGGCCTCGCCATCGCCGTGATCGACGACGGCAAGCCGGTGCACGTCGCTGCGCACGGCGTGCGCAACGCGGCAGGCGACCCGCTGCAGGTCGACACGATCATGTACGGCGCATCGCTGACCAAGGCGGTGTTCGCCTACACCGTGATGCGGCAGGTCGATGCCGGTCGCTTCACGCTCGACACGTCGCTGGCCGACATGTTGCCCAGGCCGCTGCCGTCCTATGCGTCGGCGGACATCACGAACCGTTTCGCCGACTGGACCGCGCTGGACGAGCGCTGGCGCAAGCTGACGCCGCGCATCGTGCTGACCCATTCCACCGGCTTCGCGAACTTCGGTTTCCTCGAGCCGGACGAGAAGCTGCATTTCCACTTTGATCCCGGGTCGCGCTACGCGTACTCCGGCGATGGCCTGAATACGCTCCAGTTCGCGATGGAAACCGGCAAAGGCATCGACGTCGGGACGGAAAGCGCGCGCATCTTCAACGAACTGGGTATGACGCGCACGAGCCTGATCTGGCGCGGCGACTTCGCCGGCAACCTCGCCGATGGCTGGGACGAGCAGGGCAAGGTCGAGCCGCACGACGAACGCTCCAAGGTGCGGGCCGCCGGCTCGATGGACACCACCATCGCGGATTTCGCGAAGTTCGCCGCGGCATTCGTGCGCGGCGATGGCCTCAAGCCCAGCAGTCGCGCCGAAATGGTGAAGCCGCAACTCGCGATCACCACGCGTTCGCAGTTCCCGACGTTGCAACCGGAGCTTCCGCCGGAACAGCGCCGGAAGGATCTGGCGGCGGGCATTGGCGTGGTCGTATTCGAGGGCCCGCAGGGTCGCGGCTTCTTCAAGGGTGGGCACAACGACACCACCGGCAACACATGGGTCTGCGTCGAGCAACGCAAGCGCTGCGTGGCGATCCTGTCGAACGACGTGCGCAGCGAGGCGGGTTTCCCGCAGCTCGTGCGCTTCGTGCTGGGCGAGACGGGCGTGCCGTTCGACTGGGAATACGGCACGCAATGAACGCCTCCGATTTCACCGCGCAACCGCTGCCGACTTGGCGCCGGGCCGTGCTGAAGGTCGGCAGCAGCCTGCTGGCGGGCGAGGACGGCCTGGATCCGCGCCATGCAGGCGCCCTGGCGCGCTTCATCGAACATGCGCGGATGCAGCAGCGGGAGATCGTGCTCGTGTCGTCCGGCGCGGTCGCGGCCGGCCGGCATCGCATCGCTGCGGGCGGCGACAGCCTCGTGTTGCGACAGGCGTTGGCGTCGCTCGGGCAGGCCGCGCTGGTGACGTTCTGGCAGCAGCTGGTCGATCGTCCCGTCGCGCAGGTTCTGCTCACGCACGACGACCTGCGCAACCGGCGGCGCTACCTCAACGCGCGCGCGACGCTGCGCGAACTGCTGCGCCTGGACGCGCTGCCGGTGATCAACGAGAACGACGCGGTCGCCGTCGACGAACTCAAGCTCGGCGACAACGACAATCTTGCCGCCGCCGTGGCATCGCTGGTGGATGCGGACCTGCTGCTGATCGCCACCGACATCGGTGGCCTGTACAGCGCGCATCCGCGCGACCCGGCGGCGCAAGCGATCACGCGCGTGGAGGCGATCACGCCGGAGCTGCTGCAGGCCGCAAGCGGCGGCGCCGGCACGCTCGGTACGGGCGGGATGCGCACGAAACTCGATGCCGCCGCCAAGGCAGGCGCGGCCGGCATCGCGACTGCGCTGTTCTGCGGTCGCGATCCAGATGTCGTTCGGGCGCTCCACGACGAGGTGCTGCACGGAACGCTTGTGCTCGCGCAGGGCGACCGCCTTCGCGCCCGCAAGCAATGGCTGCGGCACGCGCCATCATCCGGCCGCCTGCACGTGGACGCGGGCGCGTTCGCCGCGTTGCACCGTCAAGGCGCATCGCTGCTGCCGGGCGGAGTGGCGTCTGCCGAAGGGGAATTCCGCCGCGGCGACGTGGTCGAGATCGGCGTCGAGGACGAACCCGCCTTCGCGCGCGGCCTGGCCCAGTACGGCGCCAACGAAGTCCGTCGCATCGCGCGCCGGCATAGCAACGAGATCGAAGCGATCCTCGGATTCCGCTACGGCGAATCGGTGGTGCATCGCGACGACCTGGTGCTGATCGACGCGACGTCGCACAAGGAAACCAGCACGTGAGTGGATACGTCCGCCATCTTGCCGAACGCGCGCGCGAAGCCGCGTCGGTAATCGCGCGGTTGGATGGCGATGCGCGCCGCCGTCTGATCGAACGCATGGCCGATGCGCTTTCGGAGCGACGTGCCGAGGTGATGGCCGCGAATGCCGAAGACATGGAACGCGGGCGCTCGAACGGGCTCGGCGATGCAGTGCTCGACCGCCTCAAGCTCGACGACGCGCGCATCGATTCAATGGCGCAGGGCTTGCGCGAAGTCGCGGCCCAGACCGATCCGCTCGGTGTCGTCACGCGGCGCGACGTACGTCCGAACGGCGTGGTCATCGAACGCCAGCGCATTCCCCTGGGCCTGATCGCGATGATCTACGAGGCACGTCCGAACGTGACCGCAGATGCCGCGGCGCTGTGCCTGAAGGCCGGCAATGCGGTGCTGCTGCGCGGCGGGTCGGAGGCGCGCGCGAGCAACGCCGCGATCGCCGCCTGCCTGCATTCGGCGCTGCGTGCCGGGAACCTGCCGGAAGCGGCGGTGTCGCTGGTATCCGACCCGGCGCGCGAACACGTGCTCGAACTGCTGCAGCTGTCGGACCTGATCGACCTGGCGATCCCGCGCGGCGGCGAGAGCCTGATCCGCTTCGTCGCCGAACACGCGCGCGTCCCGGTGATCAAGCATTACAAGGGCGTCTGCCATCTGTACGTCGATGCCTCGGCCGATGTCGCGCAGGCGCTGGACCTGCTGGTCGACGGCAAGGCCTCGCGGCCAGGCGTCTGCAATGCGCTGGAAACGCTGCTGGTGCATCGCGATATCGCGGCGACGTTCCTGCCGCGCGCGATGGAACGGCTCTCCGCACGCGGCGTCGAAGTGCGCGGCTGCGAGCGGACGCGGGCGATTGTTCCGCAAGCACGCGCAGCGACGGACGACGACTACGCGGCCGAGTACCTGGATTTCGTCATTGCCGTGCGCGTGGTCGACGACCTCGACGCCGCGCTGGCGCACATCGCGCGATACGGCTCGGACCACACCGAGGTGATCGCGACGCAGGATGCGGCGGCGGCGGACGCTTTCGTGCGCGGCACGCGCAGTTCGGCGGTGATGGTGAATGCGTCGTCGCGTTTCAACGACGGTGGGCAGCTGGGCCTGGGCGCGGAGATCGGCATTTCGACCACGCGGCTGCACGCGTACGGCCCGATGGGCGCGGAATCGCTGACGATCGAGCGCTTCGTCGTGCGCGGCGAAGGGCAGGTGCGCCACGCGGACTCGCGCGGCTGACCCTCACTCCCGGAGGCGCTGCACTCCGAGCCACCGCTCGCCCGGCGCAAGCGTCACCGGTTCCACCACCGTCGCCGCTTCCACGCAGACGAAGCGCAGGTGCTCACCCGCGCCGAGGTCGCCCATCGAGGCCGCCAGCGTGGCGCCGGGATTCCATACGACCGCATCGCGGAAGCCCTCGCTTTCGATGTGCAGCGTCGAGTCGCCGTCGCGCAGGCGCAGCGACCGTGGCGCGGCGGCGTAGATGCGGTCGAGTTCGCCTTCGAAGCGGATCGGAGCGTTCGACGCCGGCATCGCGGCGCCGTTGCGCGCCGAATCCTCGTAAGGCGTGGATTCCAGGCCGTCGAGTTCCACGGCGGCCAGCTTGGCCACGCGCAGGTAGGTGTGCAGCGCGGCGGTGAAGGCGAACGGTGCGTCGTCGCGGTTGAGCACTTCCAGGCCGACCTGCAGCGCGTCCGCACCGAGTGCGACGTGCAGCCGCGCGCCGAAGCGAACGGGCCACAGCGAGCGCGTGTGTTCGTCGTCGTCCAGCTCGAACACGGCCGACTCGCCGAATGGCGTTGCGTCCTGCAGGCCGGCGAAGTGCCATTCCAGCAGCCGCGCGAACCCGTGCTTGACCAGCGCCCCGCGTGCGCCGAACTGCGGAAAGATCACCGGAATGCCGCCGCGGATCGCGGTGCCGGGCGTCAGGCTGGCGTTGGGGCTGAGATACAGGCGCTCGCGGGCGGGGGAGGGCTTCCACGACAGCACGTTCGCGCCGTGCAGGCTGACGTCGGTCGTGGCGCCGCTGGAATGGCGCAGGCGCACGCAGGAACGGCCGCGCTGCTCGAAGGGTTCGATGGACAGGGGCATGGCGGAGCGCCGAAGGGACTGCGCGGCATCATGCCCGACGTCGCGTCGACGCGTACGTGCGTTCGGAACGCCCCAAACGAAAAACGCCGGCATTGGCCGGCGTTTTCTGTTTCAGCAACCGCATCGCTGCGGAATTGGTCGGGGAGACAGGATTTGAACCTGCGACTTCTACGTCCCGAACGTAGCGCTCTACCAGGCTGAGCTACACCCCGACTGCTGAGCCGCAAATTCTAGTCAGTTCGGCGGGGGCGAGGCAAGGGGTCTCATGCAATTTCCTTCAGGTCGGTGGCGCCGCGCTGGGGGAAGGGCGGGCGCAACCGCTAAACTGTGGGGGTTCCCGTCCCCTTCAGCGACGCGCCGCGCAGGCGCCGCCGCCCGATCCACTGGAGTCCCGCTTGATCAAGCCGCGTACCCCGCCCGGGGTCATGGAGCTGCTGCCTCCTGACCAGATCGCTTTCCAGCGCATGCTGGACACGATCCGCCGAAATTTCGAACGCTTCGGCTTCCTCCCGGTGGAAACGCCGGTGATGGAGCTGTCGGAGGTGCTGCTGACCAAGTCCGGCGGCGAGACCGAGCGGCAGGTGTATTTCGTGCAGTCCACCGGCGCGCTCGGCAAGGCCGAAAGCGGGACCGGCGAGGGCATGCCGGAACTGGCGCTGCGCTTCGACCTGACCGTGCCGCTGGCGCGCTTCGTCGCCGAGCACGAACACGAGCTCGCGTTCCCGTTCCGCCGCTACCAGATGCAGCGCGTGTACCGCGGCGAGCGCGCCCAGCGCGGCCGCTTCCGCGAGTTCTACCAGTGCGACATCGACGTGATCGGCAAGGACGCGCTGAGCGTGCGCTTCGATGCCGAACTGCCGGCGGTGATCCATTCGGTGTTCAGCGAGCTGGACATCGGCGCGTTCACCATCCAGCTCAACAACCGCAAGCTCATGCGCGGCTTCTTCGAGGCGCAGGGCGTCGCTGACGGCGAACTGCAGGCGCTGGTGCTGCGTGAAGTCGACAAGCTCGACAAGCGCGGCGAGGACTACGTGCGCGAGACGCTGACGGGTGAAGGCTTCAACCTGCCGGCCGACGGCGTCGAGAAGATCCTCGACTTCGTGAAGGTGCGCTCCACCTCGCACGCCGATGCGATGGCGCAACTGGACGCGCTGGGCGAAGGCAACGACTCGCTGCGCGACGGCGTGGCCGAACTGCGCGAAGTGCTGGAACTGGTGCGCGCGCTCGGCGTGCCGGAAACGCACTACGCGCTCAATTTCTCGATCGCGCGCGGCCTGGACTACTACACCGGCACCGTCTACGAGACCACGCTCAACGATTACCCGCAGATTGGTTCGATCTGCTCGGGCGGCCGTTACGAAAACCTCGCCAGCCACTACACCAAGTCGAAGCTCCCGGGCGTCGGAATCTCGATCGGCCTCACGCGTCTGTTCTGGCAGCTGCGCGAAGCCGGCCTGCTCGGCAAGGCGACCGGCAGCACGGTGCAGGCGATGGTCGCGCTGATGGATGCCGATTCGCTGCCCGACGCGCTCGACATCGCGCGGCGCCTGCGCGCGGCCGGCATCAACACCGAGATGCAGATGGAAGCGCGGAAGATCGGCAAGCAGTTCCAGTACGCCTCGCGTGCCGGCATCCGCTTCGTCGTGCTCACCGGCGAGGACGAGCGTGCACGCGGCGTGGTCGCGGTGAAGGACCTGCTGCGCGAAGAACAGTTCGAAGTCGCGCGCGAGGAGCTTGCAAGCACGCTGCGCGTCGAACTCGAGCAGGCCCAGGTACTCGCCGGTCGCTGAGCCCCGATCCTCCCTGTTCGCAGGGGAGGACGCCGAAACCATTACGGAACCTCCATGAAACCGATCCGACTCGACGGCCGTTCCCTCACCCGAGCACAACTGGTCGATGTCGCCTACGGCGCGCACGTCGAGTTGGCGCACGAGCAGCTTCCGACCGTGGCGCGCGCCGCGGCGTTCCTGGCCGAACAGGTGGGCCGGGAAGAGCCAATCTACGGCGTTTCCACCGGTTTCGGCAGCAATGCCGACCGCCTGCTCGGCAACCATCGCCTTCGCGACGAATTGCCGGGCAGCACGCGTTCGAACGAAACGCTGCACGAGGAACTGCAGCGCAACCTGATCGTCACGCACGCGGTGTGCGTGGGCGAACCGTTCGCGCCGGAGATCGTCCGCGCGATGCTGTGCATCCGCATCAACACGCTGATGCGCGGGCATTCGGGCATCCGCGTGGAAACCCTGCAGGCGCTGACCTCGATGCTCAACGCCGGCCTCGTGCCGGTCGTGCCGCAGCTGGGGTCGGTCGGCGCGTCGGGCGACCTCGCGCCGCTGTCGCATCTGGCGATCGTGCTGCTCGGCGGTGGCGAAGCGTTCTTCGAAGGCCAGCGGATGCCGGGCGCTGAAGCGCTGGATCGCGCGGGCCTGTCGCCGATCACGCTGTCGTACAAGGAAGGCCTGGCGCTCAACAACGGCACCGCGCAGATGCTCGCCTGTGGCGTGCTCGCGCTGGACAAGCTCGAAGACCTGCTCGACTCGGCCGACCTCGCCGCGGCGATGACGATAGACGCCTTCGCCGGGCGCCTGGGCGCGTTCGCCGAGGAAGTGCATGCGCTGCGCCCGCATCCGGGCCAGGTGCACAGCGCGGCGAACCTGCGCATCCTGCTGCAGGGTTCGACGCTTGCCGACATTCCGTACCACCTCGTGCCGAAGTTCCGCGCGTGGCAGCCCGGCAGCTGGGACACCGTGCAGGCGCAGTCGCTGCGGTTCGACATCGGCTGGGACTGGGTGCCGATGGCCCAGCGCCACGGTCGCGAGAAGTTCTATCGTCGCTTCCGTCCGTTCCGCGGTGGCAAGAAGCACCAGCCGCAGGACAGCTATTCGCTGCGCTGCATCCCGCAGGTGCATGGCGCGGTGCGCGACGCGATCGCGCAGGCGGCGCGCGTTCTGGACATCGAACTCAACGCGCTGACCGACAACCCCATCGTGTTCCCCGATGCGAAGGCCGAATTCGTCGAGCAGCAGGTGATTTCCGCCGGCCATTTCCACGGCATGCCGCTGGCGCTGGCGATGAGCTACGTGAAGGCGGCCATTCCCGTGCTGGCGAGCATTTCCGAGCGCCGCCTCAACAAGCTCGTCGATCCGGCGACGAACGACGGCCTGCCGGGTTTCCTCATCGGCAACGAGGATTCCACCGAGTCCGGCCACATGATCGTGCAGTACACGGCGGCGGCGATCGTCAACGACCTGGCGAGCCGTGCGCATCCGGCCTCGGTGTATTCGATCCCGACCAGCGCGAACGCCGAAGACCACGTATCGATGGGCGCGAACGAAGCACGCCACGTGCTGTCGATGGCGGAGGACCTGGGCAAGGTGATCGCGCTGGAGCTGTACACGGCGGCGCAGGCGCTGGACCTGCGTCGCGACATGATCAACGCCGCGCGTGATCTCGCGAACCGCGCCGATGCGACCGCGCTCGCGGCCAAGATCGCCGGCGGCCCGACGCCGGGCACGCTGGAATACGACGCCTTCCTCGACGAGGTCGAAGCGCTGCGGGCCGAGCTCGCGGCCGCGGACGAGTTCCAGCCGGGCCGCGCCGTGGCTCTGGCACATGCGGCGATCCGCCGTGAGATCCCGTTCCTCGATCGCGATCGCGCACTCGACGGCGAAGTCGCCACCGCGGTGCGCCTGGTGAAGGACGGCACGATCCTGGGCGCGGCGCGCAGCTGAGCGTTGATTCAAGCCCTCTCCCGCAAAGGGGGAGGGTCGGGGTAAGTGCCCGCAGTCAGGCCATTTCCCCGTGCGACGTGCGCACGCAATCGCGCCCGTCCGCTTTCGCGCGATACAGCGCCTGGTCGGCCAGCTGCAACAACGGATCGACGCCGCCGAACGCGGGCGATCCGGCGGCGTGCACGCCGATGCTCGCCGTCACCGTGATCTCGTAGGTACCGCTGCGGAACGGCGATTCGCGCAGGTGATGGCGCAGGTCCTCGGCGACCTGCGCCGCGGCGGTGAGGTTCAGGCCGGGCAGCACGACCACGAATTCCTCGCCGCCGAATCGCGCCAGCAGCGCATCCTGGTGCGGGCGCAGCGCATGGCCCAGCGTACGCGCCGCCCAGCGCAGGCATTCGTCGCCGATCAGGTGCCCGTAGCGGTCGTTGATCGACTTGAAGTTGTCCAGGTCGATCATCAGCAACGACAGCGGGCGGTGATGCTCGCGCGCCTGCCGGAGCAATGCATCGAAGCGGTCGCGGAAATGCGTGCGGTTGTGCAGTCCGGTCAACGCGTCGCGCTGGCTGGATTCGCGCAGCCGTGCATGCGCATCTTCCAGCTGCACCAGCGCGCTTCGAAGTTCCGTGGTGCGCAGTTCGACCTTGTGCTCCAGCTGCGCCTTCGCGTCGCTGACGATGCGTTCGTTCTCGTTGCGGAACTGCGCGTAGCGGTGGCCCAGCGCGATCGACAGCAGCAGCATTTCCAGGGCCGAGCCGATCTGCACCCCGTATTCGGTGAAGAAGGTTTTCGGCGCCAGGCCGAACGCCACGGCGACGAACAATCCCGTCCCCAACAGGAACATCGCCCACGCCAGCAGGAACAGCCGCGCCGGCGCATAACCGCGACGTACCATCGCCACCGATGCGATCGCGATCCACGCGATGCTCGGCAGCACCGCGGCGCCGGCGACGGGTGTGGCGATGTGGTACGGCAACCACGTCGACGCCACGCCCAGCAGCGCGAAGAACGCGATCAGCAGCAGGCTGACGCGATCGCCGCGTGGCCACTGTTCGCGCAGGCCGAGGAACACGCGCGCGAACTGCTGCATGCCGATCTGCGCCAGGCATGCCGACAACGGCACCATGCGGTCGTTCAACCACGTCGAGCCGGGCCACAGGTATTCGAAGCCCAGGCCGTTGAGCGTGAACAACACCAATCCGAACGCCGACAGGTGCACCAGATACCAGAAGTAGCTGGCATCGCGCAGGCTGAGCCACAGCGCCATGTTGTAGAAGAACAGCGCCAGCAGGATCCCGTAGTACGCGCCGATGACGAACTGCGCATCGCGCGCGGCCTCGGCGAAGGCCGGCAGCGTGAACAGCGAGAGCGGCACCTGCATCGAGCTTTCGCTCTGCACGCGCACGAATACGTCCACCGGCTCGCCGGGTGGAAGCGTCAGCAGGAAGTTCGGATGCCGGTAGCGGATGCTTCGCGCGGCGAACGGCAGATGGTCGCCACCCGCCTGCACCGCGACGCGGCCGTCCGCATGGCGCGCGTACACGTCGATGCGGTCGCTCAGTGCGTAGTGCTGTACCAGCAGCCACCGCGTCTCGGGGTTGTCGCGGTTGACCACGCGAACATGGAACCAGAACGCGCCGTCGTGGAAACCGAGCGAGGTTCGGCCGCCGGGCAGGGGCTGGAAGCGACCGTCGTCGAGCCACCGCATCGCCGTGCCGATATCACCGGTCGCGGGTTCGTCGTGGAGGTACTGCATGGCCGGCGCGAGATCGACCTGGCCCGTATGCCGCCCCAGTTCGATGGTTGCCGCCGATGCGGACGCCGTCGACCACGCAAGCGCGAGCAGCGCCGCGAGGCAGAGGCGGACCCAGACAGGCGCACGTTCCATGTCGTCCCTTCGGCCGCTGGTCATGCGGTGGCCGATCGTTGAGGCGTTGGCGTGGGACCGGGCAGGGCGGCGAGCCCGCGCTGGCGGCCCGGCGGGCGGTCGTGACGCGGCCATCACTATCGCTGCGGACCGTGTGAACGCTGCGTTCAGGCTTGGCCGGCCTCAGGCTGCCGCCGGTTGACCGCGCCCCGACCGAGGTGTTCCAATGTATTAACGCGTTAATACGTTGAGTTCGAAATGAAGCGTCGTCCCCTGGAAAACGAGCGCAGCGCCGAGAACCTCGGCTTCCTCGCCGCGGCACTGGCGAGCCTGCAGACCGTCGAGGAGGTCCAGGCCTTCCTGGAAGACCTGTGCACGCCCGCCGAGCTCGAAGCGATGGGCGACCGCTGGCGCGTGGTGCCGCTGCTGCAGGACAACGTCCCGTATCGCGAAATCCACGAACGCACGCAGGTGAGCGTCACCACCATCGGCCGCGTCGCGCGCACGCTCGAACGTGGTGCCGGTGGCTATGGCGTCGCCGCGGCCCGACTTTCCACGCCTCCCGCCGCGCTCAACGCCGGCTGATCCGTATCGGTTCCCAGAGATCCCCATGAGTCCCTCCCCCAACACGCCGGCGCGCGATCGCCTGCGCATCGCGATCCAGAAGTCTGGCCGGCTGGCCGATCCGGCCCGCGCACTGCTGACCTCCTGCGGCCTGAGCTGGCGCGAAAGCCGCGACCGCCTGTTCTGCTACGGCGAATCGCTGCCGGTCGATCTGCTGCTGGTGCGCGACGACGACATCCCGGGCCTCATCGCCGAAGGCGTCTGCGACCTCGGCATCGTCGGCCGCAACGTGCTGCTCGAGCAGGGCTACGACCGGGCGGCGGGCGGCAGCGCGCTCGCCTTCCGCGAATGGCGCGCGCTCGGATTCGGCGGGTGCCGCCTCGCGCTCGCCGTGCCGGACGGCTGGGACTGGCAGGGGCCGGAGCAACTCGCCGGCAAGCGCATCGCCACGAGCTACCCGGCGTCGCTGACGCGCTGGCTGGCCGAGCAGGGCATCGACGCGAAGGTCGTGCTGCTGTCGGGCTCGGTCGAAATCGCACCGCGCCTCGGCCAGGCCGACGCGATCTGCGATCTGGTCTCCAGCGGCGCGACGCTCGCGGCGAACCAGCTCAAGCCGGTGACGACGCTGATGGAAAGCGAAGCGGTGCTCGCCGGCCCGGCCGAAGCGCTCGACGCCACGCGCGGCGAACTCGCCGAGATGCTGCTGCGCCGCCTCGATGGCGCGCTGCGCATCCGCCACAGCAAGCTGCTGCTGTTCCAGGCGCCGCGTCGCGTGCTGCCCGACCTGCTGCCGCTGCTGCCCGACGCGGAAACGCCCACGGTGATGCGCCTGGACGACGGCGACGACCTCGCGCTGCAGGCCCTCTGCCACGGCGCGGTGACGTGGCAGCGGCTGGAAGAACTCAAGCGCGCCGGCGCGCGTGGCCTGATGGTGTTGCCGGTGGAGGGCATGCTGGCATGAACGCCGTCCCGTCCCCCGACGAGCTGATGCGCCGCGTCGACTGGCGCCTGCTCGACACGCGCACGCAGGCGCAACTGCTGCGTCGCCCGGCGCAGGTGACGTCGAGCACGACGGCGAGCACCGTCGCCTCGATCATCGGCGAGGTGCGCGACAGCGGCGACTCGGCGCTGCGTGCGTTCGGCGAACGCTTCGACGGCTTCGCGCCGGTCGATTTCGCCGTGGGCAGCGCCGAATTCGCCGAAGCCGAAGCGTCTCTGTCGGTAGAACTTCGCGCCGCCATCGACGAAGCGGCCGAGCGCATCGCCGCGTTCCACCGAGCAGGCATGACCGCGCCGTACAGCGTCGACACCGCGCCCGGCGTGCGTTGCGAACGCGTGCTGCGGCCGATCCAGCGCGTGGGCCTGTACGTGCCCGCAGGCTCGGCGCCGCTTCCGTCGACCGCGCTGATGCTTGGCGTCCCCGCGCGCCTGGCCGGCTGCCCCGACATCGTGCTGTGCACGCCGCCGCGCCGCGATGGAACGGCAGACCCCGCCGTGCTCTACGCCGCGAAGCGCTGCGGCATCACGCGCGTGTTCAAGATCGGCGGCGCGCAGGCGATCGCCGCGATGGCCTACGGCACGGCGAGCGTCCCGCGTTGCGACAAGCTATTTGGCCCCGGCAATGCCTACGTCACCGAAGCCAAGCGGCAGGTCGCCATGGACGTCGATGGCGCGGCGATCGACATGCCCGCCGGGCCGTCGGAAGTGCTGGTGATTGCCGACTTCGGCGCGAATCCCGCCTTCGTCGCCGCGGACCTGCTGTCGCAGGCCGAGCACGGTCCGGATTCGCAGGTGATGCTGCTGAGCGACGACGACAGGCTGCTCGACGCCGTGAGCGAACAGCTCGCATCGCAGCTGGGGCAGCTGCCGCGCGCCGACATCGCGCGTCGGGCATTGCAGTCGTCCAGCGCGATCCGCGTGGAGTCGATCGAACAGGCGCTGGCGATCAGCAACCGTTACGCGCCCGAGCACCTGATCCTCGCGCTCCGCGACGCGCGCGCCGCATTGCCGCAGGTCACCGCCGCCGGTTCCGTCTTCCTCGGCGACTGGGCGCCCGAAGCGCTGGGCGACTACTGCAGCGGCACCAACCACGTGCTGCCGACCAGCGGCGCGGCGCGCTTTGCGGGTGGCCTGAACGTGGCGAGCTTCCAGGTGGCGATCACCGTGCAGGAAGTGCAGCCGCGTGGCATCGAAGCCATCGGTCCGTGCGCGGTGGAACTCGCGCGCGCGGAAGGCCTGGACGCGCACCTGCAGGCGGTCGCGCTGCGGCTGCAGGCGGTGGCGTCGTGAACGTCGCCATCGACACGAACCTGGACACGAGCCCGCTCGCGCTGGTGCGCGCGGACCTGCGCGATTTCGGCGGCTATCGCTCGGCGCGCAGCGACCGCCTGCAGGGCGAGGTGTGGCTCAACGCCAACGAATCGCCGTGGCCGAACCTTGCCGACCGCGAAGGCTCGCTGCGCCGCTATCCCGATCCGCAGCCGCAGGCGCTGCGCGAGGCCCTCGCCGCCCTCTACGAATGCGCGCCGGAGCAGCTGCTCGCCGGACGCGGCAGCGACGAAGGCATCGACCTGCTCGTGCGTGCCCTCTGCCGGCCCGGCAACGACGCGATCGTGGTCAGCACGCCGACCTTCGGCATGTATGCGGTGAGCGCGCGGCTGCACGGCACGCGCGTGATCGACGTGCCGTTGCGCGAAACCGATGGCGAGTGGCGCAGCGATTTCAACGCGCTCGCCGACGCCGCGGTCGCGCAGGACGCACGCATCGTCTTCCTGTGCTCGCCGGGAAATCCGACCGGCGCGCTGCTGCCGATCGGCGAGATCGCCGCGCTCGCCGCGCGCCTTGCCGGGCGCGCGCTCGTCGTCGTCGACGAGGCCTACATCGAGTTCGCCGACGCGCCTTCCGCGATCCGGCTCATCGGCACGCATCGCAACGTGGCCGTGCTCCGCACCTTGTCGAAGGCGCACGCGCTCGCCGCAGCGCGCATCGGCACGGTGATCGCCGACGCCGAACTCATCGACGTGCTGCGCCGCTGCCAGGCGCCGTATCCGCTGCCATCCGCATGCACCGACGAGGCGCTGCGTGCGCTGGGCCGCGACGCCGCATTGCAGACCCGCACGCGCATCGCGACGGTGCGCGCCGAACGCGACGCGCTCGCGCAGCGGCTTGCGAGCGCACCCGGCATCCGCCGCGTATACGCCTCGCGCGCGAACTTCGTGCTCGTGCGCTTCGATGACGCTCAATCCGCATTCGAGCGCCTGCTCGCCGCCGGCGTGGTGGTTCGCGACATGCGAGCCGCGCCCGGCCTGGGCGACGCGCTGCGCATCAGCCTGGGCACGCCACAGCAGAACGCGTCGGTGCTGTCGATCCTGGAGGCGCGCGCATGAGCACGCCGATCCTGTTCGTCGATCGCGACGGCACACTGATCGAGGAGCCGTCGGACTTCCAGATCGACCGCTTCGACAAGCTGCGCTTCGTGCACGGCGTGATCCCCGCGATGCTCCGCCTGCGCGATGCTGGCTACCAGTTCGTGATGGTGACCAACCAGGACGGCCTGGGTACCGACGCATTCCCGCAGGCGGATTTCGACGGCCCGCACGGCCTGATGATGCAGATATTCGAAAGCCAGGGCATCGTCTTCCGCGACGTGCTGATCGACACGAGCCTGCCCGCGCAGAACGCCCCGACGCGCAAGCCGGGCATCGCGCTTGCCACGCCGCTGCTGCAGGATCGCGGCATCGACTGGTCGCGCTCGGCGATGGTCGGCGATCGCGAAACCGACAATGCCTTCGCGCGCAACCTCGGCATCCGCGCCTTCCAGTTGCGCACGCCGCAGTTCGGCGGCGACTGGGACTGGAGTTCGATCGCGCATGAGCTCGCCGATGCGCCGCGCACCGCGCGCGTGCAGCGCAACACGCGCGAAACCCGCATCGAGGTCGCCATCGATCTGGATCGCTCTGCCGAGCCGAGGATCGCGACGGGGCTCGGCTTCTTCGACCACATGCTCGAGCAGATCGGCAAGCACGGCGGCATCGCGCTGGAGTTGCGCTGCGAGGGCGATCTGCACATCGACGAACACCACACGGTGGAGGACAGCGCGCTCGCGCTGGGGCAGGCGCTGCGCGAGGCGCTCGGCGACAAGCGCGGCATCGGGCGTTACGGCTTCACGCTGCCGATGGACGAATCGCTGGCGAGCGCGGCGCTCGATTTTTCCGGCCGACCGTACTTCGTGTTCGACGGTGCGTTCGCGCGCGATCGCGTCGGCGGATTGCCGACGGAGCTGGTGCCGCATTTCTTCCGCTCGGTGTGCGACGGCGCCGGGCTCAACCTCAATCTTCGCGTCGAAGGTGAGAACGACCACCACAAGGTCGAAGCCTGCTTCAAGGCCTTCGCGCGCGCGTTGCGCCAGGCGGTGAAGCGCGAAGGGCGTGAACTCCCCAGCACGAAGGGGACGCTGTGACCGACGTCGTCCTCATCGACTGGGGCGGGGGCAACATCGGCTCCGTCCGCTACGCGCTCGACCGTCTCGGCGCGCGTTCCGTGCTCAGCAGCGATGCCGACACCATCGCGAATGCGCCGCGGGTGATCCTGCCCGGCGTCGGCGCGGCGGCGCCCGCGATGCAGCGCCTGCATGAGCTCGACCTCGTCGATACGATCCGCGCGCTCGAAGTCCCGCTGCTGGGCATCTGCCTGGGCATGCAACTGCTTTATGAATCCTCGGAGGAAGGCGAAGTGGAAGGGCTGGGCGTGCTGAAAGGACGCATCGAACGCATTGCGCCTAGGCCGGGCCTGCGCGTTCCGCACATGGGCTGGAACCGACTTCGACGCGAGCGCTCGTCTGCGCTGCTGGACGGCATCGAGGATGGTGAATGGGCCTATTTCGTGCACGGTTTCGTCGCGCCGCTGAGCGAGGACACGCTGGCCAGCAGCGATTACGGCAGCGGGTTCACCGCCGTCGCCGGGCGCGGGCAGCGCTTCGGTGCGCAGTTCCATCCCGAACGTTCGGCGGCGACGGGCCAGCGCCTGCTCGCGAACTTTCTCGCGATGGAGGCGGCATGAACGCGCTTGCTTCCACGATGCAGCGAAAGGATTTCGAACTCTATCCCGCGATCGACGTGCGCGACGGTCGCGTGGTCCGGCTGCACCAGGGCGATTACGGGCGCGAGACACGCTATGCGCCGACGCCGCTGGAGCTCGCGTCGCAGTACGCCGACAGCGGTGCGAGCTGGCTGCATCTGGTCGACCTCGATGCCGCGCGCGAAGGCGGCTACACGTTGCGTCCGTTCGTGCGCGAACTGGTCGCGACGACCGGCTTGAACGTGCAGACCGGCGGCGGCGTGCGCAGCGAGGACGACGTCGCGCTGATCCTCGATGCCGGCGCGCAACGCGTGGTTGTCGGCTCTCTCGCCGTGCGCGAGCCCGACCGCGTGCTGCGATGGATCGAACGCTTCGGCGCGGAACGCATCACCGTGGCGCTCGATGCCCGCCAGGACGACTCCGGCACATGGCGCTTGCCCACCGCGGGCTGGACGCAGGACAGCGGCGTCGAGCTCGAATCGCTGGTGCGCCGCTTCGCCGACGGCGGGCTGAAGCACCTGCTGTGCACCGACATCGCGCGCGACGGCATGCTCGCCGGGCCGAACCTGTCGCTGTATAGGCATCTGTCGACGCTCGCGCCCGCGTTGCGCATGCAGGCGTCCGGCGGCGTCCGCGACATCGACGACATCGAAGGCGCGCGCGACGCAGGATGCGCGGGCGCGGTGCTCGGCAAGGCGCTGATCGAAGGCCGCTTTGCACTCAACGATGCGCTGCAGAGGGCCCGCTCATGCTGAGTCGCCGCATCGTGCCCTGCCTGGACGTGCGCGACGGCCGCGTCGTCAAGGGCGTGAAGTTTCGCGATCACGTCGACATGGGCGACATCGTCGAACTCGCACTGCGTTATCGCGACGAAGGGGCCGACGAACTCGTCTTCTACGACATCACCGCCAGCCCGGAAGGGCGCAGCGTCGACCGGCAATGGGTCGAGCGCGTTGCGCGCGTGATCGACATTCCGTTCTGTGTCGCTGGCGGCATCCGCTCGGTGGACGACGCGCGCGCCGTGCTGCATGCCGGCGCGGACAAGGTGTCGATCAACACGCCGGCGCTGGATCGCCCCGAACTGATTGGCGAGATCGCCGAGGTGTTCGGCGTGCAATGCGTGGTGGTCGGCATCGACAGCCTGCGCGACGAGGACGGGCAGTGGCGCGTGCGCCAGTACACCGGCGATCCGTCGCGGACGCGCGCGCTCGCGAAACGCACGCTGGACTGGGTCGTCGAAGCGCAGGAACGCGGCGCCGGCGAGATCGTCCTCAACTGCATGGGAAGCGACGGCGTGCGGCAGGGCTACGACATCGAACAATTGCAGGCGGTACGCGAACGCTGCGCAGTGCCGCTGGTCGCCTCCGGCGGCGCGGGAACGGCCGAGCACTTCGTGCACGCCTTCGCTGGCGCCGATGTCGATGCCGCGCTCGCCGCGAGCGTGTTCCACTCCGGTGCGGTAAGGATCCCCGAACTCAAACGGCACCTGCGCGCGCAGGGCATCGAGGTGCGCGATGTCGCTTGAACTGGCGCCCGAGGCCGTCGACGCCCTCGCGTGGAGCAAGCAGGGCGGCCTGCTGCCCGCCATCGTCCAGGATGCCGACACGTTGCGCGTGCTGATGCTCGGCTACATGGACGCCGCTGCGTTGCGCACGACGCTGGACAGCGGCCACGTGACCTTCTTCAGCCGCAGTCGCAACACGCAGTGGACCAAGGGCGAGACGTCGGGGCACTTCCTCGATGTCGTCGCCGTCGATGTCGATTGCGACAACGACACGGTGCTGGTGACCGCGCGTCCGCACGGCCCGACGTGCCATCTCGGTCGCGAAAGCTGCTTTCCTGACGCGCCGGCGGCGTCCTCATCGTTCGTGCGCGAGCTAGATGCGCTTATCGCCACGCGCGAGCAGGAACGCCCCGGCGGCAGCTACACCACCAAGCTGTTCGAAGGCGGCATCCGCCGCATCGCGCAGAAAGTGGGCGAGGAGGGCGTCGAGACCGCGCTGGCGGCCGTCGCGCAGTCGGATGAGGAACTGCTCGGCGAGGCCGGCGACCTGCTTTACCACCTGCTCGTGCTGCTGCGTGCGCGAGGGCTCGGGCTCGCCGACGTGGAAGCCGTGCTTCGGGCGCGTCACGCCGGCTGAGGCAAGGCGGGCGACTTCCGGCGGACATCGGCGCGGACGATAATCGCGCGACCCCCCCCCCCCCCCCCCCCCCCCCCCCCCCCCCCCCCCCCCCCCCCCCCCCCCCCCCCCCCCCCCCCCCCCCCCC
>NZ_QTJR01000018.1 GCF_003382285.1 Lysobacter soli
GAAGTGACGCGCGTGGCGCGCGAAGTGGGTACCGAAGGACGCCTGGGCGGCCAGGCCGTCGTGCCGGGCGTCGCCGGTACGTGGAAGGACCTGACCGACTCGGTCAACGCGATGGCGTCCAACCTCACCTCGCAGGTGCGAAACATCGCCGAGGTGACCACCGCGGTGGCGAAGGGCGACCTCTCGCGCAAGATCGCCGTGGACGTGAAGGGCGAAATCCTGCAGCTGAAGGAAACCATCAACACGATGGTGGACCAGCTCAACGGTTTCGCCGCGGAAGTGACGCGCGTGGCGCGCGAGGTCGGTACCGAGGGCAAGCTCGGCGGCCAGGCGCAGGTGCCGGGCGTCGCCGGCACATGGAAGGACCTCACCGACAACGTCAACTCGATGGCGTCCAACCTCACCGCGCAGGTGCGAAACATCGCCGAAGTCACCACCGCGGTGGCGAAGGGCGACCTGTCGCGCAAGATCGCCGTGGACGTGAAGGGCGAAATCCTGCAGCTGAAGGAAACCATCAACACGATGGTGGACCAGCTCAACGGCTTCGCCGCGGAAGTGACGCGCGTGGCGCGCGAAGTGGGTACCGAAGGCAAGCTCGGCGGCCAGGCGCAGGTGCCCGGCGTGACCGGCGCCTGGAAGGACCTCACCGACAACGTCAACTCGATGGCGTCCAACCTCACCACGCAGGTGCGAAACATCGCCGAAGTGGCGACGTCGGTGGCGAAGGGCGACCTGTCGCGAAAGATCGCGGTGGGCGCGGAAGGCGAAATCCTCCAGCTGAAGGAAACCATCAACACGATGGTGGACCAGCTCAACGGTTTCGCCGCGGAAGTGACGCGCGTGGCGCGCGAAGTCGGCACGGAGGGCAAGCTCGGCGGCCAGGCGCGCGTGCCCGGCGTGGCCGGTACGTGGAAGGACCTCACCGACAACGTCAACTCGATGGCGTCCAACCTCACCACGCAGGTGCGCGGCATCGCGGCGGTGGTGACGGCGGTGGCCAACGGCGACCTGCACCGCAAGCTCACCGTGGAAGCCAAGGGCGAAGTCGCCGAACTGGCCGACACCATCAACAACATGACCAACACGCTCGCGATCTTCGCCGACCAGGTGACGACCGTGGCGCGCGAGGTGGGCGTGGAAGGACGCCTGGGCGGCCAGGCGAAGGTGCCGGGTACGGCCGGCATCTGGAAGGACCTCACCGCCAACGTGAACCAGCTCGCGGCGAACCTGACCAACCAGGTGCGCGCGATCGCCGAAGTGGCCACCGCGGTGACGCAGGGCGACCTCACGCGTTCGATCCAGGTGGACGTGCGCGGCGAAGTGTCCGACCTGAAGGACAACATCAACGCGATGATCGCCAACCTGCGCGCGACGACCGAGTCGAACCGCGAGCAGGACTGGCTGAAGACCAACCTCGCCAAGTTCTCCTCGATGATGCAGGGCCAGCGCGACCTGCTCACGCTCGGCCAGATGCTGCTGTCGGAACTGGCGCCGCTGGTGGATGCGCAGCAGGCCGTCATGTACATCGTCGAGGAAGGCGACGACGGCGAGGCGCCGCGCCTGCGCCAGCTGGCCGGCTACGCCGACAGTGCGCCCTCGGCGAGCCGCACGCTCGACTTCGGCGAAGGCCTGGTGGGCCAGTGCGCCGCCGAAGCGCGCCTGATCCTGCTGGAGAACATCGGCCGCACCGGCAAGGCCAACGCCGGCGTGCGCATCCAGTCGGGCCTGATCGAAGCCGCGCCGAGCAGCGTGATCGTGCTGCCGGTGCTGTTCGAGGACCAGGTCAAGGCGGTGATCGAACTGGCGACGCTGCACGAGTTCACGCCGTCGCAGCGCGCGTTCCTCGAACAGCTGTCGGGCAGCATCGGCATCGTGCTCAACACGATCGAGGCGACGATGCGCACCGAGCGCCTGCTGTCGCAGTCGCAGCAGCTGGCCGGCGAGTTGCAGACGCAGCAGGACGAACTGCAGCAGACCAACGAGGAAATCGCGCTGAAGGCCTCGCTGCTTGCAGCGCAGAAGGCCGAGGTGGAGCAGAAGAACCTGCAGATCGAACACGCACGACGCGCGCTCGAGGAAAAGGCGGCCGAGCTGGCGCAGACCTCGCGCTACAAGTCCGAGTTCCTCGCCAACATGTCGCACGAGCTGCGCACGCCGCTCAACAGCATCCTGATCCTCAGCCAGCAGCTGGCGGAGAATCCGGAAGACAACCTGAGCGAGCGCCAGGTCGAATTCGGCCGCACGATCCACGCTGCCGGCACCGACCTGCTGCACCTGATCAGCGACATCCTGGACCTGTCGAAGATCGAGTCCGGCACGGTCACCATCGACATCGAGACGATCAGCTTCGCGCACCTGCGCGAGAACCTCGAACGCGGTTTCCGCCACGAGGCCGAACGCCGCAAGCTCGATTTCGCCGTCGATTTCTCGCGCGATCTCGGCCCGACCCTGCGCTCGGATCCCAAGCGCCTGCAGCAGATCCTCAAGAACCTGCTGTCGAACGCGTTCAAGTTCACCGACCAGGGCAGCGTGCGGCTCGCCGCGCGTCCGGCCACGCGTGGCTGGAGCGACGACCATCCGGTGCTCGCGCGTGCGCCGGTCGTGGTCGCCATCGAAGTCACCGACACCGGCATCGGCATCTCGCCCGACAAGCAGCGCATCGTGTTCGAGGCGTTCCAGCAGGCCGACGCGGGCACCTCGCGCAAGTACGGCGGCACGGGCCTGGGCCTTGCGATCAGCCGCGAAATCGCCGGGCTGCTCGGCGGCGAGTTGAAGCTGCACAGCGTGGAAGGCGAAGGCAGCACGTTCACGCTGTACCTGCCGCTGAACTACCAGGGCAGCAACCAGGACCGCAACCTGCCCGAGCCGGGCACCAGCGCGAACCGCGTGCGCGTGGAAGTGCCGATGCCCGCCGAGCACGTCAGCGGCGCCGATACCGGCATAGCGGAGAAGATCGAGGACGACCGCCACGCGCTCGTCTCCGACGTACCGACGCTGCTCATCGTCGAGGACGACGCGCACTACGCATCGGTGCTGCGCGACCTCGCGCGTTCGCGCGGCTTCCAGGTGCTGCACGCCAACCGCGGCGACGAAGCGTTGCGCCTTGTGCGCGAGTACAAGCCGACGGCGATCACGCTCGACATCTTCCTGCCCGACATGCTCGGCTGGACGGTGCTCGCGCGCCTGAAGCAGGACGCCTCCACGCGCCACATCCCGGTGCAGATCGTCACCGTGGAGGAAAGCCGCCATCACAGCATCGAGCGCGGCGCCTTCTCGTACCTGGCCAAGCCGTCCACGTCGGAAACGATCGGCGACGCGCTGGAACGCATCAAGGAGTACGCCGCCCCGCGCGTGAAGCGCCTGCTGGTGGTGGAAGACGACGCCAACGAGCAGATGAGCATCGTCGAACTGTTGCGCCACGACGACATCGCCATCGACACGGTCGGCTCCGGCGCCGAGGCGCTCACCGCGCTGCGCGAAGGCAAGTTCGACTGCGCCGTGCTCGACCTGCGCCTGCCGGACATGACCGGCTTCGATCTGATCGAGCGCATCCACGCCGACGAGTCGCTGAAGAACGTGCCCATCGTGGTGTTCACCGGCAAGGAACTCAGTGCCGAGGAGAGCGAACGTTTGCGGCGCGTCGCGCGCAGCGTGGTGCTCAAGGGCGTGGAATCGCCCGAGCGCCTGCTCGATGAGACCGCGCTGTTCCTGCACCGCGTCATCGGCAACCTGCCGCCGGCCAAGCAGCGCATGGTGCGCAGCCTGCACGAGTCCGACGACGGCCTGCGCGGCAAGAACGTGCTGGTGGTGGACGACGACGTGCGCAACATCTTCGCGCTGTCGAGCGTGCTCGAACGCCACGGCATGCACGTGCACACCGCCGGCAACGGGCGCGACGCCGTCACCAAGGTCAGCGAGATGCCCGAGCTCGACCTGGTGCTGATGGACATCATGATGCCCGGCATGGACGGCTACGACACGATGCGCGAGATCCGCGCGCTGGGCGACCGCCGCACGCTTCCGATCGTCGCGCTCACCGCGAAGGCGATGAAGGGCGATCGAGAGAAGTGCCTGGAGGCTGGAGCCTCCGACTACCTGGCCAAGCCGGTCGTCACCGACCAGCTGCTCGGAGTCCTGCGCCAATGGCTGCAACGCTGAACGAAACCGGCGCGGTGACCACGACCGCGCCGGTCAAGATCCTGCTGGTCGACGACCAGCCCGGGCGTCTTTTGACGTATCGCACCATCCTGGAGCCGCTGGGCGAGGAACTGGTCGATGCGCGCTCGGGCATGGAAGCGCTCAAGCTTCTGATGGAGGACGAGTACGCCGTCATCCTGCTCGACGTGAACATGCCGGTGATGGACGGCTTCGAAACCGCGACGCTGATCCACCAGCATCCGCGCTTCGAGAACACGCCGATCATCTTCGTCACCGCGGTGAACCTCTCCGACCTGGACCGCCTGCGCGGCTACAAGCTCGGTGCGGTCGATTACGTGATGGTGCCGGTGATCCCGGAGATCATGCGCACCAAGGTGTCCGTGCTCGCCGAGCTGTATCGCAAGCGTCGCGAACTGCAGGTGCTCAACGAGAGCCTGGCGACGGCGCATCGCGAACTGCAGGCGGAGAAGGCGCAGGAACTCGAACGCCTCAACGCCTCGCTGCGCGCGGCGAACGCCGAACTCGAACTGCGCAACCGCGAACTGCTGGCCGAGAACAAGGAGCGCACGCGCGCCGAACGTCGCCTGCGCGAAGCCGACCAGCGCAAGGACGAATTCCTCGCCACGCTCGCGCACGAGCTGCGCAACCCGCTCGCGCCGCTGCAGAACGCACTGGCCGTGCGCCGCCTGCGCGCGCCCGACGACCACGATCCGCTGCTGTCGATGATGGAACGCCAGCTGTCGCTGCTGGTGCGCATGATCGAGGACCTGCTCGACATCGCGCGCATCACGCGCGGCAAGCTCACGCTGCGCCGCGCCTCCACGATCCTGCAGGACGTCATCGCCGCCGCCGTCGATACCGCGCGGCCGCTGATCGAGGAAGGCGGCCACACGCTGGAGCTGCAGCTGCCCGAATCGCCCGTGCCGCTCGACGCCGATCACGCGCGCCTGGCGCAGGTGTTTGCGAACCTGCTCAACAACGCGGCGAAGTATTCCGACGCGAAGGGCCGCATCGAACTGGGCGCAGCGCTGGAAGGCGAGGAAGTGCAGGTGTGGATCCGCGACTCCGGCATCGGCCTCACCGCCGAACAGATGGACACGGTGTTCGAGATGTTCCACCAGGTCGACACCACCGTGGAGCGCTCGCGCGGCGGGCTCGGCATCGGCCTGACGCTGGTGCAGCGACTCACCGAAATGCACGGTGGCCGCGTCGAGGTGCATAGCGAAGGCCCGAATCGCGGTTCGACCTTCCGCGTGCGCCTGCCGCGCTCGGCGACGACCGAAGCATCTCCGCCGACGCCCGCGCCGGCTCGCGATGCATCCAGCGCGCAGCGCCGCGTGCTGATCGTCGACGACAACCACGACGCCGCCGACACGCTGGCGATGATGGTGCGTCTGCTGGGTCACGAGACGCGCGCCGTGTACGACCCGCAGACGGTCGAGGGCGAGGTGTCGGCGTTCGGCCCGGAAATCGTGTTCCTCGACGTCGGCATGCCCGGCCGCAGCGGCTACGACGTCGCGCGCGCCCTGCGCGACATGCATGGCAGCGCGCTGGTGATCGTCGCCGTCACCGGTTGGGGCCAGCCCGAAGACCGCCAGCGCACGCTGCAGGCGGGCTTCGACCATCACCTGGTGAAGCCGCCGGACATCCAGGCCATCACCGACATCTGCAGCAAGGGATTGCGCCCGCTCGCGGAGGGCACGCCGCAATGACCGTCGATTCCCGTTCCGGCCATCACACCGGCTCCAGCCCCGCCTGGATGAGCAAGTGGGCGCACGACCTGCGCGGCCCGCTCGCGCCGATCCAGTCGGCGCTGTTCCTGCTGCGCCACAGCGGCAGCGATGCAAACGAACGCGACGAGCTGTTCGAACTCATCGAGCGCCAGATCCGCCGCCTCACCGGCATGATCGACGAGATCGGCGACTGGGTCCGCGCCGACCAGGGCCGGCTGCTCACGCGCAGCGGGCCGATCGACCTGGGGCTGATCGTCGAAGCCAGCCGCGGTCTTGGCAGCGAAGCGGTCGAGGTGCGTTACGAAGGCGACGCGGAGACCGCGTGCCTGGAAGGCGATGCATCGCGCCTGGCGAACCTGCTGTCGACCTTCTTCTGGCTGGTTTCCACGCCGCGCGACAACGGCCACGGCAACGGCGCGCGCGCGGTGGTGGACATCGCGGTGCAGGACGGCCGCGTGCGCCTCACCGGTCCGCTGAGTCCGGCGATCCGCGCAGGCAGCGACGTCGAAACCTTGTTCACCCAGCCGCAGGTCGGCGCCGCGGGCGACGGCCTGGGTTTGCGGATGCTGATCGCCAGCGCCATCGCAAAAGGCCATGGCGGCGAACTCGGCACGCGCTCCAGCGGCGATGACGCGGTCGAGGTGGTGTTGCAGTTGCCGGTCAGCGCGGGCTGATCCCGCGCGTAGGCTTTTGTCATCCGGGTAAGCGACGCGCACCCGGGGCTTCTGCGGCGACGCTACGACCGCTGGTTTCGAGCTGTCGTCCCCGCGAAGGCGGGGACACATGCATCAGATTTCTCACGTCTTACGAAGGGCGTGACGCATCGGAACGTTGCATCCCCGCCTTCGCGGGGATGACAGCAGACTCCCAGGACCTGCCTGTATCCGCGAAGGAGCGACACGCGCTACCGCGGCGCCAACCGCTCCGAATTCCCGTACGCCGCCGGCTTCAACGCGCCGTCGCGGATCCAGTCCACGAGCATCGCGTAATAGCCGTCCGCGTAGCGCAGCGCCGTGCGCTCGCCATCGGCGCCGGTCTCGAATTCGATGATGCCGTGGTCGGTGCCGGGGAATTCGACGACTTCCACGTTCGGATTCGTCTTCGCCACCGACAGCAGGCGACGACGCGTTTCCTCCGGCGGCGCTTCCTTGTCGGCGCCGGCGATGATCCACAGCAACGGCACCTTCACCGCGCGCAGCGGCGGCATCGGGTCGTGGCGCCACGTCGTGCCTTCGTCATGGAACGGCCCAACCAGCCGCAACATCGTCGGCGAATGCTTGACGATGTCGCCGGTGAACTCGCCCTGCATGGCGTTCCACCACGGCTCCTTGCCGTACTTCGCCTTGAGCGCTTCCAGGCGGTCGTAGCCATCCTTGAAGCCCGACGCCATCACCTCGCCGGTCGCGTCGGTCACTTCGCGCGCCTTCACCAGCGCGTCGCCCTTGAAGCCGGCGCGGATCAGGTCCAGCTGCACCTGATCGCGATCTTCGGCGAGCGGGCTGTCGGCCAAGCCGAAGCTCACCGCGACGAAATCCGGATCGCTGCGCTGCGCGGCGAGCGGTTCGATCCAGCCGGCCTGGCTGCCGCCGCTGTAACCGACGCGGCCCGCGCGCTTGCCCGCCAGGCGGCGCGCTTCCTTCAGCGCGGCCGCGGCGTCGTCGGCGAGCAAATGGAAGTCCTGGCTGTAACGCCCAGTGCTGTCGCCCGTGCCGCGCTTGTCGTACACGAACACGCCGATGCCGTTGGCCGGGAAGATGCGCTGGAATGCATTGAACGTGCGCGCCGAATAGCCTTCCGAGCCATGCACCATCACCGCGATCGGCACGGGGCCGTCGCCCGGCGGCATCACGAGGCGCCCGGCGAGCGTTTCGCCGTTGCCTTCGAAGCGCGTCTCCACCGCTTCGAACTGCAGCTTCGTGCCGCGATGGCCTTCGAAGGTCATCGCCGGCTTCTCGCAGGTGCCCAGCGATACCGGCGTGGTGTCGGCGTGGTCGCTCCAGCCGACGGTTCCGCTCCACTTGCCGGCCTCGTCCTGCACGAGCTTGCCCGTGCGTCCGTCCATCGCGCGCCAGCGCAGGCCGGGTTCGGACATCGGCGCGATATCGAGGAGACGACCGTCATCGAGGCGATACAGGCCGACATGGCACGCCATGCGCGGATCGATGGGCTTGTCGCGCTCCGGCCGCGTCCACCAGAACACCGCCGCGGCTCCCACCGCGATCAGCACCAGCACCGTCACCAACACCTTGCGCATGAGCGTCCTCCTTCGGCCGGGCCGACTTTACGGCATCGGGCGATGCCACATGCCTTCGGATGCGCGTGGGGGCGTTGGGGTTTGGATGGCTCGACCGGACGTCGCAACGGGCCGCGAGCGTGGGTGCTAATGTCCGCGTTCGACCCGAAGCGGACGATCGACATGTTGTTCGTCAGTTCCTACCCAAAGATGGCAACGGCGATGCTCCTCGGGCTGCTCATCTGGTGCTTCGGACCTGGCTCACTCGCGGTGGCGCGGACATTGGGTGGGCCTGCGACGAAGGCAAACACGCCGCATGACGGGCTTTTGGCGAGGGAACAGGCGCTGGCTCGGGCTCGTGAGGTTGCTGTGACAGACGGCCGAGATCTTGAGCGTTATGAGTTGGACACCTTCGGTGACGAGTTGACCGAAGATCGCAGTGAATGGGTGTTTGTCTTTCGATGCAAACCCGCGCCTGCGCCGCCCGGATGCCACTTTATGGTCGTAGTGGATCGGCGGACGGGGGAGTCGCAGCTCTTCCCGGGCGAGTAGCAAACGTCAGCTTCTGGCCGATCGCAGACATTTACTCGACAACTATCCTGCCCCGACCTTCTTGCAATACAGGAGCCGCGCCATGTCCATGATGGGTCTGTTGTTCATCGCCGCCTCGGCCACCGGCGCCGCGCCGCAAGCCGCCATCGATCCCGCCACGCGCGCGGCGCTCGAAGCGACCTGTTTCGATTACGTCGACGGCCAGCTCGAAGGCGATGCCGAACGCGTCGCGCGCTCGCTGCATCCGGATCTCGCGAAGCGGCGCGTGCTCGGCGATACGCCCGACGAGCGTCTAGGCCTGCGCCGCATGAGCAAGGAAGAGCTGGTGGAACTGACGAAGCAGGGCGCGCTGAAGACGCCGAAGGATCAATGGAACCGCTCGTGCACTGTGCTCGACGTCGCCGGCAATGCCTCGGCGGTGCGTGCGGAAACGCCGTGGTTCGTCGACTTCTTCCACATGGGGAAGTTCGGCGACCGCTGGGTGATCGTCAACGCGCTCTGGTATTCGAAACCGCGGTGACGACGACGCGCGCGGGCCTTACCCGCGCGCCGGCCCGAGCTTGAACGACGCCGGCTTGCCTGCCTTGCAATTCGGCGCGATCCACACGTCGAACGTGCCGGGCTCCGCGCGGCGCACGCCGTCCGCACCGGAGAACGCCAGCGCTTCGAGATCGAGCGTGAAGCGCACCGTCGTGCGTTCGCCCGGTTCGAGCCGCACCTTCGCGAAACCGCGCAGCTCGCGCACCGGACGCACGCGGCTGGCGACGCGATCGTGGATGTACAGCTGCGCGACTTCCTCCGCCGCGCGCGTGCCGGTGTTCGTCAACGTCGCGCGCACCTCGAGCGTGTCGCCCCATGCGAGTTCGCTCGTCGACAGTTCGACATCGCCGTATTCGAAACGGCTGTAGGTCAGGCCGTGACCGAAGGGATACAGCGGCTCGTTCGGGATCTCGCGCCAGCGCGCCTTGAATTCCGACATCTCCGGCGTTTCGGGCCGGCCGGTGCGCGTGTGGTTGTAGAAGTACGGCTGCTGGCCCGACGCGAGCGGAAAGCTCACCGGCAAACGCGCCGACGGACTGTAATGCCCGAACACCACGTCGGCGACCGCGTGTCCCGACTGTGTGCCGAGGAACCACGTGACGAGCACCGCGTCGGCGTCGCGCACCGCGCCTTCCAGCGCCAGCGCGCGGCCGTTGCGCAGCAGCACGACGACGGGCTTGCCGACGGCGGCGACCGCGTCGGCCAACGCCTGCTGCGCGGGCGGAATCGTGATCTGCACGCGCGATTGCGCTTCGCCGCTGTAGTTCTGCGGTTCGCCCAGCGCGAGCACGACGACGTCGGCGCGCGCAGCGGCTTCGACGGCCGCTTCGATGCCACCGTCGAGCGGCGCTTCCGGCGCGCAGCCGGCGACGACGTCGAGCAACGCCGCGTCGTCCATCGCGGCGCGGAAGCCGTCTTCCCAGCTGACGTAACGCGACTTGTCGCCGAACAGCGTCCAGCAGCCTTCGATGTTGTCGCGATCGCTCGCGAACGGGCCGATCAGCGCGATGCGCCGGCCGGCGCTGCGCAGCGGCAGCACGTCGCCATCGTTCTTCGCCAGCACGATGGAACGGCGCGCGGCCTCGCGGGCGAGTGCATCGTGCGCGTCGAGCCAGCTGCGGTCGGCTTCACGCGCGAGGTCGAGTGAACGGTACGGATCGTCGAGCAGGCCGATGGTTTCCTTCAGCGTCAGCATGCGGCGGACCGCCTCGTCGACGCGCTCGATCGGCACCTCGCCGCTCTCGACCAGCGCGGGAAGGTGGTTCGCGAAGAAGCCGCTCTGCATGCTCAGGTCGAGCCCGGCGAGGATCGCGCGGCGCGTGGCATCGCGCTCGTCCTCGGCGTAGCCATGCGCGATCAGCTCCATGTCGGAGGTGTAGTCCGACACGACGACGCCACGAAATTTCCATTCACCGCGCAGCAGGTCCGTCAGCAGCCACGCATTAGCCGAAGCGGGCACGCCGTTGATGTCGTTGAACGAGGACATGATCGCAAGCGCGCCGGCATCGATGGCCGCCTTGAACGGCGGCAGGTGAACGTCGCGCAGCGTTTGCGGCGAGATGTCCACCGTCGCGTATTCCATGCCCGCGGCCACCGCGCCGTACGCGGCGAAATGCTTGGGCGTGGCGAGCAGCGCGTCGGGCGAACGCAGGTCGTCGCCCTGGAAGCCGCGCACGCGCGCGGCGGCGAACGCGCACGAGAGGAAGGTGTCTTCGCCCGCGCTCTCCGCGCCGCGGCCCCAGCGCTGGTCGCGCGCGATGTCGACCGATGGCGCATAGGTCCAGTGCACGCCGCTGGCCGTGGCTTCGACCGCGGTCGCGCGCGCGGTGTGCTGCGCGAGGTCGGGCTCGAAGCTGGCCGCTTCGCCGAGCGGAATCGGGAACACGGTCTTCATGCCGTGGATGACGTCCGCGGCGAGGATCACCGGGATGCCCAGGCGGCTTTCCTCGACAGCGACTTTCTGCAGACGTCGGCCCGCTTCCACGCCGTAGCCGTTGAACAGCGAACCGACCGCGCCGGCCCGGATCTCGTCCAGCACCTGGTCGGCGTTGCGGGCGTTGGTCTCCGGGTTCACGTCGGGATTGAAGGGCCGGACCATGTCGGCGAACACGCCCAGCTGGCCGACCTTTTCCTCCAGGGTCATGGCGGCCAACAGGGCTTCGACGCGGGCAGATGACATGCAGCGGGTCCGTGAAAACGTTTACAGGAGTCTAGGGCAGCCGGTGGCTGAAGTCATTTTGTCGCAAGGCAGGACAGCCGTGGTCAGAACACCAAAGTCCGTCCCTCTCGGGCGTCCATAGTTTGTGGCTCAGCCTGATGAGCGGAACGAACTTTGGCTCAGGAAGTGAGTGAAAGTATGGCCCGACTCGCTAGATCAATGAGTTAGGCGCTACACGACCTGGCAACGGACAGCGAGGTCACACCATAGTTTGGGCGACAGATCACCACCGCGGTGGTCTTCAGAGGCTTGGCCTTGGAGCCCTCGGCGGCGCCTCATCGCAGGAATCTCGGCTAGCGCGCCGCCGCGAATCTCTCTGTTAAGGTCTGTCAATCTCGTCAATTTGCGACTCTGAGTGATCAACCGGATTAGAGCTTTACGGGAGGCCCGGGGCCTGTCCCTCGAAGCGCTGGCAGTGCTCGTCGGGACAACAAACCAGCAGATCAGCCACCTGGAGACAGGCAAGCGACGTCTGACCGTCGATTGGCTGAGCCGGCTTGGGGAGGCGCTTTGCTGCCACCCCTGGACTCTCGTCAGTGATGACCACTTCTCAGATGGCGCGGAGAAGCCTGTCCCTCCCGACGAGAGGCTGCTCCTAGAGTCGTACCGGAAACTCAACCAGGAACAGCAGAGAGCGGTCCTAACCCTTCTGGCGGTGCACAAGACTGGCTCCGACGCTCAAACGAAATAGTTGACTTAATCCAACACATCGTGTGAATCTCAACGCCCCCCACCCGCGGAATCCGTGGAAATGGGCGCATGGCGTACTCGATCAAAGCCCAGGCCGGACGGCGCACTCGCTGTCGCCCAATACGTGCGCATGTCGACCGATCATCAGCGGTACTCGACAGAGAACCAACGCGACGCCATCCAGCAATACGCCCTGCAGCACGGGATGGCCATCGTTCGGACTTACGCCGATGAAGGCAAAAGCGGGCTCAACCTTGAGCACCGCGAGGGACTGAAGCAACTCATTCGGGACGTTGAGTCAGGCGAGACCGACTTCGAAGCCGTCCTCGTTTACGACATCAGTCGGTGGGGGCGCTTCCAGGACGCTGATGAAAGCGCCTACTACGAATACGTCTGCCGGAGGGCCGGGATACGTGTTCACTACTGCGCGGAGCCCTTCGAGAACGACGGCAGCCCAATGACCGTCGTCATCAAGAGCGTGAAACGGGTAATGGCGGCCGAATACAGCCGCGAGCTATCCACTAAAGTCTTCATGGGTCAGTGCCGACTGATCGAACTCGGTTTCCGGCAAGGTGGTCCGCGCTGCATCCGCAAGTAGCGTTCTGGCTACTTCCAAGCGCTTCAATACCCTCTCATCCATTGGGCACCTGTGTGATTCTTCCGGACCGGCTAGCCAATGTCCGCTTTGGGTCGAAAGCGGACATTAGCAGCTCGACTACCGGCCGTCTCTTCCGAACGTCCGCTATCGGCCAGAAGCGGACATTCAACGGTAAGATCACCGCCCTCCAATCATGTTTGTCTAGCCAGACGATAAGGGCCTCGATCGACCCCTCTGCGCGGTCAAACGTAACGCTATAACCTGTAGCTTCCTCTGAGTTACGGAGCCCGCCAGGAAATCTGGCGGGCCTCTCGGGAGGCGACGCGGACGCAGCGCGGCGCTTCGTGCGGACGCTAAAGCTGGTCAGCATGGATTGCGGAGTCGCTTTCCCTATCCGACTGGGCAGGCTGCAACGTTCTACGGCTTCAGATTGCCGGGGCGACGCGCACTGCTTGGCGCTGTGTTCCCTGAGTCCTTTAACCGCACATACAAATGCGCGATCGGGGTCCCGTCTGTCGATGGCACGGTTTTGACTTCGGCGCGCGCGGCCCATCCCGGGGGATGGCCGCTAACCACTTAGCCGCATGGGGTATCCGTCGGGTCATGTGCGGACTTCGTGCCGCGAGTTCGCATCGGGCTGTCGCACTACGCCGTCAGTTCATGCAGTGCACGAAACAGGTGCGCAAGGTCGTAGGGCTTTCGCAGGTACGGCGCTTCCGAGAACTCCGGTGGCATCAGGTTCGGATCGCGGGCACTGGTGAACATGAATCTGAGTCCGATCTTTCCAAGATGGTGTGCCAGGTCAAAGGACAGCTCGTCGCCAAGCTCTACGTCAAGCAATGCGACGTCGAACGCGATATCGTCCCCGAGTGCTCTGAAGGCCTCGGCGACCGTCAGCACATGGACGGTGTCGTGGCCTTCGGAATCCAGAGCCATCACGACGGTTGCGGCCATCATCGGGCTGTCTTCGAGCAAGAGTATGCGCACAGTATCCCCACGCGGCGTCGCAGCCGACGCCTCGTCTGCCTAGTGGAAAGCGAGTGTTCTACGCGCCAGGGGCGACAGACGCGCGAGCATGTCGGCCACGCCATCCAGCGTGTAGGGCTTGGAAAGGAAAAGGGCGTCACTCGGCGCCGACTGTGGGTCAACGCCAGACGCGAAGCAAACAAGGTGGCCGGCAAGGCGCAGCTCTTCACCGACCTCCAGCGTGGAGACGCCACCGACGTTCAAATCCAGGATGAAGGCGTCGTACGCGCTGCGTGCGATCAACTCAGCGGTGGATTCTATCGAGCAGGCAACATCGGCTTCGTGACCCAGAGAGGTCAGCGCCTCGCTGACCTGCTCCGCCGTGGCAGCACAGTCTTCGACCAGAAGGATTCGCATGCCGGGCCTCATCTCGCAGCGGAGCTGCACGGAGGCTCGGGTGACAGGACCAGGGTGAGTCCGATGCATCAAGGAAGGTACACGCTCGGCCACGCAAAGAGGTGATGGGTCGTTCATGACGTTGAACGCCGCGGCCTGTGCGTCGGCGATTCGACAAGCAACACGGGTAGCGCGCGTCTTGTGCGACTGGCTTTGCTCCCTCGTTCCACGGGAGCGTCGACTTCGGACGCGGTCCGCAGTGGGAGTGCTATGTATGCCGCTTGAAGCGGTTCGGCGTGTCCGAAGGAACGTTGTGCCGGAATGCCGGCCGGCCTACTGTCCGGCGAATACAGTGGGCTCATCGCCCAGCGAATGCCGGGGAAGGTCGATGGTGAATACGCAGCCAGTGCCGGGAACGTTACGCACACTCAGCAGCCCGGCGTTGGCCTCGATGCTCCTGCGGGAGATGGACAGCCCCAGGCCCAGGCCGCTTCTGTCTTGGGCCTGCTGAGTGAACGGCAGGAACATCTTCTCCGCGTCACCCGATGAAAGGCCGCCACAACGGTCCTCCACATCAATGAGGATGCGATCCGCCACCGCGTACGCGTTGACGGTGATCTCGGTGTGCGGGTGCGAGAACTTGAAGGCGTTCTGGAGCAGATTCCCGGCGGCCGCCAGGAGCAGGTCACGATCCACGTCGACGGCCAGCGATGGGTCCACGTTGGAAACCTTCAGTGTGAACCCACGTATGTCCGCTTCCAGCGACGCGGAGAGCCTGAGCTCGGCGAGGAACTCGTGGACGGAAAACAACCGGCTCTGGAGTGGAAGACCGGCGGTCATCCGAACCTCGGCGAGAGAACGGTCGATCAGGTTGCCCAGGTTTACCAGCGAACGCTCGAGGATGCCGCCGGTGGCACCGGTGACACCCACGCTTCCATTCCGGATGGCGGAAAGTGCCAGCGTCGCCGTCGCCAGCTGATTGCGCAGCTCGTGGGCAAGGAATCCCAGCCGTGCGTTCAGATCATGCACGTGCTGGTCCGCGACCACGATGTCGCGCTGATATCCGAACTCGGTGACGGCATTGGCTATCGCGTTGTCGAGACAGCGGTTGAGGATCCGGAACTCTTCCACTTCGATCTGCGCATCGAGCTCGAACGCGAGATCAGTGATCGCCTGGCAGAGGTCGCCGTAGTCGTGGACCACTTCTTCGACAGTAAACCCGTGCTGCATCAGTTCCTTGCCATGCCGGGCCGCCGTATCGCCTATCTCGGACAGCGCCGGCTTGCCGCCACCGGCACGCCCTGAGACGCGTCGGCTCTGCAGCGGATCGGCGGTCTGCTCGAGTTCAAGTGTCTTGATTACCTGTTCGAGGAACACGGAAATGCCGTGTTCCAGCTCAGCGCCCGGAACGCCATAGGCGGATCTGGCCTGGACCTTCACCCTGCATCGGGCGGCCAGTTCGTCCCGGTTCGCGATGAGAAAGCGATGCATCATCACAACACCCTACGCCCAATGCCCGACCACGCCATGCGCGCGGTCTGCGCTCATCGGCCGCACACCTGTGTCCCTGACGATGTCCGCTATCGGTTTTCCATGCCCCGAAGACGCTCGTCTTGAGGTCGATAGCACCATTGCGCTATCGCTCCTGATAGACCGAGTAAGGGGTCGAGTAGAGTCGCCAAAGCCTCAATGCGCCGCCTGCGGCAACGGCGAACCCAATCACGAACAGACCAACCGGCAGCCAGGCGAGAACCTCGATGATCGGTCGCAGGAAGCTACCCGCCCTCTGGTCTATCGCTGCGAGCACGCCCGAAACCATGAGCGCCACGAGGGCGACAGCCGCGCCCCTCCATACACGAACACTCGCCTTTCGCTCCGTCTTCCGATGCCACCGGTTGAAGTCCACTGGGTCACCTCTGTGAATGCTCGCAGTAGGCCTGACGAAGATAAACGAGCGCGTGACGAGACGAGACGGTAACGCACGTCTTCCCGACGCGCTTGCGGGCGCCCAGTGACTACTTCTGCTCACCGTTTTCGGCGTCATCGCCATCGTGCTCTTCATCCAGCTGCCCGCTGACGCCAGTGCGCCGGTCTTCGTTGTGTCCGGCTACCGGTCCTGCTGGCTCTTCCGGACGCTGCGATTGTTGCTGGTTGCCTAGACCTATGCGCTGCTTATCGCCTTCATTGACGCTACCCATCTCGCTCTTCCAAGTGTGTCGGCGAAGCGCCGAGCATCAACACTGCGCGCCTGGCCGTCAGCATGCAGTGACGCGCCGGTGCACAGCCAACTCAGCGGAAAAGATGCGTCGCGGTGGTTTCGGCAGAGCCTGCTGTCTGTGTCGCTTGCTACGTTCGATCAACTCACCGGTACGCGAGATGAACCGAGTTCGGCTTTCGCGATCGCACGTGAGATGGGGCCATCCAAGGCCGGCGTTGCTAACCTCTCGTCACAAGGTGACGCGGATTGCGCAGTCAATCCTAGCTTCTCCGCCACCAGCTCTATGGCACTGTCGGTCATCGTGATCAGAGTTGGCGACGAATCAACGTCCGATGCCAGCTCGAGCGGGAAAGCTCCGGCCGAAGCTTGCAGGCGAACCTCGAAGGGGCTTGCAGGTGTCGGATAAACCAAACTCCGTGATCATCAGGGCTCAGGTGACGAACACCACTTGCGAAACTGTCCGACCCGGCTACCTGGAACAAAGGACATGGGTGATGACGTCAATGTCGCGCATGCGCATTTTCGCAAGGCGTCACCCTGGGCGCTCCCAGAAGAGTAACAGCGTTTACCCACCTCATAGAGTTGCCTCCGTTTCGCTCCGGTCGCTTCGACCCGAGATGAAGCGGACCAGAGACGCGACCGGACATGCGCCGAATAATGCGGTCATACACTACGGCTTGCCCCCCAGCGACTTAACTATAAGCCCCTGCTCGTAGACAGCCTGCGCAAGCTCGGTCATTCGAACGGCGAACTCGTGGCCATTAACGAAGATGATCGTGAACTTGCCGCCGCCGTCAGCCGTTGGCTCTACGGCAGACATGTGGACGATGTGGCGGGGATTTATCCAGTTGTCGCCTAGCTTGATCAATGGGGTCATTCCTTGCGGGACAAAGTCTGCACTCACTCGCGCTGTCTACTGTGACGAGCAGCAACTCAAACCCGCGCCAATAAGTAAGTGCAAAGCTCCACCGTCCACCCCATTGTCGCCGTCTTCAATGCCTTGAGCGATGGCGTATCTGAGCAATTGCGAAGTCCTCGTAGCTTCGATCGGCATCCAGTGCTTGCAGTCGTGCCGATACCTGCTCGAACTCCTCCCGTGTGAGATCGCGAACGATCACCTGAAGCTCCGGCGGACTCATCCTGCCTTCCGCCCTGGACGTCCTGAATCGCGGCAGCAGCCTATCCTTGGAGAGTAGAGCGAATCGCTTCTCGTCAGTAACGTAGATGCGTCCGCACTCCCGCAGCATCTGCGCAGTCACATCGCCTGGAGTCGCGCGGAAAGACATCGGAGTATCAGCTCTCGACTGCGAGCGCCACTACAGCGGCGATGCCTGCCCCGACCGTGCACCAGTACGCCAAGAGCAAGATCGCGCGATAGCGAGAGCAGTAGCGGGCGCCAGCTTCGTCTATGCTGCCCATAAACTCTCGCGTCAGCAGATAGAGCATCGTGCTGCGCGCGCTCAGGACGGTGCGATCGTGCCAGCGAGCGGGCTGAGCCGCGTGCATCCACTGTTCAGGATGCCGCGACTTCAAGCCCCTCAGAAACGTGATCCATACGACGGTCTCAATTGCGATAGCGATCGCAAACAGAACGCAGGCGCTGGCAGTTACCGGCTTCATGGAAATTCTCGTGGCAGCTCCATCGCACGCCAGTGGGGGCGAAGCAACGTCGGCGAACTATTCAGCTTCGCCGATGGTCCGTTCGACTAGAACCGTGAGGCTTGGCCGTTCCTATGGCCCAGAGCGCTTCATGCGCGTGCCCTGAAGTAGTTCGGTCAGGACAGTTGCTGATGTCTGCAGTGTGCTCTGACTCTCGTGACCATGTCGTTACGAGCACCGCCCAAAGCCGAGCAGGTCACCGCGAGATTCCGCAAACTACGAACCCAGTCCACGTTCGGCACGCTTCTGCGACCTACCGAAATACCTGCACCACCGCACGGAGGAGCAGGCGTTTGCTACATGGCCACGGGGGCATGGAGTGGTACGGTCGCCCTGCGGGGTTTCAGGGCTCTGACTGTCTGTAGTGGCGAGCTGGCGCGCGATGCTGCAGCCGCCCCCCCTGACCACGTGGACCTCCAGCTCCCTGGCGGCAGCGCGTGAGACGATCATTGGCTAGCGTCCTGACGTCTTCGGAAATGTCTGAAGTGGCAAGCGCGCCATTGATCGCATTCATCAGCAATGCGTAACGATCGGCTTCCGTAAGGGTCGTGTGCCCCGATCTGCAGCGCGTGAACTGTGGTAGAAAAATCCTCGGTGTCACAGCATTCTTCCGTATGAGGCTTCGCCCAGGCCGCATGCGCCGAGATCCAGTGGAACCAGCAGCGGCCATGCTGCATTCCCGTCAGTGGAGTGTACGAGTCTCGTTCTGGCCGCTCTTGAATCGCGGCTCACCTCTGAAAGATGAGGGTACAGAAGAACGGCGAGGGAAGCCCTCGCCGTTCCGTTGACACCCGCTGGCGGTTACTGCTTAGTCGGAATGTTGACCTTATCGATCCCATGGAGCAGACCATTGCTCGACCCGATGTCGGCAGAGGTAATCAGCGCTCCATCAATGCTGAGCTGGTCGTCCTTCAGGATGATCGGGGCCGACTGGCCGTTGACGGTTCTGGCAGCGTCCCACTTGCCAACGTCGGCCGCGGTCTTGCGGCCGCTGACAACATGATAGTTCAGCAGCGAGACGAGTTCTTCCTTGTTCTCGGGCTTGAACAGACTTTCCAGCTTGCCAGCCGGAAGCTTTTCAAATGCCGCATCCGTCGGTGCGAACACCGTGAAAGGGCCCGTGCCGCGCAGCGTTTCGGTCATGCCCGCGGCATCAAGTGCCTTGCCAAAAGTCCTGAAGGACCCATTGGCGGCGGCGGTGTCGACGAGATTCTTGCCGTTGGGAATGTTGGTTACGGTGTTCATACAGGATTGCCTCTTATATGGTCCGCTGTTTTGCGGAATCCAGGGCGGCCGAAGCCAGACCCCGCTCGAAGCGGGGCGAGTGAGGCTCAGTGCGGAGGAGGAGTGGAATTGCAGCGCGGCTGAGTGGCCGTTGCGACGTTGCATCGCAATGCACAAGGATCGTGCGCCGTTGAGCGTGAGTTGGGCGTGAGCTAGCCTCGTCGCGGACCGGTGCTCGTTGGCCACGCGCCGCGGCTTGTACTCAGCAGCAGGAAGGGATCACCGCGCATGCTGGTGGCGTACCCAGCATGAATGTCATGCCTGGACGCGTCATTCACTCAACAGAATGAGCGCATAGTGTCGCAGGTTGCGAGCATGTATCGCTCCGTCTCAGTTGTGTTAGCCCCCAAGGCTGTGACCTCAAATCAGAACAGCCAATCGCGGGGCTGAGGACACTAATCATGAGAACGCTCATCGAAATGCTCGCATCACAGGTCACGCAGGCGATTGGGTCGTTGAGGGTGGATCGGCCACCGCAGCTACCAGACCCCGTGCGCGACGGGTGGCCAGTGCTAGCATTCACGCATCCACATTCGAGCCGAATGACTGCAAACCTTCGATCCTCATCATTGCGTCGCAAATCCTTCCGAAAGTTCCTCCATATTGATCGACCCACGCCGTAACACGGCGCCCGGCCATTGATAGCATCACGCTGACCGAAGAGACCGCGGACCGCTTCTTTAAGTCACGAGTTAGTAACAACAGTTGGCGCACTCTCCAATGGCACTACGGCGCAACGTCGTACTGGCTATCCGGCCGCACAGCACGCCCCGCTCCTACCTTCCCTGAGCTCAAGCGCCCCATGTCGGTCGGGTTTGCTATTCGTTGGCGCTGCGGGCCATTTGCATCACACACCCATCGCCGCCGAGTTGCGGGTTCGTTTTCCGACGATGCCGCGGCGACGGCTGAACGGAGATCATCATGAACGGCGCAACCGCCCCGTTGTTCACAGACGTACTCAAGTCGATACCGAGGTTCTTCGGCATCCGACTCGACGCGAGGCCAGCCTACCGAATGGAGGACCTCGTCGGCCCCGTGGAGATCAGGCGCTACGCCCCAGCCTTGTTTGTGCATACCTCTGCGGACGGAAGCCATGACGCGGCGGTGCGTGTCGCACGCGAGAAGCTAGAGGATTACATCTACGGTGACAACGAAGCCTTAGAGAAGATGGAGATGACCTATCCGACGTACCAGGGCGACGACGAGTCCACGATGTTCCCCAGTGCCTTACGCATGCGCGAGAGGCACGGCTGGAGAGTTGCATTTTTCCTCTCCAACAACTTGGCCGCTGGGGAGGCGCCGCTACCGGACGATCCAACGGTAAGAGTCCATGAATCGCCGGAAACATTGGTTGCCGTACTCGGATACCGCGGTGCCGACACGGAGGAGAGCCGCACCGCTGCTAAGAGTGACCTAATGCAAGCACTGTCAGGGTCACGGTGGTCGGCAGACGATCAGGTGTACTGGGCAACTTACGACCAGGCGTTTGCCATTCCCTATCTCAAGAAGAATGAAGTTCATGTCCGTGTAGCGAACTCGAAGACGGAGATTGTCGTCTCGGCCAAGGTCGACGAGGCATGCAACAGCGACAGTGAAGCCGCAAACCAAGCCTAACCGCAGTACGCTCCGGAGAACTGAAATGCAAATCTTCACGAATGAAAAGAGAGATCGAAGTTTCCTACGCCCGGTCACTGAGGACGATTTGGCATTACAGCGCGCCGAGAACGAAGGACTGCCTTTCTTGTCGCACCGCGATGAAGCGAGCCATCTCTTCGCCCGCGTGTCGATGAGGCTCCGAAAGGGGCTTAGTCCAGTCGCGGATGGGAACTTGCTGACCCTTGAAGAGCTCCTCGCCGCGGTCAAAAAGGTGACGCAAAGCGACACACAATTACGTCAGCAGTGTGCAAACCTGGTTGCACTCTTGGCATCGGACATTCGGAATGCGAAGCAGTTCTCCTTGGATAGTTGTCTCCGCGCCAGGCCGCTGCGCGATTGGCGCGAGCGCTACAACGGCCTAGAGTTCCTGCGATGACCCTCGCCGAAACCGCATCCTTCTGCGCTAGCGGATGCTGATGCGCTAAGTGCTGGGCTCTCGCGTCACCTGGATGTTTGCCGCACAAAAGATCAGTTGCCGGCCAGACCGCCAGGCTTGCGTTCCCGCGGCTGGCAGAGCCCGGCCGTCAGCAGACATCTCTTGCGGAACGCCAATCATTCTTCTGCACTGCTTTTACGCTCGGCCGGCTACCTTGCCCGCAGGAGGGTCAGATGCCGGCGCCCCTGAACTCGCAGCGAGAAAACCAACGTGACGCGGCGGCGCGGCTCGCGCAGGCGCTCGCTCAGCTCGCCGAACAGCGCGACGCCCTCAGCTGGCACCGCCAGAAATCGCGCCAGCTAACAGACCAGTCCAGCCGCTTGGTTAGCGCAAGCCAGTTGCTCCGAGAAAAGATTGAGGAGTCGTGGCGACGCCTGGCTGAGTAAGCAGGTCGCGGCAATCATGCGCCGATCATTGCGACTCGACGACCAACGGGGTCAGCCACGTCAAACTTCCCTGCCGAGCACGTCTCACCCCATAAGCGAGCTCATCAGTGCAGACCTGATCGTCACGCGCTCGTGTCAGGGTAGCCGGTCCCGGAGAGAGAGTCCGTAATGCGTCTTGCCGACTTCATCGAACAAAACGTCTGTCTAATTGCCGATGGGGCGCAGGCCTTCGCCGCAACGCAGACTCCTCAGGGAGTGCACCTAGACGAAACCGCGCTGAGGGATCACATCCCGGAAATTCTGTTGGCCGTAGTTGCAGACCTGCGAACGAAACAATCCGCCGAGGCCCAGCTGCTTAAATCGGAAGGGCGGGCATCTGCGCTGGACGGACCTCGGACCCCTGCAAGCACCCACGGCATGTTGAGGGCTAAGGGCGGCTTCGACATCAATCAAATGGTTGCGGAGTACAGAGCTCTAAGAGCTGCAGTGCTTCGACTATGGATTGATGCGCATGAGCCTTCAAAGCAGTCGTTCGACGACATGATCCGATTCAACGAAGCTATTGATCAGGCCATTTCAGAGTCCGTCTCCTATTTTTCGAAGGAAGCAGAGTCTTGGCGCCAGGTGTTCCTCGGCGTTCTCGGACACGATCTCCGCGCGCCCTTGAGTGTCATCGTGACAACGTCGGACCTGCTGTCTCGGATGACGCGCGATGGCCCCTATTCCGAGCAGACGCAACGCATCGTCCGCAGCGGGATGCGCATGAGCAAGCTGCTTGACGACCTTCTTGACTACAGCAGGACCCAACTTGGCGTCGGAGTGCGCATTGTGCGCTCGGAATGCTGCCTCAGTGAGGTTCTTAGCGAAGAAATCGACCTGCTGCGCACAGCACTTCCCGAAGCGACGATCAGGTTCTACACCTCGGGACCCGTTTGCGACAGCTTTGACGCCTCACGCCTACGCGAAGTGCTAGCGAACCTAGTTAGCAATGCTTACAAATACGGCGAGAGTGGGTCAGCGATTCTGGTTTCTCTAGCACGAACAGCAGAGGGCGTTGAACTCGTGGTACGCAATCGCGGCGCCCCGCTCCCGTCGGCCTCACTGGACGAACTGTTCAACCCTCTACGACGAGGCCTGCAGCCGGCGACAAGCGGCGAACGTACGAGCCTCGGCCTGGGCCTCTTCATTGTCCGAGAGATCGTGAAGGCGCATAGGGGCGAGGTGGTCGGCGAATCAGCGCGAGGGAAGACCACCTTCACCGTTCGAATTCCGCTCCAAGCTTAACTCTCAGCGCCCAATGCTGCCGACCCCTGGGCAAGCCAGATCCAGGGCCCGCTCAAGGTCATCTATTAGATATGGCTTGCGCAGGTGCGGTTTACCTAACATCTCGAGCGGCGTATCTGCTTTAGCTTGCCCAGTGGCAACGACAAACGGGATCGATCTCTCATTCAGAACGGATGCCACATCCGCGCTGGTGCCGCCGCCAAGGTCCACATCTAGCACCGCGGCATTGGGGCAGGTCACATCGATAAGCTTGAGAGCTTCAACAACCGAAGATGCATGGCTTACAGAGTGTCCAAGGACAGCGAGCGCGTCCGCAACGCTCTCCGCGACTTCCTTGTCATCCTCGACGAGTAGAATCTGCATGCCTCTGCCCCCAGTGGGACATTCGACACTCCCACAGGCAGTGTGAGCAACTGGTCGAAGTAGCCTCAGCTTATAGCTCGTTCGTCGAGGAGGCTCTTCACCGTCCCACGAAGGGCATGACGTACGTGGCTTGGATGAACGCGTCGCCGAACTCGACACGGACATCGCGGCCATCGCGCAGAACGATCCGCACGCGCGCAGGTTGCAGCAGCTACGAGGTGTTGGCCGATGATTGCCACCGCGCTGGTGGCTGCAGTGGGCGCGGCAGTTCGCCAATGGCCGTCAACTGTCAGCGTCGCTCGGCCTGACACCGCGTCAACACAGTTCCGGTGGCAAGGAGCGATTGCTGGGCATCAGCAAACGCGGCGATGCTTATCTGCGCTCGCTGCTGGTGTATGGCGCGCGGGCGATGCTGCGAACGGCAAGGGGCAAAGAGGACCGACTCAGCCGATGGGCATGCCAGCTGGCCGAACGGTCACACCCGAACGTCGCCTGCGTAGCCTTGGCCAACAAAACTGCACGCATGGCCTGGGCCATGCTGCGCAACGGCACCGACTATCGACCGGACTTGGCTGCCGCCTGACGCCTAGGAGAGCCCCCACAGATTGCGAGTAACCTGCAGATGAAAAAACCGGGCGGACCGGCGTCGGTAAACCCAAGGTGCGCAAGCACGTGTTAGCGATTCGGAGCCGGCGCGCGAATAGCCCATCAAGGCTCAGCATCGGAGCGATGCAGCAGTCCGAGGCCGGATATACGTGCGCAGGCGACTAGGGCGCCGAATGCGGGATGCTTTCAGCCATAGGAGGAGTCCATATACGGACATTGGGGCAGTGCGGACGCTGCATCGGATGCTAATGTCGGCTTTCGACTGCGGTTTCAACCGGTCGATGCAACACACTGAAGGCTGCTTCGGCAGCAGGAGTGTTGCATATGAAGTACCGGACAAGGATCTGCTACACCCGAAGACTTGTAAGCTGGCCCGGCACCGAGCCGTGGCGCGACAGGTCGCGGCCAAGCTGCAACAGCGCTGGTCTCCGCAGCAGATCGCCGGATGGCTCAAGCGCATCCATCCCGACGACGCGAACGGCCAGGTGTCACACGAGACGATCTACCGCACGCTCTTCATCCAGGCCCGCGGTGCTGGGCGCGGCGGCGGGCGACGGCGACGTCGCTGTTCTCGTGCGTCCCATCATGATCTTCAGCTCGCCTCGTCCAGAACACGCTGCACCAGCTCGTCACCGTCGGCAAGCCAAGCGTGCTCGTCGACGTACCACGTGCCGCCGACCTTCCGGCCCGGCACCTTGCCGTTGCGCAGCCCGCATAAGGGTGATTTCCGCCGGCCGGCTCTCCGGCGCGAAGTACTTCTCGATCCAGGCGTGCGCAGCCAGGAGCTTCATGCTGAGGCGCGTCCTTCAAACTGCGGGGCTTCCGGTTCCTCCGTCACGCGCCGCATCCGGTCGGGCGCCCATCCTGCAGGAATGCCTGTGCGCGGGAAGACATTCGTCTTACTCGCCCAGCCGGACGTTCGATTCCTTCCAAGGGAGGAGGACTGAGCATGGAACCCTCTGAGTACCCTGACATCTGGCTGATCCGTCTGCTTGGACATCACGGGTTCGCGGACTACGTGGTTGAAGCCGACCGCCGGGATGCCTCGGCTTGGCGCTTTAGCCTGCAGTTTGTCAACGACAATCGTCACATCGATCTCGGAGTATTTGCAGACTGGAATGAGGGGCTCGGCGCAGCGATGGAAGTTGCTGCCGTCGGCGTGACGCGTTTTGACCACAACGCTCATGGGTTGGCGGATCCAGATCGACTTACACGTCGACCGAAGAGATCTGAGCGCGCGGCTGATCATCCGGATGTACTCGATGTAGGTGGGCAGGGCAGGTGAACTGCGCCGTGTCGGCTAGCGTCCCCCACTCGCCGTCTGCGGAACTGTCGGTGTAGTCGCGCAGGCGCCAGACCTGGATGCGGGCGCCAGCGGCGTGCGCCGCGCGGAGTGTTGCGTGCTGATCGATCTGGTTCATGCGGCTCTCCAGAGTAGGCGGCGCCACCACGGGCGCCGAAGGTGCTCGATTTCCCGCGCCTGCCTCTCGATCGTTTCGGCGGCATCGCGGAGTAGGTCTCGCAGCTGGTCTTCTCGCGGCTGCTTCATTCGCCGCGGCGGGCGAGGGAACAGGTGCTGATTCATGCCGCCCTCTTCGCGCTGTTGTTGAAGGGGATGAAGCCGAGCGGCTTCGAGACGGCGCCGATGGAAGCACCTGCGGTGTGTTCCCAGTACGGGCCATCCACTGCTCGACGGTCTCCTCGGCGCTTCCTTCTTCGGTGCTGGCAGCGGCGCGAGCTGAACGACGGCGTCGGGTTTCGCCCTGCGGTCGTGGAGAGGTTTTGCCACCGCAGCACGCGCCGCGGTCCGTTTCGCGCGATCAGCGGCGCGCTGCTCACGACGTGCGGGCGGGTAAGGGCGTACTGTGGTCCCTTCACACTCCGACCCGTAGAAGCCCAGCGGTTGGGGGGGGTATGTACGGCGAACAACGATTGGCAATCGAGAATTTGAGATTCCTCGCCAAGACGGGCGGCGACGCGGAGTTCTACGATGAACTTCGTACCCGGCTAGTAGCGCTTGCTGAAAGCTGGGAACAGATGCAGCTCGCTGACGACGAGCGTGAGCAGCTCACAGCTCACAGACGCAGGTTGATCTTCGAGCTCGACATCCTGCGAGCGCGCATTCCGCGCGAGTGAAGCAAGTAGGAACGGACCTCTAACAACGCTCCGACACGGTGAGCATCCGCAGGGTGTATGGTCTAGTCCCCACCGAGGATCAAGCCATGGCTACCGTATCGGAGGGCGAGCAGGTATTCGCGGAGGAACTGGGCCGGTTAGCGCGAGCTCAACTCCCCGCATTGGACTGGGACGAAGTGGAGCCACACCTGATGTTGGGCTGGAAGACGAGTGCCCATGCGGACAAGCTGCGCTGGTCCGACGTTAGGATCTATGCGCGCGAGAGCTGGAGCCGGACTGATCGAAGCCTACAATTTGATACGCCTCCGGGGAGATCGCGGGCCTAGCAGGCGCGTGGTGCCCGGGTGGCACCGGCCGGCGCGCCTCGTAGATTCATTTACGAGATTCGCCCGCTGATCATTTCCCGTAGTACTAAGACGAGCTCGGCGAACCGATAGGGTTTCGCCAGGTACCGTGTGCCTTCCGGCAACGACGGAAGTTGACTGCGGGCGTAGCCCGACACAATGAGGACAGGCGCCACCGGGTCAAGCCGAAGAACCTCTTGGGCAACCTCGATGCCGCTAACGCCATTCGGCATGCTCACATCCGTAACCACGGCGTCGTATTGCTCTTCCTGAAGAGCTCGCATCGCCGCCACTCCATCCTCGGCAAAGCGCACACTGAAGCCGTGGATTCGAAGCCCCTGGCCCACAAGTAGCCGGGTGTCAGCTTCGTCCTCAACAAACAGAATTCGCATTCCCCTCCCTCACGTGGCGATCTTGTGCCACCTGAAAATTGCACCCGTGAGATCGGTACGCTAGAGCCTCAACGGTCATGCACACGTGCAGCCGGGCTGAAGTGTAGGTATTGGTGAGCGTACGCGAGTGGGGCGACGCCATGTTTTGACCCACGTTTAACGATCGTCGCGGACAATTTTCAGTTCCCAAGGCACGGGAGAAAGGTTATGTCGGACGCCGACGAACATGATCTTGAAGCGTTTGATGCGTTGGTGCCGGTGATCATTCGGGCGGTGCCGCAAGACGACGTCCTGGCGGCGGTCACGTGTTACGTCGGGCCAATGATTAGTCGAGCGGAAGATCCGGATGAGATTCGAACCGCCGTAGACGAAATACTGCACTGCCACGGGCTCGCAACGCCTGGCTTGTAGAAGCCGGGCTGGACTTCACGCACAAATCGAGCGTTGCTCCCAGCGCCCGCCTCGCCCGAGCGCAAGCTTGACGTCAGCCAAACAGGGATTGGCCGATGAGAGACCAAGAAGATCCGAGAGCTGGGGAAGCGTTTGCTTCCTTCCTGGACCCTACGGCCTATCACGCCCTTTCTTATGAGGAGAAGCAGCGTCTTTGGGAAGCCTTCGTCTGGGCGAGGGTACCAGATCATCCAGTCATGCGATTCGTACTGGATGGGCCGCCGGCAGGTCCAGGCAGGTCAGGGCGCTTCGTCGAAATGGAAGATGCGGTCGGACAGAGCATTAGGTCCGGCCGATGGCACGAAGACGCCCGCGGGCGCTGGGTACTAGAAGTCGCCCCCTCCCGCGGAGGACGGTCACAGCCTGGCTAGGAATTCCCGAACCTCATCGGCAGATGTGCCTACTTCTTGAACAGCCTCGCGGAGGCGCTCCTCGCTGGCGCCCAGTTCCTTGATCCAGCTACCGGCGCCGCTGGAAGTACTCGCGGACCTTGTCGGCCGTAGGACCCACTGCCTCCACAGCGGCGCGAAGCTCCGCCTCGGTGGCGTCCAGGGCCTTGGTCCAGTAACGAACCTCGTGCTCTTCGTTTAAGTTGATGCGGGAGCGGTCGGGCTCTCCGCGGTTCCTGGGATCGTCTGTCATCGGGCTTCACCTAGCTGGGGAGCCTCACCTTACGCCACCACCCTGTGATGGTCCTGGCTTGAAGCGAGCCGCCAGCGGCGGCGTCTGTGCGGCGCCAACCAGGCCGAATGTCCGTATATGGACTCCTCCTCTGGCTGCAAGCATTCCGCGTTCGGCGCCCTAGTCGACTGCGCACGTATATCCGGCCTCGGACTGCTGCATCGCTTCGATGCTGGGCCTTGATGGGCTATTCGCGCGCCGGCTCCCAATCGCTAACACGTGCTTGCGCACCAGGACATTTAGAGGTTTGCCGACGCCGGTCCGAGCGGTTTGCCATCTGCAGGTTGCTCGCAATCTGTGGGGGCTCGCCTAGGCGTCAGGCGGCAGCCAGGTCCGGTTGATAGTCGGTGCCGTTGCGCAGCATGGCCCAGGCCATGCGTGCAGTTTTGTTGGCCAAGGCCACGCAGGCGACGTTCGGGTGTGACCGTTCGGCCAGCCGGCATGCCCATCGGCTGAGTCGGTCCTCTTTGCCCCTGGCCGTTCGCAGCATCGCCCGCGCGCCATGCACCAGCAGCGAGCGCAGATAGGCATCGCCGCGTTTGCTGATGCCCAGCAATCGCTCCTTGCCGCCGGAACTGTGTTGACGCGGTGTCAGCCCTAGCGACGCTGACGGTTGACGGCCATTGGCGAATTGCCGTGCATCGCCCACCGCAGCCACCAGCGCGGTGGCAATCATCGGGCCAACGCCTCGTAGCTGCTGCAACCTGCGCGCGTCCGGATCGTTCTGCGCGATGGCCTCGCGCGGAAGCGGACCCCGACGCCCCTCCTGCTTCGCTTCTAACGCACTCAGGGATTCGTACAACTCGCCCATGTGCTCTCCAAGGAATTGCGATTCTAAATAGAGGCATTCTTTGGGTGCGGCCTAGCTCAATGGAGCGTAACGTCCCGGTGGACTGGACGCTACTGGGCGATCCGTGAGCGAACCAACCGCCTTGGATGAAGATCTCTCCGCTTCTTGGATCGCGGCCCGCTATGGCGGCTTAGTCCAAGTAAAGGACCTGTCACGTTTGCTGGGCTTCAACAGTCCGGCGAGCCTGCGCCGCGCTCATGCAACCGGAAGATTGCCGATAGCCTTGTTCAGACTTCCGGGAAGGCGCGGGTGGTTTGCCCACGCCAGCGACGTCAGCGCGTATCTGCGCGCGCATTTGGGAGGTGCCCCATGACGTAAGCAATTGCCGGACTCCATTTGATGGGAGCCGGAAAGCGAAAACCCGCGAGATTCGAGCTCGCGGGTTCTCGGGGTCGGCGACGTTACGAGCCGCTGTCGACACTCTCCCCCTCCCCAACCCCACTGTCAAGTCCTGACCGGACGAGGCACGGGCACCTCTTGGCGGTGCCTCGTTGCGGGCGATTAGGAGGCACTAATGAACCTTCAGAGAGAGCTCGGCGGCCCGTCTGCCGCCGAGAGAGAGGAGATCTATGCCCGCTTCGGGATGACTTCGCGAGGCATCGAAGAAGTCGAACGGATGATTGCGGATAGCGGCTTGCGGTCGGTCGGCAAGTCAGCGCTGACGAACGTCCGGGTGTCCCTTCAGTCCGGCCACGCGCAAGTTCACGCACGAGCGCAGGCGCGCACGCCTCACGGTCGAGGACTACCGGAAGATCTGGGCGAAGGCGCCGGCGTGGGTGCAGGTCGCGATGGACCTGTCCCTGCTGACGCTGCTGCGGCGCGAGGACGTGGTCAGCCTGAGCTTTTCCGATGCGCGGGCGGGCTCGCTGTGGGTCGTGCCGTCGAAGACCGAGGGTACCAGCGGGGTCCGCCTGCAGATCGCCATCGGCCCCGAGCTGGAGGCCGTGCTGGCGCGTGCACGGGACGCCGTCGTGTCGCCGTTCGTGGTGCACCGGCTGCCGGATAAGGCACGGCCGCAGGACAAGCGCGCGAAGGCGCGCACGCATCACATGCAGGTTCTACCCGAGCAGCTGTCGCGCGCGTTCGCAGATGCCCGTGACGAAGCGGAAATTGTCGGCGACAACCCGCCGACCTTCCACGGAGCCTGGGCGGTGCGCTGTTGCAGGAATCGGGATGGACGCTGCAGCAGGTGCAGGCGCTAATGGGCCATAGCAGCGAGAGCATGACGAAGGCCTATCTGGAGGGCCACGATGCGCCGTGGAGCTCAGTGGCGACCGGAATCAAGCTGCCTTCGAGTTAGGCAGTCAGATCGATTCCATTGCGCATACCAGGCAGCCTTCTAAGCGGGAGCGTTCCAGCGTAAGCGGCGATCGTACGGCGTAGCTCCGACAGTTCAGCTGTGATGTCGGCAACCGCAGAGTCGTGGTCTGCCTGCGTAATGCGCTTCGACTTCAGCCGGGCAGAGATCTTCTTTAGTGAACGCTCACGCTCGCCAACAGCATCGTTCAGTAGCCGTAGGACCTGCAGAGTACTACGCCTATAAGCGACGCTTTCCTCGTCATTGAGTAGGAGCAGTTCTTCGGTGTGACGCCCATAGGCAGACTTCGGGTCCATGCGGCCGGTTGCCGAATCGAACTTGAGGTGCGAGGCCATCTCGTGATCGCATGGGTTGACCACGTACGGGCCAGCAGTTTCGTCGTCAGGCCAGTAGGCCCCCTTCCGGCTGTTGCAAGCGGAACAGCAGTAAAAGAGGTTTTCATAGCTGCATACAAGATGCGCGAACTTACTGATGCTCTTGGGGCGATAATGATCGACCTGAAAATTCAGGTTCGGCACACTTGAATCAGGCTGGCGGCAATACACGCACACCCTGGCAAATTCGTGCTGAAGATACGGCTTGTAGGTTTGATAACGACGGAACTGCCGCGGCTTGAGCGACCGCTTTTGCCTAGCCTTCGGATAGTGAAAGACGTTCACAGCGCTGCTTAGAGTCCAAGCCGCCGCATGCGCTCCGCGTGCGCCTGATTCAGAGAATCAAGGCGCGACACTGATAGCTCCAAGGCCGCTACTTGAGCAGACGTCACGCGAGGCGCGCGCTCGGTAATCCGCTGATTGAGGATCTCCAAGCGCGCAAGCAATTCAGATGACCTATTGCCTTCACCCGCACGCAGGGCCATTACGTGAATGCGTTGTCGAGCAATCCGCTCAACGTCGCTCTCTCCTTGCTTGCTTCGTTGCCCAGTTTCTTGGTCGCGGGTCTGGTCAATCAGCGCACTGGTAGGCGCCACTTCCAGCGCTTGAGTGGTCGCGCTGGGACGCGAGGTTGAGCCTTCAGCAACTCGAGAGTCGAACCTTTCGCTCAACCACTTCTCGGGGCCGGCGAATGTTGTCCAGTGCTTTGGGGGCTCTCCCGAAATCGCAGGCGGATGATAAGAACCGGCAAGCGATACGTCGACGTGGGAAGCGTAGTAGTCCATCACCCCTTCTCCGAGCTAAGAAACTCACGAGCCTTCGTGTCGAGACACCAGTCGAAAACGTCAAACGCCTGTGCGTGGATGGCATCCATTGCGTCGTACGCCTCGCCAATTGCAGTTTCGTTGCGATAACAATCGATATCGAAACTGTACGTTGGCTTGAGGTTACCGCTGCCGGAGTCTACGAGCTTAACCCCATGCTGAAGAAGCACACCGCCATCCGCGGCTGCAAGCTGAACTCTTCCCGCATATTCCACAATTCCTAGGAATGCGCCGCTCCGTATCGGTTCGACTAATGCCGGGTTGATCCACCCTTGAGCGGGATCTTCATCATTTTCAATATTGTTAATGAAGCGCATTCCAATGCGAGTAAAGAACTCGGAGTCAATGATCTCCGCCGCCGCATCAATGACGGTGACCATCCGTTCCCGAAACGCCTTGTACCCCGGATAGGTCCGAGTCTCGAGCGCGATCGTGCTCTCTTTCAGAGTCACCGCCCAATTGCCCCTCACCGATCGCAACACATGCGAGTGCGCTGCTTCCGCGGTGGTACTTCCAAGCGCGAACTTGAACTCGTTTGCGGAGTCCAACGTCGGGTACTGCTTGCGGAGCGCCTTGATGAAAGAAGCCGGAGGTCGATCCTTTCCCAACTCGAGCAGGGTCGGGAATCGAAGCTCACAAACCACCTGACCAGCGAAGTTGCGCTTGTAGCGATCGATGTTCTCGGAGCGAGCTTGGACCAGGCTGTCGGCTTTGAGCTGCTCTGACATGAGAGTCACTTTGGGAGGACCGTTCGGACCGGCGAATTCTGACACGGCGTGTGTCACCGTGCCGAGTGGGCAATGTATTTGGTGACAATAGGGTGACTTTAGGGTGACGGGCAGCTTCACCGTCACCTAAGTCCTTGAAAAGATGGTCGGGACGCCGGATTCGAACCGACGACCCTCTGCCCCCAGATAGATGCGCTATGAGCACGCTATGGGAGCCGCACCATAGTTCGTGCCCGTGCCGGCCACCATAGTTTGGCTTCAAGGACAAACTATGGCCGGCCGACCAGCCGCGGCAAGCACGGCGACGGCGACCGCGCGGCTGCCCTTGCACTAGGATGGTGCAATGCCCACCCCGCCCGACACCCTCCGCCCCGAGCTCGACACGCTGACCACACCCGTCGCGTGGAGCGACGAGGAAGGGGCGATCATCGGCTGCAACGCGGCGTTCTCGCGCTGGCTCGGGGTGGGCGCGCGCCGGCTGATCGGCTGGCCGCTCGCCGGGCTCGACGGCGGCGAGGGACGGCTCGCCGATGCGATGGGCCGCCTCGACGCCGCCGACGCGCCGCTGCGCGTGCGCCGCAGCCGCCTGCGCTACGCCGATGGCGAGGAATGCTTCGCCGATGTCTGGCTGAGCCGGCGCGACGACGGCGGCTGGTTGCTGGAAGCGCATCCGGTCGACGAATTCCCCGGCGACGATCCGGCGCTGCTGCTGCCGTCCGCGCTGTCGGCCTCGCTCAAGGGGCTCGCGCACGAACTGCGCAATCCGCTCGCCGGCCTGAAGGGCGCCGCGCAGTTGCTGTCGCGCCGGCTCGATGCCGAGACGCAGGGCGATTCGCGCGAACTGGTGGCGATGATCGGCTCCGAGGTCGAACGCCTCACCGCGCTGGTCGATCGCCTGCTCACGCCGGCGCCACCGCGGCCGCACGCGCCGCTCAACATCCATGCCGTGCTCGAACGCGTGCTGCGCCTGGCCGAAAGCGACGCCGGCTGGGCCGTGCGGCTGGTGCGCGATTACGACCCGAGCCTGCCCGAGTTCGCCGGCGATTCCGACCGCCTGATGCAGGCGGTGTGGAACCTGGTGCGCAACGCGATCGAGGCCGGCGCGGCGAACGTCACGCTGCGCACGCGCGCCGAACACGCGGTGCGCATCGCCGATGCAGTGCATCCGATCGCGCTTCGGCTGGAGATCATCGACGACGGCCGCGGCGTCCCCGACGAACTCACCGAACGCTTGTTCCTGCCGCTCGTGTCGGGACGCGCCGAAGGCAGCGGCCTCGGGCTCGCGCTCGCGCAGCAGGTCGCGCGCGAACACCGCGGCTCGCTCGCCTACCGTTCCCGCCCGGGCCACACCGTGTTCACCCTGCTGCTGCCGATGCACGTCGAGGACGCACCCTGATGAAGCCACCTGGCACGAGCGATGCCCGCGTCTGGGTGGTCGACGACGACCGCAGCGTGCGGTTCGTGCTCGCCACCGCGCTGCGCGAGGCCGGCTATCGCGTCGACGGTTTCGAGAACGCGCGCGACGCGCTCGATGCGCTCGCCGAACGTGGTGCGCCCGACCTGCTCTTCACCGACGTGCGCATGCCCGGCGACGACGGCCTGGTTCTGCTCGACAAACTGAAGGCGCAGGCGCCGAAGCTGCCGGTCATCGTGATGAGCGCCTACACCGACGTCGCCAGCACCGCCGGCGCCTTCCGCGGCGGTGCACACGAGTTCCTGTCGAAGCCGTTCGATCTCGACGAAGCGGTCGAACTGGCCGCGCGCACGCTCGCCACGCGCGAAGCCGCCGAGCCGCCGCAACGCGACACGGCTGCGACGCAGGACGACGCGCTGATCGGCGAGGCGCCGGCGATGCGCACGCTGTTCCGCGCGATCGGCCGCCTCGCGCAGGCCCCGCTGTCGGTGCTGATCACCGGCGAAACCGGCACCGGCAAGGAACTGGTCGCGCGCGCACTGCATCGCGAATCGCCGCGCGCGCAGGCGCCGTTCGTCGCGCTCAACACCGCGGCGATCCCCGCCGAGCTGCTGGAAAGCGAGCTGTTCGGCCATGAGGCCGGCGCGTTCACCGGTGCGCAGCGGCGCCACGTCGGCCGCTTCGAACAGGCGCACGGCGGCACGCTGTTCCTCGACGAGATCGGCGACATGCCGCTGCCGTTGCAGACGCGTTTGCTGCGCGTGCTGGCCGAAGGCGAATTCTTCCGCGTCGGAGGGCGCGAGCTGATCCGCGTGGACGTGCGCGTGATCGCCGCGACGCACCAGGATCTCGAAGCGCTGGTCGACGCAGGACGCTTTCGCGCCGACCTGCTGCACCGGCTCGACGTCGTGCGCCTGCGGCTGCCCGCGCTGCGCGAACGTCGCGAGGACGTGCCGCGTCTTGCCGAACGGTTCCTGCGGGCGGCCGCGACGCGTTTCGACGCGCCGGCCAAGCGCCTGGCACCCGCCGCGATCGAACGACTGGTCGCCTACGACTGGCCCGGCAACGTGCGCCAGCTCGAGAACCTTTGCTGGCGTCTGGCCGCGCTCGCACCGGGCGACACCATCACGCGCGAGGACCTCGACGAAGCGCTTGCGGCCACGCCGGGCAAGGACGACGCGCACGCCGCGGGCGATGATGACTGGGATCGCCGACTTGCCGCGTGGGCGCGCGCGCAGCTCGAACTCGGCCGCGACGACATCCACGCGCAGGCGCGCGAACGGTTCGAACGTGCGTTGTTCGATGCGGCGCTGGAACACACCGGCGGGCGTCGCACCGAAGCGGCGGCGCGGCTCGGGCTCGGGCGCAATACGCTCACGCGCAAGCTCGGGCCCGGACGGCGTCGTCCGTCGTGAAGGCCGCCGCGCCGTTCACCGGCGGCCTACCGTCGCGACGGTAGCCTGCCGCACCGTCGCCCGCTTTGCCCCATCGGGGCGCTCCTTTCGCACGCGGGAGGGGCAGGAACCAGACACCGTTGTCCGTTTCGCAAGGAGAAGCCGATGAAGACCGCCCTCACCCCCGTCCTGCTCGCCGCGTCCGTGCTCGCGCTGTCGGCCTGCAGCTCGTCCGCGCCGACGAAGTCGACCGCGCCCGCCGCAAGCGCACCGACGCCCGCCGCGCAATCGACCGCGAAGTCCGCCACGGTGAACCTCGCTTCGGCGTCGGGCAGCCTGGTGAGCGGCAAGCTGACCGTCGTGCCGATGGGCAACGGCGTGCACCTGACGGGCGAAGTCGGCGGCCTGTCGCCGGGCAGCACGCACGCGATCCACATCCACGAGAAGGGCGACTGCAGCGCGGCGGACGCGAGCAGCGCCGGCGGCCACTTCAACCCCGCCGCGCAGCCGCACGGCAAGGTCGGCAGCGGGGCGCACCACGGCGGCGACATGGACAACCTCGTCGCCAACGCCGAGGGCGTCGCGCAGGTGAATGCCCATGCCGAAGGCGTGACACTCGGCGGCGGCGCGGCGAACGACGTCGCCGGGAAGGCGGTGATCGTGCATGCCGCGGCCGACGACTACCGCACGCAGCCGACCGGCAATGCGGGCGGTCGCGTCGCGTGCGGCGTCATTACCGTGACGCGCTGACAGCCGTCGTTTCCATCCCTCATCACCCGACGCCATGTCCCAACTCCGCATCCGCGCCGCGCACGCCCACGACCGCGACCTGCTCGCCCAATGGGCCGTCGCCATGGCACTGGAAACCGAGCACAAGCAGCTCGACGAGAAGACCGTGCGCGCAGGCGTCGAAGCGGGCATCGCCGACCCGGCGAAGGCGCGCTACTTCGTCGCGATGCACGAATCGGCCGTCGCCGGTCGCGAAACCATCGCCGCGCCGGCCGGCACGCTGATGCTCACGCGCGAGTGGAGCGACTGGCGCAACGGCGACTGGTGGTGGATCCAGAGCGTCTACGTGCCGCCACAGTTCCGCCGCATGGGCGTGTTCACCGCGCTGTACCGCCACGTCGAACAACTCGCGCGCGACACGCCCGGCGTGGTCGGCCTGCGCCTGTACGTCGAACGCGAGAACACCAACGCGCAGAAGACATATGAAGCGCTGGGCATGCGCGATGCGGGGTATTCGATTCTCGAGGCGGAGTTCTAAAACGCGCTGAGGTCGAGCCCCTCTCCTTTGGGAGAGGGGTTGGGGTGAGGGTCGGGACGAGCGGCGCGGTGATGGAGCTGAAGTTCCTGGGCGCCACGTATTGCATCCAAAGCGACACACCACCGCAGCTATCCTTTACACCCTGAACACGCGTCCGGGCGCACGGTGCGCCCGACCACGACAAGGAGAACCCCATGACCCGCATCATCCTGTGCCTGACCGTCCTGGCTGCCGCATCGCTGGCCGGCTGTGCATCCACGACGCCGGTCGCCGGCGGGCCGACCGCGCCGACCGGCAAGTGCAATGCCGAAGGTGCGCGCTGGGCGATCGGTTCGGCCGTCAACGACGACGTCGTCAACCGCATCCTGCAGGGCACCGGCAGCCGCGACGCGCGCGTGCTGCGTCCGGGCCAGATGGCGACGATGGATTTCCGGGAGGATCGGGTGAACGTCGACGTCAACGACCGCGGCGCCATCACCGGCATCCGCTGCGGCTGACGCGTCACTCGGCTGATCGCTCGTGCGCCGTTCGCATTCGATCTGGCTCGTCGCGCTCATCGCGCTGGTCGCCCTGTGGGCGTTGACCAGGCGCGCCGGCGACGGCGAACTGCGCACGGCCGACGCGCCGCCGGTCACCGCGCAGCATGCGGCGCAGGTCGGCTATCCGGCGTTCCTGCCGGTGGAGGCGCATGCGGTGCTCGACCGCATCGCCAGCGGCGCGGCGCATCCGTACCGGCAGGACGGCAGCGAGTTCCAGAATCGCGAAGGCCGCCTGCGGCAGCAGCCGCGCGGCTATTACCGCGAATACACCGTGCCCACGCCCGGCGCCGACACGCGCGGCGCGCGACGGATCATCGCCGGCGGCGATCCGCCGGTCGAATACTGGTACACGGCCGATCACTACCAGAGCTTCCGCCGCTTCGAATGGGCATCGAAGGAGACGCGATGAGCGCCGTCGACCTGCGCACGATCCTCGCCGACCCCGAACACGGTGGCGCGTACTTCATCGACGACCGCGACGGCGAGGCGATGGCGCAGACGGCGGCCGGGCTCGATTTCGCGGTGATGCGCGTCGACCTGTCCGACTGCGTCGACAAGGCCGACCTGATGGCGCGTCTGGCGAAGGCCGGCGGCTTTCCCGCAGGGTTCGGCGCGAACTGGGATGCGCTGTCGGACGTGTTGCGCGACATGTCGTGGCGCGCCGCGCCCGGTTATGTCTGGCTGATCGAACACGCCGGCGCATGGCGCGAGACGTATCCGGAAGACTTCGACACGTTCCTGGAAATCCTCAACGAAGCGGCCTTCGAGTGGGCGCATGAGGACGTCGCGTTCTGGGCGCTGCTGCCCTTCCCCGGCGACCAGCTCACCGCACTGGAAGACTGAGCGGCGCGCCGCTCGCGCGCGTCAGATGCGGTCGTCGATGCCCGTGATGCCCGAGTGCTTGGCGCAACTCGCGCAGCACCAGAACTTGCCATCGTGTTCGACGCCGTGCCCGATGATGCGGCAACCGCAGTGTTCGCACGTGGGCGCGAGCTTGTGGATCGCGCACTCGAACGAGTCGAACGTCCCGCTGCCATGCGGCATGGTGACGGTGAACGCCTTGTCGTAGTCGTTGCCGCAGGTATCGCACTTGGGCATGGCGGGGATCCTGGTCGTCGCGTGGATCCCGAGTGTGGCGTCGCGGCGCACGCGAGGCGGTGAAGTTGGCGGCAATGGGGTGTTAAGGCCCTAGTGCCTCGTCCGTCCGTCACGTCTAATCTCGCCCGGCGTTTTGAGCCCCTCTCCCTGCGGGAGAGGGGTTGGGGTGAGGGTCGGCGGAGTGATGAGCGACCACATCGCATGAAGCCGCTTTCGTTGGGCACGGTGCGACTAAAAGCAGACCGCAGTGCATCAAGGCACCTGCTGTTCACCTGTGAGCCTTCGTTACCCCTCACCCCAACCCCTCTCCCGCGGGGAGAGGGGCTTCAAAGCTTCAAAGCTTCAAAGCTTCAAAGCTTCAAAGCTTCAAAGCTTCAAAGCTTTATCACATCAACCCGGCTCGACCACACTCGCTGCCGGCGTCGTCGCCGGCACGCGCGCGTACCGCCACGCGATGCCCACCGCCACCGCCAGCAGGATGCCGGCGATCAGGAACGGCGCGCCCGGCAAATGCACCGGCGCACGGTCGTCGATGAAGTAACCGAAGCTGCCGGCGAACACGACCGGGCCGATGATGCCGGCCAGGCTCACCAGGCTCATCAGCGCGCCCTGGATGCGGCCCTGCACTTCCGGGCCCACCTGTCGCGTGATCAATGCCTGCGTCGACGGCGCGGCCAGTCCCCAGATCGCCGAGATCGGCAGGCCGACCAGGAACATCCAGCCCACGTGCGCGAAGCCGTAGATGCCGAAGCCGATCGCGCCGCACGCGAGGCCGAGCATCAGCGCGCGTCGTTCGCCCAGCGCGTGCACCGCCTTGCCGACCAGTCCCGCCTGCACGATCACGTTGAGCACGCCGACGATCGCGAGCACGTAGCTCACCTCGCGCGGGCCCCACTGGTACTGGTAGTCGGCGAACAGCACGAACACGCTCGGATACACGTAGTGCGCGAGGTTCGCGATGAACACCACCGCGGCGAGGCCGAACACCTGCGGATAGCGCTTGAGCAGGCCGAGCGAGCCGATCGGATTCGCATGCGACCAGTCGAAGCGCGGGCTGCGGCGCTCCGGCGGCAGCGATTCGGGCAGCACGAACAGGCCGTAGCAGAAGTTGAGCAGCGCCAGTCCCGCGGCGAACCAGAACGGCAGGCGCAGATCGACCTCGCCCAGCGCACCGCCGATCAGCGGGCCGACGATGAAGCCCACGCCGAACGCGGCGCCGAGCAGGCCGTAGCTTTTCGCGCGCTTGTCCGGCGGCGTGACGTCGGCGACGTAGGCATTGGCCGTGGTGAAGCTGGCCGACGTGATGCCGGAAATGATGCGTCCGACCAGCAGCCACGCCAGCGACGGGGCCAGCGCCATGAACACGAAGTCCAGCCCGAGGCCCAGGCACGAAAGCAGGATCACCGGCCGGCGACCGAAGCGGTCCGACAACGCGCCCTGGATCGGCGAGGTCACGAACTGGATACCGGCGAACAGGAAGCCGAACGCCGCCACCCAGTACGCCGCGTGCGCGGTGTCGCCGCCGGCGAACTGCTCGATCAGGTGCGGCAGGACCGGGATGATCAGGCCGAACGACAGCACGTCGATCAGGATCGTGATGAAGATGAAGACGAGCGCGGCTCGGCGGCGCGCGCCCGTCGCGGGAGCGGTGTCGGTCACGGGGGCCGGGGATGGGTCGAAAGAAGGCGGAAGTTTAGCGCTTCGCTTCTTCGCGCCCCAAAAGCAGCTGTGCATTACCAGGCCGTCGAGCCCCGCTCGCCGCGGTCATTGCCGCTTTGAGGCTGTCATTCCCGCGAAGGCGGGAATCCATGCCTCCGGGACATCAAGCCCTTCGTCAGACATGACACGTCGGATAGATGGATTCCCCCTTCGTGGGAATGACAGCTTTGGGAAGCCATGACCGCTTCAGAAGTCGTGACATCCCGGGCACGTGGATTCCCGCCTCCGCGGGAATGGCAGCAAAGACGAGCTCGGCAGTCGCAGCAAAGCACTACCGCGCGACGCCCGCGCGCACCCGCCGCGCCAATGGTTTCAATCGTTACCAAACGCCGGCGCATGTCGCGCAGTTTCCCTCGCCCTATCAACGACTTGAAACGCCGAATGCGTCGTGCCGCGTGCGCGCCGCCGGACATTTGCCGCATCGCACAAAGTGTGATTTATTCGGTTGAACCAGGGTGGTGAGGCAGGCCGGACCGCGCGAGCGGACCGCCTTCGTCGTCGCCGCAATTCCCCGGTTTCGAGTGTGCGTTTGCCAGGTTCGTTGTCGTGTTTCGCACAGCAACCCAGCGGAGAATCCGCGATGGAGCGACGATGCAGCAGCAGTACCGCCCCGGCCCTGTCGGTCTCTACGACCCGCGCGATGAGCGCGATGCGTGCGGCTTCGGCCTGATCGCGCAACTCGACGACGCGCCCAGCCGCGCCATCGTCGATCGCGCGATCGAGGCGCTGGTGCGCATGACGCATCGCGGCGGCATCGCGGCCGACGGACTCAGCGGCGACGGCTGCGGCCTGCTGATCCGCCAGCCGGACGCGTTCCTGCGCGCGCTCGCGCGCGAGTCGGGCATCGCGCTCGGCGCGCATTACGCCTCCGGCCTGGTGTTCCTTCCGCACGATGAAACCGAAGCGGCGCGCGCGAAGGACGAGTTCGCCGCGCAGCTGCGGCGCGAACGCGTGGACGTCGCCGGCTGGCGCGTCGTGCCGGTCGATCTGGACGCGTGCGGCGAACTCGCCAAGCGCACGATGCCGCGCATCGAGCAGATCTTCGTGAAACCCGCCGGCGCCTTCGATGCGGCGAGCTTCCAGCGCTCGCTGTTCCTCGCGCGCCGTCGCGCCGAACAGCGCCTGCGCGAGTTTCCCGACTTCTACGTCGTCAGCCTGTCCACCGCGAGCATCGGCTACAAGGGAATGGTGCTGCCGAACCGGCTTTCGCAGCTCTATCCGGACCTGCAACGCAGCGACCTGGCCGCCAGCGTCGTCGTGTTCCACCAGCGTTTTTCGACCAACACCACGCCGCGCTGGCCGCTCGCGCAGCCGTTCCGCCTGCTCGCGCACAACGGCGAGATCAACACCATTTCCGGCAACCGCGCGTGGGCGCAGGCGCGTGCACACGTGTGGCGCACGCCGAACCTCGAGCTGACCGAGTTCGATCCGGTCATCACGATGGACGGCTCGGATTCGCAATCGCTCGACAACATGCTCGAGCTGCTGCAGGCCGGCGGCATGGACCTGCTGAAGGCGATGCGCATCCTGATCCCACCGGCGACGCAATCGCTGGAATACAAGGACGCCGACCTCGCCGCGTTCTACGAGTACTACGCGCTCAATACCGAACCGTGGGACGGCCCGGCCGGCATCGTCACCGTCGATGGCCGCTACGCCGCGTGCACGCTCGATCGCAACGGCCTGCGCCCGGCGCGCTGGATGCGCACGCGCGATCGCCATTTCCTCATCGCGTCCGAAGCCGGCGTGTGGGAGCGCCCGGCGGAGGAGATCGAAGCCAAGGGCAAGCTCGGCCCGGGCGAGATGATCGCCGTCGATCTTTACCTGGGCGAAGTGCTCGACAGTGAGGCGATCGACCGCATCAACCGCGCGCGCGCCCCGTACAAGCGCTGGCTCAAGCAGGGCGTGACTTACCTGCAGACCGAACTGATCGATCCCGCGCTCGCCGCCGAGCCCTTCGACAGCGAGACACTGACGCGTTTCCAGAAGCTGTTCCAGCTCACGCGCGAGGAGCGCGAGCAGGTGCTGCGTCCGCTCGCCGAAACCGAGCAGGAAGCGGTCGGCTCGATGGGCGACGACGTGCCGATGGCCGTGCTGAGCCAGCAGGTGCGCCCGCTGTACGACCAGTTCCGCCAGGCGTTCGCGCAGGTGACCAACCCGCCGATCGACCCGCTGCGCGAGGATTGCGTGATGTCGCTGGCGACGCAGCTCGGTCGCGAGGGCAACGTGTTCGTCGACGGCCCCGGCAACGTCGACCACATCCATCTCAATTCGCCCGTGCTCTCGCAGCGCAAGCTGCGGCAGATGCTGGCGATGGAGCAGTACGAGAACGCGCACGCGCTGATCCACCTGCATTACGCACCGGAGGAAGGCCTGAAGGCCGCGCTCGAACGCATCTGCGCCGAGGCCGAAACCGCCACGCGCGAAGGCAAGGTGCTGCTGGTGCTGAGCGACCGCTATCCGGTCGAAGGCCGGCTCATGGCGCACGCGCTGCTCGCCACCGGCGCGGTGCACCAGCACCTGGTGCGCGCGGGGCTTCGTTGCGAATCCAACCTCATCGTCGAAACCGGCACCGCGCGCGATCCGCACCACTTCGCGTGCCTGATCGGCGTCGGCGCGACGGCGGTGTATCCGTACCTCGCGTACCAGACGCTGCACGACCTCGGCGTGCGCGGCATCCTCAAGACCAAGCATGGGCAGGTCGCGGAAATCGGTCGCAGCTACCGTCGCGGCATCAAGAAGGGCCTGCTGAAGATCATCTCGAAGATGGGCATCAGCACCATCGGCAGCTATCGCGGCGCCCGGCTGTTCGAGATCGTCGGCCTGGATCGCGAAGTGGTGGACCTGTGCTTCGCCGGCACGCCGTCGCGCATCGGCGGCGCCGGCTTCGCCGAACTGCACGAGGACGCGGCCACGCTCGCCGAACACGCGTGGAACGCAAACGCGCTGCCGAACATCGGCGGGCTGCTCAAGTACACGCCGGGCGGCGAATACCACCTGTTCAATCCCGACGTGGTGATGAACCTGCAGCGCGCCGTATCCACCGGCGACTGGAACGACTGGCAGCGTTACGCCGCCGCGGTCAATGAACGCCCCACCGCCGCGCTGCGCGACCTGCTCGACGTCGATACGTCTGACGCCGTCGCTATTCCGCTGGACGACGTCGAACCCGTCTCGGCCATCGTGCGCCGCTTCGATTCGGCCGCGATGAGCCTCGGCGCGCTGTCGCCCGAAGCGCACGAGGCGCTCGCCATCGCGATGAACCGCCTGGGCGGGCGCAGCAATTCCGGCGAAGGCGGCGAGGATCCAGCGCGTTACGGCACCGACAAGGTGTCGAAGATCAAGCAGATCGCGTCGGGCCGTTTCGGCGTGACGCCGGAATACCTGGTCAACGCCGAAGTGCTGCAGATCAAGGTCGCGCAGGGCGCCAAGCCCGGCGAAGGCGGCCAGCTGCCGGGCCACAAGGTCAACGAACTGATCGCGCGCCTGCGTTACGCGATGCCGGGCATCGGCCTGATCTCGCCGCCGCCGCATCACGACATCTATTCCATCGAGGATCTCGCGCAGCTGATCTTCGATTTGAAGCAGGTCAATCCGCAGGCGCTGGTGTCGGTGAAGCTGGTCTCGCACGCGGGCGTGGGCACGATTGCCACCGGCGTCGCGAAGGCCGGCGCGGACCTGATCACCATCTCCGGGCACGACGGCGGCACCGGCGCGAGTCCGATCTCGTCGATCCGCTACGCCGGCACGCCGTGGGAACTGGGTTTGTCCGAAGCACGCCAGGCGCTGGTGTCGAACGACCTGCGCGATCGCGTGATCCTGCAGACCGACGGCGGCCTGAAGAGCGGCCTGGACGTGGTGAAGGCCGCGCTGCTGGGCGCGGAAAGTTTCGGCTTCGGCACCGCGCCGATGATCGCGCTGGGCTGCAAGTACCTGCGCATCTGCCATCTCAACAACTGCGCGACGGGCGTGGCGACGCAGGACGACGCGCTTCGTCGCGAGCATTTCACCGGCCTGCCCGATCGTGTGGAGAACTTCTTCCGCCTGCTCGCCGAGGAAGTGCGCTTCTGGCTCGCGCAGCTGGGCGTGCGCACGCTCGGCGAACTGGTCGGCCGCACCGATCTGCTGAAGCAGCTCGAAGGCGACGGCGAGCGGCAGCACAAGCTCGACCTCGCGCCGCTGCTTGCCGGCAGCGGTCTCGCGCACGGCGGCCATTGCGGCGTGCCGCAACCGTCGGCCGATGCGACGGGCCTCGCGGCGCAGCTCGATGTCGACCTGGCCGAGGCCATCGCGAGCAAGCGCGGCGGCGCGTACGCGTACACGATCCGCAACACCGACCGCAGCATCGGCGCGCGCCTGTCGGGCCGCATCGCGCGGCTGCATGGCGATCGCGGCATGGTCGATGCGCCGATTTCGCTTCGCTTCGACGGCACCGCCGGCCAGAGCTTCGGTGCGTTCAACGCCGGTGGCCTGCAGTTCGAACTGCACGGCGAAGCGAACGACTACGTCGGCAAGGGCATGGCGGGTGGGCGCATCGTGATCCGTCCGCCGATGGGCGCGCGCTACACCGCGCACGAGACGCCAATCATCGGCAACACCTGCCTGTACGGCGCCACGGGCGGCGAACTCTACGCGGCCGGTCGCGCGGGCGAGCGCTTCGGCGTGCGCAATTCCGGCGCGACGGCGGTGGTGGAGGGCGCGGGCGATCACTGCTGCGAATACATGACCGGCGGCGTGGTCGCGGTGCTCGGCCGCACGGGCCTGAACTTCGGCGCGGGCTTCACCGGCGGCATGGCGTACGTGCTCGATACCGAGCGCGATTTCGTCGATCGCTACAACCACGAACTCATCGACATCCTGCGCATCGCGTCCGACGGTTTCGAGAACCATCGCTCGCACCTGCGCGAACTGCTGGAGGCGCACGTGCAGCTCACCGGCAGCGTGTGGGCGCGGAAGATCCTCGACGAGATGCGCGACTTCCTCGGCAAGTTCTGGCTGGTCAAGCCGAAGGCGGCGAGCCTGGAATCGCTGGCCGAAAACCTGCGGAGAGCGGCGTGAGCAAGATGGACAGCAAGAAGCCCGTGTTCGCCTTCCGCGAGACGCCCCGGCAGATGCCGTCGCGCATCCCGCTGGAACTGCGCCGCAGTGGCGACTGGGGCGAACTGTACGGGCGTTTCGGCGAAGCCGAGGCCAAGCACCAGGCCAGCCGCTGCCTGGACTGCGGCAACCCGTACTGCAGCTGGAAATGCCCGCTGCACAACTACATTCCGAACTGGCTGGAACTCGCGCGCGAAGGCCGCATCTTCGAAGCCGCCGCGCTCGCGCACGAAACCAATCCGCTGCCGGAAATCTGCGGCCGCGTGTGTCCGCAGGATCGCCTGTGCGAAGGCAGCTGCACGCTCAACGACGGCTTCGGCGCGGTCACCATCGGCGCGGTCGAGAAATACATCAGCGATCGCGCGCTCGCCGACGGCTGGCGACCGGACCTGTCGAAGGTCGCCGCCACGGGCAAGCGCGTGGCGGTGATCGGCGCCGGCCCGGCCGGCCTGTCGTGTGCGGATCGTCTCGCGCGTGCCGGCATCGAGGCGGTCGTGTTCGATCGCTATGAACAGATCGGCGGGCTGCTCCACTTCGGTATTCCCAGTTTCAAGCTGGAGAAGTCGGTGTTGCAGACGCGGCGCGACGTGCTCGAAGGCATGGGCGTGCAGTTCCGCCTCGGCGTGGAGATCGGCCGCGACGTGGGGCTCGACGACCTCCTCGCGGAGTTCGACGCCGTCTTCCTCGGGCTGGGCAGCTATCGCTACACCGACGGCGGCCTGCCGGGACAGGACCTGAAGGGCGTGCTGCCGGCGCTGCCGTTCCTGGTGCACAACGGACGCCTGGTGCATGGCGACGACGAAGCGCAGGGCAAGCCGATCGCCGGCTGGGAAGATCGCGTCGCCCTGCCGGACCTTCACGGCAAGCGCGTGGTGGTGCTCGGCGGCGGCGACACCGGCATGGACTGCGTGCGCAGCGCGGTGCGACTGGGCGCGGCGCGCGTGACCTGCGCCTATCGTCGCGACGAGGCGAACATGCCCGGCTCGGCGCGCGAAGTCGCCAACGCGCGCGAGGAAGGCGTGCAGTTCCTCTTCAACCGCCAGCCGCTCGCGCTCCTGGGCGACGACGGCGAGGTCACCGGCGTGCGCGTCGCCGAAACGCGCCTGGGCGAACCCGACGCGCTGGGCCGACGCAACGCGGAACTCGTGCCGGGAAGCGAATCGGTGCTCGCGGCCGACGTGGTGATCATCGCGTTCGGCTTCCAGCCCGATCCGCCGCAATGGCTGTCGGCACACGGCATCGAACTGGAAAGCAACGGCCGAATCCGCGTGACGCAGCCAGCGTCGGGTTGCGGTTCGCGTCGGGCGGCAACGGCGGCGCTGCCGTTCCAGACGACGAACACGCGCGTTTTCGCCGGCGGCGACGGCGTGCGCGGCGCGGACCTGGTGGTGACGGCGGCGTACGAAGGCCGCGAGGCGGCAGCGGGGATCGTGCGGATGTTGCTCGGATAGACCGGCGCGGGTGACGAGCCGCGCTCAGGCCGGCTCGTCGGGGATCAGCGCGCTTTCCAGCCGCGCGATGCAGTCCTTCAGCCACAGCTTGCGCTTCTTCAGGCGCTTGACCGTCAGCTCGTCCGCGTCGGGCAGCCGCGAAAGGCGTTCGATCGCCGCGTCGAGGTCGCGGTGTTCGAGCCGGAGTTCGGCCAGCTGGTGCGCGAGCACGGCGGGATCGTCGCTTTCGGTCATGCCGGAAGCTTAACGCGCCCTCGCGGCCAGCGTCACCGCGGCCGCGCCGGTAGAATGGACGGTCCATGAGTACCGTCCTGCCCTTGCTGGAACCCCAGCCGCTCGCCCACCGCGCGCAACGTCGCGCGCACGAGAACAACAAGCTCGCCAAGCGCCTGCGCCACCAGGTCGGCCGCGCGATCGCCGACTTCGGCATGATCGAGGACGGCGACAAGGTGATGGTGTGCCTGTCCGGCGGCAAGGACAGCTACACGATGCTCGACATCCTCCTGCAGCTGCAGCAGAAGGCGCCGGTGAAGTTCGAGCTGGTGGCGGTGAACCTCGACCAGAAGCAGCCGGACTTCCCCGAGCACGTGCTCCCGGAATACCTCAAGTCGATCGGCGTGCCGTACCACATCATCGAGCAGGACACCTATTCGGTCGTCACGCGCGTGGTGCCGGAAGGCAAGACGATGTGCTCGCTGTGTTCGCGGTTGCGCCGCGGCGCGCTGTACACCTACGCCGAAGAAAACGGCTTCACGAAGATCGCGCTCGGCCACCATCGCGATGATCTGGTCGCAACGTTCTTCCTGAACCTGTTCTTCCACGCCAAGCTCGCCGGCATGCCGCCCAAGCTGCTCAGCGACGACGGCAAGCACGTGGTGATCCGCCCGCTCGCGTACGTGCGCGAGGACGACATCGCCGCCTATGCCGATGCGAAGGGTTTTCCCATCATCCCGTGCAACCTGTGCGGCTCGCAGGAAAACCTGCAGCGCAAGCAGGTCAAGAAGATGATGGACGCGTGGGAGCGCGACACGCCCGGCCGCATCGAGACCATCGCGCGCTCGCTCGGCGACATCCGTCCATCGCAGCTCGGCGATCCGAAGTTGTTCGATTTCCTCGCGCTCGGTCGCAATGGCGACGCGCCGATGCCGGACGCGCATGCGTGGCTGGCGGGCGAGCCGCACGCGCAGGACGCTCCATAACCCATCCGATTGATGTCGTCATCCCCGCGAAAGCGGGGATCCAGCGACATCACGCCGTACGCGATCAAGGCACTGGATTCCCGCATTCGCGGGAATGACGGAGCTGAAACTTCACGGGACCCTACATGTTCTTCCGCAACCTGACGCTGTTCCGCTTCCCCACCACCACCAAGTTCGACGACCTCGACAGCGGCCTGACCGAATGCCAGCTTCGCGCGGTCGGCCCGCTGGAACTGTCCAGCCGCGGCTTCATTTCGCCGTTCGGGCGCGACTCCGACGAGATGTCGCACAAGCGCAGCGACGCGACGTGGCTCGCCGTCGGCGGCGAGGACAAGATCCTGCCGGGATCGGTCGTCAACGACATGCTCAACAAGAAGCTGTCGGAGATCGAGGCGAAGGAAGGCCGCAAGCCCGGCGGCAAGACGCGCAAGCGCATCAAGGACGAGCTCATCACCGACCTGCTGCCGCGCGCGTTCGTGAAGCCCAGCCGCACCGACGCCCTCATCGACACCGGCCTGGGCGTGGTCGCCGTGGACACCTCCAGCCGCAAGTCCGGCGAGAACGTCGTCAGCGAGATCCGCCGCGCGCTCGGCAGTTTCCCGGCGCTCCCGCTGAACGCCGAAGTGGCGCCGCGCTCGGTGCTGACCGGCTGGGTCGCCGGCGAGCCGCTGCCCGAAGGCCTCTCGCTGGGCGACGAGTGCGAACTGCGCGATCCGATCGACCAGGGCGCGGTGGTGAAGGTGCAGCGCATGGAGCTGCAGAGCGACGAGATCACCAAGCACCTGGAATCGGGCAAGCAGGTCACGCGCCTGGCGCTGACGCTGGACGATCACGTTTCGTTCGTCCTCGGCGAAGACCTCGTCGTGCGCAAGTTCAAGCTGCTCGACGGCGCGGTGGACGAGCTGGAATCGACCGAACGCGACGACCTTCGCGCCGAGCTCGACGCCCGCTTCGTGCTGATGGCCGGCGAGTTCCGTCGCCTGTTCACGGTGCTGGAAGGTGCGCTGAAGCTGTCGAAGGCCGAAGCCTGAATCACGCCGGGCCCTTCTCCGCGCGGTGAAGGGCCGCGGACTTCGCGCATCGCGCAATGTGTGCGCCGCTACGGCGCACATCGTCACGCAGCATCGCTAAGATGCTGCCATGCCGTCCCCGCCGCGCCCCCTCGCCCGCCTGTTCGCGCCCACGCCGCGCACGGTGGAGCGCGAAACGCTCGACATCGAACTGTCCGACGGCCGCACCGTCCCGCTGCAACGCGTGCGCGATCCGCGCGCGCGGCGGATGAAGCTGTCGGTCGACGAACGCGGCGCGCGCCTCACGATCCCGATGCGCGCGAGCCTGGCCACCGCCGACCGCTTCGTCACGCAACATCGCGACTGGCTCGCCGCGCAGCTCGAACGCTTCGCCGTCGACGGCGTGCCCTCGCTCGAACCGGGCGTCGACGTGCAGTTGCCGCTGCGCGGCGCACTGCATGACGTGCGCTGGCAGGCCGGCCGTTTCACGCGACTGGATCACGCGAACGACGACACGGGCGACCTGGTGTTCACGCATCCCGCGCGCGCCGGCGATACGGCCGTGCGGCGCGCGGTTCGCGATTTCCTCGAAGCGCAGGGGCGCGCCGACGTCGGCCGCTGGATGCCGCGCTACCTGCCGGCGCTGCCGCGCGCGCCGCGCCGGGTGACGTTCAAGATCATGTCGTCGCAGTGGGGTTCGCTCGCGCCCGATGGCTCGATGGCGCTGGACCTCTCGCTCGTGCTCGCGCGCCCGAGCGCGTTCGAATACGTGCTCGTGCACGAACTCTGCCACCTCATCCACGCCGACCATTCGCGCAGCTTCTGGCGCGAAGTGGAAGCGCGCTGCCCGCAGTGGCGCGAGGAACGCGATTACTTCCACGCCGAAGGACGGCGCCTGAAGGCGACGCTGCGCGCCTTGTGCGGGAAGGTCTAGCGGCGCGTCATCCGCGCACGAAGAAATCGCCGATCACCTCGGCGATGCGCCCGGGCTGTTCCATGTGCAGGTGATGGCCGCCGTCGATGACGATGAGTTCGCCCGCGGGCAGCAATGCCGCGCGTTCGCGACGCAGCGCGTCGGGCAGATACGGCTGCGCGGGATCGGCGAAGATCACGCGCGTCGGGCATTCGATGCCGGCGACGAGATCGCGGATCTGCGGCTCGGTCATGCGCTGCATCGTCGGCAGCGTCAGGCGCGGATCGCTCGACCAGGTGAACCCGCCTTCGACCGGCACCACGCCGCGCTCGACGAGCAACCGCGCCGCGCGTTCTTCCAGACGACTGCCGACGTTCGCGCCGGCGGCCATGCGTGCGCGGATCGCGATGGCGATGTCGGGAAACACGCGCAGCGATTTGCCGCGCAGCGCGCGATAGGCCGCGATGGCTTCGCGCAGGCGCGACACGGTCCGCTCGGGCACTTCGGCGAGCGCGCCGAGCGCCTCGATCGCGACCAGGCGCTCCACGCGCTGCGGGCACGCGGCAGCGACGAGGCTGGAAATCCCCGCGCCCATCGAATGGCCGAGCAGCGAGAACCGCTCCCAGCCCAGCGCGTCGGCGACGTCGAGCACCGCATTCACCGCGGCGGCGAACGAGTAATCCGCGCCCGGCGCGAGATGCGCGCTGGCGCCGTGTCCCGGCAGATCGGGCGCGACGAGTTCGATGCCGTGGAGGTGTTCGGCCAGCGGCACGAAGCTGGCGGCGTTGTCGAGCCAGCCGTGGAGCGCGATGACGCGCGCACCGCCGGGCTCGCTGCGCAGCCCGGCGATGCGGCCGGTCGGGGTGTCGAGCGTGAAGTCGTGCAGGCCGCGTGCGGGCATCGGGTGCAGGTGCCTCAGATCCAGTTGTGCAGTTCCTGGCGGGCGATGCCGGCCAGGGCGCGTGCGTGCGGAAGCGAATCGTTGAGGCACGGGATGTAGCGCAGCGTGCCGCCGTGCTCTGCGAAATCCTCGGCGAGCATCATCGCCACTTCTTCCAGCGTCTCGATGCAGTCCACCGCGAATCCCGGCGCAACCACGTCGACGTTGCGCACGCCGCGCGCGGCGAGCGCGTGCAGCGTCTGCTGCGTGCTCGGCTCCAGCCACTTGTCGCGACCGAAGCGCGACTGGTAGCTCAGGCTCCACTGGTCATCGGCGAGTTCCAGCCGCTTCGCGATGGCGCGTGCACCTGCTTCGCAATGACGCTGGTACGGGTCGCCTTCGTCGATCAGCCGCTGCGGCAGGCCGTGGAAGGAGAACAGCAGGTGTTCGCCGGCTCCGTCCCGCGCGCGGTGCGCGCGGATCGAATCGGCCACCGCATCGAGCCAGCCGTCGTCGAGGTGGTAGTTCTCCACCAGCCGCGTGGGCAGCGCGTGTTCGCGCGCGAGCACGTCGTCGACGGATGCGGTGGTCGTCGTCGAATATTGCGGATACAGCGGCAGCACCAGCGCGCGGCGCACGCCGGCCTCGCGCAGCTGGCGAAGGCGCGCCGCCAGCGACGGCGAGCCATAGCGCATCGCGTCGATCACCCGCAGCTGCGGCATCTCGTTCTGCACCGCCCACGCGAGCCGGCGCGTGTACACCGCCAGCGGGGAACCGCCGTCCTCGCCGCCCATCCAGATGCTCGCGTACTTCTTCGCGACGGGCTTCGATCGGAGTGGCAGCACGACCAGGTGCAGCAGCGGCAGCCAGAACCAGCGCGGCAGGCCGACGACGCGGCGATCGCCCAGGAATTCGGCGAGGTAACGGCGCACGCCGGCGGGCGTCGGCGCGTCCGGCGTGCCGAGGTTCACCAGGACAAGGGCGGTGTCCGGCGGGGCCGAAGAAGGTGAAGTCGGGGCGCCGTCGAGCGCGGCGTCGGTGCTGGCGGAGGCGGGCATGCGCATAGGATGACAGCTGCGCCGGCCAGCGCGAATCACATCGCCGATGCGCGCCGGCGATCGGCAGCGACACGATCCGCACGCCGGATTGCTCAGGATAGGCGAGGCTGTCTCACTTTCGGCGCTTGACGTGCGCGCCGATTCGGTAAGGATTCATTGCCGAATCACTAGCCTGAACCGACTGCCGCGCCGGCGGTCGAATGCTCGAATTTCCCCCAGCTGCGCATCGTCGAGTTTTCACTGGAGTCCGCCATGTCCCGTCTGCCGCGCCCTGCCCTGCTGCGTATCGCCGTCCTTTCCCTCGCCCTTGGCATCGCCACCTCGGCGGTCGCCGGCCAGCAGGAGGACGATCGCGCGCGCCAGGCCGTGCGCGTGCTCACCGACATCCAGCAGATCCCCGAATCCGGCATTCCGGACAAGCTGCTCGACGAAGCCCGCGGGATCGTGGTCGTGCCCGACGCGCTCAAGGTCGGCCTGGTCGTCGGCGGCCGTCGCGGCCACGGCCTGCTGTCGGTGAAGAACCCCGACGGCACGTGGTCGAACCCCAGCTTCGTGAAGCTCACCGGCGGCAGCATCGGCTTCCAGGCCGGCGTGCAGTCGGCCGACATCGTCCTGGTGTTCCGCAGCGACCGCGGCCTGGACAACATCGTCAACGGCAAGGTCACCCTGGGCGCCGATGCGGGCGTCGCGGCGGGCCCGGTCGGCCGGAACGCGGGCACCGCCACGGACGGCCAGCTCAAGGCCGAGATCTGGTCGTGGTCGCGCGCGCGCGGCCTGTTCGCCGGCATCGCCCTCGACGGCGCGGTGCTCTCCATCGACGACGAGGCCAACGAATCGGTCTACGGCCGCGACACCACGCCGCGGATGATCTTCGAAGGCCGCGCGAACGGTCAGCCGTCGACCGCGGTGGTGGATTTCCGCGACCGCCTGGAAGAAGCCAGCAACATCGCACGCACCGCCCGTTCGAACGCGAGCGCCGATGCGAACGCCCGCGCCTCCGCGCCGCGGCCGGCGGCGAGCTCGGCGACGGTGCATTCGAGCGGCGCGGTTTCGGCCGCCCCGGCGACGGGCTCGGCCACGACCGCGCCCCTGCACGCCCCGCAGCAGGCGCAGCAGCCTTCGGCCTTCGAGACGGTGGAAAGCCCGGTTCAGGCCGAACCGCTGCCCTGACCGGCGTGCAGTCGTCACGTTCTTAACCCTCCGCACGCGCGGAGACGACAGCGGCCGTCATGGTGCTGCGGTATCCTGACCCTCCACTTTTTCCCGCGGACATTCCTCATGGGCGGTTTGAGTCTTTGGCACTGGCTGATCGTGCTGGTGATCGTGGTGCTGGTGTTCGGCACCAAGCGCCTGGGCAACGTCGGCAAGGACCTCGGCGAAGCGGTGAAAGGCTTCAAGAAGGGCATGCGCGATGGCGATGAGGATGCGGACAAGCCCTCGGCGCAGCTGCGCGACGAGCGTCGCGACGAGACCAAGTCCGGCGAAAGCACCAAGCACGACGACCGCACCCCGCGCTGACGCGGCGCGGCGTCCTGGCGGTCGGCGGCCATGTTCGACATCGGGTTCTCCGAGATCTTCGTCATCGCGATCGTGGCCCTGCTGGTGCTGGGGCCCGAACGCCTGCCGAAAGCGGCGCGTTTCGCCGGCCTGTGGGTCCGGCGCGCTCGCGCGCAGTGGCATTCGGTGAAGTCCGAGCTCGAGAACGAGCTGGCCGCCGAGGAACTCAAGCGCAGCCTGCGCAAGACGCAGGAATCGCTCCGCGAAGCCCAGCAGGGCTTCAATGAAGGCCTCGACGAGGCGCGCAACCGCATCAAGCGCGAGCAGGAATCCCTGCAGCGTGAGCTCGACGCGCTCGACCGCGACGTGCGCGGTGCAGCGGCGCAGTCGGAAGGGTTGACCGATGCGACGCCGGACCCCGCGGGCGAACTCTCGACCCGCGAAACGCCGGAGTCCACGGGAATCGAGGAACGCTCGCTCGCCTCGGCGACCGACCCCGACGTGGCGCTCCGCGACGATGCCATCGAACCGGGCGTGAGCCGCGACGACGTCTACGCGCACGGCCTGCCGGTGGAAACCGATTCGGAAGCCGAACCCGTGCCGCTTTCACGCCCCGTCCCGTCCACTTCCGATGACGGGGCGCCGCGTCGATGAGCCGCGATCACGACACCTACTCCGGTGACGAGGCCGGCGTCGACGGCGCCGAGCCGCGCCTGATCGACCACCTGATCGAGCTGCGCGCGCGCCTGCTGCGTGCGGTCGCCGGGTTGATGCTCATCTTCGTCGTGCTGCTGCCTTTCGCGGCCGACATCTACGCGATCCTCGCCCAGCCGCTGCTGAGCTCGCTGCCCGAGAGCGGCAGGCTGGTGGCGGTCGATCCGGCCGGCGGCTTCTTCGTGCCGGTGAAGCTCGCGTTCTTCGCCGCCTTGCTGGTGACGATGCCGTGGCTGCTCTACCAGGCATGGGCCTTCGTGGCGCCCGGCCTCTACCACCGCGAAAAGCGCCTGGCGATGCCGCTGCTGGTTTCGGCGGTGGCGCTGTTCTACACCGGCTGCGCGTTCGCCTTCTTCCTGGTGCTGCCGTCGGTATTCGGCTTCCTGGCGCGGTTCACGCCGGAAGTGGTCGCGATGACGCCCGACATCGGCAAGTACCTCGACTTCGTGCTGGTGATCTTCCTCGCGTTCGGCGCGAGCTTCGAACTCCCGGTCGCGCTGGTGATCCTGGTGCTGCTGGGCTGGGTGACGCCGCAGCAACTGAGGGAATCGCGCGGATACGCCATCGTCGGCGTGTTCGTCGTCGCCGCGGTGATCACGCCGCCGGACGTCGTCTCGCAGCTGATGCTCGCGATCCCGATGTGCATCCTCTACGAGCTGGGCATCGTGGCATCGCGCTGGCTCAAGCCGCGCGAGGATGCCGACACCTCCGGGCAGACGCCCACCGCGTGAGTGCGCCGGCGCGCCTGTTGCCGCGCTACGCGGCGTGGTCGCTCGATGCGGCGCTGATCGCCGCATTGCTCGCGCCGTTCCTGTGGGATCGCGTGGCGCGCGACCTCCACGCGCTCGAACAATCCTTCGTCGCGATGCTCGACACCTTCTACGGCGCGGTCGCGAGGCAGCTCGACGCCGGCGGTGTGCCGGACGTGTTCGCGCTGGCGTCGGATACGTCGATCCGACCTGCCGTCGCCGCGCTCGAAATGGCGCTGCTGCGCGCGATGTGCGTGCCGACCATCGCCTTCGCGCTCGCGATGCTCGTGTGGCAGGTGGCCGGCGAGCAGTCGCGCTGGCAGGGCAGCCCGGGCAAGCGGGCGCTGCGGTTGCGCGTGGTGGACCGCGAAGGCGCGGCGCCGGGCCTTCTCCGCTCCATCGGGCGTGAGTTCGCGGGGCTGCTGTCGTGGCTGACGCTCAACATCGGCCACGTCATGGCCGCGGTTCCACCGACGTACCTGGCGCTGCACGACCGCGTCAGCGGCACGCGCGTGATCCGCGAGGACGCGCCGCTTCCGGCGTGGGTGCGTGGATGGATCCTGCTGCAGGCCGGCGTCGCGGCGGCGCTGACGATCGCGTTGACCGGCCGCCTTGCATCGCTGGCGCAGGCGGCGGTGGAGCGGGCGCTGGGGTGATTCGCGGCTCGCCGCGAACCCGGGTGCGTTTCGCGTCCCCGGGCTGCGGAAGCGCGTCGCTTACAGCTCGATCTGATGACTGTTCGAAGACGACGACGGCGGCGGGCCGTTGCCCCGCGTGTCCGAAGGGGAGCAGACGTCGCGCCACAGGTAGTACATGACGCCGAACATCACCACGTACATCACCACCATCAGCGCCAGGTAGAGCGGCAGGATCAGCGCCGCGCCCAACGTCGGATGGATGATCCCGCCGATCAGCCCGACGATGCCGAACACCGCCGCGAGCACCAGGCCGACGGGGATCGAGGCCAGCACGATCACCACGGCCAGCAACAGGATCGGCAGCAGGTTCTTCGCGGTGCCGACGACGCCGTCGGCCATCGCCAGCCGAACCGGACGACGGCCGAGCGCGACCTGGCCGAAGCCGATCGCGTACACGCCGGACAGGAACAGGAACAGGATCGAACCCAGGCCCAGCAGGCGGCCGAGGCCTTCGGGCGCATCGGGCACCTGCGCCGGATCGATGCGGCCGTTGCCCGCCGCCTGCAGCGTCATCACCTTGGTCAGCCAGTCGAGCAGGCCGTCGCCGAAGACGGTGATCAGCGCGACGCCGATGATCACGTAGTACAGCGTCATCAGCAGGCCGAAACCGATCAGGCGCCCGGCATCGCCGCCGTGGCGGAACGGCTTGAAGACGTCGCTCGCCGAGGCGGGACGTGCATGTTCGGTGTCGTCGATCAGCCGCAGGAAGCCGCCCATGAATGGCGACAGGAGCACGATCGACAGCAGCTGCGCGCCGGCGGCGACGGCCATCGCGCCGTTCGCGTCGGGCTGCAGGACCGACAGCACGGCCAGCTGCAGGAGGCTGGGCAGCGTCGCCACCATCATCAGGATCGCCGCCGCGCCGAACACCGCGCGCGCGTTGTGGCGACCGAGGTTGATGCCGCGCTTGAGCCAGGTCAGCCCGGACAGCGGGCCGGTTGCGTGAGTCGTCATGGGGGAAGGGGTTCGATGGGGACGCGTGGGGGAATGCGCGCGATCGCGTCGCGCGCATGAAGGGTGATGCCGGAAACCTCAGTGCCCGTGCAGGCCGCGTGCGTGGCGCACGAAGCGCCGCAACACGCGCCGCGCGTGCGGCGTGGCGCTGACCGCGCGCGCCAGCGATTTCGCGCAGCGGCCTTCGCCGTGCAGCGCGTCGCGTCGCGCGTGGACGTAGCCGCGCATGTGCGTGGCGCTGAATTCGGGATGGAACTGCACGCCCCAGGCGCGTTCGCCCCAGCGGAACGCGTGGCAGTCGTCCTGGCTCGATTTCGCCAGCACCGTCGCGCCCAGTGGCGCGCGCAGCACGGTCTGCAGGTGCGTGGCCTGCGCGGCGAACTGCGCGGGCAGGCCCTTGAACAGCGGGTCTTCGTCGGCGTGCGGATGCAGCTGCAAATCGATGGTGCCCATCTCGCGACCGGTCGGATTGACGCCGACCTCGCCGCCGAGCGCGTGCGCCAGCAGCTGGTGGCCGTAGCAGATGCCGAACAGCGGCATGCCTTCCTGCGCGGCGTCGCGCAGCCAGTGCGCGCTGCGTTCGCTCCAGTCGCGCCGCTCGGTGACCATCGCGGCGCTGCCGGTGATGATCGTGCCGGCGAAACCTTCGCGTGCGGGAAGCGCTTCTCCGGCTTCGACGTTCACCACCACCGCCTCGTCGGCGTCGAGCCCGGCGGCCACGCGGATCCAGTGCGGAAAACCTCGATGGCGACGCATCGAAGCGACCGGTTGTCCGGTCTCGAGGATGAGGAAGGGCCGGGTATGTCGGGTGTTCACGGCGATACGGACACTGGCGTTTCGGAAGATGGTGCGGGCCGCGCCACCGACCCCGCGGAAGTGCGAAAAAACCAGCGGCATCAAGGCCCGCGGCTATACTAACCCGCTTTGCGGAACCCCCACCGAGACCATGGCCGCACCTACCTTCCAGGGACCGACTTTCCAGGAACTGATCCAGCGCCTGAACGCCTACTGGGCCGACCAGGGCTGCACGCTGATCCAGCCGCTCGACCTGGAGGTCGGTGCCGGCACCTTCCATCCGGCCACGTTCCTGCGGGCGCTCGGTCCGGAGCCGTGGAATGCCGCCTACGTCCAGCCCTGCCGTCGCCCCACCGACGGCCGCTACGGCGAGAACCCCAACCGCCTGCAGCGCTACTACCAGTACCAGGTGGCGATGAAACCCAGCCCGGACAACATCGTCGAGCTGTACTTCGATTCGCTCAAGGCGCTCGGCGTGGATCCGCTAGTGCACGACCTGCGCCTGGTGGAAGACAACTGGGAATCGCCGACGCTCGGCGCCTGGGGCCTGGGCTGGGAAGTCTGGCTCAACGGCATGGAAGTCACGCAGTTCACCTACTTCCAGCAGGCCGGCGGCCTGGAGTGCCGCCCGGTGCTGGGCGAGATCACCTACGGTCTCGAACGCCTGTGCATGTACCTGCAGAACGTCGACAACGTGTACGACCTGATCTGGACGTACGGCCCGGATGGCACGGCGGTGACTTACGGCGACGTCTATCACCAGAACGAAGTCGAGCAGAGCGCGTACAACTTCGAGCACGCCGACGTCGCCGAACTCTTCCACCGTTTCGACGCGTGCGAGGCCGAAGCGCTGAAGCTGATCGAACTCGGCCTGCCGCTGCCGGCGTACGACCAGGTCTGCAAGGCCAGCCACAGCTTCAACCTGCTCGACGCGCGCCGCGCGATCAGCGTGACCGAACGCCAGCGCTACATCCTGCGCGTGCGCCGCATCGCCCAGGGCGTCGCCGAGGCGTATTACGCGCAGCGCGAGAAGCTGGGTTTCCCGGTGTTGAAGAAGGCCGCGCAGGCGGCTTGACGTGAGCCCCTCTCCCGTCGGGAGAGGGGTTGGGGTGAGGGTCGGCGAAGTGTTGTCGGTGGTGGGGACGCTTCAATGAAACGCCGAGCGCTGTTTTGCGATCCTCTTTCCACCGCCGACACTTCGCCGACCCTCATCCGCCCTTCGGGCACCTTCTCCCGGAGGGAGAAGGGAAGAGAAAAAAACAAGGCAACCGCATGAGCACCACGTCCCCCCTCCTGATCGAACTCGGCACCGAAGAGCTTCCCGTCAAGGCGCTGCCCGCGCTGGCGCAGGCGTTCTTCGACGGCATCCTCGATGGCCTGGCCAAGCGCGGCGTCGCCTTCGACCGCGACGGCGCCAAGCCGCTGTACACGCCGCGCCGCCTCGCCGTGCGCCTGCCGGCCGTCGCGCTGGAACAGCCGGAGCAGAAATCCGAAGTGCTCGGGCCGTACCTCAACATCGCGCTCGACGCCGACGGCCACCCGACCAAGGCGCTGCAGGGTTTCGCCGCGAAGGCCGGCATCGACTGGACGACGCTGGAAAAGACCACCGACAACAAGGGCGAGCGCTTCGTGCACCGTTCGGTGAAGCCGGGCGCGAGCACCGCCGCGCTGCTGCCGGACATCCTGCGCGACGCCATCTCCGCGATGCCGATTCCCAAGCCGATGCGCTGGGGCGACCACGATTACGGTTTCGCGCGTCCGGTGCACTGGCTGGTGATGCTGCTGGGCAAGGACGTGGTGGACGCCGAACTGTTCGGTACGCGCGCCGACCGCATGAGCCGCGGCCATCGCTTCATGCACGACAAGCCGGTGTGGTTCTCCACGCCGGACGATTACGTCGAATCCCTGCGCGGGGCGAAGGTGCTGGTCGATCCGGACGAGCGCCGCGAGCGCATCGTGCTGGAAGTGACCGACACCGCACGCGCCGCCGGCGGTGTTGCGCGCATCGACGACGGCATCCTCGAAGAGGTCAACGGCCTGACCGAATGGCCGAAGGCCGTCGCGTGCAGCTTCGAGCGCGAGTTCCTCGCCGTGCCGCAGGAAGCGCTGATCGCCACGATGGAGGCGAACCAGAAGTTCTTCCCGGTGCTCGACGCCGAAGGCAAGTTGAGCGAGCACTTCATCGGCATCGCCAACATCGAGTCGAAGGACGAGTCCGAAGTCCGCAAGGGCTATGAGCGCGTGATCCGCCCGCGCTTCGCCGACGCGAAGTTCTTCTTCGTCGAGGACATGAAGCAGGGGCTGGCGTCGATGAACGACGGCCTCGCGACGGTGAAGTACCAGGACAAGCTCGGCTCCATCGCCGACAAGGTCGCGCGCGTGGCCGCGCTGGCCGAAGCCGTGGCCGCGCAGGTCGGCGTGGATCCGGCGACCGCGCGCCGCGCCGCGGAACTGTCGAAGGCCGACCTGCAGTCGCGACTGGTCGGCGAATTCCCGGAACTGCAGGGCATCGCCGGCCGCTATTACGCCGCGGTGGAGAACGAACCGCTCGACATCGCGCACGCCATCGACGAGGCCTACATGCCGCGTTTTGCCGGCGACGCGATCGCCCCGTCGAAGCTCGGCCAGGTGCTCGCCATCGCCGAGCGCCTGGACACGCTCGCCGGCGGTTTCGCCGCGGGCCTGAAGCCCACCGGCAACAAGGATCCGTTCGCGCTGCGTCGCAATGCGCTGGGCCTGGCGCGTACGCTGCTTGAAGGCGGCCACGACCTGCTGCTGCACGGGCTGATCGAGCGCGCGCTCGAACTGCAGCCGGCCAAGCACGCCGAGATCGGCAGCTACGACATCACGCAGTTCGTCTACGACCGCCTGCGCGGCTACTACGCCGATCGCGGCGTGGCGTCGATGCAGTTCGATGCGGTGGAAAACGTCGCGCACGATTCGCTGCCCGACTTCGACCGGCGCCTCAACGCCATCGCCGAATTCGCCAAGCTGCCGGAAGCCGCAGCGCTGGCCGCGGCGAACAAGCGCATCCGCAACATCCTGAAGAAGGTCGAAGGCGACGTGCCGTCGAACGTCGACGCCGCACTCTTCGCCGAGAACGCCGAGCGCGAACTCGGCGAGGCGGTGGACGGCGCCATCGCCGACACCGATCCGCTGCTGGAATCGCGCGATTACGTCACCGCGCTGGGCCGCCTCGCGCGCCTGCGTCCGCAGGTCGATGCGTTCTTCGACGGCGTCATGGTGAACGTGGACGACGCGGCGGTGCGCAACAACCGCCTCGCGCTGCTCAAGCGCCTGTCCGACCGCCTGGGCAGCGTCGCGGCGATCGAACACCTGTCGATCTGACGTCGCGCGCCGGGCCCGCGCGGCCCGGCATCGCAGCGCGCGTTCGTGCGCGCCTACACCGACCGTTAACCAGCCTCGCCGCACGCCCCGGTTATCCTCCCCGCATGCCGACCTTCCCCCGCGTCCTGGCCATCGCCGCGCTGCTGCTTGCCACCGCCGGCGCGGCGCATGCGGCGAAGGTCAAGGCCGTGGACATCCGCGGTCTCGACGAAACCAAGACGGCCAACGTGCGCGGTGCGCTGTCGGTGGTCGATGCGATCGGCGAGGAGCTGCCCGGCCGGCGCCTGGCGTACCTGGTGCGCGAGGCCGAGGACGAAACGCGCGAGGCGCTGGAGCCGTTCGGTTTCTACTCGCCGAAGATCGAGATCACGCGCGAAGGCAACAGCGATACCGGCGTGACCGTCACCGTCAACGTGACGCTCGACGAACCCGTGCGCGTGCGTCGCGCCGACATCGCGATCATCGGCGACGGCAGCGACGATCGTTACCTGTCGCAGGATCTGGCCGCATTCCGCCCGCAGACCGGCGACGTCTTCGACCACCAGCTGTACGAGGCGAGCAAGACGCGCATCACGCGCCGCCTTGCCGAACGTGGTTATTTCGATGCGGATTTCAGTTCGCGCCGCGTCGAGATCACGCGCGCCGAGCGCGCCGCCGACATCGACCTGGTGTGGAGCAGCGGCGGGCGCTACGACATGGGCCCGATCGAGATCGAGCAGACGCCCAACGCGATCATCCGCGACAGCCTGCTCGACAAGCTCATCTACTGGGAACAGGGCAGCTACTACCACCAGGGCAAGCTCGACCGCTTCCGCGAATCGCTCGCGCGGCTGGATTACTTCTCCAGCATCGAGATCGAACCGCGCCCTGACGACGCCGTCGACAACCAGGTGCCGGTGACCGTCACGCTGACACCAGCCAAGCGCACGATCTACACCGCCGGCTTGAGCTACGGCACCGACAGCGGCCCCGGCGTGCGCCTGGGCATGGAGCGCCGCTACGTCAACGATCGGGGCCACAAGGCGCTGGGCCAGATCGACTGGGCGTCCAAGCGCAAGACCGCGACCGCGCAATACCGCATTCCCGCGTTCGCGTGGCTGGATGGCTGGTACACCTTCAGCGCGCAGTATTACGACGAACAGACCGACTACATGGATACGCGCAAGGTCGAACTCGTCGCCAGCCGCAGCGGTCAGGTCAGCCGTCGCCTGACGCTGATCGCCGCGCTGCACGCGTTGCGCGAACGCTGGGCGTATGCGGCCTTCGAAGGCGGCGCCGACGGTCCGGATCCCGGTACCGACGAAGCCAACAACGCGAACGAGGACGACGAGCTCGTCACCACCGCCTACAACTACGCGACGTTCCTGTATCCCTCGCTGCGCGCCGAATACATCGACACCGACGACCGCATCTTCCCGCGACACGGCATCGGCGTGACGCTGGAAGTGCGCGGCGGCTTGGAGAACGTCGGATCCGATGCGAACTTCGCGCAGGCCTGGGGCCAAGCGCGCTGGTACCAGGGCATCGGCGCGGGTAATCGGCTGATCCTGCGCGCCGAAGCCGGCGGCACGTTCACCAACGCGCTGGTCAACATGCCGCCGTCGCTGCGCTTCTTCGCCGGCGGCGACAACAGCATCCGCGGTTACGGCTTCCGCGAAGTCGGCCCGAACACCATCGGCATGGACGGCAAGAAGTACGCGATCGGCGGCAAGTACGTCATCACCGGTTCGGCCGAGTTCGAGCACTACTTCAACGATGGCCCGTGGGGCGCGGCGGTCTTCGTCGATGCGGGCGATGCGTTCAACAAGTTCGGCGGCGAAGTGTCCGACCCGAACGATCGCGACCAGAATTTCGACCTGCACACCGGCGTCGGCATCGGTGCACGCTGGCGTTCGCCCGTGGGCCCGGTGCGCGTGGACATCGCGCGTGGCCTGAACGATCCGGACTCGGATTACGAGATCTACCTGAACATCGGTGCGACCTGGTGAGGCGCCCATGAGCCAGCCCACTCCCGTCAGCGAAACCCCGAAGGATCCGCGCGAGGCGCGCATCGCCGAACTTCGCGCGCGCCGTTTCGCGCGCATGCGCTGGCTGGCGATACGCGCGGGCATCCTGTCCGTCGCGATCGCGCTGGCCGCCGGCGTGTTCCTGTACTGGCTGCTCACCAGCATCGGCGGCCGCGACCTGCTGCTGGCGCAGATCGTCTCGCGCCTGCCGGAAAACGCGACGCTCTCCTGGCGCAGCGTCGAAGGCCCGCTGTCGGGCCCGCTGACGATGAACGGCGTGCGCTTCACCTACGACCGCATGGTGTTCACCGCCGATCGCGTGCACCTGGACCCGGCGCTGCGCCCGCTGTTCCGCAAGCGGCTGCGGCTGGATGCGTTGCAGATCGCGAACGCGAAGCTCGAGATCCCCAAGTCCGACGAACCGTTCGAACTGCCGCGCTGGCCCGAGGTGTTGCCGGAGATCGCGCCGCCGCTGGAACTGCAGGCCGACGACGTGCGCGTCGACGGATTCCTGCTCACGCAGGCGGGCGAGAAGCTGATCGACGTGCGCACGCTGCGCGGCGGTCTGGATGCGCGCCAGGGCGAGCTGCACGTCGAACACCTGTTCGTCGACAGCGATCGCGGCCGCTTCAACGTGCACGGCGATTACGTGCCGCGTGACGACTACCGCACCGACCTCACCGCGAGCGCCGTGCTGCCCGCCGCCGACGGCCGCACGCCGGCGCGCGTCGGGCTGGTCGCGCGCGGCGATCTGTCGCGCATGAACGTCGCGATCGCCGGCCACGTGCCGCAACCGCTGCGCGCGAGCCTGACGCTGCATGGTCGCGACGAGCCGAAGTGGCGCCTCGACGCGGATGCCGAAGGCCTCGACATCGGCCTGCTCACCGGCGCGGAAGCGAGCGAGGACGATCGCCCGCTGGTCTTCAGCTTCAGCGCCGACGGCATGGGCGGCGCGGCCGACCTGCGCGGCGAGTTCCGCCAGGGCGATCTCGTCGCCACGGTGCTTCCGTCGAAGGTGCGCCTGGAGAACCAGGTGCTCGACGTGCAGCCGCTGGCGCTGCGCATCTTCGATGGCAACGCGACGCTGCGCGGCACGGCGGACTTCACCGACGCGGAGAACGCGAAGTTCCGTTTCGCCGCGAACGTGCGCGGCCTCACCTTCGGCGGTGAAACGACGACCACGCCGGCGCCTGCTCCCGCCTTGACGAATCCGCCCGCCAGCGTCAGCGCGCGCAAGCTGCAGAAGGTCACCGCGCCCGCGCCGGCCGCGCAGACCGAAGCGGTCGCCATCGGCGTCGACGCGGACCTCGGCTTCGCGGGCACGATGAAGGCGTGGGCGGCGATCGGCAACGCGACGCTGCGTCGCGATGGGACCGAAGCAACGGTCACCTTCGACGGCCGCGGCAACGACGAGCGCATGACGCTCAAGACGCTGCAGGCGCGCATGCCGACCGGCACGCTCGACGGCC
>NZ_QTJR01000019.1 GCF_003382285.1 Lysobacter soli
TCGCGTCAGGAGCGAATGGTTTTGGTTACTTTTGCCGAAACAAAAGTAACCCGCTCGTTTACGAGCGGAAGCTCTTGACCTTGCTTCTACACAATCCCGCGAACGGGACAAGGTCGGCTGCAGCCATCACATTGCTGCAACCGACCCGCAGACTCACCTCTGATTGAACGCCCACTTCCCCGGCCCCAACAGCGCAATCGCCGCGGCCGTCGCCAGGAACATCACCTGCAGTTCGATCGCCCAGCCGCCCTGCTGGTTGAGGTGCCCGATGTCGCCCAGGTGCACCAGGTACAGCGCGAACAGCATGTTGATCACGATCAGGATCGCGCCGATGCGCGAGAAGAAGCCGGTGATGACCAGCAGCGGGGCGATCACCTCGCCGATGATCACGCCGTAGGCGAAAAAGCCGGGAAAGCCCTGCGTTTCGACCAGGCCGACGATGCCGTCCAGGCCACCTTCGAGCTTGCTCAGGCCATGCAGGAAAACCAGTACGCCGAGCGCGATGCGGAGGATCAGCTTGCCTGCGTCTTGCTGGGTGCTGCCGTTCATGCGGTACCCCCTCGGTTGGACGTGCGTGCTTTTCTGGATTCGCGTGCTGCGGAGTCGTGCGTTGAAGGCGTGCTTGGAAGGAACAGGCGGATCGTCCGCTGCCGCCGCGTCCGGCGCAACCGTCAACGCAGGGGCAGGGCGACGCGGCGGCCGTGCCAGTTGAGCACCACGCCGTCGGCGGCGATCTCCTCCACCACCGCCTCGCCGACTCGGTCGCCCTGGCCGACGCGGGCGCCGTCGATGATCGCGAACCGCTGCGAGGGCGTGGGCCCGAACATGTGCATGCTGATCTTCAGCGCGGGCAGCTGTTCGCGTTCGCCCGGCGACAGGTCGGACAGCCGCACCGGCGCGCCCGTGGCGGGCGGCGGAGCCGGCAGCGGCGCGACGGGCGCCGGCGTGGCCGCGGGCGAGCGCGGCGTCGAGGCGGTCGCGGCATTGGCGATGGCCTGCTGATACCGCTCGTTCGGGCGCGCCGGTGCAGGCGCCTGCGTCGCAGGCGGCTCCGGCTGCGTTGCGTCCGTCGGTGTAGGCGCGGTCGGCGTCTGCGCCGTCGGCGGCGGGTAGGCGGCGGACGCCGCGGCGTAGACGTCGTCTTCGACAGGCTGGGTCGGTTCCGGCTCTGCGCCGGGCAACGGTTTCGACTTCGGAAGCGGCGAGGCGGCGGGCGGCGCGGCGACCACGGCCGGTTCGACGGGTAGCTCCGCCGTGTCCGATGGAGGCGGTGCATCGGCCGGAATCGCGACAGCCTCTACTGCTGGCGGCGCGTCCGGCGTGCGGTTCCAGAACCCCCAGCCCAGCGCGACGATCGCAACCAGTACCGCAATGCCGGCGAACCAGAACGGCCAGCGGCGACGCGGCGCGACATTGCGCGCGACGGGCGGAAGTTCGGCGCGAAGGTCGGGCATCTCGCCACGTCGGCGTTGCGCTTCGGACTTGCGCAGGGCGTCGAGGATCAACGACATCGCGTCACTGCGCTCCCGTATCGGATTCAAGCGCGGCGGTTCGAGCCGGCGCCTCGTACGCGGCCAGCGCCATCAGCGTCGCCGGGCCGACCACGCCATCGGCGGAGAGGCCCGCATCGCGCTGGAAACGCCGCACCGCATCCTGCATCGTCGCATCGAATACCGCCGGCGCGCCGGAGGTTGCCAGGTAGGCGGGATGCAGGCGCTGCGAAATCCATTCGACCACCGCGCCGCTCGCGCCCGGCTTCAGCGGCGCGTCGCGCAACGCGGCGGCGAAGGCTTCCGCGTCGAGTTGCGCGACATCGGGCTTTGCAACGGGCGGCACGACCGCCGGCTTCGTCACGACCAACGGCTTCGTCGGCACGACCGGCGTCGTCGCGGGCTTCGCCTGTACCGGCGCGCGCGGCCACCACCATGCGGCCATGCCCATCGACGCCAGCAACAGCGCGGCCACCGGCACCGCGAAGAGCCACCGTCGCGTGCGGCGCGCCGGGGCGGGCAGCACTTCGGCGGCGGCGCGATCGACCCAGCGCGCATCCAGCATCGGCACGTCGTGCGCGAAACCGGCGAGCAGGCTGCGTTCGGCGATCACGTTGATCAGCCGCGGCACGCCGCCGGAATGCACGTGGATGCGCTTCACCGCCGATGCATCGAACGGAAAGCGCGTGCCGCCGGCGACGCGGTAGCGATGGCGCAGGTATTCGCCGGTTTCGGATGCATCCAGCGGCGTCAGGTGGAAGCGCGCGGTGATGCGCTGCGCGAGCTGGCGCATGTCCTCGCGTGCGAGCATCGCGCGCAGTTCCGGCTGCGCCAGAAGCACGATCTGCAGCAGCTTCTGCGTCGGTGTTTCCAGGTTGGTGAGCAGGCGCACCTGCTCCAACGCCTCGACCGACAGGTTCTGCGCCTCGTCGATCACCAGCACGACACGCAGGCCCTGCGCGTAGGCATCCAGCAGGTAGACATTGAGCGCGTCGACCAGCGCCTTCGTGCTGCCGCGCCGGCCTTCCAGTTCGATGTGCAGTTCTTCGCAGATCGATTCGAGCAGTTCGACGGGCGTGACGCGCGGGTTGAGCACCAGCGCGACGCGTGTGTTCTCCGGAACTTGTTCCAGCAGCAGGCGGCACAGCGTCGTCTTGCCCGTGCCCACTTCGCCCGTCAGCTGCACGAAGCCGCCGCCGCCGCCCTGCGTGATCCCAAACAGCAGGTGCGCCAGCGCATCGCGATGGCGTTCGCTGAGGAAGACGAAGCGCGGGTCCGGCGTGATCGAGAAGGGGGGCTCGATCAGGCCGTAGTGCTCCAGGTACATGGGCGACGGTCTGGCGGCGTTGGCGTCAGGGTAAGCGAGAAACGGCCCGCCGCGGTCGCCGCCGGCCGCAACCCCGCGTCAGCTTTTGGCTTCCGCCGTACCCAGCAGCTCCGGATCGACGCGATGCGGCCGTCCCAGCAGCGGATGGATGAACACGGCGGCGAGGATGATGACCACGCCGACGTAGAACAGCGTGGTCAGTTCGCGCTGTTCGCCCAGCAGCAGCGCGGCGAGGACGATCGCGTACACCGGTTCCAGGTTCACCGCCAGTTGCTGCGCGAAGGCGCTCATGTGGCGCAGCGCCACCAGCGACAGACTGAACGGGAGCAGCGTGCAGGCCAGCGCCAGGCCCAGCAGCAGCCAGGCGTCGTGCGCCGACGGCGTCACCAGCAGCGGACCCGCGAACGCCGGAAACACCAGCGGCATCAGCGGTGCGAGCAGGCTCAGCGTGAGCACGCCGGCGCCGAGTTCGAGCGCGGTGACGGTCAACGGATCGCCGTGTTCGACCATGCGCTTGTTGAGCGAGCCGAAGATCGCCACCAGCAGCGCCGACACCGCGCCCACCGCGATGCCCGCGCGCATGCCCGCGGGCACGCCGCCGACGACCATCGCCACGCCGGGCAGCACCATCAGGCCGAGCGCGAGTTCGCGCTTGGAAAACCGCGTGCGCGTCAGCCACGGTTCGATCATCGCCACGAACACCGTGCCGAGCGCCATGCAGGTCGCGCCGACGGAGGCGTTCGAGAGCTTGATCGCGCCGTAGAAGGTGAGCCAGTGCAGCGCGACCAGCGCGCCGATGCCGGCGTAGGCGAGCATCGTGCGGCCCGACATCGCGCGCAGCCCGCGCCACACCCGCGGCACCAGTGCGAGCGCCGCGACCACCAGCAACATGCGCCACCACACCAGCGGCAGCGCGGGCAGGGTGATCAGCTTGCCCAGGATCGCCGTGAAGCCCCACAGCAGCACGCAGAAGTGGATTTGCAGGTGGGCCTTGCGGGTCGGGGTCATGCGGGGCGATGCGCGGCGGGACGGGTGCGCATTGTCGCCGCAGTGGCGGGGCGGTGTGCCTCCCCGAGGCGGCGGTCGAAACCGGACGGGCGGCATGGTATTTGCCGAGTCAGGCGAAACCCCTAGCAAATTCTTAACAACCCGTTTTAGGCTGGGGCCATCCGCCACCGCAGGGAGTGCCCATGAGCCAGCATCGCAGCCGTCTGTTCACCGCAGTCACGACCGCCCTCTGGCTCGGAGGCGGGCTGCTGGTCAGCGCCGCGGCCGCCGCGCAGCAGGCGCCGCCAGTCACCGGCGAGCCCCAGACCCCGGCCGAGGAGCGCGCCGAGGACGCCCGCGCCAAGACGCTCGACACCGTCTCCGTGCTGGGTTCGCGCCGCATCCAGCGCTCGTCCGATACCGCCTCGATGTCCCCGGTCGACGTGCTGCCGATGGACCAGGCGGTCGAGGAAGGCGCGCAGTTCGACCTTGCGCAGACGCTGCAGTACGCCTCGCCCTCGTTCACCTCGACGCGCCAGACCGGCGCCGATGGCGCGGACCTGATCGACGGCGCCGCGCTGCGCGGCCTGGGCTCCGACCAGACGCTGGTGCTGGTCAACGGCAAGCGCCGCCACACCGTGTCGCTGGTGAACATCTACGGCGCGCGCAACCGCGGCAACACCGGCACCGACCTCAACTCGCTCCCGCTCATGGCGATCGACGCGGTCGAAGTGCTGCGCGATGGCGCTGCGGCGCAATACGGCTCCGATGCGATCGCCGGGGTCATGAACATCTCGCTCAAGCGCAGCAAGGGCTGCGAGGCCGTCGCCGGCTACGGCGAATACACCCGTGGCGACGGCGAGAACTGGCTCGCCACCGCCTACTGCGGCGCGGAACTGGCCACCGGCGGCATGTTCGCCGTCACCGGCGAATGGCAGGACCGCGGCCGCTCCGACCGCTCCGTGCCCAAGGGCAGCCCGCGCATCATCGGCGACTCGGAAGTGACCAACCGGACCGTGTACCTCAACGGCGATTCGCCGCTGGGCGAGGCCGCCGAGGTCTACTTCACCGCCGGCATGCAGTCGCGCGATGCGTCTTCGGCCGCGTTCGCGCGCGAAGGCATCGGTTCGGAAGACATCCCGTCGCGCAATTCCGCCGCGATGTATCCGGACGGCTTCGTGCCCTTCATCGACGGCGTGCTCGAAGACCGCTACGGCATCCTCGGCCTGCGCGGCGATGTGTCGCAGTGGCACTGGGACCTGTCGCACACCTACGGCTACAACGAGCTGCGCTACACGATCAACGGCACGCTCAACGCCTCGCTGGCGAACCTCGACCTGCTGAACGGCGGCGCGGGCATCAGCCCGACCAGCTTCGACGCGGGCGGTTTCTCGTTCCAGCAGAAGACCAGCAACTTGGACGTCTCGCGCTATTTCGACAGCGCGCTGGCCGGCGTCAATGTCGCCTTCGGCCTGGAGCAGCGCGAGGAGCGCTACCGCATCCGCGAGGGCGAGGAAGGCTCGTACCTGGACTACGACGGCGCGGGCGAGGGCGGCAATCCGGGCAGCCAGGGCTTCCCGGGCTTCCAGCCGGGCGACGTCACCGACAAGTCGCGCGACAGCACCGCCGGTTACGTCGACGTGGAAGTGAACTTCACCGATCGCTTCATGATGGATTACGCGGTGCGCTACGAGGACTACAGCGACTTCGGCAGCACGCTCGACGGCAAGATCGCCGCCGGCTTCCGCGCCACCGACACGGTGATGCTGCGCGGTTCGGTCAGCACCGGCTTCCGCGCGCCGTCGCTGCAGCAGAAGTATTTCTCCTCGACGATCACCGACTTCATCAGCGGCGAGCCGGTGGACGTGGTGATCGCCTCCAACGACAGCGAACTGGCCGCCCTTGCCGGCGTGCCGAACCTCACCGAGGAAACCTCGGAAAGCGCCACGCTGGGCCTGACGTGGACGCCGCGCGACAACGTGTCGCTGACGCTGGACCTGTACCGCATCGACATCGACGACCGCGTCGTGCTCAGCGGCGACTTCGACACCAGCGACCCTGCGATCGGGCCGATCCTGGAAGCGATGGACGTCGGCCTGGCGCGCTTCTTCTTCAACGCGGTGGACACCAAGACCGAAGGCGCCGACCTCACGGTGACCTACGACTTCGACTGGGCCGATGCGAAGTGGAGCACCTACCTCGGCGCGAACTGGAACAAGACCGAAGTCACGCACGTCAACACGCCGCCGGCGCTGGCCGGCCGCGAGGACACGCTGCTGCCCGAGCGGGACCGCCTCTTCATCGAAAACGGCGCGCCGCGCAGCAAGGCGGTGCTCGGCGTGGACTACACGCGCGGTTCGTGGTCGGCCAGCGCGAAGGGCATTTACTTCGGCGAGCAGGAGCTGGGCACGTTCTCCGGCACCGAGGCAGGCGTGCCGAACCAGCACTACGCGAGCAAGGCCTCGGCCGACGTCAGCGTCACCTACGCCTTCGCCGAGAACACCAAGCTCACCGTGGGCGGTTCTAACGTGTTCGATACCTTCCCGACGAAGCAGAACCCCGACGAGACCGACAACGGCCACATCTACGAGAGCGTGCAGTTCGGCCTGAACGGCGCCGCGTGGTACGTGCGGTTGTGGCACAAGTTCTGATGCGCGTTTGAGCACCGTGCAGGTGCCTCGCCCGCGCGCGGCAGGGAGCTTGCAGCAACCCATTCCCGCCTGCGGGAGAGGTCCTCGCAGTAACCCCTCTCCCGCTTGCGGGAGAGGGGCAGGGGTGAGGGCGAGGTGCCCGCCACGTTCCGCTCGTACTGCCATCGCCGACCACGCATGACCAACGCCTTCCTCGCCCACGTCCACGACCTGCTCGATCCCCTTGGCGCGGTGTCCACGCGCGCGATGTTCGGCGGACACGGCGTGTACCTGGACGGCGAACTGATCGGCGTGGTGATGGGCGAGGCGCTGTACCTCAAGGTCGACGCCGAAACGCGCCTGCATTTCGAAGCCGCCGGCTGCGAGCCGTACCTGTATCTGGGCCAGGCGGAGCCGATCACGCTGAGCTACTGGTCGGTCCCCGAATCGGCGATGGACTCGGCCGAGGCGATGCGGCCGTGGGCGGAACTGGCGCGCGCGGCGGCGCATCGGGCGGGGCGCGGGAGGTAACCTCCTCCGCCATCCCGGCGAAAGCTGGAGTCCATTTGGGCTTTTCCGCATGCATTGCGGAAAGCAACACCGCAGCGCTGCGCGGCAGCAACGGGTCACCGCCACCTCTCCGTTGCCCCTCACCCCAACCCCTCTCCCGATGGGAGAGGGGCTTCAACCGTCATCCCGGCGAAAGCCGGGACCCAGGCCGGTAAGGCACGGGCACTCCCACTGCGGTGAACCACCTCACCGTCATTCCAGCGAAAGCTGGAATCCATTTGGCTTCTGCGCGCGGCCGCCGAAGCAACACCACAGCGCTGTGCGGCACCAGTCGGTCACCGCTGCCTCTCCGTTGCCCCTCACCCCAACCCCTCTCCCAGTGGGAGAGGGGCTTCATACCGTCATCCCGGCAAAGGCCGGGGCCCAGGCTCGCAGCCTCGTCGGAATGTCGATTTCCGAACCCCCCATTCGTCGAACCCATGAAGGCCGCAAACCGCGGCCACCTTTGACGAGGAATCGCATGTCCACCCGCAAGCCGTTTCCCCAGCTCCTGCTCGCCGCCGCGCTGTCGCTGTCCGCCGCCGCCACCGTCGCCGCACCGGCCGTGTACGAGATCGATCCGGCGCACACATTTCCGAGTTTCGAAGCCGACCACATGGGCATTTCCGTGTGGCGCGGCAAGTTCGATCGCAGCAGTGGCGAGATCACGCTCGATCGCGAGAAGCAGAGCGGCAGCGTCAACGTCGTCATCGACACCGCCAGCGTCGACTACGGCCTGGACGCGATGAACACCGAAGCGCGCAAGGACACGCTGCTGGACACGACGAAGTTCCCGCAGGCCACCTACAAGGGCACGCTCGCGGATTTCCGCGACGGCGCACCGACGCGCGTGAAGGGCGAACTGACGCTGCACGGTGTGACCAGGCCCGTGGACCTGACGATCAGGCGCTTCAAGTGCATCCCGCATCCGCTGAACAAGCGCGAGCTCTGCGGCGCCGATGCCTACGGCGATTTCCAGCGCGATGCGTTCGGCATCGACGCCGGCAAGGATTACGGCTTCGACATGACTGTGTCGCTGCGTATCCAGGTCGAGGCGACGCGCAAGCCGTGATTTTCCGTTCCGCTAACACCGCTTCCCCCAAGCTGCGGCTTCCCGCCGCGACACCACAGGAGTGAACGATGGCTTTCTACGTCGATGGATTCGTACTGCCCGTCCCGCGCGACAAGGTGGACGACTACAAGAAGCTCGCGCGCATGGCCGGCAAGATCTGGCTGCAATACGGCGCGCTGGAATACCACGAATGCCTCGCCGACGACGTGCAGCCCGGCAAGGTCACCTCCTTCCCGCAGGCGGTGAAACTCAAGCCGGACGAGGTCGTGGTGTTCTCGTGGATCGTCTACAAGTCGCGCAGGCAACGCGACAAGATCAATGCGCAGGTGATGAAGGACCCCCGCCTGGCCGGCATGGACCCCAAGTCGCTGCCGTTCGACGGCAAGCGCATGTTCTGGGGCGGCTTCAAGCCGATCGTTTCGATGACGGCGGAATAACCACGTCGTTCGCGCCGGCCGCCGCCTCGCACTCGGCGGCGCGCCGGCGCAGCAGCGCTTGTTCGCGCGCGTTGCGCGTCATCTGCGCGGCGCGCTCGAACGCGTCGCGCGCCTCGTCCCAGCGTTCGAGCTTCTTCAGCAGATCGCCGCGCACCGCCGGCAGCAGGTGGTAGTCCTTCAACGCCGGCTCGTCGGTCAGCGCATCGACCACCGCGAGGCCCGATTCGGGACCGAACAGCATCGACAAGGCCACCGCGCGATTGAGCTCGATCACCGGCGACGGCGTGATGCGCGCGAGCGCGCCGTACAGGCCGACGATCGCGGCCCAGTCGGTTTCCTCTGCCGTGACCGCACGCGCGTGGCACGCGGCGATCGCGGCCTGCAGCGTGTACGGGCCGCCTGGCGTTGTGCCGCGCGCGGCGCTCTGCTTCTGCGCGCGATCGAGCGCCGCCAGCCCGCGATGGATCAGCAACTGGTCCCACCGCGCGCGGTTCTGTTCCAGCAGCAGCACCGGCTCGCCATCGGGCGCGACGCGCGCGGCCGAACGCGATGCCTGGATTTCCATCAGCGCGACCAAGCCGTGCACTTCCGGCTCGTTCGGCATCAGCTCCGCAAGCATGCGTCCGAGGCGCAGCGCGTCCTCGCACAGGCCCGGGCGCATCCAGTCGTCGCCGGCGGTGGCGGCATAGCCCTCGTTGAAGATCAGGTAGATCACCGCGAGCACCGACGCCAGGCGCTCGTTGAGCTCGTCGCCGCGCGGCATTTCGTACGGGACCTGCTTTTCGGCGAGCGTGCGCTTGGCGCGCACGATGCGCTGGGCGATGGTCGGTTCGGGCACGAGGAAGGCGCGCGCGATCTCGTCCGTGGTGAGGCCGCCGAGCAGGCGCAGCGTCAGCGCGACCTGCGCGTGGGTGGGCAGCACCGGATGGCAGGCGGTGAAGACCAGCCGCAGCAGGTCGTCGTTGAACGGGTTGTCGAGCGCGTCCAGGTGCGCGTCATCCGCGTGCGCCTGTTCGTCTTCGAGTTCGCGCGCGATCTCCTCGTGCTTGCGCTGCTGCAGCTTGCTGCGGCGAAGGCGGTCGATCGCGCGATGCTTGGCGGTGGCCATGAGCCACGCGCCGGGCTGGTCGGGCACGCCGCTTTCGGGCCATTTTTCCAGCGCCGCGACGAGCGCGTCCTGGGCCAGTTCCTCGGCCAGCCCCACGTCGCGCAGCATGCGCGCTAGCGAGGCGATGAGCCGGGCGGATTCGATGCGCCATACAGCATCGATGGTGCGATGGATGTCGGTCGCCGTCATGGCGACGGATGAGAGCATCGCGGGCTGTGCGGTGCAAGTGCGGGGAGTGTGTTTTGCTCCGGGTTGTGTGGTGGGGCGCGGAGGGGGTTGTCGGGGTTAAGGAAATGTCAGTCCTGCCACGTGCCTCGGCTTCCATTGGATGTCATCCGATATGGACGTCATCTCCAATGGACTTCATCCCCAAATGGACGTCATCCCGGCGAAGGCCGGGATCCAGGCTGTCACGGCATCCATCTCCTTGCTCGTCATTCCAGCGAAAGCTGGAATCCATTCCGATGTTCTGGAAGAGCAACAGCCCAGCGCTGTGCGGAAAAAGTTGTTCACCCTATCCGCTCCGTTGCCCCTCACCCCAACCCCTCTCCCGATGGGAGAGGGGCTATGAGCACCGTCATTCCAGCGAGAGCCGGAATCCATCTTGATGTGCGAAGAGCAGCAGCGCAGCACTGTACGTCGAATGTTGGTTGCCTCTTCCGCTCCGTTACCCCTCACCCCAACCCCTCTCAGCTCTGCACTCCCTTCGGTCGCCGACGGGAGAGGGGCTAAGAGCAACGGCACTCACCCCTGCTCAGCCAGCTTCTTCAGATTCGCCAAACCGCGCTCGAAGTCCTTGCCGACCATGCGGTCCATGCTGAATACCAATGACATCACCTTGCCGATGTAAGGCTGCGGACCGTGCATCGCCCAGGTGACGCGGCTTGCATTGGTTCCTTCGGGGACGATCACGAACTCGGCCGTGTTGTGCGCTTCCATCGGGCGCGTGAAGTCGAGCTTGATGCCGACCTTCGACGCGGGCACCGACTCGACGATCTCCATGCGCCCCGCGCCCGCCTTCGAGTTTCCATCCCACGTATACACCGCGCCGGTGCCGCATTGCGCACCGGCGATCTCGCGCTTCATCGCCGGATCCAGCGTCTCGAACGGCGACCACGCGCGCCAGCGGTTGAAATCGTTGACCTGTTCGAACACGCGCTGCGGAGGCGCGTTGACGACGATGCTGCGTTCGATTCGGAACGTGTCCGGTCGCGTCGCCGCGAATACCAGCACGGCCACGATAACCACCAGCACGATCAATCCGATGATCTTCCACATGCGCGACGTCCTCAGTTCTTCGGCCGTTGGGTGGATTGCTGCATCTGTTCGAAGCCGGCCGCCGCTTCCTGCACCTCGGCGGGGAAATCGTCGAACTCCTGCACCTGGCGTATTTCGATGACCTCGTTCTCCGAGCCAGGGCAACGCGACGCCCACGCGATGGCGTCCTCGCGCGACTTCACCTGGATCATCCAGTAGCCGCCGAGCACTTCCTTCGCCTCGGCGAACGGACCGTCGGTGACATGCGGGCGACCGCCCTCGAAGCTCACGCGCGCGCCCATCGACGGCGGATGCAGGCCATCGAGCGCAAGCAATACCCCGGCTTTCTGCAGCGATTCGTTGTATTTCATCATCGCCGCGACGCGGTCGGCCGGCGGCATCGTACCGGGCGTCGCGTCTTCGTAGCCCTTGGGGATCATCAGCATCATGAAGCGCATGGTCGTGTCTCCTGTTCGATGGATGCGTGGAATCAAGCCTGGTCCGGCATGCCGCTCATGTGCACGAATTCCCAGTGATTTCCGTCGAGGTCCTCGAACGCGCGCGAGTACATGAAGCCCATGTCCTGCGGATCGCCGCCCGACTTCGCGCCAGCCTTCACCGCCTTTGAATGGATGTCGTCGACCGCTTCGCGGCTGTCCAGCGAAAGGCAGTTGATCGCGCCGACGACCTGTCGCGTATCGGCGACGGGCTTTTTCACGAACGAGCCGAAGAACTCGCGCGTGAGCAGCATCACGTGGATGGTGTCGTCGACGACCATGCAGGCCGCCTTGTCGTCGGTGAACTGCGGGTTGTTCCTGTAACCGATCGCTTCGTAGAAGGCCTTGGCCTTCGGAAGGTCATGGCAGGGAAGGTTGACGAAGATCTGGGTCGACATGGTCTGTTCCTGTGTGGTGTTCTGTAGGTTCGAAACGGGGGCGCGAGCGGATCATTCCTTCTCGCAGTTCACCATCCACGACACGCCGAAGCGGTCGACGAACATGCCGAATCGCGCGGCCCAGAACGTGGGGCCAAGCGGCATGATCACGTGGCCGCCTTCGCTCATCGCGGCGAACACGCGTTCGGCTTCGCTCGCCGAATCGACGTTGATGGCGATCGACACGCCCTTGATGCCTTCGTACGGATGCTCGGGCACCGAGTCCGAACCCATGATCGCCTGGTCGCCAACGACCAGCCGCGCGTGCATGATCCGGTCGCGATGCGACTGGGGCACGTGGTCGCAGGCGGGCGTGTCGCCGAAGCGGCTGAGCTGCTCGAGCGTTCCGCCCAGGCACTGGTGGTAGAAGCGGAACGCGGCTTCGCACTGGTCGTCGAAAGACAGGTAGGCGTTGATCTTCATCGTGGCGGCTTCCTTGTGTTGGACCGCGATTACTGGGCGCGCGCGTCGATCTGCGCGCGGATGCGTTCGCCCTGCGCCTTGAGTTCCGGCGTGACTTCACCGCCGCAGGCGTGGCCTTCGTAGACCTGGCGGATTTCGATCTGGCTCGGGCCGCAATCGGGATTCGGACAGCGCTTCACCCATTCGATCGCTTCCTGCAGCGACGCCGTCTGGAACAGCCAGTAGCCGGCGATGAGTTCCTTCGACTCGGTGAAGGGGCCGTCGATCACGCTGCGACGATCGCCGTCGAAACGAACGCGCGCGCCGTGCGAGCTGGCGTACAGCCCCGCGGCGTCGAGCAGCACGCCGGCCTTCGCCAACTGCTCGTTGTAGTGGCCCATCTGCTCGATCAGTTCGGCGCTTGGCGGCGCGCCGGCTTCGCTTTCGGGCGTGGCATGGACGATCACCATGAACTTCATTGTCGTGTCTCCGTTTTGGCGCGCGTTTTGCGCGCATCTGTGGAGACGACGAAGGGACGCGGGGGAAATCGACACGGTCCCGGAATTTTTTTTTGCGCGCCCTGCGCCCGGTCGTTATCCGTCCCGTGCCGTATCCAGCAGCCAGTCCAGGAACACCTGCGCCGCCGGCCGCAGGCGCCGGTGCGCCGGATACACCGCGTAGTAGCCCCACCGCGCCGGCATCGACGGCACGGGCAGGCGCACCAGCTCGCCGCCTTGCAGGTACGGCACGGCGATCCACGAGCGCGCCAGTGCGATGCCGAGCCCCGCGGCGGCGGCCTTCATGGCGTCGGTGGTGTCGCTGAAGGTGTAGCGCTCCTCGAACTTCGCGCCATGCACGTGCGCCGCGCGGAACCAGTCGTGCCAGCCCTGACGGGCGTGGTCGGCGATCAGCGGATGCCGCGTCAGGTCGGCCGCGCCGCCGATCCCGGCCGCCGCGGCGTACTCGGGCGAGGTCACCGGGAACAGCGCTTCGTCCATCAGGAAATGCGCCGTCAGCCCCGGCCAGTGGCCCGGCCCGTGGCGGATGCCCAGGTCCGGGCCGCCGTCGTCGAAGCGGGTGAGGGCGATCTCGGTGTCCACGCTCAGCGCGATGCCCGGGTGCGCCTGCGTGAAGGCCGGCAGCCGCGGCAGCAGCCAGGTGTAGGTCAGCGAATGCAGCGTGGTGATGCGCACGCGGCCTTCGTCGTCGCGCGCCCCGCGCAGGCTGCGCAGCACGCCATCCACGTCGGCTAGCGCGGTTCCGGCGGCGTCGGCGAGCTGGCGGCCTTCGGCGGTGAGCGAGACCCCGCGCGCATGGCGCTGGAACAACGCCACGCCCAGGCGCGATTCCAGCTTGCGCACGTGGTGGCTGACCGCGCTCGCGGTGAGGTGCAGTTCCTCCGCGGCGTGGGCGAAGTTCTGGTGCCGCGCCGCCGATTCGAACGCCGTGAGGGCAGGGAGCCAGTCCGCGCGAAGGGCCATGTGAGCCTCAAATCTGATTTGTGTCTGCCTTCGAAAGTATGCGCTTGTAAGGCCTTGTGGCGTAACGACAATGACGGTTCGGGCTGAGCCACACTCTTGATCGCGGAGCAACGCATGGATCGTTCCAACGACACCGCACACCCGGACGTCCCGAACGACGCTCCATTCGAGGCGCCGGCCCCCGCACATCCGGCGATGCAGGCCTGGGCCATCGACGCCGTGCCCGCGTTGCAGGTCGGCGAAGGCTGCACGCGTCGCGACCTGCCCGCCGGCCCCGGCGTGCGCGTGTGGGTGGTCGACATGGCGCCGGGCGCGCAGTGGCCGGTGCTGGATCACCACGAAACCGGCGAGTCGTACTACGTCATCGCCGGCGAAGTGATCGAAGGGCAGGCGCGCTTCGGCCCCGGCACGTACGTGTACTTCGCGCCGGACACCCGCCATCGCCCGCATACCGAAACCGGCGTGAGGCTCATCGGCATGAACCTGGGCTACTCGGCGTTCCTTGCGGCCGGCGGCAGCCCCGAATCGATCACGCACTGCTACCACCCCACACAGGGCTGATGCCCGCAGGGCCTGGCCCTGCGCCACACTTCCTCCCCCACGAGGCTTGCGATGAACACCGCCGTGACCGCACCCGCACTACCCGACGCCCGCGAAGGCGGGTGGCTCACGCCGCTGGAACTCGCGCTGCTGGGCGCAATCTGGGGCGCTTCGTTCCTCTTCATGCGCGTGGCGGCGAAGGACTTCGGCGCGATGCCGCTAGTCGAGCTGCGACTCGGGCTCGGCTCGCTGGTGCTGCTGCCGTTCCTGCTGCGCGCGCGCTCGCAGTTCCCGCTGAAGCTGTGGCCGAAGCTGGCGATCATCGGCGCGATCAATTCGGCCGCGCCATTCATGCTCTTCGCGTGGGCCGCGCAGCGTGCGCCGGCCGGCATCGGCGCCATTTCGAACGCGATGACCGTGCTGTTCACCGCACTGGTCGGCGCGCTGTTCTTCCACGAGAAGATCGGCGCGCGCCGCGCCATCGCGCTGGTGATCGGATTCGCGGGCGTGGTCGTGCTGGCGAGCGACAAGACCGCCGGTGGCGATCAGGTCGGTTGGGCGGTGGCGGCGGGCGCCACGGCGTCGTTCCTGTACGGCATCGGCATCAACCTGGTGCGCCGCCATCTGACCGGCCTTCCGCCGGCGGCCGTGGCCTCGGCGACGCTCGGCGCCGCGGCGCTGCTGACGCTGCCGTTCGCGCTCGCGACGTGGCCGACGCACGCGATTCCCGCGAAGTCGTGGTTCTCGGTCGGCATGCTCGGCGTGGTCTGCACGGGCTTGGCGTTCGTCATGTACTACCGCCTGATCGCGCGCATCGGCGCGAGCCGCGCCTCCACCGTGACGTACCTGATCCCGGTGTTCGGCGTCGCGTGGGCGTGGTTGCTGCTCGACGAGCCGCTGACGATCAAGATGGGCATCGCCGGCGCGATGATCCTGGGCAGCGTGGCCTTCAGTCAGCGCGCTGCGAAGTGACGTTGTTTTAGCCCCTCTCCCCACGGGAGAGGGGTTGGGGGTGAGATGGCGCTGCTTGCGAACCATTGGTTCGCGCGCCTTCGAACGCCCGAACGCCATGCGTTCGGGCGGGAGAGGGTCGGGGCGCGCGGTGCAACGACGCTCGCCTTAAGCCGGCCGCGCTGTGCACTTCACCCCTCCCCAACCCTCCCCTGCAAGCAGGGGAGGGAGTCCAAACCCTACGGCCCGATCCCATGACCCAGAAACGCGTCGTCTTCGACTTCGACCTGCAGTTCACCAACGGCGGTGGCATCCAGGGGCAGGATTTCCGCCTCGACATCGACGGCGACGACATCGACGACGCCGCGCTCGTCGACTACATCGTGCGCGACCTGCGCCTGCTGATGGTCGGACCCGCGCGCATCCTCAACAAGAAGATCATCGTCGAGGCGCACAAGCGCAAGGCGCAGGGCGATGGCAGTCGTCGCGTGTACGTCGAACTCAGCCACGACATCGAGGACGGCATGGTGACCTATCCCGGTCTTCCGGCCGCGCGCATCTGCGATTACCTCAGCCGCGAGCGTTCGCGCGAGATCTACGAGGCGGGCACGGAATTCCAGATCGCGACGATCGAGATCGTCGCCAACACCGGCACCTACCTCGATTGCCCGTCGCATCGCTACGAACACGGCCACGACCTGTCGCAGATCGGGCCGGAGTCCTTTTGCGATCTGGACACGATCGTGATCCGCGCCGACCACCGGCAGGTGCGCGCGATCGACGCCTCGTACTTCCGCGACCGCGAATTGCGCGGTCGCGCGGTGCTGGTGCACACCGGGTGGGACGCGTACTGGCGCGAGGAGGCGTACGCAGTCGAGCATCCGTTCCTGACGCAGGACGCGGCCGAATACCTGCGCGATTGCGGCGTCAAACTCGTCGGCATCGATTCGATGAACATCGACGACACCTCGCGCGACGGTGAAGGCGGCAAGTCGCGCCCGGTGCATTCGATCCTGCTGGGCGCGGACATCCTCATCGTCGAACACCTGTGCAACCTGGCCGCACTGCCGGACGAAGGCTTCGAGTTCAGCGCGATGCCGCCGAAGGTCAAAGGCGCGGGGACGTTCCCGGTGCGGGCGATGGCGCGGCTGCGGGGCTAGCCCTTCGCGGGCGTCAGCGACGCAGTCCTTCGCCCGCCACGTCGAGACCTTCCGGCAGCGGTTCCTTCTCCACGCGCGCCTGCGCACGCGCCAGGCCCGCGCCGGTCAGCGCCCATGCCAACGCGATCGCCGCGCCCAGCAGCGCGGCGATCGCCGGCTGCTGCGCCAGCATGTCGACCAGCGCCTTCGCCCAGCCGCTCACGGCATCGGCGCCGCGGTAAACGACCGAGTCGATGAAGTTCTTCGCCTTGTACTTGGCTTCCGTCGGCACGACGGTGAACAGCATCTCGCGGCCCGGTCGCACGAAGGCGTATTCGCCGGCGCGACGCACCACCATCACCACCGCCAGCACCGCGAACGTCGGCGCAAAGGCCAGCCACACGAAGCCGAGCATGGTCACCACCGGCACGGCGACCAACAACGCCGCCATGCCCAGGCGCTGCACCAGCCGGCCGGTGATGAACACCTGCGAGAGGATCGTCAGGCTCTGCACGATCACGTCGATCGTGCCGAACACGCGCGTCTGGTCCGCGCGGTCGGGGAACTTCATCTCGACCAGCCGCGCCTGTTCGAAGTACAGGAACGTGGTCACGCTCGCCAGCAGCAGCACGAACAGCGAAATACTGAGCAGGTAGGGCGAGCGCATCACCGTGGTGATCCCCGCGAACGGATGCCCGCCCAGCGGCCGCGCGCGGGCCTGCGCGCTGAGGTTCTCGCCCGCCGGCTGCGCGTCGCGCCATCGCTGCAGATGCCGCGCGATGAAGATGCCGACCACGAGGAACGCCGCGGCAAGCCACAGCAGACCGGCGTGCCCGATCGGCCCCACCAGCGCGATGCCCAGCAGCGGCCCGACCAGGCCGCCGATGCTCGCGCCGGCGGCCATCAGTGCGAACAGGCGCTTGGCCTGCGCGCTGGGGAACAGGTCGACGCACACGCTCCAGATCACCGAGATCGCGATCAGGTTGAACACCGAGATCCAGATGTAGAACGTGCGCGCGATCCATGCGTTCTCCGGATCGCGCTGGAACGCGATGGCGAACAGCGCCAGGTTCACCGCGAAGAAGCCGAACGTCCACGGCAGGATGCGACGCCGCGGCACCTTCGATGCGATCCACCCGAACAGCGGCATCGCCGCCAGCGTCGCCAGGAACGTGCCGGTGAACAGCCATTGCAGGTTGTCCACGCCGCCGGCGACGCCCATCGTCTCGCGCACCGGCCGCAGCATGAAGTAGCCGGCGAACATCACGAAGAACAGCGTGGCGCCGATGAGGACCGGACGGGATTCGTCTTCGGTGATGCCGAAGGTGCGGGCGATGCGCGCGGACAGGCTCATGCGGAATCCGTGCTCAGGCCAGCGCGGCGATCAGCGCCTGCCGCTGCTTCGCATCCAGCAGCGCGCCGGTGCCCGCACGCAGGTTGTCCACCTGGTGCTTCACCTTCGACGTCGCGGGAATCACCACCGTCACGGCCGGATGGCTCAGCACGAACTTCAGGAACAGCTGCGCCCACGAATCGGCGCCGACGTCCTTCGCCCACGGCGGCAGCGGCTTGTCGCGCACCTGCGTGATCAGGCGGCCGTCCTCGAACGCGCGGTTGATCATCACGGCGCAACCGAGCTCCTGCGCGAGCGGGAAAATCGTCTGCTCCGCGCCGCGCGAAACGGGTGAGTAGTTGATCTGGATGAAGTCGGGCTTGTGCTTGCGCATCTCGTCGGCGAGCTGCGCCTGGCCGTCCTCGCGGTAATGCGTGAGGCCGGTGTACTTCGTCTTGCCCTGCTGCTTGAGCTCGCGCGCGAGCGCGATCTGCGTCGTCGTATCACGCAGGTTGTGCACCTGCAGCAGCTCGACCTTGTCGGTGCGCAGGCGGCGCAGCGAATCGTTGAACTGCTTGAGCCCCTCGTCGCGCCCGGTGACGCCGGACAGTTTCGTCGCAAGGAAGAGCTTGCCGCGCGTGTTCGTCTGTGCGATGAGGTCGCCCAGTACGTCCTCGGCCGTGGAGTAGGTGGGCGCAGTGTCGATGAGCGAGCCGCCCGCGGCGACGAACGCCTGCAGCACGTCCCGTAGCGGTCCGCGTTCGCCCGCATCCGCGCCGACTTCGAAACTGCCCGACGTGCCCATGCCGATGACGGGGATCTTCTCGCCGCTGGACGGGATCGTGCGCGTGATCAGCGTGCCGCTGAACGGCTTCGGCGGCGCGGCACTGGCCGCGGGCGTTGCGGGCGGGCGCTCCTGGCTGCAGGCGGCGAGCGGCGCGAGCGCGACGCCCGCGGCGGCCAGGGTGGCGGTGGAAATGAATTCGCGACGGCTGGTCATGGCGATCTCCCTTCACGGCGACAGGAACGTCGATAGTGACGTTGATAGTGTCGTGGGCGTGCGCACGGGAGTGCCGTTCGGCACGGTCCGGTGTAGGGGTTTGCGACGAAACGCCGGGAATGTGCGGTGGGGCGTTCCGATACGGGGGCGGTTTGCGTGATTACCCCGCGTGCCTCCGCGGCCGTCATCCCCGCGAAGGCGGGGATCCATGCTTGCGCGCGTCAACGCCTCCGAAGATCGGATCAAGCCGGACCGATGGATCCCCGCCTTCGCGGGGATGACAGCAAAGAGCGACGCTGCGAAACGGCGCCGCCTACAACCTCCCGAACCGCGCTACAACTTCCCGATCAATGCCATCGCCGCCGCGGGGTTGCGTTCCTTCGCCGCGCTGATGAAGAAGACGAAGACATCGCGCTTGCGCTTGGGTGCGGCATCCTTCGCCAGCGTCGGCAGCGCGTCCGGCTGGCCGCCTTTCGCCCATTCGTGCGCACGCTTCGCCCACGTCGACAGTTCGCTGTCGGTGTAGCCGGTCGGCACGTCGCTGCGGGCGCGCATCAGGCGCGCGTAAACGAAATCGGCGGTGACGTCGCCGAAGGATGGGTGTTCGTCCGAATCGGTGAACACCGTCGCCATGTTGTGCTTGCGGGCGAGCGCGACGTAGTCGGCGTCGACGAAATTCGGATCGCGCACGTCCAGCACGTGACGCAGCGCACGGCCGTCGATCTGGCGCGGGAGCAGCGACAGGAACTCCGTGAAGCTCTCGCGCTGGATCTTCTGGTTCGCATCGAACTGCCACACGATCGGCCCGAGGCGATCGCCGAGCGAGGCGATGCCGCCGAGGAAATCTTCGATCTGCGGCCCGGTCTTCGCGAGCGCGCGCGACTGCATGATGCGCATCGGCGCCTTCGCGGAGAACACGAAGCCTTCCGGCGTTTCCGCCGCCCACTTGGCGTAGGTCGCCGGCTTCTGCGCGCCGTAGTAGGTGCCGTTGACCTCGATCGCGGTGAGCTTGCGGCTGGCGTATTCCAGCTCGCGTCGCTGCACCAGGCCCTTCGGATAAAAATTGTCGCGCCACGGCGCGAACGTCCAGCCGCCGATGCCGACGCGGATGCCCTCGACGGGCCGGGGATGTTCGTCGAACAGTTCCATGCTCAGGCGTTCTCGCTTTCGTTCCACGGATCGTAGGTGCCGAACCACCACACGTAGCCTTCCGGATCGCGGGCCGCGTAGCCGCGACCGCCGTAGTGCTGGTCGGCGATGTCGATGACGATCGCCGCGCCGGCGGCCTTCGCGCGGGCGTAATGCGCGTCGGCGTCGTCGACGATCACGCACACGCCGTGCGTCGAACGGCCGCCGATGTCGTCGGGCTGCGCCATCAGCTTCGCCCAGTCGCCGTCCTTGTTCGCCGAGCCGAGCATGATCATGCCGGTATCGCGATACGTCAGCTGCGCATGCAGCACGACGTCGCCGTCCATGTAGACGGCCTGTTTCGTGAAGCCGAACGCGCGCACGAGCCAGTCGATCATCGCCGGCGCGTCGCGATAGCTCAGGGTGGGGACGACGGTGCTGCCGTGGCGTGGCGAAGGCATGGCGACTCCGGTTCGGCGCTGAGGCACGGGGTGGGGGCGAAGCATAGCGCCGACCGGTTAAGCCGATGTCGCTTCGGGCACATTCGGCCGGCGCCGCGCTGGGGCACAATCGGCCCTTCCACCTTCACCAGCATGGAGCACGCGTCATGGCGCATTACAGCGGCGGTTGTCACTGCGGCGGCATCGCCTACGAGGTCGATGGCGACATCGACCAGGTCCTGGACTGCAACTGCTCGCTGTGCGCCAAGCGCGGCGGCCTGCTCTGGTTCGTGCCGCGCACGGCCTTCGAACTGAAGACACCCGAGTCGAACTACCGCACCTACACCTTCAACACGCACAAGCTGCAGCATCACTTCTGCCCGGAGTGCGGCATCTCGCCGTTCACCGAAGGCCAGATGCCCGACGGTACGCCGATGGTGGCGATCAACGCGCGCTGCCTGGAGGGCGTGGATCCGGCGTCGCTGAAGGTGGTGCATTTCGATGGGCGTTCGCGCTGATTCGATTGCGACACCCTCGCTGTCATTCCCGCAAAGGCGGGAATCCATGCCTGCGTGCTCGCACGGTTACCGGAGAGCGTGATGCGTCGGACAGTTGGATCCCCGCCTGCGCGGGGATGACAACAAAAAAGGCGGCGGCTTATGGCAGCCGCGGCCTCGATCGGTGGATCACCGGACACTTGGATCCCCGTCTGCGCGGGATGACGTTCCGGCAAAGCCTCTGGATCCCCGCCTTCGCGGGGATGACGAACCGGCAAAGCCGCGGCCGCAAAGCGGCCGCGGGCCGGTTCGTCACTTGATCGGCTCGTCCAGCATCATCTCGCGCACGTAGCGCACCGGCGGGGCGCCGTAGCTCAGCACCTGGTCGTGGTAGGCCTTGGCGTTGAACTTGTCGCCGAGCTTGGCTTCCACGGCCTTGCGCATGTCGAAGTGCTCCTGCGCGCCGACGAAGTACGTCGGCAGCTGCGCGCTGGTCAGCTGCGCGCGGATCCACTTGCCGGCAGCCTCGCGTTCCTGCTGGAAGGCCTGCTTGGTCATCAGCTCCATCGCCTGTTCCTGTGTCCAGTTGTCGACATGGACGCCCTGGTCGAGGATCGCGTTGGCGATGGTGCGCAGGTAAAACTTCAACTGCACGAGTCGGAACAGCGGGTCGTTATCCAGGTAGCCCGCGTCGGCCATCATGTCCTCGGTGTAGACCGCCCAGCCTTCGGCGAACAGGCCCGAACGCAGCACCGAACGCAGCGTCGAATGCGACTTCACCGAATGCGCGCCTTCCAGGTAGTGGCCCGGCATCGCCTCGTGGATCGACAACAGGTGGATCATGCGGCTGTTGTATTCGCGCAGGAACGAATCGACCTGCTTGGCGTCCCAGTCGTCCGGGATCGGCGAAATCGCGTAGTAAGTGTCCAGGCCCTTGTCGAGCGGACCCGGCGAATCGCAGTACGCCACCGCGACGCCACGCTGGAATTCCGGCATCAGGATGATCTTCACCGGATCGTTCGGCACGGTGACCAGGTCGTGCTTGCGCGTGAAATCGGTCGCCTGCTCAAGCGTCTTCTTCGCGAAATCGACCACCTGGTCGCGCGCGGGCTTGTCGGCGTAGGCCAGTTCGAGCGCGGCCTCGATCGCCTTCTGCTGCTGCTCCGGCGACGGGTTGGCCGGCATCTCCGGCGCGTTCGGCTTGTCCTTCAGCACGGTCTGCGCGATGGCGTACATCTCGCCGCGCACGCGCTTGAGTTCGCCTTCGGCTCGCTGCTTGATCTCCGCGCGCGACAGCGACGAATTCAGCGAGAACTGCAGCTTCTCGTCGTACAGCTTCTGGCCGATGCGGAAGTCGCCCTTCGCGTTCGGCACCAGCGTCTTGTCTAGCCACGTCTGCTGGTCGGCGACCGCCTTGCGCAGGTTCGTCACGGCCTCGTCGAGCTGCTTGCGGTCCTCGCCCTGCAGCTGGTCGGCGTTGGGCGTGATGAAGGTGTCGATCAGGCTCAGGATGCCGGCGTTCTGCCTGGCGACCGTTTCGGCGTGGATCTTCGGCACGCGCGCCGGATCGAGGTTCTCGCGCATCTGCGCGTAGATGCCCGGGATCTTCTGCATGCGCGCGGTCGCCGACTTCAGGCGCTGCGGCATCGGCGCGAACTCGCGCGCCATCAGGTTGTAGATCGCGCCGCCGGCCAGGCCGCTGTACACCTGCGGATCCCACGCCCAGCTCTGCAGCGTCTCGACGTTCCAGATATCGCCCTGCACCTGGTTGCGCAGGATCGCCGCGTCGATCTGGTTCTCGCGCGAGAGCTTGGTGGTGTCGATGCCGTCGAGCGCCGCCAGCGTCTTCTTCGCGAAATCCACCTGCGCCTGCCGGCCGGCGGCCGAAAGGTCGTCGACCTCGCTGTCGAAATCGTGCTTGCCGATCTGCGTGGCGGACACCGGGTTCAGGCGCAGCCAGCCGTCGAGCCACTGCTGGGACACTTCGGCCAGGCGCGCGTCGGTCGCGGCGTCCGACGCCGGCGCGGCGGCGGTGGCCTTCGTGTCGGCGGGCGCGGGCGTGGTCTGCGGCTGGCAGGCGGCGAGGCCGGCGCTGAGCACGGCGACGGCGAGGAGGGTGGGACGCAACGAGGGCATGTTCTCTGGGGCTCGGATCAGGCGGCGTGGCCGCGGGTCGGCCGAGGATATCGCCTGCGTGCCCGCCACCGCATGGGCCGGAGGGCGGGCGCGTCTTGCCGAATCGGGCCGCAGGCCCTTCGCTCAGGATCCGGCCACGATCCGTTCCGGGTGCGCGTACACGTTCAGCGAATCGCCGCGCGCGAACGCCGCCAGCGTCACGCCGGCGGTGTCCGCGGTGCGGATGGCCAGGTCCGTCGGTGCGGAAATCGCCACGACCAGTCCAATGCCCGCCGTGGCCGCCTTGTGCACGATCTCGTACGACGCGCGCGAGGTGATCACGACGAATCCCGAGTCCGGCGCGATCGCGTTGCGCGCCATCGCGCCGATGAGTTTGTCGAGCGCGTTGTGCCGGCCGACGTCCTCGCGGACCAGCAGGCCACCGTCGTGCGCGAAGCCCGCCGCGTGCACGCCGCCGCTGAGCGCGTTCAGCGGCTGCTGCGCGGCGAGGGCATCGAGCTTTGCGCGGATCGCCCCGACGTCCACGCGCGTGGATGACGTGACGCGCGGCACCGGTCGCAGCGCCGCCTGTAGGCTTTCGACACCGCACAGGCCGCAGCCGCTGCGGCCTTCCATGCCGCGCCGGCGTTCGGCGAGCGCATCGAAACGCACTTGCGGGATCGCGGCGTGCAATGCGATGCCTTCGTCATGACGCACGACGTCGACGAGGCGGAACTCGGATGCATCGCCGACGATGCCTTCCCCCAGCGCGAAGCCGAGCGCGAAGTCCTCCAGCGACTCGGGCGTGGCCATCATCACGGCGAAGGACTCGCCGTTGTAGAGCAATGCGATGGGCGCTTCCACGATCACGCGATCGTCGTGCGCCGCGCGATCGCCCGCACGTAGGCGCAGCGCCTGCACCGGTTGCAGCGGCCCGTTCATGCCGAATCCACCAGGCTGCGTCCCTTCTCGGTGAGCCAGAGCAGCGTGCGTTCGCCGTCCTGGCGGCGTTCGACCAGGTCGAGCCCGTCGAACCGCGGATCGTCGCCGAGCGCGGCGAGCACGCGCTGCAGTTCGCTCAAGCCCAGCTGCAATCGCTTGGCGACGCGATGGATCGACTGGCCGTCTTCCTCGCGCAGCAGGCGCAGCACGGCGAGCGCCGATTCCTCGCTCATGCCGCGCTCCGGCGCAGCAGTCGCACGGGAATGGATTTCGACGCCGGCGTGCGTGCGCGTTCGGCGTGATGGTCCAGCGGAACGAGCGGATTGGTCTCGGGGAAATACGCGGCGAGGCAACCGGGCGGGATGTCGTATTCGACCAGCCGGAAATCGCGCACGACGCGTTCGCCGTCGTGCCACACGGAGGCGATGTCGACGTGCTCGCCGTCGCGCAGCTGCAATCGTTCAAGGTCGGCGCGCGAGATGAACACGACGCGGCGCAGGCCGTGCACGCCGCGGTAGCGGTCGTCCATGCCGTACACGGTGGTGTTGTACTGGTCGTGCGAGCGCACGGTCATCAGTTGCAGCACGTCGGCCTGTGGCTTGCGATCATCCAGCGCGTGCGCGTAGAAGCCCGCCTTGCCGCGCCGGGTCGGGAACACGCGCTCTCGACCCGGATGGTGCAGGTGGAACCCGCCGTCGGTGCGCACGCGCGCGTTGAAATCGGCGAAGCCGTCGACCACCTGCGCGATGCGTTCGCGGATGCGGTCGTAATCCTCGATCAGCGACAACCACGGCGTGCGACTGCGCGGCAACGTGGCGGCCGCGAGGTGCGCGATGATGGCCGGCTCCGACATCAGGTGCTCGGACGCCGGCGGATTCATGCCCGACGAAAGATGCACCATGCTCATCGAATCCTCCACCGTCACCGCCTGCGGGCCGCTGGCCTGCACGTCGATCTCGGTGCGGCCCAGGCACGGCAGGATCAGGGCATCGCGCCCATGCACCAGGTGCGAGCGGTTGAGCTTGGTGCTCACGTGCACGGTGAGTTCGCAGCGACGCAGCGCTTCGTGCGTATGCGCGGTGTCGGGCGTGGCGGCGGCGAAATTGCCGCCCATCGCGAAGAACACCTTCGCGCGACGGTCGAACATCGCCTCGATGGCGGCGACGGTGTCGTAGCCGTGCTCGCGCGGCGGCTGGAAATCGAACGCCGCGCCGAGGCGATCGAGGAACGCGGCCGAGGGTTGTTCGTAGATGCCCATCGTGCGGTCGCCCTGCACGTTGGAATGCCCGCGCACCGGGCACGGTCCGGCGCCCGCCTTGCCGATGTTCCCGCGCAACAGCAGCAGGTTGCCGAGCATCTGGATCGTCGCCACGCTGCGCGCGTGCTGCGTGATGCCCATGCCCCAGCAGACGATGGTCGCGGTGCTGTCGAGGTACGTGCGGCCGGCCTGTTCGAGGTCCGCGCGCGACAGGCCCGACTCGCATTCCAGCGCCTCCCAAGGCGTCGCGCGCACGCTGTCGGCGAAGTCGTCGTAACCGTGCGTGTGCCTCGCCACGAACGTGTGATCCACCGCGCCCGATTCGATCACCACCTTGCACAGCGCCGTGGCGACGGCGAGGTCGCCGCCGATGCGCGGCTGGTAGTACTCCGAGGCGATGCGCGTGCTGCCGCCGAGCATTTCGGCTGGCGCCTTGGGATCGGCGAAACGCTCCAGCCCGCGCTCGCGCAACGGGTTGAACGCGACGATTCGGCACCCGCGTTTCGCTGCACTGCGCAGTTCGCCGAGCATGCGCGGGTGGTTGGTGCCGGGGTTCTGCCCGAAGATGAAGATCGCCTGCGCGTGTTCGAAATCCTCCAGCGTCACCGAGCCCTTGCCGCTGCCGAGCTGTTCGGTGAGCGCCACGCCCGAGGCTTCGTGGCACATGTTCGAGCAGTCGGGCAGGTTGTTCGTGCCGTATTCGCGCACGAACAGCTGGTACAGGAACGCCGCCTCGTTCGACGTGCGTCCGGAGGTGTAGAAGATCGCTTCGTTCGGCGACGCGAGTGAATTCAGGGCGCGTGCGATCGTCGCGAACGCCTCGCTCCACGCGATCGGCCGATAGGTGTCGCTCGCGGCGTCGTACGCCATCGGTTCGGTGAGGCGGCCCTGCGCTTCGAGGAAGCGGTCGTCCTGCTCGTTCAACGACGCGACCGTGTGTTGCGCGAAGAACTCGGGCGTGACGCGACGGGACGTCGCCTCGTTCGCCACGGCCTTGACGCCGTTCTCGCAGAATTCGAACGTCGAATGCACGTTGCGGTCCGGCCACGCGCAGCCGGGGCAGTCGAAGCCGCTGGGCTGGTTGGCGCGCAGCAGCGTGCTGGCGCCTTTCATCACGACCTGCTGGTCGCGCAGCGCCTGCCAGGAGCTGCGCAGCGCATCCCAGCCGCCGGCGGGCTTCACGTAGAGTTCGATGGATTTCTTGTCTGACATCGGATGCTGCAGAAGGGCCGCGAAGGCGCACGCCAGCATCATAGGCCCGCGCGCCCGCGCCGGCGATGACGTCCGGCGGGTTCCGGCGGGCGCGAAGCAGTGGCATAGTCACCGCACTTTCCGGCCGGATTCGCGTTTTCGCGGGTCGCCCTCCGCACGGACCCACCACATGCGCCTTTCGCTGCGTTTGCTCGCGTTGCTGTTCACCGTCGGCCTTACGGCGCCCGCGTTGGCGGCGCCGGCCTGCCCGCCAGAGGGCTGGCCGCTCGAACGGCTGGAAGCCTTGCGCCAGAGCGGTTTCGTCGTCGCCGATCCCGGCGAGCGCGCGACGCTGGCGTATGCGCTGTCGAACTGCCTCGCGGCGAGCGATCCGCAACTGCGCGACGAACTGGCGTACGAAGCGCTGTCGACGTGGATGCGCAAGGGCGAGCTCGCGCCCGACACGCTGCGCGCGTTGCGGGACCGCTTCTACGCGATGCTCGGCGAGCCCGATCCGGACGGCGTCGCGTGGCCGTTCGCCGCGCTGGCGCTGTCGGAAGTGGCGCGCACCGACCGCATCTCGCCCTGGATGACGCCGGCCGAACGGACGGCGATGGTGCTGCGCGCGGTGACGTACCTGGAATCGGTGCGCGACTACCGCGGCTTCGAGCCGGGCGAGGGCTGGCGGCACGGCGTCGCGCATGGCGCCGACTGGCTGATGCAGCTCACGCTGAATCCCGCGCTGGATGCGCCGCAGCTGCATCGCATCGTCGATGCGGTGGCGGCGCAGGTCGTGCCGGCGACCGGCGTCGCGTACGTGTTCGGCGAACCGCAGCGGCTCGCCGCGCCCATCGTGTACGCGGCGCAGCGCGGCGTGCGCGACGAGGCCGGCTGGACGGCGTGGTTCGCCGCGCTGGTGCCGCGCCTGGGCGATCCGTCGCAGGCGTGGAAGGATCCGGCGTGGCTCGCACGCCGGCACGATCTGGTCGCGTTCCTGCAGGCCGTGTACGTGGAAGCCGACCAGTCCACCGACAAACGCACGCGTACGGTCATTCCCGGCGTCGTCGCGGCGCTGAAAGCGCTGCCTTGAGGCGCTGCGCGACGGCGTAATTCGGACCTGTCCGATTCAAGCGCGTCCGGGATCTGCCGACCATGGCCGTTTGTTCGGACAGGGACGACGGCCGGATGCGCCATACCCAACCTCGCGAAACCTGCCCGCGCTGCGGCGCGAACGTGCGCACGCTGCAGCTCGCCGGCGAGCCGGTGCGGCATCACCAGTGCACCGGCTGCGGTTACCGCTACGAGAACGTGCCCGAGGGCTACGACGAGCAGGGAAAACTCGATGGCCTCGCTGGAATCGATGCCCTTCCGGAAGACGACCGCGATGCCATGGAAGGCATGATCTTCCTGATCCTCGGCGCGGGCACGATGATGGGCGGGATCGAACTGACCTCGCGTTCGATCGCCGAACTGGTCGCCGAACATGGTGCGCCAGAGTCGGTCTTGCGTAATTTCGCGTGGCCGGCGCACCAGTGGCTGCTCAAGCGCGTGAAACGCTTCACGTCGCATCTGGTCGCCATCGACCAGGGACAATGGCGCGTGTGTTTCACCGTGCGGCGACTGAGTCCCGTGGCGCTGGGCTGACGTCCCGCCGCAAACGACGATGCGGATCAGCCTTCGTCGTTGTCGAATTCCACCAGCACGTCCAGGTCGAACGCGAGTGCTTCGACCGCATCGCGCACGCGGTTGGCAGTGGCCTGGTTGGGCGCGTCGATTTCCAGCGCGTGCTGGCCCGGGCCCTGGTCGTCGGGCAGGCCGGCGGAACTGGAATCGTCGTCGTCCATGTGCGGCATGAGGTCGTCGACTTCCTCGATGTGCTCGATGCCGTCCAGGCTGGTGAGGAGGTTGGCGATGGCGCGGACGTCGTCGTCGCTGCCGGTCACGCGCAGGCGCATCAGGGGCATGGGGTCGAACCTTCGTCGGTGTGGCCGTTGGAGGCAGGCTATTGAGCGACCGGGCAAGGCGGCGTGATGGCGCCCGGCGTGCGCGTGTCATGCGCGAGGAGTAGGGTTGGGCGCATGAATGCGAAGCTTCCCGTGCCCGGCGTCACCCTTCGCCCGCTCGAACGCGGCGACCTGCATTTCGTGCATGTGCTCAACAACAACCGCAGCGTGATGGGCTACTGGTTCGAGGAACCGTACGAGTCGTTCGTCGAGCTGGAAGAGCTGTATCGCAAGCACATCCACGACCAGTCCGAACGGCGTTTCATCGTCGAGGACACGGCGCACGAACGCGTGGGACTGGTCGAACTGGTGGAGATCGACCACCTGCACCGGCGCGCGGAATTCCTGATCATGATCTCGCCCGACCAGCAGGGCCGCGGCTATGCGCGCGCGGCGACGCGGCTGGCGATCAACTACGCGTTCCGCGTGCTCAACCTCTACAAGCTGTACCTGCTGGTCGACGTGGACAACACGCGTGCGATCCGTATCTACGAGGACGCGGGGTTCCGTCGCGAAGGCGTGCTGGTCGACGAATTCTTCAGCGACGGTCGCTATCACGACGTGGTGCGGATGTGTTTGTTCCAGCGCGATGTGTTGCGTGAGGATGCGGGGCGCAGGGAGGCGGGCGTCGGTGTTGAGGAGCGCACGGCGCCGCCGTAGGGCGGACGGCGTCGTTGCAGTTGCCCTGGCTCCTGCCCCGCTTTTGTTCTTGCTCGTCATTCCCGCGAAGGCGGGAATCCAGGGACTTTCCACGCTTTCCCGGTAACGTTCGAAGAGCAAAGAAGAATCACCCGCCAAGCTTCCGATCGCCTGCGGCGCTCGGGTCACTTTTCTTTGCTTGCCCAAAGAAAAGTAACCAAAAGAAAGGGCCTTCCATTTGCCCAAATCAATCCTGCGACCGGCGAAGGAGTAGGCGCGTTCGCGATTCGCCATCCATGGCTCAGCGCTCACCGCCGCACATCCTGTGCGGCGCCCTTCGGGGCTAGCAACGAACAGGCTGTTCAACAGCAACCGCAACAGCAACAGCAACAAACGGATCCTGCTTCCCCTGGAATGACGGCGCGCCTTAGCCCCTCTCCCATCGGGAGAGGGGTTGGGGTGAGGGGTAACGAAGCCTCAACGGCGAACGACCGTTCCCGCACAGCGCTGCGCTGCGCCTTTGCAGCTCGGATGCAGAAGCGAATGGAGTCCACTTTCGCCGGAATGACGATGCGCCCCGCGACAAACCGCTACGACTTCGTAGCACCCGCCGCCTTCGCACCCGAACGCGGCTTCTTCGCACGCGGCTTGGGCTTCGCCTTTTCGGCCACCGGCTTCGGCGGCGGCGCACGCGTCGGGAGCGGGACGTTGCACAGGTCGATGTGGCCGGCCATGTGCTTGTACCACTCGTCGCGACGGTTGCGCCGCGCTTCGACGAGTTCGGCGAACAGCGGCGTGTCGGTGCGCAGCACCTCGATGCCGACGCGCTCCTTCTTCGGCACTTCCGACGCAAGACGGATCGACTTGATCGGCGTGCGCTGCGACGGCTGTTCGTAGAAACCCAGCGGGCCGGTGCCGCGCGGCAGGACCGACAGCAACTCCATGCCCTGCAGCACGCGACCGACCACGGTGATGTTGCGGTCGAGCTGGCGCGGCGACTGGCCGATCACGACATACAGCTCGGTGCCGTTGCTCGAATCGGCGGCCATGTCGCGGCCAGCGCCCACGGTGCCGTAGCAGTGCGCCATCCACGCGGCATCGGCGCCCGGATCGCGCCCGGCCGGAAAACCGCTGGAGAAGCCCACTTCCGGCGCCCAGCCGTCCACGTCAGGCAGCTTGTCGAAGGGCAGGCCCTTGGTCTTGCGCGCGAATTCCGCCGGCAGCTTCGCCTTGGCGCCGCGACCGAGCGGCTTGCGGTCCTTCTCTTCCTGCGCCGGATCGCCCCATTGCACGACGAAGTTGTCCTGCGAGCGGTTGATGCTCATGCCGTTCCAGTAGCCGTTCTTCGCCAGCGCACGGATGTTGGCCACGTGTGCCGGAGCAAAGGCGGGCGCCAGTTCGATCAGCACACGACCGGAATCCAGGTCCAGGTACAGCAGGTTCTTGTTGTCCGGCGTGCGCCAGTCCGTCGGCTGGGAGGCGTCGAGGATTTCCTGCATCGACCGCGGCTTGCCGGGCACGGCGTCCTCGGCGGCGACCTGCGCCAGGGGCAGGACAGCGAGCAGGGCGACGAGCAGGGCAGGGCGCCAGCGGCGCGCGCCGGGCTTGGGCGCCATGGGTTCCAACGCGACAGGCTTCGACAGAACGGGTTTGCGCACGACGGAAATCCCCCTTGGATCCGGATCGCTGAACACGCGGATTCTGGCTCACCGCCCCTCCGGGCGGCCAGCCCCATGCCGTGGGAACGTGATGGCCGTTGCGCGACCGGACATCACGACCCGCCGTCAGGCGGATCGTGACGGGCCATCAGGACGAAGCGCCGTTCGTGCCCTTGCGGGCGCGGGTCCGGGCGGCTTTCTTCGCCGCGGCGCTGCGCGAGGCAGAAGTGCGGGTCGATTTCTTCGCCGCCTTCTTCGCGGTCTTGCGGCCCGCGGTCTTCTTCGCGGCTTTCTTCGTCGCCTTCTTCGTCGCCTTCCTTGCCGTGGTCTTCCTGCCGCTGGTTTTCCTGGCCGCCTTGCGGGCGCCGGTCTTCTTCGCGGCCTTCTTCGTCGCCTTCTTCGCCGTCTTCCGCGCGGTCTTCTTGGCCGCCTTCTTCGCCGGGCTCTTGCGAGCGGTCTTCTTTGCGGCCTTCTTGGTGGCCTTCTTCGTGGCTTTCTTCGCCGACTTCTTGCGGCCCGAACCGCTGCGTTTGCCGCCACCGTCCTGCTTGTTGACCGTCGCCCAGGCGATGCGCTCGGCGGCTTCCTCGGAGCGGCCTTCCTTGCGCTCGCTCTCCTCGATGTGCTCGGCCTGTCGCTGCTGTTTGTCGGTGTAAGCGGATTTGTCGCCTCTGGGCATCACGTCGCTCCTCGGCCGCGGGGCATGCGGCACCGGATTCGGTCATAGCAGCCGCGCGGTGGAGATCCCGGCAAGGCGCGTGACTAATGGCAGGTTCGGTATATGGAACTTCACAGTAGTGTTGAGTCCAGCCTACCGGCCGACCCGTCGACATGATCGAACTCGATACGCAGCTGCGGAAATTCCAGAAGGAGCTCAGCGCGGGCACCGTGTCGCTGGCGCTGCTGGCGGTGCTGGGATCGGCGCCGGAGCCGCTGTACGGCTACCAGATCGCCAAGCAGCTCGAACGCATCGGCGGCGGCGTGCTCGCCGGCAAGCAGAGCGCGCTGTACCCGGTGCTGCGCAACCTCGAAGGGGCGGGGTTGCTGGACAGCCACGTCGAGCCGTCGATGACCGGCCCGCCGCGGCGCTACTACCGCATCACCGATGCAGGTCGCACGGTGCTGCACGAATGGGCCGCCGCGTGGCGCGCGACCCGCGACAGTGTCGATTCCGTCCTGGGGGGACTTGAGCCATGAACGCCTTCGAAGCCAGCAGCAGCGTCCGCCCCGGTGGCCTGCCCACGACCATTCCCGAATACCTCGAACACCTGCGTCGTTCGCTCGCCGGCGCCGATCCCGCGCTCGTGCAGGACGCGCTGTACGACGCCGAGGAATACCTGCGTTCGGAACTGGCCGAAAACCCCGGCAGGAGCGAGGCCGACGTGATCGTCGCCGTTGCCGGCAGCTACGGCGCGCCCGACGAGGTCGCCGACATCTACCGCGACACCGAAGTGAAGGTGCAGACGGCACTGCGTCCGCCGGCACCGAAGCCGCGCCGCTCGTGGATGGGCCAGTTCTTCGGCGTGATCGCCGAGCCGCGCACGTACGGCGCGCTGTTCTACATGCTGCTGTCGCTGGCCACGGGCATCTTCTACTTCACGTGGGTGGTGACGGGTTTGTCGCTGTCGGCCGGCCTGGCGGTGCTGATCATCGGCGTGCCGTTCGTGATCCTGTATTTCGGTTCGATCCGCGTGCTCTCGCTGGTGGAAGGCCGCATCGTGGAAACCATGCTCGGCGAACGCATGCCGCGTCGTCCGCTGTACAGCAGCCGCGGCCAGCCGCTGCTCAAGCGCATCGGCGAGCTGTTCACCGATCCGCGCATCTGGGCGACGCAGCTGTACTTCCTCTTCATGCTGCCGCTGGGCATCGTGTATTTCACCGTCGTGGTGACGTGCCTGAGCGTGTCGCTGGCGTTGATCGCGGCGCCGATCGGACTGGTGCTGGGTCATGCCCACGTCCTTTCGCTCGACCCCTGGAACATCAACTCGAACGACCAGCCGTGGTTGTGGCCGATCGCGATGCTGGTGGGCGTGCTGCTGCTGTTCGTCACGCTGCACATCGCGCGCGGCGTCGGTTACCTGCACGCACTGCTGGCCAAGCACATGCTGGTGAAGACGGCGCAGTACGACTGAGCGAAACCGATCGCGTGAAGGCGCGCATGTGAAGGCGTCGTTCACGCGCGGAGTGCGGGCTGGTTAACAGAACCGGCCCGCTGCATCGCCTACGGTGCGCGGGCGGAACCTTGCCGCGACATCAAAGGAGATGAGCATGCGTCGTTTCAGGATCTTCGCATTGGCCGCGCTGGTGGGCCTGTCGTCGTTCACCGCATCCGCGAGCTGGCAGGGCACGTGGTTGTACTACGACGACGAAGGCGTGCTGGTCGACTCGTGGACCGCCGGCTGCCGCGAACTGGACGGCCGCTGGGGCGTGGAGACCGACAACAAGGTGTTCGTGCAGGGTTGCCGCGCGTCGAGTTGAGCCGGTCGCGATCGTGTGTCGAAGAAGCCCCGCGATGCGGGGCTTCTTTTTGCGCTAGACCTTCTTCCGCACCTTCGGCTTGCCGCCTTTCGAAACATGCGGATCGGCCGCCACGTGCCATCGCCAGTGCAGGTCCGTCGCCTTGCTGATGCCGATGCGCGGCGACGCGACGGGCGAGTCGGGCGGCGGCGTTCCGTCGTCGCCGAACCACACCGGCGAGTTCCGATCCGTGATGTCCACGCCGTTGTGCACGCCGCTCAGGCCCATCGCCTGCGCGAGGCGGCCGGGACCGCTCGCAAGCAGTCGAATGTCCTCCATGCCGCGTGCGCGACGCATGCGGTCGATGCCCTCCATCGGCGACAACGCGCGGATCAGCACCGCGTGCCCGGCCGGCCCGCCGCACACCGCGTTGATCGCCCAGTGCATGCCGTAGATGAAATACACGTACAGATGCCCGGGCGGTCCGAACATCACCTGCGTGCGTTTCGTGGGTCCGCGAAACGAATGCGCGGCCGGATCCTCGCCGCCGCGATAGGCCTCCACTTCGACGATGCGCCCGACGCGTCCGTCGGCAGTGACGATCACCTTGTTGAGCAGCAACGGAGCGACGTCGCGTGAATCGTGCGCGTAGAAGCGGCGGGGCAGGGGCTTGATGGGCATGGGCGGATGCTACGACGGCGCGCGGTGAGGCGACGGCATCACAGCCGCGCGCATCCCGACTTCACGCCCGCCGCGCTATTCCTTCGTCCGATGGCAGACGAAACCGCACAGAACCCGGTCGAGAAAACGGCGGAGAAGCTCGATCCCACCGCGCCGCGCCGGACCGAGCCCGACCGTGGCGACTCGTTCCGTCGCCCCGCGATGCAGGCGCTCGTGCGCCGCGCGCAGGGCAGCCTGCCGGCCGACCTGGTGCGGCGTTTCGTCGATACCGAGCTGATGGCGCAGGCGGCGGCGCTCGCGCTGTACGCGATGCTCTCGCTCGCGCCGCTGCTGCTGATCCTGGTTTGGCTGACCAGCGCGCTGCTGCCCGGCGCGCAGGAATCGCTGATGCAGCAGATCGGCCTGCTCGCGGGCGGCGAAGCCGAACGCGTCGCGCGCACCGTGGTCGACAACGCGCGCGACCGGCCCGATACGGGTTCGATCGCCGGATGGTGGAGCGTCGCACTGCTGTTCATCGGCGCCACGGCGGTGTTCGCGCAGTTGCAGGACGTGCTCAACAAGATCTTCCGCACCGATGCCACGCGCCTGGCCGGCGCAATGGCGTGGCTGCGCAAGCGCGTGTTCTCGATGGGCCTGGTGCTCGCGATGGGCTTCCTGCTGCTGGTGTCGATGACGGTATCGACACTCGTGCAGCTGGCGTTCTCGCGCATGGAATGGGCGCTGCCCATCGTGATGAACGTGGCGACGTGGCTGGTGTACGCGATCAGCTTCGCGCTGATGTACCACTACCTGCCGGACCGCTCGGTCGGCTGGAAGCGCGCGCTCGGCGGCGGTGCGATCACCGCGCTGCTGTTCGTGCTCGGGCGTTGGCTGATCGGCTGGTACCTGCGCGAGTCCAATCCCGGTTCGGCCTATGGCTCGATGGGCGCGCTGGTGCTGGCGCTGGTTTGGATGTACTACGCGGCGCTGATCGTGTTCATCGGCGCGCTGATCACGGCGGTGATCGATGAGCGGCGGAAGCAGAAGCGGGGCGGGGTAGCGGCGGCCAAGCGTGACGGCTGAGGTCACCTCGCCGACTACTCTCACGTCATCCCGGCGAAGGCCGGGACCCAGGCTCGCAGCCTCCGGGCACTCCACCTGACGGTGCCCAGGTCCCCGTTATTCCAGCGAAAGCTGGATCCATTTTGCTTTTGGGGGAACTAAGCACCACGAGCGGCGGCCGCATCGCTCGGCCCGCCCTCACCCCACCCCCTCTCCCGCAAGCGGGAGAGGGGCTATCAAGAGGGGTGCGAGGCCTCCAAGCGCCGAACCGTGCACCACCGCCGACGAACCGTTCCCGCCCGGACCCGCCGAAGGGCTAGCATCGCTGCACCGCGTCCTCGCTCCTGCGGCTTCCATGGCCATTACCGCGACCCACCCGCTGGATCTGCCCCGCCAGCACCTGTTCTGGATCTTCCATTCCGCCGGCTGGCTCGGCTATTTCGGCCAGAGCTGGCTGTCGGCGATCGCCTACGGCAAGCCGTCCGGCTACTGGATCGTCCCGTTCACGGCCGCCTGCACCGGCTTCGTCGTCACGCTCGGGCTGCGCTACCTGCTGCGCGCGTGCTGGGGCCTGTCGCCGCGCAAGCTGCTGATGACGATGATCGTGCCGATCCTCGCCAGCTCCGCGGTGATGGACCTGACCACGCGCACGATGCTCGTGCGCTTCTGCGACACCTGTGCGCCCACCAGCCGCATGGCATACATCGCCTACTCGCTGACCTACATCTACGTGGTGCTGGCGTGGGTCGGCCTGTACCTGGGCATCAAGTATTACCGCCAGCTGCAGGACGAAACGCAACGCGCGCTAGCCGCCCGCACGATGGCGCACCAGGCGCAGCTGAAGATGCTGCGCTACCAGCTCAATCCGCACTTCCTGTTCAACACGCTCAACGCGATCTCCACGCTGGTGCTCGATCGCGACAACGCCACGGCGAACCGCATGGTGCAGGGCTTGTCGTCGTTCCTGCGGCATTCGCTGGACAACGATCCAATGCAGCGCGTCACGTTGCGGCAGGAGCTGGACGCGCTCACGTTGTATCTGGACATCGAAAAGATCCGCTTCGCCGAGCGCCTGCGCATCGAGACCGACATCGACGAGGACTGCTGGCGCGCGCTGCTGCCGAGCCTGCTGATGCAGCCGCTGGTGGAAAACGCGATCAAGTACGCCGTCGCCAAGCAGGTCGCCGGCGGGCTGCTTCGCATCGAAGCCGAACGCGATGGCGATCAGCTGGTGCTGCGCGTGATCGACGACGGCCCGGGGTGCTCGAGCCTGGAAGGCAACCAGCTTCCGCCGGGCAAGGGCGTCGGCCTGCGCAACACACGCGAACGCCTCAACGTGCTGTACGGCGAGGAAAGCAGCTTCTCCGTGCGCAACCGCGCGCGCGGCATCGAAGTCGAACTGCGCCTGCCGTTCGAAACCAAGCAGCTGGGTGGAGACTGAAGATGGATCGAGCGGTCGACAGTCGCGTAGTGGAACGCGAGCGCCAGTCCGAATCCGCCACGCACGGCACGCGCCTTCGCGCGCTGATCGTCGACGACGAGCCGCTCGCGCGCCGCGGGCTTGAAATCCGCCTGGAAGCGCATCCGGACGTCGAGATCGTCGGCGAGTACGGCGACGGCCTGTCGGCCATCGCTGGCATGCGCGAGCATCGCCCGGACCTGGTCTTCCTCGACGTGCAGATGCCGGGCATGGACGGCTTCGAAACGCTGCGCAGCATTCCCGCGCACGAGATGCCGCTGGTGGTCTTCGTCACCGCGTACGACCACTACGCGATCCGCGCATTCGAGGCCTCCGCGACCGACTACCTGCTCAAGCCCGTCGAGGAGGGCCGCCTGGCGCAGGCGCTTGCCCGCGTGCAGCAGGCGCGTTCGCAGCGCGAGGCGAGCGGCCACTGCGCGCATCTGCTCGGCCTGCTCGGCGAGCTGAGTGGGCGGCCGCTGCTCGACCTGGACGAAGCGTTGAAGCCTGATGCGCTGGAACAACTGCGCCGCGACGACAAGCTCGCCGTGCGCGACGGCGGCCGCACCGTGCGCGTGGACCTGTCGAGCATCCGCTGGATCGATGCGGCCGGCGATTACATGTGCATCCACACCGACGGTCCGGCCGATCGCGCCGCGCCGCAGGGCGAGACGCTGGTGCTGCGCGCGACGATGCGCGATCTGGAAAAACAGCTGGACCCGCAGCGCTTCCCGCGCATCCACCGGTCTACGATCGTGAATGCGCGCCGCGTGGTGGAGTTGCGGCCGCATACAAACGGGGAAGGATTCCTGCGGCTGGATTGCGGGCAGGAGTTGAAGTTGTCGCGGACGCATCGCGACAAGCTGGCGCTTTTGATTTGAGGCTTGCGACAGCTCTTGCCGTAGCTCGGGCTTGTGCTCGGGCTTTTGATGTTGACCTTGATCTTCATCAGCGACTTAAAGCGAGCCGAGCACCGGAGCTGGAAAAGGGCGAAGAGTCGCCCGCTGTCTGAGCGGAGCGTAGCGCAGCGAGTTCGGGCGACGACCCTTTTCCGGCGAGGAGCGCAGGGCACCGCCGCGCAGCGGCGACTCGCGTCAGGAGCGAACGGTTTTGGCTACTTTTGCCAAGACAAAAGTAATCGCCCTTCAGGGCGGAAGCTGTTGCTCGTGATGTTGATCTTGTTGCTGCGGCCTTGGGCAGCCATTAGCAAAGCTGTAGCAACAGCATTCAAGCAAGTGCAAAGCTTCCGCTCGCAAGCGAGCGGGTTACTTTTGTTTCGGCAAAAGTAACCAAAACCAACCGCTCCTGACGCGAGCCGGCGCCGCTACGCGACGCCGGTCCCCTGCGCTCCTCGCCAATCAGGGGACGTCGCCCAAACTCGCTGCGCTCGGACAGTGGGCGACTCTTCGCCCCTGATTGGCTCCGGTGCTCGGCTCGCTTTAAGTCGCTGCAAAAGACGGAAAGCAACGGCGACGGCAACAGCAACAGCAACAGCAACAGCAACAGCAGGCTCCGCGACGTTGGGCGCAACGAAGCCATTGCCTTGAGCCCCTCTCCCATCGGGAGAGGGGTTGGGGGTGAGAAGGCGCTGCTTGCGAACCACTGGTTCGCGCGCCTTCGAACGCCCGAACGCTATGCGTTCGGGCCGGGAAGGGGCAACGAAGCGTCAGCGGTGAACGGCCGTTGCGGCGCAGCGCTGCGCAGTTCCTTCCTAGACGGAACGCGGAAGCAAAATTGGCTTCTAGGTCTCACCGGAATGACGGTGACGTCGTTCGCCGTGCCGCGGAGTGCCCCGAAACTACGGGCCTGGATCCCGGCCTTCGCCGGGATGACGAAGGAAACGGCCTACGGGCTACAGGCAACGGATGAAGAACGAAGACGCATTCGGCGCCGCGTCCGCGACGCACACCAGACATATGCGCAACGCACAAAACCCGCCACGACCACGTGCAAGCCCGTACGCCCAATACCCCTGCCATTAGTTGGGTGCACACAACGCCCCACGTTGCACCGAAGAAACACGAATACCCCATCCAGGAACGCTTCACCGCGACGACTCAACGACTGAACGCAAAGCCGGGCCACGCGTGACTTCCGGACCATCCCGGCAAAGTCGCGCAGGCGCATCGTGCGCACCGCACTCGTCCCCCGAGCGGAGCCGCACGATGAAACTCACCGAAGCCTCGTTGCGCAATCCCGCCGCGGTCGCCGTCGCCGTCGCGATGGTCTGCGCCTTCGGCCTGCTGTGCCTTCTCAAGCTGCCGCTGCAACTGTTCCCCGATATCGAACGCCCGCAGATGTCGATCCAGACCAGCTGGCGCGCCGCGTCGCCGCAGGAAATGGAATCGGAAATCGTCGAGCCGATCGAAGCGGTGATGCAGGGGCTGCCCGGGCTGGCGGAGATCGAATCCAACATCAACGCCGGCAACAGTTTCATCAACCTGACCTTCGCCGTCGGCAGCGACATGGACGCCACGCTGGTCGAAGTGCTCTCGCGCATGAACCGCCTGCAGCCGCTGCCGCGCGATGCCACGCCGCCGGTCGTGCAGGCCGGCGCCGACAACGCCAACAACTCGCTCACCTATTTCTTCGTGCAGCAATTGCCGGGCACGCCGGGCGACATCCTCGACCAGCGGCAAATGATCGAGGACCGCATCGTGCCGCGGCTGTCCGCCGTGGAGGGCGTCGCGGGCGTGGAGATCAACGGCGGCGCGCCGGAGGAACTCACCATCACGGTGAACCTGGAGCGCGCGGCCGCACTGGGCATCCAGATCCCGCAGATAGCCGACGTCGCCGCGCGCGCGACCGACGTGTCCGGCGGTGTCGTCGAGGCCGGTCGTCGCGAATACGTTCTGAGGTTCGCCGGGCGCTATTCCCCCGAAGCGCTCGGCAACCTCATCCTCGCCTGGCGCGACGGCCGGCCGGTGCGGCTGGGCGATGTCGCCAATGTGGAAGTGAAGCGGCCCGAGCAGCGCTTTTTCGCCTACCAGAACGGCAATCCCGCCATCGGCCTGCGCATCCTGCGCGAGAGCGGCGCGAACGTGCTCGACACGCTCGACCGCGTGAAGGCGGTCGTGGAGGAAGTGCGCTTGAAGGAACTGGCGCCGCTCGGGCTCGACATCCGCCAGAGCTTCGACGCCTCGGTGTTCATCAACCGCGCGATCGGCCTGCTGTCGGGCAGCCTCGGCGCAGGCGTGCTGCTCGCGGTGGGCTGCCTGTGGTGGTTCCTGCGCGACGTCCGCGCGACCGCGCTCATCGCCTGCGCGATTCCTATTTCGCTGCTGGCGACCTTCATCGTGCTCAAGCTCACCGGGCGCAGCCTCAACGTGATCTCGCTCGCCGGCCTGGCGTTCGCGGTCGGCATGGTGATGGACGCCGCGGTCGTCGTCGCCGAAAACATCGTACGCCTGCGCGAAGAAGGCGTGCCTGCCAAACAGCCCGCGCTCGACGGCACGCGGCAGGTCGGCGGCGCGCTGGTCGCGTCCACGCTGACGACCATAGCGGTGTTCCTGCCGGTGATCTTCATGGAAGACGTCGAAGGGCAGCTGTTCGCGGACCTCGCGCTGACGATTTCCATCGCCGTCGGCATCTCGCTGCTGATCGCCGTCACCGTGCTGCCCGCCGCCGCGAGTTCGTGGCTGCGCACGCGCGAGGACGTGCACGAGCAGAAGCAGCATCGCTTCTGGATCGGCGTCAGCGACTGGGCGATGCGCGCCACGAGCAGCCGCCGCAACCAGCTGGCATGGGTCGGTGCGCTGGTCGTCGCGCCGATCGTGCTGACCGTGGTGCTGATGCCGAAGATCGACTACCTGCCGCCGGTGAAGCGCGCGGCGGTGGACGCGATCTTCAACTTCCCGCCCGGCATGAGCCCGGAGCGCGTGAACGCCGAGATCGCGCCGACGCTGCTGGCGCGTATGAAGCCGTACATGGACGGCGAGAAGGCGCCGCAGCTGAGCAACTGGTACCTCAACCTGTGGCCCGGCGGCGGCACCGTGGGTGCACGCGTGGTCGATCCGGACGACATCGGCGAACTCGAACGCATCGTGCGCGATGAAGTGGCCGTCGGTTTCCCCGACACGCGCGCCTTCGCCAGCGAAGGCGAGTTGTTTGGCAGCTTCGGCGGTTCGGCGCGCGCCATCGCGATCCACCTCCAGCACGCAGACGGCGACGCGCTGACGCGCGCGGCGGAAACCGGCCGGAAACTGCTGTCGGAGAAGTTCGCCGGCGCGAACGTGCAGGCGTGGCCGAATGCCGACGCCGGCACGCCGGAGCTGCGCATCAATCCCGACGATCGCCGCCTCGCCGAAGTGGGCTGGCGCCGGCCGGATCTTGCCACGGTGGTGCGTGCGCTCGGCGACGGGCAATGGCTTGGCGAATACTTCGACGGCGACCGGCGCCTGGCGATCATCCTTCGCAGCGATCGCGAGGACGACGTCGAGCGCCTGGGCGCCGCGCCGCTCGCCACGCCGAACGGCGGCGCGCTGACGCTGGCGGAACTGGCGCAGGTCGACACCGTGCTCGCGCCCAACCAGATGCGGCGCGTCGATCGGCGCCGCACGGTGACCCTCACCGTCGATCCGCCGCCAGCGATGTCGCTGGAAGAGGCGCTGGGCATCGTCGAAGGCGACGTCGTGCCCGTGCTGCGCGATGCGCTGCCGCAGGATGCCGCGATCCGCGTATCGGGCAGCGCCGACCGCCTCGGCGAGGTCGTGCGCAGCATGGGCACGAACTTCGCGATGGCACTGGTGGTGTTGTTCCTGCTGATGGCGGCGATGTTCAGGTCGCTGCGTGATTCGGCCTACGTGATGGCGACACTGCCGATGGCGGTTCTCGGCGGCGTGATCGGCCTGCGCGTGCTGGACCTCATCGCCGGACAGACGCTCGACCTGCTGTCGATGATCGGTTTCATCATGCTGCTGGGCATGGTGATCAACAACGCGATCCTGCTCGTTGCGCAGGCGCGCGAAGGGCAGGCCGCGGGCGTGACGCTCGACGAGGCGCTCAAGCAGGCGCTGGACCAGCGGCTTCGCCCGATCCTCATCGGTGCGTTGACCGGCGTGCTTGGCGCGCTGCCGATGGCGATCAACCCCGGCCCGGGCGCGGTGATCTACCGCGGGCTTGCCGCGGTGTCCGTCGGCGGCGTCGCGCTGAGCCTGGTGTTCATCGTGGTGCTGGTGCCGGCGCTGCTGCGACTGGCCGAATCGCGCCGCGAACGCATCGAAGCCGGCGCCCCCGCGCTGGCCTGAACCAACCCATCCTTCCCCCGGAGGCATGCAATGAAGTTCAAGTCCCGTAAGCCGTCGTCCCGCCTGCCCGGCCGGATCATCCTGGTCCTCGCGCTGGTGCCCGTGCTGCTGGTTCCGCTGATCCGCTGGGAAGTCGAGGCGACGCCGCCCGCCAAGCCCGCCACGCCGCCGGCGGTGGTCGGCGTTGCAAGTGCAGTGACGACGGAGCTGGCGCCGATGCACTGGGCGCCGGGCAGCGTGATCAGCCGCCGTGATGCGAAGGTCGCCAGCGAGCAGGACGGCCGCGTCGTGCGCGTGGCCGAAGTCGGGCAGAAGGTGCGCGCAGGCGAACCGCTGGCGGTGCTCGACGACAGCACGCTGGCCTTGCAACAGCAGCAGGGTGAAGCGGACGTGGCGCGCATCCGGGCGCAACTGGAGATGGCCGCGCGGCAGGAGCAGCGCTATGCGCAGCTCGCCGCGCAGCAGAACATCGCGCGTGCGCAGTACGAACAGACGCGCGCCGATCGCGACATGCTCGCGCAGGACCTTGCGCGTGCGCAGGCGTTGCTCGCGCAGACGCGGCTTCGCCGCACGCAGATGGTGGTGCGCGCGCCGTTCGACGGCGTGGTCGCCGAGCGTTCCGTGCAGCTGGGCGAATACGTCGGCATCGGCGATCCGGTCGCGCGGCTGGTCGACACCGGCGCGCAGGAAGTACGCGTTCGTGCGCCGGTCGATCTGGCGCAGCATCTGGCGGTCGGCATGCCGGTGGAAGTCAGCGTCGGCAAGCGTGGGACCGCCGAGAAGAGCGGTACCCGCACGCATCCGGTGAGTGCGCTGGTGCCGGTCGGTGACGAGGCGTCGCGCCAGCTCGAACTGCGCATCGCGATGGAGGACGGCGAACTTCCCGTCGGCACCGCGGTGGACGTCGGCATGCCCGATTCGGGCAGGCGTTCGGTGGTCGCGGTGCCGCGCGACGCGCTGATCCTGCGACGCGATGGCGACTACGTGCTGCGCGTGGCATCGAACAACACGGCCGAACGCCTGCCGGTGAAAACCGGCACGGAGGTCGACGGCCTGGTGGAAGTGCAGGGCGCGGTGAAGCCGGGCGACCGGCTGATCGTGCGCGGCGGTGAGCGGATCGAAGCCGGGCAGGCGGTGACGATCCAGCAGGATCTGTCGCGGGCGACGGCGGCGAGATAACGCTGCGGTTCTCGCGGGTGGACTGCACGGCCCCTCTGCTGGATGGTGGAGGGGTTTTTTGTTGTTGCTGTTGCTGTTGATTTGCGCGTGCTCTTGTTCGTCATTCCAGCGAAAGCTGGAATCCATCTTGCCGTTGCCGTTGCCGTTGTAGTTGCCGTTGCTCTTGCTCGTCATTCCCGCGAAGGCGGGAATCCATGGACTTCCACGCTTTACCTGAAGCCTGGAAGAGCAAAGAAGAATCACAATCCAAGCTTCCGATCGCCTGCGGCGCTCGGGTCACTTTTCTTTGCTTGCCCAAAGAAAAGTAACCAAAAGAAAGGGCCTTCCATTTGCCCAAATCAATCCCACGACCGGAAAGCGAGTAGGCGCGTTCGCGATTCGCCATCCATGGCTCAGCGCTCACCGCCGCACATCCTGTGCGGCGCCCTACGGGGCTAGCAATGAATGGGCTGTTCGACAGCAAACAGCAACAGCAAATGGATTCCAGCTTTCGCTGGAATGACGGCGCGCCTAAGCCCCTCTCCCTCCGGCGACCGAAGGGAGTGCAGAGCTGAGAGGGGTTGGGGTGAGGGTCGGGGCATGCGATCACGCTGGCGCTTGCGAAAGCTCGTTGCTTGTAGCTGCCGAAAGGAAGGCTCACCCCTCCGTCGCAAACGCCTGCCACGGCCCGTCCACCCACTCGCGCATTTCGCGCAGCGTTTCGATCGCCTGCGCCAGCGGTGCCGGACGATGGATGCCGAAGCCCTGGACCTGGTTGCAGCCGTGCATGGCGAGCCATTCGTATTGCGCGCGCGTTTCCACGCCTTCGCCGACGACCTCCAGCCCGAGTCCGTGGCCGAGCGCGAGCAACGCCTGGCAGATCGACGCACTGCGCTCGTCGCGATGCACGTCGCGCACGAAGGACTGGTCGATCTTGATCGCATCCAGCGGCAGCTGCTTGAGGTACGACATGCTCGAAAAGCCCGTGCCGAAATCGTCCAGCGACAGGCAGACGCCTGCCGACTGCAATCGCCGCAATGTTTCCAGCGCCTGTTCCGGACGCGTCATCAGCACGCTTTCGGTCAGTTCGATGTGCAGCGCGCCGCGCGGCAGTTCGTATTCGCGCAGCACGCTTTCGATGTCGTGCGCGATGTCGCCATCGAGGAACTGCATCAGCGACACGTTCACCGCCACCGGCAGTCCGGGGAAGCCGGCGCGTTCGAGCAGGCGGTGCGCGGCGGCCGCCTCGCGCAGGGCCCAGCGGCCGAGCGGCACGATCAGGCCGGTGTCTTCGCACAGGCCGATGAATTCCGACGGCGGCAGGTAACCGCCACCGCGTTGCGGCCAGCGGATCAGCGTTTCCAGCCCCGCCGGGCGCGAATACGCCACGTCCCACAGGATCTGGAAATGCAGTTCGAATTCGCCTGCGTCGATCGCGCGGTGGATGCGGCCGGCCAGTCGCAGGCGATCGCTCGCGTGGCGCGCCATGCCCGGCTCGAACACGACGATTGGCCGATGCTCGGTGCGTGCGACGTGCGCCGCCAGCCCCGCGTTGCTGATCGCCTGCACTGCCTCGTCGTCGCCGGTGCGCATGTCGGACACGCCGATCCACGATTCCAGCCGGTGCAGCGTGTCCTCGCCAGGAATCGGTCGCGCGAGTTCCTGCTGAAGGCATTCGAGCGCTTCACCCCAAGCCTCCACCGGATGCACCGCGAGCGCGAACTCCTCGCCGCGCACGTGCCCGGCCACGCCGAAGCGCTCGCCCAGGCGCGCGATGCGCGTGGCGATGACGCGCAGCGTGTCGTGTCCGGCTTCGCGGCCGAGGCTGTCCTCGATCAGTTCCAGCCCGCGCAACTGCACGCACGCGATGCGGCACGGGCCAGACGGCAACGCATCCACGCGCTGCGCCAGCGCATCGGCGTTGAGCAGGCCGCTGGTCATGTCGTGGCTCGCGCGATAGGCCAGCTCGCGCTGCTGCGCCATGCGATCGGTGACGTCCTCGGCCAACACCAGCCGTGCGGGATTGCCGCGGAAATCGATGTCGGTTGCGTGGATGCGCACTTCCAGCAGGCGGCCGTTCTTGCGGCGATGCACCCACAGGCGGATCTCGTCTCGATCCCCGGGGCGATGGTTCGCCAGGTCGTTGGCGACCTCTTCGCGATGCTCTTCGGGGCGGATGTCGTAGATGGTCATCGCGAGGAATTCCTCGCGCGAGTAGCCGTACTGGTCGATCGCTGCCTGGTTCACTTCGAGGAAGCGCAGCGTGCGTACGTCGAAGACCCAGAATGGCAGCGGGTTGCGCTCGAACAGCAGGCGGAACTGGCGTTCGGCTTCCTCCAGCGCCAGCTGCGCCTCGATGCGATCGGTGACGTCCACCACGGTTCCGGCCATTTCGACCGTGCCGTCGTCGTCGCGCGTGGCGGCGCCGCGCGCGGAGATCCAGCGCACGCGGGCGTCGTCGCCACGGATGATGCGATAGTCCAGCGAGTACGGCGCGCCGGTCCGCCACGCCTCGTTGAAGTGCTGGGACAACCGTTCGCGGTCGTCCGGATGCACGATCGCGTAGAACTCGCCGATGGTCGCGGCCGATTGTCCTTCCGGCAGGCCGAGCAGGTCGCTGACCGGTTCGGACCAGCAGATCGTGCCGTTGCGGTCGGCGATCCACGTGCCCGTTCGGCCAAGCTGCTGTGCGCGGCGCAGGTTGTCGGCCGCTTCGGTCAGGCGTTCGACCATCTGCGCGTTCGCCCGCGCGTTGCGACGGACCACGCGCACGACGTACACCAGGCCCCCCAGGTACAGCAGGTAGAGCGCGATGCCCGCCGCGACCAGGCGCCACCACGGCGCGAGGATGTACCCGCGCGCGATGGCGACGTCGACATGCAGCGGGTAGTCGGGCACCAGTCCGCTGACGGTCATGCGCGACACGCCGTCACGGTGGTCGTCATCGTCCTCTGCCATCAGCTTCGGTTCGACCTGCGTCGGCACGACGGCATCGTCGGGCTGGCCGACGTACTGCTCGCCACGCGTGTCGGCGACCAGCCGGCCGTCGGTCCCGGCGAGCTGGATCAGGTGGATGCGGTCGGCATCCAGGTGCATGACCAGTTTCTGCAGTTCGGTCGTGCGCAGGCGAGCGACGATCCAGCGTCCATCGTCCATCGGTAGGGCGAGCGGCAGCAGCCATTGGCCGCGATGCTGTGCGAGCGGGCCGACAAACATCGACTGCGCATGCGGCTGCGGCGTGCGGCGATCCGGCCAGTTCGGCAGGTCCGGCTCGCCGCGGCCGCTGCTGATGGGGCGGCCCTGCGCATCGGTGAGCTCGAGGCTTTCCAGTTCCTGCTGGCGCTGGGAGACGCCGGCGAAGAACTCGGTGATCAGCTGCGGCAGGTGTTCAGGTGCGGCAACGGCGACACCCTGCACATCGTTGGAGATGCCGCGCATCGCGCGTTCGAGGTTGCGCAGCTGCAGCCAGACCAGGCGCTCGGCGCCGGCGGCCAGCGCGAGGTTCTGCCGTTCGGCCGCTTCGAGCCGGTTGCTCCGATCGGACGCGGCGACGGCGAACAACGTCGCGGCGAGCACCACCGCCAGCGCCAGTCCGAAGCCGAGCACGGCGGCGGCCGATTGCGTGCGGCGACTGGCGGGACGGGAGCGTTCGTCGGGAGGCATCGCGTCGCGTGTTCTTCCGGCAGCGGTCCGGGACCTTTCGGTGCGTTCTATTCAGTGCGTCCGACGGTGACAACGTTGTGAGCGCATCGCCGCGCGGACACGGTTACATCGGCATCACCTTTCGATATCGGCCGAAGCGGGCACAACTTCAGTCTTCACGCCGGCAGTGGTGCATCGCCCGGCTCGGCGCGCTCGGGAAGCAGCGCCAGCAGTTGCGGGATACGGTAGGGCTTGGGCAGGAAGATCACGTTCCCCGGAAGCGCCGGCAGCTGCGCGCGCGCGAAGCCCGACGCCAGGATCACGCGCGCGTGCGGCTGCAATCGCGCGACGTGGTCTGACAGCTCGATCCCCGACATCCCGTTGGGCATACTCACGTCGCTGACCACGACGTCGAACGCTTCGCGCTCCATCGCGGTCACCGCCTGCGGGCCGTCGGCGGCGGTGCTGACGCGGTAGCCGGTCATGCGCAGCGCTTCACCGATCAGCAGGCGCAGATCGTCCTCGTCCTCGACCAGCAGGACGCGTACCTCAGACATCGGTTGTTTCTCCGTTCGCGGCGTCGCCCGCGGGCGCCAGTTGTGCGGGAAGGTGGATGCGCACCTGCGTGCCCTGGCCGGGCTCGCTCTGCAGCAGCACGAAACCGCCGGACTGCGCGGCGAAACCAAACACCTGGCTCAGGCCCAGCCCGCTGCCCTTGCCGATTTCCTTCGTCGTGAAGAACGGCTCGGCAGCGCGTTCCGCGACCTCGCTGCTCATGCCCGAACCATCGTCGATCACCTCGACCACGACGTACTCGCGATCGCCCTCGTCGGGCGCTTCGGGTCGCGTGCATTTCGTGCGGCGCGTGCGCACCGTGATCGTGCCGCCGGCGGGCATCATCGCGTCGCGGCTGTTGGCGACCAGGTTGAGCACGGCGGCCTCGAACTGGGCGGCGTCGACTTCCAGCGACGGCGCATCATCGGACAGGTCGAACTCGAACCGGATCGATGCACCGCATGCGCGGCGGTAGAGCTCGGACGAACGCGACAGCAGGTCGTTGATGTCGTGGGGTTCCGGCGCCAGGTTCTGGCCGCGCGCGAACGCGAGCAGCTGCCGGGTGAGCAGGGTGCCGCGATCGGCGGCGCGCTGCGCGGCTTCGATCCACTCCAGCGTGCGCGCGTCCTGCGTGTTCTTCAGGCCGATCAGGTCCAGGCTGTTGACGATGACCGTCAGCAGGTTGTTGAAGTCGTGCGCCAGGCCCAGGGTGAGCTTGCCGATGGCCTCCAGCTTCTGCGACTGGGCCAGCGCCTTCTGCGCGGCCTGCAGGCGCAGCATCGCCTCGTAGCGTTCGGTGACATCGCGCGTGACCTTGGCGAAGCCGATCAGTTCGCCGTCCTGCCAGATCGGGTCGATCACCACGCTGGCGCGGAACCGCGTGCCGTCCTTGCGCAGGCGCCAGCCTTCGGCCTCGAACTTGCCTTCGGTGCGCGCCGCTTCCAGGCCGCGCTGCGGTTCGCCGCGGACGATGTCCTCGGGCGTGTAGAAGCGGGAGAAATGCTGGCCGACGATCTCGCGGTCGGTGTAGCCCTTGATGCGTTCGCCGCCGGGGTTCCAGCTGCGGATGACGCCGTTGGGGTCGAGCATGTAGATGGCGTAGTCCGTCACGCTTCCGATGAGAAGCGCGAACTGGCGGGACTCGTCGTCGAGCCCGCGAACGGATACATCGCCAAAGTCCACGCCCGTATCACGCGGCGTGGGAATCGCGTCGACCAATGTCACTTCCCCCTGTGCGGCGACGAGCCTAGTGCGCCCGCCGTTAAATTTCCGTGCAAAACGCCACGTCCTGCGATCAACGCTCGGCCTGCGAGGGCGTCCCGTTGTCGGGCAGGTCGTACTCGGCGTCCAGCGCCGTGTCCCGCAGCGGTGGGGTGAGGTCCGCGCCCTGTCCGGGCTGATCGTCGCGGTCGTCGGGTTTGCGCAGCTCGCCCTTGCGGGTGTCGGCCTCGGGCAGTCCCTCGTGGTCGCGATGGAATTTGCTCATGGCGTGGGTCCACGGTGTTTCCAGGGTGCAAAGGTGACCACACCGGGCGAGGACGGCAAGTGAAGCCCGGCCCTTGCGCCGCCGCGCCGCGACGCTCCGACCCGATACGGCAAAGCGCCGCACGCGGCCTTCACCTGACGCACGCGCCGCCATCGGCTAGCATCGGCGCGCTTCACGGCGCGTGTTCAGGCGCGCATGCAGTGGAGCTGCACGTCTCGAATCAGTTTGCCGGCGGGCCATTCGCCGGTACCGGGGAAAGATGGAACCAGTCACGACTCGCATCCCGTGGGGCCGATGGAGGCTGCCGCTTCTGGCGGCCGGCATCGTCCTGATCATGGTCGCGCCCTTCCTGCTGCTGCAGCGGTTGTCCGAGCAGAACCTCGCGGCGGCGGACGCGGTGTCGCACACGCACGAGGTGGAGGCATCCGTGGCCTCGCTCGCGCTGAGCGTGCGCGACGCCGAATCGGCCGCCATGTCCATCGCACTGGGCCACGACCGGCCGTTGACGCGCCAGCGCTATGCCGAAAGCAAGGCCGCCGTCGGCCCGAACCTCGACAGGCTGACCGTGCTCACCGCCGACAACCCGGCGCAGCAGGTGCTGATCGGCCGCCTGCGCGAGCTGGTCGAGAACCGCATGGACGTCATGGACGAGCTCCTGCGCGATACGGCGAGCGGCGGTGCGGTCCATAGCGCGCAGATCCTCGCGCCGCTGGCCGATCGTTTCGCGATCCGCCCGGCGCTGGACGAAATGCGGAAGAACGAACGCGACCTGCTGGCGCGCCGGAACTTCGACGCCGATCAGCAGCGGCGCCACGCCACCTGGCTCGGCTGGGGCGCGATGACCGCGCAGCTGGTCCTGATGGGCATCGTGATGCTCCTGCTGGGACGGCAGATCTCTAGCCGCATCAACGCCGAGAAACGCTCCACGCAGGCCAGCGCCCGCGCGATGGCGGTGCTGCAGACGGTGCGCGAGCCGATCGTGCTGTTCGACGACGACCAGCGCATCGTGATGCACAACGCCGCGTTCGCCGAGATGTACGGCATCGAGGGGGACGGCGTGTCGCTGTCGTTGTCCGACATCGGCCACGGCGCATGGGACGATCCGGTCCTGCGCCAGCGCCTGCGCGACGTGCTGCAGCGCGGCCGCGAGCTGTGGGACTTCGAACAGGACCAGAAGCAGCCGGACGGTCCGTCGCGCACGGTGCTGCTCAACGCGCGCCGCATGCCGCTGCCCGATGTCGACGACCACGTCGTGCTGATGACGATCTCCGACGTCTCCGCGCAGAAGGCCACCAACCAGAAGATCGCCGAACTCAACCGCCAGCTGGAAGGCAAGGTCGAGCAGGTGTCGGAAGTGAACCGCGAGCTGGAGGCCTTCAGCTATTCGGTCTCGCACGACCTGCGCGCGCCCCTGCGCCACGTCGCTGGTTTCTCCGACAAGCTCGCGCGGCACCTGTCCGAAAGCGCCGACGAGAAGACGCACCACTACCTGGACGTCATCGGCAGTTCGGCGCGACGCATGTCGCAGCTGATCGACGACCTGCTGGTGTATTCGCGCCTGGGCCGCAGCGCGCTGCGCCTGCAGGCGGTGGACATGCAGTCTGTCGTGGCCGAAACGCGCGCGATGCTCGATGCCGGCGCCGAAGCGCGGGCGCCGCGCGTGGAATGGCGCATCGCGCCGCTGCCGATCCTGGTCGCCGACGAAAACATGATGCGCCAGCTGTGGACCAACCTGCTGGGCAACGCGGTGAAGTACTCATCGCGCCGGGACGTGGCGACGATCGAGGTCGCGCATCGCATGCTCGACGACGGCTCGCACGAATTCAGCGTGCGCGACAACGGCGCCGGTTTCGACATGGCGTACGCGAGCAAGCTGTTCGGCGTGTTCCAGCGCATGCACAAGGCGACCGAATTCCCCGGCACCGGCATCGGCCTGGCCAGCGTGCGCCGCGTGCTGGCGCGCCACGGCGGCCGCATCTGGGCCGAATCCGCGCCCGATGCCGGCACCACCTTCCATTTCACCCTTCCCGCGGCGCTGGACGCGCCCACTTACGAGCGAACCGCCGCATGACCGACTACCGCACCATCCTCCTCGCCGAAGACAGCCAGGCCGACGCCGAAATGGCGATCGACGCACTGCGCGAGGCCAACCTCATCAATCCCATCGTGCACGTCGAGGACGGCGTCGAGGCGCTGGATTACCTCCTGCGTCGCGGCAAATTCGCCGATCGGGGCGAGGGCATGCCGGCCGTGCTGCTGCTCGACATCAAGATGCCGCGCATGGACGGCCTGGAAGTCCTGCAGGCCATCCGCGAGCACGACCACCTGCGTTGCCTGCCGGTGGTGATCCTGTCGTCCTCGCGTGAGGAGAGCGACCTGGCCCGCAGCTGGGACATGGGCGTGAACGCCTACGTGGTCAAGCCCGTCGATGTCGACCAGTTCTTCCAGGCGGTGAAGACGCTCGGCACGTTCTGGGCCGTCATCAACCAGGCGCCCGAGCGCGCTGGACAGCAGCCGGTCTGAGCATGCAGTCCAAAGGGACGCCATCGACGCTGGGCCCGCTGAGCGTCCTCATGGTCGAGGACTGCAGCGAGGACGCCGAACTGCTCAGCGAGCAGTTGCTGGAGTCCGGGCTGCAGGCGCGGTTCCATCGCGTCGACAGCGAGCCCGCGCTGCGCGACGCGCTCGCCCGCGAGCGCTTCGACGTGGTGCTGTCTGACCTGTCGCTGCCGGGCTTCTCCGGCATGGAAGCGCTGCGCATCCTGCGCGAGCGCGATGCCGAGCTGCCCTTCATCTTCGTCTCCGGCACCATCGGCGAGGAAACGGCGGTCGACGCGTTGCATCGCGGCGCGAACGACTATGTGCTCAAGCAGAATCCCGCGCGCCTGCCCAACGCGGTGGCGCGTGCGGTGCGCGAGGCGCGCAACGCACGCGAGCGCGAACTCGCCGAGAAGGAGCTGATGCGTTCGCAGCGCCTGGATTGCCTCGCGATGCTGGCCGCAGGCCTGAGTCATGACCTTCGCAACGTGCTGCAACCGCTGCTGATCGTGCCGGATCTGCTGAACTCCTACAGCGACGATCCGAACATCCATCGGCTGTCGTCGCTGATCGCCGAAAGCGGGCGGCGCGGCCACGAGATGGCCGAGTCCATGCTCGCTTTCGTTCGTGGCTCGCATCGGGCGAGCGAGGACGTCGCCGTCGCGCAGCTTTTCCAGGCGGTGCAGCTGCTGCTTCAGGGCACGCTGCCGCGCGACATCCAGCTGGTGTGCGAGCCGCTGGAGGAAGACCTCGTCATCCGCTGCAACCACATCGAATTCCAGCAGTGCCTGGTGAACCTCGCGCTCAACGGCGTGCAGGCGATGAGGGAACGAGGCGGCGAACTTCGGCTGTCCGCGCGCCGCGCCACGCATGAGGGCGGCGATCACTTGTGCATCCGCATTTCCGACCGCGGCTGCGGCATGGATGCGAACACACGAGCGCGGCTGTTCACGCCGTTCTTCACCACCAAGCCCGACGGCACGGGGCTCGGGCTGATGTCGTGCAAGCGTTTCGTCGATTCGCTGCAGGGCCGCATCGTGGTGGAAAGCGAAGTCGGGCAGGGCACCACGTTCGAACTGCACCTGCCGCTGCGCGCGCCCGGTGCCGATGGCGATGCCGCCGGCGAGCGTTTCGCCGTGGGCAATGGCCAGCGCATCCTGCTGGTCGATGGCGATGGCACGCGCCTGTCGCTGCTGGCGAACGCGCTCGACAGCCAGGGCTACGAGCCGCAGATCGCCGTCGACGGTGCCGCGGCGCTGCGTCTGCTCGCTCGCGAGGGCCTGCCGTCGGTCGCCATCATCGACAGCGACATCCTGATGCTCTCCGCCGTCAGCCTGCTGCTGGCGCTACGCGATGCGGGCTTCGATGGGCCGGTGATCACGCTGGGCGACCCGGCCGATCCGCTCCGCCACGACGCGTTGCCGTCCGATGCGGTCGCCGCCGTATTGCAGAAGCCGCTGCAGATGAGTGCGGTGTTCCGCGCGGTGGAAGTGGCGCTGCGGGCGCGGGAGCCTGCTTAGGCTGCTGTGGTTCTGGAGGATGTCGGGAGGTCGGGAGGTCCGCCCGAACATTCGCGAGGTCCATGCCGCGAAAGACGGTCGGGCACTCCGGCCACGTTGAACCACACCAGCGTCATCCCGGCGAAAGCCGGGACCCAGGCCCGTAACATCCGGGCCCTCCGGCAGCGGTGAGTTACATCACCGTCATTCCAGCGAAAGCTGGAATCCATCTTGATCTTGTCGTTGCGGTTGCGCGTTGCCCTTGCTCGTCATTCCCGCGAAGGCGGGAATCCAGGGACTTTCAACGCTTTACCCGTGGCGTCGAAGAGCAAAGAAGAATCACCCGCCAAGCTTCCGATCGCCTGCGGCGCTCGGGTCACTTTTCTTTGCTTGCCCAAAGAAAAGTAACCAAAAGAAAGGGCAGTTCCCCGACAAATCAATCCCACGACCGGAAAGCGAGTAGGCGCATTCGCGATTCGCCATCCATGGCTCAGCGCTCACCGCCGCACATCCTGTGCGGCGCCCTTCGGGGCTAGTGAACTGATCGGCTGTTCGACAGCAACAGCAACAGCAACAGCAACAGCAACAGCAACACAACAGCAGCACAGCAGCAGCACAACAGCAACAGCAGATGGATTCCAGCTTGCGCTGGAATGACGGCGCCTTAGAGCCCCTCTCCCAACCGGGAGAGGGGTTGGGGTGAGGGTCGGGGCGGGCGAGTACGTTGGCGCTCGCAATGCTCGTCGCCATAAAGCGCTGGCAGAAGCAAATGGATCCCAGCGTTCCCTGGAATGACGTGGGAATGGGTCAACGTTGAAGGAGTGCCCAAGCACTCCTGGCCTGGATCCCGGCTTTCGCCGGGATGACGATGTTCTTGACCCGCCATCGCCCTTTCCGCTTGCCGCTGCCTTTGCCGTTGCTTGCGCTCTTGATCTCCAGCGACTTAAAGCGAGCCGAGCACCGCAGGGAATCAGGGGCGTAGAGTCGCCCACTGTTTGAGCGGAGCGAAGCGCAGCGAGTTTGGGCGACGTCCCCTGATTGCCGAGGAGCACAGGGCACCGCCGCGCAGCGGCGGCTCGCGTCAGGAGCGAACGGTTTTGGTTACTTTTGCCAAGACAAAAGTAACCCGCCCTTCAGGGCGGAAGCTGTTGCTCGTGATGTTGATCTTGTTGTGCGGCTTTGGGCAGCCATTAGCAAAGCTG
>NZ_QTJR01000002.1 GCF_003382285.1 Lysobacter soli
TGCCGCGATCCGCGCCGCGGGCTACCCGATTCCGATCTCGCCTGTCATCGGCTGGACTGGCGTGGCGAACGTGCTGCTGGCGCCGTTCGGCGCGTTCGCGCTCAACCTGGCCGCGATCACCGCCGCGATCTGCATGGGTCGCGAGGCGCATGAGGATCCTGCGCGCCGCTACGTGGCATCGGTCGCGGCCGGCGTGTTCTACATCGTGGTCGGCTTGTCGGGCGCCACGGTGGTCGCGCTCTTCGCGGCGTTTCCGAAGGAGCTGATCGTGGCGATCGCCGGCATCGCGCTGCTCGGCACGCTCGGCAGCAGTCTTGCCGCTGCGTTGCGCGAAGAATCCGAACGCGAGGCCGCGCTCGTGACCTTCCTGGTCACGGCGTCGGGCCTGTCGCTGTGGGGCATCGGCTCGGCGTTCTGGGGCATCGTCGCGGGTGTCATCACGATGGTGGCGTTGATGCGGCCCAAGCCCGCGCGGCCCTGAGCGCGGGAAAGAAGCCGGAAGCACCGCCATCCCGGCGAAAGCCGGGACCCAGGCCTGCAACGTGCGGGCACGCTGGAAGCGGTGAACCATCCATCGTCATTCCAGCAAACGCTCGAATCCATTTTGTCTCTGCATCTGATGCAACACGCAACAGCGAAGCGGAGGCGGCGGGCACCGCCTGCTCACAAAACTGAAAGATCAGCCGCACGGCAGACGAGGTCGCCCGACTTCACCGCATTGCCCGGAGCTTCGGCATGTGCCCTCACGCCGCCATGACCCGGCCCGGTGCATGAGTAAGGCCGATTCACGAGATACAGGGCGCCGGCATGCCCGACGCTAGCCACCGCGACCATGGACAACTCGAACGGACACGGCTGGCGGCGATGGGCCGTGGCGGTGGGTGCGGTCCTCATCGCCTGCCTCGCGCGCGCGGTGCTATGGCCGGACCTTTTCCGCGAAGCGACGTTCATGCCGCTGTTCGGCGCCGTCCTGCTGTCCGCGTGGTACGGCGGCCTCGGGCCCGGGCTGTTGGCCGTGGCGCTCGGTGCGGCTTTCATGGCGTGGACCATCTTCCCGCCGCTCGAGAACTTCGCCGTCTCAGATCCCAGAAGCCAGCTGGGAATGGCCTTGTACCTCGCGTTTGGTACGGGCATCTGCCTTGCGTGCCACTCGCTGCATGCGTCGCGACGACGCCAGCGCGTGGTTCAGGCCGCGCTGCACGAGGTCAAATTGCGTGAGGCGATGACGGTGGCCGAGACGGCGCAGCTCGCGGCGGAGGCGCAACGCAAGGATCGTTTTCTCGCAACGCTCGCGCACGAGCTGCGCAACCCGCTCGCGCCGGTGCGATACGCGGTGGAGATCGCGCGGCGCAATCCCGCCTACGCGTCCGATGCGCTTGCGACGATCGACCGCCAGGTCGACCACCTGAGCCGGCTCGTCGAAGACCTCATGGACGTCAGCCGCATCGCGCGCGATCGCCTGGAACTGCGTACCGGCATCGTGCGTGCGGAGGACGTGCTCGCGGTCTCGCTCGAAACCGCGCGCCCGGTCATCGAAGGCGCCCGGCATCGGCTGGACATCGTCGAGCCCGATCGGAGATGGGCGCTGGAAGGCGATCTCGTGCGAGTCGCGCAAGCCATCACCAATCTGCTCAACAACGCGGCGAAGTTCACCCCGCCGGACGGCACCATCCGCGTGGAAGTGACCGCGGACGATGCGACGCTGTCGTTCACCGTGACGGACAACGGCGTGGGGATCGACGCGAACGACATCGAACGCCTGATGCAGCCGTTCGAGCAGGGCGTCCCGCCGCCGCACATGGCATCGTCGGGACTGGGCATCGGGCTGGCGCTTTCGCGCCAGATCGCGCAGCTCCACGGCGGTTCGCTCGTGCTGGAACGCGGGCCCGATGGCACCGGCACCCGCGCGACACTTCGCCTGCCGCGTGCGAGCGACGTGGCGCCTGCCGTCGATCCGGCGCTCCCTGCGCGAAGCAGTGAAGCGATCAGCGTCCTCGTTGCCGACGACAACGCCGATGCCGCCACCACGCTGCGGCTCATGCTCGAGCTCGAAGGGCATACGGTGCATGTGGCCAGCGACGGTGAAGAAGCGTGCCAGCTTGCCGAGGCGGTGCGTCCGGCCGCGGCGTTCATCGACCTCGGCATGCCGCGCCGCGATGGCCTGCAGGTGTGCGGCTGGATTCGCGGCCGACCCTGGTCGCGCCGCACGCGGCTGATCGCGCTCACTGGATGGGGACAGGCGTCGGACTTCGAGCGCACGCGGCGTGCAGGGTTCGATGCGCATCTGGTGAAGCCCGTCGATTCGGACACGATCATGCGGGCGCTGCGCGGCGAGGACCGTTCTGCGGCAAATTGAGCGCGCGTTGCACGGTTGGTCACGGGAACTTGCTGGCGTGCTGGCGACGCAACGCGAACGGGCCGAGCGGGGCGTCGAGCTACCGCCATGAAGCGGACGCCCTGCGGGGCGATAGCCGCGATGCTAATGTCCGCTACCGACCGCGGATATCAAGCCGATGAAGTGCGCGACCGCCCTCGTGGCTCTGTTGCTTGTGACCATTTCGGCTGACGTCCTTGCCGCTACCTCGGGACGCGATGACGCGCTGTGCGGAGAACTAGGGGAGTTCCTGGCATCGGTCCTTCCAGATGAGCAGCGCGCCATCACGCTTCACACCTATTGGGGCGCCAAGGAGGAGGGCGACAGGATTGTCATCGCCTCCAGAAGTTGCGAACACGACGACTACGAACCGGGGAAGAAGCTGTGCGCCTATCTGATGGAAAACAGCTCAACCGAGTTCCCGGGTTACAACACCCAGCGGGTTCTCGCCTGTCTGGCCCCACCGGGACTCCCAGGCGATCTCACGATCAGCAGCGGTTCCTTCTCGACCGACTATGGCTCGCCTGGTCGCGGTGCGCTGGTTGACATAGAGCTGAGCCCCGGCAAAGAGCCAGGTGGCATGACATTGCGCCTCAAGGCAGATGGTTACTGATCGGCTGCAAGGCCAAACGTACGCTCCAGCCGCGCGCAGCATCCGGAGCCTCGGCTCCGGATGCAATCAATAGCGGCTACTTCGACTTCTTCATCGGCGAAACCGGTCCGACGGCGGTCGAGCCGATACCGTCGAGCAGCGCATCCTGCTCCTTCCAGTAAACGTCGAAGTTGACGCCGCCGGTGCGCCCGTAGACCTGCTCGGGCGTCACCGCGTCGGCGATCATGTAGGCACCCGCGTTTGCGCCGATTTCGGGCATGAAAATGCCATTCAGAGGCTTGCCCGCGATTTCCATCATCTGGTTGCGGTAGCCCAGGCGACTGCCGGTCATGTCGCGGGCGAACGCACGCATCAGGCCTTCGGCACGCGGCTTTGCAACCTCGTCGCCATAACGAGCGTAGAAGTCGCTTCCAAGCGCGAGTGCGCGTGCCTGCTCGGCGGGGGTCATCAGCGACCACATCTTCTCGCGGATGAGGAGCAGCGTCCGACTGCCCCGTTCGGCCGCCAGGTCGGCCCAGACGTACGCCTGCGCGCGATCCTCCGCCACGCCGGCTCCGTGCCAGTACATCAGGCTCAGGTAGTGCTGCGAATACTTGTCCGCATACCGGGCGGCCGTCATGAAATGACCGATGGCGTCCTCGCCGTCTCCCCTCAGGTAGGACTTCAGGCCGAACACGCGCTGCAGTTCGTTCGGCTTGTCCTTGGACGCCATGACGACGGCGTCGAGCTCCATGAAATTCTTTTCGCTGAGCCGCAGGTCCTGTCCTGGGCCGCTGTGCGCACCTGCCGTACCTACCGCGAGCAACATCGCCAGAACCAACACGTTTCCATGGATCATCACTGCCATCTCCCTGTGCACGATGAGTGGTGTCGTTCGTCCCCGGGACGTGCGCAACGAAGCGCAAGCGCGCGAAGGCGGCAGGTCCCGCCAGAACCCTACCGGCTCCCCGGGCGCACCGCAAACGTGCGCTCTCCACCCGCCACAGCGCACGCGCGCGGAAGATGCCCGCGTCCGCTTTCGAACAAGGCAGAGCCCGTTATCGCGGCCGAACCGTCGACGGCATGGTCGGCGCGATGCGGCGACGTCGCCGATGCATGGCCGTGCGAGCCGAAGCCATCCGCCGTCAGCGAAGTGAACGGATCCGCGCCGGACTTCACGGACGAGGGGCGTAGGGTGGGCGGCTCCAAACCAGAGGAGGCGTGCCATGGTCAAAGTAGCGCTGCTCGTCCGCCTGGAAGCCAAGCCCGGAAAAGAGAAGGACATGGAGCAGTTCCTGCTGAGCGGCCTTCCGCTGGTCGAGGCGGAGCCCGCCACGACGGCATGGTTCGGCATTCGCCTGGGGCCCTCGACGTTCGGCATTTTCGATGCGTTTCCCGATGAGCCGGGTCGTCAGGCGCATCTGGGCGGCAAGGTGGCCGCTGCCCTCATGGCGAAGGCCGGCGAACTGTTCTCCTCGCCGCCATCGATCGAGAAGGTCGACGTGCTTGCGGCCAAGTTGCCCGGCTGATAACGGTCAACAACCAGTCGGCTTCCCGATAATGATTCGCAAGGAAGGCAACAACCAGCACGGCTCGCACACGCACGGTGCCGAGCGCGGGCTCAGTCGGTTCGAGGGATTCAGCGATGCGGTGTTCGCCATCGCTCTGACGCTTCTGATCGTCGAGATCAAGGTGCCCGGATCGCCCGACGGGCCACAGGGCTACAGCGACCTTGTCAGTGCAATCGCCGAACAGCGACGCGAATTCCTCGCGCTCGCCCTGTGTTACGTCGTGATCGGTGCCTACTGGATCCAGCACCATTACTCGGGACGGATCTACGCGAAGAGCGATCACTGGTTCGGCGTGATCAACCTGCTGTTCCTGCTGGCCATCGTCGTCATTCCGTATCCGGTCCGTGTCTGGTGCTTCCATTACGGCACGGACTTCGAGCCGATCGCGTCGGTGATTCTGGTCGCCGGCCTGGCCGTGACCGCCTGCACCTGGATGGCGAAGTGGTTCTACGGCATGCCCGGTCGCCGCGTGATGGACCAGCGCCTTGCGCCCGATTTCCTCCGGCAGATGACGCGCCGCTACGGCATCGCGACGCTGGTCCAGATCGTCGCGGTTCCCATCGCGGTCGTGGCGCCACGCGTCGGCGTCGCCGTCGCGCTGTTGTGCATCGCCTTCTTCCTGCTGCCGCAGCCGAAGCCGCGCTACGTGCCCGGCGAGGAGCCGGACGAGGACGAGAAGTTGAAGGAGTAGCTGCGCGCGCGAGTCCACGCGCGCCAGCGCCGGCGGTTTGCGCTGCCGGCGAGTAGTCACCCGCCGGCTCCGCTGCAATGCGCAGGCATCGCAGCGACATGCTGTCGCGACTCGTTGCTCGTGGTGTCGTTCCGAACGATCCCGCAACCGCTGCGCGCGTTGCTGCTGCACATCGCGCAACAAAAACCGCCGCGCGCAAGGTGACCATCTGAAGCGACGATGCGGCGAAACGGACTCAAGCATCAGCACAAATTTGCGCATTCCACTCGCGGCCGCTTATGCACGACGCGAACTTTTCGGAGCGTAGGATCCATCGCTCCAGCACAAGACCCACTCCACTGCTGGCACGTGTCCACGTAGCCCATTCCTGGAGGTCCCATGCGCGCACTCGTCTATAACGGACCGCGCGACGTCAGCGTCGTCGAGCGGCCGGATCCCACCATCGAAAAGCCCACCGATGCGCTCGTTCGCATCACCACCACGAACATCTGCGGCTCCGACCTGCACATGTACGAAGGCCGCACCTCCATGGAGAGCGGCCGCATCCTCGGGCACGAGAACCTGGGTGAAGTGATCGAAGTCGGCAAGGCGGTCGAACGCGTCAAGAAGGGCGATCGCGTCTGCCTGCCGTTCAATGTGTCGTGCGGTTGCTGCGAGAACTGCGAGCGCGGCTTCACCGGTGCGTGCATCCGCGCGAATCCCGGTGGCGTGGGCGCCGCGTACGGTTTCGCCGACATGGGCCCGTACGCCGGTGGCCAGGCCGAATACCTGCGCGTGCCGTACGCGGACTTCAACTGCCTGGTCCTGCCCGAGGACGCGGAGGAGAAGGAAAACGACTACGTGATGCTCGCGGACATCTTCCCGACCGGCTATCACGCGACCGAACTCGCCGGCGTGCGGCCGGGCGAGAGCGTGGTCATCTATGGAGCCGGCCCCGTCGGCTTGATGGCGGCGTACTCGGCCACGATCCGCGGCGCCTACCAGGTGATGGTCGTCGACACCAACAAGGATCGACTTGCGCTCGCCGAGCAGATCGGCGCGATCCCGATCGACGACACCGAGCAGGACGGCGTGGAACAGGTGCTCGAACTCACCAACGGCCTGGGCGCGGACCGCGGCTGCGAATGCGTCGGCTACCAGTGCTTCAACTGTGCCCAACGCGAAACGCCGGGCCTGACGATGAACAACCTGGTGAAGGCGGTGAAGGGCACCGGCGGCATCGGCGTGGTCGGCGTGTTCGTTCCGCAGGACCCGGGCGGTGCGACCGATCTCGCGAAGGAGGGCAAGATCCCGTTCGACATCGGCATGTTCTTCTACAAGGGCCAGCAGATGGCCATCGGCCAGTGCCACGTCAAACGCTACAACCGCTACCTGATGAACCTCATCCACGCCGACAAGGCGACGCCGTCGTTCGTGATCTCGCACGAGCTGCCCCTGCAGGACGCGCCCGAAGGCTACGAGAACTTCGACGCGCGCAACGATGGCTGGACGAAGGTCGTGCTCAAGCCCGGCCGCTGACTGGAGTGCATACCGACATGGCGACGACCCGATCAGAGCGTGCCGAATCGACCGCGCGAGGCCGCGCGCTTTCGGCCATTTCCGACCCGCGCCTGGTGGAAGTCGCGCGCTTCGACCACGAGGTCACCGGCGTCAGCGTGAGCGAGGACGGCCGCATCGAAGTGTCCGTCGCCGAGTTGCTGCCGGACGGCAGCCTGCGCCCCTATCCGGACGCGCGCTGGAACGAATGGCGCAATGCGAAGAAGAACGCGTTGTCGCCCGGGGACCGCTGGGTCTGCGTGCAGAGCGTGGTGGCGGACGGCCGCGGCTCGCTCTGGGTGATCGATCCCGCTGCGCCGGCGACGGCGTTCCTCGTGCAGGGGGGACCGAAGCTGGTGCGCATCGATCTTGCGAGCGACGCGGTCGTGCAGACCATCGCGTTCGACGAGCAGATCGCCCGCGAGGGTTCGTACCTCAACGACGTGCGCTTCAGCCCGGATGGTCGCCACGCCTACATCACCGATTCGGGCACGCGGGGCGCGCTGGTGATCGTCGACCTCGAAACGGGCCGCGCGCGGCGCGTGCTCGACGGCCATCCCAGCACGCAGCTGGAGAAGGACGTGGTGGTCACGCATCAAGGGCAGGAAATCCGCCGACCGGACGGCCGCGGCGTGGAGTTCAGCTCCGATGGCATCGCGCTTTCGCCCGACGGCGAAACGCTTTACTGGCAGGCCGTCACCGGCCGCACGCTGTATCGCATCCCCACGCGCGTGCTGCACGACGCGTCGCTGTCGGAACACGAGGTGGCCGACGCGGTGGAGATGGTCGGCGAGAACGGTGTCTCCGATGGTCTGTGGATCGATCCACAGGGACGCATGTACATCTCGGCGCTGGAGGAAGACGCGATCAAGGTCCGCGACGGCGACCGCGTCGAGGTGCTGCTGCAGGACTCGCGACTGCGATGGCCCGACACCTTCTCGCAGGGGCCGGACGGCACGATGTACGTCACCGCGTCGCGTATCATGGACAACGCCTGGCACGATCCCGAAGCGCCGGCGCGGCTGTCGACGACGCTGTTCCGCTTCACGCTGGAGAACCAGAAGGACGCGCGGCGGCACTGAGGCCGCGCGGACGACTCGCCATCACCCGCATTGATTCGTCAACGGCACCTGCAGGGCCTGCTCATAGGCGCTCGCTGACGCATCGAGGCGTTGGGGCGCGGGCGGGAAGTCGATGCGCACCTTCATTGGTGCCCCGTCCGATTCGCGTATCGTGCCGAGGCCTTCGAAGGTGCGAAGGCGACGCGTGGTGGCGTCGTAAGTGACCTGCATGCTCGGCGCGACGAAGTCCAGCCAGCTGTCGAGGCTCAGCCGGAACCGCACGAGATCGGCCGACGGCGCATCCACGCGCTGCACGCGGATGGGTATCCGCGCATCACGGCTGGGCACGACGAACTGCACGCGCGCCGCCGAACCGCTTGCGAGCAAGTTCCAGCGCGTACGAACCCAGGCGTCGAAACCCGCGTCGATCACCGTGTCGGCGTCGACCGCTACCGTCCGCTCGCGCACGGGCGCGGACCTCGATGCACGCCAGTACGCACGACGCGTGCCCGATCCACCCGCGACCCCTTCGCGATAGCCGTCGCGGGCATCGTCGAACTCGAAATCGGGTGCGCCCGGCAGCGCGGTATCGATCACGCGCTTGCGCGCGAACGCGCGTCCATCGGGACACCGGTACACGACCAGCCGACTGCGTTCCTTGCCGACAGTGCGGATCCAGTGCTGCTCCTCGTACAGAAGGCGCCCGGTGCGCAGATCCGTGGCGCGGCCCGTCGTCCGTTCGAGCGTGTTTCCCTCGGCGTGGCTGCTGGCGAACAGCAGGAAGGCGAGCACGCACGTACCGCCCGCCATCGCGAACGGCCGTGCGTGTCCGCCGGGGGATGGCCCGCCAGCTTTACCGGTCCGGCTCATGGGACCAGGTCTTCACGTGAGCCGTACCGATGGGAATGCCGGCGGTGAACGCCGACACGCCGCCGATGAGCGCTGGAGTGCGCATGGAATCTTCCTCGTCCGTAGGGGGCCGCGCGTGGTGCGCGCGGCGATCCCAGCTACTTCCCGCGTGCACCGCGCCGCCAGCGGACAAGCACGCAACCGGGCTCGGTAGTTGTACGCAGGATCAGGGTGCGTTCCCGCTGACGGTCTCCGGCCAGCGTTGCGGCACCTTGCGTAGCTCGTCGATGTGGTAACCCATGTCGCGCAGGCGCTGCACGGCATCGGCGTACGCCGCGTCGGAAATCGTCGGCGTGCGCGCCATGATCCAGGCGTAGTCGCGCTTGCTGCGGGCGACGATGGTGAGCGTGTAGTCGGGATCGAGATGCGAGATCACGTACTCGGCCTGGATCGGCCAGACGAACTGCATCCCCCACACCGCATTGCCCGTGCCCGCACGCACGGTGCCGACCGGTTCCATCGTGCGCACGGGCGCGTCGAAGCTTCCGCGCCGGTAGCGAAAAAGCGTCTGTATGCGACCGTCCTCGCGCATCGAGTAAGACTCGATGGCGTTGTAGGCCTCGCGCTCGGGGAACGAAGGGATGTGGGCGATGACGTACCAGTCGCCCATGAAGCGCGGGATGTCGACCTCCGCGACCTTGGGCACGGTCGGCGCGGTGTGGGCGCAGCCGCACAGCGCGAGTACGCCTGCGATGAGTGCGGATGGAAGTTTCATGTCAGTCCTCCCGCACGAAACGGTAGTGGGCCACCTGCCATTCCTCGCCACCGCGATATCCGAACAGCTCCGCGCACGCCATCCAGAACATGCGCCAGCGCTGGTTCCACAGTGCCGCGGCGTCGCCATAGGCCTGGCGCAGATGGCCCATCACCGCATCGCGTCGTGCATCGTGGTTGGCGAGCCAGTGGTTGGCCGTGCGCTCATAGTGTTCGCCACCCATCATCCAGCGCTCGTCCAGCCGCAACGCCTGTTGGAAATGCAGCAGCGTGTCGGCGGCGGGCATGAGGCCGCCGGTGAAGAAGTGACGGCCCATCCAGTCGTCCTCGCCGTCGACCTCGAACGGATAGAGCAGGGTACGGTGGCAGAAGATGTGCACGAACAGGCTGCCGCCGGGACGCAGCCACCGCGCGATGCGACGCATGAGGATGTCGTAATTACGCATGTGCTCGAACATTTCCACCGAGACGCAGCGATCGAACGCGGTGTGGTCGAGTTCGAGCCGGTTGACGTCGCAGGTGATGACGCGGACGTTGTTCAGACCCAGCTCGCGGCAGCGGGTGAGGATGTGCTCGCGCTGCCCGTGCGAATTCGATACGGCGGTGATGCGCGAATGCCGGTAACGCTGCGCCATCCACAGCGTGAGCGAGCCCCAACCGCAGCCGAGTTCGAGGATGTCCAGGCCGTCGGCCAGTCGCGCGCGCTCGGCATAGAGTTCGAGCATGGCCTCTTCGGCTTCGTCGAGCGTCTCGCGGCCGCTGGGGTAGTAGCAGCACGAATACTTCAGCCGTGCTCCCAAGCACTCCTTGAAGAACGCGGCCGGCAGTTCGTAATGCTGGCGGTTGGCCGCATCGGTGTGCAGTGCGAGCGGGCTGTGGCGCAGATCCGACAGCCGCTGCGTCATGCGTTGCGACTGCATCTGGATGCCGCCGATGCGCTCGTCGGACAGGCGTTGCGCGCATAAACGGCGAACGCCCAGACGGACCACGGCATCGGGCAGGAGACCGCGTTCGGCCATGCCCAGCAGGCCGGGCGCGGGCAAATCGGGGATCGCATGCATCACGGTGCTCATCTGTCTTCCTTCGGGAACCAGGGGAACAGCATTGGAGTGGAACGCTGGTAACGGCGGTAATCGTCGCCGCGCGTGCGCAGCGCCTGGCGTTCGGTATGCGGAACGCCGCTGAGCCAGCGCAGGAACACGTACATCGTCAGCGGGCCGGACCAGGCCAGCCACGCGATCGGCGAGCCCACGGCGAGCAGCACGTAGGCGAACCAGTGCAGCCACTCGAAGAAGTAGTTGGGATGCCGGCTGTAGCGCCACAGGCCGGCGCGCATCGTTCGCCCGCGGTTTTCCGGCTGCGAGCGGAAGCGGGCGAGCTGGGCGTCTGCGATGGTCTCGCCGACGACGGACACGATCCACACCGCCACGGCCGCCCACAGCAGCCCGGGGGATTCCATCCGATTGCTTGCCACCGCCGCGAAGGGCAGCGCGAACAGCACCACTAGCAGCGCCTGTGCCTGGAACAGCGCGAACCATCGCAACGGCGCATCGCCCCAGCTCTCGCGCAAGGCGGCGTAGCGGCCGTCCTCCTGTTCGCCGCGCACGCGACGCCAGAGGTGCCACGCGAGGCGAAGCCCCCAGAGTCCGCCGAGCAGCGCGAGCAGCAGGCGCGGCATCGTCGCGCCGTCTCCCAGCGCCGCGAGCAGCACCGCCGCGCCTGCGACCCCGCCCGCCCACACGACGTCGACCAGCCCCGCGTTGCGATGCCGTTGCTGCCACCACCACGCCAGCGTCTGCGCCGCCGCCGTGAGCGCCCACACCAGCAGCAGCGACGCGCCCATGCTCATCGCGAGCCACCCATCGCGAGTGGTCGGGACACGCCGCCGCCACGCGCATGTCGCGCCACGAGCGTGAGCGCGCAGGTCGCGATCGCCCAGCCGATCGCCAGCGCGATCGTCGCCTGCACGGAGGCGACCAGCTCGATGGCGCCCAGCCGCTGCGCACCGACATACGCCAGCGGTCCGCCCACGGCACCGAGGACGATCGCCATGGCCGGACGCAGCCACGCGAGCGAATGGTTGATCGTCATCGCGAACGCGGCCCAGAGCGCGAGGATCCACGCCGGCGCGGGAAGCGCGGCGATACTGCCGCGATAGTCGATCCAGCCCAGTTGCGAGAGCAGCCCGTCGAACACGAGGCCCGTGAGAACGGCGCAGCCGACCAGCCACGCGTCAGCGCGACGTCGCGCCGATGCGCACCACTGCAGCGCGACGAACGCCACGCACGCGACGACGCCAATCCACGACGCGCCGTGGGCCGCGCCGAGCACGCAGGCCCACCACGCGATCTGGAAACCGGCAAAGTTCGCGAACGCGTGCATCACGCCTCCGCTGTCCCAGTTGCCTGCGCGTGAGGCCGGTAGCCGGGGCGCGCGAAGAGCATCTGCGCGACACCGATCGAACGCTCGCGAAAGCCGCCTTCGCAATAGGCGAGATAGAACTCCCACATGCGGATGAAGCGCTCGTCGAACCCGAGCGCCCGCACCTCCGGCAGGCGGTCCAGGAAGCGCTCGCGCCACGCCTGCAACGTGCGTGCATACGACAGGCCCATGTCTTCCAGATGCAGCAACGCGAGATCGCTGGCCGCGGTCTTCGCCGACATCATCGCCGCGATGGACGGAATGAACGAGCCCGGGAACACGTGGCGCTTGATGAAATCCACCGAGCGCACTGCCTGCTCGTAGCGGTGGTCCTCGATGGTGATGGCCTGCACGAGCGCCAGGCCGTGGTCGGCAAGCCGTTCGCCGATGCACGCGAAGTAGCGCCGCAGGTTCTCCGGCCCGATCGCCTCCACCATTTCGATCGAGGCGAGCTTGTCGTACGTGCCGTCGAGCTCGCGGAAATCGCGCATCAGCACGGTGACGCGATCCTGCAGTCCGGCTTCGGCGACGCGCTGACGCGCGAGTTCGTACTGCTCGCGCGAGAGCGTCGTCGTAGTGACGTGGCATCCGTGTTCGCGCGCGGCGTGCAACGCGAAGCCGCCCCAGCCGGTACCGATCTCGAGCACCCGCTCGCCTTCGCGCAGGTCGAGCTTGCGGCAGATCGCCTGGAGCTTCCGAGTGGATGCGACTTCCAGCGTGTCGTCTTCGCGTTCGAACAATGCCGACGAATACATCAGGTCGTCGGACAGGAACAGGCGGAAGAACGTGTTGCCGAGGTCGTAATGCGCCGCGATGTTGCGGCGCGCGCCCGACGCGGTGTTCCTGCGCAGCGCGTGGGCTGCACGGAACGCCCAGCCGGCCACGCGTGCCGGGCCGCGTTCCACGTCGTCCAGCAGGTCGCGATTGCGCACGAGCAGCCGCACCAGGCCGACCAGGTCGTCACACGCCCAGGCACCGTCCATGTAGGCCTCGGCGGCGCCGACGCTGCCGCCGAGCGCAACCGCCCGATAGAAGCGCGCGTCGTTCACGCGCAACGTCGGCAGCGGCGCACCACCGGCGCACTCGCCGAGCGCGGCCGATCCCCATGGATCACGCAGCGTGACGGCGCCGGAGCGCAACGCGCGCAACTGCGAGACCACGCGATCGCGCAGGAGCCGGTCGACGACGCCGACGTCGGGCAGGGAAAGGATTTGCTGCGCGGTGTCGCTCATGGTGCCGTGCCCTTGGCGGGATGGGGGTGGACAGGCGTGCGCTTTAGCCACAGCTTCAGCGCCTGCCAGTGGATGGCGCCGATGACCTGCAGGGTCATCGCGGGATATCGCCACAGCACGCGCGAAAGCGCAGCCGCATCGAGCGGGTGGCGCTCGAGCGACAGCGTGGCGTCGAACTCGCGCGTGTCGCCCTCGCAGACGTTCATGTGCACGTGCAAGGTGTCGCCGGGCGGCGTGAAGGACCACGCGTAGCGGCGCTGCATCGCCATGAACGGCGAGACGTGGAAGGTCTTGTCGAACTGCCAGTGCAGTGCCCGTCCGCGTGGTTCGGCGTCCGCGACCGGCAACACGTAGGCGTGGCGTTCGCCCCATGGCGTGTTGGTGATCTCGGCCACCACATGTTCCAGCGTGCGGTGGTCGGGCCCGTAGCAGTAGTAGAAGCTCACCGGGTTGAACACGTACCCGAAGTAGCGCGCGTGCGTGAGCAGGCGGATCGGTCCGATGGGTCGTGCGCCGGTAGCCGCCGTGATGCGCTGTCGCACGGCCTGCGCGAGGGACACGTCCGTCGGCCCCAGGTAGTCGCTGCGGCGGAACTCGCCGAGATTTCGGCCGTGCGTGGACCAGAGCGGATGCGCGTCGAGGATCGTCTCCACTTCGTCCAGGTCGAGGAACAACTGCGCCATGCGGTAATCGAACGCGTGCCGACGCGGCGCGAAGCGGCGGTGCCGCACCGTGCCTTCGTACAGTGCGCTGCTGCGCGGTCGCGTGCGTTCGCCGCCGTCGCTCATGCGCGGCCCCATGCGAGGTTTCCGGGCGCCGCGTCATCGATTGCGCGCGGCTCCGGTGCGAGGTCCGGCCATGCGACGCCGAGCGATCGGGCGACCTCGACGGCGCTGCGCAGTCCGTCCTCGTGGAAGCCCCAGCCCCAGTACGCGCCCGCGAACCACGTGCCGCGCCGCCCCTGTATTTCGTGCCGGCGCGTCTGCGCCGCGACGGCTTCTCGCGTGAACACCGGATGGTGATAGCGCACGCGCTTGAGGACGTGGCACGGGTCGACCGCATCGCCGCGATTGAGCGTCACCACCACGGGCGTCGATACAGGCAAACCCTGCAGCAGGTTCATGCAGTAGCTGACGGTGCACGCCTGTGCCTCGTCGGCGCCGATGTGCGCGTTCCAGGCCGCCCACGCCTTGCGGTTGCGCGGCAGCAGGCGCGGGTCGGTGTGGAGGACGACGTCGTTGGGCTGGTAGGCGATCGCGCCGAGCACGTCGTGTTCGCGGTCGTCCGCATCGGACAGCAGCGAAAGCGCCTGGTCGCTGTGGCAGGCGAACACGACCTGGTCGAAGGTCTCCTTTCCCTCGGCGGTGGTCAGTACCACGCCGTTCTCCAGTCGTCGCACGGCCTGCACCGGCATGGCGAGTCGGACGTATGCCGACCACCGCTGGCGGAGCGCTTCCACGTAGCGCCACGAACCGCCGCGCACGACCTTCCACTGCGACCGCCCGGCGAGCTGCAGCATGTGGTGGTTCGCCATGAACTGCACCAGGTGCCGCGCGGGAAAGTGCAGGATCTGCCCGGCGGGCGCGGACCACAGCGCGGAGGCCATGGGGACAAGGTGATCGTCGCGGAACGCGTCGCCGAAGCCCTGCGCGTGGAGGTAATCGCCCAGCGTGGGGCCGGGCTCGTCGCCGGCGAGCAGCTGCGGCGCGATGCGGTAGAACCGCACCAGGTCGGCCAGCATGCGCAGGAACCGCGGCGACAGCAGGTTGCGACGCTGGCAGAACAGGCCGTCGAGCGAGGTCGCGTTGTATTCCAGCCCGGTGCGTTCGTTGTGCACCGAGAAGCTCATCGTCGTGTCCTGCGTGGAGACGCCGAGTTCGCGGAACAGCCGCGTGAGCAGCGGATAGTGGTCGGGGTTGTGCACGATGAAGCCGGTGTCGACGTCGAGCGCGACGCCGTCCACGTCCACCCGGTGCGTGTGGGTGTGTCCGCCGAGGTAGTCGTTCGCCTCGAACAGCACGACCTCGTGTTCGCGCGACAGCAGCCACGCGGCGCCGAGTCCGGAAATGCCCGATCCGATGATCGCGATGCGCATGTCAGTGCCTCGCCCGCGCCCAGACCCACGCCGGCACGGGCTTCAGATCGCGCACCAATCCGACGGACGACAGCAGCTTCAGCCCGTACCAGGTCAGGTCGATCTCCCACCAGCGAAAGCCCTGCCGCGCCGTCCCCGGGAAGAAGTGGTGGTTGTTGTGCCAGCCCTCGCCGAAGGTGAGCAGCGCGAGCAGGGCGTTGTTGCGGCTGTCGTCGCGCGTGTCGAAACGCCGGCTGCCGAAACGGTGCGCCAGCGAATTGATCGTGACCGTCACGTGGAACAGCACGATGGTCGACACGAAGAAGCCCCACACGACCAGCTGCATGCCGCTGGTGCCCAAGGCGGGCGCGACGTGCTGCAACAAAGCGCCCAGCCCGTACAACGCGACGGCGAGCGCGACCGGAACGGCGATGTCGTACCGGTCGAGCCAGCGCAGTTCCGGGTAACGCGCGAGGTCCGGCACGCGCGACAGGTCGGTGGCGAACGCACGACGCGTGAGGAACCAGCCGACGTGGCTGCGCCAGAACCCGTGCACGCCGGGCGAATGGAGGTCTTCCGGCGAATCGGCATTCGCGTGGTGGTGGCGATGCTGCGCCGCCCACCACAGCGGCCCGCGCTGCACGCAGGAGGCGCCGATCAGCGCGAAGGCGAACTGCACCGGACGCGAGGCGCGGAACGTGCGATGCGAGAAATAGCGATGGTAGAACGCGGTGATCGCAAACATCCGCACCGCGTACAGCACCGCCGCGACCGCCACCGCCGTAGCCGAGATGCCGACCCAGAACACGCCGAGGCAGGCCAGGTGCATCGCGACGAAGGGCACCACGCGCACGAGGTCGAGCCTGTCGCCCTCGTCGATGGCGTCGGGCGTGTCGGTGGCGCCCGCGTCGAACCATCGGCGGACCGAGGCGAGCGCGTGGACGCGCGGATTCTGGGAAGCGGAAGCGGGCATTGGGTCGCAACGAAGGATCCGGGACGCTTTATGGCATGCGGCGTCCGGCGGCCACATCCGTAGATTTGCGTAGGCCGCGGTCCTTTCGGGAAGTACCGGTGCCGACCGCGCGAAGTTGCGTAGTTGTACCGAAGGCATGCGACGGCGGCGGCGCTAACGTCGAAGTGACGCGGCTGCGCATCCATGCGGCCGCATCGTGCCCACGACCATTCCCTGGATGGAGATGCTCATGAAAGCGATGACGATACTGGCGAGCGCGTGCCTGGTCTGCGGCTCGGCGCAGGCCGCCGGCCCCGAACCCGGCCGCTTCTCGTTGACCCTGCTCGGCGGCGGCGATATCCCCATCAGCGGCGACGTGCACGATGGCGCGACCGTCGACGTGCCCGATCTCGGCCCGCTCAACCCGGCGCTGGCCGGCGTCGACGCGCAGTTGCGCATCGGTTCGCGCACGCACGAGCGCATCTACGACGTCGCCAGCACCTACGGCCTGCGCATGGCATGGGGCATGAGCGATCGCATGGAAGTATTCGGCGAGCTGCGCGAGACCCATGCGTCGGCGGGAAGCGTGCAGGTCGGCGAGGCCTACGTGCCCGCGCTCGACGTCGCGCTGCCGGTGTACGGACGGTTCTCGTCCTACCAGGCGTGGAGCGCCGAAGTCGGCGTGCGCTGGTACTTCATGGATCCCGGCTTCGCCCGTCCGTACGTGGCCGCGCGCCTCGGCGGCACGGAGACGGACGACATCGACGCGACCTTTCAAATCCCCGACGCCGACATCCTCATCCCCAACGCGCCGTTCTACGAGAAGAAGTGGGCGCTCAGCGCCGGCTTCGACGTGGGCGTGAACATCCCGCTGTCCGAGCGTGCGAGCTTCATCGCCGAAACGGGCGTGCGTTACGTCGACGACCTCGAAGGGGACGACAGCGCGATCGGGCCGCTCGGCCTGTCCCGCATCAACGACACGGGCCGGCGGGTATCCGTGCCGGTGACGCTGGCGTTGCGGTGGGATTTCTAGGAAACCGGGGGCGTCGTGCGGAGCCCGGGCGTGAGGCCGTATTCATCGGCCTTGCGCACCAGCTCCAGCGTGCTGTGCACGTCCAGCGCCTGCATGATCGCGTATTTGTGCGATTCCACCGTGCGCACGGACACGCCCAGTTCGGCGGCGATCTGCTTCGAACGCAGGCCCGCCGACACCAGTTGCAGCACCTGCATCTGCTTGTCGGTGAGCTCCTGCTTCTGGCCGCGACCGGGCGCGGCGATCACGCGCGCGCCCAGCGTCGGGGTGATGTAGGTGCGGCCGCTGCGCACCACGTGGATCGCGCGGAGCAGTTCCTCGCCGGCGGAGCTCTTGAGCACGTAGGCCGAGGCGCCGGCACGCAGCGCCTGTTCGGCGAGCGTGGGTTCGGCGTGCATCGTGAGGAACACGAACGGCACCTGCACGCCGGCCGCGCGCAGTTCGCGCATGACGCTCAGGCCGTTGCGGTCGGGCATGCTCAGGTCGGTGACCACGAGGTCGGGCGCGTACTGGTGCACGGCATCGAGCAGCGCGGTGCCGCTGGACACGCACGCCACCAGTTCGCACTCGTCTTCCAGCAGGCGCTGGAGGCCTTCGGCCACCAGGCGGTGGTCGTCGGCGAGCACGACGCGTGGTCGATCGGCGGGCATCTCGGGCATCATCGTGGAAGTGTCATCGGGCGGGGGAGGATTCCGTGGCGAGGGTACTCCACCGACGGACAATGCAGCTGCAGGAGATGGTCATGAACACGCGACGCGCGACCGGCCATCCGCTCGCCGTCGCCGGCATCGTGACGGTGTCGGTGGCGTGCTCGCAGTGGGCGTCGATGCTGCTCTGGATGCCGAACCCGCGCAGCCACATGGTGTGGTTCCCCGGCGCGGTCCTGCTCGGCGCGCTGCTGTTGCAGCCACGCCGGCACTGGTGGGCCTGCCTGCTCGGTACGGCCATCGGCGAAGCGGCGGCGTTCGGCGTGCTCGGCGTTCCGCCGCTCGCGGTCACGATCGCGATGCTGGGATCGCTCGTGCTCACGCCGGCAGCGGCCATCGCGCTGGAATCGCTGCGCAGCCGGCTGCAATCGCCGCTGGAGGACTTCCGCCTGCTCACCGCCTTCGTCGTGCTGGGCGGGCTCGCGCTGCCGATGCTCAGCGCCGCGTGGATCGCCTTTTCCATCCGCGGCACCGTACTGGAGCCGTACCTGTCCGACTGGCCGAACGTCACGCTCGCGCAGAGCCTGGGCAACCTGATGCTCGTGCCGGCCGTCGTGTGGACGGCAATGCGCCGGCGCAACGCGGTACCCCTGGACACCAGCGGCACCAGCATCGCCGTCGGCGCGGGACTGCTGGTGATCCTGTGCGTGCTGTGGACGTGGCACCTTCCGATGCAGCGACTGCAGCCGGCGCTGGTGGTCGCGCCGGTGCCGTTCCTGATCTGGGCGATGGTGAGCTTCCGCGCGGTCGGCGCCTCGCTGGCGATGCTCGCCGTCGGCCTGCTCGCGATGCATTTCAGCGTCGCCGGCGTGGGGCCCTTCATTCGCGACGACCTGGCCACCACCACCATCGCCGTGCAGCTGTGGACCGTGTCGCTGACCGTCGCGCTGCTGTACATGACCGTGGTCGTCGAGCAGCGCGCCACGCGCACGCAGGCGCTGCAGCACGCGCACCAGCGCCTGCAGTCGATGACGGTGCAGCTGATGCGCGCCCAGGAGGACGAGCGCAGCCGCATCGCGCGCGACCTGCACGACGGCGTCAACCAGTCCATCGCGTCCATCGCGATCCGCCTGAGCATCGCCCGCCAGCACGCGCAGGGGGGCGAACGCGAGCTGCTCGGCGAACTGCAGGCCGCGGTGACCGACGTGTCCGAAGACGTGCGCCGCCTCTCGCACGAGCTGCACCCCAGCCTGCTGCGCTACACCGGCCTGACGATGGCGCTGCGTTCGCTCTGCGAAGCGCAGCCGGCTGCGCTGCGCGTGCATGCGGAACTCGACGAGTTGCCCGAGCTTCCGCTCGATGTCTCCACCGCGCTGTACCGCATCGCGCAGGAGTCGCTGCGGAATGTCGAGAAGCATGCGCGCGCCAGCGAGGTCACCGTGCGCCTGCAGCGCGTGGGCGCCGACATCCAGCTGGAAATCGGCGACGACGGCATCGGCCTGGACGATCAACCGCACGATGCCCCGCGCGGACTGGGCCTGCTCAGCATGCGCGAGCGGGCGCGCGAGATCGGCGGCGAGTTGCGCCTGGTCAGCGGCCTGCACGGTGGAACGCGCGTCATCGCCCGCGTCGCCGGCATCGCTTCGCAGGCGAACCAGCGCGACGACGCCTGGCGCTAGCGGGCCGCGCTGCATCGTCACGCCTTCACGCCCAGCGGCGGCACATCGCGCGTCCACCGGAGCCACGTGCATTGAACGAGCAGGACCAGGGCGAGCAGGAGGGCCGCGATCGCCGTGATGCGCGCACCGTCCAGCGGACTGGCGGACTGCTTCACGTACAGCGCGACCAGTCCCCACACGGCCGCCGCCACGTACGGGATGTTGCCGCGCATCGCCAGGTTGGCCAGCAACAGCAGCGCCGCCGCCCCGCCCAGCAGCGCCAGGCTCCACGGCAACTGCACGGCCGTGGAAAGCCAGCCGTGCGCGACGATCAGCTGCGCGGTGTTGAGGAATGCCGCCAGCGAAAGCCAGCCCGCGTGGAGCGACAGCGGCAACCACGCGAACACCGCCTGGCCCGGCCACGCGCGGCGCACCTGCGAGAGCGCGATCGCGCAGTACAGCAGGCAGGCGAGCGCGGCGACGATGATGGCCCATGCCGCCACGAACCAGCCCATCGAGAACACCGGCATCCACGCGGCCGTCAACACGAATCCGGCCGTCGCGAAGGGCGCGATGCGTTCGCGCCGCGGGCGTCGGTCGCGGGTCAATTGCCAGCCGCCGTACGCGATGTCGAGCAGGAAGATCAGGCCCCAGATCGCGAACGCATAGCCGGCCGCGGCCAGGAGGGTGGGGTAGCGGTCCGACACGGTGCCCGTATCGGGCCCGAACGCGCCGCGCATCGTGAGGAACGCGACGACCGGCATCGACAGCGCGGCCACCAAGGGAAGGAATCGCATCTCCGTGCTCCGAGCGGGAACGCGACGATGGAACCGCATCGGCGAGCCTGCGCGCCTGCGTCGCAGCACTGGGCGGACGCCAGTAGAACTACGTAGCCGCACCTGCCGTACCTTCGCTGGCGCCCGGCCCCGGCAGCGCGGACCCTGCATGCGGCACCACTCACGACCGTGGTGTCCGGCCCCATCCCTGCGCGGGCCGGCTGCCGCGCCGGGCTCTTCCTCGACCCGGCGTGGCGGCATTCCCCTCGGACGCATCATCGCGCGGCTTTCACCTGCCGTCCTGACACTGCGCCGCTCAGGGAGGCAGCCGCTCCACACGCACGAGTCATGATGGAATCCGTCACTTCGGATCGGGGATTGCTCACCCAGATCGTCGAGCAAAGCCGCATCGGCATCATCGTTACCTCCGTGGACGACGACCAGCGGATCCTGTACGCGAACCAGGCGTTCCTGGACCTCACAGGCTATGCGCTGGACGAAGTCGTCGGCCGGAACTGCCGCTTCCTGCAGGGCGCGAACACGGCGCCGGACGCGATCGCCGAACTGCGCGAGGCGATCCGCGAAGGCAGGACGGCGGTCATCGAGCTGGTCAATTACCGCAAGGACGGCTCCGAGTTCTGGAACCTGCTGCACGTGCACCCGATCAGCGGCGCGGACGGGCAGCCGCAGTACCTGCTGGGCTACCAGCGCGACGTGACGCAGCGCCGTACCCTCGAACAGGGCCTGCAACAGGTGAGGCGGCTGGAGGCGCTCGGCGTGCTCACCGGCGGCATCGCGCACGAGTTCAACAACATGCTCCAGGTCATGACCACGACGCTGGACATGATCGAGTACCACGACGCCGGTCTCGCCGGTCGCATGGCGACGCCCATCGACAACGGGCGTGCCGCGATCGCCCGCGTAGAAGCGCTCACCCGCCAGTTGCAGACGTTCGCGAAAGGCAAGCCAGGCGCCACGGCCACCGCGCAGGTGAACGAGGTCGTCGAATCGCTGCGGGAGATCCTGACCAACGCGCTGGGCGAGGAGGTCCACGTCGAGTTCGACCTGTCGGCGACGGTGGGCAGCTGCTGCATCGATCGCGTGCTCGCCGAAACCTGCCTGGTCAACATCGCGATCAACGCCAAGGAAGCGATGGAAGGGCGCGCCGATCGCAGGCTCCTCATCCGGACGGGCCGGCGCGACGTGGGGACGAATCAGGCGCAGGTGCACCGGATCGAGCCGGGCGCGTACTTCTCCATCGAGCTGGCCGATACCGGGCGCGGGATGGACGCCGCCACGCTGGAACGCTCGCTCGATCCGTTCTTCAGCACGAAGGGATCGCGCGGCGTCGGGCTGGGACTTTCCACCGCGTATGGATTCGCGCGCCAGTCCGGCGGAACGCTGACGATCGAGAGCGAACCGGACAAGGGAACGCGCGTGACGCTGCTGCTTCCCGCCGTGCATGCCGAGACCGGCAGCGCACGCGAAGCCGGCGCGGTGGAGGACGCGCGCCGTCCGCTGCGCCTGCTGATGGTGGACGACCGCGAGGACCTCGTCTTCATCGTGCGCGACATGCTGCGCAACGAGGGCCTCGACGTGACCACCGCCAGCGACGCCAGGCAGGCATTGTCGAGACTGGAAGACGAAGGTCCCTTCGACATCATGCTGAGCGACGTCGTCATGCCGGGCGAAATGGATGGCATCGCGCTCGCGCGACACGCGCGCGAGCATTACCCCGACATGCGCATCCTGCTGATGAGCGGTTTCACCGGCCGTGAACTGGCGCCGGAAGCCGCCGAGTTCGACCTGATCGCGAAGCCCTTCCGCTTGCCGGAACTGATTTCGCGCATCCGCAAGGCGCTTGCGGCGGACTCGCGTAAGCGACTGTCGCCCGCCTGAGCGCGCTCCAAAGCTTTCCGCCAATCACGGGACGAACGCCGCGCGCACGCAGCCGTCTTCCTTCTTCTTGAACATCTCGTAGCCGCGCACGGACTCCTCCAGCGGCATGCGGTGCGTCATCAGGAAGCGCGTGGACAGCTCGCCATTGGCCGCGAGTTCGAGCAGGCGCGGAACGTATCGCTGGCCGTGCTGCTGCGCCGTGCGCACGGTGAGTCCCTTGTTCATGATGACGCCCACCGGAAACTTGTCCATCAGACCGTACACGCCGAGGATCGAGAGCACGCCGCCCTTGCGGCAGGCGTGGATCGCCTCGCGCAGCGCCTGGCCGCGATCGCTGGCCAGATGCAGCGCCTGCTTCGCGCGATCCATCGCATGCAGCAGGCCCTCGCCATGCGCTTCCATCCCGACCGCGTCGATGCACGCATCCGGGCCACGACCGCCGGTCATCTCGCGCAGCGTGTCGGGAACACTGTCCACCGCGCTGTAATCGATGATTTCCGAACCCACGATGTCGCGCGCCATCGCCAGGCGTTCGGGCAGGCGATCGATGCCGATCACGCGCCCGGCGCCGAGGACGCGCGCGCTCTGCTGCGCCATCAGGCCCACGCCGCCGCAGCCCCAGACCGCCACGGTGTCGCCCGGCGAGATGTCGCAGAAGTCCGCGCCCATGAAGCCGGTCGGGCCTGCGTCGGACAGGAACAGCGCGTCGTCGTCGCTCACCTGTTCGGGCACCTCGAAACAGCCGATATCTGCATGCGGCACGCGGATGAACGTCGCGTGCGAACCCGCATAGCCGCCGAAGGCGTGCGTGTAGCCGTAGATGCCCGCCGTCGCGTGGCCGAGTAGCGGTTCCTGCATCGCCCAGTGCGGGTTGGTGTTGTCACAGAGCGAGAACTCCTTGCGGTCGCAGAACCAGCAGCTGCCGCAGGAAATGAAGGAAGGCACGACCACGCGCTGGCCGCGCTTCACGCGTCGCACCTCGGGACCGACCTCGACCACTTCGCCCATGAACTCATGGCCGATGATGTCGCCTTCCCGCATCGTCGGCAGGTAGCCGTCGATGAAGTGCAGGTCCGAGCCGCAGGTCGTGGTGAGCCTCACCTTGAGGATCGCGTCGCGTGGATTCACCAGCACCGGATCCGGCACGGTTTCCACCCGCAGGTCGTTGACTCCGTTCCAGCACAGTGCGCGCATGGCGTTGCCTCAGGGGTTGTCGTCGTTGTCGCGGGCCGAAGGGTTGCGCTCCAGCGTCGGGAATTCACCGGTTTCGAGCAGTGCCTTGAAGCGATGCAGCACCGTGCTCACGAGCAGCTCGGGCGCCGAGCCCAGCCATTTGGCCAGCGTTTCGGCCACCACGCCGCCGGGCAGCGAGTAGCCAACGCGAAGGCTCGCCTGCGTGCCCCAATCCGCAGGTCCCGGCGTCACGGTGAGTTTGCTCTCCACGCGCAGGTCGCGGTCGCCTTCGCTCAGGTAGCGGACGCTGCGGCCTTCGTTCCACTCGACCTGTCGCGATCGGACGTCGACATGTCGATCGCCATGCGTGCGTACCGACCAGACCATCTGTTGACGGTCGCCCGACACGAGCGTGGCGCGATCGTGCAGCACGGCGCGTTGGACTTCCGGATCGCTCCAGCGCTCCAGCAACTGTTCGGGTGTTGCGCGGATGGTGAGCGAACGCTGCACCCATGAGTCCGCCGTCGAAGATGTCTCCACTGACTGCTCCTTGCTGCAAACGCGAACTTTCGTGCGGTTCGAGCGGATGCTAGGTAGCAGGAAGTGAAGGAGAAGTCTGTCGCGTGAACAACTGTTGTCGTCGCTTGCGCGCACTTACAAGCTGCGTTCGCTTGCATTCGCGTCGTCATCGGCGTGCACGGAAACCACGTACGCGAAGCGACTTTCGGAGAGGGGGTTGCAGCGCGAAAGCACAGCGCAATCGCGACGTGTTGTCATCGCACGCGCACCGTCGCCGACATGCCGGGACGCAGGCGTTCGACATCCGCGCCATCATCGACGAGTGCCACACGCAGCTTCGCCGCAATGCGCGGCGGGCAGCGGTCTAGGGCGCGTTGCTGCTGCCGTTCGTCCGGCCGATGCGGGTTCCAGGCACGACGCCGCGCTCGCGAAGGTCGCGCAACATGCGCAGGCCATCCGCCTCCAGCGCGGCCGGCTCGGCGCCGACACGCGAGGCCAGCGCCGTCAGATGCGCGCGTCCGGTCCATGCGTGTTTCGCCAGCGACTCCAGGAGGCTGTAGACGAGCGGCGAGATGCGCGTGAATTGCACCTGGTGCTCCGCATCGCGATGCACGAGCAATGTCGTCGGCGTATCCGGCGCGGCGTCGGGACGATGCTGCGGACCGATGTCGGCGACCGGCCATCGATAGATCAGCGGCATGGCAAGCGGCGACAACACGGGCACGCCATCGAGCAGATCGCCGTCCGGATCGTGCGCCGGCAGCGACGCATCGCTCACGAACAACGCCTGTTCCACCCATTCGTAGTGCGCCAGTTCCGGCAGCCACGGCGGGATCGCGGCATCATCCGCGCGGCCTTCGAGGTACGTGACGAACTCGCCGGCGATCTGCGTGAACAACGGCGTGCGGCTGCGATGGCCCGCGTAGAAGGCACGCACCAGTTCCAGCCAGATGGTCGTCCCCAGCGTTTCCCGGATGACCGGGAAGCCGCCCGCCAGCAGGCCTTCGATCGAGTGGAAGAAGAGCTCGCGATACACCTTCAGGCGACGATCCTGCACGCCCGGCGGCGGACGGTTGCCTTCGGGATCGCGGATATGGCGCGCCAGCGCGAATTGCTGCTCGCGTAGCGTGGTCTCAGGCAGCACGGGTTTGCTTCAGCAGACGCTGACGGTCGAGATGCGCCAGCTGCATCGCCCGGATGCGGTTGGTTTCGAGCAACAGCTCGTGCAGCGGCGGGAAGTTGAAGTCGCGTTCCAGCAGCGTCGGCCGCACGCCGAAGCGGCGATACGCGGCGTCGAGCAACGTCCACACGTCGTCCTTCACCGGTGCGCCGTGCGTGTCGACCTTCAGGTCGATGTCTTCGTCGTAATGGCCGGCGATGTGGTACTGCGCGACGCGTTCGGCCGGCAGGCGCGCGAGGAAATCCGCCGCGTCGTAGCCATGGTTGATCGCGTTGACGTACAGGTTGTTGACGTCGAGCAGCAGGTCGCAATCGGCCTCGGCCAGCACGGCGTTGATGAAATCGATCTCCGCCAGCGCCTGGTAGGGCGCGGCGTAGTAGCTGACGTTTTCCACCGCGATGCGTCGCTCCAGCACGTCCTGCACCTGTCGAATGCGCGCCGCGACGTGCGCGACGGCTTCGTCGGTGAACGGAATCGGCATGAGGTCGTACAGCTGGCCGTCGTCGGTGGTGTAGCTCAGGTGCTCGCTGTACATCACGACGCCAAGGCGCTGGTTGAACTCGCGCGTGCGACGCAGCAGCTCCATGTCCAGCGGCGCGACGCCGCCGAGCGACAACGACAGACCGTGCGCGCTGATCGGGAATCGCGTCGCGATCTGGCCCAGCTGTTCGCCGAACCGGCCGCCCACGCCGATCCAGTTGTCCGGCGCGAGTTCGAGGAAATCCACGGCGCCATCGTCCATCGCCAGCAGTTCCGGCATGAGGCCGCGACGCAGCCCGAGGCCGGCGGAGGCTTGCGATTCGAGGGTGCGCATGGTCGTTTCCGAACGTAGAAGACGCTCCCTCGCGGGGAGGGGACGAGGGAGCGCCGGGCGTCACACGACGTGTCGTGCGATCACTTGCCGAAGTGCGAGAACAGGCCGGCCGGCATCGGCTTGCCGTTGGCCTCGTAGGTGGCCTTGAGGAAGTCGTAGGCTTCCTTTTCCGAGGCCTTGCCGTCGCCGGACACGTCGAGCTTCGCGAAGTCGGCGGCGCGCGTCGGCGCCACGGCGATGAACTCGGCCTTCGACACGAAGCCGTCGTCGTCGCTGTCAGTCCTGGCGAACGAGGCGTCGCCACACTTGCCTTCACCGCACTTGCCTTCGGCCGTCTTCGATGCGGTGGCGGCCTTGGCCGGCTTGGCGCCATCGGCACCGCACTTGCCTTCACCGCACTTGCCTTCGGCGGCCTTCGATGCGGTGGCGGCCTTGGCCGGCTTGGCGCCGTTGGCGCCGCACTTGCCCTCACCGCACTTGCCTTCGCCCGCGGCCTTGCTGGCGGCGAGCATGTAGCCCTGGCTGAGCGGTTCGATGGCGAACGCGGACGTGCTGAGGGACAGGCCGGCGAGGGCGAGACCGAGCAGGCCGACGGTGTTGCGGGTGTTGGAGGTGGACATTGCGAATACTCCGTGGAGATACACGGCGTGTGCCGTGAGGGATGGAGCGCCGCATAGGCGGCGCGAGGAAATGCAGGTGTGCGGATCAGGCGTTGACGAGTTCGCGTCCGGAGTCGCCGCGAGCGCGGTTCCAGGCGAGCAGTCCCGCGCCGACGAGGGCCAGCGCGCCACCGGCGACAGGCAACAGGAGCGACACCGCTGCGCCGATGCCGAGCAGGACGGCGCCCCAGGCGGTGGCGTCGGCGTTCGTCGGCGAGGCCAGCGAGCTCCACCAGGCGATCAGCCGGTCCACACTCAGGCGGCCACCGCCGTTGAGCATCAGCGGAACGAGCATCACCAGGTAGATCAGCGGGAGCTTGTAGTTGCCGAACCCGTCGTTGGTGATCGCATAGCCCTGCAGCAGCTCGCCGACGCTCGACCAGTCGGACGGCCAGTGAACGGCGTAGGTCGCCACGACGGTCAGCACGAACAGCGCAGCGGCGACGTAACGCGTGCCCAGTCCGAGCAGCAGCGCGATGCCGCCGGCCAGTTCCAGCCACATGGCCGCGTTCCAGTTGACGTTCGCGCTGAGCAGCGAGAACGGCAGCGGAAACTTGTCCCCGAGGTCGGCGAACCAGTTGGCGCCGTGCAGCTTTTCCAGGCCGGCCTCGAAGAACTCCCAGGCCAGCAGCACGCGCAGGCCCAGCGGAGAAAGCCATTGCCCGACGCCATCCACGCGGGAGAAGAAGGGCGGGGCGGCACGGCGGGAGAGGGAGGTGGACATCGTCGTTCCTGCAAGGGAGGCCATCGGCGTTGGTGCGCATTTCAGCCACGCCCGGTATCAGGCTTGTGTCGCGCACGCCGACGCCCCGACGCAAAACGTGTCGTCGGGCAGGGCGGATACGTTTCGATACAAACCCGTCAGGCACGGGTCAGCGATCCGCCGATGGCGGATGTCTCGGAGTGCGGATGCGTGCCGGGCGCTGATCGCGCGAGTGGCCCTGTCAGCCAGGGCGCATGGTCAGGCGCTGCATGTGCGCGCTTGCGCGCACATCGGGAGATTGCGGGCCAGAGCCTTCAGCGAGCGCCGGCGCGGCCAAGGAAATCCACCACGAGACCGGAGACTTCGTCGGGATACTGATGGTGCGGCGCGTGGCCGGTGCGCGAGTAGAAGACGAACCGGGCGTCCTGCATCTTGCCGATCAGCGGGAACCAGTTCTGGCCGGCGGTGCTGGTGTCGTGGTCGCCGGCGATGACGAGGATCGGCAGGTCGAGCTGCGCGAGCTTCTGCCTGCGTCCGGCCGCGTCTTCGTGGAACTCGCCGGCGACCTGGAAATAGCGCTCGAACTGCGCCTGCTGCGACGGGATGTGCGCATCGATGTCGGGCCGCACGCGGATGCGTTCGTGCGATGTGCGGGCGCGATCGCGGCTCAGCGAGGAGGCCGGCTCGAAGAACAGGACTTCTTCATCGGCCAGGTCGTTGACCGGTTTGAGCGCGCGTTCCAGGAATGCCGGCTGCAACGGGATCTCGTTCTTCCCCGGTGGATTCGTCGCCAGCAGCACGGCGTGGTCGACGCGGCCCGGTTTGTCGATCAGGTACGCCTGCGCCAGCAATCCGCCCCACGACCATCCCAGCAGGTCGAACTTCCGCAAACCCAGCGCATCGACGAAGCCGTCCAGCGAGGCCACCGCCTGTTCCATCGTCTGCGGCTGCGCGCCCTGCGAATACCCGATGCCGGGCAGTTCGAACAGGATCACCGTGTGTTGTCGCGCAAGTGCATCGACGAACGCTGGATCCCAGGTATCCAGCGTGCCGCGGAAGCGGTTCACCAGCACGAGCGGCGAGCCGCTTCCGAGCTTGCGATACGCGATGCGATCGGAACCGACCTGCACCGTGCGCGTTTCGGCCGCGGCGGCGCCGTCGGCAGCGATTGCGTGCGCCGGGAAGAACGCGCCGACGACCAGGAGAAACAGCAACGGCAGCCTGCGCATGGAATCCCCTCGTGGATGCGCTCGCGCGCGTTGGCTCAACGTGGATCGACTTCCGGGATATCGAACTGCACCAGGTTCCACCGCGTGACCTTCTCTTCCCACTCGTCGCCCTCGCGCGGCGTGAGCGGAAGCGCGAGGTTCGCCACGAGCATCCGCTTGCCCTGCACCGCGGTGGCAGCCGGGAAGAGCAGGCCCAGCGGCGCGCCATCGTTGCCGATGTCGTCGAAGTGGCCCGCGCGGGCCCGAACGAGCCCGTTGGCATCCAGCGCGACCACCGCGTCGATCTGGTTCGAGGCGACCCAGAGCAGCCCGTCGTGCAGCAGCAGCCCGTCGGCGCCGTAGACGCCGTCGGCGAGCACATCGAGCTTGCCGCCGGCCAGCGGCATGCGCAGCACGCGGCCGTCGCCGGCGTTGTTGACGTAGAGCAGGCCGGCGGCTTCGTCGATCGCGATGCCGTTCGCGCCGAACGGCAGGGCGCCTGTCGTGGCGAGCACGGATCGCGCACCAGCACGTCGACCTTGCACGGCCGGCAGGTGGTCGCATCCTGGATGCGGTAGATCGCGCCCTGGAACGAATCGGAGACGTACGCATCGCCTGCGGCGTTGAACGCCAGTCCGTTGATCGCGGGGAAGCCCGCCGAACCGAAGACGATCCGGTCCTGGCTGCCATCGGGGTTGGCGATGAGGCGATCGCCAGGCGCGGGCGGCGTCAGCGCCGCGAAGCTCGCGATGTCCTCGGGGGATTGGCCGGTCGCGAACTTCGCGGGCAGGCGCTGCAGTTTCGATGCGCCGAAGTTGAGGAAGTAGAGCGCGCCGTCGGCATACGCCAGGCCGGTGATCGGCGTCGGCCCGAGGTCCACGCGGGCGAGCAGCTTTCCCGTCGGCGACAGGCGAACGACCTGGTTCCGGCGGGCCGTCGCGGGTTCGCGGCTGTCGAAGGAACCGACGTATACCTCGCCGGTGGCGGGATGGGTCGCGAGGCTTTCCGGATGGCGGAAGTCGTCCGGCAACGTCGCGAACGGGCGCGTTTCGATGCGCATCGGCGCGCCCGCCGATTGCGCTGCCGCAAGCGGGCACACCAGCGTCAACGCGATCACGCAAAGCGTGGTCTTCATCTCCACGCACCTCTGTCCGAAGTCGAGTCTGGTGTTTCGCGACGCATCACGCCGCCGCGGCCGTCCGGAGCCCACGCCGTATGCGCATCGCCTGCACCGCGGCGCCGGCGAGATAGACGAGGAAACCGGCGCCTACGATCGCCTTGAGCACGGGATCTTCCGGACCCGTGAAGGCCGGATCGCCGATCGGAATGCGCGTGCCGGTCTCGGTCAATCCGGGAATCAGATGGAAGAACAGCGTCAGCGAGTTGCCCAGCACCGTGATGTATCGCGCGAGGCCCGATCCGCCGGCGCGCTCCGCCATGGCCGCGGCCGCGAGCACCACCAGCGTCGCGATCGCGAGCATGTGCGGCGCGCCGAACCCGCCATGGCGGAAGATGAAAAGCCCGGTGAACGCGGTGGCTGCCGTCAGCCACACATACAACGCGCCCGAACGCGTGCGCGTCCCGATCTCGCCGTAACGCACGAGCGACCGGATCCCGAAGAACACCGCCACCAGTGCGATGGCGGTGTGGAACATTCCGAACGGCGAGATGTTGAGCATGGCGAGCACTCCAGCGTTCGCGCCGGCGGACGTTCGCGGCGGCGGTGCGGCGTCAGGACTTGGCGAAGGCCAGCAGGTCCGCGTTGAGGCGGTCCTTGTGCGTGTCAGTGATGCCGTGCGGCGCGCCTTCGTAGACGATCAGCTTGCTGTCCTTGACCAGCTTCGCCGACGCGCGGCCGGCGGCATCGATCGGCACGATCTGGTCGTCGTCGCCGTGGATGATCAGCGTGGGCACGTCGAAGCGCTTGAGGTCTTCGGTGAAGTCGGTCTCGGAGAACGCCTTGATGCTGTCGTAGGTGTTCTTATGGCCGCCGAGCATGCCCTGCATCCACCACGCGTTGATCACGCCCGGCGAGGGCTTCGCACCCGGGCGGTTGTAGCCGAAGAACGGGCCGGACGGGATGTCGAGGAACAACTGCGCGCGGTTCGCCACCAAGCCCTGGCGGATGCCATCGAACACCGAGAGCGGAAGGCCGCCGGGATTGCTGTCGGTCTTCACCATGATCGGCGGCACGGCCGACACCAGCGCGACCTTCTTCACCCGCTTGGTGCCATGGCGACCGACGTAGCGCGCGACCTCGCCACCGCCGGTGGAGAAGCCGACCAGCATCGCGCCCTTCACGTCGAGCTTGTCGAGCAGCTGCGCCAAGTCGTCGGCGTAGTGGTCCATGTCGTTGCCATCCCACGGCTGGCTCGAACGTCCGTGCCCGCGGCGATCGTGCGCGATGCAGCGGAAGCCGTTGGAGGCGAGATGGAACATCTGCGATTCCCAGCTGTCGGCGTTGAGCGGCCAGCCGTGGCTGAAGACGACCGCCGGGCCGGTGCCCCAGTCCTTGTAGTAGATCTCGACGCCGTCTTTGGTGGTGATGGTGCTCATGGTCTTTGCGATTCCTGCGTCAGGGGGAGTGGGGGTGGCGGCGGCCTGCGTCGCCGGCGGCGGCTCGGAGGACGAGCAGCCGACGAGGGGAAGCAGCGAGGCGGCGGCCAGGGCGGTGCCGCCGATCAGCACCGTGCGGCGGCCTTCGTCGATGGGGGTGGCGCGATCGTCGTTTGGCATGGTCTTGGCCGGATCTGTGCTCGGCACCTGGGTGCCACGGAGGAAGGCCGGCGCGGCGGCGTGGCGCGCGCCCGGCATGTCCACGATAGGAAGCCGGTCGCCCCGCGGCGTACCCGCATGAGGGGTGAGGCCGCCCCCCCTGTTCGGGGGAGTGCGGATCGCGCGATGGCGTGATCGCCACGGCATCCCCCGTTCTGGGGAGTCGCGATTCCTACCGCTGGCGGTTTGCGCGGCGAGTGCGCGAAGCCAGTCTGGACGCAGCACGCGAGTCCGCGTGCCATCCCCGTCGGAGCGCTCCCATGCCCAAGGCTTCCCCCGGTCCGAGTTCGACGTTGCTGACCCCAACGGATCACACGCTGGTGCTGATCGACCACCAGTCGCAGATGGCCTTCGCGGTGCGTTCGATCGATGTCGGATCGCTGCGCACCAATGCCGCCCTGCTGTCGCGCGCGGCCGTCGGTTTCGGCGTATCGACCATCGTCACCACCGTCGCCGAAAAGAGCTTTTCCGGCCCGCTGTTCCCGGAGATCGGCGACACCTTCGCGAAGGGCGCCGTGTACGACCGCACCACGATGAACGCGTGGGAAGACGTTCCCGTCGTCCAGCGCATCAACGAAATCGGCAAGGACCGGCTGGTGTTCGCCGGGCTGTGGACGAGCGTGTGCATCGTCGGCCCGGTGCTGTCGGCGATCGAACAGGGCTTCCAGACGTACGTCGTCACCGACGCCTGCGGCGATGTGTCCGACGAAGCGCACGAGCGCGCCGTCACCCGCATGGTGCAGGCCGGCGCGGTGCCGATGACGAGCCTGCAGTACATGCTCGAACTGCAACGCGACTGGGCGCGCGGCGAGACGTACGGGCTGACGACCGGCATCGCGCGCGAACTCGCCGGTGGCTACGGCATCGGCATCCAGTACGCGAAGGCCATGTTCGGCGCGCAGGAAGGCGGGCACTGAGCGCGGCGGTGCGGCCACCACCTCCCCCGGGTCGCACCGCCGCGCTTCCATCGGGAGAAGCACGATGAAACCGTATGTGTTGTCGCTCGGTGCCGGCCTGCTCGTCGGCATCGTGTACGCGTTGCTCAACGTCCGCTCGCCCGCACCGCCGGTGATCGCGCTGGTCGGGCTGCTCGGCATCCTGCTGGGCGAGCAGGTTCCGCCGCTGCTGAAGCACTACCTTCACAAGGACGCGCGCGCGGCGGCGTGGATGGACGAGCAGGTCAGGCCGCACGTGTTCGGCGACCTGCCGCAGTGCCGCCGCACGCCCGCCGCGCCGGACGATCCGGACGCGCGCTCATGACATCCGATTGCCCTGGCGTGGACGCGGGGCGGCGCGCCTTCCTCGGCGCGGCCGTCGGCGCCACGTCGGTGGCGGTCCTTCCCGCGATGGGCACTTCGACGATGCCAGACCTGATCCTGCACGGCGCACGCATGACCACGCTCGACCGCACGCGCCCCCGCGCTGCGGCGGTGGCGATCCGCGACGGCCGCTTCCTGCGCGTGGGCGACGATCGCGGAGTGCTGGCGCTCGCCGGACCGGCGACGAAGGTCATCGACCTGCAGGGCCGCAGCGTGCTTCCGGGCCTGTGCGACAACCACACGCACGTGATCCGCGGCGGCCTGAACTACAACATGGAGCTGCGCTGGGACGGCGTGCGCAGCCTGGCCGATGCGATGGCGATGCTGAAACGCCAGGTGGCGGTCACGCCGCCGCCGCAATGGGTGCGCGTGGTCGGCGGCTTCAGCGACCACCAGTTCGCCGAGAAGCGGTTGCCGACGCTGGATGAACTCAACGCCGTCGCGCCCGACACGCCGGTGTTCATCCTGCACCTGTACGACCGCGCGCTGCTCAACGCCGCGGCGCTGCGTGCGGTGGGCTACGGACGCGACACACCCAATCCGCCGGGCGGCGAGATCGCGCGCGACGCCAGCGGCAATCCGACCGGCCTGCTGCTCGCGCGGCCCAACGCCAGCATCCTGTACGCGACGCTGGCGAAAGGGCCGAAGCTGCCATTCAACTACCAGCTCAACTCTACGCGCCACTTCATGCGCGAGCTCAACCGCCTCGGCGTCACCAGCGTCATCGATGCCGGCGGCGGCTTCCAGAAGTACCCGGAAGACTACGAAGTGATCCGGCGCCTGGCCGACGAAGACCAGCTCACGGTGCGGCTCGCGTACAACCTCTTCACGCAGAAGCCGAAAGAGGAAAAAGAGGACTTCCTCAACTGGACGCGCACGTCGACGTACCGCCAGGGCAACGACTACTTCCGCCACAACGGCGCGGGCGAGATGCTGGTGTTCTCCGCGGCCGACTTCGAGGATTTCCGCCAGCCGCGTCCGGACATGCCGCCGAACATGGAAGGGGATCTCGAAGCGGTCGTGCGCATCCTCGCGCAGAACCGCTGGCCATGGCGCATGCATGCCACGTACGACGAGACGATCGGCCGCGCGCTGGACGTGTTCGAGAAGGTGAACCGGGAGATCCCGTTCGACGGACTGCACTGGTTCTTCGACCACGCCGAAACCATTTCGGATCGCTCGATCGATCGCGTCGCGGCGCTCGGCGGCGGCATCGCCGTGCAACACCGCATGGCCTACCAGGGCGAGCATTTCGTCGAGCGTTACGGCAAGGCGGCCGCCGCGGCGACGCCGCCAGTAGCGAAGATCATGGCATCGGGCACACGCGTCTCGGCGGGCACGGACGCCACGCGCGTCGCGTCGTACAACCCGTGGGTGTCGCTGTCATGGCTGGTCACGGGGCGCACCGTCGGCGGCATGTCGCTGTATCCGCCGGAAAACCGGCTGGATCGCGAGTCGGCCCTGCGCATGTGGACCGAGCGCGTCGCGTGGTTCTCCAACGAGGAAGGGAACAAGGGAACGATCAGCGAAGGCCAGCTCGCCGACCTGGTGGTGCCGTCGTGCGACTACTTCGGCTGTGCGGATGACGACATCGCGCACATCGCGTCGCTGATGACGGTGGTCGGCGGTCGCATCGTGTACGCCGCCGGCGACTTCGCGTCGCACGATCCCCCGATTCCGCCCGCCATGCCGGACTGGTCGCCGGTGCGCACGCAGGACGGCTACGCCCGATCGGCCGACGTCCCGGCGCGCGATGCGCTCGTGCAGACCGCCGGCTGCGGATGCGCCCACGCCTGCAACGTGCATGGACACGCACACGCGAAGGCGTGGGCCGCGAACGCGCCCACCGGCGACCTCAAGGGCTTCTGGGGTGCGCTCGGCTGCGCGTGCTGGGCCGTGTGAGCCCGGAGGTATGCGGCTTTACTGCGTCATCTGGCGCAGGATGCCGCGCCGGATGCCGATGCGGATGGCCTCGGTGCGGTTGTGGCATCCGAGCTTCTCGAAGATCCGCGACACGTGCGATTTGACCGTTTCGATGGAGATGCCGAGGTCGCTGGCGACGCGCTTGTTCTCCTTGCCTTCCGACAGGAGCTGGAGGATGCGCAGTTCGCGCGGCGTCAGCAGTTCGTTGCCCAGGTGCGTCGCGACGTCCGCGCACACTTCCGCCGACACGTACCGCCCGCCTGCATGCACCTTGCGGATGCAGTCGAGCAGCTCGTCGCGTAGCGCGCTCTTGAGCAGGTAGCCGGCCGCGCCGGCCGCCATCGAATCGCGCGCGTTCGCATCGCCGCGGAAGGTCGTCAGGATGACCACGCGCGCTGCCGTGTACTCACCGCGCAGGGTGCGCACGCCTTCCAGGCCGCCCATGCCGGGCATCTGCAGGTCCATCAGCGTGATGTCGGGCAGAAGGCGGCGGAACGCGTCCAGCCCGGCCTCGGCGTTCGATTCGCCGCCCACCACTTCGATGTCGGATTCGTTCGACAGCATCGCCGCGATGCCTTCGCGCAGCACGGGATGGTCGTCGATGGTCAGCACGCGTATCGGCATGGCGCTCACGCTGGGGGACGTGGTCGAACGGTCGAGTCCGCTCGTGGGTGAAAGAGTACCTCCGCGGCGACGGCCGGCGCGACAGCGGATCGCGTCCGTCATTCACCCGGATGGGGGAGGTCGCCAGGGCAAGGATGGTGGATTGCAGGGCGTCGGCCGGCTTCTACATTGGCCTCTCGCGGGCAAGGACCGGGAGTGGCCACGATGCTCGTCAATATTCCCTGCCTGGATGCATTGCTCGACCGGCACGCCGACCCGCTGGGCGCAGCGTTCAACGCGTACCGCAACCACGCGTACCGGGTGGTCAACTTCCATTGCCTGCTCGGCGGCGAGGACATCGACCTGGAGAAGCTGTCCATCGCCGCGGCGTACCACGACCTCGGCATCTGGTCGGCCGGCACGTTCGATTACCTGGCGCCGTCGATCGCGATGGCGAACGCGTACCTCGAGGACATCGGGCGCACGGAGTGGTCCGGCGAGATCTCGGCCATGATCGATCACCACCACAAGCTGACGCCGTGCGATCCGCGCGAGCGCGCCAGCGTGGAGACCTTCCGCCGCGCCGACTGGGTGGACGTATCCCGCGGCCATCTGCGGTTCGGCCTGAAGCGCCGCGTCGTCGCGTCCGTCATGGACATGTTCCCGGGCTTCGGCTTCCATCGCCTGCTGCTGAAGCTGTCGCTGAAGCGGATGCTCACCCATCCGTTCAGCCCACTTCCGATGCTGCGCTGGTAGCAGCGTGGATGACGGCGCCACGCGGCCGCTTCGTTCAATGCCTGGGGTACGCCGCGTCCGCGTCGATGCCGACCTTGACCTCCGTACCGCCGCCCGACCTGCCGCTGATGGACAACGTCGCGCCGATCAGCAGTGCGCGTTCGCGCATGCCCTTCAGGCCCCAGTGGCGCTCCACGCCCATCCGGTCATCTGCGATGCCGATGCCGTCGTCCTGCACGGTCAGGACGACACCGGAATCGCCGTAGGTCAGGCGGATGTCCACGCGCGTGCCGTTTGAATGCACGCAGGCGTTGCTGATCGCCTCGCGCCCGATCTGGCGCAGCTCCTCGTAGACGACGGGCTGAAGCGGTCGCGGCGGCAACGGCACGGTGATGTCGCACACGAGCTGGTGCTCGGCCGCAAGTTCCTGCGCGTGCCGCCCAAGCGCCTCGGCCAGGTCCATCGTGCTCGCTTCGGGATCGCGCAGCTGGTGGATGCGGTCGCGCCCTTCGCGGATGGTGTCCTGCGTGCGATCGAGCACGCGCTCCATCTGTTGGCGGAGCGCCGCGTCCTGCGGCAACTTCGAGGCGAGCGCCTGGAAGCTCAGCAGCATGCCCTGCATGCCTTGCAGGAGGGTGTCGTGCAGGTCGCGCGCGATGCGGTTGCGTTCCGCCATCTGCGCATCGAAACGATCGCGAAGGCGCGCCGTCGCGTAGCGCAGCCGCAGCGCGTAGAACATCCACAGCACGAGCGCGAGCGCGGCGACGACGAGCGCCTTGAACCACATCGACTGGATGAACGTCGGCGGCACCGTGAAATCGAGCGACGCGCCCTGCGGGTTCCACACGCCATCGTTGTTCGCCGCGACGACCCGGAACCGGTAATCGCCCGGCGCGAGGTTGGTGTAGAACGCCTGGCGGCGGTTGCCGGCCTCGACCCAGTCGTCGTCCACGCCGAGCAGCTGATAGCGGAACCTCACGCGCCTGGGCACCGTCAGGCTCAGCGCGGTGTAGTCGATCTCGATCCGCGAGGCACCCGCGGGCAGTGTCGCCGACGCGGGATCGCGCAACCGCTGCGACCCGAACGCGAGTCCGGTGATGCTCACCGGCGGCGGCATGCGGTTGCGCGCGAGCCGCGCGGGCTGAACCTGCACGATCGCGTCCGTCGTCAGGAAGCGCAGCACGCCGTCGCCACCGAGGACGGCGCTGTTCCTCGAATAGCCCGTCACGGCGGGCGCCTTCAGGCCATCGTCGAAATCGAACAGCTGCGCGTGCAGCGGCGCATCCGGGTCGTCGAAGGCGCGGGCGAGGGCGTCGCGAGACACCCTCGCGATGCCGGCACGCGAAAGCATCCAGGTGTAGCCGAGCCGGTCGTCCGCGATCCCGACGACGCCCTGCAGCCAGGGAGCGTCGCGTCCGAGCGGCGTGATCGTCCCGTCGCGCAGCCGCGCCATGCCGCCCACGCTGGCGAGAAGCACATCGTTGCCCAACGGCTGCAACGCGGTGATCTCGCCGCCCGGGATGTCGTCCTTGTTCCACACCACGCGGGTGTCGGGAAGTTCCATGTAGACCAGCCCGCGCGAACGCACGTGGGCGAGCAGCCCGTTGCGGTAGGCGATCAGCGTGGTGACCTTGAGCGGCCCGTCCGGTCCATCGGGCAGGCTGTCGGTCCAGCTTCCGTTCTCGTAGCGCGTGATGCCGCCGCGCGTGCGACTGAACCACAGGCGCCCGTCCGGCGTCGCCACGCAGTCCAGCACATTGCGGCGCTTGTCGGTGGGGATGCGCTCGAAACGCTGCCCGACGCCGCGGAAGAAGGCATCGCTGGTCGCGAACCAGACGACGCCCATCGCGTCCTCGCACAGGGCCTGCGGGTTGTTGAGGCCATCGAGCAGCCGCGTCGTGATGCCCTTCGGCGAAATCCCGTACAGGCTGTCGGAATCGGCGGCGTAGACGGTTCCGTCGCGCGCGCCCATCACGATGTAGCCGAATCGCGAATATGCGGGGATGTCGGTCGCCGGGCGCACGTTGGCCGGCGTGAAGCGATCCAGTCCCGCGCTCGTGCCGATCCAGAGATTGCCTTCGCGGTCTTCCAGGATCGACAACGCACGATCGGAAGACAGGCCGTCGTTCGCGGTGAAGGTTTCCTCGACGGGACGGCCGCCGCGGTACAGGGCGTCGGGCGTCGCGATCCGGAACATGCCCGCCGAATACGTGACACCCCAGATCGAACCGTCGCGATCGAACAGGAACGTCCGGTACGAATGCGTCGCCGATGCGGCGGGCACCGTGGCGAAGGGCGGCACGTCCGGTCGTGCGAGCGGAACCGACGGCAACCGGCGCGTGCCTTCGACGCCGCTCGACTGCCACACGCGCCCGGAGCGGTCTGTCGCGAGGCCCTCGTTGTAGCCATCGCCGCGGGTGCCCGCAATGCCCACGTTGCGGAAGCTCCGTTCACCGGGGGCCAGCACCAGCGTCCTGGCGCCGTCCGAAACCCAGACGCGTCCATCCCGGCTCTCGGCGATGCCCCATGCGGAGGGCGCGGTGATGCCCCACTGCGCGCCGATGCTTTCCCAGCGGCCCGCCGCATAACGCATGAACGGGTGGTTCGAATTGCCGGTGATGGTCCAGACCGCGCCCGAGCGGTCCTCCAGGAAGCGGTACACCCATCGGTCGCTAGCCGCCGGCGAGCGGTCGATCAGCGTTCCGTCGCGCAGCAGTGCGATGCGACCGGACTGGTAGCCGATCCAGAGGTCGCCGTTGCGCGCCGTCAATAACGCCGACACCGGCTCGCCCACGCGCGCGCCGTTGGCGCGGGCGGGGACGACCTCGAAGCGCACGCCGTCGAAGCGATGCAGTCCGCTGTCGCTGCCGGTCCAGAGGAAACCATCGGGCGTCTGCGCGAGGGCATAGATGCCCAGCGGCACGCCGTCCTCGGCGGTCCATCGTGTGTGTCGGAACTGGTTGATCCCGACGTTGGGATCCAGCGCATGCACGGCCGCCGCGCACAGCAGCATCGCAAGACCGGAAAGGACTGCCAGGAGATGGCGCACCACAGCCCCCGTAGGCTGTCTGATCGTGTGGGGTTGATCGCGTGCGCGGAGTCCCCTCGCGCAGGAGCCCATCCTAACCGTTCTCCAGCCAGGACCGGCTCATCCTTTCGACGTATGACTACCGTCCGGTAGTCGGCACTTCTTCGTGCAACCGAAGCGTAAGGCAACCTCGCACGACGATGCGAACGGTTGCGGATGACATCGATACGTCGCCCGCTTTTCCTCTGACCGACAGCACCCGGGATAGTCAACGTTGAAAGGCGCGCGTAGCGGTCAGGCGCGTTCGGGATCGACAACGAACCGGCCAGCGGCACGTCAACGGCAGGCCGATGCCCACGTCCAGCTGCCAGTCGCCGAAATGAATCCCGCGGTGGAACGCTTCTCTGTTAGCGTTCGAACCCTGCCGCGAGGAAAAACATCACATGGGCACGAGTCCGGAAGGTCTGCTGCACTACGCGAAAGAGTTCATGGATGCGGCGAACGTGGTCGCCGACGAGAGCGTGATGGCGAGCCACACGCTGATCGGGCATTCGATCGAGCTGGGCCTGAAGGCATTCCTGCTGGCGAAGGGAATTCCCATGGAGCAGCTGAAATTCAAGCCGTATGGGCACGACCTCGGTTACATGCTCGACGCGGCCGATGCGCTGGACCTCAACAGCTATGTCGAGTTCGCCGCGGACCATCGCACGGCGATCGGGGTCCTGAACGACGTCTATTCCACGCACGGATTCCGCTACTACGAGCCGAACACCGTGCCGGTTCCCGAGTGGAAGACCGTCAACGATGTAGCCGACCGCCTGGTCCAGCGCCTGCGCGAAATCACGCAGGAAGCCAGCAGGACATGGAACCAGGAGCCCGCCTGAGCGCGCAGGTCCTGCCGTCCGACTTCTACGATGCCGCTGCGAAACGATGGCATCCCCGCCTTCGCGGGGATGCCATCGGGCTGGATCAGGAAAGCGACTCCAGCCGCGCCCGTGCTTCCTTCTTGCCCAGCCCGCGCAGGCTCGCCAGCTTCGGCAGCTGCGACTTGCGCGGTACGGACTTGCCCTGTTCCCAGTGATAGATCGACTGGCCGCTCACGCCGGCCAACGCGCCGAAATCCGCGGCCGACAGGCCCAGCTTCGCGCGCAGCGACTGCAGGCCCTTGGCGCTGAAGCGCATGCGCGTACCCGTGTCCTCGCCTTCCGGCGCGCTCGCCGCCGCAGCCGGGCGCGTCTTCGCCGCCTGCTTCAGCCGGCGCTCCAGCTGCGCCACCTGACGCTTCAATTCGGCGATTTCCCGGCGATACGTGCCGCTGGCTTTCCGTAGCGTTTCAACTTCCGCACGAACTTCCTTGCGTGCGAGTCGGGAAATTTCAGCCTTCAGCACCGTTCCGAGATTCGGCATGCGCAGCTCATCAACCATTGGGAGAAGCCCAATAAGCTAACACTCCGCTCGAATCGGGCACGTGGAAGAGGGCTGCCCGCGCCGTCAGGCCTCCACGACCACGCTCCGCCTGATGAAGGCGCGGGCCGCATCGCGGTCGCGCGCGGCCTCGCTTTCCAGCCATTCGCGAAAGCGCGCGATCTTGCGGCTGTCGTGCCGCGCCGCGGGGTAGGTGAACCAGAACGCGCGGCCGTCGCTGACCACCAGCTCGTGCGCGGGCACCAGGCGGCCGGCGTCGATTTCGTTGCGGAACAGGATGGGCGAGCCGATCGCGACGCCCTGTCCGGCAATCGCCGCGGCGATGTCCAGGTATTCCGCCGACAGCTGCGTGCCGAAGCGGCCGGGCGGAATGTCCGCATCGAAACCGAGCGCGCGGTACCAGCGCGACCACCAGTCGGGACGGCCCAGCAGCGGCACCGGCAACGGCGTGCGCGGGTCGCGGCCCAGCTCCGCCACCGCCGCGCGCAGCGAAGGCGCGCACAGCGGCATGAAGAGGCTGGGCAACAGTTCGACTGCGCGCAGGCCGGGCCAGTGGCCATGGCCGTTGCGGATTGCGGCGTCGTAGCGGCCGTCGGTGAGGTCTTCGGCAACGGCCGACAGATCCAGTTCCAGCGCGATGTCCGGATGGCGCGTGCGGAACCGGCCGAGCTTCGGCGTCAGCCAGCTCGTGCCCAGCGAAGGCAACGTCGTGAGCGACAGGTGGGTGTCGTCGACCTCGGCCGCCTGCACGAAACTCGCGCGCAACGCGGCGAAGGCGTCGATGGCCTCGCGCGCGACGATCTCGCCGCCGCGCGTCAGCATCACGTGGTTGGCATGGCGCACGAACAGCGCGACGCCGATCTGCTGTTCCAGGCGACGCACGTGGTAGCTCACCGACGCGGCCGTGGTGTCCAGCTCCTGCGCCGCCCGGGAAAAGCTGCCCAGCCGGGCGGCGGCCTCGAAGGCCCGGATCGCGGCGAGCGAAGGGAATCGGCGGTCGCTGACCATAAGTCTGGCTGAGTGTGCGGGCCGCATTTCGGGTGGTCAACGCAATCCCGCCGTCCCCATGATCGGCGCACGGTTCCCCGCCGGACAGGAGCGCCACCCATGCCAGGACCATCCTTCACGCGCGATCTTCAGGACGCAGGTTTCGGGCTCGACGCCCGCTTCGACTCACGCCGCCGGTTCCTTGCCGCGGCCGCGGGCGCGGCGACGTGCTCGCTCGTATCGCCCGCCTTTGCGTTCGCTCCGCCCATCGCGCAGGCCTCGGCCCATGCGCAGGACTGGCGATGGCTCGTCGGCACCTGGGACGTGTGGCATCGGCGCCTGAAGGACCGCCTCGCCGGCAGCGACGAGTGGGAGGAGTTCCCCGGCAAGAGCGCCTTCTGGCAGACGATGGATGGGCTCGGCAACGTGGACGACAACATCGTCGACATTCCATCGGGCACGTATCGCGGACTGAGCGTGCGCGCCTTCGATCCGGTCGCCCGCACGTGGGCGATCTGGTGGCTCGACGGCCGCAATCCCACGCATATCGATCCGCCCGTGCGCGGCGCCTTCAAGGGCGAACACGCCGAGTTCGTCGGCCGCGACACCTTCAAGGATCGCCCCATCGTCATGCGCTTCCGCTGGCACGACGTGCACGGTGCGCGGCCGTGGTGGGAGCAGGCGTTCTCGCCCGACGATGGCAAAAGCTGGGAGGTCAACTGGCGCAACTACTTCACGCGCACCTCGCCGCAGCCGCACGCGCTGCCGAAACTTGCCGACGCGCCGAAGGATTTCGACTTCCTCGTCGGACGCTGGAAGGTCAGCCATCGCCGCCTGCGCGAACGCCTCGTCGGCAGCGACCAGTGGGATGAATTCGGCGGCACGCTGGTCAACTGGCCCGTGCTCGGCGGCAAGGGCAACGTCGGCGACAACGTCATGGACTTTCCCAGCGGCACGGTGCGCGGCGTCGGCTTGCGCTCGTTCGATGAAGCCAGCCGGCAGTGGTCGAGCTGGTGGCTCGATGGCCGCACGCCGACCGACATCGCCGCGCCCGTGCGGGGCGGCTTCGAAGGCGACGTCGGCACGTTCATCGGCGACGACACCGTCGCGGGTCGCCCGGTGAAGACGCGTGTGACGTGGTCGCGCATCACGCCCACGTCCGCACGCTGGGAGCAATCCAGCTCCGCCGACGGCGGCAAGACGTGGGAAAGCAACTGGGTGAGCGATTTCATGCGCGCCGGGTGAGGAAGCGGCAGCTACGCCGCATCCGCCACTGCATTCGCTTCGCGTCGAGGCTCGCGCGGGCCCAGTCCCAGCAGCGGGCGCATCCATCCGATGCGGCGTACGAGTTCGAATCCCGCGAACGCCAGTGCGAACGTCGCCACCACGAGCAACGGTCCTTCCACTGCCGGACGCAGCGCCAGCGGCTGCAGGTTGTGCGCGAGCACGACGATGATCGTCTGGTGGAGGATGTAGACCGGGAAGACCGCTTCGGTCAGGTAGCGACGCGCGCGGCTGTCGCCCGGCGACCAGTGCGCCGCGAAGCCGATGATCGCCACGATCGCCGTCCACTGGAACGTGCCCCACACAGCGCGCATCGTGGTGCGCAGTGCGTCCGGCGGCGTGACGTCGCCGCTGTAGGCGCTGAAGTACACGACGATCGCCACGTAGCCCAGCACCGCAAGCACGGCGGCCTGCCAGCGCAACGCGGCGAAGCGATCCCACACCGGCTGCGACTTCGCCACCGCGAAGCCCAGCAGGAACTGCGGCAGGTACTGCGCGTGGTTGTACCAGTCGTCCACCAGCGCGTGCGTCGATTCGAAGCGGTCGAACATCGTGATTCGCGCCACGATCAGGAACAGCGCCGGCCACAGCAGCAGGCCGACGCCGCGCCCGAACACGCCGGCGATGCGGTCGCACACGCGGGAGAGTCCATCCGGCGCGATCCACTTCAGCAGGCACAGCACCACCGTGTAGACCCACAGGTAGGCGACGAACCACAGGTGGTTCCAGGTCGGCACGTCAAGGCAGTCGCCGTCGCGGCAGAAGTTCTGGTCGTTTTGCAGGTAGCGGGCCCAGAAGGCGAGGTAGCCGTCGTGGTACCCGCCGGGCAGCCGCTCGACCACTTCGTAATAGGACTGCGGCGGGACGATGACGAGCATGCCGAAGATCAGCGGCACCAGCAGCCGCCACGACCGCTTGCGCAGAAAGCCCTGCGGCGTCTTGCCGAGCAGGCAGGCGGTCGCCACGCCGGAGATGAAGAACAGCAGCGACAGCCGCCACGGCGAGGTCATCAGCATGAACGGCTCGAGCGCGTGGCTCGCGAACGGGCTTTTGACGTGCCAGTCCCAGGTCACGTAGTACATGCCGACGTGGTAGAGCACCAGCAGCGCGAAGGCGCCGATCCGGACCCAGTCGAGGAAATAGCGGCGGCTCACGGCGGCGTGCTCCTGCAGGGAAGTTGCAGCCACATTCGGTTCCGCGAGCGCGGGCTTCCACCGTGAAGTGACCATCCGGCGGGGCTTTGGGACGAATCGCGGGCCCGCAGGGACGAGCCGGGACGGACCCCCGGCACCGTGCCCCTACAATCCCGCTCGATGAATGCGCCCTCCGCTCCGACGCCGTCGCCCGTCCCGTTCCGGTCGCATGCGCGGCGCCGCGCGTTCGAGATCGGCTTCTGGGTCGTCACCACGCTCATCAATGCCGTCGCCAACAGCGTGACGGTGCTGATGGACATCCGCCGCACCCGGCTGGATTTCGGCGCCTGGGAGCCGGTGACCTGGGAGTGGTCGAGCGCCGTGCTCATGCTGGCGCTGGCGCCGGCCGTGGTCTGGTTCACCCGCCGCGTGCCGCTTCACTGGGACACCTGGCGCCGGACGCTGCCGCTGTATGTGCTGGCCAGCCTCGTGTTCAACCTGGCCCACGTGCTCGGCATGGTCGCGATCCGCGAGGTCGTCTATGCGGCGCACGGCGCGGAGTACGACTTCGGACCCTGGCTGGAGCAGTTGGGCTACGAATACCTCAAGGACGTGCGCAGCTTCGCGAGCATGGTGGTGCTGGTCGAAGGCTACCGCTTCATCCGCCGACGCCTGCAGGGCGAGGCGAGCCTGCTCGGCGAACCCGACGAAGGCCCGCCGGTCGAGCCGGTCGAACGTCCCGAGCGCTTCCTCATCCGCAAGCTCGGTCGCGAATTCCTCGTCGCCGCCAACGACATCGAATGGCTGCAGGCCGCGGGCAACTACGTGAACCTGCGCGTGCGCGGCCACGACTATCCGCTGCGCTGCACGATGGCGACGATCGAGGAGCGACTGGATCCTTCGCGCTTCGCACGGATACATCGCAGTTACATGGTGAACCTCGGGCAGGTGGCCTCGATCGAGCCGCTCGACACGGGCGATGCGCGCGTGCATCTGTCCGACGGCACGGTGCTGCCGTGCAGCCGCCGTCATCGTGATGCATTGCGCGAACGCGCGGGTTTCGCGTGATGTTGCGACGCGCGTGTTGCACTTCGTGCAGTGCGCGCATCGTTTTGTCGCAAGTATCGCAATCGAGTCTATGGATGCAGCAACTGACGTGAAAACAGGGCTTGCAGCCGACGGACGGCTGCGTTGCCGACACGATCGGCAAGTTCGCGCACGACGCGCTGCGGTATTGGAGCGCCGGCTCGCATCGCACGAAAACACGTGAAAACGGCCGTGATTTCGAGCGCGCGTGACCTTTCGCGTTTGCATCGTTCAGCTTGCTGTGGTTTATTGCATCGCAGTGGGATCGGGGATGAGCTCACATCCGATGCGATGCACGCGCCGGTCTGGCGCATGTGCAGTTCCTTTTTTCGCGAAGCCGCGTTGCGGTGTCTCGCGCATGGATGTTGGTTGCAATGAGCAGAGATGATCCGGAAGCCGCATTGGCTTCCTACGAGATATTGATCCGGTCGGTGGGCCAGGGCATTCGCGAAGTGCACGGCAACACGACGTGGGAAGCGGTGCAGGCGCGCGCTGAAAGCCTGTGGCACCTGTACGCGGTGACCACCGGGCTGGAATGGCCGCAAGTGGCCGAACGCGTGCGCGAGGCGTGGCGCGCGGCGGCGGACGACGCGCAACCGTAGCGTCGCGTCATATCGCGTGCCGTCGTGTCAGATCGCATGCCGCATCGGCACGCGATATGTCGGTTACATGACGCGCCGCCTATCGCGTTCGACAAGACGATTGGCCGATGGAAGGTCCGTCACATCCGACGGATCGGTCTACGATCGCTGCATGCCCGCCGCGATCACGCCGATGCAGCGCTACTTCCTTGAAGCGTTGGGACGCAACGCCCGGCGTGCGTTTCCGACGGCGCGACTGCGCGAAGTGGAATCGCGATTGTCCGCGTGCTGGTACGGCAGCGGCCTGGCCGGCGATTGCGAATGGCCCCAGGCGCGCGGCATCGCCATCCACAGCTGGCGCGTGTCCACGCCGACGCGCGTGTTCGCGCAATCGCTCGGTCGCGTCGCGCGCAACTACCACCCCACGCTCAGCTGGGACGAACTCGAACCGTCGCTGGTCGATGCCTGGCACGCAAGCGCCTGGGGCGGTACGACGTCATGGAGCCGCGTGCGCGAGCTCGCGCGATCGAGCTGGACCCACGCGGACGGCTGACTCGCGCGACTCGTCGCGCGCCAACGCCATCGTCACCCCATCGCCACCGCTGCCTCACGCGCGGTAACCGACGCTGCGGGTTCCACGGGAACGGACGTCCGCGAATGCCGGGCTGGGCGCAACGCAATGTCATCGTCATCGGGGGATCGTCCGGCGCCGTGAAGCCGTTGCTGGAGGTGGTGGCGGGCCTGCCGCGCGAGTTCCCGGCGACGATCCTCGTCGTGCAGCACATCGGCGCGCACATCAGCGTGCTACCGGAACTGCTGAACCGGCGCGGCGCGTTGCCGGCGATGTTCCCGACGTCCGGCCGGTTGCTCGAACCCGGCGTCATCTACGTCGCGCCGCCGGACCACCACCTGCTGGTCAGCGACGGCGCGGTGCGGCTGAGCAGGGACGCGAAGGAGAACTTCACCCGGCCCGCGATCGATCCGCTGTTCCGCTCGGCAGCGATCGCAAAGGGCCCGCACGTGATCGGCGTGCTCCTGAGCGGCCTGCTCGACGATGGCGTCGCCGGATTGCAGGCGATCAAGGCCTGCGGCGGGCTGGCGATCGTGCAGGATCCGGCCGACGCCGAATCGCCGGAGATGCCGCAGAACGCGCGCGATTACGTCGCCTTCGACGCGCTGCTGCCGGCGGCCGACATCGCGCAGGCCCTCATCGTGATGGCGGCGCAGCGCGTGGATGCGGAGCCTTCGGTACCAACCGCACTGATCGAGGAACACCGGCTCAGCATCGGGGAGGCAGACAACCCCATGGCCACGCTCGACGACATCGGCACGCCTTCGCGCATCACCTGTCCCGAATGCAGCGGCGTGCTGTGGGAGATCAAGGGCGCGCAGCCGCCGCGGTATCGCTGCCACACCGGGCATGCGTACACCATCGGCGCGCTCGACGCGGCGCAGAACGCACGCACCGACCAGGCGTTGTGGGTGGCGTTGCGCGCGCTGCAGGAGCGCGAACGCCTGCTGCGCAATGTCGCTGCGGCACATCGCCACCGACAGGCGCGCCACGACGCCGATCGCGCCGACGCCGAAGCCGACCACATCGCCGTGCACGCGGCGCAACTGCAGCGACTGGTGGCGGACTGATTGCCGCGCCAAAAGCCGTGCCGGATACTGAACGTCTTCTTCGAAACCCGCCGAACCCATGACCAAGCCGCCCCATCGCGACGCAAAGCCGAAAGGCGCGGCAGACGAGCAGCCGGGGCAGGCGCGCGCCAGCGATACCGCAGCGTCCGCGAACGTGCCGCTGATCGTCGGAATTGGAGCCTCCGCCGGCGGCCTGGAGGCGTACAAGTCGTTCTTCGAGAACCTCGAAAGCGCGGACGGCATGGCCTTCGTGCTCGTCTCGCACCTCTCGCCCGACCACGCGAGCATGCTGCCGGAACTGGTGGCGCGATACACCTCGCTGGCGGTGATGGAAGCGGCCGACGGCATGGACGTGGAAGCCGGCCACGTCTACATCATTCCGCCGGACGCGACGCTCACCATCAGCGGCGGCGTGCTGCAGCTGAGCAAGCCGGCGCCGCCGCGGCAGTACCGTTTTCCGATCGACACGTTCTTCGCCTCGCTCGCCGAAGACCAGGGCGACAACGCGGTGTGCATCATCCTGTCCGGCGCCGGCAGCGACGGTGCGCGTGGGCTCGGGGCGATTAAGGAACGCGGCGGCCTCACGCTCGCGCAGGCGGCGATCGACCACATCGCCATCGCCGGCATGCCGGCCAGCGCCGCGGCGACGGGCCTGGTCGACAACATCGTCCCGGTCGAACAGATGCCGGCGCGGCTCAAGGCGTACCGCGCACACCTGTCCACGGCGCGCACGCAGAAGGGTCCGGATGGCATGCGGCAGGACCTGAGCCACCACCTGCAGGCGATCTGCACATTGCTGCGCGCCGAAGTCGGCCACGACTTCAGCCAGTACAAGGAAAAGACGCTGATCCGTCGCATCCAGCGACGCATGCAGGTGGTGCAGATCGACGGCGTCGCCGGCTACATCGACTACCTCAAGCAGACGCCGCGGGAGCTCGACAACCTGTTCCGCGAGCTGCTGATCGGCGTCACCGAGTTCTTCCGCGATCCGGAAGCGTTCGAGGCGCTGCAGACGCTCGCCATTCCCTCGCTGCTGGAAGGCAGGAGCGCCGCCGACACATTGCGCGTGTGGACGCCCGCATGCGCGACGGGCGAGGAGGCGTATTCCATCGCGATCTCGCTGGCCGAAGCCATCGCGGCGCGCCGCGGCGGCCCGAAGGTGCAGATCTTCGCCACCGACATCGACGACCGCGCGATCAACGCCGCGCGTGCGGGCCGCTTCCGCGCGCCGCTGCCGGGCGTGTCGGCCGAACGGCTGGAGCGCTGGTTCATCCAGGACGGCGAGCACTACGTCGTGGTCAAGCCGATCCGCGAGATGGTCGTGTTCTCGCCGCACAGCGCCATCAAGGATCCGCCGTTCTCGCGCCTGGACCTGATCTCGTGCCGGAACCTGCTGATCTACATGAATTCGGAGCTGCAGGAGCACCTGATCCGCACGTTCCATTACGCGCTGCGGCCCGGCGGCGTGCTGATGCTCGGGCCGTCGGAAAGCCTGGGCCGCAATACCGCGCTGTTCTCCGTGCTCGACAAGAAGCATCGCCTCTACTCGCGTCGCGCCGATGGTCGCGCGAGCCTGCCGATGACCACGCCCAAGCGCCTGGCCGGCATGGAAGCGGTCGCGCGGGTGCCGGTGGTGCGCGGCGGCGGCATCGAGGATGCGATCGACCGCAACGCGCGGCGCGTGCTCGACAAGCACTCGCCGGCGTACGTCGTCATCGACGCCAACCACGACGTGCTGCGTTTCTCCGGCGATACCGGGCGCTATCTCGGCCCGTCGGCGGGCGCGGCGAGCCTCAACCTGTTCGCGCTGCTCAACAAGGGCCTGCGCGGACCGGCGCGCACCGCGGTGCAGCAGGCGCTGGTCCGCCACAACACCGTCGTGCAGGAAGGCCAGCTCACCGGACCCCACGGCGAGCGAATCCCGGTGCGCCTGATCGCCGAGCCGATCCACGAACAGGACGATGGCAACGCCGAACGCCGCGCGCCGTCGTCGCTGTGCATCCTGGTGTTCAAGGAACTGACGCCCGTCGCAGCCGTCGCCGAATCGACCACGCCCAACGGCCGTCGCGCGCGCGGCGAATCGGCGCGCATCCGCGAACTCGACCTCGAACTGGCCACCACGCGCGAGCAGCTGCACACGGCGATCGACGAGCTGGAAACGGCCAACGAGGAGATGAAGTCGGCCAACGAGGAATACCAGTCGGTCAACGAGGAACTGCAGTCGTCCAACGAGGAACTGGAAACCTCGAAGGAAGAGATGCAGTCGATCAACGAGGAGCTGCAGACGGTCAACGTCGAGCTCAACAGCAAGAACGAGGCGCTCGCGCGACTCAACAGCGACCTGCAGAACCTGCTGGAAAGCACGCAGATCGCCACGCTGTTCCTCGATTCGGCGCTGCACGTGAGCGGCTTCACGCCGGCCATCAGCGACCTGTTCCACCTGCGAGAAGGCGACCACGGCCGGCCGATCACCGAGATCACCGCGCGCATCCCGTACCCGCAGCTCAAGCAGGACGTGAAGCAGGTGCTGCGCACGCTGGCGATGGTCGAGCGCGTGCTGCACGGCGGCGTCGATGACGCGGTCTACCTGTTGCGCATGCGCCCCTACCGCACCACGGACAACGTCATCGACGGCGTGGTGCTCACCTTCATCGACATCACCGAACGCCAGCAGCACGAGTACGAACGCGCGCGGCTGGCGGCCATCGTCGAATCCTCGCAGGACGCGATCATCGGCCACAGCCTGGAAGGCATCATCACCAGCTGGAACGCCGGCGCCGAAAGCATGTTCGGCTATCCGCCGGCGCGTGCGATCGGCAAGCCGCTCTCGGTGCTGCTGCCGCCGGATTCGAAGAAGGACCTCGACACGCTGCTGGAAGCCTCCTCGCGCCAGATCAAGGCCGAAGAGCTGCTGATGACGTGGATACGCGAGGACGGCACGCCGGTGCCGCTGTCGCTGCGCTGCTCGCCGGTGCTGGATCCGGCCGGCGCGGTCGTCGGCGGTTCGACCATCGCGCGCGACATCACCGATCGCAAGCGCGCGGCGTGGATGCTCGACGAAACCGAGCGCCGACTCGCGGCGATCATCGAACAGACCACCGTCGGCGTCGCGCAGACGGACCTGGACGGCAAGCTGGAGATGGTCAATCCGCGCTACGGCGAGATCCTTGGCCGCAGCGCCGACGAACTCATCGGCCATCGCCTGCACGAGTACATCCATCCGGCCGACGCGGCGGAATTCGAGGCGCAGTTCCACGACCTGGTCGCCGAAGGCAAGCCCTTCCAGACCGAACAGCGCTACGTGCGCCCCGACGCGAAGCTGGCGTGGATCAACCACCACGTCACGCTCATCCACGACGAAGGCGGGCAGCCCTCGCACGCGGTGGCGTTCGCGCTGGACGTGACGCAGCGCCGCCTCGCCGCGCAGCAGCGCGAGCTGCTGGTGAGCGAGCTCAACCATCGCGTCAAGAACACGCTTGCGACGGTGCATTCGATCGCGCTGCAGACGCTGCGCCACACGCCGGACATGGGCAAGTTCCGCGACGCGTTCGTCTCGCGCCTGCGTTCGCTGTCGACCGCGCACGACCTCCTCGCGAAGGAAGGCTGGCGCGGCGTGAGCCTGGCGGACCTGGCGCGCGCCGAACTGGCGCCGTACCACGCGGGCGACACCGACACCGCGCACGTGCAGATCGTCGGCGACGACCTGCACCTGGACGCGAAGACCGGCCTCGCGCTGAGCCTCGCGCTGCACGAGTTGGCGACCAACGCCGGCAAGTACGGCGCGTTCACGCGCGAAGGCGGGCAGGTGCGTCTGGAATGGGCCACGTTCGAACGCGACAGCCAGCGCTGGCTGCGCATGGTGTGGACCGAGTCCGGCGGCCCGCCGGTGAATGCGCCCGCCTCGCGTGGCTTCGGTTCGCGCCTGATCACCGAAGGCGTGGGCTACGAACTCGGCGGCGACGTGTCGCTGGAGTTCCCCGACAGCGGCGTGGTGTGCACGATGACGGTGCCGCTGAAGGACGCAGGAAGCTGAGATGGGCGGCAAGACCCTGCTGCTGGCCGAGGACGAGATGTACGTCGCGATGACGCTGAGCGACCTGCTCACCGAAGCCGGTTACCGGGTCCTCACCGCCGCGCGGCTCGGCGATGCGATCGACGTCGCCGAACGCGAGCGCATCGACTGCGCGATCCTCGACATCAACCTGCACGGCGAGCAGGTCTATCCGCTGTGCGAACGCCTGCGCGAAAGCGGCGTGCCGTTCTTCTTCACCTCCGCCTACGGCGCCGAGGGCCTGGCCGAGGAGTACCGCGACGTCCCGATGGTGCCCAAGCCCTACACCTGCGACGAGGTGGTGGAGGCGATCGTGCGGCAGATGGATGGCGCTGCAGACGGGGCCCAGGCGCGTTGAGCGCCTCTCCTGCTTGAAGAGACGTTGGTGTAGCCCCTCTCCCTGCGGGAGCGCTGGTTTAGCCCCTCTCCCACCGGGAGAGGGGTTGGGGTGAGGGTCGGGGCGTGCGATGTGCTGGCGCTTGCGATGCGCTGCTTGATTGCCTTTCAAGAGCAACAGCAACGTGGATTCCAGCTTTCGCTGGAATGACGGAGTCGTAGTTCGCCGGTGACGTGGTGCCCAGACGCTATCAGCCTGGATCCCGGCCTTCGCCGGGATGACGGCTCCGGGGAGGCTGCCGGCCATCGACGGAATGACGCCTTTACCCTTCTCGTAGCGGGAGAGCGCTGGTTAGCCTCTCTTTCACGGAAGAGGCGTTGGTATAGCCCTCTCCAACGGGGGAAGCGCTGGTTTAGCCCCTCTCCCTGCGGGAGAGGGGTTGGGGTGAGGGTCGGGGCGTGCGATGTGCTGGCACTGCGATGCGCTGCTTGATTGCCTTTCGAGAGCAACAGCAACGTGGATTCCAGCTTTCGGTGGAATGACGATGTTCTTGTTCGTCAGAGATGAAATCCCCAGGCTCTATCAGCCTGGATCCCGGCCTTCGCCGGGATGACGGCTCCGGGGAGGCTGTTTTGGGGAGGGGGTGGCTGCCTGCCATTGTTGTCCCACAGGCAACACCCGATGTCCGCACCCGAACCTACCGGCCATCTGCCAACGGCCGCACCATCACAGCCGGATGGCAGCCGAACTGCGCGCCGGAGGACTCCGCAATGAAGATCGTCGTCGCAGGCGGAGCCGGGCTGGTCGGGACGCGGCTGGTCACGCGGCTGCGCGAGGGCGGGCACGACGTCGTCGCGGCCTCGCGACGCACCGGTGTCAATGTCGTCACGGGCGAAGGGCTCGACGCCGCGCTCAAGGGCGCCAGCATCGTCATCGACGTCACCAACGCGCCATCGTTCGACGAACCCGATGTCGCGGACTTCTTTCGCGCCGCCACGCGCAACCTGCTCGACGCGGGCGAACGCGCCGGCATCGCGCACCATGTCGCGCTGTCGGTCGTCGGAACCTCAAGGCTGCAGGGCAGTGCGTACTTCCGCGCGAAGCAGGTGCAGGAAGACCTCGTGCGCGCGTCGCGCGTGCCGCACACGCTCGTGCAGGCGACGCAGTTCTTCGAGTTCATGGCCAGCATCATTCCGCGCAACGACGATCGCGACCCGGTGCATCTATCCAACGGCCTCGTCGAACCCGTCGCGGCCGACGACGTCGCCGCGCAGCTGGTGGATATTGCGGTTTCGCCGCCGTCAGCGGCGACGATCGAGATTGCCGGGCCCGATACGTATCGGCTGAGCGAACTGGTGCAATGGGTGATGTACAGCTACCAGGACGACCGGCCGGTCATCGCCGATCCGGCCGCGTCGTACTACGGCGGCCTCCTCGACGACCGCACGCTGACGCCCGGGCCCGGCGCGCGCATCGCGCCGACGCATTTCCGCGACTGGCTGAGCGAGGTGCAGGCATCGAAGATCGAGATCCCGCACGTGCATCATCCCGATCCCATCGCGCGCCGGCGCTAGCGATTCTTCGCGTCGACCGTCGCCGCGATACGCGCGAGCATCCAGCCGTGGAACGGATTGCTGCCCAGGCGACTGAGCACGTCCTGCGACACGACCAGCGCATTGCGTTCGCCGCGCACCGCCACGGCGCCGAGCCGCAGCCCCCCCTGTCCTTCCGGATGCATGCCGTACAGCGGATCATCGTCGGCGAAGGGCAGTGCGACGTGCGACAGCGAATACACCTCGGCGGGGTACGCCATGCCGATCGGCTGCGCGGTGATGGCGCCGGCGCGCGCCGGCCGTGATCGCGCGAGCACGGCCGCGTCGTCCTGCGAGGTCACGCCAAGCACGGTCAGCGTGTAGTCGCGCGGGCGCTGCAGCGCGTCGCGCGTCCAGTTCGTCGCGGCGGCGCGCAGCATCGGCGCCATCACGCGGCTGCGGTTCACGTCGAACAACACCAGCTCGCTGCCGTTGTCGGGCAGCACGTCGAACAGGCGCGTCATCACCGCGCGCGCGGATACGGTGTCGTCGACGATCGACTGGAACGCGAGGATCGGCGGCAGCTGCGAGATGCGGTTCTGCCGCGCGACGGTTTCCAGCGAGCGTTGCAGGTCGGCCGTCACCAGGTACGACTCGCGCGCGGCGCGCACCGGGAAGGAGTTGTACTTGAACGGGTTGTACTCCGGCATCAGGTCCAGCCATGCGGATTTCGCGTAGCGGCTGAAGAACGCCGGCACGCCCGCCAGGCCCGCGTATCGCGCGAAGCGGTTGACCTCGATCATCGGCGAGAGCAGCACGATGCGATCCACGTCGCTGCGCTGGCCGCGTTCGATCCAGCGCATCTCGTGCAGCAGCGCGAGCGCGGCACCGTTCGAATAGCCCACGAGGTGGATCGGCAGCGCATCGCCCGCGCGACGCTGCGCCTCGCGCATCGCCATGTCGGTGACGGCGTTCCATTCCGCGCGGCCTTCGCGCGTGAGTCCGGCGGGCACGGTGCCGTGGCCCGGCATGCGCGGCACGAGCACCACGAAACCGTGCTCGCGATACAGCGCCGCGAGGCTGCGCATGCTGTACGGCGAATCCGTCAAACCGTGCAGCATCACCGCGACGCCGCGCGGCTTGCGTTCGGGTTCGAACACGAACGAGCGGTTCCAGTCGCGATCGAACCGCAGCGGCGAGGTGATGCTTTCGTCGTAATAGCGGTTGAGCGGCGTGTGGTCGGACGGATCAAGCTGTGCGCGCAGCTTGCGATGCACCTGGTCGAACATCGCCGTTTCGGCCTGCACCCAGGCGCGCCAGTCCATCTTCGCGATGGCGGCGGCGTCGGGCTCCTCGGGCACGATGGTCTGCCACGGGCGCAGCGGTGGACCCTGCGTCGACAGGTACGCACGGATGGCGACGAGCGCGACGACCAGCAGCACGACGCCCAGCAGCAGCCGGCGCGCGAACGTGCCCACGCCGCTGAGCGACCGGCGGATCAGATGCGTCAAGCCCTGCGCATGCGCGGGATCGTCGTCGTTGTCCTCGACGCCGGGATGCTCGCGGTTCTCGTCTTCGGGCAAGGCCATGGCGGGCTCCCGCGTCGCGGATGCGCCGCATGGTGCGGCGGCGCGCCGCTCCGATCAAGTCGATCGATCAGATCGTGGGCTTCAAGGCGCGGGCGCGAGGCTGTAGACGTGCGCGCGTACCTGCGATCCGTCGTCCAGCCGCGCGGTCGTGATCACGCGGATGTAACCCTCGCCCTCGAAATCGTCCAGCCGTTCCCAGTGGGCCGGCAGCTCCGCGGACGTGAATACCAGGCCGGCGACGTCATCGCCCTCCGGGTCGAGCACGAGTCCAGGAAAGCCCATCGCCGCGCCCCAGCCTTCGGCGTGCAACGTTCCGCGCACGGTGGCGGGGCGCCATTGCCCTGGGATGTCGGCGAGTACGTGCGCGTTGGCGCGACCGGGGGCGAGGCTGCCGTAGACGAACAGGTGCGTGGTCATGCGCGAAGCGTAGCGCGTCGAGCGCGCGCCACGCTTCACGCCGCCGCGCCGATCACTTCAGCGGAGGAACCGTCTGCTGGTACGTGTCGACGCGTTCGCCCTTCGCGATCACATGGCCCTTCGCGGCCGACAGCACCTGGTCGCGATCCGCGCCCGGGGGCAGGTCGAGCACCGTGTCCAGTGCAAGGATCTGGAAGTGGTAGTGATGCGGCGGATCGCCCACCGGCGGGCGCGGCCCGTAGTAGCCGACGGAGCCGCGGCTGGTCCGGCCCTGCATCATTCCGTCCGGCTTGGTGAGGCGCATCTGCTCCTGCAGGCCTTCCGGGAGCGACGTCACGTCGCCCGGGATGTTCCAGGCGACCCAGTGCACGAACGGCGTGATCGGCTTCGCGTCGGGGTCTTCCATGATGATCGCGTACGATTTCGCGCCCGGCACCGCGGTCCACGACAGCGCCGGCGACACGCCGTCCTTGTATTCGCTGTGTTTGGGCGGGATCGGACCGTTCGCCGGAATCGTCGGCGATTCGACGGTGAGTGCGCCCTTCGCGGCCGTTTCCTTGCGCTGCATCGCGATCGGCACGCCGACGCCCTTCGCCGGCTGCGTCTTCATCGGGCCAGCCGGCGGCGACAGCGGCTTCACCGCGCCGTTGCCGTCACGACTGGCGAGGCGATAGATCACGCCGTTGACGTCGTCGCCGACGAGCAGCGCGCCGTCTTTCGCCACCGCGACGCCGACCGGCCGGCCGAAGTGCTGCTGCCCGCCATCGACGAGGAAGCCGGAGAGGATCGGCTCCATCGACTGCGGCTTGCCGTTGGCGAAATGCACGCGCACCACCTCGTAGCCGGACGGCTTCGCGCGATTCCACGAACCGCGCATGGCGATGAAGGCATCGTTCGCGTAATCGGCCGGCACCGCGCCGCCACCGGGATGGAACGCCATCTGCATCGGCGCCGCATGCGCGGTGTAGCCCAGGCTCATCGGCACGCTGATCGCCGCCCACTGCTCGCGCGTGATCCCGCCCGGCGGCGGCGCGCTCTGCGGATTGAGCTCGCCCTTGCCGTAGACGTGCGGCCAGCCGTACTGCTTGCCGAGTTCGATCCGGTTGAATTCCTCCGGCTGCTGCTCGTCGCCGAGCAGGTCGATGCCGTGGTCGGCGCCCCACAGCTCGCCCGTCTGCGGATGCCAGCCGAAACCAATGGTGTTGCGCAGGCCACTGGCGAAGATCGTGCGCGACTTGCCATCGGGTGACATGCGCAGCAGCGTCGCGTGTTCGGGGTTGGTCTCGTTGCATGCATTGCAGGTCGAACCAACGCTGACGTACAGCATGCCGTCCGGGCCGAAGGCGAGCGTGCGATTGGGATGCTGGCCGCCGTCGGGCAGGTCGCCGACGAGCAGCGTTTCCTCGCCGAGCGTGCCGTCGGCGTTGATCGGCGCGACGAAGATCTCCTTCACCGTCGCCATGTACAGCTTGCCGTCGTGGATCGCCAGGCCGTGCACGCTCGGACGCGTGGCGACGATGGTCGGTTCGCCATCGGCGGCGCCGTCGCCGTTGGCGTCGCGCAGCATCAGCACGTCGCCCTGTTCGCGACGGCTCACGTACACGGTGCCGTCGGGCGCGACGACGAGGATGCGCGCGTTTTTCAGGCCGGTCGCGAAGGGTTTCACTTCCAGTCCGTCGGCGGCCTTCAGGCTGGCGATACGCTCGGGCGTCGCCTCGACCTTCGCCGGTCGCAGGATGTTGGCTTCGTTGCGGCGCGTTTCGGTCTTCTCGTCCTGGGCGAAGGCGGGCGCGGCAAGCGTGCTCATCAGTGCAAGGCAGGCCAGCGATGTCGCTCGCGTCGATCGTGTTCCGTTCATCGTTGTGCTCATGGAATGGCCATCTCGACGCACGAAGGTAAAAGCGGGCGCGTGGGCAAACCGTCCACGCAACGCGATGATCACGTCGTCGTCATCGCGCGATGCACGTTTCACGAATCCGTGCATGCGAGTGCGTTTCCATCGAACACGACGCCGCCTCGCACACGGAGTGACACCTCATGAAGCGCACGATGAGCCGCATCCACGTAGTGCTGTTCCTGCTGGGCATCGCGATGGCGATGCCGGGTTGCGATCGCCGCGAAAGCGATGGCAATTCCACGACGCCGCCAGCGGCGGGCGATGCGTCCGAACCGGTGCAGTCCGAGCAGCCCGCCGCGCCGGCGCCGGAAGCGGCGAGCAACGATTCCACGGCGCCGGGCGCGGCGAATCCGCCGCCGGAAACCACGCCGTCGGACACTTCGCCCCAATCGCCGCAGCAGGACGATCCATCCCGCCGCTAGGCCGTCGACGCCGCCACGGCGCGCTTGCGGGGGCGTCTTCACGCCCCCATCGTGGAGGGACCGGACGAGACCGTCCCCATCGACGAGGCAGAGGACCGACATGAGCGCCCGTACCGAAACCGCACTGCTGGCCGGTGGCTGCTTCTGGGGCATGCAGGAGCTGATCCGCGCGATGCCCGGCGTGGTGTCCACGCGCGTGGGCTACAGCGGCGGCGACGTGCCCAACGCCACGTATCGCAACCACGGCACGCACGCCGAGGCGATCGAGATCGTGTTCGATCCGGACAAGCTGAGTTATCGCGAGATCCTGGAGTTCTTCTTCCAGATCCACGATCCCAGCACGAAGAACCGCCAGGGCAACGACATCGGCACCAGCTACCGCTCGGCGATCTTCTATACGAACGACGAGCAGAAGCGCGTGGCCGAGGACACCATCGCCGACGTCGATGCGTCGGGTTTGTGGCCGGGCAAGGTGGTGACCGAAGTGTCGCCGGCCGGCCCGTTCTGGCAGGCCGAGCCCGAACACCAGGACTACCTGCAGCATTACCCCACCGGCTACACCTGCCACTTCGTGCGTCCCGACTGGAAGCTGCCGCGCCGGGCCTGACCGGCGCGCCGATGCAGGGCGCGTGAAGCGCGGCCCCGTTCGCGCGTGTCCACCGATCCCCGGCTAGACTCGCCGCACGACCACGGCTGGGGAGAACGGTGTATGGCTGCATCGGTTTTCGGGCGTCGCGCGCAACTGGGCGCGATCGGTTTGACCGCCTTCGCGCTCACCGCGATGGCATCGGGGATGGCACTCGCGCAAACGCCTGATCGCGCCGCGATCCAGGTGCAGGTGGCCAAGCGGCACGACACGGCGGTGAAGGCGCTGCAGGACTGGATCGCCCTGCCGTCCATTGCCGCGGAGGATCGCAACGCGAATCAGGGCGCCGAATACATGGCGAAACTCGCGCGCGAGGCCGGCTTCCAGAAGGTCGAGATCGTCGACACCGGCGGCAAGCCGGGCGTGTTCGCCACGCTCGACGCAGGCGCGCCGACCACCGTCGGCGTGTACTACATGTACGACGTGAAGCAGTTCGATCCGGCCGAATGGTCGTCGCCGCCGCTGGAAGCGCGCATCGTCGACAAGCCGGGGCTCGGCAAGGCGATCGTCGGCCGCGGCGCGGCCAACCAGAAGGGCCCGGAAATGGCCTTCCTCACCGCGCTGCACGCCATCCGCGACGCGAAGCAGAAGATGCCGGTGAACCTCGTGCTCGTCGCCGAGGGCGAGGAGGAAATCGGTTCGCCCAACATCGCCAAGCTGGTGCTGCGCCCCGACGTGCAGGCCGCGCTGAAGAAGAGCATCGGCGTGTTCATGCCGATGGGCCTGCAGGATCCCGACGGCGCGGTGACGGTGAACCTCGGCGCGAAGGGCGTGGTCGAGCTGGAACTGGTCGCCGACGGCAACGCATGGGGACGTGGCCCGTCGAAGGACGTGCATTCCTCGCTCAAGGCGATGGTCGACAGCCCCGCATGGCGTCTGGTCAAGGCGCTGGACACACTGGTGTCGGAAGACGGCAACACCATCACCGTCGACGGCTTCCCGAAGCCGACGCCGCTCACCGCGACCGAACGCGCGCAGATCGCCAAGTCCGTCGCCGCGCGCGACGAAGCCACTGCGCGCAAATCGCTGGGCGTACCGCACTGGATCGACGACCTGTCGTGGGAAAAGGCGAACGAGCGCCTGGTCTCGCAGCCGACGATCAACATCGAAGGCCTCGTCGGCGGCTACACCGGCCCCGGCGGCAAGACGATCCTGCCGTATCGCGCGGTCGCGAAGATCGACATGCGCCTGGTCCCGCCGATGACGCGCGACGGCGCGGTCGAGGCGCTCAAGGCGCACTTGAAGAAGCGCGGTTACGGCGACATCGCCGTGAACGTGAGCGGCGGCTACGACCCGACCACGACCGATGCGGATTCGAAGCTGATCCAGGCGCAGATCAACGTGCTGCGTCGTAACAACATCGAGCCGCTGCTGTGGCCGCGCCTGGCCGGCTCGTACCCGGGCTTCGTGTTCACCCAGCCGCCGCTGTCGCTGCCGTCGGGCCACTTCGGCCTCGGCCATGGTGGCGGCGCGCACGCGCCGGACGAGTTCTACCTCATCCAGTCCACCAACCCGAAGGTGCAGGGATTCGACGGCGCGGTGATGTCGTACGTGGATTACCTGTACGAGCTGGGCGCGACGGGCGGGAGTTCGGCTGCGGCGAAGTGAGGTTCTTCAGCCCCTCTCCCGCCGGGAGAGGGGTTGGGGGTGAGGATGCGCTGCGTTCCTGATCGCCGAACCCTGTTTCCTCCGTCTTCCCGGCGAAAGCCGGGACCCAGGCCGATCACGCTGGTTCTTGCGTCACGCCCATCTTCGGATTGTCAGCGGGCCTGGCTCCCGGCCTTCGCCGGGATGACGATTCGGGAAGGCGCGGCGTGAGCCCGCTTTGCCTCAACTGGCGCCCCGCACTCCGCACCCCGCCAGCCGCCACAAACCCCACCAAAGTCACGCGACAGCCCCGTCGCGCGCCGTTAGCCTCGGGCGTTCCATTCCCGTCGGAACCACCCATGAAGTTCTCGTCCCTGAGCCTCGCCCTCGCGCTCGGCCTGGCATCCACCGCCTCCTTCGCCGCCGGGAATCCGGCCGGCAAGCCCGAGCTCGGCGATTTCGGCGTCGACCTCAGCGCCCGCGACCTGTCGGTCAAGCCCGGCGACGACTTCAACCGCTACGTCAGCGGCACGTGGCTGAAGAGCTACCAGCTCAAGGATTACGAGACCTCCTTCGGTTCGTTCAACGCGCTGCGCGACCGTTCGGAGGAGCAGGTGCACGGGCTGATCGAGGAACTGCACGCCAAGGGCGGCATCGCGCCGGGCAGCAACGACCAGAAGGTGCGCGATTTCTACGCCAGTTACATGGATCGCGACGCTCGCGACGCCAAGGGCATCAAGCCGTTGCAGCCGGTGCTTAAGCGCATCGGTGCGATCAAGTCGAAGGGCGATCTGATCAACGCCTTCGCCAACGCCGACCTCGACGCCAGCGCCTCGCCGGTACGCCTGGGCGTGGACCTGGACCGCAAGAATCCCGATGCGTACCTGGTGAGCCTCAACGTCGGCGGCCTCGGCCTGCCGGACAAGGACTACTACACCAATCCCGACGCGCGCTTCGTCAAGATCCGCGAGGCCTACGTCGCGCACATCGCGCGCATGCTCGCCTTCGCCGGCGCGAAGGATGCGCAGGCGCGCGCGCAGAAGGTGCTCGAGCTCGAAACCGCGCTCGCCAAGCCGCAGTGGGAGCGCGCCAAGCGCCGCGATCGCGACAAGACCTACAACGTCTCCTCCTTCGCCGAGCTGCAGAAACAGTTCCCGTCGTACGACTTCGCCGCGCACCTGAAGGCGCAGCAGATGCCGCAGCCGGACCGCGTCAACATCGTCACGCCCGATGCCGTGCAGCCCGTACTCGACGTGATCGCCGCCACGCCGCTGCCGGTGTGGCGCGACTACCTCGCCTTCCACGCCGTCGATGGCAACGCCGAACTGCTGAGCCGCGAGATCGACAACGCGTCGTTCGAATTCAACGGCAAGGTGCTCGCCGGCCAGAAGGCGCAGAAGGACGACTGGAAGCGCGCGGTGGCGATCGTCGGCGCGAAGGACGGCGGCCTCGGCGATGCCGTCGGCGAGCTGTACGTCGCGAAGTACTTCCAGCCCGAGTCCAAGGTCGCGATGGACAAACTGGTGGAAAACCTGCGCGCCGCGCTGCGCCAGAACATCCAGCAGCTGGACTGGATGGGCGAGGCGACCAAGGCCGAGGCGTACCGCAAGCTCTCCACGTTCCGCCCGAAGATCGGCTACCCGGAAAAGTGGACCGACTATTCCAGCGTCACCATCGTGCCGGATGACCTGGTCGCCAACGCGATCCAGATGCGCCGCTTCGAACGCAACGACGAGAACCGCCGCGTCGGCCAGAAGACCGATCGCGACGAATGGCGCATGACCCCGCAGACCGTCAACGCCTACTACAACTCGACGTTCAACGAGATCGTGTTCCCCGCCGCCATCCTGCAGCCGCCGTTCTTCGACGTGCATGCCGACGCAGCGGTGAACTACGGCGGCATCGGTGCGGTGATCGGCCACGAGATGGGTCACGGCTTCGACGACCAGGGCAGCAAGTCCGATGCCGACGGCGTGCAGCGCAACTGGTGGACCGATGCCGACCGCGCGCGCTTCGACGAACGCACCAAGGCGCTGGGCGCGCAATACGACAGCTACTGCCCGCTGGAAGGCCAGTGCGTCAACGGCGCGCTGACGATGGGCGAGAACATCGGCGACCTCGGCGGCATCTCGATGGCCTACACCGCCTACAAGCTGAGCCTGGACGGCAAGCCCGCGCCGAAGATCGACGGCCTGACCGGCGACCAGCGCTTCTTCCTCGCGTTCGGCCAGATCTGGAAGGGCAAGTACCGCGACGAATCGCTGCTCAACCTGATCAAGACCAACCCGCATTCGCCGGGCATGTACCGTGCGAACGGTCCGGTGCGCAACTTCGATCCGTGGTACCAGGCGTTCGACGTGAAGCCGGGCGACGCGCTGTACCTGCCGCCGGAGAAGCGCGTGCGTATCTGGTAATCATCGACACGCGTTGATGCAGAACGGCGCGGCGGAGCGATTCCGCCGCGCCGTTCTGCGTTTCAGGCGCCGAGGTCCGGTTCCGGCGGAGGACGCTCGCGAGTGCCGCGCGTCACCAGGCGCAACTGCCGCAGCGGCCCCTTCCACGGCAGCACGAAACGCCGATAGAAGAACGACAGCACGCGGCGCGGCCACGGCACGCGTCGTGCGAGGCCTTCCTCGATCGTGTACACGCATGGCGCGCACAGGCCGCACGGCTTGCCACGCACGGGGCGATGGCAGAACCACGTCATCTCCATGATGCCGTCCCAGCCGGCCGCGCGCGATTCGCGTTCGATCCCGCGCTTGTCGACGTGGAACAGCGGGAAGCCGAACGCGCCGAACAACGTGTGTTCAGGCGTTCCGATGCGCGCCGGATCCACGCGCACGCTGCGGAAGCCTGCCGGGTGGTCGACTTCGACGACGAAACCGCGCAGCAGCGCCTGCACCTTGTCGTCCACGTGCACGCCCAGTTCCATGCCGTCGAGCGTGTGGTCGCGACAGAACGCCGGCAGCCACGCATATTGGCTCCCGATGAACGAACGACGGCGGATCTTCGACAGCGCGAAGGCGATATCGTCGTCCACCACGATGTCCGCCACCGCCGCGCGCCGTAGCGGCTGCAGCAGCTCGCGCGTGTGGGGGAACTCCTCGTTCAGGCGCTGCGCGATGCGCGCCATCGTGTCGATCTCGGTATCCGTCGACGGACGCGTGCGATCTTCCAGGTAATAGGGAATCACGCGCGCGCGATCGCGCAACAGCAGCTGCAACAGGCGGAACGTGGAATCCCAGCCGCCGGTCCAGAGCAGCTTCACGCTTCGCGCGTCCTCGTGCAGGTCATTGTTGACGCGCGTGCTGCGCATGCGGCGCGGTTCCTCTTCGCGATGCGGGGAGACAGGACATGCGTTGTAGCAGTCGTGCATGAAGGATGCATCGCTGTCGTCGGCAGGCTCGCATGCGCTTCGTAAAGGTAGATGAATACTGGCTGTTCGAAGAACAACATGAATGCGCGATCGCGTGAAGCGCGTCTTCGCAAACGTGAGCGCAATCGCGAAATTCCCCGCAATTCCAGTGAAAACGAGAGGTCGTGGTCAAAAGGGAGTGAACCTTGCCATGATTCCTGCGGGGTATGCTCCAGCCGCACTCGATGTTCGTCATCGACGAGTTCGCTTCCCTCCACGCGCAGCGCATGCAATGCGTGCAACGCGCCTCTACCGGACCGGATGCATGTCCCTGGAAAACAGTCTGAGCCCGCTGACCACGCCCTCCTTTCCTGTCGCGATGCATCGCGGCGAATGGGACAGGGACAGTTTCTGGACGTTCGCGGACGCTGCCAAGGAAGCTACCGAAGCGCTTGCGGCGCAGAAGATGAAGGCGCTGGAGAACATGCCGGTCGAGGCGCTGCGCGAGTTCTGCACGCAGTACCGCTTCTTCACCATCGAATACATCAGCGATCTCGCGCTGCTGCTCGCCAAGCTCCCCTTCGGCGGCCTGCGCAGCCTGTTGAGCCAGATCCTCTCGGAGGAACTCGGTGAAGGCGACGCCTCGCGCGCGCATCCGGAGATCTACGATCGCTTCCTCGCCAGCATCGGCGTGCCACGCGACCGGCTGGATCGCGGCTTGCCGGAGAACCGCCGCATCCTCGGCGCGCTCACGCAGGAAATGGCGCAGCGCGATCCGGCCTTCGGCGTCGGCCTGCGCGGCATGGGCGGCGAGTGCCTGTGCCAGACCTACCTGTCGGTGATGTTCGACCACCTGCGCGTGCATCCCTACATGCAGGAGAACGCCGACCGCATCGACTGGGAGTTCTGGACGATCCACACCGGCGAGGAAGACATCGTCCACGGCGAACTCACGCGTGCGGCGATCGACCGCTACATCCAGGACGAGCCGGGCGCACTGCCGGATCTTGCGCAGGGCTACGAGCGCAGCATCACGGCATGGAACCGCTTCTGGCAGAACATCTTCGACGCGTGCGCGCCGCAGCGGAGTGCCGTCTCGTGAGCGAGGCGCCGCGCAGGATCACGCAGTTCCACCTCGCGTTCCCCGTGCGCGACCTCGACGAGGCGCGCCACTTCTACGGCGAGGTGATCGGTTGCCCGCAGGGCCGCACCGACGTGTCGTACCAGGATTTCGATTTCTTCGGCCACCACCTGGTGGCGCACATCGCGCCCGATGGCGCGCCGCTGCAGACCGGCCGTTTCGACGGCGAAGCGGTGCCGGTGCCGCATTTCGGCATGAACCTCGACCGCCAGTCGTGGGAGACGCTCGCCCAGCGCGTGAAGACCGCCGGTGTGCAGTTCGCCGAAGAGCCGCACTTGCGCCTGAAGGGCAAGCCCGGCCAGCATGTGACGATGTTCTTCTTCGATCCGTCGGGCAATGCGCTGGAATTCAAGTCGTTCGACGATCCGGAGCAGACCTTCATTCCCTGAGGTCACTGAAGGCGATCGACATGCGTGAGGCTTCCCTGCAAGGCGCCGGCGGAGCCGCGCCGTCGACCGCGCGTCGCGACGACCGCGCGCACGTGCTGCATTCGTGGTCGGCCATCGACACGTTGAATCCGACCGTCGTCGCCGGCGCGTCGGGTTCGCATTTCTGGGACGAGGAAGGCCGGCGCTACATCGACCTGTCGAGCCAGCTCGTCAACGTCAACGTCGGCCACCAGCATCCCAGGCTCGTCGCCGCGATCCAGGCGCAGGCCGCGACGCTGTGCACCATCGCGCCGTACCACGCGAATGCGGCGACGAGCGAAGCGGCGCGATTGATTGCCGAGGTTGCGCCGGGCGATCTCAACCGCGTGTTCTTCACCAACGGCGGCGCCGAGGCCATCGAGAACGCGATGCGCATGGCACGCCTGCACACCGGCCGCCACAAGGTGCTGGCGATGTACCGCAGCTACCACGGCGCCACGGCCGGCGCGATCACGGCCTCGGGCGATCCGCGCCGCTGGCCGGCGGAGCCGGGCATGCCGGGCATCGCGCGCTTCTGGGGACCGTATCCGTATCGCTCCGCGTTCCATGCGCGCGACGAACGCGAGGAATGCGAGCGTGCGCTCGCGCACCTGGCCGACACGATCGCCGTGGAAGGCCCGCACGCGATCGCGGCGATCCTGATGGAAAGCGTGGTCGGCGGTAACGGCATCCTCGTGCCGCCGGACGGCTACCTGCAGGGCGTGCGCGCGCTGTGCGACGCGCATGGCATCGTGATGATCGCCGACGAGGTGATGGCCGGTTTCGGCCGCTGCGGCGAGTGGTTCGCGATCGACCGGTGGAACGTCGTGCCCGACCTGATCACCTTCGCCAAGGGCGTGAACTGCGGCTACGTGCCGCTGGGCGGCGTGATCATCTCCGACGCCATCGCCGCGAGTTTCGCCAAACGCGCGTATCCGGGCGGGCTCACGTACGCGGGCCATCCGCTGGCGTGCGCGGCGGCCGTGGCCTGCATCGGCATCTATCGCGAGGAAAGCCTGATCGAACGTGCGCGTGCACTCGGCGACACGATCATCGGCCCCGAACTGCGCGCGATGCAGGCGCGGCATCCGTCCATCGGCGACGTGCGCGGGCTCGGTGCGTTCTGGGCGATCGAACTCGTGCGCGATCGCGACACGCGCGAGGCGCTGGTGCCGTTCAACGCAAGTGGCGATGCCAATGCGCCGATGATGCAGTTCGCCGCTGAGTGCAAACGCCTGGGTGCGTGGCCGTTGGTGATGGGCAATCGCCTGCACGTCGTGCCGCCGCTGAACATCGAGGAAGGCACGCTGCGCGAAGGACTCGCCATCGTCGACGAAGCGCTCGCGGTGGCGGACCGCTTCACCGCGAACTGACGGCCTTGCCGATCCGGCCGGGCTTGATCGACGTCAGCCCGGCGAGCCCCGCGCGCCCGTACAATGCGCCGCGATGCGCAACCCCGCCCTCCATCGACGGATGACCCTGCTGGCGCTCGCCGCCATGCTGCTGCTCCTGTCGTTGCCGACGGTTGGGCGCGTGCTGTCGGCGTCGTCGGCCGATTCGCAGGGCGCGTGGGCGCAGATGTGCACCATGGCCGGGCTGAAGCTCGTGAAGCTCGCCCCGGCCGATGACGCCGGTTCGCTTGAGACGCCCGCGCCGAAACACGCGCTGCCCGGCGAGGATTGCGCCTACTGCCCGGTGCTCGCCGGCCTGGCGATGTTGCTGGTGTGGACGCTGTTCGCGGCGCCGCCCGCAATGCGCCGCGCACTGCCGCCATGGCGACACGCGCCGCTGCGCGCGTTCACGCATCCCAGTGGCCTGGGCTCGCGCGGCCCGCCGATCGCCCTCTAGAAACCACGACACCTTCCTTCCGCGCGTGCACTTCGCGCGCGCGTTCGTGCTTTCCGGAGTTTCCCCATGTCGATCCTTTCGTTCGCGATGCCGCGCGCATCGCGGCTGGCCGTTGCCGTGTGCGCGGCGTTCGTTCCCGCTTTTCCAGTCTTCGCCGATCCGGCGCTTCCCTCGACCACGCTCGACGCCGTCGAAGTGCACGGCGTCCGTCCCGAACTCGCGAGCGCGCCCTCGCTGCAACAGGCGCGCGCGCGCCTGGACGAACGCGCCGGCGGCACCGCGCTCGTCGATGCCGACGCGTATCGCGATGGCCGCGTCAGCACGCTCACCGATGCGCTCGGTTACGCGCCGGGCGTGTTCGTGCAATCGCGCTTCGGCGCGGAGGAGGCGCGGCTGTCGATCCGCGGCTCCGGCGTGCAGCGCACCTTCCACGGCCGCGGCATCGAAGTCCTGCAGGACGGCGTGCCGCTGAACCTCGCCGACGGCGCCTTCGACATGCAGGCGATCGAGCCGCTCGCCGCGCGCTATATCGCGGTCTGGCGTGGCGCGAACGCGCTCGAATACGGTGCGGCCACGTTGGGCGGCGCGATCGACTTCGTTTCGCCGACCGGCTTCGATGCGCCGATGATCGATGCACGCGTGGAGGCCGGCAGCTTCGGCTACACGCGCGAGCAGGTCGCCGTGGCGGGTGCATCCGATCGAGCCGACGGGTACGTCAGCCTCACCGGCCTGCAGCAGGACGGCTATCGCGCGCATTCGCGGCAGGAGAATTACCGCCTGTTCGGCAACGCGGGCTATCGCTTCAGCGACACGCTCGACGGACGCGTGTACCTCACGCACGTCGATACGCGCTCGGAACTGCCGGGCAACCTCACGCTCGCGCAGTCGAAGGCCGACCCGCGCGCCGCCAACGCGGGCAATATCGCGCTCGACCAGCGCCGCGATTACACGCTCGACCGCATCGCCGGACGATTGGGCTGGACGCCGTCCGAAGGCCGCACGCTGGTCGTGTCGACGTGGCTGTCGGACAAGTCGCTGCACCATCCGATCTACCAGGTGCTCGACCAGGACAGCCGCGACGTCGGCATCGACGCGCGCTGGCGCGACGAAGGCGAACTTTCCGGGCATCGCAACGTGCTCGTTGCTGGCGTGGCGTACACGCGTGGCGACATCGACGACGACCGCTTCGTTAACGTCGCGGGGCACGCGGGCGGCCGCACCAACCGCTTCGATCAGCGCGCCACCAACGCCAAGGCCTACGTCGAAAACCAGACCTGGCTCGATGCGCGGTGGGTGGTATCGCTGGGTGCGCAGGAACTGCATTCGACGCGGCGCTCGCGCGACGGCTACATCACCGGCGGGCGCGACGAGGGCTTCGACGCCCGCTATTCCGGCGTGAGTCCGAAGCTCGGCGTGCGGTATGTCCTCGACGACACCGCGCAACTGTTCGCCAACCTGAGCCGCAGCCTGGAACCGCCGAGCTTCGGCGAACTCACCGGCGGACCGGGCGTCACGCAGGTGGACGAGCAGAAGGCGACGACCGCCGAAATCGGCCTGCGTGTGCAGCACGAGGCGTTGTCGCTCGATGCCGCGCTGTACCGCGCTCGTGTCGATGGCGAACTCCTCGCGCTGACCGACGGCAACGGGAATCCGCTGGGCACGATCAACGCCGATCGCACGCTGCACCAGGGGCTGGAACTCGGCCTCGGCTGGCGCATGGCCTCGCAGTGGCTGCTGTCGGCGAACTACCTGTGGAACGATTTCCGCTTCGAGCACGATGCGGTGTACGGCGACAACCAACTCGCCGGCATCCCGCCGCAGCAGCTGCGCGCATCGTTGCGGTGGTCCCCGGGCGAGGCCTTCTACGTCGCGCCCAACGTGGAATGGGTACCGCAGGACTACTACATCGACCACGCCAACACGTTCCGCGCACCGGGCTACACGCTGGCCGGCGTGCGCATGGGCGGGCGCGTCGCGTCGAACTGGTCGTGGTTCGTCGATGCGCGCAACCTCGCCGACCGCCGCTGGATATCGAGCACCAACGTCGTCGCCGACGCGCGCGGGCAGGACCAGGCGAACTTCATGCCGGGCGACGGACGCTCGGTGTACGTCGGACTGGAGTGGGCGATGCAGTGATCGTTGCCGATCGCGTCGGTTCGTGACCGTGGCACTCGACGGCAGGGCGATTCGCACCCACGATGTCGCCCTCGCCGAAGCGGCCGCTTCGGGCCGCCCTTGCGAAACAGGAGTCCGCATGCCCCGCAGTGTCCTTACGCTCGTGCTCGCCGCCGTACTCGGCATCGCGGCATCCGCCGTCGCCGCCGAATCGCCCGATGACCTGCGCGCCATGATCGACCGGCAGACGATGGAGGAAGTCCGTCAGAACCCGGAGCTGCGCACGCTGCTGGGCATGTCCGGCGACGGCATCGACCTGTCGGGCCAGCTGACCGACGTCGGCCTCCCGCGCCGGGCCGAGCTTCGTGCGCGCATGCAGCACAACCTCGACGAGGTGATGCGCGTTGATCCCGCCAGGCTCACCGGGCAGGATCGCTGGAACTACGGCCTGGTCGTGTGGTTCTACCGCACGCAGATCGACCTGCTGAAGCCCGACTGGGCGCCGGCGTGGATGCCCGCAGGCGCGTCGACCTACGCGGTGGACCAGCTCTTCAGCATTCCGGTCTCGCTGCCCGGCTTCCTCGAGAACCAGCACGCGGTGCGCGACGAGGCAGGCGCGGTGTCGTACGTGTCGCGCCTGCATGCGGTGGCGACGAAGATCGACCAGGTGCGCGCGAACTTCGACCTGCAGGCGAAGCAGGGCGTGCTGCCGCCGCAGACGGCGATGGAAGGCGCGGCGTCGCAGATCCGCATGCTGGTCTCGCGCGATCCGGCGCGGAGCCCGCTGGTGACCTCGTTCGAACGCAAGCTCGCCGCGGTGAAGGCGCTTCCGGCGAAGCGTCGCGATGAACTCCTCGCGCAGGCCGTCGAGGCCGTGCGCGTCGACGCGAATCCCGCCTATGCGCGCCTGCTTGCGCGGCTAAACGAGGAAATCGCGAAGAAGCCGGGCGACCACGGCATGTGGGCGCTGCCGGACGGCAAGGCCTTTTACGACGCCTCGCTGCGCTGGAACACCAGCACCAACCTCGACGCCGACCGCATCCACCAGATGGGCGTGGACGAAGTGGCGCGCATCGAACGGGAGATGGACGCGCGGCTTCGCGCACAGGGCCGCACCGAAGGCAGCGTCGGCGAGCGCATGTCCGCTCTGGTGACGGACCCGCGCTTCCAATACGACGACACCGAGGCCGGGCACGCGGAACTGATCGCCGACATCCGCCGCAACCTCGCGAAGCTCGATCCGCATGTGCCGGCGTATTTCGGGCGCACGCCGCCGCAGCCGCTCGACGTTCGTGCCGTGCCGAAGGAAGCCGAGGCGAACGCGCCGGGCGCGTACTACATCCAGCCGGCGATGGACGGCTCGCGGCCGGGCATCTTCTTCGTCAATTTCGGCAACCTGAAGGCGAACACGCGCTGGAGCCTGCCGACGCTGACCTACCACGAGGGCTCGCCGGGCCATCATTTCCAGATCTCCATCGCGCAGACGCTGACCGACCTGCCGATGCTGCGTCGCAGCCTCAACCCGAGCGCGTTCACCGAAGGCTGGGCGCTGTACGCCGAGCAGCTCGCCTCCGAGATGGGCCTGTACCGGGACGATCCGTGGGGCGACCTGGGACGCCTGCGCGCGGAGCTGTTCCGCTCCGTGCGGCTGGTCGTCGACACCGGCCTGCACCGCAAGCGCTGGACGCCGCAGCAGGCGATCGACTACATGCGCGCACACACCGGCATGCCGGAATCGGAAGTGCGGTCGGAAGTCTTCCGCTACCTCGTGCAGCCGGGGCAGGCGTGCTCGTACAAGATCGGTCACCTGAAGTTCGTCGAGTTGCGCGAACGTGCGCGCACCGCCCTGGGCGACCGCTTCGACATCCGCGCCTTCCACGACCTCGTGCTCGGCAACGGCGCGGTTCCGCTGGCGGTGCTGGAAGCGTCGGTGGACGACTGGATCGCGACGCAGCGCAGGTAACGCATCGCCTCGAAGGCGTGAAGAAGCGCGGCCTCGACACGTGGCCGCGCCTCGGCGCGCGCTGCGTCGAATTCCCCTAGACTCCCGCCTGGAACACCGGAGTGCGTGCGATGCGTCGATTCACGGGCTGGCTGTGTGCGTTGCTGTGGCTGTCGATCGCGGCCGCGCCGGCCTTCGCGCAGACCAAAACCGTCATCGAGACGCCCACGGCGACGCCCGACGCGCCGAAGGCGCCGGTGGCGATCCCGGTTGCCGACATCCCGCTGCGCGCCGATTCGGACGAGCGCTTCGCCGAGGCGATCATCCTGCGCGCGAGCGAGGAGGATCCGACCGAACATCTCGCGCCGGAACTCGATGCCATCGCGAAGTCCGTCGACGAGAAGGCGAAGATGTTCCGCGCCGCCGAACTGCGCGAACTGCCGGTGATGCGGCTGGAGAGTTTCGAACGCCACTGGAAGTTCGATGCGCGCCGTTTTGCGCGCTGGCAGGAGAACATGCGCACGGCCATGGCGCCGTACGCGCAGAGCGCGTCGCAACTCGCGCAGCGTCGCGCCGATTGGGAAGCGACGCAGGTGATCGCGCGCGGCGGCAACATGCCGGCGGCGCTGTCCAGTCGCGTCGATGCGCTGGTCGCGCAGATGAAGGAAGCCGAACAGGCGCTGTCGAAGCCGCTGGCGCGGCAGATCGCGCTCGGCCGCCGCGCGAACCTGGTGGATGCACGCATCCAGGTCGGCCTGCGCTCGGTGTCGGAGGCGATCGAGTTCATCGACAGCCGGCTGATCCGCCTCGACTCGCCGCCACTATGGCGCGCACGACAGGCCGACAGCGATCCGAACGACGCGATGACGTCGATCAAGAACGGCATCGGCATCGAGGCGCGCTTCCTCACCGAATATACGGCTTCCGATTTCGGCAACCAGCGGGCGCTGCACGTGCTGCAGGTCCTGCTGCTGCCGGTGCTGTTGCTGCTGTCGTGGCGCGCACGGCGTGCGCGTCGCGAGGCGATGAAGGCCGGCGCCGAGCCCGAGCCGATCGATGCGACCACGCGCGTGCTGCAGCGGCCGATCTCCTCGTGGCTGCTGCTGTCGATGATGGGCGTGCTCGCGTTCGAGCCGGACGCGCCGCTGCTGGCGCACCAGTTCGCGATGCTGGTCGCGCTGGTGCCCGTGCTTCGCCTGCTGCCGCCGCAGAGCGAGCGGCTGCTCGGCCACTGGCCTTACGTCGCCACGGCGCTTTACCTGCTCGAACGCATCGCGTTCTTCTTCCTCGCCAACGCGCTGGTGTACCGCTGGTACCACCTGGTGCTGGCGACGCTGGCGCTGCTGCTCACGCTGGGCCTGCTGTGGCGCGCGCGTCGGCAGCAGCATTCGGGGCTGGAAGGCCGCTACGGGCGCGCCGTGCACATCGCCGCATGGGTGAGCGTGGCGGTGTTGCTGGTGTCGATCGTCTCCAACGTGGTCGGCAACGTGTCGCTGGCGGAGATGCTCAACAGCGCCGTCATCGACAGCGGCTACTTCGGCCTGGTGCTTTTCGCGGGCATGACGGTCGCGGTCGCGCTGCTGCATCTGCTGTTGGCGCGCGGTGGCGACGCGCGCCTGCGCGTGGTGCGCGAACACGCCACGCCGTTGCTGACGCTGATCGTGCGCCTGCTGACGCTGGCCGCGGTGATCGGCTGGGTCGTGTTCACCATGAACCGGTTCCGCGTGTTCCGGCCGGTGTACGCGTTCTTCGAGACGATCCTCACGCACACGCTGCAGATCGGCGAAATCGCCATCAGCCTCGGCCACGTGCTGGTGTTCTTCGTGTCGATCTACGTCGCGTTCTGGGCGGCGAAGGCGACGCGCTACCTGCTGCAGGAGGAAGTGCTCACGCGCATGTCGCTGCCGCGCGGCGTGGGTAACTCGGTCGCGTCGCTGACCTATTACGCGGTGCTGCTGATCGGCGCGCTGGTCGCGCTGACGGCGGCGGGCTTCAAGATGACGCAACTGGCGTTCATCTTCGGCGCGCTCGGCGTGGGCATCGGCTTCGGCCTGCAGAACGTGGTGAACAACTTCGTCTCGGGCCTGATCCTGATGTTCGAGCGGCCGATCCAGCCGGGCGACGTGGTCGAAATCACCGGCACGTCCGGCCGCGTGCGCGAGATCGGCATGCGCGCCACGACCATCAAGACCTTCGACGGCGCCGACGTCGTGGTGCCCAACGGCACGCTGCTGTCGGAGAAGCTGACCAACTGGACGCTGCTGGACCGCAATCGCCGGCTCGACATCGACATCGGCGTGGCCTACGGCTCCGATCCCGCGCAACTGACCGCGCTGTTGCAGAAGACGGCGCTGCAGACGACGGGCATCGTGTCGAACCCCGAGCCGGCGGTGCTGTTCCTGGGCTTCGGCGCGAGCGCGCTGAACTTCGGCCTGCGCGCGTGGACATACGACTACGACAACTCCGCGTCGATCCGAAGCGATCTGGTCACGCGCATCTACGCGGCGCTGAACGAAGCGGGCATCGAAATGCCGTTCCCGCAGCAGGACATCCATCTGCGTTCGGTGTCGGAGGAAGCGGGCGAGATGCTGCGTCGGCGCAGCGAGGCGCGTAATGCCGGTGGTGGTGCCAAGGACAAGGGCGAAGAGGCGGGCGGCTGAGCGCGCCAAGGTCTGGACGCGTCATCCGTTGATGCGAAACGCGGGAAGTGAGCAGTGCATCGCGACCCCTCGTCGTCATCCCCGCGAACGCGGGGATCCAGCGCCTTCAGCCGGACGCGTCCGGTTGTAAGAGAAGTCGCTGGATTCCCGCGTTCGCGGGAATGACGGGCAACAGGGGGGCGGCGGCGAGGCCACTGAGACCAGCGCACCCCGAAGCGGCGTCATCCACACGCACCCACACCGTTCAGTCCGCACGCCCTCCCGTCACCCCGGTTTCGTTGTACTGGCATCGGGCCCGTCGCGTGCGGATCGATGCGGAACGACGAACACATCAGCGCCGACAGAAAGGCGTCGCCCGCATTGCCCGGGCTCATGCTCGCCGCGCTGGGCGTGGTGTTCGGCGATCTCGCGACCAGTCCGCTGTACTCGCTGCAGGAGGCCTTCGGTTCGCATGGCGTGCGGCCGACGCCGGCGAACGTGATCGGCGTGGTGTCGCTCGCGTTCTGGGCGCTCGTGGGCGTGGTGTCGCTCAAGTACGTGCTGTTGATCATGCGCGCGGACAACAAGGGCGAGGGCGGCATCATGGCGCTGCTGGCGCTGGCGCGTTCGTCGCTGATGGAGCGGCCGCGGCGGCGCCATTGGGTCGTGCTCGCCGGTCTCACCGGCGCCGCGATGTTCTTCGGTGACAGCGTGATCACGCCGGCGGTATCGGTGCTGTCGGCGGTGGAAGGGTTGGAGATCGCGGCGCCGGCGCTGGCGCCGTGGGTGTTGCCGCTGAGCATCGCGATCGTCGTCGGCCTGTTCGCGCTGCAACGGTTCGGTAGTGCGCGCGTCGGCGGATGGTTCGGTCCGGTGATGCTGTCGTGGCTGCTTGCCGCCGGCGTGCTCGGCTTCTTCGCGATGATGCGACAACCGCAGATCCTGTCGGCAATGAACCCGCTGCATGCGTGGTCGTTCTTCGCGCGCAACGGCTTCGCCGGGCTCACGACGCTGGGCGCGACCGTGCTGGTGCTGACGGGCGCCGAAGCGCTGTACGCGGACCTGGGGCATTTCGGCGCGCGGCCGATCCGCCTGGCGTGGACGACTACCGCGCTGCCATGCCTGCTGCTGAGCTGCTTCGGCCAGGGCGCGGTGCTGCTGCTCGATCCCACTGCGGCCACGCGGCCGTTCTATCGAACGGTGCCGCACTGGGCGTTGTTCCCGATGATCGGGCTCGCCACCGCGGCGACGGTGATCGCATCGCAGGCGGTCATCGCCGGCGCGTACTCGATGGTCCGTGCGTGCATCCAGCTCGGCTACCTGCCGCGCATGCGCGTGCTGCATACGTCCTCCCGCGTGCGCGGACAGATCTACCTGCCGCTGGTGTCGGGGCTGCTGCTGTTGCTGGTGCTCGCCGCGATGCTGGGATTCCGCTCGTCCGGGGCGCTGGCCGCGGCGTTCGGCATCGCGGTGAGCGGCACCATGCTGACGACGACCATCCTCATCGTCGTGGTGATGCGACGCGTGTGGGGATGGGGATGGCCGGTCGTCGTGCCGCTGGGACTGGCGATGCTGGCGATCGACCTGGCGTTCTTCGGCGCGAACCTGATGAAGCTGCGCAGCGGCGGCTGGTTCCCGCTGCTGCTGGGCGCGCTTGCGCTGGTAGTGATGACGACTTGGCGCCGAGGGCGCGAACTCCTCACGCAGCGCAACCGGCGCGACAGCCTGCCGCTGCGTCCGTGCCTGGTCTCGCTGCGCGACCACCCGCCCACGCGCGTGGCGGGCACGGCGCTGTTCCTGACGAACGATCCGGAATATGCACCGCAGGCGCTGCTGCACAATCTCAAGCACAACCGCGTACTGCACGAGCGCAATGCGTTGCTGACGGTGGAAATCCTTGACGAACCCTATGCACGCGAGCGCGTGCGCATCGACGCGCACGATGCGGACTTCCACCGCATCTGCGCACGCTTCGGCTTCGCGGAAACACCGGACGTGCCCGCCGCATTGGAAGCGTGCGGCGAGCAGGGACTCGACTTCGATCTGATGGAGACGACGTTCTTCACCAGCCGCGAGGACGTCATCGCGGGCGATCGCACCGGCATGGCGCTGTGGCGCGACCAGCTGTTCGCGCTGCTCACGCGCAACGCGCTGCCGGCGACCTCGTTCTTCCAGATACCGGACAACCGGCTGATCGAGATCGGCCGGCGTGTCGCGATCTAGGCGCGACCGGCTACGTCGTGGAGGTAGAGCGCACTGGTCGCATCGGGCGACGGATCCTGCAGCGGCGCCGCTTCGCGACTGTGCAGGTACATGTAACCGATGATCGCGACGGCGAGGATGATCGCCATCGCGATGAAGATCTGGCGTGAGTTCATCGCGCCGTCCTCAGTGCTTGCGATCGCCGCGATCGCCCTGGCCCGGCTTCGACTCGTGCTGCGATTGACGCTTCTGGTCCTGCGACAACGAACGACTTACGTCGTCGGACTCCTTGAAGCGGCCCTTCTCGTCGCGACGCACGTAACGCTTGTCGCCGTTGGGGGCGATGAGTTCGCGCTTGCTGTCTGCCATCGGCGTGCTCCCTTCACTGGACGATGGCCCATGCTCGGATGCGCGCGGTTAAGACGGGGCGAATGAAGGCCGCCTTCATTCATGCACGCGCGCCGCGCGTCACGGATCCTTCACCGCGTCAGCGCTGCGCGCGCTTGCGGTAGACGACGATGATGACGAGGTCCTCCTCGCCGCGCTGCGCAAGCGCATGCGTGCTGCCATCGCGCGTGAGAATCGCGTTTCCGGGTCCGACGTCGCGGCGCTTTCCGTCGAGCATCAGTTCGCCGCGACCGGACAGCACGTAGTAGATCTCGTCCTTGTCGTTGCGATGCTCGCCGATGGTCGCGCCCGGATGGAGTGCGCGCTGACGGAAGACGATGTCGAAGCCTTCGGCCTGCTCGAAGAAGGGATAGGCCGTGGTCGTGCCCTTGCCTTCGTGTGGACCGGGCTGCTGGACGGCGATATCGCGCGCGTTCTCGACGTACGAGTCGCGGCGGGGCTCGGCGGCGTGGGCCGTGGAGAGTGCCGCGCTGATCAGCGTGAAAGCGATGAAGCGGAATGGGCTCACGTCATCCTCCCTCTGTCGTCATCCCGGCGAAGGCCGGGACCCAGGCCCGTAGCAGCCGGGTACTCCCAGTCGATAAATCGTCACGTCGTCATTCCAGCGAAAGCTGGAATCCATCTTGATCTTGCGCCTGCTTCCTGAAGCACCACCGCAGCGCGGTGCGGCAATCCAAGTTCACCGCCATCGCTTCGTTACCCCTCACCCCAACCCCTCTCCCGGTGGGAGAGGGGCTCGAAGCGTCAGCGCTCCAACGCAATCGCCATCACCGCGCCAGCCAACCACCATCCACCGGCAGGATCGCGCCATTCACGTAATCCGACGCACGCGATGCGAGGAACACGGCCGCGCCGCCGAGATCGGAAGGATCGCCCCAGCGGCCCGCGGGGATGCGGTCGAGGATCGCGGCGCTGCGCGCTTCATCCGCGCGCAGCTGCGCGGTGTTGTCGGTCGCCATGTAGCCGGGCGCGATCGCGTTGACGTTGATGCCCTTGTTCGCCCATTCGTTGGCGAGCAGGCGCGTGATGCCGGCGATGCCGCTCTTGCTCGCGGTGTACGACGGCACGCGGATGCCGCCCTGGAACGACAGCATCGAGGCGATGTTGACGATCTTGCCGCCGCCGTTCGCGATCATGTGCCGGCCGGCCGCCTGCGCCATGAAGAACGCGCCCTTGATGTTCACGTTCATCACGTCGTCCCAGTCCTTCTCGGTGAAATCCACCGCATCGGCACGGCGGATCAGGCCGGCGTTGTTCACCAGGACGTGCAGCCCGCCTAGACCGTCGAGCGTCTCGCGCACGACGCGCTCGATCGGCTCCACGCTCGACAGGTTCGCTTCGATCGACACGAAGCGGCGGCCGAGCGCGCGCACTTTCTCCTCGGTCTCGAGCGGCGCCTGGATGCCGGCGGCGGCGATGTCGGCGCCCGCTTCGGCGAGCGCCACCGCGATGCCCTGGCCGAGGCCCGTGTTGGCGCCGGTGACCAGCGCGACCTTGCCTTCGAGACTGAACGGATTGGACATGGTGCCTTCCCCTTGGTTTCGTGTGCGGATGCGTCCGCGCGCTTACTTGAGCTGGCAGATGTCCAGCTGGTTCATGTCGGTGTAGTCGAGGTTCTCGCCGCCCATCGCCCAGATGAAGCAGTAGTTCTTCGTGCCCGAGCCCATGTGGATCGACCAAGGCGGCGACACGACGGCTTCGTCGTTCGCGATGACCAGGTGGCGCATGTCGGCCGGATCGCCCATGAAATGCATGACGCGCTGGTCAGCGAGGTCGAAGTAGAAATAGACCTCCGAGCGGCGGTCGTGCAGGTGCGGCGGCATGGTGTTCCACACGCTGCCGGGCTTGAGGATCGTCAGGCCGAGCAGCAGCTGGCACGACTTCACCGTCGCCGGGACGATGTACTGGTAGATCGTGCGTTCGTTCGAAGTTTCCAGCGCGCCGCGCTCCAACGGAACCGCCTGCGCGATGGAGATGTGCTTCGTTTCGAAACGCGCGTGCGCGGGCGTGGATGCGAGGTAGAACTTCGCCGGATTGGCGGCGTCGTTCGAGGCGAACGTCACATCGGCGCTGCCCATCGGCACGTACAGGCCGTCCTTCGGTTCGAGCGTGTGCGAGGTGCCGTCGACCGTGACCGTGCCCGTGCCGGCACCGACATTCACGATGCCGAGCTCGCGGCGTTCGAGGAACGGCTTGCCCGCGGCGGAGGCCGGTTCGGTCTGCGCCGGGAGCGATACCGGCGTCGTCGTCGGCGCCGCGCCGCCGATGACGAAGCGCTCGTTGTGCGAGTAGTTCAGGACGACCTGCCCGGGAACGAAGAGGCCATCAATGAGGTAGCGCTCGCGCAGCTGGTCGTTGCTGGCGCCGGCCATCATGTCCGGGTGGGTGGCGTGGTAGGTCTTGCGGAACATCGGGCCTCTCCGGTGGTTCGGGCCGTCGCGGACGTCGCGCGGCAGGCGGGTGAGGGGATGATAGCGGGGTTTTGGTAACCGGTGTCAAAAGGCTGGTGCGCCGGGCGGGATAGCCAACGGCATTAACACCAACGACCCGAATGCCTTCGAAGAACGTCATCCCGGCGAAAGCCGGGACCCAGGCTGATGGCCTATGGGCACCCCATGGACGGCGAACCATCACCCCGTAATTCCCGCGTAGGCGGGAATCCATGGACATGGTGGATGGCCAGCGACGTAATCCGGGTGCGCTGCGGGCCTGCAGAAATGGCCTGCGCGTTCCCTGTGCGATTTCAGCGAAAGCTGGAGTCATCTGGCGTTCGATCGGGACGTCGAAACAGGCATCGCGAGCGCGAACGTGCCCTCACGCCCCGACCCTCACCCCAACCCCTCTCCCGCAGGGAGAGGGGCTTAAACGCGGGGCGCCTCACCGAGCGCGCGAGCGTCGGCCTCAACCCACCTTCGGCCGCTGCGTCGAATCCCGCACGACCAGCTGCGGGCTCACGGTGCGCGGTTCCTTCACCGCGTGCGGGCCGGACGGCTCCTCGCCCAGCAGCATCTGCGCCGCCTGGCGGCCGACGTCGCGCGTGGGCGAATGGATGGTGGTCAGCGCCGGCCACAGCTGCGCGGCGAGCGGGCTGTCGTCGAAGCCCACGACCGACAGATCGCCGGGAATCGACAGGCCGCGACGCATCGCCGCCTTGTAGACGCCGGCGGCCATTTCGTCGTTGCAGGCGAAGATCGCCGTCGGGCGCGGCGACTTGGCGAGCAGGTATTCCGCGCCCGCAACGCCCGAGTCGAACGTGTAGCCGCCCTCGAAGATGTAGTCCGGCGACAGCTCGATGCCGCGCGCGTCGAGGCCGGCGAGGAAACCGCCGCCGCGTTCGATCGTCGAGCGATAACGGCGCGGACCGGTGATCAGCCCGATGGTGCGATGTCCCAGCGATTCGACGTAGTTGGCCGCTTCCATGCTGGCCTGGCGGTCCTGCGTGACCAGCATGTGCGTCGCCGCGTCCATCGGCACCGAGGCGATGCGCACGTAGCGCACGCCGGTCTCGCGCAGCGCGGTGGCGAGCTGCTCGTCTTCCGACACGCGCGGGATCAGGATCACGCCATGCAGCTTCTGCTGCTGAACGAAACGGCGCACGCCCTCGATGTAGTCCTCCTTCGAGGAATCGCACGGGTGCACCACCAGCTCGTAACCCGAATCGCGCAGCGCATCCAGCGCGCCGTACTGCATGTTCACGATGTACTGCGCGGTCGGGTTGTCGTACACCAGCCCGATCAGGAACGAACGCCGGAACGCGAGGCCACGCGCCTGCGGGTCGGGCGTGTAGCCCAGCTGCTTCATCAGCGCGAGCACTTTCTCGCGCGTTTCCGGATGCACCAGCGGCGAGTTGTTGATGACCCGCGAGACCGTCTTCTTCGATACGCCGGTGAGCCGCGCGATGTCGTTGATCGTCGCCTTGCCGGTCAGTCCGGTGTCCTCCGGCGCCGGCAGCGGCGAGGCGGTGCGGGATCGGCGGGTGCGCGGCGCGGGTTCGGTCATGGGCGGATTCTAGCGGGGCGCGAGCGGGGTGCGCGCGCCCGATGCGATCCGGCACCGATGCATCGTCGAAACAGGCGCGGACGCCGCGTCAGGCCTTGAGCACCGCCGGCAACCACAGCGACAGTGCCGGCACGAAGGCCACCACCAGCAGCACCGCCAGTCCCGCCAGCCAGAACGGCCAGATCGTGCGCATGCTCTGGCCGATGCTGATCTTGCCGATGGACGTGCCGACGAACAGCACCGATCCCAGCGGCGGGCTGATGAGGCTCAGGCCGCCCTTCAGCACCAGGATCACGCCGAAATGCACGGGATCGATGCCGATGGCCCGGGCCACCGGCAGGAAGATCGGCGTGCAGATGAGGATCATCGGTGCGAGGTCGAGGAACGTGCCCAGCACCAGCAGCACGAGGATCATCAGCAGCAACATCAGGTTGCGGTCCTGCGTCAGGCCGGTGAGGAAATCCACCGAGGCCGACGGCACCTGCAGGTACGCGAGCAACCAACCGAACACCGCGGCGGTGGCGATCACGAACAGGATCGCGCCCGCACTGCGCGCCGCGTGCACGACGGTGCCGAGGAATTCGCGCCATGGCATCTGCCGATACAGCACGCTGGTGACCAGCAGCGCGTAGACGACCGCGATCGCCGCGCTCTCCACCGCGGTGAAGATGCCTGCGCGGATGCCGACGAAGATCAGCGCGACCAGTCCCAGGCCCGGAAGCGCCGACACCAGGCGCAACGCGACGGCGCGCCAGCCGGGGAAGATTTCCACGCCGTAGCCGCGATGCCGCGCCACCGCGTAGCAGGTGACCATCAACACGAGCGTCATCAGCAGCGCGGGCACGATGCCGGCGGCGAACAGGTCGGCGATCGACAGACCGCCGCCGGCCGCGGCCGAATACAGGATGAGGTTGTGCGAAGGCGGCACCAGCAGCGCGACCAGCGCGGCGGTGATGCACACGTTCACGGCGAAGTCGCGGTCGTAACCGCGCTGCACCATCTGCGGGATCATCGTGCCGCCGACGGCCGACACGTCGGCCAGCGCCGAGCCCGACACGCCGCCGAAGAACAGCGACGACAGGATGCTGACCTGCCCGAGGCCGCCGCGCATGCGGCCCACCAGCGACGAGGCGAGGCTGATCAGGCGTTCGGAAATGCCGCCGCGCATCATGATCTCGCCGGCGAAGATGAAGAGCGGAATGGCGATGAGGCTCGCCGAACCCGAGCCGGCCGAGACCTGCTGCACCATCACGATCGAGGGCACGTCCAGGTAGAGCAGCGTCGCCAGCGAGGCGGCGGCCAGCGCGTACGCCACCGGCACGCCCAGCACGAGCATCACGCCGAAGACGACGAAGAGCAGGGCGATCGCCATTCAGTGGACCTCCGCCGACGGGGTGTCATGGAACATCTGCGATATCGCGAACAGCGCCATCAGCGCGCCGCCGACGGCGAGCGGCAGGTAGTCGATGCTTTCCGGCAGCGGTGCGCCCGCGGTCGGGATGTGCACGCCGTCGACGAACAGCACGCCGCCCCAGTAGGCGAGCATCAGCCCGATGACCACCACCACCGCCGATTGCAGCAGGTGCGCCGCGTGCCTGCCGCGCGGGCCGAGCGCTTCGGCGAGCAGCGAGAACGCGAAGTGTCGGCGCGTGTGCACGCCCGCGGCGGCGCCCATGCTCATCGCGGTGCTGAGCATCAGCAGTGTGACCGGCTCGGTCCAGCTGGGCGAATCGTTGAGCACGTAGCGCGCGATCACCTGCCAGCCCTGCACGAGCACGAGCATCAGCAGCGCGAACGCCGCCGTCGCGATCGTCCAGCCGGCCAGCCGTTCGCAGGTGCGTTGCAGGATCGAAGTCGGAACCGGAGTCACGGTGGCGTCCATGGGAATCCTCAGGCGAGATCGCGGATCTGCCGGTACAGCGCGTCGATGGCCGGGTCCGCGCGGTAATGCGCCAGCAACGGCTGCGCGGCGGCGCGGAACGACGGGATGTCGCATTCGTTGAACGCGACACCGGCGTCCTTCACGATGCGGCGCGCGTCGTCTTCCTGCTGCGCCCACAGCGTGCGCATCACGCCCACCGATTCGCGCGCCAGGCGCAGCAGCGTCTCGCGATCGCGCGCTTCCAGGGAATCGAAGATCTTGCGCGACATCAGCAGCACGTCCGGCGCCCACGAATGATCGCTGTGCGACCAGTAGCGTGCGGCCTCGAAATGGCGGCTCGACTGGAAGCTGCGGATGTTGTTCTCCGCGCCGTCGATCATGTGCGTCTCCATGCCGGAGAACACCTCGCCCAGCGGCAAGGGCGTCGGGTTGGCGCCGAACAGGCGCAGCATGCGGATGAAGATGTCCGACATCGGCACGCGGATCTTCAACCCGTGCAGGTCGCCCGGTACTACGATGGGATGCTTGATGTTGTAGAAGCAGCGCGGACCGCTGTCGTAGATGGCAAGGCCGACGAGCCCGCGCGATTCGAAGCCGCGCAACACCTGCGCGCCGACGTTGCCGTCGATCGCGCGCCGCAGGTGCTCGGTGGAATCGAAGACATACGGCAGGCACAACGCCTGCGTGAGCGGAAACGCGTTGTTCAGCGCACCGGTGTAGACGCGCGTGATGGCGATGGCGCCGAAACGCGCCATGTCGATGGCTTCCGATTCGCGGCCGAGCTGGCCCGCGTGGTACATGCGGATGCGCACGCGTCCGCTCGTTTCGCGCTCGAGCTGTTCGCCGATCCACTGCACGGCCTGCACGGTCGGGTAATCCTTCACGTGCACGTCGGTGGCGGTGAGCACGCGCGCCGGCTCGGCCGCGCGCAGCGCCTGCGGCAACGCGCCCGCGGCGCAGGCGCCGGTGAGTCCGGCGAGGAAACGGCGGCGATGCATTCCGTGTTCGGCTTCGGTCACGCGCGCTCCCCGTGCGGTTGTGCGGCGATGGCGTTGCAGTGGATCTCGCCCCATTCGCCGAAACTGACGCGCGCGCGCTGTCCGGCCACGATGTCGTGGATGCCGGTCGCCGCGCCCGTCGTCACCAGCATGCCGCGTTTGAGCGGATGTCCGCGACGTGCGCAACGCGACAGCGCGAACGCCAGCGCCGCGAGCAGGCCGCCGGCGATGGAGGCCGCGCCGCCTTCGCCGACCAGGTGGCCATCGATGAAGGTCTCGCAGGTGAGGTCCTCCGCGCTGCGGCGCTGCCAGCCGGTGATTTCGTTGCCGAGCACCAGCCCGGTGTTGTTGCCGAAATCCGACACCACCACCGGCGGGCCGAGCACGTTGATCAGCGGCAGCGGACTGCCGGCCAGCTCGATGCCCACGTGCAGCGCATCGACGAGCCCGGCTGCTTCGTCGGCGGAGTAATCGAACTTGCCGGGATCGCTGTCGCGCGCGATGCGGAACACGAACTCGGCCTCCACCGCGGCGAAGCCGCCGGGAATCACCGGGAACGTCGCCGCGTCGCGCGGTGAGGGCGACTGGATCGCACCTTCGAAGATCGGCCCGACCAGGCGTTCCTCGCCGAGCGTCGCTTCCCAGTCGGCCGGGATCTTGCCGACCTTCCAGCCCACGACCGGGCGGTCCCACAGCGCGATCGCCGCGTCCTGGCGCGCATAGCCCACGTCGAGGCTGGCGGGCAGCGCGCCGGGATATTCCGGAAGCGCCTGCGCCTTCCGGCGGGCATCGACCAGTCGCCGGGCGATCGTTGCGCTGTCACTGCCCGCGTCGGGCGCGTGTTTGTCCATGCGACGGCGATCCCCTGAGATTCGGCTGTTCGGGATGTTGTATAGGAAACCGGTGTCATTGACAATCGGGGTCTACACTCGGATCACGGCTCGGGGAGGGGACGGATGGGGATGCAGCGCCGGAACGGCAGGATTCACGGGTTTGCGCGCGCGCTGGCGATGGCCGCGCTGCTGGTTTCCACCACGGTCGGAGGCGTCTGGGCGGGCCCCGCCGGGCCTGATGCCTTGTCCACCGGGACACCCGCACTCGCATTCCCCGGCGCCCAGGGCTGGGCGGCGCATACGCCGGGCGGCCGCGGCGGCAAGATCCTGCGCGTCACCACGCTCGCGGCCGACGGGCCGGGATCGTTCGCCGAAGCGCTCGCCACGAAGGGGCCGCGCATCGTCGTGTTCGAGGTCGGCGGCGTGATCGACCTGGGCATGAAGGAGCTGCGCATCACCGAGCCCTTCCTCACCATCGCCGGGCAGACCGCGCCGCAACCGGGCATCACCTTCATCAAGGGCGGGCTGACCATCGCCACGCACGACGTCGTGGTGCGCCACATCCGCATGCGCCCGGGCGATGGCGGCATGCCGAAGTTCTCCGGCGACATCGACGCGATCACCACCGTGCGCGGCGCGAAGGACGTGATCGTCGACCACTGCTCGCTGACGTGGGCGACGGACGAAAACCTGTCCGCCTCCAGCACGCGTTTCTTCGGCGAGGACGAGAAGGCATGGATGGACGCGGCGTCGCGCCGCATCACCTACAGCAACAACATCATCGCCGAGGGATTATCGAACGCGACGCACAAGAAGGGCGAGCATTCCAAGGGTTCGCTGATCCACGACCACGTCAACGACGTGCTGATCGTCGGCAACCTCTACGCGCACAACTACGAACGCAACCCGCTGTTCAAGGGCGGCGCGCGCGGCCAAGTGATCAACAACCTGATCTACGACCCCGGCCAGCGCGCCGTGCACTACAACCTCATCGCCGAGGAATGGCTGGGCCATCCGTATTCGCGCGGGCAGGTCATCGCGCGCGGCAACGTGATGCGCGCGGGCATTTCGACGGAGGACGTCGCGTTCTTCGAAGTGGGCGGGTCGGGCGACGTGGACGTGTTCTTCGAGGACAACCTCGCCGTCGACCGCATCGGCAACCCGCTGCCACAGCAGGGTCGCTACACCACCACGCCGATACGCGTGGATGCGATGAAGCGTGCGCCGGCGCTGCCGTTCGGTGTGACGCTGTTGCCGTCGTCGCAGGTGCAGGACGCGGTGATCGCGAATGCCGGCGCACGGCCCTGGGATCGCGACGACGTGGATCGCCGCATCCTCGCCGACACGATCGAAGGTCGCGGCCGCATCATCGACAGCCAGGAGCAGGTAGGCGGCTATCCGGTGCAGAAGGAAACCCGGCAGGCGTTCGTGCCGGCGGACTGGGACCTGGACACGATGGAACCGCTGAAGCCGCTGCCGCGGCGGGAGCCGTTGAAGTAGGCGTTCGCGCGAGCAGCATCGCAGCGTCGATGTTGTCTGCGTTGTCCCCGACCCAAGGGAGAGCCGTCATCCCGGCGAAAGCCGGGATCCAGGCCCGTAGCGCCGGCTCGGCCCTCACCCCCACCCCTCTCCCGCAGGCGGGAGAGGGGCTTGCTACGGCGCGCGGTCGAGCTTCGATACCTTCACCCCCGACTCCCGCAACGCCGCCGCAAACTCCCGCGCCATCCGCGCCGCACCTTTCGGCGAGAAATGCGTGTTGTCCTGCACGCCTTGCGGGTAGTTCGCGTGCTCGCCCGGCGCGAGCCAGAGGAACAGCTCCTTCGAGCCCTCCACGCCAGCTTCCTGGAGCACGGCGGAACTGCGGCGCTCCATGTCGATCAGCGCGACATGCTCACGCGCGGCGAGTGAACGCACGAGGTCGGGATATTTGCCGTGGCTTGCGACGATGCGTCCGTCCTCGTCGAACCGGCGTCGTGCGACCGGCGTGAGCAGCACGGGCGTGGCGTTCCGCGCGCGAACGTCGGCGACGAAACGCGCGAGGTTGCGCACGTAATCGGCCGGCGGCGTGTAGCGGTCGGGTTTCTCGATCGACTGATCGTTGTGGCCGAACTGGATCAGCACGATGTCGCCCGGCCTCGTCGCTTCCAGCAGCGCGCTCCAACGGCCTTCGGCGATGAACGTGCGCGTGCTGCGGCCGTTCATCGCGCGATTGTCGACGGCGATCGCGCCGGGTGCGAACTGCTCCGCGAGGAACTCGCCCCATCCGGTTTCAGGCCGCTTCTCGGCGCGTTTGATCGCCATGGTGGAGTCGCCGGCGAGATGGATCGTGGGCGGTTCCGCTGCGCGTGCGGAGGCGGCGAGGGCGAGCAGCAGTACGAGTGCGTGGACGACTTTGGGCATGGGATTCGCTTGACGGTGCGGTTCCGGATCCCGGCTTTCGCCGGGATGACGGTGAAACGAGGGATGACAGCGGGATCGAAGGTGACGCGCCAACGCGCGGCGTCGATCAGATCGGCACCCAGCCGTCGAGCACGCGCTCGCGCGCATACGCAGCGATGCGATCGCGCGGCAATGTTCGCCTTGAAGCAGAGCGATGTGCGCCCGGCCCCGCACTTGCGTGCTCGAACAGCCGCGCGTCGCCGGGCTGCAGCATCACGCGCTTGCCGTCGCGGGCGGTGTAGCCCATCTCGTCCCAGCCGCGGGGATCGACGTGCGCATCCATCCAGCAGTCGAGGTACACCGCGGCGCCGACGGCGTCGGGGTCGCCGTACTTGCCATCGGGAAACGTGCGTCCCGGTCGCCACGCGCGGCCCAGCGCGACGCTGCCGTCGGGGATGGCGGCATCGCGCGTCAGCCGACATCGCACGAACGTGAGTCCATACGCCTGCGCCGACGGCGTGCACGGCACGGCGACATAACCCTGCCGCTCCTTGCCGGGTCGGAAGCGCGAGTGCAGCTCGCACTGTTCGAACAGCGCATTGCCGCCGCCGAAGATGAAATCGACGCTGCCGCTGATGCGGCAATCGCGGAAGAAGCTCCGGCCTGCATCGACGAACAGCGTGTCCTGGTGGCCGATGAAGTTCACGCGCTCGAACATCGCGCGATCGGAACCCGCGTCCAGCATCAGCGCCACCGCCTGCGCGCCGTTCGGGCCGATGGGCTCGAACTTCGGCGTGGCGAGATTGCCGACGTAGTCGAACGCGTTCTCGATGGTGAGCTCCGTCGCGCGGAAGCCGGGCGCACGGATGGTGACGCTCGCGCAGCCCCACGTACCCCACGGCTCGCCGTCGGGCCGCGGCATGCCGGCGGCGGCGTCGAACGTCAGAACGCTGGCCGTGCGGTCTTCGCCGACGAGATGAATGTCGGGTTTGTCGACCACCAGCTTCTCGTGCCAGCGACCGCGGGTGACGAGGATGCGGAAGGGTTTGCCGCCCGTGATGGGCGCGGCGGCGATGGCGGCTCCGACGCTGGCGAAGATCGGGATGTCGTCGAAAGGCGTTCGCCCGACTACGGCATCGAAGGTTCCCGCGGGGGACTTCGCCCTCCCAAGCCCTCCCCTGCAAGCAGGGGAGGGGGCAGCAGCAAAGCGGATGAGGCGATCGATGCGCGCAGAAGACGACGACGCTGCGCGAAGGTCGAACTCGATGTCACTTGAACGGCCCCGCACCAAGGATCACCGCGATCGGCACGACCACCGTCGGGTCGATGCGGCGATACAGCGTCGGCGTCCAGCCGACATCGCGCGACAGCGGAACGGTGTTCACCGCGTTGTAGGCATCGACCACGTCCACGCGTGCGTGCCGCGACACGCCATTGCGCAACGTGCCTTCCTCGAACAGCGCCGTGCCGTTGAAACGCTCGGCGAACAGGTCAGGCGTCACCGCCGACGGCACGAGGAAATGGTTGTTCTGCGCGACGATCTTCGATTCGATGCCCACGCCCCAGCTGTACGCGTAGGTCTGCGAGCCTTCGTCGGTGAGCGTGTACTGGTTGTTGAACACGTGCACCTGGCCGTAGCGCACGCGCGGCACGCGCTGGCCGAGATCGTGGAACAGGTTGTGATGCAGCGTCACGCGCAGCTTGTCGCGGTCGGCGACGGCACTGTCGGACGAGCCGATCAGCATCGCCTTGTCGTGGTTGGCCATCAGGTTCCATGACACCGTGACGAAGTCGGACTCGTTGGTGACGTCCACCAGTCCGTCGTGGCGCTGGTAGAGCCGGCCGAAATACGTCGGCGCGTCCTCGTCGCGCGTGGCGACGTCGAGCATCGCGTTGTGGTCGATCCACACGTGCGTCGCGTTGCGCACGGAAATCGCGTCGTACAGCGCGTTCCAGTTGCCCTCGGCGCCATCGGTCGGGGACCACTGCGGGAAGCAGTCGGCGCTGTCGACCAGCAACAGGTTGCGCACGATGACGTTCATCGGCTGGTTGCCGCTGGTGGAACTCGGACGGATGTCGAGCCACGCGCCGCGCAGGCCGTCGCCGTGGTTCACGCCGATGATCGTGGTGTTGGCCGGCACGCGGATACGCACGCGCGCCTGCTGCGCGGCGGCGGATGCGGCGCGTGCGCGCTCCTGCGGGCCGCTCGGATTCACGCGGCCCCATGTCGCCGGATCGTACGCAGCGAGGAAGGCGTCCAGCGAGTACAGCTCGCCCGTCTGCGGGTCGGGGCGCGCGTAGTCGTCGCACGTGAGCGGTTGGCCGTTCGCATCGACGTTCGCGTCGATCATGCCTTCGATGCGGATGATCTTCGGCGTGGCGTCGGGGAAGTTGAGCGCCGCGACCAGCGCGTTGCGGTCGGACACGGTGAACACGTGCGCCTCGTCCGCGGCGGAACCGCCGGTGGTTCCGTACGGCAATGCGGCGGTGGGTTGCGAAGCCCAGCCGTCGTTGGGGGCGATGGTCTGGCGTTCAAGGCCGTGACCGGCGTGAGCGCATGGCATCAAGGCCAGTGCGAGCGTGGTCAGGACGATCTTCGTGCGATTGCGCATCGGTGCCGCTCCTTCTAGTCAGGAAGAGGCGGACGTCGGCGGTCAGGCGTGCGACGCCCGCAGGATGACTACGCAAACGATCAACAACAAAGCCCCTCTCCCGCGCGCGGGAGAGGGGTTGGGGTGAGGGCAGGCGAAGCGGTTGCGCAAGATCGCCCTCATCCGCCCTTCGGGCACCTTCTCCCGCGAGCGGGAGAAGGGCCTTGCCATCACGATCAGAACTTGTAACGCGCACCCAGGAAGTACTGGCGGCCGGTGTGGTGATAGACCGAGGCGCGATCGCCGATCGAATCGACCCACTGGTCCTGGAACTCGTCGGTGAGGTTCAGGCCTTCCAGCGTCAGTTCGAAGTGCTCGTTGATCTTGTACGAGGCCGACATGTCGATGGTCAGCGTTTCCGCCGTGCCTTCCACGTCGTTGTTGTTGCGGCCCGGCACCGTGGTCAGGTAGTCGTCGCGATACGCCGCCGACACGCGCGCGCTGAACTTGTCGCCTTCGTAGTAGAGCGTGGCGTTGTAAGCGTTCTTCGACAGGCCGGTGAGGTCGGTGCGAAGCGAGGTCGCGCCGGCCGCGGTCATGTACTGGATCTTCGAATCGACGTAGGTGTAGTTCAGCTGCACGCCGAAATCGCTCCAGAAGCCGGGCAGGAACACGAACGGCTGCTGATAGGTGAACTCCAGGCCCTTGAGCGGACCGCCTGGCGTGTTCAGCGGGATGTTGAACTGGAAGTCGTCGTTCACCGTCGCGCCCGTCCCGGCGAGCAGGCTCTCCGGAAGGCCCGACGTGTAGTACGGACGCGTTTCGCGCGAGGTCTGCACGAAGCTGTCGATGTCCTTGTAGAACAGGCCCAGCGCCAGCAGCGATTCCTCGGCGAAATACCACTCGAACGACAGATCGGCCGTCTTCGCGCGGAACGGATCGAGCAGCGGGTTGCCGCCGTTCACCACGCGATTGCCGCCGGACACGTTCACCGTCACGCCCGGCGTGAGGTTGCCCAGGCCCGGACGCGCCATCACCTTCGCCGCGGCGAAGCGGATCAGGAAGTCCGGCGTCACGTCGGCGACCAGGTTCATCGACGGCAGCGTGTCCTCGTAGCTGCGCTCGACCGTGGTCAGCACGGGCTGTCCGCCGACCGTGGACCAGCCGGTGGAGCTCTGGCGCGTGGTCACCTGGCGCAGGCCGATGTTGCCGCTCAGCGGCAGCGAGCCGATCTGCGTATTGAAGTCGCCCTGCAGCCAGAAGCCCTGGTCGCGCTCGGTCACGGTGCGGTTGTTGCCGAGCACCGACGACACGGTGTCGCTGACGGCGAAGATGCCTTCGTCGCTGTAGAGGTCGAACGCGCGGTTGAACGCGTCGATGTCGGGAATCAGCCAGCGACCGTCGCCGACGTTGCGGATGTCTTCCAGCTGGATCGTGCGCGTGAAGTCGGCGAGCGTCGTGCCGGCCGGCAGCGCGGGCACTACGAGCTCGGACGCGCGGCGTTCCTCGCGCGATTCGAAGGTGTATTCCTTGAACTGGCCGCCGCCCTTCAGCGTGAAGCTGTCGGTCAGCGCCCACGACATGCCCAGCGACACGTTGTCGATGGTGTTGTCGGCGTACTGCGGGCGCAGGCGGATTTCCGACACGCCGTTGATGAACGCCCACTGCGCCGGATCGTTCACGTCGAAGCCGTTGGTGATGACGGGCAGGCGGTCGTTGTTGCGGTAATCCCAGGTGTAGTTCTGCGCGTTGGTGCGATCCAGCGTGATGGTCGTCTGGATCGGGTTCTCGAACTCGGACTTCGCGCGGCCGCCTTCGAAATGCAGCTTGAAGTCGTCGGTGAGTTCGTGGTCGGCGTAGAAATTGAACTGGGTGAACTTGGTTTCCAGCTCGTCGTAGCGCGCTTCCGAACGCACGTCGACGTTGTTGAAGCGGCCGTAGACGAGGTTGCCGCGCTCGTCGACCACGCTTTCCAGCACCACCGTTTCCGGCTTGCCGCTGGCGCCGGCCGCGCGGCAGGCTGCGCCCGCGGTGCCCGCGGCACACGCGCCACGGCTGAAGGACAGGCCGTTGAGGAAGTTCTCGGTGCGCGTGGCGTCGAGGTCGGCGTACATGAGGTCGAGGCCGAGCGAGGTCTTGTCGGTCGGATCGAACTGCAGCGACGCGGTGACGCCCAGGCGCTCCTGCTCGTGCTCCATCACGCCATAGCGCGGGATGCGCGGATGGAAGACGCTGGCCGACTCGGCCGCCGGCGTGCCGGCGAAACCGCCGCTGCTGGTGCCGTTGTCCCAGCGCACCGTGCTGTGGCCTTCTTCCAGCAGGCGGCGCTTGGTGTAGGCCACCGACAGCAGCGCGCCGAACTTGTTGTCGGCCCAGGTGTTGCTGACCAGCATCGTCGCGCGCGGGTCGAGGTCCGACGCCAGGTCGTTGTAGCCCAGCTGCGCGCCGGTGACGAAGGTGAAGCCGTCGTAGTCGAACGGACGCGCGGTCTGCAGGTCGACGGTCGCGCCGAGCGCGCCTTCCTCGATGTCGGCCGAGGAGGTCTTGCGCACCGTGATGCTGTTGAACAGCTCGGAGGCGAAGACGTTGAAGTCGAAGCCGCGGCCGCGGTTCGCGCCGCCGGAGCTGTCGGTGCCGCCGGTGGTGGTCAGCGCTTCCATGCCGTTGATGCGCACGCGCGTGAACTGGCTGTCCAGGCCGCGAACGGAGATGTTGCGGCCTTCGCCGGCATCGCGCGAAATCGACACGCCCGGGATGCGCTGCAGCGATTCGGCCAGGTTGAGGTCCGGGAAGTCGGCGATGTCCTCGGCGACGATCGCATCGACCACGCCGATCTCGCTGCGCTTCTTGTCCAGCGCCTTTTCCAGCGCGCCGCGGAAGCCGGTGACGGTGACCGCGTCGAGTTCGGTCGGCGGCGCGTCCGCGGCGGGCGCGACAGCGGTCGTCGTGGTCGGTGCGGTGGACGAGGCCGCTGCGGCGTCCTGCGCGAGGGCGCTCGCGGCGCTCAGCTGCAGCGCAAGGCCGATCGAGGCGGCAAGCAAGGTAACCGGTGTCTTTTTTGGTGCACGCTGAAATTGCATAGGTTCTCCCCTCCCATATGGCACTACAGCTCAAAGGCGCTTGTTGACTGGCTCAGGACGCTTGCTAAGGTGTTCCGTACGGTGGAATGACACCGATGGTCAAAACCCTAGCACCTGAGTTGACGGATCGCATGCTGCGGTGCGCCATGGGCTCGCCGGAGCCCGGTCGCGGCAAGGCGGGACGGCCCGGGAAGCAGGCAGAATCGTCGCGGTTTTCGAATCGATGGGAGCAGGAATGAGCGCAATGAGGAACCCGGCGTGAGCCGCATCGTCTGTTTCGGTGAGCTGCTGCTGCGCCTGTCCGCGCCCGGCCGCGAGCGCGTGCTGCAGTCGCCCGCGCTGGACGTGCACATCGGCGGTGCCGAGGCCAACGTCGCGGTGCTGCTCGCGCAGCTGGGCCATGACGCGGCGATGGTGTCGACCGTCGCCGACAACGCGCTTGGCGCCGCCGCAGTCGGCGAACTGCGCCGCCATGGCGTGGACACGCGCGCGGTGCGCGCGGCCGATGGCCGCATGGGCCTGTACTTCCTGTCGCACGGCGCGATGCAGCGTCCGAGCGAAGTGCTGTACGACCGCGCCGATTCGGCCTTCGTGCGCCATGCCGACTACGACTGGGACGCGCTGCTCGACGGCGCGCAGTGGTTGCACCTGTCCGGCGTGAGCCCGGCGCTCGGCCTGGCGACGGCGCAGGCGACCATCGACGCCGCGCGCGCGGCGCGGCGCCTCGGGGTGAAGGTGTCCTTCGACGGCAACTTCCGCGGCAAGCTCTGGCAGGCGTGGGACGGCGACGCCGCCGGCCTGCTGCGGCAGATCTTCGAGGAAGCCGACATCGTTTTCGCCGACCATCGCGACATCGCCATCGTGCTCGGCGAACGCGTGCCGTCCGAAGGCGAGCGTGCGGTCGCCGAAGCCGCCACGCGCGCGTTCGCCGCGCTGCCGAACCTGCAGTGGCTCACCTGCACGCTGCGCACGCAGCACAGCGTCGATCGGCACACGCTGTCGGCGGTCATGGTCGAACGCGACGGCACGCGTCGTCGCGCGCCGGATTACGAACTGGACGGCATCGTCGATCGCATCGGCACCGGCGATGCGTTCGCCGGCGGCGTGCTGCACGGCCTGATCCAGGGCATGGCGCCGCCGGAAGTGCTGCATTTCGGCCTCGGCGCCGCCGTGCTCAAACATTCCATCTCGGGCGATTTCTGCCTGGCCAGCGCGCAGGAAATCCACGACGTGACGTCGCAGGCGGGCTTCCATGTCCGCCGTTGACGCGCAGGCACTGCTGCACGGGCATCGCGTCATGCCCGTGTACACCCCCGCCAGCGTGGACGAAGCGCGTGCCGTCGCGTGTGCGCTGCAGGCCGGCGGCATCGGCGCGATCGAAGTGACGCTGCGCACGCCGGTGGCGATGGGCGCCGTCGCCGCGCTCGTGCGCGAAATGCCCGACATGCGCATCGGCGCGGGCACGGTGCTGGAGGTCGAACAACTGCGCCGCCTCAAAGACATCGGCGCGGCATTTGCCGTGTCGCCCGGCAGCACGCCCGAGCTGCTGGCCGCCGCGGTCGAACTGGAGATCGCGTACCTGCCGGGCGTGGCGACGGGCAGCGAAGTGATGGCCGCGCTCGCCGCGGGCCATCGACTGCTCAAGGTGTTTCCGGCCGAACCGATCAATGCGCTCGAACTGATCGATGCCTGGCGCGGGCCGTTCGCGCAGGCGCGCTTCTGTCCGACCGGCGGCATCGACGCGGCGCGTGCCCGCGAGTACCTGCGCCGATCCAACGTCGCCTGCCTCGGCGGCTCGTGGCTGACGCCGGCCGATGCGTTGCGCGAGGGCGATTGGGCGCGCGTGGAAGCCCTCGCGCGCGAGGCGGTGGCGCTCGCGGCGGAGTGACGCAGCGCGTCGAAAACCGCGCATCCAAGCACCGTGCCGGCACCCGGAACCGGTCGGGATCGCCAAACCTGCCTAATTCCCGCACTTTTTCGTGCAAAACCACTTGGCGGCGCGTTGGTGTTGCCCTACATTCCGCTTGCCTAGCTGCGGTTTACGGGCATCCATCAACCATCGAGTATCACGAGACACATATGGCGAAGACGAAGAAAGTGGCAAAGAAGGCCGCCCCGAAGAAGGCCGCTGCCAAGCCGGCCGCTCCGAAGCCGATCAAGGAAGTGCTGTCCAAGTCGGGCCTGGTCGCGCACCTGTCGGAAACGACGGGCGTGGTCGCCAAGGACGTCCGCAACGTGCTGGCCGCGCTGGAAGGTGCCGTGCACGCTTCGGTCAGCAAGAAGGGCGCGGGTGCGTTCACCCTGCCGGGCCTGCTGAAGATCACCGCCGTCAGCGTTGCGGCCAAGCCGAAGCGCAAGGGCATCAACCCGTTCACCAAGGAAGAGCAGTGGTTCGCTGCCAAGCCGGCCACGGTGAAGGTCAAGGTCCGTCCGCTGAAGAAGCTGAAGGACGCCGCGGCCTGATGACCGCCTGGATGCGGCGCGCGCACGCGGCCGCATCCTGTTGACGCATTCCGGGTAAGGGCAGGAACGAGGGACGAGTCGGCGGTTTACGCCGCATCTCGCGCCTGGTTCCTGCCCTTATCCGTTCTTGTATTTGTAGAAGCGACGAAGGAACGCGGTTGCGTGTCGTCGCCAGCGGCGATCGATCAATCCGCCGCGTCCAGCCAGCCCCGCGCCACCGCTTCGGCGACATCGGCGGGCGTATCCAGATCCAGCGCCAGTTCCGGCGCATCCAGCGTCCAGACGCCATCCAGCGCGCTCAGTCGCGCGCCCAGGCCCGCATCGCCACGCAGCGTGCGCGCATCGTCGAGCAATCGCGCACTGACCAGCGCCGGCACGCCGAGGCGTTCGCCATGGCGGGTCGCCGCGCAACCGGCCGGTGCGTGCGCGGCACCGTCGAGGAGCGCGCGCAGGTGGTGTTCGTCGAGCGCGGGCTGGTCGCAGACCAGGATCAGCGCCGGCGCATCGACGCCATGCAGCGCGTTCGCGGCGGCGGCAAGGCTCGTCGACAGGCCCTGCGCCCAGTCGGAATTGGCGATCAGCTCCAGCCGATGATCCACCGCGATCACCTGCAGTGCCGCCGCCACGTCGTGCGCGTGCGCGCCGGTGACGACGAGCAGCCGCGCCGGATGCGTCGCCGCCGCGAGCCGCACCGCGCGATGCACCAGCGCCTCGCCGTCGCGCGTCAGCAGTTGTTTCGGTCGGCCCAGTCGCGTGCTGCCGCCGGCGGCCAGGACGATCGCCGTGTGCTTCACGCTGGCGTGCCGTGCAGGTGACGCTGCAATTGCGCGGCGATGCTCAGCGCGATCGACTCCGGGCCGCTGCCGCCCAGGTGCAGCCCGACCGGCGAATGCAGGCGCGGCAGCAGCGCCTCGCGCACGTCACCGGGCAGCACGCGGAACAGGTCGTCGCGACGACGCACCGGACCCAGCAGGCCGATGAAGCCGATCGGCGATGTTGCCAGCGCGTGCAGCGCCTCGCGATCGAGTTCGAAGTTGTGGTGCATCACCAGCGCGACGTCGAACCGTCGCATCGGCGCGACGAGCGCCTGCGTCGGCGTGAGTGCCGGCGCGTGGTCGGCGAGCGCGCCTGCACCGCTCCAGCGCGGGCGTCGTTCGACGAGCGTGGTCGTCGCGCCGAAGGCGCGCAGCATCGGCAGCAGGAAGGGCGTTTCCGGCCCCGCGCCGAACACAATTACCGAGGGTGCCGCCTGCACGGTGATCGACCAGCGCGATTGCGCGTCGGGCCACGGGGGCGCTGCGGCCGGCAGCCGATGCGTGCTTTCGTTCGCCGCGTACGCGAGTTCGACCGTGCCGTCGTCATGGACGCCGAGCCGCAGCGGTTCGCCTTCGCGCCACGCCTCTACGTGCGCGATCCAGTCGCCAAGCAGAGCAAGCGGCAGCAACGCGATGCGCAACCGCCCGCGGCAACCGACGGCCGATCCCGACAGCAGGTCTTCGTCGAAGCGCGTGTCGATCTCCATGAAATCGACCTGGCCCGCGCGCGACGCGTCGTTCGCGCGCTGGGCGATTTCCGGCTCCAGGCAGCCGCCGCTCAGCCAGCCGACCTGCGCGCCTTCGCCATCGAACAACGCGAGCGCACCGGCGCGCACGTAGGTCGAGCCGCTGGTTTCCAGCACGACGGCGAGCGTGGCGGCGGTGCCGCGCTGCAATGCGGCGACGGACGCCTCGAGCACGGCGCGCGCGCCGCCGACGGGCATCGCACCGACGGATGTCGATGTGGAGGCGAACGTGTTGTCGGGGATTCGCGAGAGGTCCATTGGCGAAGGATCTGCGGCGCGCCGACGCGGCAACGTGATCGGCAGGGTACGGGAGCAATGCGGCACAACGCGCGATGCCGGAGGATCGGGCAAGGATCGGCGACGAACGGGCTAGCGGCCCCGACCATGTCGGAGGTCTACTGTAGCGGCCCGGTCCGCCGCGCGAGGCGACGGTGAGACCCGGTCGCCCCCAGCCGCCGCGAGGGATTCCATGAAGCTGCAAGTCAACGGCATCGAACACGATGTCGACGCGCCGCCCGACATGCCCCTGCTGTGGGTGCTGCGCGACGTGCTCCACCTCACCGGCACGAAGTTCGGTTGCGGCATCGCGCAATGCGGCGCCTGCACCGTGCACGTCGATGGCGCCCCGCGCCGCGCCTGCGTCACGCCGGTGTCCACGGTGGAAGGCAAGGTCGTCACGACGATCGAGGGCCTGTCGAAGGACGGCATGCACCCGGTGCAGCGCGCCTGGACGGAGCTGGACGTCGTGCAGTGCGGCTATTGCCAGTCCGGCCAGATCATGTCCGCCGCCGCGCTCCTGGCGAAGGTGCCGGCGCCGAGCGATGCCGACATCGACCAGGCGCTGTCCGGGAACATCTGCCGTTGCGGAACGTACCAGCGCATCCGTGCGGCGGTGCACCGGGCAGCGGAGTTTGGAAAGGCTTGAAGTTTCAACAGGACCTTCCCTCATCCATCCCTGGGGTCAGAGCCCCTCTCCCACCGGGCGAGGGGTTGGGGTGAGGGGCAACGGAGTGTCGAGGTCGAACCGCCAGTGCAGTGAGGCGCTGCGAGTTCGATGCCTTGCAGCCCCGTTCCCCCTCATCCGCCCTTCGGGCACCTTCTCCCGCAGGGAGAAGGGAAACAGAACGCGGAGACGCGACATGAATCCACGGCTGAACTCCTCCCGTCGCACTTTCCTCAAATCCACCGCGACGATCGGCGCGGGCCTGGTCGTGGCCTTCGTCGTGCCCGGCGCGCGCCGCTTCGCGCAGGCCGCGCCCGAGGTGGCCGCCGCCGCATCCACCGGCCTTGAACCGAATGCCTACCTCCGCATCGCGCCCGACGACAGCGTCACCGTGCTGCTGGCGCATTCGGAAATGGGGCAGGGCATCTGGACGACGCTCGCGATGCTGGTCGCGGAGGAACTCGATGCCGACTGGACGCGCATCCGCGTCGAGCACGCGCCCGCCGCGCCGCCTTTCGCGCACACGGCCTTCGGCATGCAGATGACCGGCGGCTCGACCACGACCTGGTCCGAATTCGACCGCTACCGCCAGGCGGGCGCGACCGCGCGCGCGCTGCTGGTCGCGGCCGCCGCGCAGAAGTTCAACGTGCCGGCCGCACAGGTGCGCACCGAGAACGGCACGGCCATCGCGGGCGATCAACGCGCGCGTTACGGCGAACTTGCCGTGCAGGCCGCCACGCTCCAGGCGCCGGCGAAGGTCGCGCTGAAGGATCCGAAGGACTGGAAGCTCATCGGCCATCCCACCAAGCGCCTGGATACGCCGGAAAAGATCACCGGCCGCGCGCAGTTCGGCATGGACGTGCAGTTCGAGGGTTTGCTCACCGCGGTGGTCGCACGCGCGCCGGTGTTCGGCGGAACGGTGAAATCCTTCGACGCGACCGCCGCGAAGGCCGTGCCGGGCGTGCGCGACGTGGTGCAGGTGCCCAGCGGCGTGGCGGTGGTGGCCGATCATTACTGGGCGGCGAAGCTGGGCCGCGACGCCCTGAAGATCGAGTGGGATACCGGCCCCAACGCGGCGCTCGATACCACATCACTGCACGAGCAGTTCCGCACGCTCGCGCTCACCGACGGCCTGCTCGCGAAACAGGCTGGCGACGCGAAGGGCGCGCTCACCCGCGCCACGCGCACGCTGGAGGCGCAGTACCACGTGCCGTACCTGGCGCATGCGCCGATGGAACCGCTCAACGCCACGGTGAAGTTCGAGAACGGCGTCTGCGACATCTGGACCGGCACGCAGTTCCAGACGCTGGACCAGCAGGTCGCCGCGAAGGTCCTCGGCATCACGCCCGACAAGGTGAACATCCACACGACCTTCCTCGGCGGTGCCTTCGGCCGGCGCGCGACGCCGACGTCGGACTTCGTCAGCGAAGCGGTCGAAGTCGCCAAGGCCGCCGGAAAGCCGGTGAAAACCGTCTGGACGCGCGAGGACGACATCCGCGGCGGCTACTACCGGCCGATGTACGTGCAGCAGGCGCGCATCGCGCTCGACGACGCGGGCAAGCCCGTCGCGTGGCACCACGTGCTGGTCGGGCAGTCGATCCTGATCGGCTCGCCGTTCGAGGCGATGATGGTGAAGGGCGGCATCGACGGGACGTCGGTGGAAGGCGTGGTCGATTCGCCCTACATCGTCGATCTTGCCGACCATCGCATCGACCTGCATTCGCCGCGCACGGGCATTCCCGTGCTGTGGTGGCGCTCGGTCGGCCACAGCTACAACGGCTTCATCATGGAAAGCCTGGTCGATGAGCTGGCGCATGCCGCGAAGCAGGATCCGGTGGAATACCGCCGCGCGCTGCTGGCCCGGCACCCGCGCCATCTGGCGGCGCTGAACCTGGCGGCGGAGAAATCCGGCTGGGGCTCGCCGCTGGCACAGGGCCGCGCGCGCGGCGTCGCGGTGCACGAATCCTTCGGCAGCTTCATCGCGCAGGTGGCGGAAGTATCGATCGACCCCAATCCCGGCCCGCGGCACCGCGTGCGCGTGCATCGGGTGGTGTGCGCGATCGATTGCGGCGTCGCGGTCAACCCCGAGGGCGTCCGCGCGCAGATGGAGTCGGGCATCGCGTTCGGCCTTGGCGCCGCGCTGCACAGCGCGGTGACGTTCAAGGACGGTCGCGTGCGGGAATCCAACTTCCACGATTACCGCGTGTTGCGCATGGACGAGATGCCGCAGATCGAGGTGCACATCGTCCCGAGCACCGAAAAGATGGGCGGCGCCGGCGAACCCGGCACGCCGCCGATCGCGCCGGCGGTGGCCAACGCGATCTTCGCCCTCACCGGACAGCGGTTGCGCGAACTGCCGCTGCGCCTGCCCGACACGGTCGCCTGAGGAGAACGCCATGCGGGCTTTCCGCTCACTTCCGCTCATCGTCCTGGCGCTGCTGGCCGCGTGCGCGCCCAAGGTCGATCCCGAACAGCAGGCGCAGGCGCTGGCCGCCTTCTCGACGGTGGAGAAGGTGTTCCAGCATCCACGCTGCAGCAACTGCCACATTCCCGGCGATGCGCCGCTGCAGTTCGACACGCAGACGCCGCACATGATGAACGTGGTCCGCGGGCCCAAGGGCGAAGGCGCGCCGGGTTTGCCATGCGCGTCCTGCCACGGCGAAGCGAACCTGCCGGAAAGCTACGGCCCGAACGCCCCGCCGGGTGCGCCGCACTGGGCGCTTCCGCCGCCGGACCAGAAGATGGCGTGGATCGGCGTTTCGTCGCACGAGCTGTGTTCGATGATCCAGGACCGCAAGCGCAACGGCGACCGCGACATGGAGGCGATGTTCAAGCACGTCGCCGAAGACAAGCTGGTCCTGTGGGGTTGGGCGCCGGGCGGCAATCGCGTGCCGGTACCGGTGCCGCACGACGAATTCGTGCGCGCGTTCCGCACGTGGATGGACGCCGGCGCGCCGTGCCCGGAGGCACCGGCGCGCGGTTGATCCGTCGTCCGTCCCAGGAAGCGGCTCTGCCATCATCCGCGCCTTCGCGGGGATGACGGCAGCAAAGGGCATCAGGCGGTGCCGCGCCGATGCGCCCACTCATACAGCGCCGGCAACACCAGCAGCGTGAGCAGCGTCGACGACACGATGCCGCCGATCACCACCGTCGCCAGCGGACGCTGCACTTCCGAGCCTGCGCCGACGTTCAGCGCCATCGGCAGGAAGCCCAGCGACGCCACCAGCGCGGTCATCAGCACCGGGCGCAGCCGGCCAAGCGCACCGTCGACGATGGCGTCGTGCAACGGCATTCCGGATTCGCGCAGGCGGCGGATGAAGCTCACCAGCACCAGCCCGTTGAGCACCGCCACGCCCGAGAGCGCGATGAACCCCACGCCGGCCGAAATCGACAGCGGAATCCCGCGCAGTGCGAGCGCGATTACGCCGCCGGTCAGCGCGAGCGGCACCCCGCTGAACACCAGCGCGGCGTCCTTCGCCGAACCGAACGCCCAGAACAGCAGCGCGAGGATCACCACCAGCGTCACCGGCACCACCACGGCCAGTCGCCGGCTCGCCGAAATCAGCTGCTCGAACGTGCCGCCGTAACCGATCCAGTACCCCGGCGGCAGCGTCACGTCGCGTTGCACGCGCTGCTGGAGTTCGGCGACGAAGCCACCCAGGTCGCGTTCGCGCACGTTCGCGGTGACGACGACGCGGCGTTTCCCATCCTCCCGGTTGATCTGGTTCGGGCCGAGCACGGTCTCGATCCTCGCCACTTCGCGCAGCGGCACGGTGCGCGGCGCGCCGGCGGCCCACGTCGCATCGCGGCTGGATTCGTCGGCGTTGCCGCTTTCGCGCAGCGGGATCGGCAGGTCGGCCAGTCGCGCCGGATCGGAACGCAGCGCTTCGGGCAGGCGCACGACGATGTCGAAACGGCGGTCGCCTTCGAACAACTGCCCGGCCACTTCGCCGCCGATCGCGGTCGCAACGGTGTCCTGCACATCGCCCGGGTTGAGCCCGTAGCCCGCGAGCGCGCGGCGGTCGGGCGCGATCGACAGCAGCGGCAGTCCGGTGGCCTGCTCGCTCTTCACGTCGGCCGCGCCCGGCACGGTGGCCATCACGGTTTCGACCTCGCGCGCGACGCGCACCAGCGTGTCGAGGTCGTCGCCGTACACCTTCACCGCGACGTCCGCGCGCACGCCGGAAATCAGCTCGTTCATGCGCATCTGGATGGGCTGGGTGAACTCGTAGTTGTTGCCGGGCAGGCGTTGCGCGACGGCTTCCATTTCCGCCAGGAGGCGCGCCTTCGGCTTGCGCGGGTCGGGCCACTCATCGCGTGGCTTCAGCATCACGTAGGTGTCGGTGACCGATGGCGGCATCGGGTCGTTGGCGATCTCCGCCGTGCCGATCTTGCTGAAGACGCGCTCGACTTCCGGCATCGCGCGGAAACTGCGCTCCAGCTGCGCCTGCATCGTCACCGCCTGGCTGAGGCTGGTGCCGGGAATGCGCAGCGCGTGCACGGTGACGTCGCCTTCGTCCAGGCCGGGAATGAACTCGGTGCCCAGACGCGTCGCAAGCAGCGCGCAACCGGCCACCAGCACGCCAGCCGCCCCGATCATCACCGCGCGATGCGACAACGACCACGCTAGCGCGGGCCGATACGCGCGCTGCGCCCACGCAATGACGCGGCTTTCCTTCTCCGCGACGCGGCCACGCAGGCACAGAGCGATCGCCGCCGGCACGAAGGTGAGCGACAGCAGCATCGCGCCGGTGAGCGCCAGCACGACGGTGATCGCCATCGGGTGGAACATCTTTCCCTCGATGCCGGTCAGGGCGAAGATCGGCAAATACACCGCGGTGATGATGCCCACGCCAAACAGGCTCGGACGGATGATTTCAGCCGTCGCCGATGCGGTGAGGTCGTGGCGTTCCTCGTCGGTGAGCTCGCGCGCCAACGCGTGCTGCGCTTCGCCGAAGCGGCGCAGGCAGTTCTCCACGATGATCACCGCGCCGTCGACGATCAGGCCGAAGTCGAGCGCGCCCAGGCTCATGAGGTTGCCCGAGACGCCGCCGCGCACCATCCCGGTCATCGTGAACAGCATCGACAGCGGGATCACCGCGGCGGTGATCAACGCCGCGCGCAGGTTGCCCAGCAGCAGGAACAGCACGACGACGACAAGCAGCGCGCCTTCGACGAGGTTCTTCGCCACCGTGGCGATGGTGCGGTCCACCAGCGCGGTGCGGTCGTACACGGCGTGCGCCTTCACGCCGGCGGGCAGGCTCGCGTTCGCCGCCTGCACTTTGGCCGCTGCGGCCTGCGCTACATCGCGGCTGTTCGCGCCCACCAGCATGAAGACGGTGCCGAGCACGACTTCGCGGCCGTCCTGCATCGCGGCGCCGTTGCGGAGTTCCGGGCCTTCGTCGACCTGCGCGACGTCGCGTACGCGGATCGGGACGCCGTCGCGACGGTCGAGCACGATGTCGCGGATCGCGTCGAGGTCGGCGACCTGGCCCGGCACGCGCACGAGGAACTGCTGCCCGTTGCGCTCGATGTAGCCGGCACCGACGTTGCGGTTGTTCGCCGCCACCGCGGTCACGACGTCGCGCAGGCCGAAGCCCAGCGCGACCAGGCGCGCGGGATCGGGCGTGATGTGGATCTGCCGCGCGTAGCCGCCGATGGTGTTCACCTCGGTAACGCCCGGCGTGTTGCGCAGCTGCGGGCGCACGACCCAGTCCTGCAGCGTGCGCAGGTCGGTGGAATTCCACGGCGTGCCGTCGGGCTTGCGCGCGGCGGGATCGGCTTCGACCGTGTACATGAAGATCTCGCCCAGCCCGGTCGAGATCGGCCCCAGTTCCGGCTCAAGGCCTTCGGGCAGCTGCGATTTCACCTGCTGCAGCCGCTCGGCCACCTGTTGCCGCGCGAAGAACAGGTCGGTGCCGTCCTTGAAGACGACGGTGACCTGCGACAGCCCGTAGCGCGACAACGAGCGCGTGTAGTCGAGTTTCGGCAGACCGGCCAGCGCGGTCTCGATCGGGAAAGTGACGCGCTGTTCGGCTTCCAGCGGCGAATAGCCCGGCGCCTGCGTGTTGATCTGCACCTGCACGTTGGTGATGTCGGGCGTGGCGTCGATGGGCAGGCGCTGGAAACTCCACATGCCCAGCGCGATCAACGCCGCGGTCAGCGCCATCATCAGCCAGCGGTGGCGGATGGCGAAGCGGATGAGTCTTTCGAGCACGCCGGCGTCAGTGGTCATGGGACGCCCCCGACTTCTCGATGTCCGCCTTCACCAGATAGCTCTGTTCGATAACCACCTCGTCACCCGCGCGCAGGCCCGACAGCACTTCGACCTGTGTCGCGTCGCGGCGCCCGAGTTCGAGCGGCCGCACCTCGTAGGTGTCGCCAACGCGCACGAACACGACATCCCAGTCGCGGAAGCGTTGCAACGCCGACAGCGGCACCGCCATCGCGACGGGCTGTCGCGCGACGGTGACCTTCGCGCTCACCGCCGAGCCCGGGCGCCACAGGTCGTCGGCGTTGTCGAGCGTCGCGCGTGCGACCGTGCTCTGGCTGGCGGTCGCCGTGCCGGGCAGGACGCGCTCCAGCGTCGTCTGCGCCTGCACGCCGTCGCTCATGCGCGTGACCGTGACCGGCACGCCCGCGCTCAGGTGCGTGGCGTCGGCGCCGAACACGTGCAGGTCGACCCACAACGTCGACAGATCGGCGATCTCGAACAGCGGGGCGCCTTCGCCCGCGACCGCGCCGACCGCGGCGTTGCGCGACAGCACCACGCCGGAAATCGGCGCGGCGATGGTGTATTGCGACAGGCTCAGGTTGCTTTCGATGCTCGCGAGCGGCTGCCCGGCGCGCACGGCGTCGCCGACGTTGGCGAGCAGGGCGCGGATCGGCCCCGGAAAGCGCGCCATCGCGCTGGCGACGCGGCCTTCGACTGGCGTGAGCAAACCCTGGACTTCGTGCTCGTCGGCGATCACGCCCGGCCCGGCCTTCGCGACGCGGATGCCCGACTGCCGCGCGACGTCGGCGGCAATGACGGTTCGGCCCTCATAGCTCGGGAAGTTCCAGCGCAAGGTGCGGCCGTCGATGCGCGCGGTGACGACGACGTCGAACGAATGCGGCTCGCCAACGATGCTGTCGGCCATCAGCCGGCCGTCCGCTCGGGCGCGCAGCGCGTGCGTTTCGCGCACATTGCCTAGTCGAGTGAGTGCCACGTCCACTTCGCCGACCGTCGCAGGAAGCGGCTTGTCGTCGCGGTAAAGCCAGGCTTCGTACTTCGGCGGCGTGCCGTCTTCGGCGATGGCGAGTTCGACGGTGATGTCGTCCTGCCGCAGCAGGCGACCGCCGTGCTCGCCGCGCGCATCGACGTCGGCGTGGTCGCCTTCGGCGGTGTGCTCGTGGCCGGCACCACTCGTTCCGGAAGTGCCGCAGCCGGCCAGCGCCAGCGCGAGGAGTGCGATCGTCAGTCGGAGTTTCATGGTGCGGATTCCTTTTGCGTGCGCGCGGTGGGCTGCACGAGGGCGTCCCCGGTCAGGCGCTGGATTTCGATGAGGGCGCGGTGGGCGTCGAGTGCGGTGTCGAGCTGCTGACGCGCGAGGGCAGTGCGTTCGGATTGCAGCTGCGCCCATTCGAGGTAGCTGATCGCGCCGGCGCGGTAGGTGCGTTCGGCGGCGGCTTCGGCGCGCGCGAGCGCGGGCAGCACGTCGTCGCGAAGGCGCAGCACTTCCAGCTGCGCGACGCGATAGCGGCCGTGCGCGTCCACGAGCGTCGAGTACAACGAGATGCCGCGCGATTCCCGTTCGACTTCGAGCATCGCCAGTCCGGCTTCCGCGGCGCGGATCTGTGGCTGCGCGCGTCGCGCCCCGCCCAGCGGCATCGACGCGCTGGCGACCAGCGCGAATTCGTCGGTGTCGTTGAAAGCGCGCACGCCCAGCTGCCAGTCCACGTCGGCCTTCGCCTGCGAACGGGCCAGCTGCAGGCGCGCTTCGCCGATGCGGCGCTCATTGGCGAAGCGCGCGAGTTCCGGCGTGCGTTCCAGCGTCGCGGCGAGCGCGTCGAAGTCGGCGATCGTGGGAAGCGCCAGCGGGTCGGTATCGCTCGTCTCGAAGCGCGGCTCGCGTTCGCCCCACAACGCGGCGAGGTGCTGCCGCGCAGCGTCCATCGTCTGCGCCGCACGCCGCTGTTCGAGCTGCGCGCGCGCCAGCGCGGCCTGCGCGGTAAGCAGCACCGATTCCGGCGACGCACCGGCCTGGAAGCGATGGCGCGCAGCGGCGACGGTTCGCGTGCGCTGGGCGATGTCGGCGTCGGCGAGGTCGCGTCGATGCTTCGCGCCGACGACGTCGAGGTAACGGCGCGCGGTTTCGGCGAGAAGATCGAGGCGCGCGGCTTCGCGCTCGGGCGCGAGTGCGTCGATGCGGCCCTGCGCGAGCGCACGGCGTGCGTCGCGCTTGCCGCCGCGTTCGAGCACGGAGGCCAGGCTCAGCGTCAGCTCGGCGCCATCGACGCCGCTGTAGTCGCCGGTGCCGGGTGCGTTTTCCAGTTCGACGCCGGCGCGAATGGCGGGGCGTTGCACGGCTTCGTCGAGTTCGGCCGCGAGGATCTCGCCGCGCACTGCGGGCAGGCGAAGGTCGGGATGGAAGGCGGCGACGCGCGCGAACGCGTCGTCCAGGGTCAATCGGTCGCCGGCTCGCGCGGGCAACGCCGCAACGAGCACGACGACAAGCGCGGCGGAGGCCGCGAGTCGCGAAAACATGGGAACGCTCCGATGTGGGAATGACGGAACGCCGGCGCGAGGCCGGCAGGACGGTCAGACGGCGATCGGAGGACGGAACGGCGCGGGATGCGGCGTGGGCGCGAAGGCGACGATCTGCGCGGGCAGCGGAGAATCCAGGTGGATCCACGGCAGCGCGAGTTCCAGTCGCGGCAGCACGGCGGCCTGCTGGCCGCAGCAATGGGTCAGGTGGAGATGGCTGTCGTCGTGCGGCTTCGGATCGTCGCCGGTCGCAGGCGGGATCGATGCAGCCGCATGGCCCTCGGCGTGCGTGTGGCCGTCGCCGGCTACGGCGGCGTGCGCCAGGAGCTCGTGCATTTCTTCCGCGATCGCCATCGACGGCTTCAGCACGACGCCGCACAGCAGCAGGCCGAGCAGCATCAGCCGGAAAGCGTGGGCGAGGGCGGGGGCGCGAAGCATCGGCGCAGGGTACGCGGCGGGCGCCGCGAAACACAATCGCGCATTGCCGCGAAGCCGTCACATGCGCTGCCTAGCCTGTGCCGGCTTTTCGGAGGGGAACGTGCAATGCGGTTCGCGGGTATGGCGGGTGCGGGTTTGCTGATGCTGGCGCTGGCCGGATGCGAGGGCGCGCGGGCGCCCGCGGCGCAGGAGGCGTCGGCAGCTGGATCCGAAGCGTTGCCCGCGCCTGTGCTCGAACAGATGGAAACGCAGCCGCTGCGCGCGCGTGCCGAAGCCGCGCTGCGCGACCAGCGCCTGCACACGCCGGCCGGCGACAACGCCGTCGAGTACTACCTCGCATTGCGCGAACGCGAATCCGATCCCGGTGTCGCCGCCGCGCTGGGCGAGATGCAGCCGTACGTGCTGATCGCCACGGAGCAGGCGCTCGCACAGCAGCAGCTGGACGAAGCGCGCCGCCTCGTCGGCCTGCTCGCGCGCATGGACACGCACGCGCCGGCGTTGCCGCGTCTTCGTGAATCGCTGCGCGTGGCGCAGGAACGCGCCGATCGCGAGGAAGGCGCACGCATCGCCGACGCCGCGAAGCCTGCGCTGGCGACACCGCTGCAGGTGATGCCCACCGCGCCGCCGACCCCCGCCCGGACGAGCCTGCCGGTAGCGACCGTCACGCCCGCGCCGATGGCGACGATCGCGACGCCGCCGCCCGCAACGCCCGAGCCCGTGAAGCCGAAGGAAGCCGCGCCGCCCGCGCCCGTCGCGCGCACCGAGACGGCGCCGACTGCCTTGCCGCGCCTGCTCCAGGACGCCGCGCCACGCTATCCGCTGGCCGCGCGCAATCGCCGCATCGAAGGCAGTGTCCAGGTCGCCTTCACCATCCAGCCCGACGGCCGCGTCACCGACGCGCGCGCCGTGTCGGCGCAGCCGGAAGGCCTGTTCGAGCAGGCCGCGCTCGCCGCCGCGGCGCGCTGGCAGTTCGAAGCGACTTCGCGCCGCGTGACCACCACGCGCACCGTCACCTTCCGCCTGCCGCCGGATCCGAACACCTGATTGGCGCGCCACGGCGCAGCGGCGACAATGCGGGCATGAACACCACCGCCCCGCTGCTGGAAACCGTCGAATTCGAAACCGGCCCGTCGCCGACGTGGACCGTGCTCTGGCTGCACGGCCTGGGCGCCGACGGCCACGACTTCGCGCCGATCGTGCCCGAACTGGTCCGACGCGACTGGCCGGCGCTGCGTTTCGTCTTCCCGCATGCGCCGGTGCGGCCGGTGACGATCAACAACGGCATGCGCATGCGCGCGTGGTACGACATCGTGCATTTCGATTTCGACGCGCTGCACACCGATGCCGGCCACAATCGCGCCGACGCGGCCGGCGTCGCCGAATCGGTGGCGCAGGTCGAAGCGCTGATCGCTCGCGAGAACGAACGCGGCATTCCGGCCGAACGCATCGTGCTGGTCGGCTTCTCGCAGGGCGGGGCGATCACGCTGTCGGCGGGGCTGCGCCGTCGCGTGCCGCTCGCCGGCCTGGCCGGATTGTCGACCTACCTGCCGGAAGCTCCGGCGCAGGCGGCCGCGGCGCTTCAGGCGGCCGCGACGTCGCAGCCGCTGTTCATGGCGCACGGGCAGTTCGACCCCGTGGTGCCGGCGGCGATCGGTTTGCGCAGTTCTCAAGCCATGAAGGCCATGGGCTTCGACCTGGAATGGCACGACTACCCGATGGCCCACCAGGTCTGCGCGGAGGAGATCCGCGACCTGGGTGACTGGCTGTCGCGCCGTTTTGCGGGCTGAGCGTCCCGACGATTGGTAACCCGGCCCCGCCCGGGGCTATCCTCCCCCTGAACGGCTCTGCCGGCCTGGGGATGGACGCGCCGATGAGGGTAGTGATCGCCGATGACGAACCGCTGGCGCGCGAGCGCCTGCGTGGGCTGCTCGCCGAACAGCGTGGCGTGGAGGTCGTCGCCGAGGCGGCCGACGGCCAGAACGCGCTGCACGCCTGCGCCGAACACCGTCCCGACCTGGTGCTGCTGGACATCGCGATGCCGGGCATCGACGGGCTGGAAGCCGCGCGCCACCTCGCCGCATTCGATCCGCGCCCGGCCGTGGTGTTCTGCACCGCGTACGACGCGCACGCGCTGTCGGCCTTCGAGGCCGAGGCGATCGACTACCTCGTCAAGCCCGTGCGCGCCGAACGCCTGGCCGCCGCGCTGGAGCGCGTGCGTACCTTCGCCGCCGGCCGCGAGAAGAACGGCGACGGCAATGGCGCCGGCCCCGTCGGACAGCGACGCAGCCACCTGTGCGCGCGCCTGCGCGGCAGCCTGCGGCTGATCCCGATCGAGGACGTGCACTACCTGCACGCCGAGGAGAAGTACGTCGTCGTGCACCATGCGCGCGGCGAGGACCTGATCGAGGAATCGCTGAAGTCGCTGGAAGACGAATTCGGCGAGCGTTTCGTGCGCATCCACCGCAACTGCCTGGTCGCGCGGCACGAGATCGTCGAGCTGCGCCGCGCACCCGATGGCCACGTGCAGGCCGTGCTCCGCCATGGCAAGGCGCCGCTGGAAGTCAGCCGGCGCTGCGTGGCGGGGTTGAAGGAAACGCTCAAGCACCTCTGATCCATGGCAAAACGGCCACGGCGCCTTTCCGCGATAATGTCGCGATGAAGACGCTGCGCATCGCCACCCGAAAGAGCCCGCTCGCCCTCTGGCAGAGCGAGCACGTCGCCGACCGCCTTCGCGCGACGCATCCCGGCCTGACGGTGGAACTGGTGCCGATGAGCACGCGCGGCGACGAGGTGCTCGACCGCTCGCTCGCGGCGATCGGCGGCAAGGGGTTGTTCCTGAAGGAACTGGAGCTGGCGATGCTGCGCGGCGATGCCGATTGCGCCGTGCATTCGCTGAAGGACGTGCCGATGGAACTGGAGCCGGGCTTCACGCTGCCGGCGATCCTCGCGCGCGCCGACTACGCCGACGCCTTCGTCAGCAACCGCTACGCCAACATCGCCGGGCTTCCGCAGGGCGCGCGCGTCGGCACGTCGTCGCTGCGCCGCCAGGCCCAGTTGCGTGCGCTGCGTCCGGACCTGCAGCTCGCCGATCTGCGCGGCAACGTCAACACGCGGCTGGCGAAGCTCGATGCGGGTGAGTACGACGCAATCGTGCTGGCCTGCGCGGGATTGCAGCGACTGGGTTTCGACGACCGCATCCGCGATCGGCTGCAGGCGCCGCAGTGGCTGCCCGCGCCGGCGCAGGGCGCGGTGGCCATCGAATGCCGCGACGACGACTTCGCCACGCGCGAGTTGTGCGCGCGCCTCGACGACGCCGCCACGCGCACCTGCGCCGAGGCCGAGCGCGCGATGAACCGCGCGCTGCACGGCAGCTGCCACGTGCCGGTGGCGGCGTTCGCGCAATTGGAGGACGGGCGACTGCACCTGTCGGGCCTGGTGGGTTCGGCGAGCGACGGCGCGATCGTCCGCGCTGACGGCCAGGGCGATGCGCCCGAGGCGCTCGGAAAGGACGTCGCGGCACAATTGCTCGCGCAGGGCGCGGGCGATCTCATCGCCGCTTCGCACTGAGGCAAACTCGCCGGCCCGGCAAGCGGCCCCGCACGCCGGCCGCGGGCTCCCGTCGTGACGACGCATCGACATCGCCGACACGGCCGCCTCACCGGGCGCGACCTAGCCTGTGCGCGGCCCTGATCGGGAGTCGGAAATGCTCCAGACCGCATCGATCCTCTTCGCGATAACCGCGCTCGGCGGCCTGCTCATGGCGGCGATCCGGTTCGCGACCAAGCACAATCCGCCCGCATGGCTCGCGATGGGACATGGCCTGCTGGCCGCCTCCGGCCTCACGCTGGTGATCTACGCGCTGTGCACGCAGGCGGTGCACCCGACGGTGTTGTTCGCGCTCGTGCTGTTCCTGCTGGCCGCGGGCGGCGGGGCCATCATGAGCCTGGCGTACAAATGGCGGCAGCGACTGCTGCCGGCGTGGCTGGTGATCGCGCACGCGCTGATCGCCGCGATCGCGCTGGTGTTGCTGCTGCTTGCGGTCTTTGGCGGCAGTCCCGACCAGGCGGGCTGACCGCTCCTCCTGGAACCGCCCTGCTAGAACCGCCGACGCAGCTCGATGCTGCTTTCGGCCGTTTCCTTGCCGCCGCCGCTCTGCGTGTCGTGGCGGATCGCGAAGTCGCTTTCCAGCGTCCAGTTCGGCGCGAGGTTCACGTCGAAGCTCATCGACTGCTTGACGAAGGCCTCGCCGCGTCCGCTTTCGAACTGCACGCGCTGCGTCCACGTGGCGCGCTCGCCGACCTTCTGGCCCAGGTTGAGTTCCCCGCGCAGCACCGGGCCCGCCTGGTTGATGCCGTCGTCGTACAGCGGCGCGAGGCGATAGCCGGCGCCGAGCGTCAGGCCGACCTGCGTCGGGCCGTCGCGCATCACCTGCATCCCGTAGCGCGCGCCGATGCGGAAGTCGTTGGAGTACGACGCCTTGCTGTCGCGCGGCGTGGCCGGCGCGCTGAGCGACGTGTAGCTCTGGCTGCCGGGCAGGCGCAGCGTGCGGTGCCGCGCGTCGCCGTTGGACTCCACCGGCATGGGTGCCGCCATCGCGACCTGCCACTCCTCATCGCCGCAGCGCGTGGAAAAGCAGTACAGCCGCATCTGCGCCGGATCGCTCGCAATGGCCATCAGCGTCGGGTCGCCGGGGGTGACCGGCATCGGCAATGTCACGAAGGGGCCGCCGAGCAGGGCGAGCCCGAGCACACCGAGCATCGTCGTGAATGGGGAACGGGGAAGTGCCCATGTTGCCCATGGAAACGGTTACAGGCAAATCGGACGCGTCCGAAAATCCGTTTCCGTTCAGGGACTTCAGTAGTAAAGCGTGACCAGGTGCCGGGCCTGGGCGAAAAACAGCCAGCGTTCGACCAGCGTTCCGGCCAGCGCCAGAAGGGCCCCGAGGGTGAACACGGGGCCGGCCAGCGCGGGATTCGCCCACGCGAACCACGACGCCACCATCGGTACCACCGCGAACAGCACCAGCGCGATGAAGCGCAACGGCCGCGCATGCTTGCGCGCGAGCACGTAGCCCATTTCCTTGTTGATGTAGTTGGCCTGCGTGTTCGGGCGTTCGAACACGTCGACATCGCGTCCGGGCAGGCCGACGGCCTCGCCGCGCGTGGCGCCCAGCGGCTGGCGGTCGATGCGATGCCAGTACACGAGCTTGAGCACGCCGGCGACGATCGCCAGCGCGAAGGTCACCAGCAGGATCACGCCGAGCGCTTCGTCCGACAGCGCGGCCCAGTTCACCAGCGCCATCAGCACCAGCCAGCCGGTGAGCACCGCGAAGGCGAAATACGCCGGCAGCACCAGCGGATGACGCCACGCGGGAATGGGCTTCAACGAGGCGTAGATCATCGCGGTGCTCGCGATCGTGCACAGCGACAGCAGCACCATGATCGCGGCCAGCACCGGCATCGCGATCCACAGCTGCTGCGGCAGTGCGCCGGCAATGCCGAGCCCGAGCACGGCCAGCATCGCGACCACGACCAGCGCCGTCGCCACGGCGAACACGCCTTCGCGCGAGAGCCACGACGTACGCCACTGCGAGAAGGCGCGCCACGCGCGGCCGGGCTTGCCCAGGTGCAGCATCGAACTGAGCAGGCCGGCGGTGGTGAGCACGAGGCCGAGCACGAGCAGCACGCCCCACAGCAGAATGGTCGTGCCGTTGGCGGGCGCGCGGCCCTGCAACGCCGGCAGCAGGATCAGGCCGCCCGCCCACAGCAGCAGGCCGTAGCCCGCGCCGGAGAGCGTGGTGAAGGCGATGACGGAAAACGCAGGATGCATGCGAGAAGACTCAGCGGCTGAGCACGCGGTCGAGCCAGCGCAGCATCGGCGGCAGCGCGGCGGTGTCGAGGGTTTCGTCCCGCGCAGGCGCGGCGGCGGTCGCCTCGCCCGTGCGACGCGGACGCGGCGGCAGGTATTTGTTCACTGGCTGGTAGCCCAGCTGCGGCAGCAGGTCGACGCCGCCGCGTTCGGCCACGAGCTTCGACACCTTCGATTCCGGATCGCCGAGATCGCCGAAGTGCCGCGCGCGCGTCGGGCAGGCCTGCACGCAGGCCGGCTGGCGTTCGGATTCGGCGAGGTTCTCGTTGTAGATGCGGTCGACGCACAGCGTGCATTTCTTCATCACGCCTTCGACTTCGCTGTACTCGCGCGCGCCGTACGGGCAGGCCCACGAGCACAGCTTGCAGCCGATGCACTTGTCCTCGTCGACCAGCACGATGCCGTCCTCGGCGCGCTTGTAACTGGCGCCGGTCGGGCACACGGTCACGCACGCGGGCGTTTCGCAATGCAGGCACGAACGCGGGAAATGCAGCGTCATCGCCGGCTGCGGCGTCGGGCTGGACGCACAACCTTCGGTGGCGGCGACCTCGTAGCTGTGCACGCGGTTGAACCACACGCCTGACGGGTCCTTGCCGTACGGTTTCTCGTCGGTGAGCGGCGCGGCGAATCCGCCGGCGTTCCATTCCTTGCAGCTTACCGCGCAGGCATGGCAGCCCACGCAGGTGTCCAGGTCGATGACGAGCCCGAGTTTCTTCTTCGACGGCGGCGGCAGGTCGGTCATCGGAATCTTCAGCGTTTGCGGGAACTGATCAGCCAGACGCCGATCGCGAACAGGGCGATGCCGAAGGTCACGCTCGGCAGCATGCCGATCAGCACCGGCACGATCGACGTGCCCGTTTCGGCCGGCGCGATCGGATCGAACACGCCGAAGCTGATCAGGATCATCACCGCGAAGCCGAGCACGATGCACAGCCAGCCGGCGAGGAGTCGGATGGATTTCATGACGAGGTTCCTTCGCGCTTCGCACGGAATTGCGCGCCGTAGCGCAGCGGCGCGTCATCCGCTTCGCCCATCGCCAGCGGCGCGAACTGCGGCGAGCTTTCCCTTACCGCGCCGTCCTTCGGCGCAGAGCGCGCGATGCGCACGCGCAGGTCGAACCACGCCGCCTGCCCGGTGACGGGGTCGGCGTTGGCGTAATCGCCGCGCGGGGTGATGTCGGAAATCAGGTGGTTCAGCAGGAAACCCTCGCGGCCTTCCGGCGCGTCCTTGCCAAGCTTCCACGCGCCGCGGCGCTTGCCGATGGCATTCCACGTCCACACGGTGTCGGGCTGCACGTTCGCGGCGAATTTCGCCTGCACCGTGATCGTGCCGTGATGCGAGGTGACCTCGATCCAGTCTTCATCGCGAATGCCGTGGCGCGCCGCGGTATCAGGATGCAGGTACAGCCAGTTGCGCGTCGCGATCTGTCGCAGCCACGCATTCTGCGAACCCCACGCGTGGTACATGAACATCGGACGCTGGGTGACGGCGCTGAGGGGGAAGCCCTCGCGCGTGGTCTGGGCGCCCTCGAAGGGCTCGTACCACGTGGGCAGGGGATCGAAGTACGTCGCCACGCGCTCGCGATGTTCGTCCGGCGGCTGTACCGCGCCGTGGCCCTGCGCGGCGAGGCGGAATTTCTGGATCGTTTCCGAATACAACTGCAGAACGATCGGGTCGGCGTGGCCCAGGAAGCCCATCTTCTGCGCCCAATCGAGATAGCCGCGGTTGGCCATCTTGAAATAGCGCGCGTCCTCGGGAACTTCGCTTCGCCAGAAGCCGCCGTTGTCGATGTAGCGCTGCAGCTGCTGCGGATTGGGCTGCCCCTTCGCCTCGACTTCCCCATGCGCACCGCGCCAGCCGGCGAGCAGGCCGACGCCCGGCGCGCGTTCGTGGCGGACGATGTAGTCGGCGTAATCGCGGAACTTCGGCGAGCCGTCCTCGTTCGTGAGGCCCGGCAGGCCGACGCGCGCGCCCAGGTCGATCAGCACCGACTGAAAGCCGCGAACATCACGGCCCTCGCGCTGTTTCGCCGGGTCGAGCACCGGATGGCGAATGGCGTCCGCTGCGCCGTCCGCATCGGAAATCGGCCGGTCGAGCAGGCTGATCGCGTCGAAACGTTCCAGGTACGTCGTATCGGGCAGGACGAGGTCGGCGTAGGCGACCATCTCGGAGGCGTACGCATCGGCATAGATGATGCGCGGAATGCGATACTCGCCATCGTCGCGTTTGTCGGTGAGCCACGCGATGGTCTGCGCGGTATTCATCGACGAATTCCAGCTCATGTTCGCCATGAACATCATGAGCGTGTCGATGGGGTAGGGATCGCCCGCCCACGCGTTGCGGATGACGGTGTGCATCATGCCGTGCGCCGACAGCGGATACGCCCACGAGAACGCGTGGTCGATGCGGCGCGGCGCGCCGGCCTCGTCGACGACGAGGTCTTCGGGCCCGTGCACGAAACCCAGCGGCGCGGCGTCGAGCACGCCATTGGCCTGGCGCGCCTTGCCGGGGCGATTGGGCGGCGGCAGCGGCTTGGGGAACGGCGGCTGGTAACGGAACGAACCCGGCGCATCCACCGCGCCGAGCAGCATCTGCAGCACGTGCAGCGCGCGACACGTGTGGAAGCCATTGCTGTGCGCGCTGATGCCGCGCATCGCATGCATCGACACCGGGCGACCCTGCATCGAATCGTGTTCGCGACCCCACGCATCGGTCCACGCGATGGGCAACTTGAACGCGCGATCGAACGCGGCTTCGGCCAGTTCGCGCGCGATGCGGCGGATCGTGTCGGCCGGAATGCCGCAGCGCTCGCTCACCGCATCGGGCGCGTACTGCGGATCGAGGTAACGCTGCGCGACCAGATGGAACGCCGGCACCGCGCGACGGCCGTCGCGCAGCGTGTACTCGCCGACCACGCGCGGCGCGATGCCGGTGTCGTTGGCGCGCGCGAAGCGATGCGAGTCGATCGCGCACAGCGGATGGCCTTCCAGGTCACGTGCGAACAGACCGTCTTCCGCGCCGCCCGGATCGTCGATGACCAGCCAGTGCGCGTTGGTGTAGCGCACCAGGTAATCCAGGTCGATGCGATCGGCGTTGAGCAGCTCGTGGATCAGCGCGAAGGCGAACAGGCCGTCGGTGCCGGGGCGGATGCCGATCCATTCGTCGGCGATCGCGCCATAGCCCGAGCGCACCGGGTTGACCGCGACGATCTTCGCGCCGCGCGCCTTGAGCTTGCCCAGCCCGAGCTTGATCGGATTGGAGTCGTGGTCTTCGGCCACGCCCCACAGCATCAGGTACTGCGTGTGGTCCCAGTCGGGTTCGCCGAATTCCCAGAAGCTGCCGCCCACCGTGTACAGCCCCGCGGCGGCCATGTTCACCGAGCAGAAACCGCCGTGCGCGGCGTAGTTCACGGTGCCGAACTGCTGCGCCCACCAGCCGGTGAGCGCTTGCGACTGGTCGCGACCGGTGAAGAAGGCCAGCTCGTCGGGATTGCGTTCGCGGATCGGCTTCAGCCAGGACGTGGCGATGTCCAACGCCTCGTCCCATTCGATCTCGCGGAATTCGCCCGAACCGCGCTCGCCCACGCGCAGCAGCGGCTTGTCCAGCCGCGCCGGCGAGTAGTGCTGCATGATCCCGGCCGAACCCTTGGCGCACAGCACGCCCTGGTTCACCGGGTGGTCCGGATTGCCCTGGATGTAGCGGATCTGCCCGTCGTTGAGCCACACCTTGATGCCGCATCGGCACGCGCACATGTAGCAGGTGGTGGTCTTCACCTCGTCGCCGATGCTGGGCGAGGTGTCGATGGCGGGCTCGGGCTGGCGCATCCGGTCATTGTGCCTGCGCGCGGCACGGGACGACACAGCCCGTGTTCCCACTGCGCTGCAGGTATTGCACGGCGTGACGGTATTTTTGCGCGTGCGTTCGCCGATGTTCCCGCCTGCGATGCCGCGCGGCGCGTCCCTCACGCGGCGTGCAAACGTGACCGCAGTATCGTAGTCGCCCGGTTCAGCGGGCCCGACGCACCCTTGCCGCTGGCGGCCGCCATGGCGCGGTGCGATCCTTTCCCTCCGCTTCCTCGACCGCGACCCATGGAACGCATCGAACGCATCCACGCCCTCCACCGCATCCTCAGCGCCGCGCGCTATCCGGTCACGGTGCAGCGGCTCCAGGAGGACCTGGAATGCTCGCGGGCCACGGTCTACCGCGATCTGGCGTACCTGCGCGATTACCTGATGGCGCCGGTGGTGGGCAACGGCGAGGCGGGATTCCGCTACGACCACAGCGAAGGCGAGCGCTTCGAACTGCCCGGCCTGTGGCTCAGTTCCGAGGAACTGCATTCGCTGCTCGCCGCGCAGCAGTTGCTCGTCCGCAGCGGCGGTGGCGTGCTGTCCAATGCGCTGGCGCCTCTGCAGCACCGCATCGAGAAGCTGCTGGACGAACATGCCGGCGGACGTCGCGTGCCGGTCGAGCGCGTGCGCGTGATCCCGCACCGCACGCGCCGTCTCGACGAGACCGCGTTCCGCACCGTCGCCACCGCGGTGCTCGATCGCAAGCAGCTCAGTTTCGAATACCGCGCGCGCTCCACCGACGAGCAGACGCGCCGAACGGTGTCGCCGCAACGCCTGACGCATTACCGCGAGAACTGGTACCTCGACGCGTGGGACCACAACCGCGAGGCGCTGCGCAGCTTCGCGGTGGACCGCATCAGCGCGGCGAAGCTGTCGGAGACGGCCGCGCGCGACGTGCCCGACGAGGAACTCGACAAGCACCTGGCCTCCAGCTACGGCATTTTTTCCGGCACGCCCAAGGGCTGGGCGACGATCCTCTTCACGCCGAAGGCCGCGCGCTGGGTGGCCGACGAGCACTGGCATTCGCAGCAGCAGGGGCGCTTCCTGCCCGATGGCCGTTACGAGTTGAAGGTCCCCTACAGCGCCGGCCGCGAACTGCTGATGGACGTCATGCATTACGGCAGCGATGCGGAAATCGTCGAACCGCCGGTGCTGCGCGAGCAGGCGCGCGCCTTGCTGCAACTGGCGCTTAGCAATTACGAAAGGTGAGGCAGGCCGCTCTCCCGCCCTGATAAGGGTTGGGGTGCGGGTCGGGGGGGCGACCGCGCTCGTACTTGCGTGGATTTCCGCAGTTCGTATTCAAGACCCTGTGCAGCGAGGCAACTGGGTATCGGCGTTGCCACTCCGTTGCCCCTCACCCCAACCCCTCTCGTGGGGAGAGGGGCTGGAACGCCGTCGCAGCCCCTGAGATCCCCCGCCCGCAGGCTGGCTCCATTCCAACGGAGACCGAGCCATGCAGACCCGTCCCGACATCCATTCCGGCCTCGACGTCCTGATGCGCCATGCCGTCGCGATAGGAGTCGCGATCGTCGCGCTGCTGCCGGCCGCGCGCGGTTTCAGCCCGACCTTCGGCTGGATGCCGCTCTGGCTGGTCGCGATGCCGCTGTGCGCATGGTGGGCGCTGCACCGCTTCCGCATGCCGGCGGGCGAGGCCGACGAGGCCGCCGCGCCGGTCCGCATGCGTCGCCGCGCCGGGGCGCAGGCGCGTCGCCGTCGCGTGTCGATGCCGCGCAGCCGCCACTCGCAGGCCGCCTGAGCGGGACGCCTGCTCCGGCACAGCCGCGCGACGTCCGGCGACGGCGGCGGCCTTCGCGCGCTGTGCTAGCGTTCCGGGTCCATTCCATGCACCCGGAGCGCCGATGTCGAAGCTGTCGATCGCCTGCCAGACCCTGATGTTGTCCACGGGCCTGGCGGCCGCGACCCTGGCCGGCGCCGCACCCAAGGAGTCCCCCGCCGTGTCCGCCGATCCCTACGCCTGGCTCGAAGACGTCACCGCCGAGCGTTCCCTCGACTGGGTCCGGGCGCACAACGCGCAGGCCGAATCCGAACTGGCCACCTCGCCGCAGTTCAAGCAGCTTGAATCCGACATCCGCGCCATCCTCGATTCCGACGCCAAGATTCCCGGCGTCGAGAAGATCGGCGACTACTACTACAACTTCTGGAAGGACAAGCAGCACGAGCGCGGCCTGTGGCGCCGCACGACGCTGGAGGAGTACCGCAAGGCGTCGCCGAAGTGGGAAACCGTCATCGACCTGGATGCCCTGAACAAGGCCGAAGGCGAGAACTGGGTGTGGCACGGCGTGGATTGCCTGCGTCCTGACTATTCGCGCTGCCTGATCGCGCTGTCGCGCGGCGGCGCCGACGCCGACGTCACGCGCGAATTCGACCTGTCGACGAAAGCCTGGGTGAAGGACGGCTTCTTCCGCGACGAGGCCAAGGGCGCGCTCGGCTGGATAGATCGCGACACGGTGTACGTCTACACGGATTTCGGCCCCGCCCCGAATGGCGCGTCGTCGATGACCAGCTCCGGCTACCCGCGCATCGTCAAGGAATGGAAGCGCGGCACGCCGATCGGGCAGGCCCGCGTGGTGTACGAGGGCAAGCCCACCGACATGTACATCGCGGCGCTGCGCGACCACACGCCGGGCTTCGAGCGCGATTTCGTCAGCCGCACGCTCGCGTTCTACAATGATGAGCTGTACCTGCGCGATGCGTCGGGTGCCCTGGAGAAGATCGACGCCCCCAACTCCGCCAGCAAGTCCGTGCACCGCGAATGGCTGCTGCTCGAACTTCGCGAACCGTACGAGGCCGGCGGCAAGACGTGGCCGGCCGGCAGCCTGATCGCCACGAACTTCGACGCCTTCATGGCAGGCAAGCGCGAGTTCACCGCGCTGTTCACGCCGACCGAGCGCACGTCGCTGGCGGGCTACACCTGGACGAAGTCGCACCTGGTGCTCAACGTGCTTGACGACGTGAAGAACCGTTTGACCGTGCTCACGCCGGCGGCGGGCGAGTGGACGCGCACCGACTTCACCGGCGCGCCGACGTTCGGCACGCTCGGCGTGTCGGCGGTCGATGCCGACGAAAGCGACGCCGTGTGGCTCACCGCCACCGATTACCTGACCCCGACGACGCTGTCGCTGGCGCAGATCGGCAGCAAGCCCGAAGTGCTCAAGACGATGCCGGTGTTCTTCGATGCGTCGAAGGACGTGATCGAGCAGCACTTCGCGACGTCGAAGGACGGCACGCGCGTGCCGTATTTCCTCGTGCGTCCGAAGAACCTGAAACTCGACGGCACCGCGCCGACGTTGCTGTACGGCTACGGCGGCTTTGAAATTTCGCTGACGCCGGCGTATTCCGGCAGCGTCGGCAAGGGCTGGCTAGAGAAGGGCGGTGTGTACGCGGTCGCCAACATCCGCGGCGGCGGCGAATACGGCCCCCGCTGGCACCAGGCCGCGCTGAAGGCCAATCGCCACAAGGCCTACGAGGACTTCGCGGCGGTCGCGCAGGACCTCATCGCGCGCAAGGTGACGTCGACGAAGCACCTGGGCATCCAGGGCGGCAGCAACGGCGGCCTGCTCACCGGCAACATGCTCACGCAGTATCCGGAGCTGTTCGGCGCGGTGGTCGTGCAGGTGCCGCTGCTGGACATGAAGCGCTACAGCCACCTGCTGGCCGGTGCGTCGTGGATGGCCGAGTACGGCGATCCGGACACGGCCGACTGGGACTTCATCCGCACCTTCTCGCCGTACCACCTGTTCGATGCGAAGAAGACCTATCCGCCGACGCTGTTCATGACCTCCACGCGCGACGACCGCGTGCACCCCGGTCACGCCCGCAAGATGGCGGCGAAGATGCTCGACGCCGGCAAGGACGTGCGCTATTACGAGAACATCGAGGGCGGCCACGGCGGTTCGGCCAACAACGCCCAGGCCGCGCATATGAGCGCGCTCGCCTTCACGTTCCTGTGGAACGAACTGGGCGGCAAGTAACGCGTTCTCCCTCCCCTGCGAGCAGGGGAGGGGCTGGAAATCGAGCCGTTGTCCAACGCACAACCGGACCCCATCCATGAATCCGACCCACCTCCTGCTTTCGGCCCTCCTGATGAGCACGACCGCCCCGACCCTCGCCGCCACCGCCACGCCGCCCGACGCGGCGAAGAAGCCGCACGTCGTGAAGGCGCCGCATGGCGCGCAGCGCAACGACGAGTACTACTGGCTGCGCGACGACAAGCGCAAGAACGCCGACATGCTGGCGTACCTCAACGCCGAGAACGCCTACGCCGACGCCGTGATGGCGCCGCTGAAGCCGCTAGAAAACAAGCTGTACGAGGAGATCGTCGGCCGCATCAAGCAGGACGACAGCTCCGTGCCGTACCGCGAGCGCGGCCACTGGTACTACAGCCGCTTCGAGACCGGGCAGGACTACCCCATCTACGCGCGCCGCGCCGGTTCCATGGACGCCGCCGAGCAGGTACTGCTCGACGTCAACAAGATGGCCGCCGGCAAGGACTACTTCAGCGTCGGCGACTGGGAAGTGAGCCAGGACAACAAGATCCTCGCCTGGGCCGAAGACGCGGTCGGCCGTCGCCAGTACGTCATCCGCTTCAAGAACCTGGAAACCGGCGAGGTCTACCCCGACCAGATCACCGGCGTCTCGCCGAACCTCGTCTGGGCCGACGACAACAAGACGCTGTTCTACGTCGAGAACGATCCGGAAACCCTGCTCACCGTGCGCGTGAAGAAGCACGTGCTCGGCACGCCCGCGTCGAAGGACGTGCTGGTGTACGAGGAGAAGGACGACAGCTTCTACATGGGCATCGATCGCTCGCGCGACGACAAGTTCATCTGCATCGGCGTGGAAAGCACGGTGTCGAGCGAGATGCGCTGCGCGCCGGCGGCCAATCCGGAGAAGTTCACCGTGCTCGCGCCGCGCGAACGCGACGTGGAATACCAGGCCGACCACCTCGGCGATCGCTGGGTGATCCGCACCAACGAAGGCGGCGCGGCGAACTTCAAGCTGATGACCGCGCCGTCGGATGCGACCTCGCGCAAGCAGTGGAAGGAGTGGGTGCCGCACCGCGACGACGTGTTCATCGAAGGCTTCGAGCTGTTCGACGGGTTCACCACGATCGCCGAACGCTCCGACGCGCTGGAGCGCCTGCGCGTGCTCAAGAACGACGGCACCGAGGAGTACGTGAAGGCCGACGAGCCGGCGTATTCGATGGGGCTGTCGGTCAACTCCGAGCACGACACGCCGTGGCTGCGCTACAGCTACACCTCGCTCACCACGCCGGGCACGACGTATGAGGTCAACGTGCTCACCGGCGAGCGCAAGCTGCTCAAGCGCGAACCGGTCATCGGCTACGACCCGGAAAAGTACGTCACCGAGCGCGTGTGGGCGACCGCGCGCGACGGCGTGAAGGTGCCGGTCTCGCTGGTCTACAAAAAGGGCTTCCAGAAGGACGGCAAGGCCGCGATGCTGCAGTACGCCTACGGCAGCTACGGCAGCTCGACCGATCCGCGCTTCAACGGCCCGGTGGTGAGCCTGCTCGATCGCGGCATGGTCTACGCGATCGCGCACATCCGCGGCGGCCAGGAGATGGGCCGCAAGTGGTACGACGACGGCAAGCTCTTCCACAAGAAGAACACCTTCACTGATTTCATCGACGTCACCGACGACCTGGTGAAGCAGGGCTTTGCTGCGAAGGATCGCGTCGCCGCGTACGGCGGCAGCGCCGGCGGCCTGCTGATGGGCGCGATCTCCAACATGGCGCCCGACCGGTACCGCGTGATCCTGTCGCAGGTGCCGTTCGTGGACGTGGTCACGACGATGCTCGATCCGACCATCCCGCTCACCACCAACGAATACGACGAGTGGGGCAACCCGGAAAAGAAGGAGTACTACGACTACATGCTGTCGTACTCGCCGTACGACAACCTGAGCAAGCAGGCGTATCCGGCGATGTTCGTCGGCACCGGCCTGTGGGACTCGCAGGTGCAGTACTGGGAGCCGGCCAAGTACGTCGCGCGCCTGCGCGACCTGGACCAGGGCAAGGCGCCGATCGTGTTCCGCACGAACATGGACGCCGGGCACGGCGGCAAGTCGGGCCGCTTCCGCCGCTACCGCGAGCTGTCGGAGATGTACGCCTTCATGCTCGACCAGCTGGGCGTGCCCGCCACGCTGGCGGCGACGGCGTCGAAGTAGGTTCCAAGGCGCCGAGCGCTTGAGCCCCTCTCCCTCCGGGAGAGGGGTTGGGGTGAGGGTCGGAGCACGATGGCGACGGCACTCGCGATGCCCGACTTCCTATGATTCACCCGTGACCACAGCCCCCGACTCCCCGCCACCCCGCAAGGTCCGCTTCCGCTGGGCCTGGTGGCTGCTCGCGTACGCCAGTCTTGCGCTCGGCATCGTCGGGATCGTGGTCCCGGGCCTTCCCACGGTTCCCTTCGTGCTGCTGTCGGCGTTCGCGGCCGCGCGCGGCTCGCAGAAGCTGCACGACCGCCTGCTGGCGGACCCTCGATTCGGCCCGATGATCCGCGACTGGCAGGCGCACGGTGCGGTCTCGCGCCGCGCCAAGCGCCTGGCGGTGTCAATGATGGCCGCCTGCGCGGCGATCATGTTCCTCACCGCGCCGCGCTGGTGGATGGCCGCGACCGGCACCGCGATCATGACCCTCGTCGCGATCTGGCTATGGCGCCGCCCGGAACCGCCGTCGCCGCCGGGCGCCTGACGTCCCATCCCGGGCCACGCGGGCTACACTTCGGGCATGAATCCCGTCCGACTTTCCGCCGCTGTCGTTTCCTTTCTTGCCCTGCCGCTGCTCCTGTCGGCTTGCGGCAACAAGGGCCCGTTGATCCTGCCGCCGAAGACCGTGCCGCAGGTCGTCATGCCGTCCGACGCGCCGCCGGCGCAGGACGCGCAGCAGATCGGCGATCCCAGCGATTCGCTCGACCAGGCGCCCAAGGTCGGCGACAGCAACGCCGAGACGGACCTGAAGGACGAGGGCGACACCGATCCGCCCGAGAACACGGACACCAACACCGACATCCCGTAACGGACTGCGACGATGACGCTGCGTTTCACCAAGATGCATGGCGCGGGCAACGACTTCGTCGTGCTCGACCTGCGCGCCGACACCGCCGAGCCCGGCGCCGCGTTATGCCGCGCGCTGGCCGATCGCCACACCGGCGTGGGCTGCGACCAGATCCTCACCGTCGAGCGCGCCGCCGACGGCGCCGCCGCGCGTTACCGCATCTGGAACGCCGACGGCTCGTCGTCGCAGCAGTGCGGCAACGGTGCGCGCTGCATCGCCGCCTGGATCGTGCGCGATGCGCTGGCACGCGGGGAGGCGCTCGGCGACGAGTTCGTGCTCGACAGCCCGGTCGGCGCGCACGCGGTCACGCGCCTCGACGGCGGACGTTACCGCATCGAAATGGGCCTGCCGCGTTTCGCGCCCAACAGCATCCCGCTGCATGGCTTCGAAGGCGCACAGGACGAATACGTGCTGTACCACAACGATGCCGTGTTCACCTTCGGCGCGGTGTCGATGGGCAACCCGCACGCGGTGATCGAAGTGGACGACATCGACCATGCGCCGGTCGAAACCGTCGGACCGATGCTGCAGGCGCATCCGGCGTTTCCGGAGTCTGTCAACGTTGGTTTCGCGCAGGTGCAATCGCGCGACCGCATCCGCCTGCGCGTGTACGAGCGCGGCGTCGGCGAAACGCTGGCGTGCGGCAGCGGCGCGTGCGCGGCGGCGGCGGTGCTCATGCGCCGCGGTCGCGTGAACCGCGACGTGACCGTCGCGCTGCCCGGCGGCGAGCTGCGCATCGCCTGGCCGGCCGACGACGCGCCGCTGACGATGTCCGGGCCGACCGCATTCGTGTTCGAAGGGGAGTGGAACCATGAATGAAACCCAGGAAAAGCTCGGGGCCCATGAAGTCGCCGCGTTCCTGCGCCGGCATCCGCGCTTCCTGCAGCAGTTTCCCGATCTCGCAGTGACGCTGGTCGTGCCGCGCGAGGAAGGCTCGGCGGCGTCGCTCGCGAGCTACCAACTGGAAGTGCTGCGCGACAAGAACCGCGAACTCTCGCGCCGCCTGCAGGAACTGTTCGGTAATGCGCAGGAGAACGAGCGTCTGTCGGTGCGCACGCACCAGCTCACGCTCGCGCTGATGCGGCAGGACACCGCTGCCGACACGCTGCGCGCGATGGCCGCGACGCTCGCCGAGGATTTCAACGGCGACCTGGTGCGCCTGGTCGTGTTCAAGCCGGTCGACGACCTGGACGACACCGAGTGGTTGCAGGTCATCGCGCAGGACGACGCGCGCCTGCAGCCGTTCCGCGATTGCCTGGCTGATGGCGAACCGCTGTGCGGCCGCCTGCAGCCGGAAAAGCACGCGCTGCTGTACGGCTTGCGCGCCGAAGAAGTCCAGTCCACCGCGTTGCTGCCGCTGCCGGGCGTGGGCCTGATCGCCGTGGGCAGCCGCGATGCCAACCGTTTCTTCCCCGGCATGGGCACGCTGTTCCTGCGCATGATGGGCGAATCGCTCGCCACGGCGCTGAAGCGTTTCGAGGGCTGATGCACCGCGTGCTGCGCGCTGCAATTCACACGCTCCCGCAATCGGGAGCGGATCGGGGCGGGGGCGAACCGCGATGAACGCCCAGCAAGACCACGAGCCACATGTCGCCGACATCGAGGACTACCTCGCGCATCTGCAGGTCGAACGCCGCATGTCGGCGCACACGCTCGATGCGTATCGGCGCGACCTGATGGCGCTCGCGCACTGGGCGCGGCAGGAAGGCGGCGATGTCGCTTCGCTGCACAACGAACAACTGCGCGGCTTCGTCGCCGCCGAACACCGTCGCGGACTGTCGCCGAAGAGCCTGCAACGCCGGTTGTCGGCGTGCCGCAGCTTCTACGCGTGGCTGGTGAAGCAGGGTCGCATCGCGGCCAGCCCCGCCGCGTCGATCCGTTCGCCCAAAGCGCCACGCAAATTGCCGCAGGTGCTCGATCCCGACGAAGCCAAGGCGCTGGTCGAAGTGCCCACCGACGCGCCGCTGGGCTTGCGCGATCGCGCGCTGCTGGAACTGTTCTATTCCTCGGGCCTGCGACTGTCGGAGCTGTGTTCGCTGCGCTGGCGCGATCTGGATCTTTCCGATGCGCTGGTGAACGTGCTCGGCAAGGGCAACAAGCAGCGCAGCGTGCCGCTGGGTTCGCATGCGCGCGCGGCGCTCTCCGAGTGGCGCGCGTCCACCGGTGCGGCGAACGATGCGCACGTGTTTCCCGGTCGCGGCGGCGGGGCCATCACGCCGCGCGCCGTGCAGCTGCGCATGCGTCACCTCGCGCAGCAGCAGGGGTTGTTCAAGCGCGTGCATCCGCATCTGCTGCGGCATTCCTTCGCCAGCCACATCCTCGAGTCGTCCGGCGACCTGCGCGGCGTGCAGGAACTGCTCGGCCACGCCGATATCGCGACGACGCAGATCTATACCCACCTGGACTACCAGCACCTGGCGAAGGTGTACGACGACGCGCATCCGCGCGCGCGCCGGAAGGGCGGCCAGGGCTGAACCTGAGCCGCTAGCGGCGATCCCGGGTGTAAGGATTCCGTTTCGGCGAGCGCCCCGGCCCGCGATCGAACCGCCGCATCGCCGCCCGCCGGCTTGAACCGGCCCGTCCGTGCCCCCACCGATGGGAAATCCCCCGGAGGTCGCATGGACCCGAGTCAGAACCCCAACGTTTTCCACGCCACGACCATCGTCTCGGTTCGCCGCGACGGCCACGTCGCCGTCGCCGGCGACGGACAGGTCACCCTTGGCCACACCGTGATGAAGGGCAACGCACGCAAGGTGCGCCGTCTCGGCCGCGACGGACAGGTGCTGGCCGGCTTCGCCGGCGCCGCCGCCGATGCCTTCACGCTGTTCGAACTGTTCGAAGCCAAGCTCGAGAAGCATGGCCAGCTCACACGCGCCGCGGTCGAGCTCGCCAAGGATTGGCGCACCGAACGCCGCCTGGGCAAGCTCGAAGCGCTGCTTGCCGTCGCCGACAAGGAGACCTCGCTGATCATCAGCGGCACCGGCGACGTCATCGAACCGGAAGACGGCATCATCGCCATCGGTTCGGGCGGCATGTACGCGCTCTCGGCGGCGCGCGCGCTGATCGCGCACACGCAGCTGGACGCACGCACCATCGCCACCGAGGCCATCGGCATCGCCGGCGACGTGTGCATCTACACCAACCGCAACGTGGTGGTGGAAGAGCTCTGAAAGCAGCCCCCTCTCCCGCTCGCGGGAGAGGGATGGGGTGAGGGCAGAAGTACCTCACGCCCTAACGCCCTCATCCGCCCTCCGGGCACCTTCTCCCGCAAGCGGGAGAAGGGACGACCCCGATACGACGACAACGACATGCCCATCAAGCCCGACAATTCCAACGCCACCATGACGCCGCGCGAGATCGTGCAGGAGCTGGACCGACACATCGTCGGCCAGCATTCGGCCAAGCGCGCCGTCGCCATCGCCCTGCGCAACCGCTGGCGCCGCATGCAGCTGCCGGCCGAGCTGCGCAATGAGGTGATGCCCAAGAACATCCTGATGATCGGCCCCACCGGCGTGGGCAAGACCGAGATCGCGCGGCGGCTGGCGACGCTGGCCAACGCGCCGTTCGTGAAGGTGGAAGCCACGCGCTTCACCGAGGTCGGCTACGTCGGCAAGGACGTCGAGCAGATCGTGCGCGACCTCGCCGACACCGCGGTCAAGCTGTATCGCGAACAGGCCAAGCAGCGCGTGCGCACGCAGGCCGAGGAGCGTGCGGAAGAACGCATCCTCGACGCGCTGCTGCCGCGCCGCCAGGGCGCGCCGACCGTGTTCGGCTTCAACGCCACCGAGGAAGCGAAGGACGAACCGTCTTCCCAGGAGAACGAAACCCGCGCGAAGCTTCGCAAGCAGCTGCGCACCGGTGCGCTGGACGATCGCGAGATCGAGATCGAAACGGCGGTGAACGTCGGCGTCGACATCATGGCGCCGCCCGGCATGGAAGAGATGGGCCAGCAGCTGCGGCAGATGTTCTCGCAGGTGGCCGGCGCGAAGACGCACAAGAAGACGCTGCCGATCCGCACCGCACGCACGCAGCTGACCGAAGAGGAAGCCGGCAAGCTCGTCAACGAGGACGAAGTGCGCGAGGCGGCGATCGAAGCCTGCGAGCAGCACGGCATCGTCTTCATCGACGAGATCGACAAGGTGGCCAAGCGCTCCGAGGCCGGCGTGACCGGCGGCGACGTCAGCCGCGAAGGCGTGCAGCGCGACCTGCTGCCACTTGTGGAAGGCTCGACCGTGAGCACGAAGTACGGCCCGGTGAAGACCGACCACATCCTCTTCATTGCGTCCGGCGCGTTCCACCTGGCCAAGCCGAGCGACCTGATTCCCGAACTGCAGGGTCGATTCCCGATCCGCGTGGAGCTTTCCGCGCTGAGCAAGGACGATTTCGTACGCATCCTCACCGAGCCCAAGGCCGCGCTGACGACGCAGTACGTCGAACTGCTGCGCACCGAAGGCGTGGGGCTGGAGTTCACCCCCGATGCGGTGGACCGTCTGGCCGAAATCGCCGCGCAGGTGAACGAGCGGCAGGAAAACATCGGCGCGCGTCGCCTGCACACCGTGCTGGAGCGCCTGCTCGACGTGCTGAGCTACGAAGCGCCGGATCGCGACGGGCAGTCGGTGAAGATCGATCGCGCCTATGTCGATTCGCACTTGGGCGAGCTGGTGCAGGATCCGGATCTGAGCCGTTACATCCTGTAACTGCTCTGAAGCCCCTCTCCCGTTTGCGGGAGAGGGGTTGGGGTGAGGGCAGGCAGTTGCAGAAGCAGGAACAGCGCCCTCATCCGCCCTCCGGGCACCTTCTCCCGTGAACGGGAGAAGGGAACGCAGACCCCTCAGCGCGGCTCCACCACCACTTCCGTCTTCACCGAACTGGCGATGAAGCAGTTGCGGTGCGCCGACTCGTGCAGTTTCTCCAGCGCAGCCGAATCCGGCGCGTCGCCTGCGAACGTGATCTTCGGACGCAACGTCACGTGCGTGACCGCCGCGCGACCCTCCGCGTTCTTGCCGAGCGTGCCGACGGCGTCGTCCTCGTAGGCGTCGATGGTGAAGCCCTTCTTCGCCGCGATCGCCAGCAGCGTCAGCATGTGGCACGACGACAGCGCGGCCACCAGCATCTCTTCCGGATCCACGCCATCCGCGCTGCCGAAGTACGCCGGCGCGGCCGAACCGGTGATGCGCTGCCCGCGCTCGAAACGCACGTCGTGGTCGCGCGGGTAGTGTTCGTAGTCGAACGGCTGGCCGTTGCGGGTCCAGCGGATCGAGGCGAGGTGTTCGGACATGGTGGCGGCTACCGTGGGGCGGGCCGCCACCATGCCACAGCGGCTTCAGCGCGCGACAGCCTCCGCGCCCGGAGCCGCCGCCTTGCGACGTGCGGTGTCCTCCGCGAGCTGGTCGCGCGCGGCCTGCTGCAGGCGCTCGATGCTCACCTTGTCCGGCGCCGCGCCCAGCTTCGCGGTGAGGTCGGCGACCACGCGCTTGTTCGCGTAGGTGTGCGGCGAATCGGGGTCATCGCCCTGCGCGGTGATGAACGAGCCCAGTCGCTTGGCGCTGACCTCGCGCGCCTGCGCCAGTTCGACCAGCTTGGCGCGGTATTCCAGCTCCCACGACGCCATGCCCGGGAACGCGTTCTGGTCGGCGAAGTGCTGCGTTTCGTGGCCGAGGAACACCACGCGGAACGCTTCGCTGTCGAGTCCCTCGGTGTAGCTCGGCACGACGGCGTACAGCGCTTCGGCCGTCGCCCAGCCGCCGGCGGAGCCGCGTTCGCAGCGGCCGTACGAGGTCCAGCCGCGGCTGACCCAGTCGTCGAGCAGTTCGACCTTCACCGTGTACGGGCCTTCGGGCAGCTCGACCTTCCACGGCCGCGTTTCCTGCTTGCGCCACATCATCAGCTCGCGCAGCGGCAGCGTGCGGCCCAGCTGCGCGCGATAGCCGTGCGCCAGCAGCTGCCCCTGCAGGATCGGCTCCAGTGCGTCCATGTCCTTCGCATCGTTCGCATCGGGACCGATGCGCTTGCGCAGCGTCGCGAGCAATTTCGCTTCCAGCTGCGCGCGCTGCTGCGGTGCCTTCATCGCGTGCCACCAGTAGTCCTGGTAGTCGTGCAGTACCTGGCGGGCGAAACCGTCGGCGATGGCGTCGGTGGCGAACACCGGCGCGTCGCCGTGCCGCGCGAGCATGCAGGCGCGATACACCGCGTCCTTGTCGACGAAGCCGGCGGCCGGCGATGCGCGCAGCGCCGTCACCGCGCGCTGGCTGTCGCCCTGCAGGATGGCGTTGGTGGATTCGGCGATCGCGGCGGTAGCCGCCGGTGTGGACGCGGGCGGGGCGGCATGTGCGGCCGACACCGCGGCGGTGAGCGCGAACACCAGCGGGGCGATGCGGAACGTCGTGCGGGGCATGGGGAATCCGTTCGTGCGACGGCCGGCGGCCGCCTTCGCGCTCATTGCAGCGCGGTCGCCAGGGCGGCGTCTTGAACGGATTTGATCTTCCGGCGCAACCGCGAGGGCGGGGCGCCCGTCGCCGCGCGCAGGGTTCGCGTGAGGTGCGCCTGGTCGGCGAAACCGCTGATCGTGGCGATCTCGACCAGCGGCCATCCTTCGACCAGCAGGCGCAACGCGCGACGGCAGCGCAGTTCGCGACGCAGCAGCTGCGGCGCCATGCCGTGCGATTTCACGAAGGTGCGCGAGGCGTGCGCGAGCGACACGCCGGCCGCCTGCGCGAGCGAGGCGATGTCCTGCTCGCCGTGTTCGAGCTCGTGCAGGAACGTGCGCTGCCACGGTTGCAGCGTCGGCGTCGGCGTCGGCGCGGCATCGCACGCGGCGATCAGCTCCGGCAGCCGGTGCGGCGCGTGCGTGAACACCGCGAGCGCGTCCTTCGCATCGTGCACGCGCAGCACGCGCAACGTGTCGCCGACGGCATCGCCGTCCAGATCGAGGTTCACCACCTTCGCGCCGAGCCGCCCGAAGCGGTTGCCGTGCGCGTGCCAGCGCGGATGCAGCACCAGCGTGCCGGGCACGCAATCGACCGGGCCGTCGGCACTCGCCTCGACATGGCTGCCGTCGATCACCAGCGCGGCGTACGCCCCGTCGTGCCGGTGCGTGCGCAGCACGTCGCAGGCGTCATGGCGGGTCTCGAAGCCGGTGTGGGCGTGCATGCGTGGATCCTGACGAAGGCCGCGGCCGCAGGCCAGTGGCAGAGGTTGGGCCCTGCTTGTGATGCCGCACTCGGGCGAGGGGTTGAAGGCCGCGGCGGCCGGGCCCTCCAACGCAGGCCACCGTGCCGCGGACCCTCAGCGTTCCGGAATGACCGCAGCGGCCATAGGCGCCAGCACGGTCCAGCCCAGCGTCTCGTAAAGCGCGCGCCCGTCTGCCGTGGCGACCAGCAGTTGCGGGGTGGTCGCCGATTCCTTCGTCGAAGCGAGCGCGGCCATCACGGCCATGCCCAGGCCTTTGCGGCGATGGTCGGGCGAGGTCTCGATGCGGTCGTAGATGAAGGCGTCGCCCGTCTGCGCCGCGGTGCCGTGGGCGGCAATGCCACCGTCGGGCGCGAGGATGCTGGCCCGGTTGACGGGCCCGGCGCGATGAACTTCAAGCCGATAGCCGTGCGCCAACGGCCTTGGGTCCAGGAGCGCCGCCGTCGCGATCATGAAATGGTTCGTCGGCTGGATCTCCCAGCGATCGGGCAGCGCGCTTCTCAGCGCCTCGTCGGTGCCGCACAGCTTCAGCACGTGCCGTGGCGCCGTGATGGCCTGCGCGATCTCGCGCAGGCCATCGCACATCCGCGGGAACACCCAGCGCGTGGTTTCCGTCTCCGATCGCGTATCGACACGAATGCCGCCGCGATCGTGCACCGGCGCCGGCGAGCCACGCGCGATGGAGTGCGCGGCCTGCCAGGCGAATACGAGTTGGCTGTCGACGTGGAACGAAGTCATGGAGATGCCCGGAAGTCGGTTGGAGATGCTGCGCGCATCGCACTTGATCACGACGCCGTCTCCCGCGACGAGACGACTCGGCCGCAGTGCACGGGAGGCGCGGCCTACCCCGCGTTCCGGAACACGATCTGCCGGACGCCTTCGGCCGACATCCACGCTCCGGCAAGAACACCGATGCCGTGTTGCATGAGCGCCATCTCACCCGTGACCTGACGCGGGGATGATCCCCAACTGATGTGGCCCGTCGCGAAGTAGTGCTGGATTACGTCCAGGCTGCCGTACAGGAAGAAGGCACCAAGACACAGCAGGCATAGTCCCCAGATGCCGCGCGCCGCCGGCGTCCTCAAGCGTTGTTCCCTTGCCATTCGTCCATCCCCCCGTTGCTGCGTCCCCTCGCCGTTATACCTCCAGTGCGATCGGCTCCGGCATTCCGCATCACTCCTCGATCGCCTCGACGCCCGCCTGCCGCAGTTTCTCCAGATGCGCGCGCATTTCCGCCAGGCGCTCGGGCGGGTGGCCTTCCCAGCCGATGATCTCGCCAACCACGCGGAACGGGTGCGCCGAGCGGTACGACTTTGTGGGATTGCCGGGGAAGCGCTTGTCGGTGAGGTTCGGATCGTCCTCTATCGGCCCGGTCGGCTCGACGATGTAGACGTGGCCACGGCCTTCGCCGACGGCCAGTTCCGCGCCCCAGATGGCCGCATCGAGCGTCGCGCTGAGGTACACGAACTTCGCCGGCGCGCGCTTTCCGTAGTTGGAAGCGCGCCCGGGCTCGATCAGCGCGCCGATGGCGAGGTCGGCCTTGGTGCCGTGGTAGTAGGTCGTGCTATCGCCCATGTGCATCGCTCCGCTTGGCTGCCCGTTCGACAGGCCGGCGATGCTGCACCACGCGCCGCGGCTTGCCGCAAGCCCCGGGGCGTTATATAAATTGGTTGTGGGAGGCGCCGGGCGCCTCCCTTTTTCGTTTTCGGCGTGATCGAGTTGCGATCAATCCTCGCCGATGTCCTCGTTCCACACGGCCGGATTCGCGGCGATGTAGTCGCGCAGCATGCCGATGCATTCGGCGTCTTCCAGATCGATCACCTTGACGCCGTTCTCGCGCAGCCAGTCGATGCCGCCGCGGAAGTTCACCGATTCACCCACCACCACGGTGCCGATGTTGAACTGCCGCACCAGCCCGCTGCAGTACCAGCACGGCGCGAGCGTGGTGACCATGATCGTGTCGCGGTAACGGCGCTGGCGACCGGCCTTGCGGAAGGCGTCGGTTTCGCCGTGCACGGACGGGTCGTTCTCCTGGATGCGGCGGTTGTGGCCGCAGCCGAGCAGGCGTCCGTCGTCGTGATACAGCGCCGCGCCGATCGGAATGCCGCCTTCGGCGAGGCCCTTGCGGGCTTCTTCCACGGCGGTGGCGAGCAGGGCGCGGTAGTCGGGGGTGTCGATCATGGGGTGGCTCCAGCGGCGCGCAACATGTCGATGTGCGGGATGCCGTCGTCGAGGTAGTTATCGGAATTACGCACGAATCCATGCCGCGCGTAGTAGTGCTCAAGATGCGCCTGCGCGCCGATCTGCACGTCGCTGCCGGGCCAGCGGCGTTCGATTTCGTCCAGCGCGATGCGCACCAGCGGATCGCCCAGGCCTCGCCCGCGACAGGCCGGCGCGGTGAGTACGCGGCCGAAGCTGACCTGCGGATAGCTCAGGCCGGCCGGCAGGATGCGCAGGTACGCGGCGATGCTGCCGTCGTCGGCGCGACCGATGACGTGCGCGACGTCCGGGTGCGCGTCCTTGCCATCTGGATCCAGATAGACGCACTGCTGTTCGACGACGAACCTCCGAACGCAGCTTCAGCAGTGCGTAAAGCGTGCCGCCATCGAGTTGCGCGAAGGTGCGGACATCCCAGCGAATGGTTGGAACTGCGGTCATGCGTGCATGATGCCAGCGCGGCTCAGCGTCGCGCATCCCGTCGCGCATCCGATGTGTCGATGCGTACTTCGACCGACATCCCCGGATGCAGTCGCGCCTTGAGCGGCTGGTCGGCGTCGATGGCGATCTTCACCGGGATGCGCTGGGCGATCTTCACGAAATTGCCGGTGGCGTTGTCGGCCGGCAGTACGGCGAATTCGGAGCCGGTCGCGGGGGAGATCTCCTCCACGCGCCCGCGCAGGCGCGCGCCGCCGAGCGCATCGACGGTGAACGTCGCCGGCTGGCCGATGCGCACGAACTCCATCTGCGTCTCCTTCATGTTCGCCACCACCCACATGCGCTCGGGCACCAGGCCCATCAGCTGCGTGCCGACGTTGACGTACGCGCCAACGCGCACCGCGACCTGTCCCAGCTGTCCGTCGCGCGGCGCGAGGATGCGCGTGTTTTCCAGATCGATCTCCGCCAGCCGGATCGCCGCCTGCGCGCTCGCGACGGCGGCTTCTAGCACGCCGGTGTTGACGGTGACGCTGCGCGCGTTCTGGCGTGCGATCTCCAGCGCCGCCTGCGCTTCCGACACGCCGGCCAGCGCCTGCGTGCTCGCCGCCTGCGCCTGGTCGCGATCGGCCTGCGAGAGCAGGCGCTGGCGCGCGAGCGGCTCGATGCGCGCCAGGTCGGCCTGCGCCTTCTTCTGCAGCGCCTGCGCGTTGCGCACGGCTGCTTCGCTCTGCGCGATGCCAGCCGCGGCGCTGGCCTGCTGCTGCGTGGCGTTGGCCAGCGCGGCCTGTTCGCTCTGCAGCTTCGCCTGCGCCTGTTCGAGCCGCTGCCGGTAGATGCGGTCGTCGATCTGCACCAGCAGCTGGCCCTGCTTCACGTGCTCGAAATCCTGCACCGCCACCTTCGTGACGTAGCCGGCGAGCTGCGGCGCGATGATCGTCACCTGGCCGTGCACCGCCGCGTTCTCGGTGGTCTGGATCGCGCTGCGGAACGGCGGCAGGCGCCAGGCGTAGAGCACGATCAGCACGCCGGCCAGCGCGACACCGGCGAATGCGGCCATCTGCCAGCGACGCCGGCGCTTGCGTGCGGCGGTCTGCGCGGAGGCGGCGGGGTCGATCGGAGCGGGGGAATTCATGGAGCGGGCGTCGGCAGCGGAGCAGGGGAAGAGGCGACGCGTGCGAGCGCGCGGTCGCGCTTCAGCAGGCGCAGGCGATGGATGAGCATCCACACCATGGTCAGCAGCGCGATGGCGGCGATCAGCATGAACACATCGTTGTAGGCCAGCACGTTCGCCTCGCGTGAAGCCGCGGTGCCCAGCGCCCGCATGCCCAGCGCGTTGCGCGTGGCCGGGTCGGCGACGACGGGCGCGTAGGCTGCGGCGCCGGCCTGCACGCGCGCGGCGACGAGCGGGTCCTGCAGCGTCAGGTGTTCGACGAGCTGGCTGGAGTGGTACTTCTCGCGCGCGGTCTGGAAGGTGCCCAGCGCGGCGGTGCCGACCAGGCCGCCCAGGTTCTGCGCCATGCCGAACAGCACCACGAAGGTGATGAGGTTGCGCGGCTGCGCGATCACCTGGCCCATGCCGAGAATCATCGCCGGGCCGAGGAAATACGTGCTGCCGAAGCCGATCAGGAACTGGCTCAGCATCATGTCCTGCGGGCGCGTCTGGTTGGTCGAGTGCGCGTCGAGCAGGGCGCCGATGGCGATGCAGGCAAGCGCGATCGACGACGGCACGATCATGCGGCCGGGCACCAGCGTCAGCGCGCTCGCAACGATGCCCAGCGCGCAGCCGAGCGCGACCATCGCGAACATTCCGTGCATCTGGTCGTTGGTCAGGCCCAGCGCCTGCATGAAGCCCACCGCGCCGGTGCTCTGTTCCGACAACGCGAAGCGGATCAGCAGCACCGACACGCCCAGCCGCACCATCGTGCCGCTGGCGAGCCAGCGCGTGTTGATGAGCGGATTCGCGCGGAAATGCTCGACCGCGATCGCGCTGGTGAGCAGCACGATGGCGCCGGCGAGCGCCCAGCCGATCCATTCGGCGTCGAACCACCAGTCGATGCGACCCAGCGACAGCACCGCGCACAGCAGCGCCATCCCCGGCGCGAACAGCACGAAGGTAAGGAAGTCGGTCTTCTCGAACGCCTTCATGCGATCGCTCGGCGGCAGCCGCAGCATCAGCACGCCGGCCAGCGCGATCAGCGCCAGGCCCAGCTCGAACAGGTACAGCCCGCGCCACTCACCGAACTCCAGCAGGTCGGCCGAGAAGATGCGCGCCAGTGGCGTCGCCAGCTGCGCCACGCCGATGCCGACCACGAGCCCGCGCAGGCGGTGCTCGGCGCTGAAGGCCTGCATCATGTAGTACAGGCCCAGCGTGCTCAGCGCCGCGCCCGCGATGCCATGCGCCGCGCGCACGGCGATGGCCGATTCGAGCCCGTGCACGAACAGGTGCGCGAACGCGACCAGCGCGTACAGCCCGAGGAAAACCTCGGTGAAGGCGCGCAGCCCGAACTGCTGGCGGAACTTCACCAGGATCAGGTTCACCGAGACGTTGGTCATCACGTAGGCCGCAGGCAGCCATTGCACCTCGGCCGACGTCGCGCCGAGCGCGCCCTGCAGGTTGAGCAGGTTGGCCGTCACCAGCGCGTTGCCGAGGCCGCCGGTGATCGCCACGATGAAGCCCACCACGGCGAAGGCCACCCGGCGGCGCGGCGTGTGCAGCGGGGTGGAGGGCGAGCCCGGAAGCTTCGGGCGTTCGTGCTCGGCCCATTCGCGCGGCGCGTAACGGCTCATCGGCGCGGTCGTCCTCCTGGCGCGGCATGGGCGTGAAGAGGGCGTAAGGCCCGGCCGGCGGCGGTGAATTCTCGCACGGGGTGCGATAATCGCCGCATGAACGATCCCCGCCAGAAGCCAGACGCCATATCCGGCACGACCCACTTCGGTTTCCGCGACGTCCCCACCGGCGAGAAGCAGAAGCTCGTCGGCCAGGTCTTTTCGTCCGTCGCGAGCAACTACGACCTGATGAACGACCTGATGTCGATGGGCATCCACCGCGTGTGGAAGCGCTATTTCGTCGGCACCAGCCAGGTCAAGCGCGGCGACCGCGTGCTCGACCTCGCCGGCGGCACGGGCGACATCGCGCTGCTGCTGCGCGACCGCGTGGGCGAGGCGGGCAGCATCGTGCTGGGCGACATCAACGGCGCGATGCTGCGCACCGGCCGCGACCGCATGACCGACATGGGCAAGGTCGCCGGCTTCGAATACGTACAGATGAACGCCGAGAAGCTCCCGTTCCCTGACGCGAGTTTCGACCTGGTGACCATCGCCTTCGGCCTGCGCAACGTCACCGACAAGGACGCCGCGCTGCGCGAGATGCATCGCGTGCTCAAGGTCGGCGGACAGGCGCGCGTGCTGGAGTTCTCGGAAGTGAAGGCCGAATGGTTCAAGCCGATCTACGACTTCCATTCGTTCAAGGTGCTGCCGCGCCTGGGCAAGCTGTTCGCCAACGACGCCGACAGCTACCAGTACCTGGCCGAGAGCATCCGCAAGCATCCGCCGCAGGACGAACTGAAGGCGATGATGCAGTCGGCCGGCTTCGCGCGCTGCGATTACCGCAACCTGTCGGCCGGCATCGTGGCGATCCACACCGGTTACAAGGTCTGACGTCTGACGCCGTCCCGGCGAAAGCCGGGACCATGATCACGGCGATTGCGGATACCGCACCAGCAACGCCCGCACCACGCCGTTGGTCCAGCCGAATCCGTCCTGCAACGGATACTCGCCGCCGCCGCCGTGCGCCTCGCCCGTCGCGTCGTACTTCTCGACGAGCTTGTGCTGGTCGTCGAACACGCGCTGCACCTCGCCGAGGAAGTTCGTCGCGACATGCTTCGCCAGAGCGTCTTCGCCGTAGCGATGCAATCCCTCGACCGCGACCCACTGCAATGGCGCCCACGCGTTCGACGCATCCCATTGCTGCCCGGTGCGCAGTGTCGTGGTCAACAGGCCACCGGGCTGCAACAACTGCGTGCGCACCGTCACCGCGGTGAGCTTCGCGCGCTGCTGTGACGCGATGCCGACGAACAGCGGATACAGCGACGCCGCCGTCACCTTCGTGCTTATCTGGCGACGCTGCCAGTCGTAATCGGCGTAAAAGCCGTCGGTGTTCCACAGATGCTTCTCGATCGCCGCAGCGCGTTGCGATGCGCGCTCGTCGAACTCGCGCACGCAGTCCGGCTGCGCCGCCTTGCGACAGGCGAAGGCGATGGTCGCTTCGAGGTGATGCATCAGGCTGTTGAGATCGACCGGTACGAATGCGGTGGTGCGGATCGTGCCAAGCGTGTTGCCGTCGCCCAGCCAGCGGCTGGAATAATCCCAACCGCTCTCCGCACCGGCGCGCAGCTCGCGGAACACTTCCGTCGGCGGACGCTCCGGCACGCTCGCTGCGGTGCGCACATCGTGCAGCCACGCTTCCGGACGCGGCGTGTCGCGGTCGTCCCAGTAGCGATTCAGCACGCTGCCGTCGTCCAGGCGCACGACGCGCCGCGAGGCCTGTCCGGGCGCGAGCGACGACGCGCCCTGCATCCAGAACGCATGTTCGCGACGCAGCTGCGGCAGGTAACGGCGATACACCGTGTCGCCCTCGATGCGCGCCTCCAGCTCGACCATGTGCGAGAAGTACGGCGGCTGCGAGCGGCTGAGGTAATAGCTTCTCGCGCCGTTCGGAATGTGGCCGTAGGCGTCGATCAGCGCGGCGAAGTTGGCGACCATGTCGCGCGCGCGATCCCGCTGTCCGCTTTCGACCAGGCCGAGCATCGTGAAGTACGAGTCCCAGTAATACATCTCGCGGAAACGTCCGCCGGGCACGACATACGCATGCGGCAAGGTCAGGCGGCTGTCGTACGGCAGCGGCGCCGGATCGATGCGCGTGAGTTGCGGCCACAGGCCGTCGATGTGCGCTTCGAGCGTGCGCCCGACCTTCACCTGCGAGGTCGCGACCTGCGCGGGCACGTCGAAATTCGCCCTCACGAATGTCGCCAGTTGGAAGTCCGGCGCGTCGCGCAGCGCGAGGAAGTCGGCCTCGATGTCCGCCGGATCGCGCAGCGGTCGTGCGTCGGCGAAGGTCTTCTGGTCGTCGAACAAAGGCACCTGTTGCACCGCGGCGAACAGCGCCGGCATTGCGAGATCGGGCGTTTCGACAGGCGTTTCGACACGCGCGGTCGCAGGCGCGTCCGCGCGCTGCGGTGCCAACGCGGTGCAGGCGGCGAGGCCGCCGACGAGCAGGGCGGCAAGGCCAGGCCGAAAGGCGGTTTCCAGGGCGCAGCGGTTCAATACGGGCTCCGGGCGAGGCTCCGGGCAGGGTAGGCGTCCGTGCATCGGCGCGGCGTGAGGTGGGCCGGCGGGCCGCGCTACACTCGCCCGCTCACCCGCCAGAACCGGTTCTCCCATGCGTTATTCGATGCTGACCCTGTGCCTTGCCGCCGCCCTCGCCGCCGGTTGTTCGCGCGACGCCGCGCCACCCGCCGGCACCGCCGCGAAGGACACCGCCGCCGTGACCACCGCTGACCAGAAGACGACCGCCACCGTTGACGAATACTCCTTCGCGCAGCCCGACAAGGTGCGCATCGACGACCTCGCGCTGGAGCTGAAGGTCGATTTCGACAACAGGCAGCTCGGCGGCAGCGCGACCTACACGCTGGAGTGGCTCGACAAGAACGCCACGCAGCTGGTGCTGGATACGCGCGACCTGACCATCGAGAAAGTCGTCGGCGAACGCAGCGACGGCAAGTGGGAAGACCTGAAGTTCGCGCTCGCCGACAAGGACAAGGTGCTCGGCAGCAAGCTCACTATCGAGGCGCCGCAGCGCAATCCGCGCATCCGCGTGACCTACCACACCTCGCCCGATGCCTCGGGCCTGCAGTGGCTCACGCCGGAGATGACGCAGGGCAAGAAGACGCCCTTCATGTTCAGCCAGTCGCAGCAGATCCACGCGCGTTCGTGGGTGCCGCTGCAGGACACGCCGCAGGTGCGCTTCACCTACACCGCGCACGTGACCGCGCCACAGGACGCCATGGTGCTGATGAGCGCCGACAACGATCCCAAGGCCGCGCGCGATGGCGACTACACGTTCAAGATGCCGCAGAAGATCCCGTCGTACCTGCTGGCGATCGCCGCGGGCGACCTGGTGTTCCAGCCGATCAGCGGACGCGCCGGCGTGTGGGCCGAGCCGGGCATGGTGAAGAAGGCGGCCGACGAGTTCGCCGATACCGACAAGATGATGCAGACGGCCGAACGCCTGTACGGCCCGTACCGCTGGGAGCGTTACGACATCCTCGTGCTGCCGCCGTCGTTCCCGTACGGCGGCATGGAGAACCCGCGCCTGACCTTCGCCACGCCGACGGTGATCGTGGGCGACAAGTCGCTGGTGTCGCTGGTCGCGCATGAGCTGGCGCACAGCTGGTCGGGCAACCTGGTGACGTTCTCCACGCCGAAGGACAGCTGGCTCAACGAAGGCTTCACCAGCTACGTCGAGAACCGCATCGTCGAGGACCTGTACGGCAAGGAAGCGGCCGACATGGAGAAGGTCATCTCGCGCAACGAACTGGCCGCCGAGTACAAGGAGCTCGATCCGAAGCTGCAGGTGCTGGCGCTGCGTCCGGGCACGCTGGCCGATCCGGATGGCCAGAGCAGCTCGACCGTCTACACCAAGGGCGCGTGGTTCCTGCAGTTCCTGGAGGAGCGTTATGGCCGCGAGGCGTTCGATCCGTTCCTGAAGGAATACTTCAACCACTTCGCGTTCCAGTCGATCCCGACGACGACCTTCGTCGAGTACGCGAAGAAGAACCTGCTCGAGAAGTACCCGGGCAAGGCGACCGAAGCCGAGCTCGACCAGTGGATCTACGAACCGGGCGTGCCGGATACCGCGCCCAAGACCGTGTCGCCGCGCTTCAACGCGGTGGACGCCGCGCGCAAGGCGTGGCTCGACAGCGGCACGCTTCCGGCGAAGGACGCAACGTCGAAGTGGAGCACGCAGGAATGGGTGCACTTCATCGACGGCATGCCGGAAACGCTCAAGCCCGAGCAGCTGGCTGCGCTGGATGCCGCGTTCCATTTCACCGGCACGCCGAACGGCGAGATCGCGCAGCGCTGGTACCCGCTGGCGGTGCGTAGCGGCTACACGCAGGCGAACGCGGCCGCGGCGGAGTTCATCGCGCGCGTGGGCCGCCGCAAGCTGATCATGCCGACCTACGCCGAACTGGTGAAAACGCCGGAAGGCCTGAAGCTCGCCGAAGACACCTTCGCCAAGGCGCGCGCCGGCTATCACCCGATCACCACGCAGTCGGTGGAAGAGACGATCGCGAAGGCGAAGCAGCCGAAGTCGTAAGCGCAGCTTCAAGGCCCCTCTCCCGCTAGCGGGAGAGGGGTTGGGGTGAGGGCTGGTACGCGAGGTGCAGTGAGGTGCCTCACGTCCCAACCTCAAGAGAATCTACGAGGTGACCGTGCCGCGCCATCGCCGCCTCCGCGTCATTTCCACCGCACTGCTCGCGCTGCTGCTCCTGGCGGCGGCGCTTCTCTGGCACAACCCCTACGCGATCATCAGTGGCGACTTCGCCCGCCAGCGCATCGCCGCTGGCCTGTCGAAAGCCAGCGTGCAGATCGGCGAAGACCATTGGGTCTACGCCTACAACGACGAAGCGCCGCGCAATGCGCCCACCGTCGTAATGCTGCACGGCTTCACAGGCAGCAAGGAAAACTGGTTTCCGCTGGCGCGCCGCTTGCGTGAGCGTTACCGCGTCGTCGTGCCCGACCTTCCCGGCTGGGGCGAATCGAATCGCATCGACGACGCGAACTACGGTTTCCTCGCGCAGAGCGAGCGCGTCGCGCATTTTCTCCAGGCCGTATCGCCGGACGAACCCGTCGTGCTGCTCGGCCATTCGATGGGCGGCGGCATCGCCGCGCTGACCGCCGCGCGGCATCCCGATCGCGTCGCGCGCGTGGCGTTGATCGACGCGGCGGGCGTGCGTTTCCGCGACAACCGCTTCGGCATCGACGTGCTCGCCGGAAGGAATCCATTCGCCGTGCACGATGAAGCATCGCTGCAACGCTATCTCGACACGGTGTTCTTCGACGATGTCGCGAAGCCGACGATTCCCTGGCCGGCAGACCGCGTCTACATCGCGCGCCGAACGCAGGACGCTGCATTCGAACAGGCTGTGCTCGATCGCATCGGTCGCAGCGACGAGCGCTTCCTGCCAGGCGGTGACGCCGTGCGCATCCGCCAGCCGGCGCTGCTGCTATGGTGCCGCCAGGACGCGGTGATCGACGCGAGCGCGCTCGCGCTGTACGCGCAGCGCATCCCGCAGGCGCAGCGCGTCATGCTGGAAGGCTGCGGCCACATGTCGATACTGGAAAAGCCCGACGCGGTCGCGAACGCCGTCGTCGAACTGATCGAACGAGGAAGGCAACGATGAAACATGCCGCAATGAAACGCGCTGCAATCAAGCACGCTGCAATCAAGCGCGCCGCAATCAGATGCTCCACCGTCGTGCTCGCAGGCGCGCTCGCCGCGTGCCAGCCGGCGAGCGATCCGAAGGCCGAAGCCGCCTCGCAGGCGGACGCGCAGGAGCAGGCCGCCGACGAAATGGCCAAGGCGTTCGAGGCCGAATACGGCAAGCAGAACTGGGAGCTCGCACGCGCGCACGGCGATGTGCTCGCGGCCATGTATCCGAACAGTGCGGCGTTCGGTCGCATCGAGATGCGCTACAACGAAGTGCGGGAAAAGGCCGCGCAGGCGCGCGAGCAGCGCCGCACCGCCGCGTTGTGGACGTACCAGACGCAACCGGTAGAGAAGGGCGAGCAGGTATCGGCGTCGATCTACGCGAAGGATCCCGTCGACACCGACGGCAGCGGTCCGCGCCCGGTGCAGCTGATCTTCCGCGATCGCCCCGACTGGGGCCGCAGCAGCTACCTCGTGCTGGAGAAGGGCGATTTCGACTGCTACGGCGGCTGCAAGGTGAAGCTGAAGGTAGACGATGCCGAGCCCAAGCGCGTGGACGCGAGCCGCCCGAAAACCGACGAGGCCATCGCGATGTTCATCGAGGACGAGAAGATGCTGTGGAAGACGGTGAAGGCCGCGAAGGTCATCGCCATCGAATTCCCGGTGAAGGCCGGCGGCACGCGCACCGCGGTATTCGAGGTGGGCGGGCTGGATGCTTCGAAGATGCCGAAGTGGAATTGAGCTGCCTGCTGCCCTCCTTGCGGCGACTGAAGGGAGTGCAGAGCTGAGAAGGTGCCCCAGCACCTGATCCGGGGCGGATGAGGGCAACGAAGGGTCAAAGGTGGAACGTGCAGTGCTTCACTGCACTGCACGTGTGAGGCTGCCGCTTCGTTGCCCCTCACCCCAACCCCTCTCCCGTCGGGAGAGGGGCTAAGGCGAGGGCGCCGTCGTGCACATCGCCTTACACGAACCTCCGTAAGCTCGATCCCGATGCCGGCGCACGTCGTCGCGCATCCGGCGGCACGCACACGGATGACGCGGGCCGGTCAGCAAGCCACGCGGTCGCGATCGGAACGCAGGCGGCATGGCCCATCGGGTGGAGGACGCCATGCTCTCCCCACGTCTGCACAACCTGCTCGACCAGGGCCAGGCGCCCTACACGACGCTCACGCATCCGCGCACGGTGACCGCGCACGAGACCGCATCGGCGGTGCGCGTGGAGCCCAACCACTTCGCCAAGACGGTGATGCTCAAAGCCGACGGCCGACTCGCCATGGTGGTGATGCCGGCGGCGTATCGCGCGGATCTCTACCGCCTGTCGCTCGCGCTGGGCGGCGTGCCGGTGGAACTGGCGGAGGAGACGGAATTCCGCGATGCGTTCCCCGACTGCGAGCCGGGCGCGATGCCGCCGTTCGGCCATCTCTACGGCATGCCGGTCTATATTGATTCCCGACTGGCGCACCAGGAAGAGATCGCATTCAACGCCGGCAACCACACCGAAGTGGTGCGCATGCCGTACCGCGAGTTCGAGCGCCTCGCCGCGCCGGAGATGCTCTGGCTGGCGCATATGATGTGACGCGTGCGGATACGAAAAACCCCGCGAGATGCGGGGTTTTTCGATCGCGTCCGATGCGGCGCGTTACAGCGCGTAACCGAACTGCTGCTTGAACTGTTCGTTGAACTCGTCGAAATCGAAGCGCTGGTTCTGCGTGCCCGGATGTTCGACCTTCAGCGCGCCCATCAGGTTGCCCATGCGGCCGATGGTGAGCCAGTCGTAGCCCTTCTCGATGCCGTAGATCAGGCCGGCGCGGAACGCATCGCCGCAACCGGTCGGATCGGTCACGCGGCGCTCGTGCGCCGGCGGGACGTCGATGGTCTTCTCGGGCGTGTGGATCTGCGAGCCGTGCGGTCCGCGCGTGGTGATGTAGGCCTTCACGCGCTTGACGATGTCGTTCTCGCTCCAGCCGGTGCGTTCCTGCAGCAGGTTGGACTCGTAGTCGTTGACGGTGACGTAGTCGGCCAGCTCGATGAAGTTGCGCAGTTCCTCGCCGTTGAACAGCGGCATGGCCTGGCCCGGATCGAAGATGAAGGGAATGCCCAACTCGGCGAATTCCTGCGCGTTCTGCAGCATGCCTTCGCGACCGTCGGGGCTGACGATGCCGAACGTCACGCCCGGGACATCACGCACGTGGTTCTCGTACGAACGCATCATCGCGCCCGGATGGAACGCGGTGATCTGGTTGTTGTCGTGGTCGGTGGTGATGAAGGCCTGCGGCGTGAAGAGCTCTTCGATCTCCTTCACCTGCGACAGGTTGATGCCCTGCTGCTGGAAGTGCTCGCGATAGGGCGCGAAGTCCTGGCCGACGGTCGCCATCGGGATCGGATCGCCGCCGAGCAGCTTGAGGTTGTAGGCGATGTTGCCGGCGCAGCCGCCGAACTCGCGGCGCATCCGCGGGACGAGGAAGGACACATTCAGGATGTGCACCTTGTCGGGCAGGATGTGGTTCTTGAACTGGTCGGGGAACACCATGATGGTGTCGTAGGCCAGCGAGCCGCAGATCAGTGCAGACATCGAAATTCCCAGGGTTCAGGGCCGTCCGCGGCGCGGTTCCGGCGTGGTGCGTGAGGTCACGGAGCAGCGGCCCAGCGCCGCGCGGGCGCTAGGGTAGCCGCTGGGGGCGCCCGCGGCCAGCGGCCGCCCAGCTGAACCGTTCGCCCGCCCCGGCATAGGACGCTTCCGAAACGTGACGGGAGAGGGCACGAAGTGCCCGGAATTGCAGGTATTTTCCTTGTGCCGCAAGGGGGTGGTTGCTAGGCTAGCGAACCCCTCACGCGCCTCTCACGCCCCCACCTTTTCGACGGCCGATCCTCGATGTTCAAGAAGTTTCGCGGCATGTTTTCCAACGACCTGTCCATCGACCTGGGCACGGCGAACACCCTCATCTACGTCCGCGGCCAGGGGATCGTGCTGAATGAGCCCTCCGTCGTGGCCGTCCGCCAGGACCGCCTGATCGGCGGCAACCGCACCGTGGCGGCGGTGGGCAGCGAGGCCAAGATGATGCTCGGGCGCACGCCGGGCCACATCACGACCATCCGGCCGATGAAGGACGGCGTCATCGCCGACTTCACCTACACCGAGGAAATGCTCAAGCACTTCATCCGCAAGGTGCACAAGAGCCGTTTCCTGCGCCCGAGCCCGCGCGTGCTGGTCTGCGTGCCGTGCGGTTCGACCCAGGTGGAGCGCCGCGCGATCAAGGAATCGGCCGAGGAGGCCGGTGCCCGCGAGGTCTACCTGATCGAGGAGCCCATGGCGGCCGCCATCGGCGCCGGCATGCCGGTGACCGAGGCCCGCGGCTCGATGGTGGTGGACATCGGCGGCGGCACCACGGAAGTGGCGGTCATCGCGCTCAACGGCATCGTCTACTCCGCGTCGGTCCGCATCGGCGGCGACCGCTTCGACGAGTCGATCATCAGCTACGTCCGCCGCACCTACGGCACGCTGATCGGCGAAGCCACGGCCGAGCGCATCAAGCTCGAGATCGGTTGCGCCTACCCGCAGCAGAAGGCGGCGACGGTGGAAGTCTCCGGCCGCAACCTCGCCGAGGGCGTGCCGAAGATGATCACCATCAACTCCAACGAAGTGCTGGAAGCCCTGCGCGAGCCGCTCGCCGGCATCGTCTCGGCGATCAAGCTGGCGCTGGAGCAGACCCCGCCGGAACTGTGCGCCGACGTCGCCGAGCGCGGCATCGTCCTGACGGGCGGCGGCGCGTTGCTGCGCGACCTGGACCGCCTGATCAGCGAGGAAACCGGCCTGCACGTGCAGGTCGCCGATGACCCGCTGACCTGCGTCGCCCGCGGCGGTGGCCGCGCGCTGGAGCTGGTCGACATGCACGGCAACGAGTTCTTCGCGCCGGAATGATCGAACCGGGGACCGGCTCGGGCATCGCGTTTCGACGCCCCGGGCCGTCCTTTCCCCGAATGAACGCGCATCGCGGCCGGCCGATGGGGATTCCCGCCCGGCCGCGAACGTCGAAGTCCCACACCTGATCCGCCTCTTCCGGCCCCGATGCCCACCTACGCCGGCCCTCCCGCTTCCGCACGCCCCGGTGACGTGGCCGGCACGCTCAAGCTGCTCGCCTACCTGGCGCTGGCGGTGGTGCTGATCGTGCTCGACCACCGCGGCGGCTGGCTTGCGCAGGCGCGCCGGCAGGTGACGCTGCTCGTGCAGCCGCTGTGGATGGTCGCCGGCTGGCCCGGACAGGTCGTCGACCGCGTCCGCGAGGACGCCGGCACGCTGGCCCAGCTCACCGCCGAAAACCGCCGGCTTCGCAACGACCTCATGCTCAACCAGGCGCGCATGGCCCGGCTGGCGACGCTCGCCGCCGACAACGCGCGTCTGCGCGGGCTGCTCGAGGCGTCGCAGTCCGGCAACCTCGACGTGGTCCTCGCGCCGGTCCTGGACATCGACCTCGATCCCGCCCGGCAGCGGCTCGTCCTCAATGCCGGCTCGCGCGAGCGCGTGCAGGTCGGGCAGAACGTGATCGACGCCAACGGCCTGCTCGGCCAGGTCATCGCCGTCACGCCGATGTACGCCAACGTGCTGCTGCTGACCGATCCCTCGCACGCGGTGCCGGTGGCGGTCGCGCGCAACGGCGTGCGTCTGGTGGTGTATGGCGAAGGCCGCAGCGACAAGCTGCGCCTGACCAGCGTGCCGCTCTCCAGCGACGTGAAGGTCGGCGACGTGCTGGTCACGTCCGGCCTGGGCGGCCGTTTCGCACCGGGCTTCCCGGTGGGCAAGATCGCCTCGCTCAAGCCGGACGACAGCCGCGCCTTCCTCATTGGCGAAGTCACGCCGGCGGCGCAGCTCGACCGCGGCCGCGAAGTGCTGGTGCTGCTTTCGATGCCCAATCCGCTGCCGGGCGCGACGGCCTTCACGCCGTCGGATGCGGCCGCCGCAGGGGCCGTCTCGGCTACCGCGCCGGGCGCAGCGCCCGCAGCAGTCCAAGGCGCTGCTTCGACGCAGCCGGGTAGCCCCGTCGCGAACGGCGCAGCGAATCCGCCGGCCGCAGGCGCGCCGGGCAACAGCACGCCCGCGACCCGCGCCGCCCCGGCGAGCAGCGGCACGAACACGCGTCCCGCCAGCACCCCACCCGGGCAGCAACCGACCACGCCTGCCGCACGCACGCCCGCGGCAAATCCGCCGCCCAGCCAGCCGACGCCGTCGGAGACTCGCCGATGACCCGCGCCCGTCCGCAATGGGTACTGCCGGTCAGCATCGTCGTGGCCCTGATGCTGATGCTCCTGCCGCTGCCGGCTTCGGTGCAGCCGCTGCGTCCGTACTGGCTGGCGCTGGTGCTGGCGTACTGGGTGATCGAAGACCCTGATCACGTCGGGCTCGGCCTGGCCTTCGTCATCGGTCTGCTGGGCGATCTGGTCACCGGCAGCCTGTTCGGCGAACAGGCGCTGCGGCTGGTGGTGATGGCCTACATCCTCCAGCGCTTCCGCGCGCGGCTGCGGTTCTTCCCGGTGTCGCAGCAGGCGCTGGCGATCGGCGGCCTGCTATTGAACGACTGCATCGTCACCGCGGCGATCCACATCGCCGTCGGCGTTGCGCCGCTCCATCCGCTGCGCTGGGCCTCGCCGGTCACCGGAATGGTGCTGTGGCCGCTGGCCTACGTCGCGCTGGACTCGCTCCGCCACGGTCGATGGAGGGCGCGCTGAGATGGGCCCGCGTCGTCGCGTCCTGAAGAACAGCGCAGCCGAAGCCAACCAGTTCCGATTGCGCTCCGCCATCGCCTTCGCTTGCGTGATGCTGGCATTGGCGGGACTGGGCTTCTGGTACTTCCGCCTGCAGGTCTGGCAGCACGACGACTACGCCACGCGTTCGGAAGCCAACCGCATCAAGCTGCGGCCGGTGGTGCCGGGGCGCGGGCTGATCCTGGATCGCAAGGGGCGCGTGCTCGCCGACAACGTGCCGGCGTACCGCATCGAAGTGACGCCCTTCGAAGCCGGCAAGAGCGAAACGTGGCTGCCGGCGCTGGGGAAGATCATCGCCCTCACGCCGGAGGACATCGCGCGTTTCGAGGACGAACGGCGCGCCACCCGCGGCTACAAGCCGATCACGCTGAAGCTGCGCGTCACCGAGGAAGAGGCCGCGCGCTTCGCGGTCGATCGCTGGCGCTATCCCGGCGTGGACCTGGTGCCGTACCTCAATCGCCGTTATCCGTACGGCGAGCTGCTTTCGCACGTGATCGGCTACGTCGGCCGCATCGACGCGGACGACCTGAAGGAATTGGGCGAAGGCGGCGCTGCGCTCACGCACATCGGCAAGACCGGGCTGGAGCGCTATTACGAGGAAGCGCTGCGCGGCAAGGTCGGCTACGAGCAGATCGAAACCAACGTCGACGGCCGCCCGATGCGCCAGGTCGGCCACGTGCCGGCCACGCCCGGCGCGGACCTGCGCCTGAGCATCGACCTGGACCTGCAGCAGGCGATGGTGACGGCATTCGGCGACATGGACGGCTCGGCCATCGCGATGGATCCGCGCACCGGCGAAATCCTCGCCATGGTCAGCCTGCCGGGCTACGACACGAACCTGTTCGTCAACGGCATCTCCAACGTCGATTACCGCGCGCTGATGGACAACCCGTCGCGCCCGCTGTTCAACCGCAACGTGCTCGGCGGCGGCCCGCCGGGCTCGACGGTGAAGCCGCTGATCGGCCTGGCCGGCCTGGACAGCGGCCTGCGCACGCCGGAGTCGAAGGTGTTTTCGACCGGCACGTTCTACATCCCCGGCCAGAAGCGCGGCTGGCGCGACGCCCACGGCGGCGCCGGCTGGACGGACCTGCGCAAGTCGATCGCCGCGTCGGTGAATTTCTATTACTACAAGCTCGCCTACGACATGGGGATCGAGCGCTTCGACGAGTACATGCGCAAGTATGGATTCGGCGACAAGACCGGCATCGACCTGGCCGGCGAGAACAAGGGCGTGGTGCCGTCGCCGCAGTGGAAGCGCACGCGCAGCAAGGAGCCGTGGTACGCCGGCGAGACGGTGAACGCGGGCATCGGTCAGGGCTACTGGATCGCCACCACGTTGCAGCTCGTGCGCGGCACGGCGGCGATCGCCAACGGCGGCCACCTCGTGCGTCCGCACCTGGTCGCCGAACGTCGCGACGGTTACGACACGCCGTGGGTGCCGCTCAAGCAGCCCGAGGCGCCGCGCATCACCGACAACGCGAACAATCTGCGCGCCGTGCAGGAAGGCATGATGGCGACGATGGGCCCGGGCGGCACCGGGCGCGCGATGGCCGCCGGCGCGCCGTACCTGATGGCGGGCAAGACCGGTACGGCGCAGAAGATCAGCCGCAAGGGCAGCCAGAGTTTCGATCCGCATTCGTTGCCGTACCACCTGCGCCACCAGGCGCTGTTCGTCGGCTATGCACCGGCGGACAACCCGACGATCGTGGTCGCCATCTCGGTCGAACACGGCGGCTTCGGCGGCAGCACGGCGGCGCCGATCGCGCGCAAGATCTTCGACGCGTGGCTGCTGGGCAAGATGCCCGAGCCGGTGCCGACCGATCCGAAGTACACCCGTCCGGCGCAGCCGCATGCGGCGCCGGTTGTGGCGGCCGCGGCGACGCAGGGCGCGCCGGTGGTGCCGATCCTGCCGACGCCGCGCGCCGTCGTCGCAACTCCGCCTGCCGCGAGCGGGACAACGCAAGCGCAGCCGCAACCGCCGCAGCCGCAGACGCAGACACAGACACCGCCCCAGGAGCCCACCCGATGAGGCAGATCCTGCGCTGGCTGTTCGACCTGCTGGTGCGCTTCGCACGCACGCTCGACCTGCCGCTGCTGGGCGCGTTGCTCGCGCTGATGGTGATCGGGCTGGCCGTGCTGTACAGCGCCGCCGACCATGCCATGGGCCTGGTCGTGCGTCAGGGCGCGTTCTTCGTCGCCGGGCTCGGCGTGATGTGGGCGCTCTCGCGCGTGCCGCCGAACCAGCTGCGCAACTGGACGCCGTTCGTGTTCGCGGCCTCGCTCGTGCCGCTGCTGCTGGTGCTGCTGATCGGCACCGGCAAGCACGGCCGGCACTGGATCAACCTCGGCGTCGTCTACGTGCAGCCGGCGGAACTGCTCAAGCTGAGCCTGCCGATGATGGTGGCGTGGTATCTGGACCGTCAGGCCTTGCCGCCGCGCTTCCGCACCGTGCTGCTCGCCGGATTGCTGATCGCCGCGCCGACCGGGCTGATCCTGCTGCAGCCGGACTTCGGCACCGCGATGCTGGTCGCCACCAGCGGCGCGTTCGCGCTGTACCTGGCCGGCTTGCCGTGGTGGTGGTTCGGCATGGCCTTCGGCGCCGTGGCCGCGGTCGCGCCTGTAGCTTGGTTCTGGCTGCTGAGGCCGTACCAGAAGGACCGCATCCTGACCTTCCTCAACCCCGAATCCGACCCGCTCGGTACCGGCTGGAACATCATCCAGTCGAAGATCGCCATCGGCGCCGGCGGCCTCACCGGCAAGGGCTGGGGGCAGGGCTCGCAGTCGCATCTGAACTACCTGCCCGAACACACGACCGATTTCATCTTCGCCGTGCTCAGCGAGGAATTCGGCTGGATGGGCGTGGCGACGGTGCTGGCGCTGTACCTGTTCGTGATCGGCCGCTGCCTGTGGATCGCCTCCGAAGCGCGCGACGGCTATTCGCGCCTGATCGCCGGCGCGCTGGGCCTGGCGTTCTGCGTGTACGTGATCGTCAACGGCGGCATGATCTCCGGCCTGTTGCCCGTGGTCGGCGTACCGATGCCGCTGCTGAGCTACGGCGGCACGTCCGCGGTCTCGCTGCTGGCCGGCCTGGGCGTGGTGATGGCGGTCCGGGCGCACCGGCCGGTCTACGCGCGCTGAGAAAACGTCGACGACGAACTTGCGTGCGCCGCGGACGAGACCGATCCGGGCCGCATGCGTCGAAGTGGGCGCAGCGAACCTGACTGTTGCCCGCGGCAAGGCTGAACACGCGGTTTTTGGCCTCGCAAGCGCGTGCTACCCTCGCGGCGATGACCCGACGCCACCTCACTCGTAGCGCCGCGATCAGCGCGATTCTTGCCGCGTTGGCCGGTTGCGCCACCCAGACCCAGGCGCCCGCGCCGCAGACCCCGACCGCCACCGCTCCCGCAGCCGCCAAGCCGCGGCACGTGCCGGGCACGCCTGCGTTGCCGGCGCCGGTCGTGCAGCAGCCGCTGGAGGTCGCGCGCGCCGCGTTCGTGCGCGAGACCGCCGCGCAGTACGGCATCGATCCGGCGTACATCGAGTCGGTGCTCGCGCGCGCCGAAATCCGCGACAGCATCATCGCCGCGATGTCGAAGCCGGCCGAAGCCAAGCCGTGGCGCGATTACCGCCCGATCTTCATCACGCAGTCGCGTATCGACGGCGGTCGCGCGTTCCTCGCCGAACACCGCGACGAACTCGCACGCGCCGAAGCGACCTACGGCGTGCCGGCCGAAGTGATCGTCTCGATCATCGGCGTGGAAACCAACTACGGCCGCAACACCGGTTCGTATCCGGTGCTCGATGCGCTGTACACGCTCGCCTTCGCGTATCCGCGCAGCGGCGACCCGGCCAAGCTCGATCGCGAGAACCGCCGCGAGGCGTTCTTCCGTGGCGAGCTCGCGCAGCTGTTCGCGCTGGGCAAGGAAACGGGACTGGACATCACCACGCTCAAGGGCAGCTATGCCGGTGCGATGGGCTGGGGCCAGTTCATGCCGTCGAGCTACCGCGAGTTCGCGGTGGACGGCAACGGCGACGGCAAGCGCGACCTGTTCAACAACCTCGACGACGTCTTCGCGTCCATCGCCAACTACTTCGTGAAGAAGGGCGGGTGGGAACGCGGCGGCCCGGTGACGGTCCGCGCCAACGCGGCCGCGAACGCGCAGCCCATCGAGCCGGAAAGCCTGGATCCGCTCTACACGATGGATGACCTGGCCACGCGCGGCTTCCGCCCGCTCACGCCGGTCTCGCCCGCGGGCGAACACGCCACGGTGGTGATGCTCGACGGCACCAGCGGTCCGGAATACTGGTTCGGTTTCCGCAACTTCTACGCGATCACCCGCTACAACATCTCCAAGCATTACGCGATGGCGGTGTACCAGCTGAGCCAGGCCATCGCCGGGCGAGGCGATGCGGACGTCGCGACCGCATCCGACGGACAGCCGTCCGCATGACGCGCCTGCCTGCCCTTGGCGCCGTGGCTGCCCGGGCCCTCCTGGCGGCCGCGGTGCTTACCCTCGCGGCGTGCGCGAGTTCGCCGAAGAAGTCGGGTTCGCAGCCGGTCGCCGCGCCCGATCGCGGTGGCGTGCACCACGCGCCGCTCCCCGGCGGAAAGAAGAAATCCCCGTACGCGCCCGCGCAGGAAGATCCGAGCACGCGCGGCCACTACACCGCCGGCGGCCTGTACAAGCCGGGCGTGAAGGACAGCACGCCGGACTACATCCCCGACGTCGACGCCATTCCCGAACCCGAGGTCACCAACGAGCCGCGGTCGGCTATCGGCAATCGCCCGAGCTACGTCGTGCTCGGCAAGACCTACAAGGTGCTCGCCAACCCGAAGGGCTACGTCGAGCGCGGCACCGCGTCGTACTACGGCCAGAAGTTCCACGGACGGCGCACGTCCAACCTGGAGGTGTACGACATGTACGCCTTCACCGCCGCGCACAAGACGCTGCCGCTGCCGAGCTTCGCGCGCGTGACCAACCTGGACAACGGCAGGTCGGTGGTGGTGCGCGTCAACGATCGCGGCCCGTTCCACGACGGCCGCGTGATCGACCTCTCCTACGCCGCAGCGGTGAAGCTCGGCATCACCGCGCGTGGCACCGGCAACGTCGAAGTGCGCGCGCTGACGCCGGACGACGATGCACCGGTCTACGCCGCCGCGCCGCCGGCTCCGGCGCCTGCACCCGCGCCGGCCAAGCCGCCGAGCGCGATGGATCGCCTGGTCGCGGCAATCCCGGTCGGCTCGGCGAATGCCGCCGTACTTCCGCCCGGCGTGCGCATCGCCACGGGCAAGCCCACGCCGATGGCCAGCCAGGCCGGAAAGTTCGACGCGGCGGTCGCGGCCGCCACCGCGACGAAGCCCGCCATCGTCCCGGCGCCGGTTCCGACGCCAGCGCCGGCCCAGGTCGCCGGCGACGACGTCGTCTTCCAGATCGCCAGTTTTTCCGCCCGCGACAACGCCGACCGGGCCCTGACGCGCCTGCGCGCGGCCGGGATCGACGGCGCCCAGATCAGCGACGCCAGCGCCAACGGCCAGACCGTGTGGCGGCTGCGCGTCGGCCCGCTGCAGGCCACGCAGGCCACGGAACTTGCACAGCGCATCGCGGGTCTGGGTTTCGGCCAGCCGCAGCGCGTCCGCGACTAGAATTCGTCCCACCCTTTGCCAATCGCCGGTCCCTGCCGGTGCCCGGAGCTTCGTAGAAAATGAAAGTCCCCGCTCTCGCCAGAGCCGTCGTCCTCGCGGCCACCACGACCCTCGTGGCTGGTCTCGCCATCGCCCAGACCACCCCGACGCCGCGCACGCAGCTGCCGCCCGCGAGCCAGTCGCTGCCGGTCCCGCCGCCGCCGCAGATCACCGCCAGCGCCTGGGTGCTGATGGACGCCGCCAGCGGCAACGTCCTGGCCGGGGAGAACTACGACCAGCGCCTGGAACCGGCGAGCATCACCAAGGTGATGACCAGCTACGTCATCGCCGCCGAAATGGCGGCCGGCAAGGTCAAGCCCGACGACCAGGTGATGATGACCGAGAACGCCTGGCGCGTCGGCGGCGCCGGCACCGATGGCAGCTACTCCGGCTTCGAGGTCAACAAGACCGCGCCGTTGCTCGAGATGGAAAAGGGCATGGTCGTGCAGTCGGGCAACGACGCCGCGATCGCGCTGGCCGAACACGTCGCCGGCAGCACCGACGCGTTCGCCGCGCTGATGAACCAGTACGCGCAGCGCATCGGCCTGAAGAACACGCATTGGGTGAACCCGACCGGCCTGTCCGCGCCGGAGCATTACTCGACCGCGCACGACCTCGCGCTGCTCGGCCGCGCGCTGGTGCACGATTACCCGGTTGCGTACTCGTACAACAAGATCAAGGAATTCACGGTCGGTCCCATCACCCAGCCGAACCGCAACCTGCTGCTGTGGCGCGACCCGTCGGTCGACGGCATCAAGACCGGCCACCACTCCGGCGCCGGCTACTGCCTGATGGCCTCGGCCAAGCGCGGCGACCAGCGCCTGATCTCGGTCGTCATGGGTTCCAGCAGCGAGAACCAGCGCGCGGTGGACTCGCAGGCGCTGCTGAACTGGGGCTTCCGTTTCTTCGAGACGCACAACCTCTACGACGCCGGCAAGGCGATCGCGAAGCAGAAGGTGTGGAAGGGCGCGTCCGACGAAGTGCAGCTCGGCGTCGCCGAACCGCTGCTGGTGACGGTGCAGCGCGGCAAGTACGACCAGCTCAAGCCGACGATGGACGTGCCCAAGCAGCTTGTCGCGCCGATCGCGAAGGGCCAGAAGATCGGCTCGGTGAAGGTCACGCTCGACGGCAAGGTCGTGGCCGAGCGCCCGCTGGTCGCGCTCAACGCGGTCGAGCAGGGCGGCTTCTTCAAGCGCCTGTGGGACGAGTTCTGGATGTGGTGGGAGTCGGAGTAACCCTCCGCGCAACGCAGCATCCCGCGATGTGAAGAAGGCCGGCGCAAGCCGGCCTTCCGCGTTACGGCGCCTTGGGTTTGCCGGGCCCCGGACCCATAATCCGGCCATGGAAATCAAATCCGACAACCCCGAGCACGGCTTCCAGTTCCCGGGCACGTTCGAGCTGAGCGCCATGGGCGCCGCCGAGAAGGACCTGGAAACGGTGCTGCCGACGCTGCTGCTCGATGCGGGCATCGAAGTGGTGCAGGAAACCGTCAACTGGAAGCTGTCCAGCAACGGCCGCTACGTCTCCGTGCGCATCACCTTCCGCGCGCGGGATCGCGAGCAGTACGACCTGGCGCACCAGGTGCTGCGCGAGCATCCGGAAGTGAAGTGGACGCTCTGAGCGAGCCCGTCGTCGCGCCCGAACCGCTCCGCACGCTGCCGCCGACGCAGCTGCGCGACCTCGGTCGCCGTGCCTACGAACCGGTCTGGCACGCCATGCAGGCCTTCACCGACGCGCGCACCGCCGACACGCCCGACGAGCTGTGGCTGGTCGAGCACGATCCGGTGTTCACCCTCGGCCAGGCCGGCAAGGACGAACACGTGCTGTTCCCCGGCGACATCCCGGTGATCCACGTCGATCGCGGCGGCCAGGTGACCTATCACGGGCCGGGCCAGATCGTGCTGTATCCGCTGCTGGACCTGAAGCGCCTGAAGGTCGGCGTCAAGGAATACGTGCACCGCATCGAGCAGGCGATGATCGACACGCTGGGCGACTGGAACATCCACGCCGAGCGACGCGACGGCGCCCCCGGCGTCTACGTGAATGGGGCGAAGATCGGCGCGCTCGGCATCCGCGTGCGCCGTGGCTGCACCTTCCACGGCCTCGCCTTCAACATCGCGATGGACCTGGAGCCGTTCCGGCGCATCAACCCCTGCGGCTACCAGGGGCTGCAGGTGACCTCGATGCTAGACTTGGGCGGCCCTTCCGGGCTGGAGCCGGTCAAGCCGGTGCTGATCGGGCACGTCGCCCGCCAGTTCGGACTGACCGTCGAAACGGCCCCGCCGCCGACGTTCTGACCTTCCCCGGCGCCGTCTTTTTCCGGCGCGTTCGCCGATCCAGAGATTCCCCCACGCCATGTCCGAGACCGCCTCCAAGACCATCCCGCTTTCGGTCGTGAGCGGCGACGCCGCGTCGTCGTTGCAGCCGGGCGTGAAGCAGATCGCCGGCGACAAGATCGCCCGCTCGCCGGTGCAGTTCGCCGACGCACCGGTGCTGCGCAAGCCGTCGTGGATCCGCGTACGCATTCCGTCGGGCAACTCGGTGGCGCAGCTGAAGTCGAAGCTGCGCGAGAACCGCCTGGTCACGGTGTGCGAGGAAGCCAGCTGCCCGAACATCCACGAGTGCTTCAGCCACGGCACGGCGACCTTCATGATCCTGGGCGAGGTCTGCACCCGCCGCTGCAGCTTCTGCGACGTCGCCCACGGCCGCCCGAAGCCGCCGGATCCGTCCGAGCCCCTGAGCCTGGCGACCACCGTCGCCGACATGGGCCTGAAGTACGTGGTCGTCACCAGCGTCGATCGCGACGACCTCCGCGACGGCGGCGCCCAGCATTTCGTCGACTGCATCGCCGCGATCCGCGAGCACAGCCCGCGCACGCGCATCGAGATCCTCACGCCCGACTTCCGCGGCAAGGGCCGCATGGAGCGCGCGCTGGAGATCATGGCCGCCAGCCCGCCGGACGTGTTCAACCACAACGTCGAGACCGTGCCGGACCTGTACCGCAACGTGCGTCCGGGCGCCGACTACCAGTGGTCGCTGACGCTGCTGAAGAAGTTCAAGGCGCAGCATCCGGAGGTCGCCACCAAGAGCGGCATCATGCTCGGCCTGGGCGAGACGATGGAGCAGGTGCAGGGCACGCTGCGCGACCTGCGCGACCACGACGTGGACATGATCACCATCGGCCAGTACCTCCAGCCCAGCGCGCACCACCACCCGGTGCTGCGTTACTGGACGCCGGAGGAGTTCAAGGCGCTGGAGGAGTACGGCTACGCGCTGGGCTTCACCCACGTCGCCTCCGGTCCGCTGGTCCGCTCGTCGTATCACGCCGACCGTTCGGCGCTCGAAGCCGGGGTCGTCGCGGCCGGGTGATCGCCGCGCCAACCGTCGCATTGCGCTCACATCGTGTTGATCGGCAAAGGCCGAGGCTGAGTCGTGCCTGACCGCAGCCCGTCGCCCAGCTGAACGCACCCGGGTGAACGGGCGAAGTGCGGCGACTGGCACGCTAATTCCCACCCCCGGTGGGTGACACGTCCCGCAACTTTCGGCACTGTGGGGTTGTCGAACCGCACTCCATTCTGCGTTCGTCTCCTCAGGACCCCCATTCGGCCGCATGCGGTCGCGAAGCCTCCTCGATGAAAGCCAAGACCACTCCCGCCTCCGTCCTCGTCGCCCTCGCGCTGGCCTCGCCCCTGGCACTGCTCGCGCAGTCCGACAGCGCGGCCGACAAGAAGACTTCGCAGGTTGAAGTTCCGACGCACGAGAAGCCGAACCTGATCAAGTCGATGGAGGTCTCGCAGCTTCCGCGCGCGGCCACCGCCGACCAGACCACGGCGGCGAAACTCGTCTACGGCCTGCTGTCCGACAGCCGCTACGCGTACCGCCCGGTCGCGCTGGACGACACGCTCTCGGCCGACATCTACAAGCGCTATCTCGAATCGCTCGACGGCGGCAAGCAGTTCTTCACCGCGCAGGACATCGCCAAGTTCGATGCCTACAAGTTGAAGTTCGACGACGCGATCAAGAGCGGCGACCTCGCACCGGCCTACGCGATCTTCGCGACCTACAAGCAGCGCGTGGACCAGCGCGTGGGCTACGCGCGCGGCCTGCTCAAGCAGGACATGTTCGATTTCACCGGCAACGACCGTTACGAGTACGACCGCGAGAAGGCGCCGTGGGCGACCGACGACGCGGCGCTCGACACGTTGTGGAAGGCCTCGGTACGCAACGACTGGCTGCGCCTGAAGCTCGCCGGCAAGAAGCCCGACGACATCCGCAAGACGCTCGACAAGCGTTACGCGAACATGGGCAAGTCCATCGCCGAGCTGAAGGGCGAGGACGTGTTCCAGACCTTCCTCAACAGCTACGCCAATTCGGTCGATCCGCACACCGACTACTTCACGCCGAAGACGGCCGACAACTTCAACGTGTCGATGTCTCTCTCGCTGGAAGGCATCGGCGCCGTGTTGCAGAAGCAGGACGACGTGGTCGCGATCCGCGAGATCGTGCCCGGCGGTCCAGCCGGCAAATCCGGCAAGCTCAAGCCCGGCGACCGCGTGGTCGGCGTGGGCCAGGGCGAAAGCGGCGCGATGGAAGACGTGATCGGCTGGCGCATCGACGACGTCGTCGCCAAGATCCGCGGCAACAAGGGCACGAAGGTGCGCCTGGACGTGATCCCGGCCGAAGCGGGCCTGGACAGCCAGCCGCAGCGCCTGGTGCTGGTGCGCGACAAGGTGCGCCTGGAAGACCAGGCCGCCAAGTCGAAGGTCATCACCATCCCGGCCGCGAACGGCGCGCCGGAGCAGCGCATCGGCGTGATCGAACTGCCCGGCTTCTACCAGGACTTCGAAGGTCGCCGGAAGAACAGCAACGACTACGCCTCGGCCACGCGCGACGTCGCCAAGCTGCTGGAAGAGCTGCGCGGCAAGAACGTCGACGGCGTCGTGCTCGACCTGCGCAACAACGGCGGCGGCTCGCTCAACGAAGCCATCGAACTCACCGGCCTGTTCATCGACCGCGGTCCGGTCGTGCAGGTGCGTGAGTCCGGCGGCCGCGTGAGCGTGGAAGGCGACAGCGACACCGGCATCGCGTGGGAAGGCCCGCTCGCGGTGTTGATCAACCGCGGATCGGCTTCGGCGTCGGAGATCTTCGCCGGCGCGATCCAGGATTACGGTCGCGGTCTGGTCATCGGCGAAACGAGCTTCGGCAAGGGCACGGTGCAGAACCTGGTCGACCTCGACCGCTGGCCGGCGAATGAAGAAGCGCGCTTCGGCCAGGTGAAGCTGACCATCGCGCAGTTCTTCCGCGTGAGCGGCGGTTCGACGCAGAACAAGGGCGTCGTACCGGACGTGGCCTTCCCGGTCTCGGTCGATGCGAGCGAGTACGGCGAAAGCACGTACGACAACGCGCTGCCGTGGACGCGCATCTCGGCCGTGCCGCACACCACCTACGGCAACTTCTCGCCGCTGCTTCCGAAGCTCGAGGCGCTGCACACCACGCGCATCGCGAACGACAAGGAATTCCAGTGGTGGAGCGAGGACGTCGCGCAGTTCCGCGACGAGCGCGCCAAGAAGTGGGTGAGCCTCAACGAAGCCGAGCGCCGCGCCGAGCGCGATGGCGAGGAAGCCAAGCGCAAGTCGCGCCAGGAACAGCGCAAGGCACTGGGCCTGGATCTCGACCCCCTGGCCGACGACTACAACGACGACGGCCTGGCCGCCAACGAGCGCGACATCGCGAAGGACGCCGAACGCGAGAAGCTCGCCGACAAGCGCCCGGACCCGCTGCTGCGCGAATCGGCCGCCATCCTCGCCGATGCGGTGCGCCTGCTGAACAACGATCGCCAGCTGTCGGCGCAGGTGCTGCCGACCGCGACGACGGCGGGCCACTGGGCCGACTGACACGACGTCGGGGGAAATCCCCACGCGAGGCACAACAAGGATCGGATAGCGGGCGCCCTCGGGCGCCCGTTACTGTTTGGGCCATGAACACTGCCCGCCAACTTCGCGACAAGCTCGAACATGCCCGCCGCCTGATGGACGAAGGCGAGCCCACGCTTGCCGACCTCGCGGCAAGCGTCGGACTGAGCGCCTCGCATCTGCAGCGCCGCTTCGCCGAGCGCTTCGGCCTGAGCCCGGCCGAGTACCTCTCGCAACGCAAGCTCGGCACGCTGAAGGGCGCCCTGCGCGAAGGTAGCGACGTCAGCGCGGCGCTTTACGACGCGGGGTACGGTTCGCCGTCGCGCGTTTACGAAGGCGGCGCGGCGAAACTCGGCATGACACCGGCGCGCTATCGCGCCGGCGGCGCGGGCGAGCAGATCCGCTGGAGCATCGCCGACACCGCGCTCGGACAGGCGCTGGTCGCAACGACCGAGCGCGGCATCTGCATGATCGAACTGGGTGAGGATGCCGCCGCGCTCGAAGCGAAGCTGCACGCGGAATTCCCCAAGGCGCAGCTGGAACGCGTCGATGCCGGGCGCGACGAATTCCTCGCGCCGCGCCTGCGTGCGGTCGCCGAGGCACTCGCCGGACGACAGGCGCAGGTTCCGGTGGATCTCATCGGCACAGCGTTCCAGAAGAAGGTGTGGGACGCGCTGATGAAGATCCCGCACGGGCAGACGCGCAGCTACACGCAGATCGCGGAGGAGATTGGCCATCCGCGTTCGATGCGCGCCGTGGCCAATGCATGCGCCAACAACCACGTCGCCATCGTCGTGCCGTGTCACCGCGTGGTACGCGGCGATGGCTCACTGGGCGGCTATCGCTGGGGGCTACCGATGAAGCAGCGCGTGCTGGAGCGCGAGCGCGTGGCGTAAGCGGGGCGCACCACGTCGTCGTCGAAGCGCTTGTAGCTCTTGCAGCCCCAGTGAGCGAAGCGCACTCCGGTTTCGGCGACCGCCTCAATCACCGCATCACTTGCGACGCCGAACCGGCACGCGCGTGGGCACCTGCAATCCCGACTTCACCACGTCGAACACCATCCGCGTCTCGTAACGCTTGATGTTGCCTTCGTCCATGAACAACCGGTCGGCGACTTCGCGGCAATGCGCGACGCCGGTGGTGCATAGGATCACCAGGTAGTCCCACTCGCCGGCCAGCGAGTAGCACTGCTGCACTTCCGGGGCGGCGCGCATGCGGGCATGGAAGGTAGCGTGGAGCTTGGCTGATTCGCGCTCCATCGCGACCAGCACCGTCGCCAGCGTGGTGGTGCCGAGCAGAGTGGAGTCCAGAACGGCGACCTCGCGCATCAGTCCGTGCTTGCGATAGCGCGTGATGCGCCGCTGCACGGCGCTCGCCGATAGCCCCACGGCTTCGCCGAGCGCGGTCAGCGTCGAGGCCGAGTCGCGCTGCAGCAGCTCCAGCAGCCGATGGTCGAACTCGTCCAGTACGACGGGTGTTTTGGCCATGCAAAATTTTTGCGTCAGGGCGCACGATTTATCAAGCATGTCGCGGCCGGTGCGCGTTACGCTTCACCCATCCGAACGACTCCCGGCACCGCGCGTGCGTGGCGTCCCGCCCGAACAGGGCAGAACGCTCCGACCGCACGGTGCCTCGATGTCGTCCGGCGCTCGCGGTCGCCGCAACGCTGTGTTGCCGATTGCCGCGTTCATCGAAGTAGAGCAGTGCCGCACCTCCACCCCACGCATGGAATCCGCATGAGCACCGCTGCACCTCACGACCGGGCCGCGCCCGGCGCGCTCGCCGTCGCCTTCGCCCTGGCCTCGGTCTACATCCTCTGGGGCTCGACATACCTGGCCATCCGCTTCGCGCTGGAGAGCTATCCGCCGTTCCTGCTCGGCGCCGGCCGCATGTTCCTCGCCGGCCTCATCATGTACGTCGTGCTGCGCGCGCGTGGCGTCGCGTCGCCCACCGGCAAGCAATGGCGCACGTTGTGGATCCTCTCGATCTGGATGGTGCTGCTGTCCAACGGGCTGGTGAATCTGGCCGAGACCGAAGTCGGCTCGGGCCTCGCCGCGATCGCCGTCGCATCGATGCCGCTGTTCGCAGGCGTCTTCGCGATGCTGCGCGGGCGCCATCCGTCGAAGATCGAATGGGTCGGCCTGATCATCGGCTTCCTCGGCGTGCTCTGGCTCAATGCGGGCGGCGAACTGTCGTCCTCCACGCTCGGCCTGGTCTGCCTGGTGATCGCGCCGATCGCCTGGGCGTGGGGCTCGATCTGGAGCCGCGACCAGGACCTGCCGCAGCCCTTCATGTCCGCCGCCGGGCAGATGCTTACCGGCAGCATCTGGATGCTGATCGCCGCGGTGATCCACGGCGAGCGCATCACGCAGATGCCGACGCTATCGGCGACCGGCGCGATGCTCTACCTCGTCGTCGCCGGTTCGATCTTCGGCTTTACCGCCTACATCTGGCTCCTGCACCACGTGCGGCCGGCGCTCGCGACGAGCTACGCCTACGTCAACCCGCCGATCGCGGTGCTGTTCGGTGCTTTGATCGGCGGCGAGCACTTCACCGCGCATGACCTCGGTGCGATGGCGGTGATCCTGGTCGGCGTGGTGATCATCACGCTGGCGAAGGCGCGCGCTGCGAAGCCGGTAGCGCCTGCGCCGTCGGCCGCCTCGTCGTCGGAGCCGGCGGCATGAACACCGGTCACGACACCCGGAACGCGCTCTGGATCGCCGCTGCCTCCTTCGTGCTGTGGGGGCTGATGCCGCTGTACTGGCATGCACTCAAGGCCGTCCCGTCGCTGCAGATCCTGCTCCACCGCATCGTCTGGAGCGCGCTGCTCGTCTCCGCCTGGCTCGGCTGGAAGCACGGCCGCGGCTGGCTGAAGGCGACGCTCGCGCGGCCGCGCGCCGCGTGGATGCTGGCGCTGAGCGGCGTGCTGATCGCCTTCAACTGGGGCCTGTACATCTGGGCGGTGAACGCCGGGCACGTGGTCGAAAGCAGCCTGGGCTACTTCATCAATCCGCTGATCAGCGTCGTACTCGGCGTGGTGTTCCTGCACGAGCGGCTCAACCGCGTGCAGTGGCTGTCGGTCGCCATCGCCGCCACCGGCGTGGCGTGGCTCACGTGGCAGTACGGGCAGCCGCCGTGGATCGCACTCGGCCTGGCGCTGTCGTTCGGTCTGTACGGCCTGATCCGCAAGCTGGTCGCGGTGGATGCGGTGAGCGGGCTTGCGGTCGAAGGCGTGTACCTGTTCCTGCCGGCCCTCGCGCTGCTGCTATGGAGCGAGACGCACGGCGGTGGTGGATTCGGCGGCGGCTACGGCCTCGCGGCCGATGCGCTGCTGATCTTCGCCGGTGTGCTGACCGCGCTGCCGCTGATCGGCTTCGCCTATGCGGTACGACGCGCGCCGCTGTCGGTGGTCGGCCTGATGCAGTACATCGCGCCGACGATCCAGTTCCTGCTCGGCGTGCTGTTCTTCAACGAAGCCTTCGATCGCGATCGCGCGACCGGCTTCGTCTTCATCTGGATCGCGCTGGCGATCTTCGCCGGCGAAGGACTGTGGCGGGCGCGGCGTCAGCCGGCGGTTCCCGCCACGGCTTGAGGACATCACGATGGACAAGACCACGCTGAACGCACTGGCGCTGTTCCCGTTGCAACTGGAGGCGCATTACAAGGCGATTCCCGTGTCGCATCGGCATTGGACGCCCACGAGTTGGGACGGCATTCCCAGCGAGCACTTCACCGCGATCGAGCAGTTGTGCCACGTGCGCGACATCGAGATCGAGGGCTACCAGGAGCGCATCCGCCGCACGCTGGACGAAGCGCATCCGCTGCTGCCGTCGATCGACAGCGAGCCGCTGGCGATCGAACGCCGCTACGGCGACGCCGATGCCGAGGCCGTGTTGCAGGCCTTCCGCGATGCGCGCGCCCGCACGGTGGAGACGATCGCGCGCCTGGACGACGCACAGCTCGCGCGCACGGCGGAGTTCGAAGGCTACGGCCCGCTCACGTTGCGCAGCCTGGTGCACTACCTGTGCAGCCATGACCAACAGCACCTCGCGGGATTGCAGTGGTTGCTGGGGAAGATCGAAGCGGAGCGGGTATCGCAGCTTCGCGCGTAACGCGTTTGCCATTTGCTTTCATTCCCGCGAAGGCGGGAATCCGGCCGTCAGCCGTGGCAGCTCGTCCGTAGCTTGATGCGTCTGCCCCATGGATTCCCGCCTTCGCGGGAATGACAGCAAAAGGCGAAAGCTCCATGGATTCCCGCCGCCCTCGCGGGAACGACAGCAGGAAACAGAAAGGCCGCGATCGCTCGCGGCCTTTCTGCTTTCAACGCAAGGCGGATATCACGCCGCCCGCAACGCCTCCGTCACCGGCAAGCGCGCCGCGCGCAGCGCCGGGAACAGGCCGCCGACCAGGCCGATGCCAAGCGCCCACTTGATGCCGTTCCACAGCAGCTCCGGCGAGACCTTGAACTGGAACATCACCTGGCTGAAGTTGTTGCCCAGCGTCGACACGCTGTAGCCGTTGAACACCAGCCACGCGATCAGTCCGCCGAGCAGGCCGCCGATCAGCGCCAGCAACATCGTTTCCAGCATCACCGCCACCACCACCGGCAGGCCACGGAAGCCGATCGCGCGCATCGTCGCGATCTCGCGCGAACGCCCCGCCACGGCGGCGTACATGGTGTTGAGCGCGCCGAACACCGCGCCCACCGCCATGATCGAGCCGATCACGATGCCCAGCACCCGCAGGAAACCGCTGAGCTGCTCGGACTGCTTGGCGTAGTAATGGCGCGTGGTGTCGACGTCGAGCTTCAGGCGTGGGTCGGCGGCCATCGCGGCCTTGAGCTTGTCGAAGCCGTCCTTGCCGTCGAGCTTCACCGTGATCGACTGGTACGCGCTGCGGCGATACGTCGAAGCCAGGGTTTCGGCGTCGGCCCACAGCTCCGAGTCGTGCGAATCGCCCGACGCGAAGAAGCCCACCACCGTCCACACCTGGTTCGCCAGTTCGATCTGCGTGCCCGGCTTGAGGTCGTTGAACTGCTGGTCGACGTACTGCTTGCGCGCGCCCTGGCCGATGATCAGCTCGCGCTTGCCCGGCTCGAACTTCCGGCCTTCGACGATCTTCACCTGCGGCCGCAGCGCCCACGCCGCCTCGCCGACGCCGCGCAGCTGCGCGTTGGCGTCGGTATGGTCGGCGCGCGTGACCATGTTCACCACCTGCGACAGCTCCGGCGAAATCGCCGGCCGGCCGTCCGAACCGCGCGCGACGCCCGCCAGCGCACTCACCAGCGGCACTTGGTCGCGGGTGATGACCGAATTGGTCTCCGCCTGCGAACCGCCGCGCAAGATAATCGCGGTGCTGTCGTTGCCGGTCTGCTTCAGCGTCGCCTCGAAGCCCGCGCCCATGGCCAGCATCGCCACCAGCACGCCGACCACGCCGGCGATGCCGACCACGATGACGCTTGAGGCGCCCCATCGCTGCGGCAGACTCGCGATGCCGATGCGCGTGGCTTCCAGCGCGAGGCGACCGCTGCGCGTGAGCAGCAGCCACAGCACCATCGCGACCACCAGCGCCAGCACGGCGTACCACGGCAGCATGATCCACGCGGCCAATCCCACGACCAGCGCCAGCACCACGCCGGCGTTGCCCAACCACTTCCTTGCACGGCTCATGTCGTGTCTCCTGTCAGCGGCCCGCGAGGGCATCGACGATGTTCAGGCGCATCGCGCGCAGCGCCGGCAGCAGGCCGACGACCACGCCGATGATCAGCATCAGCGCCAGGCCCAGGCCCCAGGTCGCGCCCGGCACGCTCGGCAGCTGGATCAGGCCGCGGCTGGCCGAACTCACGCCCGGCATGATCAGCGCCGCCAGCCCCAGGCCGATCAACCCGCCCAGCACTACCAGCAACGTCGCCTCGGCGAGCACCAGCCACAGCACGCTGCGGTTGGAGAACCCGATGGTCTTGAGCACCGCCAGTTCCGGGATGCGCTCGCGTACCGCCTGCGCCATCGTGTTGCCGGTGAGCAGGAGCAGGGTGAAGAACACCGCGCCCATGATCGAGGTCACGATCATGCCGATGTCGCCGATCTGCTTGAAGAAGGCCTGGTTGAAGGCCGCTTCGGTCTGCGTCTTGGTCTCGTGGTCGGAGTTGTCCGACAGCTTGTCGATGGCCTGCGCGACGGCATTGGACTGGTCGGCATTGGCTACGTCGATCACGTACCAGTGCACCTGGCCCTTGATGTAGTCGTTGGCCTCGTCGAAGTACTTCCAGTTGAACATCAGCGTGTTCTCTTCGCCCTTGCGCTTGTTGTCGTTCACGCGGTAGATGGCGACGAGCTTGAAGTTCCAGTTGTTGCTGCCCTTGGTCGGGAAGATCGTCGCCTGCAGCGGGATCGTGTCGCCGATCTTCCAGCCGTGCTTGGTCGCCAGCGCCTCGCCGACGATGGCGCCGTCCTGCGTGGCGTAGAACGCCTTGAGCTGGTCGGCGGGCACGACGTACTCCGGATACAGCTCCATGTAACCCGGGCCGACGGCGAAGTTCGGGAAGAAGTTCTTCGGGTCCTGGTAGATGCCGCCGAACCAGGTGGCATACGAGGCCTTCTTCACCCCCGGCACGCTTTCGATCTGCGACTGCAGCCGGTACGGCAGCGACGAGGTGATCGACAGCTTCGAGGTGGTGATGAGGCGGTTGGTGCCGGCGACGTTCGCGCTCGAACTGAACGCCACGCGGACCGAGTCGAGCATGCCGAACAGCAGGAATGCCGTGACGACCGACAGCAGCGTCAGGAAGGTGCGCGTCTTGCTTCGGAACAGCGCGGCCCAGATCAGGTGCAGGTATTTCATCTCTGCGTCCTCAAGAATGTTCCCTTCTCCGCGCGCGGGAGAAGGTGCCCGAAGGGCGGATGAGGGCGGCTCGGCGGCAACGCCGGATCGGCCCTCACCCCATCCCCTCTCCCGCAGGCGGGAGAGGGGCTACGGGAAGGTGGGAGTGAGCGTCAGTGCTCCAGCGCCAGCTCGCGCTCGACCAGCGTTCCCTTGTCGAGGTGGATCGTGCGCTGGGCGTGGTCGGCGGCCTTGGGATCGTGCGTGACCATGATGATGGTCTTGCCGTGGTCGCGATTGAGCGACTGCAGCAGCGCGAGGATCTCCTCGGCCGATTGACGATCCAGATCGCCCGTCGGTTCATCGCAGATCAGCAGCGTCGGATCGGAGACGATCGCGCGTGCGATCGCCACGCGCTGCTGCTGGCCGCCGGACAGTTCGTTCGGACGATGCTTGCCGCGTTCGGCCAGCCCCACCAGCTGCAGCGCGATCTCCGCGTTGCGCTTGCGCTGCGCCGCCGACAGCTTGGTCAGCAGCAGCGGCAACTCGACGTTCTTCTGCGCGTTGAGCGTCGGCATCAGGTTGTAGAACTGGAACACGAAGCCGACGTTCTGGCTGCGCCAGTGCGACAGCTGGCCGGCGGTCATCGCGTCGATGCGCTGGCCGTCGACGGTGATCTCGCCACCGGTGGGCGAATCCAGTCCACCGATGAGGTTGAGCAGCGTGGTCTTGCCGGAACCCGACGGACCCATCAGCGCGACGAAATCGCCCTTGGGAATGTCCAGGTCGATGCCGTGCAGCACCTCGACCTTCTCCGGACCGCGTTGATAGGTCTTTCTCAGGTTGCGGATCGAAACCAGCGTGGCCATTGCGACGTCCTCGAAACGATGAAAGGGGGACTGCTTCCTGCTCGTAAGGCTTGCTTGCTGCTTATTCGCTTGCGGGCTCCGCGTCGCCGCCTTGCGCGACGCGCACGCGGTCGCCGTCGGACAGCGAGGCCGGAGGATCCAGCACGACCGTCTCACCGCCTGAGAGACCCTGCGTGATCTCGCGATCCTCGCCCAGGCTGCGGCCCACGGTGACCTCGCGCTGCGAGGCCTTGTCCTCGGTCACGACGAACGCGACCTGCTTGCCCTCGCGCGCGACGATCGCCGCCGCCGGCGCGAGCGCGCCGGGCTTCTGCGCGGGCGCTTCATCCTTCTTCGGCTCCAGGAAGCTCACGCGCACGCCCATGTCGGGCACGATGCGCGGATCCTTCTGCTTCAGCGCGACGCGCACCTTCACCGTGGCCTTGCCGCGGTCGGCAGCGGGAATGATCGCGATGACCTCGCCGGGGATCTTCCAGTCCTGGTACGCGTTGAGCGTGGCTTCCACCGGCATCTTCGGCTGCACGCGGCCGATGAAGGCCTCACCGACCTCGACTTCGACTTCCAGCGAATCCATGTCGACGATGGTGCCGATGCCGGTGCGCGTGAAGCCGCCGGTGGCCAGCGGCGAGACGATCTCGCCCGGCTGCGCGGCCTTGGCGGTGACGACGCCGGCGAACGGCGCGCGCACGATGGTGTTGTCGACGCCGATGTCGGCGATGCGCAGGCGATCGCCGGCGACCTTGGCGTTGCGCTCGGCGGTGGTCAGCTCGGCTCGTAGCGAATCGCGCGCGGCGACGGCTTCGTCGTACTGCGCGTTCGACACGAGCTGCTGGTTCACCAGCGTCGACAGGCGGCGCGCGTTGGCTTCGGCTTCCGACAGCTGCGCGCGGACGCTTTCGACCTGGCTGCGGGCGGCGCTGTGCTGCGCGCTGGCGAGCGTGCGTTCGGCATCGGCGTCGAGCGGATCGAGCGTGGCCATGACCTGGCCTTCGTCGACCTTCATGCCTTCCTCGATGAACACCTCGCGCACCTTGCCGGTGATCTTCGCCGACACCGTCGCCATGCGGCGCGCGACGATGTAGCCGGTGGCATCCAGCACCGAACCGCTTGCGCCGCCGTTGCCGATCGCCGTCACCGTGGCGGTGCGCACTTCCACGCCGCGCGCGCGGCCGAACGCGGCCCACGCGACGAGCGCGATCACGACCAGGACCGCGACGGCGGCCAACGCGATCCACAGACCGCGGCGCGAGGTGGGCGGCGGCGGTGCCGAGCGGTCTATGCGCAGTTCCTTGAGCAGGTCGGCAGAGTTGTTCATCGACGATCCGGACGATGGGGAAGGGGGGCAGTGTGGGCAGCGTCCCGCGCCGCGCCAAGGGGCCGGAAGTAACTTTCTACGGCCGCAACGCCGCCAAGCGTATGCGATGCGGGGGCGCGGGGTCACCTCGGCGGCCGGCGTACGCATGTGCCCGGAGCGCCATTCGGTGGTCGATAGCGCTATCAGGGTTCCTAAGGTTCAGCGCCTTGCGGCAGATCGAAGCAAGCTTGACCACTCGCGAACGTCATCCCGGCGAACGCCGGGACCCAGGCTGGCAGCGCTTCCGCACTTCGGTCGTCATTCCAGCGGAAGCTGGAATCCATTTGGCTCTATGTGTGTGGTGCGGAAGCAACAGCGCAGCGCTGTGCGGCAGCGACAGTTCACCTCCACCGCTCCGTTGCCCCTCACCCCAACCCCTCTCCCGGTGGGAGAGGGGCTTGAAGCGCCGTCACTCCATAGAGCGTGGCCACCCATGAAGCGCCGCCACCCATGAAGCGCCACCCATGAAGCACCGTCATCCCGGCGAACGCCGGGACCCAGGCTGACAGCGCTTCCGCACTTCGGTCGTCATTCAAGCGGAAGCTGGAATCCATTTGGCTCTTTGCGTTCGGTGCGGACGCAGCGCAGCGCTGTCAGGCAGAGGCAGCTCACCGTCACAGCTCCGTTGCCCCTCACCCCAACCCCTCTCCCGGTGGGAGAGGGGCTTCACAGCTCGTCGTTCCAGGACCGCAATACGACCTGGACCTCTCAGTTGGACGTCAAACGCCCGCGTGCTGCTTCAACAACGCGTACGCAGCGCGCAAGCCCTGCGCTTCACCACCCGCCGGGCGGCCGGGGCGGTCGTTGTCGTTCCAGCTGTACACGTCCAGGTGCGCCCACTTCTGCGTCGGCGGGACGAAGCGGTCCAGGTACACCGCGGCGGTGATCGAGCCGGCCATCTTCGACGGGCCGCCGTTGGCGATGTCGGCCACGTTGCTCACCAGGTAACGCACGTACGGGCGCCACAGCGGCATGCGCCACAGCGGATCGCGCAGCTGCATGCCGGCGTCGAACCACTGCTGCGCCACTCTGTCGTCGTTGCTGTACAGCGCCGGCAGGTCCGGGCCGAGCGCGATGCGCGCCGCGCCGGTGAGCGTGGCGAAGTCCAGCAGCAGTTGCGGCTGCATCTCGGCGGCGTAGGTCAGCGCATCGCAGAGGATCACGCGGCCTTCGGCGTCGGTGTTGTCGATCTCGACCGTGACACCCTTGCGCGTGTCGACGACTTCGCCCGGACGGAACGCGTTCGGCCCGATCGCGTTCTCGACCGCCGGAACAAGCAGCGTGATGCGCAGCGGCAGCTTGCGCGCCATCACCAGTTCGGCCAGCGCGATCGCGTGCGCCGCGCCGCCCATGTCCTTCTTCATGTTGCGCATGCCGTCGGCGGGCTTGAGGTCCAGGCCGCCGGTGTCGAAGCACACGCCCTTGCCGACGATGACCACGTGCGGGTGCGATTCATCGCCCCAGCGCAGCGTGATGAGCCTCGGCGCGCGATGGCTCGCGCGGCCGACGGCGTGGATCGCCGGGAAGTTCTGCGTGATCAGGTCGTCGCCGCTCACCACTTCGATGCGCGCGCCGAAGCGTTCGGCGATCTCGCACGCCACCTGCTCCAGCTGGTCCGGACCCATGTGCTCGGTCGGCGTGTTGACCAGGTCGCGCACGCGCACGCAGGCGGCCAACTGCGCGAAGGCGTCGGCATCGGCCTGCGCGATGGCCAGTTGCGCCGGCGCGCGCAGCGGCTGCCGATAGCGGGTGAAGCGATATGCACCCAGGCCCCAGCCCAGCTGCAGGGCGTTGCGGGCGTCGGCCGGCAGCTCGCCCGCCAGCGCGAACGCGCGCGCCGGCAGCGCGTACGGCGCGTGGCCGTAGGCGAACGGGTCGAGCATGTCGCCCACGCCGATCACCGCGCCCGCGATGCCGCCATCGCTGCCCGGCAGCGTGATCGCGGAGAACGGCGAGCCGTCGAAGCCCTGCGCATCGAGCCATGCGCCGACGCCGGCCGGTTGCGCCGAACGCCAGGCGGCGAGGCTGTCGCGCGTGACGACGTGCAGCGGCAGCGCGTCGGCGGTGGTGGTGTCGGCAAATCCGGACGGCAGGCTCATGCGGCAACGGTTTCCATCGTGTGCGTCGAATCCAGCCAGTCGGCGAGTTCGGCGAGGGTGGTGAATTGAAGATCGGGGCGCACGTCCTCGTGCGGCCACTGCGCGCCGATGCGGTTGATCCAGCAGCTGCGCAGGCCCGCGCGATGCGCGCCGACGACGTCCATCTCGATGTCGTCGCCCACGTGCAGCACCTCATGCGGCGCGAACGGGAAGCGCGCACAGGCGGCGTGGAAGATGCCGGCGTGCGGCTTGGGCATGCCGTGTTCGCGCGCGCCCAGCTGGAAGGCGAAATGCGCGCCGATGCCGACGCGGGCGAGGTCCGCATTGCCGTTGCTGATCGCCGCGAGCGGTACACGTGCGGCCAGGCGCGCGAGTGCGTCCAGCGTGTCCTCGTAGAAGTCCACGCGGTTGCGCTCGTCGTAGAACGCCTCGAACGCGGCGTCGGCGTGCAGCGGGTCGTCGCCGGCCAGTTCCATCGCCCGCACCAGGCTCAGCTTGCGCAGCTGGCTGAAGTCGTGGGCCAGGTCGGGGCGTTCGACGTACATGCGCTCGCGCAGTTCGCGCATCGCCTCGATCGGGAAGCGCTGCGCGGTGAGCGGGCAGTGCTGCGTCAGCCAGTCGTGCAGCACGCGTTCGACCCGCGCACCGATCGGTGCGAAGGGCCACAGCGTGTCGTCGAGGTCGAGGGTGATCGCGCGGATGGGGAAAGCCATCCGGCGATTTTAGCCCCAGCCGGCGGCGGGGCTGGGTACGGCAGCCGGGAGGCCGCGAGGCGGGGATTGAAGCCCCTCTCCCGCCGGGAGAGGGGTTGGGGTGAGGGTCGGGACGCGCGATGCCGCGAAGATCGTCACGAACGCCATTGCCTCACTCCAGCAACCGCGCCCACCCCGTCAGCCCTTCCACCCGCGCCAGCACCAGCTTCACGCACACCAGCAGCGGCACCGCGAGCAGCAGGCCGATGATGCCCCACAGCCAGCCGAACACCATCAGCGCCAGGATCAGCACCAGCGGCGACAGCCGCATGCTGTGGCCGAGGATGATCGGCGTGATGATCTGGCCTTCCAGCGTGTGCAGTGCCAGGTAGATGCCGGCCGGCAGCAACGACGGCCACAGGTCGTCGAAGGCGACGAAGCCCATCAGCAGCATGATGATGATGCCGATCAGCGGACCCACGTACGGCGCGAAATTGAGGATCGCCGCCATCGTGCCCCACAGCAGCGCCTCCTGCATCGGCACGCCGAGCCAGTACAGCGCGCCCGACAGCGCCAGGCCCAGGCAGGTGTTGATGACGGTGATGGTCAGCACGTACCGCGAGATGGCGCGCTCGATCGACGTGAGGATCTCCACCGTCAGCTTCTTCTGCTGGCGCGTGGGCAGCAGCGCGAGCGCGTTCCGCTGCAGCTGCTCGCCATACACCATGAAGAAGAACGTCAGCAGCACGACCGCGAGCACCGACGCGATGCGGCGCGGCGTCGCGGTGAGGACCTTGTAGGGCTCGTTGGCCTCGGTGCGGATCACCTGCACCGGCCGGCTCGTGCTTTCGCCACCGGCCGCACGTGCGATGTTCTGCGCGGCCTTGTTCGCGTCGAGCATCGGCTTGTACAGATCGCGAAGTTTCGGCGCAACCTGCTTCATCTCGCGCGGCACCTGCCGCACCCATTCGCCGGCCGGTTCGATCAGCTGGTTGCCCAGCGCGCCGGCCGCGAACAGGCCGCCGAGCAACACGATCAGTGCGCCGATGAAGCGGGGCACATACACGCGCTGCAGACCGCGGATGATCGGGTTGCCGATCAGCGCGAAGAACATCGCCAGCAGGATCGGCAGCACCAGTTCCTGCGCCGCCCACAGGGTGAAGCCCACCGCGAGCGTCGCCAGCACCAGCGCCGCGCTGGACGAGCGCGGTCGCGGTGCGGGCGGCGGACTGGGAGGAAGTTCGCCGTCCTCGTCGAGCGATTCGACGTTGTCGGCCGCGGCCGGAACCAGCGGCAGCGCGCTCATCGCGTCACCTGGTCGACGGTCGCGGTGCGCGCGGCGCGCGCACGGGCCTCGGCCTGGGCTAGGGCGTACGCCTCGTCGTCCAGGTCGTCGGCGACCGCATCGGGATGCACGCTCGCGACCGGCGTAGCCACGGGCTGCACCACCACGTCAGGCGTTGCGGCCTCTTCGGCGACCTGTTCCTTCGCTTCGGTCGCCTCGTCCGCCGCGACCTTCGCGCTGCTGCCGGCGAACAGGCTCGCCGCCATCGAGACGATCTGCATCAGCCCGCCGCTCTTGGCGACGGCGCGCATCGGTTCGGCTCGGCCGACGATGAAGCCTGCGGCGAGCCCCGCGATCACGATCCGCCACGGCGTCCACGCCGCCACCCAGGAGGCCTTGAGGTGGCGAACGTCGGCGATGGCTTCGCGCTCGCGCGCCTCCACCACGTCCTCGCACTGGTGGACCTTGGCGATGAGCTGCTTGAACGTCGGCTTTTTCTGCTTGAGGGCCATGGCGTCAGGGCGGAGTGATGTCGATGCCGTTGTTCTGTTTCTTCGCCGCGTCGCCGTTTTCGCGCAGTTCCTGCGCGACGGTGCGCGCGGATTCGGGCGAATCGGCGGTGGGCATCAGGTCGGCCAGTTCGCCGATGCCCAGCCGCGCCAGCTGCCGGCGCGTGGCCTGCATGCGCGTGTGGTCGAAGTAATGCATCGCGCGCAGGCCGGCGTAGGCGGTGACGACGAGACTGAGGCCGGCGGCGATCAGCATCGACATCAGCCACGACAGACCGAAGTTACGAAGCAGCGTGACCAGCGTGGCCATGAGGAACAGCCACGCCGATGCCCCGAAGACGACCGCGACGCCGGCAAATGCGAGCGCGCGTCCCATCGCGCTGCGTGCCAGCGACAGATCGGCCGCCATCAGCGAGCGCAGGGCGCGCGCCGAATCGGCGGCCGCGCCCAGGCTGGCCTTGGCGGTGTTGCCGATGTCGCGCAGCGACTCGGCGAGGTCCGGCGGTGGCTGGTCCGCCGGGTCGTGGTCGTAGCGCTCGTCCCCTTCGCTCACGTCAGCGCGCGCTTACTTGTCGCCGCTGCGGCCGAGCTTCGCGAGGATCCATCCCGCAGCGAAGGCGACGCCGAACGAAGCCAGCGGACGCTCGCGGATGAGCTCGGCGGCGCTGTCGACCAGGTCGCGGCCCTTGTCCATCAGCGCGTCCATCTGCTCGCGCGCGGCGCCACCGGCGTTCTCCGCAGCGGCGAGGCCGGCGAGCGCGCCATCGGCGAGGTCCGCCTTGACGTTCGCCTTGCCCACGCGCAGTTCCTCGCCCGCAGCGCTCGCCGCACCGCGCAGCGCGGAGCCGGCATCGCTGGCGGCCTGCTTCACGTGGCCGCCGGCCTGCGACAGGTTGCTGCGCACGCCATCGGTGTAGTTCGACGCCGTGCCGCTGCCGGCGTTGGTGCCGAGGCCGGAGCCAGTGCCCGTGCCGGTGTTGATGGCGCTGCCGCCGGGATTGGTCGGATCGGTGGGGGTATTCATCGAGCGGCTCCTGTATGTCGGAAGGACGTTCTGCTGAAAGACGTGGATCGAAGGCACTGCGCGGTGCGCGGCGTCACTGCATCAGCAGGTCGGCCCGGCGGTTGCCGCGAAGAATGCGCAGGACCAACTGTGCAGGACGCTGCGTGAAGCTCGCGCGGAAGCCCGGCAGATCCTCGAAGTTGCCCGCGTTGGACGCGATCACCACGTCGTCCTTGCGAAGCCCGTTGGCTTCGGCGCGGCTGCCGCGTGCCACCGAATCCACCATCACGCCCGAAAGACCCGCCTGGCGCAGGCGCTCGGGCAGGTCGGCGAAACTCGCACCGGTGAGACGCGGGTCCAGCTCGGTTCCCACGTACGAACGCGGCTGCTCACGCAGCGTTGTCGTCAGCGTCAACGGTTTGCCATCGCGACGCACGTCCAGCGCGATGCGGCTTCCCACCGACTGCAGGCCCTCGAAGTTGCGCAGCGCGTCGCGATCGTCGATGCGCTCGCCGTTCGCGGCGAGGATCACGTCGCCGACCTTGACGCCCGCCGCCGCCGCGGCGCCGCCGGAGAACACCTGCGTCACCACCGCGCCGCGCGCTTCGGGCAGTCCCAGCGCCTGCGCGAGGCGCGCATCGACGTCCTGCGATTCCAGCCCCATCGTGCCGCGGATCACCACGCCGTTGTTGGCGATCAGCTGGCCCATGATGTTGCGCGCCAGGCTGGTGGGGATTGCGAAGCCCAAGCCGATGTTGCCCGCCATCGAGCCGCGGGGGTTGAAGCTGGCGGTATTGATGCCGACGAGCTCGCCGTTGAGGTTCACCAGCGCGCCGCCGGAATTGCCGGGATTGATCGAGGCGTCGGTCTGGATGAAGTTCTGGAAACCCAGCCCGCGCAGGCCGCTGCGGCCCACCGCGGACACGATGCCGGACGTCACCGTCTGGCCGATGCCGAACGGATTGCCCACCGCCACCACGAAATCGCCCACGCGCAGCGCGCTGGAATCGGCCAGCGGCAGCGCCGTCAGGCCCTGCGCGGGAATGCGCATCAGCGCCACGTCGGTGTCGGGGTCGGATCCGACGAAATCGGCCTTCAGCGTCCGGCCGTCGGCGAGCGTCACCGACACTTCGTCGGCGCCTTCGATCACGTGGTGGTTGGTCAGCACGAAGCCCTGCTTCGCATCGACGATGACGCCCGAGCCGAGCGACTCGTTGATGCGCTCCTGGGTGAGCTCCGGGAACATCCGGCGGAACATCGGGTCGCTGCCGAACGGGCTCACGTTCACCCGCTGCTTGGTGTGCACGCTGACCACGGCCGGCGTCACCTTCGCCAGCATCGGCGCGAGCGAAGGCAGCGGCTGTCCGCCGACCACGGCCGGCAGGGTGGCGACGGTCGGCGTCGCGGCGACGGCGGACGCGGGCGCCGCCTGCGCCGGCGCTTCCAGGCCGTCGCGGATGGCGGTGGCGGCGAAGCCGCCGAAGGCGGCGGCGAGGGACAGGGTCAACAGGGTCGGCAGCGGGCGCATCGCGTCGGTCGCAGGCAAGGGTGAATGGGGTGTGCGCGGGGCCGATGCGGTGCGGCGAATCTCGCTTCGCCGTGCGCGCCAGGCCCCGCCGCGGAGGCGTTCAGTTTCACTGAACCGCATTAAATACGCGATGAAGTTTTTCGCCCGCGCGGCCGGTCGGCAGGGCGTTGCGTTGCCTCCTCGTGCACGTTCCCGCCGGCTTCGGCAAGCGCGTCGATGAAGGCGTTTGACCGCCATCACAGCTGTGTGACTGCCATCAAAAAACCGTTGACACATCCCGGGGGCGGGGGTAGCTTGAGTCCTCGCCTTCGCCCACTACATCTAGTGGTCACGATGTCGACGGAAACCCAAACTTGGGGTTTTCGGCTTGGTTTTGCTGACTACCGGCACCTTCGGGGGAGGGTCCGTGGCGGAGCAGGATGAGCGAAGGAATCCAGAAAAACCCATGCCGTCGCGACCGCTGAAAACGCGGTCGTGGGCATAGCCGTCGGCGGACGTCGTACACGACGCCGATGGTGCGGCAGCCAACATAAGAATCCACGGCGGCAAGGTTTCAGGGCCCGAACCGCCATTGAAAGGAGACAGGACAGGCATGAGCACAGTGCGCCTCGAGGCGGTCAAGACAGCCGCGGCCGAGCGGGAAATCCCGATGCAGCCCGCCTCCCAGGACATCTGGGACAAGAAGTACCGGCTGAAGACCAAGAACGGCACCGCGGTGGACGCCGACATCGACGCCACCTACCAGCGCGTCGCCAAGGCGCTGGCCGAAGCCGAGCCGTCCGCCGAGAAGCAGCAGTACTGGAACGAGCGTTTCGTCTGGGCGCTGCGCCGCGGGGCCATTCCCGCCGGCCGCATCACGTCCAACGCGGGCGCGCTCGAGCACAAGCCCGCCACCTCGACCATCAACTGCACCGTGTCCGGCACCATCGAGGATTCGATGGACGGCATCCTGGAGAAGGTGCATGAAGCCGGCCTCACGCTGAAGGCAGGCTGCGGCATCGGCTACGAGTTCTCGACGCTGCGTCCGCGCGGCGCGTTCGTCGCCGGCGCCGGCGCGTATACGTCGGGCCCGATGTCCTTCATGGATATCTACGACAAGATGTGCTTCACCGTGTCCTCCGCCGGCGGTCGCCGCGGCGCGCAGATGGGCACGTTCGACGTGTCGCATCCGGACGTGAAGGACTTCATCCGCGCCAAGCGCGAGGACGGTCGCCTTCGCCAGTTCAACCTGTCGCTGCTGATCACCGACGGCTTCATGCAGGCGGTGGAGAACGACGCCGAATGGCCGCTGGTGTTCCCGGTGAACATCAAGGAAAAGGGCGACCTCGACGTCAACGACGCCAACCAGGTCGTCTGGCGCGAATGGCCGACGCATCGCAACTACATCGTGCGCGACGACGGCCTGGTGGCCTGCAAGATCTACGGCCACATCCGTGCGCGCCACCTGTGGGACATGATCATGGTCTCGACGTACGACTACGCCGAGCCGGGTTTCATCCTCATCGACCGCGTCAACGAGATGAACAACAACTGGTGGTGCGAGAACATCCGCGCCACCAATCCGTGCGGCGAGCAGCCGCTGCCGGCGTACGGCGCGTGCCTGCTGGGCTCGGTCAACCTGACCAAGTTCGTGCGCGACCCGTTCACCGACAAGGCCTCCTTCGACTGGGAGGAATACAAGGAAGTCGTGCGCGTGTTCACCCGCATGCTCGACAACGTGGTCGAAGTAAACGGCCTGCCGCTGCCGCAGCAGCGTGACGAGATCATGCGCAAGCGCCGCCACGGCATGGGCTTCCTGGGCCTTGGCAGCACGGTGACCATGCTGCGCATGAAGTACGGTTCGAAGGAATCGTGCGAGTTCACCGAGCGCATCGCCCAGGAAATGGCCGTGGCCGGCTGGGAGATGGGCCTGGCGCTGGCGAAGGAAAAGGGCGCCGCGCCGATCATGGAAGAGCGCTTCGAAGTCACCGCCGAGATGCTGCGCAAGCGTCCGGAGATGAAGAAGGACGGCTGGAAGGTCGGCCAGGAGATCCCGGGCCGCGTCCTGCACGCCAAGTACAGCCGCTACATGCAGCGCATCGCCACCGTCGCGCCGGAACTGGTCGACGAACTGGCCGAGACCGGCGCGCGCTTCACGCACCACAGCTCCATCGCGCCGACCGGCACGATCTCGCTGTCGCTGGCCAACAACGCGTCCAACGGCATCGAGCCGTCGTTCGCGCACCACTACAGCCGCAACGTGATCCGCGAAGGCAAGAAGTCGAAGGAGAAGGTCGACGTCTATTCGTACGAACTGCTCGCCTACCGCGAGCTGGTGAACGCGAAGGCGATGCCGTTCTCCGAAGAGCCCGAAGCGCAGCTGCCTGACTACTTCATCGCCGCCGACGACATCACGCCGAAGGAACACGTCGACGTGCAGGCCGCCGCGCAGAAGTGGGTGGACAGCTCGATCTCCAAGACCGCGAACGTGCCCACGGACTACCCGTACGAGCAGTTCAAGGACATCTACCGCTACGCGCACCAGCAGGGCCTCAAGGGCTGCACCACCTTCCGCTTCAACCCGGCCGCCTTCCAGGGCGTGCTGGTGAAGGAAGCCGACCTCGAGAACACCACCTACCGCTTCGAACTGGAAGACGGCAGCGTGCTCGAAGTGAAGGGCAACGAGCAGATCGAATACGACGGCGAAATGCACACCGCCGCCAACCTGTTCGACGCGCTCAAGGAAGGCTATTACGGCAAGTTCTAAAACCTGCGTCCTCCCCGCGAAAGCGGGGATCCAGCGACGTTGCTTCCGCAGCGTCGCCGCAGGAAGGCAGACCGGAACCGCATTCATCCTCCGGCCCGCCATCGCGTTAGAGTCGCTTCGCAACACCGCGTTTCCAGCAGTTTTTTGCAAGGCCCCGGTTACCGCAACGCCTTACGAATGAGACGCCCGTCAGGAGGGCATTACATGAGCAATGGCAACGGAGTGACGGCGACCCTGTCGCAGGCCGCCGACAACGTGAAAGAGACCGTGACCACCTTCAGCAGCGCCGTCATGCAGCGCGCCGATGAAGCCGTGGAAGCCGCGCGCAAGAACGTGCGCAAGGCGACCAAGGCGGCGAAGAAGGCCGTCGGCAGCGCGAAGAAGAAGCTCGAGAAGGCCTCCGCCGACGCGAAGAAGGAAGCCGCCAACCTCCGCCGCGAAGCGACCGCGGCGCGCAAGAAGGCGGCCAAGAAGGTCAAGGCTGCACGCAAGGCGGGCAAGACCGACGTCGCCAAGGCCAAGGGCACCGCCAAGCGCGATGTCGCCGCTGCCAAGCGCAAGGTCGCCAAGAAGACGACCAAGGCGAAGAAGGCCTTGGCCGCCACGCGTGGCAAGACCGCCGCGAAGAAGGCCACGAAGAAGGCCGCAACGAAGAAGGCCGCGACCAAGCGCACCACCACGCGTGGCGCCGCGACCCGCAAGGCCGTGACGAAATCCGCCGCATCGACGGCGAAGAAGGCGCCGGCCCGCAAGGCCAGCGCGAAGAAGGCAGTCAAGCGACCCGCCAAGAAGGTTGCTAAGAAAGCTGCCACGTAACAGCAAGCCCCGATTGGTGGCCGCGCCCGCGCGGCGCGGCCACCGCATTAACACCGAAAACCAGATCAGCAACACCGCACCAGGAGCGGGTCACATGGCCGTCAAGATCGACAAGAAAATCAAGGGCTACAGCGTCGTCACCCCGGAAGACAAGGCAGCCGCGGCGAACAAGCCTGCCGCCGCGCCGGTCGCCGAGCTGCCCACGGCCGATGTCATCCAGATGCACGAGCGCATCGAGCGCCCGGAAATCCTGGTGGGCTCCACCTACAAGATCAAATCGCCGCTGTTCGAGCACGCGCTGTACGTAACCATCAACGACATCGTGCTCAACGCCGGTACCGAACACGAGCTGCGCCGTCCCTTCGAGATCTTCATCAACTCGAAGAACATGGACCACTTCCAGTGGATCGTCGCACTCACCCGCATCATGTCGGCCGTGTTCCGCAAGGGCGGCGACGTCACCTTCCTGGTCGACGAAATGAAGGCCGTGTTCGACCCGCGCGGCGGCTACTGGAAGCCGGGCGGCGTCTACATGCCCTCGCTGGTGGCCGAACTCGGCGCGATCGTCGAGGACCACCTCAAGTCGATCGGCCTGATCCACGACCCCGAAATGAGCGACGCCCAGCGCGCGCTGATCGCCGAGAAGCGCGCCGCCTACGCGCAGCTCTCAAAAAAAAACAGTGAAGTAAGCGGAAGCTCCGCCGGCGACCTGTTCCCCGACCCGCGCGTCTCCGACGAACCGCGCGTCGAAGACGTGGAAGTCACCGGCGAAGGCGCCGCCTTCCCGCCGTCGGCGACGATGTGCCACAAGTGCTCGACGAAGGCGGTCGTGATCATGGACGGCTGCGCGACTTGTTTGAACTGCGGTTACTCGAAATGCGGCTAGACCAAGGATGACCAAACGTCATGAACGCCAGCACGAAAGTAAAGTTCGGGGATGCCGAGTTCTCGGCTGAGGGAAGCCAAGAATGGGTGGCTGACCAATTAGACAAGTTCCTTTCCCACCTTCCTAGGCGGATTGAGCCAGCACATGGTGAAGCGGCTGCGCCGAGCCGCTCTAGTGGCGGTGGTGAAGCTGATGCCGGACAACGCGCGCTAGGTGCCTTCCTACGCGAAAAAAGCGCTACGGAAAGCCAGTCCAAGAAGTTCTTGGCCACAGCAGTCTGGCTTCATGCGAAGGGGAGGGGGCGTCTCAAGACGGGCGACGTCACGAATGCTCTTCGCGAGAACAACCAATCACGTCTTGGAAACGCATCGCAGTGTTTGGCTGGAAACATCACCCAAGGATATTGCGAGCGCGATGGCGACCAGTTTTTCGTGACCGACGACGGTGTCGCATCTCTTAACGCTTCATGAGTTCGCTGCAGGAATTTGCGCGTGAGGCTGATCTGGCCGCTCAGTCCGAGGTGGAGCGGGTTCGTAGGCTTACCTACTTCCTGAGCACTACTTCCCAGCAATCAGAAGTACAGTTCGCCGCCGTCATGGCAGCGCTCGGCACCCTACATTTGCCTCAGCCCAATGCATCACGTCTTCGAGGCAAGCTCACGCTCGCGAATGGTTTTGTCAAGGCGTCCGCGGTCGGCTACGTCAAGCTGCACTTCAAGAAGCTCCGAGAATACGAGGACCTTTATCCTGGCTTGAAGGAGCCTGATGGCATCAAGTACAAGGTTGGGACGGTCGACGGACGGTATGTGTCACGCTCTAGGATCGAAGAGCTCGCGGAGATTAATAGTGCAAGCTTCGACCTACAAAAGCTTGTCGCGCTACTGAAAGAGCTGAACATCTGCGCTGTGGCTGACTGCTATTTTTCGGTGGCCATGTTGGTGCGGTCTATTCTTGATCACGTTCCGCCGATTTTCGGACAAAGGACGTTCAACGAGGTCGCAAACAACGCTGCGGGCACGAAGTCCTTTAAGGACTCCATGAAGCACCTAAACGAGGGAGCGCGAAAGATCGCCGACGCGCATTTGCATATCCCGATTCGCTCTCATGAAGTTCTACCTAACGAGCGTCAGGTAGATTTTTCGCAAAGTCTCGATGTCCTGCTTGCAGAGATTGTTCGTCTCTTGCGTCAACGATAGCCGGCAAGCCGACGCGTACTCGCCCGTTACACAGCGCGTGACGTCATTGACACGCATCTCCGGCGCGGCCTTCGGCATTGCCCGCCTCAGCAAGTAGGGCGCAACAACGTTGCGCCGAAGTAACGCATGAGTAGGCGCATTGTCCGATGCGCCTACGCGCTCGTATCGATGCTCAAGTTCTAGCAGCGATAGGCGAAAACGCGCCGGGCATGTCTCCAACGAGGCGAAAGGGATTTCGATGCGCAAGCACGGCACGCTGGAATCGTGGAACGACGAGCGCGGCTTTGGCTTCATCGCTCCGGCGCAAGCGGGCGAGAAGATCTTCGTCCACATATCGGCATTCCCGCGTGATGGTCAGCGGCCGCGCGTCGGCGAGCTGATCTCGTTCGAAATCGAGACCGGGCCCGAAGGGAAATCACGGGCGACGCGTGTCATGCGACCGGGCGCGCGGCCGCGTAATCGCGAGCTTGCCGAGCGTCCAAAGCGGCCCGCTCGCGCTCTCTCGGTGATCCTTTCGATGCTCTCCCTCGGCGTGATTGGCGCTTACGCGTACGGACGATGGAGCAGCTCCGCGGCACCGGAATCCGCCGCAGCTGTCCCGATATCGACCCAGCCGCTATCGGCACCGGCCTTCCATTGCGACGGACGCACCACGTGCTCGCAGATGACCTCGTGCGCTGAAGCCAAATACTTCCTCCAGCATTGCCCGCACACCACCATGGATGGCAACCACGACGGCGTGCCGTGCGAGCAGCAGTGGTGCCAGTGAGCCGGCGGGCGCAGGCATGGACGAACTGATCACCACGCTCGTCACCGTCGCCTTCATGGCCGTCGCCCTGTTTGCGGCGCGGGCCCATAGTCGAAAGGCGAGGGACGAGGTGATGCGCAGCTTCAACGCGCAGGCGTTCGACACGCCCGTTGGGCGCGTCACGGGCGAAGCCCTGAAGGTCGTCAAGATCAGCAGGCAGCCGATGCAGCTCCGGGGTGACGACCTCTCCACGCTGGGGCAACAAGACCAGCCCTCCGATGCCTTCCTCTACTGCGTCGGGCCCGGCCCGTCGTACTTCGTTGCCATCGCGATCGCGCAGACCGGGATCGGCGCGGTGTCGGTGAAGTGGGTCGTCCGGCCGCTCACCGAGGAACGCATGCGAGGCGCGCTGGTGGGCGATCGCAAGGCGACTGCGCTGGCGTTCGGTCGCGCGACCGAGGCGTAGTCGTCGTCCCCTGTGGCGGCTCCCTCAAGCCGCGTCAGTGCCGGAGGCCGGCGCGCGAGTGATGAACACTGGAACGCGAGGCAAATTGGCTGGCGCGCCAGTGTTTGGGACTGGCGTTCGAGGCTCGGGAACTCGCGCGCCAGTAAATTTGCCTCGTGCGCCAGTGTCGGAGCCTGGCGCGCCAGGCAAAAACACTGGCGCGTCAGGCTCGAAGACTCGCGCGCCAGGCAAAATCACTCGTGCGCCACGTTCAAAGACTGGCGCACGAGTCTTTGGAACTGGCGCGTCACGCTTCAGCACTGGGCGCTGCGCCACGGCTCGACGTCCGGCTGTACAGGTTGCGTGCCCATCCCGCGCATCACGAATGTGAGACGCCGCTACCGTTCGCGACTTCGTCGCATTGATCGCGCTCTACGCGAGGAAGAACACTCGCCGCCGGAGCCTGAGAACTCCGTACGAAGCGGTAACCCACCTCCGTCAAGGTGGGTTTTTGTGCCCAGAACAGCGCGGGCGCAAACTCGACGCAGTCGCTCTGCGTCGGGAGGGCGGCAGCCATACAACACCCGAAAGGGAAAAGCTGTACGGCCGTTCTTCGTACGGTTTCTTAGCCTCCCGACACCCCTGCGGCATTCCGCCGCAGGGGCACCGCAGTCAAAGGAGCGACTCATGCCAACGAAGTCCCGTCCGGCGCCGGCCCGGACCCTCTGCTACGTCATCAGCGACCCCGCGCGCGACATCGTGTCGCGCACCCGCGACCAGCTGTCGCTACTCGCCCGCCTCACCGCCGCCCGCGTCCGCCACGACGACGCGGAACTCGAAATGCCCCAGCCCACGCTCTTCCACGTCCTGCAGACCCTGTGCAACGACCTGGATCACGCACTGCGCGACATGAAACTCCGCTGGCCGACCGGCGAGTCACCGCCGGAGCGGACGTAATCCGGCTATGCCGCGCACCGGCCTGCAGACGGTGCGCCGGCCAACATGCGGCGCAGACGTCGGCACGGAAGCCTGCGGATGCTAACGTCCGCTTTCGACCCAAAGCGGACATTGGCGTCGGACCAAACTGGTCATCTAATCAATGGTGGGCGTCAGGCATGAGCATCGTGGATGAGATTGGGCGGCGTCTCGGCGTTCTAGCTTCACGCGCCGCACAGGATCGGTACATGGTGAATGCGACGTCAGATCAATACCTCCTCCCGGTAGAGGCCATCAATGATGCGCAGGACGTGATCCGCGCACTCAGTGGTTCCGGTCCCATCTCTGCGCTTGAGGGTATGGAGTCAAAAGCCAGGGAAGCAGTGCAGAAGTTTGCGCTTGCTTGGCGGTCAGAAGAGAACCAGATTGACGCCATGCTCGAGCTGCCGTGGGATGAATTGGTCCTGCGCAATCAGCACTGGCACGCGCTTCGGGGAGCCGCACAGCTGTGCCTCGTCGAGATTGGGTTTGATCTGGCTCAGTGGGAGCGAGACGAAAGCTATGTGGCTTGAAACCTCGATCAAGCGGAATCAAACCTCCTCATCGCACGGCCCATGAATGTCCGCTTCTGGCCGATAGCGGACGTTCGACCGGGACGCCCGGCAGCCGGGCTGCTAATGTCCGCTTTCGACCCGAAGCGGACATCGGGCCGAAGTCCTGGGAGCTGCGCCATGGAAGATGGTGAAGTACTTACGAATTCGTTTCACGTTGAATTCGACGAGGCCACAAACTCATTCCTGATCTACACCATCCATGAGGGAGACAAGGCAAGGTGGCCGATCAGAATTTCGCTCTCAACGCTTATGTCTATGGAACGGCTTGAAGCGGAGGCCTTTCTTGGCTCACGCCTACTTCTCCTAGTGCCAAGCGCTCGGCGAGCCATTTACGATGCCTAGCGTTCTGCGCCGCATGTCCGCTTCTGGCCGATAGCGGACATCGGCCCCGCGGGCGCACGGCCGATGATAATCTCCACCTACGACTCGAAGCGGACATGCTCTTTCGGCTTCTGCTTCCCGCTATCCTCGAATATCCCGGGAAGATCATGGCCAGATTTTTCGCTCTTGAACCGGAAGTCGCCGGCGGCTGGGGCGATGACACCGAGGTCGACGTCACGGTTCACCCGCCTGTAGTGAAGTCACTTCACTACGCCTTCAACGGGTGGCTCGGTGACGAACTACTGGAATCGTTTCCGATCTTTCTGGTGTCGGAAGCGCTCGGCCACGCAATGAATGTGGCGAGCCTCACCGGATTCGTGTTGGCGCCCGTAAAGGTAAGCCTTACCGAGGAGTACCTGGAGATGCAGCCGGAAGTCGAGCTGCCGCCGTTCGTTTGGCTCCAGGTGACGGGCGTCGCTGGCGAGTCCGACATCGGCCTTTCGCCGAAACATCTGCTAGTGGCTTCCGAGCGCGCGATGGATGTCCTGAGAGCCCATGCCGTGAATCACTGCACCGTTGCGGCATGGCAATGATCGACCTGAGTGCGGTCCAGGACGCCGGCAGAGCTAGCGAGCTAATGTCCGCTCCTGGCCGATAGCGGCCCCTCGACCCTCACCCATCTCGACTCCACCGGAGACACCAGATGATCGAGCTCCCCGTCCGAGACCCATGCGACCTGTGCGAAGTGGCGGGGCGCGAAGACCGGTGGGCGATCATCGAGGAAGGCGAGCACACGCTGACGGTCATCAACCCGTGGCAGTTCGAAGTGGGGCAGTGCTGCGTCATCACGCGTCGGCACGTCGCGACGTTGCTGGATCTCTCGGCCGAGGAATGCGCGACGGTGCTGGGCGCGGCGAAGCGGGTCGCGGAGGCGCTCGTCCGGAGTTACCGGCCGCTTGGCATCCTCACGTTCCAGAACAACGGGGTGTACAGCGGACAGGAAACCCCGCACTTCCACTTCCACGTCGTGCCGCGGCAGAACGGCAGCGACTGGGGGATCGGTCCGCCGCAACTGGCGACGTTCGATGGCGCCGGACGCAAGGCAGGCACTGCGCATGATCCGAGCGGCGATGCGCGACGTCGCGAACGCGTCCAGGTATCGGCCGCCCAACTTGCCGCCACCGCGGCCCTCATCCGATCGAACCTGCCGAACTGACGGCGGCGAACCTGCTGGTCTGTCCGCGGCGAGGACTGCCTAACGCCGCACCGCTTCGCCTCGCCACCCGCGGCATACTTGCGAACATCGCCCAGCACCCACCGGAGGCTTCATGCGTCGTCGCGATTTCCTCAGTGCCGCGGTCGCCTCCTGCGGCGCGCTCATGCTTCCCGCCGGGTTGGCGCTGGCGGCGCCGGCGGGCGTGGCCGGCCTGACGTCGCTCACGGTCGGCACGAAGCCGATCCCGCCCGAAGAGCGCATCGCGCGCATCGCCAAGCTGCAGCGGCTGATGGTCGAGCAGGAGATCGGCGCGCTGATCGTCGAGTCGGGTTCGAGCCTGGATTACTTCACCGGCGTGCAGTGGCATCGCTCCGAACGCACGACGGCCGCGGTGATTCCGGCGCGTGGCGACGTTGTCATCGTGACGCCGGCGTTCGAGGAACCGTCGATTCGCGAGACGCTGGCCGTCAGCGGCGACGTGCGTCCATGGAACGAACACGAAAGCCCGTTCGACCTCATCGTCGGCGCGCTGCGCGACCGCGGGGTGAAATCGGGTGCGATCGCCTTCGAATCCACCACGCGCTTGTTCATCGTCGATGGCGTGCGCGAGGCGAGCGCCGGCGCTTACCGTATCGTGTCGGGCGACGCGCTGGTGAAGGCCGTGCGGCTCATCAAGTCGCCGGCCGAACTCGCGCTGATGCAGGCGGCCAACAACGTCACGCTCGCGGCGCTGCGCTACGTGCACGACAACGTGCGCATCGGCATGCGGCCGGAGGAGCTCGGCGCGATGATCGATGCCGCCACCGCGGCGCTCGGCGGCGAGCCGGGCTTCGCGCTCGTGCTGCTCAACGAGGCCAGTGCGTATCCGCACGGTTCCAAGCAACCGCAGACCGTGCGCGAGGGCTCGGTCATCCTGATGGACGTGGGCTGCACGGTGCACGGCTACCAGTCGGACATTTCGCGCACGTGGGTGATGGGCAAGCCGACGGCGAAGCAGCGCAAGGTCTGGGACACCGTCAAGCGCGGGCAGGAACTCGCCCTCGCCACCGCGAAGCCGGGCGTCCCGGTGGGCGCGATCGACGACGCCGTGCGCGCCATGTACGAAAAGGAAGGCTGGGGCCCCGGCTATCGCCTGCCGGGCCTGTCGCACCGCACCGGCCACGGCATCGGCCTGGACGGCCACGAGCCGCCGTACCTCGTGCACGGCGACGCCACGCCGCTCGCGCCCGGCATGTGCTTCTCCGACGAGCCGGGCGTCTATATCCCCGGCGAATTCGGCATCCGCATGGAAGACTGCTGGTACATGACCGAAACGGGGCCGAAGCTGTTCACGCAGTTGGCGAAGTCGATCGACGATCCGATCTGACGACTCAGTCGACGCGCCGCCACACCGACACGGGCACGCTGCCGTCCGGGCGCGGCGGCACCTTGTAGCGCAGCTCGGCGCCGTCGAGCGTGTATTCGCGTTTCTGCGTCGTGCCTTCCCAGTTCGGGAAGGACGAACCCTCGATCGAGAAAACGAGCAGCCCGGCCGATGGGTCGATCGAAATCGCGCCGTAATGCGTGCTGCTGCCCATCACGGCCGAGCGCATTTCGTCGACGCCGCCTTCGGCCTTGTTGTCGGTGGCGAAGCGCGCGCGCTCTGACTTGAAGATCTGCAGCGAATAGCGCCCCTGCGCGTCGACGATGAGCCTGCCTTTGGGCTTCTCGCCGTAATCGCGCGCGGTGGTGCCGTCCGGCAGGAGCTTGTCTGCGGCGACCAGTGTCCAGGTGCCTTGCAGCGGGAAGGCGAGCGGCGCCGGATGCGCATCGCGCGCAGCCAGTCCCGCGAGCATGGCGACGAGTGCGCCGGTGAGCAGTTTCATGACGATGTGACCTCGTGGTCGGGAGCGAACCCCCACGATCCTAGGCCGCTTGATGGATTCGAAAAATCCATCTAGAACGATATCTGCCATTACGGAATCGAATGATGCCCACCAAGGCGATGGACGTGGATGCCGTGCGTGCGTTTCTGCTGGCGGCCGACCTGCAGAGCTTCACGCGTGCGGCCGAAGTGCTGGACACCACGCAGTCCGCCGTGAGCCTCAAGCTGCGCAAGCTGGAGGAACAGCTTGGGCGTCGCCTGCTGGAACGCACGCCGCGCCACGTGCGCCTGTCGGCCGAAGGTGTGGCGTTCCTCGGCATGGCGCGCGAACTGGTGAACTCGCACGATCGCGCCGCCGCCGCGTTCAACACCGAACAGCGGCGACTGGCGATCGGCATCAACCAGCAGCTGGTCGGAAGCGAACTTCCGTCCCTGCTCAAGCGCATGCGCGATCACGATCCGAACCTGCAGGTCGAAATGCGCATCGGCGGCACGCAGGAGCTGATGCGCAGCCAGGCGCAGGGCGAACTCGATGCCGTGCTCGTGCTGCGCCCCGACGATCGCGGCAAGCGGGGCAGGGTGGTGTTCGCCGAGCCGTTCGCATGGTTCGCGGCGGTCGGCTGGGAGCCGCGCGCCGGACAGCCGTTGCCGCTGGCGACGCAGGGCGAATCGTGCCGCGTCCGCACGCAGGCCGTGCGCGCGCTCGATCGCGCCGGCATCGAATGGCGCGAAGTCTTCGTCGGGAAAGGCGCCGCGATCCTCGGCGCCGCTGCGGTCGCCGGGCTCGCGGTGGCGCTGCTGGCACGACGCGCCGCGCCGGCGGGGACGGTCGATGTCGGCGGCGTGCTGTCGCTGCCGTCGATCCGCGCGCAGGACGTGATGCTCTACACCAACCTCAGCGACCGCCGCACGCGCGAGGCGCTTCGCGTGCTGACGCTGGCGTTCCAGTGAGCGCCTTTCCCGCGGGGCCGGTCGCCGGGTAATCTCGCGAACACCTCAGCCAGCGCCGGGTGGCGGATCGACATGGAGTTCAATCCCTACCTTCCGCCGCGTGCGTCGGTCGATGGTCCGCCGCCCGTCAGCGCCAGGCTCGGCCGGCTGTACCGCGCGGTGAACAACGTCTATGCAGCCGTACTGATCGTCGCCACTGCCCTCCTGATCACGACTGGCCCTATCCCGCTGGATCGCCGGACCGCCAGCGTCGCGCTGTACTTCGGTGCCCCGGTTGCCTGCTACTTCGTGCTGCGATGGGCCACACCGGTCGTCGCGCGAAGGTGGCTCGCCGGTTACGGCGCGTACGCGGTGTATCTGACAGGCGTCTTCGTGTGGAACATGAGCTCATCCAATCCGGACGTGGGCATCGGCGCGCTGATACTGGGGATCAACCTGATCGCGCTGCTGGCGGCCCTCGTGCAGGTGTCGAGGTTCCGATGATCCGCACCACCGCCGTCTACATCGCCGCCGCCTTCGCCGAGATCGCCGGCTGCTTCGGTTTCTGGGCGTGGTTGCGCCTGGGGAAGACCGCTTGGCTGGTGCCTCTCGCGATGCTGTCGCTGGCGACGTTCGCGTGGCTGCTCACGCTGGTCGAAAGCAGCGCGGCGGGCCGTGCGTACGCGGCCTATGGCGGCGTCTACATCGCCGCGTCGCTGCTCTGGCTGTGGCAGGTGGAAGGCGTGAAGCCGGATCGCTGGGACGTCATCGGCAGCGTCGTGTGCCTGATCGGCGCGGCGATCATCGTGTTCGCGCCGCGTGCGCCCGCCGTCGCGTGATGCACGCGGCCGCTATTCGGCCGCGATCAGGTCCACCCACGTGATCCAGTCGTCGGTGCGCGAGTGGAACGGCTCGACGAGCGTACGCGCGCTGTCCACGGGCAGGCCGTTCTCGAAGCCCGCATCGGCCAGGCGCTGCTCGAGCTCGGCGGCGATGCGCTGGAACGCATCCTTCAGCTGGGCGCGATTGGGATGCGTGACGATCATCGCGCGCAGCAGGCATTCCATCGCCAGGATCTGCGCCGAATGCAGCACGACGGCGCTTTCCAGTGCTGTGATCTGTTTCTTCACGAGGTCTCCTCGGTCGTCGCGACGAACGTAGCGTTCTCGATGTGAATGGATCGCGAGAGAAACGATGCATTCGTGAAACGTGGAAGAGGTCGTCGCGTGCGTCGTTCATCGCTCACCGCGACATGACGCGCGTGCGGGTATCGCTTGCACGCCAATAGCGAATGCCTGCGCCATGCCCGTCCTGATCACGCCCGACCAGCGCTACATCGTCGTCCGCGGTCGCCTGTGGCGCGCGGCGAATCCGTCGCTCGAGCCCGCCGAACGCGATGCGCTGACGCGGCGCCTGATGAACGCGCGCCGCGAGGTCGCCGCTGCACGCCGCGTTGGCGACGATGAACGCCTGGCGCGGGCGCGCGGCGAGGTGGACGCGGCGAAGGTCGCGCTCGGTGAGCGCGGCGCGGTCTGGTGGACCGATGGCGCGCCGGATCTCAACCGCAAGCTGGTGAAGAACACGCCGTACGCGAAGTGGTTCGACGGCGTCGCCCAACCCGCTGCGGTGCGATGACGCTCAGGGCTCGTCTTCCCACGCCGTGGCCGAGTCGAACAGCGTCGGCTTAAGCGGCGTGTCGTCGGCGAACTTCAGGTTCAGGCGCGGCATGTCTTCGGCGGGGTCGAAGGCCGTCGTCGGGGACGATGCCGGCACCACCAGCGGCTTGCCTTTCTCGACGACGTACGTCGCCAGCTCCGCGCTGCGGCCGCTGCTGACGTTCACGACCTCGTGGTTCACGCCGTACGGGATGAACAACACGTCGCCCTGCTTCAATGTCACCGGCGCGCGGCCCTCCAGGCGGTATTCGAGCGCGCCTTCGGTCACGTAGATGATTTCCTCGCCGTGATGGTGATGGTTGGCGGCGACGACGCCGGGATCGAGCGCGACCAGCACCTGCACGACTTCTCGGCCGGGGACGGACAGTGTTTCGCGTTGCAGGTCGGTGCGGTGCACGCCCGACGCCTGCGCCTGCGCGAGGACGGGCAGGGCGGCGAGCGTGGCGAGCAGTGCGGCGGCGATGGGGCGGGACGGCTTCATGGCGGCTTCCTCGTGGGGGTGTGGCCATTCGAACGCCGTGGCGTATCGGCACTGTGTCGGCGCCCGCGGCCATTTGTATCGGCGTGTACGACGCGGGCTTCCCTGCCGATTCGCGACGTCGCCGCAACGCGAACATTGCGCGTACCGCGCCGCGCGACGGCTGGATAACCTCGCCGCCCCGCTCACGGGCGCCTCCGCGCCGGCATGGGCTTCTCCGGGCAGGTCGCCGTGCGTCGTTCCGCAATCCTCGTGGTGTCTTCGGGCGCATTCCTCTGCGCGTGCACGCCGGCGACGGTGAAGGTGTGGCCATCGTCGGGCTCGGCGATGTCGTCGAACGATGGCGCGTACGTGGTGCAGGCCGGCGATTCGCTGTACGGCATCGCCTCGCGCAACGGCGTGCGCGCGGTCGACCTGGCGCAGGCGAACGGCATCGCCGAGCCGTTCGTGATCCATCCGGGGGATCGATTGCGCCTGCCTTCGGCGACCTACTCGAATGCGCCGGCCGTGCGCGCGCCTTCCGTGCAGGCGGTGCGGACGGAACCGTTGCCGGAAGCCGGGCCCGTGACGAAACCCGTTTCGAAATCGACTGCACCGAACAACGTCGCGAAGACGACGGCATCGGCGGGGACGACTTCCACGGCGACGACATCGAAAGTGGCCGCGGCCAGCGCAGTCACGACAAAACCCACCAGCGCGGCGGCGACAAGCTGGCGATGGCCCGCCAGCGGCACGGTCGTCAACGCACCCGCGCGCAGCGATGCGACGCCGTACGCGCTCGACATCGCCGGCGCCGCCGGAAGTCCCGTGCGCGCGGCCGCGGCCGGCAAAGTCCTGTACTCGGGCGAGGGTTCGCCGGGTTACGAGCAGCTGATCGTGATCGAACACGCCGGCGGCTGGGTGTCGAGCTACGCGCACAACCGCAAGCGGCTGGTCGGCGAAGGACAGAGCGTCGCCGCCGGTGCGCAGATCGCGGAGATGGGCCACGTCGGCGCGGGCCGCGACATGGTGCATTTCGAACTCCGGCGCGGCGGGCAGCTCGTCGATCCGCGCACCGTCCTTCCCCCGCGCTGACATGGCGCATCAACCGAAAGGAACGATCCGATGGGCCTGACGCCCCCGAGTTTCCCGATGTTCTTCCTCGCCACGCTCGCCGGTGGCGCCGGACTGGCCGCGCGCCTGGGTTTCCTGGGCCTGCCGATGCCGTTCGCCTTCGTGCTGGTCGCGGTGGCTTTCGTGCTGCTGTGGATCGCCTGCGTTTTCCGCGGTTTGTGAGCCGCCATTGGTAGCGCTACCGGCGCAAGTCACGCCGGTGCGCTGCCCGCGCCGCCGGGGAGGGCGGTGACGGGGCAGACGACGAGCCGTCGCTGAACGGGGCGGCCGTCACACCTTTGCGGCTGGGCCGAATCGTTGCCGCGCAAGGCTTTCCGCAGTGCAGCAAGGCTTTTTTCTCATCGCTGTTAGAGTGCATCCCACCTACGGGATCCCTGCTTCAAGTCCATGCCACAGCTGGTCGTCGTTTCCAGTGCGGTTTTCTCCTGCCGCAAAATTGTTAGCGCTAACTTTTCTGGAGCCGGACGCGCATGAGCGCAGCAGCACCGCTGTTCATCGGTCTCGACGTCGGCACGCAGAGCGTCAAGCTCGTCGCGTACGACCCCGCCTCGCGCCGCATCGTCGCCACGCACGGCCAGCCGCTGGAGCTGATCGCCGGTAACGACGGCAGCCGCGAACAGCACGCGCAGTGGTGGATCGACGCCATTGCCGCCTGTTTCGGCAAACTCGATCCCGCCCAGCGCGCCGCCGTCGCCGCGATCGGCGTGTCCGGCCAGCAGCATGGCTTCGTGCCGCTGGATGCGGACGGCAACGTGCTCGCGCCGGCCAAGCTCTGGAACGACACCAGCACCAGCGGCGAGTGCGACGAGATCATGTCGGCCGCCGGCGGCGAGGCGAACTGCGTGACGCTGGCGGGCAATCCGATCCTCGCCGGCTACACCGCCTCGAAGCTGCCGTGGACGCGCAAGCATCGTCCCGAGGTCTACGCGAAGCTCGCGACGATCCTGCTGCCGCACGACTACGTGAACTTCTGGCTCACCGGCCAGCGCTGGATGGAATACGGCGATGCGTCGGGCACGGGCTGGCTCGACGTGCGCACGCGCACCTGGTCGCGCGAGATGCTCGCGGCGACCGACGCCGACACGAACCTGGCCGATTTCCTGCCGCCGCTGGTGCAGGCCGACGCGAGCTTCGCCATCGCCCCGGGCATCGCCGACCAGCTCGGCCTGCCGCGCGACGTGATCGTCGCGGCCGGTGGTGGCGACAACATGATGGCCGCCATCGGCACCGGCAACGTCGCGCCGGGCGTGCTGACGATGAGCCTGGGCACGTCGGGCACGCTGTTCGCGTGTTCGGACACGCCGGTCGTCGACGAGAACGCCGGCTGGGCCGCGTTCTGTTCGTCCACCGGCGGCTGGTTGCCGCTGATCTGCACGATGAACACCACCGTCGCCACCGAGAACGTGGCCAAGCTGTTCGGCTTTTCCAGCCGCGATGGCGAATCGGTGCTGGAAGGCACGAAGCCCGGCGCCGACGGCCTGGTGATGCTGCCGTTCTTCAACGGCGAGCGCACGCCGAACCTGCCCGACGCACGCGCGAGCCTGCACGGCATGGACATGGGCAACCTCACGCGCGGCAACGTCTATCGCGCCGCGATGGAAGGCGCGACCTACGCGCTGCGCAACGGCTTCGATGCGCTGCGTGCGGCCGGCATGAGCTTCGATTGGATCCGCCTCACCGGCGGCGGCAGCCACAGCGCGACGTGGCGGCAGATGGTCGCCGACGTGTTCGACCTGCCCGTGCAGGTGCCCGAACAGGCCGAAGGCGCGGCGTTCGGCGGCGCGTTGCAGGCGCTGTGGGCGTTCGAACGCGCCAACGGCCGCGATACGACAATCGCCGCCATCGCGCGCGACCACGTGCGCGTGGACGCCTCCACCGCGGCGCGCCCGAATCCCGACGCCGTCGCCGCGTATGCCACGCACTACCAGAGCTTCCTGACCTTCCTCGATTCGGCGCAAAGGCTTTATGCGCCGCATCCCGACCCCGCGCGCTGACCTCACTCACGCCGCGCACCCCTCCACCGACCAAAGCGACTCCCGAACATGAGCAACCATTTCATCGGCGCCAAGGAATATTTCCCCGGCATTGGCCGCATCCCGTTCGAGGGACGCGATTCCGACAACCCGCTGGCCTTCAAGGTCTATGACGCCAAGAAGAAGATCGGCGGCAAGACCATGGAAGAGCACCTGAAGTTCGCCGTCTGCTACTGGCACACCTTCACCAACGCCGGCCACGATCCGTTCGGCCCGGGCACGCGCAAATTCCCGTGGGAAGGCGCGACGCCCATGCAGACGGCCGAGAACAAGGTCGATGCCGCGTTCGAATTCATCACCAAGCTCGGCGTGCCGTACTACTGCTTCCACGACGTCGACCTGGCGCCGGATGCGGAGGACATCGGCGAGTACGAGAAGAACCTCAAGCACATGGTCGCGCTCGCCAAGCAGCGCCAGAACGACACCGGCGTGAAGCTGCTGTGGGGCACGGCGAACCTGTTCTCGCACCCGCGCTACATGAACGGTGCCTCGACCAACCCGGACTTCAACGTCGTCGCGCGCGCCGCGGTGCAGGTGAAGGCCGCGCTGGACGCCACCGTCGAGCTCGGCGGCGAGCACTACGTGTTCTGGGGCGGCCGCGAAGGCTACGCGAGCCTGGTCAACACCAACATGAAGCGCGAGGTCGAACACTTTGCCCGCTTCCTGACGATGGCGCGCGACTACGGCCGCAGCATCGGCTTCAAGGGCTACTACCTCATCGAGCCCAAGCCGATGGAGCCGATGAAGCACCAGTACGACTTCGACAGCGCCACCGTCGCCGGCTTCCTGCGCGAGCACGGCCTGCACAAGGACTTCAAGCTCAACATCGAGGCCAACCACGCCACGCTGTCTGGCCACACCTTCGAGCACGACCTGCAGGTGGCGTCCGACCACGACCTGCTCGGCAGCATCGACGCGAACCGCGGCAACGCGCAGAACGGCTGGGATACCGACCAGTTCCCGACCGATCTGTACGACACCGTCGGCGCGATGATGGTCGTGCTGCGCCAGGGCGGCCTGGTGGGCGGCCTGAACTTCGACGCCAAGGCGCGCCGCGAGTCGACCGACATGGAAGACCTGTTCATCGCGCACGTCGGCGGCATGGACGCATTCGCACGCGGCCTGGAAGTGGCGCACGCGCTGCTGAACGATTCGCCGTGGGAAACCTGGCGCAAGGAGCGTTACGCCAGCTTCGACGGCGGCGCGGGCCAGGACTTCGAACGCGGCAAGCTCGGCCTGGCCGACCTGCGCGAGCTGGCCGTGAAGAACGGCGAGCCCAGGCAGATCAGCGGCAAGCAGGAGCGCTACGAGAACCTGCTCAACCAGTACCTGCTGCGTTAACGGGGATTTGCGGATTCGGGAACCCGGGACCTGTCATTCGTCCCGGGTAAGCGTTACAAAGCCGTCATTCCCGCCACGGCGGGAATGCATGCGCCGGATGCATCACCGCTGCGCGACAGCGTGACGCATGCGAAAGGTGGTACGGCTCCAGACAAGGTGCAGCGCGTGAGGGGAAGCCCGCGTTCGTGCCGGTCGAGCGTCGATGCGTGACGGTTCCATCTTCCCGAACCCAAACCCGACTCCTTCAGACGAGATACGCGAATGAACAGCGCCACGCTCGAAGGTTCCAGATCCGCAAGCGCGGAAAACACCCGTTTCATCGTTCTTGTCAGTTGCGTGGCCACCATCGGTGGCTTCCTGTTCGGTTTCGACAGTGGCGTGATCAACGGCACCGTCGACGGCCTGCAGCAGGCGTTCCAGTCGACCAAGGCCGGCCTCGGCTTCGAAGTCGCCTCGATGCTGCTGGGCTGCGCGATCGGCGCCTTCTTCGCCGGCCGTCTCGCCGACCGCTGGGGACGCCGTTCGGTGCTCATCATTTCTGCCGTGCTGTTCCTGATTTCGGCGCTGGGTTCCGGCGCAGCCACGAGTTCGGTAATGTTCGTCATCGCGCGCGTGATCGGCGGCTTCGCCGTCGGCGCGGCCAGCGTGATGTCGCCGGCGTACATCGCCGAAGTGGCGTCCGCGCGCTATCGCGGGCGCCTGGCGACGGTGCAGCAGATCGCGATCATCGGCGGCCTGTTCTGCGCGTTCCTCAGCAACTTCCTGCTGGCCAAGACGGCCGGCGCATCCACGCAGCCGTTGTGGCTCGGCCACGAGGCGTGGCGCTGGATGTTCTGGATGATGGCGTTCCCGTCGGCGTTGTTCCTGGTGCTGCTGCTCACCATTCCGGAAAGCCCGCGCTACCTCGTGGTGAAGAAGCGCAAGGACGACGCGCTCGCCGTGCTCACCAAGCTCTATGGCGCCGGTGAAGCGCAGACCAAGCTTGCCGAGATCGATGCCTCGCTGTCGGTCGACCACCATCGCCCGCAGCTGTCGGACCTGATCAACAAGACCACCGGCAAGATCCGCCCGATCGTGTGGATCGGCATTGGCCTTGCGACCTTCCAGCAGCTGGTCGGCATCAACGTCGTGTTCTATTACGGCGCGGTGCTGTGGCAGGCGGTCGGCTTCTCCGAAAGCGACGCGCTGCTGATCAACGTGCTGTCCGGCGCGCTCAGCATCGGCGCATGCCTGGTGACGGTGCTGCTGATCGACAGGATCGGCCGCAAGCCGCTGCTGTGGATCGGCTCGGTCGGCATGGCGATATCGCTGGCGCTGATGACCTTCGCCTTCGCCACCGCGTCGCTCGACGCCGCCGGCAAGCTGGTGCTGTCCGACGGCATGGGCACGCTGGCGCTGATCGCGGCGAACGTCTACGTGATCTTCTTCAACGCCTCGTGGGGCCCGGTGATGTGGGTCATGCTCGGCGAGATGTTCCCGAACCAGATCCGCGGCTCGGGCCTGGCCGTGGCCGGCGCCGCGCAGTGGACCAGCAACTTCGCCATCACCGTGACCTTCCCGATCCTGCTGGCCGGCATCGGGCTGGCCGGCGCCTACGGCATCTACACCGTGGCGGCGATCGTGTCGGTGTTCTTTGTCCTGAAGTACGTCTACGAGACCAAGGGCAAGGAACTGGAGCAGATGGAAGGCTGACCGATGGCGCGCCCGGACGGCTCCCTTCGGAGGAGCTTCAATCGGAGGGTTCGGGCGCGCTTTCTTCCGTCGCTGCTATGCGTTCGTCGTGGCGCTGGCCGGCGAGGGCGGCGCCACCGAATCGCGCCTGCACAGCTGGTGCGCGACGACGTGGTCGACCACCACGCGCGTGGACTTGTCCTTGCGACGAATGCCGCGCAGCAGGATGTCGATGGCCGAATCGGCCATCGAGGCGATGGGCTGGTGGATCGTGGTGAGTTCCGGCCACACGGTCGTCGCGGCGGACGTATCGTCGAAACCGACCACCGACAGATCGCGCGGCACGTCGAGTCCGCGGCGATGCGCCACCGACACCACGGCGGCGGCCATGTCGTCGTTGCTGGCGAAGATCGCCGTCGGCGGCTTCTTGTGCGCGAGCAGTTTCTCGGCCGCTTCCAGGCCCGAGCGGTACGTGAAGTAACCCTGCTGCACGAGCGCGCTGTCGATCTCGAGCCCGGCCTGCGCGAACGCCGCCTGGAAACCTTCGTAACGACGCGCACTTGCCGTCTGGTTCGGATGGCCCTTGATGTAGCCGATGCGCGTGTGGCCGAGCGAGATCAGATGCGCGGTGATTTCCTCGCTCGCGCGGAAGTCGTCGATGCGTACGCAGGAGATTTCCTGGCTGAAGCGGCCCGACGCGATCGCGACCACCGGCACGCCGGCCGACAGGAATTCCGACACCACCGCCTTCGACTCGCACAGCGGCGGCGGCAGGATCACGCCGGCGACGGACTTGCTCATTTCGCGCGCGGCCGCGCGCTGCGCGTCGGCGTTGTAGGTGTCCCAGCTTTCGATCATCAGCTGCGCCGCGGTGCGCGCCGCGCCGCGCAGCGCGCCGACCAGCAGCTCGCGAAGGTACGCGGAGCTGGGGTTGGTGTAGATCATCGCCACGCGCGTGTGCTGCGCGGCAGCGAGCGAACTGGCGGCGAGGTTGGGCGTGTAGCCCAGTTCCTTCACCGCGCGCATCACGCGTTCGCGGGTGCTGTCACGAACCTTGCCCTGGCCGTTGACCACGCGCGAGACGGTCATCGGCGAGACGCTCGCCAGCACCGCCACTTCATCGATGGTCACGGCGGCGCCCTTGCGTCGCAGCGACTTCTTCGGCTTCTCCAACGTTCGTTCCTTCTGTCGGCCTGCGGTCGCACCGTGCGGCGAACGCCTTGTCTTTCGTTCAACCAGGATTGCGCATGAGAGCTTTGCACATGGTACGGGCATCCCGCACGCCCGGCGACAGCGTACACGCCGCCCGGCAGCAGACCGGTTTCCTCGCCCTTGCCTTGCTCCTGCTCGCAGCCCTGCTGCTCCCGCGCCCGGCGCTGGCCGAGGACGGCTACGACCTGTGGCTGCGCTATCGGCCGATTCCCGAATCCGAGGCCGCGCCGTATCGCGCCCGCATCGCGCAGCTGGTCGCGCCGGCCACCACGCCGAGCCAGCAGGCCACGCGTGACGAACTGGTGCGCGGCCTGGGCGGTCTGCTCGGCACGCCGCCGCCGCTCGCCGATGCGGCCGGCGTGGAAGGCGCGCTGATCGTCGGCACGCCCGCCTCGTCGAAACAGATCGCACGCTTGGGTCTGGCGACGAAGGACCTCGGCCGCGAGGGCTATCGCATCCGCAGTGTCGAGATCGACGGCCGCGACGCGACGGTGATCGCCGCCAACACCGATGCCGGCGCGATGCACGGCGCCTTCCATTTCCTGCGCCTGCTGCAGACGCGCCAGCCGATGGCATCGCTCGACATCCGCGAAGCCCCGCGCACGCAGCTGCGCATGCTCAACCACTGGGACAACCTCACGCGCCACGTCGAACGCGGCTATGCCGGCGAATCGATCTGGGACTGGCACAAGCTCCCCGACTACCTCAGTCCGCGCTACACCGACTACGCGCGCGCCAACGCGTCCATCGGCATCAACGCCACGGTGCTCAACAACGTCAACGCGAGCGCGCAGCAGCTCACGCCGATGTACATCGAGAAGGCCGCGGCGCTGGCGAACGTGTTCCGCCCCTACGGCATCCGCGTATTCCTGAGCGCGCGTTTCAGCGCACCGGTGGAGATCGGCGGTTTGAAGACGGCCGATCCGCTCGACCCGCAGGTGCGCGCGTGGTGGAAGGCGAAGGCCGACGACATCTACAAGGCGATTCCCGACTTCGGCGGCTTCCTGGTGAAGGCCAATTCCGAAGGCCAGCCCGGTCCGCAGGATTACGGCCGCACGCACGCCGACGGCGCGAACATGATGGCCGACGCGGTGAAGCCGCACGGCGGCATCGTGATCTGGCGCGCGTTCGTGTACTCGCACGAGACGCCCGACGATCGCGCCAAGCAGGCGTACAACGAATTCGTTCCGCTCGACGGCAAGTTCCGCGGCAACGTGATGGTGCAGGTGAAGAACGGCGCCATCGACTTCCAGCCGCGCGAGCCGTTCCATCCGCTGTTCGGCGCGATGCCGAAGACGCCGCTGATGATGGAATTCCAGATCACCAAGGAATACCTCGGCTTCGCGACGCATCTGGCGTACCTCGGCCCGATGTTCGAGGAAACGCTGCGCGCCGACACCTACGCGCGCGGCAAGGGCTCGACGGTGGCAAAGGTCATCGACGGCGAGCTGCATCGCGGCACGCTGTTCAAGAGCGGCCTCACCGGCATGGCGGGCGTCGCCAATATCGGCAGCGATCGCAACTGGAGCGGCTCGCACTTCGACCAGGCCAACTGGTACGTGTTCGGCCGCCTTGCATGGAATCCCGAGCTGTCCTCGCGCGATATCGCCGAGGAGTGGACGCGCATGACCTTCTCCAACGACGCCGCCGTCGTCCAGCCCATCGTCGCGATGATGATGGGCTCGCGAGAAGCCGTCGTGGACTACATGACGCCGCTCGGCCTGCATCACCTGATGGGCCGCAGCCATCACTACGGGCCGGGTCCGTGGGTCGAAGGCGGCCCGCGCGCGGACTGGACCAGCGTGTATTACCACCGCGCGACGAAGGACGGCATCGGCTTCGATCGCACCACGCGCGGCTCCGATGCGGTGTCGCAATACGCGAAGCCCGTCGCCGCGCAGTTCGACGATCCGGCGAAAACGCCGGAAGAGTTCCTGCTTTGGTTCCACCATCTGCCCTGGGATTACACGACGAAGTCGGGCCGTACGCTGTGGGATGAACTCGTCGTGCATTACTCGCGCGGCGTCGATGCCGTCGCGGACATGCGCAGGACCTGGGACGGGCTGTCGGGAAAGATCGACCCGGAGCGCCACGCGCAGGTCGCGACGTTCCTGTCGATCCAGCAGAAGGAAGCGCAGTGGTGGCGCGACGCCAGCATCGCGTACTTCCAGACGTTCTCGCAGCGGCCGCTGCCCGAAGGCTACGCGCCGCCGGCGCATCCGCTGGACTACTACGAGTCGCTCGAATTTCCGTTCGCCCCGGGGAATGGCTGAACCATGCTGACCTGCACGCCTCGCATCCGAAATCTCTCGCGCGCGCTGCTCGGCGCCGCCGCGCTGTCTGCTGCCTTCATCGCGAACGCCGCCGACGGCACGCTGCTGCACACGATGTTCCAGGACCATGCCGTACTCCAGCGCGAGCAGCCGATCCGCGTCTTCGGCCGCGCGAACGCCGGCGAGCAGGTGAAGCTCAGCTTCGCCGGCAAGCGCGCCACAGCGCGTGCCGATGGCGACGGCAACTGGAGCACGACGCTGCCGGCGATGAAGGCCGGTGGCCCCTACACGCTCGTCGCGACAGCGGGCAGCACGACGCAGAACGTCGCCGACGTGATGGTTGGCGACGTGTGGCTGTGTTCCGGGCAGTCGAACATGGAGCTGCAGGTGTGGCGTGCGCTCGACGCGCGCGCGGAGATCGCCGGCGCGAACAACGACCGCATCCGCCTGCTCACCGTGCCGCAGAACGGCGCGGTCACGCCGCAGGCGACCTTCGCCACGCCGGTGAAGTGGACGACCACGACGCCTGACACCATCCGCGATTTCTCCGCCGCCTGTTACTACTTCGCGCGCGAACTGCAGAAGACCGTCGACGTGCCGATGGGGCTGGTCAACGCGGCATGGGGCGGTTCGCGCATCCAAGCCTGGACCAGCGGCGACGCGTTGCGCGCGACGAAGCTCTACGACGCCGAACTCGATGTGCTCGCGCAGTACGCGAACGACGAGGCCGGCGGCCTCGCGAGCTGGGGCGACGTGTGGGCGCGCTGGTGGAATGCGCGCGCCGACGCCAAGCCCGGCGACGAACCGTGGCGCCGCGATTTCACGCCGGGCAAGGACTGGCGCACCGCACCGCGCGAGCTCGGCGCATGGGAGCGCTGGGGCGTGCCGGAACTGGCCGCGTTCGACGGCATGCTGTGGTATCGCACGACGGTCAAGCTCACCGCACAGCAGGCCGCGCAGGGCGCGACGCTCGCGCTCGCACCCGCCGATGAAGTCGACATGACGTGGGTCAACGGCGTCGCCGTCGGCAGCACCTACGGCGCCGGCAGCGGTCGCGAGTACGCGCTGCCGAGCGGACTGCTGAAGGAAGGCGAGAACGTCGTCGTCGTCAACGTGCTCGATACGTACCGCGAAGGCGGCTTGTCGGGCCCGGCGTCGGCGAATGCATTGCGTTTCAAGGATGGCTCCACCGTCGTCCTGTCGAATCCGTGGAAGTACCGCAAGGTCGACGGAAACGACACGCCGCCGCGCGCGCCGTGGCAGACGGCCGCGGGGCTTTCCACGCTCTACAACGGCATGATCGCGCCGCTGGGCCGCTACAACGTGCGCGGCATGCTCTGGTACCAGGGCGAGTCGAACACGTTCGAAGGCGCGCGCTATCGCGACCTGCTGCGCACGCTGCGCGAGGACTGGCGTTCGCGCTTCGGCGCGAAAACGCCGCTGCTGATCGTGCAGTTGGCGAACTACGGCATGCCGAAGGCGCAGCCGGCCGAGAGTGGCTGGGCCGAACTGCGCGAATCGCAACGCCAGGTCGCCAACGATGATGCAAACAGCGGGCTCGCCGTCGCCATCGATATCGGCGACCACTACGACATCCATCCGTCGAACAAGCAGGAACTCGGCCGGCGCCTCGCGCGCGTCGCGCGCCATGTCGTGTACGGCGAGGCGCTGCCGCCGTCCGGCCCCGTGCCGCGCTCGGCGCGCCGCGTTGCCGACGGCGTCGTCGTGACCTTCGCCGACAACACCGGCGAACTCGTCGGCATCGGCGCGAACGGCCCCATCGGCTTCGAGCTGTGCGGCGCGCAGAAGGACAGCTGCCGCTACGCCGACGCGAAGGCATCCGGCAACACCGTTACCTTGCGCGCGCCGAACGCGCACGAGGCCACGCGCGTCCGCTACTGCTGGGCCGACGGCCCGACCTGCACGCTCTTCGACGGCGCGAACCTTCCCGCCGGTCCCTTCGAACTCGCCCTTCCCACCGCCTCCACCGACGATCACGCACGATGAACACCGCAACTATCGAAACCCGCCACGGCTCCACGCGCGATCGCGAGATCGTCGACGCGAAGGTCATCGTGACCTGCCCGGGCCGCAACTTCGTCACGCTCAAGATCACCACGCGTTCGGGCCTTACCGGCCTGGGCGATGCCACGCTCAACGGTCGCGAACTCGCGGTCGCTTCGTACCTCACCGACCACGTCGTGCCGAACCTCATCGGCCGCGACGCCGGCCGCATCGAGGACATGTGGCAGTTCCTGCATCGCGGCGCGTACTGGCGCCGCGGCCCCGTCACGATGACCGCCATCGCCGCGGTGGACGTCGCGCTGTGGGACATCCTCGGCAAGATGGCCGGCCTGCCGCTGTACCAGCTGCTCGGCGGCCGCTCGCGCGAAGGCGCGCTGGTGTACGGCCACGCGAACGGTCGCGACATCGAGGAAGCGACCGACGAAGTCGGCAAGTACATCGAGAAAGGCTTCCTCGCCGTGCGCGCGCAATGCGGCGTGCCGGGCGTGAAGAAGGCGTACGGCATCTCCGTCGGCGGCAAGCCGTACGAACCGGCCGAAAGCGAACTACCGGCGGAAACCGTCTGGAACACGCCGAAGTACCTCAACATCGTGCCGAAGCTGTTCGAGCGCCTGCGCGCCGACCACGGTCCCGACGTCGAACTGCTGCACGACGTGCACCATCGCCTGACGCCCATCGAAGCGGCGCGACTGGCGCGCGACCTCGAACCGTTCCGCCTGTTCTGGCTGGAAGACGCGACGCCCGCGGAAAACCAGAAGGGCTTCGAACTGATCCGCAAGCATTCGGTCACCGCGCTCGCGGTGGGCGAGGTGTTCAACTCGATCTGGGACTGCAAGCACCTCATCGAGAACCAGCTGATCGACTACATCCGCACCACCATCGTGCACGGCGGCGGCATCACGCACGTGCGCCGCATCGCCGACTTCGCCGCGCTGCACGCGGTGCGGACCGGCTTCCATGGCGCGACGGATCTTTCGCCGGTGTGCATGGGCGCCGCGCTGCACTTCGACACGTGGGTGCCGAACTTCGGCATCCAGGAGTGGATGTTCCATTCGGATGAAACCAACGAGGTCTTCCCGCATGACTACGTCTTCCGCAACGGACGCCTGCACGTCGGCGACACCCCTGGCCACGGCGTCGACATCGACGAGAAGCTTGCCGCCAGATTCCCCTATGCGCCCAAGCAGCTGCCGATCGCGCGGCTGGAAGATGGCGCGATGTGGGATTGGTGATGGCATGAACACCTGCCGCCGCATCCTCGCGAAGCTGTCATCCCCGCGCAGGCGGGGATCCAACGTTGCTCGCGTCACGGCCTTCGAAGGACGGAGTGTCGTCGGACAGTTGGGTTCCCGCCTCCGCGGGAACGACAGCTCGGGACGTGGCGGCGGCACGGCATGGATGGTGGCGCTGCTGCTGGCCCTCGCCGGGGCGAGCAGCGCCCACGCCGCCGAACCCGTCCTCTTCGACTGGTTCGAATACAAAGGCCATGACGCACCGTTCGATGCGCCGCTGAAGCCCGGGCAGTACCGCAACCCGATCCTCGCCGGCTTCTATCCCGACCCGAGCATCGTGCGCGCGAACGACCGCTATTACCTGGTCAATTCGACGTTCACGTACTTTCCCGGCATCCCGGTGTTCGAAAGCCGCGACCTCGTGCACTGGACGCAGGTCGGCAACGTGATCGACCGGCCGACGCAGCTCGACTTCGACGGACTGAACATGTCGCGCGGCGTGTTCGCGCCGACCATCGAGTACCACGACGGCACGTTCTACGTGCTCAACACGTCGGTGGACGCAGGCGGAAACTTCATCGCGACGGCGAAGAACCCCGCCGGCCCGTGGTCCGATCCGATCTGGCTCAAGACCATCGACGGCATCGACCCGTCGCTGTTTTTCGACGGGGACAAGGTCTACCTCATCAACAACGACGCGCCCGAAGGCAAGCCGCTGTACGAAGGCCATCGCGCGATCTGGATGCAGCAGCTCGACGCGAAGACGCTGCAGCCGTTCGGCCCGCGCAAGGTGCTGATCAACGGCGGCATGGACCTGTCGCAGAAGCCGATCTGGATCGAAGGCCCGCACATCTACAAGCGCGACGGCTGGTACTACCTTGTCTGCGCCGAGGGCGGCACCAGCCTGCAGCACTCGCAGGTGGTGGCGCGAAGTCGCGACATCTGGGGCCCGTATACGCCGTACGAACACAATCCCATCCTGACGCAGCGCGACCTCCCCGAAGATCGTGTCGATGCGATCGGCAACGCGGGCCACGCCGACCTCGTGGAAGCCACCGACGGCACGTGGTGGGCGGTGTTCCTCGCCAGTCGCATGTACGACCGCGTGCACTACAACACCGGGCGCGAGACCTTCCTGCTGCCGGTGGAGTGGAAGGATGGCTGGCCGACGATCCTCGCCCACGGCAAGCGCATTCCGCAGGTCGCCGATGGTCCGTCGTTCATGCAGCGGGGCGCGACGCAGGCGCCGCTGAGCGGCAATTTCACCTGGCGCGACGATTTCGACAAACCGGCGCTCGACACGACGTGGCTGTTCGCGCGCGTGCCGAAGACGCAGTGGGCCGACCTGCGCACGCACGCGGGCAAGCTGGCGATCGCGCCGGGCGAAGGGCTCGACACGCTGCGCAATCCGACCTTCCTCGCGCGGCGGCAGCAGCATCTTTCGTTCGAGGCGAGTACCGCGATGACGGTGCCGGCCGACACCGGTACCGAAGCGGGCATCGCCGCGTTCCAGAACGAGAGCTACTGGTACTCAATTGGCGCGCAACGCGTCGGCAACGGCGTGACGCTGACGCTGCGCAAGCGGCAGAAGGACGCGACCGAAACGCTCGCGACCGCCACGCTGCCGGCGGGCACGAAGGCGCTGAAGCTGAAGATCGAAGGCGATGCGGGCGACTACGCGTTCGGCTACGACGCGGGCCAGGGCTGGAAGTGGTTGAAGCAGGACGTGGACGGCACGGTGCTCAGCACCGATGTCGCGGGTGGCTTCATCGGAGTGACGGTGGGGCCGTATGCACATGACACGCAAGGCCACTGAGGGGTGATCGGAATGGACGTCATGAACTTCGCGATTGATCCGCGGACCGGTTCGCGTAGCGCCCGCGAAAGCGGTAACCCGGCGACTTCCACTCCGCGGCGCGTCCGATCCGGGCGCCGTGTACTGGCAGCAGCCCTGCTGCTCGCGGCATGCGCGCAGGCCTTCTGCGTGCAGGCGGCGGGGCAGGCGAAGGCCGACACCACCGACCGCCCCTGGCTCGACACCAGTCGCAGCTTCGAACAGCGCGCCGCCGACCTCGTCTCGCGCATGACGCTGGACGAGAAGGCCGCGCAGATGCAGAACGCCGCACCGGCGATCCATCGCCTCGGCGTGCCGGCGTACGACTGGTGGAACGAAGCGCTGCACGGCGTCGCGCGCGCGGGCGGCGCGACGGTGTTTCCGCAGGCCATCGGCATGGCGGCGACGTTCGACGTGCCGCTGATGGCGCAGATCAGCGACGCCATCAGCGACGAAGCGCGCGCCAAGCACCACGAGTTCGCGCGCCAGAACCAGCGCGGGCGCTACCAGGGCCTCACGTTCTGGTCGCCGAACATCAACATCTTCCGCGATCCCCGCTGGGGCCGTGGGCAGGAAACCTACGGCGAGGATCCGTACCTGACCTCGCGCATGGGCGTGACGTTCGTGAGGGGCCTGCAGGGCGACGACCCGAAATACCGCAAGCTCGACGCCACCGCCAAGCATTTCGCCGTGCACAGCGGCCCGGAAGCCGATCGCCACACCTTCGACGCGAAACCCACTGAGCGCGATCTTCGCGAGACCTACCTGCCCGCATTCGAAGCGCTGGTGAAGGAAGGCGACGTCGATGCGGTGATGGGCGCGTACAACCGCGTCTACGGCGAATCGGCGAGCGCCAGCAAGTTCCTGCTGCAGGACATCCTGCGTGGCGAGTGGGGCTTCAAGGGTTACGTCGTGTCCGATTGCTGGGCGATCGTCGACATCTGGAAGAATCACAAGATCGTGGCGACGCCGGAGGAAGCCGCGGCGCTCGCGGTGAAGAACGGCACGCAGCTCGACTGCGGCGACACGTACCTGCCATCGCTGCCCGTCGCGGTGCGCAAGGGCCTGATTCCCGAAGCCGAGGTCGATGCCGCGCTCACGAAGCTTTACACCGCGCGCATGCGGCTGGGCATGTTCGATCCGCCGTCGCAGGTGCGCTGGGCAGGCATTCCGTATTCGGTGAACCAGTCGCCCGAGCACGACGCGCTCTCGCGCAAGGTCGCGCAGGAATCGATCGTGCTGCTGAAGAACGACGGCGTGCTGCCGCTGTCGCGCGAGGTGAAGCGCATCGCCGTGGTTGGCCCGACCGCTGACGACACGATGGCGTTGCTCGGCAACTACTACGGCACGCCGAAGGCGCCGGTGACCATCCTGCAGGGCATCCGCGAAGCCGCGCCGAACGCGACGATCGTGCATGCGCGCGGCGTCGACCTGGTGGAAGGCCGCGACGATCCAGCGGCCAATCCGCTGATCGAACCGCAGTACCTGCGCCCCGAAGCCGGTTCGACCGAACGCGGCCTGCGCGGCGAGTATTTCCGCAATCGCGAATTGAAGGGCAAGCCGACGCTGGTGCGCGTGGACCCGCAGATTGGCTTCCGCTGGGATCGCGGCTCGCCGACCGACAACCTGATGGCGCGCGGCGAGGCGCAGGGCGGCCAGGACGTGCCGGCCGACGATTTCAGCATCCGCTGGAGCGGCCAGCTGCTTCCGCCGGTGTCGGGCACGTATCAGCTCGAAGCGGCCGGCAATGATGGCGTGCGTCTGTACATCGACGACAAGCTCGTCATCGACCATTGGCAGAACACCGATCGCCTGCATGCCGAACACGCCGACGTGCAGCTTGAAGCCGGACGTGCGTACGCCATTCGCCTGGAGTATTACGAGCGCGAACGCGACGCCGGCGTGCGTCTGGCGTGGCGCATGCCGGGCGCGAAGCCGCCGTTCGAGGAAGCGGTGCAGGCCGCGCGCGATTCGGACGTCGTCATCTTCGTCGGCGGTTTGACCGGCGACGTGGAAGGCGAGGAGATGACGGTCAACTACCCGGGTTTCGCCGGCGGCGACCGCACCGACATCCAGTTGCCGGCGACGCAGCGCAAGCTGCTCGAAGCGCTGCACGCCACGGGCAAGCCGGTCGTGATGGTGTTGACCGCGGGCTCGGCGATCGCGGTGGACTGGGCGAAGCAGAACCTGCCGGCGATCGTGATGGCGTGGTATCCCGGCCAGCGCGGCGGCAATGCGGTCGCCGGCGTGCTGTTCGGCGACGCGAATCCCGCCGGTCGCCTGCCCGTCACCTTCTACAAGGCCGACGAGAAGCTGCCCCCGTTCGACGACTACGCGATGCGCAATCGCACGTACCGCTACTTCACCGGCGAGCCGCTGTACCCGTTCGGCCATGGACTGTCGTACACAACGTTCGCGTACTCGGGCCTCAAGCTCGACCGCGCGAGCGCGACGGCCATGCAGCCGGTGAAGGCGACGGTGCAGGTGAAGAACACCGGCAAGCGCGCGGGTGACGAGGTGGTGCAGCTCTACCTGCATCCGCTCGATCCCAAGCGCGAGCGGGCGTCGAAGGAACTGCGCGGCTTCCAGCGCGTGCACCTGCAGCCGGGCGAATCGCGCGAGGTGAGCTTCACGATCACGCCCGCGAACGACCTGCGCACCTGGGACGAAACGCGCGACGCGTACTCGGTCGATCCGGGGAAGTATGAAGTGCAGGTGGGTGCGTCGAGCTCGGACGTGCGGGTGAGGAAGACGTTGAGCGTGACGAAGTAGACGACCTGATGATCTGACCGGATGAGCAGCTGGAGGATGCCTTGCGGTCATCCGCTGTTCTGCCGTCATCCCCGCGGAGGCGGGGATCCATCGACCCGACACGGTTCCGTTTTTCGGAAGGCGTGATGCGTCGGATGGATGGATCCCCGCCTTCGCGGGGATGACAGCTGAAGGGCGAAAGCAGGACAGCAGCAACGCACCAGCAAACGCGACAGAAGACACATAAGCAAACGCACAAGCACACGCACAAGCACACGCACAAGCACACGCACACGCACAAGCACACGCAACGAACCGCCACTCCATGACCGAACAAGCTGCCAAGCGCCTCGACACCGAGGCGCTGCACCACCTTCCCGCATACATCCAGCGTCCGGCCTACGATCGCGCCGATACGCGCATCGGCATCGTCCACCTCGGCGTCGGCGCCTTCCATCGCGCGCATCAGGCGGTCTACATCGAAGATGCGCTCGCGCTCGATCCGGATTGGGCCATCAGCGGCGTGTCGCTCAACAGCCGGGACGTGCGCGACGCGCTGGCGCCGCAGGACGGGCTCTACACGCTGGCGTTGCTCGGCGAGACGCCGCAGCTGCGCGTGATCGGCGCGCTTCGCGAAGTGCTCGCTGCGCGCGACGAAGGTGCCCGCGTGCTCGACCGTCTCGCGGACGCGGACGTTCGCCTCGTCACGCTGACGATCACCGAGAAGGGCTACTGCCTGTCGGCGGGCGAACTCGACTTCGCGCATCCGGACATCGCCCACGACGTGCTGTATCCGACCACGCCGGTCAGCGCGATCGGTTACCTCGTCGAAGGCCTGCGCCGCCGCAAGGAGCAGCGCCTGCCGCCGTTCACCGTGCTCAGCTGCGACAACCTGCCCGACAACGGCGGCAAGCTGCGTCGTGCCGTCGTCGCGTTCGCGCAGCGGCTCGATCACGACCTCGCCTGCTGGATCGCCGAGAACGGCGCGTTTCCGCGCTCGATGGTCGACAGCATCACGCCGGCGACCGACGACGCGCTTCGTGCGCGCGTCGCAGACGAACTCGGCTTCGTCGACGCATGGCCGGTGCAGCGCGAGGCGTACACGCAGTGGGTGGTCGAAGACGCGTTCTGCAACGGGCGGCCGCCGCTGGAGCGCGTCGGCGTGGCGATGAGCAACGACATCGCCGGCTACGACCGCGCGAAGCTGCGCCTGCTCAACGCGCCGCATTCGGCGCTCGCGTACCTGGGTTCGCTGATGGGCATCGAGACGGTCGCGCAGGCCATGGCGACGCCGGAACTCGCGCGCTTCGTCGAACGCCTGATGCGCGAGGCGATCGTGCCGAACGTCGCGGCGCCGCAGGGGTTCGATGCCCCGCGTTACGTCGAGGCGATCCTGGCGAGGTTCCGCAATCCGGCGATCCAGCATCGCTTGTCGCAGATCGCGTGGGACGGTTCGCAGAAGATTCCGGTGCGGCTGCTCGGCACGATCGGCGATGCGCTCGCGGCGGGCCGTCCCATCGACGTGCTGTGCCTGCCGGTCGCGGGGTGGCTGCAGTTCGTGCGCCGCCAGGCACGCAACGGCGTCTCGCTGGTGGATCCAATGAACGACGTGCTCTCGCAGATCGGCCGGCGCACGACGGGCGACGCCACGCACGACGTCGATGCATTCCTTGCCCTCGACGCCGTGTTCGGCTCGCTGGCCGGCGACGGGCGCTTCGCCACGGCGTTGCGAGACGCGTATGCGGCGCTGGGCGATGGCTCGCCTGAAGCGGTGAGCGCTGCGTTGGCCTAGTCGGCCATGCGCTTGTGTAGCCCGGGTAAGCGAAGCGCACCCGGGGTAGCGTGCCGTACACTCCCGGGTGCGCTGCGCTTACCCGGGCTACAACGGCGTCGGATCAGGCGCTTATGGCGCGAACCCCAGCCCCGTCGCATTCACGCGAACACGCGCGACGAACGCGTGCGAGGTGAGGAACAGCGTGCGTCCGTCCTCGCCGAAGGCGCAGTTCGACACGCGTGCGCCGGTTTCGATCATGCCCAGCCGCTTGCCCGTCGCGTCCATCACGAGCAGGCCACCCGGCGCGCTCGCGAAGAGATGGCCATCGCTCGACACGCATAGACCATCCGGCGCACCTTCGGCCTTGGCAGCGAGATCCGTCGCGTCGGCCAGCACGCGGCGATCAAGTACGTTGCCGCGTTCGTCGAGGCGATAGGCGATCCACACCGGCTGGTCGCGATCGGAGTTGCCGACGTAGAGCGTGCGCTGGTCGGGCGAGAGCGCCACGCCGTTGGGGAACTTCAACGCGCCGTCGATGAGGTGCACCGAACCATCGGTATCGAGGCGATAGACGCCGTTCACCGGCTGCTCCTTGAGCGGCGATTCGTCGATGCCCTTCAGCCCGTACGGCGGATCGGTGAAGAACACCACGCCGTCGTTGCGACGCGCGATGTCGTTGGGGCTGTTGAAGCGCTTGCCTTCGTACGTCGCCGCGAGCGTGGTCTTCTGCTTCGTCACCGGATCGAAGCGCGCGATCAGCCGCGAGCCCGAATCAGCCAGCAGCACCGTGCCGGATGCTTCGGCTTCCAGCCCGTTCGCGCCGGCTTCGCGCAGGCCTGCCGTATCGGCTCCCGCATAGCCGGACGGCTTGAGGAACACCGACGCGCCGTCGCGCGGCGACCAGCGATGCATGGTGTTTCCGGGCACGTCGTTGAAGAGCAGGTAACCGCCCTTGGCCACCCACGCCGGACCTTCCGACCATTCGAATCCTTCGGCGATCTTCTCGATGCGCGCGTCCTTCGGCACGAGCGCGTGGAAGGCCGGATCGAACGCGACCACGCGGCCGATCGATTTGCCGCCAGGCGCATTCGCGTCCGGCGGCGACGACGCGCAGGCCGAGAGGAACATGCCCGACATCAGGACTGCGGCGATGACACGACTTCCCTTCGACATGGTGGATTCCCCGTGGAGTTCAGCGGCCCGGCGCGCAGGCGTTGCCGCAGGGTACACGCAGGACGGCGTCCAGCGCAGGCCTGGGCTGGCGGTCGCGGTCGAACAGCAGCGGATAGTTGATGCGGCCCGGCACCGGATAGTCGTTCTTCCACGACATCCCGTCGTGCACGCCCCACAGGCTCACGCGGTCGATCACGTCACGCTTGCGATGGAACAGCGCGAACAGCTCGGCGTAGCGATCGCTCAGCTGTTGCTGCACGTCGGGCGGAAGTCCGTCGCGATACGGATCCAGGTAGCGCTTGAACTCCGGCAGCTGGAACTGCGGATGCGCCATCACCGTGCCGATGACCTGGCCTTCGCGCGTAAGCGGCAGCACGTCCACGTCGAGCTCGGTGATCATCACTTTCAGCCCGAGCGCGGCGTAGGCGTCGATCGCCGCTTCGATGTCGGCGAGCGACGGGTAGTTCAGGCCCCAGTGACCCTGCATGCCGATGCCGTCGATGCGCACGCCTTCGGCCTGCAGCTTCTTCACCATGCGAACGATGCCGTCGCGCTTCTCGGGCCGCCACGTGTTGAAGTCGTTGTAGTAAAGCTGCGCGTCCGGCGCGTAGCGATGCGCGAACTGGAACGCGTGCTTCACCAGGTCGTCGCCGTCGCCGACGCTGCGCACCCACGTCGTATCGCGATAGCCGCCATTCTCGTCGATGACTTCGTTGACGACATCCCACGCATCGACGCGCCCCTTGTAGCGCCCGGCCACCTTCTCGATGTAGGCGCGCATGCGCTCGATCTGCGCCTCGCGCGTGTTCGGCTTGCCGTCCGCATCCTTGAAGAACCAGTCCGGCGTCTGGTTGTGCCACACCAGCGTGTGGCCGATCACGTACATGCCGTGCTTGCGGCCGAAGTCGACGAACGCGTCGGCCGCGGCAAAGTCGTACGCGCCGGGCTTCGGATTCACGACTTCCGCCTTCATCACGTTCTCGGCGGTGATCGCGTTGAAGTGCCTGACGGTCAGCGCCTGCGAGGCGGCATCCCGGCCGGACACGATGTCGTCGTTCACCGCGACGCCGAGCTTGAAGTCGTCGGCGTAGGCGGCCTTAAGCGTCGCGGCGGGCTGCTTCGCCATAGCGATGGAAGCGGCCGCAAGCGCGGTCGCGGCAAGAAGCGCCCGCAGGGCGGGGCGTCGTGTCGTCATGGCTGTTCCTGTGCGCGGCTTTCGAGGGTAATGCTCGTGCCCTGCAGCGCATCGCTTTCCGCGCGCAGGGTGATGGTTCCGGTCGAACCCGGCACGGCGCGCACGATCGCGAGCGCCAGGCCACTGAACAGGCGACGTTCGTGCGAACCGAACGCCTCCATGTCGGTCGGGTCGCCGTTGTCGGTGGCGACGATCTCGCCGGGTCCTTCGAGCGTAAAGCGGATGCGGTTGCCCGCGTTCGGCACCGCAATGCCGTTGCGATCGACCACGCGCACGGTGACGAAGGACAGGTCGCGCCCGTCGTTCGCGATCACGCGACGATCCGCCACCGCGTCGATTCGCACCGGCGCATCGGCCGTACGCGTCGACGCGCTCGCCCACGGTTTGCCGTCCTTGTACGCCTGCACGCGGAGCTCGCCGGGCCGGTAAACGACATCGTCCCAGCGCAGCCGGTACTCGAACGGCGCCTTCTTCTTGCGGCCCTGCGACACGCCGTTGACGAACAGCTCCGCTTCGTCGCCCGAGGTGAACACGTGTACCGGCGTGACCTGGCCCTCGCGACCCCACCACGTCCAGTGGGGCAGCAGGTGCGCCATCGGCAGGTCGGGACGCCAGCGCGACTGGTACAGGTAGTAGCGATCCTTCGGGAAACCGGCGAGATCGACGATGCCCGAATACGAACTGCGCGAGTCGTAGTACGGCGTCGGCTCGCCCAGGTAATCGAAGCCGGTCCACACGAACTCGCCCGCGACGAACGGGTGGCGGTCCAGGCTCGCGAACACCTTGTCGGCGCTGGAGCCGAAATCCACCGCGTGCAGCTCGTACGCGCTGACCTGTCGGATTTTCGAATCGCCGCCGCTGCCATTGCGCACTGGCGCGCTCGTCTTGCCCGTCACCGGGAACAGGTACACGCCGCGACTGCTGAGCGCCGACGCGGTTTCGGTGCTGACGATCGCCTTGCCGGGGAACGCCGCATGGAAGGCGTCGTACTGCGGCGGCGTGCGGATGCGATCGGTGCCCTCGAATTCGGGTTCCTGGCGGATGCCTTCGCCCTGGTAATTGAGGCCGATCACATCGAGCTCGCGCGGTAGCGGCATGTCGGGCTTGGCCCAGTTCATCGCGTTGATCGTCGGGCGCGTCGGGTCTTCCTCGCGCACGATCGCATGCAGCTTGCGCGCGATTGCGGCGCCCGCTTCGCCCGTGTACTGCTCGCCGACCTCGTTGCCGACGCCCCACAAAACGACGGATGGATGATTGCGGTCGCGCCGCAGCATCGCGCGCAGGTCGGGTTCATGCCAATCGGGGAAAACAAGGTGGAAGTCGAGCGGCGTCTTCTTGCGTTCCCAGGAATCGAACACCTCGTCGACGACGAGAAAGCCCATGCGATCGGCAAGTTCGAGCAGCTCGGGCGCCGGTGGGTTGTGCGCCATGCGCACGGCGTTGGCGCCCATCTCGCGCAGGATTTCCAGTTGCCGCTGCGCGGCGCGCACGTTGAACGCCGCGCCGAGCGCGCCGAGGTCGTGGTGGTTGTTCACGCCGCGGATCGCGATGCGCTCGCCGTTGACGAAGAGGCCTTCGTTCGCGTCGAAGCGGATCGTGCGGATGCCGAACGGCGTCTCGACGCGGTCGATCCCGCGGCCGCCGCGCGACACGGTCGTGACGGCGACATAGCGGTTCGGTTGCTGCGTCGGCGGCGGACCCCACAGGCGCGGGTTCGCGAGTGTCGTGGAGGCGGCGAGCGTCGCGCTGGAGGTCTTCGGGATGCGCGCGCGACCGTGATCGATGCGCGCCACCGCGCTACCGCGGCGTTCGCCGCTCGCATCGAGTTCGAAGATGTCGGTGCTTGCGGTGACGTCGGCGTCGCGCGGGGAATCGTTGTCGATCGACACCTCCAGCGCGATCGTTGCTGCGTCCTTCGACACCTGCGGCGTGGTGACGCGCGTGCCCCAGTTCGCGACGTGCACCGGATCGGACTTCACCAGCCATACGTTGCGATACAGGCCGGCGCCGGGATACCAGCGCGCCGATTCGGGCGGATTGTCGAGGCGGATCGCGAGCTGGTTCGCTCGGCCGGGCTTCACGTAGGGAGTGAGATCCACGCGCCATCCGTTGTAGCCGTACGGCCAGCCGCCGACGAGCTGGCCGTTGAGCCACACCGTCGCGTATGACATCGCGCCGTCGACGTTGAGGAGGATCGAGCGCCCAGCATCGCGCGTCGGGATGTCGAGCATGCGGCGGTACCACGCGGGGCCCCACGTCTGCAGGCGGCCCATGCCGCCGTACGGCCCGTCCTTGAGGAACGGACCGGCGATGGCCCAGTCGTGCGGCAGCGTGACGCGCTGCCAGCCGCTGTCGTCGAAACCGGCTTGCACGAAGGACACGTCGCCGCCGGGATTGCCTGCCGGGCGCACGTGATGCTTCGCCGGGTCGCGGATCAGCGGATTGGCGGTCGGCAGGATCCACGGCTTGAGCACGCGTGTGCCGTCCGTTGCCGTGACTTTGGCCGCTTCGTCGGGACGCGCATCGGCGTCCTTTCCGTCGGCGCTCTGTGCGACGTCGGGGCGGACGTCGTAATCCAGTCCCGTCGCGCCTGCGGGATCCCCTTTGTGGAAGCGCCAATCGGTGTCGAGGAGGATGCGTTCGCGGAGAGGCGGATCGGGCGACGCCGCATTCGCGCAGAGCGGTGCTGCAAGCGCGAAGCCAAGGCAGAACAGCGCAAGCACGACGCGCGAGCCCGCGACCCTCACAACCGATACGCCTTCTTCGGCAGCCGGTAGGCGAGGTCGATCGCGACGTCCACGGCTTCGTCCTCGTCCATGCGATGTTCCGCGACAAGCTTGCCAAGGAAGGCGCAATCGATGCGGCGCGCCACGTCGTGCCGCGCCGGGATCGACAGGAACGCGCGCGTGTCGTCGTTGAAGCCGATGGTGTTGTAGAACCCGCCGCTGGCGAGCGTCTGCTCGCGGAAACGCCACATGCCCTCGGGCGCATCGTGGAACCACCATGCCGGACCGAGGAACAGCGTGGGGTAGTGGCCCGCGAGCGGCGCGAGTTCGCGGCTGTACGTGCTCTCGTCCAGCGTGAAGAGGATGACGTTCAGGCGCGGGTCGTTGCCGAAGCGGTCCAGCAGCGGCTTCAATGCGTGCACGTACTCGGTGCGCAGCGGGATGTCGGCGCCCTTGTCGCGACCGTAGCGATCGAACAGGCCGGCGTTGTGGTTGCGGAAGCAGCCCGGATGAATCTGCATGACCAGGCCATCGTCCAGGCTCATCGCCGCCATTTCCGTGAGGATCTGCGCGCGGAACAGCTCGGCCTGCGCCGGCGTCGCGCCGCCGCGCACGACCGTGTCGAACAGCTTGCGTGCTTCATCCGGCGGCAGATTCGCCGTCGCCGCAGACGGATGGCCGTGGTCGGTCGACGTCGCGCCCATGCGCTTGAAGAACTCGCGACGCTGGCGATGCGCGCGCAGGTAGCCGTCCCAGGTATAGACGTTCTCGCCGGTGATCTCGCCGAAGCGCTGCAGCGCCGACGGGAACTGCTCGTGCTCGGGATCCACTACCGGATCCGGGCGATACGCGGTGATGACGCGGCCCTTCCAGCCGCTGTCGACGATCGACTGGTGATGCTCCAGCGACTCCAGCGGCGATTCAGTGGTGGCGATGACTTCGATGTTGAAGCGCTCGAACAACGCGCGCGGCGTGAACTGCGCCGTCTGCAACGCCTCTGTGATGCGGTTGTAGTAGGTATCGGCCGTGCTTTCGTCGAGCCGCTGGCGCAGTCCGAACACCTCGTAGAAAACGTGGTTAAGCCACATCGACGACGGCGTGCCGCGGAAAAGGTGAAAGTGGCGCGCGAACACGCGCCACGCCGCGCGCGGATCGACATTCGCGCGCGAGCCGTCCGCACGCGGGATGCCCAGCTCGTCGAGCGACACGCCCTGGCTGTAGAGCATGCGGAAGACGTAGTGATCCGGCACCAGCAGCAGTTCGGTCGCGTTGGCGAAGGGTGCGTTGGTCGCGAACCACGACGGATCGGTATGGCCGTGCGGGCTCACGATCGGCAGCGCCGCCACTTCGCGATACAGGCGGCGCGCGATGTCGCGCGTGGTCGCGTCGCTGGGAAACAGGCGGTCTTCGTGGAGATGGAGGGCGGTGCTCATGATGGACTCGTCTGTTGTGTTCTGAGCTGCGTTGCGTTGGTTTCGTTATTCCCGCGCAGGCGGGAATCCATAAGTGTCGACTGCGTTTACGGCGTTGTGGAGCAAGCTGGCTTCAAAGTTTCGGGCTCTCCACGGGGCCAAGATAGCTCTGCCGCGCTCCGTCCCGTGCGATCTCCACGCGCTGCAGAACCACGCCCGGATCGACGCGCCAGATGCGCAGCGTGCGATTGCCCGCCTTCGCATCGTGGCGCGAGGTGCCGACGTACACACTGTCGCTCACCGCGCGTTCCCAGCCCCTGAAATCCGCATGGCCGGGCGTCGGGTCGCTCTTCACGGTGACGATCTTCGGCGCTTCATCGTCGATGGACACCGCGTAGCGCAGGCCGCCGCGATGCTGGAAATCCAGCGTCGGCGACATGACCACGCGCACGTTGATGACGCCGTCGCGCGACAGATGAATCGGGTATTCGAGCCACGACCCGCGTTCGTCGGTGGTGCCGGCCGGTGCCGTCACCGGGAACGAGGTTACGCCCGACAGCGTGCGGCCCAAGTTGGGAATCGTGCGCCACTGCACGCCGTCACTGGCGACGACGCGTGCATGGTGCTCGGCCTCGATGGCGATTCGACCGTCGCTTTCGACGAAGCCGCGGATCGTGTCGGCATTCGCGCGTTGCTCGATCGGGACATCGATCGATACGCGCGTGCCTTCATCGCCGCGTAGCGTGACGCGTGCAGTGCGTGCGTTCGCGGGAACCGCGTTCCAGTCGATCTCGACACGCAGCGCGAGTTCGTCATCGACCTCACCCGTGGCCGGCGACACGCGCAGCCACGGTTGTGAGGCGGAGGCTTCGAAGCGGAACGGCTTCATGCCACGGTTGAACACCGTGACCTCGCGCGATCGATGGGCGAGGGCATCCAGCGGCGGCAGTGCAGCAGTGGATTTCGTGCCCGGCCACGCCGCCGCGTCGCCTTCGATCGCGACGCCCATCGACGCGGCGGTCTTCGGCGTCACCGTCTCCAGCGTCGGCACGATGTTGCGGTCGGGCTGCTGCCAGCCCGTGTAGCCGATGCGGGGCTGCGACATCATGTGGACCCACTTGCCGCCGGCGATGTCGTGCTCGTAGACACGTGCGAGTTCGGCATCGCGCGCGAACAGCGAGCGCGCGAGCTCGCCCTGCGCGTTCGCCGAGACACGTCCCTGGTTCGCATACAGCCGGTTGCGGCCGGTCGCCACGTACATCGCGGTGAGGTTCGCGCTGGCGGCGATAGGGTATTCGACGAGCTGGTAGTACGCATCCCGATACTGCGGGCCAAGCGCGGCCCCGATCGCGCGCGTGCGCTCGACCAGCGCGTTCCAGTCGGCGTTGATGCGATCGGCCTCGTCGTCGTTCACCAGGCTGAAGGTCTCCGGCGACAGCAGTTCCGGCTTGCGGCGCGCGTTGTACTGCGTGTAGCGCGTGAGCAGTTCGCCGATCTCCCGCGCGTGCTGCGGGCCGAACTGCTCGGCCGCCCAATGCGCGGGATAGCGCGCGAGCTCGTCGATTCCGAGTGCTTCCGGCTTCCACGCGTAGTCGAGGAAGAACGAAATCGGGAACTCCATCGGCTTCAGGTCGCCGACGTTGACGATCCACAGCTGTCGCGCGCCGTACTCGTACGCCAGGTGCATCTGCTCCCACGTGCGCTCGATCTGCGTCGTGTTGAGCCATTTGTAGTTGCGCGGCCCACCGACGTAATCGAAGTGGTAATACACGCCATAGCCACCGCCGCGCGTTTCGCCGGGCTTCGGCAGGCGTCGGAGGTTGCCCCAGTTGTCGTCGGCGAACAGCAGCGTGACGTCGTCCGGAACCTTCATGCCCGCGTCGAAGTAGTCCTGCACTTCCTTGTAGAGCGCCCACACCTGCGGTGTCTGCTCCGGCGGCTTGCCGGTAAGGTCGGCCAGGATGTTGCGCTGGTCGGCGACGATGGTCTGCAGCAGGTCGATGGCGGTGTCTTGCGCCATCGGTTCGTCGCCGTCGCCGCGCATGCCCAGCGTCACCACGCTTTCGTGCGAGCCCATGCGCGCGATGCCGTCGCGCCAGAAGGCGCGCAGGTTGTCGGCATTCTTCGTGTAGTCCCATGCGCCCTGGCCGTGGCGTTTCCACTCCACGTGCGCGCGCATCATCGGTTCGTGGTGGCTGGTGCCGATGACGATGCCGTATTCGTCGGCGAGCTGCGGATTGCGCGGGTCGTCGTCGGCGAACGCGCGGCCCCACATCGCCGGCCACAGGTAATTGCCCTTCAGGCGCAGCACGAGTTCGAACACGCGCTCGTAGAACTGGTGGTTCGGCCCGCCGTAGGTGGCCTTCATCCAGCCGCCGAGCGCGGGATCCTCGTCGTTGAGGAAGATGCCGCGATAGCGCACCTGCGGTGCATCGATGAAGCGACCCGGTGCGATGTAGCGCGTGCTGCGCGCCTGCACCGGCACATCGGCCCACCAGTTCCACGGCGACACGCCGATCCGGCGCGAGACTTCGTACAGGCCGAAGATCGTGCCGCGCTTGTCGGCGCCGGCGACGATCAACGCGCGATCGATGCCGGGCTCGGGACGCTCCACGACCTGCAGCAGGTAGCCTTCCCAGGTGTTCGCGACGCCGCGCGTGTCGAGCGCGTGCTTCGCGACGATGCGATCGATGCGCGGACTGTGGCCGAGCGTGCCGGCGATGATCGCGGTCTTCGTCGTTTTTGGATTCGTGTGCGCACCGGCGACTTTTGCAAGGTCGCCCGCGACGTCGCGCGCCGCACGCAGAACGCCGGGGAAATCCGCGTCGTCGACGATCACGCGCGCGACGCGGCCGTTGTCGACCAGCGCGAGCGCGCCGGCCACCGCGTCGTCGCAAATCGCGGCAGGCTGCGTGCAGTTGTCCGCCGCGCGCGACACGACGGGCGAGAAGGACAGCACGAGCGCCGCGATGGCGGCCGACGCGGACGACCTCATTGCGCGGGCTTCGCCGCCGTGCCGCGCACGTACTCGCGCAGCCACTGCAACGCGGGCCGCTCGCTGCCGTCCTTGCGCACGAGGTAGGCCTTTTCCTTCTGGCGCCACAGGCCCGGGCGGAAACCCCACAGCGTCACGCCCTTCACGGCCGGATGCTCCCAGAACACCGGGAAGATGCGCTGGTAATCCTTCAGCTGCTGCTCGTCGGTCGGGCCGTCGATGTCCAGTTCGGTGACGTAGATCGGCAGGCCGCTTTCGGCGAGCAGGTCGAGGTTCGCCTTGTGCACCGACATCGGCACGTCGGGCGTCGTCGCGAACGCGTGGCCCTGCACGCCGATGCCGTCGAGCAGGTTGTCGCGCCGCAGGATGTCGATGATCTCGCGGTAGCGCTTCGTCGCGTCGGGCTTGTTGGTGATGTTGTAGTCGTTGATGAGCAGCTTGGCATTCGGGAAGTGCTTGCGCGCGAGGCGATAGGACTCGACGATCCAGTCCCAGCCGGTCGCGCCGCTGCCGCCGAGCGCTTCGATGTAGTTGCCGCCGCCCTTGTCGTCCTTGTTCGGCGGATCGTTGAGCGGCTCGTTGACGACTTCGACGTAATCGAGGTCGGGATAACGCTCCGCCACGGCGGCGAACCACTCCTCGATTTCCTCACGCTGTTCGGCGACGGGGAGCTTCTCGATCCACTCCGGCTGCTGGTTGCCCCACACCATCACGTGCATCTGGAAGGGCAGGTGGTGGTCCTTCGCGACGCGGTACGCCTCGTCTAGCCCGCGCCAGTCCATGCGGTCGCGACGTTTTTCGACTTCGCCCCACTTGCCGGCGTTTTCCGGCGTGACCTTGTTCCAGTAGACCGTGAAGTCCTTCGCCTGCGGTTTGCCGTAGGCGCTGCCCAGGAACTTCGCGTTGCCGGCGGCGAGCTGCGTCGGGGCCGCCTGCTGTGCGAACGCGGGCGACAGCGCGGTGGCGAGCAGTGCGAACAGGATCGTGTGGCGGTGTTTCATTCGATTCCCCTGTGGAGATGGAGGCGGCGCGTCACGCGGCCGGCGCGCGTTCGAACGCGGCCGGCTGCAACTTCGGAACGAGCAGGTGCACGACTGCGAGCGCGACCAGGTACGCGCAGCCGGCGATGAGGAAGATGCGCGCGTAGCTGCCGGTGGATTCCAGCTGCGCGCCGGTGAAGACCGACATCAGCATGCCGCCGACCGCGCCGGCGAAACCGCCGATGCCGACCACGGACGCGACCGCGTGGCGCGGGAACATGTCCGAAGGCAGGGTGAACACGTTCGCCGACCAGCCCTGATGGCCGGCCATGGCGAGGCCGATCAGCGCCACGGCGATCCACAGGCTGTCGACCTGCGTGACCAGCACGATCGGCGCCACGCACAGCGCGCAGGTGAGCATCGCGCCCTTGCGCGCGCGGTTCACGTCCCAGCCCATGCGCATGAAGCGCCCCGCGAGCCAGCCGCCGGCGATGCTGCCCACGTCGGCCATCAGGTACACCACGATCATCGGCAGGCCAATCGTGCTGAGCGAGAGCTTGTATTCCGACGCGAGGAACTTGCCGAGCCAGAACAGGAACAGCCACCACACCGGATCGGTGATGAACTTCGCCGCGACGAACGCCCACGCCTGGCGATGACGCAGCAGCTGCAGCCACGGCACCTTCACCGTCGGCTCGGGCGGATCGCTGCGGATGTAGTCGAGTTCGGCCTTCGTCAGCTTCGGCTGGTCGTCGGGCGTGCGATACGTGAGAAGCCATCCGGCGAGCCACGTGGCGCTGAGCACGCCGGTGAACAGGAACGCCGCCTGCCAGCCCCACGTCGCGGCGATGACCGGAACCAGCAGTGGCGCGAGCACCGCGCCGACGTTGGAGCCCGCGTTGAACACGCCGACCGCGAGCGCGCGTTCGCGACGCGGGAACCATTCGGCGACGGTTTTGATGGCCGCGGGAAAGTTGCCGGCTTCGCCCAGCCCCAGCGCGAAACGCGCGGCTGCGAAACCGACGACGCTGCCGGCCAGCGAGTGCGCCATCGCGGCGAGGCTCCATACGCTGATGGCGATGGCGTAACCGATGCGCGTGCCGAAGCGGTCGATGATCGCGCCGGTGCACAGCAGGCCGATCGCGTACGCCGCCTGGAACGAGGTGACGATGTAGCCGTACTCGATCTCGTTCCAACCGATCTCGGTCTGCAGGAACGGCGCGAGCACGCCGAGCACCTGGCGGTCGACGTAGTTGATCGTCGTGGCCGCCAGCAGCATCGCGCAGACGCGCCAGCGGTACTTGCCGACTCTGGCGGTTCGCGTGGCGACCCCTTGGGAGGCGGTGTCATTCATGGAAATGCGCCCGTTCTGCGCGCATGCGGGGAGGGACGTGGGGCATCGGCGCGAGGTCCTCCTGCACGCATGGCAGGTGTGGAATGACGGGGAAAGTGGTAGCGCTATCACCGCCGGGCAGGGAATCGGTGCCCGGCAATACGCGCCACCCCCATATCCAACCTGCTTTCAGGGCGAAACGTCATGCTGCGTTGCGACAAATCCGCGTAGACACGTCCCGGAATTCCATGTCGCACCGCAGCGTGCGGCCGGATAAATGGTAGCGCTACCATCCGGACCACTTGTCCGACCCACTGGAAACCGGGGTCATTGCGTCAAACAGGTTTCTACACAAAACGAGTGCGGCGAATCCTCGAGATCGCCGCGTACCAGAAACGGGAGGGGAGTACGGTGCAGAAGTTCGCAAGAAACACGCTGTCGCGCGCGTTGGGCCTGGCGCTGTTGGGTATGGCCAGCTCGACGGCTTTCGCGCAGCAGCAGGCCGCCACGCCGGCGGCCGACACGCAATCCACGCAGGCGCAGGCCGAGCAAGCGCAATCCACGCAGGACCAGGTGACCGAACTCGACCGCGTCGTCGCGAGCGGTTTTCGCCAGAGCCTGGAGTATTCGACGATGGCCAAGCGCGAGGCCAGCGGCTTCGTCGACGCCATCTACGCCGAGGACATCGGCAAGTTCCCGGACGTCAACATCGCCGAGTCGCTCGCGCGCATCCCGGGCATCCAGCTCAACCGCGACGTCAACGGCGAAGGCCTCAACGTCGCCATCCGCGGCCTGCCCAGCAGCTTCACCAAGACGACCATCAACGGCCAGTCGGTCGCGACGGCGTCGATTGGCCTGGACGCGCAGAACGCGAACCGCGAAGTCGACCTGAACCTGTTCCCGACCGAATTCTTCACGCAGCTGAAGGTGTACAAGTCGCCGACGGCGGCGCTCACCGAAGGCGGCGCGTCCGGCGTGGTCGACATGCGCAACGTGCGCCCGTTCGACAACCCCGAATCGCAGGTCACCTATTCGCTGCAGGCCGACTACAACGACGTCAGCGAGAAGACGAGCCCGCGCGGCACCGTGATCGGCAGCTGGCTCAACGACGACAAGACCTTCGGCGTGCTGGTGGGCGTGACCTCGCAGCGCGGCCACATCGGCGTGGACGGCTACGAGACCGTCGGCTGGACCAATCCGAACCTGACCAATGCGCAGTGCGGCAACGGCGCGGCGAACGGCGGCGGCTTCCCGGCGCTGGGCCAGCCCTGCAACGTCACCGGCGGCAACGGCTGGCGCATTCCGGACAGCATCGCCAGCCGTCCGGGCGAGACCATCGACGCGCAGTGGCTGCGCGACCACAACCCGGGCCTGACCACGCAGCAGATCGGCGAAGCGCTGATCCCGCGCCTTGGCCGTCCGGTGCACATGTCCGGCGATCGCGACCGCGATGCGTTCCTGGGCTCGGTGCAGTGGCGCCCGAACGAGAACCTCGAGGTGTATGCCGACGTGCTGTACACCGAGGCGCACCGCACCAACGACCGCATCGACATCAACCTGATCGGCCGCAACGGCGCGATGGTGCCGACGAACATGCAGCTGGACGCCAACAACGTCGTCACCAGCGCCACGTTCGAGAACGCGCAGTACTTCCTGGAAGCCCGGCCGTACGTCGAAGACGTCAAGTACTGGCAGTTCACGCCGGGCGCGACGTTCTGGTTCGACGAGGACATCAAGCTCGACGTGCAGGCCAGCGTCAGCCGCAGCTGGATGTACCGCGAGTCGCCGACCATCCTGTTCAACTCGCCGGTCACCACCGTGCAGTACACGAACAACGGCGATATCCCGACCGCGCAGAGCGGCCTGGACCTGAACGATCCGAACATCGGCTGGACCTGGACCGGCGGCCGCGTGTGGGCGCAGAACGAGAAGCGCGTGACCGAGACCGGCGGCCTCAACGCCAGCCTGCAGTTCGGCGACGACCGCAACAACGTCACCATGGGCATCGCCTACGACGAGAACTCGCGCACCATCGTCGGCTTCGGCGACACGGGCACGAACTGGCAGCCGTACGCGTTCTCGCAGGTTCCGAGCTCCGCGCTTCCGAACTACCTCAGCCCGGGCCCGGCCGGCTTCGTGACGGTCGACTTCGACCGCTTCATGGCCGACACGAACTACGCCTTCTACCGCGATTCTGCGGCCGAGGCGAACAACGCCAACACCAGCGCCCCGACGGGCGGTTTCGATGAAGCCAACACGGCGGCCTTCATCATGGTCAACGGCGAGTCGGAGATCTGGCACCGCAACCTGCGCTTCAACATGGGCGTGCGTTACGCGATGACCGACCAGGACATCAGCGGCCCGGTCACCATCGGCGGCGTGCGCCAGTGGCAGACGCTGAGCAGCGACTACAACGAATGGCTGCCGTCGTTCAGCGCGGCGTGGGACGTGGCCGAAGACGTGGTGCTGCGCACCTCGGCCTCGCGCACGATGACGCGTCCGAACCCGAGCTCGATGCTGCCGGCGACGACCTTCAGCGACATCTCCGCGCAGGTCGCCACGCAGGGCAACCCGGACCTGACCCCGTACACCTCGACCAACTTCGACATCGGCGGCGAGTGGTACACCGGCGGTGAAGGCTTCGTCGGCCTGACGCTGTTCAACAAGCGCATCAAGGGCTACACCTACCAGGGCGTGGTCACCCGTCCGTTCACCGACCTCGGCATCCCGTTCGAAAGCCTGGTCGATGCGCAGCAGCAGGCGATCAACTCGCGTGGCGGCCCGAGCGTGGCGACGGTCAACGTGCAGCAGCAGGTCAACGCCGACGCCGAGCTGGAGATCAACGGCTGGGAAGCGATCTGGGTGCAGCCGCTGAGCATCGTGCTCGACGGCCTGGGCTTCATGGCCAACTACTCGAAGATCGATATCTCCACCATCGGCAAGGACGCGGCCGCGCTGTCGAGCAACGTCTACGGCCTGTCGCCGAGCCTGTGGAACGCGACCATCTACTGGGAGAACGACGTCGCCCAGGCGCGCCTGTCGTACAACTGGCAGGAAGGCTCCGCCGCCAGCGGTTCCAACCAGCAGGGCATTCCGTTCGCGCAGCTGTACGGCGAGGACCGCGGCCAGCTCGACCTGTCCAGCAGCTACACGCTGGTCAACGTCAAGTCCAAGCCGCAGATCTTCTTCAACGTGACCAACATCCTGGGCGAGGAGCGCCGTTCCTTCTTCGCCTTCGAGAACGCAGTCAACGACATGTACGATTTCGGCACCACGTACACGGTCGGCGTCCGCGGCACGTTCTGATGCGGTAAGCCTCCCCCGCGCCCGCGGGGGAGAGGGGAAAACGCGGCCCGTCCAGTGCAGCGCACCGGGCGGGCCGTGGTGTATATGAAGCGGCGGCACAACGCACACGACAGGTGATCATGAACAGCACTTCCGAACCGTTGTCGGTCACCGAAAAGATCGGCTACAGCCTCGGCGACCTCGCCGCGAACCTCATCTTCCAGACGCTGGTGACGTTCCTGGCGTTCTTCTACACCGACGTGTACCGCATCCCGGCGGCCACGGCGGCCACCATCATCTTCATCGGCGGCATCCTCGGCGCGTTCGTGTTCACGCCGATCGTGGGCATCGCAGCCGACCGCACCAACACGCGCTGGGGCAAGTTCCGCCCGTGGATCCTGTGGACGGCGATTCCCTTCGGCGTGTTCTCGCTGCTGGCCTTCAGCACGCCCGATCTCGCGCCCGGCGCGAAGGTCGCCTACGCGATGGGCACCTACACGCTGCTGGTGATGATCTACGCCGCCAACAACCTGCCGTACTCGGCGCTGAGCGGCGTGCTCACCGGCTCGATGGCGCAGCGCAACAGCCTGTCGGCGTACCGCTTCGTCGCGGTGATGGTCGCGCAGTTCATCATCCAGGCGCTGCTGCTGCCGCTGGTGCTGATCCTCGGCGACGGCGACAAGGTGCGCGGCTTCCACAACACGATGATGCTGTTCGCCATCGTCGGCACGGTGTTCTTCCTGATCACCTTCTTCACCACGAAGGAGCGCATCGTTCCCGCGCCGGAGCAGAAGTCGAGCGTGAAGCAGGACCTGTCGGACCTGGCGCGCAACCGCCCGTGGGTGGTGATGCTGATGCTGACCATCCTGGTGTTCGTGACGCTTGCGCTGAAGGGCGGCATGTACGTGTACTACTTCAAGTACTACCTCAGCGAGCCGCACCTGGCGGGGTTCCTCGACGAAGTCGGCTTCAACGGCTTCATCGCCGAACTCAACTCGGTGCTCACCGGCATGGGCCTGACGGAGTTCCAGTGGCCCAAGGACGCGCCGACGTCCGCGCTGAGCCTGTTCAACGCCGGCGGCATCATCTTCATGATCCTCGGCATCGGCTTCTCGAAGAAGCTCGCCGACCGTTTCGGCAAGCGCGACGTGTTCGGCGGCGCGCTGCTGGTGTCCACGCTGTTCATGCTGGTGTTCCTGCTGTTCCCGCCGCAGGCCACGTGGGTGGTGTTCGGCGCGCAGATCCTGCACGGCTTCTTCTACGGCATCACCATTCCGCTGCTGTGGGCGATGATCGCCGACGTCGCGGACTACTCCGAATGGAAGAACCACCGCCGTGCGACCGCGATCATCTTCTCGGCGATGCTGTGCGGGCTGAAGATCGGTCTGAGCGTCGGCGGCGCATCCGTCGCCGGCATCCTCGCGTACTACGGTTACAACGCCGATGCCGCGATGCAGTCGCCGCAGACCGTCGACGGCATCCGCCTGGCGGTGAGCCTGTACGCATCGATTCCGTTCCTGCTGTGCGTGGTGCTGCTGTTCCTGTACGAGATCAACAAGCCGATGGAATCGCGCATCGAACAGGAACTTACCGCCCGCCGCCTGCAGGCCGCTTCGGCCTGATCCGGAGATTCCCCATGTCCGACCTCTCCCAGAACCAGGACCTCAGCGCCATCGCCGCCAAGGCGATCTCGCAGCCGCTGGTCACGCACATCTACACCGCCGATCCGTCCGCGCACGTGTTCGAAGGCAAGCTGTACGTCTACCCCTCGCACGACATCGACGCCGGTATTCCGTTCGACGATGAAGGCTCGCACTTCGGCATGGAGGACTACCACGTCCTGCGCATGGACTCGCCCGACGGCGAGGCCGTGGACTGCGGCGTCGCGCTGCACGTGCGCGACGTGAAGTGGGCGCAGCGCCAGATGTGGGCGCCGGACGCGGCGACGAAGGACGGCAAGTACTACCTGTATTTCCCGGCCAAGCGCGCCGATGGCGTGTTCCAGATCGGCGTCGCCGTCGGCGATCGTCCGGAAGGTCCGTTCGTTCCGCAGCCCGAGGCCATCGCCGGCAGTTATTCGATCGATCCGGCGGTGTTCACCGACGAAGACGGCGAGAGCTACATGTACTTCGGCGGCCTCTGGGGCGGTCAGCTGCAGAAGTACCGCGACAACGTGCGCGACGAGGCGCACGTCGAACCGGGCGACGACGAGCCCGCGCTCGGCCCGAAGGTCGCGCGCCTGCGCGGCGACATGCTGGAATTCGCAGAGGCGCCGCGCGAGGTCGTGATCCTCGACGAAAACGGTAAACCGCTGAAGGCCGGCGACCACGAGCGCCGTTTCTTCGAGGCGTCGTGGCTGCACCGGTTCGGCGGGAAGTACTACTTCTCGTATTCGACCGGCAACACGCACCTGCTGTGCTACGCGGTCGGCGACAGCCCGTACGGACCGTTCACCTACCAGGGCCCGATCCTGACGCCGGTCGTGGGCTGGACCACGCATCACTCCATCGTCGAGTTCGACGGGCAGTGGTTCCTGTTCTATCACGACAGCATCCTGTCGGGCGGCGTGACGCACCTGCGTTCGATCAAGGTCGCGCCGCTGCAGCACGACGCGAACGGCCGCATCGTCACCATCGACCCGTATGGCGCGTGACGCCGCAACGGCGCGGCTCGAACCGGGCCCGCTGCTGACGCTCTCGCATGGCGCGATGTCGGTCGACGTCGCGCCCCAGGCCGGCGGGCGCATCGCGCAGATCCGCGTCGACGGCATCGATCAACTCGCGGGTTTCAGCGACGACAACGACGCGACGATCGGCTGGGGTTCGTACCCGATGGTGCCGTGGGCGGGGCGCGTGCGTCGCGGCGAATTCGCGTTCGAAGGCGCCTCGCACCGGTTGCCGGCGAACCTCGGCGTGCACGCGATCCACGGCGTCGGCTTCGCGCTGCCGTGGCAGGTCGATTCGCAATCGACGCACCACGTCGAGTTGTCGCTGGCGCTGCCGGCCGACGAGCGCTGGCCGTTTGGCGGCATCGCGCGGCAACGCATCGAGCTCGAAGCACGCGGCCTGCACATGACGCTGTCGGCGACCGCCGGCGAACGCGCGATGCCGGCGGAACTGGGCTGGCATCCGTGGTTCCTCAAGCCCGACCGCATCGAGTTCGCCCCGACCGCGTGGTATCCGCGCGACGACGACGGCATGGCGACGCGTCCGCTCGCGCCGCCGCCACCCGGCCCTTGGGACGACTGCTTCATGAATGACGCGCCGGTCGTCCTGCATCGTGGCGCACAGCGCATCACGCTGACCTCCGACTGCACGCACTGGGTCGTGTTCGACATGCCCGAGCGCACGACGTGCGTGGAGCCGCAGAGCGGCCCGCCGGATGCCTTCAACCTCGAACCGCGCGTGCTCGCGCCGGGGCAGACGCTGGAGCGCTGGTTCCGTTTGTCCTTCGAGTGACCTGAAGCCCCTCTCCCGCACGCGGGAGAGGGGTTGGGGTGAGGGCAGGCGCCCTCACGGCCAAAGCGCCCTCACCGCCACGAGCAGGGGCGCGCGGATATCCCCCTCAAACTTTGCTGCACTGCGCCGTTAACCCAATCGTGTCCTGGGGCGGCTCATGTTCATCATCATCGGTTTCATCGTCGTAATCGGCAGCGTGCTGGGCGGTTTCGTGCTGTCGCACGGCCAGCTGGGCGCGTTGTGGCAGCCCTATGAGTTGCTCATCATCGGCGGCGCCGCGGCCGGCGCGTTCCTCGTCGCCAATCCGCTGAAGGTCGTCAAGGCGTGCCTGGGCGGCATTCCGCGCCTGCTCAAGGGCTCGCACTACAAGAAGTCCGACTACGTCGACATCCTCGCCATGCTCTACGACGTGCTGATGAAAGCGCGCCGCGAAGGCATGATGGCCATCGAGCGCGACGTGGACGAACCGCAGACGAGCGAGCTGTTCCAGAAGTACCCGAAGCTGCTCGCCGACAAGCCGCTGATGGAGTTCACCACCGACTGCCTGCGCCTGATGGTCAGCGGCAACTTCGAGGCGCACGAACTCGAACAGGTGCTCGACATCGAGCTGGAAACGCATTCGAAGGAAGCCGACGAGCCCGCGCACGCGCTGCAGGTGCTGGCCGACTCGCTGCCGGGCTTCGGCATCGTCGCGGCGGTGCTGGGCATCGTGATCACGATGGCGTCCATCGGCGGCGAAGCGTCCGAGATCGGTCACCACGTCGCAGCCGCGCTGGTCGGCACCTTCCTCGGCATCCTGCTGGGTTACGGCTTCGTCGGCCCGCTCGCGGCGGCGATGCACCACCACGCGCAGGAAGAAGCCAAGGCGTTCGAGGTCATCAAGATGGCGCTGGTGTCGAGCGTGCGCGGCTACGCGCCGAGCGTGGCGGTGGAATTCGCGCGCAAGCTGCTGTTCTCCGACATGCGCCCGGCCTTCGCCGATTTGGACGCGCACCTGCGCGGCAAGCGCTGACATGGCCGCCAACCGCGAACGGCCGGTCATCATCCTCCGGCCGATCAAGCGCGTGGCCGGCGGGCATCACGGCGGCGCGTGGAAGGTCGCCTACGCGGACTTCGTGACCGCGATGATGGCGTTCTTCCTGGTGATGTGGATCGTCGGCATCACCGACAAGCAGCAGCGCGCCGCGATTTCCGAATACTTCAAGAACCCCAGCGCCGTGGTCGGCAAATCGCTCAAGCCTGCGCCGGGCGCGAACGGCCCCGGCGGCGCCGCGGACCGCCTGATCCCCACCACGAGCGCGGTCGCCGTCGCAGGCGGGCATGGCGCCGAGTTCGGCGCACGCGAGCCGATGAAGCTCTCGCCGCAGCAGGCCCGGGACATCGCGCGCGAGGAAGAAAAGCGCCGGCTCGACGCGCTCAAGCGGACGCTGGAAGAGGCGGTCGAACGCAGCCAGGCGTTGGCGCCGTTCAAGGACCAGCTGTTGATCGACCTCACGCCGGAAGGCCTGCGCATCCAGATCGTCGACAAGCAGAACCGGCCGATGTTCGACAACGCGAGTGCGCGCCTGAAGGACTACGCGCACGCGCTGCTCGGCGAGATGGGCGGCCTGCTCAACGATGCCCACCACCGCATCGCGCTCAGCGGCCACACCGACGAGGTGCCGTACCACTCGGCGGGCGGCTACGGGAACTGGGAACTGTCCGCCGAACGCGCTAACGCCGCGCGCCGCGCGCTGGTCGAAGGCGGGCTGGAAGAAGACCGCATCTCGCGCGTGGTCGGACTGGCGGCGTCGGTGCCGTTCGACAAGCGCGATCCGCGCTCGCCGTTGAACCGTCGCATCAGCATCGTCGTGCAGAACCCGGAAGCCGACGTCATGACGCCGGCCGACAGCCTGCCCGGCAGCGGCGCACCGGCGCCGGGCGCGCTGCCGGAAGTGGGGCCGAACCGCGTCGCAGGCGCGCCGGACGAATCGGACCACGGGCACGGCTGACGTCCCGGTTTGCACTGGACGGTGCCTCGCCTTGCCGGTACGGTCGGCAGACTTTCGACCGGGGAACAGGGAATGCTCAGGTACTTCGCAAGGCAGGCCGTCTTTACGCTGGCGCTGGCGATCTCCGCCGCCGTGCCGGCCGCGGCCAACGAAATCCATCCGAACATGGATGCTACGGCGATCCTCGACCAGCAGCGGCAGCTCCGCGTCGAGGTGGAACAGCGCAGCGGCCGGTACAAGGACATGCCCGCCACCGAGCGCGCCACGCTGCTGCGCGAGCAGGACAAGGTCTTCACCTTGCTGCGAGACCGCAGCGCGATCACGGAGCTGCCCGAGGCCGATCGCATCGTCGTGTTCAACTCGCTCGAATCGATCTCCGCCATCGTCAACCGCGCGCCGGAAGAGAAGCTCGTGTGCGAGCGCACGCGCAAGATCGGAAGCAACCGCACCGAGACCGTCTGCATGACCGCCGCCGAACGCCGCGCGCGTCGCGAAGCCGACGCCAAGGCGCTGGGCGATCGCAACGCCGCCTGCCTGAAAGGCGGCGCGGATTGCCTCTAGCGCGTTCGTCGACGACCGGCGCGCATCACGGGCGTGGGGGCGGGCAGGGACTATGATCGGGCGGCGCGCGCCACGCGCGCTGCAGGCATCCGCGTAGTCCGTCCGAACCCCCACCCGGAGAGCGACCATGAGCGAACACGTCTACAAGCACCTCGAACTGACCGGCTCGTCGAAGACGAGCACCGACGATGCGATCCGCCGCGCGATCGAGCGCGCGTCGGAGACGGTGCGCAACATCAAGTGGTTCTGCGTGCAGGACGTCCGCGGCCACGTCGAGGACGGCAAGGTCGCCCACTGGCAGGTGACGATCAAGGTGGGGTTCACGCTGGAGGAGTGAGGGGCGCGCTTGGGCTTCTGTTGCCCTGATGGGCCGCGGCCGTCATCCCGGCGAAAGCCGGGATCCAGGCCCGCAGCGCAGGGGCACTCCGTCGCCGGTGAACCATCTCACCGTCATTCCAGCGAAAGCTGGAATCCATGTGGATTAGCGCGAGCAGGGGTTGAGGTTCTCGAACAGGCATCGAGGATCCGTCGCGATGGGAAGCAATGCGCAGCGCTGTACGGACCCGGTCGTTCGCCCGTATCGCTTCGTTACCCCTCACCCCAACCCCTCTCCCGGTGGGAGAGGGGCTAAACCGTCATTCCGGCGAAAGCTGGAATCCATGTGGATTCGCGCGAGCAGGGTCGAGGTTCTCGAACAGGCTTCGCGGGTGCGAGCGTTGATGCTCTGCCGACCCTCACCCCAACCCCTCTCCCGGTCGGAGAGGGGCTAAAGCACGCACTCAGTGCGCGCTGACCGCCGCCTCGGCATAACGCGGCGTCGCCGCCAGCGCCGGTGCACTGTCACGCACGGTCTTCGAGCCGGACAGGTCGGCGACCTTGTAGCCGGCGGTCTGCATCGTGTGCAGCAGCGGGTTGTCGAAGGGACGGTCGATCGTCTTGCGCAGGTTGTAGAGGTGGCTGCGCAGCGTGTCGGAGTCGGGCGATTCGCCCTTCCAGATCTCGCGCTCGATTTCCTGGCGCGACACCACGCGCGGCGATTCGCGCATGAGGATGCTCAGCAGCTGGAAGCCCGTCGGCGACAGGTGCAGTTCCATGCCGTCGCGGTGGACGGTCATCGCTTCCGGATCCAGCACCAGGTCGGCCACGCGCAGGACGCCGCCGCCCATCGCCTTGCGGCCGCGGCGGATGAGCACGGCGATGCGCGCCTCCAGTTCCTGGATCGCAAAGGGCTTGGTCAGGTAATCGTCGGCGCCGGCTTCAAGGCCGGTGACCTTGTCGTCGAGCGTGTCGCGCGCGGTGAGCATCAGCACCGGCGTCGAACGACGCTGCTCGGCGCGGATGCGACGGCACACGTCCAGCCCGTCCAGGCGCGGCAGCGTGCGGTCGAGGATGATCGCGTCGTAGGTGTTTTCCGCGGTGAGTCGCAGTGCGTCGGCGCCGTCGCGCGCGAAGTCGACTTCATAGCCGCGCGCTTCGAGGAATTCACCGACCATCTCTGCGATCGCCATGTGATCCTCGACGATGAGGATGAGTCCGCCGGCCGCCTTCATGGTGTCTCCTTAAGGAATGTGGGAACGCTGTGCGTGAAGGCTGCGAATCCGGTCGTGAAATTGATGTGAGCGGTAACGCGATCGCGACGCGGCGGGCGGGTGAATGCGACTTCGTGCACGGTTCACCGCTCGCTGATCGCCCCGCCGATACAGTCCCGCGCATGCATCGCAGCCGCCTGGGACAGATCATCATCGACTGCAGCGGCGACCTGGAGCGCGCCGCGGCGTTCTGGGCGGCGGCGCTCGGCCATCGCGCTTCCACGCTGTCGGATCCGCAGGACGCGCATTACCGGCAGCTCGACGTCGAAACCGACCAGCCGCGCATCCTGCTGCAACGCGTCGAGCATCCCAGCCGCGTTCATCTGGACATCGAAACCGACGACGTCGAGGCCGAAGTCCGCCGCCTGGAAGCGCTCGGCGCGCGTCGCATCGCGCAGGTGCGCACCTGGTGGGTGATGGAGGCGCCGACCGGCCACCGCTTCTGCGTCCTGCCGCCGCAGCGGCCGGATTTTGCCGAGCGTGGCGGCTTGCGGGGCCATTGAGCAGCGATGCCGCAGGCAAGCGATCTCATCCAGCTGCGACCCGAAGGGCTGTACTGCCCCGCCGGCGATTTCCACATCGATCCCTGGCTGCCAGTGTCGCGCGCGGTGATCACGCACGGCCACGGCGACCACGCGCGCGAGGGCATGGGCGAGTACCACTGCACGCCGGGCACGGCGCCGATCCTGCGCTGGCGGCTCGGCGATCAGCGGATCGTCGAGCACGCGCACGGCGAGCCGTTCGACATGAACGGGGCGCGCGTGTCGCTGCATCCGGCGGGCCACGTGCTGGGCTCGGCGCAGGTCCGTGTGGAGGTCGATGGCGAGGTCTGGGTCGCGTCGGGCGACTACAAGCGCCAGCCCGATCCGACCTGCGCGCCGTTCGAAGTCGTGCCGTGCGACGCATTCATCACCGAGGCGACCTTCGCGCTGCCGGTCTACCGCTGGCCGGACACGCGCGACGCCGTCGCGGAGATCGTGCAATGGCGCCGCACCTGCGAGGCGCGCGGCGAAACGGCCGTGCTGTTCTGCTACGCGCTGGGAAAGGCGCAGCGCGTGCTGGCCGAACTGGCGGCCTTCGACGAGCCGCCGCCGCTGCTCCACGGCGCCATCGCCGCGGGCGTGGAGGTGTATCGCGCGGCGGGCATCGCGATGGCGGCGACGGAACTGGTCTCCGAACAGGGAGCGCGTGCCGACCACGCGGGGCGCCTCGTGCTTGCGCCGCCGTCTGCGGCGGGAAGTCCGTGGCTGCGACGGTTCCGTCGCGCGCAGCAGGGGTTCGCGTCGGGCTGGATGCGCCTTCGCGGCAATCGTCGTCGTCGTAATTACGACCGCGGCTTCGTGATTTCCGATCACGCTGACTGGCCCGACCTGCTGCGCACGATCGAACAGACCGGCGCGCGTCGCGTGTTCGCCACGCACGGCACGACGGACGCGCTGGTGCGCACGCTGTGCGAGCAGGGCGTCGATGCGAAGACGCTGCGGACCAGCTTCGGCGACGACGCATGAAGCGCTTCGCCGATCTCTATCGCGAACTGGACCAGAGCACCGCGACCAGCGACAAGCGGGCGGCGTTGATCGCCTATTTCCGCGACGCGCCGCCGGCCGATGCGGCGTGGGCGCTGTGGCTGCTGTCGGGCGGCAAGCTGTCGCGCATCGCCAACACGCGCGAGCTGCACGAGTGGATCGTCGCGGAGAGCGGCCTGCCGTCGTGGCTGGTCGAGGAAAGCCACGGACACGTTGGCGACCTGGCCGAAACGCTGGCGCTGCTGCTCGACGATCCTGACGAGGCCGCGCCCGAGCGCACGCTGTCGCAGTGGATCGAACTGCACCTGCTGCCCGTTGCGAACCAGGCGCCTGAGTTGCGCCACGCCGCGGTCGTCGAAGGCTGGCGCACGCTGCCGACCGACCAGCGCCTGCTGTTCAACAAGCTGCTCACCGGCGCGCTACGCGTGGGCGTCTCGCAGCGGCTGGTGCAGCAGGCGCTCGCCGAACTGTCGGGGCTCGACATCGCGCTGATCGCCCAGCGCATGCTCGGCGCGTGGACGCCGACACCGCAGTTCCTCGAGGACCTGCTGTCGGCGGGCGTGCTGGAAAGCGACCGCCGCCAGCCGTATCCGTTTTTCCTCGCCTCGCCGCTGGAAGTCGAACCCGACGCGCTCGGGCCCGTCGACGACTGGTTGCTGGAGTGGAAGTGGGACGGCATCCGCCTGCAGCTGATCCGGCGCGAACGCGAGATCGCGCTGTGGTCGCGCGGCGAGGAGCGGCTGGACGGGCGCTTCCCCGAGATCGAGGCGGCCGCGACGCGCCTGCCCGACGACGCGGTGATCGACGGCGAACTGCTGGGCTGGCGCGAAGGCGACCGCCCGCTGCCGTTCACCGCGTTGCAGACACGCATCCAGCGCCGCAAGCCCGGTGCGAAGACGCTGAGCGACACGCCCGCGCGCGTGCTCGCCTACGACCTGCTCGAACTGCACGGCGAAGACCTGCGCGAACGCCCGCTGCACGAGCGGCGCGCGCTGCTCGACGAGCTGCTGTCGCGCTTCGACAGTCGCGTGATCGTCGCCTCGCCGCGCGTGGAAGCACGCGACTGGAGCGAGGCCGCAATACTTCGCGAAAGCGCGCGCGAACGCGGCGTCGAAGGGCTGATGCTCAAGCGGCTCGATTCGCCCTATCGCACCGGGCGCCGGCGCGGCGACTGGTGGAAGTGGAAGATCGATCCGCTCACCATCGATGCGGTGCTGCTGTACGCGCAGCCGGGATCGGGGCGTCGCAGCACGCTGTTCACCGACTACACCTTCGGCCTGTGGGACGGCGATGCGCTGGTGCCGGTGGCGAAGGCATATTCGGGCCTGAGCGACGAGGAAATCCTCACGCTGGACCGCTGGATCCGCGCGAACACGATCGAGCGCTTCGGCCCCGTGCGTGCGGTCACGCCGCAGCACGTGTTCGAGCTCGGATTCGAAGCGGTGAACGTGAGCACGCGGCACAAGTCGGGCATCGCCGTGCGTTTCCCGCGCATCCTGCGCTGGCGCCACGACAAGCCGGCGCCGGAAGCGGACCGGCTCGACACCTTGCGTGCGCTGGCACGCTGAAAGCGCATTTCCATCGGGAAATCCGGCGTTTTCCGAGCCTTGAATCCCATTCAAGAAAGCGTTCCGAAATGCTCGCTTTTTCGGTCGTAGGCGCAGGCGCAGCATGGTCGCACCCCGAAAGACATGGAGTCGCGACATGAACCTCTTCACCGGTTTGCTGTTCAACCAGGGCCATATCCATGACCCCGAGCTGGCGCTGTCGCTGGCCGGCGTCGAAACCGACACGACGCAGGACGAAGCGCGCAGGCGTGAACGCGATGCAAGGCTCGAGCGTCGCCGTCGTCGCGCGAGCTTCCACAACCACGCCGTCTCCTCGGTGTGCGGCACCACGGCGCTGTCGCCGTTCCGTTGAGCTCGCGGTCGAAGCCGGGCGCTGAAGCGCGCGTGAAGCGCGCTTCACCGCTCACGTAAAAACGACGTTGTCGCGGCGAATCTGCAGGTCCGACCAACGAGGGCCTGCCATGCCGCGTTTCGCGCACCTGATGGTGTCGTCCATCGCCGTTCTCGTCGCGCTGTCGATGCCGGCGCGTGCGCAGGAACAGGTGAACGTGCCCGTGGAACAGCTCGACCTGCAGCGCTATGCGGGCCAATGGCACGAGATCGCGCACCTGCCGATGTTCTGGCAGCGCGATTGCGTCGGCGACATCACCGCGACCTACACGCCCAACCCCGACGGCACCGTCGGGGTGCGCAATGCGTGCCGCGTCAAGGACGGCACGACCGATGTGTCCGAGGGCGTGGCCCGCCCCGTCGACGGCAAGCCCGGCGCACTGGAAGTGCGCTTCGCGCCGGAATGGCTGGCGTGGCTGCCGATGACCTGGGCCGATTACTGGGTGGTCGATCTCGACCCCGAATACCAGTGGGCCATCGTCGGCGGGCCCGAGCGCGAGAACCTCTGGATCCTGTCCCGTCAGCCGGAGATGAACCGCGCGCTGTTCGAGCGGCTGAAGGCGTCGGCCGCGATGAAGGGTTACAACCTGCGCGAGCTGAAGGTGATGGCGCCGCTGCGCTGAGCGGCCCGCCGATCGCATCGCCGCGCCGCCGGCGACGCGATCGGCCTAGAATGCGCGGCTAGAACGCGATCGCGAGCCCTCATGTCACGCAATTCCAAGGCCAAGCGCGACGCGCGCAAGAAGAAGGAACCGAGCCGGCCGATCCGCCGCCTCGGGGATGCGCTGCAGCCGCATGCGCAGCTCCTGGATTCGGACGACACCGCGATCGGCGGCGTGGGCTGGCGCGATGGCGAATGGCTGCTGGTGCTCGGCAGCCAGGTCGCCGCGCGCAGCGACAGCGCCGCGATGGCGCTGGCGATGCTGCGCCACGTGGTCGCCGTGCAGGAACGCAATGGCCGTGAGCTGCGCCTGGAGGCTTCCGCGCCGCTGTTGAACGCCGCCGGCCGCGAAGCCGCCGCGCTCGGTCGGACACTGGAGGAACACCTGGCCGCGCTGGAGCAGGAACGCGTCGAGCGCGAGCCGCTCGCGCCGGTCGTCACACCGTCCCTGCCGCACTGACGCCGAGGCGGCCGGGCTGGCCGCCATCCCGCATGCGCCGCGTTGGTCCGGTCACCGGAGCCGGAGGATCGACGCCATGCGCCACTCATGCCTCGCCATCGCGCTCGCGTGCGTCGCCGCGCAATCGGTATTCGCGCAGGACCTGCGCCCGGAGTCGCTGAAACTCTACGGCGGTACGTACTCGCCCGACTGCGGCAACGCCGCGGCGCCGCGCGTGCGCATCGCGGCCGACGGGCTGGAAATCGCCAGCGGTGCGCGCACGCTGCGCACGCGCGCGACGATGGACTCGTACACCAGCTTCGGCGCCGCGCCGACCTCGCCGGTGCCGGAGGGCTATCGCGTCGAGTTCCTCGGCGACGACTTTTCGCTGTACGTCTTCGAGGACGCGAAGGGGCTGCACGTGCCGCTGCGCGATTACGTGCCCACAGCCGAGCCCATCGTCGGCGCGAAGGGCATGGGCCTGCGGTACGGGCGCTGCGACGCGCGCTGACGGCGCGACGTTCACGCGTTCTTAGCATTGGCGAGGCGATGTGCCCGCCGGGGATGAACTGCGCGCGCGCATGCGCCATCCTTGTCGCCATCGCGGCGAAAGCCGCCTCGCATCGGAGTCGCGGATGGAACTGGGCATGATCGGATTGGGCCGCATGGGCGCGAACATGGCGCAGCGGCTCGTGCAACGCGGGCATCGCGTGGTCGGCTTCGATCCCGGCGCGCAGGCGCGCGAACGCGCGGCGCAGGGCGGCATCGAGCCGGTGGAATCGCTCGCCGACATGATCGAACGCCTGCCCGCACCGCGCGTGGTGTGGATGATGGTGCCGGCGGGCGATCCGGTGGATCGCACCATCGCCGACCTGCTGCCGCAGCTGGCGCGTGGCGACACGATCATCGACGGCGGAAATTCGTTCTACAAGGACACGGTGCGTCGCGGAACGATGCTCGCCGAACACGGCATCGCCTACGTCGACAGCGGCACCAGCGGCGGCGTGTGGGGGTTGAGCGAGGGCTACAGCCTGATGGTCGGCGGCGATGAAGCGGTCGTTGATCGCCTGCGTCCGATCTTCGAGGCGCTTGCGCCTGCAGCCGATCGCGGCTGGGGCCGCGTCGGCCCGACGGGCGCGGGCCATTTCACCAAGATGGTCCACAACGGCATCGAGTACGGAATGATGCAGGCCTACGCCGAAGGCTTCGCGATCATGCAGAAGCGCGCGGATTTCGCGCTGGACCTGGGGCAGATCGCGCAGATATGGCGACACGGCAGCGTCGTGCGTTCGTGGCTGCTGGACCTGAGCGCGAACGCGCTGGAAGAAAACCCGACCATGGCCGGCATCGCGCCGTACGTATCCGATTCGGGCGAAGGCCGCTGGACGGTGGCCGAGGCGATCGAACTGGATGTGTCGGCGCCGGTGATCACGCTGTCGCTGCTCGAACGCCTGCGTTCGCGCGAGGACGATTCCTTCGCCGACAAGCTGCTCGCCGCGATGCGCGCGCAGTTCGGCGGGCACGCGATCCGCAAGGAGTGAGCTTGCCCGACGTCCTGCGCATGAAACCGCATCGCATCGCGCCTGTCCTCGTCGCGCTGGCATTGGCCGCATGCGCGGCGTCGCCACCGCCGAAGCCACAACCGCTGCCGACGCCGCAGCCTCTGCCACCGCCCAAGCCGCTGCACAATCCGCTCGCCCAGTGGCGACCTTCGCCGAACCACGATCCACGCAATGCGGTGATGATCGTGCTGCACCAGACGGAGATGGAAAGCGCGGAAGCGGCGCTGCTCACGCTGCAGACGCGGAACCTGGGTGGTCGCGTCAGCGCGCATTACCTGATCGGCGACAATGGCGTGCTGTACCAGCTGGTCGACGAGACGGAACGCGCCTGGCACGCGGGCGCATCGCGCTGGGGAGGCGTGAGCGACCTCAATTCCGCGTCCATCGGCATCGAGATCGACAACGACGGCGTGGAGCCCTTCACCGAGGCGCAGATCGCCACACTGCTGCGATTGCTCGGCGACATTACCTGGCGGCTCGATATCCCTAAGCACCTGGTGATCGGCCATGGCGACATCGCGCCGGCGCGCAAGCGCGACCCCAGCGCGTTGTTCCCCTGGAAGCGCCTGGCCGACGCCGGGTATGGCCTGTGGCCGCGCGCGCCGCTGGCGCCGCCTCCGCCGGGCTTCGATGCATGGGCGGCGATGCGGCTGGTGGGGTACGACCTGCGTGATCCGGAAGCGGCGGTGCGCGCGTTCCATCGCCACTATCGCGGCAACGAGGCGTCGCAGTGGCTGCCGGGCGATGCGGAGATCCTGTTCGATCTGCAGAAGCAGTTGATGGACATGCCGGAGCCCGCAGTCGTTCCGATAACGACACCGTCATCATGACGGCGAAGGCGATTCACCTCCGCCGGAACGCGTAGACCACCGCGCCGATTACCAGCGCGATAGCCGCGGCGATGAGGTTCGCCACCTGCGCGCTCGCCAGCAGCGCGAGGCTGAGCACGATCGCCGCGATCGGGATCAACGGCCCGCCGGGCAGTCGCAGTGCGCCTTCGCGATCGCCGTGTTTGTGCCGCAGCACGAGCACCGATCCCGCGGTGCCGAGGTAGGTGCACAGTCGCGACACCACCGACAACAGCGCCAGCTGCACGAACGATCCCGACAGCGCCAGCGCGAGCGACACCGCGCCGATCAGCACGATCGAAACGGCCGGCGTGCGGAAGCGCGGATGGATCGCGCCGAGCCAGCGCGGCCCGTAGCCGTCCTGCGACAACGCCAGCAGGTAACGCGGCGCCATCAGCACCGTGTTGCTGCTGGTGCCCAGGATCGAGATGCTCGCGCCGACCGTCATCACCAGCGCGAGCCCTTCGCCAGAGAAGCGCGAAGCGGCTTCGGCAAGCGGCGTCGACGAATGCGCGAGATCCGGCAGCGTTCCCAGCGCGACCCACTGCACGCTGACGTACACGAACGTCACCGTGGCGATCATCGTCAGCAACGCGAAGGGCACGTCACGGCGCGGATTGCGGTATTCGCCCGCGGCGGCGGGCAGGTTCTCAAAGCCGGCGTAGGCGAACAGCAGCAACAGCGCCGCCTCGGCGAGTGGGCGCGCGGTGAGCGGTGCGGTGGACGATGCGGCGAGCGAGGTGTCGACGAAGAAGACGCCGATCGCGACGAACAACGCGAGCGGCACGAGCTTTCCGATCGCGAGCAACACGCCCGCGTTCGCGGCCGCGCGCACGCCGACGACGTTGATCGCCACCAGCAACGCGATCGAGCCGCTCACGATCGACACGCGCGCCCAGCCGGCGTCGGCGGCGGGCCAGAAATGCGTGACCGCTTCGGCCAGGCCGTTGGCGAGCGCGGCGGCGGTGGCCACGCGCGTGAGCAGCAGCATCCAGCCGACTTCGAAGCCGATGAAGGGACCGAACGCTTCGCGCGCGTAGAGATAACCGCCGCCGGGTGCATCGAAATAGCTCGCCGCCTGCGCGTAGCACAGCACCAGTAGGCTCACGGCGAGCCCCGCGAGCAGCACCGCCCACAGGCTCGCCGGCCCGAGCAGCGCCGCGGCTGCGGCCGGCAGCAGGTAGATGCCGCTGCCGACGACGTCGTTGATCGACAGGCCGACGATCTGCCATCGGCTCACGGCGCGCAGCGTTCCGGGCGTGGTGCGTGGATCCGTGGGCGTGCTGTCCAACGCGGTGTTTCCCCGTGGTCGGCTGGCGCCCAGAGTGCCCGTCGCATCGGCGCACCGCCAGCTGCAGCGCGTCACAAACGCGAAAGGCCGCCGGTTCGCACCGGCGGCCTTCGCGGTTCGTGCTGTCAGCGCGTTCGACTCAGAAGTCGTAACGCAGCTGGATCTGCGCCAGGTCCAGGTCGGTGTCCTCGACCTCGAAGCGGCTGTATTCGCCGCGCAGCGCGACGTTGTCGGTGAAGCGGTACTGCACGCCCACGCCGTAGGTCGGATCGGTGCCGTTGTCGTCCGTGTTGCCGACGATGGACGGGATCGCGCGGTCCAGGTCCCAGCGCTGCACGCCGGCCTTGCCGTAGATCGAGAAGTGGTCGGTGACCGGAACGGTGCCGACGGCGGTCAGGTAGACCGAGCTGGCTTCCAGCGGCGTGCCGGTGCCGCGAGGCTCGAGCTTGCCGAAGTCGGCGTAGCCGCCTTCAAGCCCGAAATAGCGGTTGAACTGGTAGCCGCCGAAGACCGAGTACGCGGTGTCCTCGTCGTCGTACGCGCCTTCGTCCACATAGGACTGGCCGACACCCGCGCCGGCGTAGAAGCCCTTGTCGGCGGCCTGCGCGCCGAAGGCGGCGGCGCTGGCGATGACGGCGACCAGGGCGGTGGAGAGCACTTTGTTCTTCTTCATTGCGAATCGACTCCTGCATGCGCGCCGCCATCGGGGGGGGGAGCGGCGCTTCATCGCGACGGGTCCTGGCGGAATGCCTGGGCGGCCATCGCTGCACGAAGGAGATGGGCGTTGCGTGCGCGGAACAAAGGCCGGACTTCGGGGAAACACTGTCCCGTGACTGGAACTGTTCGCGCGAACGTGGGGGTGTTTGCGCAATCGGGCGGGATGGTCATGGTGCGCGATGCGACACGCCACCGCGGCTAGGATCGGGTGCGCCGGGCCGGAATCCGCCCGCGTGGGGAAATTCCTCCTTCCTCCAACGTGCGCCGCAACGTCGGCGCGCGCTCATCCCACTGCAATGGAGTCATGCGATGAACATCAAGGGCCTGCTGCTTGCCGCAGCGTTGTCGATTCCCCTTCTGGCGATGGCGAGCGAGGCCTTCGACGTGCAGGAGGTGATCGTCAAGCAGGAACGCCTGCGCCGCGCGGTCGACAGTGGCGCCGCAGGTTTCAGCGAAGTGCCTTCCGCAAAAAAGCAGGAAGTGCTGCAGCGGCAGGACGAGCTGCTCGCCCTCATCCGCGGCCGCAGCTATGCCGAACTGTCCGAAGCCGAGCGCACGCAGGCGAACGAGCAGATCACGTGGCTCGACAGGACCGCGACGCAGGTCGCGGACGAACGCCTGGTGTGCGAGCGCACGAAGGTCGCCGGAACCAATCGCGTCACGCGCGTATGCATGACGGCTCGCCGCAAGCGCGAAGCGTTGGAAGCGGCGCAGAAGTCCATGACGGGGCCGAAGATCTCGCCGCAGTACGATCTGACGACGCCGGGTGGTCGCCCGCCCGGCGGCTGATCGCCAACGCGATCACACTCCGCGCACCTCGAACAGAAAACGCACGCGGTGGGGTTAAGTCCGCGTGCACGAGGCGATCGGGGGCACGCGCACGTTCACGCATCGGCGCGCACAGTAGCGCGGCGAATCGGCTCGGGCCGGATCGCGAGGCCCCGCAGAGGGCCGGGTACTTCGGGCGTGTGGCGCGAAAGGCGGCTGCGGCCGCCTTTCGCTTTCCTGGAGGCCTGCCATGGACAATTCGCCCCGCGGTTCCAACCGGCGGCTGCACTGCGCCGCATGCGACAATGGCACACGATGAACAGTCCCCTGGATCTTGCGCACCTTCGCCGCAGCTGTTCGCAATGCTCGCTCCAGCAGCTCTGCCTGCCGGCCGGCATCAGCGGGCCTGAACTCGATCGCCTGGACGACATCGTCCGCCGCCGCCGCACCATCTCGCGCGGCGAACGCCTGTTCCGCATCGGCGACTCGCTGGCTTCGGTCTACGTCGCCCGCGACGGCGCGTTCAAGACGGTCACGCTGAGCGAGGACGGCGACGAGCAGGTGCTCGGCTTCCACCTGCCGGGTGAACTCATCGGACTCGACGCGCTCGGCGGCGGTTCGCATCGCTGCGAAGCGGTGGCGCTGGGCGATGCGAACGTGTGCGAAGTACCGTTCGACCAGCTCACCGAAGTCGCGGCGCAATTGCCGGGCTTGCAGCAGCAGCTGCTGCGCGTCATCGGCCACAGCCTCAATCGCGACCACGACCACATGGGCATGCTGGTGCGGCGCCAGGCGAACGAACGCATCGCGCTGTTCCTGCATGGCCTGGGCGAACGTTTCCGCCAGATTGGCCAGTCGGCGACGCAGTTCAGGCTGCCGATGAGCCGCGAGGACGTTGCGCGTTACCTCGGCCTTGCGCTGGAAACGGTGAGCCGCGGCTTCACGCGGTTGCAGGAGGACGGCGTGATCGACGTGCATGGGCGTCGCGTGGACATCGTCGACCTCGAGGAACTCACGCGACTGGCCCACGGCGCGGAAGACCAAACTCCGCGCGCACGCCGCACGCGCAACGCGACGTAATCGACCCCTCACGCCGATGGCGTGACGCATCCCAGCGCGGACAACACCGCGTGCAGTTCCGGCACCTGCATCAGCCACGGGGCCGACAGCGTCAGCAGTCCCGCGACCATCACCAATCCCGCGCCCGCATTGCGCCAGCGCGTCTGCAACCAGCGGCCAAGGCGCGCGCCGCTCCACGTCAGTGGCAGCATCACCGGCAACGTGCCGACGCCGAAGGCGAGCATCGTCAGCGCGCCGTGCAGTGCGCTCGCCTGCAGCCACGCGGCGGCGAGCAGCGTGGTGCTCAGCCCGCACGGCAGCCAGCCCCACAACATCGCCAGGCCAATGCGCTTGGCGCGCGAATCCGCCGGCAGCATCCGCTGCTGCAGCGGGCGCAACCACGCCCACATGCGCGCACCTGCGCCGCCCAGCGCCGAGAAACGCCCGCGTCGATCGAACAGACGCAGCGCGACGGCGATCAACACCAGTCCGACGAGCATGCGAAGCGCGGTCGCCAGCCCGTCCATCCGCGCGACACCGACGATGCCGTGGCCGAGGCCACCGGCGATCGCACCGGCGATGACGTAGCCGCCGATGCGCGCGAGGTTCGCTTCGAGCGCCGGTGCGATCGAGCGTCGAACCGTCGTGGCTCCAGCGCGCTGCGCGCTCACGGAAAAGCCCGTCGCAATGCCGCCGCACATCGCCGCGCAGTGCGCGCCGCCCAGCAAGCCGCTGAGCGATGCCGCGCCGAGCGTCAGCCAGTCAATCGGCATGCTGATCGACCTCAGTGGATTCGCTCGCCGGATCGCGAACCGGCGCCGGCAGCGGGTCCTCGCGAAGGATGTCGATGGCCGGCGTGTCGAGGTCGTCGAACTGTCCGCGGCGCACCGCCCAGACGAACGAAGCGAGCGCGATGCCCAGCAGCACCAGGCTGATCGGCACGAGCAGCAGCAGGATGTTCATGCGGCTCTCCTTTCGTTGCGTTGGCCGCGGCTCAGCCGCAGCGCGTTCAGCGTGACCAGCAGCGACGAGCCTGCCATGCCGAGCGCCGCGATCCACGGCGTCACGTGTCCCGTCGCAGCCAGCGGAATCGCCAGCACGTTGTAGCCCAGCGCCCACGCGAGGTTCTGCCGGATGATGCGCTGCGTGCGCCGCGCCAGCGCGATCGCCTGCGGCACGCGCAGCAGCGACGGGCTGGTCACGACGAAATCAGCCGCGCGCTGCGCGAGGGCGGCGCCTTCGGCCATCGCGAGCGAGACATCGGCGCCGGCGAGGACGGGCGCGTCGTTGATCCCATCGCCAACCATCGCGACGACGTCGCCGCGCGCCTGCGCCTCGCGCACGCGGGCGAGTTTTTGCTCGGGCGATTGCCGCGCCAGGACGTCGTCGATGCCGACCTGTCGTGCGAAGCTCGCGACCGCCTCGGTGGCATCGCCGCTGCACAGTTCCACCGCGATGCCGGCCTCGCGCAGTGCAGTGATGGCCTGACGCGCGCCATCGCGCATGGTTTCGCGGACGGTGATGCGCGCGAACGCACGCGTCCCGTCGCCGAGCCACAGCGCGCCATCGTCCGCCTGTCTGGCGGCAAAGTCCGCGCGCCCAAGGCGCCAGCGCACGCCTTCGATATCGCCTTCGATGCCGCAGCCGGCCACGGCCTGCACGTCGTGCGCCGTGCGATTGGCCGCGATGTGCGCGAATGCCTGCGCGAGCGGATGCGCGCTGCCGCGCTCGAGCGCCGATGCAATCGACAGCGCATCGAGCGCGTCGAGGTTCCCCAATGTCGCGACGCTGTCGAGTTCCGGATGCCCGTTGCTGAGCGTGCCGGTCTTGTCGAGCACGACGCGATCCACGCGGGCCAGCGTCGACAGCGCATCCTCGCGTACGCCCAGCACGCCGATGCGGGCGAGGGCGCCATTCGCCGTCGTCAGCGCGGTGGGAATCGCCAGCGACAGCGCGCACGGGCAGCTCACGACCAGCAGCGCGAGCGTGACTTCGAGCGCGCGTGCGGGCTCGTGCACGTGCCACCACGCAAACGTCGCGACGGCCCACAGCAGCAGCGCGACGACGAACCCGCCGGCCACGCGTTCGGCTGCTCGCGCCAGACGCGGCCGTGCAGACTGCGCCTGCTCGACCAGGCGCGTGAGCTGCGAAAGACGCGTGTCGGCGCCGGTGCGCACGACGCGCAGGCGCGCCGCGTGTTCGCGGCAGACGCTGCCGGCGAGCGCGGCGTCGCCGGCTTCGCGTCGGGCCGGCGTAGATTCGCCGGTGATGAGTGCTTCGTCGAAGGACGCGGCGCGATCGAGCAGCACGCCGTCCGCCGGTACCGCTTCACCTGCCGCCACGCGCAGCACGTCGCCGATGGCGATTTCGCCCAGCGGAACCTGCTCGGTCGAGCCATCCTTGCGTTCGCGCAGCGCGAGTGCCGGACGCGCCCGCGCGAGCGCATCGACCTGCGCACTGGCGATGCCCCGCGCGCGCTGTTCGAACATGCGCGCCACCAGCAACAGCAGCACGAACATCACCGCCGCGTCGTACCAGACGTGCGTGCCGCCGCGCAGCGTTTCGACGAGGCTGGCGACGTACGCCAGCAGGGTCGAGCCGGCGATAAGCGTGTCCATGCCGACACGGCGGCCGCGCAGTTCGCGCCACATGCCTTCCAGGAACGGCCAGCCGGAATAGAACACGACCGGTGTGGAGACGAGGAAGGTGATCCAGCGGAAGAAATCGCGCGTGGCGACCGGCATCTGCTGCGCGGTGTCCAGATACAGCGCTTCGGCGAACATCATCGCCTGGATCGCGCCGAGTCCCGCTACGCCCAGTCGCAGCAGCCAGCGGCGGCGTTCGCGGCGCTGTGCCTGCTCGCGTGCGTCCCCGGTCGCCAGCCACGGGCGATAACCTAGCGCGGCGAGGCGTTGCATCAGCGTCGACAGCGCGACGCGCTGCGGATCCCACGCGACCACGACGCGGCCGGTCACCGCGTTGGCGCCCGCGTCGAGCACGCCGGGATGCCGGCGCAGTGCGCGATCGATCAGCCACGCGCAGGCGGCGCAGCGCATCGCGTCGGTGAGCACGGTGATCTCGCGCCCGCCGGGGACGACGCGTGTGTGTTCGGCGAGCACGACGTCGCGATCCCACGCGCCGAAATCGGACGCATCGACCTGCACGCGGCCGGCGGGTGAGGTGCGCAGCGCGTAGTAGTCGCCGAGCGCGGCTTCGCGGATCCACGTCGACGCGGCCGCACACCCGTTGCAGCAGAACGCGCGGTCGCCGTCGCGAACGGCATCCGCCGCAAGCGTCTCGCCGCAGTGGTGGCAGACGCCGATGTCGGCGGTGCGGGTGTCGCGCAGTGGCAGCGCCGCATCCATTGCTATTCGCCGGTAAACGCTGGGGCCAGATGCGCTGCACCCTGGCCGGCGACGAGGCGGCCCCGCAGGCGCCATTGCGCGTCGGCGGGCGTGAGTTGAAGCAGCCAGTCATGACCGGTTTCGAGTGCGAGATCCGCGTGCCAGCCGAGTTCGCTGGGCTTCAACTCGACACGCACATCGCGCGACGCATCGCTCGGATGCGAGAGCGTAAGCGACAGCGGTACATCGCGCGGCACGTCGCCATTCGCGAACCCGCCGCCGACGGGCAATAGATCGACCCCTTTCGCGTCCACGTGCAGCACGGCCGACAGTTTCATCGACCGTGCGCGCTCGTCGGGGCCGAGTTCGGTCGTCTGGATCTGCGCCGTGCGCTGCACGGTGTCGATCACCGCATCGTCGCCACCGCTGCGCAGCGCGACGACGACGAGCCCGACGCCGGCCACGATCGACAGCAACGGAAGGCCGATGACCATCCACATCACGGGATTGCGGAATTTCACGGCCAGACTCATCACATCGGTCCGAAGAAGGTCGAGGCCACGTCGGCATTCGCGGTGCCGTCGACGCGTTCGACATGGAAGGTCACCGCCTGCTTGCCGCGGACGCCCTCGGGCGCGGACAGCACCAGCGGAAGGTTGAGCACCTGCTCGGCGTCGGCATTCACCGTCTGCGGCCCGCCGCGTAGTTCGATGCCGGCCGGCGCCTGCACCCGGATGCGGAACGCATGTGGCGCGACATCCTTGTTGACGAGCTTGAGCGTGTAGGTGTTCTCGATGCGATCGTCCGCGGCTTCGCGATAGAGCGCGTTGCGATCGCGCAGCACCTCGGCGATCAGCGGGCTGCGATGGCCCACGCCCCACGCCCACGCCACGCACAGCGCCAGCAGCAACAGGCCGTAGAGCAGCACGCGGGGACGCGCCACGCGCGTGGGCTTTCCGTCGATGGCGTTCTGCGTGGAATAGCGGATCAGGCCCTTCGGATAGCCCATCTTGTCCATCACCGAGTCGCAGGCGTCGATGCAGGCGCCGCATGCGATGCACTCGTATTGCAGGCCGTTGCGGATGTCGATGCCGGTCGGGCAGACCTGCACGCAGATCGTGCAGTCGATGCAGTCGCCAAGTTGTTCGGGTTCGAACTTCGGCAACGGCTGCGCAACGAGGCCGACGTCGGTGACGGCTGTCGTGCCCGCGGCACCGAGCGTGACCGCGTTGCCTTGCCGTGCCGCGCGGAACACGAAGTCGTAGGCGGTGGCGGGATCGAGCAGGCCGCGGGCGCGTTCGAGCACGCTGCCCAGGCCGCGCTTGCGCGGGCCGCGCGGTTCGCCGCGCATGGGGTCGTAGGCGATGATCAGCGTGTTGCGGTCGAACATCGCGCTCTGGAAACGCGCGTACGGGCACATGTACTTGCAGACCTGTTCGCGCAGGAAGCCCGCATTGCCCCACGTCGCCAGCGCGTAGAACAGCACCCAGAACGTCTCCCAGCCGCCCCAGCCCGGCGCGTTGCCGAAGAACGGCGCGCGTGCGGCGAGGTCGGTGATGGGCGTGAAGAAGCCGACGAAGGTGAAGCCGGTCCAAAGCGCGAACACCAGCCACAGCACGTGCTTTCCGCCTTTGCGCAGCAGCTTGTGGGCGGTCCACGGCGCGGCGTCGAGCTTCATGCGCGCGTTGCGGTCGCCTTCGGTCCAGCGCTCCATCCACAGGAACACTTCCGTCCACACCGTCTGCGGGCAGGCGTAGCCGCACCACAGGCGCCCGGCAATGGCGGTGAAGAAGAACAGCGACAGGCCGGCGATGATCATCAGCACCGCGAGCAGGAAGAAATCCTGCGGCCAGAAGTTCAGGCCGAACACGTAGAACTTGCGCGCCGGAAGATCGAACAGCACCGCCTGGCGGCCGTCCCAGCGCAACCACGGGAACACGTAGAACATGCCCAGCAGCACGACGACCGCGACGTTGCGCCAGGTCTGGAACACGCCGCTCACGCTGCGCGGGTAGATCTTCCGCTCGCTGACGTACAGCGCGTTGCCGCCGTCGTCGAGGAGGTCGATCGAGATCTTCTTGTTCATCGCGGTATCGACTACTCGGGCCGCAGTGGCCCGTTGAAACGGCTGGCCGGGCGTAGGAGCACCCAGGTGAAGGCGCTGGATGCGCCGGTGGCGATCCAGAACATGAAAAAGCCCAGGCTGTACCCGAGCGTGCGTGTCATCGGCAGGTGCGGGAAGGTCATGTCGCGCAACGCGAGCGGATCGACGTATGCGAAGAACACCATCGTCGCGACGCACGCGGCGAAGAAGCTGGGCCACAGGATCGCCCCGAGCCGCTGCGAGAGCGGTCGGGGCGGGTGGTCGAATCGCGGTGCTGGCTGGCTCATGGCAGCGTGCTCGCCTCAGGAGTTCAACGTGTCGCGGTCACCGTCGACTGGGTGGGATGCGACAGCGACCAGACATACGCCGCGGCCAGGCGCGAGCGCGTCTCGCCGAGCGTGTTGCGCCATGCGGGCATCACGCCGTGGCGGCCGTTCTCGATCGTGTGGCGCAGGCTCTCGCTGCTGTTGCCGTAGAGCCAGTAGTCGTCGGTAAGGTCGGGCGCACCCATCGCGGTATTGCCTTTGCCGTCCACGCCGTGGCACGCGATGCACACGCCGTTGTAGAGCGCCTTGCCCTGCGCGGCCATGTAGTTGTTCTGCATGGTGTCCGGGTTCGACAGCGTGCGGACGTAGGCGACCACGTAGTCGACCGCGTTGTCGCCGCCCATGCCGGTGAGCACCTTGCCCCATTCGGGCATCACGCCTTCGCGGCCTTCCAGCACCGAGTGCAGCACGTCGTCCGGGCTGCCACCCCAATGCCAGATCTGGTCGGTGAGGTTCGGGTATCCGACGGCACCCTGCGCCGTGGAGCCGTGGCAGGTCGCGCAGGTGTTGTTGAAGATCGAACGGCCCAGCGCGACGGCGTTGGGATCGCGTGCGATGACGTCGATCGACTTGCCCGCGTACGGCGCGAAGGTCTGTTCGAGCTTCGCATCGTCGCGCGCCTTGTCGGCGGCCTGTTCGCGTGCGGAGGTCCACTTCGCCACGCCCGCGAACGCGCCCAGTCCCGGATACCAGACCAGGTACACGATCGCGAAGACGATCGTGATGTAGAACAGGTTCACCCACCAGCGCGGCATGGGCTTGTTGTATTCGGTGAGGTTGCCGTCCCACACGTGGCTGGTGTCGGTGGGGGCGGGATCGCCCGGCCGGCGCTTGCCGGTCCACCAGATCAGCCAGACGCAACCGAGGATGTTGATCGCGACGATCGCGATGACATAGATCGACCAGCCGGTGGTCATTGCCGTTTCTCCCGGTCTTCATCGAGCGGCAGCTGCGCGGCCGCGTCGAATTCGTTCTTGCGCTTCGGGCTCCAGGCCCACACCCAGCCGGCCACGAACAGCACCAGCAGGATCGTCGTGACGATTCCGGACAGCATGGTCAGCCTCCCCTCGGAGCGTGGCGGCCCAGGCCCTGCAGGTAGGCGACGACCGCATCGAGCTCGGTCTTGCCGTCCACCGCGGCCGGCGCGCCGGCGATGTCATCGGCGGTGTACGGATCGCCGATGGTCTTGAGCGCCTTCATGCGCTGCTGCACCTGTTCGCCGTCGACCTTCGCCTCGGCGAGCCACGGGAAGCCGGGCATGTTGGACTCGGGCACGACGTCGCGCGGGTTGTGCAGGTGCACGCGATGCCAGTCGTCGGAATAGCGGCCGCCGACGCGCGCCAGGTCCGGCCCGGTGCGCTTGGAGCCCCACTGGAACGGGCGGTCGTACACCGATTCGCCCGCGAGCGAGTAATGGCCGTAACGCTCGGTCTCGAAGCGCAGCGTGCGCACCATCTGCGAATGGCAGTTGTAGCAACCCTCGCGGACGTAGACGTCGCGGCCGGCGAGTTCGAGCGCGGGATACGGCTTCACGCCGGGCAGGGGCGTGATGGCTTCGGCCTGGTGCATCAGCGGGACGATTTCCGCCAAGCCGCCGAAGGACACGGCCACGGCGATCAGCACCGCCATGAGGCCGACGTTGGTTTCGACTTTCTCGTGTGAATGGCTCATGTCGTCGGCCTCAGGAGATCGTGCTGGCGTGTGCGCTGGCCGCATCCGGCGGCATCACCGGCGTGGGCACGAGGTCGCGCGCCTGCTGCCAGGTGCGGATCACGTTCCAGGCCATCACGAACATGCCGGACAACACGATCAGGCCGCCGAGCAACCGGCCGAGGTAGTAGGGATACGTGGCGTTGAGCGCCTCGACGAAGCTGTAGGTGAGCGTGCCGTCGGGGTTGGTGGCGCGCCACATCAGGCCCTGCATCACGCCGGCGATCCACATCGACACGATGTAGAACACGACGCCGACCGTGTGCAGCCAGAAGTGCAGGTCGATGGCCTTCACCGAATACATCCGCGTCTGGCCGAGCAGTCGCGGCAGCATCGAATAGACCGCGCCGACGGAGATCATCGCGACCCAGCCCAGTGCGCCGGCATGCACGTGGCCGACGGTCCAGTCGGTGTAGTGCGACAGCGAGTTGACGGTCTTGATCGACATCATCGGACCTTCGAAGGTCGCGATCATGTAGAACGACACCGCCACGATGAGGAACTTCAGGATCGGATCGGTGCGCAGCTTGTCCCACGCGCCCGAGAGCGTGAGGATGCCGTTGATCGCGCCGCCCCAGCTGGGCGCCAGCAGCACCAGCGAGAACACCATGCCCAGCGACTGCGCCCAGTCCGGCAGCGCGGTGTACTGCAGGTGGTGCGGGCCGGCCCACATGTACACGGCGATCAGCGCCCAGAAGTGCACGATCGACAGCCGGTACGAATACACCGGGCGGTTGGCCTGCTTCGGGACGAAGTAGTACATCATCCCGAGGAAGCCGGCGGTCAGGAAGAAACCGACCGCGTTGTGCCCGTACCACCATTGCGCCATCGCATCGACCGCGCCGGTGTAGAGCGAATACGACTTGCCCAGGCCCACCGGCATCGCCATGTTGTTGACGATGTGCAGCAGCGCGACGGTGATGATGAAGGCGCCGTAGAACCAGTTGGCGACGTAGATGTGCTTCACGCGCCGCTTGACGATGGTGCCGAAGAACACGATCGCGTACGACACCCAGACGATGGTGATCAGGATGTCGATCGGCCATTCGAGCTCGGCGTATTCCTTGCCCTGCGTGAGGCCCAGCGGCAGCGTGATCGCCGCGGCGACGATGACCGCCTGCCAGCCCCAGAAGGTGAACGCGGCCAGCTTGTCGAACGCCAGCCGTACGTGGCAGGTGCGCTGCACCACGTGGTAGCTGGTGGCGAACAGCGCGCAGCCGCCGAAGGCGAAGATGACCGCGTTGGTGTGCAGTGGCCGCAGGCGGCCATAGCTCAGCCACGGTACGTCGAAGTTGAGGGCCGGCCAGTACAGCTGGGCGGCGATCAGGACGCCGACCGCCATGCCGACGATGCCCCAGACCACCGTCATCGCGGTGAACTGGCGCACGATCTTGTCGTTATAGGTTTCTGGTTGGGTATGCATGATGGACACTCCCGAGCGGCAGGGCCGGGGTCGGCGGCATGTTAGGAACCCGTTCATGCGCCGCGCTTGATTTCGATCAAAGCGTCGGCTACGCGATTCAAACGCAAACGGATGAGCCCGGCGGACCGTTCGGCGGCTGCCGGTGCGGTCCTGTCATGCAGCGGGGGTGTGTCGGTCAGGCGCCCACGGCGTGCGGCTGGATGACACCCGTGGCAATGCCGACGGCCACCAGCGCGATCAGGGCGACCGACAGGGCGATGCGGCGGGTCAGTGCATTGACGGCGCGCTTGCTCTCGCCGCGGTCGGTGAGCATGTAGTACAGCGCCGCGCCGAGGTTGTAGACGATCAGCGCGAGGAAGCCGACGACGAGCAGGGTCTTCATGTCAGCTCCGGGCTGCGGTGGTCGAAAGGGCACTCAGCCGCCCGAACCAGCGCATGCGCACCAGCAGCGCCGCGGCCATGACGCCCAGGTAGAGCCCGTACGCCAGCGAGGTCGCGAATACCTGCTTCCACATCGGGCCGAAGCCGGCATCGGCGTGTGCCATGCCCCAGTACATGCCGGCGAAGGCCGCCGCCGTGGCGGCCGTCAGCGCGATCGAATCGAACGCGAACCGCGCCGGCCCGCGCGGCTGCCGCGGGTAGCGCCAGAACAGCACCGACAGCACCGCGAACCACGGCGCGAACAGGATCAGGGCGAGATGCAGCTGTACGCCGGTGGACATCGGGCACTCGGAGGGAGCTCGGACGGTGCGCGCAGTCTAGGGTGACCGTATCAGTTCCAGTAGAATCAGAAAGCCGCTCGAAAAACCGTATCAGTTGCCCGAGGACGCCCGGTGAAGCGCTACGAGGCCCTGGCCGAGGATCTGGCCCGCTCCATCCAGTCCGGCGCGTTCCGTCCGGGCGAACGCCTGCCATCGGTGCGGCAGACCACCACCGCGCGGCGCATCAGCCCGTCCACCGTGTTCCAGGCGTACTACCTGCTGGAAGCACGCGGCCTGATCGAATCGCGCGCGCGTTCGGGTTATTACGTGGCGGCGCGGCCGTCGCGACTTCCGCCGGAGCCCGAGACCTCATCGCGTCCCGACGGCGACTCGCGGCCGGTCGACGTGAGCGAACTGGTGTTCGATGTCCTGCAGTCGGCGATGCATCGCGACCTCGTCCCGTTCGGCTCGGCGTTCCCGAGTCCGCTGCTGTTTCCGCTGCCGAAACTCGGCCGCGCGATTGCCGCCGCCGCGCAGGATCTCGACCCGTGGAGCACCGTCGACGACCTCACTCCCGGACAGGCCGAACTGCGCCGGCAGATCGGCCTGCGTTACCTGATCGACGGCATCGACGTGCCCGCCGACGAAATCATCGTCACCAACGGCGCGCTGGAGGCGCTGAACCTCGGCATCGCCGCGGTGACGCGACCGGGCGATGCGGTGCTGGTCGAATCGCCGTGCTTCTACGCGGTGCTGCAGTCGCTGGAGCGCAACGGCCTGCGCGCGATCGAAGTCCCGACGCATCCGCGCGACGGCGTCGATCTGGACGCATTGGAACAAGCCATCGCGCGCCATTCGCCGCGTGCATGCTGGCTGATGCCGACCTTCCACAATCCCCTCGGCGCGACGATGCCCGACGACGCCAAGCGCGACCTCGTCGCCCTGCTCGCGCGTCATGGGATTCCGCTGATCGAGGACGACGTCTACGCCGAACTGCATTACGGCGCGCGCCGTCCGTTGCCCGCGAAGGCATTCGATCGCGACGGTGGCGTGATCCACTGCTCGTCGTTCTCGAAGTGCCTGGCGCCGGGTTATCGCATCGGATGGGTGGCGGCGGGGCGCTTTCGCGACACCATCGCGCGGAACAAACTCACCACCACGCTCAACACCAACGTGCCCGCGCAACGCGCGATCGGCCGTTACCTGCAGGGCGGTGGATACGACCGGCACCTGCGTCGCCTGCGCGCGACGCTCGCCGAGCAGCAGGCGAAGTACATCGAAGCGATCGCGACGCACTTCCCGGAAGGCACGAAGGTCACGCGCGCCTCCGGCGGCTACTTCGCCTGGATCGAGCTGCCGGAAGGCCGCGATGCGCTGGCACTGCATCGCCGCGCGCTGGACGCGGGCATCAGCATCGCGCCCGGGCCGATCTTCTCGGCGAGCCGGAGTTTCCGCAACTGCGTGCGCATCAACTACGGGCACCCGTTCGATGCGCGGACGGAGCAGGGGTTGAAGACGCTGGGCGCGTTGGCGTAGTTCTTAGCCCCTCTCCCGCGAGCGGGAGAGGGGCTGGGGTGAGGGCAGCTTTCGCGGCGCCGCACGTCCAGGTCGTTCTGGCAGACGCCTATACGACGCGCGAATACTTGGCGCTCGTAGCATGCGGCTGCCGCAGATACGCGTCGAAGCACATTGCGATGACGCGCAACAGCAGCCGCCCCTCGCGCGTGGCGACGATACGATCCGGCTCGATCCACACCAGCCCGTCGTCCTGCAGCAGCTGCAGGCGCGCCAACGTATCGGCGAAGTAGTGCGTGAAGTCGATGCCGTGCGCGCGCTCGATCGCGCCCATCGACACTTCGCCCTGGCACATCAGGCGCTGGATGACGTCGGCACGAAGCTGATCGTCCGGGCTCAGGCGCAATCCGCGCCATACGGGAAGACGCGGCGCGTCGATCGCTTCCTCCCATGCGGGAAGATCGCGTGGATTCTGGCTGTAGCTGTCGCCGATGCGGCTGATCGCGCTGACGCCGAAACCGATCAGGTCGCAATCGGCGTGCGTCGTGTAACCCATGAAGTTGCGGTGCAGTCCGCCGCGCGCCTGCGCGAGCGCGAGCTCGTCGTCGGGCAGCGCGAAGTGGTCCATACCGATGTAGACGTAACCCGCTGAGGTCAGCCGCTCGATCGCAAGGCGCAACAGGTCGAGCTTGAGTTCGTTCGACGGCAGGTCTTCGGCGCGGATCTGCCGCTGCGGTTTGAAGAGCTCTGGCAGGTGCGCGTAGCTGTACACGGCGAGCCGATGCGGGCGCGCGGCGATCACGATGTCGAGCGTGCGCGAGAAGCCGTCCAGTGTCTGCAAGGGCAGCCCGTAGATCAGGTCGACGTTGACCGAGCGCATGCCGTGCGTGCGGCACGCGTCGATGATCGCCAGCGTCGCGCCGACATCCTGCTCGCGATTCACCGCGCGCTGCACGTCCGGATCGAAATCCTGAACGCCCAGGCTCGCGCGGTTGAAGCCCGCGTCGGCCAGCTCGGCGATGTCGTCCGGCGTTAGTTCGCGCGGATCGAGCTCGATGGAGATGTCGCGTTGGATGTCGTCGCTGAAGCGGAAGTGGTCGCGCAGGTCCTGAACGGTCGCGCGCAGCTGCGCAGGCGTGAAGAAGTTCGGCGTGCCACCGCCGAAGTGCAGCTGCACCACTTCGCGATCCGGATCGAACAGCCCGGCCATCATGCCGATCTCGCGCGCGAGCCGCGTGCGGTACGGCTCGCTGCGCGCGCGGTCGCGCGTGATGACGCGGTTGCAGCCACAGTAGAAGCACGGGTTCGTGCAGAACGGGACGTGGACGTAGAGCGACAGGCGGCTCGGGATCGGATCGCCGTTGCTGGCCTGCGCCGCGTCACGCAGCTGCGCGATGTCGAAGTCGGAGCTGAACTGGGGCGCGGTGGGATAAGAGGTATAGCGCGGCCCCGGCCGGTCGTAGCGGCGCAGGAGTTCCGTGGGAAAAGTCGGCGCAGTGGACATGCGCGGAGCCTATCGACGGCCATCCGCCGGGGTTTGACCTCGATCAATTCATCGCGGCGCCCAGCCGGCAACCCTACGGACACGGGTTTCCGGCCGACAAGCGGCCGCCATCCGTTGCGTCCTCGTTCCAGCGCGGTGCCTAGAATCCGCGGGATATGAACCGGTCCCGCGCCGTCGCCGTCGCGCTGATCGCGCTGTCGTTCGCGACTGTGGCGAATGCACGCACGGTCTACCGCTGCGTGCGCGACGGCACGGTCAGCCTGTCCACCGCGCCCGAGCCCGGTTCGCGCTGCACCGCCAGGCAGGTCGACGACAACGCCGCGAGCGTGCCGAACCTCTTCGGCACCGGCGAAGCGGTGAGCGGCGTGCTGTACGAACGCGTGCAGGACGGGAAGACGGTGTACGGGACGCGCAAGCTGCCCGGCTCGGTGAAGGTGCTTTCCTTTACCTTGCCCGCGCCGCCGGGCGAGCCGGCGCACGAAGGTCTGGGGCGCGTGAGCCCGCCGCGTCTGGACCGATATCCGAAGCAGTTCCGCGCGGCGTCGAAAGCGACCGGCGTCGATGAAGCATGGTTGCGCGCCATCGCGCACGCCGAGAGCGATTACGACGCCATGGCAGTTTCGGCGAAAGGCGCGCAGGGCGTGATGCAGCTGATGCCCGACACGAGCCGCGAATACGGCGTCGTCGATCCGTTCTCGCAGGACGAATCCATCATGGCCGGCGCGCGTCACCTGCGCGCACTGATGCGCCGCTATCGCAACGACATGACGCTGGTGGCCGCCGCGTACAACGCCGGCATCGGTACCGTCACGCGCTATGGCGGCGTCCCGCCATATGCGGAAACGCAGGCCTATGTCGCCAAGGTGCAGGCGCTGTACGGCAACTATCGCGCCGCGCTCGACAAGCCGGTGGCGAAGTCGCGCGCGAAGGCACTGACCTCGCCGTAGTCCTCACGCCATCGCCTTGCTCGATTCATACGGCAGATGCGTGCCGCCCGCGCCGGTGATGATGTTCTCCGTGCGATCTAGGAAGTCCTTGTCGCCGTCGAGCACGACCAGGATCCGGCCCGCCTGGATTTCATCGTCGAACTTGCGGCGGATCGGATCGGGCAACGACGAGCCCACCAGCGCCGACGCCCACGAGCCCACCAGTGCGCCTGCCACCGCTGCCGCGGCTGCGCCGGCGAGCGTGAGACCGATCGGCGTGATGACGATCGCCGCCAGGCCCGCGAGCAGACCCGCCGCGCCGCCGTATCCGGCACCGCGCATGGCGGCGGGAATGAGGTCGGTGTCGGCTTCCTTGTACTCGTTGGGAATGGCGTCCAGTTCGATATCCGAACGCGCGACGAGCAGGATGTCGTCGTCGTGCACGCCGGCGCCGCGCGCGGCGTTCATCACCGCCTGCGCGGTGGCCAGGTCGGGCGTGCTGAAAACATGGCGGACCTTCATTTCTGCCTCCGTCATCCGTGGCGCCGGCATGCGGCGTCGATGGCCGCAGCTTTGCCGCGCCGCAGTTACTGGGACGTGATGAACGCGGGGTTCGCGCGGGCGGTGCTAAGGTGCGCGCACCTTCCAATACGGGATGCTGGTCATGCGTGGATCCATGCGTTTTTCGGTGCTCGCCTGCGTGATCGCCGCGTGCACGTTGACGGCGTGCAACGCGCCCGCGCCACCCGCGTCCGAGCAGGCGCAAGCGCAGGCCGCCGATACGCCGCAGGTCACCGCCGACACCTCGTCGCAGCCCGCGCGCTCGACCGACCAGCCGGCGCCGGGCGAAGCCGCCGCACCTGCCGCACCCGAGGTCACGCCGGCCGCATTCGTCGACAAGGTGTGGCGCGTGAAGTCGTCCAGCGCGGTGGAAGCGGACACGGTGTATGCATTCCTCGCCGACGGCACACTCGTCATCGATTCGCCCAACGGCACGCCAATGCACGGCCAGTGGCGCTTCGAGGGCGGCAAGCTGACGATGGTCGAGGAAGGCCAGTCGTATCCCACCGACATCCTTCGCCTCGATGCGAGCGAACTGCACCTGCGCAGCCACAATCCCGGCACGCCGGTGGACATCGTGCTGACGCTCGCGCCGAACGAACCGCTGCCGAAGGCGAAGTGACGATGCTGCCGGCGATCGACGTCCAGTGCCCGTATTGCGGCGAACCGCTGACGTTGTTCGTCGACGATTCGGCCGGCGCGCAGTCGTACGTCGAGGACTGCCACGTGTGTTGCCGACCGATGCTCGTGCGCGTGCGGATCGATGAGGATGGCGGGCTCGACGTCGACGTCGCCCGCGAGAACGAGGATTGAAGGACGCGGTCAACGCGGCAATGGCCACCGCGTTGACCGCGTGCCCGATGAAGGTTGTGTTGCGTTCAGCGAAATCGCACTCGTCGCAACCGCGATAACTTCAGCGCAGGTCGCATTCGCGCGCGTCGCGCGTCACCGATCAACCTGCTTCCTAGCCCCCTCGCGCGCCCGAATGGTTAAGGGAACGTTCCCTTAACTCCCGCCGAAGCGGAGTCGTTCATCACCTCCCGTGCAAGGTCGAAATCGTGCGGCACGCCTTGGGCAAGCACGCGCAGAACTTCCTTCATTCCAGGAGACATCCGCATGACCCTCAAGAACCGCAAGCCGCTCATCGCCGCCGCCCTGGTCGCCATGCTGTCGGCGCCGCTGGCGTTCGCGCAGAGCACCACGCCGCAGTCGTCGCAGGATCCGGCCGCCGCGTCGGCCGACCAGGCCGGTGCGAGCGGTGCCAGCGCCACGCAGGGCTCGGCGAACACGTCGGGCAAGAAGAGCTGGTCGGACGTGGACACCGACAAGAACGGTTCGCTGAGCAAGTCCGAGGCGTCCAGCGTTCCGGCGCTCGGCCAGGTGTTCGATCAGGCCGATGCGGACGCCGATGGCGCGCTGACCGCCGACGAATACAAGGCCTACGTCGCCAAGGCGCAGGGCGGCCCGGCCGGCAACAGCGGCGGCAAGTAAGCGCTGCAGTCAGGGCACCACGTCCAACTCGCGCATTGTTGGACTCCGGCAAGGGCGGCTTCGGCCGCCCTTGCTTTTTCAGTACGTCGCGGCTCCGGCCGCCTTTGTTTTTTTGCCAGTACATCGTGGCGCCGGCCGCTGCTTCGTCTGCCCCTCGGCGCTGCGCCGTGCTCGTTTAAACTGCGCGCATGACCGCAATCCAGCTGATCGGCTTCGACGCCGACGACACCCTCTGGCGCAGCCAGGACTACTTCGACGAAGCCCAGCTCGAGTTCGAGCGCATCGTCGGCACTTACGTGGACCTGCGCGACGCACGCGTGCAGGAGCGCCTGTACGAGGTCGAGAAGCGCAACATCGCGCTGTTCGGCTACGGGGTGAAGGGCATGGTGCTGTCGATGATCGAGGCGGCGGTGGACATCACCGCGCAGCGCATCGAAGCGCGCGACGTGCATCGCATCGTCGAACTCGGCAAGTCGCTGCTGCGGCATCCGGTGGAACTGCTCCCGGGCGTGCGTGAAGCGGTGGAGGCGATCGCCGCGGACTTCGACGTCGTGCTCATCACCAAGGGCGACCTCTTCCATCAGGAAGCCAAGGTGCGCCAGTGCGGTTTCGCCGACCTCTTCCGCCGCATCGAGATCGTCAGCGAGAAGGACACGGCGACGTACGCGCGATTGCTGGAAGAGTTCCAGCTGCCGGCCGAACGCTTCGTCATGGTCGGCAACTCGCTGCGTTCCGACATTGCGCCGGTGCTGGAACTGGGCGGGTGGGGCATCCACGTGCCGTACCACACGACCTGGAGCCACGAGACGGAGGCCGAGGTCGCCGACGACGCGCCACGCCTGCGCCGCATCGCCAGCGCGCACGAGTTGCCTGACGCCGTGCGCGCCCTGGCTTCCAACGCCTGAACACGTTCCCCAACGGCTGCTGAGCGTCCCCGGAGTACCCCGGCCGGATTAAAAATGCGTTCACCGCGGTAGTCGCATCTTGGCCGCAAGGCTCGCAGGGTGCGGGCAACCAGGAGCGCAGACATGTCCACCGTCCTGACCCGTTGGGTCGCCCCCGTGGTGCTGGCCGCAGGTTTCGGTGCAGTCGCCGCGACGGCGCCCGCACCGGCGCGCGCTGACGACCTGACCCGCGTGATCGTCGACGTCGCCGACGTGATCTACCACGCGGGCAACCCGTACTACCGCTACGACCGCGGCTATCGCGACCGCCTGGTCGTCGTCCACGACTATCGCGGCCGCCCGACCTACTACCGCAATGTCTACCGCGCCGGTCCGCCGTACGGCAACGCCTACGGGTACTGGAACAACGCGCCGCGCGGCAACTGCAACAAGCACGGCAAGTGCACCACGCACTACTACGATGCGCGCTACGACCATCGCCATGATCGTCGTTACGACCGCGCCTACTATCGCAACGGTTATTCGAACTACGGCTACTACGACCGTCGCCATGACGATCGCCGTTATGATCGCCGCGACCGCCATGACCACGACCGCGATCGCCGCTGGCGCGACGACGACTGATCATGGCTGCGGACCACAACCGAATGCCCGACTGGCATTCCTTCGATGACGAAAGGAACTGGACGATGGCGATGACCTGGAAGGCACGGCTGGGCGCGATGCTCGTCGCTGCGGCGGCGACGCTGGGCCTGGGTGGAACGGCGTCTGCGCAGGACTACACGTTCGGCTGGAATCCCCGCTCGGGCGACGTGTGGGTCGACACGTGGCTGACCGACGTGAACCGCTACGGCGCGCGCTATCGCGATCCCTTCGTCGACGAGATGGTGCGTTACTACGGCGCGCCGCGCGAACTCGTCAACGAGCTGCTCGGCGAGCGCCGCTGGGCGCCGGGCGACGTGTATTTCGCCTGTTCGATCGCGTCCGCGCTCGGTCGCCCATGTCGCTATGTTGCCGACATGTGGGAGCGCGACCATGCGCTGGGGTGGGGCGAAGTCGCGAAGAACCTGGGCATCAAGCCCGGTTCGACGGAGTTCCACCAGCTGAAGAAGGGCTTCGTCCCCAGCTACGACCGATGGGGCCGCGACATCACCATCGATGCCGATCTCGCGCGCGATTTCCCGGGGCGTCCGCGCGATCCGGGCAAGGTGAAGGCGGCGCAGGCGAACAAGCACCACGCGGACAACGGCAAGGCCGCGACGCACGGCAACGCGAAGAACGGCAGTGCCGGAAAAGCCAAAGGCAACGCAGGATCCAAGGGTGCTGCCGGCAAAAGCGACGCGCAGCCCAAGGGGCAGGGCAACGGAAACCAGGACGCGAAGGGCCAGGGCAAGGGCAAGGGCTGATCCGCGACTCCGTTCGATGCGACCTGCGGCGGCTTCGGCCGCCGCATGCGTTTGTACGACGCGCCACTATCATGGCCGCATGAACGACAACGTCCGCATCGTCGGTTACGCCCCGCGCTGGCGCGCGGACTTCGCACGTCTCAATATCGAATGGCTCGAACGCTGGTTCACGGTAGAGCCCATCGACCGCGATGTGCTCGGCGATCCGGAGACGCACATCCTCGCCCCCGGCGGTCGCGTGCTGTTCGCCATCGACGAACACGACCGAGCCGTCGGCACCGTCGCGCTCAAGTACGAATCCGATGGCGTCTACGAACTCACCAAGATGGCGGTGGCACCCGAAGCGCGAGGAATGGGTGTCGGGCGCGCGCTGATGCTCGGCGCGCTGGACGCATTCGGCGAGTTGCAAGGTCGCGAACTGTTCCTGGAGTCCAGCAGCAAGCTGGGCCCCGCGCTGGCGCTGTACGAAAGCGTCGGCTTCCGCCATTACCCCGCACCGCGGCCGGGATCCCACTACGCGCGCGCCGACGTGTACATGGTGTGGGAGCCTGATCGGGCGGGCTAGCCGGGCGTTGGCGGCGGAAATCGGCGAAAATCGCGCCAATGAGCCATTCGCCTGCCATTTCGCCGGACGCACTCCGCCTCTCCGTCGCCCCGATGATGGACTGGACCGACACGCACTGCCGTGTCTTCCACCGCCTGCTGGCGCCGCATGCGCGGCTGTATACGGAAATGGTGCATGCCAACGCGGTGATCCATGGCGATCGCGCGCGGTTGCTGGCGATGGATCCGGTGGAGCATCCGGTCGCGCTGCAGCTGGGCGGCAGCGAGCCGGAACTACTGGGCGCGGCGGCGAAGATCGGCGCCGACCATGGCTTCGACGAGATCAACCTCAACTGCGGTTGCCCGTCCGATCGCGTGCAGGCCGGGCGTTTCGGTGCGTGCCTGATGCGCGAGCCGCAGCTCGTTGCAGACAGCGTCGCGGCGATGGTCGAGAACTGCGACGTGCCGGTGACGGTGAAGTGCCGGCTTGGCGTCGATGACGACCACGACTGGGATCGCTTCCTCGCCTTCATCGATACGGTCGCCAACGCGGGCTGCGGCATGTTCGTGATCCACGCGCGCAATGCGTGGCTGCAGGGACTTTCTCCGAAGGAGAACCGCGAAGTGCCGCCGCTTCGCTACGACTGGGCGTACCGCCTCAAGCACGAGCGGCCGCAGCTGCAGATCGTCGTCAACGGCGGCATTGCCACGCAGGACGAGGCGACCTCGCACCTGGCGCACACCGATGGCGCCATGCTCGGTCGCGCGGCGTATCACGATCCATATCTCCTGCACCGGCTGGACGTCGCATGGTTCGGCGGCGAGCTGCGCACGCGCGGCGAGCTGCTGCGTGCGCTGCGGCCCTATGTCGAGGATCAGCTCGCGCGAGGCGTGTACCTGAAGCACATCACGCGCCACCTGCTCGGGCTGTTCGCCGGTGAACGTGGCGGCCGCGCGTTTCGCCAGGTGCTCAGCGAAGGCGCGCACAAACCCGGCGCGGACTGGTCGCTGGTCGAACAGGCCATCGAGATCACCGAATCCTTCGCGGGCGAACGCGTGGACGCCGCATGATCACGCGTGATGCCGCCGCGTTCTTCGCGCACGCCCGCACGCTGCGGCCCGATTTCGGCCCGGCGACCGCGCAGGCCGCGTTCCTCGTCGCGCCCGAAGGCTTCAGCCTTGCCGAGCAGTCGGCGCAGGACAATCGCTACATGGCGCAGGCGTCGGGTTTCGACGCCGAATGCGCGATGACGCAGCACCGCGCGTTGCATCGGGCGATGTCGCAGGTGTTGCCGACGGTGTGTTTCGCCGGCGATGCCGACACGCCCGACGCGGTGTTTCCGAACAACGTCTTCGCCACGGCCGCGGGACGATACGTCGTCGGGCGCATGCGCCATCCGGTTCGCCAGCGCGAAGCCGCACGTGCCGACATCCGCAACTTCCTCGGTGGCGTGATGGATTACGCGGAGATCGACCTCTCCACGCAGCCGCACGCGTGCGAGCTGACCGGCTCGCTGGTGATCGACCGCGCGCGCGGCCTTGGACTGTGCGGGCTGTCGGAGCGATGCGACGAGGAGGGCGCCCGGCTCATGCACGAGGCGTTCGGCCTGCGCGCGACGCTGACGTTCGACCTCGCGCCGGGCGAATACCACGCCAACGTCGTCCTGGCCGTGCTGGCGGGGCGGGCGGCGATCGTCAGCCCGCGCGGCTTCGCCGACACCGGCGTGGCCCGGGCCATTGCCGACTTCTACGCCCCCAACGCGATCGTGCTGTCGGAGGCCGAGCACTCCGCCTTCGCCGGCAACGCCATCGCGCTGTCGGTCGACACCGTCTGGATGAGCGCCCGGGCCGACGCGGCGCTCGACCCGCGCAACCGGCAGCTGCTGGCGGCGGCGGGCTTCCAGGTGCGGGCCGTCGAGCTGGACGCCATCGAGGCCGGCGGCGGTTCGCTGCGGTGCTGCATCGCCGAGATTTTCTAGGCCGGGACGCGCTGGAATCGAGCCGACTGACGCCAGGGTCTGAATGCCGACCGCCCGCAATCAGAAAAGTTCAGACCGGATTCACCGCTTCGTTTCGAGAATGCACACTGTCGCACGGCCGTGCGATATTGCCCCGTTCGCGTGCCCAGTCTCGATGAAGATGCCGTCTTCTTTCCGCTCCATTCCGCTCCTCCTGTGCGCCGCGCTGCTTGCGTCGGCTGGGAGTGCATGGGCGCAGGATCGTGGCGGTCCCCCGGAGCGTGGCGACCGGGGGCACGGCCGAGGCAACGACCGGCAGGCCCTGTCCGACTCGGTGCGCCGGGTCGAACGCCGCACCGGCGGGCAGGTCCTCAGCGCCGAGCGTGTTCCCTACGACGGCCGCGACGTCAACCGCGTGAAGGTGGTCGATTCCAGCGGCCGAGTCCGCATCTACATGGACGACCCGCAGGTGCGAGAGCGCCAGCAGCAGGAAAACCGTACACGCCGCGACGACGACTGACCCGCCACGCTCTCGGAGGCCCTCCGATAGCGGCCTAGACAGAACGACAGACATTGGAGTCCACATGCGAATTCTGCTGGTCGAAGACGAAGCTCCGCTGCGCGAAACCCTCGCCGCCCGCCTGAAGCGGGAAGGGTTCGCAGTGGATGCCGCCCAGGACGGCGAAGAAGGCCTCTACATGGGCCGCGAAGTACCGTTCGACCTGGGCATCATCGACCTGGGCCTGCCGAAGATGTCGGGCATGGAGCTGATCAAGGCCCTGCGCGACGAAGGCAAGAAATTCCCCGTGCTGATCCTCACCGCCCGCTCCAGCTGGCAGGACAAGGTCGAGGGTCTGAAGCAGGGCGCCGACGACTATCTCGTCAAGCCGTTCCATATCGAAGAGCTGCTGGCGCGCCTCAACGCGCTGGTCCGCCGCGCCGCCGGCTGGAGCAAGCCGACGCTGGAATGCGGCCCGGTCGTGCTCGACCTCGCCGCGCAGACGGTGAGCGTCAACGGCAGCAACGTCGACCTGACCAGCTACGAGTACAAGGTGCTCGAGTACCTGATGATGCACGCCGGCGAACTGGTCTCGAAGGCGGACCTCACCGAGCACATCTACCAGCAGGACTTCGATCGCGACTCCAACGTGCTGGAAGTCTTCATCGGCCGTCTTCGCAAGAAGCTCGATCCGGATGGCTCGCTCAAGCCGATCGAGACCGTACGCGGCCGCGGCTACCGCTTCGCCATCGCGCGCAGCGGAGACTAAGCACCAGCGCACGGATTCGATGTTCCAGCAGCGCCGGGCGTCGGCGGGTCATCGTCAACGCGCGGCGCGCTGGTTACCCTTGGCGGCGATGCCGTCGCCCGTTCCTTCCGACCTGTCCCCATGCCACGCCGATCGCCACAGGTGAGCTGGGGCCAGCCGCGTTCGCTCCAGGCGCGCCAGCTGCTGGCCGCGAGCCTGGGGCTGGTGGCATTCCTCGCGCTGGCCGGCTACGCGCTCGACCGCGCGTTCCTGGAAACGGCCGAAAGCAACATGCGCCAGCGCCTGCGCAGCCTCGCGCTGGCGTACGTCGCGGGCGGCGAGTTCGCCCGCAACGGCGAGTTCATTCCGCCGTACGAAACGGTCGACCCGCGTCTCGAACGACCTGGCAGCGGCCTGTACGCGGAAGTGGTGCTGCCGAACGGGCACTGGGATTCGACGTCGGCGCAGGGCCCGATCCTGCCCGCCGGCAAGATGCTCGAACCCAACGAGGAAACCTTCGAGCGCGCGCTGCCGATCACCGAGATCAGTGGCGAAGCGGGCGAGGCCTACCGGTATGGCCGCGGGCTGATCTGGAGCGCTGGCAGCGACGATGCGCGATCGGAGTTCCCGTACACGATCTACGTGCTTGAAGACACGACCGCGTTGAGCCGCCAGGTCAGCGTGTTCCGCCAGGCGCTGTGGCGTTACCTCGGCGGCGCAGGGTTGATCCTGCTGCTGTTGCAGGCGGTGATCCTTCGCTGGAGCCTGCGCCCGCTCAAGCGCGTGGTCGACGAACTCAAGCGCGTGCAGCGCGGCCTCGCCTCGCGCATGAGCGGTCGCCATCCGCGCGAACTCGAACCGCTCACCGAAAGCATCAACGCCTTCATCGAAAGCGAGCGCGAAAACCTCGACCGCCAGCGCAACACGCTGGCCGACCTGGCGCACAGCCTGAAAACGCCGCTGGCCGTGCTGCGCGCGCGCAGCGGCGAAGACGTGCCCGTGCAGGAGCTGCGCGAGGAAATCGACCTGCAGGTGCGCCGCATGAGCGACCTGGTGTCGTACCAGCTCGCACGCGCCGCGCGTTCGGGCCACGTGCTGTTCGCCGCGCCGCTGGAAATCGAGCCATACGCCGACCAGATCGTGCGCAGCCTGGAAAAGATCTACGCATCGAAGGGCGTGATCTGCGAATTCGACATCGACGCCGGCGCGCGTTTCTACGGCGAGCCCGGCGACCTGCAGGAAGTGCTCGGAAACCTCATCGAGAACGCCTTCAAGTGGGCGCGCTCGCGCGTGCTGCTGACGGTGAAGGAAGGCGAGCTCGCACCGAACCGGCGCCCCGGCCTGCTGATGGCGGTCGACGACGACGGCCCCGGCGTGCCGGAAGACAAGATCGACCTCGTGCTGCAGCGTGGCGTGCGCGGCGACGAGCGCGTGCAGGGCCACGGCATTGGCCTCGCCACCGTGCAGGATGTGGTGCGCAGCTATCGCGGCACGCTGGACGTCAGCCGTTCGAGCGAATTGGGCGGTGCGCACTTCGAAGTCGTGATCCCGCCGGGCCTTTGACCGGCACGACGATCACGCGAACGGCGACGGTCCGTAGAAGCGTTCCAGATGCGCCGCGACCTGCGGCATTTCTGCCCGCAATGTCTGCGGATCGCTGAAGTGGTACTCGGTGACGACGGCGAAGAATTCCTCGGGCGCTTCGGCGGCGTAGCCGTCGATGGCCGTGTCGCGGCCGCGATCCACCTGCTTCGCAAGCTTGTCGTACGCCGTCTGGAAATCGCGCGCCCACTCCTTCTGCCACGGGCGGGGCAGGGGAGGCGTGCCATCGAGCGCGCCGTCGAGCGCGTCGATCTTGTGCGCCATCTCATGCGCGGCCACGCAGAAACCGGCATTGGGATCTTCGCAGTCGGCGACGATGTCGGCCCACGAGAGGATCATCGGCCCCGTTTCCCACGCTTCGCCGATCAGTTCGTCTTCCCACTCGTGCAGCACGCCGGCCGCATCGACGTGCGTGCGGTTCACGCGGAACGCGTCGGGATAGACGATCAGCTGCGACCAGCCGCGCAGGCCTTCGGCGCCGAATTCCAGCAGCGGCAGGCAGCACAGTGCGGCCAGGCTCACGCGCTGTTCGTCGTCCAGCGTGAGTTCGCCGATGGGCGTGATCGTCTTCTCGTGCAGGAAGCGAACGGCGAGTTGGCGCAGGCGTGCGTCGCGGGACGTATCGAGCGCGCGCAGCCACGGCACGCGCACGTGCGCGGCGTGCCACAACTCGTCGGGAATGGGCGCGGGCGAAAGCCGCAGGCGCCGGAAGAAGCTCAGCAAATCACCACGCCCGCGAACGGATCAGCGGAACATGCCCGGCAGGAAGCTGTGCCAGCGCGGCGACTGCATGCGGCCGGCGCTGCCGGCGGCATCGCTGTGGACGCTCGGGCGGGCCGGCTTGACGTCACGAACGGGGGCGGTCGCGCGCGGGGTCGCACGTGCGCTGTCGCGTGCGATCGAGGACGCTTCCGGGCAGCTGCCGCTGTTCGCGGAGCTGAGCTTGATCTCGCGCGCAGCCACGGTCGAGCTGGCGACCACGATCAGCAGGCACAGGCAGATCCGGAGCATGGCGGAATCCTCGGACGGACCCGGGGTAGACCCCGGGTAATGCTGGACTATAGCGCGAAAAAAGGGCGTCGACCGGGCGGGCGGATGGTGCATGGCAACAACTCTCCGTGTTCAGGCGGGTGCCGCCGGTGCCGGCGGTGTCGTCGATCCGGACGACGCCTTTCCGACGCCATCATCTCCTATCGATGCGCCCGTGGCGCAAAGCGTTGCAACGCTTCATCGCGCCCGGCCATCGTCCCGCCGAATCGCCGCCCGTGGTGTCCCCGGACCGGCATTCCAACCCGCCTTCGGCATGCCAGAACGCCGTTCGTCGGCCGGGACCCGCTCCCGCATAATCCCCGCCCATGACGCCCGCCCGCCCCGACTTCGCCGCCCATTCCTGCGCCGGCCCGACCGCGATCCGGCCGGCCCGCTGATGGACGACCGTCACCTGCTCCAGCGGCTGATCGCCGGCCCGGTGTCGGGCGACGCCTTGGCGCGCGACGCCGGGCAGACCCGCGCCGCCGTGTGGAAGCGCATCGAGGCCCTGCGCGAGGCAGGCGTGCCGATCGAAGCGCGGGCGGGGCGCGGATACGCGCTTGCGACCCCCATGGACCTGCTCGACGCCGAAGCGATCCGCGCCGGGTTGCCCTCCGCGGTGCAGGGATCGCTGGCCTCGCTTGAGACCGCGTGGTCCATCGATTCGACCAATACGGAACTGCTCCGCCGGGCGTCGCCCGAGCGTGGCGCGCAGGTGCTGCTGGCCGAGCGCCAGACCGGCGGCCGCGGCCGTCGTGGGCGCCAGTGGGCGTCGCCGCTGGCCGCGCACCTGTACCTGTCGGTATCGCGCCAGTTCGGCGGGGGGCTCGCGAGGCTGGGCGGGCTGAGCCTGGTCGCCGGGGTCGCTGCGGCGGAGGCGCTGCGTTCCGAGGGATTCGCCGTGCAACTGAAGTGGCCGAACGACCTCGTCGTGCCCGCCGCGGACGGCACGCTGCGCAAGCTGGGCGGCATCCTCGTCGAGGGCGGCGGCGAACACGCCGGGCCCGTGCGCGCGGTGATCGGCATGGGCATCAACGTGCGCATGCCGGCCGCTGTCGCCGCCGGCATCGACCAGCCGTGGAGCGACTTGGCGGGATTGTCCGACGCATTGCCGGATCGGAATCGGGTCGCCGCGGCCGTGCTCGCCGGGTTGCTGCCGGCACTGGACGAATTCGATGCGGACGGCCTCGCGCCCTTCCGCGAGCGCTACGCCGCGCTCGATGCATTGGCCGAACGTGCGGTCACCTTGCACACCACGACCGGCGAACTGCACGGCGCCGCCCTCGGCCTCGCCGACGATGGCGCGCTGCGCGTGCGTCTGGACGACGGCGAAGAACGCAGTTTCCATTCCGGCGAAGTCAGCGTCCGCAGCGGGGCATCGGCATGAGCGCGTGGTTGTTCGACCTCGGCAACACGCGCCTGAAATGCGCGCCGCTGCGTGCGGACGGTTCCATCGGCGACGCGATCGCGCTGCCGCATCGCGAAGAGGATGTCGCTGCCGCGATGGCGCAGCACCTGCCCGCGCGCATCGACGTCGCCTATCTCGCGAGCGTCGCGCAACCGACGTTGCGCGTGGCGGTGCTCGATGCGCTGGCGTCGCGTTGCGGCAGGATCTCCATTGCACGCACGCAGCCGCGTTTCGACGAACTGCGCATCGCCTATGCCGATCCGCGAAAGCTCGGCGTCGACCGCTTCCTTGCGCTGCTTGGCACCCGCACGCGCGTCCGCGGGCCGGCGCTGGTGTGCGGCGTCGGCACGGCGCTGACGATCGACCTGGTCGACGCGGACGGCCTCCATCTCGGCGGTCGCATCGCGCCGTCGCCCACGCTGATGCGCGAAGCGCTGCATGCACGCGCGCCGCAGTTGCCGGAGGTGGGCGGCGTTTACGAGTACTTCGCGTCCGATACCGAAGACGCGCTTGCGTCCGGTTGCGAAGGCGCGGGCGTCGCGCTGATCGAGCACAGCATCGCGGCCGCGACGGCGCGCCTCGGCACCGCGCCGACCGTCCTGTTGCACGGCGGTGGGTCGGAGGCGCTGGCCCGCCACCTGCCGAACGCGACCGAGGTCGCAACGCTGGTGCTGGAAGGCCTGGCCCGCTGGGCCTGCGTCGAAACGGCCGCTTAGAATCGCCCCATGCTCGCTCGCGCCCTGGTCGTCCTGCTGCTGGTGCTCAATCTCGGTGTCGCCGCGTGGTGGACGCTGCGCGCGCCGCCGGCGGCCGCGCCCGACTTCGTGCCGCCCGCCGACGTCGCACGGCTGCAACTGGTGAGCGAAACGAAGAAGGCCGCGAACGCACCTGCGCCCGGCGTCGCGCCCATGACCGCTCCGGCCGCGCCAGCGTTCGCACCGCCTGCCGCGCCTTCGACCCCGGTCGCCAGCGCGGTTCCGGCCAGTGCTGCATCGAACGCGCGCTGCTACAGCATCGGTCCCTTCGCCAATGGCGCCGCCGCGGCGAACGCGCGCGAGGTGCTGATGGCCGTGGCGACCCGCGTCGTGCCGCGCGAGCAACGCAGCGGCAGCAGCGCACGCGGCTGGCGCGTGTACCTGCCGCCGATGGCCAGCCTGCCCGAGGCGCAGGCCGCCGCGCAGCGCATCACCGCCGCGGGTTTCAACGATTACTTCATCGTCCGCCAGGGTGCCGAGGCGAATTCCATCGCACTGGGTCGCTACCGTAACGAGGATTCCGCGCGCCGCCGCGCCGACAGCCTCACCGCCGCCGGTTTCGCCGTGCGCGCCGAGCCGCTGGGCGAGGGCGGGCCGTCGACGGTGTGGCTGGACCTGATCGCCAAACCCGAGTTCGACCCCGCGCGCGCCGAAGCCGCGGTGCAGGTGCCGGCCCGCGAACTCGACTGCGCGCGCATCCGCTGACGCATCGACACCAACCTGCGCGGCTGCGCAGGCTAGAATGGCCCTTCTTCGCCGGCATAGCTCAGTTGGTAGAGCAACCGCCTTGTAAGCGGTAGGTCGTCAGTTCGATTCTGACTGCCGGCACCAGACGAGGACGCCGTTCGATGAGTCGCACCTATCCTCCCGTTTCGCTGATCGGCGCGCCGACGGACGTTGGCGCAGGCCACCGCGGCTCGCGCATGGGCCCCGAAGCACTGCGCATCGCGGGCCTGGGCGAGGCGCTCATCAAGCGCGGCGTGGACGTGATCGATCGCGGCAATCTCGACGGTCCGCGCAATCCCTGGCAGAAGCCCGTCGAAGGCTACCGCCACCTGCCCGAAGTGGTCGCGTGGAACCGCGCGGTGATGGATGCCGTCAGCACGGAGCTCGACGAAGGCCGCATGCCGATCCTGCTCGGCGGCGATCACTGCCTCGGGCTGGGATCGATCACCGCCGTCGCGCGCCATTGCCGCACCACCGGCAAGCAGCTGCGCGTGCTGTGGCTGGACGCGCATGCCGACTTCAACACGCACCAGGTCACGCCGTCGGGCAACGTGCACGGCATGCCCGTGGCCTGCCTGTGCGGTCTGGGTCCGGATGCGTTGACCAAACTCGGCGGCGAAGCCCCGGCGGTGCGGCCGGACGAAATCCGCCAGATCGGCATCCGTTCGGTCGACGAGGGCGAAAAGCGCCTCGTGCAGGAGTACGGACTGGACGTGTACGACATGCGCTACATCGACGAGATCGGCATGAAGCGCGTGATGGAAGAAGCGCTGGAAGGCGTGGACGACAACACGCACCTGCATGTCAGTTTCGACGTGGATTTCCTCGACCCCAGCATCGCGCCGGGCGTGGGCACCACGGTGCCGGGCGGGCCGAACTACCGCGAGGCGCAGCTGGTGATGGAGATGATCGCCGACACCGGCCGCATGGCCTCGCTGGACATCGTCGAACTCAATCCGATCATCGACAAGCGCAACCGCACCGCGCGGCTGGCGGTGGACCTGGTGGAAAGCCTGTTCGGCAAGTCCACGCTGATGCGCGACTGAACCGTCGGCACGCCCGCCGCAGGACCGGCCCGGCCGGCAGGTGCGGCGCCCGCGCGGGCATGCGATCCTTCGGCCCCAATCGATCACGTCTCCCGGAGAGACCATGAAGCGCTCCATCGCCACGCTGCTGCTCGTCGCCCTGTCGCTCGTCCTGCTCAACGGCTGCAACACCATGGAAGGCCTGGGCAAGGATGTCGAAAAGCTCGGCCAGAAGATCGACCAGAAGGCGAGCAACTGATCGGCGCATCGCGGCGCCCGACATCATGATCGCGACAAAGGCCGGCACCCGCCGGCCTTTGTTTTTCAGGGCGGTCATCGCCCGTTGGGGTGGCATCCACCCCGCTTTCACGGCACCTCGCGTCAGATGCACGCGCACGCTCCAAGCGTGACCATGCAGTCCCAACGAATCGAGGTGAATCCCATGAAGCGTCTGATGGCCCTTTTGCTGCTCGCCCTGTTCTCCGTCGGCACGCTGACCGCGTGCAACACCGTTGCCGGTGCCGGCAAGGATGTGCAGAAGGCGGGCGAGAAGGTCGAAGACGCGGCGAAGTAATCGCCGCGCTCGCACCGAACGCAGGAAAGGCCGGGCATCGCCCGGCCTTTCTTTTTGCGAAACGCGAAGCCGTCAGTCTGGCCGAGCGCTGAATGCACGCTGCAGAATCCACTTCGCTTTCACGGTGGCGCGCGTCAGATGGATTCACCGCACGGAACCACGTGCCTGGTTCACGAGTCGAGGAGACTTTCATGAAGCGTTTGATGGCTCTGCTGCTGCTGGCGATGTTCTCGATGAGCTTCCTGAGCGCCTGCAACACCGTCGCTGGCGCCGGCAAGGACATTCAAGGCGCGGGCGAAAAAGTTGAAGACACGGCGAAGGATTGCAAGGACGGCAAGTGCTGATCCGCACGCATTCGATCGAGGGTGGTGGGCGAGGGGCCGGAGCGATCCGGCCCCTTGTTTTTCAGCGTTGTGGACGTCGCGGTTTGCGCGCGTTCACCGATATCAAACCCTCTCTAACGCAACGACGACTTCCTGCGAATGAGCTCGCTGCGATCCTGTGCGTGCGGTGCGATGACGCACCCGCCTCCCACGACAAGAGGAATGCAACGGATGAACAAAGACATCATCGCCGGCAAGTGGACCCAGCTGAAGGGCAAGGCGCAGGCGCGCTGGGGTGATCTCACCGACGACGACTTCGACGTCGCCGAAGGCAACGCCGAATACCTCGCCGGCAAGCTGCAGGAGCGCTATGGCTGGGAACGCGATCGCGCCCAGCAGGAAGTCCGCGACTTCGAGAAGTCGCTGAACTGATGCAGTGAACGCGGCGCGCGCGCCGGCACCGGGGCGACCAACGCCACCGGCGCGCGCAACCGAAAAGCGATATCGGAAAGGCGGTCGCGAGAGCGGCCGCCTTTCTCTTGCCTGACCGGGCGACGGGCCGTGCGCGACAGCGGCCCTGGGCGTCGCGCGGGGCACGGGCTGGCCCGCCCGGCAGGTACACTGTCAAGCCGTTTCCCGCAGTCAGCGTTCCATGAGCCCCACGCGCGTCCTCACCGGCATCACCACTTCGGGCACCCCGCACTTGGGCAATTACGTCGGGGCGATCCGCCCCGCCGTCGCCGCCAGCCGCGCGCCCGACGTGGAGAGCTTCTACTTCCTGGCCGACTACCACGCCCTGATCAAGGTGCAGGACCCGGCGCGCGTGCAGCGTTCGACCCTGGAAATCGCCGCGACCTGGCTCGCCTGCGGGCTGGAGCCGGACAAGGTGTGGTTCTACCGCCAGAGCGACGTGCCGGAGGTCCAGGAGTTGACGTGGTTCCTGACCTGCGTCGCCGGCAAGGGCCTGCTCAATCGCGCGCACGCCTACAAGGCCGCGGTGGACAAGAACCGCGAGGCGGGCGAGGACGATGACGCCGGCGTCAGCGCCGGTCTTTTCATGTACCCGGTGCTGATGGCCGCCGACATCCTGCTGTTCAACGCCAACCAGGTGCCAGTCGGTCGCGACCAGATCCAGCACATCGAGATGGCGCGCGATTTCGGCCAGCGCTTCAACCACCTCTACGGCGACCACTTCGTGATGCCCGAGGCGGTGATCGACGAGAACGTGGCGACGCTGCCCGGCCTCGACGGCCGCAAGATGAGCAAGAGCTACGACAACACGATCCCGCTCTTCGCTCCGCGCGAGACGCTGAAGAAGCTGATCTACTCGATCGTCACCGATTCGCGCGCGCCGGGCGAGGCGAAGGACGCGGACAACTCCAACGTCTTCCAGCTGTACCAGGCGTTCGCGTCGAACGAGGAAACCGCCGCGATGCGCCGTGCGTTCGCCGACGGGATCGCGTGGGGCGAGGCGAAGCAGGCGCTGTTCGAGCGCATCGACCGCGAGATTTCGCCGCTGCGCGAGAAGTACGACGCGCTGATCGCACAGCCGGCCCACATCGAAGCCATCCTGCGCGACGGCGCACAGCGCCTCCGCACGCGTTACGCGCGGCCCACGCTGGACACGCTGCGCAGCGCGGTCGGCCTTCGCGACCTCTCCCAGGCGCAGGTCGATGGAAAGGCAAAGATCACGAAGGCGACGGCGCCGGCGTTCAAGCAGTACCGCGAAGCCGACGGCCGCTTCTACTTCAAGTTCGTCGATGGCGACCGCCTGCTGGCGCAGAGCCGCGCCTTCGATTCCGCGCGCGACGCGGGCACGCTGATTGCGGGCCTCAAGTCCGGTGCGAGCGGCGTGGATGCGCTGTTCGAAGCGTCGACATCCGCCGACGGCGTCACGCAGGACGACGTGCGCGACGCGCTCGCCGCCGTGGTCGAGGCCGAGCAGGAAAAGAGCGCGCAGAAGGCATGAATCCGTTCGTCGAGCTCAACCTCGCGCTGATCCTGTTCCTGCCGTGGTTCGCGATCCTCGGAACGCTGTACTGGATGTTCCCGCGGCAGCCGCGGACGGCGCATCGCAAGCTCTTCGACGGCGTCGCGCTGCTGCTGGCATTCACCGCATTCCTGCTGAGCCTGTACTGGTCGCATGCGAATGCCGATCCGGTGTACGGGAAGATGTGGCAGCAGATCCTCGCGACCGCTGTCGGATACGGTGTCTTCCTGGCGGTGCTGACGGTGGCGTTCTTCGTGCGCCGTCGCTGGCTGCGTCGCACGCGCTGAGCTAAGCGGCGCGGCGTTCCGACCAAAGCCGCATCGTCGCGTCACGTCGCGCGCCCTAGACTGCGGGGACGCCCACGAGGAGCCGCACGGCATGAACGACGCGCACGGCATCGTCACCATCGACACCGGATTCCAGCGGCCGAATTTCGACGCCGCCTACCTCATCGTCGAACACGGACGCGGCGCGTACATCGATTGCGGCACGCAGCACTCGGTGCCGGCGATGCTCGATGCGCTGTCGTGGCAGGGCCTGCAACCGCAGGACGTCGACTGGCTGATCCTCACGCACGTGCACCTGGACCACGCGGGCGGCGCCGGCGCGCTGATGCGCGCGCTGCCGAACGCGACGCTCGCCGTGCATCCGCGCGGCGCGCCGCACATGATCGATCCCGAACGCCTCGTCGCCGGCGCCACCGCGGTGTACGGCGAGGAGGAAATCGCGCGCAGCTACGGAGAAATCGCCCCTGTCGACGCCGCGCGCGTGCGTGAAGTGCGTGACGGCGAGACGCTCGACCTGGCCGGGCGTCCGCTGCTGTGCATCGATACGCCCGGCCATGCGCGCCATCACCTGTGCGTGTGGGACGAGCGCAGCCGCAGCTGGTTCACCGGCGACACGTTCGGCCTGTCGTATCGCGAGTTTGACAACGCGCACGGCGAGCCGTTCGTGATCCCGACTACCTCGCCGGTGCAGTTCGAGCCCGAGCCGCTGAAGGCGTCGATCCGCACGATGCTCGCGCGCGATCCGGTGGCGATGCACCTGACCCACTACGGGCGCGTCGGCGACGTGGCGCGCCTGGGCAGCGACCTCATTGCGCAGATCGACGCCATGGTCGCGCTCGCCCGTGAGGCCGACGGCCACGCCGACCGGCACGAGCGGCTGGTCGAGGCGCTGGCGGTGCTATATATCGACCGCGCCCGCGTGCACGGCTCGCCGCTGGCGCCGGAGGAGGTCCGAGCGCTGCTGGCCATCGACATCGAGCTCAACGTGCAGGGGCTGGAAATCTGGCTGGCCCGCGAGAACGCGGCGGCGCGCCCTGTTCAGGTTCGCAGCAGTACGCCGGGCGGCTGAACGATGCGGCGGCAGCCGCGCAGGTTGTGGGCTCGATCACGGGTCCGCAGGCGGGCCGGGAGTAGCCTTAGCGACCTTTTTGGCAATGCGCCATGCCCGCTCCGCGACCCCTTCTTCCACCACCGTCCGACGAGGCGCGCCGACAGGCCGCGCTGGATGCGTATGCGGTCGTGGGTTCGGTGGCGGAGCAGCCGTACGACGACATCGTCCGGCTGGCGGTCACGCTGTGCGACGTGCCGGCCGCCGCGATCTCGCTGATCGACCACGATCGCCAGTGGTTCAAGGCGCAGATCGGACTGGACGTGCGCGAGACCGCGCGCAGCGAGGCGATCTGCGACCGCGCGATCCGCCAGCCCGACCGCATGCTCGTCGTCGAGGACCTCTACGACCATCCCGACCTGCCGCGCCCGACGATGCGCGTGGAGGGCGATCCGCTGCGCTTCTACGCCGGCGTGCCGCTGCTGAGCCCCGACGGACAGCCGCTCGGCGTGGTGTGCGTGCTCGACAACAAACCGCGCACGCTCACCGATGCGCAGCGCGAGGGACTGGAGGTGCTCGCGCGACAGACGCAGCACCTTCTGGAGCTTCGCCGCTACGCCATGGAGCAGCGCCGGCTGCTCAGCGAGCGCGAGGCCTTCGCGCAACGGCTGGAAGATGCGCGCGCCGACCTGCAGCGTCGCCACGACCTGCTCGAACATCGCGCGACGCACGATGCGCTCACCGGGCTGCTCAACCGTTCCGCGCTCGCGCAGCTGCGCGACAACGCCGAGGCGATGCGGCTGCTGCAGCAGTCGCCGTACACGCTGATGCTGCTGGACGTGGACCACTTCAAGGACGTCAACGACCGCCACGGGCATCTGCTGGGCGATCGCGCGCTGCGCGCCGTCGCCGATGCGGTCAACGCGTCGATCCGCGAGGGCGACATCGCCGTGCGTTATGGCGGCGAGGAGTTCCTGATCCTGCTTCCCGATACGCACCTCGCGCAGGCCGCGCAGGTCGCCGAACGGATCCGCCAGCGCATCGCCGTCGCGCCGCTGCCGTTCGCGCTCACCGTGTCGATGGGAATCGCGGCAGGCGAGCCGACGCGCGACTGGTCGGAGCAGGTGTTCGACCGCGCCGACCAGGCGCTGTATCGCGCGAAGGCCACGGGCCGCAATCGCGTGGTGGTGGACGATACGCCGCTGCATCATGCGTGAAGCAGGCGTCGCATCCCGTTGGGCCGGTGCCTCAGCGATCTGCCGTCATCCCGGCTTCCGCCGGGATGACGGCTTCGTTTGCCGCGGCTTGTCGCTGATCGCCAGGCGCCGCTCACGGCCACTCATTCGGCACCGACCGCTTCTCCGGCTCCTTCATCTTCACCACGCAGAAGCGCTGGCCCGTCGGCGCTTCCATCACCCACCAGCGCTTCACGAACGCGACCTTCTTCGCGCCGAGCTTCTCCAGCCGTTCGGCTTCGGCATCGATGTCGTCGGCTTCGATGTCCAGGTGCACGCGCGAGGGGTGGTCGACTTTCTGCACTTCGATGTACAGATCGCCCGGCGTGTTTCCGAAGTTCTGGTATTCGGCGGTGTCGTCGCCCGCGTGGCGGTCGGCGATGGTCACGCCGAGCGCCTGGCTCCAGAAATCGGCGGCGGCGTCGAGGTCGTCGGTCTTGCAGTCGATGATGAAACCGGCAAGACGGCTGCGGTGCGCCATGGCAGGACTCCCGTTGGATGATGGGAGCAGGTTGTACCGCAGCTGCTGACAACCTCCTGTCAGCAGCTTGTCCAGCGAGGTAAACCCGGGCTGGGCTTCGCCTTGCCCGGGCTACGGGTGCGTTACTGGGGCAGGGCCATGTCGTCCAGCAGCGCCTTGAGGAAGCGCGCCGCTTCGCCGCCGGTGCAGGCGCGGTGGTCGAAGGTCAGCGAGATCGGCATGCGGCGGTGCACTTCGATGCCGCCCATCACGGCGACCACGTCATGGCTGAGCTTACCGGCGCCGATGATCGCCACGCACGGCGGCACGACGACCGGCGTCGCGTAGCGGCCGGCGAACATGCCGAAGTTCGACAGCGAGATCGTGTAGCCGCTCAGTTCGGTCGCGGGGATCGTGCGGTCCTCGACCTGCGCGCGCAGGCGCTGGATCGCGCCGCGAACGCCGGTGCCGTCGAGCATGTCGGCGTTGCGCAGCGCCGGCACGAACAGGCCGTCCTCGGTATCCACGGCGATGCCGATGTCCACATGCGGATGCAGCGTGCGCGTCAGCGTCTCGCCGTCGAACCATGCGTTGAGCGCCGGCACCGTCTTGCAGGCGGCGACGATCGCGCGCACCAGACGCGCGGTGATGTCCTGCTTGCCGAGCCACGCGTGCAGGTCGGCGTCGTCGCACAGCGTGGTCGGCACGACCTTCGCGTGCGCGTCGGCCATCACGCGCGCCATGTTGCGGCGCACGCCCTTGAGCTGTTCCGGCTGGCCGCTGGCGGCTACGCCCGGCGGCTGCGTGCGCATCGGCTTGCCGCCCTGCGACAGCGTGCTGCGCGCCGGCGCCGTCGTCGACGGTGCCGCTTGCGGGGCAGGGCTGGGGTGCGGGCGGGATGCGGGCAGTTCGGCACCGCCGGTGCCTTTCACCCGGGCGGACGGCGCGATGCCCGAGGCCGAACCGTCGGCGGCCGCGCGCTTCACGTCGTCCATCGTCACCACGCCATCGGCGCCGGACGCACGGACACGCGCGATGTCGACGCCGAGCTTGCGCGCCATTGCGCGCACGGCGGGCATCGCCTTGACGCCGCCCACCGCGACGGCCTGTTCGCTGCGCACCGCATCGGAGCTCTGCATCGCACCGACGACCGTGCCCGAATCCGCGCGCGCCTCGCCTTTCGGTGCTTCCTCGCCGGCATCGCTGATCACGCCGCCTTCGTCGGACGCGACGACCTTGTCGCCGTCTTCCGGCGCGTGGCTGCCGGCGCCGTGGTGGTGCCCGGTGTCTTGGCCTTCGGCGCGCTGCGGCATCGACGGATCGATCTCGAACTCGGCCAGCATCTTGCCGGTGACGATCACGTCGCCCGCCGCGCCGGCGAGCCGGACGACCGTGCCCGAGACGGGCGAGGGCACGTCGACGACGGCCTTCGCCGTTTCCATCGACACCAGGTTGTCGTCGAGGCGGATCGTGTCGCCTTCCTTCACGTACCACTCGACGATCGTCGCGTCGGGCAGGCCCTCGCCGAGGTCGGGGAGCAGGAAGGTCTTCTTCGTGTTGGCCATACGGTCGTTGTCTCGTTGGAGTGCGGTGGTGCCCTCGCGCGGTGCGCGGCGGGCGGGTATTCAGTGCCGGAACGTGGAAACCGCCGGCGTCGCGGTCACGCGTCCTCGCCGTCGTTGTCGTCGAGCAGTTCGAGCGAACGCGCCGGGATCCAGCCCTGGTGGCCGAGCGCGTTGCGCGCCCACCACCAGCCGGCGAGTTCGTACTGCAGCGTCACCACTTCGTCGGCCTGCGTGTCGAGCTCGCGCGTGTCGTAATCGTCGAGCGCGGTGGCCGGGCCCTGTTCGCGATCGAACAGCTTCGCCGGCACCCAGCCCTCATGGCCTTCGGCGATCGTGGTCCACACGAACTCGGGCCAGCCGGTGTCGCGATCGCCCAGCTGCACGGCGTCGCCGCGCGCGAGCCGGATCGGCGGGCGATCCGGCGCGTTGTGCGAGACGACGACGCGTGCGTGGCGCATGGCTCAGCTAGCCGCCAGCGTGCGCTTGGCGGCCGCGACGATGCGGTCGACGCTCGGCAGGTACTTCATTTCCAGGCGGAACAGCGGGATGTGCGTGTCGTAGCCGGTCACGCGTTCCACCGGTGCGAGCAGGTCGAACATCGATTCCTCGGCCAGGCGCGCTGCGATTTCCGCACCGAAACCGGCGGTCTTCGGTGCTTCGTGCACGATCACGCAACGGCCGGTGCGGCTGACCGATTCGGCGATGGTGTCGAAGTCGAGCGGACGCAGCGTGGCGACGTCGATGACCTCGGCGCTGATGCCTTCGCCGGCGAGCTTTTCGGCCGCTTCCAGCGCTTCCTTGACCTGCGCGCCCCACGTCACCAGCGTCACGTCGGTGCCGTCGCGCAGCACGTAGCACACGTCCAGAGGCAGCGCTTCGCCGTCGTCGGGCACGACTTCCTTGTACTGGCGGTAGATGCGCTTGGGTTCCATGAAGATCACCGGATCCGGATCGCGGATCGCAGCGAGCAGCAGGCCGTAGGCGCGCGCGGGCGAGGACGGCATCACCACGCGCAGGCCCGGCACGTTGGTGAAGATGGCTTCGTTCGCTTCGCTGTGGTGTTCCGGTGCGCGGATGCCGCCGCCCCACGGCACGCGAAGCACCATCGGGCAGCTGAGGCGACCGCGCGTGCGGTAACGGAAGCGCGCGGCGTGGCAGATGATGTGGTCGACCATCGGGTACACGAAGCCGTCGAACTGCGATTCGGCTACCGGCTTCATGCCCTGCGAGGCGAGGCCGACGGTGAGGCCGGCGATGGTGGTTTCGTCCAGCGGCGTATCGAGCACGCGCTCCGGACCGAACTGCTGCTGCAGGCCGGCGGTGGCGCGGAACACGCCGCCGTTGACCCCGACGTCCTCGCCGAGCACCAGCACCTTGTCGTCGGCGCGCATTTCATACGCGAGCGCCTGCGTGATGGCCTCGATCAGCGTGATCGCCGCCGGCGCGCCGACGGACTTGGCCGATTCGATCTTCTTCTTGTCTTCGGCGTTCATCAGCGGCCCTCCTGTGCGAGCGCGAAGGCGCGTTGCGCCAGCAGGTCCGGCGGCGGATCGGCGTAGAGGTAATCGAACATCGCCTCGACCGGCTGCACCGGCGTTTCGAGGTAGGCGTTGATCTCGACGTCAACCTTCTTGCCGCATTCCTCGGCCCAGGCCTTCTCTTCGTCCTCGCTCCACACGCCCTGCGCGGTGAGGTAGGCACGCAGGCGCGCGATCGGCTCGCGCGTCCAGGCGTCCTTCACTTCGCTTTCGTCGCGATAACGGCGTGCGTCGTCGGCGGTGGTGTGGTCGTGCAGGCGATAGGTCATGAACTCGATCACGCTGCCGCCCTCGCCGCTGCGCGCGCGTTCGCTCGCGCGGCGCATGCCTTCGAGCACGGCGATGAGGTCGTTGCCGTCCACCTGCAGGCAATGCAGGCCGCCGGCGAGGCCCTTCTGGGCGAGTGTCTTCGCGCCGGTCTGCGCCGAACGCGGGACGGAGATCGCCCAGCCGTTGTTCACCACGCACAGGATCAGCGGCAGCTGGTACGCACCGGCCGAATTGAGCGCGGCGTAGAAGTCGGTCTTCGACGAACCGCCGTCGCCGCAGCACGCCACGGCGAGCTGCTTCTGTTTCATCAGCTTGAACTTCAGCGCGGCGCCGGCGGCGTGCAGGCACTGCGTGGAAATCGGCACGCACCAGGCGTAATCCTGCTTGGGGCCGGAGAAGTCGTTGCCGCGTTCGTCGCCACCCCAGTACAGCAGCACTTCGCGCGGCAGCACGCCGCGCATGAACTGCGCGCCGTATTCGCGATAGCTCGGCGCGAACACGTCGTCGGGCTGCATCGACGCGCCGATGCCCACGTGCGTGGCCTCGTGGCCGAGGCAGCTGGCGTACGTGCCGAGCTTGCCGGTGCGCTGCAGCGCGATGGCCTTCGCGTCGAACGTGCGCACGAACAGCATCTGCTTGAACAGCGGCAGCAGCGCCTTGGGATCGCGGAACGCGGCGGGGAGCTCGGCGACGGGCTTGCCGTCGGCGCCGAGGTATTGCAGGTATTCGATTTCGAAGGTCGCGGCGACCGTCATCGCGGAAGTCCTGACTGGGTGTCGGTGACAGGGAGCCGAAGCGGCCGCGTCCCGGATCCAGTGCCGGCGCAGGACCGTTCGGAGGGCTGGGCCGGGGCATGCCCGACCTGGCTCCGAGGCGCGCCGGCGGCCTTGGAAAAACCGGGCCGTAGCGACGCGCTGTAGCCCGGGATGATACCCAAGGGCGCGTAAAGGCCCGTTGCGCGGTGCGGCATGCAACTTTGCGGAAAAGACGCTAGACGACGCCGGACGCGGCGGTATGGAACGCAGCTGAATGCGCGGCTCGGAAACGGAAAGGGCGCGGGTTCGCCGCGCCCTTCCTTGTGGTCACCTGTCGCCGATCAGCGGCGGATCGCCACCGTCAGCGTGTCGGTGTTGTCGGACGCGTCGGGATCGGGTGTGGCCGATTCGACACGTGCGTTGAACTCCAGCTGCGTGCCGGTGCGCGGGCGCTCCGGCACGACGATCGCGAAGGCGAACCACTGCACGTTCGTGCCGAGCGAAGCGTTCCGCGTGCACTGCGCGCGGAAGCCCGAGGTCGTCGCGACGCGCGCGCAACTCCAGCCGGCCGGCGCGGCGACGGCCGCGGCCGACACCGCGACGTTGCCGTCGATCGTCAGCGTCGGTTGCACCGCGGCATCCGGACCGGCGTTGCGTACCGGCACCAGGAACGTGGCGATCGCGCCCTTGCGCACCGGCAGCGCGCCGCCTTCAATGCGCACCGACAGGTCGGCGGCAGTGACCACCGTGACCTGCGCGACGGCGTCGTTGTCGGCGTTGGACGGATCGCGCGTCTGCGAGCGCGCGGCGACCGCCATGCGCACCACGCTGCCGTTCGCCAGCGCCAGCATCGTCGTGCGCAGCGTGAACGTCGCGTTCTGTTGCGAGGCGAGCGAGGCGAGCGTGCAGGCGACGGTCGTCGTGCCGGCGTCGTGCACGGGCGCGTCGCAGGTCCAGCCGGCGGGCACGTCGATGGCCGGCGTCACGTTCGCATCGAACGCGAACGCTACCGCGGCGCCATCGGCGGCGTCGGGGCCGGCGTTGTGCACGGTTGCGGTCCACGTCGCCACTTCACCGGCGCGCAGCGTCGCGGGCGACGCCGAAGCCGTGGTCGACAGGTTCGCGCTGCGGAACTGCGGCACGCGGATCGCCACCCGCACCGGATCGTGGTCGGACACGCGCAGCGGCACCGAGGTATCGCCGAAGTGATCCACCGCGAAGCCGGCGTTGATGCGCGCATGTTTGACGGAGACCGCGGAAGCGCCCATCACCACCGCTTCGTTCACCAGCACGTGGTCGAGCGTCTGCGCGTTGCCGGCGAAAACGTACGAGTAACGCTCGGCGGGATCGGCGATCAGTTCCGAGCCGTCGATCAGCGGCGTCGTTACCGGGCTGTCGACGTAGGTCAGCACCTGGTCTTCCGCGGCTTCGGTGCCCTTGATGACGCCGAGCACGTCGACGTAGCCGTCGTTGAACTCGAACGCGTTGAAGTCGCCGACCAGCACGATCTTCTCGTCCGGATTCGCGGTCTGCATCTGCTGCACCAGGCCGGCAAGGTACGCCGCCTGCGCGCCGCGCTTGGCCCGCACGCGTGCGCCGTCGGTGCTCCAGCCGTTGCTGCCCGGCGCGGTCGAATCGATGTCGCCGAGCGAACGCAGGTGGTTCACCACGACCGTCACCGGATACGTCGCGCCGTTGTCGTGATGCACGGTGGCGCGCAGCAGGAGCGGCGGGCGGTCGTTGAGCAGGCTGGTGCTGCCGTCGGGATTGGCGAGCGTCGCGTCCTTGCCGAACTGCACGACCTCACGGACCTCCACGCGCGAGACGCCTGCGCCAACGCTGCGCGTTGCCACGAGGAAGCCGACGTTGATGCCGCCCACGTCGTTGCCCTGCGACAGGTACGGCACGTACTGCGGTGCGCTCGCGCAACTTGCGTTGATGCGGTCGGCGAGCATGCCGAGCACGCGCAGGTTCTCCACTTCGACCACGCCGAGGACATCGGGCGTCTTGAGGTAATCGCAGATGACGCCCGCGGTCTTCGTCAGGCGCCTGTCGAGCGCTTCGGGCTTGATCGTCGGCGCGCCGTTGTTGTCGTCGACCTCGTCGAAGAAGCGCAGCAGGTTGAAGCCGCCGACGGTGACCTCGTCGCGCTGCGCATCGTTCACGGCCTGCGGCAGGCGGCCGCCGGTGACGGTCGGCGGCGTTGCCGTGTCGGGCAGCAGTGCCCACGTTCCGCCGAAGTAGTCGAGCACGCCAAGCAGCCCGGCCGCCTGCGCGCCGGCATCGGCCGACAGTGCGAACGCGCCGACCTGGCCGCGGCTGCGGACCATCAGGCGCTCGGGGTTGGTGTCGAACAGCGGCGGGTTCTTGCCGGGCGGCAGCGTCGCCAGCGCGGCGTCCATCACGCCGATGCCGGGTTCGCGGAACGGCGTCGGCACGTCGGGCAACGTCACGTAAAACACGCCGTCGCTGCTGGCGGTGGCGTCGTCCTCGTCGATGCGGCCTTCCGACGGGCCGACCACTACCGCGCTCGCCACGCTGACGCGCATACCTTCGAGGCGTTCGAGCGTGGCCGGCGTGGCAGCGGGCGACAGCTCTGCGGCGGTGAGTTCGACCGGTGCTGGCAGCCCGACGCCCGTTTCGAGCAGTTCCACCGTCGCGCCGGTGATCTCGGTGATCGTGAGCTGGTTGACGTTGGACGCCGGGACGAACTCCTCGACCTTGCCCGTCACCCGCACGCGGTTGCCCACCGCGGCCGAGGCCGGCGGCGCCGCGCTGGTGAAGACGAACACGCCGTCTGAGGTGGACGGATCGCCGTCGTCGTTCGCGGCCTGCAGGAAGAAGCCGTTGTTGAACTTCAGTGCGGTGACGATGCCTTCGGTCACCACGCGCTCGCCTTCCTCCGGCGAACGCAGCCCACTGCCCTGGATCTGCGCGATGGTGCGCGGCTTCGCGGGCTCCGGCTCCGTCGGCGTCGAGCCGCTGTTGCGCGGCGCCGGCGTGCCGGCGGTGAAGTCGGCATTGTTGTTGTCGGTGTCGGTCGCGCCGTTGTTGTTTCGCAGCGCGGCCGTGGCGGCGCTGAGCGTCGGCGCGGCGCCGGCCCCTTCGAAGAAGTTGGCGTTGCCGTAGCCGACCAGATCGGCGATCAGTGCGCGTTGTTCGGCCGAACACGGCGTGCTTGCGCCGTTGCAGGCGAGCGCGGCCGCCTGCCGGACGAGTGCGACCTTGCCGGCGCCGGCGGCCATCGCCGCGGGGCCGGTGGCGTCGGGCGTCGGCAGCGGCGCGCCGGCCGTGCCGCCGCTCATCGCGACCAGGAAATACTTGCCCGGCTGCACGGTCGCGGCCGGCAACACGGCGACGCCGCTGAAGTTGCCGGTGCCGGTCGCGCTGGCGTACTGCACCGACATGCCGGCCAGCGACACTGGCGTGGTGCCGCGGTTGTAGAGCTCCACGAAGTCGTTCGCGAAGACGGCCGTGCCGCCACCGCCGCCGCCGTAGACCTGGCTGATGACCACCTGCGCCTGCGCGCCGCCGGCCAGCGCCAGCAGCGATGCGAAGGAGAACAACGCGGCCGCGACGCGGCCCCTGACCCTGTCCATAAGTCTTTCCCCGTTGGTGGGCGGGCCCGTCGGGCCGCCCGAGTGAGCGTTCCTCGCTTGCCCACGCCCCTGTTCGCGGACCGGCCGAGTCTGCCGCATCGTCCGTCGCGGGTATTTCACGCGGGTGACCGTCCGTCCGGGCGAACGGCGTCGATGCGCTACCCTTTTCATCCCCTGGCCGGAACCTTCCGGCGTCACCCGAGCCTGCAATGACGGTCGAGAAGAACGAGCGCGAACTGGAATCGAGCATCCACACCGATTTCGAAGGGCGGATGAGCTATTCCGGTTACCTGCAGCTCGACACGCTGCTGTCGGCGCAGCAGCGGCTGTCCAACCCGCCGCAGCACGACGAACTGCTGTTCATCGTGCAGCACCAGGTCGCCGAGTTGTGGATGAAGCTGATGATCCACGAGCTGAAGGCCGCGATCGCGAACCTGCGCGAGGATCGCCTGGGCGAATGCCAGAAGATCTTCGCGCGCTGCAAGAACATCCTGCGCCAGCTGACCGAGATGTGGTCGGTGCTGGAGACGATGACGCCGTCGGACTACATGAAGTTCCGCGAGATCCTCGGCCCGTCGTCGGGCTTCCAGTCGCTGCAGTACCGCACGATCGAATTCCTGCTCGGCAACAAGAACGCGTCGATGCTGAAGGTGTTCGCGCACGACGCGAAGGCCGAAGGTGCGCTGCGCGAAGTGCTCGAATCGCCCAGCCTCTACGACGAGGCGCTGCGTTACCTCGCGCGCCATGGCCATGACGTTCCGGCGCGCCACGTCGAACGCGACTGGTCGCAATCGCACGTGGCGGATCCCGAATTGCTGCCGGTGTTCGAACGCATCTACGAGAACGTCGACGCGCACTGGGCCGCGTACCACCTGTGCGAGGACCTGGTCGACCTGGAAAGCCAGTTCCAGCTGTGGCGCTTCCGCCACATGCGCACGGTGATGCGCATCATCGGTTTCAAGCGTGGCACCGGTGGATCCAGCGGCGTCGGCTTCCTGCGGCAGGCGCTGGACCTCACCTTCTTCCCCGAGCTGTTCGACGTGCGCACGATGATCGGCGGCGGCCCGGCGTACCACTCGCCACCGGCGGAGTAAGGGTCGATGGCGCGCCGCGTGCACGACTGCGTCGGCGCGCTGCTGGTGCGCGACGGACACGTGCTGCTCGGCCGGCGACGCGATGATTGCGACTGGCTCGCCGGTGCGTGGGACGTCTTCGGCGGCCACGTCGAGGCGGGCGAAAGCGGCGAGCAGGCGATCGCGCGGGAACTGGCGGAGGAACTCGGGCTCGTCGTCGAGGCGCACGACTTGTTCTATCTGGGCGACCTCGAAGGTGCCGAGCCCGAGCCGTGGCGCCTGCGGCTGTACCGCGTCGCCAACTGGACCGGCGAGCCGGCGAACCTCGCGGAGCATTCCGAACTGCGCTGGTGCGCGCTCGAAGACGCGCAGGCGAAGCTGCGCGACGCGCATCCGGACTTCCCGCGTTTGCTCGCATTGGCGGTCGAAGCCTCGGCCGCCGCCGGCCGGCCCTGATCGTCCCTGTTCAGCCGGATGCTGCGCCGCAGCACGGCTTTTCCGCCTTCACGTGTGTTTGACGGAAGGGGCGCGGCCCGGTAATCCTCCCCGGTCCCGTGCCGCCCGGCGTGGGTTTTCCTTTGTCAGTACTTGATCCACCACGGGGGACACCGCATGAGCGGAACCGCTACACCGACGCCCGGCCAGGCCGCGCCTCTTCCCGCATTCCCACAGACCATGGGCCATCCGCGCCCGCTGTGGATGCTCTTCATGACGGAGTTCTGGGAGCGCTTCGCGTTCTACGGCATCCGCTGGGCGCTGGTGCTCTACATCGTCGCCCAGTTCTACGACGGCAGCGGCACGGGCGAGACGCCCGCCAACCAGCTCTACGGCGCCTACCTGGCACTGGTGTACGCCGCGGCGATCTTCGGCGGCTACGTGGCCGACCGCGTGATCGGCTACCAGCGATCAATCCTGCTCGGCGCGACGATCATGGCCGCGGGCCTGTTCATGATCGCGATGCCGAACCATGAGGTCTTCAAGCTCGGCCTGGCGACGATCATCGCCGGCAACGGCCTGTTCAAGCCGAACATCTCCACGATGGTCGGCAAGCTCTACGCCGTCGGCGACGAGCGCCGCGACTCGGGTTTCACCCTGTTCTACATGGGCATCAACCTGGGCGCGATGGTCTCGCCGCTGATCACCGGCTGGTTCGCCGAGAACGTGTTCGGTTCGCCCGACATGCCGGCCTACAAGGTGGTGTTCATCACCTCCGGCATCGGCATGCTGATCAGCCTGGTCTGGTTCTGGATCGGCCGCGGCCAGCTGCAGGGCATCGGCCTGCCGCCGGTCGGCAGCGAGAGCCGCAAGCGCCTGGCGATCACCGCGCTGTGCGCGATCATCGCGATACCCGGCATCTACTTCCTGCTGAGCATGGGCGCCGACTCGCTGCAGTGGGTGCTCACGGCGATGTTCGTCGCGCTGGCGATCCTGCTGCTGGTGGAAGGCGTCCGCGAAGGCCCGCGCCAGCGCGACATGGTCATCGCGATGCTGATCATCTTCGCGTTCAACGTGCTGTTCTGGTGCTTCTTCGAACAGGCCGGCAGCTCCTTCAGCTTCCTCGCCGAGAAGATCGTCAACCGCGACTTCGGCGGCTGGACGTTCCCGGTGGGCTGGTTCCAGTCGGTGAACTCGGTGGCGATCATCACGCTGGCGCCGATCATCGCGTGGATCTGGGTGAAGATGGGCCGCCACAACCCGTCGATCCCGCGCAAGTTCAGCCTGGGCCTGATCTTCAACGGCCTGGCGTTCCTGCTGCTGATGTTCGCGCTGTCGACGCTGGTCGATCCGCAGACGCTGAAGATCCCGTTCTGGACGCTGTTCGCGGTGTACTGGATCCAGTCCATCGGCGAGCTGTGCCTGTCGCCGATCGGCCTGTCGATGGTGACCAAGCTGGCGCCGGTGCGCCTGGTCGGCTTCGGCATGGGCGGCTGGTTCCTGTCGACCGGCATCGGCAACAACCTGTCGGGCATCTTCGCCAGCCACGTGTCGGGCGAGACCGGCATGAACGTGCAGTCGGCGCTGTCGGGCTACACCTTCGGCTTCTGGGCGCTGGTGATCCCGGGCGTGCTGCTGTTCCTCATCGCGCCGCTCGTGCAGCGACTGATGCATGGGGTGAAGTGACGATCCGGCCCGCTCGCGCTTTGCGCGAGCGGCTTTGCCGGATCGTCATCCCGGCGTAGGCCGGGATCCAGGCCCGCAGACCTTCAAATCGCGGTGCTGGAAAAAACAACGGCGACCTTCGGGTCGCCGTTGTGGTTTCCGCAGTTCGCATCGCAGGGTGGCCGCGCGAGCAAGGGCCTACGAAACCCCTTCCGCCTCGGCCCGCAGTTCCAGTTCGTCCAGCTTGTCGAGCAGGCGGAACAGCACGGCGCGCTCCTGGTCGTCGATGCCGTCGAGCAGGCGTCGCTCGAACGCCAACGCCAGCGGCGCCACTTCGTCATAGATGCGGTAGCCGCCCTCGGACAGTTTCAGCACCGAACGACGCCGGTCGTCGCCGTGGATCTCGCGATCCAGACGCCCCGCATCGAGCAGGCGCGCGACGGCGCGGCTCACGGCGACCTTGTCCATCGCGGTGCGCTGGGCGACCTCGTTGGCCGACAGCCCCGGATAGCGGCCTAGCACCGCCATCACCCGCCATTCGGTGATGCTGAGCTGGAATCGCTCGGTGTAGATGCGCGCGATCGTGCCGCTCACGCGGTTGCTCAGCACCGAGAGCCGGTACGGCAGGAAATGCTCAAGGTCGAGCTGGGCGTGGCCGGGCAGGGGCCCGAGCGGGCCCTGGTTGAGCTTGGGAATTCCGGGGTCGCGCGCATTCATGATGCGATGTGCCTTGATTATGGTTTCAGGTGAAACTATAACGGTCGTTTCCGAATGGCCCGGCCGGAAGTCCGTCCCCACAGCCGGGCCGCTATCTGAGAACAATGCCATGAATGCGCAGCCCAACCTCGGCATGCAGGTCACCACGTTCGAGAACCCGCTCGGCATCGACGGCTTCGAGTTCGTCGAATTCGCCGCCCCGGCCGGCCAGGGCGAGGCCCTGCACGATTATTTCCGCAAGCTGGGCTTCACGGCCGTGCTGCGCCACAAGACGCGCGCAATCACCGTGTATCGCCAGGGCGACGTGAACTTCCTCGTCAACGAGGACCCGGACAGCTTCGCGGCCGATTTCGCAGCCAAGCACGGCCCGAGCGCGTGCGGCTTCGCGATCCGCTTCAAGGAAACCTCGCAGAAGGTGTTCGACACCGTCGTCGGCAACGGCGGCGAGGCCATCACCGACAAGGCCGAGACGCGCGCCGTCGCCGCGCCGGTGGTGAAGGGCATCGGCGACTGCATGCTGTACCTGGTCGACCGCTACGGCGCCGCCGGTTCGATCTACGACGGCGACTACCTGCCGGTGCAGGGCGCCGAAGCCGCGCCGAAGGGTTTCGGGCTGACCTTCATCGACCACCTCACGCACAACCTCTACTTCGGCAACATGCAGAAGTGGTCGGACTATTACGAGCGACTGTTCAACTTCCGCGAGATCCGCTACTTCGACATCAAGGGCGCCAAGACCGGCCTGGTGTCCAAGGCGATGACCGCGCCGGACGGCATCGTGCGCATCCCGCTGAACGAGTCCAACGATCCCAAGTCGCAGATCAACGAATACCTCGACGCCTACAAGGGCGAGGGCATCCAGCACATCGCCTGCTTCACCGACGACATCTACGAGACCGTCGAGGCGATGCGCGCGCAGGGCGTGGAGTTCCTCGACACGCCGGACACGTATTTCGAGGTGATCGACCAGCGCGTGCCGGGCCACAACGAGGACGTCGAGCGCCTGCGGAAGAACAAGATCCTGATCGACGCCGACCGCGAAACGCACCAGCGCAAGCTGCTGCAGATCTTCACGCAGAACGCGATCGGCCCGATCTTCTTCGAGATCATCCAGCGCAAGGGCAACGAAGGCTTCGGCGAAGGCAACTTCCAGGCGCTGTTCGAAAGCATCGAGCGCGATCAGATGCGGCGCGGGGTGTTGTAAGCGTCAGCCGGGAGGGCCGTCGACACGAGGGCATCGCCCCACGATCTGCCGGTGTTTGAGTCCCTCTCCCTCCGGGAGAGGGGTTGGGGTGAGGGTAGGGAAGCCCATGTCGTCCAAGCCGCCATTGCCGACACGAACCCACGCGCATGCGAAGCGGTTGCGTGGCGGCATGACGGACTCGGAGCGCGTGCTGTGGCAACGGTTGCGTGCGAGCCAGCTCGGCGGCTTCAAGTTTCGTCGCCAACGTCCAGTGCCCCCGTACATCGTGGACTTCTACTGCGAGCGTGCGCGGTTGGCGGTCGAAGTGGATGGCTCGCAGCACACGGCCGTATCGGATGCGGCGCGGGACGCCTTCCTCCACTCGCGCGGAATTGCGATCCTCCGCTTCGCAAGCAATGAAGTTCTTCAGCAACTGGACGCGGTGATCGAGGCGATCTGGAACCATCTGGACACCCCGACCCTCACCCCAACCCCTCTCCCGGAGGGAGAGGGGCTACAAGCAAAGGCGGACCCGTCATGACCATCACCAGCAACGGCTACCAATCCGGTTTCGGCAACGAGTTCGCGACGGAGGCGGTAGCCGGCGCGCTGCCGGTCGGGCGCAACTCGCCGCAGCGCGTCGCGCACGGGCTGTACGCCGAGCAGATTTCCGGTACGGCGTTCACCGCGCCGCGCCATGCGAACCGTCGCAGCTGGCTGTACCGCATCCGCCCGGCGGCGATGCACGGCGGGTTCTCGCCGTATCCGCATCCGAAGGCGTCGTTCCACAACGACTTCGACGACGCGCCGATCTCGCCCGACCAGCTGCGCTGGAGCCCGTTGCCGATGCCGGAAAGCCGCGTCGATTTCGTCGATGCGCTGTTCACCATGGCCGGCAACGGCTCGCCCGCCGCGCAAAGCGGCGTCGCGATCCACGTTTACGCCGCCAATCGCGACATGCAGGGCCGCTGGTTCTACGACGCCGACGGCGAACTGCTGATCGTGCCGCAGCAGGGGCGGCTGCATATCGAGACCGAACTCGGCGTGCTCGACGTCGAGCCGCAGGAAATCGCCGTGATTCCGCGCGGCATCCGCTTCGCGGTGACGTTGCCCGATGGCGAGGCGCGCGGTTACGTTTGCGAGAACTTCGGCGCGATGCTGCGGCTGCCGGACCTCGGCCCGATCGGCAGCAACGGCCTGGCGAACCCGCGCGATTTCCTCGCGCCGAACGCCGCGTACGAAGACGTCGACGGCGACTTCGAACTCGTCGCGAAATTCCAGGGACACCTGTGGCGCGCCGACATCGGCCACTCGCCGATCGACGTCGTCGCATGGCACGGCAACTACGCGCCGTACAAGTACGACCTGCGCCTGTTCAACACGATCGGTTCGATCTCCTTCGACCATCCCGATCCGTCCATCTTCCTGGTGCTGCATTCGCCCAGCGACACGCCGGGCACCAGCAACATGGATTTCGTGATCTTTCCGCCGCGCTGGCTCGTCGCGCAGGACACGTTCCGTCCGCCGTGGTTCCACCGCAACATCGCCAGCGAGTTCATGGGCCTGGTGCACGGCGCCTACGACGCGAAGGCCGAGGGCTTCGTGCCCGGTGGCGCGTCGCTGCACAACTCGATGACGGGCCACGGCCCGGACGCGGCGACCTTCGAGAAGGCGAGCGCGGCCGATCTGTCGAAGCCCGACGTCATCCGCGACACGATGGCCTTCATGTTCGAAACGCGCGCCGTCATCCGCCCGACTAAGCAGGCGATCGACGCCGCGCATCGCCAACGCGATTACCAGGCGTGCTGGGCCGGGCTGCAGAAGCACTTCGACGCCCGGCGCTGACGTACGCGCCCGGCGCATTTGCGCGCCGTTGACGTCGCCCCGGAGTAGGCTGCCCGCCAGTCGTTCACGAGGGCGCGGTGCGATGAGGATGGCGATGGCGACGGTGCTGCTGCTGGCATTGTCGGCCTGCGGCGAACGCGGGCCGGCGCAGCCGACCCCATCGGCGCCAGCATCGGCAAAGACGGAAGCCGCGCCCGCCAGCCCGGCGTCGCCGACACCTTCGACGACACCGCCGTCGGCGCCTGTCGCACAACCCGCCGGCGTGATGCCCGCCCCCGGCGCGATCGGTTACGCCGGCTTCGGCCCCGCGCCGTTCGGCGCCACCGAGGAGCAGGTGCGCATGGCGTGGGGCAAGGACCTCACGGGCCCAAAGCCCGACACGCCCGCGGGTTGCTACTACCTCATGCCGCAGCCGCGTCCGCAGGTCGGCTATCGCATCGGTTTCATGTTCGAGGATTCGCGCTTCGTGCGCATCGACGTGGACACGCCCGACATCGAGGCACCGGGCGGCGGCCGCATTGGCATGACCACGCAGGACATCCAGCGGCTCTACGCGGGCCATGTGCAGATGCAGAACCACAAGTACGTCGAAGGCGGCCACTACCTGCGCATTCCGAACCCCGGCGGCGGTTCGGGCGTGGTGCTGTTCGAGACCGATGCGGACGGGCGCGTGACCGCGTGGCGCATCGGCGAGCCGCCGCAGGTCGATTACGTGGAAGGCTGTTCCTGAGACCCGTGTCGTGTACGCCGCATGTCGCCTCGGGCATAGAATCCAGGGATTGAGGACGTGGAGGGGGACACGATGCTCGAGGCCATAGGCTGGTTCGTACTGGGGCTGGTGCTGCTCGCACTGGGCGGCGATTCGATCGTGAAGGGCGCTTCCGGCCTCGCGCAGCGGCTGGGCGCGTCTCCCTTCGTTGCCGGCTTGGTGCTGGTGGCCTTCGGCACGTCGCTGCCGGAACTGGCGGTCAACTGGCAGGCGGTCGCCCGCCACCAGCCGCTGCTGGCGCTGGGCAACGCGGTCGGCAGCAATGTCGCCAACGTGGGCCTGACGCTCGGCGCGGCGGCGTTGATCGCCCCGATGACCGTGCGCTGGCGCGCGCTGTCGCCGCTGCTGCTGGCGCTGCTGCTCGGCACGTTGCTGACGATGCTGCTCGGCTCCGACGGCACGCTGACGCGCGTGGAGGGTTTCGTGCTGCTGGTCGTGTTCGTCGCGGTCGTGACGTACGCCGCGATCCGCACGCGCCGCGAAGCGCCCGAACTGCAGGATGCGATCGCCGCGTTCGCGCGCACCAGCACGGACCTCTGGCTCAACCTCATCCGCTTCGGCATCGCCGCGGTGCTGCTGTACTTCGGCTCGCGCATGGTCGTGCGTAGCGCGCCGACCATTGGCGAAGGCATCGGCATGGCGCCCCTGCTCACCGGCCTGATCCCGGTGGCCATCGGCACGGCGCTCCCGGAAATGGCCGCGGCCATCTCCGCCGCACGCAAGGGCCATGGCGACATCGTCGTGGGCCACGTCATCGGTTCCAGCCTGTTCAACGTGCTGGTGGTGATCGGCGGCATGGCGGCGATCGGCGGCTCCGTCGCGTTCCCCGAATCGTTCGTGATGTTCGAACTGCCGGCGGCGTGCGTGTTCGCGCTGATGCTCTATCCGATGCTGCGCGGCGACCTGCACATCAGCAAGGGCGAAGGCGCGGGTCTGGTGATCGCGTTCCTCGCGTGGGTCGCCTTCGAACTGCTCACGATGCATTGAACGCGCGCGTGCGACGCGCACGTCCGGTGCGCGCCGCAGGGGCCGATATACTTCCGGGATGACGCAATCCCCGATGCACGCCACGAACCGGCCCTCTCCGCGCGCACTGCGTGGGCTGGCCGAGTTCTTCCGCCTGGAGGCCGCCGGCGGGATCGTGCTGATCGCCGCCGCCGTGCTGGCGATGGTCGCGGCGAACTCGCCGCTGGTGTCGTACTACGAAGGCTTCCGCGCGCTGCCCGTGCAGGTGCGCGTGGGCGCGTTCGAGATCGCCAAGCCGCTGCTGTTGTGGATCAACGACGGCCTGATGGCGGTGTTCTTCCTGCTGGTCGCACTGGAGATCAAGCGCGAGGCGCTGAGCGGCCAGCTCGCGACGCGTGCGCAACTCGTGCTGCCGATGGTGTGCGCCGCCGCAGGTGTCGCGGTGCCGGCGCTGCTGTTCGTCGCGCTGAACCACCACGACGCGCAGGCGATGCGCGGATGGGCGGTGCCGACGGCGACCGACATCGCCTTCGCGCTCGGCGTGCTCGCGCTGCTGGGCTCGCGCGTGCCGGCGGGCATGAAGCTGCTGCTGTCGACGATCGCGGTGGTCGACGACCTCATCGCGGTGCTGATCATCGCGTTCTTCTATTCGCACGGCTTGTCGGTGACGGCGCTGGTGTGGGCCGCGGTCGCCGTCGCCGGCATGTGGCTGCTCAACCGCCGCGGCGTGATGCGCCTGGCGCCGTACCTGCTGCTGGGCGTGGTGCTGTGGGTGTGCGTGCTGAAGTCCGGCGTGCATGCGACGCTCGCCGGCGTCGTGACGGGGCTGATGATTCCGCACGGCCGTCGCAATGACGATGTCGCCGACACGCATGTGCATTCGCCGCTGGAATCGCTGGAACACGCGCTGCATCCGTGGGTCGCGTACGCGATCCTGCCGGTGTTCGCCTTCGCCAACGCCGGCCGCGTGCTCGGTGGCATGCGGCTCGACGATCTGCTCGCGCCGCTGCCGATGGGGGTCGTGCTCGGGCTGGTGGTCGGCAAGCCGATCGGCATCGTCGGCGCCGCGGTGCTGATGCGCGCGCTTGGCTGGGCGCGTTTCCCCGACGGGATGGACCTGCGCGCGATGATCGGACTCGGGCTGATGTGCGGCATCGGCTTCACGATGAGCCTGTTCATCGCATCGCTCGCGTACCACGACACCGACGCCTACGGCTCGGCGGTGCTCGGCGTACTGATGGCCTCGCTGCTGTCGGCGGTGGGCGGCTGGCTGTGGTTGCGCGCGACGTTGCCGCGCACGACGAGGATGGACTGAAGGCATGCGGCACGCACTGGTGTTCGGCGCGACCGGACAGATCGGTTTTCCCCTGCTCGGGCTGCTGCGGAACGACGGCTGGCGCATCACGGCACTGTCGCGTGCGGAACAGTCCGACGAACCCGGCCTGCAATGGCTGCGCGGCGAACTTCCCGGCGCGCAGGGCCTGCCCGCGCGCGTGGACGCGATCTTCAGCTGCGGTCCACTGGACGGGTTCGCGAACTGGTATGCGACCTCGCAGATCCAGGCCGCGCGCGTGATCGCCTTCGGTTCGACCAGCGTCGAGGTGAAGCGCGGTTCGGCCGATGCGGAAGAACGCGATGTCGCGCGGCGCCTGCGCGAAGGCGAGGAGCGGGTGTTCAAGACCGCCGGCGAACGCGGCGCCACCGCTACGCTGCTGCGTCCGACGTTGATCTACGGCGCCGGACGCGACGCGACGCTCACGCGCATCGCGCAGCTCGCCAGCCGCTGGGGGCGCTTCCCGCTGCCGCGCGGCGCGAACGGGCTGCGCCAGCCGGTACACACCGACGACCTCGCCGCCGCGGCGTTCGCCTGCGCGAACACGCCGGCGACGCAGGGCCAGACGTATGCCTTGCCCGGTGGCGAAACGCTCACCTATCGCGACATGGTCGCGCGCGTGCTCGCATCGTTGAATCCGCCGCCGACGCTCGTCGAACTGCCGTCGCCGATGTTCAACGCAGCGCTGTTCGTGGCGCAGCTTACCGGCCGCGCGACCGGTCTCGGCGAAGCTGCGGTGCGCCGCATGCGCAGCGACCTCACGTTCGACATGAGTCCGGCGCAGCGCGATTTCGGTTACGCGCCGCGTGCGTTCCGTCCGCGTGCGCAGATGTTCCAGCCGCGCAGCAGCGACGAAGGCTGAGTCAGATTTGCTCGGCGCGCGGGGCCGGACGCTGCCGGCTCAGCGCGCGCAGCGCGATCAGCAGCACGCCGCCCAGGACCATCGCGCCGCCGATGAGCAAACGCGGCCCGGGGCGGTCGCCCCAGAACGCGATGCCCAGGCCCATCGCCAGCACCGGCACCAGCAGCAGCCACGGCATCACGCGCGCGACCGGATGGCGCTGCACCAGCACGTAGTACAGCCCGTGTCCGAGCAGCGAGGACACGAACGCCGCATACAGCGCGCCGGCCCACGCCACCCAGCTCCACTGCGGCAGCGTGGCGAGCGCGCCCGGCTCCAGCACGGCGCTGATCGCCAGCAGCGGCAGCACGGCGAAGATCGCCGTCCAGCCCTGCTGGCTGTAGACGTCCATGCCGCGCAGGCCCTTCATCAGCACGGTGCCGATGGCGAGGAACGCCGCCGACACCAGCATCAGCACGAGCGACATCGGGTGGTCCATCACGGTCGGATCGAGTCCGAGCACGAGCACGCCGGCGAAGCTGATCCCGATCGCCAGCCCCGTGCGCCACGCGAAGCGCTCGCCGAGCCACCACCACGCCAGCAGCGTCGTCATCGGCACGTAGCTCTGCATGACGATGGCGGGCGACGACAGATCGCCGGCGAGCTTCAGCGCGGTGAAGCTCAAGCCGAAATGCAGCACGCCGATGCACAGGCACACCGCGAGCAGGCGCGGCCACTGGCCGGGCGCGGGCCGCTTCACCAGCCACGCCAGCGGCAGCGCGAGCAGCGCGAAACGCAAGGCGGTGAACAGGAACGGCGGGATTTCGCGCATTGCCAGCGCGGACGTCAGGAAGTTCACGGCCCAGGCCGCGACGACCACCAGGACCAGCATCAGATCGCGCGGGGACATGGCACTCCACGGACGCGGGGAGGGAGTCGTCCGTCGCTCTATTGTCCTCGTTTCGCCGCGGGCGCGGCCAGACGTGCGTGCACATCGTCGGCCTTCGCGCGGCTTGATCCGGCTCAAGCGCGCAGACCGCGCGTGTTTCTACAGTCGCCCGCTCGTGCAAAGGGGGAGGACCCATGGCGACGATCCTGTTCGAGCAGCCCGGCCACCGCTGCATCGCCTTCAGCGACCTGGTGCGCGGCGACGACGGCGTGCAGGCGAACCAGTTCCTGATCCAGCATGGCGACGCGAGCGCGCTGCTCGATCCCGGCGGGGCGCTGCTCTACAACCCGCTGATCCTCGCGATCGGCGAGTTCGTCGCGCCGACCGACGTGACCTGGCTGCTGTGCTCGCATCAGGATCCGGACATCATCGGCTCGGTCGACAAGTGGCTGCTGTACACCAACACCACGGTGGTGTGTTCGAAGCTGTGGGGCCGCTTCGTGCCGCACGTCGTGCCGGGCTATCTGCGCAATGCGGGAAGCGATCGCTACCACCTGCTGCCCGACGAAGGCGGGCACATTCCGATGGGCGACAGTTCCGTTCGCGCGCTGCCGGCGCACTTCATGCATTCGGTGGGGAATTTCAGCTTCTACGATCCCGTCAGCCGGATCCTGTTCTCCGGCGACGTCGGCGCGTCGATGGTGCCCAGCCGCACGCCGTATGCGTTCGTCGACGACTTCGACGTGCACGTGTCGCGCATGGAAGGTTTCCATCGACGCTACATGGCATCCAACCGCGCCACGCGATTGTGGGCGCGGATGGTGCGCCAGCTCGCGCCGTCGATGATCGTCCCGCAGCACGGGTTGCCGATGCGCGGCGAGACGATGGAGCGCTTCCTGGACTGGATCGAACGGCTCGAGTGCGGCGTGGACCTGATCGGGCCGGAGCACTACCGACTGTGAGAAGCCGGTTGTTAGGCCTCAGTAGCGCAGCCCGATCTTCCGGTACAGCTTCGACAGCACCCATGCCGGGCCGATCAGCAGATACGTCAGGTCGGTGAGAAAGCTCGGGCGCTTGTTCTCGTAGCGCGCGCTGTGGCCGATGAACTGGCCGATCCACGCGACGACGAACACGCCGACCGCCAGCCACAGCAGCGTCGAGGTGCCGTAGGTGTCGTGGATCCACTTGGTCAGCAGGCCCATCAGCACGTACATCGCCAGCATGCCCAGGCCGAGCAGGCGCGAGGCGCGGTAGTAGAACAGCACGGTGGCGAGCATCGCCACGCCCGCCCAGAAACCATCGTTCATCCACGACGCCGGCGTCGGGATGCACCACAGCAGCGCGATCACGCTCCACAGGATCGCCGGCACGCAGATCACGTGGATGCGCTGGTTCGTCTGGTTGCGATGGTCGGCGGAGTAGTGCGCGAACCAGCGGTCGATCGGGCGCTGCGTGGCGTGCTGCGAAGATTCGGCGGCGGTGTTCATGTCGACCCCTCCCAAGGCGCATGACGGTCCGCGCCCGCGCGCGGATGGGAGGAGGATAGCGGGATCGGGACGCAGGCGCCCGATCCCGCGGTACCGCCCGGCGGTCAGTCGACCGAGATGCCGGCCAGCTTCATCAGCGCCTCGGCGTACTTCGCGCGGGTGCGTTCGATGACCTCGGCCGGCAGGTTCGGGCCCGGGGCCGTCTTGTTCCAGTCGAGCGTTTCCAGGTAGTCGCGCACGAACTGCTTGTCGTAGCTCGGCGGGCTGGTGCCGACCTCGTATTCGTCCGCGGGCCAGTAGCGCGACGAATCGGGCGTCAGCATCTCGTCCATCACGTACAGGTGGCCGTCGGCGTCCAGGCCGAATTCGAACTTCGTGTCGGCCAGGATGATGCCGCGCTGCGCCGCGTAGTCGCGGGCGTACTTGTACAGCCGCAGCGTCGCGTCGCGCACCTGTTCGGCCAGGTCCGCGCCGACGGTGCGCACGGCGGTGTCGAAGTCGATGTTCTCGTCGTGGTCGCCAACGGCGGCTTTGGTCGACGGGGTGAAGATCGGTTCGGCCAGCTGCTCGGCCTGGCGCAGGCCGTCGGGCAGGGCGATGCCGCTGACGCGGCCGGTGCGCTGGTAATCCTTCCAGCCGCTGCCGATGAGGTAGCCGCGCGCGATGCATTCCACCGGCACGGGCTTGAGCTTCTTGGTCACCACCGCGCGCTTGCCGTACAACGCCGCGTCGACGCCCTCGGGCAGCACCGAGGCGACATCGATCCCGGTGAGGTGGTTGCGGATGATGTGGTCGGTCTTGCCGAACCAGAAATTGCTGATCTGGCAGAGCATCTCGCCCTTGCCCGGAATCGGATCGGGCAGCACCACGTCGAAGGCGGAAAGGCGATCGGTCGCGACCATCAGCAAACAGTCGCCGGCGCCGGCGGGCAGGCGATCGGCAGGGAGGTCGAAGACGTCGCGGACCTTGCCGCGATGGCGGAGATGGAGGCCGGGAAGGTCGGACTGGAGCAGGGTCGTGGACAACGCAGGAATCCCCGATGGGTGCGATGGAGCCCCCGCCCGACGCTCGCCTTGCCTCGCGCGCGTGCGCGACAGGGCCGGCCAGTGTACGCCGGCCGGCGGCGACGTGCAGGTACACTGTCGACGGACCTAAACGGGCGACCGCGGACCGCGGGGAGGACGATGAAACGCTGGTACGGCAAGCTCCTGGGCTTCTTCGCGGGGGCCGCGTTGTTCCGCACCAACCCGCTGTTCGGGGCCCTGATCGGGCTGCTGGTGGGCCACGCCTTCGACACCGACTGGTTCAAGCTGCGCCGGGACAACCCGTATGCCGCGCTGGGCCTGACGTCCGACGCGACCGATGCCGAGGTCGACCAGGCCTACCGTCGCCTGATGTCCCAGTACCACCCCGACCGCGTCGCCGGCGCCGCGTCCGAGCTGCGCGAGCAAGCCGAAATCCGCGCCCGCGAGATCAACCAGGCTTACGACCGCATCAAGACTTTGCGTCGGAACCGCTGACCCAACCACGAACGCCGCCGAGCATCCCCCATGCAATCCACCGTCATCGCCCCGTCCATCCTTTCGGCCAACTTCGCCAAACTGGGCGAGGAAGTCGACAACGTGCTCAACGCCGGCGCCGACTGGGTGCACTTCGACGTGATGGACAACCACTACGTCCCGAACCTCACCATCGGCCCGATGGTCTGCGAGGCGCTGCGCAAGCACGGCGTCACCGCGCCGATCGACGTGCACCTGATGGTCGAACCGGTGGACCGCATCGTCCCCGACTTCGCCAAGGCCGGCGCCACGCTGATCAGCTTCCATCCCGAAGCCAGCGCGCACGTGCACCGCACGATCCAGCTGATCAAGTCGCACGGCTGCCAGGCGGGCCTGGTGCTCAATCCCGCTACGCCGGTCGACGCGCTGGAGTGGGTGCTCGAAGAGCTCGACATGGTGCTGCTCATGTCGGTCAATCCCGGCTTCGGCGGACAGAGCTTCATTCCGTCGGCGCTGGAGAAACTGCGCCGCGTGCGCAAGATGATCGACGCCACCGGCAAGCCGATCCGCCTGGAAATCGACGGTGGCGTGAAAGCCGACAACATCGCCGAGATCGCCGCCGCCGGCGCGGACACCTTCGTTGCAGGCTCGGCGATCTTCAACGCCACCGATTACGCCGACGTGATCGGCCGCATGAAGGACGCCGTGTCGAAGGTGCGCGGATGAAAACCTGCGACCTGTGCGATCTGCACGACGCGCAGGTGCGCGTGGTCGAGCTGCCGTTGCAGGACTTCGGCGGCCGCATCGCGTTCAACGGAATCGTCAGTACCGTGCGCGCCGACGAGGACAACTCGCGCGTGCGCGAAGCGGTGGACGAACCGGGGCAGGGCCGCGTGCTGGTGGTGGACGGCGGCGGTTCGATGCGACGCGCGATGCTCGGCGACCTGCTCGCGGCCAAGGCCGCGGAGAACGGCTGGGCGGGCGTGATCGTGTTCGGCGCGATCCGCGACAGCGATGCGATCTCGACCATCGCGCTGGGCGTGAAGGCGCTGGGCACCTGCCCGCGCAAGACCGACAAGCTCGGCGCGGGCGAGCGCGATGTCGAAGTGGAATTCGGCGGCGTGCGCATCCGCCCCGGCGACTGGCTGTGCGCGGACGAAGACGGCGTGGTCGTGGCCGACACCGACCTGCGCTGAAGCAGGCGCGAGCATTCCAACGAACGAAAACGAAAGCGGCAGGCCATCGCTGGCCCGCCGCCGGGAATGCTTGGAGGCAATCCAGCCTCCGTCCGTCGTCCTTGAGAATGGACTCTGATTCTCCGCACGTTCGATGACGGACGTGTGACGCATCGGCCGTCGCCGACGCGCTGTTCGCCCGTTCACGAACGCTCGCGCCCGCGCCGTTTAGCCTGCACGCGGGTTCCCCACGCAGAACGACCATGGCGACGCACTGGCGCCTGATCCTCAACGGAAAATCCGCGGGAAACGACGCCGTGCGCGACGCCGTCGTGGCGATGCGAGCCGGCGGCGCGACGCTCGACGTGCGCGTGACGTGGGAACGCGGCGATGCGGCGCGTTATGTCGACGAGGCCGTCGACGATGGCGTGCATTGCGTGATCGCCGGCGGCGGCGACGGTTCGCTGGGCGAAGTCGCCGCGGCGCTGGCCGAACGCCATGAGGACGCCGCAACGCTGCCCGCGCTTGCCGCGATGCCGCTGGGCACGGCGAACGATTTCGCCACTGCCGCCACGATCCCGCTCGATCCGCACGACGCCCTGCGCCTGGTCGCCGACACGCCGGCGCACGCCATCGACATGCTGCGCGTGGAGGCCGACGGCGTGCGGCACTGGTGCATCAACCTGGCCAGTGGCGGATTCGGCACGGAAGTCACGGTGGAAACCGACGATGGCCTGAAGAAACTGCTCGGCGGTCTGGCCTATCTGGTCACAGGTATCGCGAAGATGGGCCGGATCGAGCCGGTCGCCGCACACGTGCACGGCGAGGGGGTCGACTGGCGCGGCGCGCTGATCGCGCTGGGCATCGGCAACGGCCGGCAGGCCGGCGGCGGGCAGCTGTTGTGCCCGGACGCACGCATCGACGACGGACTGCTCGACCTCACCATCATCCCCGAACTCGAAGGCGAACTGGCCACCACCGTCGCCACGCTGGTGCGCGAAGGTCGCGGCGCCGCGCTCGAACGCGTCGGCGAGCGTGGCCGCATGCGCGCGGTGACCATCGAAGCGCAGGACGGCGAGATTGCGCTCAACCTCGATGGCGAACCCGTGCAGGCACGGCGGTTCGCCATCGCCTGCGTGCCCGCGCGCCTGCGCATGCACCTGCCGGAACACTGTCCGCTCCTTGCGCCGGCTCGCCTCGCGCTGCGCTGACCCGGTAGAGTACGGGCGATGAGCCGCGTGCCCGACCTCTTTTCGACGATCCCGCATTTCCGCCTCGGTGCGGAGGGGCGATGGCGACCGTGCGTCGCCTGCCACCTCCCATCGACTTCCAAGGAAATGCCGCGTGACCTCCGATTCCCCGTCTTCGCAACACGCTGATACCCACACCCTCGTTCCCGTCGTCCGCGAAGTCCTGAGCGACCTCGACACGCCGCTGTCGGTCTACCTCAAGCTCGCCGACGGCCCGCACACCTACCTGTTCGAATCGGTCGAAGGCGGCGAGCGTTTCGGCCGCTATTCGATCATCGGCCTGCCCGCGCGCCGCGTGTACGCGTTCGCCGGGCACACGCTGTTCGTGACCGAGGATGGCGAGTTGGTCGAAAGCCGCGTCGTGGACGATCCGTTCGCCGAAGTCGAGCGCCTGCGCGCGATGCACAGCGTGCCGACGATTCCCGACCTGCCCGGCTTCACCGGCGGGCTGGTGGGCTGGTTCGGCTTCGAGTCGATCCAGTACATCGAACCGCGGTTCGCCGGCGGCGAAAAGGAAGACGAACTCGGCACGCCCGACATTCTGCTGATGCAGAGCGACGAGCTGGCGGTGTTCGACAACCTCAAGGGCCGGCTGTACCTGATCGTGCACGCCGACCCGTCCGAGCCACGCGCGATGGCGCGCGCGAACCGCCGGCTGGACGAACTCGTGCATCGCCTGCGCCAGGGCGGGCCGGGTTATCCGGAGACGCTGGAAGGCCGGTTGCTGGACGAAGGCGATTTCGTGTCCGGCTTCACGCGCGAAGGGTTCATCGCGGCGGTGGAGAAGTCGAAGGAATACATCCGCGCCGGTGACATCTTCCAGGTCGTGCTGAGCCAACGCCTGTCGGTGCCCTTCAAGGCGCGCCCGGTCGACGTGTACCGCGCGCTGCGTGCGCTCAATCCGTCGCCGTACATGTACTACCTCGATGTGGGCGGCACGCAGGTCGTCGGCTCTTCGCCGGAAATCCTCGTGCGCCTGCAGGACGGCAAGGTCACCGTGCGGCCGATCGCCGGCACGCGCCCGCGTGGCGACACGCCCGAGCGCGACGCGGAACTGGAGGCCGAACTGCTGGCCGATCCGAAGGAACGCGCCGAGCACCTGATGCTGATCGACCTCGGCCGCAACGACGTCGGCCGCGTCTCGGAGGCGGGCACGGTCGAGGTCGGCGAGCAGTTCGTGATCGAGCGCTACAGCCACGTCATGCATATCGTCAGCGAAGTCACCGGCACGCTGAAGCCGGGCCTGAGCTACGCCGACGTGCTGCGCGCGACATTCCCCGCCGGCACCGTCAGCGGCGCGCCCAAGATCCGCGCGCTGGAAGTGATCCGCGAACTCGAACCGATCAAGCGCAACGTCTACGCCGGTTCGATCGGTTACCTCGGCTGGGGCGAGCCCGGCCGCAGCGGCGACGCCGACACGGCGATCGCGATCCGCACCGCCGTCATCCAGGACGGTCGCCTGTACGTGCAGGCCGGCGCCGGCATCGTCTACGACTCCGATCCGGCGATGGAATGGGAGGAGACGATGAACAAGGGGCGCGCGTTGTTCCGCGCCGTCGCGCAGGCCGCGCGCGGTTTGTGATCGGCACGCATCGCGGCGTTCGCGCGCCGTGATGCGATACCCCGGCGGTTCTCACGCGGCGTTCACTGCGTGCGACCGGGCGGCCGGAAGTCCGCGCCCGCAACGTTAATTTCACAAACGGCGCGCTTCACTGCCGGGCACGGTGTCATCGACATCGACAACGCGGGAAGGAGACGGCCATGCAGCTCGTCCACGATGCTCTCGTCCAGTCGCGTTTCTCGAACACGTTCCCCCGCACCGTCGAAATCCTCTGCCCGCATTGCCTGAAGGAATCGGTCTTCGAGGCCCGTCCATGGCAGGAGCACGGCCGGCAACTGGCGGCCAGCGAACTGGAATGCACGCGTTGCGAGCGCACGGTGCTGTTCGTGCAGCTGCTCGACGCCGACGGCACGAACCAGGCGAACGGGCTGTTCTGCCATCCCGGTTCCGGCGGACGCGAGCCGATGGCGGGCGTCGAGCACCTGCATGCGATGTCGGCGCCGCTCGCGCGCAGCTACGAATCCGCGTTGAAGCTGTACAACCACGCCGAGTGGGGGGCGAGTTCGCTGATCGTGCGACATCTGCTCGGCGGATTGACGGCGCGCATGCTTGCCGACGACAAGGCCGAGCTGTCGCTGACGCGCAAGCTCGAAGCACTGCCGCACGACGTCGACCTGTCGCGACCGTTGCAGGACATCGCGCAGTTGCTCGCGCCCAGCGGCACGTTCGGACGTCAGTTCGAGGACGAGACGACGATCGACAAGGCCAACGCCGAACTGCTGCTCGAACTGGCCGAACAGCTGATCAATTACCTCGTCGTGCTGCCGGGAACGATGGCCGATCTGAAGGCGCGCATCGCGACCGCACCGGTGCCGTTGCGGCGGGGGAGCGGGGTGGCTTGAAGTCCGTCATCCCGGCGAAGGCCGGGATCCAGGCTGTCACGTCATCCGAAGGAAGCAGGCACCTCGACGGAACCGCGTCGGGCCTGGGTCCCGGCGTTCGCCGAAACATTACCGATAGTTAATCCCCCGGAAATCCTCCGGTGAGCCGCGCAGGCGCAGTCTGATCCTGCGGTCGGGGAGGCAGTTCCCGACCGAACGAAGATCCCTCGTCCGAGTCACCCGCGTCTTACCAAGGAGTCACCCCATGAACCTGCGCAAGTCCCTGTTCGCCGTCGCCCTGACCGCACTGGCCGGTTCCGCCCTGGCCGCCCCGCCGAGCACCGCGCCGGCCGCCCCGGCCGCGTCGACCGCCCCGGCCAAGGGCACGGTCTCCAAGCACAAGCACGCCAGCAAGAAGGCAGTCGCTCCCGCCACCAAGAGCGACGCCAAGAAGGGCTGATCCCCATCGTCCCCGGAGCCCGTGCAACGCGGGCGGATACCCCGACGGTGCGCACCGCCGGGGTATCCTTTTTTTGCATTCCGGAGTTCCCATGCGCGTCCTGCTGATCGAAGACGATCCCCACACCGCGGCCTTCATCGGCAAGGGCCTGCGCGAGGACGGCCACACGGTCGAACACGCCGGCGACGGCAAGCAGGGCCTGTTTCTGGCGACGACCGAGAGCTTCGACGCGATCGTGCTCGATCGCATGCTGCCCGCGCTCGACGGCCTGGTGCTGCTGCAGACGCTGCGCGGCGCCGGCAACCGCACGCCGCTGCTGCTGCTCACCGCGCTGGGCGAGGTCGATCACCGCGTCGAAGGCCTGCGCGCCGGCGCCGACGATTACCTGGTCAAACCTTTCGCCTATTCCGAACTGAGCGCGCGCCTGGACAGCATCGTGCGCCGCGAGCGCGAACAGGCGCAGCGCGAACCCACGCGGCTTTCGGTCGGCGAGCTCGAACTCGACCTGCTCGGCCGCGACGCACGCCGCGCCGGCAAACGCATCGAACTGCAGCCGCGCGAATTCCGCCTGCTCGAATACCTGATGCGCCAGGCCGGTCGCGTCGTCACGCGCACGATGCTGCTCGAAGCGGTGTGGGACTACCACTTCGATCCGCAGACCAACGTCATCGACGTGCACATCAGCCGGTTGCGGCAGAAGATCGACCACGGCTTCGAGCGCCCGCTGCTGCACACCGTGCGCGGCGCCGGCTACCGGCTGGGCGAATGACGGGCCCGCTGCGCTCCACCAGCACGCGCCTGGCGCTCGCCGTGATGGGCGCGTTCCTGCTCGCCTTCGTGCTGCTGGGCGCGGGCGTCTACGTCGCCGTGTCCACGCTGCTGCTGCAGGACGCGCGCGAACTGGTGCGCACCGATTCGGCGGGACTGATGCAACTGCAGCGCGACGGCGGGCGCGCCGCACTCGTGCAGGAACTGCGCGATCGCCTCGACGCGCCGGACGATCCCGACGCGGTGTACGCGTTGATCGGCGCGGATGGACGCGTCGAAGTAGGCGATGTTCCCGCGCTGCATGCCGGTCGCGGCGTGCGATGGACGACGTTCGAGCTCGCCGGCGATGCGGTGCCGGGCGACGGCACGCAATCGCGTCGCGTGCTCGCACAGCTGCAGCCGTTGCCGAACGGCGAAACCCTGCTGACCGGGCTGCGGTTGCAGTCGCAGGATCGCTTCCTCGCGCTGATGCTGCGCACGGCGCTGGTGGCGCTGGCGGTCGCGGCGACGCTGGGCGCGCTCGCCGGCTGGCTGACGTCGCGCTGGGTGTCGCACCGGCTCGGCCATCTGGATCGCACCGCCGCGCGCGTGGGTGGCGGCGAACTGGGGCTGCGTGTGCCGCTGGACGGCAGCGGCGACGCGTTCGACCGCCTCGGGCGGCGCTTCAACGCGATGCTCGACCGCATCGAGGAACTGCTCGGCGGCGTGCGCCACGCGACCGACCACATCGCGCACGACCTGCGCACGCCGCTGACGCGGCTGCGCAACCGCCTGGAGGATCTGCGCCATCGCAGCGGCGCGACGCCGGCCGAACGCGCGGCGCTCGACGGCGCCGTGCAGGAAACCGACCACCTGCTCACCACGTTCGGCGCGCTGCTGCGGCTGGCGCGCATCGAAGCGCAGCCGCCGGCAGGCGAGGGACCGGAGCTGGACCTCTCGGCGCTGGCCGCCGACGCCGCCGAGCTCTACACGCCCATCGGCGCCGAGCGATCGGTGCGCCTGGCGCTGTCGCTGGAGCCGGCGCTCGTGCGCGGCGATCGCGACCAGTTGTTCCAGATGCTGGTGAACCTGCTCGACAACGCGCTCAAGTACGCGCCCGAAGGCAGCGAGGTCGGGCTGTCGCTGCATGTGGGCGAGGCCGCCGTTCTGCGCGTGGACGATGGCGGCCCGGGCATTCCCGAAGCCGACCGCGAACGCGTGTTCGACCGGTTCCAGCGGCTGGAATCGCATCGCGGCACGCCGGGAAGCGGTCTGGGGCTGAGCCTGGTGCGGGCGATCGTGCATCGCCACGGCGGCCGGATCGAGCTGATCGACCGCGCGCCGGGCCTGCGTGTGCAGGTGACGCTGCCCTTGGCGGGCGCGCCGGGTCGCATCGCGCCGGCCGAGCCGCTAGAGTAGGGCCATGATCGTGCGTTCCTCCCCGCAGTTCCGAAAAGCCGACCTGGGTTGGCGATGGTGGCCGTTGGCTGCCGTCCGCCCCTCGTTGTCGTCCAAGGAACTGCCGAGTGTTTCCCGCCCCACGCACTGACTCCACGCCGGCCGCATCGGCCGCGTTCCACCCCGAACCCAAGCACCGACCCCGCCGGCCCGCCGCCGCGCGGGATAATCGCGTTGCGTCCAACCCCATGCCGAGCCCGCGCCGATGCTGTTGATGATCGACAACTACGACAGCTTTACCTACAACCTCGTGCAGTACCTGCAGGCGCTGGGCGCCGAGGTGAAGGTGATCCGCAACGACGAGCTGTCCGTCGCGCAGATCGAGGACCTTTCACCCGAGCGCATCGTCGTCTCGCCCGGCCCGTGCACGCCGAACGAGGCGGGCGTGTCGGTGGACGTGATCCGCGAGCTCGGCCCGCGCATCCCGGTGTTCGGCGTGTGCCTGGGGCACCAGAGCCTGGGGCAGGCCTACGGCGGCGACGTCGTGCGCGCCAAGCGGATCATGCACGGCAAGACCTCGCGCATCCGCCACGAAGGCCGCGGCGTGTTCGCCGGGCTGCCCGACGGCTACGAGGCCACGCGCTACCACTCGCTGGTCGTGTCGCGCGAAACGTTGCCCGATTGCCTGGAAATCACCGCCTGGACCGAGGTCGACGGCGAGGACGGCGCGCCCGCCTTCGACGAGATCATGGGCCTGCGCCACCGCGAGCATCCGGTGGAAGGCGTGCAGTTCCACCCCGAGTCGATCCTCACCGAACACGGCCACGCGCTGCTGAAGAACTTCCTGGAGCGATGACCGCCACGCGCACCAGGCGCCCGTTGCGAAACGCCACGGCGTCGGCGCGACAGCTGCTATCGTTTCGGTTTCCCCGGCCCTGAGGCCCGCTCCGTCCCGCCACGCCCCCGATCGCCACGCCCATGCCCATCACCCCGCAAGAAGCCCTGCAACGCACCATCGAGCATCGTGAGATCTTCCACGACGAGATGGTCGAGCTGATGCGCATGATCATGCGCGGCGAAGTCTCGCCGGCGATGACGGCGGCGATCCTGACCGGGCTGCGGGTGAAAAAGGAAACCGTCGGCGAGATCGCCGGCGCGGCGACGGTATTGCGCGAGTTCGCGCGGCCGGTGGAGGTCGCCGATCGCGAGAACCTCGTCGACATCGTCGGCACCGGCGGCGATGGCGCCAACACGTTCAACATTTCCACCGCGAGCATGTTCGTGGTCGCGGCGGCGGGCGCGAAGGTCGCCAAGCACGGCAACCGCAGCGTGTCGTCGAAATCCGGCAGCGCCGATGCGCTCGAAGCGCTGGGCGCATCGATCGAACTGCAGCCCGAACAGGTCGCGCGCTGCATCGAACGGTGCGGCATCGGCTTCATGTTCGCGCCGATCCACCATCCGGCGATGAAGGTCGTCGCGCCTGTGCGCCGCGAAATGGGCGTGCGCACGATGTTCAACATCCTCGGCCCGCTGACCAATCCCGCTGGCGCGCCGAGCATCCTCATGGGCGTGTTCCATCCCGACCTGGTCGGCATCCAGGTGCGCGTGTTGCAGGAACTGGGCGCGAAACGCGCGCTGGTGGTGTGGGGCCGCGACGGCATGGACGAGCTGTCGCTCGGTGCCGGCAGCCTCGTCGGCGAGCTGCGCGACGGCACGGTGCGCGAGTACGAAGTCCATCCGGAGGACTTCGGCATCGCGATGGCCGCCAGCCGCAACCTGCGCGTGAACGACGCGGCCGAATCGAAAATCCTGCTGATGCAGGCGCTGAACGACGAAGCCGGCCTGCCGCGCGAGATCGTCGCGCTCAATGCGGGCGCCGCGATCTACGCCGCCGGCGTCGCCGACAGTATCGCCGAGGGCATCGAGCGCGCGCGTGCGGCGCTGGCCTCCGGCGCGGCGAAGCACAAGCTGGAGGAGTTCGTCGCGACCACGCGCGAACTCGCCGGCGAACCGGTGGGCGCGTGATGGACCACGCCTTCGCCCGCCTGCCCGCGCCGCCGTATTACGCGGTGATCTTCTCCTCGCGCCGCAACGCGCACGATGATGCCGGTTACGGCGAAGCGGCCGAACGCATGGTCGAACTGGCGTCGTCGCAGCCGGGATTCCTCGGCGTGGAATCGACGCGCGGCGCGGACGGGTTCGGCATCACCGTCTCCTACTGGGACAGCGAAGCGTCCATCGCCGCGTGGCGGCAGCACGCCGAACACGCCGCCACGCGTGCGCACGGCCGCGTGCACTGGTACGAACACTACGAACTGCGCGTGGCCAAGGTCGAACGCGCTTACGGCAAGCCCGCAATGCACTCCAAGCCTTCCGAATGAGCGACATCCTCAACACGATCCTGGCCCGCAAGGTCGAGGAGATCCAGCAGCGCAGCCGCGTGCGGCCGCTCGAAGACATGCGCGCCCGTGCGCTGCAGCAGCCGCCCACGCGCGGTTTCGTCGACGCGATCCGCCGCAAGCACGCGGCAGGCGAGGCGGCGGTGATTGCCGAAGTGAAGAAGGCGAGCCCGTCGAAGGGGCTGATCCGCAAGGACTTCCATCCGGCGCAGATCGCGCGCAGCTACGAGGCCGGCGGTGCGGCGTGCCTGTCGGTGCTGACGGACGTCGACTTCTTCCAGGGCAGCAACCTGTACCTGGGCGAGGCGCGCGCCGCGTGCTCGCTGCCGGTGCTGCGCAAGGATTTCACCATCGACCCGTACCAGGTCTACGAAGCGCGCGTGATCGGCGCCGACGCGATCCTGCTGATCGTCGCCGCGCTGGAAGACGGCCAGATGGTCGAGATGGCGAACCTCGCCATGGAGCTCGGCATGGACGTGCTGGTGGAAGTGCACGACATCGACGAACTCGAGCGCGCGCTGCAGACCGACTGCGAGCTCATCGGCGTGAACAACCGCAACCTGCGCACGTTCGAGGTGTCGCTCGACACGACGCTCGAGCTGCAGAACGCCGTACCGCGCGACCGCACGCTGGTGACCGAAAGCGGCATCGCCACGCAGGCCGACGTCGCGAAGATGCGCGCGGCCGGCGTGCAGACCTTCCTGGTCGGCGAATCCTTCATGCGCGAAGCCGAACCCGGCGCCGCGCTGCAGCGCCTGTTCGCCGCATGAGCACGACCGGACCGGTGCCCGAAGGCGTCGACCACCTGCCGGGTGCGGCCGCCGTCGCGACGACGGGCGAGGCCGCCACCGGCAAGCGCCCGTACGCGCCGCTGGTGGTGTTCGACTTCGACCACACGCTGTACGACGGCGACTCCGGCAGCCATCTCGTGCTTTGGCTGATCAAGCGCGACTGGGCGCGCGTCGTGGCCGCGATCGCGCTGTCGCCGCTGCTGCTGCCGCTGATCGCGTGGCTGCCGACGCGCCGCCATGCGATCTCCGTCTACCTGTGGATCGCGACCTTCGGCACCCACCGCCGCCACGACATGGACCGGTTGATCGATCTCTACGTGCGCAAGCACGCGAAGGAGATCCGCGCGCGCCTGCTGCCGATCGCTCTGAAGGTGCTGCAGAAGCATCGCGATGCCGGCGATCGCGTGATCATCGCCACCGGCGCCTCGCCGGAGCTGGCGCGTGCGATCCTCGACTTCGTGGCGCACGAGGACCTGCCGGTGATCGGCAGCATCGGCGGGCCGTTCCTCGGCGGCATGATCACCGTCGAGCACTGCCACCACGAGAACAAGATGCGGATGATCTGGGACGCCGGCTATGACCAGATCGCGGTCGCGTACTCGGACAGCAGCGCGGACCTGCCGCTGCTCAAGGCGGCGCGCAAGCCGGTGGTGGTCAATCCCAAGCGCCGTCGCGTGACGATGTTCCGGCGCGTGTTGCCGCCCGGCACGCCGATCCTCAACTGGGGATGCAAGGAGCGTGGCGGCGACCCCGTACAGGGCTGATCGCCGCGCGCTTCACACGCGTTCGGGCGCGTCCAGGTCCAGGAAGAAATCGCGCAGCGTGTGCTCGGCGTAGTCGCGGAACTCGCCCGCGTCGTAGAAGCGCCCGAAGCAGTTGCTGCAGCTTTCGAACCAGATGTGCGGCTGCTGCGCATCGACCATGCGCACCAGCTGGCGGTCGAAGCAGACCGGGCACTTGATGCGGTCGATGTGGTTGTAGTGCTCGCCGACCTGCGCATCGCCGATGTCCACGCGTTCGGCTTCTGCCTTGAGCAGGCGGTTCTCGCCCATCGTCAGCCACAGGCCCTTGCACTGCGTGCAACGCTGCGACAGCGAGGAGAGGAGCTCGACGGGCTCCATCGGCGAATTGCACTTCGGGCACTGCATGTGGATCCCCCTGATGGTCTGGTCGGTCGTCTGTTCAGTCGCCAAGCGACTTCACGAAACGCATCGACCCGTCCAGATAGCCGCATTGCCGATAGAAGGCGTGCGCGTCGGTGCGGCTGGCATTGCTGGTGACTTCGATGCGTCGCACGCCGTAGCGGCGGCAGATCGATTCGACTTCGCGCAACAGGCGCTTGCCGACGCCTTTCCCCTGTTCTTCCGGCAGCACGACCAGGCCGGTGATGCGCGCCAGCTCGTAGCCGTGGACGACCGAATAGAGCGTGTAGAGCGAGATCAGGCCGCTGGTGTCCCCGTCGATCTCGGCCAGCAGCAGGTGCTGGCGCGGATCGTGGCGGACGACGGCGATGCGTTCGGCGGCTTCGTCCCGGGTGCAGGGATAGCCGAGTTCCCCCAGCAGGCGGGCGACGTCGCTCGCATCGCCCAGTTCGGCCTGGCGCACCCGGGCCGTCACGGCTTCATCGGGTGCGTTGGCCCGGCCCACGCGTCAGCGCGTTCCGTAGAGGACGACCGTCTTGCCGCGCGCGTGCAGCTTGCCGTCGGCCTGGAGCTTCTTGAGCACGCGGCCGGCCATTTCGCGAGAGCAGCCCACCAGGCGCGAGAGCTCCTGGCGCGAGACGCGGATCTGGGTGCCCTGCGGGTGGCTCATGGCCTCCGGCTCCTTGGCCAGGTCGTGCAGGGCGCGGACGATGCGATCGGTCACGTCGAGGAATGCCAGGCGGCCGGCTTTCCTGCTGGTGTCCAGTAAACGACGGGAAATCTGCGCGCCGATGGCGTACAGCAGCTTCGGCGCATCCAGCGACAGGCGGGTCAGCAGCAGGTCGTAGAGGCGCTCGTGGCCGATTTCGGCCAGCTCGCAGGTGCTGCGGGTGCGCAGGATCACTTCCCGCTGGTCGCTGGCGATGAACAGGCCCAGCTCGCCGACGAATTCGCCGGGGCCGAAGTAGCCCAGGACCAGCTCGCGGCCGTCTTCCTCTTCCGTGATGATGCTCACGGAACCGGACACGATGTAGTAAAGCGTGCTCGCCGGGTCGCCCGGGCGGAAGACATCGGTCCGCGACGGGTAGCGACGGCGATGGCAGTGGGCAAGGAAGCGTTCGATCGTTGCACCGTCCGGCAGCAGCGGGCTGTTGGTGCGACGCATGGCAGGTGTGTTTGCAGCCGGGTTTGCGGACATGGTCGTGAAGGTCTTGTGATCGGTCGAGCTTAGGGTGAAGTAACGCATTGGGCAAATATCCGCCCCAGTACGTCACTACCGTGGACTCTAACCTGTGACGGGAAGCAGATTCGGCGGCGTCTTCACGCCGGCCGGCTGAATCGGGCGCCCTGGAGCGCCTCCCGGCGCCACGCGTTCCCCCGTAACGGTTTGTGCCGCATAATCGCGACCCTCCGCCGCCCTCCCGGGATCTCACTGCCGTGGTCAAGCCGTTGCCTCGCCTGAGGTTGCAAGGTTTCAACAACCTCACCAAGGCCCTCTCGTTCAATATTTACGACGTCTGCTTCGCGGCGTCGGAGGACGAGCGTCGTCGTTACATCGAATACATCGACGAGGCGTACAACGCCGACCGTTTGACCCAGATACTGACGGATGTCGCCGAGATCATCGGCGCCAACATCCTCAACATCGCCCGCCAGGACTACGACCCGCAGGGCGCGTCGGTGACCATCCTCATTTCCGAGGAGCCGGTGATCGACAAGAAGGACGCCGGCAAGGAGATCATCTCCGACGCGGTCGTGGCGCACATGGACAAGTCGCACATCACGGTGCACACGTATCCGGAGACGCATCCGGACAACGGCATCGCGACCTTCCGCGCCGACATCGACGTGGCGACATGCGGCGTGATCTCGCCGCTGAAGGCGCTGAACTACCTGATCGAAAGCCTGGAATCCGACATCGTCATCATGGATTACCGGGTGCGCGGCTTCACCCGCGACATCAAGGGCAAGAAGCACTTCATCGACCACAAGATCAATTCGATCCAGGACTACCTGGCGAAGAACATCAAGTCGCGCTACGAGATGATCGACGTGAACGTCTACCAGGAAAACATCTTCCACACGAAGATGCACCTGAAGGAGTTCGACCTCGACACCTACCTGTTCGAGGAAAAGGCCAAGAACCTCTCGTTCAAGGAGCGCATGAAGATCGAGGCGCGCCTGAAGCGCGAGATCGAAGAGCTCTACCACGGGCGCAACCTGGCCGACTGAGGCCATTCTTTGCCGTGATGCAAAAAGGCCCGCAATGCGGGCCTTTTTCATTGCGATAGCGAGTGCGAGTCGGGCGTCAGATCCGGTACGCGACCGCCTTCATTACCTTCGATGCCGCGGCCATCAGCGTCGGCACCGGCTGCGGCAGCACGCGTGCCCCGGCGGCTTCGGCGTGGTCCGCGTGGCGGGCTTCGTCGGCCTTCATCACTTCCAGGATCGCGCGGCTGCGCGCGTCGGCGGGCGGCAGGGAATCCAGGTGCTCGTCGATGTGGGCTTCGACCTGGCGCTCGGTCTCCACGACGAAGCCGAGGTTCCATCCGTCGCCGCGCAGGCCGGCGAGCGCGCCGATCGCGAAGCTGCCCGCGTACCAGACCGGGTTGAGCAGGCTCGGGCGGCTGTCGAGTTCGCGCAGGCGGTCGGCGCACCACGCGAGGTGATCGGTCTCTTCCTGCGCGGCGGCGAGCAGGTGCGCACGCGTCGTCTCGTCGCGCGCCACCGCCGCCTGCCCGCAGTACAGCGCCTGCGCGCAGACTTCGCCGACGTGGTTGATGCGCATCAGGCCGCTCGCGTGGCGGCGTTCGTCGTCGTCAAGTTCGATCTGGGCGACGTCGCGCGACGGATTCGGTCGTTGCGCGCCGGGCGCACCGAAGACGGTGTCGAGCGCGCGCTGGGTGTCGTTGAGGAACCGGTCGAGGGGCGTGAGCTGGCGGGTCGTGTCCATGCCGGCAGTTTACGCGGAGGGGGAAACGGCCTGCGGTGAAGGCGCGGCCTCGATGCACCCGGCCACGAATTCGAGCGGATGCTGCACCGGCACCGACGTCCCGTTGGCCAGGTGCAGGCGGCAGCCGAGGTTCGCGCTGAGCAGCCGCGTGGCGCCGCTTTCCTGCAACTGGCGCAGCAGCGGCGCGCGGAAGGTCGCGGCGCGGGCGGGATCCTCCAGCATCTGCGTGCCGGAGGCGCCGCAGCAGCCGGAGGCGGTCAGTTCCACGATCTCGACGTCCGGCATCGACGACAGCAACGTGCGCAGCGTTGCGGCCGAGCGCACGACGTTACGTTGCGTGCAGGGCAGGTGCAGCGCGATGCGTTCCGGGCAAGCGCGCCACTGCCAGCGTTCGGCGTGCGTCTGCAGCCTGCGCGCAAGGAATTCGATCGCATCGACCGTTCGCGTCGTGCCGCCGTCCAGCGCCTGCGCAACGGCTTCATGGCAGCCGCTCGCGAACGTGAGCACGGTGCCTGTCGACTCGAACGCGGCTTGGTTTCGCTCGGCCAGCCGCTGTGCGCTTTCGATGTCGCCGGCATGCGCGTGCACGCTGCCGCAGCAGGTCTGTCCGGACGGGGTTTCGACGCGAACACCCAACATCGCAAGGCATCGCGCGACCGACTCACGAAGACCGGCTTCGTAGGCGCTCGCAGCGCAGCCGACGAACATCGCGACGCTCTCCTCCGCTGGCGCAAATCCGGTCGCGGCCGGCGGGGCGATGGCAGGCGGCGGCAGGAGGCGCCATTGCGCAGGCAGCCATGCATGGACGCGCCCGTAGGCTCGCAGCAGGGCGCCGAGCAGCGCCGGGCGGGCGACGAGGGCTTCGACCGATTTCTGGCGCCAGCCGGCGGACCGGCGCTCCCGCTGGCGCGACCGCGCCTGGACGAGCAGGGCGCCGTATTGCACGCCGGCGGGGCAGACGGCCTCGCAGCTGCGGCAGCCAAGGCACTGGTCCAGATGTGTCTCGCCCGCCGGGGTAGGCGGGATGGTCTCCAGCGCCCAGGCGCGGGCCAGGGCGATCCGGCCGCGGGGGGATTCGGCCTCGAGCCGGGATTCGGCGTAGGTCGGGCAGGCCGGCAGGCACAATCCGCACTGCACGCAGCGGTCGGCCAGCGCCACCAGAGGATCGTGCGTCGGGTGGGGCAAAGGGGCGGCGGGCGGCATGGCGCGATTCTAGACGGCCCGGAAGGGGCTGAACCCCGCGACTTGCAGCGCCCGGCACAGCCGGCTATCATTCCGCCTCTTCGTTTTAACCCCTCGACAACGCGTGGCGAAGTTCCGCCGGTCCGGCCCTGCCGGAAGCGAGTACGGAACCAGCCCGACCGGAACACCATCAAAGACCAGTCATGAAGACTTTTACCGCCAAGAACGAGACCGTCCAGCGTGACTGGTACGTCGTAGACGCCGAAGGCAAGACCCTCGGCCGCCTCGCTTCCGAGCTCGCCCGCCGTCTGCGCGGCAAGCACAAGCCGGTGTTCACCCCGCACGTGGATACGGGCGACTACCTCATCGTGATCAATGCCGAGAAGGTGGCCGTCACCGGCAAGAAGCTGCAGGACAAGCAGTACCACCGCTTCACCGGCTACATCGGCAACCTCAAGACCGAGACGCTCGCCCAGGCGCTGGAGCGCCATCCGGAGCGCGTCATCGAGATCGCCGTGAAGGGCATGCTGCCGAAGAATCCGCTTGGCCGCGCCATGTACCGCAAGCTCAAGGTCTACAAGGGCTCCGAGCACCCGCACGCCGCCCAGCAGCCGCAGCCGCTGGACTTCTGATCCGGACCCTTTTCTAGAGACATCCCATGGCACTCCAGCAGAATTACGGCACCGGCCGCCGCAAGTCCTCCACCGCCCGCGTTTTCCTGCGCAAGGGCGCTGGCAACATCACCGTCAACCAGCGTCCGCTGGATGAGTTCTTCGGTCGCGAAACCGCGCGCATGATCGTGCGCCAGCCGCTCGAACTCACCCAGTCGACCGACAAGTTCGACGTCGTCGTCACCGTCGCCGGCGGCGGCATCACCGGCCAGGCCGGTGCGATCCGCCTGGGCATCGCCCGCGCGCTGGTCGAGTACGACGAAACCCTGAAGACCGAGCTGCGCAAGGCCGGCTTCATGACCCGCGACGCGCGTGAAGTCGAGCGTAAGAAGGTCGGTCTGCACAAGGCCCGCCGCGCTACGCAGTTCTCGAAGCGCTAATCGTTTTTGGGTTACAATTTGTTTCATAGCCCCGTCGCCAAGCGGTAAGGCACCTGACTCTGACTCAGGCATTCGGTGGTTCGAATCCATCCGGGGCTGCCAGACAAAACAAGAAACCCGCCGAAAGGCGGGTTTTTTGTTGCCTGCAGTTTTTCCATGCCGTGGATCGGGTGCGCCATGCGTCGATCGCCGCGGCAACAGGCGTGCTGTCAGAATCCGGCATCGATTTGCGTTCTGTTCGATGTCTCGCCACGCCGCGCGCAGTCGTTACAATTGAAACCATCGCGCGGCAGCGCTGGAAATCCGGGAGTTTCGATGAAGCTTGGTTCTCTGAAGGAAGGCGGTCGCGACGGCACGTTGATCGTGGTCTCGCGCGATCTTTCGCGCGGCGTGCGTGCCAGCGGCATCGCCGACACGTTGCAGCGTGCGCTTGAAGACTGGTCGAACATCGCGCCGCGCCTCAACGCGCTGTACGACGCGCTCAATGAGGGCAACGCCGAGGGTGCATTCGATCTCGACATGGCGGCGCTCGCCGCACCGTTGCCGCGTGCGTACGAATTCGTCGACGGATCCGCGTATCTCCCGCACGTCGAACGCGTGCGTCGCGCGCGCGGCGCCGAAGTGCCGGAAAGCTTCTACACCGATCCGCTGATGTACCAGGCGGTGAGCGCCGGCTTCTACGGTCCGCGCGATCCGGTGCGCGTGCCGAGCGAGGATTACGGCATCGACCTGGAAGCCGAAGTCGTCGTCGTCACCGACGACGTGCCGATGGCCGCGACGTCCGAACAGGCCGCCTCGCACATTCAGCTCGTCGGCTTGGTGAACGATGTCTCGCTGCGCAACCTCATTCCGAACGAACTCGCCAAGGGCTTCGGTTTCCTGCAGTCCAAGCCGCGTTCGGCGCTGAGCCCGGTGTTCGTGACGCCGGACGAACTCGGCGATGCGTGGCAGGGCAGCAAGGTGCATCTGCCGCTGACCACGCATATCAACGGCGAGTGGTTCGGCGCGCCGGAAGCGGGCGTCGACATGCAGTTCGACTTCTCGCAGCTCGTCGCGCATGCAGCGAAGACGCGCCCGCTGTCGGCCGGCACCATCGTGGGCTCGGGCACGGTCGCCAACGAGGACACGTCGCTGGGCGCGTCGTGCTTTGCCGAGAAGCGCACCGTCGAGACGCTGGAAACCGGCAAGCCGATCACGCCGTTCATGAGTTTCGGCGATACGGTCCGCATCGAAATGCTGTCGCGTGACGGCGAGAGCGTCTTCGGCGCGATCGAGCAGCGCATCGAGAAGGGCGGCAACGCCTGACCACCACCCGTGCACGGCCGCCCGCCGTGCACGGAATCCACCACGTGTTCGCGGGGAACGGCATGGCGGCTGAGCATCTGCGGTTGTACTCGTACTGGCGTTCGAGCGCGGCGTATCGCGTGCGCATCGGGCTCAACCTGAAGTCGCTGCCCTACGAAACGGTGCCGGTGCACCTGATCCGCGACGGCGGCGAGCAGCATTCGGCCGCGTTCAAGCAGGTCAATCCGCAGGAACTCGTGCCCGTGCTGCAGCACGGCGACCGCGTGATGCGGCAGTCGGTCGCCATCCTCGAATACCTCGACGAAACCTGGCCGGAGCCGCCCCTGCTTCCGGCCGCCGCGCGCGACCGCCAGCGCGTCCGCGCGCTGGCGCAGACCATCGCCTGCGACATCCATCCACTCAACAACCTGCGGGTGCTGCAGCATTTCGACCGCAACTGGCACGTGCCGCAGCCCGAACGCGACGCGTGGGTGCAGCACTGGGTGCAGGAAGGCTTCACCGCGCTGGAAGCGATGCTCGCCGACCATCCGTCGACCGGCACCTTCTGCGAAGGCAATTCGCCGACGCTCGCCGACTGCTGCCTGGTTCCGCAGGTCTACAACGCGCGACGCTTCGCGGTGGATCTGTCGAAGTACCCGACGATCACGCGCATCGAGAAGGCGTGCCTGGCGCTGCCGGCCTTCGACGCGGCGCGACCGGAGAAGCAGCCGGACGCGCCGGTGGCGTAGTCCCGATCGAGCGTGCTCCGCTCAACGGCCTGCCGGACAGGCGACGCCGTCATCCAGCGAAAGCTGGAATGCATGTGGCTTTCAAAGAAGGCACCGGCCGATCGCCGGCGCTGCGCAACCCCTCTCCAGATGAGAGGGGTCGGGACATCGGCGCGTTACTGCGTCGCCGTGTCGTAGATTTCCGCGTACGGATCGTGTTCGCCGCTCGAGCCTTCCGAGAGGCGGAACTTGAGCGAGAGGCCTTCGCGGGAGTCGGCGGCCTTGAGTGCCTCTTCCATGTCGATGCGGCCCTCCTTGTAGAGGCGGAACAGGCACTGGTCGAAGGACTCCATGCCTTCCTCCAGCGACTCCTCCATCGCCTGCTTGATCTCGTGCACCTGGCCGCGGCGCATCAGGTCGCGGATGTGCGGCGTGTTGATCAGCACTTCCGCCGCCGGCACGCGGCGGCCGTCGGTGCCGACGACCAGGCGCTGGCTGACCACCGCGCGCAGGTTGAGCGCGAGGTTCATCAGCACGTTCTTGTGCGCCGCCTCCGGGAAGAAGTTGAGGATGCGCTCCAGCGTCTGGTCGGCGTTGTTGGAGTGCAGCGTCGCCAGGCACAGGTGGCCGGTTTCGGCGAAGGCGATCGCCGCCTCCATCGTCGTGGCATCGAGGATTTCGCCGATGAGGATGACGTCCGGCGCCTCGCGCATCGCGTTCTTCAGCGCGTTGTGGAAGGCGTGCGTGTCCAGGCCGACCTCGCGCTGGTTCACGATCGACTTCTTGTGCTTGTGCAGGTACTCGATCGGATCCTCGATGGTGAGGATGTGGCCCGAGATGTTGCTGTTGCGGTAGTCGATCATCGACGCAAGCGTGGTCGACTTGCCCGAACCGGTGGAGCCGACGATCAGCACCAGGCCGCGCGGGGCCATGATGATGTCCTTCAGCACCTGCGGCAGCTGCAGTTCCTCGATCGACGGAATCACGCTGCGGATGGCGCGGATCACCATGCCGACTTCGCCGCGCTGCTTGAATACGTTGATGCGGAAGCGGCCGGCTTCGGGCAGGGCGAGCGCCATGTTCAGCTCGAGGTCACGCTCGAAAAGCGGAACCTGGCCCTCGTCCATCAGCGAATAGGCGATCTTCTTGACCATGCCCGGAGGCAGGCCGGTATTGCCGAGGGGGTAGAGCTTGCCTTCGACCTTGATATAAACCGGTGCGCCCGTCGTCAGGAACATGTCCGACGCGTTCTTTTCCGTCATCAGCTTCAGGAAATAGCCGATGTCCATGCAAGCAACCCCTATTCTTGCGCCCTCACGCCCGGAACCCATCCCGTTGCAAGCGCGGCGGCGGCTTTACGACAATGGCCGGGCACCAATCACAGGCACGGCCTCCCCAATGCGTCCAAGCTTCGCACAAATCCGATTTCCGCTGCTGGCTGCAGTTCTCGCTTCCGCACTCTGCTCGTGCGCGTCGCTGCCCCCGCCGACCGGTGAGCTGGCTTCGGCCCGGCAGGCCGTGACCCGCGCCGAAGACGCCGACGCCGACCAGTACGCGCCGCAGGAACTGGGCACCGCCCGCACCGAGCTGTCGCAGGCCCAGGCCGCGATGAGCGGTGGCGACCAGGACGAGGCGCGCCGCCTCTCGCTGTCCGCCGCCGCCGATGCCGACCTTGCCTACGCCAGGAGCCGCGAGGCGCTGGCGACGGCCGAACTCAACCAGCGTCGCGCGGAAGTCGAAGAGCTGCGCCGCCGTCTCCAGGAGGCCCAGCCGTGAACCTTCGTCCGATGATCCTCACGGCCGCGCTGGCCGCGTGCTTCGCCGCCGCGCCCGCCGTTGCCGCCGACAACCCCGACGCCGCCCGGCTGTCGCAACGCCTGACCGCACTCGACGCCGATTCCACGCTCAACACCTTCGCCGCCTACGAGCGACTCCAGGCCCGTCAGGCCGTGAGCACGCTCGACCAGGCCGCCAAGCGCGACCGCCCCGGCGCGCTGTACGTGGCCGAGCGCCGCGTCGCGATCGCCGAATCGGCCGCGCGCACGCAGGCGATGCAGCGCCAGGTCGACCAGCTCGATCGCGAGCGGGCCGAACTGCTGGTCGAAGCGAGCCAGCGCGATGCCGCCCGCGCTCGTGCGGAGAACGAACGCCTGCGCCTGCAGGCCCAGATGCAGGCCGAGGAGGCGGAGCGCCTGCGCCAGCAGAGCGAGGCTGACGCGGTGGCGATGCAGGACGTCGAGAGCGCGCTGAAGGGCGTCGCCGGTGCCCAGACGGCGCGCCTCAACGCGGCGCGTGATCGTCAGGCCAAGCTGGCCCGCGAGGAGGCCGAACTGGTGACCGGCGGCAAGCTGCCGACCGCCAGGCGCGACAGCCGCGGCGAGGTCTTCGCCCTCGACAAGGGCAGCTTCGGCTCCGGCAAGGCGACCCTCGGCAGCGGTGCGCAGACCACCGTCAAGACGGTCGCCGCCTATGCGCAGGCTTCGTCCTCGCCCGGCGTGCGGGTCGATGTCACCGCGGCGGATGCCAAGCTTGCGCAGCGTCGGGCCGAGGCCGTCCGCGACGCACTCGTCGCCGGTGGCTGGCCTCAGGGCCAGGTGCAGGTGAACGGCAAGGCTGGCAAGGCCGACCGCACCGAGCTGGTCGTTCAGTCCAAGTAAATCAATTTGAATCAACGACTTGCATGATACCCGCGGAAGCGCGGCCCCGGCCGCCTTCCGCTCGTCGCGACCTTCACGACGCAGCTCACATCCCGTCCCCGGCGCCCTTGCCGACCCCGGTTCGGAAGAGTAGGGTCGGTACTCCAAGCGGCCTGTTTTCCGCTTGGCGATGAGCCTGGTCGATGACGTCAACGCCCCTTTCGAAGGACCCTGCAGCCCCACGTCAGTACGGGGCCGGTCCTTGTGAGGCCGCCGACCCCGACCTGCTCTCCATGACCCCGCACGACGCCCTGGTCCTTCGAGGACCGGGGCGTTTTCGTCTGCGGGGCCTTCCGCACGGGCCTCGGCCATGGGCCGGGGCTTCCTTACCCGCTGAAGGAGGCTCTACATGTTCGAAGAACGACCGCAGCCGGAAATCGAGGCGCTGATGAAGGCCAACCCGGAATTCAAGCAGCTCTATCAACGCCACAAGGATCTCGACAAGAGAGTGATGGACGCCGAACTGGGCGTGCTACCGATCGACGACATCACCCTGGCGCAGATGAAGCGCGAAAAACTGGCTGCGAAGGACCGCCTGGTCCGCATGTACGACCTGCAACGCCACTGACGACGACCTCTTTCCTCGCCGCGGGCGGCGACTTCCTCGTCGGTCTCTCCGCCCGCGTCTCCTGAGAACCGGGGCGGCTGCGCCCAGCAGCCGCCCCGGTGCGAAGGATCCCTCCCTCCCCGAAGGCGCCCGCATGGCCGGGCGCCCCTTCGTGCGCGCCGATCGCGTCGCCTGCGGCCAGTGGCGGCGCGCCGCACTTTCCGCGCTTCACGCCGGGCTCTTACACTGCCCGCATGAGCATCCATCAATCCGTACTCGAACTGATCGGCGACACGCCGATCATCAAGGCGCAGCGCCTGGACACCGGCGTCTGCGAGCTCTACCTCAAGCTCGAATCGCAGAACCCGGGCGGCTCCATCAAGGACCGGATCGGCCTGTCGATGATCGAAGCGGCCGAGAAGGCCGGGAAGATCCGTCCCGGCGACACGCTCGTCGAAGGCACCGCCGGCAACACCGGCATCGGCCTGGCGCTGGTCGCGCAGCAGAAGGGCTACAAGCTCATCCTCGTCGTGCCCGACAAGATGAGCCGCGAGAAGATCTTCAACCTCAAGGCGATGGGCGCGCAGGTCGTGCTCACGCGTTCGGATGTCGCCAAGGGCCATCCCGACTACTACCAGGACCTCGCCGAGCGCCTCGCGCGCGAAACGCCGGGCGCCTACTTCATCAACCAGTTCGGCAACCCCGACAACCCGGCCGCGCACGAGTTCGGCACGGGCCCGGAAATCCTGCGCCAGATGGCCGACGTCGGCGGCCTGGACGCGATCGTCTTCGGCTGCGGCAGCTCCGGCACGATGACCGGCCTGTCGCGCTGCTTCGCGAAGGAGTCGCCCGGGACCGAACTGATCCTCGCCGATCCAGTCGGCTCGATCCTCGAGGAATACATCAACCGCGGCACGCTGTCGGACAAGTCGGCCAGCTGGATGGTGGAAGGCATCGGCGAGGATTTCCTTCCGCCGATTTCCGACTTCACCCGGGTGAAGAAGGCCTACGCGATCAGCGACAAGGAAAGCTTCCTCACCGCGCGCGAGCTGCTGGAAAAAGAGGGCATCCTCGGCGGTTCGTCGACCGGCACGCTGCTCGCCGCGGCGCTGAAGTACTGCCGCGAGCAGACCACGCCGAAGAAGGTGCTGGTGTTCGTCTGCGACACGGGCAACAAGTACCTGTCGAAGATGTACAACGACTACTGGATGCTGGACAACGGCTTCCTCGCGCGCCAGTCGTCGGGCGACCTGCGCGACCTGATCCTGCGTCCGTTCTCGCAACGTGACACGGTCGTCGTCGGTCCGAACGACCTGCTGGTCACCGCCTATCAGCGCATGAAGCTGTACGACGTCTCGCAGCTGCCGGTGATGGATGGCGACAACATCGTCGGCATCGTCGACGAGAGCGACGTGCTGCTGCACGTGTACGGCGACGAGTCGCGCTTCCGCGATCCGGTGTCGACCGCGATGGTGAGCAAGCTCGACAAGATCGATGTGCGTTCGCCGATCGAATCGCTGCTGCCGGTGTTCGATCGCGGCCATGTCGCGATCGTCGTCGACGGCGAGAAGTTCATCGGCCTGATCACGCGCATCGACCTGCTCAATTACCTGCGCAGGCGCGTGCAGTGATGAACGCCGCGGCGTCCGCGCACTGGTTGCCGGGCGACCGCCTGCCGGACGTCTGCCTGCGCGCGGACGACGGCACCAGCCGCACGTTGCACGCCGAATTCGCGGGGCGGCCGCTGTGGATCGCGACGCCTGTCGACGCGGCGTCGGCAGCACGCCTTCCGCGTCCGCCCGACGGCGTGATCGCGCTTTGCGTCGGCCCCGCCGTGCCAGAAGGTGCCGCGTCGGGCTGGCAATCGGCCGCCGCAGATCCGCGCTGGTGCGCGGGTCTCGGCATCGGCCTGTTCTGGCAGGCCGATGCGAACCTGCGATTGCAGACGTCGCAGCCGCTGCCGATCAACGAAGCGCCAAAGGTGGCCGCTGACGTGGACGCGCTGCGCGGCGAACAGACGTTCGCGATCGCGCCAGTGCTGCAGATTCCAGACGTATTCGAGCCGGACCTGTGCGCGGCGTTGATCCGCCATCTCGAAGTGGACTGCGCCGGCGGCGACGTGTCCGCGGTGCTGGTGATGCAGGACGGCGAACAGCGGCTGCAGGTCGATCCCGACATCAAGCAGCGTCGTGAGGTGATTCCGCGCGACGCGCAGCTCGAAGCGCGCATGCACGAGCGCCTGATGCGGCGCGCGCTCCCCGAGATCGTGCGCGTGTTCAATTTCGAGGTGCGCCGGCGCGATCCGTTCAAGCTGCTCGCGTATCCGGAAAACGCGGGCTACTTCCGCGCACATCGCGACAACGAGACGCCCGATGTCGCGCATCGACGCTTCGCACTGTCGGTGAACCTCAACCAGGGCGATTACGCCGGCGGGGAGTTCCGTTACCCCGAATTCGGTCCGCATCTGTTTTCACCACCGACGGGCGCCGCGCTGGTGTTCTCGTGTTCGATGCTGCACGAGGTGCGGCCGGTCGAGCGCGGCACGCGTTACGCGATGACCACGTTCCTGGCCTGATCAGCCGCGCGGCTGCAGGCGAGGGGCGAAGTAAGCCTCATCGCCGATGCCTTCCAACGTCGCCTCCGCCCACCGCATGCCTTCGGCGATACCGTCGGCGTGCTTTTCCGCGGCAGCGCTGAGTTCGCGCCGGCGCGCGTTCGAATCGAAATGCGCGTCCCCGTCCTTGGCGTAGCGGCTGAGCAGTTGCGAGGCCTTGATGCGTTGCGCCCAGTCGCCGGGCACGTCCAGGCCGTAATGCGCTGCCAGGTGCGCAACGGCCGGGGCGGGGTCGCGCAATACGTCCGCGAAGTCGAGGTCGATCAGGCGCCCGGCTAACGCCGGATCGGTCGCCAGCGTGCGCCAGCGCAGTTGTTCGACCAGCCAGGCGCGGGCAAGGCGCGCGTCGTCGGTGTCGGCCGACGGAAGATCGGGCTGGCGCGCCAGCCGCAACGGTTCGGTGGAAAGCGGGCCGTCGATGAGGCGCGGGTCGCGGAGCATCGTCGCAAGCCAGGTGTGCAGGTCCACCCAGAGCAGGCAGGCGCGGCCGGTGGCGGGAAGCAGGCGGTCGGCGATCGTCGTGACCACGCTGGTCGGCTTGACGATCACGGCCCGGCTGTCGGCGAAGCCGCGCGCGAGCGATGCCAGGACCGGGGCTTCCCACGTCGCGGCGACCGGGTTGTCGCGTTCGTGCGCCAGCGTAAGCAGCGGCAGGGGCTCGCGCACCCCAAGTACGCCAGGCACCAGGTCCAGCAGGCGGCTCACCAGCGACGAACCGCAGTGGCCGATGTGGAAGAGCCAGTGCACGTCGCGCAGCGGCGGGCTCGGGTCGAGCGCGGCGGCGAGTTCCGCCTGGTCGACGACCCAGCCGGAGACGTCGGGGCGGTTCAGCGCGCGCTGGTCGAGGAAGCTGGCGCGCCGGTAGTCCTCTGCGTCGAAATGCAGCACCCAGGCACGGTCCTGCGCCGTGTCGAACGCGAACAGCGGATAGGCGGCACTGCGACTGAAATCCGGCGGCAAACGCCTGGGGCGGTTCATGGGCGGTGCTAGAATCGGCGACCGCCCATGCTAGCGGGAATGCCGGGAAGAACGGAACCGCGCGATGGCGGAGCACTCGCCGATGCGCCCGCCACTGTGCCGGCTTGCACCTCCACTTCCGGACATGCACGTCATGAGTGATCGGGTTCTCGTCACCGGCGGCGCCGGTTTCATCGGCTCGCACACCTGCGTGGCATTGGGCGAGGCCGGCATCCCGTTCGCGATCCTGGACAACTTCAGCAATGCCCATCGCGGGGTGATCGACCGGCTGGAGCGGATCATCGGTTTTCGCCCGTCCGTCTTCGACGGCGACATTCGGGACAGGGCGCTGCTCGACCGGGTGTTCGCAGACGGCGGCTTCGGTTCGGTCATCCACTTCGCCGGGCTCAAGGCCGTGGGCGAATCGGTCGAGAAGCCGGTCGAGTACTACGACACCAATTTCGTCGGGACGCTGAGGCTGGTCGAAGCGATGCGCGCATCGTCCTGCCGCACGCTGGTGTTCTCCTCCTCGGCCACCGTCTACCGCGCGAGCACGATCATGCCGCTGCACGAGGACAGCGCGCTCGCCGCGACCAGTCCGTACGGCCGGTCAAAGCTGATGGTCGAAGAATTCCTGCGCGACGTGGGCGTGGCCGATCCGCAGTGGCGCATTGCGCTGCTGCGCTATTTCAATCCGGTCGGCGCGCATTCGAGCGGGCTCATTGGCGAGGATCCCCGCGGAATCCCGAACAACCTGATGCCCTACATCGGGCAGGTCGCGACCGGGCGCCTGCCGCGGCTGAAGGTATTCGGCGGCGATTACCCCACCATCGACGGCACCGGCGTGCGGGACTACATCCATGTGGTCGATCTCGCCGAGGGGCATCTGGCGGCAATGGAGCGCCTGAAAGGGCGGCCGGGCTGCCTCACGCTCAACCTCGGGACCGGGAGGGGAACCTCCGTCCTGCAGATGATCCACGCGTTCGAAGCCGCCAGCGGACGCGCCATTCCCTACGAAATCGTCGATCGCCGGGCGGGCGACCTGGCCGAATACTGGGCCGATCCGTCGCTGGCGCAGCGTGAGCTGGGCTGGCAGGCACGGCTGACACTCGAGGACATGTGCGCCGACGCGTGGCGCTGGCAGTCGCGCCAGCCCGAGCGCTAACGGCCGGACGGGTCACGGCCGCCCCAAAACCGCTGGTCCGGCAAAGCCGGGGCGCCCCTGGTCTGCGAAGCTCGCCGACGTCACGGATTGGCCCGAGACGCGGGACAAAAATCCACGGAACGGTCCGGCGGGAACGAGGGCCGATGCTAGAATCGGCGGCCGCCCAGGCTAGCCGGCCCAGCGGCAAAATACGGAAGAACGCTATGACTGAACGACATGCCGACGGCGGGGCCGGGAAGCCCGGTCTTGGTACCCTCGCGATCCACGCGGGACAGACGCCGGACCCGAGCACCGGCGCGGTGATGACGCCGATCTACGCGACCTCGACCTACGCCCAGAGCAGCCCCGGCGTGCACCAGGGCTTCGAGTACTCGCGCAGCCACAACCCGACCCGTTTCGCGTACGAACGCTGTGTCGCCGCGCTTGAAGGCGGCACGCGCGGCTTCGCGTTCGCCTCCGGCCTAGCGGCTACGTCGACGATCCTCGAACTGCTCGACTCGGGCAGCCACGTCATTGCGATGGACGACGTCTACGGCGGCACTTACCGGCTGTTCGAGCGCGTGCGTCGCCGCTCCGCCGGCCTGGATTTCAGCTGGGTCGACCTGAGTGACGTGTCCGCGTTCGAGGCCGCGATCCGGCCCGAGACGAAGATGGTCTGGATCGAAACCCCGACCAACCCGCTGCTGAAGCTGGTGGACATCGCGGAGATCGCGGCCATCGCCCGCAAGCGCGGCCTGATCGTCGTGGTCGACAACACGTTCTGCTCGCCGATCCTGCAGCGCCCGCTCGAACTGGGCGCGCACATCGTCATGCATTCGGCGACGAAGTACCTCAACGGCCACTCCGACATCGTCGGCGGCATGGCGGTGGTCGGCGACGACGCCGAGATCGCCGACCGCATGGCCTTCCTGCAGAACGCCATCGGCGGCGTGCAGGGACCGTTCGACAGCTTCCTCGCGCTGCGTGGCCTGAAAACGCTGCATCTGCGCATGAAGGCGCACTGCGAGAACGCGCAGGCGCTCGCCGAGTGGCTGGAACATCACCCGCAGGTCGAAAAGGTCATCTATCCAGGCCTGAAGTCGCACCCGCAACGCGAACTCGCTGTCCGCCAGATGCACGGCTTCGGCGGCATGGTCAGCATCTACGTGAAGGGTGGCGAAAATGCCGCGCGTCGCATGATGGAGCGCTGCGAACTGTTCGCCGTCGCCGAATCGCTCGGCGGCGTGGAGAGCCTGATCAACCACCCGGCGATCATGACGCATGCGTCGGTGCCCGCCGAACGTCGCGCGCAGCTGGGCATCAGCGACAACCTGGTGCGCCTGTCGGTCGGTGTCGAGGATGTCGGCGACCTGCGCGCCGAGCTGTCTCTCGCGTTGGGATAGTCGTCGATGCTCTTCACCCACTTTGCCGAAAGCTTCAAGCGCCCGACGTTCTGGACCTACGCGGGCTGGCTCGACATCGTCACGAAGTACCGTCGCTCGCGGCTGGGCATCGTCTGGCTGCTCGTGCCGCCGCTCATCTACATCTGGGGACTGGGCGCGTACTTCTCGAACATGCAGAACATCAGCGTCGCCGAATTCGCCGCGCACGTCGGCGTGGGCTTCCTGCTTTTCCGCGTGTTGATGACCTCGATAAATGATTGCTCCAGCGTATTGTCGGCGCAGCAGGCGTTCATCCTGGACGGCCATACGCGCCTGACCGACTTCGTGCTGCTGGTCATCGCAAAGTCGCTGTTCTACTTTGTCCTCGCACTGCCGATCCTTGCGGTGGCCCTCTGGGCAGCGCCCGAAGTGCACATGCGCGGCATCGCGATGGCGCTGGTCACCATGCCGGTGCTGCTCGCCAACGCCCTCTGGATGGGAGTGGTCTTCTCGCTGCTCGGAGCGCGCTTCCCCGACGTCCAGGAGCTGATGGGGAGCCTGTTCATTTTCGGCTTCGTGCTCACGCCGATCATCTGGCACGCCGATGCGGTGCCGGCAGGGTCGTTGCAGTCCAAGCTCATGGGATTGAACCCGCTTTACCACCTCATCGAGATGGTGCGCGCGCCGATCCTCGGCGATCAGTTGTCGCCGGTTACGTTCTACTACGTCGCCGGTTTGACTTTGTTTGGCTGGTCGATGGCTGCCGTTGTGTACCGCAGGTACGCACGCTACGTTCCCCTCTGGCTCTGAGGGACCGCCGTGGCAGCTCATATCAAGGTCGAAGACCTCGCCCTTAAGGTTCCGCTCTACGTCCAGAACGACCGGGAGGCGCGCAGCTGGCGCTCGCTTTTGTTGAGCGCGCTGCTCGATCCACCTCATCGCGAATTCCGCACGCTTTTGGACGGAGTGTCGTTCGAGGTCAACGAGGGCGACCGCATCGCGATCCTCGGCCGCAATGGCGCGGGCAAGTCAACATTGCTGCGCTGCCTCAACGGTGTCTACCAGCCCTCCCGCGGCCGCATCGAGGTCAAGGGCACCTGCCAGGCGCTGTTGAATACGTCGTTGGGTTTCAACGGCGAGGCGACGGTGAAGGAAAACATCTTCCTGCGCGCCAACGCCATGCGCCTGGAGGCGATTTCGCTGGGCGACATGGTGGCCCCCGTCCTCGAGTTCGCGGGCCTGAAGGAGAAGGCGAACCATCGCCTGAAGACGCTGTCGGCCGGCCAGAAGATGCGCCTGGGCTTCGCGATCTCCACCGAAATGCAGCACGACATCATGCTGCTGGACGAATGGATCGGCGCCGGCGATTCGGAATTCCTCAAGCGCGCCAAGCAGCGCATGCTTGAGCGCATGGGCGGCAGCAAGATCGTCATGCTCGCCAGCCACAACTTCTCGCTGCTCAAGGACGTGTGCAACAAGGGAATGGTGATGGAAGCGGGGCGAGTGGTGTACTTCGGCCCGCTCGTCGAAGCGTTCAAGGCTTACCAGGTGCTGGCAGACAGGCCGCCGCCGCATGCGACGGCGGCGGACGATGCGGCGATCGGTTCGGTCGACGAGATATCCGTGCGCGACGGAAAGCTGCGCATCCGCGGCTGGGCCGTGCAACCGCATGGGGACATGCCGCGCTGGCTCGCCGTCGTCAGTGCCGGCGAGCGCTGGCTGGTGACCGATTTCGAGCCGCATGCGCGCCACGACGTGCAGGAAGCGAGGGGGCTGCCGAAGGAATTCGTGGGATTCGATGTGGAAGTGCAGGACGCTCGACTGGAAGACTTGAGGCAACTCGGGGGGGTGCTGCAGGTTTACGGGGGAGGGACGCCGGAGAGCTTCGGAGGTCCTTTCAATCTTCAAGCAGGGGTACTCAACGCACTGCAGTAGAGCGGTGCGGAGTCAGGCAAGGCAAAGACGGACCTTTGGGAAGGCGGGGAAAGAACAATGCAGTTGATTGTGCTGGGCATGCATCGCTCGGGCACGTCTGTTCTGGCAAGGCTCCTCAACTTGATGGGGGCCTACTTTGGGCCGGAAGGCGCGAGCACCGGGGCAAATAGTGAAAACCCGAAGGGGTTCTGGGAACGTCGTGACGTTCGCAATCTGAACGACGCTGTTCTGCATTCCGTCGATTGCGATTGGAACCGCATTGCCAGATTCGACGTGGCCGCGCTTCCGCCCGAAGTCGTAGCCCGCTTCGGAAAACACGCGTCGCAGCTGATTCTCGAACTGGACGCGCACAGGCCATGGCTGTTGAAGGAGCCGCGCTTGTGTCTGTTATTACCGTTGTGGCGAAAATTCCTGGAAGCGCCAGTCTGCGTCCACATCTACCGAAACCCCGTAGAAGTAGCATCGAGCTTGCAGCGACGCAACGGCATTCCGATCGAGGTCGGTCTATTGTTATGGGAACGCTACGTTCGCAGCGCGTTGCAGGCGTCCGCAGACTTGCCCCGCGTCGTGGTCTCCCATAGGCACCTCATGGAAGATCCAGATCAGGCCGCGGCGAAGCTACTGGATGACCTGAAGTCTGCGGGCGTGCAGGGGTTGCGGCTGCCAGCCACGCGCGAGCTCTCCGCGTTCGTTGAGGAGAAGCTTTACCGAGAGCGCGAGTCCCGCGGCGATCTTAAAAAGTACAAGAACGCGCCGCAGTTAGAGCTATTCGAAGCGGTGTTGGCGAACGGGAATATTCCTCGCGAAGGACGCGAGGGGGGAGAAGGGGAGCATATGTTGGCCGCATACGAGGCAGGGCTGCCTCCGGTTACAACGCCTGCAGCGGCGGTGAGCGAAAAGTCCGACGACTTGCACAGGCGATTGGCGCTGAAAGAACAAGAACTGCAGTTCGTGAAGGATCAGTGCATCCGGCATCAGATGGATGTCGAGCATCGGGATCGTCTTTTGGCGAGTCACGAACTTGACCGGCAGGCACTGCGTGAAGCGGTGTCTCAGGGGCTAGCGAGTATTGCCACCCGAGAAGCGCGATTGGCAAGAGCCGAATATGATCTCGCGTCGTTGCAGGATGTTCTCTCGCGCATGCAGGATGAGGCCGGCTGCCGGGATCGGAATATGTCAAGCCTGGAGGCAAGGAACCTTGAACTTCAGGGTGTCAATGAGGAGCTGCATGCGCGTGTTGTCAGGCATGCGGAAACCGACGAGCGCGTCGCCCAGTTGGAGTCCGAGCTGATCGACCTGGAGCGGGCGCGCGACTCTTCACAGGAGCAAGTGAAGGCGCTTCAGCGGGAGTTGATGAATTTTGGGTCGTCGATCCGCACACTGGAGGGCGATCTTCGAAACGCTGCGAACGATATATCGCGTCATCGGCAGGAGCTCAAGTTGGCCGTCGAAGCAAAGGCCGCCATGGAGCAGGCGCTCGAGCACCGCTACATCGAGGTAGGTAAATTGACGCAGCTCGTCATCGAGCTGGAAGCGCACGTGTCGCGCCTGCTATCCGAGCAGACAGCGGCATCCAGGGACTTTGAGCTGGAACGTTTCGAAGCTGCCAGTTTGCAGAAGCAGACAGAGGCCGAGCTGATCGGTCTGCGCATGAGTCGTTCGTGGCGACTCACTGCGCCGCTGCGCAAGCTGGGTGGGCTGCTGCGCCCGCGTGCACGGTCGCGAGCTAGCGCCAGCGAAGATCTGGCACCCCAACTTGAGCTGTTGAGCAAGTCTGAATTGTTCGATGAAGGCTGGTACTTGTGGACGTACCCGGATGTTGCGAAAAGCGGCCAAAACGCTGCCGAGCATTTCATTCGGTTTGGCTCAAATGAGGGCCGCAATCCGAGCGAGTGCTTCACGACGGTCAATTATCTGAAGAAGAACCCCGATGTGGCGGCGGCCGGTTTGAACCCGCTGCTGCACTACATCGTCTATGGACGGAACGAAGGGCGAGAGCTGGGCTGATGGGCATGTCGGACAAAATCAAACTGATCAAGGAATCGGGCTACTTCGACGAGCAGTGGTATCTCAGCGAGTACCCGGACGTTGCGGCAATCGGTCTCGATGCCGTTTATCACTACGCTCATTTCGGCGCGCGATTGGGACGACACCCGGGGCCCGGTTTCGACGCGCAATGGTACTTGAGCAGCCATGCCGATGTTGCAGAAGCCGGGCTTAACCCCTTGGTTCACTATCTAACGCACGGTCGTTTCGAAGGGCGGGAGATCCGCGGACTCCTTCGCGATGCGGGCGCTCATAGGGACGCTGCGGGGCAAGCTGACGACAGCAACTGCTTTACCCTGCTGCCGACCGGGAAGGGGCGATTGCCAGACCTGTTCCGCCTGAAAGCGTCCGAGACAAAGGCCAGCGTCCTAGTCATCTCTAATTGCGAGTCTGTGAGCGAGGTCGGTGCGGCCGAGGGTCTGCTGCGCTCGCTAGGTGATGAGTTCGACCTCATCGTGACGTGTCCCATCAGCCTTCCGATCAAGAACGACAATCACGTTTCGTCAGCACACTGCAAACGCAAGGTCACTGTCGTATATCCGGATCGTTACGATGCTTCAGCGCGCTTCTTGCACCTGGTCGAGTCTGGTTCACTTGCCAAGTACGAGTTCGTGTGCTGGTTTGCTTCTCCGGACAAGGTCACGGCGAACGATCAAGAGGTACGGTCGGTTAGCGCAAGGCTGCTCAAAGACCAAGGCGTAGGACTGGCCAGTGACTTGATCGACAACACTTGTGATTCCGTCGCGCCGGAGGTTCGGAGCTCGCTTGCGAAGTTTCTGAGTCGTCTGGGGCGGAAGATCCCCAGCGGCGCGTTCGATGTCCGTGCAGGTGGCATGCTGTGGATCGATCCGCTCCTCCTCTCGCAAATGCGCGCGCTTCGCGTGAGCATCGAGGAATGGGTCGCCGCGGTCAGGGACAGGCACTGTGGAAAGTCGGCCTTGGCATCGCTGCTCAAGGTGCTTGCCGACGAGTCGGGGATGGAAGCTGTAGTTCTGCGCGGGCTGCGCCGTAACAACGCAGCCCTGAAGACCGCCGCGGGTCAAAAGCATCGCGAAGTCAAGGCTATCGCGTTCTACCTGCCGCAGTATCACCCGATTCCCGAGAACGATCAGTGGTGGGGTCCGGGATTCACGGAGTGGCGAAACGTGACGCGTGCGCGTCCGCTTTTCCGCAACCACTACCAGCCGAGGGTTCCCTCCGACTTGGGGTACTACGACTTGCGCCTTCCGCAGGTTCAGGAAGCGCAGGCGCGCTTGGCCCGCGAGCATGGAATTCACGGCTTCTGCTACTACTACTACTGGTTCAACGGCCGGAAGCTGCTCAACTCGCCGATCGAGCAAATGCTCATCAACGGTCGCCCCGACTTGCCCTTCTGCGTGTGTTGGGCCAACGAGAACTGGACGCGCAACTGGGACGGGCAGAACCGCCACGTCCTCCTGGAGCAGGATTACTCGCTGGAAAGCAACAGGGCTTTCATTCGGGAGATGATCCCGATGATGAAGGATCCGCGCTACATCCGGCATCATGGAAAACCAGTGCTCTTGGTGTATCGCATCAGAGTCATCCCTAACTGGCGGGAAACCGCGGAGATGTGGCGCGAGGAGTGCCGCCGCGCCGGCATCGGCGAGATTCATCTCTGCGCCGTGCGGTTCGGTCTTGAGCCACTTGAAGGTCCTCCCCGGGAGTTTGGTGTCGACTCGTACGTCCTCTTTCCGCCGCATGAAGCCGCGAGGGAAGACGTGCGTGCGGCTCAGATCGACTTGAATGGGTCTTTCAATGGCGAACTATTTAGTTATGACGCAGTTGTCGAGGCGGATCTGGCGCGCTTCGCCAACGGCTATTCGTGGCCTGTGCATCGAGGGGCCATGATGGGCTGGGACAACACTGCCCGCCGACTCACCGACTCCCGCATTTTCGCAGGCGCCACGCCAGGTCGATTCCGTCACTGGCTGAAGAACATCGTCCACCAGGAGTCACAGTTCAACCCGGACGATGAGTCGCTTCTGTTCATCAATGCATGGAACGAGTGGGCGGAAGGCACGTACCTCGAGCCCGACGAGCGCTTCGGAGACGGCTATCTAAAAGCGGTGAAATCTGTGCTTCGGCCGCCGGCGCAGGAGGTAGTTGCGACAGGCACTAGCGGCAAGCTCAGCCCGCGCTGGATTCGCGGAGAACGGACACCACAGGAAGAGGTGCCTGCACTGTTGCTCTGCGCGCACATCTCGGGCCATCAGCTATTCGGGGGGGAGAGGAGCTTCCTGGACGTACTTGATGCGTTGGTCAAAATGAGCGTGAACGTGTACGTCACGTTGCCGAGCGGGAACAATGCCGCGTATGTCGAGGAAGTGCGCCGTCGTTGTGTTGGGCTCTACGTCTTTCCCTATATGCAGTGGGTGAAGAATCGGCAAGCTGACGAGCGGGTAACCCTCGCCTTCTGCGACATCATCGCGAAGCATGGGATCACCGTCGTACATGCCAACACTATCGTTCTGGTTGAGCCTCTACTTGCGGCGCGGCGCATGAACAGGATCGCGCTCACGCATGTGCGGGAGTTGATCACGCTTGACGAATCGCTACGTGCACGCATTGACCTGCCAGTGCAAGCCATCATTAAGACGGTGTTCGAGCGTTCGGATTACATCATCGCCAACTCACAAGCGACGGCGAATGCATTCCGTAGGATAGGTACTACCTTTACGGTTCCCAACGCGGTTGATCCGGCCGACTTGGACATCAAGAACGAGGTTAACGGGCCGGTACGTTTCGCAATCATCAGCAGCAACATTCCAAAGAAGGGTGTGGCCGACTTCATACAGGTTGCGCGACTGTGCGAATCTGTCGAGAACGCCGAGTTCCTGCTAATAGGGCCGGACAACGATCAGATTACGGCATGGCGCATGGAGCAACGCGCCGGTGGGCTATGTAACGTACGGTTCCTGGGCTACAAGGAGAAGCCCATCGAAGCAGTGCGCGAGGCTAACGTCGTCCTGAACCTCTCTCACTTCTCGGAGTCCTTCGGGCGGACGGTGGCAGAGGCCTTGGCAGCCCGTCGGCCGGTCATCGCCTACGATTGGGGGGCGCTAGGCGAGTTGGTGCAACATGGGGAGACCGGATTTCTGGCTCCGTATTGCGATACCTCTGCGGTGGCAGCGTTCGTTGCCGAGTTGTGCCGACAGCCGGAGCGGATTCCGGAAATGGGGGAAGCAGGTCGTGCGTTCATTGAGCGCACGTGTACCCCGAAGCAACTCCATTCAAACCTGCAGAACTCGTATCAGGCGATTTTCGCTGCGGCGCACGGCCGGGAGTTCGCGCCTCCGGCGCGGCCGGTGACGATTGTCATCCCCGTCTACAACGCGTGTGAGGAGACTCGGAACTGCCTGAACTCTGTGCTTCGCCACACCGATTTACGAAATGTTTCTCTGCTTGTCATCGACGACGCGAGCACCGACCCAGCCGTGACCGAGCTCTTGCGTGATTACGACTCGCTTGAAGAGGTGACTATCGTCCGAAACGAAGAAAACCTCGGTTACACCCGAACGGTTAACAAGGGTATACGCCTTTCAGCGGAACATGACGTTGTGTTGCTCAACAGCGACACGGTTGTGACGCCGCAGTGGCTGGAGGGGATGAGGTCGACTACTTACTCTGCAGTAAGGATTGGTACGACCACCGCAATGAGCGATAACGCAGGAGCGTTCTCGTTCCCGATCCCGGGCAAGTCCAATCCGCGCCCATCGTGGATTGCCGGCGACACTTATGCCGCGCAAATTGTCAGCGCGAGTTCCGGTTGTGCGCCGGTCGAGGTGCCGACTGGTTCGGGCTTCTGCATGTATATCCGCAGGGACTTACTGGATGATATCGGGGATTTCGACGAAGTGGCTTTTCCGAGGGGGTACGGGGAAGAAAATGACTTCTGCATGCGGGCGCTGGCAAAGGGGTGGCTGAACGTGATAAGCCCCTGCGCATTTGTCTTTCACGTCCGCAGCGCGAGCTTCGGCAACCAGAAGGCCGAGCTCGTCCGTCAAGGCGTCGATGTCGTCACGCGTCGTTACCCGCAGTATGCGCAGCTTACGCGGCAAGCCTTCTCGTCAAAGTCGTTTGACGCCCTGCGTGAGGCGGTAGACACGGCTGTCAGCAAGATGACCATTTAGATATCGAAAGGACTCCCATGTCTGCTTCGCCCTCTTGCAACATTTGTGGTTCTACTGAATTTGTCGACGTGAATCATCGACAGCGTGTGCTGTGTGGGGCGTGTGGCTCATATGAAAGAACTCGCCTTATGAAGCTGCACATCGACGCGCTCGATCTGCCGTCCAGCGCGCGCGTCATGCATTTTGCGCCGGAGCGCGGTCTTTCCGTCTGGCTGCGAGAGAAGTTTTCCAACTATGTGGCGGGCGATTACGACCTAGAACGGTACTCACATATCCCCGGAATGCTGAAGGTCGATCTCTGTCAGCGCGACTACCAGCTGCCGGGGCCGTTCGATCTGATCCTGCATTCGCACGTCATCGAACACTTGCCCTGCAACTACACAGCAGTGCTCCTAAAGCTGCACAAGCTCCTGACGCCAGGGGGGCGGCACCTGTTCTCAATCCCCGTCTACGGCCGTTCATACGAGGAGTCGCTCGCGAGTCTGAGTCACGAAGAAGCCACGTCCCGCTTCGGGCAGTTTGACCATGTCCGCCGTTTCTCGGCAGCCGACATCGACCGTACAATCGGCGCGATTTTCGATCTCCCCCGGGAATACCGGCTTACTGATAGCTTTTCAGCTCAGGTGCTGAGGGCTGCCCAAATCCCCGAGGATGCGTGGCAAGGCTATACTGGTCACTCGGTGTTCAGCTTTAGGCGCGAAGACCTCATCATTTGAGAATACTTCGGGACGTGCAAAGTTCCTCCGCAAAATCAACCAATTAACTATAGGGTTCCAATGCGTTCCATGTACATGAAGGCCGCTATCGCTTCGGCCTGCGCTCTGCTCCTTGCCGCTTGCTCCGAGAAGAGCGAACAGTCGACCGCCAACGTGCAGGGTGCGCAGGCTCCCGCCCCGGCCGCTGCGCCCACGCCAGTCGCTAAGCCTTCGACGATGCGAGCCATCGACTACCGGCTGAAGGTAGGGGTACAGCAGCACGGCAGCTGCAACATCGAGTCCCTTAACGGGGTGCTGTTCTGGCCAACCGCGCCGACGGCGCAGCGCGTTTCGACCATCGAGTTCGGCGGTTGGGTAGTGGATGGCGAGGCAAAGAAGGTGCCTGCCGACGTGAAGCTCCGCATCCAGTCCGCCAACGGCGTAAACGCATGGGAGCAGGATGTGGTGACGCGCGTTGACCGTCCGGACGTGGCGAAGAACCTAAAGCATGAGGACTTCCTCAAGGCCGGGTTCAAGGTTGCGGTCGACCTGCCGGAACTGGCTCCTGGCGAGTACGTCGTTTACCTTGCGTACCCCACTCAGAGCGGCGGTGATGCAATCTGCGGAATCGGCAGGCGCTTCACTTTGACGTAAGGCTTCTGCGTCAAAATTAGGGGATTTACCGAGGTGTCCATGCGCGGGTAGCCTGCGCATGGGCATCTTCGTTTATTGACATTTGTCTCCGTGGCTATCCCGAAGAACTCGGTGCGCGCGGGAGGAGTCCCTGTGAATCCCTTCATTGCGTTCGATGCTCAGCACCGCTCCCTGACGTGGGAGCTCAGCCGGCGCGACGTCCTGGGCCGCTACCGCGGCGCCAGTGCCGGTATGGCCTGGTCGCTGATCAGCCCACTGCTCATGCTGGGCGTGTACACCCTTGCCTTCGGGTACGTGCTCAAGAGCCGCTGGCCGGGGGCGACGGGCAGCACGGTCGACTTCGCACTCATCCTCTTCCTCGGCCTGCTCACGCATGGGTTGGTGGCGGAAGTCATGACGCGCTCGCCCATGCTCATCGTCGGCAACTCGAACCTCGTCAAGCGGATCGTGTTCCCGCTCGAAGTCCTGCCCTGGACCGTGGTCCTGGCGACGCTGTTCCACCTGTGCGCGAACATCCTGGTTTTCGTGCTGCTCAGCGCGCTGGTGCGCGGGACCGTGCCCTGGACCATCGTTTTGCTCCCGCTGGTCCTGCTGCCCCTGGTCTTCCTGTCCGTGGGGCTTGGCTGGCTGCTTTCGTCGCTGGGCGTCTACCTTCGCGACATCGGACAGTTCATGGGCGTCGCGTCGACGGCGTTGTTGTTCCTGTCCTCGGCGATCGTTCCGGTCTCGACCTTGCCCGCCAATTACCAGCTGCTTTTCCACCTCAATCCACTGACCTTCATCATTGACCAGGTGCGGAACGTCGCTTACTGGGGCGTGCTCCCCGACTGGCGCGGACTGGCGCTCTACGCTGCAGGAAGCGTGCTTTTCAGCGCGCTCGCCCTGACCGTCTTCCGGAAGCTGCGCCGTGGGTTCGCCGATGTCCTCTGAGAACAAGGAAGGCCTCGCGTCGGAGTACGTGATCGACGCGCGCGGTCTGGGCAAGGCGTACCACATCTATGAAAAGCCCATCCAGCGGCTCCTGCAGGGGCTGATGGGCCGCCGGCGCAAGCTGTACCGCGACTTCTGGGCGCTGCGCGGGCTGGACCTGCGCGTGAAGCAGGGCGAAACCCTGGGCATCGTCGGTCGCAACGGCTCGGGCAAGTCGACCTTGCTGCAGATGATCGCGGGCACCCTCACTCCCACTGAAGGCACCGTCGCCGTGCGCGGCCGCGTCGCCGCGCTGCTCGAGCTGGGCAGCGGGTTCAATCCGGAGTTCACCGGACGCGAGAACGTCTATCTCAACGCGGCGATCCTCGGCCTCACGCGAGCGGAGGTCGATGCTCGAATGGAGGCCATCCTCGCTTTCGCCGATATCGGCGAATTCGTCGACCAGCCGGTCCGCAATTACTCCAGCGGCATGGTCATGCGGCTCGCATTCTCGGTGATGGTGCACGTCGATGCCGACATCCTCATCATCGACGAGGCGCTGTCGGTGGGGGACGCCTTCTTCACGCAGAAATGCATGCGCTTCCTGCGCGAGTTCAAGGAGCGCGGAACGCTGCTGTTCGTCAGTCACGACGGCGGCGCGGTGACCGGATTGTGCGACCGCGCGATCTGGATCGACTCGGGAACCATGCGCAAGGAAGGCAACGCGCGGGAGGTCATGGAGGCTTACCTGGAAGCGTTCATCGCCGAACGCGAAGGACGTGCGGCCTACGACGGCGCGGCGCGTCCGGTTCCCGCCAAGCCCCCGGTGCGGACGTCCCGGCGCGATCCCCGACAGCCGCTCATCGATCGCTCCCTGTTACGCAACGACCTGCACGTGGTCGACTTCGATCCGTCCAAGCCGGCATTCGGCGAAGGCGGGCTCAAGGTCGCGGATGTGGCGCTGCTCGACGAGGACGGCCGCCAGCTCACCACCTTGACCGGTGGCGAGACGGTGGTGCTGGAGGTCGAGGCGAGCGCGACCCGCCGCGTGGAGTCCCCGATTGTCGGCTTCTATCTGAAGGACCGGCTCGGCCAGCTGCTGTTCGGCGACAACACCTACCTGACGACCCTGGACGAGCGGATGGTGATGGAGGCCGGCGACCGCGCCGTCGCCCGTTTCCGCTTCGACATGCCACGCCTGCAGGAAGGCGACTATTTCCTCGCCGTCGGCGTGGCCGCCGGCACGCAGCATGAGCACGTCATCCATCACTGGATGCACGAGGCACTGGCGGTCAAAGCCCTGGGCCAGGGCGCGCCCGCCGGCCTGATCGGCCTGCCGATGCTTGAAATCACACTGGAGCAAGTGAAGTGACCCCCACCTTCCGAATGGACCGCCATCCGGTCGTCTTCCTGAGGCCGCACCTGTCGCACCCGTACGCCTGGGTGGGACATATCCCGTTCGCCTATCTGCTGATCGACCTGCTGCGGCCGCGCCAGCTGGTCGAGCTGGGCACCGATTCCGGCAACTCGTACCTCGCCTTCTGCCAGGCGGTGGAACATCTCGGCGCCCCGACCCGCTGCACCGCGATCGACTGCTGGCAGGGCGACGAGCACGCGCGTTTCTACGGCGAGCACGTATACAGCACGCTGCGCGCTTACCACGATCCGCGCTACAGCCGCTTCTCGACGCTGCTGCGTTCCTACTTCGCCGACGCGGTGGGCACGTTCGAGGACGGGTCGATCGACCTGCTCCACATCGACGGCCTGCATACGTACGAGGCCGTCCGCGAGGATTTCGAAACCTGGCTGCCCAAGCTCAGCGACCGCGCCGTGGTCATTTTCCACGACTGCAACGTGCAGGGCCGCGACTTCGGCGTATGGAAGCTCATCGAAGAGTTGTCTGCGCGCTACCGCACGTTCGAGTTCCGGCACAGCAACGGCCTGGCGGTGGTCGAAGTTGGAAGCCAGGTGCCCGAAGCGTTCCGCGCCTTCATGGACACCGCACTGGCCGATCCCGACGCGATGCGCCGGTATTTCGAAGGCATCGCCGCGACCATCCTCGACCCGGCGACGAACCTGCCCGTCGCCAGTGGCGCGCAGCCGCGACAGGTCGACTGCCGCGTCTACTACCGCACCGGCGAGGAAGGCTATGACGAGCGACGCTCGCTGCTGCTGCACCTGCCCGAGGGTTCGGTGCGGACGATGGATTTCCGCTTCGTCCTCCCCGACGGCGTGCGCCCGGATTTCATCCGCATCGACCCCACCGACCTCCCGGGTGTCTTCGGCCTGTTCCGGTTGGCGCTGGAATTCGAGGATCCGCAGGCACCGGACGGGGTTGGCTTCGTCGATATCCGCAAGTCCGGCCATCTGAATGCGGAAAACCTGCACCCGGTGGGTGAACGCTGGCTCCGCTTCGCGTCCTTCCACGACGACCCGTGGGTGGAGTTCTCGCTCGCCGAAGCGTGGCAGGTGGTGGGCGACCGCCCGGCGACCGCCTTGCGCGTCGGAGTGGACTACGAGACGGTCCTCCTCGATCCGACGCTGCAGCACATCGCCTACGAACACGGCTTGGCGCTGGCCCAGCGGGCCATGGCGCCGCAATTGCCACCGCCCGTGGACGAGGAGCGTCTGTTCGATAATCTGTCTCAGCTGGGCGAGCGTACGCAGGTCGTCGAACAGGGCGTGCAGGACCTGGGCAGCACCGCCAGCCACCACGCCGCCGAGCTGGAGGCGATGCGGGCCCTGGTGAGCGGGCAGCTGGATCTCATCCGCAGCCAGGGCGATGCAGTGCTTGAGAACAAGTCGATGCTCGCGCACCAGCAGGGCATGCTGGAGCAGCAGCGGCTTATGCTGGAGCAGCAACGCATCCTGCTGGACCAGCAACACAACATGCTGACCGTGCTGACCCGCGCAGGCTTCATCCGGCGGCTGAAGCGGCTGGTGGGTATCGAATCGCGAACCAAGGAAGATCAGGGACGATCCAGGTGATCACGATAAGCGTCAGCCCATGCAGTGAAGTCCGGCGCGAGGCGGGCAGCGACGCCGCCCGCCTGAACTGGTGTGCGACCGGCACCGACCCGCAATTCATGTTGTCGATGGACGGCCACGGCTATCTCCAGGGCGGCTGGTACCAGGTTTCGCTCGACATCCGGTCGGAGCGCCAGGGCGTCGTCGCACCGGTCCTGTATCCGGACTATGGGCATGGCATGCAGGAGCATGAGCGCATCGAACTGCAAACAACGGGTGCGCCCGGGCAGTACGGCGCACTGGTGCGCTTCCCACACACCGTCCATGCGATGCGCATGGACCCGATGGCCGCAGCTGGAACCTTCTCCACTGGCTCGATGACGCTGCGGCGTCTGTCGCGCTACAGCGCCGCGATGATGATGCTGGCGGGCATCCTGCGTCGCCGCCGCGGCAAGCGCGCGAAGCTGGCCATGCTCAAGTGGGTCCTGGCACGGCTGGTCAAGGGCGGTCCGGCCGGGTTGGGCGCGGCGCTGCACGATGAATACGCGGGCGTTTCCACGTTCGATGCAGGCAACGACTATGAGCGCTGGGTCCGCCTGTACGGGTGCGGCGCCAACGTGCCGCATGCGGATGCGGGCGAACCGCTCATCTCGGTCCTGATGCCGGTCTACAACACGCCGGAGAAGTGGTTGCGCCGGAGCATCGGCAGCGTGATCGGGCAGGACTACCGCAACTGGGAACTGTGCATTGCCGATGATGCCTCGACGCAGCCGCACGTGCGACGCGTCCTGCAGGAATTCGCCGGCATGGACGCCCGTATCAAGATCGCGTTCCGCGAGCGCAACGGCCATATCTCGGCGACGTCGAACAGCGCGCTCGAACTTGCGAGCGGCGAATACGTCGCGCTGCTCGACCACGATGACGAGTTGCCGCCGACGGCGTTGTCGGATGTGGCCGCGGCCCTGGCGGCCAATCCGCACTGGCGCATGCTGTACACGGACGAGGACAAGGTCGACGAACTTGGTCGGCGCTACGATCCGTACTTCAAGCCGGACTGGAACTACGAGCTGTTTCTGTCGCAGAACTGCTTCAGCCACCTGGGCGTGTTCGAAACGCGGCTGGTGCGCGAAGTAGGCGGCTTCCGCGAAGGGCTCGAAGGCAGCCAAGACTGGGACCTTGCGCTTCGTTGCTGCGAACGCGTCGACGCCAGTGAAATCGGCCATCTGGCGAAAGTGCTTTATCACTGGCGCGCCATTCCCGGTTCGACCGCGCTCGCCGTGGGCGAAAAAAGTTACGCGGTGACCGCCGGCGAGCGTGCGGTCAGGGAGCACCTGCACCGCGTCGGCGCGGCAGGCCGCGTGCTGTCCACCGAGTGGGGACACCACCGACTGCAATACGACGTGCCGGTGCCCGCCCCCAGGGTGAGCCTGATCGTGCCCACGCGCGATCGCGTCGCCCTGCTGAAGATGTGCGTCGAGTCGATCCTGACGCGGACCACGTATACGGACTACGAGATCCTCATCGTCGACAACCAGTCGGTCGAGCCAGAGACCGCCGAATACTTCGCGGAGGTGGTGTGCGATCCCCGCGTTCGCGTGCTTCCCTACGATGCGCCGTTCAACTATTCGGCGATCAACAACCACGCGGTGCGGCACGCAAGCGGCAGCATCATCGGCCTGATCAACAACGACATCGAGGTCATCACGCCCGAGTGGCTGGACGAGATGGTCGGACACGCCGTGCGCCCCGACGTGGGCGCGGTCGGCGCGATGCTCTATTACCCCAATGACACCATCCAGCACGCCGGCGTCATCGTCGGCCTGCATGGCGTAGCGGGGCATGCCTACAGTGCGAAGCCGCGCGGGTATCCCGGCCAGATGAATCGCGCCCGCCTGACGCAGTCGCTGTCGGCCGTGACCGCCGCGTGCCTGCTGGTGCGTCGGGAAGTGTTCGATGCGGTCGGCGGCCTGGACGAAGCCATCTGCGTGGCGTTCAACGACGTCGATTTCTGCCTGCGCGTTCGTGAGGCAGGCTACCGCAACGTGTGGACGCCATTCGCCGAGCTCTACCACCATGAATCGGCGTCGCGCGGCCTGGAAGACACGCCCGAGAAGATCGAGCGCTTCCAGCGGGAAGTGTTGTTCATGAACCAGCGATGGGGCGACACCTTGTCCGTCGACCCGGCGTATAACCCGAACCTGACGCTCCACGGGGAGCCGTTCGGCCTTGCGTTTCCCCCGCGAAGCCCATGAAGAGATTCCCGATCCTTGCGGCCGTCGCCGCTTTCATCGTGGTGTTTGTGGGGTTTGCCGCGACGGGACGCGATACCCGCTACGAGGTGTCGTTGAGGATGCGAACCACCGCCGGTTCGCTGGGCCAGCTGTTCTATGCGGGCGAAGGCAAAGGATACTCGCCCGACCGGAGCGTCGCCTTCGCAGCGACCTCGGACGGCACCTGGCACGAATACCGCATCCGGCTCGGTGTGCACGAGCCGGTCGCGAGGCTGCGTGTCGACCCGGGCATCGAGGCGGGCGAGGTTGCGATCGGCCCGGTCGCCATACGCACGCCGGGCGCGGATCCTGCTCCGTTGGCAGGCCGTACGCTTTCGGCAGCGGTCAAGGGTACCAACGACGTCACCTCGCCACGCGTCGAGGGTGAAGCAATCGTCTTCGCTGCCTCGGCTGGCGACCCGTTCATCGATCTGGCGCTGCCGAAGGGCGGCAGTCCCTGGCCTGCCCGGCTGGGCCTTGCTGCCGCCGCCGCGGCGGTCACATTCGTCCTTTGCCTGCTGTTCGCAAGCCTCCAGCGGTTGCCCGCGTATGTGACCGGGATGCGGATCGCGCGGCATGCCGCCGGCCGCCTGGCCGAACGCCTCAGCGAGCCATCCGTGGTCACCGTGAAGGCCGAAGCCGCCGCGGTGCTCGTCGCGCTTGCGGTCGCATCCGTGGTCTACATCGCGCTGGCGTTGCACCAGTCCTCGGTGGGGGTGTGGGAAACCATGTACCCCGCCAAGCCGGTGCATCAGCTGGTAGATCTGGGTGAGCCGCGGCGGGTCAGGTCGGATGAGTGGAACACGCAGACTCCCTGGATCCTCAACCAGGTGCAGCGTGGCGCCAGGCTCACCAATTCCAACATCGGCGGGGAGCGTGCCCCGTTGCTCGCATCGGTTCCGGTGTTGGGCTCCGTCGCGACATTCCAGCCGAAATTCTTGGGCTTCGTACTGTTCGACTTGGAGCATGGCTATTCCTGGTGGTGGGCCTACAAGACGTTCGGCCTTGTCGCGGCATTCTTCTGGTTGTTGCTCATCCTCACGCGCGGCAACACGGCGATGTCGTTTCTCGGCGCGGTGTGGGTATACGCGTCTTCGTTCTCGCAATGGTGGCTGTCGAGCAACCTGGCTGAAATCCTCATCGCCTTCGCCCTCGGCGTGATTGGTGCCAATTACCTGCTGTACGCGCGCAGGCGCCGATGGCTGTTCACGGGCGCGCTGCTGGCCGTCTACTCGATCATCAGCCTCCTGCTCCACCTGTACCCGCCCTTCATCCTCCCAATGGCTTACCTTGGGGTATTCCTGTTGGCCGCATCGCTGGTCGAACCCGGCGCCACGGACAAGATCCGCGACGCCTGGGGCATTCGCGTGATGACCGGCATGGTCGTCGTCGCAACGAGCGCCTTGCTCCTCGCCTCGTACGTGGTGCAGGCGGAAGACACCATCGCCACCATGATGGCCACAATCTACCCCGGCCACCGAGTGGCGGTGCCGGGCAGCGTGACGCTTGAGCGCGCGCTGTACGCGTGGTTTGAAGCGTTCCGTTTCGGCGAGCTGCGTTTCCCCGCTGCGGCCATCAACGCATCGGAGGCCAGCAGTTTCGTCCTGGCGTTCCCGATCGGGATCGCCGCGTTGCGTTTCCGGGGACTGCTTCGCCGCGAGGGGGCTTATCCCGCGGCTTTGGCGCTCTATGCACTGCTGGTGCTTTTCTGGATGTGCTGCTCGATGCCCGAGCCGCTTGCGAAGCTGTACCAGTCTGCCGGTTGGTCCTGGTCGCCACCCGAACGCTCGCTGGTCGGCCTTGGAATCGGGTCGATCCTGCTGGCCATCATCGTGGCCGCCCACGCCGAAGCAGCGTCGCCACAGGCAGGAATTCTTCGACCCCTTGAGGACCGTCGCTGGATTCCGCTCCTGGCCGTCATCGTCGTGGGCATGTTTGGCTGGGGTCTGCGCAAGAGCGACGAAGCCTTCATTACTCCCGGCACCGTCGCCGCTGGCATGCTGCTGGCCTTCCTGCTATCCCGCGGCATTTCACAAGGCAAGCGTGCTTCGCTCGCCCTGGGTGTCGCGTTACTCGCCATCCCTGGAGCAACGGTCAATCCGTTGACGTCCGGCTTGTCCGCCATTCTCGACAAGCCGATCCTTTCCGCGGCCAGGGCGGCCAGCGATGGTCCCGCCGACCGCTGGGCCGTCGTAGGGGACTTCGTCTTCGCCCAAGGTCTAAAGGCTCGTGGGCTGGACGTGGTAAACGGATCGCAAATGGTGCCCGACGCGCGGCTACACACGATACTGGATCCCGCCAGGCGACATGCCGACGTTTGGAACCGTTATGCGCACGTGCTGTTCGAATCCGCGCCCGGTTCCGCGTCGCCGGAGTATTCGCTGGGCCAAGCGGACCTCTATGTAGTGAAGCTCGACATCTGTGGTCCCCAGATGCGCGCCATGCGCGTCAACCGGATCGCGTACACCCGCGCTGTCCCGGATCAGGACCTGCGGTGCCTTGAACCCATCGCCGGGGACGACAGCAGCGGCGTCCGGCTGTTCAAGCTTGTCCCACCCAAGGCGTGACATGAACACGATTCCCGAAGACACCGCCGAAGACGCGACGCACAGCTTCGTCGTACCGGCGTACAAACAGTCCCCGTACCTGGAGAGTTGCCTTGCGTCGCTCGCCGAACAGACCCGGCGGTCACCCATCGTCATTTCCACCTCGACGCCGTTCGCGGGCCTGGACGACCTGGCCCGGAAATACGGTGCCCGGGTCCATGTGCATGGCCCCAACAGGGGCATCGCCCACGACTGGTCGGTTGCCGTGGCCAGCGCCGGTTCGCCATGGGTGACGATCGCCCATCAGGACGATGTGTACCTGCCGCATTTCGCGGAGAGAACGGTTCGCGCCCTGGAGCGGTCGCCCGCCGCGGCGCTCGCATTCACTGGCTATGCGGAGGTCGCGGGAAGCGCAGTGCGCAAGCGCTCGACCATGCTCTGGATCAAGGTGTTGCTGCTCGAACTGGCATTCTGGGGGCGGTGCGAAGTGAAGTCCCGCTGGTCCAAGACGAATGCGCTGCGATTCGGTTGCCCGATTCCGTGCCCGGCGGTCACGCTCAGGCGCGACATCGCCGATGGCATTTTCGATCCGAGCTACACGGTCAACCTGGACTGGTCGGCCTGGCTCAAGCTTGCACGCGAGCGGACGGCGGGCGGCTTCGTCTACATCCGCGAAACGCTGATGCTGCACCGGATCCACGCCGACAGCGCAACGACCGAAGGGATCTCGGGCGGGGCGAGGGCGAGTGAGGACGAGCGTATCTTCCGTCAGTTGTGGCCCGCGGGCATGGCCCGACTGATCGCGAACTTCTATCGAATGGCCTACAAGGGCAACAGTCTATGAGTTGGCAGGTGGTTCTTCTGGTCCTGATCGTGAACCTGTGCACGATCGGCAGTCAGCTGATCCTGAAAAAGTCGGTTGGCTCCATCGCTTCGGTGCTGCGCAACGAAGGCGCGTTGCAGTTCATCTGGAGCGCGGCAACGACGCCGGGCGTGATACTTGCGCTGTCCATTCAGGGCTTGGGCTACGTGGTGTGGCTCTTCGTGCTGACTCAGGAGCGACTGTCGGTGGCCTTTGCGCTCTCGGGATCGTGCTTCTACCTGATCATGGCGGCCGCCAGCTGGTTCTTCTTCAACGAGCGCCTCAGTCCGCTGCAGTGGACAGGGCTGTTCCTGATCTCCGCGGGCGTGATGATGGTGACGCAGTCCCGGCCCGGAACGCCCTGAAGCGAGCGATGACGTTACGATCCACAGCGCCGCTACCTGACGCCCGGTAACTCCCATGACCATAGAAACATCCAAAGCGGAAGGCGAACGTTGCGACGCGCGGCGCGTGGCCGTCGTGATCCCCTGCTACAAAGCGTCGCGACACATCCTGGGCGTCGTCGAGTCATTGCCGCCGTTCGTTGACTGGATCATCGTCGTCGACGACGCGTGTCCGGACCGTTCGGGAGCGATCCTGCAAGCTCAATGCACCGACCCTCGCCTTGAGGTTCACTTCAACGAGACGAATCTCGGCGTAGGCGGTGCCGTCATGCGCGGATACCAGGCGGCCGTGGCCGCAGGCGCCGAGTACATCGTCAAGGTCGATGCGGACGGGCAGATGGACCCGGCGATGATGCGGGCCCTGCTTTCGCCGCTGCTGTCGGGGGAAGCGGATTATGCCAAGGGCAACCGTTTCTACGACTTGTCGCAGCTCATGCGAATGCCGCTGGTGCGAATCGTCGGGAACGCGGCGTTGTCGTTCCTCGCCAAGCTTTCGACGGGCTACTGGGACATCTTCGACCCGACCAACGGCTACACGGCAATCCATGCCGATACCGCAGCACGCCTGCCTTTCCAGAAGATAAGCAAGCGCTATTTCTTCGAAACGGACATGTTGTTTCGCTTGAATACCTTGCGCGCCGTGGTCGCCGACGTACCGATGGACGCGCGGTACGGCGACGAGGTCAGCAACCTGAAGATCGGACGCATCCTCGGCGAGTTCCTGTTCAAGCACGTTCGCAATATCTTCAAGCGGGTTTTCTACAACTACTTCCTTCGCGATTTCACCATCGCCTCCATCGAGCTGATCGCGGGCGCAATGTTGATGGCAGTAGGCACCGCGCTAGGCCTCAGCGCGTGGGTGAGCTCCATCCAGTCGGGCGTTCCGAACAATCCTGGCACGGTGATGCTCGCAGCGCTGCCGGTACTGCTGGGCCTGCAGTTGGTGCTCGCGTTCCTCAGCTACGACATCAACGCCGTGCCGCGGCGCCCCCTGCAGAAGTTCGATCGGGACGCCCGCGCGGGAGTCGCGAGGAAGCCTGTTGATCTTGACGCTGCAAGACCGATCGAAGGCAAGACACGCCATGGCTGATTTCGATGAAGGCTATACCGCGTACCAGACCGAGCGCAGCGCGATTCGTCGGTTCGTGCGCCGTTGGTACCTGCGCAGCGCTGCCGCACAGCTGCGCGGGCCTACGCTCGATTTCGGCTGTGGCGTCGGCGAGCTGCTATCGCGGCTGCCAGCCGGTTCCAAGGGGGTCGAGTACAACCGCGCGTCGGTCGAACACTGCCGTGCGCGCGGCCTCGACGTCGCCTGGTACGACGGAAGCGCCGATGGTTGGTCACTGGGGACGCTACCCGCCGAGTGGCGCTTCGATTCGATGGTGATCAGCCATGTGCTGGAACACCTCGACGAACCCATGGACGTCTTGCATCGCCTGCTCGCGGCGGCTGCGGAGCGAGGCGTGAATCGCGTACTGGTGATCGTCCCGGGACAGGCGGGATTCCGCATCGATGCCACGCATCGGACGTTCGTGCAGTGGGAGATGTTGCGCGATGCACTTGCCGGCGTAGGCGGGTGGTCGATTGCGCGCAGGCGCTACTTTCCGGGCGACGTGCGCGTGGTAGGCGAGGTATTCCCGCACCACGAACTGCAGGTGCTGATCGAAAGGCGCTAGCCGCTCAGCCCTGTTTCGGGGCGCGCCGGAACGTAAGCCGTTTGCCATGACCAGGTCGAAGACGCCGAGGTGTTCGGCGATCGACACGGCGTACTTGCCATTGGTGGCCGTGCAGAGCACGCGCGGACTCATGGGGGTCGCATTGAGAAGCGCGACTATGCGCTCGTCGTAGGGGAGCGTCGCCGCTTCCAGGTCGACACGACTGGCAATCTCGTGTTTCAGCGCGGCTTTGCCGCGCATCAGCCACGGTGGAAGCAGAAACAGGTAGAACGGGTTCCTCGCCAGAGGCGCGAGCACCGACTCGTAAATGATGCCGGACTAGGGCAATGTGCCGTCAAGGTCGACGCACAACGCGACGTCTTCATCGTGGCGGTTGTGTCTCTGATCCATCAGAGTGTCCATTGTCGTTTTGCGGCGCCGCCTCGTGGCGGCGCCGGGCACGTTATGCGCCGTCAGCCGATTGCCTTCTCGAGTTCCGGCAGCAACTGGAACAGATCCCCCACCAGCCCGATGTCCGCGATCTCGAAGATCGGCGCGTCGCCGTCCTTGTTGATCGCCACGATCGTGCCGGCGTCCTTGATGCCGGTCAGATGCTGGATCGCGCCGGAGATGCCGACGGCGACGTAGAGCTCGGGGGCGATGATCTTGCCGGTCTGGCCGACCTGCAGTTCGTTGGGCACGTAACCCGCGTCGACCGCGGCGCGCGAGGCGCCCACGGCCGCGCCGAGCTTGTCGGCCAGCGCGTAGATCACCTTGAAGTTCTCCGCCGAACCGACGCCGCGGCCGCCGGAGACGACGCGCTTGGCACTCTGCAGGTCCGGGCGATCCGACTTGCCGGCCGCGAGGCCCACGAAGCGCGTGTGCGAGGGCACGGCGGCGTCGACGGAGACGGCTTCGACCGCCGCGCTGCCACCCTTGGCGGCCTCGGGCCACGACGCCGTACGCACGGTGGCGACGACGGTCTGGCCGGCCGGCGCCTCGACGGTGATGATTGCGTTGCCGGCGTAGATCGGGCGCTTGAAGGTGTGGCTGCCTTCCACCGCCATCACGTCCGACACCTGCGACACGCCCAGCAGCGCGGCGACGCACGGCATCAGGTCCTTGCCGAAGGTGGTGCTCGGGCCGAAGACGTGGCTGTAACCGGTGGCGAGCTTCGCCACCTGCGGCGTCAGGACCTGCGCGATCGCGTTGGCGTTCGCGGCGTTCGCAACGGTCAGGACCTTGCCGACGCCGGCGATCTGCGCCGCCTCGGCTGCGATGGCGGCCGGATCGGCAGCCAGCACGACGATGTCGATGGAGTCGGGCTGCAGCGCCTGCGCGGCGGAAACGCACTTGGCGGTGGAGGCGTTGAGCTTGCCGTCCAGGTGTTCTGCGATGATGAGTACCTTGCTCATTACAGCAGCCCCTTCTGCTTGAGTGCGGCGACCAGTTCGGCCGCGTCCTTCACCATCACGCCCTTGCTGCGCTTGCCCGGCGCGGCGTAGCGCGTGGTCTTCAGGCCTTCGCCGGCGTCCACGCCGAGATCGGCGAACTGCACGGTTTCCAGCGGCTTGCTCTTGGCCTTCATGATGTCCGGCAGCTTGATGAAGCGCGGCTCGTTCAGGCGCAGGTCGGTGGTGACCACCGCCGGCAGGTCGACCTCGAGCGTCTCCAGGCCTGCGTCCACCTCGCGCGTCACCGTGGCCTTGCCATCGGCGACCTCGAGCTTCGAGGCGAACGTGGCCTGCGGGCGACCCCACAGCGTGGCGAGCATCTGGCCCGTCTGGTTGGCGTCGTCGTCGATGGCCTGCTTGCCCAGGATCACCAGGTCCGGCTGCTCCTTCTCGATCAACTTGAGCAGCGTGCGGGCGGCGGTCAGCGGCTGGATCGGCTGGTCGGACACGACGTGGATCGCGCGGTTGGCGCCCATGGCCAGGCCGTTGCGCAGGTGGGCCTGGGCGTCGGCCGGAGCGATCGTGGCGACCACGACCTCGGTCGCGATGCCCTTGTCGCGCAGGCGCAGGGCCTCTTCCAGGGCGATTTCGTCGAACGGGTTGGCCGACAGCTTGACGCCGTCGGTGACCACGCCGGAGCCGTCCGGCTTGACCTGGATGCGGACGTTGTAGTCCACCACGCGCTTGTAGCCGACGAGGATCTTCATCGTGCGGGGATTCCTATGGTTGCGCGGCCGGAAGCAGGCCGAGAACCGCCGATTCTAGCCGAGGAGGCGCTCCCTACGCAGGCGGATGGTCTCGAACCGCGGGCCCTCGCGGACGCTGCGGGGGCCGCAATCCGTTCATCTGGAGAACCGGCCGGTCGCGCGATTCGGCTGGGACACCCCGATCCGTTACCCTTCAGCGCGCTCGTTCCCCCAAAGGCGGAGTCCAAATGCTTCATCCGGTCATTCTCAGCGGCGGCAGCGGCACGCGCCTGTGGCCCCTGTCGCGGCAGAACCAGCCCAAGCAGTTCCTGGCGCTGGTGGGCGACCACTCGCTGTACCAGGAGACCGTGCTGCGGGCGAGCAAGCTGCCAGGGGCGCAGCCGCCGATCACCGTCTGTGCCGACGACCACCGCTTCATGGTCGGCGAGCAACTGCAGGCCGTGGGCATCGCCAGCGGCGGCATCCTGCTCGAGCCGGCGGCGCGCAGCACCGCCCCGGCCATCGCGATCGCCGCGCTGCATGCGCTCGCACGCGACGCCGACGCCACGCTGCTGGTCATGCCGGCCGACCACCTGATCGAGGACGAGGCCGCCTTCCGCGCCGCGGTCGAGGCCGCAACGGGGCTGGCCCACGATGGCTGGCTGGTCACCTTCGGCATCCGGCCCGATTACGCCGAAACCGGCTACGGCTACATCCTGCGCGGCGATGCGCTGGGCGAGGGCGGCTTCCGTGTCGAGCGCTTCGTCGAGAAGCCCGACAAGGCCACCGCCGAGCGCTACGTCGCCGAAGGCACCTACGCGTGGAACTCGGGCATGTTCCTGTTCGGCGCGCAGCGTTATCTCGACGAGCTGGCGCGTCACGCGCCGGCCATCCTCGATGCCGCGCGTGCGGCGATGGCGGCGGCGAAGGCCGACCTCGATTTCACCCGCGTCGATCGCGACGCCTTCGCCGCGAGCCCCAGCGATTCGATCGACTACGCCGTGATGGAAAAGACCGACCGCGCGGCCGTGGTGCCGGTGAGTTGCGGCTGGAGCGACATCGGTTCGTGGTCGTCGCTGTGGTCGGTCGCGCAGCGGGACGGCGAGGGCAATCGCTACGAAGGCGACGTGATCGCGGTCGACACGCGCGACAGCCTCGTGCGCGCATCGGAACGCCGCATGATCGCGACGATCGGCGTGGAGGATCTGGTCATCGTCGACACGCCCGACGCCACGCTGGTCGCGCGCAAGGACCGCGTGCAGGACGTGAAGGCGGTCGTGGACAAGCTGAAGTCGGCGGGTCGTCAGGAGCACCTGTTCCACCGCAAGGTCTACCGCCCATGGGGCAGTTACGACTCCATCGGCGTGGGCGAACGTTTCCAGGTCAAGCGCATCGTCGTGAAGCCCGGCGCGGCGCTGAGCCTGCAGAAGCACCACAAGCGTGCGGAGCACTGGATCGTCGTCTCGGGCGTCGCGGAGGTCACCTGCGACGACCGCGTGTTCGACCTGCACGAGAACGAAAGCACCTACATCCCGCTGGGCAGCGTGCACCGCTTGCGCAATCGTGGCACCGAGCCGGTGGAACTGATCGAAGTGCAGTCGGGCAGTTACCTGGGCGAAGACGACATCGTCCGGCTCGAGGACGTGTACGGGCGTTCCTGAGCGCCCGTTAGCTCAATCGCTCGTTGATGATTTCGTCAAGGATCCGCTTGCACAGGGCGAGGCGGTCGACGGTGCGATCGTCCTTCCCGGGGCTGTAGCTGAAATAGAACTCGCTGGCATGGGTTCCGAAGTGGCCGACTTCACGCATCTGGATCAGACCGAGTGCGTTCAGATCGGACATCGCCAGACGGAAGCTGCTGGGCGTGAATACCCAGCCGTGCATGTCGACGTATTCCTCGTGCGTCAGGTAGCCGGAGAGCATCGATCCGGCCTGCTCCAGCGAGTGCGAGAAAGCGACGGGCCCGCCGTCATCGGGATTCCATGCGATCCGCCCCTGCAGGTTGGAAACGGTGGCCACGTAGTCGACCAGCTGCCCCGGCGAATGCCGCCGACGGTGCTCCAAGTGTGCCTGCACCATCGCACCGGTGGTGCTGGGAAAGCGAAGGTAGTCGAAGCAGTAGCGGCGGTCCGGTACCACCAGCGACAGGACGCCATTGGGCTTGAGCAACTGCAGGCATTGCTGGAGGAAGCCGACGACATCCGGCGCGTGCTCGATCACATGCGAGGCGATGATCCAGTCGTAGCGTCCCGTCTGGCCGATGAGTTCGGGCAGCGATTGCCCGGTCCACACGTAGTCCACCGGTTCGATCCTCGACAGGTCGATGCCGTGCTCGCGGTATTTGTCGATGAGACCCTGCTGGTCGAGATGGTCGACCGTCTCCACATCGTAGCCGTCGCGCTTGGCCATGATCGGGTTGTGGCTGGGGCCGATTTCGAGGCCCTTCCCGGATTTATCCAGCGCGGCCGTGATGCGCTCGAAGCGCGTCGTGGACTCGGCCGGCGATGCCGGAGTGGCGTCCCCCGCTTCGGGGCTGACGTCGACCCGCGGCGGACTGGCTTCCGCCGGTGCGGGATCGGCGGCAGCTGGATTGGCATTCGTATTCCGGCGAAAGAGGCGCAGAAGCGTCATCGGAATTCCTCCATGAGGGTTGCCGCGAACCGGTCGGCGCTGCCCGGCGCGTGTGCGAAGAACAGCGACGGCTCGCACAGCTCCAGTTCGAGCAGGCACGGCCCGCCAGCGTCGTCGCGGATGAGATCCACGCGTGCGTACAGTGGCGGCTCGTCGAGCTGCAACGCCTCGCGCGCGGCCGCCATCACGCGATCGGCGAGCGCGAGTTCGTCCTGCGACGGCAGACGCGGTGCGATGGATTCGGCGGCGAAGAGCTGGTTCGTCGGCCCTTCGTCCGGTCGCAGCAGCGGGCCCTTGCGGATCGCGTGGCTGAACTCCCCGGCGAAGAACATCAACGCGGTTTCGCCGTGTTCGTCCACCGACGAAAGATACGGCTGCAGCATCGCACTGCGATCGGCATCGAGCAGGCGCGCGAGGTGGTTCGCGGCCGCGAATTCCTGTGAACGCGCGTAACGCTGCGCGTCCTTCGATCCCGCGCCCACGCTCGGCTTCACCACGAACTCCGCCGCGTGCGGATGCGCGGCGAGAAACGCCTGCAGCGTCGGCAGCGGCTCCATGTCGGGTTCGACGAACGCCGTCGGCACGATTGGCACGCCGCGCGCTGCGAGCTCGGCGAGGTAGTGCTTGTCGGTGTTCCATCGCACGACGGGCAACGGGTTGATCAGGCGCGTCTGCGCCGACACGCGCGCGCTCCAGTCCAGGAACTCGCGCAGGCGCGGCACGTAGTCCCATGGCGAACGCAGGATCGCCGCGTCGAAACGGCTCCAGCCCACCGTCGGGTCGTCCCATGCACGCACCTGCACGGCCATTCCGGCGCGCGCGCAGGCGTCCAGCAGGGGCGTCAGGTCGTCGTCGACACCAGCGGCGGCGATGGCGGTCACAAGGGCTATCCGGGTCATGGCCGGAGTCTAGACGCTGCCGCCCTGGCGCCGCGATGTCCCAGCCGGACGGACGTCGCCGTTTCGCGCCTCCGACCTGTCCGAACGTACGGTGGGGGACGTGCCCGCGGCCACGGTAAACTCCGGGGCATTGCGCAGAACCGAACGGAGTCCGACGTGGCCGCGACGCAAAACGGCAAGAACAAGGTTTTCCCGAGCGCGAAGGCGGCGCTCGACGGCATCGTCGCCGATGGGCAGACGCTCGCCGTTGGCGGCTTCGGCCTGTGCGGCATTCCCGAAGCGCTGATCGGCGCGCTGCGCGACAGCGGGGTGAAGGGCCTGACGGCGATTTCCAACAACGCCGGCGTCGACGGCTTCGGCCTGGGCCTGCTGCTGGAAACGCGGCAGATCCGGAAGATGATTTCGTCGTACGTCGGCGAGAACAAGGAATTCGAGCGCCAGTTCCTCTCGGGCGAACTCGAACTGGAATTCAATCCGCAGGGCACGCTCGCCGAGCGCCTGCGCGCGGGCGGTGCGGGCATTCCGGCGTTCTTCACGCGTACCGGCTACGGCACGGTCGTGGCCGAAGGCAAGGAAACGCGCGAGTTCGGCGGCCACCACTACGTGATGGAAACCGCGCTGAAGGCCGATGTGTCGCTCGTAAGGGCGTGGAAGGCCGACAAGGCCGGCAACCTCGTTTTCCGCAAGACCGCGCGCAACTTCAACCCGGCGTGCGCGATGGCGGGTGCCGTGTGCATCGTCGAAGTGGAGGAGCTGGTCGAGATCGGCCAGATCGATCCCGACCACGTGCACCTTCCGGGCATCTACGTCGACCGCATCGTCGTCAATGCGACGCCCGAAAAGCGCATCGAGCAGCGCACCGTGCGCGCCGGCTGATCATACGACTACAGGACACATACTCATGGCTTGGACCCGCGACCAGATGGCGCAGCGCGCCGCGCAGGAACTCACCGACGGCGCCTACGTCAACCTCGGCATCGGCTTGCCCACGCTGGTGGCCAATTTCATTCCCGATGGCGTGGACGTGTGGCTGCAGAGCGAGAACGGCCTGCTCGGCATCGGCCCGTTCCCGACGGAGGCCGAAGTGGACGCCGACCTCATCAACGCCGGCAAGCAAACCGTCACCGCGCGCCCCGGGGCGAGCTATTTCGGCAGCCACGATTCGTTCGCGATGATCCGCGGCGGCCACATCGACCTCGCGATCCTGGGCGCGATGCAGGTCACCGAGAAGGGCGACCTCGCCAACTGGATGGTGCCCGGCAAGATGGTCAAGGGCATGGGCGGCGCGATGGACCTCGTCGCCGGCGTGAAGCGCGTGGTCGTGCTGATGGAGCACACCGCGAAGAACGGCGAGCACAAGATCCTGCCCGAATGCACGCTGCCGCTGACGGGCGTGGGCGTGGTGAACCGCATCATCACCGACCTCGCGGTGCTCGATGTCGCCGCCGACGGCCTGAAGCTGGTCGAACTCGCGCCGGACGTCACCGAGGATGAGCTGCGCGAGAAGACCGGCGTGGCGTTCTCGCGCTGACGGACGTGACCGGTTAGTTGCGCCTGGCGTAGGGATAGGTCTCGCCGGGCGCGGTTTCGCCGGCAACGCCACATGCCTGCGCGGCGGTGGCGACCCGGAAGCCGGCGTCTTCCACGCAGGCGGCGAACATGCGCTCCACGGCATGCGCGAAGGTTCCGTCGATCTGTCCCGCCTCGCCTTCGAACTCCCATGTGTCCAGGTGCGCGTCGAGCAATGGACGCAGCGCTTCGAGCCGCGCCCAGAACATCGACCCGGACGGAAAAGTGGTCTCGCCGTCCAAGGGGCGGCGAAGGCCGAGGCGCGTGTGCAGGTAGTCCACATGCGGGCGATTCGCGCCGAGGTACGACTGCACTGCGAGCAGATGGCCTTCCGGTGCGACCAGGCCCAGCTTCACGTCAGTGCCGAACGCGTTGCGGATCGCCTCGTGCCGCGATGCGGACGCGAGCCGTTGCAGGAGTTCCTCGCGCCAGAGATGACCATCGTCCAGGTGTACCGAGCGCTTGGTGTGCAGCTTCAGGACGATCTCTTCGCCTTCGTCGAGCAGGCGACCGGCGACGTGGAGGAAGGGCAGGATGTCGCGTCCGCGGTTCTCGAACGCTTCCACCTCGGCATGCCTGTCGCGCGCCGCGAGCGCAGCGCGAACGGCACGCTCCCTGTCGGGCGACGTGGTGACGATCAGGCGTATCGCCGGATCTGCAAGCACCGGCGTGGACAGCAGTTCATCGAGCGCCTCGACGTACCACGCATGGATCACCACGCACGCGGCGCGGGGCCCACGGAGCAGGGCGGGTCGCGACGACGGACGCAACGCATCGCGCGTGGCCTGCAGCCAGGCATGACCGAGGCGCGCATCGGGTTCGAGTACGGCGCCTTCGGCCCACTCGTTCCACGCGTTGACGAACACCAGCCGGTCCGATGCCGCGCGGCCCGCCAAGCGGCGCTCGATGGTGTCACGCAGCCAGTCGCGGTATCTCCGCGGCGCGGCGTGCAGGTAGGTGCGTCCGGCACCCGAGCGACGCGCCTCGTTGTCCCAGCCGCAGTTGACGCCGGGGAAGAGCCGGTAATTCGGGAGCGGACGCCGCCGGTAGTCGTCGGCCAGTTCACGCCAGTCGAGGACCTGGCCGCGGTAACCGGGATTCACCAGCGACTGGTCGGCGGTGACGTTGGTCGGCGTCGCCAGATTCGGCGGGAATTCGACGGCGGCGTCGAAGCCGTAGTCCATCGGATCGGCGCGATCGAAACTCTGCGTGTAGGCGATGTGGATCTCGCCGATGCCGTTCTCGCGGCACCACGTCCGCCAGCGCGTGGCGGTGGCGCGCGGCTCGGGGAGCAGGCCTGGGCGATACACCAGCAGCAGCGGCCGACCATCGACGCGCAGGTAGCGGCGGTCGCGCAGGTACGGTGCGATGTGCGCGATGAACGCGAGGTCGTCCTCGGCGCTGTGCTGCTGGCCGATGAGGATGTCGTCCGCGCGGCCGTCCCAGCGGCGCGACCAGTTCTCGTTGGCCCAGCACAGGCAGAACGGAAGGTCGATCGACTCATCGCGCAGCCACTGCTGGAGCGGCGCTTCCAGCAGGGTCTTGCCGCCGAACCAGTAGTAGTAGAAGCAGAACGCGCCGATGCCGTACTCGCGGGCGAGCGTTGCCTGGTCGCGCATCACCTGCGGGTTGCGCAGGTCGTAGAAGCCGAGGTCGGCGGGCAATCGTGGCTGCGCGTGACCTTCGAACTGCGGGAGCGCGCGCGACACGTTGCGCCACTCGGTGAAGCCCGCGCCCCACCACGCATCGTTCTCGGGGATCGTGTGGAACTGAGGCAGGTAGAACGCCACGAGCGTGGCCGGCAATGGCGAGGGCAGGTCGGGCGGTCGGCGAGGTAGCCAGCCGATCGCCGGAGCATCGGCGCGCACCCGCGCGCGCCGCTCGCCTGTCGCGTCGCCGTGCTTCCCGCGAGGGCCCTGCGGCAGGGTGTCCGCGAAACGCTCCAGATACGACTGCCGCAGACGGTCGCGCACGCGTTCGGGCATGGGCGTGATGCGGAACGCGGCACGCAGGCTGTTGAACAGCAAGGTGCGCAGGCCCTCGTTCAGGCGCGACGTCATGCGGCGGTCACAGGTTCTGGTAATTCGGCCCCGAGCCGCCTTCCGGCGTCACCCAGTCGATGATCTCGTAGGGATCCTTGATGTCGCAGGTCTTGCAGTGCACGCAGTTGGCGGCGTTGATCTGCAGTCGCTTGCCGGCTTCATCCTGCACGATCTCGTACACCGCCGCCGGGCAGAAGCGCGTGCACGGATTGTCGTATTCCTCGGCGCAGCGCGTGACGCAGATGGACGTGTCGCGCACCTTCAGGTGCACGGGCTGGTCCTCGTCGTGTTCGGTCGCGGCGTAATAGACGCCCTGCAGGCGGTCGCGCGGTGCGAGCTTGCGTTCGATGTAGTCGCGCTTCGGACTTTCGTGCTCGCCGACCTTGTCCAGCGAACACCAGTCGGCCTTGTTCTTCAGCGTCCACGGCGAGAGGCCGCCGGTGACGGTTTCCCATGCCGAATTGAGGATGCCGAACCACAGGCCGCGCTTGAAGCCAGGCTTGAAGTTACGCACCTTCTTCAGCTCGGCCATGATGTTCGAACCGCGCAGCTTCGCGTCGAAACCCTGCGGCGACAGCTGCGAAGCGACGAGATGTTCGGCCGCGAGCATGCCCGAACGGATCGCCTGGTGCGTGCCCTTGATCTTGGGCACGTTGAGCAGGCCGGCGGTGTCGCCGATCAGCAGCGCGCCCGGCATTTCCAGCTTCGGCAGCGACTGGTAACCACCGGTGACGATCGCGCGCGCGCCGGCCGACAGGATGGTGCCGCCTTCCAGCAGCGGCTCGAACAGCGGGTGGTTCTTCCATTGCTGGAAGGCTTCCCACGGCTTGTATTCCGGATCCTTGTAATCGAGGCCGCTGACATAACCCAGTGCGATGCGGCCCTTGTCCAGGTGGTACAGGAAACCGCCGCCGTAGACCTCGTTGTCCGCCGGCCAGCCGAAGCTGTGCACGATCTTGCCGGGCGTCACGCGGTCTTCCGGCACCTGCCACAGTTCCTTGATGCCGATCGAATAACCCTGCGGATCGCTGTCGGCATCGAGCTCGAACTGCTTGATCAGGCGCTTGGTCAGGTGGCCGCGCGCGCCCTCGGCGAGCACGGTGACCTTCGCGCGGATGTCGATGCCCGGCGTGTAGCCCGGCTTGTGCGAACCATCCTTCGCGATGCCCATGTCGCCGATGCGCACGCCGACCACGGCTCCGCTTTCGTCATGCAGCGTTTCGGCCGCGGCGAAGCCCGGATAGATCTCCACGCCCAGCGCTTCGGCCTGCGGGGCTAGCCACGCGCACATCGCGCCGAGGCTGACGATGAAATTGCCTTCGTTGTGCATGCCGGGCGGAATCGGCAGGCGGCGGTGGCCCTTGTGCGTCAGCAGCCAGAATTCGTCGTGTTTGGCCGGCACGCAGATCGGCGGCGGGTTGTCGCGCCAGTTCGGCAGCAGGGCGTCCAGCGGTTCGGGTTCGATCACCGCACCGGACAGGATGTGCGCACCGATGGTCGAAGCCTTTTCGATCACGCACACCGACAGCTCCGGGTTGAGCTGCTTGAGGCGGATGGCGAACGACAGCCCGGCCGGACCGGCACCGACGGTGACGACGTCGTACTCCATCACGTCGCGTTCGACGGCGTTCGGATCGGGTTGGTTCATGGGGCACTCCAAGACGGGCTGGCGTACAGCGGCTGGCGGATTGCGGGGACAGCAGAGGGTGGATTGTCGCGGGTTTGCGCGGTTGGCGCCAAGTTTCCCCGGGAAAATCCGGCGGCGGGCGCGATACGCCGTGCTAGCGTTGGGTATGGTTCTCGACGTGATCCCGCTGCCCGACGCGCAGCTGCAGTTCGATCCGCACTGGCTCGGCCCGCTGGAGGCCGATGCGTTGCTGGACGGGCTACACCGCGATGTCCCCTGGGAAACACACCGCATCCGCATTTTCGGCCGCGAGGTCGATTCGCCGCGGCTGAGCTGCTGGATCGGCGATCCCGACGCGCGTTACCGCTATTCCGGCACGCTGTTCGAGCCCCATCCCTGGCCCGACGCTCTGGTTCCGGTGCGCGAACGCCTGGAGCGCACGCTCGACGTTGCGTTCAACAGCGTGCTGGCGAACCTCTACCGCGACGGCACCGACGCGATGGGCTGGCACAGCGATGCCGAGCCCGAACTCGGCCCGGCACCGGTGATCGCGTCCATCAGCCTGGGCGCCACGCGCCGCTTCGCGCTGAAGCATCGCGACGATCCTGCGCGCAAGCTCACGCTGGAACTTCCGCACGGCAGCCTGCTGGTGATGTCCGGCGCGACGCAGCGCCACTATCGCCACGCATTGCCGCGCACGACGCGGCCGATTGGTCCGCGCATCAACCTCACGTTCCGCCGGATCGTCACGCCGTCGCGTTGACGACGCGCGCAGCAGTTACCGCGTCGCAGGCAGCGTACGGCGATAGGCCTCGCCGCTGGTGAGCGTCCAGCCGGCGATATCGCCACCGATCTTCGACAGCGACTGCTCGAACGCGCGCGCGACATCGGGCACCGCCGCGCTCGCGGCCGGCGTCGCCTGCAGGAACACGCGCGACGCGGCGACCTTCTGCTGCGGCACGTGAAGCAGCTTGGCACTGACTTCGATCGTCGCCGACGGGACGGCACCGCCTGCGTAGTCCGACTCGAAGCGGCGCACTTCGAAGAAGAGCTTGTATTCGCCCGCCACGCCGGTGCCCTGGCGCGCGACGCCGCCGATGCGGCCTGAGTCTTCAAGTGCGCGCAGCACCGTGTCGACGAGCATGTCCGACGGCGGGCGCGCCCATTGCGCGCCGCGGTAGACCTGCAGTTCGCCGGGCGTCGGCCGCACCGCGATGCGCAGGCTGTCGACGATGCGCGCCGCCGCCGGCGGAGCGATCACCAGCTGCCAGTCGACCTTCGGCCACGAGGCGTCCGCCTTCACTGCGGGTTCCGGCGCGAAAATCGTGGTGGGGTCCTTGGGCTTGTCGCTCAGGATCGAGCAGCCGGCCAGTGCCAGCAGCAGGCCGGATGCGAGCGCGATGCGCGCGTGGCGGGCGAGGGTCGAAGCGATCGTCGTCATGTCGGCGCGCGTGGTCATTCGGGTTTGAATTCCGCGGGGTCGAACTGCTTGGGACCGTCGCGACCCAGGAGGTAGCGCGTCGGGTTGCCGTCGAGGCGGTCGCTGATGCGGCGCAGGTCGCGCACCAGCCCGCGCAACTCGGCCAGCGTCGGGCCGAGCTGCGCAAGGCCGTCGTTGGCGAAGCTGTTGATCGCGGCGCGGTTGTCGGTGAGCAGGCCGTTGGCGTTGTTGGCCGCCGAATCCAGCCGCGTGAGCGTGCTGTCGAGCTTGGCGATCAGGCCCGGCAGCTTCGCCACCAGTTCGCGATCCACGCTCTGCACCGCGCGGTTGGTGTTGTCGAGCGTGGACGACAGCTGCTCGCTGGACTTGCGCGCGTTGATGATCAGCGCACGCAGGTCCTCGCGCTGGTCGGCGATGGAAGCGGTCATCGATTCGATGTTCGACAACGTGTTCGACACGCGCCGGACGTTCTCGTCGCTCAGCACCTGGTCCATGCGCGCGACCAGGCGGTTGGCCGTGTCGGCGATGTTCTGCAGCGCCGAGGCTTCGGTCTGGATCACCGGCACTTCGCGGTGGTCGGTGTCGGCCAGAAGCGGGCTGCGCGGATCGCCGCCGGTGAGCTGGATGAAGGGACTGCCGGTGATGCCCTGGATCGACAGCTTCGCGCGCGTGTCGGTCTTGATCGGCGCGTTCGCCTGCAGGCGCAGGATCGCGATCACGCGACGCGGGTCGTCCGGCGCCAGGCTCAGGTTCTGCACGGTGCCAACCGAAATGCCGTTGTATTGCACCGAGCTGCCTTCGGTCAGGCCCGTCACCGGCTCGGTGAACAGCACCGCGTAGGTGCGCCATTCCTTCTCGGACGAATACTTCGCCGCCCACAGTGCGAACAGCAGCAACAGCAACGTCACCAGGATGGTGAAGGCGCCGATGAGGACGTAATTGGCCCGGGTTTCCATGACTTCAGCTCACGCTTCGCGGGTGTTCTGTGCGGCGCGCGCACGCGGTCCGTGGAAGTACTCCTGCACCCACGGATGGTCGAATCGTTCCACTTCGTGTATCGGCGCGCAGACCACGACCTTGCGATCGGCGAGCACGGCGACGCGATCGCAGATAGCGTAAAGCGTGTCGAGATCGTGTGTGATCAGGAACACCGTCAGGCCCAGCGCCTGCTGCAGCGTGCGGATCAGGCGGTCGAACGCCGCCGCGCCGATCGGATCCAGGCCCGCGGTGGGCTCGTCGAGGAACAGCAGCGGCGGATCCAGAGCCAGCGCACGCGCCAGGCCCGCGCGCTTGCGCATGCCGCCGGACAATTGCGACGGCAGCTTGTTGAGCGCATCGGCCGGCAGGCCGGCGAGCTTCACCTTCAGCAGCGCCAGTTCGTAGCGCAGTGAATCGGGCAGGTCGCCGTGGTACTCCTTCAGCGGCACCTGCACGTTCTCGCCCACGGTGAGCGAGGAGAACAGCGCACCGTCCTGGAACAGCACGCCGGTGTTGCGCTCGATCGCACGTCGCTGCGTCGCGTCGTCGGTCCGCGCGTTGAGGCCGAGCACTTCGATCTCGCCTTCCTGAGGCTCGCGCAGGCCGAGGATCGCGCGCATAAGTACCGACTTGCCCGTACCCGAACCGCCGACGATGCCGATGATCTCGCCCGGCCAGACGTCGAGGTCGAGGCCCTCGTGCACGACCTGTTCGCCGAAGCGGTTCACCAGCCCGCGCACGCGCACGATTGGCTGGCCGCTTCCGCGCCTGGGGCACAGCGGGTGCAGCGCATCCGGCGCCGCGTTCGGCGAGCCCGGGACCCTGCGCGCCATGCGCCCGGTCATCTTCGACATGCGGTTCATACGCCCATCTCCATGAACCAGATGGCGAAGAACGCGTCGAGGATGATCACCATCGAGATCGACTGCACCACGCTGGACGTCGTGCGTTCGCCTACCGACTGCGCGGTGCCTTCGACCTGCAAACCTTCCAGGCAGCCGATCAGGCTGATGAGCAGCGCGAACACCGGCGCCTTGGCAAGGCCGACGAGGAAGTGCCGCAGCTCGATGGTCTCGTGCATGCGCGTGAGGTACTGCTGCGGCGGGATGTCCAGGCTGTATGCGCCGACGGTGAGGCCGCCGAGCAGGCCGAAGATCATCGCGATGAAGGTGAGCATCGGCAGCATCACCAGCAGCGCGAGCATGCGCGGGATCACCAGCAGGTCGATCGGGTCCATGCCCAGCGTGCGGATCGCGTCGACTTCCTCGCGGCTGACCATCGCGCCGATCTGCGCGGTGAACGCACTCGCCGTGCGGCCGGCCAGCACGATCGCCGTGAGTAGCACCGCGAACTCGCGCAGGAACGAGATGTTCACCAGTTCGACGACGAAGATCTCCGCGCCGAAGTCGCGCAGGATGTTCGCGCCAAGGAAGGCCACCACCGCGCCGACGAGGAAGCACAGCAGTGCGACCAGCGGCACGGCGTCCAGGCCGACCTGTTCCATGTGGTGCACGGTCGCGGTCGGGCGGAACCGGCTCGGTTCCTTGAACATCCGCAGCAGCTTGATCTGCGTCTCGCCGAGGAAGCCGACCAGCGCCAACGCCTCGTGCCAGTTGTTGTGCACCGCGCGGCCCAGGCGTTCGAGCGCGGCGCTCACGCCGTACTCGCGCTTCTTGCGCGGACGGTCGTCGGCGACGTCCTCGATCGCCGACACCAGCGCCTGGTGCGATTCGTGGAAGGTGAGGACGTCGAAGTCCAGGTTGTTCCGGCGGGCGAAGCGCAGCAGCTGCAGCACGCCGACCGAGTCCAGGCGCTCCACGCCGCTGGCGTCGATGGTCGCCACGCCCGCGGGCGCATCGCCCAGCGCGGTGCCGATCTGCCCGGCGTAGTCGAGCGTCCAGGAACCGGACAGCCGCAGGCGCGACGGGGTCGAGCCGTCGGCGTCGATCTGCGGCGGGTGCGCGGTCGTGTCCGTCATCGGGTGGGCCGGGGCAATGTCGCGGAGGATAGCAGCCTGCGTATCGCGGCCGCCGCGAACGTGGCGCGAAGGCGCCGCGGTCGCGCGGTCCGTGCGCGCGTTCGCTGCCAGCCGGTGCAGCCGCGTGCGATGCTTCGCGCATGTCGAATCCGCCCCCCCTGAGCGCCGCCAGTTACGCCGCACGCATCGACTTCGTGATCGAGCTGGCCGAACGCCTGCATGCCTACGGCACCACGGCGCAGCGCCTGGAGGGCGCGATCAGCGCGGTCGCGCATCGCCTGCGGCTGGAGTGCGAGCCCTGGTCGAACCCGACCGGGTTGATCCTCACCTTCTCCGACCCGCAGCGCGGACCCGGCGAAAGCGACACCACGCGCGTGATCCGGTTGCCGCCCGGCGACACCGATTTGCATCGTCTGGCCGAAACCGACCGCATCGCCGAGGAAGTGCTCGCCGGCCGGCTCGGGCTGGTCGACGCGCACGCGCAGATGAGCGCACTCGACACGCCGCCGACGCGACGCTCCCGCGCGATGCAGGTGCTGGCCTACGGACTGGCTGCCATCGGCATCGGCGGCGTACTGCGCCTGCCGTGGCTCGACATCGGCGTGGCGGGCGTCAACGGGCTGATGATCGGCCTGCTCGTGCAGTGGTCGGAACTGCATCCGCGCTTCAAGGAAGCGCTGGAAGCAGTGACGGCGATGTTCGCCGCGATCGTGACGCTGCTGGTGGCCACCTACGTCGCGCCACTCAACCAGAACACGGTGATCATCGCCTCGCTCATCGTGCTGCTGCCCGGCATGGCGCTGACCAACGCGGTGAACGAGCTGACCAGCCAGCATCTGGTCTCGGGCACGGCGCGTTTCGCCGGCGCGGTGACGACGGTGCTGAAGCTGGCGATCGGCACGATCATCGCGTTGTACCTGGCCGACGTGGTCGGCCTGCACGCGCAGGTCCGCGCATCGCGCCCGCAGCCGGTATGGGTGGAGTGGGGCGCACTGGCGGCGGCGGCATTCGCCTTCGCCGTGCTGTTCCGCGCGCAGTGGCGCGACTACCCGAAGGTGATGGCGGCCGCGGCCGGCGGCTATCTCATCTCGCGCTTCGGCGGACAGGCGTTCGGTAGTCCGGCGGGCATTTTCCTCGCCGCGCTCGTGCTCACCGCGGCGGGCAATGCGTACGCGCGCTGGTGGAATCGCCCCGGCGCGATCCTGCGCGTGCCCGGCATCATCATGCTGGTGCCTGGCAGCGTGAGCCTGCGCGGGCTGCTCACGCTCATCCAGCAGCAGGACATCGACGCGGGCCAGACGGCGGTGCTGGCGGTGCTCAACATCCTGCTGGCGCTGATCGCGGGACTGCTGTTCGGCAACCTGCTGCTGCCTGCGCGGCGGAATCTTTGATTCCGCTCGCAGAAACAGAAACGCCGGCACAAGGCCGGCGCTCCGAAACAAAAACGATCCGAACGCATCAGCGGATCAGAAAATCCTCGAGCTTCTTCCCCGCACTCGTCTGCGCCGCCAGCCAGCGCGGCTGCTTGCCCCGGCCGGCCCAGGTTTCGGACGGATTGGCCGGGTTGCGGTACTTCGGCGCGACGGACTTGCCGGCGTTCTTCGATACCTTGCGTGCCGGCGCCTTCGCCGCGCGCGCCGGAGCCGCCGGTGCCGCACCCCCGAACAGTTCGCCGATGCTGTAACCCTCGGCCTTCGCCAGCTGCGTGAGTTTCTTGCGCACCACGGCGATCGGCTTGCGCTTGCTGAGCGTGGTCTTGCGCTTCTTCGCCTGGCTGATCAGCGCGTCGAGTTCCTTCGCGGAGAGGGAATCGAGATTGATCGACATAAAACCTCCGGAGCGTGCGGGATATCGGGGGAATGATCGGCCGTCGATGCGGCGGACTCCCGATGATAGTCGCCGGCATCCGGCGGCGTAAACGCGAAGGCCTTTCCCCGGATTCCACCCTGACCCAACCCTCTCCCGGAAGCGGGAGAGGGCCGTGCAGCGTGGTCGTATGCCGCGCTTACTTTCCGAATTTCGCGAACACGCCCGTGCGATCGAGGTTTTCCGATTCGCTCGCCTGGCGATGGCGGTACTCGAACGTGCCGGCGGCCAGGCCCCGTTCGGACACCACGATGCGGTGCGGGATGCCGATCAACTCGATGTCGGCGAACATCGCGCCCGGACGCAGGCCGCGATCGTCGAGCGCGGCTTCGACACCGGCGGCGTTGAGGTCGCGATACAGCGCCTGCGCCGCTTCGGCCACAGCCGCGTCGTTCTTCGGATTGATCACGCACACCACCGCCTGCCACGGCGCCATGGGCTCGGGCCAGACGATTCCGTTCTCGTCGAAGTTCTGTTCGATCGCCGCCGCGACGATGCGCGAAACGCCGATGCCGTAGCAGCCCATCACCGGCGTGGCGGCCTTGCCGTTGGCGTCGAGCACGGTGAGCTTGAGCGCCTTGGCGTACTTGTCGCCCAGCTGGAAGACGTGTCCGACTTCGATGCCGCGCGCGATCTGCAGCGTGCCCTTTCCGTCGGGCGAAGGATCGCCTTCGACGACGTTGCGGATGTCGGCGACTTCATCGGGCTCGGGCAGGTCACGGCCCCAGTTCACGCCGGCGAGGTGGAAGCCCTTTTCATTGGCGCCGACGACGAAATCGGACATGGCCGCGACACTGCGGTCGGCGACGATGCGGATCGCCTTCGCAGGCTTCACCGGGCCGAGGAAGCCCGGTTCGCTGCCCAGGTGCCCGGCGATTTCCGCTTCCGTAGCCAGGCGATAACCCGCAAGGCCAGCGAGCTTGCCGAGCTTCACTTCGTTGACGGCATGGTCGCCGCGCACCAGCGCAAGGACGAACTGCGGATTGCCTTCGGCATCGGTGCCCATGACGGCGACCGACTTCACAGTGCGATCGAGCGTGATGCCCATCAGCGCGGCGACGTCCTCGCAGGTCTTCTGGTGCGGCGTGTCGACCTTGCGCATCGCTTCGGTCGCGGCGCCGCGCGGACCGGGCGAGATCGCTTCGGCCAGTTCGACGTTCGCGGCGTAATCGGAGCCGTCGGAGAAGAAGATCGCGTCCTCGCCCGACTCGGCCAGCACCTGGAATTCGTGCGACACCGCGCCGCCGATCGCGCCGCTGTCGGCCGACACCGCGCGGAACTTCAGCCCAAGGCGCGTGAAGATGCGGCCGTAGGTGTCGTACATGCTGCGGTATTCGCGATTCAGGTCCTCGTCGCTGACGTGGAAGGAGTAGCTGTCCTTCATCAGGAACTCGCGCGCGCGCATCACGCCGAAACGCGGGCGGATCTCGTCGCGGAACTTGGTCTGGATCTGGTAGAAGTTCACCGGCAGCTGCTTGTAGCTGGACAGCTCGTTGCGCGCGAAGTCGGTGATGACTTCCTCGTGCGTGGGGCCGTAGCAGTACCAGGCGTCCTTGCGGTCCTTCATCTTCAGAAGCTGTCCGCCGAACTTCTCCCAGCGGCCGGTCTCCTCCCACAGCTCCTTCGGCTGGACGGCCGGCATCAGCACTTCGATGGCGCCAGCGGCGTTCATTTCCTCGCGCACGGCGCGCTCGACCTTGCGCAGCACGCGCAGCCCCAGCGGCGACCAGGTGTACAGGCCGGCGGCGAGCTTGCGGATCATGCCGGCCTTGAGCATCAGCTTGTGGCTGACGATCTCCGCCTCGGCGGGGGTTTCCTTGCTGGTGTGGAGGTGGAACTGCGACAGACGCATCGGCGTGGGGCTTTCGAACGTAGGGAAGCGGCCATTCTGCCATGCGTTCCCGGAGCTGCCGGCTGGGCGAGCCCCACGAAAAGACGAAGCCGGCCCTTGGCCGGCTTCGATGCATTGCGTTGGCAGCGGGCTGTCGCCCGATCAGGTACCGCTGGCGACCGCCGGACCGTCGCAGTATGTCTTGATCTGTGCTTCCGCCAGTGCGGTGCGGTTGGCGCGTTCGGTCTGGTTGAGATTGCGGTCGGGCTTGCCGTCCTTGTCCTCGTCGATGGTGACGTCACCGGCACCCTGCAGCACGGTCAGGTTGCTGCGCGCATTGGTGCAGTTGGCATTGGCGACTGGCTTGGCGGCGGGCTGCGCGGCCTGCGCGGGTGCGGCGCCCTTGTCGGCCAGGTTGCGACCCTTGATGTTCTGGTCCGGCGGCGGGGCATCCGAGTAATGCGTGACGCCCTTGGCGTCCTTCCACTGGTAGACCTTGGCGGCGAAGGCCGGGGTGGCCAGGAGCAGGCTCAGGCCGGCGACGAGGCCGGGCAGCAGGCGGACGAGCTTGGACATGCGGGGCTCCGGGCACGGAAGGGCGGGGGATTGCCGCGATTGCAGCACCGCGCCCGGCCGCAGGCAAGCGCCGCGTGACGGCAGCGTCGACATATGTGGAGCCGGTCTCGTTGTCGGGGCGACCGGCCCGGCGGTCCGGGAATGCCGGGCGGCGCGCCGATGGACTTACACTTTCCTGTCGCGGTCCGCCGCTTCCCCGATACGACATGCCGACTGCCCCCCACATGGACGAAACGCACCCGACCCCGCGCCCACGCAACCGCGGGATCTACCTGCTGCCCAACCTGTTCACCACCGGCGGCCTGTTCGCCGGGTTCTACGCGATCATCGCCGCCACCCAGGGCCGCTTCGACGACGCCTGCATCGCGGTGTTCGTCGCGGGGATCCTGGACGGACTGGACGGTCGCGTCGCCCGCCTGACCAACACGCAGAGCGAATTCGGCGTGCAGTACGACTCGCTGGCCGACCTGGTCAGCTTCGGCCTCGCCCCGGCGCTGGTGATGTATCACTGGGCGCTGCAGGAAATGCGGCTGGACGGCCCGATCCCCGGCAAGATCGGCTGGGTCGCGGCGTTCGTCTACGCCGCCTGCGCCGCGTTGCGGCTGGCGCGCTTCAACTCGCAGGTGGGCACGGTCGACAAGCGCTGGTTCATCGGACTGGCGAGCCCGGCCGCCGCGGGGCTGGTCGCCAGCTTCGTATGGACCTGCCACGACCTTGGCTACACCGGCGAGCAGTTGCGGTATTTGGCCCTTGGCGTGACGGTCACGGCAGGCCTGCTGATGGTCAGCCGACTGCGCTATTTCAGCTTCAAGGGCGGCGGCCCGCGCCACGATCGCGTGCCGTTCCTGGCCATCGTCGTCGTGCTTGCGGTGCTGGTCGGCATCGCCATCGATCCGCCACGCGTGCTGCTGGCGATCGGTGCGCTCTACGCGCTGTCGGGGCCGGCCTACGCTGCGTTCCGCCGCGTGCGTCGTGCCCCGGTGTCCGAGGCTGCGCCATGAGCGAGCCGTGGACCGCCGAGCAGCGCGAGTGGCTGCAGGCCATGGGCCACACGGTGTGGTCCATCGCGCCGGCGGAGGCGCTCGCTGCCGAGCGGCCGCCGGAGTCGAACGAAGATCGCAGCCGCGACGATGCAGCGCCGTCGTCCGGCCCGCGCGGCGCCATGCGCGAAGCGGCGGCACTGCTGGCACGCGACGAGCGCCCCACGCGCGTGGCACCTGCGCGGCCTCAGGGGGACCGCCTCCTGCATGCACTGATGCGCGCGGCCGGAGGCGCGGACGAAGCGAGCGTGATGCAACTCGCCGGCGACATCGCCGCGCTGCGCGGCAACGCATCTGCGAAGCGCGCGCTGTGGCCACGTCTTCGCGCACTGCGCCGGACGTCGCGCGGATGAACGCGCTGGCCTTCGACGCCGGCCAGCATCCGCTGCACGGCGCGCTGCGCCCGATGCGGGAGGACGATCTCGATGCCGTTCACGCGGTGGAGATCCGCGCGTATGAATTCCCGTGGACGGTCGGCATTTTCCGCGACTGCCTGCGCGCCGATTACCCGGCGTGGGTGATGCAGCACGAAGGCCGCATCATCGGCTACTTCCTGATGAGCATCGCCGCCGACGAAGCGCACGTGCTCAACATCTGCATCGATCCGAACTTCCAGGGCCAGGGGCTGGGCCGGCAGTTGCTGCGTGCGCTGGTGCGCGTCGCGCGCGGCCGCAAGGCCGAACGCGTGTTCCTGGAAGTGCGCCCGTCCAATGCGGGTGCGATCGCGCTTTACCATTCGGAAGGTTTCAACGAGATCGGCCGGCGCCCGCGCTACTACCCGGCGCGCGACGGTCGCGAGGATGCGCTGGTGATGGCGATCGAGCTGTTGCCGCCGGAAGATTGAGCGCGATTCGACGGACGTTCCACCGGACTGCAGGAGGCGGCGATGGGGAAGGGCGGGGCGTTGGGATGGGGATTGTGGTTCGCGCTGGCACCGCTGCACGCGGCCGGGCCGGCGCTGCCGGTGCCGGTCATCTGGGATTCGCCGGCCTGCGCGCATGAGCGCATCGCGGCGGTGGAGATCGACCTGGGCGAACGTCCGAGCGAGATCACGCGCGACGACAAGGTCCCGACGGTCGATTACGGCCGCGCGATGCGGCGACTGGCCGAAGCCGCCGCGGCGCAGGGCGGCAACGCCGTCGTGCTGCGGCAGCACCAGGGCGTGTACTTCACCCTCAACGGCAAGCGCAGCCGTGCGCCGGTATATGTGAAGCTGCGAGGCGCGGCGATCCGGCTGCCGGACGAGGCGTCGCAATGCACGCTGCGTCCGGTCGACGTGGCCGACCTGGAAGCGCTCTCGCGCAACGGCAAGCCGCAGAATGTGAGTTCGCGCGAGGCCTACGGCGAAAACTGATCGCCCTGAGGACGAAAGGCGCCGGTAACGGCGCCTTTCGTGACCTTTACGCGAGCTTGGCGCGCTGTTCGGCCAGCGCTTCGCGCTGCAGGTTCCAGTCGGCCAGGCGCTTGCGCTCCTGCTCGACGACCGCCGGCGGTGCGTTGGCGACGAAGGTTTCGCTCGCCAGCTTGTTGTGGCACTTGGCGATCTCGCCTTCGACGCGCTTGAGTTCCTTCTCCAGCCGCGCGCGTTCGGCGCCGAGGTCGACCAGGCCTTCCAGCGGCACGAACAGCTTCAATTCTCCGACCAGCGCGGTGGCCGAAGCTGGTGCGGCGCTTGCGTCGTCGAGCACCGTGATGCCGTCCAGGCGCGTCAGGAAGCGCAGCTGCGAATCGAAACGCGCGACGCGTTCGCGATCGCTCGCGCTGCAATCGGCTACCAGCAGCGGCACGGTCTTCGAGGGCGCGACGTTGAGCTCGCTGCGGATCTTGCGCAGCGACGTGACCATCGCCTTGAGCCATTCGACATCGCCTTCGGCCGCGGCGTAGTCCTGCCCGGCGAAGTCCGATGCCTGCGGGTACGGGCGCAGCATGATCGTCTTTTCGCTGACGCCGAGCTTCGGCGCGACCTGCTGCCACAGTTCCTCGGTCACGAACGGGATCAGCGGATGCAGCAGCGACAGCAGGCGTTCGAGCACGAACAGCAGCGTGTGGCGCGTGCTGTTCGCGGCGATGGCGTCCTCGCCCTGCAGCGCGGGTTTTGCCAGTTCGACGAACCAGTCGCAGAACTCGTTCCACGCGAACTCGTACAGCGCCTGCGACAGCAGGTCGAAGCGGTAGCCGGCGAAATGCTGCTCGGCTTCGGCGGCGACCTTCGCCAGGCGCGAGAGGATCCAGCGCTCGGCGTCGGTCTTCGGGTCGGGGACGCCGATGAAGTTCGCGCCTTCGGTGTTCATCAACACGAAGCGCGTGGCGTTCCACAGCTTGTTGCAGAAATTCTTGTAGCCCTCGGCGCGGCCGAGGTCGAACTTGATGTCGCGACCGTGCGTGGCCAGCGCGGCGATGGTGAAGCGCAGCGCGTCGGCGCCGAAGGCGGGGATGCCGTCCGGGAATTCCTTGCGCGTGGCCTTCTCGATCTTCTCGGCCATCTTCGGCTGCATGAGGCCGCCGGTGCGCTTGGCGACCAGGTCGTCCAGCGAGATGCCGTCGATCAGGTCCAGCGGATCGAGCACGTTGCCCTTGGACTTGGACATCTTCTGGCCGTGCGAATCACGGATCAGGCCGGTGACATAGACGTCGCGGAACGGCACGCGGCCGGTGAACTGGTCGGTCGCCATGATCATGCGCGCGACCCAGAAGAAGATGATGTCGAAGCCGGTGACCAGCACGCTCGACGGCACATAGCGATCGAAGCCGCGCTCGGCCATGGCCTGCTCGTCCGGCCAGCCCATCGTCGAGAACGGCCACAGCTGCGAGGAGAACCACGTCTCCAGCACGTCGCTGTCCTGCGAAAGCGTCACGTTCGAGCCAAGGCCCTGCTTTGCGCGCACTTCCTCCTCGGTGCGGCCGACGTAGATCTTGCCGTCGTCGTCGTACCAGGCCGGGATGCGGTGGCCCCACCACAGCTGGCGGCTGATGCACCAGTCCTGGATGTTTTCCATCCAGTGGCGGTAGGTGTTGATCCAGTTCGCCGGGACGAACTTCACGTCGCCCTTCTCGACCAGCTCGAGCCCGCGCGCGGCAAGCCCGTCCATCTTCACGAACCACTGGTCGGTGAGGTACGGCTCGATCACTTGGCCGGTGCGATCGCCGCGCGGAACCTGCAGCTTGTGCGGCTTGGTCTCGACCAGGCGTCCTTCGGCCTCCAGATCGACGAGCACGACCTTGCGCGCTTCGTAGCGGTCCAGGCCGCGGTACTTCTCCGGCGCGTTCTCGTTCACCGCCGCGGTCGGGGTGAAGATGTTGATCAGCTCGAGGTTGTGGCGCTGGCCGACGGCGTAGTCGTTGAAATCGTGCGCGGGCGTGACCTTCACCACGCCGGTGCCGAATTCGCGATCGACGTAATCGTCGGCGATGACCGGGATTTCGCGGCCGGTGAGCGGCAGCGTGACGGTCCTGCCGATGAGGTGCGTGTAGCGTTCGTCCTGCGGATGCACCATCACGGCGACGTCGCCGAGCATCGTTTCCGGGCGCGTCGTGGCGACGGTGAGTTCGCCGCTGCCGTCGGTCAGCGGATAGCTGATCGACCACAGGAAGCCGTCTTCCTCCTCGTTGACGACTTCGAGGTCGGAGATCGCGGTCTTCAGCACCGGATCCCAGTTGACCAGGCGCTGGCCGCGGTAGATCAGGCCGTCCTCGTACAGGCGCACGAAGGCTTCGATGACCGCGTTGGCAGCCATCGGATCCATGGTGAAGACGCTGCGCGACCAGTCGCCCGACGCGCCGATGCGGCGCATCTGCTTCTCGATGGTGTCGCCGGACTGCTGCTTCCACTCCCAGACCTTGGCGATGAAGCCGTCGCGACCGAGCGAGTCGCGCGTCTCGCCCGCGCCTTCGGCGGCGAGGTTGCGCGAGACCACCATTTCCGTCGCGATGCCCGCGTGGTCGGTGCCCATCTGCCACAGCGTGTCGTAGCCGCGCATGCGGTGGTAGCGGATCAGCGCGTCCATCAGCGTGTGCTGGAACGCGTGGCCCATGTGCAGCGTGCCGGTGACGTTCGGCGGCGGCAGCAGGATCGAATACGGCTCGCCTTCGCCGCGCGGCTGGAATACGCCGCTGGATTCCCACTCCTGGTAGAGGCGGGTTTCGAACTGCTTGGGATCGTAGGAGGAGGCGAGGGTGTGGGTCATGACGTCTTGATCGAGTGGTTACCCCTCTCCCGCTTGCGGAAGAGGGTCGGGGTGAGGGCGGCAGCGACGGCTGCCCTCATCCGCCCTTGGGGCACCTTCTCCCGCAAGCGGGAGAAGGGAATCACATGTCGTACTTCTTCAGTTCCAGCCCGCGCGACTGGTACTGCTTCCAGCGCTCGCGCAGCGGGCCGCGCGCGCTGTCGTCGGCCGGTACGACTTCCAGCACGCGGTCGAAGGTGCCGTTGACCGGCTCGTCGCGCAGGTTGATCACCAGCGCGCGCATCGGCGTGTCGGCCTCCGGCGTGGCGATGAGGACCGGCGTGAGCTCGTCCTCCTCGTCTCCGGCGAGCTGGTGCGGGATGTACGCGTCGGCGTCGAACTCCCACAGCAGTTCGTCCAGGCGCTGCGCCTGTTCGTCGTCGCGCGCCAGCACCAGGGTCCACAGGTTGGCGTCGTGCGCCTTGCGCGCCAGTTCGCACACCAGCAGGAGCGGTTCCTCGCGGAACCGGTCCTTCTGGATCAGGTAGAAATCGGCGCGTGCCACGCGGTCAGGCCGCGCGGTCCAGCAGCCACTGGCTCAGCAGGCCGACCGGGCGGCCGGTCGCCATGCCGCGCTTGCCTTCGTCCGACGCCGAGCCGGCGATGTCCAGATGCGCCCAGCGCTGTCCCTCGGCGAAGCGCGCCAGGAAACAGCCGGCGGTGATCGCGCCGGCCCAGCGGCCGCCGATGTTGTAGACGTCGGCAAAGCTGGATTCCAGCAGGGTCTGGTATTCGTCCCACAGCGGCAGGCGCCATGCGCGGTCGAACACGTTCTCGCCGGCGTCCAGCAGTTCGTTCGCCAGATCGTCGTGCTTGCTCATCAGGCCCGAGGCGAACTTGCCCAGCGCGACCATGCACGCGCCGGTCAGCGTGGCCACGTCGACCAGCGCCTGCGGTTCGAAACGCTGCGCGTAGGTCAGCGCATCGCACAGGATCAGGCGGCCTTCGGCGTCGGTGTTGCCCACTTCGATCGTCTTGCCGGACATGCTGGTGAGCACGTCGGACGGGCGGTACGCATCGGCGTCGGGCATGTTTTCCACGGCCGGCACGACCACGACGAGGTTGATCGGCAGCTGCATGCCCACCGCGGCGACGAAGGTGCCCATGACGGTGGCGCCACCGCACATGTCGTACTTCATCTCCTCGATGCCGCCCTGCGTCTTCAGGTTGATGCCGCCGGTATCGAAGGTGATGCCCTTGCCGACGAGCACGTAGGGCTTGGCATCGCCGGCGCCCGTGTACTTGAGCACGATGAGCTTGGGCGGGTTGGCCGAGCCGCGGCCGACGGCCAGCAGCGAGCCCATGCCCAGTTCCTGCATCTGCGCGACGTCGAGCACCTCGCAGGAGGCGGTCGGGAAGCGGCCGGCGAATTCCTGCGCCTGCTGCGCGAGGTAAGCCGGGTTGCAGATGTTCGGCGGCAGGTTGCCCAGCTCGCGCGAGAACTGCACGCCGGCGGCGATCGCCTGGCCCTGCGCGAGCGCGACGGCGTCGTCGCCGAGCACCGACAGCGCGCGCAGGCCCGGTTCGTCCTTCTTGCGCGAGGTGCCCAGCGTGGCGGTGTAGCGGTAGCAGGCGTGGTCGGCGGCGATGATCGCCTGGCGGATGTTCCAGGCCTTGTCGCGGCCGGCGACGTCGAGTTCGGACAGCGTGAACAGCGCCGTCGAGACCGGACCGCTCTTCAGCGTGCGTGCGGCATCGCCGACGGCCTTGAGGTACTGCGGCACGCCGAACTTGCCGGCCTCGCCCAGGCCGATCACCAGCACGCGCGGCGCGGCCACGCCCGGCAGGTCGTGCAGCAGCGCGGTCTTGCCGGTCTTGCCGCTGGCATCGCCGCGCTCGAGCAGCGCGCGGATGCGGCCGTTGCTGGCTTCATCCAGGGCCTTGGCGGCCGGCGTCAGGCTGTTGTCGGCGAAGGCACCAACGACGATGCAATCGGTGTGGGCGGCGTCGGGCGCGTCGCGGTTCAGGTCGAATTCGAGGGCCATCCAACAGATTCCGGGCAGATAAGAAGAGGCAACTTCGTACGGGAGTTCCGTACGGAGTACGACAGTTCCGTACAATTGGGCGGTGAGGGGGATCCGATCCCGGGCCGCGCATCGCGCTGCCGCCTCACGCCCTCGGACGAACCTCCGATTCTAGCAGGCCGGCCACACCCGGCCCGCGGAACGGGAGCCGGTGGCGACGGTCGAGGCGGCGATGACGGACGCGGCGGGTGCCAGGGCCCACGCGTGACGTCCTCGCGCCGCATGCGTCCGCCGCTGTTTCACGCGGGTCCGTCCAGACTGGCCCGTCCTTCCCCCGAAACGCCCAGGTTCCAACGACACGATGCCCAAGCTGGACCGCTACCTCATCAGCGAATTCGCGCTGGCCATCCTCGCCACGCTGATCGTCCTGCTGATCGTCACCGTCGGCGGCGCCTTCACCGACGTCCTGCAGGACATCGCCCGCGGCCGCGTTCCGGCGGGGCTGATGCTGGCCCAGCTGGGGCTGGTGCTGCTGAAGTGGCTTCCGCTGATCCTGCCGCTGGCGCTGATGCTGGGCCTGATGATGGCCGTGGGCCGGCTGTACCGCGATTCGGAAATGCCGGTGATCGCCTCGATCGGCGTCGGCCCGCGCCGGATGCTCAGGCCGCTGCTGCTGGTCGTGGGCCCGCTGGTGGCGGTCGTCGCCGCCTGTTCGCTCTGGCTGGGACCGTGGGCCGACCGCGTCTCCAAGCAGATGATCAACGATGCCAATCGCAGTCTGGTCATGGCCGGGCTGGAACCGGGCTCGTTCACAGGCATCCCAGGCAGCACCGGGGTGATCTACGTCTCGAACATGTCAAAGGACGGCAGCGGCCTGGAAAAAGTCTTCATCTATCGCGACGACGGCAACGGGTTGATGGACGTCGTCACGGCCAACGACGGCAAGCTCACCGTCGATGAAGCCGGCCATCGTTACCTCACGCTCAACAAGGGTTTCCAGATCGAAGGCCGCACGAACGGTGCCAAGGATTTCCGCCTGATGCGCTATGCGCGCAACGAAATCCTGCTGCCGGCGAACGACGAGCGTTTCGATCCGGACGCGCCGGAAATGCAGTCCACCCGGGCGCTGCTCGGCGACTACAGCCGAGAGGCGCGCGCGCAACTGCATTACCGTATCGCGCCGCCGCTGCTGGCGCTGGCATTCGGGCTCATGGCCGTGCCGTTGGCGCGGAGCATGCCGCGACAGGCGCGTTACGGCCGCATCCTGATCGGTTTCCTCGCCTACCTGATCGGGCAGAACCTGATGACCGCCGGCCGCGGCTGGCTCGAGGACGGCAAGATCGCCACCGGGCTCGGCCTGTGGTGGCTGATCGTGCCCATCATGGCGATCGCGCTCTGGCTGTACTTCACCGACGGCCGGCTCGGCAGGCGCAAGGCGAAGGCCGCTGACGGAGCGCGCGCATGAAGCCGTTCCCGAAGATCCATGACATCTATGTCGGCCGCATCGTGCTCGGCACAGTAGCGTTGACTTGGGCGGTGCTCGCCGGTCTGGACGTGATGCTCGGGCTGGTCAGCGAATTCGGCGATATCGGCAAGGGCAAGTACGGCATTTCCGAAGCGTTCGTCTACATGGCGCTCAGCATCCCGCGACGCCTGTACTACCTGTTTCCCTATGCAGCGGTGATCGGTTCGCTGATGGCGCTGGGCCAGCTCGCGGCCACGTCCGAACTGACCGCGCTGCGCGCGCTGGGCCTTTCGCGCCGACGCCTCGGCCTGGCGGTCGCCGGCGCGCTGACACTGATGACGGCGTTGATGGTCGTCAACGGCGAGAGCGTCGCGCCGTGGACGCAACAGCGCGCCGATGCGCTGAAGTCGGGCGCCAAGTCGGGCAATACGGTGGTGGCGCAATACACCGGCCTGTGGGCGCGCGAGGGCGAGACGATCCTGAGCGCGAGCGGCGGGCAGGAGCGCGAGCGCGATGGCGAGCGCTTCCTCGAACTCAATGGCGTCAACCTGTTCGAGTTCGCGCCCGACGGTCGCCTGAAATCGCTCGCGCATGCGCGCGTCGCCGAGCACCGCCCAGGCGGCTGGTTGCTGCGGGACGTGACGCGGAACCACTTCGAGGAACGCTCGGTCCGGCAGGAGAAGGTGGCCGAAGAGCGCTGGAAATCGCAGCTCGACGCAGCGGCGCTGGCGTCCGGCACCGAACGCCCGCGTTATCTGTCGGCAGCGGATCTTCGCAGCGCGATCGAGTATCGCAAGCGCAACGACCTCGACGCGGCGGAGTTCGAGGAGCACTACTGGGGCCGCTGGTTCTACCCGATCAACGTGCTCGCACTGTGCCTGGCGGCGGTGCCCTTCGCCTTCGGCACGCTGCGCAGCGGCGGCATGGGCAAGCGGCTGTTCATCGGCATCGTCTTCGCGCTGGGCTTCTGGTTGCTGCAGACGCAGTTCGTGAAGCTCGCGACGGTGTACAAGTTCGACTACCGCATCGCCTACCTGCTCCCGACGATGATCATGCTGGGCGTGTCCAGCTTCCTCTTCAGGAGGAGGAGTGGGTGAGCGGCCGTGCTTGCGCGCCACTGGCGCGCGCGGCCGCGAACGCCCGGCCATGGATGGTCGGGCAGGGCGATCCGAAGTCCAGCACGTAACGCCATGGATGGCCGCGGCAACCTGATGGAAGCCGGGCTTCTGCTGTTGCTTAGGCTGTTGTTGCCGCCGAGGTCGTGGTCGCCGTCCCGTCCTGACGACCGCCCTACCGCCGAGCCAACCGCACCATCCGGGTCCCACTCGCCCGGTCGTGCCACGTAAGCCGTTCGCGATCCACCCACGCCCACCAGAATCCCAATCCGCCGAACAGCAGCGACACGCTGCCCACCGCGAACCGGATCACCAGCGCACGAAGCACCGGCGCGGAAACGCCATCGTCGGCAACGACCTTCAACCGCCACGGCCGCATGCCCAGCGTCTGGCCGCCGCGCCGCCAGCTCAGCAGCGCATAGGCGCCTGTGATGAGCCAGCACACCAGCCACAACACCCACTGCAACGCGCTGAAGGGCGCGATGTTCTCGCGACTCGCGTGCCCGCTCATCGTGAAGCCGACGGTGAACACGAGCGAGGCCACCATCCACATCGCGATCACCGGCCACATGTCGTAGACGAGGGCGAGCACGCGCCAGCCGATGAGCGCGGAAGGTCGGGACGATGCGGGTGTCGATGCCATCGCATCAGGATAGCCGCTAAGCTGCGGCGATGACCGCACGCACGCCCGCGCAACGCCGTTCCATCGCCATGGCGTTGCCGCCGCTGCCCGACGCGGATGCCGCGCTGATCGGCCGCTTCCTCGACGCGATCTGGGCCGAAAACGGCCTCGCGCAACCCACGCTCGACAGCTACCGTCGCGACCTCGAACTGCTCGCCCGGTATCGCAGCGATCGCAAGGCCGGCCTGGCGGATGCCGATCGCGCCGCGTTGTTCGATTACCTGGCTTGGCGCTCGCAACAGGGGTATTCGCCGCGAAGCAACGCGCGCCTGCTGTCGGCATTGCGCGCGTTCTACGCGTGGCTGGTGCGACGTGGCGAGCGCACGGACGATCCGACCGCGTTGCTGGATCCGCCGAAGCTGCCGCGTTCGTTGCCCAAGGCGCTCGCCGAAAGCCAGATCGAGGCATTGCTCGCCGCGCCGGACATCGCCACGTCGCTCGGCCTTCGCGATCGCGCGATGCTCGAACTGATGTACGCCGCCGGCCTCCGCGTGAGCGAACTGGTCAACCTGCCCGCCACCGCCGTGAACCTGCGACAGGGCGCGCTGCGCGTGATGGGCAAGGGCAGCAAGGAGCGTCTGGTGCCGCTGGGCGAGGAAGCGCAGCACTGGCTGGAACGGTATATCGCGCAGTCGCGCCCGCAGCTCGCCGGAAAGCGCGCGCTCGCGCCGCTCTTCCTGTCGGCCAATGGCGAAGCGCCGACGCGCCAGCAGTTCTGGCAACTGGTGAAGAAATACGCCGCAGTCGCCGGCATCGATCCCGACCGCATCAGCCCGCACGGCCTACGCCACAGTTTCGCGACGCACCTGCTCAACCACGGCGCCGACCTGCGCGCCCTGCAGATGCTGCTGGGCCACAGCTCGCTGTCGACCACGCAGATCTACACGCTGGTGGCGCGCGAACAGCTGAAGCAACTCCACGCGAAACACCATCCACGAGGGTGAGCGGCCGCGCTTGCGCGCCACTGGCGCGCGCGGCCGCGAACGCCCGGCCATGGATGGCCGGGCAGGGCGACCCGAAGCCCGCCACGTGCCGCCAGGGAGGGCATCCGTCGAACGACCGAATACGTGCTTGCGCGCACCCGCGACGGCCGGCCCAGACCGCTTGCGCCCGCCCGGGCCCGGCCACGAACCGCGACGTGAACGCCCTCCCAAACCTGAAACCCCACCGGGACCAACGACACTCGCCGCTCCGGAGCCGCGTGCCACAATCGGCCATTCCCCCTCGCGGCCCCGGCCGCCCGACAGGATTCCGAATGAAGCGACTCGCCCTTGCCGTGCTCGGCGCCATCAGTCTTTCCGCCTGTGCGCAGGCGCCAGGTGGCAACACGGACCCGGTCCCGTCGGCGACGACCGCCACCGCCGCCAAGTCGGCCGCTGCCCCCAAGCCCGCCGCGGGTACCCCCGAGGCCCGCGCGATCGAGGCCGTCCGCGCGCTGAACCCGCAGGTCGAGGTCGAGCGCGTCGCACCGGCGGCGATGCCCGGCTTCCGCGAGGCCATCGTCGCCGGCCAGGTCGTGTACGTCAGCGACGACGGCCGCTACCTGTTCCTGCCTGGTTCGGGCGGCGCGCTGTTCGACGTGGCCGCAAAGAAGAACCTCAGCGAGGACGCGATGGCCGGCCTGCGCAAGCAGCTGATCGCCACCATCCCGGCCAGCGAGCGCATCGTGTTCTCGCCGGCCAAGCCGAAGTACACCGTCACCGTCTTCACCGACGTGGAATGCGGCTACTGCCGCAAGCTGCACAGCCAGATCGCCGAATACAACCGCGAAGGCATCGCCATCGAGTACCTCGCCTTCCCGCGCATGGGCCTGGGCAGCGACGACTACCGCAAGATGGTCGCCGTCTGGTGCGCGCCGGACCGCCGCAAGGCGCTGACCGCCGCCAAGAGCGACCACGGCCCGACCAAGGCCGACTGCAAGACCAGCGTCAACCAGCAGTACGACGTCGGGCAGCGCGTCGGCCTGACCGGCACGCCGATGATCGTGACGGCCGAGGGCGTGCAGGTCGGCGGTTACCTCCCGCCGGCCGCGCTGCGCGAGACGCTCGACAAGCTGGCCGCCGAACACGCCCGCACCGCCTCGACGGTACCGGCCAAGCCGGGCACCTGAGTCGCCTGACCGTCGCTCCGACGCCGCCTGATGGGCGGCGTCGGCATTTTGGGGCCTCGAGTAGGCCGGTTCCCGGCGGGCGGGCCGGGGAGCGCTTGGGTACAATGTCGGGCCCGACGTTGCACGGTTCCCCGGACATGATCGTCCTCGAGGGCGCTTCCGCCCTGTCGCCGTTCCGACTGGAACGGCTCCAAGCCCGACTGCAAGCCCTCCATCCGTCCGTCCGCCTCCTTGGCGCGTGGCCCGTCTACTGGGTCGAACCGGACGCCGGCGCAACCCCCGATGCCGATGCGCTGCGCCGCATCCTCCAGGCCGAACCCGATGCTGCGCCCCGCGCCAGCGATGCGGTATCGCGCTTCGTCACGCCGCGCCTGGGCACGCTGTCGCCCTGGGCCAGCAAGGCGACCGAACTGCTCCACGGCGCGGGCCTGCCGGTCAAGCGCGTCGAGCGCGGCACGCGGTTCGACCTGGCCGGCTGGCCGTCGGACGCCCCGACGCAGGGCGCGCTGGCGAAGGTGCTGCACGACCCGATGACGCAGTCGCTGCTGGAAGCCCGCGAGGACGCCGTCGCGCTGTTCTCCGTGCCGGTCCGCGGCGACCTCGAACGCATCCCGCTGGCGGACCTGGAGCAGGCGAACACGCGCCTGGGCCTCGCGCTTGCCGACGACGAAATCGCCTACCTGCGCGAGCGTTACGCCGCGCTGGGCCGCCAGCCGTCGGATGTCGAACTGATGATGTTCGCGCAGGCCAACTCCGAGCACTGCCGCCACAAGATCTTCAATGCATCGTGGACCATCGACGGCGTCGAGCAGACGACGTCGCTGTTCAAGATGATCAAGCACACGCACGCGACCACGCCCGAGCACACGCTCTCGGCGTACAGCGACAACGCGGCGGTGGTGGAAGGCTATGCGAGCCGTCGCTTCCGCCCCGACCCGCAGACGCATGCGTACCGCGAGGAAGCGCAGGTCGATTCGGCCTTCGCGATCAAGGTCGAAACGCACAACCACCCCACCGCCATCGCGCCCTTCCCGGGCGCGTCCACCGGCGCCGGCGGCGAAATCCGCGACGAAGGCGCGACGGGTCGCGGCGGACGTCCGAAGGCCGGCCTGTGCGGTTTCAGTGTGTCGCACCTGCGCATCCCCACGCTGCCGCAGCCGTGGGAGCGCGAGCGCGCGCTCAACCCGCGCATGGCGTCGGCGCTGGAAATCATGATCGAAGGCCCCATCGGCGCCGCCGCGTTCAACAACGAATTCGGCCGGCCGAACCTCAGCGGCTATTTCCGCAGCTTCGAGCTGGACGAAGGCACGTCTGTTGGCGGGCCTGTTGCCCGTGCGTACGACAAGCCGATCATGCTCGCCGGCGGCCTGGGCGCGATCGATCGTGTGCAGGTGAAGAAGCTCGGCCTGCAGCCGGGCGATGCGGTGATCGTGCTTGGCGGCCCGGCCATGCTGATCGGCCTCGGCGGCGGTGCCGCGAGTTCGGTGGCCTCGGGTGAAAGCCACGAGGAACTCGATTTCGCCAGCGTGCAGCGCGACAACCCCGAGATGGAACGCCGCTGCCAGGAGGTCATCGACCGCTGCGTCGCGCGCGGCGAGGACAACCCCATCGCGACCGCGCACGACGTCGGTGCGGGCGGTTTGTCGAACGCGATTCCCGAACTGCTCCACGACTCGGGCCTGGGCGGCATCATCGACCTGGCGAAGGTGCCCAGCGACGATCCGTCGCTCTCGCCGATGCAGTTGTGGTGCAACGAATCGCAGGAGCGTTACGTGCTCGGCATTCCGGCCGACCGCGTGGCGGAATTCGCGGCGATCTGCGAACGCGAGCGTTGCCCGTTCGCCGCCGTCGGTTTTGCCACCGCGGAAGAACGCCTGGTTGTCGGTTACGGCGCCACCCGCGAGACCGCGCGCGAAGCCGGTCGCGACTGGCCGATCGACATCCCGATGGACGTGCTGTTCGGCAAGGCGCCGAAGATGCATCGCGACACGCGTCGTCCGCAGGCCGCGCCGTGGCCCGCGCTGCGCTGGGACGGCCTGGAACTGCGCGACGCCGCGCTGCGCGTCATGGCGCATCCGTCGGTCGCCTCGAAGAACTTCCTGGTCACCATCGGCGACCGCACCGTCGGCGGCCTCACCGCGCGCGACCAGATGATCGGCCCGTGGCAGCTACCGCTGGCGGACTGCGCGATCACGTTCTCCGGCTTCGACGGTTTCGTCGGCGAGGCGATGGCGATCGGCGAGCGCACGCCGCTGGCGCTGATCGATGCCGCCGCCGCCGCACGCATGGCCGTCGGCGAGGCGATCACCAATCTCTGCGCCGCGCCGGTGGAATCGCTCAACCGCGTCAAGCTGTCCGCCAACTGGATGGCCGCGGCCGGCCACGACGGCGAAGACGCGCGACTGTTCGATGCGGTGAAGGCGGTCGGACTCGAGCTGTGCCCGGAGCTCGACCTGAGCATCCCGGTCGGCAAGGACTCGCTGTCGATGCAGGCGCAGTGGCATGCCGACGGACAGGCGCACAAGTCGGTTTCGCCGGTGTCGCTGATCGTCAGCGCGTTTGCGCCGGTCGTCGACGTGCGCGCGCAGCTGACGCCGCTGCTCGCGCGCGACGAGGAATCGGAGCTGTGGCTGATCGGCCTGGGTGCCGGCAAGCAGCGCCTCGGCGGTTCGGTGCTGGCGCAGTGCCATCCCGACGCCGCGGACGGCCAGGGTTCGTTGCCCGCGTTCGCCGGCCCGCTCGGTGTGCCGGACCTCGACAATCCGCAGCGCCTGCGCGACTTCTTCGAACTCATCCGCGACGCACGCGAGGCCGGCCTGATCCGCGCGTACCACGACCGTTCCGACGGCGGCGCGTTCGCGGCGCTGTGCGAAATGGCGTTCTGCTCGCGCGTGGGCCTCGATATCACCCTGGACGGCTGGGGCGACGATCCGTTCCGCACGCTCTTCAACGAAGAGCTCGGCGCGATCGTGCAGGTGTCGCTCGAGGACCGCGCCGAATTCGCCGATCTCGTCGCGCGCCACGGCCTCATCGATTGCGCCCAGCGCATCGCCCGCCCGACCACGGCGCCGGCGATCCGCGTGCGCGACGACGGCAAGACGCTGGTGGAGTGGCGCTGGGACGAACTCTTCGATGCATGGTGGTCCACCAGCCATGCGATCCAGAAGCTGCGCGACAACCCGGAAGGCGCCGACGAGGAACGCACCGTCGCGCGCGACTTCAATGCGCCGGGCCTGAAGCCGAAGCTCACGTTCGACCCGGCCGACGACGTCGCCGCGCCCTTCGTCAACACCGGCGTGCGCCCGAAGGTCGCGGTCCTGCGCGAGCAGGGCGTCAACGGCCAGATCGAAATGGCGCTGGGCTTCACGCGCGCCGGCTTCGAGGCCGTCGACGTGCACATGAGCGACCTCATCGCCGGGCGCGTCGATCTGGCGCAGTTCAAGGGCATCGCCGCCTGCGGCGGTTTCAGTTACGGCGACGTGCTCGGTGCCGGCCGCGGCTGGGCGACGTCAGTGCTGGAACGCAGCGCGCTGCGCGAGGCGTTCGCCGCGTTCTTCGCGCGCGAGGACAGCTTCTCGCTGGGCGTGTGCAACGGCTGCCAGATGCTCTCGCAGCTCAAGCCGATCATCCCCGGCGCCGAACACTGGCCGACGTTCCTGCGCAACCGCAGCGAGCAGTTCGAAGCGCGCCTGGGTTTGCTGGAAGTCGTCGAATCGCCGTCGCTCTTCTTCCGCGGCATGGCGGGTTCGCGCATCCCGGTGGCGGTCGCGCACGGTGAAGGTCGTGCCGAGTTCGAAAGCTCGCTGGACCAGTCGGCCGCGCACGTCTCGCTGCGTTACATCGACGGCAACGGCAACACGGCAACGCGTTATCCGCTCAACCCGAACGGTTCGCCCGACGGCATCACCGGCCTCACCAGCCGCGATGGCCGCGCGACGATCCTGATGCCGCATCCGGAACGCACGTTGCGCACGGCGAACCTGAGCTGGGCACCGGCCGAGTGGGGCGATGATTCGCCGTGGATGCGCATGTTCCGCAACGCGCGGGTCTGGGTCGGCTGATTGACCCGCCACGCACGAGTGTTCGGCGGGCGCCTCACTCCACCGGAGTGAGGCTGCCTGACGCACCACCCGTGCGATTCGGATAGATGGTGTCGAGTACCGTCGACAGGGGAACGTCCCACCGCAGGCGCTCGCTGTCGTAATCCTTCACCTTTTCGGCAATCAGCGCGACGCCCAGTGACATCTCGTAATGGGATATGCCTCGTGTCGGCGGATCGGCAGAGAGGGAATGCAGTTTCGACGGAATACCTTCGGCGCAGGCGAGCACCCGGAACCCCAGCGGCTCGCTGAAAAGCAGCTTCAGCCCGGCAATCGGAAACCGCCAGAAGTCCCAGGGCAATTCGTGCGGCGGCCACGTCGGATGCGTGGAGACGTAGCAGAGGCCGCCCACGCGCAACACGCGGTTTATCTCCATGGCCACCTTCCAGGGAAAGGCCAGGTGTTCGAAAACGGAGCACGAGTAAATTGCGTCGAAGCGGGACGGCGGGAAGTGGCGCGAAAGCTCATGCGCATCGCCCACGACGTCAACGCCCGGACCGGCATGGATGTCGAACCCCACATACTCCGAAGCGCCTGGGATGAGGCCACGGCGGCCGATGCCGCTGACTTCCCGCGCTCCGATCTCCAGTGTCCGTGTCGGACCCAGCGCGGTGCAGCGATCGATGAACTCCTGGATGACGTGATGATATGGATCGGTGGCCGAGTCGCGTGCATGTGCCGAGTAGATTCGGTCGACTTCGGAAACTGCGCCTGCCAATGCATCGTTCATGACATTCCCTCTGCCGTTGAACTGTCGCAAGACTCTTCTTGTGGCAGGCAATTGTCCAGCGGTGTCTCTGGCTAACCCTGCACCGGGGTAGCGAGGTGGGATCGGTGCGTCCTGGAAGGCGGCGCACCGATCCCCGTGGCCGGCGCGACGAACCGGCGCGCCTGGCCTTGCCCGCGCCGGGCCGTTGCAGGCCCGGCGCGACCCGGCACGCCGGTGATGCGCTTACTCCTGCGGCCGCACGTTGAGGTACGCGCCCGCCATGTGCAGCGTCGCCCACAGGTCGTTCGACTCGATCGCGACCGAACGGTCGAACATCTGCTCGCCGGTCTGGCGATCGCCGCCGAGCAGGTACAGCGCGCCAACCTCGGCGTAGCCGGTTCCGTCGTCGTCGGTGGACTGGAAGTAGCGGTCGAACATCGGCCTGGCCTTGTCCCATTCGCCGGCCTCGCTGTAGACGCGCGCGATGCGGAACACGTCGCTGTCCTCGTGCTTGCCGGCGAGGATGGCGTCGAAGATCGCCTGCCCTTCGGCCTTGAAGCCGCCGAGGTAGTACACGCGGCCCACCGCGATCTGCTCCCAGCTGCCCTTGCCGGCCTGGAGCTTCGCCACCGCGAGCAGCTCCTTCGCTGCCTCCGGGCTGGCCTTCGCGTGGTACATCGCCGTCGTGGTTTTCTGCTGCTTCTGCGCCGTGTAGCCGACGCCCGCGCCCGCGACGAACACCGCCGCCGCGATGGCGACGGAAAGACTGGTCTTCATGAATGGTTCCCCCTGTGGAAGCGGCAGCTTAAATAGCCGTGCGGGCGCGAGGCAACGTCGTGACGGTCCGGGGCGAACGCCTTTGCCGAATTGGGAACCCCGCGGATCGCGGCCTGCACGGGCCTACTGCTAAAGTCGGCGGAGGCTCCGAAGGTGAAAGCATGGATCAGGTCGCCACCCGCACCGGGACGGACGAAGAGCGCATCATCGATGCGCTGCTCGCCAGGGGCAGGCTCAAGGAAGCGGACCTCGCCCGCGCGCGGCGTCTGCAGGAGGAGACCGGCGGCAGCCTGCTCGCGCTCCTGGCGCGGCTTGGGCTGGTGTCCGAGCGCGACCATGCCGAGACCTGCGCCGAAGTCCTCAACCTCCCGCTGGTCGCCATCAAGGACGCGCCCGAACTGCCGCCCGAAGGCGTGTCGCTGTCGACGCGATTCATGAAGCAATTCGCGGTGTGTCCGGTCGCGGAGAACGACGCCGCCGTCGACGTGCTGATGGCCGACCCGCAGGATGCCTACACGCTCGATGCGCTGCGGCTGGCGACCGGTCGCGACATCCGCCCGGCCGTGGCGCTTCGATCGGAAATCGGCGACCTCGTCGAACGCTGGTACGGCCAGGGCCGCAGTGCGATGGGCGCCATCGTCGAGACGGCCGAAGGCGAAGGCGCCGGCGGCGACCTCGACGACGTCGAGCACCTTCGCGATCTCGCGTCCGAAGCGCCGGTCATCCGGCTGGTGAACCTGGTCATCCAGCGCGCCGTCGAACTGCGCGCATCCGACATCCACATCGAACCGTTCGAGAACCGCCTGAAGGTGCGTTACCGCATCGACGGCGTGCTGAGCGAGGGCGAAAGCCCGCCGGCCAACCTCACTGCCGCCGTGATCAGCCGCATCAAGATCATGGCCAAGCTCAACATCGCCGAGCGCCGCCTGCCCCAGGACGGCCGCATCATGCTGCGCGTGCAGGGCAAGGAGCTCGACCTGCGCGTGAGCACCGTGCCGACCGCGCACGGCGAAAGCGTGGTCATGCGACTGCTCGATCGCGAAACCGTCGTGTTCGATTTCAAGCGGCTGGGGTTTACCGATGCCTTCCTGCCGCAGTTCCAGAAAGTGCTCGACCAGCCGCACGGCATCCTGCTGGTCACCGGTCCTACCGGCTCGGGCAAGACGACCACGCTGTACACGGCGTTGAGCAAGCTCAACACGCCGGACGTCAAGATCATCACGGTCGAGGATCCGGTCGAATACCAGATCGAAGGCATCAACCAGATCCAGGCCAAGCCGCAGATCGGGCTGGATTTCGCCCATGCGCTGCGCAGCATCGTGCGACAGGACCCCGACATCATCATGATCGGCGAAATGCGCGACCTGGAGACGTGCCGCATCGCGATCCAGTCCGCACTCACCGGCCACCTCGTGCTGTCGACGCTGCACACCAACAACGCGGCCGGCGGCATCACGCGCCTGCTCGACATGGGCGTTGAGGATTACCTGCTCACGTCCACGATCAACGGCATCCTCGCGCAGCGCCTGGTGCGCCGGCTGGAAATAACGCATGCGCGCCGGTATCCCGCATCGCCGGAGGAAATCGAACGCTTCGACCTGCGCCGCTACCAGCCCGAAGGCGAGATCTTCCTGTACCACCCGATGCCGTCGCCGATCGCGCCGACCGGTTACCTGGGCCGCACGACGATCATGGAATTCCTCGTCATGAACGACGAACTGCGCCGCGCGGTGATGCGCCACGCGGGCATGGGCGAAGTGGAGCAGATCGCGCGCCAGCACGGCATGCGCACGATGTACGAGGACGGCATCGCCAAGGCGCTGCGCGGCGAGACGACGATCGAGGAAGTGCTGCGCGTTACGGAGGATGCGTAGGGCGGCCTGCGGTCTGCGCAACCACGCGACGGCTTCTTGCTCGTCATTCCCGCGAAGGCGGGAATCCAGTGGCTTCGCTTCAGGGACGAATGTGAAAAGGCAGCCTTGTGTTTACCTGCTAGCCAGCGGGCGTAACGGAACGTTGTATGCGGGCGTGACAAGCGATCTGGTGAAGCGCGTGTGGGAGCATCGCACGCACGCCACAGAGGGATTCAGCGACAAGTACGACGCGACGATGCTGGTCTGGTTCGAGCTGCACGAAACAATGGAGTCAGCCCTCACGCGCGAGAAGCGGATCAAGAAATGGCGCAGGGAATGGAAGGTCGAGCTCATCGAAGGGAGCAATCCCTACTGGCGGGATCTGTGGTCGGAGATTCACGGATGTTCATGAGTCATTCGGCCCCGATAGCTTTCCAACCGTGAATCCCGAATCCCGAATCCCGAATCCCGAATCCCGAATCCCGAATCCCGAATGCCCCTCTACCACTACAAAGCCCTCAACCCGCGCGGCGAGCTGCTCGACGGCCAGATGGAAGCCGGCAGCAGTGCGGAAGTCGTCGCGCGACTGCAGGAGCAGGGCCATCTTCCGGTCGAGGCGAAGCTGGCGAGTGAGGCGTCGGGGGCGTCGGTGTGGAAAGGGCTGTTCAAGCCGAAGCCGTTCGCCGGCGCGCGGCTGGTGCAGTTCACGCAGCAACTGGCGACGCTGCTCGGCGCCGGGCAGCCGCTGGATCGCGCGCTGACCATCCTGCTCGAACTGCCGGAAGACGATGCGGCGCGTCGCACCATCGGCGACGTGCGCGATGCAGTGCGTGGCGGCAGTTCGCTGTCGACGGCACTGGAACGCCAGCACGGCACGTTCTCGCGCCTGTACGTGAACATGGTCCGCGCGGGCGAAGCCGGCGGCAGCCTGCAGGAAACCCTCGCACGGCTGGCCGATTACCTGGAACGCACGCGCGCGCTGCAGGGGCGCGTGGTCAATGCGCTGATTTATCCCGCGATCCTGCTGGTGATGGTCGGCGGCAGCCTGCTGTTCCTGTTCGGCTACGTCGTGCCGCAATTCGGCGCGATGTACGAAAGCCTCGACGCCGAACTCCCGTTATTCACGAAGATCGTGCTGGGCATCGGCCTGTTCGTGCGCGACTGGTGGATCGTGCTCCTCGCGGTGCCGGCGCTGGGCCTGTGGTGGTTCGATCGCAAGCGTCGCGATCCCGTGTTCCGCGAGGCCTTCGATGCGTGGCTGCTGCAGCGGCGTTTCGTCGGTGGCCTCGTCGCCAAGGCAGAAACCGCGCGACTGGCCCGCACGCTTGGCACGCTGGTGCGCAACGGCGTGCCGCTGATCACCGCGCTGGGCATCGGTCGCAACGTGCTCGGCAACCGCGTGCTGGCGGCGGATGTCGACGCGGCCGCGCAGGAGGTGAAGAACGGCGTCGCGCTCTCCACGGCGTTGGGTCGCGGCAAGCGGTATCCCCGCCTGGCGTTGCAGATGATCCAGGTCGGCGAGGAGTCCGGCGCGCTGGACGCCATGCTGGTGAAGACCGCCGAAACCTTCGAGCAGGAAACCTCCATCGCGCTGGACCGCATGCTCGCCGCGCTGGTGCCGGTGGTGACGATCGTCCTGGCGGCGGTGGTCGGCGTGGTCGTCCTGGCGGTGCTGATGCCGCTGTACGGGCTGACCAACGCGATCGGATAGCCCCAATTCACACCCGCGTCGCAGGAACTGAACATCGACCTCCGCAGTCAGACCACTGGCAACGATTTTCGGGTAAACATCCCCTTCTTCCTGACGCACCTTCCCAAGGAACCCCCATGCGCAACCGCCGTTCACTGACCCGTTCGCCGTCGGCCGCCCGCCAGCGCGGCATGAGCCTGATCGAGATCATCATCGTGATCGTGCTGATCGGCGCGGTGCTGGCCTTCGTCGGCAGCCGCGTGCTGGGCGGCAAGGATCGCGGCGACTACAACATCGCCAAGGCGCAGGTGCAGACGATGGCCGGCAAGATCGAATCCTTCCAGATGGACACCGGCCGCCTGCCGACCTCGCTGGAGGAACTGGTCACCCAGCCCAGCGACGTGAACGGTTGGCTTGGTCCGTACGCGAAGGCGACGGAACTGAAGGATCCGTGGGGCCATCCGCTCGAATACCGCGCGCCGGGCGAAGGCGGCCCGTTCGACCTGGTGAGCCTGGGCAAGGACGGCAAGCCCGGCGGCACCAGCGTCGATGGCGACATCAAGTACGAGTAAGCGACCCGTCGGAGCCGACATGCATCGCGCACGCGGCGTTTCCCTGCTGGAGATGCTGCTGGTGATCGCGTTGATCGCCGCCATCAGCGTGCTCGCGCTGGCGGCGATGAGCGGCGGGCGCGAAGGCATGCAACTGCGATCCAGCACGAAGCAGGTCGCCTCCGCGCTGCGTTTCACCCGCACGCATGCGATTGCCACAGGGCAACCGCAGCGCTTCACGCTCGATCCGGTCAAGCGCACCTGGACCGCGCCGATGGGTCGCAACGGCGACATTCCGCCGAACCTGAGCATCACCTTCACCGGCGCACGCGAAGTGCAACCCAGGCGCGGCGAGGGCGCGATCGTGTTCTTCCCCGATGGCGCCAGCACCGGCGGTCGCGTGCAGCTCGGCGCGCGCAAGGCCGCCTGGAACATCGACGTGGCCTGGCTCACGGGCGAGGTGAAGATGAAGCGCGCGCAGGGGGTGCGATGACGCACCGCCAACACGGCTACACGCTGCTGGAAGTCATCGTCGCCTTCGCGTTGCTGGCGATGGCGCTGACGTTGCTGCTCGGCATCCTGTCCGGTTCGGCGCGACAGGTGCGCCAGTCGGCCGACGCCGGACGCGCGGCGTTGTACGCGCAGTCGGTGATGGATCAGGTCGGCGTCGGCCAACGCCTGGCGGCCAGCGAGCGCGACGGCGATTTCGAACAGGGCCGCTACCGCTGGCGCCTGCGCGTCGCACCGTGGCGCGATCCGGCGGTCGCCGCGAGCGGCCAGCCGATGACGCTGGGCGGGCCGGAGCTGTTCGAGGTCACGCTGGCGATGCAGTGGGGCGACGGTCCGGGCCAGCGCCTGCAACTGCGCACGCTGCGCATCGCCGCGGCCGGCAGCGGAGGCTCGCTGCCATGAGGCGAGCACGTCCGTCGAATTCCCGTGCGTCGCGCGGCTTCACGCTGATCGAAGTGCTGATCGCGATGGTGCTGCTCGTCGCCGGCCTCGCGCTTGCGTTCGCGACGCTGGGCGCCGCCACACGCACCGCCGCGCGCGGCGAAGCGATGGCCGATCGCAGCGAACGCATGCGCGCGGTCGAAGGTTTCATGCGCACGCGCCTCACCGGTGCGCGGCCGATCGCGTTCGACATCGACCAGACACGCGCGATCGCCGTGCGCTTCATCGGCGAGCGCGAGCGCATGCGATTCGTCGCCGACATTCCCGATTACCTCGGCCGCGGCGGCCCATACCTGCACGATTTCAGGATCGAGGACGCCGGTGACGGCGCGCGCGTGACGCTGGCACTCAGCATGGTGCAGGCCGGCAAGACAGTGGAGGAACGCGATCCCCGGCCGCCGGAGATGCTGGTCGACGGGCTGCGCGAGGTGCGTTTCCGTTATCGCGCACTCGATGAGGACGGCCGCCTGGGCGACTGGCTGGACGAATGGAAGGCGACCGAGCAACTGCCGTTGCTGGTCGAAGTGACGATGATCGATCGCGATGGCGCCGCGTGGCCACCGCTGGTCGTATCGCTGCCGCTGGCGCCGGCGTTCAGTGCCTTCGCATTGCCGGTGCAGACGCAATGACGCGCCTGCATCGCCACGCGTCGACATCGCGCTCGCGCGGCGCGGCACTGATCCTGGTGCTGTGGCTGATCGTGCTGCTGACGGCATTGATCGGCGGCTTCGCGCTGGCGGCACGCGTGGAATCTCTGCAAGGCCGCGTGCTGGTTCGGGGACTCGTCGCATCGAACGCCGCGCGCGCGGGGCTCGAGTATTCGCTGACCCGCGTCTCGTTGCCGGATGCACGCCTGCAATGGAAGCCCGACGGCACCGCGCATCGCTGGCGCTTTGGCGACGCGCAGGTCGAGGTGAAGATCGTCGACGAGAACGGCAAGCTCGACATCAACCAGGCGCCGCATCCGCTGCTGGCGGCGCTGATCCAGCGCAAGGGCGTGGAGCCGTCGGAAGCCGGGCGCATCGCCGGGGCGATCGTCGACTGGCGCGACGCCGACCTGCTGACCCAGCCCGGTGGCGGCGCCGAGGACGGCGACTACGAAGCGGCCGGCCGCCCCTACGGCGCCAAGGACGCGGAGTTCGAAAGCGTGGCCGAGCTGCTGCAGGTGCTGGGCATGACGCCGGCGCTGTACGCGAAGCTCGAACCGGACCTGACCGTCTACAGCGGCCGCGCCCAGCCGGATCCGGCGTATGCCTCGGCGGAACTGCTCGATGCGATGGGGTTGAACGGTGCCGACCTGGTCGCCCAGCGCGGCCGGCCCGCCGGCGCGCTGCCGGTGGACGGCGCCCTGCCGGGCGCAAGCATGGTCGGCGCCGGCAGCGGCACCTATAGTATCGACAGCCGCGCGCGGCTCCCCGACGGTCGACAGTCGCTGCTGCGAGCGGTGGTTCGCACGGGCGGAGGGGGCTTGCCTGGCATGGCGTACGTGCCGTTGCGCTGGGAGGAGGGAGCATCACCGCGATGAACGCAAGGAGCGAAAGCCGGCCACCAACCCGGCCTGCCGCCGACTGGGCGCAGGACCGGCTGCGTCGCCTGGGTGCGCGTCTGGCGCCCGGCGCGGGCGGCTTCGCCCATTGGTGGGCGCACAACCTCGCGGCATGGCTGCCGGCGCGCGTCCGCCGCGTGCTCGGTTTCGACCGCGGCCGCCTGCTGATGCAGGTGCAGGGCGACGCGGTACAGGTCCGGCTGCAGCAGGGCGGCGATCTTCGCGACCTCGGCGCCGTGCCGCAGCTCGCGCTGCCGGGCGAGGACGCCATCGTCGCGCCGATCGATCCGCTGGCGACACTGCTTCCGCCGCGCCTGGCCGATCTGCCGCGCTGGCTCCTGCTGCCCGCCGCTGCCGGCCTACGCCGGCCCCTGACCCTGCCGGGCGCCGCGGGCGACCGGCTTCGCGACGTCGTCGGTTTCGAGATCGACCGGCAGACGCCGTTCACCCCCGACAACGTCGCCTTCGATGCGCGCGTGCTGGGCCGTCGCGATGCCGACGGCCTGATCGAGGCCGAACTCGTCGTCGTGCCGCGCCAGCGCCTCGACGCGCCGCTGTCGTCGCTGGGCCCGATGGCCGACTCGCTCGCCGGCATCGACCTGTGCGCAGAGAACGGCCAGCCGCTCGGCGTGAACCTGCTCGATCCAGCGCTGCGCCGTCGCCATGGCGACGCGTTCCGCTACTGGAATCTTGCGCTCGCCGCGGTGGCGGTGATCGCCGTCGCCGCGACGATGTGGCAGCTGCTCGCCAACCGCCGCGCCGCCGCCGATGAACTGGAAGCGCGCATCGCGAGCCAGGCGACCGCCGCGCGCAGCGCCGCCGCCGAACGGCAGGCGTTGATCGACCTGATCGAAGGCCAGGCCTTCCTCGACCGCGAACGCGCGCAGCGTCCGACCACGGTGGAAGTGCTCGACGAACTCACCCAGCGCCTGCCCGACAGCACGTACCTGGAAAAGCTGGCGATCGAGGACAACAACCTGCTGATGATCGGCCTCAGCCGCGAAGCCCCGTCGCTGGTGCAGCGCCTGCAAGGTTCGAAGCTGTGGCGCGCGCCGTCGCTCACCGGCGCGCTGATGCCCGATCCCGTCAGCGGGCGCGATCGCTTCACGCTGACAGCCGAACTCGGCACGCCCGCATCGACCGCGCAGCGCGCACCGGCGCCCTCGCAGCCGCAGCCGGAGGACGCCGATGGCGGCTGACCCGACGCACGCCCGTCCGCAGGTGCAGGCCGCCACGGCGACGCCGCGCATCGGTCGCGACCAGTGGCTCGCGCTCGGCCTGCTGCTGGCCGCGTTGCTGCTGGGGTATCTGATCCTCGTGCATCCGTGGTTCACCGCGCCGATGCTGGAAGCCAACGAGCGCGTCGAAAGCCTGCAACAGCGCGAACTTCGCCAGCGCATGCAGCTGCAGCAGGCGCCGCAGGTGCAGCAGCGCCTCGCGCAGGTGCGCGCGCAGCAGGCGCGTTCGCCGGGATTCCTGCCGGAAAGCAGCGCGGAGCTCGCGACGGCCGGCCTCGTGCAACGACTGGAACGCGTCGTCGCCGAAGCCAGTCCCGGCAATCGCAGTTGCGCGATCAGCAACCGATCGCCGCTGAGCGAACCGCGTCGCGACCGCTATCCGCGCGTCATCGTGCAGGTGCGCCTGCGTTGCGGGACGCCGGAACTGATGAGCGTGCTCTACGCGCTGGAAGCCGGCTCGCCGCGGCTGTTCGTCGGCAACCTCAACCTGCTGTCCTCGCGCGGCTATTTCCTCCCGGGCGCGAATCAGCCCAGCGGCGATGGCGGCCTGGACGTGAGCTTCGATCTCTACGGCTACCTGCGTCCGTCGCCGAATGTCGCGGAGGTGTCGCGTGCGCCTCGATGACGCCGGCCCGCGCACCTGGTTGCTGGCGACCGTCGCCGGCTGGGCGGTGCTCGCGTGGCTGCTCGCGGTGTTCGGCATGGGCCGCCACGCGCAGGCGCTGGACGCCGACCCCGGCCTGCTTCGCCCGCTGCCGAATGCGCGTCCGCCGGCGCCTCAGCGGCTCGGTCCGCTGTCGCAGTACGCGGCCATCGCGCAGCGTCCGCTGTTCTCGCAGGATCGCCTCCCCAAGCCCTTCTTCCTGCAGGGCGAAGGCGAGGGCGAGGGCCAGCAGACCGCGTTCGATTACGTGCTGACCAGCGTGCTGATCACGCCGACGCTGAAGATGGCGATCCTGCAGCCGGCCGACGGCAGCGAATCGGTGCGCGTGAAGCTCGGCGAGGTGCCCGAATCGCATCCGGCCTGGCGGCTGACCTCGCTCGACGCACGCAGCGCCGTTTTCGAAGGTCCCGAAGGTCGGCGCGAAATGACCTTGCGCGTGTTCGATGGAAACGGCGGCCAGCCGCCGACCGCGGTCGCCACCGCACCGGGCACGAACCGGCAGCAGCCGGTGGGCGTTCCGGTGCCGCCAGCCGCAGCGAACGCGGCTGCTGCGAACGCCGCGCGTCCCGGCAACGCCAGCGCGAACGCGCGTCCCGCGGGCAACGGCACCGCGTCGAACCGCAACGCGAACAACACCCAGACGCCGGCGCCGCCGCCGGCGCCCGAGCCCAGCGAAAACACGCCAATGACGCCGGAGGCGCAGATGGAAGCCATCCGCAAGCGGATCGAAGCACGTCGTGCACAGATGCGCCAGCAGCAATCCGCGCAACCCCCGGCCCAGACGCCTTGAGAGACCGCATGAATTCCCGTCCGATGAAGCTCCGCCCCGGCATCGCCGCACAGGCGATCGCCACCGCGACCATCGCCAGCCTGCTGGCCTCGTGCGCGACCGCCCCGGTGCCGAACATCCGGCGAGCTGACACGACCGCCGCGCAGCCCGGCGCCGCCGATGGCGCGCGCGGTGCGACGACGCAGGAACCCTTGCCCGAGTCGACCGATGCCGGCGACGCGCGTCCGCAGATCCGTCGCGGCACCGGGCAGGTCATCAACCGCAGCGCCGCGAGCGCGCCGCCGCCGGGCCTGGGCGGCACGACCGGCTCGGCCACGTTCAATTTCGAAGGCGAATCGCTGCACGCGGTGGTCAAGGCGATCCTCGGCGACATGCTCGGCCAGAACTACGTGATCGCACCGGGCGTGCAGGGCACGGTGACGCTCGCCACGCCCAAGCCGGTGAGCCCGGCCGAAGCGCTCAACCTGCTGGAAATGGTGCTCGGCTGGAACAATGCGCGCCTGGTCTACAGCGGCGGCCGCTACAACATCGTCCCGGGCGACCAGGCGTTGCCGGGCAACGTCGCCGCACGCACCGGCGAGGCGAGCACCGCACGCGGCTTCGAAGTGCGCACGGTCCCGCTGAAGTACGTCTCCGCGACGGAGATGGAGAAGATCCTCAAGCCGTACGCGCGCCCGAACGCGATCGTCAACGTCGACAACTCGCGCAACGTCATCACCGTCGGCGGCAGCCGTTCCGAACTCGAGAACTACCTGCGCACGATCGAGGTGTTCGACGTCGACTGGCTGTCGGGCATGTCGGTGGGCGTGTTCCCGCTGCAGTCGGGCAAGGCGACGCGCGTCGTGGCCGACCTGGAGAAGGTGTTCGGCGAGCAGAGCAAGTCGCCGGTCGCCGGCATGTTCCGCTTCATGCCGCTGGAAGGCGCGAACGCGGTGCTGGTCATCACCTCGCAGCCGAACTACCTCGACGACATCCAGCAGTGGCTGGAGCGCATCGACAGCGCCGGCGGCACCGTGCAGCTGTATTCGTACGAACTGAAGTACATCAAGGCCAAGGATCTCGCGGACCGACTTGCCGACGTGTTCGGTTCTGGCCGCGGCGGGCAGTCGGGCGAAAGTGGCGGTCCGCCGTCGCTGATGCCGGGCCTGGAATCGGTCGAACTGAAGGACAACAGCGACGCCAGCGGCAGCACGGCGACGCTCGGCAGCGACACGGGCAGCAGCAGCGGCACCGGAACGGGCGGCAACGGCACGCTCTCGCTGAGCCAGCAGCAGAGCGGCAACGCGAGCCTCACGCTCGACGTCAACGGCGATCGCGTCGGCGTGTCGGCGGTGGAGGAAACCAATTCGATCATCGTGCGCAGCAGTCCATCGGCGTGGAAGTCGATCCGCGACGTGATCGAACGCCTCGACGTCATGCCGATGCAGGTGCACATCGAGGCGCAGGTCGTCGAAGTGCAGCTCAAGGGCGACCTGAAATACGGCGTGAACTGGTACTTCGAACGCGCCGTCACCGACGCCGGCCTGCCCGATGCCGTCGGCCGCACGACGTGGAGCACGCTGGCCGGCAGCATCCAGCCGGCCACCGGCAACCCGGCGGGCCTGGCGTGGACCTTCCTCGGCCGCAATGCCGCCGCGGTGATCAGTGCGCTGGACCAGGTCACCGACCTGCAACTGCTGCAGACGCCGTCGGTCGTCGTGCGCAACAACGCCGAGGCGACGCTCAACGTCGGCAGCAAGATCCCGATCTCGTCGGTGACGTTCAACCCGACCACCGGCAGCGACAACACCTACAGCCAGGTGCAGTACCTGGACACCGGCACGATCCTGAAGGTGCGCCCGCGCGTGGCGAAGGACGGCGTCGTGTTCCTGGACATCGTGCAGGAAGTCAGCTCGCCCGGCGCGCAGGACACCGCCGACCGCAACGGCAACGTGCGCATCGACACGCGCAAGCTCAAGACCGAAGCGGCCGTGCAGAGCGGCGACACGGTCATGCTCGCCGGTTTGATCAGCGACGGCGTGGAGCGCGGCGCGTCCGGCTTCCCGGGCCTGAGCCGCATTCCCGTGATCGGCGGCCTGTTCGGCCAGCAGCGTTCGAGCAAGACGCGCAATGAAGTCATCGTGCTGCTGACGCCCACCATCGTGCGCAACCCGCAGGAAGCGCGCGACATGACCGACGAATACACCCGCCGCTTCCGCGCGATGGAACCGCTGCAGAAGACGCCGCGCCGGCCAGGCCAGCAACAGTGACCAAGGCGGCCGCCGCGCCGGCGGTCGTCGGGCCCATCGTGATCGTCCCGGTCGGCACGGACGACGACGCGCTCGACGCCTGCCTGGCCGCACTCGATGCCGCCACCGCGCCGGGCACGCCGGTGTGGCTGGCCGACGACGCGCAGGCGGGCCCGCGCGGCTACGCGATCATCGAACGCTGGATCGCGCGCACCGCGTTGAAGGCGGACTACACACGCCGCCAGCGCAGCGTGGGCGAAGTCGCACACCTGGACGAAGTGCTCGCCGCGTGTGGCGATGCCGACGTCGCCGTGCTCGCGAGCGATGCCTTCCCGGCGCCCGGGTGGTTGTCGCGTCTGTCGTCGGCCCTCGCCAGCGATGGCGCGATCGCCACCGCCACGCCCTGGAGCAACGCGGGCGAAGCCGCGGCGTGGCCCCGCATCGGCGAGATCGACCCCGTGCCGGACGACCTGGAGCGCATCTCGCGCGCCGCGAAGGCGATGCCCGCGCTGCATCCCGAACTACCCGCTGCCGTGAGCCACGCCGTGCTGCTGCGCGGCGCGGCCCGTCGTCGCGCCGGCGGCCTGGACGCGACCAGTTACGCGTCGTGGTACGCCGCGCTGATCGACCTGTCGTTGCGACTGGCCGGGCTGGGATGGCGCAACGCGCTGTGCGATACCGCGTTCGTCGCCCGTCGCGGCGAAGGCGGCCCCTTCGACGGCGACATGGACGCGCTCGCCGCGCGCTGGCCCGACTGGCACGCGCGACTGGCCAATTACCTGATGCAGGATCCGCTGCGCGCCTCGCGCGTGCAGCTGGCGTCGCTGCTCGAACATCTCGGCCCCCCGGAACCGCAACGTGATCTCTTCGTCTGACGCCAGCGCCGGCATCGCCGCGGTGGTGGTGACCTACCGCAGCGCCGAAACCATCGACGATTGCCTCGCGCGCCTGCGCGCGGCCGACGGCGTGGCGGCCATCCGCGTGGTCGACAACAACTCCGACGACGGCACGCTGGAAATCGTCCAGCGCCACGCCAGCAGCGATGCGCGCGTGCGCTTCATCGCCAATCCCGACAACCCCGGCTTCGGCGTCGCCTGCAACCAGGGCGCGCGCGACGCGGGCGAAGGCGTGCAGTGGCTGGCCTTCGTCAACCCCGATTGCATGGTCGAACACGACACGCTCTCTCGCCTGCGCGCGCTGGCCGCACCGCAGGGCGAAGCGCTGCTGGGTGCCGACCTGGTCGACGACCATGGCGTGCGCGACGGCGCCGCGCGTCGTCGCGATCCCGACTTCGCCGCGATGCTCTCCGCGGCGCTCGGTGGCACGCCCGCGCCGAAACTCGAACTTCCCGTCGACGACACGCGCGCGCTGCAAGCGGTTGAAGCGGTGTCGGGTGCGTTGATGCTGATGCCGCGCGCGTTGTTCGAGCGCCTGCACGGCTTCGACGAAGGCTATCGCCTGCACGCCGAAGACCTCGACCTGTCCCGTCGCGCGCGCGAGTCCGGCGCGCTCGTCGCCGTCGCCAACCACGTGCGCGTGCTGCACGTGCGCGGCGTGTCGAGCCGCTCGCGTCCGTTCTTCGTCGAATGGCACAAGCATCGTGGCCTGTGGCGCTATTACCGCAAGTTCGAGGCGCCGCGCCGCAGTGCCGGCATGAGCGCGGCGGTGTTCGCGGCGATCTGGCTGCGGTTCCCGCTCGCCTACCTGAAAGCGAAGGCGCGCTGATCGCTACTCCAGCGCGAACCGCACCACGAACAACGCCGCCACCAGCCACACCGCTGCGTGCACTTCGCGCGCGCGGCCGGTGAAGAGTTTCAGCACCGCGTAGGTAATGAAGCCGAACGCCAGCCCGTTGGCGATCGAATACGTGAACGGCATCGCCAGCGTGCACAGCGCGGCGGGGATCGCTTCGGTGAGGTCGTCCCAGTGCACGTCGCCGAGTTCGCGCAACATCAACCCGGCGACGAAAAGCAGCGCCGGCGCGGTCGCGTACGGCGGCACCATGCCCGCCAGCGGCGAGAACAGCAGCGCCAGCAGGAACAGCGCGGCGACGACGAGCGCGGTAAGCCCGGTGCGTCCGCCGGCCTGCACGCCGGACGCGCTTTCGATATACGCCGTCGTGCTGCTGGTGCCGAGCACGGAACCGGCGAGGATCGCCGTGCTGTCGGCGAACAACGCACGGCCGAAGCGCTTCTGCTGCGCGGCGGAGGCGTCGTCGGGCGGAAGCAGGCCCGCGCGACGCGCGACGCCCATCAGCGTGCCGGTCGCATCGAACACTTCCACCAACACGAACACGATCACCACGTGGAGCATCGCGGCGATGGAGAACCCGTCGCCGCCGCCCAGTGCGCCGCGGATGTCCAGCTGCATGAACGTGGGCGCGAGGCTCGGCGGAAGATCGACGATGCCGTGGTACTGCACGCGTCCGAACACCAGCGCGGTGGCGGTGACGGCGAGGATCCCGATAAGGATCGCGCCACGCACGCGCCATGCTTCGAGCACGGCGATCAGCAGGAAACCGGCGACGGCGAGCAGCGGTTCGGGTTCGCGCAGATCGCCCAGCGCGACCAGCGTGTCGGGGTCGCCGACGATCAGTTCGGATTTCTGCAGCGCGATGATGGCAAGGAACAGCCCGATGCCGGCGGTGATCGCGCTGCGCAGCGAATGCGGAATGCCGGCGATCAGCCATGCGCGCGCGCCGGTGATGGTGAGCAGCAGGAACACGATGCCCGAAACGAACACCGCCCCCAGCGCCTGTTGCCACGTGTAACCCATCGCGCCGACGACGGTGAAGGCGAAGAACGCGTTCAGGCCCATGCCCGGCGCCATGCCGACCGGGTAGTTCGCGGCGAAGGCCATCACCAGCGAGCCGATCGCCGCCGCCAGGCAGGTCGCGACGAACACCGCTCCGGTGTCCATGCCCGTGTTGCCTAGCACGCTCGGGTTCACGAACACGATGTAGGACATCGTCAGGAACGTGGTCAGGCCGGCGACCAGTTCGGTGCGCACGTCGGTGCCGTGCTGGCGCAGCCTGAACAGCGAATCCAGCACGCGGGGGGCGGGGCGGGCCATCGGGAATCCTGGGGGAGCACGCGGGGGGCATGCGGGACGGTCGGAGAGGGTAGCCCGCGCCGACGACCCGAAGCATCGGGAAATGGTCGCCCGCGCGGCGTGACGTTCCCGACCGGCCCGGTGGCCGGTTTGTGTCGCTCGATGCCGTGGTTTTCACGCGTTGCACACATTGGATGCAAAACCTGCGGACGCCGTCACGTTCAGCATCTCCAAAAGGCGACGGAGCGCCGGTTGTGACGGCGCGGCGGACGCTACCGTGCGCACCGCTCGCCGCGTGCTCCGCGGCCGACAGGGGAAAACCGATGAACATCACGCAGGGTGCGCGAGCGGGCATGCTCGCGCTTGGGCTGTGCATGCTCGCCGCGTGCGGGGGAGGCGGTGGCGGCGATGACGGCGGCGGTACCTACGCTCCGCCGGCAAGCGGTGGCGGAACGCCGCCGACGCCCGAAGCGTATCCCGACGTCCCCGCGACCGACGCCGAGGCTGCGCGTTTCCTGACGCAGGCGACGTTCGGCCCGACCGCGACCGAAATCGCGCGGGTGCGGCAGATCGGCTACAAGCGCTGGATCGACGGCCAGCTCGCGCAAACGCCGACGCTGATCCTGCCGCACCTGCAGCAACTGGTCGCCAACGGCGTGACCACGCCGACGCCGCAGAATCGCCGCAACTACTGGCTGTGGCAGACGGCGAATGCGCCGGACCAGTTGCGCATGCGCATGGCCTTCGCGCTGAGCGAAATCCTGGTGGTGTCCGATCGGGAAACCGCCGATGACGACGCCACGGTCTTCCGCATCGCCGACTACCAGGACACCCTGTCGCGCGGTGCATTCGGCAGCTACCGCACCCTGCTGGAGAAGGTTACGGTGCATCCGGCGATGGGCTATTTCCTCAGCCACGTCGGCAACCGCAAGGCCGATCCCCGCCGCAACATCACGCCCGACGAGAACTACGGCCGCGAAGTGATGCAGCTGTTCTCCATCGGCCTGGTGAAGCGCAACAAGGACTTCAGCCCGGTGCTGGATGCCAACGGCCAGACCATCCCGACCTACGACGAGCAGGTCGTCAGCGCGATGGCGCGCGTGTTCACCGGCTGGACCTACGCGGGACAGACCGACGCGCAGTTCGGTCGCGGCGACAACACCAGCTACGCGCCGATGGAATGCCATCCCGCATTCCATGACGACCAGCCCAAGCAGATCTTCGACGGCATCGTCGTCAGCGAAGGCAACAACTGCACGGCGAGCATGACCAGGACGGTGCAGGCGCTCGCAGACCACAGCAACACCGCGCCGTTCATCAGCCGCCAGCTGATCCAGCGCTTCGTCACCAGCAATCCGACGCCGCAGTATGTCGAGCGTGTCGCCAAGGTGTGGGACACGAGCAAGGGCGACCTCGGCCAGGTGATCCGCGCGATCCTGCTCGACACCGAAGCGCGCCTGCCGCCGCCCAACGGCTCCTTCGGCAAGCCGCGCGAGCCGCTGGTGAAGCTGGCCACGCTGTGGCGCGCGTTCAACGCGCAGTACGTGCCCAACGCCATGGGAGAGGTGCGGTTCGCGTTCTCGAACGCGGGCGACCTGGCCAACTCGCTGCAACAGGATTCGCAGCGCGCGCCGTCGGTGTTCAACTTCTTCGAACCCGACTACCGACTGCCCGCGGCCGACGGCGTGCAGGGCATGTTCGCGCCGGAGTTCCAGATCCTCACCGAGGCGACGTACCTGAGCATGCTCAACCAGCACGATTCGCTGGTGTGGAACAACGCCGCGACGCCGCCCACGACCACGCCGAACGCGCCGTACCTCGACCTCACCAAACTCACCACGATGGCCGAAGGAAACGACCACGCTGGCATGGTGGCGCAGGTGAACCTGCTGCTGTTCCACGGCGCGCTGAGCAGCGCCAACGCGCAGGCGATGGTGGGCATGCTCGACCGCCTCGGCACCGCCAAAGAAACCGCCGCCAATCGCGCCAAATCGCTGGTGCTGCTGGCGATGGCCACTCCCGAATTCGCGATCCAGCGCTAGGAGCCCGTCATGTCCCGTCCCATTCGCGAAGACCGCCGCGCGTTCCTGCGTCGCGTGCAGGCCGTGATCGCCGGCGGCGCCGCGTACGCGCTGATGCCGCAGCTGGAGCTGGTCGGCCGCGCGTTCGCCGCCGAGCCGCTGCCCGGCAACGACTACAAGGCGCTCGTCTGCATCTTCCTGTTCGGCGGCAGCGATTCGTTCAACATGCTGATCCCGCATGACTCGGCCGAGCATGCGACGTACCTCACCAGTCGCGGCGGCGTGTTCGAAGCGACCTCGAACCCGTTCGGCCTGGGTTACGCGCGCGACACGCTGGTGCAGGTCGCCGACACCAACGGCAAGACCTGGGGCCTGAATCCCTTGTGCGCGGCGATGAAGCCGCTGTTCGATGCGGGCGAGCTGTCGTTCCTGGCCAACGTCGGTTCGCTGACGGTGCCGTTGACGAAGGAAGACGTCACCAAGCGCCTGAAGACGTTGCCGCCATACCTGTATTCGCACAACGACCAGCAGAAGCAGTGGATGCGCGGGCACACCAACCGCGCCGGCGTCACCGGCTGGGGTGGCCTGCTCGGCGATCGCGCGGAGGCGTCGAACCTCGGGCTGCAATCGCTGCCGCCGTCGATCTCGATCGCCGGCAGCAACCTGTTCCAGTTCGGCCGCACGACGCTGCCGTTCGCGATGGGCTCGGGCGGCGCGACGACGGTCAACCGTTTCCGCAACAACGGCAGCGCCACCGACCGCGTCCGCTACGAGTCGCTGCGCGCGATCATCGAGTCCCAGCACAACCCGATCCTGCAGGACCAGTACGCGGTGATCGGCGAAAGCGCGATCAACCTCAACGACACGCTGCGCGTCACGCTGGATCCGGCCAACGGCGGCGACATCGCCACGGTGTTCCCGACCGGCAGTGGCGTCGCTTCGCAGCTGCGCATGGTCGCGCGCATGATCAAGGCCGCGCGCACCTCGGCGATCAACCATCGTCGCCAGATCTACTTCGTGAGCCTCGGCGGCTTCGACACGCACCAGAACCAGATGGCCGCCAACGGCCACGGTCGCCTGCTGCAGCAGCTGGCCGAGGGCCTCGCGGCCTTCCGCACGGCGCTGTCGGAGATCAACGCGCTCAACGACACGGTGACGTTCACCATGAGCGACTTCGCGCGCACCCTCAACAGCAACGGCAACGGTACCGACCACGGTTGGGGCGGCGTGCAGCTGGTGATGGGCGGCTCGTCGACCAACGGCGGCGCGCTGCGCGGCAAGCAGGTGTGGGGCAGTTACCCGATCCTGGAACTGGACGGCGCGCAGGCCGTGGGCCGCGGCCGCATGGTGCCGACGATGTCGGTCAGCCAGATGGGGTCGACGCTGGCGCAGTGGTTCGGTTTGCCGGCCGGCGAAGTCGGAACGATCTTCCCGGGGATCGAGAACTTCGATCCGAAGATCGGGTTCCTTGGGTGAGGCTCGGTCGCCGACGACAGCGGCGACGGATCCGTTTCAAGCCCCTGTCCCACCGGGAGAGGGGTTGGGTGAGGGGGCGGAGCCACAGCGGTGAACGATCGCTCCCGCACAGCGCTGCGCTGTGGCTTCCCACCTCGATCGTCAAATCAGAATGGGTTCCAGCTTTCGCTGGAACGACGGTGAACGTTGTTCGCCGGAAAGGGAATGCCCGAAGGTCGCCGGCCTGGGTCCCGGCGTCCGCCGGGATGACGATGGGCGCGCGTCGGCAACTGGCGACCTCGTGCGCTGCCAAGGCAGCGCACCACCTCAGCGAAACCGGTTGATCTGATCCTGCAACTCGCGCGCCGCATTCGCCGCGGCTTCGGCGTAGTCGTCGCCCTTGGACGCGTACAGGATCGCGCGCGAACTGCTCACCATCAGGCCCGTGCCCGCGGCGTTCTTCGCGTTGGTGACGACGGCTTCGACATCGCCGCCCTGCGCACCGACGCCCGGCACCAGGAACGGCACGTCGTCGCCGACGATCGCGCGCACTTCCTTCAGCTGCGCCGGCCAGGTCGCACCCACCACGAGCGAGCAGTTGCCGTTCGTGTTCCATTCGCGCGCCACTTTTTCGGCGACGTGCTGGTACAGCGGACGGCCGTCGATGACGAGGTCCTGCAGGTCGCCCGCGCCGGGATTCGACGTGCGGCACAGGATCACCACGCCGCGGTCGGCGCGATCGAGGAACGGCTGCACCGAATCGCGGCCGAGATACGGATTGGCCGTCACCGCGTCGGCGGCGTAGCGGTCGAAGGCCTCGGCGGCGTAATGCTGCGCCGTGCTGCCGATGTCGCCGCGCTTGCTGTCGAGGATGACCGGCACGCCGGGATGCGTGGCGTGGATGTGCGCGATGAGCCGCGCGAGTGCGTCTTCGGCACCGAGCGCGGCGAAGTGCGCGATCTGCGGCTTGAACGCGCAGGCGTACTGCGCGGTGGCGTCGGCGATGTCGCGGCAGAAGGAGAACACGGCATCGGCGTCGTTGGCGAACCGGGCCGGGAATTTCGCCGGTTCCGGATCGAGGCCCACGCAGACCAGCGAGTCGGCGTCGTTCCAGCGCTGTTTCAGGGATGACGTGAAGGTCATGCTGGCCTCGGCATTCGATGGATCTTGTTGACGGGCGTCGATCCTGCGCCCGCAGGACCGACGCGTAACCGCAACGACACTGGGTCCCGGCTTTCGCCGGGATGACGAACCGGCAAAGGCGCCCGCGCTACGCGCGGACGCGCCGGTTCGTCACTTCAACGCCTTGAAACGCAGGCGGTGCGGCTGGGCGCCTTCCGCGCCGAGGCGACGCTTCTTGTCTTCCTCGTACTCGCGGTAGTTGCCCTGGAAGAACTCCACGTGCGAGTCGCCTTCGAAGGCGAGGATGTGCGTGGCGATGCGGTCCAGGAACCAGCGATCGTGCGAGATGACGAACGCGTTGCCCGGGAACTCGAGCAGCGCGTCTTCCAGCGCGCGCAGCGTTTCGATGTCCAGGTCGTTGGACGGTTCGTCGAGCAGCAGCACGTTGCCGCCCTGCAGCAGCGTCTTGGCCATGTGCAGGCGGCCGCGCTCACCGCCGGACAGCGAGCCGACCATCTTCTGCTGGTCCTGGCCCTTGAAGTTGAAGCGGCCGATGTAGGCGCGCGACTGGATCTCGATGCCGTTGATGTTGAGGATGTCCAGGCCGCCGGAGACTTCCTGGAACACGTTGTGGTTGCCGGTCAGCGCATCGCGGCTCTGGTCGACGTACGCGAGCTTCACCGTCGAGCCCATGTCGATCTCGCCCGAGTCCGGCTTCTCCTGCCCCGTGATCATCTTGAACAGCGTCGACTTGCCGGCGCCGTTGGGACCGATGATGCCGACGATCGCGCCCGGCGGAACCGAGAACGACAGGTTGTCGATCAGCAGGCGATCGCCGAACTTCTTGCTGACGTTCTTGAACTCGACGACCTTGTTGCCCAGGCGCTCGCCCGGCGGAATGAAGATCTCGTTGGTTTCCTGGCGGCGCTGATAGTCGACCGACTGCAGCTCTTCCATGCGCGCAAGGCGCGCCTTGCCCTTGGAACGGCCGCCCTTCGCGTTCTGGCGCGACCACTCCAGTTCCTTCTGGATGGCCTTCTGGCGGGCCTTTTCCTGGTTCTCTTCCTGCTTCAGGCGCTCGTCCTTCTGGACCAGCCATTCGGTGTAGTTGCCCTTCCACGGGATGCCGCGGCCGCGGTCGAGTTCGAGGATCCACTCGGCGGCGTTGTCGAGGAAGTAGCGATCGTGCGTGACGGCCACGACGGTGCCGGTGTAGCGCGCGAGGAACTGCTCCAGCCACTCGACCGATTCGGCGTCGAGGTGGTTGGTCGGTTCGTCGAGCAGCAGCATGTCCGGCTTCTGCAGCAGCAGGCGGCACAGCGCGACGCGGCGCTTCTCGCCGCCCGACAGGTTGCCGATCTTCGCGTCCCACGGCGGCAGGCGCAGCGCGTCGGCAGCGACTTCCAGCTGGTTTTCCAGCGTGTGCGCATCGCCGGCGGCGAGGATGGCTTCCAGGCGTTCCTGCTCCTTGGCCAGCGCGTCGAAGTCGGCGCCTTCCTCGGCGTAGGCGGCGTAGACCGCTTCCAGCGCGGCCTGGGCGTTGATGACCTCGCCCACGCCTTCCTCGACGGCCTGGCGCACCGTCATCTCGGGATCGAGCTGCGGTTCCTGCGGGAGGTAGCCGACCTTGATGCCCGGCTGCGGACGCGCCTCGCCGACGAAGTCGGTGTCCACGCCGGCCATGATCTTCAGCACGGTGGACTTGCCGGCGCCGTTGAGGCCGAGCAGGCCGATCTTCGCGCCCGGGAAGAAGGACAGCGAGATGTCCTTGATGATCTGACGCTTCGGCGGCACGACCTTGCTGACGCCGTTCATGGTGTAGATGTATTGCATGCGCTCTCCGGAACCGGGACGCGCCCATGCCGGCCGGGTTGGCCTGGTCGGGCGGATGGAAGCGGCGATTATCCCGCACGCGGCGCGGGTTTCCCAGTCTGATCGGCCGGTGCGCTTCAGTTTGGCGGCTCCCTTCTCCCCGCTCGCGGGAGAAGGTGCCCGGCAGGGCTGATGAGGGGCAGGGCGCCTGCCCTCACCCCAACCCCTCTCCCGCATGCGGGAGAGGGGCTTCAAGGCTCAGATCCAGACGATGAAAACCACCGCGAGCGCCACGGCGGCATATTTCAGCCCGTAATACAGCGACTTGTTGCGCTCGCGCAGGCCCTTGGCCTTCAGGCGCAGGGCGTAGAAGTACTTGAACAGCCGGTTGAAGCCGCCGGTCTTGTCGCCTTCCTGGTTCGGCGACGCGCCGGCGGCGATCAGGTTCCGCGCGACGAAACGGTTGAAGGCGCGGGCCGGGGCGGTGTGCAGCGGGCGCTCCACGTCGCAGAACAGGATGATCCGGTTGCCCTGCGTCTCGTTGCGGGCGCTGTGGATGTAGGTCTCGTCGAACATCGTCCACTCGCCATCCCGCCAGCTGTAGCGCTGGCCGTCGACCTCGATGAAGCAGCCGTCGTCGTTCGGCGTTTCCAGCCCCAGGTGCAGGCGCAGCGAGCCGGCGTAAGGGTCGCGGTGCGGGCGAAGCTCGCTGCCCGGCGGCAGCTCGGTGAACATCGCCGCTTTCACGCTCGGAATCTGCTTCAGCAGCGCGGTGGTCTGCGGGCACAGCTCGGCGGCCGAAGGGTGGGCGTCGTCGTACCACTTCAGGTAGAAGCGCTTCCAGCCGCGGCGGAAGAACGAGTTGAAGCCCACGTCCGTATAGCCGTCAGCAGCCTTGATGTGCTGCAGCTCGCGCAGGCGCAGGGCCTCGGCGCGGATTGCCTGCCAGTTCTGGCGGAGCGGTTCCAGCTCGGGGAAGTGGCGGCCCGGTTCGGCGATGAACGGCGTGGTCGGCACGCGCGAGAACGCGTACATCAGCACGTTGATCGGGGCCATGAAGGTGGAGTGGTCCAGCAATTGCCGGCCCAGGCGGTGCCGAACCCGGCCGCGGTAGTGCACGTACACCGCGCTGGCGAGGAACAGCAGGACGAAGACCCATTTCACGGTCGGAGGTTTCCCTGTGGGGGTGGGGGCGGAACGCTCGCATTGACGGCTGACCGGCCGGGTGCTCGCTGGCCGCATTTTAAGCCCTGGGCTACCATCTTCGACCCGGCCAAGGCAGCTTTTCCGGGCCCCCGCCGGCCCCCGCCCATCCACGCCCGAGGTTGCCGAATGTTCCCCAGCTCCGCCCGCATCGCCGGTTACGACGATGAACTCGCCCAGGCCATCGCCAACGAGGCGCGCCGCCAGGAGGACCATGTCGAGCTGATCGCCTCGGAGAACTACGCCTCGCCGCGCGTGATGGAGGCCCAGGGCAGCGTGCTGACCAACAAGTACGCCGAGGGCTATCCGGGCAAGCGCTATTACGGCGGCTGCGAGTACGTGGACGTCGCCGAGCAGCTCGCCATCGAGCGCCTGAAGCAGCTGTTCGGGGCCGATTACGCCAACGTCCAGCCGCATTCGGGCTCGCAGGCCAACCAGGCCGTGTACCTGGCGCTGCTGAACCCGGGCGACACGATCCTGGGCATGTCGCTGGCGCACGGCGGCCACCTGACCCACGGCGCCAAGGTCAACGTCAGCGGCAAGCTGTTCAACGCGATCCAGTACGGCGTGAACGACCAGGGCCTGATCGACTACGACGAAGTCGAGAAGCTCGCGCTGGAGCACAAGCCGAAGATGGTCGTCGCCGGTTTCTCGGCGTACTCGCAGCAGATCGACTGGGCGCGCTTCCGCGCCATCGCCGACAAGGTCGGCGCGTACCTGTTCGTCGACATGGCGCACGTGGCGGGCCTGGTCGCCGCCGGCGTCTACCCGAACCCGCTGCCGCACGCGCACGTGGTCACCTCGACCACGCACAAGACGCTGCGCGGCCCGCGCGGCGGCATCATCGTGGCGAAGGGCGCCGGTGAGGACATCGAGAAAAAGCTGCAGTCGATCGTCTTCCCGGGCATCCAGGGCGGTCCGCTGATGCACGTCATCGCCGCCAAGGCGGTGGCCTTCAAGGAAGCGCTGGAGCCGGAATTCACCGCCTACCAGCAGCAGGTCGTGAAGAACGCGCAGGCGATGGCGAAGACGATCATCTCGCGCGGCTACAAGATCGTGTCCGGCGGCACGCAGAACCACCTGATGCTGATCGACATGATCGGCAAGGGCGTGACGGGCAAGGACGCCGAAGCCGCACTCGGCAAGGCGCACATCACGGTCAACAAGAACGCGGTGCCGAACGACCCGCAAAAGCCGTTCGTTACCTCCGGCCTGCGCATCGGTACGCCGGCGGTCACCACGCGCGGTTACGGCGAGGCCGACTGCATCGAGCTCGCCAACTGGATCTGCGACGTGCTCGACGCGCCGAAGGACGAGAGCGTCATCGCCGCCGTGCGCGAGAAGGTGACGGCGCAGTGCGCGAAGTTCCCGGTGTACGGCTGAAAGGCGGGGATTCGGGATGAAGGAATTCGGGATTCGCAATCGACGTTACGCGCTTTCGCCTTTCCGAATCACGAATCCCGAATCACGAATCCCGGCCTGATATGCACTGCCCTTTCTGCCAGCACCCCGACACGCGCGTGATCGATTCGCGCGTGTCCGATGACGGCGCGACGATCCGCCGTCGTCGCGTCTGCGAAGCCTGCGGCGAGCGTTTCTCGACGCAGGAAACCATCGAGCTGAAGCTGCCGCTGATCATCAAGAGCGACGGCCGCCGCGAGGCGTTCGACGCGCGCAAGCTGCGCGCGAGTTTCGATCGCGCGCTGCAGAAGCGCCCCGTTTCGGAAGAACAGATCGAATCGTCCGTGCGTGCGGTCGTGCACCACCTGCGCATGACGGCCGAACGCGAATTGCCTTCGCGCCGCGTCGGCGATTTCGTCATGACCGAGCTGCGCAAGCTCGACCACGTCGCGTACGTGCGATTCGCGTCGGTGTATCGCGCGTTCCAGGACGTGGCGGATTTCCGCGAGGAACTCGATCGCCTGGAAAGTGACAGCTCCGCCGAAGGCCAGCTGCCGCTGCTCGACGAGGAAGCAGAGCCGTCGCCGCGCAAGGGCAAGCGCTGATGACAACGGATTCGTTCACCGCCACCGATCACGCGATGATGGCGCGCGCGCTGCGGCTCGCCGAGCGCGGCGCGTACACGACCAAGCCCAATCCGATGGTCGGCAGCGTGATCGCGCACGGCGAGGAAATCGTCGGCGAAGGCTGGCACGAGCGCGCCGGCGAGCCGCACGCGGAAGTGCATGCGCTGCGCGTCGCGGGCGAACGCGCGAAAGGCGCGACGGCCTACGTCACGCTGGAACCGTGCGCGCACACCGGGCGCACCGGTCCGTGCGCGGACGCACTGATCGCCGCTGGCGTTTCGCGCGTGATCGCGGCGATGCGCGATCCATTTCCGCAGGTCGACGGCGCGGGTTTCGACAAGCTCCGTGCCGCCGGCATCGAGGTTGCCTCGGGTTTGATGGAAGCGCAGGCGCGCGCGCTCAATCGCGGTTTCCTGTCGCGCGTGGAGCGCGGTCGTCCGTGGCTGCGCGTCAAACTCGCGACCAGCCTGGATGGGCGCAGCGCGCTCGCCAATGGCGAATCGAAGTGGATCAGCGGCGAGGCTTCGCGCCTGGACGTGCAGCACTGGCGTGCGCGTAGCGGCGCGATCGTCACCGGCGCAGGCACCGTACTCGCCGACGATCCCGCGCTCACGGTGCGCATGGGCGACGACACGCCGTTCGTGCCGCCGCTGCGCGTGGTGCTCGATCCCGGACTTGCGACCGTCGCGCGCGGACGCGTGCGCGAAGGCGATGCGCCGACGCTGTACCTGCACGCGCCCGACGCGAAGCCGCCGCGCGGTTTGCTCGCACAGCACGCGGCCGTGCCGCTGCGTGATGGCCGGTTCGACCTGCATGCGGTGCTTGCGCTGCTCGCCGAGCGCGGCGTCAACGAAATCCAGCTCGAAGCCGGTGCGACGCTGGCCGGCGCATTCCTCGGCGCAGGCCTGGTCGACGAAGTGCTGCTGTATGTCGCGCCCGTATTGCTCGGCGAACGCGCGCGGCCGATGTTCGACGGCCTCGCCATCGACACGATGACGCAGAAACTCAAGATGGCGATCGTGGAATCGCGCTACATCGGACAGGACATCCGCCTGCTGCTGCGGCCCGAATCGACAGTCTGATCGCACCACCGCGGGGGCGCAGATGAGCGGCTTCAAGGACCATTTCTCCGGCGTCGCCGATGCGTACGCACAGGCGCGGCCGGAGTATCCCGACGAATTGTTCGACACGATCGCCGCCGTCGTTCCGCGCGACGCACGCGTGTGGGAACCCGGCTGCGGCAGCGGGCAGGCGACGCGCGGACTCGCCGCGCGTTTCGCACACGTGCACGCGACCGAGCCGAGCGCGAAGCAGCTCGCGCAGCACTGGGCGCAGCCGGGCACGGACAAGGTGAGCCTCGCGGTGGAGCCGGGCGAGCGCACCGCGCTGCCGGATGCGAGCGTCGAGTTGATTGCGGTCGCGCAGGCGCTGCACTGGTTCGACCGGGCGAAGTTCTTCGCCGAATGCGAACGCGTGCTCGCGCCCGGCGGCGTCCTGGCCGCGTGGGGTTACGCGGATTTCGTCGCACCGGAAGGGATGGTCGACGAGGTCGAGGCGTTCCGCAGTCGCATCGACCCGTACTGGCCGCCGGAACGCGAACAGATCGACGCGCACTACGCCGGCTACGACTGGCCGTTCCCGGCGCTGCCCGCGCCATCGCTGTGGCTGGAGATGGACTGGTCGCTCGCGCATTTCCTGCGCTACCTGTCGAGCATGTCGGCCGTGGCGCGGTGCACCGCGGACACCGGCGGGGATCCGGTCGCCCGACACGCCCCGGCGCTGGCCGCCGCATGGGGCGATCCGGACGAGACGCGGGCGATCCGCTGGCCGCTGTTCCTGCACCTTCGCCGGAAGGGCTGACGGGCCGGCGTCATCGGCGGAACAGTCCATCCGGCGGGCCCTCCAGGGGCCGGATGCTAGAATCCGCGGGCCGGCTCGCCGGCAACCACAACACGTAACGTCTTCAGGGCGGGGTGCAATTCCCCACCGGCGGTAGGTGCGGTGGCGCTGTCGAAGGCGCCGTTCGCACGAGCCCGCGAGCGCTTAGTCGCCTCTGGCGAAGAAGGTCAGCAGATCCGGTCCGATGCCGGAGCCGACGGTCGGAAAGCGCGAGCTTTCCGGAAAGTCCGGATGAAAGAAGACAGCCGCACACGGCCCCGCGCCGTGTGCCTGCCTCATGCCTTGAGGCGTTTTTCGCTCATTCTTGAACGGGAAACGTTTCATATGCAGGTCCGTCTGCCAAAGCCCGCACATCCATGTGCGGGCATCTCAAAAAAAGCACAGCTTCGCTCTCGCGTCTTCGTGCGTTCAATGGAGGCGCGCTGATGTTCACCGGCATCATCGAAGGCGTCGGCCGGCTGGCCACGCTTGAACACCGCGGCGGCGACGTCCGCCTCACCATCGACGTCGGCACGCTGCCGTTCGACGCCGTGCAACTGGGCGAGAGCATCGCTGTCAACGGCGTGTGCCTGACGGTGATCGAGTTCGACGCACGCAGTTTCGCCGCCGACGCCTCCAACGAAACGCTCGCGCTCACCACGCTCGGCGCGCTCGCGATCGGCGACGCGGTGAACCTGGAGCGCGCGATGCGTCCGACCGATCGCCTCGGCGGACATCTGGTCAGCGGGCACGTCGATGGCCTCGGCCGCGTCGAGCGCATCGAACCCGACGCGCGCGCGCAACGCTGGCGTTTTTCCGCGCCGGCGCCGCTGCTGCGCTACATAGCGAAGAAGGGCTCGATCTGCGTCGATGGTGTCAGCCTCACGGTGAACGAAGTCGACGATGCGGGCTTCGACGTCGCGCTGATTCCGCATACCGTCGCGCACACGCGTTTCGCGCACACGCAGGTGGGCGACGCGGTGAACCTGGAAATCGACCTGGTCGCGCGCTACGTCGAGCGCCTGCTCGCCGGCCGCGCGGGGGAATAACGCCATGCCTTTCAGCCCGATCCCCGAACTGCTCGAGGAAATCCGCAACGGCTGCATGGTCGTCATCGTGGACGACGAAGACCGCGAGAACGAAGGCGACCTCATCATGGCCGCCGAACTCGTGCGGCCGCAGGACATCAACTTCATGGTCACGCATGCGCGCGGCCTGGTGTGTTTGTCGCTCACGCGCGAGCGATGCCGCCAGCTCGGCCTGCCACCGATGGTGCGTGACAACACCTCGCCGCACCACACCAACTTCACGGTGAGCATCGAAGCGGCCGAAGGCGTGACCACGGGCATCAGCGCCTACGATCGCGCGCATACCGTGCGCACGGCGGTGCGGCCGGATGCATCGGCAAGCGATCTCTCGCAGCCCGGCCACATCTTCCCGCTGCAGGCGCAGCCGGGCGGCGTGCTCAACCGCGCGGGACACACCGAAGCGGCGAGCGACCTGGCGCTGCTCGCGGGCCTTGAACCTGCCGGCGTGCTGGTGGAGATCCTCAACCCCGACGGCAGCATGGCGCGCCGGCCGGAACTGGAAGCCTTCGCTGCCGAGCACGGGCTGAAGATCGGCTCGATCGAGGAGCTGATCCGTTACCGTCTCGAGACCGAGCACACCATCGAGCGCGTGGATGCGCGCGAGATCGAGACCGAGCACGGCCCGTTCGAACTGTTCACCTACCGCGACCGCCTGAGCCACGCGCTGCATTTCGCGCTGCGCCGCGGCGAGCCGGACGTCGCCACGCCGACGCTGGTGCGCGTGCACGTGCAGAACCCGCTGGCCGACGCATTGCACTGGCGGCGCCCGGACTTCGGCCCGGCGGTGGGCGACGTGCTGAAGGCGATCGCCGCCGAAGGCCGCGGCGCGCTGGTGCTGCTGGCCGACCACGCCGATGCCGACGCGCTGCTGGCGCGCATCCGCGCACCCCAGCATGCCGACGAGGCCGGCGCGGGCCGCGGCCACGCGCTCGCCGAATGGCGGCGCAACGGCGCCGGCGGCCAGATCCTCGCCGACCTCGGCCTCGGCAAGCTCCGCGTGCTGGGCACGCCGCGCAAGCAGATCGGCCTGGCGGGGTTCGGGCTCGAGGTCGTCGAGTACGTCGAGATCTCGCACTGACCCCGCCACCGGCCGCGCCCGCCGCCCTTACCCGGGCTGGCGGGCCGGTCGGGTAAACTTCCCGCCCTTCACGAAGAACGCCCCATGACCCACTACGAAGGCGACCTGCGCAGCCCCCCGGGCGCGCGTTTCGCGATCATCGCCAGCCGCTGGAACCCGCGCATCACCGATACGCTGGTCGCTGGCGCGCGCAAGACCTTCGCCGAAAATGGCGTGGACGAGTCGGCGGTCGATGTCATCCGCGTGCCCGGCGCGTGGGAAATCCCGGTCGTCGCCACGCGGCTGGCCAAGGCGGGGCAGCATGCTGCGGTGGTCGCGCTAGGCTGCGTCGTGCGTGGCGACACGCGTCATTACGAGCAGGTCGCCGACGGGTGTTCCGACGGCCTGATGCGCGTGCAGCTGGATTACGGCCTGCCGGTCGCCAACGGCGTGCTGGCGGTGGAGCGCCACGAGGATGCCGAGGCCCGCGCCGGCGGCACGCACGGCAACAAGGGCGAGGAAGCGGCGCTGGCCGCACTTGAAATGAGTCACCTGCTGGGGCAACTGCCATGAACCGTCGTCGTCCGGATGGAATCGATCCCGTTGCCCGTTCGCGTGCGCGTCGCCGCGCGCTGCAGGCCGTCTATGCGTGGCAGATGTCCGGTTCGAGCGCGCGCGACGTGATCGGGCAGTTCGCGCACGAACAGGCCAAGGAACAGGCGGACCTGGAGTATTTCGAAGACCTCGTGCGCGGGGTCGAAGCGAACGTCGAGTCGTTGGACGACGCGCTCAAGCCGTTCCTGGATCGCGACATCGAGCAGGTCGACGCGATCGAACGCGCCGCGCTTCGCATCGCCGCGTACGAACTGCGCATGCGTCCGGACGTGCCGTATCGCGTGGTCATCAACGAGGCCATCGAAAGCGTGAAGCGCTTTGGCGCCGAGCACGGCCACACCTACGTCAACGGCGTGCTCGACCACGCCGCCGCCGACTGGCGCGCGGTCGAAGTGAAGGCGCCACGGCCGCGATGACGCCGCACGGCCGCGACGCTGGCAACGCATCGCGGCCGCAACGTTCCACCGCGTTGCATCGGAGCATGTCGTGACACAGCCGCCTTCCGATGCCCACGAATTCGACCTGATCGAACGCATCCGTCGCCGCGTGCATTCGCGCGACGATGTCGTGCTCGGCATCGGCGACGACGCTGCGCTGCTGAAAGTCCCCGCAGGGCAGCTACTCGTCGTCGCCATGGACACGCTCAATGCCGGCGTGCATTTCCCCGACGACACCGCAGCCGCCGACGTCGGTTGGAAATCGCTCGCGGTGAACCTGTCCGACCTCGCCGCAATGGGCGCCGAACCGGCGTGGTGCACGTTGTCGCTTTCGCTGCCCGATGGCGACACGCGCTGGGTGGACGGCTTCCTCGACGGCTTCCTCGAACTTGCCCACGCGCACGGCGTCGCGCTGGTGGGCGGCGACACCACGCGCGGCCCGCTGTCGATCAGCGTGACGGTGCACGGATTCGTCGCGCCGGGACGCGCGCTTCGTCGCGATGCGGCGCGTGTCGACGACGACGTCTGGGTCAGCGGCACGCCCGGCGATGCGGCCGGTGCGCTCGTGCAATGGCGCGAGCGCACGGTGCGCGACGCCTTCCTGCGTTCACGCCTGGACCGCCCGACGCCGCGCCTGACGCTTGGCGCCGCGTTGGCGGATGTCGCGAACGCCTGCATCGACGTATCGGACGGCCTGCTCGCCGATCTCGCGCACGTATGTCGCGCAAGCAAGGTCGGCGCGCGCATCGAACTCGATCGGCTGCCGGCATCGGACGCGCTTCGCGTGGCGTTCGACGAAGCCCATCGCCAAACGCTGCAGGCGACCGGTGGCGACGATTACGAACTGTGTTTCACCGCGTCGCCCGATCTGCGGGACGAGATCGAACGCATCGCGCTGGGGACCGGCACGCCGGTCACGCGGATCGGACGCATCGAGGCGGGCGAGGGCGCGCGCGCCTTCGACGCGCGCGGGCGGCTGTGGCAACCCGGGCGCGCCGGCTACCAGCACTTCGCCTGACTGCGGCGTAAGATCGGCCCACCGGCCGCCGGACGCCTCATCGCCGGTCCCGCCTTTCGCCAAGGAGGTCCCGCGTGGAAACGAGGTTCCTGATCGGCATGCTGTTCTTCATCGTGCCGACGGTGCTGCTGGCCATCGGCTTCTGGGTGCAGCGCAGGCGCGGGAAGACCGGCAGCAACTGGGGCGCGGTGCTGCTCGTCATCCTGTGCTGGGTGGTCGGCATGATGCTCGTGATGCGCAAGCTCGACCAGTTCCTCTGACGCGCGCGCTCAGTCGGGCAGCAGCTTGCCCGGATTGAGGATGCCGTCCGGATCGAACGCCGCCTTCACCGCGCGCATCATCGCGAGCGTCGGCGCGTCGATCGCCTGCGGCATGAATTCGCGCTTGGCCAGGCCGATGCCGTGCTCGCCCGACAGCGTGCCACCAAGCGACAGCGTCAACGCGAACACGCGCGCCATCGCCGCATGCGCGCGTGCGCTCTGCGCGTCGTCGTCGGGGTGATACAGCAGGTTGACGTGCAGGTTGCCGTTGCCTGCATGGCCGAAGCAGACGATGGGCAGGTCGAACTCGCGCGAGAGCGCATGCACGCCGTCGACGAGTTGCGGAATGCGCGAGACCGGCACCACGACGTCTTCGTTGATCTTGCCGGGCGCGAGCGTGCGCAGCGACGGCGAAAGCGCCTTGCGCGCGGCCCAGAGCTTTTCGCGCGTGGCTTCGTCGGCGGCGTCGTCCAGCGAGACCAGGCCCTCGCCGTCGGCGGCGCGCATCAATGCCTCGATGTCGTGCGGCAGCGTCTGCGCGTCGCCATCGGCTTCGATCATCAGCAGCGCGCCGGCGTCGCGTGGGAGATCGGCGCCACCGACATCGCGCGCCAGCCGCACCGCATCGGCATCCATGAATTCCAGCATCGACGGCGTCACGGGCTGCGCCATGAGTCGCGCGACGGCCTGCGCGGCGGATGACACATCGCGATAGATCGCCCGCAGTGCGCGTCGCGATTGTGGCGAGGGCGTGAGGCGCAGGCTGGCCTCGACGATCAGCGCCAGCGTGCCTTCGCTGCCGACGAGCAGTCGTTGGAGGTCGTAACCGGTCGCGCCCTTCGTCGTCGCGGTGCCGCAATGGATGAGGTCGCCCGTTCCGGTGACGGCGGTCAGCGCGAGCACGTTGTCGCGCGTGGCGCCGTACTTCACCGCGCGCGGACCGCCGGCGTTGCAGGCGAGATTGCCCCCGACACTGCTGTAGCCGGCGCTGGTCGGATCCGGTGGCCAGAACAGGCCGTGCGGTTTCAACGCGGCCTGCAGGTCGCCGTTGAGCACGCCCGGTTCCACGACCGCGCAGCGGTCGCCGGGCCGGATGTCGAGGATGCGGTTCATGCGTTCGAACGAGACCACCACGCCGCCCGCGACGGGCACTGCGGCGCCGGTCGTGTTGGTGCCACGACCGCGCGCGATCACCGGCACGCGCGCCGCGCGGCAAGCCCGCACCAGGCCGACGACCTGCTCGCGCGTGGTCGGCAGCGCCACCGCATCGGGCAGCGCCTGTCGGCGCGAATTGTCGAAGGCGTAGGTGAGGCGTTCGCTCTCGTCGGTGCGCCAGCCATCGCCGAGCAGGGAACGCAGTTCCGAATCGAGCGTGGTCGGCAACGGCGTCATGGACGCGAGGATAACGCCCGACGCAGCGCGAGGCCCGCCCCAGCGAGCGCCGCGCAAGGCAGCCACACCCAGCGCGCTTCCGAGGCCATCACGGCCACACCGCGGGCGCTGAAGAAGCCGCTTCCGATGGGCGACACGGCGATGGGCTGCCACGGCGCAAACACGCGCCCGCCCGACCAGGGCCACCACAGCGCAACGCCGAGACCGCCGTTGGTGAGCGAATCGAGCAGCGGATGCGAGGCCGCGCATGCGAACAGCCACAACGCGGCGATCCAGGGCCGCGTCTGCAGCGGGCGGTGCAACAAGGCGCCCAGCGCGGCCACCACGCCCGCGAACAACAGCGAATGGCTCGCACCGCGATGGCCGAAGTCGTCCGCATAGGCGATGCCAAGCTTGAAGGCGACGACATCGGCATCGGGCAGCATCGCGGCGAGCATGCCCGCCGCGATCAGCCTTGGCGGCAGCCTTCGCGTGCCGCAGGCGATCCCCACCGCCAGCGGCACCACGGCATGCGTGAAGATCGTCGGCACGTCAGCGCCCGCGCCGGCGCCACGCGCGGATGCCGAACACCGCGAGTGCTGCGGCCAGCCACAACGGCCACAGGTAGGTGATGCCGACGATCAGATCGAGCCCTAGTCGTCCGCCGTCGCTTAACGCCTCCCACACGCGCGCGAAAAAGCCAGGTCCTTCGCGGCGCATCGCGACGTCCAGATCGGGCCGCTCGGTTCGACGAAGCTGCGGCGGCTGGTGCACCGCCAGCCCGATCCGCGCGAACGCGATCCGGTCTTCAAGTTCCGCGCGGGCAACGGTCGCTTCATCGCGCTGCGCCTGCGCATCCGCGCGCGCGTCGAGGGCGTCCGCCTTCTCGCCGGTCTTGCCAGGCGCGCTGGCGACCTGCGCCAACGCCGCCTGCGCATCCTGGTGCCTCGCGAAGGCGAGTTGCTGGCGCAGCAGATCGAACTGCGCATCGGTCGCCTCGAAGCTGCGCGAATCGAGGAACTCGATCTCCCCGGCGAGGGCGCGGAGGAATTCCTGCGTGCGCTCGCTGGGCACGCGAACCGTCAGCACGCCTTGCGTCGTGTACATCGACAATTCGACGCGCATGCCGTCGCGACGGGTATGCGTGCGCGTTTGGTCCACTTCGGTGCGGATGTCGTTGCGCTCGACGAAGCCACCGTGCTTCGCGGCGAGATCCTCGATCGAGAGCGCCGAGCGGTATACGTCGCGCACGCCGAAGGCGACGCTGGCCGTCCGGATGAAGCGCCGCCCGTCCGTGGCCTGCGTGTTCGTCGCCGACTGGAGTTGCGCCTGCATGCCCGGCGGCGAGAGCGCCTTCACCGGAGCGGGAGGCGCTGCGGCGCGGGCCGGCCTCTCCGAGAGGTTCGCGTGGACGAGCTCCGCCGAAGCCTCCGCTGCCTCTTCCTTGCGGGAACACCCCGCCAGCACCAACGTCCATGCACAGACCAGTAAGGCCGTACGGATCACCGTTCGCATCATCGTCCCCTGATTGCGTCGTGGAATTGCGCGACCCGATGCCGCGCCTCATGACGAACGCGCGTGCGCGCGGAGCGGGGTTGGCGGATCTTGGCCTAGACGTCGTCCGCGCGGAAGGCGTCCTTCACCCAGGTCAGGCGGGGCGATGCGGGGTCGCCGTCGGCCTCGACGACATCGAAGCGACAGGGGACGTTTGCGTGCTTCGGGTGATGCGCGAGGAAGGCGCTCGCGGCCTGCACGAGCTTGCGGCGTTTATGCACATCGACCGAGGCCGCGCCGCCGCCGAAGCGGGCATCGCGCCGATAGCGCACTTCGACGAACACCAGCGTGCTGCCGTCGAGCATGACCACGTCGAGTTCGCCGAAGCGGTAGTTCGCGTTGGCCGCGACGTCGCGGAGTCCGGCGCGGCTCAGGTGCGCGCGCGCGGCGGCCTCGACCGCCGCGCCGCGGGAACGGCGATCAGCGGTTGGACGCATCCGCCAGGGCGGTCGGCAGTCCCGAACTGAAGGTCGACCACGACGGCGTGCGCTGCACGTTGCCGAAGCCGTCCAGGCGCAGAGTGCCGGTCGCGCCGTCGATGTGGCCGTCGGCGGTGGTCGCAAGCCGCTGCAGGTAGGCGGTGATCTGCCAGGCGTCGAAACCGAATGCGAACAGGCGCGCGGCGGGACCCTTGGCGTTGTTGAACTGCGAACCGGCAATCGCTGCCGGCGGCAGGCCCGGAACGCCGCGCGTGGTCCAGGTTTCGGTCGGGAACGCGATGCCGTCGAGCACGCGGTCTTCGTCCGCCTTGCCCGTACCGGACAGCAGTTGCGAGGTCGCCACGCGCGGCTTGCCGGCCAGGCCCGCGAGCGCGAGCTTGGGCATCAGCAGGCGCGCGCTGCTGCCCTTCACCGCGAGGAACACGGCGTCCACGCCGCCTTCCTTCTGCGCGAAGGGAATGAAATCGGACGTGCCTTCGCCCGCGACGTCGGTCACCGTCGCACCGCGCGCCACCAGCCGTTCGCGCAGGCTTGCGACAGCGCGCTGCTGCGTGTCGTCGACGCCCGCCACCACGAGCACGCGCTTGGCGCCCAGCGCCAGCAGGCGTTCGGCGGCCGCGTTGCCTTCGTCTTCCGGCGACAGCGAGAAGCTCGCATTGCCCGCCGGCGGTTCGCCGTCGCCGCGATTGAGCGCGAGGACCGGCACCTGCAGCGCGCCCTTGGCGAACAACGCGTTGACCTCGTCTCGGCCAAGCGGGCCGACGACGAAATCGTTGCCTTCCAGCGCGGCGCGGTCGTACGCGGCGAGCGCGCCACCGGGCGTGCCGGCGGTGTCGTAGAAGCTCACGTCGGGGCGGCGGCGCGGTTCGCCGTAGTAGCCGGCGAGGAAACCATCGCGCACCGGCGCGGCCGCGACGGCGAGGTTGCCCGACATCGGCAGCAGCACGGCGAGCTTCACCGGCGGGCGATAGCCATCGTGCTCGGCGGCCGGTCGGCCAGCCGCATCGAAGTTCCAGCCGGTGCGGTCGAACGCGCGCGGCAGCGGCAGGCCGCGACGCAGCAGCGCCTGGGCGGCGTGGTTGTACAGCGGATCGCCCGCGGCCAGCGACGCGGCTTCGCGCGAGAGCGTGGCGTTGTCGAGCGCGGACAGCAGGCGTTCGATCTCGCGATCGTTCGCGCTGCGCGCCGCGCCGGTGAGGGCGGCGCCGTTGCGCGCGAGCTCGCCGGCCTGCGCAATCGTTGGATTGCGGCTCTGCTGGGAGTTCGTGGTGCCGGTCGTGGCTACGGTCGCGCAACCGCCGAGCAGCATGGCGCCCAGCGCCGCCGCACACATCCACGTCATCGTCCAGCGGTTGGAAGCTCGGATCATCTGCATGCAATGCCGCGACGCGGCGTTCCTGAGGGACCGGTTAGGATTCTACCCGGCCCCACCGCAGACGCACGATGCACACGTCCCAGCCCGCCACCGGCGGCAAGAAATCTCCCGGCACGCTTCACGTGGTCGCCACGCCTATCGGCAACCTGGGCGATCTTTCCGCCCGCGCGCTGGAAACGCTGAAGACGGTCGACGCGATCTGCGCCGAGGACACGCGCCACACGCGCCAGCTGCTCTCGCACTTCGGCCTGGAGCGCCCGCTGATCGCGCTGCACGAACACAACGAGGACGCGCAGGCGGCGCAGCTGGTCGCGCGCCTGCAATTGGGAGAAAGCTTCGCGCTGGTGTCCGACGCCGGCACACCGCTGGTGAGCGATCCGGGCTTCCGCCTCGTTCGTGCCGCGCGCGCGGCGGGATTGCGTGTGTCCCCCGTGCCGGGCGCCTGTGCGGCGATTGCGGCGTTGAGCATCGCCGGCATGCCGAGCGACCGTTTCGTGTTCGAAGGATTCCTGCCGGCGAAGGCGTCGGCGCGTCGGGAGCGGCTCTCCCGCCTGACGGGCGAAGTGCGCACGCTGATCTTCTACGAGTCCGCGCACCGCATCGAGGAATCGCTGGACGACCTCGTCGCCGCTTTCGGCGAAGCACGCCGCGGCACCATCGCGCGCGAACTGACGAAGCTGTTCGAAACCGTCCTCGACGGAACCCTGGCCGACTTGCGCCAGCGCGTCGGTGCCGATGCCAACCAGCGCAAGGGCGAGTTCGTCCTGATCGTCGAAGGTGCCGGCGAAGACGCCGATGCCGCCGTCGCCGAAGGCAAGCGCCTGTACGCCAAGCTCACCGAATACCTCAAGCCCTCGCAGGCGGCCAAGCTCGCCGCCGAGCTGAGCGGCGCGCCGCGGAAGGCGTTGTACGGCGCGGAGGAGTGAGGCGGGAATAGGTACTCCCAACGGTGATGGGGCGGACGCATGGATTCCCGCCTTCGCGGGAATGACAGCAAACGAGTGTGACCCCTCGTGCAGCCATCGGAGCGTTAGCCCCCTTTAGTAAAGGGGGCGCGCCGGCAGGCGCGGGGAATTGGAGGTCGTGAGCCGGGGCACGAAGTTTTGCTTCAGCAAAACTTTGGGGGCAATTCGCTGCGAAGCAGTAGAATGCCGGCGCGGAGTCGGCCAGGCAGTCGCGTCATCCGGAAGGATGCCGAGGAAAGTCCGGGCTCCACAGGGCACGGTGCCAGGTAACGCCTGGGCGGCGAGAGCCGACGGAAAGTGCAACAGAGAGCAGACCGCCGAACGGCGTCGCAAGACGTGCGTGGTAAGGGTGAAACGGTGCGGTAAGAGCGCACCGCGAGTCCGGCAACGGACCGGCACGGCAAACCCCACCGGGAGCAAAACCAAATAGGGAGACTATGCCGCGGCCCGCGGTGTCTCCGGGTAGGTTGCTTGAGCGTCGCGGTGACGCGGCGCCTAGAGGAATGACTGTCCACGACAGAACCCGGCTTATCGGCCGACTTCGCGCTTTTTCTCTCCGCTTCGCGGCTTCGAAAAAGCCCCAAAGTTTCGCCGCGGCGTTGCCGCGGCAAAACTTCGGGCCCCGGCTCGGTGCCTCCAAATCCCCGCGCCTGCCGGCGCGCCCCCTTTACTAAAGGGGGCTGGTTACTAGAGGGGACTGGCTTCTCCGCTTTGGAAGCGAGGGGGCTTTGGGGTCTTAGGTCTGGGACATCGATCGGCGGATCTCGATCGTCGGCGCAAATGGACGGCCGGTGCTGCGGCGCAGCATCGGCCTTTCGCTTTTGCGGACTTGGGTCGCGCAGGTGGGCGGCATACGTGGCCAGTCTCAAAATTTGAGACGAAACAATGGGTAGTGGATAAGTCTTGAACAAACCTGTGAAGTTCTTCGCAAGTCATTGACCGGACAGGTGAATTTGCCTCCCGAAACTTGTTGACAACCCTGTGGGGCGTGCCTAAGGTGGGCATCTGAGGGAAAACCGGGTTTTTTGTGGTTTTCCAGGATCAAGCCGCCCGCCTAGAGGCGGCCCCAACAGGTGAGCAATGTTCCAGGGCGAGACCGCCATCACGATCGACGACAAGGGCCGGTTGGCGGTACCCACCGTCTACCGCGATGCCGTCGCGCGCGAGTGCGAAAACCGCCTGGTCATCACCTACAACCCCTTCGAGTCCGGCTCGCTGTACCTCTACCCGCATGCCGCGTGGGAGCGGCTGCGCGACCAGGTCAATGCGCTGCCCAAGGCCAAGGCGGTCAACCGCAGCATGCAGCTCAAGCTCGTTGGCGCCGCGGCGTTCGTCGAGCTCGACGGCAACGGACGCATCAGCATCCCGGCCAGCCACCGCAGCGCGGTAGGCATCGAGAAGAAGGCCGTGCTGCTGGGCATGGGCGACAAGTTCGAACTGTGGAGCGAGCAGGCGCACCACGCGCAGATCCGTCAGACGATTTCTGACGCCGATCTGAGCGAGGAGCTGCTCGACCTTCAGCTGTGACGGTGGGTGGCATGGAGCGCGGCGCGCTATCCGGCCACCTTCCCGTGATGTACGCGCAGGTGCTCGACGGCCTGGACGTGCGCGGGAGTGGAACGTACCTGGACGGCACGTTCGGGCGTGGTGGTCACGCGCGCGGCGTGCTGGAACGACTCGGCCCCGGAGGCCGCCTGCTGCTCATGGACAAGGACCCCGAAGCGATTGCGGTGGCGATGCGCGAATTCGCGCAGGACGCCCGCGTCGCGGTCTTCCGTGGCAGCTTCGCCGAACTTTCGAACTGGGACGAAACCGCCGCCGGCCTGGACGGCGTGCTGTTCGACCTGGGCGTGTCGTCGCCGCAGCTGGACGTCGCCGAGCGCGGTTTCAGCTTCGGCAAGGACGGCCCGCTGGACATGCGCATGGACCCGGACAGCGGCGAGAGCGCGGCGCAGTGGCTCGCGCGCGCCGATGACCGCGAGATCGCCGATGTCCTGTGGACCTACGGCGAGGAGCGCATGAGCCGCAAGATCGCGCGCGCCATCGTCGCCCGGCGCGATGCGCAGCCGCTGGAGCGCACCGCACAGCTGGCCGACCTCATCGCGTCGGTCGTGCCGCGCGGCGACCAGAAGATCCATCCGGCCACGCGCAGCTTCCAGGCCATCCGCATCTTCATCAACCGCGAACTGGTCGACCTGGAAACGGGCCTCGACGCCGCGCTGGCGCGCCTGAAGCCCGGTGGGCGTCTGGCCGTGATCAGCTTCCACTCGCTGGAAGACCGCATCGTCAAGCAGTTCATCGCGCGCCACAGCAAGGCGCCGCCGGCCAACCGCCGCATGCCGGTGGAAGTGGCCTTCACGCCCGTGCTGCGCGCCATCGGCGGCGCGCAGAAGGCGACGGACGAAGAAACCTCGGCGAATCCGCGTGCCCGCAGTGCGGTGCTGCGCGTGGCGGAGAAGCTGGGAATCGGGAACGAGGAAGGCGAGAGCGCATCGGACGGCGTCTCCGACACGGCACAGCCGGCAACGGGCCGTGGAGACCGGCGGAACGCGATGGCGCCCGGCGAGCCGGCACTCCAGCGACCGCGTCTTTCCCGTACCCGATTCCCGGCTGGTGCTGTCGAACTGCATGCGGAGGTGCGCGCGTGAGCGTCCTTCGCCTGCTGCTGAGCGTGCTCGTGGTGGCCAACGTCGTCTCGGCGCTGGCCGTCGTGCAGGCGCGCCATGAACACCGCCAGCTGTTCGTCCAGCTCAGCCGCCTGGAGCGCGCGCGCGACGAGCTCAACATCGAATTCGGTCGCCTGCAGCTTGAGCAGGCGACGTGGTCGGAAAGCAACCGCATCGATCAGGTCGCGCGCGACCGGCTGGGCATGAAGTTCCCCGAAGGCGCCGAGACCGTGGTGATCCGCCCATGAACGGCGCATCGCGCAATCCTCGAAACGCAAGCCAGCGCAGCGGCCGAAGCGGGCCGCTCGACGCCGTGCTCGCACTTCGCGACAAGTTCGGCGGTGGCAACGATCGCGTCGCCGGCAAGGGCCGCGGCCGCGCCTCGTTCAACCTGCGCAACCGGCTGCTCCTGGTGGGCGGTGCGCTCGGCCTGTGCTCGATCGCGCTGGTCGGCCGCGCGCTGGACCTGCAGGTCATCAGCAACGATTTCTACCGCCAGCAGGGCGATGCGCGCTCGCTGCGCGAGATCCCGATCCCGACCTCGCGCGGCATGATCACCGACCGCAATGGCGAGCCGCTGGCGGTGTCCACGCCGGTCGAATCGGTGTGGGCGAACCCGCAGGAACTGCTCAAGAACCCGGCGCGCATTCCGCAGTTGGCCAAGGCGCTGGGCGTGTCGCCCGACGCGCTGACGCGCAAGCTCAGCCAGCGCGCCGGCAAGGAATTCGTTTACCTCAAGCGCCGCATCAATCCGGACGAAGCCAAGCGCATCCTCGCCGCGAAGATCCCCGGCGTGTTCTCGCAGCGCGAATTCCGCCGCTTCTACCCGCAAGGCGAAGCGATGGCGCACATCCTGGGCTTCACCAACATCGACGACCTGGGCCAGGAAGGCCTGGAGCTCGCGTTCGACGACTGGCTTCGCGGCAAGCCGGGCGCCAAGCGCGTGATCCGCGACGGCGCCGGCCGCATCGTCGAAAGCGTGGACCTGGTGAAGGCCGCCGAACCGGGCCGCGACCTCACACTCACCATCGATCGCCGCATCCAGTTCCTGGCGATGCGCGAACTGCGCAGCGCGCTGGAGCGCACTGGCGCCAGCAGCGGCTCGACCGTCGTGCTCGACATCGCCACCGGCGAAGTGCTCGCGATGGCGAACCTGCCGACCTACAACCCCAATGCGCTTTCCGTCGGCAATCCGGACACGCACCGCAACCGCGCCGTGACCGACGTGATCGAGCCCGGCTCGACGATGAAGCCGCTGACCGTCGCCTCCGCCCTGGAAGCGGGCGTCATCACGCCACACACGAAGTTCGACACGAATCCGGGCTGGATGCCGAACGGCAAGTACCGCACGACCGACCACCACAATTACGGCGTGCTCGACACGACGGGCGTGATCACCAAGAGCTCCAACGTCGGCGCGGCGAAGATCGTCGCCAAGGTGCCGAACCAGGAGTACTACGAGTTCCTCAAGCGCTTCGGTTACGGCCACAAGACCAACAGCGGCTTCCCGGGCGAGTCGTCGGGCGTGCTCGCGCCGCCATCGCGCTGGAGCGGCACGACCAAGCAGACGATGTCGTACGGCTACGGCCTGTCGGCCACGCCGCTGCAGATCGCGCAGGCGTACGCAGCGCTGGGCAACGGCGGAAAGCTGATCGCGCCGACGTTCGTGAAGGGCGAGCGCCACGAGCCGGTACAGGTGCTCGATCCGGCCATCGCCGGAACGATCATGCGCATGATGCAGACCGTGACCGAGCCCGGCGGCACCGCCACGCAGGCGGCGATCCTGGGTTACCACGTCGCCGGCAAGACCGGCACGGCGCGCAAGTTCAACGAGTTCGGCGGCTACTCGCGCCGCTACGTGTCGTTCTTCGCCGGCGTCGTGCCGGTGAACAACCCGCGCTTCTCGATGGTGGTGGTGATCAACGATCCGGATCCGGCGAAGGGCTACTTCGGCGGTTTCGTTTCCGGCCCGGTATTCAAGAGCGTGATGGAAGGCTCGCTGCGCCTGATGGACGTCGCGCCGGACGACATCGACACCTGGATGGCCGCGCAGGCCGCCGCCGAAGCCAAGCGTGCGAAGGCCAACGGCGGCAAGCCGACCGGCACCGTGCTGCCGGCACCGACGCATGCCTCGGCCGCGCTGCCCGCGCCGGTCGGGCTGGTGACGCCGCCTGGAGGTGCGCGATGAGCCGCCTCATGCCGCTGGCCGAACTGCTGCCGGACGTCGCCGGCATTCCGCCGGAACTGACGATCACCGGCCTGGTGCTCGACAGCCGCGCCGTGCGTCCGGGCAACGCGTTCGTCGCGATCGCCGGCTTCGGTGCGCACGGGCTGCGCTTCGTCGACCAGGCGCGTGCGGCCGGCGCCGCGGCCATCCTTTTCGAGCCGCCCGCGCCCGATGACCTTCCCGCGCCGCACGACGCGATCGCCGTGCCGGGCCTGCGTTCGCGCCTGGGCGAAATGGGCGATCGCTTCCACGGTCGCGCCACCGAGGCGATGACCGTCGTCGGCGTCACCGGAACCAACGGCAAGACCTCGACCGTGCAGCTGCTCACGCAGGCGTGGCACGCGCGCGGGATCGTCAGCGGCAGCGTCGGCACGCTCGGCGCTGGGCTTTACGGGCACGTGGTGCCGACCGGCTTCACCACGCCACTGGTGCTGCAGACGCACGAACTGCTGGCGACGATGCACGACGACGGCGCGCAGGCCATCGCGATGGAAGCCAGCTCGCACGCGCTCGACCAGGGCCGCGTCGACGGCGTGCACTTCGACGTTGCGGTCTTCACCAACCTCACGCGCGATCACCTCGATTACCACGGCGACATGGCGACCTACGGCGCCGCGAAGGCGCGCCTGTTCGCGTGGAAGGGCCTGAAGGCCGCCGTCATCAACCTCGACGACGCGTTCGGTCGCGAGCTCATCGCCACGCTGCCGCACGACGTGCGCGCGATCGGCGTGAGTTCGCGCGGCGATGCGTCGGCCACGCTGCAGGCGCGCAACCTGCGCTTCGACAACGCAGGCATCGGTTTCGACCTGGTCGTGGACGGGCAGTCGCATGCGGTGCAGTCGCCGCTGCTCGGCCGCTTCAACGTCGACAACCTTCTCGCGGTCGCCGGCGTGCTCATCGCGCTGGGCGACGCGCCGGCGCAGGTCGCCGGAACGCTCGCGACGCTGCAGCCGATCCACGGCCGCATGAACCGTCTCGGCGGCGATGGCCGCCTGCCGCTGGTCGTCGTCGATTACGCACACACGCCCGATGCGCTGGAGCAGGCGCTGACTTCGCTGCGCGCGCATGTCCAGGCGAAGCTGATCTGCGTGTTCGGCTGCGGCGGCGATCGCGATCGGGGCAAGCGCCCGCAGATGGCGGCGATCGCGGAACAGCACGCCGACGTTGTCATCGTGACCGACGACAACCCGCGTTTCGAGGACGGCGACGTCATCGTGGCCGACATCATGGCCGGCTTCGCGCATCCCGAGCGCGTCACCGTGCAGCGCGATCGCGCCGCGGCGATCGCGCATGCGGTGGGCAGGGCCGGTCCGAACGACATCGTGCTGATCGCAGGCAAGGGCCACGAGCCCTACCAGGACGTGCAGGGCGTGCAGTATCCCTTCGACGACACGCAGGTGGCGCGTTCCGCGCTGGAGGCTCGCCAGTGAAAGCGCGCAAGCTCTCCGACATTGCCCGCATCACCCGCGGCCGCCTCATTGGCGAGGACCGCATGGTCGACGCGATCGCCACCGACACGCGCGCGCTGCCGCACGGCGGCGCGGCGCTGTTCGTCGCACTGAAAGGCGAGCGTTTCGACGGCCACGACCACGTCGCGAAAGCCGCACAGGCGGGTGTCGCCGCCGCGCTCGTGTCGCGCGAAGTCGAGGCGCCCGTCGCCCAGATCGTCGTCGCCGACACCGAACGCGCGCTGGCCGACTTCGCCGCTGCCGTGCACCGCGAACGCATCGAGGGCAACGCGCAGAAGGTCGTCGCGATCACCGGCAGCAACGGCAAGACCAGCGTGAAGGCGCTGACGTTGGCGATCCTGGAGCGCGTCGGCAAGACCTTCGCGACGCCCGGCAACCGCAACAACGAGATCGGCCTGCCATTGGCCGTGATCGACGGGCCGGACGACGCCGTCTTCGCGATTTACGAAATGGGCGCCGGCAAGCCGGGCGACATCGCGTACCTCACCGACATCGTGCGTCCCGACGTGTCGATCGTGAACAACATCGCGCCCGGTCACCTGGAGCGCATGGGCAGCCTGCTCGGCGTGGCCGACACGAAGGCGGCGATCTACGACGCGCTGCCGGGTGAGGGCGTGGCGGTGATCAACGCCGACGACGCGTTCGCGCCGTACTTCGCCGAACGCGCGCACGGCCGTCGCCTGCTGCGCTTCGGCTTGGAATCAAGCGCGGACCTCACCGCGAAGAATATCGAGGCGCTGCCGGACGGCTCGCGCTTCACGCTTGTCGCGCCGCAGGGCGAGGCCGCGGTGTCGCTCGCGTTGCCGGGTCGTCACAACGTGAGCAACGCACTCGCCGCTGCGGCGCTTTCGCTCAGCGTCGGCGCGACCCTGCAGCAGTTCGCCGAAGGCCTCAACGCCGCGCGTCCCGTCGCTGGACGGCTGATCACGCATCGCCTCGCCAACGGCGCGGTGCTGATCGACGACAGCTACAACGCGAATCCGGGCTCGCTTGCCGCGGCCATCGACACGCTCGCGGCCGGTGGCGGCGAAGCGTGGCTGGTGCTGGGCGACATGCGCGAACTGGGCGCCGATGCCGAAGCGATGCACGCCGAAGCCGGACGTCGCGCGAAGAGCGCCGGCATCCGCCGCCTGCTGACGTTGGGGCCGTACAGCGCGGCGGCCTCGCGCACGTTCGGCGAAGGCGCGACGCACTTCGAAACGCATGACGCGCTGGCCGATGTGCTGAAGAACGAATTGCGCGAAGGCGTCCGGGTACTGGTGAAAGGCTCGCGCGGAAGCGCGATGGACAGGATCGTGGCCGCGCTCGTGGGCCCGCAAGAAGGGGACACCCATGCTGCTTGAACTCACGCGTTGGCTCGAACAACTGCAGAGCCTGTTCGGCCTGTTCGGCTACCTCACCTTCCGCGGCATCCTGAGCGCGCTCACCGCGCTCGCGCTGTCGCTCTGGTGGGGCCCGGCGGTGATCCGCAAGCTTGGCCAGCTCAAGGGCGGCCAGCCGATCCGCAAGGACGGCCCGCAGTCGCACTTCTCCAAGGCCGGTACGCCGACGATGGGCGGCGCACTGATCCTGTTCACGGTGATGGCCTCCGTGCTGCTGTGGGGCGACCTGCGCAACAAGTACGTGTGGGTCGTGCTGCTGGTGATGCTCGCCTTCGGCGCGATCGGCTGGTACGACGACTGGATCAAGATCGTCAAGCGCGATCCGAATGGCCTGAAGTCGCGCTGGAAGTACCTCGCGCAGTCGGTGTTCGGCCTCGGCGCCGGCCTCTACCTGTGGTATTTCGCCGACGTTCCGGCGGCGACGAACTTCTACGTGCCGTTCTTCAAGTCGATCGCGCTGCCGCTGGCGGGCGTGGGCTTCGTGGCGATCGCGTACTTCTGGATCGTCGGTTTCTCCAACGCGGTGAACCTCACCGACGGCCTGGACGGCCTCGCGATCATGCCGACGGTGCTGGTCGCGTGCGCGCTGGGCATCTTCGCGTACGCGTCGGGCCACGCGGAATTCTCGAAGTACCTGCAGATTCCCGCCGTACCCGGAGCGGGTGAGCTGGTGATCATCTGCGCGGCGATCGCCGGCGCGGGCCTGGGCTTTCTGTGGTTCAACACCTATCCGGCGATGGTGTTCATGGGCGACATCGGTGCGCTCGCGCTCGGCGCCGTGCTCGGCACCATCGCGGTGATCGTGCGCCAGGAACTGGTGCTGGTGATCATGGGCGGCATCTTCGTCATCGAAACGCTCTCGGTGATGATCCAGGTCGCCTCGTTCAAGCTCACCGGCAAGCGCGTGTTCCGCATGGCCCCGATCCACCATCACTTCGAGCTGAAGGGCTGGCCGGAGCCGCGCGTGATCGTGCGCTTCTGGATCATCTCCGTCGTACTCGTCCTCGTCGGCCTGGCCACGCTGAAGGTACGTTGATGAGCGACTCCGCGCGCCAGGCAACACGACTCGACGCGATCGGCGGCCACTTCGACCCGTGGCTGCTCGGGATCTCGTGCGCGCTCGCGTGCCTGGGCGTGGTGATGGTCGGCTCGGCGTCGATCGGCGTCGCGGACGGCCACGACGTCGGCCCGTTCTACTTCCTCACACGTCACGTCGTGTTCCTCGCCATCGGCCTGGTCGGCGCGGTGTGGGTCATGCGGACGGAACTGAAGACCATCGAGCAGCACAACCAGTGGCTGCTGCTGGTGTGCTTCGTGCTGCTGATCGCGGTATTCGTGCCCGGCATCGGCCGCAGCGTCAATGGCGCGCGCCGCTGGCTGAACCTCGGGTTCTCGAATTTCCAGGCCGTCGAAGCGGTCAAGCTGCTCTACATCGTCTGGCTCGCCAGCTACCTCAAGCGCTACAGCGAGGAAGTGACGGCGACCTGGGGCGCGATGCTCAAGCCGATCGGCGTCGCCGTCGCGCTGGTGATGATGCTGCTGTTGCAGCCGGACTTCGGTTCGTCCTCGCTGCTGCTGGCGATCACCGCCGGCATGCTCGTGCTCGGCGGCGTGAACATGCCGCGCATGTTCGGCCCGGTGCTGATCGGCCTGCCCGTGCTGGCGGTGGTGGCGATCGCAGAGCCCTACCGCGTCGTGCGCCTGACCTCGTTCCTCGACCCGTGGCAGGACCCGTTCAAGACCGGTTACCAGCTGACCAACGCGCTGATGGCCGTGGGTCGCGGCGAATGGCTCGGGGTCGGGCTCGGTGCATCTGTGCAGAAGCTCTCGTACCTGCCCGAGGCGCACACCGACTTCATCATGGCGGTGATCGCGGAGGAGTTCGGATTCCTCGGCGTGTGCCTCGTCGTCGGCCTGTACGCGGGCCTTGCCGGTCGCGCCTTCTGGCTCGGCTTGAAGTGCGTGGAGATGCGCCGCCACTTCGCGGGGTATTGCGCGTTCGGCATCGCGCTGTGGATGAGCCTGCAGAGCTTCGTCTCGATCGGCGTGAACCTCGGTTTGCTGCCCACGAAGGGCCTGACGCTGCCGATGATTTCCTACGGCGGTTCCAGCGTGATCATGACCTGCGCCGCGCTCGGCCTGCTGCTGCGCGTGTCGTACGAACTCGATCGCGCGCAGCGCCAGGTGGCGCGCGTGCGCAACGAGACCGCGCCGCCGTCGGCCGCGAACGATCCGGGCGCGCCGTCGCCGACCGCCGCGCCGATGCCGTCGCGCAAGCCCGCGCCGGTTGCGTCGGCGATGACGTCGCGCGGCACCAGCCGCCTGCAGCAGCGCGTCGAGCCGACGCTGGGGAGGATCGCGTGATGCACGCCGCGACCGATTCCGACCTGCATCCGGTGATGATCCTCGCCGGCGGCACCGGCGGGCATATCTTCCCGGGCCTGGCCGTGGCCAAGGCGCTGAACGGGCGCAACGTCCCGGTGCTGTGGCTCGGCGCGGAAGGCGGCATGGAGACGCGCCTGGTCCCGCAGCACGGCATCGCCATCGACACCATTGCCGTGCGCGGCATGCGCGGCAAGGGCGTCGCGACGCTGCTGGCCACGCCGTTCCGCCTCATCGGCGCCGTGCGCGCCGCGATGCAGACGCTTCGCGAGCGCCAGCCGCGCGCGGTGATCAGCTTCGGCGGTTATGCGGCCGGCCCGGGCGGTCTGGCGGCGAAGCTCGCCGGCATTCCGCTGATCGTGCACGAACAGAACCGCGCGCCGGGCCTGACCAACCGCGTGCTCGCGCGTTTCGCGCGCCACGTGCTGACGGGCTTTCCGGACACGTTCCCGAACGAGGAAGTCGTCGGCAATCCCGTACGCGCCGAGATCGCCGCGGCCGCGCCGCCGGCGCAGCGTTTCGCCGGACGCACCGGCGCGCTGCGCGTACTCGTGCTCGGCGGCAGCCAGGGCGCGCGTGCGTTGAACACCGCGGTGCCGAAGGCCGTCGCCGGCCTGCGTGGCCGCATCCAGTGCGAAGTGCGCCACCAGTGCGGCGAGAAGCTGCGCGAGGAAGCCGAGCGCGCGTACGCCGAAGCAGGTGTGCAGGCGTCGGTGGAACCCTTCATCGCCGACATGGCGTCCGCCTACGCGTGGGCCGACATCGTCGTATGCCGCGCCGGTGCGCTGACGCTCGCGGAGCTGTGCGCGGTCGGAGTGGGCAGCGTGCTGGTGCCGTTCCCGCAGGCGGTGGACGACCACCAGACCAAGAACGCGCAATACCTCGTCGACCGCGGCGCCGCACACCTCGTGCCGCAGGGCACGGCGGGCGACCTGGCGCAGCGGCTGTCGGCCACCCTCGAAATCCTCGGCGAGCGCGGCGCCCTGCTGCAGATGGCGCAGGCGGCGCGCGCGATCGCCAAACCCGACGCAGCCGAACGCGTCGCACAACTGGTTCTGGAGCAAGTCGAATGAGTACGGCCCTGCGTCGCCGCCTGCAGCACACCGGCGACCTCGCCAAAGCCTTCCCGCGCGTCCACTTCGTGGGCGTCGGCGGCGTGGGCATGAGCGGCCTGGCCGAAGTGATGTGCACGCTCGGTTACCAGGTGTCGGGTTCGGACAACGCCGACAATGCGGTGACGCGCCGTCTCGCCTCGCTGGGCGTCACCGTGAACAAGGGCCACGCTGCCGCGAACGTGCTCGGCACCGATTGCGTCGTGGTGTCGAGTGCGATCAAGCCCGACAACCCGGAGCTGATGGAAGCGCGCGCGCAGCGCATCCCGGTCGTGCCGCGCGCGGAAATGCTTGCCGAGCTGATGCGCTTCAAGCGCGGCATCGCGGTGGCGGGCACGCACGGCAAGACCACGACGACATCGCTCGCGGCCAGCGTGCTCGCCGAAGGCGGCATCGATCCCACGTTCGTGATCGGCGGCCAGCTGCTCGCAGCCGGCGCGAACGCGCGCCTGGGCACGGGCGAATGGCTCGTGGCCGAAGCCGACGAAAGCGACGGCAGCTTCCTGCGCCTGAATCCGCAGATCGCCATCGTCACCAACATCGACGCCGATCACCTGGAGAACTACGGCGGCGATTTCGCCCGCGTGCAGGCGGCGTTCGAGGAATTCATGCATCGCCTGCCGTTCTACGGGCTGGCGGTGCTGTGCATCGACGATGCGGAAGTCGCCGCGCTCGCGAAGAGAACGCCACGCCACGTGATGACGTACGGCTTCAGCATCGAAGCCGACGTGCGCGCCGAGGACGTGCAGCAGGACGGCCCGAACATGCGCTTCACGCTGTGCCTGCCCGATGCGACACGCACGCCGATCACGCTCGCGCTGCCGGGCCGCCACAACGTGCTCAACGCGCTGGCCGCCGCTTCGGTCGCGTGGCAGCTGGGCGTCGCGGCCGATGCGATCGCCCGCGCGTTGCAGAACTTCGCCGGTGTCGGTCGCCGCTTCAACCTGCTTGCGAGCCCGACCACGTCGAAGGGCGCGACGGTGCAGCTGGTCGACGACTACGGCCATCACCCCAAGGAACTGGACGCGGTGTTCGCCGCTGCACGCGGTGGCTGGCCGGACAAGCGGCTGGTCGTCGCGTTCCAGCCGCATCGCTACAGCCGCACGCGCGATCTGTTCGACGAGTTCGCCGCGGTGCTGTCGACGGTCGACGTGCTCGTGCTGACCGAGGTGTATCCGGCCGGCGAAGCGCCGATCGCCGGTGCGGACGCGAAGTCGCTGGCGCGCGCGATCCGCGCGCGCGGCCGCATCGATCCCGTGGTCGTCAGCGGCGCGGCCGATCTGTCGAGCGTGCTGCCCGACGTCCTCAACGACGGCGACCTGCTGCTGATGATGGGCGCGGGCGACATCGGCTACGCCGCGCAGCAGATCGCTGCGAACGGCTTCAACGCATCCAACGGAGAGAAGAAGTGAGCGCGCAGTCCGCAGCGGCGAAACTCGGTCCGACCCGCATCACCGATCCGGCCGCGTTCGGTCGCGTCGCCGTGCTGATGGGCGGCACCAGCGCCGAACGCGAGGTCTCGCTGGACTCGGGCCGCAACGTGCTCGACGCGCTGCGCTCGCGCGGCGTCGATGCGTTCGCGGTCGATGGCATCCCGGCACTGATCGACGCGATCCGCGCCGGCAGCGTCGATCGCGTCTTCAACATCCTCCACGGCAACAAGGGCGGAGGCGAAGACGGCGTGCTGCAGGGCCTGTGCGAAGCGCTTGGCGTTCCGTACACCGGTTCGGACGTGCTGGGTTCGGCGCTCACGATGGACAAGATCCGCACCAAGCAGGTGTGGCTCAGCATTGGCCTGCCGACGCCGCGCTACGTGCGCCTGGCGAAGGGTGGTGACGTGCACGCCGCCGCGCGCGAACTGGGCCTGCCGGTGTTCATCAAGCCGTCGAGCGAAGGCTCCAGTGTCGGCGTGTCGCGCGTGCTGAGCGATGCCGATCTCGATGCCGCCGTCGAACTCGCCGCGAACTATCCCGGCGAGATGCTGATGGAGCAGCTGATCGTCGGCGAGGAACTCACCGTGCCGGTGCTCAACGACATCGCGCTGCCGTCGATCCGCATCGTCCCGAAGGGCGAGTGGTACGACTACCACGCCAAGTACATTTCCGACGACACGCAGTACCTGTGCCCCGGCCTGGAAGGCGCGGCGGAAGCGGAGATCGGCCGCATCGCGGCGGAGGCGTTCGTCGCCGCCGGTTGTCGCGGCTGGGGTCGCGTGGACTTCATGCGCGATCGCGCGACCGGCCAGCTGTATCTGCTCGAAGTGAACACCGCGCCGGGCATGACCAGCCATTCGCTGGTGCCCAAGGCCGCGCGCCAGATCGGCATCGGATTCGATGAACTGTGCTGGCGCGTGCTCGAGTCGAGCCTGGCGAACGCGGGAGGTGCGGCGGCGTGAACGCCATGCTTCGCCTCGTCGGATGGATCCTCGCGCTGGCGCTGGTCGCGCTGCCGGTCGTCGCCGTGCTCAACGGCTGGATCGGTGCCGCGCACTGGCCGCTGACGAAGCTGCGCGCGACGGGCCAGTTCGAACGGGTCGATGGCGTGCTGCTGCAGAAGACGCTGCTGCCGTATGCGCAGCGCGGGTTCTTCGCGGTGGACCTGGCGGGCGCGCAGGACGCGGTGTCGAAGCTGCCGTGGGTCGAGCGCGCCGAAGTGCGCAAGCGCTGGCCCGACGTGCTGGAAGTGACGGTGTTCGAACACCGCCCGTTCGCGCGCTGGAGTGGCGACCTGCTGCTGTCCGAGCAGGGCAGGCTGTTCCCGGCGAAGGGCATCGACGTGCCGAAGGGCCTGCCGCTGCTCGGCGGTCCGGAAGCGCGCGTCAGTGAAGTCGTAGAGCTCTACAACGAGTCGCGCGCGATGTTCGCGCCGATCGGTCTTGAAGTGCGCGAAGTCGGCCTCGATCCGCGCGGCAGCTGGACGCTCGGTCTGGACAACGGCGCGCGCATCGTCGTCGGCCGCAGCGAAGCGCGTGCACGTCTGTCGCGTTTCGTGCGCCTGCTGCCGCAGTTGCTCACGCAGCAGGCGCAGGTGCTCAAGCTCGCCGACCTTCGTTACACCAATGGTTTTGCATTGACGTGGGCGCCCGTGCCGGCGCCGGCGGCAGTACCGCAGCAGCAGGGACAATCATGAATCGCAAGGGTGACAAGTCGCTGATCGTCGGCCTCGACATCGGCACCTCGAAGGTGGTGGCTCTGGTGGGTGAATACTCGCCGGGCAACCCGATCGAAGTGATCGGTATCGGCTCGCACGAATCGCGCGGCCTCAAGCGCGGCGTCGTGGTGGACATCGAGTCCACCGTGCAGTCGATCCAGCGCGCCATCGAGGAAGCCGAGCTGATGGCCGGCTGCGAGATCCGTTCGGTCTACGCGTCGATCTCCGGCAACCACGTGCAGTGCCGCAACTCGCAGGGCATCGCACCGATCCGCGACGGCGAAGTCACCTACGGCGACCTGGACCGCGTGCTCGAAGCGGCCAAGGCCGTCGCGATCCCGGCCGACCAGAAGATCCTGCACGCGATCCCGCGCGACTACGTGCTCGACGATTCGCAGGAAGGCATCCGCAATCCCGTCGGCATGACCGGCGTGCGCCTGGAAGTGCATGCGCACCTGGTCGTGTGCGCGCAATCGGCGGCGGCGAACATCAGCAAGTGCGTGCAGCGCTGCGGCCTGCAGGTGGACGACCTGATCCTCAGCGTGCTCGCTTCCAGCCAGGCCGTGCTCACCAGCGACGAGCGGGAACTCGGCGTGGTGCTGGTCGACATCGGCGCGGGCACGACCGACATCGCGGTGTTCGTCGGCGGCGCGATCGCGCACAGCGCGAGCCTGCCGATCGCCGGCGACAAGGTGACCGAGGACATCGCGCACATGCTGCGCACGCCGACGCCGGAAGCCGAGCAGATCAAGGTGCGCTACGCCTGCGCGCTGGCGCAGATGGCGACGGCGGAAGAGTCCATCCAGGTTCCGAGCGTCGGCGATCGCCCGCCGCGCCGCATGCCGCGCGCGTCGCTCGCGCAGGCCGTGCAGGCGCGCTACGAGGAGATCTTCGAAATGATCCAGGCGGAGCTTCGCCGCAGCGGCTTCGAGCAGCACGTGCGCGCCGGCATGGTGCTCACCGGCGGCGCCGCGAAGATGGAAGGCGTGGTCGAACTGGCCGAGGAAATGCTGCAGATGCCGGTGCGCGTGGGCATTCCGCAGCACGTGACCGGTCTTGGCGAAGTGGTCGGCAACCCGGTGCACGCCACCGGCGTGGGCCTGCTGCTGATGGGCAGCCAGATCGAGAACCCGCGCCGCCCGGTGATTCCGACCGGCCGCGCGGGCAGCTTCTTCAACAAGATCAAGAACTGGTATCGCGGCGAGTTCTGACGACGCGGCGACGAGGGGTTTTCAAGGAATCGACGCGGCATGGGCCGACGCCGGTTCCCGATCCGGGCAGGGCCTGGATCGAGCGGGCAGGCGAGGCGATGACGGCAGTACTTGCGGTTCCGGCACTACGACGATTCGAAAGCACAGCAAATAACTAGCACTACATAACGAGGACGACGACATGGCACATTTCGAACTGGTTGAAAAAATGGCCCCGAACGCGGTCATCAAGGTGGTCGGCGTGGGCGGCGGCGGCGGCAACGCCGTGGCGCACATGGTCAGCGGCAACGTCGATGGCGTGGAGTTCATCACCGCCAACACCGACGCGCAGGCCATCAAGAACTGCGGCGCGAAGCTGCAGCTGCAGCTCGGCAGCAACGTCACCAAGGGCCTGGGCGCAGGCGCGAATCCGGAAGTCGGCCGCCAGGCTGCGCTGGAAGACCGCGAACGCATCATGGACGCGCTGACCGGCGCCGACATGGTGTTCATCACCGCCGGCATGGGCGGCGGCACGGGCACCGGCGCTGCGCCGGTCGTGGCGCAGCTGGCCAAGGAGATGGGCATCCTGACGGTGGCCGTGGTCACCAAGCCGTTCCCGTTCGAAGGCCGTCGCCGCATGCAGGTCGCGCTGAAGGGCATCGAGGAACTGAGCCACCACTGCGATTCGCTGATCACCATCCCGAACGAGAAGCTGATCACCGTGCTCGGTCGCAACGCGACGATGATCCAGGCCTTCCGCGCCGCCAACGACGTGCTGCTCGGCGCCGTGCAGGGCATCGCCGACCTGATCGTGCGTCCGGGCCTGATCAACGTCGACTTCGCCGACGTGCGCACCGTGATGAGCGAGATGGGCCTGGCGATGATGGGCACGGGCGCCGCCCGCGGCGACGATCGTGCACAGGCCGCGGCGGAAGCGGCGATCCAGAACCCGCTGCTGGACGACGTGAACCTGTCCGGCGCCAACGGCATCCTGGTCAACATCACCGCCGGTCCGGACTTCACGATGGCCGAGTTCGACGAAGTCGGCCGCACCATCGAGAACTTCGCCTCCGAGGACGCGACCGTCGTCATCGGCACCGTGCTGGATCCGGACATGCAGGACGAGGTGAAGGTCACCGTGGTCGCCACGGGCCTGAACCGCGCGGTCGCCCGCCAGTCGGTGCGCGGCAACGAGCGCGAGGCGCAGCGCGCCCCGATCTCGCTGGTTCGCAACGCCACGACCGGCCAGCCGGAGTTCTCGGCGATGGACGAAATGCCGACCGCGCGTCCGAGCTTCGGCAACAGCCTGCGCGGCAGCGCCGGCAGCCGCAGCGTGGAACCGTCGTCGACTCCGGCCGTCGCCGATTTCGGCAGCGACAGCAGCTACCTGGACATCCCGGCGTTCCTCCGCCGCCAGGCCGACTGATGCAGTAGGCCGCCGTCGGCCCGGTCCGGGCTGACGGCAGGCCGGGTTCCAACCGGTCCTCCCTCGCCATGGGGAGGGCTGGGGTGTCGTCGTCCTTCTGGCCCCCGGTGGGGCGGGGTCGGCCGGTCCGCCTCGGCGGGTCCGGCCGGCCGTCTTGCCTTCACGGGATCGTGACTTGTTTCCGTCATGGTTCAGCGTGCGCGGTGCTATTCTTGCCGGCCGTTCAGGCGAGAACCATTTGCATCTGCCTGCGGTCGCACACACGTAAACGAAGAAGCACGCCGCCCCCCAAGGTCGCCCCCATGCTGCGTCAGCGCACCCTCAAGAACGTGATCCGCGCCACCGGCGTGGGCCTGCACAGTGGAGAAAAGGTCTTTCTCACGCTGCGCCCGGCGCCGGTCGATACCGGCATCGTGTTCCGTCGCGTCGACCTGGACCCGGTGGTGGAAGTGCCGGCCAGCGCCGAGCTGGTGACCGAGACGACGCTGTGCACCGGCCTGACCTGCGGTCCGGCCAAGATCCAGACCGTCGAACACCTGCTGTCCGCGCTCGCGGGCCTGGGCGTCGACAATCTATATGTGGAACTGTCCGCGGCCGAAGTGCCGATCATGGACGGCTCCTCCGGCCCGTTCGTGTTCCTGCTGCAGTCGGCAGGCATCTACGAGCAGGACGCACCGAAGCGTTTCATCCGCATCCGCCAGCCGGTGGAAGTGCGCGAGGGCGACAAGGTCGCGCGGTTCGAGCCGTACGACGGCTTCCGCCTCGACTTCACCGTGCAGTTCGACCACCCGGCGATCCCGGCGTCGCAGTCGCGGGCCGTCGTGGAGTTCTCCACGGCCAACTACATCCAGGAAGTCAGCCGCGCCCGCACGTTCGGCTTCATGCGCGACCTGGAATACATGCGCGAGCGCAACCTCGGCCTGGGCGGCTCGATGGACAACGCGATCGTGCTGGACGAGTTCCGCGTCCTCAACGACGACGGCCTGCGTTACGCCGACGAGTTCGTGCGGCACAAGATCCTGGATGCCGTCGGCGATCTGTATCTCGCGGGTCGTCCGATCATCGGCGCCTACGTCGGCTTCAAGTCCGGCCACGCGCTCAACAACAAGCTGGTGCGCGCCCTCCTGGCCGAGCGTTCGGCCTGGGACGAGGTGAGTTTCACCGAGTCGGACGTGCACGAAGCGCCCGTGACCTACGGGATTCCGGCAACCGCCTGAGCGGTTCGCGCAACGCGGCTGGGCACACGCCGCAAGCGTTTTCATGAATTGGGCGGACGTCACAGACGTGAACTCTGCGTGACGCCTTAACGTTTATTTAACGAATTTCTTCCGAAAGGTTTCTAACCTCTTAACAAATTCAAGGGGTTAGGCCTTTAGCATGCCCCGAACCCTGGCGTATCGACGTGGCGGCAATAAACCTGCCAATACGGCGAAAACTTCAGGTGGAGTCACTGGAACCGGTGGAACCGGGCTCCTTCAGCGACTCCAGCGCTGCCTGCAGGGCTTGTAGTGCGGTGGCGGAGATGGGTTTGGCTTTCCGGTCCGATTGCGGGGAGGCGATCACCGGCGTTGTCGTTTTGACGATGAGTTCAGCCGCATCCAGCCCGATGGAACGGGCCGCGTCGAGCAGTTCAGGGGCAGCGAGCCGCATCTTGGCTCGCCACACCGGGGCATCGACGACAAACACGAGCCTGCCGCGTTCGTAGTTGGCCAGTCGCGCATGCGCGGCCAGCGACGGCGGCAGGAGCGGGCGAAACCGTTGGTCCAGCTCGTCGAGCCACAAGGCACGACGCACCGGACCGCCAGCGGGCTCGGCGAGCAGCGCATCCAGCGCGGCGCGTGGAGTCGATGGGCCGCCTTTGCGCGACCTGGGCTTGGAATCAGAACTGGACATGACTTATTCAACCATCGTAAACAAAACCCGCGTGCAGCTTTCGTCGATGCTGCAGCGTGCGGGCTACTGGGGCGCACAGCGCCCGGCGCTGGCGATGGCGCTGCTGCTGGGTACCGGCACCGCGCTCGGCGCGGGCGTCACCCTCGCCGACAACGCCATGCTGCGCAGCAAGGCCGACCGGCAGGAGGCGCTGATCGCAGCGACCCGCCGCGACGCCCAGCGCGAAATCAATGCCCTGGCCGCCCGCATGGGCGAGCTGCAGGCCGAGGCCAACCGCCTCAACGCCCTCGGCGAACGCCTGACCCGGATCGGCCAGCTGCAGGACGGCGAGTTCGACTTCGACAAGCCGGTCGGCGTCGGTGGTGTCGGCCCGGTGCGCGACATGACCAAGCCCGAGCTGGACGAGGGCATGGCCACGCTCGGTGCGCAGTTCAAGGCGTCCGGTGAGCAGCTCTCGGTGCTCGAGTCGCTGCTGTTCAACCGCCAGCTCGACATGAACTCCGTGCCGGGCCGCGAACCGATCGCCAACAGTTACATCACCTCCGGCTTCGGCGGCCGCGCCGATCCGTTCAGCGGCGGCCATGCCAACCACAAGGGCATCGACTTCAAGGCCAACGTCGGCGATCCGGTGCTGGCGGTGGCCGACGGCGTCGTCAGCTACTCGGGCGTGCGCTCGGGCTACGGCAACGTCATCGAGGTCGACCACGGCAACGGCTACGTCACCCGCTACGCCCACAACTCGCGCCTGACCCGCAAGGTCGGCGAGCTGGTGCGCGCCGGGCAGGAAATCGCGAAGGCCGGCTCGACGGGCCGCTCGACCGGTGCCCACGTGCACTTCGAGGTGTGGGAGAACAACCGCGTCGTGAACCCGCGCAAGTTCCTCAGCCAGCAGTCGCCGCTGAAGATGGAGATCAAGGGCTGAGGCAGGGAGCGGGGCTCCTGCGGGTGGCATAGGCCGCCTCCAGGGGATCCCCGGCCTCCGCGGCAGGCTCCGGGCGCTCGGCCCGATGCAAGGCGGTGCCTTGCAAGCATCGGTCCTCGATCCGGCCCTCCGCGGCACGCTCCGGGCGCTCGCCGGGGCGCAAGCCGATGGCTTGCAAGCACCCCGGCTCGCCCACACGCTACAATCGGCGCGGCCACAGTTCAGGCTCGATACTTTCGGGGCGCGCGGCGCCCCGATTTCATTTGAGCCGGCCAGAGCCTTCCTTCGGGGAACTCGCCGGTGGACACGGACTCTGAATGCGTCCGGCCCGCCGGTATCCCTGTTCCGCTACAACGGACCCAGTCGCACTCCATGCTCAACAGCCTGCTTACCCGCGTTTTCGGCAGCCGTAACGATCGCCTGCTGCGCCAACTGCAACGCTCCGTCGCCAAGATCAACGCGCTTGAGCCGGAGATGCAGAAGCTCTCCGATGCGCAACTGCAGGCCAAGACGGCGGAGTTCCAGAAGCGCATCGCCGATGGCGAGTCGCTCGACAAGATCCTGCCCGAGGCATTCGCCGTCTGTCGCGAGGCGTCCAAGCGCGTGCTCGGCATGCGCCATTACGACGTCCAGCTGATCGGCGGCATGGTCCTGCACCTGGGCAAGATCGCCGAGATGCGCACCGGCGAAGGCAAGACCCTGGTCGCGACACTGCCGGTCTACCTCAACGCGCTGGAAGGCAAGGGCGTCCACGTCGTCACCGTGAACGACTACCTGGCCCGCCGCGACTCGGCCTGGATGGGCCGCCTGTACAACTGGCTGGGCCTGTCGGTCGGCGTGGTCTACCCGGGCATGCCGCACAGCGACAAGCACGCCGCGTACGCCGCCGACATCACCTACGGCACCAACAACGAGTTCGGCTTCGACTACCTGCGCGACAACATGGCGCTGTCGAAGGAAGACCGTTTCCAGCGCAGCCTGCATTACGCGATCGTCGACGAGGTCGACTCGATCCTGATCGACGAGGCGCGCACGCCGCTCATCATCTCCGGCCCGGCCGACGAGTCGCCGGAGCTGTACATCAAGGTCAACCGCATCGTTCCGCAGCTGTCGCGCCAGGCGACGGAAGAAAGCGAAGGCGATTACTGGGTCGACGAGAAGGGCAAGCAGGTGCACCTGTCCGAAGCCGGCCAGGAACGCGCCGAACACCTGCTGCGCCAGGCCGGCATCCTGCAGGGTGAGGACGACACGCTCTACGGCGCGCAGAACCTCAGCGTCGTGCATCACCTCAACGCCGCCATGCGCGCGCACGCCATCTACCAGCGCGACGTGGACTACATCGTCCGCGACGGCGAAGTGGTGATCGTCGACGAGTTCACCGGCCGCACGCTGGCTGGCCGTCGCTGGTCGGACGGCCTGCACCAGGCGGTCGAGGCGAAGGAAGGCGTGCCGGTCCAGCGCGAGAACCAGACGCTGGCGAGCATCACCTTCCAGAACCTGTTCCGCATGTACAAGAAGCTGTCCGGCATGACCGGTACGGCCGACACCGAAGCGTACGAATTCCAGAGCATCTACGGCCTGGAAGTCATCGTGATCCCGACCCACAAGCCGGTGCAGCGAAAGGACCACCCCGACGCGGTGTTCCTCAATCGCAATGGCAAGTACCGCGCGGTGCTCAACGAGATCAAGGACGCCAACGCCCGCAAGCAGCCGGTGCTGGTCGGCACGACCTCGATCGAAGTGTCGGAAATGCTCAGCCAGCAGCTGCGCGACGCCGGCATCCACCACGAAGTCCTCAACGCCAAGCAGCACGAGCGCGAGGCGCAGATCGTCGCGCAGGCCGGTCGCCCGGGCGCGATCACCATCGCCACCAACATGGCCGGCCGCGGTACCGACATCGTGCTGGGCGGTTCGCTCGAGAACGAAATCGCCGAGCTGGAAGCCAAGACCGGCGCGCCGATCGACGAGGTCACCAAGGCCCGCCTGAAGTCCGAATGGCAGGCGCGCCATGAAGCGGTGAAGGCCGCCGGCGGCCTACACATCGTGGGCACCGAGCGTCACGAAAGCCGCCGCATCGACAACCAGCTGCGCGGCCGCGCAGGTCGCCAGGGCGACCCGGGTTCCTCGCGCTTCTACCTGTCGCTCGAAGACAACCTGATGCGCATCTTCGCGGCCGACTGGGTGCAGCGCGTGATGGCGCGCATGGGCCTGAAGGAAGACGACATCATCGAAAGCGCGCTGGTGACCAAGCAGATCGCCAACGCGCAACGCAAGGTCGAGGCCCACAACTTCGACATCCGCAAGAACCTGCTCGACTTCGACGACGTCAACAACGACCAGCGCAAGGTGATCTACAGCCAGCGCGACGAACTGCTGGAAGCCGACAGCGTCAACGAGAACGTCGAAGGCATCCGCGGCGACGTCGTGGCCGACATCGTGGCGCGCTTCGTGCCGCCGAATTCGGTCGACGACCAGTGGGACCTGCCGGGCCTGGAAGCGACGCTCGCGTCCGAGTTCGGGGTGCAGATGTCGTTGCGCGAGTTCGTCGGCAAGAGCGAGGAAGTCGACGCCGAGACGATCGAGCGCCTGGTGCAGGAGGCCGTCGAAGGCCACTTCGCGCAGCGCGAGGAGCAGCTCGGCAGCGAGACGATGCGCCTGCTCGAGAAGCACATCATGCTCAACGTGCTCGACCAGAACTGGAAGGAGCACCTGGCGCGAATGGATTACCTGCGCCAGGGCATCCACCTGCGCGGCTACGCGCAGAAGCAGCCCAAGCAGGAATACAAGAAGGAAGCCTTCGAGCTGTTCTCCGAGATGCTGGAGAAGGTGAAGCGCGAAGTCGTCACGCTGCTGGCGCGCGTGCGCATCCGCAGCGAGGACGAAGTCGCCGCGCTGGAAGCGCAGGAGCGCGCCGCCGCCGAAGCGCAGGCGCGCCAGATGCAGTTCCAGCACGCCTCGGCCGGTGGGTTCGGTGCCGACGAGGAAGCCGCGCAGGCGCAGGCCGCTGCCGGTGGCGACGTGTTCGCCAATGTCGGCCGCAACGACCCCTGCCCCTGCGGCAGCGGCAAGAAGTACAAGCATTGCCATGGGCAGATCGCCTGACGGCACTGGCTCCAGACGCCCTCTCCCGCAAGCGGGGGAGGGCGGCGCCCGGGACGGCCTCTTCGTCCGGGTAAGCAGGTGAGCAGCACTTCCATTCCCGATGTCTCGCGCACGGTCGATCCGGGCGCGGTTGACGGTGCGTTGCGCCGTGTCGAAGTGGTCGCGGGCGTCATCCGCGATGCGCGCGGCCGCGTGCTGCTGGCACGTCGTACGGAAGGGCGCGACCTCGCCGGCCTGTGGGAATTCCCCGGCGGCAAGCACGAACCCGGCGAATCCGCCGAAGCGGCGCTGGCGCGCGAGCTGCACGAGGAGCTCGGCATCGAGGTCGACATCGGCGCGCCGCTGATCAACGTTCCCCAGCGCTATCCCGACAAACGCTTGCGCCTCGATGTGCGCAGCATCGCCGCGTGGCGCGGCCATGCACGCGGCCTGGAAGGGCAGGCGTTGGTCTGGGTACCGCCGCAGAAGCTCCCCAGCTACGCGATGCCGCCGGCCGATCGGCCCGTCGTCGCGGCCTTGCTTCAGCCGGCGCACTACCTCGTGACGCCGCCGCCCGCTGGCGAGGACGCCGTCTGGCTCGGGCGTCTCGAACATGCGTTGGCCAACGGCGTCAGGCGCGTGCAGCTGCGCGCGCCGGAGCTGGATGCAGGACGATGGCGCGCGCTGGTCGCCCAGGCCGCGCGCCTGTGCCGCCAGGCGGGCGCGGAAGCGCTGGTGAATGGCAATGTCGCGCTGGCGATCGAGTTCGGCCTCGGTCTGCATCTGCCTTCGCGCCTGCTGCACGGCCTGTCGGAGCGTCAGATCCCGCCCGGCCTTCCCTTGGCGGCCTCCTGCCACGGCGTGGACGACCTGCTCGCCGCCGAGTCACTCGGGTGCGATTTCGCCGTGCTCGGCACGCTGAAACCGACGCCGAGTCATCCGGGCGTCGAGGGCATCGGTTGGGACGGTTTCGCGGCAATGCGCGAACGCGTGTCGCTGCCGATCTACGCCATCGGCGGCCTGACTACGGCGGATGTGGATGAGGCGCGGTCGCACGGCGCCCAGGGCATCGCCGCAATCCGCGGCCTCTGGCCGTCGGCCTGACGGGTCGGGCGCTTACGCGTGCGCGCCAGCCAGGGCGCGGTAGCGGCGATCCAGCGCCGCGACATGGGAAACGAGCAGCTCTACGGGGCCGTCGTTCACGATGACATCGTCCGCGATCGCCAGCCGCTGGTCGCGCGTCGCCTGAGCGGCGATCATCCGCTGCGCCAGCTCGGCATCCACGCGGTCGCGCGCCATCACGCGCGCGCGTTGCACATCGACCGGCACGTCGACCACGAGGATGCGCGACAGCCACGGGTAGGCCTCGCGTCCGCCGCCTTCGGCGAGCAGCGGAATGGCCGCGATGGCGTAGGGCCCTGACGCGGCCTCGCAGGCCGCACGAAGGTTCGCCCGCACGCGGGGGTGGATGATGGCTTCAAGTCGCCGGCGTGCGGTGTCGTCGCCGAACACGTGGCGACGCATCGCGGCGCGATCGAGGCTTCCGTCCGGCGCGAGGACATCCGCTCCGAAGGTCGCGACGACCTCGGCCAACCCGTCCGAGCCCGGCTCGACCGCGGTGCGGGCCGCGACGTCCGCATCCGCGACGGGAACGCCCAGCGCCTCGAAGCGGCGCGTGACTTCGCTCTTGCCGGAGGCCACGCCTCCGGTGACGCCGACGATGAACTCACTCATGGGCCTGTACGCCGCTTCAGAGCGGGTAGGGTAAACCGGCTGGACCTTACTTCAGCCCGGCGAACTGCATGTAGGCGCCGACCATCTGCTCGCCCCAGAAGAAGGTGATCCAGCCGGCGATGGCGAGGTACGGGCCGAACGGAATCGGCGTCGCCCGATCACGGCCCTTCATGGCCAGCCAGATCGAGCCGATCACCGCGCCTACCACGGAGGACAGCAGGATCGTCGGCAGGATGCCCTTCAGGCCCGTCCAGGCGCCGATGGCCGCCAGCAACTTGAAGTCGCCGTGCCCCATGCCTTCCTTCCCGGTGAGCTGCTTGAACAGCCACCACACGATCCAGAGGCTCAGGTAGCCCGCCACCGCGCCCAGCAGCGCCGGTTTGGCGGGGAAGTAGAGATTGTCGGACGCGGCGATCAGGCCCAGCCACATCAGTGGCAACGTCAGCTGGTCTGGCAACAACTGCGTGCGCAGGTCGATGCCCGACAGCACGATCAGGAAGCAGGTGAAGACGATTGCGCCAAAGCCCTGCCAGCCGAAGCCGAAGCGCCATACGCTTGCGACCACCAGGAGCATCGTCAGCAGCTCGACCAGCGGGTACTGCGGTGAGATCGGCGCCTTGCAGTTGCGGCACTTCCCGCCCAGCACTAGGTAGCTGAACACCGGAATGTTCTCGTACCACGACAGCTGATGCTTGCAGTGCGGGCAGTGCGAGCGCTCCACCACGATGCCCGGTGGCGGCGGATCGTAGGTGTCGGGTTCACCGAGCACCTCGCGACTGTCGCGGCGCCACTGCCACTCCAGCCGCTTGGGCAGGCGCAGGATCACCACGTTGAGGAAGCTGCCGACCAGCAGGCCGAGTCCGGCCGCCAGCGGAAATCCGATGGCGGGGTTTTGATCGAGGAATGCCATGCGCGGGATTGTGCCCGAAGTTCAGAACGGCGTGATCGGGGGCGCTTAGCCCACGACCGCGCCGAGCTTGAAGATCGGCAGGTACATCGCGATGACCATGCCGCCGACGATCACGCCCAGGAACACCATGATCAGCGGTTCCAGCAGGCTGGAAAGCGCGTCGACGGCGTTGTTGACTTCCTGCTCGTAGAACTCGGCGACCTTGAACAGCATCGTGTCGAGCGCGCCGGCCTCTTCGCCGATGGCGGTCATCTGCACCACCATGTGCGGGAAGATGTTGACCTGCTTCATGGACATGTTGACCGAGTAGCCGACCGAGACGTCGTCGCGGATGTTGCGGACGGCGTCCTCGTAGAGGCTGTTGCCGGTGGCGCCGGCGACGATGTCCAGTGCTTCCACCAACGGTACGCCCGCGCGGAAGGTGACGCCCAGCGTGCGCGAGAATCGCGCGATCGCCGAGTTGTGCATGATCTGCCCGATCACCGGCAGCTTGAGGATGGCGCGATCGAGGAAGCGCGAGAACGCGACCGAACGCTTCTTCGCCATGATGAAGGCTACGCCGGCGCCGACGACCGCGAACAGCACCATCCACCAGTAGGCGACCATGAAATCGCTCATGCGGATGATCAGCTTGGTGAAGGCCGGAAGGTCGGCGCCGAAGCTCTGGAAGACGGTTTCGAACTGCGGCACCACAAACACCAGCAGGATCGCGCTGACGATGAGCGCCACCGCGACGACCATCGCGGGATAGAACATCGCCTTCTTGATCTTGCCCTTCAGGGCTTCGATGTTTTCCTTGTATGTCGCGATCGTATCGAGCACGGTCTCGAGCACACCGGCCGTCTCGCCCGCCTTGACCAGGTTGCGGTACAACTCGTCGAACTGTACGGGGTGCTTGCTCAGCGCCTCGTAAAGCGAGGAACCGCTCTCGATGTCGGAGCGGATCGTGTTGAGCATCTTCGCCATGCGCTGGTTCTTGTGGCCGTTCGCCACGATTTCCAGCGAGCTGACGATGGGCACGCCCGACTTCATCATCGTCGCGAGCTGGCGACTGAACACCGCGATCTCGAGCGGCGTGATCGTCTTGCCTGCCGCGCCGAACAGGGGTTTGCCCTTGGCTTTCACCACGCGCGGCGTGATGCCCTGGCGGCGCAGCTCGGCGCGAAGCGCATTGGCGTTCTTCGCTTCCTGCTCGCCCTTCATCACCTTGCCGCGCTTGTCCGTTCCATTCCAGACAAACGTGCTCATCGGGTTGGGGCGGCGGGCGGCAGCGGCCGGCTTGACTGCACTACGGGTCGCGGACATGGGTTAGTCCTTGGTTACGCGGTTGATTTCGGCGAGGCTTGTCACGCCGTTCTTTACTTTCAGCAATGCCGACTGACGCAGGTCACGCACGCCGGATTGCTTGGAGGCTTCGGCGATATCCAGGGCGTTGCCGCCCTGCAGGACGATCGACTGGATCTTCTCGCTCATCGGCATCACCTGATAGATGCCGGTTCGACCCTTGTAGCCTTCGGTGCAATCGGGGCAACCGACGGCTTCGTAGATCTTCAATCCGGCCGCCACTTCCTGGTGGGTGAACCCCTCCGCGAGCAAGGCATGCTCGGGCAGCGATACTTCGCGCTTGCAGTCGTGCAGGCGACGGGCAAGTCGCTGCGCGATGATCAGCGTTACCGACGAGGTGATGTTGTAGGGCGCGATGCCCATGTTCATCAGTCGCGACACGGTTTGCGGCGCGTCGTTGGTGTGCAGCGTGGACAGCACCAGGTGGCCCGTCTGCGCCGCCTTCACTGCGATCTCCGCGGTCTCGAGGTCGCGGATTTCGCCGACCATCACGACGTCCGGGTCCTGTCGCAGGAAGCTGCGTAGCGCGGCGGCGAAGGTCATGCCGCGCTTGACGTTCATCTGCACCTGGTTGATGCCCGGCACGCGGATTTCGACCGGATCCTCGACCGTGGAGATGTTGCGTTCCTCTTCGTTGAGGATGTTCAGGCCGGTGTAGAGCGACACGGTCTTGCCCGAGCCGGTCGGTCCGGTGACCAGCACCATTCCGTACGGCTTGGCGAGCGCGGCTTCGTACAACGCGCGCTGGTCGTCTTCGTAACCGAGCTTGTCGATGCCAAGCTTGGCGGCACTGCCGTCCAGGATACGCAGCACGACCTTTTCGCCGAACAGCGTCGGCAACGTGCTCACGCGGAAGTCGACCTGCTTGGTCTTGGAGATGTTGAGCTTGATGCGGCCGTCCTGCGGCACGCGCTTTTCGGCAATATCCAGCTGCGCCATCACCTTCAGGCGCGCGGCGATGCGCGCCGACAGGTTCGGGGGCACCTTGCTGACCTGCTTGAGCAGGCCGTCGATGCGCAGGCGCACCCGGTAGTCGGTTTCGTAAGGCTCGAAGTGGATGTCCGAGGCGCCGCGACGGATGGCATCGACCAGCACCTTGTTGACGAACTTCACGACCGGGGTGTCGTCGGTCTTGACGTCCACGCCGCTTTCGTTCGCGACGTCGTCGCCACCGGATACGTCCAGCGTCTCCAGGCCTTCCTCGCCGCCGACCGCATCGGAGAGCGAGTCGCTCTGCTCCAGCCAGAGGTCGATGGTGCGCTGCAGGCGCTCGGCGTCGAGCAGGATCGGCTCGACGGCCAGGTTGGTCTGGAATTTGACTTCGTCCAGGGCCTGGGCGTTGGTCGGGTCGCTAATGCCGATGAAGAGGCGGTTACCGCGCCGGTAAAGTGGCAGGATCTGGTGCTTTCGCACCAGAGCCTCGTTTACCAGCTTGATTGCAGATTGGCCGGCGTCGAAGGCGCCGACGTCAAACAGCGGCACCCCGAATTCGACCGAATTGGCGGCAGCGAGCTGGGCCGGAGAAACGAGGCGCTTCTCGGCGAGATACGCACCGAGCGGCTGCTTGGCGGCCGTTGCGGCAGCCTGCGCCTGGCGTGCGACCACGTCCTCGAGCGCGCCATCGAGCACCAGGCGCCGGGCGATGCCAGTGATTCCCACCAGATTGGCGGTAGCCACGGTATTCATGCTTTCCCCTAAAACAATTTCTGCTTCCCCAGCCGGAATGTACCGCATTCGGGCGGCACAAGATCGGACGGTCGTCGCTCAAAAGCGAATCCGGCGAGCTCCTCCTACGACCAGGGTCAGGCTGAACCGGGGTGGGCCTTGGGCGAAGGCTCTGGACTCCGTTCGTCGATCAGCTTCCTGACCGCCGCAACGGCCGATTGTCCCTGAACGTCGTCGGGGCGGATCTGGGTTTCCGCGATGGCGAGCACTTCGCGGGCGTCTTCCAGCTGGCCGGAATGGACGTAGGCACGCGCGAGGAAAACGCCGATCTTCTTGTCCCCGCTGGCCTTCCACGCGAGTTCCGCCTGATGGGCCGCCTCCGGCCATTGGCCGACACTGGCGTACATCTGCGACAGAAGATTGCGGAAAAACCATTTGGGCGTTGCCGACTCGGGCTGGGCCGCCGCGGCATCGACAACTTCGCGGAGATAGCCGGCGATGGCCGCCCGGTCGACGTCGCCACACGTCGGCTTGCGGCTCGCGTTGGACAGGCGCGTGACCGCGTAGGTGTCAAAGACCGTGATGCGCTGCAGCCGCTTCGCTTCGACTACGGCATCTTCCAGGACGAGCCGGTTGTCGCCAGCGCCCTTGCGGCAGTTGCCGGCGACCAATTCGAAGCGGGCCATCTGGCGGCTGCGCGGGTCCTGGCTTTCCATCAGGCGCCGGATCAGCACTTCATGCGTGCCGTAGTCGCCACGAGCCGATGCTACGTCGGCCGCGTCGAAATTCGCCCGAAGCGAGTTCGGATGGAAGCGCAGCGCCTGCACGAGGATGCCGTCTAGGCTCTGCCAGACCAGCACGCGTCCGAACGTCGCCACGGTCAGGACCAGCGCGAAGCCGGTGGCGGCAAGCGTTCCGATCTGCTTGGGTGTCAGGACATTGAACGGCGGGTTCGCCGGTACCAAAGCGACACAGCCGAGCAGGCCAATGAGCAGTCCCACGGACGGCAGATAATTGCGGTGCTCGTAATACATCTCGATCGGCAGGAAGGTCGACTCGACCACGTGCGCGCCGAGGAAGAAGAACCAGCCCACGAACAATGACGGCGCGCGCTTGCGCAGCGCGATAGCGCCTACGCTGATGCCGATGAGCGCGACGATGGCCATCCATGTCGTAGCGGGAGAAGTAAGGCTGGAGGAGATCGCGAAGTCGTCGGTGTACAGCCCCATCCGCGGGCCACGCGGGAACAGCAGCATGCCGACGTAGTCCATCAGCGCTCGCGGCTGGGTCAGCAGGCGCTGACCGAGCGTGAAGTCCCACTCCGCATAACCGCCCAGGACTTTTTGCGGATACAGCGCGAGTACCAGACAGGCGCCGACTGCAGGCAGCAGCAGGAACAGGCCATAGAACACGGACAGGGTCCCGCGCTGCGTGCGCCAGCCACGGAAGTAGCCGAGCTCGCAGGCGAGGCATAGCAGTGGGGCGACCGCAGCGTTCTGTTTGCTCATCAGGCCCGCGAAGACCATCAGGGGCAGGGCCACGAACAGCTTCGCCCATGCAGCGCGCGTGGTTCCGGCGTCGAGGTCGCGACGTGCGCCCAGGTAGAGGAGCACCGCGGCGAGCGTGAAGAGGGTGCTGAGCTGTGCCATCCGCTGCACCGAATACAGCACGGTGCTGACGTGCAGCGGATGCAGGAGCCAGAAAACCGTAAGCAATGCGGCGAGCAGTTCCGAATGCCGCGCCAGGCGCTGGTCGAGCGAGAAAGCCTGGCGCCCGATGCGCCAGACCAGCAGGCCGCACAGCAGATGAACGACGAGGTTGCCGAGCTTGAAGGAGAAGCTGTCCGGGCCCCCAAGCCAGGTGGTCAGCATGAAGCTGAGCATGGCGAGCGGGCGCGCGAGCAACAGAGAGCCGTCCCCAAACACTTCCTGCCAGATCCGTTCGCCGCGGTACCACTCCGAGATGGGGGCCAATGCGTAGCCATCGTCAAAAAGGAACGGACCCTTGAGGCCCAGCCAGTAGACGGCGGCGGTGAGAACGAATGCCGCGGGCAGGAGCCACGACGTGGCGCGAGTGAATTTCATGTCGGATTCGGTTCCACCGAGGCCAAAAACAGCGAACCCCGGCCGAAGCCGGGGTTCGCGTTCAAACAACCGCGTCAGTTAGCTCTGCGGACGGCATTCGGCCGGCAGGAACTTCGCCTCGATGTCTTCCGAGGCGCAGATCCAAGTGACCTGGGCGGTGTCGTTGATGGTGCTCGGGGTCAGCGTGATATCGCCCTCAGCATTCGGGACCGTCGAGGTGATGGTGACGGTGCCCTCCTCGTCGGTGATCACGATGTCGCTGACGTACTTGGTGGCGCCCGGGAAGGTGTAGCCCGAGTTTTCAGCGGTCACCGAAGCCAGAGAACCCATCGACGAGGCGGTCTCGGCAACGGCGAGCTTGGCCGGAGCAGCCATCACCAGCGCTTCGGAGATCTTGGCGCGGGTGGTGTAGTCCTGGTAGGCAGGCAGCGCGATGGCGGCCAGGATGGCGATGATCGCGACGACGATCATCAGTTCGATGAGGGTAAAGCCCTGCTGCTTCTTCATTACGATTTCCCCTAGGAGTGTTTTGGAACTTCACGTGCCTGTGGGCCGGCGTTTCCGGTCCTCGGGCAGCCGTGCTCACTGCACGTGCCGCTAAGGTACACGCATAAGCCGTGCCAACAAGACTTCCGGGCCACGTGCGTGCTGAACTGGAGATGAGGTCACGCTAAATGTCAGAACCGGTCAGAGGGCGGGTGACGCTGAGTGTCACGCCCGCTGCGAGCTGACGAATTGCGTCACTCTGTCCGGGGCTCCCCGACGTGGCGGTACGGGTGCGTACGGCCTCACGTAGGGACAGTCTTCAGGACGGAGTGCCTGAAGCCCGGTCGATCATGGACGTGATGAGCCAAGCGAGGGACGTCCAGGCTGTCGCACCCCAGTTGGACGAGGACGCACTGTTCGCGCCCCGCGCGTTCGCGGAATTCTTCCGGTGCGTCGATGAAAAGCGGCTGCGGGCGCCTGCGTCCGATCGACGAAAGGCGCGGCACCGTCAATCGATGCCGAGCTTCTTCAGCTTGTATCGCAGCGCGCGGAAGGTGATGCCGAGCGCCGCCGCGGTGCGCGTCTTGTTGTAGCGGTTTTCCTGCAGCGCCTGCTGGATGGCGGCGCGTTCGATTTCCTCGATGTACGAGGGCAGGGGGCTGCTGGCCGTATCGCGCGGGTTGAGCGTGCGCGGATCGATCGCCTGCGTCGGCTGGCCCGGCACCATCAGCGGCGGCGCTGCGGAATTCGCGGGCGCAGTCGCCGACGTTGCACCCGTAGCCGGAATCGGCGTCGCGGCGGACACCGTATTCGCGGCCTTCGGCAGGCGCAGGTCCTCGGCGGTCAGGCTGTCGCCTTCGGCCAGTGCAAGCGCGCGTTCGAGGATGTTCTCCAGCTCGCGCACGTTGCCCGGGAAGGCATACGCACGCAGCGTATCGAGCGCGTCGGCCGACAGCGTCGGCGGGAACACGCGGCCCTGCGCAAGCGAAAGACGCTGCAGCACCTTCTCGGCGAGGCCGGGCAGGTCGTCCTGGCGTTCGCGCAGCGGCGGCACGCGCAGTTCGATCACGTTGATGCGGTAGTACAGGTCCTGGCGGAAACGGCCGTCGGCGACGAGCGCCGCCAGATCCTTGTGCGTCGCCGACAGGATGCGCACGTCGACCGGGACTTCGGCGTTTGCGCCCACCGGGCGGATCGATTTTTCCTGGATCGCGCGCAGCAGCTTGACCTGCATCGCCAGCGGAAGCTCGGCGATTTCGTCCAAGAACAGCGTGCCGCCGTCGGCGCTCTGGAACAGGCCCGGCTTGTCGGCATGCGCGCCGGTGAAGCTGCCCTTCTTGTGGCCGAAGAACTCGCTTTCCATCAGTTCGGCCGGGATCGCGCCGCAGTTCACCGGGACGAACGGTCCGGTCGAACGCGCGCCTTCGGCGTGGATCGTGCGGGCGACGAGCTCCTTGCCCACACCCGATTCGCCCACGATGTACACAGGCGCCTGGCTGCGGGCGACCTTGGCGATCGTGCCGCGCAGGGTAGCCATCGCGGGTGACTGGCCGTACAGGCGTGCGGCGACGATGTCGGCCGGCGGCGCGCTCTTGCGGCGTTCGTTGAGGTCGAGCGCGTGGCGGACCAGATCGCGCAGCACGGCCAGGTCCACGGGCTTTGCGACGAAGTCGAATGCGCCGGCCTTCAAGGCCTCGACCGCGGCTTCGACGTTGCCGAAGGCGGTGATCATCGCGACCGGCGTTTCCGGATGCTTCTGGCTGATCTCGGCGACCAGGTCCATGCCCGAGCCGTCCGGCAAGCGCATGTCCGTCAGGCACAGGTCATAGCGATTGCGCGCGAGCTGGCCGCGGGCTTCGCCGAGCGTGGAGGCGGTGTCGCATCGAAGGCCCATGCGGCCCAGGGTCATGACGAGCAGTTCGCGGATGTCGCGTTCGTCGTCGACCACCAATGCACTACGTGTTTCAGCCATTTTCCCTCCGGCCTTCACGATAACTTAAGGTCGTGCGGGGCGCCAAGCACGCGCAGAGCGATTTGCCCTGTTCAGGTTTAGCCTCAGGACGACAGCAACGTGTGGCTCCCGATCAGGCGCACCCGGAAGCACCCGCCGCCGCCCGGCATGGCGACGTAGTCGAGCGTGGCCTGGTTGGCCCGACACAATTCGCGCGCGATGTAGAGCCCAAGCCCGGTGCCGTGGCTGGAGGTCGTGAAGAACGGGCGGAACAGCCGCGACGCCACCGATTCGGGAATGCCCGGTCCACGATCGAGCACGTCGATGCACGGAAGTCCCGCATCGTCCGGATACACGCTCACCGTCACTCGCGCCGGCTCGCCCGGCATGCGGCCATAGCTCAGTGCATTCGACACGAGCACCGTGAGCACCTGGTGCAGATGGCGCGGATCGATCAGCACCGGCAGGCGCGGGATCTGCGAGGTGCTGCGCAGCGTGTCGAGGTCCAGCGGGTGGCTCGCGAGGTATTCGTCGACGAACAGCTTCGCGAAGGCGACCAGTTCCACGTGCTCGGGTTTGGCTGGTTCACGCCGCGCCATGCCCAGCACGTTCTCGACGATGCCGTTCATGCGGATGCCCTGCTGGCGGATGATTTCCAGCAGGCGCCGCTCGGCGGTGGGTATGTCGTCGGACTCTTCCAGCAGCTGCACGGCGTAGTTGATCGCGGCGAGAGGGTTGCGGATCTCGTGCGCGAGGCTTGCCGAAAAACGGCCCAGCGTCGCCAGCGTCATCGATTCGGCATGGCGCGAGAGCAGCGAGGTGTCGTCGAGGAAGACCAGCACCTGCTCGCTGCCGGCGAGCAGCCGGGTGAAACGCGGCACCACTTCCGGAAGATCCGGCGCCAGCTGCAGCGGGCTGTCGTTGTGTGTGCCGTCCTGGCGCCAGCGTTCGAGCCGGCGCGCCAGTTCCGGCGCGGCGACCGCCAGGCTGCGCTGGCCGTGCAGGTCGGTGCTTTCGCCTGCATCGCCGAGCAGCAGCATGGCCGCCTCGTTCGCCAGGCGGATGCGGTCGCCACGGTCGACGAGCAGCACGCCCGTGCGCAGGCGGCGGATGATCAGCTCGTTGATCTCGCCCAGGTGCGCGGCCTCGGCGCCGCGGCGTTCGGCGAGGTCGTAGCTCTCGCGCATCTGCCGGCCGAGGATGCTGGTCAGCGTGGCGATCGCCATGTAACCCACCGCGAACATCATCGGTTCGGCGAGCGTGCGGTCGGCAGCGTCGGGCGCGAACCGGCTCCAGACGAACTCGCCGAACAGGCCCAGCACCGCCACCACTGCCGCACCCAGGCCGTACCGCGCCGGCAGCAGCAGCGAGGCCGCGCCCACGTTGAACAGCAGCATCAGCGCGATGCCGGTGCCGGCGGCGGGCATCGCATGCATCGCCAGCAAACCGAAGAAAAGATCGGCGGCGATGCCCGTCAGCGTCTGCGCGCGCAGCTCGCCACGTCGGCCGAACACGAACAGCAGCGCGGCGATGAAGAGGTAGGACAGGGCGATCGAGCGCGCGCCCAGCGCGTTGCGCAGCGGTTCGACCAGCCCGGTGGCCGGTCCGAACAGGAAGAACACCAGCAAGGCCGCCTCGAACAGGCGGTAGAGCGTGAAGAAGTACAGCTCGCGGCGAAGCGCGCTGTCGGCGTCGGCGGCGACGGGCGGCCGGGCGGAGGCGATCGACAAGCGGCGTTCCTTCCGTGCGAAAACGATGTGCCGAGTATGGCTGGCGGCGCCGGCGAACCGCTACCGCCGGCGCGTGGCCGCCGGGCGGTTTTGCCCGGGCCGCGTGGATGGGCGACAATACCGCCCCCTCGCGCTCGACGTCACGACGGTCCTGGGTTTCCCGGACCTCGGAGCGAAGCCGGCCGCGGGGATTCTTTTCACTCCCCTCGGTGACGCATGAATTTTCACGAATATCAGGCAAAGCAGCTGTTTGCCGACTACGGCATCGCGGTGCCGACCGGGCGCGTCGCGCGCACTCCGGACGAAGCCGTCGCGGCCGCCAAGGCCATCCCGGGCGACCTGTGGGTCGTCAAGGCGCAGATCCACGCGGGCGGCCGCGGCAAGGCCGGCGGCGTCAAGCTGGCCAAGTCGTACGACGAGGTGAAGCAGTACGCCGCCGCGATGCTCGGCACGAAGATGGCGACCTACCAGACGGCGGGCGTCGAGCTGCCGATCGATGCGGTCCTGATCTCCGAAGGCACCGACATCGCCAAGGAGCTGTACCTGTCGGTGCTGGTCGACCGCTCGACCAAGTCGGTCACCTTCATCGCCTCGGCCGAGGGCGGCATGGACATCGAACAGGTGGCCGCCGAGAAGCCGGAAGCCATCCACGCGCTGCACGTGAACTACGTGCAGGGCCTGCAGCCCTACGAGTGCCGCGACCTCGGCTTCGCGATGGGCCTGAACGCCAAGCAGGTCAACCAGCTGACCAAGATCATGCTGGGCCTGTACAAGCTGTTCAACGAGAAGGACCTGGCGCTGGTCGAACTGAACCCGCTGGCCATCCTCACCAACGGCGACCTCGCCGTGCTCGACGGCAAGGTCGACTCCGACGACAACGCCTCGTTCCGTCATCCGGAACTGGTCGCCATGCGCGACATCCGCCAGGAAGACGAGACCGAAGTGCTGGCCAGCCAGCACGACCTCAACTACGTCACGATGGACGGCAACATCGGCTGCATGGTCAACGGCGCAGGCCTGGCCATGGCGACGATGGACGTCATCAAGCTCAACGGCGGCGAGCCGGCGAACTTCCTGGACGTCGGCGGCGGCGCCACCAAGGAGCGCGTGACTGAAGCCTTCAAGCTGATCCTGTCGTCCGACAAGGTGAAGGCGATCTTCGTGAACATCTTCGGCGGCATCGTCCGCTGCGACATGATCGCCGAGGGCATCATCGCCGCGGTGAAGGAAGTCGACGTCAAGGTCCCGGTGATCGTCCGCCTCGAAGGCACGAACGTCGAAGCCGGCAAGGAACTGCTGAAGAACTCGGGTCTGGCCATTACCCCGGCCGACGACATCAACGATGGCGCGAAGAAGGCCGTTGCGGCCGTCGCTGGCAAGTAAGGGGCTGATGACATGTCCGTTTTGATCAACAAGAACACGAAGGTCATCGTCCAGGGCTTCACCGGCTCGCAGGGCACCTTCCACGCGCAGCAGATGCTGGAATACGGCACCCAGGTCGTCGGCGGCGTCACGCCGGGCAAGGGCGGCACGCAGCACCTCGGCCTGCCGGTCTTCAACACCGTCGCCGAAGCCGTGAAGACCACCGGCGCCGACGCGTCCGTCATCTACGTCCCGCCGCCGTTCGCGGCCGACGCGATCATGGAAGCGGCCGCTGCCGGCATCAAGGTCATCGTGTGCATCACCGAGGGCATCCCGGTGCTGGACATGCTGCGTGCGAAGAACGCGCTGAAGGGCTACCCGGACACCGTGCTGGTCGGCCCGAACTGCCCGGGCGTGATCACGCCGGGCGAGTGCAAGATCGGCATCATGCCGGGCCACATCCACATGCCGGGCAAGATCGGCATCGTGTCGCGCTCGGGCACGCTGACGTATGAAGCCGTGAAGCAGACCACCGACGTCGGCCTCGGCCAGTCGACCTGCATCGGCATCGGCGGCGACCCGATCAACGGCACCAACTTCATCGACGCGCTGAAGCTGTTCCAGGAAGACCCGCAGACCGAAGGCATCATCATGGTCGGCGAGATCGGCGGTTCGGCCGAGGAAGAAGCGGCCGAGTTCATCGCCAAGCACGTGACCAAGCCGGTCGTGGGCTTCATCGCCGGCGCCTCCGCCCCGAAGGGCAAGCGCATGGGCCACGCGGGCGCGATCGCCTCGGGCGGCTCGGGCACGGCGGAAGGCAAGTTCGCCGCGATGGAAAAGGCGGGCGTGACCACGGTGAAGTCGCCCGGCGACCTCGGCGCGGCGATCGCCAAGCGTCTGGCGAAGTAAGCGTTTCTGTACATCGCCGTCAGGAAAAGGCCGCCTTCGGGCGGCCTTTTTCTTTCAGGACTTGGGTCGGAATGTCTCAGCCGATTGCCCTCACCCCAACCCCTCTCCCGTAAACGGGAGAGAGGCTTCGGATCTCTGGGCGTCGGACGCCTCTGACAAGCTGTAGCCCCTCTCCCGCATGCGGGAGAGGGGTTGGGGTGAGGGCAATCGAGGCATCGCCCGATACGACGTCGAAAGCAAGGTCGGCATGTTGTTTCCCTTTCGGGGAAGCACATGCGCCCAGGTCAAAAACGCAACTTCGCGCGCCATCTGCGAAGGGAAATGACCGACGCCGAGCGCCATCTCTGGTTCTTCCTGCGCAATCGAACACTCGTGGGCCACAAGTTCCGTCGCCAGCTTCCGATCGGCCCCTACATCGTCGACTTCGCATGCATCCAGGCAAGGCTGATCGTTGAACTGGACGGTGGCCAGCACGTCAGCGCAGGTGTCGCCGACACGACGAGGACGGCCCATTTACAAAGCCGGGGCTACCGTGTCCTCAGATTCTGGAACAATGACGTTCTGACTCGGACCGACGCAGTGATGATGGCGATCCATTCAGCCCTCGCCGACGGCCCTCACCCCAACCCCTCTCCCGCAGGCGGGAGAGGGGCTTAGTGCGAATCACCCCTCACATGCCGAACCCCCTCCGCATCGCCCTCGCGCAGTTCGACTTTCCCGTCGGTGCCGTCCAGCGCAACGCCGAGCGCATCGCCGCGATGATCGAACAGGCGCGCGACGAATACGGCGCCGACATCGTGCTGTTCCCCGAACTCGCGCTCAGCGGCTATCCGCCCGAAGACCTGCTGCTGCGGCCGTCCTTCCTGGCCGACTGCCAGGCCGAACTCGAGCGCATCGCCACGAACGTGCGCGACATCGTCGCCGTGGTTGGCTGGCCGCAGGCGGCGGGAAGCGTCGTCTACAACGCGGCGAGCGTGCTGCGCGACGGCCACGTCTCGCACACCTATCGCAAGCGCGAACTGCCCAACTACGCGGTGTTCGACGAACGCCGCTACTTCGATGTCGATCCCGATCGCGACGATTGCGTCTTCGACGTCGACGGCGTGCAGGTCGGCCTGCTGGTCTGCGAGGACCTGTGGTTTCCCGAGCCGCTCGCCAGCACGGTGGCGAAGGGCGCCGAGCTCGTGCTCGTCCCGAACGCCTCGCCGTTCGAGCGCGACAAGCATGCCGATCGCGATGCACTGCTGGCCCAGCGCGTGCAGGAAACCGGCGTTGGCCTGGTCTACGTCAACACCGTCGGCGGCCAGGACGCGGTCGTGTTCGATGGTGGCTCGGTCGTAGCCGACGGCGACGGCACCGTGCATCCTGCGGCTGCGGCATTCACCGACCAGTGGCTGGTGGTGGACTTCGATTCCGACTCGCGCCGCTTCTCGCCGGTGCAGTGGATGGAAGACGGGGACGAAAGCCGCGATGCGCTCGCGTGGCGCGCGGTCGTGCGCGGCACGCGCGACTACTTCGCCAAGAACGGCTTCAAGCATGCGTGGCTGGGTCTGTCGGGCGGAATCGATTCCTCGCTCGTGCTGGCGATCGCCGTCGATGCGCTCGGTGCCGAGAACGTCACCGCCGTGCGCATGCCCTCGCGCTACACGGCGGGCATGTCGAACGACCTCGCCGAGGAGCAGTGCCGCATGCAGGGCGTGCGACTGATGACGGTGCCGATCGAGAAGCCGTTCCAGGGCTTCCTCGATGCGCTATCGGAGACCTTCGCCGGCCGGCCGGTCGACACCGCCGAGGAGAACCTGCAGTCGCGCATCCGCGGCGCGCTGCTGATGGCGATGAGCAACAAGTTCGGCGGCCTGCTGCTGACCACCGGCAACAAGAGCGAGTACGCGGTCGGCTACGCGACGATCTACGGCGACATGGCCGGCGGTTACGCGCCGCTGAAGGACATCTACAAGACCGAGGTCTTCGCGCTCGCGCGCTGGCGCAACACGGTGGGCGACCGCGTGATCCCGCAGGCGGTGATCGACCGCCCGCCGTCGGCCGAGCTGCGCGAAAACCAGAAGGACCAAGATTCGCTGCCGCCGTACGACGTGCTCGACGCGATCCTGCTTCGCTACGTCGACCAGGAGCAGTCGCGCGAGGACATCATCGGAGCCGGGTTTGACCAGGCCACGGTGGACCGCGTGTTGCGGCTGGTGCGCATCAGCGAATGGAAGCGCCACCAGGCGGCGCCGGGGCCGAAGGTGTCGCGGCGCGCGTTCGGGCGCGAGCGGCGGTATCCGATCACCAACGGGTACGGACACTGATCGATGCTGTCATTCCCGCGAAGGCGGGAATCCGTCGTGAAGGCACATCACCGTAGGGTGACCTTGATGGATCGCGTGGATGGGTCCCCGCCTCCGCGGGAATGAAAGGTTAGAAGCTCGGCGCGTCGCATTGGCCAAACAAAAACGCCGCCAGAGGGCGGCGTTTTCATTGCGTTTCGATCGACCGGAATCAGTCGTTGTCCAGCGCCGACTTCTCGCCCGCGAACGGATTGAGCTTGCGCCAGTTGCTCGGGTAATCCGGCCACTTGCCGGCGAGGAACGGGTGGCTCGGGTCGTTGAGCTGCAGCACGCGGCGCGCGTCGGCGGCCAGCACTTCGTTGCCCAGGCCCTCGTAGGCGGCGGCTAGCGTGGCCACGGCGTCGTTCTGGTACGAGCTCTGCGGGTAGGTTTCCAGCAGGAACTTGGCGCGCTCGGCCGCGGCGACGTACGCGGTGCGGCGCAGGTAATAGAGCGCCGTGTCGAGCTCGTGGCGGGCGAACATGTCGCGCAGGCCGGCCATGCGGATGCGGGCATCGGGGGCGTAGCGGCTGTTCGGGTAGCGGTCGGCGACGATCGAGAAATCGTTGAACGCCTGCAGCGGCGTCGCCAGGTCGCGGCGGCTGGCGTCCAGCGTCCACACCTTCTGCAGGAACACCGTGTCGCGGCTGGAGTTCGACAGGCCGCGCAGGTAGTACATGTACGCGATGTTCTTGTGCGTCGGGTAGGTGCGGATGAAGCGGTCGATGCTGCTGATCGCGTCGTCGTGCTTGCCTGCCTTGTACTGCGCGTAGGCGGTCTCGACCAGCGCCTGCTCGGTGTACGGGCCGTATGGGTACTGCGCGACCAGGCGCTTGAACGTGGTCTCGGCGGCCGCCCAGTTGCCGTTGGTCATCGACTTGTGGGCCTTTTCGTAGAGCGTCTCGACCGGGACACCCTCGTCCGCATCCTTGTCTTTGAATTTGCTGCAGCCCACGCCGGCGAAGGCAACGATCAGCAGCAGGGCCAGCAGGCGCGAAGGGGCGGAACGTAGGCTCATGGGATCTCGACGGGCGCCGAAGGTACGAAGACCGGATAATAGCAGTCCACACCTGCCTGCCCTGAATCCTGCCCGTCCGATGACCGACCCATCCCCCGCGCCCGCCGCCCCCATGCAGGCGACCGTTCCGGACGCCGCCGCCGGCCGTCGCTTCGACGCGGTCCTGGCCGAGCTGTTCCCGGATTTCTCCCGTTCCCGCCTCGCCGCCTGGATCAAGTCCGGCGACGCCCGCCTCGACGGCCGCGAAGTGCGCCCGCGCGATCCGGTGCGCGGCGGCGAGACGGTCACGCTGCACGCGCAGCTCGACGTCCAGACGCATTCGGAGCCCGAGGACATCGCGCTCGACGTCCTCTACGAGGACGAGCACGTCATCGTGATCAACAAGCCCGCCGGGCTGGTCGTGCATCCGGGCGCGGGCAATCCGGCCGGCACGCTGGTCAACGCGCTGCTGCATCGCGACCCGTCGCTCAACGTGCTGCCGCGCGCGGGCATCGTGCACCGGCTCGACAAAGACACCTCCGGCGTCATGGTCGTCGCGCGCACGCTGCCGGCGCACACGGCGCTGATCGAGCAATTGTCCTCGCGCGAAGTCCACCGCCAGTACCTGGCCGTGGTGGTCGGTTCGCTGGTCTCCGGCGGCACGGCGAACGCGCCGATCGACCGCCATCCGCGCGACCGCATCCGCATGGCGGTGCGCGAGGATGGCCGCGACGCCGTCACGCACTTCCGCCTGCGCGAGCGCTTCCGCGCGCACACGCTGCTGGAATGCCGCCTCGAAACCGGCCGCACGCACCAGATCCGCGTGCACATGGCGCACCTGAAGCATCCGATCGTCGGCGACCCGCTGTACGGCGGCCCGCTGAAACTGCCGCGCGGTGCCACGGAGGACCTCGTCGCGACGCTGCGCGGTTTCAAGCGGCAGGCGCTGCATGCCGAGACGCTGGAGTTCTCGCATCCGGTGACCGGCGAGCCCGTGCGCTGCACCGCGCCGGTTCCGGATGACCTGACGCACCTGGTCCGCGTGCTGCGCGACGACACGGCCGCCGCGGCCGAGAAGGAACGCTGACGCGATGGCCGCCGCCTGGATCGACGCGCAGTGGCCGGCGCCGGCGAACGTGCGTGGCCTGACCACGCTGCGGCACGGCCTGGGTGTATCCAGGCCGCCGTTCGACGACCTCAACCTCGGCCTGCGCGCCGGCGACGAAGCCGAGGCGGTGCAGGCCAACCGCGCATTGCTGGTCGAACACGCGCACTTGCCGTCCGCACCGTGCTGGCTGCGTCAGGTCCACGGCACGCAGGTGCACCGGTTCGATGCGCCTTCGACGGAAGAAGTCGAAGCCGATGCCTCGGTGACATCCGAAGCTGGCGTCGTGCTCGCGATCCTCACCGCCGACTGCCTGCCGGTGCTGTTCTGCGCCGACGATGGCAGCGAGGTCGGCGGCGCACACGCGGGTTGGCGCGGTCTCGCGGGCGGCGTGCTCGAAAACACGCTGGCTGCGATGCGCACCCAACCGGATCGCGTGCAGGCGTGGCTCGGCCCTGCCGCCGGGCCGCAGGCGTACGAAATCGGGCGCGAGGTCTTCGACGCGTTCGTCGCGAACGATGTCGGGGCGGAAAGCGCCTTCGTCGCCACGCGGCCGGATCACTGGCGCGTGGATCTCTACGCACTCGCGCGGCGTCGCCTGCAGGCCGCCGGCATGCGCGCCGATCGCATCCGCGGCGGCGGCCTGTGCACGATTTCCGATCCGCAACGCTTCTTCTCGCACCGTCGCGACCAGCGCGGCGGACGCATGGCCTCGCTGGTCTGGATCGAGCCTCGCGGATGAGCGCTTCAGCGCCGACGCCGCTGTACCGTCAGCTGCTTCCGGCGCGTTTCGATGACCTGCCGCGGACGTTGCGCGTATTGCACGAACGCGCCGGGTTTCATCGTTATCGCGGCAAGGTCGAGGTCGAGCGCGGCCATGGCGTGTTCTCGCGCCTGTTTGCGTGGGCGACGCGCTTGCCGGTTGCAGGGCGAGGCACGATCGACGTCGAGATCGACAGCGGCCCGCATCACGAACGCTGGGCGCGCATCATCAAAGGGCGCGCCATGCGCTCGCGCCTTTGGGTCGACGACGGGCTGCTGTGCGAACGCCTGGGCCTGGTGACGTTCGGATTCCGCCTCGACGTCGAGCCGCTCGGTGCCGGCAATTCAATCGTGTGGCGTGTGGCGAAAGTGCGTGCGCTAGGCGCGCCATTACCGCCGCGCTGGTTCGATGAAGTCATTGCACGCGAGTACGAACGCGACCGCCGTTACCGTTTCGACGTGTTCGCGACGATGCCGTGGATCGGCCGGCTCGTGCATTACCGGGGGTGGCTGGATGTCGAGTGAACTTCAGGGCAGCGGCGCCGTGATCGTCTTCGACGGTGTATGCGTGCTGTGCAACGGCTGGGTGCGCTTCCTGCTCCGGCATGACGTGCGCGGCCGTTACCGCTTTGCGGCGATGCAGGGCGAAACCGGTCGTGCGCTGCTGTTCGCGCATGGGCTGGACGCTGACGACCCAGCGTCGTTCCTGCTGGTCGAGAATGGCATCGCGTGGACCGACACGGACGCGATGATGCGTGTGCTGTCCGGCCTCGGCGGCGCATGGCGGCTCGCCACGCTGCTGCGCGTGTTGCCGCGCGGCATGCGCGACCGCCTGTACCGCTGGTTCGCGCGCAACCGGTATCGGGTATTCGGTCGATACGACGCCTGCGCGTTGCCGCCGCCGGGCCAGATGGCGAGATTCCTTCCATGACGCGCTTCCGCATTCTGCTTGCGACGTTGCTCTTCGCCGCGGTGCTGAACGGCTGCGCGACGACCGCCTCGATGCACGGCGATGCGTCCCGGCCCGCGCAATCGTCCGGCTGGATCCGCAGCGAGCTGTACTTCGCCGTCGGCAACGAGGACGGCACCGGCGTGATCGACGATGCGCGGTGGCGCGCGTTCCTCGATGCCGAAGTCACGCCGCGCTTTCCCGATGGGCTGACGGTGCTGGATGGGTACGGCCAGTGGCGCTTCCAGCAGGACGGACGCCTGGTGCGGCAACGCGTCAAGGTGCTCGTGGTGCTGCACGAGGACGGCGCCAGGCGGCGGGAGGACATCGAGGCGATCCGCCTCGCGTGGAAGCGCATGACCGGGCACGAGTCGGTGCTGTGGGCCCGCTCGGCGGTCGAGGTTTCGTTCTAGACGCAAGCGCCGACAGACGCGCCATCGCGGCACGCGCATGTCGTCATTCCGGATCCTTCGGGCGGGGAAGGGGGCAAAGCCGCTACGATCCGCCCATCCCACGCCGCGAGCCCTCCATGCCGCCCATCACCCAACGCCGCTGGTTCGTCCCCGGCGACCTCAATGGCTTCTTCGGCCTGGTCGTCGACAACCTGTCGATCCTGGGCTTCATCTCCGCCGCGTTGATCGGCATCTTCGGCTTCCCGGCCGACGTCGTGTTCACGCGCATGTTCCCCGGCACGGCATTCGGCGTGCTGATCGGCAACCTGATCTACACGTGGATGGCGCATCGCCTCGCGCGCGAGAGCGGACGCAGCGACGTTACCGCGATGCCGCTCGGCCTCGATGCGCCGACCAGCATCGGCATGGCGTTGCTGGTGCTCGGCCCGGCATTCGTGGCGTTCAAGCAGCAGGGCATGGACGAAGCGGCGGCGGCCAACGCCACCTGGCAGCTCGGCATGGCGTCGCTGGTCGTGATGGGGCTGCTCAAACTCGTGCTGTCGTTCTTCGGCGATGCCATCACGCGGGCGGTGCCGCGCGCGGCGCTGCTGGGCTCCATCGGCGGCGCGGCGCTTGCGCTGCTGGGCTTCCTGCCGCTGATCGAAACGCTGCGCTCGCCGGTCGTGGGCCTCGTCACCTTCGGCCTGCTGATGTATGTGCTGGTGGCGAAGGGCAAGCTGCCGATCCGCATGCCCGGCGTGCTGTTCGCCTTCATCGTCGGCACCGTGCTGTATTACGGGCTCGGCATCGCCGGCCTCGGCACGCCGGGCTTCAAGCTGCCCGACGCCGCACCGCTGCGCTTCACGCTGCCGCTGCCGACGCTGCAGTTCCTCGACGGTTTGCCGTACACCGTCCCGTACCTTCCGCTGCTGCTCCCGTTCGGCCTGCTGATGGTGGTCGGCGGGATCAACGTGAGCGAAAGCGCGCGCGCTGCCGGCGACAATTACCGCACGCGCGACGTGCTGCTCGCCGAAGCGGTGGCGACACTGGTCGCGGGCTTCTGCGGCGGCGTCGCGCAGACCACGCCGTACATCGGCCAGCCTGCGTACAAGCACATGGGCGCGCGCATGGGCTACACGCTGCTGACGGGTCTTTTCATCGGTCTCGGCGGCATCTTCGGTTACGTGTCGGGGCTGGTGCAGTGGCTGCCGATCGCCGTGCTCGCGCCGATCATCGTCTACGTCGGCATGGACATCACCGTGCAGGCATTCCACGACAGCCCGCGTCGGCACGCGCTCGCGGTCGCGCTGGCGTTCCTGCCGTCGGTCGCCTACCTGCTGGTGATCAAGCTGGGCAATCCGGCGTGGATCGCGCCGGATCGATTCGCCGCGCTGTACGAAGGCGTCGACGGTCACGGCCTGCCGGACCTCGCGACGATCGTGACGCTCGGCAACGGCTTCATCATCACCGCGATGATCTGGTCCACCGCGCTGGTGGCGATGATCGACCACCGCTTCCGCCGCGCCGCCGTGGTGCTGCTGATCGGCGCCGTGCTGACGCTGTTCGGCTTCATCCACTCGGTCGATCCGCGCGGCAGTATCTACTGGCCGTGGATGCTCGACGGCCTGCGTCGCGCCATCGCGTGGCAGTTCGCCGGCGCGTACGTTGCGCTGGCTGTGCTGCTGGGGCTGCTGTCGTTGCAGCGGCAGTCCCCGCCGGAGCATCTGGAATCGACCGACCGCGCACATTGATCGCGCGGCCTTCCGGCCTTATCTCGTTATCCCGATCCCCCACGAAGAACCGATCCATGTCCCTGCAGGAACAAATCAACGCCACCCCGGGCGTCGCCGCGCGCGATGCGGCCACGCACGGTTTCGTCTTCAACCACACGATGCTGCGCGTGAAGGACATCGCGAAGTCGCTGGACTTCTACACGCGCGTGCTCGGTTTCACGCTGGTGCGCCGGCGCGATTTCGATGAGGCGAAGTTCAGCCTGTACTTCCTGGTGCTGGTGGATGACCCGTCGCAGATCCCCGCCGAAGAACCTGCGCGCGGCCAGTGGCTGCTGAGCCAGCGCGGCGTGCTCGAACTCACGCACAACCACGGCACCGAGTCCGATGCGGAATTCCGCTACCACGACGGCAACGCCGAGCCGCGCGGCTTCGGTCATATCTGCGTGTCGGTGCCGGACGTGGAAGCGGCGTGCGCGCGCTTCGAGCAACTTGGCGTCGCGTTCCAGAAGCGCCTGACCGACGGACGCATGAAGGACATCGCCTTCATCAAGGATCCCGACGGTTACTGGGTGGAGATCCTGCAGCCCACCGCGCGCGTTTGATCTCGAGCCCTCTCCCGCGTGCGGGTGAGGGCTGCAGGGAGCCGCCCTAGATCGGCTCCCGCAATGCCGCCAGGTACTTCCGGCGCCAGGCCGTGATGTCGTTCTCGCGCAACACGGCCATCATCGTTTCGTAGCGCTCGCGGCGTTCTTCCAGCGGCATTTCCATCGCGGTGGCGAGCGCGTCGGCAACGCCGTCCATGTCGTAGGGATTGACCAGCAGCGCCGCGCCGAGCTCGCGCGCGGCGCCTGCAAAGGTCGACAGCACGAGCACGCCGGGATCCTTCGGGTCCTGCGCGGCCACGTACTCCTTCGCCACCAGGTTCATGCCGTCGCGCAGCGGCGTCACCAGCCCCACGCGCGAAAGCCGGTAGAAACCGGTCAACGTTGGATGCGGGTAGTTGCGGTTGACGTAGCGCACCGGCGTCCAGTCGGGCTCGGCGTGCGCGCCGTTTATGTGGCCCGACAACTGCTCCAGCTCGCTGCGCAGCTTCTGGTATTCGAGCACCTCGCCGCGCGAGACCGGCGCGATCTGCAGGAACGTCAGCTTGCCGCGGTGTTCGGGATGGCGCTTCAGGAATCGCCCGAAGGAACGGAAGCGTTCCGGTAGTCCCTTCGAATAATCCAGCCGGTCCACGCCGATCGCGAGCTCGCGCCCGGACAGGCTCGTCGCCAGCCGCTTTACGCCGACCTTGCTTGCGGCCGCGCGCGCCTGTTCCTCGATCTGCGCGGTGTCGATGCTGATCGGGAACGCGCCCGCGCGCAGGCGCTTGCCCTTGTGCGTTTCGAGCACGCCGTGCGAGATCACGCGGCCGCGGCCGAACAGGCGCACGTAGTCCTGGAAGCGCTCCAGGTCGCGCTCGGTCTGGAAGCCGATGAGGTCGTACGACGACAGGCCTTCGAACAGCCGCTCGTGCTGCGGCAGCGCGGCGAGCAGGTCCGACGAGGGCATCGGCACGTGCAGGAAGAAGCCCAGCCGGCACTTCACGCCGAGCTCGCGCAGCAGCTTCGCCATCGGGATCAGGTGGTAGTCATGGATCCAGACGATGTCGTCGTCGCGCAGCAAGGGCGCGAGCTTCTCGGCGAACAGCGCATTGACGCGGCGATACGCGGCGTAGGTGATGCGGCTGTAGTCGACCAGGTCCACGCGGAAATGCAGCAGCGGCCACAGCGTGCGGTTGGCGAAGCCGTTGTAGTAGTCGTCGTGGTCGCGCTTGGACAGATCGACCGTGACGTAACGGATGTTGCCGGCGTCGTGTTCGTGCACCTGCCCGGAATCGCTCGGGTCGATGCGGCCGCTCCAGCCGAACCACATACCGCCGGTTTCCTCCAGCGCGGCCTGCAGGGCCACCGCCAATCCGCCGGCACTGCTGACTCCAGGGACCGCAACCCGATTCGAAACGACGACCAGACGACTCATGCCGCATCCTGCCAGGGCCGCGACAGGCGCATGGCGGCGTTGATGAGACCGACGTGTGAGTACGTCTGCGGGAAATTGCCCCACGCTTCGCCGCCGTCGAATTCCAGGTCTTCCGACAGCAGGCCGAGGTGGTTGCGCCGCGCGAGGATGCGCTCGAACAGCGACCTCGCTTCCTCGTGCCTGCCGATCGACGCGAGCGCGTCGATGTACCAGAAGGTGCAGATCGTGAAGCTCGTTTCCGGCGCGCCGAAATCGTCGGGCATCACGTAGCGGAACAGCGCGTCGCCGCGCTTGAGGCCCTTGCCGATAGCCTCGACGGTGCGGACGAAACGCGGGTCGTCCGGTTTGACGAAGCCGAGATCGGCGAGCAGCAGCAGCGAGGCGTCGAGGCGATTGCCGTCGAGGGATTCGACGAAATGCCCTAGTTCCTCGTTGTACGCATGCGCGACGATGCGCGCGTGCATCTCGTCCGCGCGCTGGCGCCACAACTGAACTTGCGGTGCGAGCTTCAGGTGCACGGCAATGCGCGCGAGCCGGTCGCACGCGGCCCAGCACATCACGCTGGAATAGGTATGCACTTCCTCGCGGCCGCGGAATTCCCACAGCCCCGCGTCGGGCTTGTCGTGCAGCGCGTAGGCGGCTTCGCCCACGGGCTCGAGTCGGGCGAAGATCGAGGCGTCGCCCACGCGCGCCAGTCGCGTATCGAAGAACAGCTGCGTGGTGGCAAGCACCACGCTGCCGTACACGTCGTGCTGCTTCTGCAGCCACGCCAGGTTTCCGCGTCGTACCGGGCCCATGCCGCGATAACCGGCGAGCGATTCGACTTCCGATTCGGCCAGCTGCCGTTCGTAGCCGATGCCGTAGAGCGGTTGCAGCTCGCCATCGTCCGACGCGATGTTGGCGAGGTAACGCAGGTACTCCTCCATCGTGCGCGTCGCGCCGAGGCGGTTGAGCGCGCGCACGACGAAGGCCGAATCACGCAGCCAGCAGAAGCGGTAATCCCAGTTGCGCACGGTGTTCGCCGCCTCGGGGATCGAGGTCGTCATCGCGGCGACGATGGCGCCGGTCTCGTCGTACTGGCACAGCTTGAGCGTGATCGCGCTGCGGATCACCGCCTCCTGCCATTCCAGCGGAATGGAAAGATTGCGCACCCAGCTGCGCCAGTAATTGAGCGTCTGCTCTTCGGCCATGCGCACGAAGCCCGACACCGACTGCGTCAGGGTTTCGTCCGGGCCGAGCACGAAATGCGCATCGCGATCGAGCACGAACGGCAGCGAATCGCGTACCAGGCGCACGGGGACGTCGCTGGTCATGCGCAGCGTGAATTCGGGAATGAGGTAGCGGATGTGGTTGCTGCCCCACGTCGTTTCCGGCTTCACCGAACCGTACTCGGCGAGCGGGCGCAGGTGCACGCGGATGCGCGGCGTGCCCGACAGCGGACGCAGGCGGCGCATCAGCATCACCGGACGGTAGAAGCGGTCGTTCTGGTGCCAGCGCGGGGCGAAGTCGACGATCTCCACCGCACCGCCGTTCGCGTCGCGCAACACGGTGCGCAGCATCGCGGTGTTGGGGATGTAGGACTGCTCGGCCGACACGAAGCCTTCCAGTTCGATCGACCAGTCGCCGCCTTCGTGTTCGCGCGGCGAAAGCAGGCCGCAGAAGACCGGGTCGCCGTCGAACGCCGGCACGCAGCCCCACACGATGCGCGCGTGCTGGTCGACGAGCGCGGCGATGCTGCAGTTGCCGATCAGGCCAAGCTCGAGGCTCGAAGGAAGGGCGGTCGGGCTCATCCGTTCTCCAGGTCTGTGATCACGTTGCGTGATGCGTGGGTCATGCGAGGTCGAGGCCTTCCTCCAGCCACGCGCGCACCGCGGCCGGATCGTGCAGCGCGTAGCGCGCCGCGCTCGGTTGGCGCGAGCCCACGAGCACGCCGAAGCCCGCATGGCTGCAGACCGCCTGGAACGCGTGTTCGTCGGTCAGGTCGTCGCCCACGAACACCGGACGTCGGCCGTGGAACGGCGGATGCGCGAGCAGGTCGACCACCGCGCTGCCCTTGTGGGCGCCATCGGGACGCAGTTCCACGACCATGTTCCCGTGCTGCAGGTGATAGCCGGGCAGCTCGATCAGGATCGAGTCGGCGTACTGGCGCAGCAGGTCTTCCGCGTCGGGCGCGGCACGCCAGTGCAGCGCGATCGTGGTGCCCTTGTCCTCGACGCGCGCGCCCGGATACCGCTGAGCAAGCGCCCGGCCCCAGGCCACGGCCTGGTCGAGCGCCACCGGGCGCGGATGGCGTTCCTGGTGCCCGTCCTCGCGCCGTTCCAGCCCGTGCAGGCCGACGGCGGGCAGTTTCAGCGGGGCGAACAGCTCATCCAGCTGCGCCAGGCGCCGGCCGCTCACCAGCGCGAGCGCGCCATCCAAGCGCCCGTGCAGCACGGCGAGCACATCGATGAGGCCCGGGTCCACCGCCACGTCGCCCGGAACATCGGCGAAATCCAGCAGCGTGCCGTCGACATCGAGGAACAGCGCCCATTCGGAGGACACCGCGGGCGGGGCGGGCAGGGAGAGGGTCGGCGTGGACATGCACGCATTGTGAACACGGGCATGTCAGCATGAAGTGGACGCGTCGTAATGACGGCGATCCGCGGGCCCGGGCGTTGAATCGGGCAAGGCGAGCCCGCATCTGGTGCACATCCGCGGTCGCGTATTGCCGGCCGCCACCAAGTGACAAGGGAATCCTCCATGCGAATGGACAAACTCACCTCGCGCTTCCAGCAGGCACTGCAGGACGCGCAGTCGCTGGCGCTCGGCCGCGACCACACCATCATCGAACCCGTGCACCTGATGACGGCGCTGCTCGACCAGGACGGCGGCAGCACGCGCCCGCTGCTCGCGCAGGCCGGCGTCAACGTGCCGCTGCTGCGCGAACGCCTCGGCGAAGCGCTGGAAAAGCTGCCGAAAGTGACGGGACAGGCCGGGCAGATCAGCGTCGGCAACGACCTGTCGCGCCTGCTCAATGTCACCGACAAGCTCGCGCAGCAGCGCGGCGATGCGTTCATCGCCAGCGAACTCTTCGTGCTGGCCGCGCTGGACGACAACGGCGACGTCGGCCGCGCACTGAAGGCCGCCGGCGCCAGCAAGGACAAACTCGAAGCGGCCATCGCCAAGGTCCGCGGAGGCGAAAGCGTGCAGTCCGAAAATGCCGAAGACCAGCGCCAGGCGCTGGAGAAGTACACCATCGACCTCACCGCGCGCGCGGAGAACGGAAAGCTCGATCCGGTTATCGGTCGCGATGAGGAGATCCGTCGCACCATCCAGGTGCTGCAGCGTCGCACCAAGAACAATCCGGTGCTGATCGGCGAACCCGGCGTGGGCAAGACGGCGATCGTCGAAGGCCTCGCGCAGCGCATCATCAACGGCGAAGTGCCCGAAGGCCTGCGCGGAAAGCGCGTGCTTTCGCTCGACATGGGCGCGTTGATCGCCGGTGCGAAGTTCCGCGGCGAATTCGAGGAGCGCCTGAAGGCCGTGCTCAACGACCTGGCGAAGAACGAAGGCCAGATCATCCTGTTCATCGACGAACTGCACACGATGGTCGGCGCCGGCAAGGCCGAAGGCGCGATGGACGCCGGCAACATGCTCAAGCCCGCGCTCGCGCGTGGCGAGCTGCACTGCATCGGTGCCACGACGCTGGACGAATACCGCCAGTACATCGAGAAGGACGCCGCGCTCGAACGCCGCTTCCAGAAGGTGTTCGTCGGCGAGCCGAGCGTGGAAGACACCATCGCGATCCTGCGCGGACTGAAGGAGAAGTACGCCGTGCACCACGGCGTGGAGATCACCGATCCGGCGATCGTCGCCGCGGCCACGCTGTCCAACCGCTACATCAGCGATCGCCAGCTGCCGGACAAGGCCATCGACCTGATGGACGAGGCGGCATCGCGCATCCGCATGGAGATCGACTCCAAGCCGGAGGAGCTCGATCGCAAGGAACGTCGACTCATCCAGCTCAAGATCCAGCGCGAGGCGCTGAAGAAGGAGAAGGACGCCGAATCCCGTCAGCGACTGGCCGACCTGGAAGACGAGATCGCGCGCCTGGAGCGCGAGTTCAACGACCTGGAAGAAGTGTGGAGGGCCGAAAAGGCCACGCTGCAGGGTGCCACGAAGATCAAGGAGCAGATCGAGCAGGCCAAGCTCGAACTCGAAGCCGCGCAGCGCCGGCAGGACTTCGCGAAGATGAGCGAGATCCAGTACGGCACGCTGCCCGAACTCGAAAAGCAGCTGCGCGCCGCGCAGGAGGCCGAAACCAAGGGCTTCACGCTGCTGCAGGACAAAGTGACCGCGGAGGAAATCGCCGAGGTCGTCGCGCGCTGGACGGGCATTCCGGTCAGCAAGATGCTCGAAGGCGAGCGCGAGAAACTGCTGCGCATGGAAGAGCAGCTGCACACGCGCGTGGTCGGGCAGGAAGAGGCGATCAAGGTCGTGTCCGACGCGGTGCGTCGTTCGCGCGCGGGGTTGTCGGATCCGAACCGGCCGTCGGGCTCGTTCCTGTTCCTCGGCCCGACGGGCGTGGGCAAGACGGAACTGTGCAAGGCGCTGGCCGAATTCCTGTTCGACTCCTCCGATGCGATGGTGCGCATCGACATGAGCGAGTTCATGGAGAAGCACTCGGTGAGCCGCCTCGTCGGCGCGCCCCCGGGCTACGTCGGCTATGAAGAGGGCGGTTACCTCACCGAAGCGGTGCGTCGTCGCCCGTACAGCGTGATCCTGCTCGACGAAGTCGAGAAGGCGCATCCGGACGTGTTCAACATCCTGTTGCAGGTGCTGGACGATGGCCGCCTCACCGACGGCCAGGGCCGCACGGTGGATTTCCGCAACACGGTCATCGTGATGACGAGCAACCTCGGCAGCCAGATGATCCAGGAGATGTCTGGCGACGATACGCCGCAGGCCTACCTGCAGATGAAGAGCGCGGTGATGGGCGTGGTGCAGTCGCACTTCCGTCCGGAGTTCATCAATCGCCTCGACGACATCGTCGTCTTCCATCCGCTGGACAAGCAGCAGATTCGCCAGATCGCGCGCATCCAGCTCAACGGACTGGAAAAGCGCCTCGCCGAGCGCGGCCTGAAGCTGGTGCTGTCGGACGATGCGCTGAACCTGCTCGGCAACGTCGGCTTCGATCCGGTCTACGGCGCGCGTCCGTTGAAGCGGGCGATCCAGCAGCAGCTGGAGAATCCGCTGGCATCGAAGATCCTCGCCGGCGAGTTCACCAGCGGCGACACAGTGCACGTCGAAGCGCAGGGCGGGCAGCCGGTATTCCGCAGGGACTGACACGCGTCGGCATCGACGAGCGCCGCCAACGAAAGCCCCGCAGCCTCTGCGGGGCTTTTCCTTTTTACAGGCGGCCACGCAGGTTGCCGGAGCGTCCGATGCTGTTACCATGCCCGCGCCCAAGGTGACCGCCGGCTTGTCCGGTGGTTGAAACGGGAATCCGGTGCGCCCTTCGTGGCAATTCCGGAGCTGCCCCCGCAACGGTAGGCGAGACAAGGTTCCGCACACAGCCACTGTGCTCACGCATGGGAAGGCGCGGACCGGAAGCGCAGGAACTCCTGCCTTCGCTCGCGAGCCCGGAGACCGGCCCTGGTGCGACGTGACATGCGGTGGGCGAATGTCATGCGGCCATGATCTCTCCGTGCGCCGTCATCACGCCGTCCTTCCGCCTGTCCTTTCCAACGTTCCCGCGCGGGCAGGCGCGGTCAAGGAGTGTGCTCGTGCATCCGCATCACCGGTTGTTCCGCCGCCGCGCGCTGGCGGTTTCGCTGTTGTCGTGTGTTTTTTCCGCATCGCCCGCATGGGCCGACGCCGCCACCGACCTGGACCAGGTCGTCGTCACCGCCACCCGCACTGCGCAGACGCAGGACCAGGCGCTCGCCGCGATCACCGTCATCGCGCGCGAGGAGATCGAACGCCTGCAGCCGGCCTCGCTGCCCGACCTGCTGACCGGTCGCGCGGGCATTTCGATGGCCAACAACGGCGGGCCGGGCAAATCGACGTCGGTGTTCCTGCGCGGTACCGAATCCGACCACGTGCTGGTGCTCGTCGATGGCGTGAAGATCGGGTCGGCCACCAGCGGCGGCGCATCGCTGCAGGACATCCCGGTCGAACAGATTGAACGGGTGGAGATCGTCCGCGGGCCCTTCTCCAGCCTCTATGGGTCCGAAGCGATCGGCGGCGTGATCCAGATCTTCACCCGTCGCCCGCAAGGCACGTTTACGCCGAGTGCCAGCGCGGCCGTGGGCAGCGAGAACACGCAGCGATTCGCTGCCGGGTTGAGTGGAACGTCGCAGGATGAATCACGCGGCGGCTGGTACGTCGTCAATGCCGCGCATGAAAACACCGACGGCATCAACGCGTATCGCGGCACCCGCAACTTCGATCCTGACAAGGACGGCTATCGCAACAGTTCGCTAGCGCTGCAGGGCGGCATGCGCTTCTCCGAGCGCTGGGACGCCGACCTGCGCGCCTTCCGCGCGGAAGGCCACAACGAGTACGACGGCAGCGTCAACAACGAAGCCGACACGGTGCAGCAGGTCGTCGGCGCTCGCGTCCGCTACGTGCCGAGCGAACGCGCGGAGTTCACCGCGAGCGTCGGCACCAGCGCGGACCTGAGCGAGAACTTCCTCGACGGCGAGTATTCGTCGACGTTCGACACGCGACGTGAGCTCGGTTCGTTGCAGGCCGATGTCGACGTTGCGTCCGGGTTGCTCACGCTCGGCTTCGACTGGCTTGGCGACGACGTGGACAGCAACACCGATTACGAACGCGATCGCCGGATCAACCGCGGCGTGTTCGGCCAATGGCAGCAGGCCTTCGGCACGCAGTCGCTGCAGGCCAGCGTGCGCCGCGACGACGACAGCCAGTTCGGCGGAAAGACCACCGGCAGCGTGCTGTGGGGCTGGGACTTCACCGATGAACTGCGCCTGGGCGCGAGCTACGGCACCGCGTTCAAGGCGCCGACGTTCAACGAACTGTACTTCCCCGGCTACGGCAACCCCGAACTCGGGCCCGAGAACTCGCGCAGCGTCGAACTCAGCCTGCGCGGCGAGCACGGCTGGGGCACGTGGTCGCTCAATGCGTTCGAGACGAAGATCGACGACCTGATCGCCTTCGATGCCTCGCTGGGCGACATGGGCGGGCCGAACAACATCGATCGCGCGCGCATCCGCGGCGCCGAAGCGGTCGCAGGCGTCACGTGGTGGGACTGGAACCTGCGCACGAGCCTGACGTGGCTGGATCCGGTCAACGACGGCGACAACGCCAGCCACGGCAACGTGCTGCCGCGTCGCGCGAAGCAGTCCGGCCGCATCGATGCCGACCGGCGTTTCGGGCGGTTCAGTGCTGGCGCGAGCGTCACCGGCGCGGGCGAGCGCTACGACAACCTGACCAACACCACGCGGTTGGCCGGTTATGGGCTGGCCGACTTCCGCGTCGGCTTCGCGATCACCGATGGGTGGAGCGTGCAGGCCACGCTGCGCAACGCGTTCGACAAGCGCTACGAAACCGCCGCGCTCTACAACCAGCCCGGTCGCACCTGGCTGCTGACCGTCCGCTATCAACCCGTCGTCCGCTGATCGGACGACATCACCTGCGAGGTCGTCGATGAAACCCCTGCCACGCAACGTCAACCTGACACTGTTCGCCGCGTTCGCGACGTTCATGGTCGCCACGCGCTTCCATCACTTCGGCGACGTGCTGCACCTGCCGGATGCGTCGATGGCGCTGTTCTTCCTCGGCGGGCTTTACCTGCGGAAGCACTGGCAGTTCGCGGCGTTCATCGCACTGGCGGTGGTCATCGACTGGATCGCGATCGAACACGCCGGCGTCAGCGATTTCTGCGTGACGCCGGCGTACTCGTTCCTGCTCCCGGCATACGGCGTGCTCTGGTACGCCGGGCGGCTCTACGCAAGCCGCTTCGACACGCGGTGGCGCTCGCTGCTGGGCACGACGGGTGTGGCGTTCGTCGCGTCGGCGCTGTCGTTCGCGATCTCCAACGGCGCGTTCTACTGGCTGGGCGGACGCTATGCGGATCCGCATTTCGCCGAGTACGTGGCGCGCGCGTGGCAATGGGGCCCGCTGTTCGTGCGCACGACGATGACCTACGTCGTCGTTGCCCTGGCAATGCATGCGATCGCGGCGTCCGCGCTCGCCTTCCGTGCCGAACGCACGGCCGACCGCTGAACGGAGACGATCATGTCCGACGTTCCTGTTGCTTCCTCGACGCCACTTCCGATTGCCTCGACACGGACGCAGATCCTAGTCGGTGGTGCGCTCGCCGCGCTGATGATCGCCACGCGCGGCCAGCACTTCGCCAGCGTGGATGCGCTGCCGAGTGCATCGTGGGCCGTGTTCTTCCTTGCCGGCGCGTTGTTGCGGCCGATGTGGGCGCTGCCGACGTTCTTCGTGTTGTCGTCGGTTCTGGATTTCGCCAGCCTCGCGACGGGCACGATCACCGACTGGTGCCTGTCGCCTGCGTACTGGGCCGTGGCGCTGGCCTACGCGGCGCTGTGGTTCGGCGGCACGTTCTACGCGCGCCTGCACCGCGACCGCTGGATCACGATCCCGCGGCTGGCGCTGGCGCTCGTCGTGACGGCGAGCATCGCGTACCTGATCTCGAAAGGCGGATTCTGGTTCTTCTCGGGCCGCTATCCGGAGCCCACGCTCAGCGGCTTCCTGGCGCGCATCCCGCAGTACTACCCGCGGGCGCTCGGCACACTCGCCGGGTATGTGGGCGTCGCCTTCGCGGTGCGCGCGGTGATCGTCAAGTCGATCTCGCTGCGCGCGGCGAAGGGCGCGCACGCATGAGCGCGGGCGCCGACCGTCGCGGTCTCACGCCCGACGAACACCATCGCGAGCGCGCTCAGCGAAAGAAGGAACTGGTGGACCGCCGCATCGCGCGCGCCACGATCGATCGCGGCGTCGTCGTGGTGAATACCGGCAATGGCAAGGGCAAGAGTTCGTCCGGCTTCGGCATGCTCGCGCGGTCGCTCGGTCACGGTTTCCGCTGCGGCGTGGTGCAGTTCATCAAGGGCAGCTTTTCGACGGGCGAAGAGGCGTTCTTCCGGCGATTCGACGATCTGGTCGACTACCACGTGATGGGCGAGGGGTACACCTGGGAAACGCAGGACCGCGCGCGCGATGTCGTTGCCGCAGGCGCGGCGTGGGACGTCGCGGCGCGCATGCTCGCCGATCCGGCGTACGACTTCGTGCTGCTGGACGAGTTGAACATCGCGCTGACCAAGCAGTACGTCGACCTCGACGCCGTGCTTGCCGCGCTCGCATCGCGGCCGGAGCGGCAGCATGTGGTGATTACCGGGCGTGGCGCGCCGGATGCGCTGGTCGATGCCGCCGACACCGTCACCGAGATGCGCGTGGTCAAGCACGCGTTCAAGGCCGGCATCAAGGCGCAGCACGGCATCGAGCTGTGAGCGCGCACCTTCGCCACTGCCCGGCGTTGCTGGTCTCGGCGCCTGCGTCCGGGCAGGGCAAGACGAGCGTGACCGCGGCCCTCGCGCGCTGGCACACGCGCCAGGGACGTCGCGTTCGCGTGTTCAAGACCGGGCCGGATTTCCTCGACCCGATGATCCTCGAACGTGCCAGCGGCGCGCCGGCCTATCAGCTCGACCTGTGGATGAACGGCGAAGCGGATGTGCGCGCGCGTCTTCATGCCGCCGCCGGCGAGGCCGACCTCATCCTCGTGGAAGGCGTGATGGGCCTGTTCGACGGCGCGCCATCGAGCGCGGACCTCGCGCAGGCCTTCGGCTTGCCTGTGCTTGCGGTGATCGACGGCTCGGCGATGGCGCAGACCTTCGGCGCACTGGCCACGGGCCTGGCGCGATATCGTGACGGTCTCGTCGTGCACGGCATCGCGGCGAACCGCGTGGGCAGCGCGCACCATGCACGCCTGCTGCGCGAAAGCCTTCCTGCGGACCTTCATTGGCTGGGCGCGTTGCCGCGCGATCCCGTTCTGGCACTGCCCGAACGCCATCTCGGCCTCGTGTCGGCCGGCGAGTTGCACGACATCGACGCGCGGCTGGATGCACTGGCCGACGCGTGGGAGCAGCACGCGACGACCGCATTGCCGCCACGCGTGGCGTTCGATTCGAACGAGGCGTTGCGCGTCCCGAAGAGCCTGCAAGGCGTGCGCATCGCCATCGCGCGCGATGCGGCGTTCTGCTTCCTCTATCCGGCCAATCTCGATCTGTTGCGCGAAGCCGGCGCCGACCTGCGCTTCTTCTCGCCGCTGGCGGGCGATGCGCTGCCCGAATGCGATGCCGCCTGGTTGCCGGGCGGCTACCCCGAACTGCACCTGCATGCGTTGTCGCAACGCATCGATCTGCACGTCGCGTTGCGTGCCCATCGCGCTGCGGGAAAGCCGTTGGTCGCAGAATGCGGCGGCCTGCTGTTCGCGCTGGATTCGCTGGCCGATCGCGACGGGAATCGCGCCCCCATGGCGGGGTTGCTGCGCGGTACGGCCGCGATGCAGCCACGGCTCGCGGCGCTTGGCCTGCAGTCGGTCGTGTTGCCCGAGGGCACGCTGCGCGGCCACACGTTCCATTACGCGAAGGCGACGGTCGATGCCGCACCCATCGCGTTTGCGACGAATCCGAACAAGGGGCCGAGTGCGGAAGCCGTGTATCGCGAAGGGCGGATGACGGCAAGCTTCGTGCACTTCTACTTCCCGTCCGACCCGCTTGCGGCGGTGAGGTTGTTCTCGCCATGAGCACCGCGTTCGCCATGCTCGCCGCCGTCGTGCTCGACGCACTGCTCGGCGAGCCGCGGCGTGCGCATCCCCTCGTGATGTTCGGGCGGATCGCATCCCTGATCGAACGCACGCTCCATGCCGACAGCCGCGTGGTCGGCGCGCTGGCGTGGTCGTTGGCCGTCGCGCCGCCGGTGCTCGCGGTGGCATGGCTAACGCACGCGTTGGCGTCGTGGATGTCCTGGATCATCGCCGCCTTCGTGCTGTATCTCGCCATCGGCCATCGCAGTCTCGCCGAGCACGCGCGAGCGGTGGAATCCGCATTGCGCGCGGGAGACCTGGAGACGGCGCGTACGGCGGTCGCGCGCATGGTCAGTCGCGACACCGACGCACTGGATGCATCACAGGTCGCCGCAGCGGCCACCGAATCGGTGCTCGAGAACGGCAGTGACGCGGTGTTCGGCGCGTTGTTCTGGTTTGCGCTGCTCGGCGCACCGGGCGCGGTGCTGTACCGGTTGGCGAATACGCTCGACGCGATGTGGGGCTATCGGACGCCGCGCTTCGAGCGGTTCGGCTGGGCATCGGCGCGCATCGACGACGTGCTGAACTTCGTGCCCGCGCGATTCACGGCATTGACGTACGCCCTGCTCGGCGACCGCGCGAGCGCGTGGCGCAGCTGGCGCGCGCAGGCACCGTCATGGGACAGCCCGAACGCGGGCCCCGTGATGGCCGCCGGCGCGGGCGCGTTGCGCGTGCGCCTGGGCGGGGCCGCGCCCTACCACGGCCGGTGGGAAGAGCGCCCCGCGCTCGGCGAAGGTTCGGCACCCGATGCGGATTCGATCGCGGCGGCGCTGCGACTGGTGCGGCGCGGTGTCTGGCTCTGGCTGGCGCTGATCGTCGCTGCATCGGTGCTCGTGGGAGGTTTCGATGCTTGAACATGGAGGCCGCCTGCTGCGCGCCGCGCGCACGTACGGGATCGCGCCGGAACACTGGCTGGACGTGTCGACCGGCATCAGCCCGTTCGCGTGGCCGGTGCCGCCGATTCCTGCGGCCGCGTGGCATCGCCTGCCGGAAGACGACGACGGACTGCTGGCGGTCGCAAGCGACTACTACGGCGCTTCGGCGTTGCTTCCCGTCGCGGGATCGCAAGCTGCGATTCAGGCGCTTCCGCGCTTGCGCGCGCGATCGCGCGTCGGCGTGATCGCGCCCGGCTACGCGGAGCACGCGCACGCGTGGCGCGCCGCCGGCCATGACGTCGAATGCCTTCCGGCGGCGGCGTTGCTGGCGGAACACGCGCGCTTCGACGTGATCGTGCTGATCCATCCGAACAATCCCGCCGGCGAACGCTTCGAGCGAACGCAGCTGCTCGCGCTGCATTCGACGCTGGCACGACGCGGAGGGTGGCTCGTCGTCGACGAAGCGTTCATGGATGCGACGCCGCAGGACAGCCTCTGCGACGTTAGCGATCGCGACGGATTGATCGTGCTGCGTTCGGTCGGGAAGTTCTTCGGCCTTGCGGGGGCGCGCGCAGGCTTCGTGTGCGCGGCACCGTCGATGCTCGCTGCCATGAACGAAGTCCTGGGGCCGTGGACGATCCCGGGCCCGAGCCGCCACGTGTTGCGAGCTGCGCTGGCAGACACGGCATGGCATGCGATGCAGCGCGAACGACTCTCCGCGTACGGCTCGCGATTGCGCACGACGCTTGAAAGCACCGGCTTCCTGCCGGACGCCGGCTGCGCTTTCTTCCAGTGGAAGCGCGATCCGCGCGCCGCTGCGTTGCACGAAGCGCTGGCGCGACGCGGCATCCTGACGCGGCTGTTCGATACACCGTCGAGCCTGCGGTTCGGCCTGCCGCCGGACGATGCGGGATTCCGCCGGCTCGACGAGGGCCTGTGCTCGGCGTTGCAGGAGATCGGACCGTGAGCGCACGCGTGCTGATGGTGCAGGGTTGCACGTCGGATGCAGGCAAGAGCACGCTCGTCGCCGCGCTGTGCCGGTGGCTGCGTCGCCGCGGCGTCGCCGTGGCGCCGTTCAAGCCGCAGAACATGGCGCTGAATTCGGCAGTGACCGAGGACGGCGGCGAGATCGGCCGCGCTCAGGCCGTGCAGGCGCAGGCCTGCGGCCTGGCGCCGCACACCGACTTCAATCCCGTCCTTCTCAAACCGAGCAGCGACACTGGCGCGCAGGTCATCGTGCACGGCCGCGCGGTCGCGCAGCTGGATGCGCGCACGTACCACGACTACAAACGCATCGCGCGCGACGCGGTGCTCGCCTCGCATGCACGCCTGTGCGAGCGGTTCGAAGCCGTCATCGTCGAAGGCGCCGGCAGTCCAGCGGAGATCAACCTGCGCGCGAACGACATCGCCAACATGGGCTACGCCGAAGCGGTGGATTGCCCGGTGATCCTGGTCGCCGACATTGACCGCGGCGGCGTATTCGCGCACCTGGTCGGCACGCTGGCGCTGCTCAGCCCCAGCGAGCGTGCGCGCGTGCGGGGCTTCGTCATCAACCGCTTCCGCGGCGATATCGCGCTGCTGCAGCCCGGCCTTGAATGGCTGGAGCGTGAAACTGGCAAGCCCGTGCTCGGCGTGCTGCCGTACCTGCAGGGCCTGCATCTGGAAGCGGAGGATGCGTTGCCGGAGTCCAGCGACAAACATGGCGCATCACTGCGCGTCGTCGTGCCGGTGCTGCCGCGCATCAGCAACCATACCGATCTTGACGCGCTGCGCGCGCATCCGCAGGTCGAGGTGATCTTCGTTGGGCCGAACGGTACACCGCCGCCTTGCGACCTGATCGTGTTGCCCGGCAGCAAGGCGACCCGCGCCGACCTCGCATGGTTGCGCGCGAACGGCTGGGAGGAGGCGATCTCGCGCCACCTGCGTTACGGCGGAAAGCTGCTGGGTATCTGCGGCGGGCTGCAGATGCTCGGGCGCGCGGTGCATGATCCGCACGGCATCGAGGGCGAGTCGGGCACCAGCGCGGGTTTCGCGTTGCTCGATCTGGAAACGACGCTCGAACCGGAGAAGCAGCTGCGCAATGTCGCCGGGCGTCTGGCGCTCGATGATGCGCCAATGCGTGGCTACGAGATCCACTGCGGCACGAGCGTCGGCGCCGCGTTGTCATCTCCGTCGAACCGGCGCGACGACGGGCGCGTCGATGGTGCGATGTCCGACGATCGGCAGATCATCGGCACGTATGTCCACGGCATTTTCGATCACCCCGATGCGCTGGCGGCGCTGCTGCGATGGGCGGGACTGCGCGACGCGCAGCGCGTCGACATCCACGCGCTGCGCGATGCGTCGATCGAGCGCATCGCCGATGCGATCAACGCGCACCTGGACTGCGATGCGCTGCTCAGGATTCTGGACCGGGAGGACGCATGCGAAGTCTGATCCTCGGCGGTGCACGCTCGGGAAAGAGCGCGCTGGCCGAACGAATCGCGACCGAAACCGGCCGCGAGGTGGTCTACATCGCAACCGCGCAGGGCGGCGACGGCGAGATGCGCGAGCGCATCGCGCATCACCGTTCGCAGCGGCCCTCGCATTGGCGATGCGTCGAGGAACCGGTGGCGCTGGCGACGACATTGCGCGGGCACGCGGGCGACGGGCGTTGCGTGCTGGTCGACTGCCTCACGCTGTGGCTCACCAACCTGCTCGCGGATCCGGATGCCGCGCGCTTCGAGCATGAGCGCGTCGCGCTGCTTGACGTGCTGCCGGACCTCCGCGGCGACATCGTGCTGGTGAGCAACGAGGTCGGCCTCGGCGTCGTGCCGATGGGCGCGCTGACGCGGCGCTTCGTCGACGAGGCCGGTCGCCTGCACCAGGCGCTCGCACGCCGCTGCGATCGCGTGTTGTTTGTCGCGGCGGGGTTGCCGCTCGCACTGAAGGGAACATACGAATGAACGATGCATGGTGGTCGCGCCCGTGCGCCGCGGCGGACGCCGACGCCGCGTGCGCCGCGCGCGCGCGACAGGGCAGGTTGACGAAGCCGCCGGGTTCGCTCGGGAAGCTGGAAGACATCGCGGTGTGGTGGGCGGCGCGGCAAGGCACGGAGCGCCCCGGCGTGGAACGCGTCTGGATCAGCGTGTTCGCCGCGGACCATGGTGTCGCGGAGGAGGGCGTGTCCGCATTTCCGCAAGCCGTGACGGGCGAAATGCTCCGGAACTTCGCGACCGGCGGCGCGGCCATCGCGGTGCTCGCGCGTCATCTCGGCGCGCGGCTGGACGTGGTGAACCTCGGCACCGTCAACGATCCGGGCGAACTGCCCGACGTGCATCGCGCGGTCATCGCCCCCACCACGGCGAACTTCTGCGAGGCGCCCGCGATGACGCGCGAGCAGCTGCGCGAGGCGATGCAGGTCGGCGCCGATCGCGTCGCGCTCGCGCTCGACCACGACGCCGATCTGTTCATCGGTGGCGAAATGGGCATCGGCAACACGACGGCCGCGACGGCGCTGTCGTGCGCGCTGCTCGACGAAGCGCCTGAAGCATTGGCCGGCAGCGGAACGGGGCTCGATGACGCCGGCATCGCACGCAAGTGCGGCGTGGTGCGGCGTGCGCTCGCGCGTCAGGCCGATGCAGACGGCGCAGTGGACTACCTGCAGCGCCTGGGCGGCTTCGAGATCGCAGCGCTCGCCGGCGCTTACATTGCGGCAGCGCAAGCGCGACTGCCGGTGCTGGTCGATGGTTTCATCACGACGGCGGCGGCGCTCACGGCCGTGCGCCTGAACGAAGGCGTGCGCGACTGGCTCTGCTTCTCGCATCGCTCGCACGAACGCGGCCATCAACGCCTGCTGGACGCGCTTCACGCGCAGCCGCTGCTCGACCTGGACATGCGTCTGGGCGAAGCCAGCGGCGCGGCCGTGGCCGTCCCGCTGTTGCGCATGGCATGTGCGCTGCATCGCGAGATGGCGACATTCGAACAGGCGGGTGTCTCGCGCGCATGAACTGGCCAGGAAACATCGAACTGCTGCGCCACGGCGACACGGGCCAGCGCAGCTATCGCGGCCAGCTGGATGATGCGCTGATCGAACTGGGCTGGTCGCAATTGCGCGAGGCAGTGATCGGGCGAGAGTGGACACACATCGTGTCCTCGACGCTGCAACGCTGCGCGCGATTCGCGCGCGAACTGGCGAACGCGCGCGGTTTGCCCCTGCATCTGGATGCGCGGCTGGCGGAATACCATTTCGGCCAGTGGCAAGGCGTGCCGATCGAGACGCTTGCGCAGGAGCAGGGCGACGCACTTGGACGCTTCTGGGCCGATCCCGTGGCGAACCCGCCGCCCGGTGGCGAGACGTTCGCGCAGTTCCGTGCGCGTCTTGCAGCGGCGATGGACGACGTCGCCGCGATGGCCGCGCACGGCCGCGTGCTCGTGATCACGCATGGCGGCGCGATCCGCCTGCTGCGCTGCGTGGCCGAGCGACGCGACTTCGGCGACATGGCCGGCATCGACGTGCCGCATGCGTCGCTGCATCCGATCGCCTGGCCGCCGGCGTGATGCGCGGACTACTGGTCGCGATCGGTTTCCTCACGCGCATCCCGGTTCCGGCACGCGTGTTCGACGATGCTTCGGCGAGGTCGCGATCCCTCGCGTGGTACCCGCTGGTCGGCGTGCTCATCGGCACGTTGTTGTGCGCGCTCGTTTCGGCCTTGCCGGACGCGAAGCCGCTGCTCGTTGCGGCCGTCGTGCTGCTTGCCTGGGTCGCGATCACCGGCGCCTTGCACCTGGACGGGCTGGCCGACAGCGCCGACGCGTGGATCGGCGGCATGGGCGGCACGTGGGACCAGCGGCGCGCCCGCACGCTCGAAATCATGAAGGATCCGCGCTGCGGACCGGCGGGCGTGACCGCGCTCGTTCTCGTGCTGCTGGTGAAATTCGCGGCACTGGCGAGCCTGCCGGCCGATGCGTGGACATCGCTCTGGCTCGCGCCGTTGCTCGCGCGGATGGCCGCGACGATCGCATTCGTGACCACGCCTTACGTGCGAAGCGGCGGCCTGGGGAGCGGTCTCACGAATGCGCCACGCGTCGGATGCGCGGTCGCGCTGCTGCTGGGTTCCGCGGCATGTGCGAGCGCAGGCACGCGGGGCGCGCTTGCGCTCGTGCTCGCGACAATCATTTTCCTGCTGTGGCGACGCGCGTGCGTGCGCCGGCTCGGCGGCATTACCGGCGATACGACGGGCGCGCTGGTGGAGATGATCGAAGCAGTCGTGCTGCTCGGCATCGCGCTGATGCCGGACGTGTGACGCTCAGCCCGCGTCGCGTGCGGATTCGAGCGCGCTCAAGCGTGCTTCCAGTTCCGCCACGCGTTGTTCCAGCTCCGTCACGCGCTCCGACATCGGCGAAGGCGACGCGCCTGCGCCGCTTGGCGCAGACGACATCACGCCCGGATCCGGCTCGCCGCTGAGCAGGTGCGCGAAGCGCTCGCCACGCTGGCCCGACTGCCGCGGCAGCGCAACGACGAGCGCGGGCGAGCGGCGCGACAGGCGTTCGAGCGCGTGCTGCACGTCCTCGATGTTCTCGAAACGCGCGAGGCGATCGGTGCGCGACATCAACTCGTACGCGGTCTGCGGGCCGCGCAGCATGAGCAGGACGAGCAGCGCCGTCTGCGGTCGCGTCAGGCTGAGCACGGCTTCGAGGCGATGCGAATAGCGTTCCGCGCGCGCCGTGTGTTGCGACTTCACCCAGCCGCGCGTTTCCAGTCGGCGCAGCGCGTTGCCCACTTCGCCCGGTTCGAGCTCCATCACCGGCTCGCGTGCGGTCTTCTGGTTGCACGCGAGCACGATCGCGTTGAGCGTGAGCGGATAGGCGTCGGGCGTCGTCGCTTCCTTCTCGAACAGCGACGCGAGGATGCGCGCGTCGATCGGCGACAACTGCGGTGCGGCTTCTTCAGTCATGCGTGTTTCCTCAGGCGGTTGCCGGCGGCAGGTGCCTCGATCCGCGGTAGTGCGGCGTGGCCATCACCATCTCGGCGAGGCTGTGCGCAAGTTCGCGTTCGGCCATTACCGCACCGTCGGCGCCGTGCTGCAGCAGGTGCTTCACTTCCGCATCGCTGTGCGCGCGCGCGACGATGGTCAGCGCCGGATTGATTTCGCGGAGCCGCGCGATGATCTCGCCGGCTTCCAGTGCATTGGGAATGGCGACCATCACGGTGTTCGCGCGTTCCGGCGCGGCCTCGCGCAGCACGCGTTCGTTGGCCGCATTGCCACGGATCGCGGGAATGCCGGCGGCACGTGCGCGCGCGACGAGGTCTTCCTCGCCGTCGATGACGACCAGGCCGACGCCACGTTCGGTGAGCAGCCGGCCCAGTTCGCTGCCGACGCGGCCGTAGCCGATCTGGATCACGTGGTCGCGCAGGTCCGGCGCGATGGGCGGGTACATGTGCTCTTCGACGACGTCTTCGCGCAGCGCTTCCTCGCGGGCCTCGCGGCGGTCGAGCCAGGCGAACAGGATCGGGTTGACGATGATCGACAGCAGCGCGCCGGCGAGGATCAGGTCCTGGCCTTCCTTCGGCAGCACTTCCAGCTGCAGGCCGAGGCCGGCGAGGATGAAGGAGAACTCGCCGATCTGCGCCAGGCTGGTGGAGATCAGCAACGCCGTGTTGCGCGGCTTCCCGAACGCGCGGACGATCGCGTACGCAGCGATCGACTTGCCCACCACGATGATCAGGAACGTCGCCAGCACCTGCAGCGGGCGCTCGATCAGGATCATCGGATCGAACAGCATGCCGACCGAGACGAAGAACAGCACCGCGAACGCATCGCGCAGCGGCAGCGTTTCGTTCGCCGCCTGGTGGCTGAATTCGGATTCGTTGAGCACCATGCCGGCGAAGAACGCGCCCAGCGCGAACGACACGCCGAACAGCCCGGCCGAACCGAACGCGACGCCCAGCGCGATGGCGAGCACGCACAGCGTGAACAGCTCGCGCGAGCCGGTGCCGGCCACGCGCTCGAGGATCCAGGGAATCACGCGGCGGCCGACGATGAGCATCACCGCGACGAAACCGCCGACCTTCGCCAGCGTCTTGAACAGCGCTTCCCACACGGCCACGGCACTGGTGTCGCCGCCCTTGAGCAGGCCGGCCAGCGCAGGCAGCAGCACCAGCGCGAGCACCATCGCGAGGTCCTCGACGATGAGCCAGCCCACCGCGATGCGGCCGCGGCCGGTTTCCACCAGGCGCCGTTCCTCCAGCGCGCGCAACAGCACGACGGTGCTCGCGACGGAAAGCGAGAGGCCGAACACCAGTCCCGCGCCGTGCGACCAGCCCAGCAGCAGTGCCATGCCCCAGCCCAGCGCGGTGGCAAGCGCGATCTGCGCCAGCGCGCCGGGCAGGGCGATCGCCTTCACATCGAGCAGATCGCGCAGCGAGAAATGCAGTCCCACGCCGAACATCAGCAGGATCACGCCGATCTCCGCCAGCTGCGGCGCGAGGGTCTGGTCGCCCACGAAGCCGGGCGTGAACGGGCCGGCGACCACGCCGGCGAGCAGGTAACCCACCAGGGGCGACAGGCGCAGTTTCTGCGCCATCGCGCCGAAGACGAACGCCAGCACGAAGCCGGCCACGAGGATCGCGATGAGGGACGTGTGGTGCATCGGCTCTCCGATGAGGGATCCTGTTCAGGATGTGGGCCGGACCGGATCCATGCAACCCGCAAGTCCGCACGCCGCTGCCGAGGCAGCAGATTGCGTCAAGGCGCGTCAATCGCGGGTCAGCGCAGCAGCGGCGCCCGGGCAGCGGGCCGAACCTTTAGACTACGCGGCCCGGATTGCATCCGATCTGCGCGACCCGTCCCGTGATTTCCTTCCGCAATTTCGCCCTTCGCCGGGGCGAGCGCCTGCTGTTGTCCAACGTCGACCTGTCCCTGCATGCGGGCTGGCGCGTGGGCGTGATCGGCCGCAACGGCACCGGCAAATCGTCGTTGTTCGCCGCGCTGCAGGGCGAGGTCGAAGCCGACCAGGGCGACATCGACATCCCCGCGCGCGTGCGCATCGCCAGCGTCGCGCAGGAAACGCCGGCACTGGACGATCCGGCGCTGGATTTCGTGCTCTCCGGCGATGCGGCC